>NZ_CM178730.1:0-3312395 GCF_058681095.1 Brevundimonas sp. FV1ye29L
ATAGGTCAGCTCGCCCCTCAGGACGTTGAGCCCCTTGGCGAGATGCGGGTCCTTGCGCAGGGCCTCAAGGCCATGGTCCGCGAGCGCCAGGCCGAACGGCAGGGTGGCGTTGTTCAGGGCCTCGGAGCTGGTCCGCGGCGCCGCGCCCGGCATGTTGGCGACGCAGTAGTGGACCACGCCGTCAATGACATAGGTCGGCTCCTCGTGCGTCGTCGCTTGGCTGGTCTCGAAACAGCCGCCCTGGTCGATGGCCACATCGACCAGCACCGATCCGGGCTTCATCTTCGCCAGATGGGCCTTCTTGACCAGTTTCGGCGCCTCGGCCCCGGGAACCAGCACCGCCCCGATGACCACGTCGGCCTTGACGATCTCCTCCTCGATCGCGCCGATCGAGGAATAGCGCGTGATGACCCGGCCATTGGTGATCTCGTCGATATAGGCCATGCGCGGGATGGACCGCTCCAGCACCACCACCTCGGCGCCCAGACCCATGGCCATACGGGCCGCATTGAGGCCGACGACCCCGCCGCCCAGCACCAGAACCCGGGCCGGGGCCACGCCGGGAACGCCGCAGAACAGCAGCCCCATGCCGCCATTGTGCTTCAGCAGGGTCTCGGCCGCCGAGAAGACCGCAATCCGGCCGGCGACCTCGGACATGGGCGCCAGCAGCGGCAGGCCGCCCCGGGCGTCTGTGACCGTCTCATAGGCGATCGCGGCGCATTTCGAGGCCAGCAGGCCCTTCGTCTGTTCCGGATCAGGGGCGAGGTGCAGATAGGTGTAGAGGATCTGGTCCTCGCGCAGCATCTCCCACTCGACCTTCTGCGGTTCCTTGACCTTCACGATCATGTCGTTGGCGGCGAAGATGGAGGCCGCGTCGGCGATCATTTCGGCGCCCGCCCGCGTGAAGTCCTCGTCGGTGAAGCCGGCGCCGAGACCCGCGCCCGTCTGGACCTGAGCTGCATGGCCGTGGGCCACATATTCCCGCACCGCCGTGGGGGTCAGGCCGACCCGGTGCTCGTTGGTCTTGATTTCCTTGGGAACGCCGACACGCATCAGAGGTCTCCGGTCTGGCCCGGGCGGAACGCCGGCGGGCGAGGATGGCTGTTGGATTCGACTTCTAGCGACGATCAGATTGCAGGTTCCTGTTCATTTCCACGACTGATCGCCGTAAATGTGCAGAAACTGTCGCTGGATTGCCGAATGAAGACCGTTTCCGCCGTTGCCCTCGACGCCACAGACAGAAGGATGCTCCGGGCCCTCCAGGCCGACGGCCGGATGAGCAATACGGACCTGGCCCGGGCGGTCAATCTGTCGGAAAGCGCCTCCCTTAGACGCCTGCGGGCGCTGGAGACGGCGGGGGTGATCAGCCGCTACGCCGCCATCATCAACGAGCGGGCCGTGGGCCTGCCGATCAGCGTCTTCGTCACCGTCACCCTGTCCAGTCAGGCCGAGGCCGCCCTGACCGCCTTCGAGACCGCCATCGCCACCGTGCCGGAAGTGGTGGAATGCTATCTGATGACCGGCGGCTCCGACTATCTGCTTCGACTGGTCGTGAGAGACGTCGACGATCTGGAGAGGGTCCACTCGCGCGAACTGACGCGTATCCCGGGGGTGACGCGGGTCTCCTCCAGCGTGGCGATGCGGACCGTGGTCAAGCGGGGCGCACTGCCGGTCTGACGCCTATTTCAAAGACAGGGTGACCTGTTTCACATCGACATATTCGTCGATGCCGTGGATCGAGCCTTCGCGGCCGTAGCCGGACGACTTGACCCCGCCGAAGGGGGCGACGGCGGTGGAGATCAGGCCGGTGTTGATGCCGATCATGCCGGCCTCGATCCGACGGCCGATCCGCATGGCCCGGTCGAGATCACGCGTGAACAGATAGGAGGCGAGGCCGAACTCCGAGTCATTGGCCTTGGCCATCACCTCAGCCTCGGTCTCGAACGGGAAGACGGGGATCAGGGGGCCGAAGGTCTCTTCCCGCCGGAACAGTTCGTCGTCGCCGCCGAGGGTCACTGTCGGCTGGAAGAAGCGGCCGCCCAGCGTGTGACGGGCCCCGCCGGTCAGGATCCTGCCGCCCGACGCCTGGACCTTCTCCAGATGGTCCTCGACCTTCTTGATCGCCTTGTCCTCGATCAGGGGGCCGACCTTGACGCCATCCTCAAAGGCGGGCCCGACCGGAATCTTCGCCACCGCCGCCGCCAGTCTCGTCGCATAGGCCTCGGCCACCGAAGCCTGGACATAGACCCGGTTGGGACAGACGCAGGTCTGGCCGGCGTTCCGGAACTTGCCCTTGATGGTCTCGGCCACGGCGAGGTCGAGGTCGGCGTCCTCGAACACGATCAGGGGGGCGGCCCCGCCCAGCTCCATGGAGACCCGTTTCAGGGTCGGGGCGCATTGCTCGGCCAGTTTGCGGCCGATGGGGGTGGAGCCGGTGAAGGACAGTTTGCGGATCAGGGGCGAGGCGGTCAGGACGCCGCCGATGGTCGCCGCATCGCCGGTGACGACGCTGAGCGCGCCTTTCGGCAGGCCGGCGGCATAGGCCAGTTCGGCCAGGGCGATGGCGGTGAACGGGGTCTGGCTGGCCGGCTTGACCACGGCGGTGCAGCCGGCAGCGAAGGCCGGCCCGAGCTTGCGCGTCAGCATGGCGGCCGGGAAGTTCCACGGGGTGATCAGGGCGCAGGGGCCGACCGCCTGCCGGAAGGTCAGGATGACGTGGCCCAGCGGGCTGTCCTGGGTCTCGCCGATCAGCCGCTCGGCCTCGCCCGCGAACCATTTCAGGAAGGAATTGGCATAGGCGACCTCGCCTTTCGCCTCCTCGAACGGCTTGCCGTTCTCCAGCGCCATCAGGGCCCCGAGCCCCTCCGAATTCTCGTCGATCAGACGCGCCCATTCCCGCAGGAAGGCTGCCCGTTTGTGCGGGTCGGACCGCGACCAGTCGGGAAAGGCGTCATGGGCGGCCTGGATGGCGCGTTCGGTTTCGGCGACGCCGAGATCGGGGACGAAGCCGATGACCTCGCCCGTCGCCGGATCATCGACGGCGATGCCGTTCGGCCCCGCCGGAACCGCCTCCCCGGCGATGAAGGCTTGCTGGCGCAGCAGGGCCAGGCCGGCGTCGCGGGCGGCGGTGTTCATGTCGAGATCCCTTGTATGGCTCAGACGGCATAACGCCCTGACCTTGCGTCAGGTCACGCGGAAAATCAGTCACCGATGGTGTCGAGATTTCGTCCCCGGGTCTCGGGCAGGAAGACGATCGCGCTGACGGCGGCCAGGCCGGTAAAGGCGACAGCGTACCACAGGCCGAAATAGATGTTCCCCGACCAGGCCACGAGGGCGAAGGAGGCGGCCGGCAGCAGGCCGCCCACCCAGCCGGTGCCGATATTGTAGGGAAGGCTCATGGCCGTATAGCGGACCCGTGTCGGGAACAGTTCGACGAGGGCGGCCGCTTGTGGACCATAGAGGGCCGTCGCGGCCACGATGAACATCATCAGGACTCCAAAGGTGGCCCACCAGTTCAGACGGACGGGGTCGGCCTTCAGCGGATAGCCGGCCTCGGCCAGTGCGGCCTTGATGCGGGTCTCGACCCCGGCGCGGGCGGTCTTGAGATCGGCGGCTCCCAGCCCCCGACCCTCCATTGAGCCGACTTCGAGTTCGCCGACGCGGACCAGGGCGACCGAACCCGGCTCGGCGGGCTGGTTGGCGTAGGAGACGCCGGCGTTTGACAGGACCGACTTGACGATGTCGCAGGACGACGCGAAGGCCGTCTTGCCGACCGGATCGAACTGGACGGAGCAGGAGGCCGGGTCGGCGATCACCACCACCGGGGCGCGGACCTGCGCCTCCGCCAGGGCCGGGTTGGCGGCGCGGGTCAGGGCCTGGAATCCGGGGAAGAAGGCGACCAGCGCCAGCACCATCCCGCCGATCATGACCGGCTTTCTGCCGATCCTGTCCGACAACCAGCCGAAAAAGACATAGAGGCCGGCCGAGGCGATGGTGACCGCCAGGATCAGCTGGTCGACCGTCCCGACCTCGACCTTCAAGACCCGCTCCATGAAAAAACGGGTGTAGAAATATCCCGCGTACCAGACCGCCCCCTGGGCGAACATGATGCAGACCAGGGCGATCAGGACGAAGCGGCCGTTCCTCCAGGTCAGGAAGGACTCCCGGAAGGGCGCGCGGCGCTGGGCGCCCTCGGCCTCCATCCGTTTGAAGGCGGGGCTTTCGTGCAGTTTGAGACGTATCCAGAGAGAGACAGCCAGAAGCCCGCCCGACAGGATGAAGGGGATGCGCCAGCCCCAGGCGTCGAAGGCCTCGACCCCGACGACCGCGCGCACCCCGAGAATCACCGCCAAGGCCCCGATCAGGCCCAGGGCCGCCGTGGTATTGATCCAGCTGGTCAGATAGCCGCGTGTCTCGCGCGGCGCGTGTTCGGCGACATAGATGGCCGCCCCGCCGTATTCGCCGCCGAGGGCGAACCCCTGCAGGATCCGCAGGAACAGCAGCAGGATCGGTGCGACGATGCCGATCTGGCCGTAGTCGGGCAACAGGCCGATGGCCACGGTGGCGACGCCCATCAGGATGATGGTAGCGAGGAAGGTCGCCTTTCGCCCCGTTCGATCTCCGAACCAGCCGAACACGAGGGCGCCGAGCGGCCGTACGACGAAACCGACGCCAAAGGTCAACAGCGCAAGAATATAGCCCGTCGCCTCGCTGACATCCGCATAAAAATGCCGGGCGATGATCGTGGTCAGCGATCCGAAGATGAAGAAGTCATACCACTCAAAGGCGGTGCCGGCCGCCGAGGCGGCGACGACCGTCCTCAGCGGCGGCGCATCGCCGCGATCTGCAGTGCTCGCCATGGCCGTATCTCCCCTTAACCCCGTCCCGTCTGCGCGGGCCTCGGGCGCACCCTAACGAGCGCATCAACAGGGCGAAAGTCGTCAGCGGACAGCAAAAGGCCCCGCCGGACGAGCCGACGGGGCCAGAGGCATCACGCCTGAAAGGGCGGGATCAGTTGCCGGCGTCGCGCGCGGCCTCACTGACCGCCGAACCGGCGGCCTGGGTGTCGCGGCCCACGCCTTCAACGGTGTTGCAGGCGGCAGTGGTCAGGGCGGCGGCGGCGAGCAGGAAAACGAGGGTCTTGCGCATGGGAGAGGCTCCGGTGTGAGAACTGACGGCGGGACACGGGTCGTACCGTTCCGCTTGCTGATCAAACGCCGGATCGGCGCGCAGGTTCCGCAGGACCCGGACGCCCTCGCGCGGGTCGTCAGGCGCGGTGGACGACATCCGCAGGATCGGACGGGATCACCGCCTCGGGGGTGGCAAACACCATTCGGGCGATCGAGCCCCCGCCGGGCGCCTCCACCAGCTCCGCCTCACCCCGCAGCTGTTTGGCGAAGGCGCCCATCAGGGTGCGGCCGACGCCGCCGCGCGTCATCTCCTCGTCGGGGCCGGGGCCATCATCCTGGACCTCCAGCACGCTTCTTTCGCCCTCGACCCTGAACCGGACCGCGAGCGTCCCGCCCCGGCCGGCGAAGGCGTGTTTCTGCGCGTTCGACACCGCCTCCACCAGCCACAGGGCCAGGGGCGCCAGCTTGTCGGGATCCACGACCAGACTGTCGGCCTCGACCGAACTGGACACCAGAGGGCCGCGCCCCATGTCGGCTGACACCAGTTGGCCGACCAGATCGGTCAGGAAGTCCCGGGCGTCGGCATGGCGGATGTTCTCCGACTGGTAGAGGGTGCGATAGATCAGGGCGAGGGCGGATATCCGCTGCCGCGTATCGCCGAGAGCGGCCTTGGCCGGGGCGTCGGTCAGGGACCGCTGCTGCATCGACAGCATGGACGAAATGATCTGCAGGTTGTTCTTCACCCGGTGATGGATTTCCCGCATGAGGGCGTCCTTCTCGTCGAGCGCGGCCTGGATGGTGGCGTCGCGGACCGAAATGTTCTCGCCCAGTTCGTCCAGGGTGTCGGCGAGATTGCGGATTTCGGCGGGGGCATATCGGGCCTGGACCGGTCGGACCGAATATCGACCGCGCGCATAGATGGAGGCGATGCGCTCCAGATAGACCAGCCAACGCACCACGATCCGCTCCGACACCAGCATGACGGCGGCAAAGGCGACAAGCCATGCGGCAAGCGGCAGGAGCAGGGCGCCGATCGGATTGAGCCGGGCCCAGGACAGCAGGCCCGGGGCCGGGGCCGACAGCAGGACATAGACATCGCGACCGGCGAGGGCCGCCCCGGCATAGACCCGAGGCTGTCCGCGGGCGTCATCGGCCTCAAACAGGGCGGCGGCGTCGTTGCGCGCCCGGTCGACCCAACCCAGCGTCGACAGCCCCTTGCCCATCACGAAGGCCCGGGCGTCCGTGGCGATCAGTATATTGCCGGCGGCGTCCGTCAGGGCCGCCTCCGAGTCGGGTGGAAGAGCCCGGTCGTCAACGTCAGGCGTCAGGGTAGCCAGAGGAATGACGGCGGCCATCGCCCCGTCGAAACGGCCCGTCGGCCGCTCTGTGCGGGTAGCGACGATAAGCGCGGGCGTCCGCGCAGCAGACGTCAGGGCCCGCATCACGACGGTGGATTCACCGGCCCGCAGACGCCCGAACCAGGGGCGCGCCCGGGTTTCCGCCGCATCAGGACCGGCGTCGCCGGGTAGGCGGGAACTGCAGACCGCGTGGCCGTCGGCCGAGAATCTGAACAGTGAATCATAGTTTTCAAGCCGATCCACGAGGGCCGTCAATCGGGGGGCGCAGTAGGGGCCCAGGGCTTCCGGCCCGAGAGCCTCCAGCAGGATCGTGGCGCTGTCCAGCCGCGCCTTGGTCGCCGCCGCAGCACGGCCGGCCGCCAGTTGCAGATCTGACTGGCGATCTGCGGCCTGACGCCGGAAATCGGTGTCGGCCTGGATGGCGCCCAGGAGAAGGATCGGCGCCAGGGCCACAGCCATGGCGGCGCCAAGACGGAAGCGGATCCCCTGGGCGCGCCGGGAAACCTTGCGCCGTCGTCCGAGTCCTCGCGTCAGACGCCGCACAAGGCCGTCGCCCAGTCCCCGCGTCAGTCGCACCACAATCAGCCCTGCCGCAGACCGGCGCTCAAACGGTCCGCATCCGCCAGTATGGAACGCATGGCGTCGCCGGCGGCCCGCCCGTCACGACCGTACCCCCCCCGCTCGAGCGTGGCCTGAAGCGCCCGGCGCGCGCGACTGACCCGGCTCTTCACCGTACCGACGGCGCATTGGCAGATTTCGGCAGCCTCCTCGTAGGCGAAGCCGCCGGCGCCGACCAGAATCAAGGCCTCGCGCTGTTCCTCTGGCAGGGTGTTGAGCGCCTGACGCAGTTCGTCCAGCGCCACGGGCGCCTCGGGATCATCCACCGCCACCAGGGTCCGCTCAGCCGCCTCCTGATCCAGCTGCGTCATCCGCCAGGAGCGGCGCTTTTCCGAATAGAACTGGTTGCGAAGAATCATGAAGGTCCAGGCCTTCATATTGGTGCCCATCTGATAGCTGGCGCGGGCGTCCCACGCCTTCATCAGGGCGTCCTGGGCCAGATCGTCAGCCGCAGTCGGATCGCCGGTCAGGGTGCGGGCGAAGGCGCGCATATGCGGAATGAGCACGACCAGCTCCCGCTTGAAACGGGCGTCATCCGTCGAGTCCGGCTTTGGCGTGGTGGAAGCGGATCGCATTATGAGTTGTCCCCGCCCGCAGACGCCTCGTCCGCACGACGGAGAATCTCGAGGAATTCGTCCGGCACGGGCTCGTTGACCACTTCGTCGAACATATGACGCAGTTTGACGCCGATGGCCTGCTGTCGCAGACGCGCCTCCTCGCTCTCCGTCGCATCGCCATGGGAAAGCGTCTTGCGCCGGGACGTAGGACCAGTTGAGTCAATCATGAATTGTGCAGCCGCCACCCGATGGATACAGACGCGCCGAAACAGGTTCGACGCGCCCTTGTATTGCCCCAGAACGTCACCCGGCGCGCCCGAGTTCCGTGACAGGATGCAAAATATGGTCAAGGTTGTCAGAACTTCGGGAACCGCGACGTAAAAATGACGTTCCCACAAAAGCCAGCGTAGCGGTTTACACCGACGCTGATTGAATTGTCGGGGAATTATCCAAAATGAGCCTACTGGCCAAACTCGCGCCTCACCTGCCCTACGTCCGTCGCTATGCCCGGGCCCTCACGGGGGACCAGGCGACAGGGGACAACTATGTCCGGGTCGCCCTGGAGGCTCTGGCCGCCGGCGAACTTCAGCTTTCGACCGAAATGACGCCGCGCGTCGCCCTCTATCAGGTGTTTCACGCCATCTGGTCGACCTCGGGCGCCCGGCTGGAGGACCAGAGCGGCGGCGAGATCGCCCGGGGCGGCGATGCGGCCCACCGGCTCTTGCGCATCGCGCCCCGTTCGCGTCAGGCCTTTCTGCTGACCGCCCTAGAGGGCTTCACGCCGTCAGAGGCCGCCCAGATCCTGTCCGCTCCTGTCGCGGAGATCGAGGCCCTGCTGGCGTCAGCTCAGGCGGAGATCGACGCGGAGCTCGCGACCGATGTACTGATCATCGAGGACGAAGCCATCATCTCGGCCGATATCGAGAGTCTTGTGCGCGACCTTGGCCACAAGGTCAGCGCCACCGCCACAACCCATGAAGAGGCTGTCGAGGCCGTATCCCGTCACCGGCCGGGCCTGGTTCTGGCCGACATCCAGCTGGCTGATGGGTCATCCGGCATCGACGCGGTCAAGGACATCCTGAAGCAGTTTGACGTGCCGGTGATCTTCATCACCGCCTTCCCGGAACGCCTGCTGACCGGCGAGCGCCCTGAGCCGACATTCCTGATCACCAAGCCCTTCCAGCCGGACACGGTGAAGGCGGCGATCAGCCAGGCGCTGTTCTTCCACCCGGCGCGCCAGAAGGAAGCCGCCTGAGATCAGACAATTGTTCGCGCAGGGCGGGAACAGCTGTCGCAGGACGACGTTACTCAAACGCGGAGGCGGCGACGCCCCCCGACTCAAGACCGGCCCAGGCCGGTCTGTTGCCTCCGCACCTCATTCTCGATGATGCGACTTCTGGCGGGCCCTTGCGGGTCCGCCTTTTTTTCTTGGCTCGACAGGGCGGGAACCACCGGCCAATCTGGGTCTTCAAAAGAGACCCGGGCCCCGTCAGGGCGTCCGCGGCGCATCCGGGAGACGATCATGACGGCCAGCATCAATCGCCAGTGGGTCTTGCGGCAACGACCCCAGGGGCTGATCCAGGACGGAGACCTGGAACTGGTCGAGACGCCGGTTCCCGTTCCGGGCGCCGACGAGATTCTGGTGCGGACCGTCTATCTGTCGCTCGATCCCACCAACCGGACGTGGATGAATGACTCCCAGGGCTATCTGCCGCCGGTCGCCCTCGGGGCGGTGATGCGCGGCCTGACGCTCGGCGTTGTTGAAGAGTCGAATTCCGACCGGTTCCGGGCAGGCGACATCGTCACCACGGCGGCCGGGGGTTGGTCCGATCGGGCGGCGATCCCGGCCGCCGCCGCCAGCCGCGTGCACCAGGCGCCGGGCCTTCCGCTGACGGCCAATATGTCCGTCCTCGGCATGACCGGGATGACGGCCTGGTTCGGCGTCACCGACGTTCTGAGGCCGGAACCCGGCCAGACCATGGTAGTTTCGGCTGCGGCCGGGGCCGTGGGTTCCATTGCCGGCCAGATCGCCAGACTGCGCGGCGCTCGCGTCATCGGCATCGCCGGCGGCCCGGCCAAATGCGCCTGGCTTACCGACGAACTCGGGTTCGACGCGGCCATCGACTACAAGAACGAGGATGTCGGTGAGGCGCTGGATCGTCTGGCCCCGAATGGCGTGGACCTGAATTTCGAGAACGTCGGCGGCGATATCATGGTGGCCGTCTGGAACCGGCTGAACCTGCATGCCCGGATGGCCGTCTGCGGCATGGTCTCGGCCTACAACGCCACGAAACGCCCACCGTCGCCGGACCTCAGCCGCCTGATCACCCACCGGATGACCATGCAGGGCTTCCTCGTCATGGACTATGCGCCGCGCGCAAAGGAGATGGTCGCGGAGCTGGGGCCATGGCTTGCCGAGGGCAAGGTGCAGTGGAAGGTCCATGTCGATCATGGACTGGAAGGCGCTGTCACCTCGCTGAATCGCCTGTTCACCGGCGATCATGATGGCAAGCTTCTGGTCCGCGTGTCAGAAGAGCCCTGACTTTCAGGCTTCCCGGAATCCCGCCGATGAGCGAACCGCTGCACGTCCACTTCGAGGACATCGACAATGGACAGGTGTTGCAACTGGGCGCCATCGCCGTGGACGAGGCGGCGCTGGAGGCCTTCGCCGAACGGTTCGCCCCGGGCTGGGATGTGGCCTACGGCGCGCCCGACGCCATGATCTACGCCCTGTGGTCCAGACTGGCGACCGAGAAGGCCGCCGGCTGGGCCCAGACCAAGGTCCTGGCCGTCGACGGCCTGAGGTTCATGCGCAACCCGCCGCCCGGCGAACTGCTCCGCGCCCGCATGACCGTCATGGGCAAGGACCCGGTCGGCGATGAAAAAGGCATCGTCATCGCCCAGCACGACCTGCTGGATGAAGGCGGACGTCTGGTCTTCTCCTGCCTCACCCGGGCATTGTTCTCCCGGAGATAGGGATCAGACCCGTACGGGGGGGGCGTCCTCGACCACCGCCCCCCGATCCCATGCCCCTTGAAGATCAGGCGTTGCCCGCAGCGCCAGCGTTGGCGCGCTGGAAGGCCAGGGCGATCAGACGATCCCAGCCCAGCAGCGAGGTCAGATGGGCATAGATCTGGCCCAGTGCGCCATTGTCGCGCAGCTCGGCCAGTTTTTCCGCTGACAGCAGTTTCAGCTTGTCTTCCGACACCGCGATATATTCGGCCAGCTTCTGCGGCTGGCCCGGATTGCCGTTGTCGTCCCGCGGCGTGAAGATCGCCTCACGCGTATCGAACAGGTCGAGCTCGGTCAGCAGACCGATGAAGGCCTCGGTCCGCTGGCGCTCCTGCTCG
This sequence comes from Brevundimonas sp. FV1ye29L, assembly GCF_058681095.1. NCBI lineage: Bacteria > Pseudomonadati > Pseudomonadota > Alphaproteobacteria > Caulobacterales > Caulobacteraceae > Brevundimonas > Brevundimonas sp. FV1ye29L. Next base: position 11,013 of record NZ_CM178730.1, read on the forward strand.
AAATTATTGCAGAATTCCATAGCGTTGTTGACGTAGTCGCTGGGTTGGCCATTGACGAACAGCGGCACCTGCCCCCCCTTGGCGACGAAGGGCGCGCCCCGATCGATGCACAGGATCATCCGGTTCTGTTCCTGGTCGTTGGCGAACACGAATGGATAGCGGCGGGCATAGGCGGGCACATAGCAGTCCCCGCGCAGGGCGCCGGCTGCGTCGATGAAGAAGTTCTGCCCCTCGCCCAGACCCATGACGGCCACGGGTTGTTTGGTCTCGCCGAGGAAGATCACCGGATAGGACAGGGCCGCCGGCGCAAATTCGGTGACGGTCAGGGGCACGAGGTGCGAGCCGGACATGAAGGCATAGGGATTTTCGACGGCGTTGACGCCGAGGTCGCCATGCGTCTCGGGAGTCAGCGGCTCGGGCTGGCTGTAGAACAGGACATTGCCGGTCAGGGGCGAGTTGGCGGAGGCTGTGGTGTCGGTCATGAACGCGGGCTCTGGGAAGAGGGATCTGGGAAGTGAATCTCAGAAGAAAGATGGTCGGGGTCCATAGCCGATGCGGGCTTTGACGGCAAACGGGGTGGCGGCGTCCGGCCGTCCGGTTGCAGCCGGGCTTCGGACCCACTAGCTGTGGCCCATGGGATCGGCCTGTGGTCATGAGCATCATCAGCATGCGCCCGGCGTCGAGGCCGTGGGCCTTGCGCTGGATGTTGCGGAACAGCGCTGCCTGGCTGACGGCGACCGCATGACCGCCCCGCGCCGCCGTGTGCTGGAGCTGCTGCTGGCGGCCGGGGAGCCGGTCAAGGCCTATGACCTGATCGCCCGCTTCGGACCAGATGGACAGGCCGCCAAGCCCCCCACCGTCTATCGCGCCCTGGAATTCCTTGAGCGCAAGGGCATGGCCCACCGGATCGCCTCGATCAGCGCCTATGTGGCCTGTACAGCCGGCGCCGACGCCGGGGACCGCAGCCATGCGGCGGCCTTTCTGATCTGTGATTGCTGCGGCGCGACCGAGGAGGTGGTGCCGCCGGCCGGCCAGTCCTTCGCCCTGGCCGCCGATGCCGCCGGCTATGCCATAGAACGCACGACGATCGAGGGCCACGGTCGCTGCCCCGCCTGCCGGGCGACGGCCTGACCTTTCCTTGCCGAGACCCCGCCAATGAGCGATTCCGCCTCCCCCAGACGTCGCACTGTGCCCATGCCCCGGCGCGGCGGCGAGATGGCGGTGCTGGAGATGGGGCCGCCCGACCGGCCCGTGGATCTGGTGTTCGCGCACGCCAATGGCTTCAACGCCATGACCTATCGCACCCTGCTGGCGCCGCTGGCGGAGCAGTTGCGGATCATTATGCCCGACCTGCGTGGTCATGGCCGCACACGCCTGCCGACCGGGACGGAGGGCCGCTGGAACTGGGACGATCACGCCGGCGACCTTTCGGCCCTGCTGGCGACGATCGACGGACCGCCTGTCGTTCTGGCCGGTCATTCCATGGGCGGCACCTCCAGCCTTCTGGCCGCCCGGCAACAGCCTCAGCGGGTTTCCCGCCTGGTCCTGCTGGATCCGGTGATCTGGAGTCGCAGCTTCTGCCTCGCCTTCGGCCTGCCCGGCCTGCGGCGACTGCCGGCCCGCAACCCCCTGACGACGGGCGCGCTGAAAAGACGTCGGCTGTTTGACGATCGGGATCAGGCTCTGATCGCCTATCGGGGACGCGGGGCCTTCCGGGACTGGCCCGACCAGATGATCGCGGACTATCTGCTGGACGGGCTGATCGAGTCGGCGGAGAGCGGACTGGCCCTGTCCTGCATGCCGGAATGGGAGGCCTCGAACTATGCGGCCCAGGGCCACAACCCCTGGCTCGCCCTGGACCGGCTGGGCCTGCCGGTTCACGTGCTGAAGGCGGAACAGGCCTCGCCCTGCCGGGTCGGGCCGGATCCGGCTCGCAACCGCAAGGCCGAGGTCGTGCCGGGCGGCACGCATTTCTTCCCCATGGTCATGCCGGAGGTCGCGCGGACCGCCCTGCGAACGGCCTGCGGCGTCGTCTGATCAGTCCACAGGGTCCGACTCAGCGGGGGCGTCGACCATGGAGGCGGCCGCCGTCCGGCGCCTGGGCGCAGCCTTGAGCTTCTTGGCCTTGGCCGGCTTCCGCGGAGCGTCAAGCCCCTTCCGGGCGGCTTTTTCGGCCTTGCGCGCCTCCTTGGCGGCCTTGCGGGCGGCCTTGGCCTCGGCCCGGGCCACATCCGGAGCGGCGTCAGCGGTCGTGGCCAGATCCGAAAGCAGTTCGAGGAAGCCCTCGCGACGGCTCTTGGGCAGGAGGGCCAGGATCCGCTTGTCGGCGGCGATCACGCGCGGCCGGGCGGCTTCCAGCAGGGCCAGACCTTCCGCCGAAAGACGAACAGCCTTCGCGCGGGCGTCGACGGCGGAGCGTTCGCGCGCCAGCAGCCCCCTGGCGGTCATGCGCGACACCAGGTCCGCCAGGGTCGAGCGGTCGATGCCGGTGGCCCGGACCAGATCGGTCTGGGTCAGGCCCTCCTTCGCCGCCACCGCCTCCATGACGGCGAACTGGCGCTGGGTGGGGCCGTTGGGACCGGCTTCCTCGGCATAGATGTCGAGGGCCAGCTGCAGGGCGCGGTGCATGAGGTGGCTGGGCGACTGGGACAGAGGCCCCGTTTTCTTGCTCTTGCCGGATTTCACCATGTCGCGTCCCCCGAGCCGTTCGGCCGTAGGCGGAGGGTTATCAGTCCGGCTTTACGGTTTGACGACATTTCAGAAGAGGTCGCGTCGCGACACGCCCGGCCCGGCTCGCGGAGCCTCGCGACTTGAGCGCGATGCAGAGTGCGGCCATTCAGGAACACTGGATCAAAGCCCCGTGTCGGGGGAGATCGGCTCCGGCTCCTCGTCCTTGATCAGGTGCTTCATGATGTAGAAGACCTGCCAGATGCCAAAGGCGGCGGAGGCGACCCACAGTCCGCCTCGGAACGCCACCCAGACATCGTCCGACCGGGTCCGCCAGACGAACTCATTCACGATACAGACCGCCGCGAAATAAAGACCGTAGCGCAGGGTCAGGCCGCGCCAGCCCCGGTCGGTGATCCTGATCGCATCGCCGAGCAGATATTTGAACGGATAGCGGCCAAGCGGCAGCGACCCCAGCAGCACCACCGCCAGCAGCCCGTTCTGGATCGACAGCTTGATCTTGAGCAGATCCGGATCGCGGAACACCAGCGTCAGCACCCCGAAGACGAGGGCGAAACCGCCGGTCAGCAGGGGCAGGGGCGCCAGCCGCTTCTCGACGATATAGCCGACGATCAGGGCGATGGCCGAGGCGCCGACCAGAACCCAGGTCGCCTGGACCATGGCCTCCTGACCCTCCAGTCCGCGCACGAACCGGTTGATCGCATAGGCGGCCATGAAGGCGGCCAGGGCGCCGAAGTCCACGGCCTGACGGATATTGGAGCCCTTGCGCGTGGCTTCGCTCATGCTCAGTCCTCCAGCCCGACCAGCGAGCGCGAGAAGGCGCGGGCGTCGAACGGTTGCAGGTCCTCGACGCCCTCGCCGACCCCGATCAGTTTCAACGGGGCGTCAGAGGCCTGGGCGACCGGCACCAGCACCCCGCCGCGGGCGGTGCCGTCCAGCTTGGTCATCACCACCCCGGTGACGAAGGCGGTGCGGCCGAAGATCTTTTCCTGCTCCAGCGCATTGCGGCCGACGGTGGCGTCCAGCACCAGCAGGGTCTCATGCGGGGCGTCCGGATCGATCTTCTTCAGCACCCGCACGATCTTGAGCAGTTCGTCCATCAGGGCGGACTTGTTCTGCAGCCGGCCGGCGGTGTCGATCAGGACCACGTCGAACCCCTCGGCCCGGGCCTTCGTATAGGCGTCGAAGGCCAGACCGGCCGGGTCGGCGCCGTCGCGGCGGCTCTCGAAATGGGCGCCGGCCCGTTCGGACCAGACCTTCAGCTGTTCGCGGGCGGCGGCGCGGAAGGTGTCGCCGGCCACGATCATGACCTTCGCCCCCTTGCCGGTCAGGTCGGAGGCGATCTTGCCCAGGGTCGTCGTCTTGCCCGAGCCGTTGACCCCGACGAACAGGACCACGAACGGCTTGATCCCGCCGGCCACGCCTTCGGGGCCCAGCGGGTCGAAGCGGGCCTGACGCGGCAGGAGTTCGGCGGCCACGGCCTCGGCCAGGGCCTCCTTGACCTCGCGTTCGTCCGACACCTTGCCGAACCGCAGGCTGCGGAACCGCTCGACGATCCGGGCCGAGGCGGCGGGGCCGAGATCGCTTTCCAGCAGATGCTCCTCCAGCCGCTCCAGCGCCTCCTCGCCGAGGGGCTCCTTGACGAAGGTGGAGACGACCTGTTCGGTCATCTGTTTCGACGACTTCGAAAGGCCGTCGCTCAGCCGCTGGAACCAGCCTTTTTTGGGCGTATCGCTCATCCCGTCCGCTTAGCCGACACAGGGCGCCACGTCACCCGTGCCCCGAAAATACCCTTCCGCCGCCGCAAGGGGCGATCGATGCGACCGCCGGAAAACACCGTTCCTGCCGGTCGCATCGGTCGCTTCGCCAGAGCCGGACCGACCGGTCGCGCCCGGACCCCGCGAACCGACCGATTATAAGGCCGCCGGGGAGGGATGTTGGTCCAGCGCCGCGAGTTTCGCGCAAGACGCTGAAAAGACTGGATCGGGAGGGGGTCTTCCATGATGGCTGGCGCGGGCGTCGTCGAGAGGACGGGAGATTCACGCGGCCTTTGGCGTCTTCCGGTGCAGACTGATAGAAGGACACCGTCACGTCCTGTCCGGACGCGCGGAACGCCACGATGCCAGAGACCCACGCCTTCCACTCGCCCCGCACCCACGGCTTCGTCCGCGTCGCCGCCGCGACCCCGGTCGTGCACATCGCCGACCCGAAGGCCAATGCGGCGGAACACGAGGCCCTGATCCGTCAGGCGGGCGAGCAGGGCGTCGACCTGATCGTCTTCCCCGAACTGTCGCTGAGTGGCTACGCCATCGACGACCTGCACATGCAGGCGGCCCTGCTGGACGAGGTGGAGCGCCAGATCGGCGTGCTGGCCCGGGTCACAGAAGATGACGGGGCAGTGGCTGTGATCGGGGCCCCGATCCGCCACGGCGACGCCCTGTTCAACTGCGCCGTGGTGATCGGCGGGGGCGAGGTGCTGGGGGTCGTGCCCAAGACCTATCTGCCGAACTATCGGGAATATTACGAGAAGCGCTGGTTCGCTCCGGCGACGGCCCGCAGCGAGGACACGCTGATCCTCAATGGCGAGACGGTGGATTTCGCGCCCGGGCTGATCTTCGAAGCCGACAACCGGCCTGGCTTCGTCTTCGCCGTCGAGGTCTGCGAGGATTTCTGGGCGCCCCTGCCGCCCTCGACCCGGGCGGCGCTGGCGGGCGCCCGCATCCTGCTGAACCTGTCGGCCTCGAACATCGTCATCGGCAAGGCCGACGAGCGGGCCATGCTGAGCGCCAGCCAGTCTTCGCGGACAATCTCGGCCTATGTCTTCACCGCCTCGGGCTGGGGCGAGAGCACCACCGACCTGGCCTGGGACGGTCAGGCGACGATCCACGAACTCGGCGCGAAACTGGCCGAGGGCGAGCGGTTCGCCCTGACGTCGCACCTGACGATCGCCGATGTCGACGTCGACCGGATCGGGCTTGACCGGCTGAGGAACGGCACCTTTTCCGAATGCGTCCGCAACGAGGGCGAGGCGGCGACCGTCGTGCCGTTCGAGGCGCGCGATATTCCTCCCCCCCTGGGGGAGGGGGACCGCCCGAAGGGTGGTGGAAGGGGCCAACCCCAGACACCGTCCTTGCGGTCAGCCCCCTCCACCGCTTCGCGGTCCCCCTCCCCCAATGGGGGAGGATTGAGAAGGCCCCTCGACCGCTTCCCGTTCGTGCCGGACGATCCGGCGCGGCTGGATCAGGACTGCTATGAGGCGTTCAACATCCAGGTCCAGGGCCTGATGCGGCGCCTGAAATCCACGGGGTCGAAAAAGATCGTCATCGGCGTCTCGGGCGGGCTGGATTCGACCCAGGCCCTGCTGGTCGCCTGTCGCGCCTTCGACCGGCTGGAGATGCCGAGGACCGGCATTCTGGCCTATACCATGCCCGGCTTCGCGACGTCGGACGGCACGAAGTCCAACGCCTGGGCCCTGATGAAGGCGCTGGGCGTGACGGGCGCCGAACTGGACATCCGACCCGCCGCCGAACAGATGCTGAAGGACATCGGCCATCCGTTCGCGGACGGTCAGCCGGTCCACGACATCACCTTCGAGAATGTGCAGGCGGGCCTGCGCACCGACTATCTGTTCCGGCTGGCCAACCAGAACGGCGGCTTCGTGCTGGGGACCGGCGACCTGTCGGAACTGGCCCTGGGCTGGGCCACCTATGGCGTCGGCGACCATATGAGCCACTACAACGTCAACGGCGGGGTGGCGAAAACCCTGATCCGGCATCTGATCCGCTGGGTGGCGGCCAAAGAGTATGGCAGCGAGCCCGAAGGCGGCGCCGCCCGGGTGCTGCAGGCCATTCTGGACACGGAGATTTCGCCCGAACTGGTGCCCGCCGGCGCCGACGGAAAGATCCAGTCGACCGAGGCGACGGTCGGCCCCTATGCCCTGAACGACTTCTTCCTGTTCTATATCAGCCGGTTCGGACTGAAGCCGTCCAAGGTGGCCTATCTGGCCCATCAGGCCTGGGGCGATGCGACGACCGGCCACTGGCCGGTGAATACCCCGGACGCCGAGAAGCTCGACTACGATCTGGCGACGATCAAACACTGGCTGCGGAAATTCCTGATCCGCTTCTTCCAGACCAGCCAGTTCAAACGGTCGGCCCTGCCCAACGGACCCAAGGTGGTGACCGGCGGCTCGCTGAGCCCGCGCGGCGACTGGCGCGCGCCCTCGGACGGCAATGCCCGGGTCTGGCTGGACGAGCTGGACGCGAACGTCCCGGATTGAGGGGATTGTCCTTCCTGTCCGTCATCCCCGGGCTTGACCCGAGGATCGGAGGCGGGGTCTGGCGGGGCGGGAGGAGAGGGGTTCGGTGACGGGCCCTCTGCCCCCCTGCATACGAATGCGGATCGCCCGGCCCTCGGGTCAAGCCCGAGGGTGACGGGGTGCAGGTCGTGCGGCGCGGCGTCAGGCCGCGACGGCGACCGGGGCGGCGGGCATGCCGCCGGCGGCGAAACTGATCTGCTGGGCCAGTTGACCGAGCGCCTTTTCGGCGTCCTCGACGTCCTTGCGGCCCTCCTCGCCCTTCGCCTTCGCCGCCTCGGCGACCTTCTGCAGGATGTCCTTCAGCGTCTTCGCGAGATCGCGCGCCTGTTTGAGGAAATTCTCGGCGTCGGCGGCTTCGGCCTTTCTCGCCTCCCGGTCGCGCTCGCGGGCCTGAACCTCCGGCGAGGACTGGACCTGGCGATAGAGCTCGGCGGCGCGGGCGGCGGCGGTCCGGGGCTTTTCCTCCTGTCCGGCGGCTGTCGCCGGGCCTTTTTCAGCGCCCGCGCCATCGCCCCCTGCAACGTCGGTCCCCGCGTCGCCGGCGACGACCTCGCCCCCGGCTTTGTCGTCTTCAGCCCCGGCGGCGTCGTCAGCAGGGGCGCCGGCGTCAGCAGGGGCAGCGGCCGGGGACGTTGCGGCGCCGGCCTCGACCCCGCCGCCCGAGCCGGCGGCGCCCGCATAGGCCTTTACCGCCGCCGACAGTTCGCGCGACAGGGCGGCGATCTGGCGGGCGGTCCCGGCGGGATCCATGGAGGCCGTCATCTTCAGCATCCGGATCCGTTCCTTGATCTGCTCCAGCTTGCGCCGCGCCATCTCCTTCTGGATGTCTTTCGCCGAGGTCCGGGCCTGTTTCAGGGTCTCGACGGCCTGTTCGGCCGCCTTCAGCTTCGCCTCGCGCCGCTTTTCGACGGCCTCGGCGCGCGCCTCTGCGGCGGCGGCGAGGCCGGCAAGGGGCGCAGCACTGGCGGCGACGGTCATCATGTCCGGACGATAGGCCCGGCAGGCTTAGGACGCGGTAAACGACTCAGAATCGGACCCTGCCTGTAAATCGCCGCGCTCATCGGCTATAGGGCCTGCGCTCAAACAGCGCGCGACCGCGTCGCGCGCGTTAGCGCCCCAAGAAGTCCCGCGATGAAATTCCTCGACCAGGCCAAGATCTATATTCGCTCCGGCAATGGCGGGGCGGGCTCCGTCTCGTTCCGGCGCGAGAAATTCATTCCCAATGGCGGGCCGGACGGCGGTGACGGCGGCAATGGCGGCTCGGTCTGGATCGAGGCGGTCGAGGGGCTGAACACCCTGATCGACTATCGCTACCAGCAGCATTTCAAGGCCCCGACCGGGGCCCACGGCCAGGGCCGCCAGATGCATGGCGGCAAGGGCGAGGACGTGGTGCTGAAGGTGCCCGTCGGCACCCAGGTGCTGGACGAGGACAAGGAAACGGTCCTGCTGGACATGGACGAGGCGGGCAAGCTGGAATGCCTGCTGCGCGGCGGCAACGGCGGCTGGGGCAATGTGCGCTTCAAGGGGCCGGTCAACCAGGCGCCGCGCTTCGCCAACCCCGGTCAGGACGGTCAGGAGCGCTGGATCTGGCTGAGGCTGAAGCTGATCGCCGACATCGGTCTGGCGGGCCTGCCCAATGCCGGCAAGTCGACCTTCCTCGCCGCCGCCTCGGCCGCGCGGCCCAAGATCGCCGACTATCCCTTCACCACCCTGGCCCCCAATCTCGGGATGGTGGACCTGAGCCCTTCGGAGCGGTTCGTCATCGCCGACATCCCCGGCCTGATCGAGGGGGCGTCGGAAGGCGCCGGTCTGGGGACGCGGTTCCTCGGCCACGTTGAACGCTCGGCCTCCCTGATCCATCTGGTCGACGGGACCCAGGACGACGTCGCCGGGGCTTACCGCATCATTCGCGGCGAGCTGGACGCCTATGGCGAGGGTCTGGCGGAAAAGGTCGAGATCCTGGCCCTGAACAAGATCGACGCCCTGTCGCCGGACGAACGCGAGGAGAAGGCCGCAGAGCTGGAGGCCGTCGCCGGCCGTCGGCCCATGCTGGTCTCCGGCGTCTCGGGCGAAGGGGTGCCGGAGCTGCTCCGGGCCGCCTGGGCCGAGGTGCGCAAGACGCGCGGCGAAATCGACCAGGACGGCCGCGTCGTCGACCAGTCCGGAGACTGGGCCCCGTAGGGCGAAATCGCACGCGCCGGACGCCCTCCGGCCCGGCCCGGCGCTCGCTCCGGCTGGGGGCCCGCGAGCCCGGCGCCAATATTGTCAGGACAAGGCGGTTCCGCCGTGTTAGCGCAACGCTGAGCAAAAGCGTCATCCGAAGCCTCCCGAGCGCGTCTTGTCCTTCTTCCATGCCGGTCCCGCGCCCAAGGCCTCCGGTCCCCGTTCGGGGGCCCTGAGGGATGGGCTGGACCTGAGGCCGGGCATGGCGGTCGGGCTGTTCGGCGGCTCCTTCAATCCGGCGCATGACGGCCATCTGCACGTCGCCGAAACGGCGCTGAACCGGCTGGGGCTGGACCGGGTGGTCTGGCTGGTCTCGCCGCAGAACCCGCTGAAGGGCCGTCAGGAGACGGCGCCGCTGGACGCCCGCATGGCCTCGGCGCGGGAGTGGGCGAAGGGGCCGTCGATGATCGTCTCGGACGTCGAGACGCGGATGGGCACGGCCTGGACCATCGACACCCTGAGGGCGATCCGGGCCCGCCATCCCGGGGTGCATTTCGTCTGGCTGATGGGATCGGACAATCTGGAGAGTTTCCACCGCTGGCGCGGCTGGACCGACATCATGCGGATGATGCCGGTGGCCGTGATCGCCCGGCCCGGATCGATGCTGGAGAGCCGGTCCGCCCCGGCCGCGCGCCGCTTCGCGTCCTGGCGGGTGTCGGAGGCCGAGGCGCGGCTGCTGCCGACCCTGACGGCGCCGGCCTGGACCTATCTGACCGCGCCGCTGAACCGCAGTTCCTCGACCGCCCTGCGGGCCGCCGGCCGTCACGCGAAGTCGTGAAGGCGGGCGCCGGCGCCGGACGGGTGACCTCCGGGCCGATCCGTGATAGGCTCCCGCTTTAGGAACACTCCCGGAGCCCTCCGCTGACCCCCTCGACCGCGTACGACGCGCAAGACGAAGCCGTTTCCAACTCGGCGCACGAACGGGACGGCTTCGCGCCGATCCACGATGAAGACGGGGACTCCGAGACAGGCTTCGACGGTCCGCGCGCGCCCCTGCCGGCGGGCCTGACCGACCTCGAGAACGCCATCCTGGCCAAGCTGGACGACGACAAGGCCCAGGACCTGGTCCTGATCGACCTGCGCGGCAAGTCGCCGATGGCCGACACCATGATCGTGGCCTCGGGCCGGTCCCACCGCCATGTCGGCGCCCTGGCCGACCACCTGCTGCGCACGCTGAAAGACCACGGCCTGGGCAAGGTCAAGGTCGAGGGCCTGCCGCACTGCGACTGGGTGCTGATCGACGCCGGCGACGTGATCATCCACCTGTTCCGCCCCGAGGTCCGCGTCTTCTACAATATCGAGAAGATCTGGGCCGTCGACAGCGCCCACCGCGGCGCCGGCGCCGCCTGATCCCGCGAAGGGTTTCGCGATGAGCGCGCCCTCAAGTCGTCGCGCTCCGCGAGCGCGACACAGGGCAGGAATATGAAACTGGCCGTCGTCGCGATCGGCAAGGCCGGGCGCGGACCGGAGGCCGTGCTGGCGGCCGACTACGCCTCGCGCGCCACCCTGGCCGGGCGGGCGCTGGGCCTCGGCCCGCTGGAGCTCGTCGATCTCGAACCCAGAAAGACCGGCAAGGCGCCCGAGGCCGAGCTTCTGCTGGCCGCCGCAGAAGGCGCGCATCTGATCGCCTGCGATGAACGGGGAAAGACCTATGGCAGCCGCGCCTTCGCCGACCATATCGCGGGACTGCGGGACCGGGGCGAGCGGAAGCTTGTCTTCGTCATCGGCGGGGCCGACGGGCTGGACCGGAGGGTGCTGGACGCCGCCGCCTCGACCCTGGCCTTCGGGCCCCAGACCTGGCCGCACGCCCTGGCGCGGGCCATGCTGGCCGAACAGCTGTATCGGGCCGTGACCATCCTGGCCGGATCGCCCTATCATCGCGACTGAATGAAGCGATTCCTGATCCTGTGCGGCGTTGCAGCGCTGGCGGCCACCCCGGCCGTCGGCCAGCGCACGCCTGCGCCCGATGGCGAACTGCCGGGGCTTCAGGCCGAATATCGCGACGAACAGGTGCGGGCGCGGCGGCTGCGCGCCGATGCGGTGGAGGCGGCCGGCGAACTGGCCGCGCTCAACCGCCAGCTCGCCGGCCTGCAACGCGACCAGAGCACGGACGACGCCCAGATCGCGGCCCAGAGGGCGCGGCTGGACCTGCTGGGCCGGCGCGAGGCGGAACTGGTCGCGGTCCTGTCCCGGGCCCGGGCGGGACAGGGACGACTGCTGTCCGCCCTGCAGATGATGAGCCGCCAGCCGCCGCCGCCGCTGCTGATCCCGGCCGACCGCGCCGTGGACACGGTGCGGGCCGCCATCCTGATGCGGGCCATGGCCCCGGAGCTGGAGCGTCGGGCGCAGACCGTCGTGGCCCAGCAACAGGAGATCGCGCGGATCCGTCGTCTGGCGGTGCTGTCGTCGGAGCGGCTGCTGACCACCGACAGCGCCCAGACCGATCGACGCTCGGAGATCGAGCAACTGAGCCGCAGGAAGTCCGCCCTGACCGCCGTGCTGCGCGCCGACGCCGAGCGCAGCGAACGGGCGGCCCGGGTGCTGGAAGCCCGGATCCGGGCCCTGGGCGGACAGCCCGCGCCCCTGGGCGAGATCGGGGATGCGACGGCCGTGGCCACCCGGCTGCCGGGCGGGCGGTCGCGCCTGTCGCCGCCGACGGCCGGCTCTCCGGTGAAGTCCGCCAATGGCCTGATCTGGCGCGGCTCGGCCCAGGCGGTCTCTGCGCCGGCCGACGCCGTGGTCGACTATGCCGGGCCGCTCAGCGGCTGGGGCCAGGTGGTGATCCTGGATCTCGGGCCGGGCTGGCGGGCGGTGCTGACCGGGCTGGATACCGTGTCGGTGACGGCCGGGGCGCGGGTCGCCGACGGTCAGGCCCTGGGCCGGTCCGGCGAGGACGGCGAGGTCTATTTCGAGCTGCGTCGCGCCGACCGCCCGATCGATCCGCGGCCGTGGCTGGACTGACCGGTCATGACCTGGGGGCCGCGAGAGCGTATGGGGCCGAAAAGCCTTTGCATTCCCGGCGGACGCTGATTTTATCCGGATCGGGCGCCGCGCCGGATTTCGGCCGCACGCGCGCGACATCTTCCCCCATGCCGGGCGGCCGAAAGAACGGGCGACCCGCGAAAGAGATTGAATGCGTAGACTGTTTCTCGCCGGCGGCGCCGCCCTGGCCCTCCTCGCCGGCGGCGTCGGCCTGTCGGCCATGGCGCCCCAGACCCCGCGCAACGAAACCTTCCGGATGCTGCAGCTGTTCGGCGACGTGCTGGGCGTGGTCGAACAGGCCTATGTGGTGCCCGTCGACAACAAGAAGCTGATCGAGGCGGCCCTGGCCGGCATGATGACGGCCCTGGACCCCCATTCCAACTATCTGGCGCCGGACGGCTTCTCCGAGCTTCAGGAACGCACCACCGGCGCCTATTCCGGCGTCGGCCTGACCATCACGGCCGAGGGCGGGCTGGTGAAGGTCATCTCCCCCATGGACGGCGGTCCGGCCGCCCGGGCAGGGGTCCAGGCGGGCGACGTCATTTCGGCCATCAACGGCCAGAACGCCGCCGGCCTGACGGTGACGGGCGCTTCCGAGAAGCTGCGGGGGGCCATGGGCACCACCGTCACCGTGACCTTCCTGCGGGACGGTGAGGAGCCGCGCGAGGTCGTCCTGACGCGCGAGGTCATCAAGATCGAATCGGTCACCGGCCGGCTGGAGGGCGAGTTCGGCTATATCCGCGTCTCGACCTTCAACGAGAACACCGGTCGCGAACTGGGCGAGGTCATCGCCCGGCTGAGGGCGGAGAAGCCGGGGCTGAAGGGTTTTGTGCTGGACCTGCGCAACAACGGCGGCGGACTGTTGACGGCGGCGATCGACGTTTCGGACGCCTTCCTCGAACGCGGCGAGATCGTCAGCCAGCGCGGCAGGAAGCCGGAACAGATCGAACGCTACGCCGCCAAGCCCGGCGACCTGACCGGCGGCCTGCCGGTGGTGGTGCTGATCAACTACGGCTCGGCCTCGGCCTCCGAGATCGTCGCCGGCGCCCTGAAGGATCAGGAACGGGCGACCCTCGTCGGGCTGACCAGTTTCGGCAAGGGCTCGGTGCAGACGGTGATCCCGCTGAATCAGGGCCGCGACGGCGCCCTGTCGATCACCACGGCGCGCTACTACACCCCCTCCGGCGCCTCGATCCAGAAGATCGGCATCGAGCCGGATCTGGAGGTGGCGCGCACCGAGGCCGAGGCGAAGATCGTGTCGCGATCCAGCTTCATCTATTCCGAGGCCGCCTACGCCACGGCCCTGGACGCCTCCATCGGGGCCGAACGCAAGGGCGCCCACACGCCGCGCGAAGCGCCGGGTCCGGACTTCGACAAGGAGAAGGACTATCAGCTGGAACGGGCCCTGGACGTGCTCCGCGCCGGCGGCGACCTGACCCGTCTCTCCGCCGCGCCCGCCGGGATCATCGTCACCGATCCGGAGGCGAAGCCGCACGCCAACGACGACGCCGCGCCCGTCCCCGAGGCCCGTCCGGAACCGGAGGCGCAGCCGCAACGTCGCTGACGCCGTCCGTCCCCGGAGACGACGCGCTGCAGGCCGGCGGTCGCCGTCTGTCAGACGCCCTCGCCGGCGAACATGGCTAACGGCGCGTTAGGCTTTCTTAACCCCGGCCCGGCACAGTGACGCCTGAAGGGGACCGTCTGCGGTCCCTCCGTTCCCGAGCGTCCGTCCCGCACATGTTCGCCAAGCGCCAGTCCGTTCTCGCCGCCACCGCCGGAGCCGCCCCGCCCGCCCGTGGACGGCCGGGTTTCGCCCCGATCCTCGCCGTCCTGAAGCGTCCGCCCGTCGCCGTGGGCGCCGCCGGCCTGTTGCTGCTGGGCGCCGTGGCCCTGTTCCTGACGGTGCTGGGCGATCCGACGGCAGGGGTGCCGTCGGCGCGCGCCGAGCTCAACCGGCCCGCCCCCGTCGCCGAGCCGGGCCCCAGCGGTCTGGACGCCTTCAGCATGGGCGCCTTCGGCCCCTATCAGGATCTGGGCGTCGATCCGTCGTCCGATCCCTTCGCCCTCGGCGGAGCGTCGGGCGGAGAGGCCCTGATCACCCTGCCGGACGGCACGACGGTGGCCGGCTCCGGCGGCGGCCTGACCGCACCGCGTCTGGCGGCCAGCCCCCTGCCCGCCGCCCCGATCGCCGGCCTCAGCCAGCCGGGCCCCAACGGTCCCCTGCCCAGGATCGCGCCCGACGGCCGCGCCCCGGCCCAGACCTATGCCCGCCCGTTCCAGCCCAATGGCAAACCCCGTGTGGCCCTGATCGTCGGCGGCCTGGGCCTGAACGCCGTCACTACCCGCGCCGCCATCGAGCGTCTGCCGGCCGACGTGACCCTGTCCTTCGTCCCCTATGCCGAGGGCCTTCAGGGCTGGATCGACCTGGCCCGGGCCCAGGGCCATGAGGTGATGATCGAGATCCCGATGGAGCCCTCGGGCTATCCCGACAATGATCCGGGACCCCAGACCCTGCTGTCCTCGGCCACCCCTGATGATGTGGCGGTGAAGATGAACTGGCTGCTGGGTCGCGCCGTCGGATATTTCGGCGTCACCAACTATCTGGGCGACCGGTTCGTGACCTCGGACGCCGGCATGAACGCCTTCCTCGGCGTGCTGCGTCAGCGGGGACTGGCCTTCCTGGACGACGGCATGGCCCGGCGCCGCACCGGGGCCTGGTCGCGCGCCAGCGCCGACGCCGTCATCGACGAGGTCCAGACCCCGGCCGCCGTCGTCGCCCGGCTGAATGCGCTGGAGGCCTCGGCGAAGTCTCGCGGCGCGGCGCTGGGAACCGGCTTCAGCTATCCCGTCACGGTCGAGGCCGCCGCCCGCTGGACCGCCGGTCTGGAGGCCCGCGGCCTGCAACTGGCCCCGGCGTCGTCGATGACGCGCCGATAGAACAGTGAATAGTGGCTGGTGATTAGTGGTTGCAGGTCCAACGACCGGTCGCGACCGTGTATCGCTGCGTGTGACGCAACACTCACCAACCACTGGCCACTAGTCACTCCCGATGACCACCGACCTCTCCCTCTACCGCCCCAACGTCGGCGTCGTGCTGTTCAATCGCCACGGCAAGGTCTGGTACGGCCGTCGCGCCGGGACGGGGGGGCCGCTTAACTGGCAGTTTCCGCAGGGCGGCGTCGACAGGGGCGAGGACCTGGAGGCCGCCGCCCGGCGCGAGCTGCAGGAAGAAACCGGCGTGGTCTCGGCCGAGTTGATCGGTCGGACCGAAGGCGAGATCCTGTATGACTTTCCCGCCGCCCTGATGGCGCAACACCGGCGCGAGGGCCGCAAGCCCTGGAATGGTCAGCGGCAGATGTGGTTCGCCTTCCGCTTTACCGGCGACGACCGCGAGATCGACCTGAACCAGCATGAGGAGGTCGAGTTCGACGACTGGCGCTGGGGCGATCTGTCGGAGGCCTGCGACCTGATCGTGCCGTTCAAACGCGCGGCCTATGAACAGGTGGTGGCGGCGTTCGCCGGGCTGGCGGCCTGAGACCCTTACAGGTTCACGCCCCCGGGCTGGTCAGCTTCATCAGAATCAGGCCCGAGACGATCAGGAGCGCCGCCACGACCCGCCCCGGACTCAGGGCCTCGCCCAGCACGGCCGCCCCGATCACAAAGGCCCCTACGGCGCCGATTCCGGTCCAGATTGTATATGCAGTTCCCAGCGGCAGGGTCTTCATCGACCAGGCCAGCAGGGCGAAGCTGGCGATCATGGCGACGATGGTGATGACGGACGCGACGGGTTTCGAGAACCCCCCAGACGCCTTCATAAAATAGGCCCAGACCACTTCCAGCAGTCCGGCCGTGATGAGTGTGAACCAGGCCATCAGGCGCCTCTCTCAAAAGGCCGGGCCGTCCCGGTCTTGAGAGCCGCGCCGCCGGAGGTCGGCGGGCGGGCGGGGACGTGGCCCCGTCGTCGGCCCTTATCTAGGTCGCCGGTCGGCCGGGTCAAGCCGCCCGGTCTTGCGTCGTCATGGCGCGGACGTACCTGAAATGGTCATCAGGATCGATCCGCGATCGCCGCGCAAATAGCCCACATGGGCTTTGCGTCCACCCGACAGGCGGCGCTCGAAGGCGCCCGTCACGACGCCGGGGCGAAAGCCCCTCGCGCGGAGCCAGGCCGCGATCGGCTCGGTCGCGCCGGGCCACTGGTTGATCACCAGACTGCAGCCTGTGGAAGAGTGAAGCAGGTTGATGAGCGGCGCCGCCCCGTGGTTCACGGGATGGAGCCAACGCTCCGCGTCGTGTTCGCTGCGTGCAAAGCCAGGAGGGATAGCGGAACGCGTCCCGTCGCCCGCGCGGGCCAGACAGTATCGCATTGCCGCCTCGACGGCTGGCATGTGCGCCGGTGGCGCGGTGAGGGCGCGCAAGGACGGCAGGGAGGGCCTCTGGCCGGCGGCGGTCACGGCAAGCGCGGCGACAAGCGGGACAAGGCTGGTCATGCCGTCACACTGCGCACCCGGACAGGAGCCGGCAACTGACGGTTTCCGACCCTTCAGGGCCGAGGACGGCGGCAAGTGATCGCCGGGCCGACGATCGCGGCGGCGGCGGCCAGACCAAGAACGACGCCCGGCCCGGCCATGCGAGTCTCTTAGGCCGCAGCGACTTCCACGGCCTGTTCGGCCAGGATGGTCAGGCCTTCGGGGGTGACGTCGGCGAAACCGCCGTGGACCTCGAAGCGACGACGGGCCGAACCGTCATGGACGGTGACCACGCCCTCGCGCAGGGCCGTCATGAAGGGCGCGTGCTGGGGCAGGACGCCGAAGTCGCCCTCGACGCCCGGCGCATCGACCTGATCGACGAGGCCGTGAAAGACCTCGCGTTCAGGCGCGACCAGCGAGAAGTTCAGCTTTCCGGCCATGGATCAGGCGTCCGCCGCCATCTTGGCGGCCTTCTCGACGGCTTCCTCGACGGCGCCGACCATGTAGAAGGCGGCTTCGGGCAGATGGTCGTATTCGCCGGCGACGATGCCCTTGAACGAGCGGATCGTGTCGGCCAGTTCGACGAACTTGCCGGGCGAGTTGGTGAACTGTTCGGCCACGAAGAAGGGCTGGGACAGGAAGCGCTGGATCTTGCGGGCGCGCGAGACGATCAGCTTGTCGTCTTCCGACAGTTCATCCATGCCGAGGATGGCGATGATGTCCTTCAGCCCCTTGTACTGCTGCAGGACTTCCTGGACCGAACGGGCGACACGGTAGTGTTCCTCGCCGATGACCAGCGGGTCCATGATCCGCGAGGTCGAGTCCAGGGGATCGACGGCGGGGAAGATGGCCTGGGCGGCGATGTCGCGGTTCAGAACCGTGGTCGCGTCCAGGTGGGCGAAGGAGGCGGCGGGCGCCGGGTCGGTCAGGTCGTCGGCGGGGACGTAGATGGCCTGGACCGAGGTGATCGAGCCCTTCTTGGTCGAGGTGATCCGCTCCTGCAGATTGCCCATCTCCGTCGCCAGGGTCGGCTGATAGCCCACGGCCGAGGGGATGCGGCCCAGCAGGGCGGACACTTCCGAACCCGCCTGGGTGAAGCGGAAGATGTTGTCGACGAACAGCAGCACGTCCTTGCCTTCCTCGTCGCGGAAGTACTCGGCGATCGACAGGCCGGTCAGGGCGACGCGGGCGCGGGCGCCGGGAGGCTCGTTCATCTGGCCGTAGACGAGGGCGCATTTGGAGCCCTCGGTCGAGCCGTTGTTCTTGGCCGGGTCCACGTTCACGTTGGACTCGATCATCTCGTGATACAGGTCGTTGCCCTCGCGGGTGCGTTCACCCACGCCGGCCAGAACCGAATAACCGCCGTAGGCCTTGGCGATGTTGTTGATCAGCTCCTGCATGGTCACGGTCTTGCCCACGCCGGCGCCGCCGAACAGGCCGATCTTGCCGCCCTTGGTATAGGGGCACATCAGGTCGATGACCTTGATGCCCGTGACGAGGATCTCGGCCGAGGTCGACTGTTCCTCGAAGCTGGGGGCTTCCTTGTGGATCGGGCGGTATTCCGTGGTCTGGATCGGGCCGGCCTCGTCGATCGGCTGGCCGACGACGTTCATGATGCGGCCCAGCGTGCCCGGACCGACCGGGGCCTGGATCGAGGAGCCGGTGTCGACCACGGCCTGGCCGCGGGTCAGGCCCTCGGTCGTGTCCATCGAGATGGTGCGGACCATGTTCTCGCCGAGGTGCTGGGCGACTTCCAGCACCAGGGTGAAGGGCTCGCCCGTCTTCTGGTCGATGTTCTGGGTCTGCAGGGCGTTCAGGATCGCCGGCAGCTGGCCCTCGAACTCCACGTCAACGACGGCGCCGATGACCTGGGCGATCTTGCCCGTGCCGCGCGCGGCGACCGGGGTCTGGGATTTCGGAGCGGCCTTGGCGGCGGCGGGCTTCCGGGCGGCGGGTTTCTTGGCGGCGACGGTGTCGGTCATGCGATGCGGCTTCTTTGCGGATAGTCTTGTCAGAAAAGGATCAGGCTTCGACGAGGTCGAGGCGGCGTTCGATGCGGGTCAGGCGGTCCTCGACACGGTCGAGGCGGGCGCCCTGGCCGGCGTACTGGGTCTGCAACTCGCCCACATGGATCTCGACCGACGTCAGCCGCGTCTTGATGTCCATCAGGTCGAGACGCATCTCGTCCTGCCCCTTGCGGAGGTATTTCAGGTGTTCGAGCATGATGTGAGCGACATCGTCGGTCACGGCAGGTTCCTTTCGACCGGGCCAGGATAGCACGGTTTGGTTTAAAGCGCCTCGGCGCCGGCGATGATCTCGATCAGCTCGGTGGTGATCTGGGCCTGGCGCTTGCGGTTGTACTGCAGCGTCAGGGCGTTGATGAGGTCGCCCGCATTGCGCGTGGCGTTGTCCATCGCCGCCATCTGCGAGCCGAAGAAGCCCGCCTGGTTTTCATAGAGGGCCGCCAGCACCTGGGTGGTCAGGTTGCGCGGCAGCAGGGTCTCGAGGATTTCCTCTTCCGAGGGCTCGTATTCATAGACCGCGCCGTTCAGGTCGATCGGGGCGGCGTCCCCCTCGACCACGGCCGGGATCATCTGTTTGGCGGTCGGGACCTGGGAGATGACCGACCTGAACTGGCTGTAGAACAGGGTGACCACGTCGGCCTCGCCGTTCTCGAAGGCGTCGGCGATGAACTGGGCGACCGGCTGGGCGGCGGCCAGACCCAGCACCTTGTGCTCGCTGAGCTCGAAGGTGCGCACCACCCTGTCGCCGAACATCCGGGTCAGCTGATCGCGCGATTTCCGGCCGACGGCGACGATGCGGACATCCTTGCCGCTGGAAACCAGGCTGTTGATGCGCTCGCGGGCCGCGCGGACGATATTGGTCGAGAAGCCCCCGGCCAGACCCTTGTCCGCCGTGGCCACGATGACGAGGTGTTTGTGATCCCCGCCCGTGCCCGCCAGCAGTTTCGGCGCATCGGCGCCCGAGACGCCGGCCGCCAGATTGGCGATGACGGCGGCCATGCGTTTCGCATAGGGCCGGGCGTTCTCCGCCTGGTCCTGGGCGCGTTTCAGCTTGGCCGCAGCGACCATCTGCATGGCTTTCGTGATCTTCTGCGTCGCCTTGACGCTTCCGATCCGATTGCGCATTTCCTTGAGACTGGCCATCCGGCTCTACCTATTCAGCTTTCCGGTCGGGCTCAGGCGAAGGTCTTGACGAAGGCGGCCAGGACCTCCTTCAGCTCGGCCTCGAGCTCGGCGGTCAGGTCCTTCTTCGTGCGGATGCCTTCCAGCAGCGAGGCGTGGTTCGAGTGGACCCGCGCCAGCAGCTCCTTCTCGAAACGACCCACGTCAGCCGTGGCGATGCCGTCGATATAGCCGCGCGTGCCGGCATAGACCGAGACGACCTGCTCTTCCATCGCCAGCGGCGAGTATTGCGGCTGCTTCAGCAGCTCGGTCAGACGCTCGCCGCGGGCCAGCAGTTTCTGGGTCGAGGCGTCCAGGTCCGAGCCGAACTTGGCGAAGGCGGCCATTTCCCGGTACTGGGCCAGTTCGCCCTTGATGGTGCCGGCGACCTTCTTCATCGCCTTGGTCTGGGCCGAGGAGCCCACGCGCGACACCGAGATGCCGACGTTCACGGCCGGGCGGATGCCCTGGTAGAACAGGTCGGATTCCAGGAAGATCTGGCCGTCGGTGATCGAGATCACGTTCGTGGGGATATAGGCCGAGACGTCGTTGGCCTGGGTCTCGATCAGGGGCAGGGCGGTCAGCGAGCCCGAGCCATAGTCGGCGTTCAGCTTGGCCGAGCGCTCCAGCAGGCGGCTGTGCAGGTAGAAGACGTCGCCCGGATAGGCTTCGCGGCCCGGCGGACGGCGCAGCAGCAGGGACATCTGGCGATAGGCCACAGCCTGTTTGGACAGGTCGTCATAGACGATCAGGCCGTGCATGCCGTTGTCGCGGAAATACTCGCCCATGGCCGTGCCCGAGAAGGGGGCCAGGAACTGCAGCGGGGCCGGCTCGGACGCCGTGGCGGCCACGACGATGGTGTATTCCATCGCCCCGGCTTCCTCGAGGGTCTTGACGATCTGGGCGACGGTCGAGCGCTTCTGGCCGATGGCGACGTAGATGCAGTAGAGCTTGGCGCTCTCGTCGTCGGTCTTGTTGACGTTCTTCTGGTTCAGGATGGTGTCGATGGCGACGGCGGTCTTGCCGACCTGACGGTCGCCGATGATCAGTTCGCGCTGGCCGCGGCCGACAGGGATCAGGGTGTCGATGGCCTTCAGGCCGGTCTGCATCGGCTCGTGCACCGACTTGCGGGGGATGATGCCGGGAGCCTTGACGTCGACGCGGCGACGCTCGGTGAACTGGATCGGGCCCTTGCCGTCGATCGGCTCGCCCAGAGGGTTGACGACGCGGCCCAGCAGGCCCTTGCCGACCGGCACGTCCACGATCTCGCCCAGGCGGCGCACGTCGTCGCCCTCGGCGATCTGGGCGTCCGCGCCGAAGATCACGGCGCCGACATTGTCGCGCTCCAGGTTCAGGGCCATGCCCTTGACCCCGGCCTTGGTGAACTCGACCATTTCGCCGGCCTGGACATTGTCCAGACCGTGGATGCGGGCGATGCCGTCGCCGACGGACAGCACCTGGCCGACGTCGGAAACGTCGGCTTCCACGCCGAAGTTGGCGATCTGCGACTTGAGGATGGCCGAGATTTCAGCGGCGCGGATGTCCATGGCGGGCTCTCTGGTTTTCGTCTTCTGGGGCGACCCTGACGGGCCGCATATGCAAACGTGCGGAGCGCTTTACGCGCGCTTCAGGGCGAACTTGAGTTGGTCGAGCCGGGTCTTCAGCGAGGCGTCGAAAAGTTTCGAGCCGACCTTGACCTTCAGGCCGCCGAGCAGGGCGGGGTCGACCCGGGTGGTGATTTCCGGAGCCTTGCCCAGGGCCTGCATCAGGGCAGAGCGCACATGGGTGGTCTGGGCGGTCGTCAGGGGAACCGCAGAAACGACCTCGGCGGCGACGATGCCGGCGTGACGGGCGTACAGGGCCTCAAATCCCGCGATGACCGCCGTCAGATCGCGGGCGCGGCCGTTCTGGGCCAGCAGACCGAGGAAACGGATCGTGGTCGGATTGAATTCAGCCCTGGTGGCGACCGCCGTGAGGCCCTTGCCCTGATCGGCGGCGGAAATCACCGGCGACGAGGCGAGGCGACGCAGGTCGGCGCTGTCCAGCCAGGCGGCGCGCAGCGACTTCAGATCGGCGCGCACGGCGTCAAGAGTCGCCGTCTCCAGCGCCAGATCAAAAAGCGCCCGCGCATAGCGATCGCCGACTTCCGTCGTCCTGAAATCGTCAGCCAAAGGTCCGGGTCCGTTCGGTCAATACTCTAAAGCGAAAGCCGGTAGCGAGGTCGCACCGGCCAAAGGCTTGAATTGCTTCAGGAAAGCACGCAGGCGGCCGTTTCGCTCGAAACGCCCTCTGGAAGCCGGGCGCCTGATAGCATGGGCTTTTCCCCCTCGCAACATTGCGTGAAGGGCGACAGGGCCGCAGCCTGTCCAATGGACGCCTCTTTCCTTGTCTCACGCCGGTCATGCCGACGTGTGACATGATCTCCCATCCCCGCCGCCGAGAGTCGCGATGAAGCCCCGTCAACTCCTGATCGCCGCCGTGTTCGCTGCGCTGGCCTCTGCCGCCTGCGCTGGCCCGACCGAAGCCCGCGAGCCCGCGGCCGCATCCGGACCCCCGGCCGCCAGGACGGCCGGACCCGTCCGGCTGATGAGCTACAATATCCGCTATGACGCGCCGGACGACCGGCCGAACTGGTCGCAACGCCGGCCGCATATGGCGCGTCAGATCGCCTTCCTCGATCCCGACATCCTCGGGGTCCAGGAAGCCCTGGCCCCGATGGTCTCCTGGCTGGCCGAACAGGGTCCGGCCTATGACCACTATGGCGTCGGGCGGGACGATGGCGACCGGGCGGGCGAGACGACGACCCTGTTCTGGCGTCGCGACCGGTTCGAGAGACTCAGCACCCAGACCCTGTGGTGCTCGCCGACGCCGGACCGGCCCTCCCGGGGATGGGACGCCGCCCTGCCCCGCACGATCACGCGCGTCGTGCTGCGCGACCGGGCGGGCGGCGGGGTTCTGGACGTGCGCAATGCGCATTTCGACCATGTGGGAGCCATGGCCCGCGAACGCTGCGCCGAGCTGGCAGCCGATCTGGCGCCGGCGTCCGTCGGCGGCGTCAAGGCGGCGGTGGTGCTGATGGGCGATTTCAATACCGGCCCGGACACCGCTCCCTATCGCCGCATCCTCGCCTCCGGCCTGCGCGACGCCCGTGCGGTCAGTCCCGTGGTCTTCGGCCCGGCCGGCACCTACAATGACTTTGACGTGGCCCGGGACAACGATGGCGTCGCCATCGACCATCTGTTCGTCGGCCCGGGCCTGTCGGTGGAACGTTTTGCCGTCCTGACCGATTCCTTCGCCGGGCAGGTGATATCGGACCATTTCCCGCTGGTCGCGGACGTCGCCTTTGACGTCCCGTAGGGCCGGGGGGTGCGACATCGAGGCCTGCCAGACCTCTTGATCGCAAGTTGCAGCGGCCCTAGCGCTCGGGGCTGACGCCTTTCCACCGGGACATCTCATGTTCGACTTTACGCCCCTGTTCACCGATCCGACCGCCTGGGCGGCCCTGATCACCCTTGTGGTGATGGAGGTCGTGCTGGGGATCGACAATCTGATCTTCATCTCGATCCTGTCGAACAAGCTGCCGCCCGAGCACCGCCAGCGCACGCGGCGCATCGGTATCGGCCTGGCCCTGATCATGCGGCTGGGCCTCCTCGCCACCATCGGCTGGATCGTCGGCCTGACGGCGCCCGTGTTCGATCTGGGCCTGCAGGGCGCGGTGAACAGTCACGGCGAACCGGGCTTCGAGACCGCCTTCAGCTGGCGTGACCTGATCCTGATCGCCGGCGGCCTGTTCCTGATCTGGAAGGCGACCAAGGAAATCCACCACGCCACGGACGTCACCCCGTCCCACGACATGCTGGAGAAGAACAAGGCCGATGTGGTGATCTCCAACGTCGGTTCGGCCATTTTCCAGATCATCCTGCTGGACCTGGTCTTCTCGATCGACTCGATCCTGACCGCCGTCGGCATGACCGACCACGTCGTCATCATGATGATCGCCGTCGTCATCGCCGTCCTGACCATGCTGCTGGCCGCCGACCCCCTGGCCGAGTTCATCGACAAGAACCCGACCGTGGTCATGCTGGCCCTGGGCTTCCTGCTGATGATCGGCGCGGTCCTGATCGCCGATGGCTTTGGCGTCCATGTGCCCAAGGGCTATATCTATGCCGCCATGGCCTTCTCCGCGCTTGTCGAAGGGCTTAACATGCTGTCGCGCGGCGCATCCGCGCGGAAGGCCGCCGCCGAAAAGGCGCATCTGGACGCCCTGAATGATCGCGAGAAGGCCGAACCCGGAGTTTAGCGCCATGACCCGATCGAACCGCCGCTCCAGCTGGATCGGGGCGTTCGTCGGGTCGGTTCTGCTCCAGGCGGCCCCGGTCGCGGCCCAGACACCGGCGCCCGCAACAGCGCCGGCGCCGGTTTCCCGCTTCGGCTATGAGGTGGTGGCGACCTTTCCCCACGATCCCGGCGCCTTCACCCAGGGGCTGGTGATTGCCGACGGCGTGCTGACAGAGAGTACGGGCCGCCATCCCTCCAGCGTGCGGCGGGTGCGGCTGACGGATGGCGAAATTCTGACCCGTCGCGATCTCGACCCCGCCCTGTTCGGCGAAGGCCTGACGGTCATGGGCGAGCGGGCCTTCAGCCTGACCTGGACGGACGGCAAGATCTTCGTCTGGAACGCCGCCGATCTGACGCTTCTCGGCGAATACCCTCTGGCCGGTCAGGGATGGGGCCTGACCCATGACGGGACGCGGCTGATCCTGTCGGATGGCGAGCCGCGCCTGCGGTTCCTCGATCCTGCGACCCTGGCGGAAACGGCTTCGGTCCCGGTCACGATCAACGGCCGGCCGCTGGGCCGGTTGAACGAGCTGGAATTCATCGACGGCGAGGTCTGGGCCAATATCTGGCAGACCGACTTCATCGTCCGCATCGACCCGGCGACGGGCCATGTGACCGGCGTCATCGACCTGACCGGCCTGCTGCCGGCCCCGGAGGTGCGCGATCCGAACGATGACGTTCTCAACGGGATCGCCTGGGACGCGGACCACAGGCGGCTGTTCGTCACCGGCAAGAACTGGCCGAAGCTGTTTGAGATCAAGGTGGTGGCCAGGTAGCGATATCCGCCGGGGTCGCCGGGCGCGCCGGCGAACGAGGACGGCGGATCCGCCGCCGCGATGGAGAGGGGGTCGCCCGCACCGGATCCAGGGGCCGCGATACCGGGCCGACGACGGGCCCTCAATGCGCCCGCACTGATGACGACGGCCGGCCGCCTGCCGGGAGACGCGGCCTCCTGAACGAGAGACAGTCGCGCCCGGCTTCCGTTACACGGTGTTACGCTTGGAAACGCGCGGGACACAGGCTGCGGCCAGGCCTGTGGCAGTGTGAGCCCATCACGGCCTGGTGGCGGAGCGGCTACGCGGCGGGCATGCAAGCCCGAAAACCCTCCGTTCGACTCGGAGGCCAGGCCTCCATTCTCCTCTTGCGGTCAGAGGAAAGAATAGGGATCCACGTCCACGGTCAGCCGCACGGATCCCGGGACCTTCACCCGCATCAGCCAGGCGCGCAGGAAGCCCTGCAGGTCGACATCGCGGTCGGCCCGGACCAGCAGCCGCTTGCGCCGGCGCCCGCGGATCAGGGCCAGGGGCGCGTCGGCGGGGCCATAGACCTCCAGACGTTCGGCATTGGGAATGCTCTCCGCCAGATCGCGGGCGACCGCCTCGACCGCCATGGCGTTCTCGCTGGACAGGATGATCGCCGCCAGCCGCCCGAACGGCGGCAGGGCGGCCATCTCCCGCTCGGCCATCTCGGCCTCGATGAAGGCGTCGCGATCGCCGGCGGCCAGGGCCTGAAGCACCGGATGCTCGGGCGTCCAGGTCTGGAGCAGGGCCCGGCCCGGACGGTCGGCCCTTCCCGCGCGGCCGGTGGCCTGGGCCAGCAGCTGATAGGTGCGTTCGGCGGCCCGCAGGTCGCCGCCCCTGAGACCGAGGTCGGCGTCCACCACCCCGACGAGGGTCAGGTTGGGGAAGTTGTGGCCCTTGGCCGCCGCCTGGGTGGCGACCAGAATGTCGATCCCGCCCTCGACCATGGACTGGATCAGGGCGCGGGCCGACTTCGCATCGGGCGTGGTGTCGGAAGAAAAGACCGCCACCCGCGCCTCGGGGAAAAGGCCGCGCACCTCCTCCTCCACCCGTTCGACGCCGGGACCGACGGCGACCAGACTGTCCTCGGCGCCGCAGGCCGGGCAGTGTTTCGGCCGGGGCATGGAAAAGCCGGTCAGGTGACAGACCAGCCGGCCGGTGTAGCGATGCTCGACCAGCCAGCTGTCGGTGTCGGGCGCCGTCATCCGGTGGCCGCAGGCCCGGCACAGGACAACGGGGGCATAGCCGCGCCGGTTGAGGAACAGCAGGGTCTGTTCACCGGCCACGAGGGTCTCGGCGATTGCGGTGCGCAGCGGCGCCGACAGCCAGGTCTGGGGATCGGGCGGGTTTTCGCGCAGGTCGACCAGGCGGATGTCGGGCAGGACCGCCGCGCCGTGCCGCACCCCCAGCCTCAGCCAGCCGTAGCGTCCCGCACGCGCGTTCGACAGGGTCTCCAGCGACGGCGTGGCCGAGGCCAGGACCACCGTCGCCCCCTCGATCCGCGCCCGCGCCACGGCCAGGTCGCGGCCGTGATAGACCAGACCCTCGTCCTGTTTGAACGAGCCGTCATGCTCCTCGTCCACCACCAGCAGCCGCAGGTTGACGAAGGGCAGGAACAGGGCGGATCGGGCGCCGACCACGATATTGCAGCGCCCGGCGCGCACCGCCTCCCAGACCTGGCGCCGGCGGGGCGGGGCGACGCCCGAATGCCATTCGGCCGGGGCTGCGCCGAACCGGTCGGTGATCCGGGCGATCAGGGCCTGGGTCAGGGCGATCTCGGGCAGCAGGATCAGGATCTGCGCGGCCGGGTCGGCCCCCAGCGCCCGCGCTGCGGCCTCCAGATAGGCCTCGGTCTTGCCCGAGCCGGTGACGCCGTCCAGCAGGAAGGGGCTGAAGCCGCCGCCCTCCACCGCCGCCGAGAGGGCGTCGGCCGCCGCCGCCTGGTCGGGATTCAGGGCCGCCGGCGCATGGTCGGGCCGGGGGGGATCGAAGGCGGCGACGGCCTCGATCTCGATGATCTCAAGCACGCCTTCCTCAACCAGCCCCTTGACCACGCCCGACGACACCCCCGCCGCCCGGGCCAGATCCGGGCCCGGCATGGCTCGATCGGCAACCGCCTCCAGCACCGCCGTGCGGGCGGCGGTCGGCCGGGCGGGCCGTCGGTCGCCGACCCTTCGGACACGCCGTTCGGGCCGTGGACGCGGCGCGCGCAATCCCTTCAGCGCCGCAGCGGCCATCTCGCCGGGGGCGCTCAGCGTCCAGCGCGCCGCCCATTCGACGAAGTCCACCGTCCGCCCGGGCAGGGCCGGATCGTCCAGCCGGCTGTCCACCGCCTTCAGTCGCCGGTTCGAGCCCGTGGTCTCGCGCACCCCGGACACGATTCCGCGCATCAGCCGGGGCCCCAGCGGCACGGCGACCTGATCGCCGCGCGCAAGCCCGAGCCCCTCGGGGACCTCGTAGTCGAAGGCCTCCGGCACGGGCAGGGGAATGAGGACAGACGCGACTTTCACCCGCAGGGGCTCTCCGCTAGAAGACGAGGCATGAAACTCTTTCTCGACACCGCCGACGTCTCCGTCATCAAGGAGATGCTGCCCACCGGAATGGTGGACGGCGTCACCACCAATCCGACCCTGATCGCCAGGTCCGGTCGCAACATCGCCGAGGTCATCGCTGAAATCTGCGCCCTGGTCGAGGGCCCGATCTCGGCAGAGGCCGTGGCGACCGACTATGAGACCATGGTCAGGGAGGGCGACAAACTGGCCGCCATCGCCCCGAATGTGGTGGTGAAACTGCCCCTGACCTGGGACGGGCTGCGCGCCGCGCGGACCTTCTCGGACAAGGGAATCAAGACCAACGTCACCCTGTGTTTCTCGGCGGCCCAGGCCCTGCTGGCGGCCAAGGCCGGCGCGACCTTCATCTCGCCCTTCGTGGGTCGGCTGGAGGATCACGGCGCCGACGGCATCGCCCTGCTGGAAGAAATCCGCGTCCTCTATGACGTGCACGGTTTCGAGACCCAGATTCTGGCCGCCTCCCTGCGCAACCCGGCCCACGTCTCGGCGGCGGCTGTGGCGGGATCGGACGCCGCCACCCTGCCGGCCGACACATTCAAGGCCCTGGTCAAGCATCCGTTAACCGACAAGGGTCTTGATCAATTCCTCGCCGACTGGGGCAAGACCGGCCAGTCGATCCTGTAGAGTTTGCGACCCGGCGGCGCCGGCGCTCGCGGAGGAGACGTCGAGCGTGAGCGGACCCCGCGACCTGTTCGCCGATATCGAGGACGCCGCCGGCCAGGAACCGCCCGAGCGGACCTGGCCGGAGATCCGCGCCTGGCTGCAGGGTCACCCGCAGCGGCTGCTGGACGATCGCTCCCTGCTGGAGGAGATCGGCCTGCGTCCGCACGGGCGGAACGTGGTGGAGTTCGGCGCGACCGCCCTGGCCCGGCTGGAGGCCGTGGTCGAACGCGAATCCGGGGCGAGAAAGCGGATCGAGGCGGTGGCCCGGGCCAATTTCGCGGCCCAGACCCAGACCCATGTCGTGGCGCTCGACATTCTCGAATCGCGCAACCAGTCCGACCTCGCCCGTCGTCTTGACGCGGCCGTCGCCGCCCGGTTCGGCCTGGCCGGCGCGGCCGTGGCCCTGGAGAAGCCCGGAGGAGTGCCATTCGGCTGGCGCGCGCTGGAGCCCGATGACGTCGACGCCGTCCTGGGTCCGGACGGGCTGCACTGGCTGGGCCCCCCCATACAGGGGCTGGACCTGTTCGGGGCCGCCGCTGGTCAGATCAGGTCCGTGGCCCTGATCCGCATGGCCCCGATGTTCGCCGGGGACGAGCGGGCCCGACCGGCCCTCTGCGCCTTCGGGTCGCCGGAACCCCAGGGCTTCACCACCGTCATGGGATGTGAACTGGTCGCCTTCATCGCCCGGGTCGTGGAACGCACGGCGGAACGATGGCCGATCCTGAACTGACCGCCCGGCCCGTCCGCGAGGCCCTCGGCGCCTGGCTGATCCATCTGTCGGACGAGCGTCGCCTGTCGCCGCGCACGCTGGAGGCCTATGGACATATCGTCCGCCTGTATCTCGACTTTCTCGAACGCCATCGCGGCGAGACCCTGACGACCGCCGACCTGGGCTCGGTCTCCGCCGCCGAGGTTCGCGCCCATCTGTCCGACCGGCGGTCCGGCGAGCGTCCGCTGAACGCCCGGTCGTTGAGCCAGACCCTGTCGGCGATCCGCACCTTCCATGGATTTCTCGACCGGCGTTGCGGCGTGGCCACACCGCAACTGGCGATGGTGCGCGGGCCGAAGGTCAAGCCGTCCCTGCCGCGTCCGGTCACGGCCGATCAGGCGCGCGGCCTGATGGCCGAGCCGGCGACGGACGCCGATCTGGAGCCCTGGGAGGCGGCCCGGGACCGGGCGGTGCTGACCCTGCTGTATGGCTGCGGCCTGCGGATCTCCGAAGCCCTGTCCCTGACCCGGGCCGACGCCCCCCTGCCGGCAACGCTCCGGATCACCGGCAAGGGCGGCAAGACCCGGATGGCGCCTGTCCTGCCCGCCGTCCGGGAGGCGGTAGACGCGTATACGGCGCTCCAGCCCTTCGTCACGACGCCCGCCGATCCCCTGTTCAGGGCGAAGCGCGGCGGGGGCCTCAGCCCCCGGCACGTCCAGGCCACGGTGCAGCGGCTGCGCGGCCGGCTGGGCCTGCCCGCCTCGGCCACGCCCCACGCCCTGAGGCACAGTTTCGCGACCCATCTGCTGGGGGCCGGGGCCGACCTGCGCTCGATCCAGGAACTTCTGGGCCACGCCAGCCTGTCCACAACCCAGAAATACACGGCCGTGGATTCAGTCCGCCTGATGGAGGCCTATGCGGCGGCCCACCCGCGCGGATGACTCAGGCCTGCATCGTCCAGCCCTCGACGCCCATGGCCGCCTGTTTGACGGCTTCCGAACGGGTCGGGTGCGGATGGCTGGTGCGGGCGATGTCCTCGGACGCCCCGCCGAAGGCCATGGTCAGGGCGGCCTCGCCGATCATCTCGCCAGCCTGCGGCCCATAGATGTGGACGCCCAGAACCCGGTCGGTCGTCGCGTCGGCCAGAACCTTGGCGAAGCCCTCGGTCTCATGGTTGATCTTGGCCCGGCTGTTGGCGGTGAAGGGGAATTTGCCCTTCTTGTAGGCGACGCCCTCGGCCTTGAGCTGTTCCTCGGTCTTGCCGACCCAGGCCACTTCCGGACTGGTGTAGATGACGCTGGGGACCAGGTTGTAGTCGACGTGGCCCGCCTTGCCGGCGATGAACTCGACCGCCGCGACCGCATCCTCCTCGGCCTTGTGGGCCAGCATCGGGCCCCAGGTCACGTCGCCGATGACCCATATCCCGTCCTTGCCGGTCCTGAAGTGGTCGTTGGCGATGAAGCCGCGCTTGTCGAGCTCGATCCCGACCGTCTCCAGACCCAGTCCGGCGGTGTAGGGACGGCGGCCGATGGCGACCAGCACCACATCGGCCTTCAGGCTTTCGGCGGCCCCGCCCTTCGCCGGCTCCAGCGTCAGCTCGACCCCGTCCTTGCCGGCCTTCGCCGCCGTGACCTTCGTGCCCATGCGGAAGGTCATGCCCTGTTTCGTCAGGCCGCGCTGGAAGGCCGTGGCG
Organism: Brevundimonas sp. FV1ye29L; assembly: GCF_058681095.1. Lineage (NCBI taxonomy): Bacteria > Pseudomonadati > Pseudomonadota > Alphaproteobacteria > Caulobacterales > Caulobacteraceae > Brevundimonas > Brevundimonas sp. FV1ye29L. The sequence goes on from NZ_CM178730.1 coordinate 41,648, forward strand.
ACCTCGGCGTCCATGCCCGCGCCGATGCTGTCGAGGAATTCGACCACCGTCACCTCGGCGCCCAGACGGCGCCAGACCGAGCCCAGCTCCAGACCGATGACGCCGGCGCCGATGACCACCATCTTCTTCGGGATGGCCGGCAGGGACAGGGCGCCGGTGGAATCGACCACCTTGTTCTCCACGAAATCGACGCCCGGCAGGGGGGTCGGTTCGGAGCCGGTGGCGATGATGATGTTCTTCGCGTCCAGAACGGTCTTCGAGCCGTCGGCGGCCTCGACCTCGACCTTGCCGGTTCCGGCGATGCGGCCCCGGCCCTTGATCCATTCGACCTTGTTCTTCTTGAACAGGAATTCGATGCCCTTGGTCAGGGCGGTGACGCTGTCGGCCTTCTGGCCCATCATCTGTTTCAGATCGACCTTGGGCGTCCCCACCTGGATGCCGAGGGTCGGGAACTCCTTCACGGCGGCCTCGAACAGCTCCGAGGCGTGCAGCAGGGCCTTGGACGGCATGCAGCCGACGTTCAGACAGGTGCCGCCCAAGGTGTCGCGCATCTCGATGCAGGCGGCCTTCAGCCCCAGCTGTCCGGCCCGGATCGCGGCGTTGTAGCCACCCGGGCCTCCGCCGATGATGATGACGTCGTAGGGGGCGGCGGCTTCGGCCATGGTGTCCTCGGGCGATGGGGCGTGCGCGCGGTCAGGTCAGCGCGCGGCCGATAACTAGTCCCTGACCGTCCGGGGTCAACCGCCGGTCTTCAGAAACCCGCCGGAAGGGCCTGAGATAAAGACGCCGGGCCCGTCCGCCGGGCCGGTCTGCCGGGATCAGGCCGCCTGGCCGGGCAGGCTCAGCACGACCTCGGTCCCCTGTCCCGGCGCGCTGTCCAGGGTCAGACTGCCGCCCGAGCGGCGGGCGAAGGCCGCCGCCTGGGAGAGACCCAGTCCCGCCGACCCGGTGCGGGTGGTGAAGAAGGGCTCGGCCGCGCGGCGGGCGGTATCGCCATCCATGCCGGCGCCGTCGTCCCGGACGCTCAGGATCACCCCCCCGCCGCCGGGCTGCAGCCGCACCGCGATCGAGCCGGCGCCCGCCTCCGCCGCATTGGCGACCAGGGCCGTAACGGCGGCCTCGAAGCCCGCCGGATCGAGATGAACGGGCGCCGCCTCGGCCGACGCGACCAGCATCAGATCTGCAGCGCCGGCGACGGCGCGCAGCCGGCCCTCCAGAGCGCGCAAAAGAACCGCCGCGTCCAGCGCCTGCTCCGGCAGGGGCGACTCTCCCGCCGTCAGGGCGGCCATACGCCGCGTCAGGGCCTCGCCGCGCCGGCCCGCGCCGAGCGCAGCCCCGGCCAGCCGGCGAACCTTGTCCGGGTCCGCCGCCTGATCGGACACCATTTCCAGCGCGCTGGTCATAACGGCCAGAAGGCCGCTGAAATCCTGGGCCAGACCCCCGGTGAGCCGCCCGATCTCCTCGAACCGGCGCCCCTCTTCATCCGGGACGGGGATGGGGGTCGCAGGCGCAGCCAGGGCCTCGGCGGCCGGCTCCGACCCGGCCGCGGGCGACGTCTCGATCTCGGCCGAACCGTCTTGCACCGGGCCGGAGTCCGGCTCGGGCGCCGGTTCGGGCGCCGGTTCAGGGTCGGGCGTGACCGGCTCGCCGTTCAGCACCAGGGCATCGACCCGACCCCGCGCATCCAGAAGCGGCAGGATGCGCCAGAGGGTGGTCTGTCCGTCCTCGCCAACGGTCAGCAGCGGGGCGGCGGTCCCGGCCGGGGCCGACAGGGCCGCACGCAGGGTCTGACGCGCCGCGATCCGCCCCGCCTCGTTTACGAACCGGTCAGCGAAGTCGGCGTCCACTACGGGCCCGGACGCCCGCGCCACGGCTGCCCGGTTGGCCTCGCGCACCAGGCCATGGACCGAAACCACCAGCACGGGCGCCGGTGTCGCGTCAAACACCCGGCGGGTGATCGGATCCTCGGGCGGGGCGACGAAGAGCAGGACGTTGTCGGCGGCCGGGTCAGGGGTGGTCAGGCCCTCGGTCTCGACGACGGCGGCGGTCGAGCCGGTGATATGGCCCTGGTCGTCGACGATCGGCATGGCGGTGACCGAAACCAGCATGCGCCGCCGCGTCGACGGATTGGCCAGCAGGTGCTGGAACCCCTTGACGGTCTGCCCCCGCAGGGCGCGGGCGCTGGGCAGCATGTCGGGGGGAATCGGCCGGCCGTCAGGGAAGGTGATGCCCCAGGTGGCGGCATGGAACCGCAGACCCAGAAGCTCCACGTCCCGTCGGCCCAGAAGCTGGTGGGCGGCGCGGTTGGCGAAGACGAACTTCCCCTGTGTATCGGTCTGGACCAGGGCCACGGGGATGGCGTTCAGCACCTCGAACAGCCGTTTGTCGCTTGTGGCGGCGGTCTGCTCCACCCGGTCGAGGCGGGAGGAGGCCCGTTGTCCATTGCGGCCGTTTCGCACGGCCGCCAGTGAGGCGATCAGGGCCGCGCCGAAGCCGATCACCGCCAGGACGGCGAAGATCAGCGTCCAGTTGACCTCCCCTTCCAGCAGCATGACCCATTCCCAAAACGGCGCCCGGACAGACCCGGGCCGTCCCGCCCTGCAACCACCGGGCCGGAAATGGGGGTTATCGGCCCCGACCGTGAACAGGCCATGAAAAAGGGGCCGGGCCCTGCGGCCCGACCCCCTGTTTTCAGGCGTGATCGCGTTGGATCAGAGCTTGAAGCGAACACCGACGAAGACGTTGTAGCCGAACTTCTCGTACTCATAGGTCCGTTCACGGACGCCGTAGTAGCGGACGCCGGCCGAGTCGGTCAGATTCTTGGCCTCGCCGAACAGTTCGACCCCGTTGCCGAAGTCGTAGCTGGCCGTCATATCCAGCTGCTCGCGGCCCTCGACATAGAGATCCAGGCCCGCGTCATCAGCGGCGATTTCTTCCAGATAGTCGCTGCGCTTGGTGTAGCTCAGGCGCGCACTGAAACCGGCCGCTTCATAGAAGAGCGCCAGATTGTAGTTCGAGTCCGACTGGCCGGGCAGTGCGTAGGTGTCACGACCGTTGAAGCTGCGGCCCAGTTCGATTTCTGCGTCGGTCGCCGTGTAGTTGGCGAACACGCCGAAGCCCGACAGCCAGCCCGGGAGGAAGGCGAACTTCTGCTGCCAGTTGACCTCGAAGCCGGCGATATAGCCGTCCGGTGCGTTCTGGGTGCTGGTCAGGGTCGCGGGCAGGCTGTTGAACGTCCCGGCGTACGTCAGTGTGTAACGGTAGTCGGACAGGTCCTTGTAGAAGGCATTGAACGACACGATCCCCAGGGGACGGAAATAATACTCGACCCCCGCATCGAAGTTGTTGGAGAGGGTGGGGTTCAGGTCAGGATTGCCGATTTCAGCCTCGACCCGCCCGGCGTCGGTCGTCTCGACCGAGCGGGGCACGACATCGGTGTATTCCGGCCGTGAAATGGCGCGGGTGAGGGCGACGCGGCCGATCAGGTCATCGCTGAAGTTGTGGCGGATCGTCAGGTTCGGGAAGAAGTCCGTATAGTCCCGCTCGACGTTCTGCGGCGTGGCGACCAAGGTGTCCTCGTCCACCTTGAGAGCGGAACCCTCGAAGTTGGTCTGCTCGACCCGCAGGCCAAGCAGAACGTTGGTGGCGCCCATGTCAAACCGGGCCTGGCCGTAGCCGGCGAGGATGTCTTCCGTTGCCTGATAGTCGGCCACGATGGAGTCAGGCATGCGGCGCGTTGTGGTCGAGCGCGATACGGCCGAAATGCGCTGCAGATACTCGGTCACCAGGTCGTTGTTCAGCTTGAAGCCGAGCGCATAGTCATAGTTGCGCGATTCACTGGTCGACAGCAGGGAGGCCAGGGCGCCGGACGCCGAAGTGGCGCGGCGGTCGCGGAAGCGCTCCTCATCGGCCTCGACGTCGCGGCTGGAGAACTTGGCCCCGAACTTCAGCTCGACGTCACGGCCGCCAAATGTGACCGGCAGCTCGAGGTTGGTCTTCAGCGCATATTCTTCCTGATCGGTGGTTTCCGAACGGAAGCTGTTTTCACGGAAGGAATAGATCGCCGGGTTCAGATGGACGCCGGAGGCGAAGATCGAATAGGTCGGTGAATAGTGGTCGGTCGCATCGTAGCTGACGGTCTGGCCACCGGAGCGGAAGACCAGTTCGTCGCGGTGAGGATAGGTCTGCTCGCTGGAGGCCCAGGACAGGCTTGCGTCCCAGACGGCGCCGTTCGAGAAGTCGTGCTCCCCGCCCAGATTCACCGTGGTGATCTGGTTGTGCTGGGTGCGGTGACGCAACGCCTTGTAGAGGCGGGCGCCGGTGTAGGTGGCCCGGGTGCTGGTCGCTCCGGCGGCCAGGGAGCCGTCGGCATAGTTGATGGTCAGGGTGTTGCGGTACTCGTCATCCTCGAAGTCGGCGAAGGAGCCGCGCAGCCAGACGCGGGTTGCGTCGCTGGGCCGCCACTCCAGGCCGCCGGTGATCGCCTGCCGGGTGCGCTGGGTGTCGTAGTCCTTGAACAGGGTCTCTTCGATGACATAGACGCCGCCGTCATCGACCCAGGCGTTCTCGACGTTCTCGGGCTTGCGGTTGGTCTCCGAGTAGCTCAGCGACAGGATCGCGCCGAAGGTCTGGTCCGCACCGAAGACGTTCGACACCGTGACGCCGCCGCGCACATCGCGGCCGCCGTAGTCGTTGTAGCTGCCGCCGCCGTAGCCGTTCAGGGAGAGCCGGCGACGGTCAAAGGGCGACCGAGTCTTGATGTCGACGGCGCCGGCGATGGAGTCGGCGTCCTGGCTGGGACGCAGGGACTTGGAGATTTCGATGTTGGCGACAATGTCGCTGGGCAGGGTGTCCAGATCGACCGCACGGGTGCTGGAATCGACGGAGGGAACCTTGACCCCGTCGACGGACACGGCGGTGAAGGCCGCCGGAGCGCCGCGCACGTTGATGTAGCGGCCTTCGCCCTGGTCGCGCTGGATGGCGATGCCGGCAACGCGCTGCAGCGATTCGGCGACGTTCGGGTCCGGATAGCGGCCGATGGCGTCAGCCGACAGGACGTTCAGGACGCCGTCGGCGTTCTTCTGCTGGTTCAGGGCGCGGGCCTGACCGTCGGAAATGGCGCCGACCACGACCACCTCGGCGACTTCCGTCGCATCGGCGGAGGCGGCAGAGGGGGTCATCACGATATCGACGCTGGTGGAGGTTCCGGCGGCCACCGTGACGGTCTGGGACAGGCTGGGCAGGCCCAGGTAGCGAACATCCAGCGTCACGCGGCCGGCTGACAGGCCAGACACAGCGAACTCGCCGCTGGCGTTGGTGACGACGCGGCGACCTGTTTCGCGTACCACGACCTCGGCGCCCGGCAGGCCCGAGCCCGAGGCGTCGGCGATGCGGCCATAAAGGGTTTCACCGGCGTTGGCCGGGTTGGCGATGGCCGGATTGGCGGCCGCGGCGGGGGCGGCCACGGCGGCCCCGGCGAAAGCGAGCGGCGCGATGGCGGCGCCCAGAAGAAGAGCCAGTTTCATTGCATGATCCCCATGCGGCCCGGCGACATTTCGCCTCGGCCGTTACGGCGCCGCTTATCCCGACGCGGCAACGCGACCACGACGGTTCCACGACGCAGATTTTTCGATTTCGGCTCCGCACCGTGACAAATCGTCCTGCAACGGAATGATAGCCATACGACTGACGCCTGACCGTCGCGGAGACGCCATTGACCCCCGGGTCCGCCCTGTGGTCTGGCGGCGCGGATCACCGTCATCAAGGAGACCGTCATGGCCCGCCTTCGCACCCTGCTCGCCGCCGCCTCCATGCTGGCGCTCGCCGCCTGCGCCACCCGGGAGGTCGACTACCAGGGCGAGGGCGAGGGCCTTGTCGGTCAGGGCCTGCCGGTCCAGGCCGTTCTGGAAACCCCCTCGGTCGGGACCGCCGGACAGGACGCCGCCGATGATCCGGCCGTCTGGGCCTCGCCGGCGCCCGTGATGATCAAGGGCGTCTCGACCCGCGGCTTCGTGGCCGGGACGGACAAGAAGGCGGGGCTGTATATCTACGGGCTCGACGGGGCGATCCTGCAGTTCCTGCCCGAGGGCCTGCTGAACAATGTGGACGTGACCGAGGGCCTCAACATCGGCGGTCGGCCGATGGTGGTGTTCGGGGCCAGCGACCGCACGCCGGGCAAGACCGGGGTCTCCCTCTATCTGTACGACCCGGCCGCGACGGACGCCGCGAACGGCGTCACGCCCTGGGGCGCCATCGGCACCGACGTGGTGGAGCCCTATGGCTTCTGCTTCGCCCGGCGCGGCGGCGGGGTGGACGCCATCCTGGTCGGCCATGAAGGCGAGGCGCGGCAGTTCGCCCTCACCGTCGGCGTCGACGGAAAGCCGGTTGCCCGGGAACTGCGCCGTTTCGACATCGGCACCATCTCCGAGGGCTGCGCCGCCGATGCGGAAACCGACGCCCTCTATATCGCCGAGGAGAATGTCGGGATCTGGCGCTACGGGCTGGACCCGGCCTCGGGCGCGACCCGGACCCTGATCCAGCCGATCGCCCCGGACCGGCTGGTCGCCGACGCCGAGGGCCTGACGATCCTGAAGGACGGCGCCGCCCGATATCTGATCGCCTCCAGCCAGGGCGATTCGACCTTCCCCGTCTGGCGCATCGACGGCGCGGCGCCCGCCTATGCCGGACGGTTCGTGGTGGTGGAGGGGAACGGGGTCGACCGCATCACCGGCACCGACGGTCTGGACGCCCTGGGCGGCTTCGTCTCGGACCGGTTCCCCGAAGGGGTCGTGGTCATCCAGGACGACGTCAATGACGTGGGCACCCAGAACTTCAAATATGTCGACTGGCGCGCCATCCGCACGGCCCTGGGCCTGTAGGCGCCGTCAGACCGGTTTCTCCGGCGCAGGATCCGGAGGGCGCCGCCGGGGCGGCTTGACCAGACCCCGTCCGGTGCGGCGTCTCTGGACCAGGTTGACGAAATAGACCCCCAGGGGGATCAGCCAGTAGGCGAAGCCCGGCGCCCAGGGCACCGCGGGCAAGGGCAGGGTCCAGGCCAGGACGGCCGAGAACAGTCCGGCCACGGTGATGAATCCCCAGACCGCGCGGGCCTCGGCGGCCTCGTCCCGATCATCCTCCTCGAGCCCGGCCACGGGTCCGCGCTTCAGGGCGTGGCCGTAGAGCAGGAAATAGAGCCAGCACAGCACCGCAAAGCCGACGCCATAGATGGTGTACATGTCACGGAGCTGCGCCAGGGTGTCGATCAGGCCCCGGCCCGGCAGACGACCGCCCGAGAGGTAGGCCGCCCCCGTTTCCGTCAGCAGGCGAAGGGGGAACACGTAGATCAGGATCATGAAGACGATCATGAGGCTGAGCGCCGCCGACCAGCTGTCGCGGATCGGCGCCAGCCGGCCGTAGTTGCGATGCGCCAGCCAGAACATGACGACCAGGCCAAAACCGGCGGCGAAGGCGGGAATCCGGCCCAGGGCCCGCAACAGGTCGCTGAAGTCATTCAGCGGCTCCGCCCCTGCGATGATCAGCAGGGTTACGGCAAAGGCAAAGGAGGCGTCGACGAAGGCGTCCAGCCGCTGGGTCTCCACCGGCCTGACGGAGGATCTGATGATGACTACCGGCTCATGCATTCGCGCGCTCACCCGCCCCCGGTTCCCTCCGGCCCGGCGTGGACGAACGGTGATCGATTTGCGCCCTCACGGCAACGGCTGTCAGGAATGAAAACCCGCCTTGCGCCGCCCGGCGCGAGCGTGACCCCGTTGGCGAAATTGAAAAAGACCCGATCTTGCGACCGGGTCTCTTCAATCGACTGGAGCGGGCGAAGAGATTCGAACTCTCGACCCCAACCTTGGCAAACTCACGCCGCCCGGCGCGACCGCGACCCCGTTGGCGAAATTGAAAAAGACCCGATCTTGCGACCGGGTCTCTTCAATCGACTGGAGCGGGCGAAGAGATTCGAACTCTCGACCCCAACCTTGGCAAACTCACGCCGCCCGGCGCGACCGCGACCCCGTTGGCGAAATTGAAAAAGACCCGATCTTGCGACCGGGTCTCTTCAATCGACTGGAGCGGGCGAAGAGATTCGAACTCTCGACCCCAACCTTGGCAAGGTTGTGCTCTACCACTGAGCTACGCCCGCACTTCAGTCGGAGGCGGGCGTATAGCGGACGGTCTCGATCTCTCGCAAGCCCCAAAAACACAATTTACGGCATTTCGCTCGCGGCGCGCTCAAGTCGTGAGCGACCGCGTCGCGAACATAGCGCCCAAGTGAAGCTGATCGCCTCTGGCGATCAGCGCGGCGCCAGCCGGATCGCCCCGTCCAGCCGGATGCACTCGCCGTTGATATAGACGTTGCGGGCCAGCTCCAGCACCAGGGAGGCATAGTCCGCCGGCCGCCCGAGACGGTTGGGGAAGGGGATGGCGGCGGCGAGGCTGTCCTGAACCTTCTGGTCCATGCCGGCCATCATCGGCGTCCACATGATGCCGGGCAGGATGGTGTTCACCCGGATGCCCTCCTGGGCCAGATCGCGCGCGATCGGCAGGGTCATGGCATAGACCCCGCCCTTGGACGCCGAATAGGCCGCCTGGCCGATCTGGCCGTCCTGGGCGGCCACCGAGGCGGTATTGACGACCAGACCCCGCTCGCCGTCCTCCATGGGCTCCAGCGTGACCATGCCGAGCGCCGACTGGCTGAGCACGCGGAAGGTGCCGAACAGGTTGATGCGGACCGTCCGCTCGAACGAGGCCATGTCATGGGCGCGGATCTCGCCGGTGTCCTTCTTGCGCGACACGGTCTTCTGGCCCGTGGCGATGCCGGCGCAGTTGACGGTCAGCCGCTCCTGACCGTGGGCGGCGCGGGCCTTTGCGAAGGCGGCGGCGACCTCTTCATCACTGGTGACGTCGACCTTGCAGAAGACGCCGCCGATCTCCCTGGCGATGGCCTCGCCCTTCTCCTCGTTCATGTCGAACAGGGCGACCCGGGCGCCCGTGGCCGCAATGGCGCGGGCCGTGCCTTCGCCGAGGCCCGAGGCGCCGCCGGTGACGACGGCGGCGATGGTGGAGTCGAGTTTCATGAGCAGAGCCCCTATGTTGTCTGAACCGAAGCGTGTTCCGAGGGGTTTAGCGGCGATGTCGACCCGATCACAACCTGTTACGCCCGACGAGGTGCTGGACCCCGCCCGGGCGTTGGTCCCGTCGGTCCAGAAGGTCAATGAGGTCCGGGTCCGGCGCGGCTTCTGGCCCAAGATCGTGCGCACTGCCGCCCGCATCCCCTTCGCCGATCAGGCGCTGAGCGTCTGGTACGCCGCCCGCGATCCCCAGACGCCGGCGGCGGCCAAGGGCATGATGCTGGGGGCCCTCGCCTATTTCGTCATGCCGGTCGACGCCATTCCCGACCTGTTCGCCGGCATCGGCTTCACCGACGACGCCGCCGTGTTTGCAGCCCTGATCGCCACCCTGGGCGCCAATATCAAGCGCCGTCACCGCGATGCGGCCGAACAGGCGCTGGAACGGCTGAAGACGACGGATCAGTAGGCGCCGCGCGCCTCTTCCCGGGTCTGGGGGCCGATCTTCGTGTTCGACCGGAGCCAGCCGACGATCGACAGCCGGTCGCGCGGGGCGAAACTGGCCACCTGGGTCACCGCGTGGCGGGTCGGGACGACAAACAGGTTCAGCGCATTGAAGGCCGGGACCCAGCCCTGTTCGATATGGCCGTCGGGCGCATAGAAGACGAGGTTGCCGCCCCAGTCCGCCCGCCACTCGCGCGTGAAATTCAGCACATAGCCATAGAGCCGGTTCTTGCCCGCCGAGACGTCATTGTGGGCGGTCAGGACATGGCCGGGGCGATAGCGGCTGGCCTGGGCGTCCGCCAGATCGATACGGTCGTCGCCGGTCACGGCGCGGGCGAAGGCGATGAAGTCGGGGCCGTTGAGAAAGTCCAGAACGGCGTCGGCGGCGTCCTTCGGTCCGTCGTGTTCGAGGCCCAGCCGACGGGTATCGAAGATGTACTGGGTCAGGGGCCCGGCCCCGTCGACCGCCGCCTCGTCCAGCCAGGCTTGTTTGGCCGGGTCCGCCGCCCGTCGGCCGTCCAGCGGCATCTCGAAAAAGGCGCCGCCGGCCGCAACCGTGGTCTTCCACCGCGTCTCGGCCTCCAGAACGGCCGTCACCGCCCTGGCGCTGTCAGCGTCCAGAACGCCGGGGATGTGCAGGCGCTGCGACACGGCGAAGGCGTCGCGCAGGGCGGCGACCTCCAGGGCGGCGGACAGACGAACGGCGTCCGCCCTCACGGTCGGCTCCGGGTCACGATTCGACCGTCACCACGATCTTGCCCATGGCGGTGCGGTCGCCGAGCGCCTGGATCGCCTCATGGGCGCGCTCCAGCGGGAAGGTGCGCGAAATGCGCGGATTGATCCTGCCCTCGGCCCAGAACCGGAACAGATCGGCCATATTGGCGGCATGGGCGGCCGGATCGCGCGCCACGGCGGCGCCCCAGAAGACCCCGATCACCGAGACGGACTTCAACAGGGTCAGGTTGAGCGGCAGGGAGGGGATGCCCGCCGGGAAACCCACCACCAGATAGCGGCCGTTCCAGTCCATGGCCCTGAGCGCGGGCTCGCAGTAGTCGCCGCCCACGGCGTCATAGACCACGTCCGGGCCGTCGCGGCCGGAGGCCAGTTTGAACTCTCCGGCCAGGGCCTTGCGGGCCTCCTTGTCCATCTGGCCCGCCGGATAGATCAGGCCGTTGTCGGCGCCGAGGTCCAGGGCGAACTGGACCTTTTCGTGGGTGGAGGCGGCGGCCACCACATCGGCCCCCATCGCCTTGCCCAGTTCCACAGCGGCGGCGCCGACGCCGCCCGCAGCGCCCAGGACCAGAAGCCGTTCATTGGGCTTCAGCTGGGCCCTGTCCTTCAGGGCGTAGTAGGAGGTGCCATAGGTCATCACCAGGGCGGCGGCGGTCTCGAACGACATCTCGTCGGGAATCTTGAGGACGCTGGATGCCGGCACGGCCAGCCGCTCGACCAGCCCGCCCCAGCCGGGCACGGCGATGACCCGGTCGCCCTTGAGGACGCCCTTGACGCCTTCGCCCACGGCCTCGACCACGCCCGCGACCTCGCCGCCCGGCGAAAAGGGCCGTTCCGGCCTGAACTGGTATTTGTCCTCGATGATCAATGTGTCGGGAAAGTTGATCCCCACGGCCTTGACCTCGATCACCACCTCTCCCTTGCCGGGGGTCGGATCCAGTACATCCTCGACCACCAGGGTTTCCGGGCCGCCGACGGTTCTGGACAGGACTGCGCGCATAGGATGTCTCACATAAGGGCCGCCGCCCCGTGGCGCGCGTCATTCGCTCACGCTAATCAGCCCGGCGCCCGTTTGAAAGAGGCGATCCGGAGACGACCGCCATGACAGCCCTCATCCTCCACGGCGGCGCCGGCGCCCGACACGGCGTCGACTATGAGGCCGAGATCGCCCATATGCGTGATGTGGTCGAGGCCATGAAGCTCCGGCTGGACGCGGGGGCGGCGGCGCTGGACGTGGCCGTCGAGGCCGTGGTCCTGCTGGAGGAGTCCGGACTCTATGTCGCCGGACGCGGGGCCTCGCCCAATCTCGCCGGGGCCTATGAGCTGGACGCCAGCCTGATGGACGGCGCGACCCGCCGGGCCGGGGCGATCGCGGCGCTGCAGGGCTTCCGCAGCCCGGTTCTGGCGGCCCGCGCCGTGATGGAGCGCACGCCGCACGTCATGCTGGCGGGCGAGGGCGCGGCCCTGTTCGCCCATGATCAGGGGCTGGAGGCGATCGGCGACGAGGCGGCCTGGTTCACCCACGCCGGCCAGGGGGACGACAACCATCCGCCGGGAACACTGGGCCACGGCACCGTCGGCTGCTGCGTGCTGGATGCGGGCGGACGGCTGGCGGCGGCCACCTCCACCGCCGGGGTGTTCGGCAAGATGCCCGGCCGGGTCGGCGACACCCCCCTGATCGGCTCCGGGACATGGGCCGACGACCGGGTTGCGGCGTCCGGCACCGGTCAGGGCGAGTATTTCATCCGCATCGCCGCCACGGCCCAGACGGCCTGGCGGGTCGCGGCGGGCCAGGCCCTGACAGAGGCGGCGCAGGCGGTGATCGACCAGATCGGCGATCTGGGCGGCGACGGCGGCCTGATCGCCCTGGACCGGGACGGAAACATCGCCGACCCGTTCAACAGCCAGGGGATGAAGCGGGCGTGGCTGAGACCCGACGGCCGGGTGGGGGTGGAGGTCTTCCCCGCCTGAGGTCGCCTCACCCCAGGCAGATCACCTGGGCCACGGTCAGTTCCCGGCGCAGGTCATCGGCGATCCGGCCGTAGTTCTCCACCGTCACCCGGCCCAGGGCGAGGCGCCCGGACCGCCCGGCCTGGCCGCGGATGGCCCGGGCGAAGCCGTCCGGAGCGGTGGTGTATATGCGACCCCGTCTCGGGGCCGCCGCAATGGTCACGCCGACAACGCGCCCCAACCGGTCCACCGCCGGGGCCCCCGACAGTCCCGCAAGGGTTCCCTCCAGCCCCTCGGTCCGACCGACCTCGGCCCAGGCCAGGACGCGTTCGTCTTCCCGCCCCCGTCCGCGACCCTTGAGGCGTTCATAGCCCAGCAGCCGGCTCGACACCTCGCCCGCGCGCCCCTGGGGATAGCCGGGGTGGAAGGCCCGCTGGCCGATCTCCAGACCGGGCGCCTCGCGAACCGGCAGGGCGCGGGGAGCCCCCTCGGTGATCAGGACGGCGACATCGGCATGCGGCGCCAGACGCTTCGCCGCCGCGACGGCGCGATTTCCGCCGACCATCAGGGCGGGACGTCGACACCCCTCGACGACATGGCGCGCCGTGACCCATCGGCCCTCACCGGCAATGGAGAAGGCCGTGCCCGACACCGGCTGGAAGGCGCGGTCGGGGGCATCGACCACGACCGCGCGATCAAACGGCGTGACGGGCCCCAGCAGGGCGCGCTCGGCTGCGCCCGGTTCAGGCGGCGCCGGCGGGGCGTCGGCATTCTCGGCGAGGCGGAGCGACACCAGGAGCAGAACGACCAGGACGGAGCCGTAGATCGCCCGGTCCGGCGCCCGGTGCGGCAGACGGAGCCCGAACGGAAGGCGACGCGTCACAGGCGGCTCAACCGGTCAGGGCCGCGGCCAGAATCAGGGCGGTCGCCAGTCGGGCCGCGACCAGAAGCACCGCCGCCGGAACCTCGCCATCCCGCACCCTCTGGGGCAGGCCCGTCAGGGCGACATCGGCCAGCCGGAAGGCCAGAAGTTGCATCACCGTCGCCACAGATCCCCAGATCGCAATGTCGATGAAGGAGGTCGAGATCGACAGCGACACGGCCAGGGGAATGGCGAGGCCCGTCAGCACGCCGCCGAAGGCGACCGAGGCGGCCGGATTGCCGAGCCGGATCTGGCTGATTTCCTTCCAGGGCGACAGCAGGGCGTAGACAGTGGCGCCCACGACCAGCAGGCCGAGAGTCGTCGCCGCGTGCAGCAACAGGATCGGAAAGCCGGTGGCGAAGGCCTGAACCTCCGGACGGGTCAGGAATTCGAAGAGGACGAGAGGGTGCATGGCGACAACCGCAATAGATACACGGTCCTTGCCGTATTGCCGCCCCGGGCCGCAAGCGCGACCCGGCCACACCTGGGGTTCAATCGTTGCGACGACACCGGCGCCTTGCGCCTCTACAAGGACGACATGACCGACCCCGCAATGCCCCAATCCCCGCTGCCGACCGTTCTGGTCGTCGCCGCCGCCCTGATCGATGTCGACGGCCGGGTGCTGATCGCCCGGCGCCCCGAGGGCAAGGCCCTGGCCGGTTTGTGGGAGTTTCCGGGCGGCAAGGTCGAGCCCGGCGAGCGGCCGGAGGCGGCCCTGATCCGCGAACTGGACGAGGAACTGGGCATCCAGGTGAAGGACGCCTGTCTGGCGCCGTTCGTCTTTGCCTCGCACGCTTACGAATCCTTTCACCTGTTGATGCCATTGTACCTGTGCCGACGCTGGTCGGGGACCGTGATCGCCCGCGAACACACAGCCCTGGCCTGGGTGAAGCCGAACCGACTTTCGGACTATCCCATGCCGCCCGCCGACGCGCCGCTGATCGCCTGGTTGTGCGATCTGATCTGAAACACGCCTGGGTGGGAGGGCCGGATGCGAGCATGGACGACCCGGTTCCTCCGCGATGAATCCGGCGCGACAGCGATCGAATACGGCCTGATCATTTCGCTCATCTTTCTCGCCATCGTCACGGCCCTGACCGCCTTTGGCAATCAGTCGAGCGGCCTGTTCAACCGCGCCATGGACGCCATCCGGACCGGGATGGGCTGAGGCGCGTCCGGTTCGGCCCCGGTCGACCGGGGGAGGACCGCTATTGGCCTTCCTTCACCCCCAGCGCATCGGCCAGCCGGGCCTTGGCTGAACCCCTTGGCAGCGGCTTCTGCTGGGTCTCGCTGGGCGCCCATCCCGCCAGATTGACGATCTCGAAGGTCGCCGGGATCCGGCCGTCGGCCTCGCCATGGCGTTCCGCATAGAGGGTCGCCGCCCGGGCCGCGATGGACCGCGTCAGGGGCCGGATCGGGCCGACCGGCACGCCCGTTTCCCCCATGGCGCGCAGGTCGCGGACCAGGGCGAACATGTCGGAATAGCGCACCGTCAGCCGGTCGACGTCCGACACCGGCAGGGCGAATCCGGCCCGCTGCAACAGGGCCGCCCCGTCATAGCCGTCGGCGAAGGGCGAGACCCGGGCCTGGGCGCCGCCGCGCTCGGCCAGTTCGGCCTCGGTGAGGACCGCCCGCAGCTCCTTCAGGGTTCCCGCCCCGAGAAGGGTGCCGAGGAACAGGCCGTCGGGTTTGAGCGCCCGCTGGATCTGGCTGAGCGCCCCCGGCAGGTCGTTGGCCCAGTGGAGGGTCATGACCGAGACGATCAGATCGCACGACCGGTCTTCCAGTGACAGCAGGTTTCGCCCCGGGTCGATCCGCCCCTCGACAAGGCGCCGGACCGGACCGACGCGCGCCGCCGCATCGCTCCCGGCCAGCAGACGGGCGAAGGGCTCGGGAAAGGCCGACAGGTCGACCGCGACCGGAAACTGCCGCAGAATGGCCTCCAGACTGTTCACCGCCCCCTCTGCGGCGCGGGCGTGGAGGAAGTCAGCCCCGGCGAACCGGCCCGCCGCCCGTTGCAGACGGGCCGCCCGGCGCACCGGGTCGAACAGGCGGGGCGGGCCGGAATCGGGAGGGGCGGCGGTCATGACGGATCAGGATGGGGTGTCGGACGGACGATGGAAAGGGCCGTCAGCCGCGATGCGCGCCCTGGCCGCCCTGAGACCGCCCTGGCCTGGATCCCGGGCCGTGCTGCGCGGACTGGCGGATCTGATCCTGCCGCCCGTGGCCCATGACAGCCGCGAGGCGACGGCCGCCGCCGGCCTCAGTCCCGGGGCCTGGAGCCGGGTCGTCTTTCTGGAAGCGCCGGTCTGTGACGGCTGCGGCGCGGCCTTCGACTACGACGGGGGCGAATTCGCCCCGGACCGCTGCGCCGCCTGTATCGCCCGACCCTATGCCTTCGGTCGGGCGCGGGCGGCCTGTGTCTATGACGAACATTCGCGCGGCCTGATCCTGAAGTTCAAACACGGCGACCAGCAGCAGTTCGCCCCCCTTTTCGCCCGCTGGATCGCCCGTTCGGCGGCGGAACTGGTCGAGACGGCCGATGCCGTGGTCCCGACGCCGCTGCACCGGCTGCGCCTGCTGTCGCGCCGCTTCAACCAGGCCGCCGAGATCGCCCGGCCCCTGGCTCGCGAGGCCCGCCTCGACTATCTGGCCGACGCCCTGGTCCGGGTGTCGCCGACCTCCAGCCAGGGCGGCAAAAGCGCGCGGGGACGCCGGCTGAACGTCAAACACGCCTTTGCGGTCTCTGAAAGCGGCCGCCGCGCCATCCGGGGCCGCCGGATCCTGCTGATCGACGATGTCCTCACCACCGGCGCCACCGCCGAGGCCTGTGCCCGGGCCCTGATCGAGGCGGGCGCCCGCGCTGTCGATCTGGCGGTCATCGCGAGGGTGCGAACCGCGCGAGAACTCACTAGATAGGGCTTACGTTCGTACCCTGACCGAAACCGGCCCTGTCGGGCCGCGCGCCCGCCAGACCCTGTTTCGACCCCATCCCCCGGAGACCCCATGGCCGACATCGTCATCTACACCAAACCCGGTTGCCCCTACTGCTTTGCGGCCATGAGCCTGCTGAAAAAAAAGGGCGCGGACTATACCGAGATCGTCGCCTCGAACGATCCGGAGAAGAAGGCCGAGATGGTTCAGAAGTCCGGCGGCGCGGCCACCTTCCCCCAGATCTTCATCGACGGAAAACACATCGGCGGCTCCGATGACATGCACGCCCTGGACCGCCAGGGCGGGCTGGACCCGCTTCTGGCGGCCTGATCCGTGGCCGCCCTCTCCGCATCGTCCTTGGCGATCGCCCTGATCCAGACCCGGACCCCGGCCGACCCGCGCGCCGCCCTGGCCGGGCTGGAGCCCCTGGTGCGCCGGGCGGCGGCGGAAGGGGCGAAGTTCATCCTGACGCCCGAGGGATCGAACGTGCTGGAGCAGCGCCGCGACCGGCGCGAGGCTGTTATTGTCGATCAGGATCAGGACGCGGCGGTGCTGGGCCTTCGCCGTCTGGCCGCCGAACTCGGCGTCTGGATCCTGATCGGCTCGGCCATCGTCGCCTCCGGCCATGCCGGGGACGCCCGCGCCGCCAACCGGTCCCTGCTGATCGACGCCACGGGCGCGGTGGTCGCGTCGTATGACAAGATGCACGTCTTTGACGTCAGCCTGGCCAATGGCGAGCACTACCGCGAGAGTGCGACCGTCCGGCCCGGTGACGCCGCGGTGGTGGCCGAAACCCCCTGGGGCGGGCTGGGCCTGACCATCTGCTACGACCTGCGTTTCCCCTATCTGCACCGGGCCCTGGCCCAGGCGGGGGCGGTCATGATCTCGGTCCCGGCCGCCTTCACCGTGCCGACCGGGGAGGCCCACTGGGAGACCCTGTTGCGCGCCCGCGCTATCGAGACCGGCGCCTTCGTCCTCGCCCCGGCCCAGGGCGGGATTCATGAGGATGGCCGCAAGACCTGGGGCCGGTCGCTGGTCGTCGATCCCTGGGGCGAGGTCATTGCGAAACTGGATCACGACCAGCCCGACGTCCTGCACGCCACACTTGATCTGGAGGCCGTGGCCCGCGCCCGCGCCTCCATCCCGGCCCTGACCCATGACCGGGCCTTCGCCGCACCGAAGCCGGTGGCCGCGACATGATCCGGTACGCCCTGCGCTGCGACGTCGCCCATGAATTCGAGGCCTGGTTCAGCGCCTCGGCCGACTATGACGATCAGGCGGCGCGCGGCCTGGTCGAATGCCCCTTCTGCGGCTCGCGGTCCGTCGAGAAACAGATCATGGCCCCGGCCGTCTCGGGCACGCGCAAATCCGCCGCCCCCGAAGACATGCGTCAGAAGATGCAGACCCTGATGCTGCAGGCCGCCCGCGAGGTGCGCGCCCATGTCGAGCAGAATTTCGACTATGTCGGCGACGCCTTCGCCCGCGAGGCCCGGGACATCCACGAGGGCCGATCCGAGAAACGCGAGATCTATGGCGAGGCCTCCCCCGCCGAGGTGAAAAAGCTGAAAGAGGACGGCGTCCCCTGCGCCCCCCTGCCCGACCTGCCGCCAGACCCGTCCAAGGCGAACTGAGGCTTTCCCTCATAGCCGTCATCCCCGGACTTGATCCGAGGATCGGATTGTCCTCCGCTCGTGAGTCGCGGTGAGGCAAGCACCGTGTGACACGACTTCTCATCAGACCCGGAACGTCCGATCCTCGGATCAAGTCCGAGGATGACGGGGAGCCGGATGAATGGGAAATCCGTTGCCGACACAAGAACGCTACGCCGAGTTTCCGCCGCCGTCGTCGCTCAAGCCCTGGGTCAAGGTCGTCTGGACCTATGCGGCGCCCCAACCGTCGGAAACAATCCAGCGCATCGCACCGGACGGCTGCCCCGAACTGATCCTCGACATCGGCGCCCCCTATGAGGAACAGGAGCCGGACGGGACATGGCGGCTGCAACCCCGCGCGATCTTCGCCGGCCAGATGACCCGGCCCATCGCGATACGGCCGCTCGGGCCGGTGGAACTGGTCGCCGTCCGGTTCCATCCCGACGGCGCCCGCGACTGGCTGGGCGACACGCTGTCGAGGGCGACGGACCAGCGCCTCGACGTCGTCGACCGGATCGGTCATCTGAAGCCTGCGCCGGGCGATCCCGAGGCGCAGTGTCGGCTGATGACCGATGCACTGGACGCCCTGAGACTGCGCGACGGCTGGACGGTCGATCCCGTCGTCCGCGCCGAGGTCGAGGCCATCGTCGCCGGCGCGCCCTCCACGTCGCGCACGCCGGCCGAACAGCGCGCCCTGCAGCGCCGCTTCCTCGACCGGGTCGGGGTATCGCCCCGCTCCCTGCGTTCGGTGGCGCGGTTCCGGCGCGTCTTCGACCACGTCGCCCCGGACGATCCCGATGCGGGCTGGCTGGAGGCGGGACTGGGGGCCGGCTATTTCGACCAGCCCCAGATGGCGCGGGATTTCCGCCGCTTCCTCGGCTGCACGGCCACCGAATGGGCCCGGGACCAGGTCGAACTGGCCCGCGCCATCGCGTCGGAAACCTACAAGCCGGCGCCGCCGCATCCGGCGTAGGGCTGGTTTCCGAACAGAGGGGAACATCCATGCCGATCCTGACCGTCGCCGCCGCCGCTCTTGTGCACACGGCGCCCATGGCCGCGCCCGCCGCCGCGCCTGACCTGTCGTGGATGTCGGGCTACTGGCTGGACTGCTCCGGCGGCCGCGAGGTCGCCGAGGCCTGGAGCGACGCGCGCGGGGGCCTGAGGGTCGGCTGGAACCTCACGGTGTCCCGCTCGGGCCAG
The DNA here is from genome assembly GCF_058681095.1 of Brevundimonas sp. FV1ye29L. Lineage (NCBI taxonomy): Bacteria > Pseudomonadati > Pseudomonadota > Alphaproteobacteria > Caulobacterales > Caulobacteraceae > Brevundimonas > Brevundimonas sp. FV1ye29L. The sequence goes on from NZ_CM178730.1 coordinate 60,613, forward strand.
GCCGGGTTCGAGGCGTCGCAGATCACCGCCACGCCGCAGGGTTTCGCCTATGTCGCCCAGCCCTCCGGCGCCCCGCCGACCGTCTTCGTCCTGTCCGACAGCGGCCAGACCGCCGCGGGAGGGGCCCATGTCGTCTTCTCCAACCTCGACAACGACTTCCCGCACCACATCCGCTATGAGCGCGACGGCGATGCCCTGAAGGCCCGGATCGACGGCGTGATCGAGGGTCAGGCGCGCAGCGTCGAATGGCATTTCAGAAGTCAGCCCCTGAACACCCGCTGCCCCGCCTGAGCTGGCGGGCGATGACGCCCGCCGACCTCAACGGCGTCGTTGAGGTGGCGCGGTTGTCGTTCCCGGATCATTTCGAGGGACGAAACTGTTTCGAGAACCGGCTGAGCCTCTGTCCGTCCGGCAGTTTCAGCCTCGCCGACCCGGACGGCGGCGTTCGGGGCTATCTGTTCGCCTATCCCTGGAAGGGCGAGAGCGCCCCGGCCCTGAACACCGTGATCGAGGCCCTGCCGACCGACGCCGACCGGATCTACCTCCACGACCTGGCCCTGCATCCCGACGCGCGGGGCGGCGGCTTCAGCCGCCCCATCGTCGAGAGACTGGCGGTGGAGGCCCGGTCGCAAGGCTGGCCGATGATCGCCCTGGTGGCCGTCAATGATGCGGCCGCCTTCTGGGGGCGGCTCGGCTTCGACGTCGTCGACAGCCCCGCCATCCGCGCCAAACTGCTCAGCTATGGCCCGGACGCCCGTTACATGGCGCGGCCGCTCTAGCTCAGCTCCGCGTCCAGCCCTTGCCGGCCATACAGTCGCGGAAGGCGTCGGAGTGCTGGCCCTTGCCGGTCGAGGCGCGGCACTCATCGCGGGCGCTGTCGAACGGCTGGGCGTTCTCGCCGTGCCAGGCCAGGTCGTCGTCACCATCGGCGTCGATGACGGTGACACAGGCGGAGGCGGTCAGGGCGGCGGCCGCAGCGACAGCCAGGATCAGAAGGCGTTTCATTCGGGTCTCTCCATTTCGAGGCCCGACCCATCCCATCCCGAACGACGTGCGTCCCGTTACAAGGCTGAAATCTGGATGAATTCGCGGTAAGCTATGCCGCCGCACGGGTGGCGATCATCATATAGTTGATGTCCGCATCCCCCTCCGACCAGACGCCCGTCAGGGGATCGAGGCTGAGACCGAACGGCCCTTCCACCTCGACCGGCTCGTCCGCCAGCATGGCGCGGATTTCGTCGGGCTTGAGGAACTGGCGCCAGTCATGCGTCCCCGCCGGGACCCAGCGCAGCACATATTCGGCGGCGACCTTGCCCAGCAGCAGCCCCTTCAGGGTGCGATTGAGGGTGGCCACCACCATCATCCCGCCGGGCGCGATCAGTTGCGAACAGGCGCGCACGAAGGCCTCGGGATCGGCGACGTGCTCGATCACCTCCATGGTCAGGACCACATCGAACGGCCCCGCGCCGGTCCCGTTCTGCATCGCCTCGACCATCTGTTCCACGGTGGCGGCCCGATAGGCGATATCCAGCCCCGACAGTTCGGCATGGGCGCGGGCGGTGCCGATGTTTTCGGAGGAGGCGTCGATGGCGGTGACCTCAAACCCCAGCCGGCGCATGGGTTCGGCGATCAGGCCGCCGCCGCAGCCGATGTCGATCAGGCTCAACCCGGCGAAGGGCGAACGCTCGCGGGTGTTCCGCCCGAACCGCTCCGCCGCCCGGTCCCGGACAAAGGTCAGCCGTGCCGGATTGAACCGGTGCAAGGGGGCGAACGGACCCTTCGCATCCCACCACTCGGCCGCCTGGGCCGAGAAACGGGCCACGTCAGCCGGGTCGATCGAGGGGCCGGCGGCGATTTCGCGGACAGACATGACTCCCACCTGTCAGCGGACCGTGATCACGTCAACTCCAAGGGATAACTCCGACCAAATTCGATCCGCCGTGAGGACCGGCAAAGTCTCCCGCATGGCCAGGGCCAGACAAGCGCGATCACCCAGCGACAGCCCGAAAGCGGATGTGGCGGGCGCAAGTCGACCCGCCGCATCCGCAAGACCCGCGTCAAACGGCGCGATCTCGCATCCCAGATAGTAGGCGCGCATCGGATCAAGACCCCTGCGGACCAGCCGTGCGATCACCTCCGACAGGTTTACGGCGCTCATCAGGCCGTTCGCCAGATGGGGCGCGACCACATCTCCGCCCGCCTCGTCGAGAATGTGCACCAGGGCCGCAGATGCGTCGATGACATGCCTAGTCATCGAATTCGCGCATGGCCTCCAGACGCCGCTCCGCAATCAGCGCGTCCGCCTCGCTTTCACGACCCACGCGCGCCTGCTCCGAGGCCCGACGAGCGTCCATCAACACAATGTCGCCGGCGAAGTTTCTCGCCACGAACACAGCGCCGGCCTGAAGGCCCCAAACCGGCGGCAAGGCCAGTCGACCCTCGGCGTCCACCACCAACCGAACCGGCGTCAAGCTCGCCTCCTCATCGAAGCGCGCGCCCGTCTCCGCCACGCCGGCGGGAGACGTTCGTCCGCCGTCGCGACGCGCCCGCAGCACATTTGAAACGAACTGGTCGCGAACACCGACCTTGCGGGCGATGTCAGCCTGTCTGAAGCCATGGTCGGCGTATCGCCGGATCGCGGCTGACTTGTTTCCTCCAACATCGCCGATCGGCACGGCATCCATTTGCGACTGAACCGCGCCCCGGTCAGGAACCGGGGCCGTTCGCCGACGACGCGCCTCATCAGCCACGAGAACCTGTCGGACCTGTTGATACGAACGGTCCACAAGGCGGGCGATCTCGGCACGCGACCGGCCCGACGCTGCCAGGGCGCGGATCTGGTCACTGATGGATTGTCCGTTCGTCATGGTTCGTGACTTACTTTGCCGAACCGCCCGGAGCAAGGCTTTCGTTGTGAAGCTCGCAATGGATGGCTAGAAGCCCGGGATAGGCTTGTGGAGACGTTCTGACGCGATGGCGCGACCTGGGAATACGCGGCTGGTGATGAAATTCGGCGGCACCTCGATGGGCGACCTCGAACGGATTCGTCGCGCCGCCCGCATCATTGCGGCTGAGGCGGCGACCGGGAAACAGGTGGCGGTCGTGGTCTCGGCCATGGCGGGCAAGACCAATGAGCTGGTCGCCTGGACCGACGGGGTCGGGGCGGCCGCGCCCGGATTGCCCCTGTCGGACGATGAATACGACGTTGTGGTCGCCTCCGGCGAACAGGTGACGTCGGGCCTGCTGGCCCTGACCCTGCGCAACATGGGACTGAACGCCCGAAGCTGGATGGGCTGGCAGATTCCCATCCTCACCGACGACGCCCATGGCCGGGCCCGTATCGAGGAGGTGCCGGGCGAGGTTCTGGGCGCCGCGATGGACCGGGGCGAGATCGCCGTGGTCCCGGGCTTCCAGGGCGTGACCCGGGGCGGCCGCATCACCACCCTGGGCCGGGGCGGCTCCGACACCTCGGCGGTGGCGGTGGCGGCGGCGCTGGACTGCCCGTGCGACATCTATACCGATGTGGACGGGGTCTACACCACCGACCCGCGCATCGAGGGCAAGGCCCGAAAGCTGAACCGCGTCTCCTATGAAGAGATGCTGGAGATGGCCTCGCTGGGCGCCAAGGTGCTGCAGACCCGGTCGGTCGAGCTGGCCATGGCCAAACGGGTGCCGCTTCGCGTCCTGTCCAGCTTCGTCGAACCCGACGAGAACGGAAATCTGCCGGTCAATGCCGGAACCCTGATCTGTGACGAGGAGGAAATCGTGGAAAAACGCATCGTGTCCGGCGTGACCATGAGCCGCGACGAGGCCCGGATCACCCTTCTGGGCCTGTCCGACCGCACCGACGCCCCGGCCGACGTCTTCACCCGGCTGGCCGAGGCCAATGTCAATGTCGACATGATCGTCCAGTCCCAGGCGCGCACCGAGGGGGCGGTCAACCTGACCTTCACCACCGGCCGGCGCGACGCCGATCGCGCCGCCGACCTGATGCGCGCCGCACAGCAGGAGATCCGGTTCGAGGAGATCCGCATCGACGCCGACGTGGCCAAGGTCTCGGTCATCGGCGTGGGCATGCGCAGTCATGCGGGCGTCGCCCAGACCATGTTCCGGGCCCTGGCCGACAAGGGGGTCAAGTTCCAGGCCATCTCGACCTCCGAGATCAAGATCAGCGTCCTGATCGAGGACGCCTATGCCGAACTGGCCGTTCGCGCCCTGCATTCGGCTTACGGCCTGGACGCGCTATAGGGGTTGTCATCACGCGCGCCCGTTGAGGGCGAGCCGATCTGGACTGACGGACGGGAGAGGCCATTGCCGGTTGGCGGATTGACGACGAGGGGGCCGCGTAACCTCCTGCGCCAGATCCGCGAGGCCATGGCCGGCGGAGGACCGGCGCAGGCGCGGCTGGATCGGGTCGTGCGCATCATCGCCCAGTCTATGGTGGCCGAGGTCTGTTCCATCTATCTGCGGCGCGGCTCGGGCGAGCTGGAACTGTTCGCCACCGAGGGCCTGAACCGCGAGGCCGTGCACAATACCCGGATGCGGCCGGGCGAGGGCCTGGTCGGAGAGGTGGCCCGGATGGCCCAGCCGATCAGCCTGTCCGACGCGCCGTCGCATCCGTCCTTCGCCTACCGGCCGGAGACGGGGGAAGACCCCTATCACGCCTTCCTCGGCGCCCCGCTGCTGCGCGGGGGCCGGGCCATCGGCGTTCTGGTCGTCCAGAACCGGGCCGAGCGCCGCTATGACGAGGATGAGGTCGAGGACATCCAGACCATCGCCATGGTCCTGGCCGAGACCGTGGCCTCCGGCGAGCTGCTGGATCAGGAAGAGCTGCGCGACGTCGAGGTGGCCCCGCACCGCCCGGAACGGATCAAGGGCCAGAAATTCGCCGAGGGCCTGGCGTTCGGACAGGTCATCCTGCACGAGGCGCCGCTGGCGCCCGAGAAACTGCTGTCGAACGACCCGGTGGAGGAAGAGATCCGCCTCAACCGGGCCCTGTCCGAGCTGAAGGCCGGGATCGACGCCATGCTGGACGGCGGCCAGGGCAAGCTGTCGGGCCAGTCGTTCGAGGTGCTGGAAACCTATCGCATGTTCGCCGACGACCGGGGCTGGAACCGGTCGCTGATCGAGGCGGTGCGTTCGGGTCTGACCGCCGACGCGGCGGTCGACCGGGTCAGGAACGAACATCGCGCCCGGTTCGCCAAGGCCCGCGACCCCTATATCCGCGAGCGGCTCCACGACTTCGAGGATCTGGCCAACCGGCTGCTCCGCGTTCTGGCGGGCGAGAACCCGGGTCGCCGGATCATGCCCGACGACGCCATTCTGGTGGCGCGCAACCTGGGTCCCGCCGATCTGCTGGAGTATCCGCGCGAGAGCCTGCGGGGCCTGTTGCTGGAAGAGGGCTCGGCCGCCAGCCATGCCGCCATCGTCGCCCGGGCCCTGGGCATCCCCTGCGTCGGGCGTCTGACCGGGCTGCGCGACCGCCTGTCGGAAGGCGATATCGTCATCGTCGACGGCGAGAGCGGAGAAGCCCACCTCAGGCCCCGGCCGGACATGCTGGACTCGGCCCGGTCCCGCATGGCCGTCCGCAGCCAGCGCCAGGCCGAATTCGCCAGACTGCGCGACGTCCCGGCCGTGACGAAGGACGGCCAGAGGATCACCATCCTGACCAATGCCGGGCTGGCGGTCGATCTGGAGAACATGAACGAGACCGGGGCCGAGGGCATCGGTCTGTTCCGCACCGAGTTCCAGTTCATGGTGGCCGAGGAACTGCCGCGCCTGACCAGCCAGACAGCCCTCTACAAACTGGTGCTGGACGCCGCCGGCGACCGGCCGGTGACCTTCCGGACCCTGGACATCGGCGGCGACAAGGTCCTGCCCTATATGGAAACCACCGAGCGGGAGGAGAATCCGGCTCTGGGCCGCCGCGCCATCCGTCTGGGTCTGGACCGGCCGTCCCTGCTGCGCCTGCAACTGCGGGCCCTTCTGGCCGCCGGGGCGGGGCGCGAACTGCGGGTGATGTTCCCGATGATCGCCACGGTGGACGAGTTCCGCGCCGCCCGGGAGCTGGTCGAGGTCGAGTGCAACTGGGCCCGGCGGCGGGGCCGGCCCCTGCCCGCCCTGCTGCGGGTCGGGGCCATGATCGAATGCCCCTCCCTGCTGTGGCACCTCGACGCCCTCCTGCCCCTGACCGACTTCGTCTCGGTCGGGTCCAATGATCTGTTCCAGTATATGTACGCCGCCGACCGGACCAATCCTCTGGTCTCGGACCGCTATGACCCCCTGTCCCCGCCGGCGCTCCGGGCCCTGCAGACCATCCAGACCGCCTGCGCCGAGACGGGTACGCCTGTCTCGGTGTGCGGGGAGCTGGCGGGGCGTCCGCTCGAGGCCTTCGCCCTGATCGCCCTGGGCTTTACCCGGCTGTCGGCCCCGGCCGGCGGCGTCGGGCCGGTCAAACGCATGATCCTGTCGGTCGATCTCGCGGCCGCCCGTCGCGGGGTGGGCAATCTGCTGGGCAGTTCGGCCGGATCGATCCGCAACGAACTCGAAAGCCTGGCCCGAAAGCTGAACGTCGTCATCTGAGAAAGGGCGCGCCCGGCGAGCGAGTTTCGGACGGCGATTCTCCCCCACGGTGAATCGGCCCGCAAATTTAGCAGAGCGTTGATCGGTCAACGAAAATGGATTATCCACAAGCGCGGTTCAGAAGCGGCCTCGGGGAAGGGCGCAGGCGGTGGCGTCGACGTGCTAGCGTCGCCGTTGAACCGCAACAGGGTTTGTACAGGACGTCCGTGGCGCATGCCGGGCGTCGGTTTTGGGGTCTGCCTTCATGGCGCTGGATACGGGGACTGTCCCCGATGAGTTTCGATCGCATCCGGACTGGAAGGACATGACGTCCGCCATCGTTGATGCGCCGACTCTGGGCGCCGGGCTTCGCGCCACCCGAAAGGCCTCGGGCCGGTCCCTTGTCGAGCTGTCGGTCGACACCAAGGTCCATACCCGTTACCTGACCGCGATCGAGGAGGGCGACTTCTCCGCCCTGCCGTCCCGCGTCTTCGCCATCGGCTATGTCCGGGCCTATGCCGGGGCTCTCGGTCTGGACGAACAGCTGGCCGTCGAACGGTTCAAGCGCGAAAGCCCCGATCTGTCGGCGCCCTTGCAGCCGCCCGTCGGCGTCGCCTTCCAGGATGTGCGCCGCCGTTCCCAGCCCGTTCTGATGGCGATCGCCGTGGTCGGCGTGGCGGTGATCGGCTGGAATGTGTTCCAGCGCGTCAGCCTGATGCGGGCGCCGCAACCCTCCGACATCGCCGCCGTGCCCGAGAGCTGGAGCCTGGGCGCTGTGCCCGGCCAGACAGGAACGCCGCTGCAGATTTCGGGCCCCGCCGCCGCCCCCCCGGATCAGACGACCCCCGAGCTTTACGTCACCCCGGGTCTTGAAGCGCAGCTGACGGGCGCCCGGACAGAGGAGCAGGCGGCGGCCGCCGCCATCGCCGCCGCCCCGGTGCAGGCCGCCTTCAATCCGCGCGGGGCCATCTACGGCGCCGCCGCCACGGCCTCCCAGGTGGTGCTCCAGGCCAGGAAGGCCAGCGCCCTTGTGGTGCGTATGGCGGACGGCCGCGTCCTGTTCGCGCGCCAGCTGGCCGCCGGCGAGGCCTGGCGGGCGCCGACGGGGCTCGCCGCGACGGTCGACGTGTCGGATCCCGCCGCCTTTGACGTCTATATCAATGGCGAGCACGGCGGGGCGCTCGGCGGCGTCCTCACGCCCATGACCCAGTTGAACGCGCGGGCCGAGGCCATGGCCCGCCAGACCGCAGCCCAGGTCGCAGCCCGCGCCGCCGCCGCCCAGGTCGCGGCGCGTCAGGCCGCGGCGCAGACGGAACAGTCCATCAACGCCGTCGTTCCCTAGGGGCAGGGGCCGCAAGGCGGTCGTCATCGCGGCGCAAGAGTCGCCGTCCGGATCTCCGGTCCCTGATCCCCAATCACCGCCCGTCATGGCCATGTCGCGACGAAGCGCCTATCTTGCGTCTGACATGAGCGATCCCGGACACGACATCGGCCACATCCGGCCCTGGCGCCACATCGAGCGCCGCAAGAGCCGCCAGATCATGGTGGGCAAGGTGGCCGTGGGCGGCGACGCCCCGATCAGCGTCCAGTCCATGACCAATACCCCGACCTCGGACGCGGCGGCGACGATCGACCAGATCCGCCAGCTGGAAGAGGCCGGCGCCGATATCGTCCGCGTCTCCTGCCCCGACGAGGACTCAACCGCCGCCTTCCGCCAGATTGCGCGCGAGGCCCGGGTCCCGCTCGTGGCCGACATCCATTTCCACTACAGGCGCGGCATCGAGGCCGCCGAGGCGGGCGCCGCCTGTCTGCGCATCAACCCCGGCAATATCGGCAATGCCCAAAGGGTGCGCGACGTGGTCCAGGCCGCCCGCGACCACGGCTGTTCCATGCGGATCGGGGTCAATGCCGGGTCCCTGGAGCGCGAACTGCTGGAGAAATACGGCGAGCCCTGTCCCGACGCCATGGTCGAGAGCGCCCTGAACCACGCCCGCATCCTGCAGGACCACGACTTTCACGAGTTCAAGATCTCGGTGAAGGCGTCGGACCCCTTCCTGACCGTCGCCGCCTACCAGCAACTGGCCGAGGCCATCGACTGCCCCCTGCATCTGGGGGTGACCGAGGCGGGGCCGCTGCGGACCGGCACGATCAAGTCGGCCATCGGCATGGGCTCCATGCTGTGGGCCGGGATCGGCGACACCATCCGGGTGTCGCTGGCCGCCGATCCGGTCGAGGAGATCAAGGTCGGGTTCGACATCCTCAAGTCGCTGGGCCTGCGCCACCGGGGCGTCAACATCATCGCCTGCCCGTCCTGCGCCCGTCAGGGCTTCAACGTCATCGAGACCGTGGGCGTACTGGAAGAGAAGCTGGCCCATGTGACCACGCCGATGTCGCTGTCGATCATCGGCTGCGTCGTCAACGGCCCGGGCGAGGCCCTCTATACCGACGTCGGCTTCACCGGCGGCGGCGCGGGGTCCGGGATGCTGTATCTGAACGGCAAGATCGCCGGCAAACAGGCCAACGCCGGCATGATCGATGAGATCGTCGCCCGGGTCGAGGAAAAGGCCGCGGAACTCGACGCGGCCCGGGCGGCGGCTGAGGCCGGACGACCAACCGCCTAGCCCCGGCCAAGGGCCGTCTTTTCGGCCGCTATCGCTGATTTGATATTGACGGCTTTCCGGGTCGAAACGAGGGTGCGCGCGTCGTCGGATGCGGCGATCCAGTACTCTACGGGGGCTTCCATGATATCGACCACTGCGCGCTTTTGCGCGCGCGCTACTGCGCTTGCCTGCGCGGCGACCTCGCTCACGGCCTGCGCCACGATGACGCGCGGAACGACCCAGGAATTCAAGGTCGAAAGCACCCCGCCGGGCGCTTCCGTGACAACCTCCAACGGCTTCACCTGCCCGTCGACTCCCTGCACCTTCCGGATGGCCCGCAAGTCCGGCTTCACGGTGACGATCGCCAAGGACGGCTATGTCGAGCAGACCCATCCGGTGGAGTCCTCCATGTCCGGCGGCGGCGGAGCGGCCCTTGCCGGCAACCTTCTGGTCGGCGGCATCATCGGAGCCGGGGTTGACGCCAGCAGCGGCGCCCTGAACGACCTGCGCCCCAATCCTCTGATCGTTACCCTGGAGCCCCGCCCATGACGGCCATGCGTCGTCTCGGCGCGACGGCGGCGGCGATCGGACTGCTGGCGCTGGGCGCCTGCGCGTCGGGCGCCCGTCCGGAAGCCATGTCCGTGCTCCCCTCGACTTTTGAAGCGGTTCGTCCCGGCGCGCCGGGGTATCAGTCGGTGCGGGTCACCGCGGTCCAGGGCGGGGGCGAGACCAATCCGCTGTGGATCTCCAACGTCTCGAACGCAGAGTTCAGGACGGCCCTGGAGAGTTCGCTCCAGACCTCCGGCTACTTCAGGGCGGACGGCCCCTGGGGCCTGACGGCGACCATGGTGGATTTGCAACGTCCGATGGCCGGGTTCAGCTTCTCGGTCGTCAGTCGCGTCCGTTACAGCGTTCTGGACCGTTCCGGCGCCGTCGTATTCGACGAGACCGTGGCGGCCACAGGGACGGCGACCATGGGCGACAGCATCGTGGGCGTCGAGCGTCTCCGGATGGCCAATGAGGCGTCCATTCGCGAAAACATCCAGGCGTTTCTGGTCCGCTTCAGGGCCCATCTCCAGCCTTGACGCCAAGGGCGACGGGAGGATGTCTCCCGTCGCCTTTTTCGCCTCAGACCAGCCCCGCCAGCTGCGCGCCCTGGAAGGCCGCCAGCACGACGAGCAAGACGCCGACGCCATAGGCCAGAACCTTGCGCGGCACCCGTTTGACGATCAGTCCGGCGAAGGGGGCGGCGATCAGACCGCCGACGACCAGGCCCGCCACGGCCGAGAAATGGTGCTCCAGGGCGCCGGCCTCCTGCCAGTGGCCCGTCACCAGCGCCCAGACGAAGGTCGCCGAGACCGCCACGGTCAGGAAGAACTCGGCCGTATTGACCGTGCCGATGGCGCGGCGCGGATCCTGACCGGCGCCGACCATGGCCGAGGACACGGTCGGCCCCCAGCCCCCCCCGCCGACGGCGTCGAGAAATCCGCCCACGATCCCCACCGGCGCCATCAGCCAGGCCGGCAGGCGCCGGGCCCGGGGCTCATGACCCGCGCGCCAAAGGATCCAGACGCCCATCACAGCCAGATAGGTCACCACGAACGGCTTGATAACGTTGCCCCTGATGCCGCTCAGCACATAGGCGCCCAGGACGCCCCCGATCACCCCGGCGACCGCCAGCGGGATGAACAACCGCCATTCGACGTTGCGATGCCAGGCGTGACTGCTCGCCGAGGCCGCCGTGGTGAACACCTCGGCGGCATGAACGCTGGCCGAGGCGGTGGCGGGCGGGACGCCGAAGGCCAGAAGCACCGACGAGGAGATCACCCCATAGGCCATGCCCAGGGCGCCATCCACCGTCTGGGCCAGAAGGCCGACGAAGAGAAACAGAACGAAGGTGTCCATGAAGTCCTGGATTCAAGCCCGGCCGCGACGGCGCGCAGGCTTAGCGGTAGCGGCAACCGCGCGCCAAGCGAGGAATTCTTACACCACTGGGAGACGCGCGAGCGCCTCCAGAACGTCCTTTCGGCCATAGGGTTTGGCGACGATCGCTTCGGCCAGGCCGGCATGGCGGGCGGACGCGCCGATGTCGCCGGAGAGGAAGATCACGGGGACGCCCCAGCGCGTCTTCAGCCGCTCCGCCAGCATGGCGCCATCGGTGGCGCCCGACAGATTGATGTCCAGCAGGGCGCCATCCAGCGCATGCAGCCCGGCCGCCGCCTCGGCTGCATCGCCGTCATGGAACGGGCCGATGACCCGATGACCGGCCTCCGTCAGGGCCTCGGTCAGATCCCGGGCGGCCTGCGGGTCGTCCTCAACGACCAGCAGGGTCAGGTCGGCAACCGAGCCTGGGATCCGGGCGTCGGGATCGACGCCGGTCTGGCGCACCAGAACGGCCCGCAGATCACGCCAGACCGCCTCATGCGGCCGGTCGGCGTCCAGATCATAGATGCCGGCCATGGCGGTCAGTTCGCTGGCCGCCGCGTCGGACAGGCCCCGGCCCTCGGTCAGCAGGCCGTCGTACTGGCGGCAGAGGCGCGCCAGATCGGTCTCGGATTCCATACGCGCGACATCGGGAAGGCGGTCGAACATCAGAGGCTCCGCTCGTGACTGATTTTCGCCACATAGGGACAAGCCGCGCCAGACGTCAGGGGGGCTGACGCCATCGTGACCCGGGATCACAACCGGGTCAGGGCCGGGTCCCCCGATCGCGAGGCGCCGTTTCCTGCGTCAAGGCGGATGGCGTGTGCGCATCGACAGCCGCAGGCGGGACGGGGTATGAGCCCCGCTTCCCTACGCCATATGCGAGATCTCGTTTGCGACTGCCCCAGGCCCGGCTCGATCAGGTGCTCGATCGCTTCCATCAGGTGGAGGCGCGGATGGGCGCGGCCACAGACGGTCAGGAGATCGTGCGCCTGTCGAAGGAGCACGCCGAGATGAAGCCGGTCGCCGACGCCGTCATGGCCCTGGCCAGGGCGCGGGTCGAGATCGACGACCTCCAGTCCATGGCCGCTGATCCGGACATGGCCGCCATGGTCGCCGACGAGCTGGAGACGCTGAACGCCCGTCTGCCGGACATGGAGCGCGACGTCGCCCTGTTGCTGGCTCCGCGCGACGCCGACGAAAACGCCTCGGCGGTGCTGGAAGTCCGCGCCGGCACCGGGGGGGACGAGGCCGCCATCTTCGCCGGCGACCTGTTCCGCATGTATTCGCGCTACGCCTCGACCCGCGGCTGGCGGGTCGAGCTGGACTCGGCGACCGAGGGCGAGGCCGGGGGCTACAAGGAGATCATCGCCACCGTCACCGGCGACGGCGTGTTCGGCCGGCTGAAGTTCGAAAGCGGCGTCCACCGCGTCCAGCGGGTCCCGGCCACAGAGACCCAGGGCCGGATCCATACCTCGGCCGCCACGGTCGCGGTCCTGCCCGAGGTCGAGGATGTCGAGATCGACATCCAGGACAAGGACATTCGCATCGACACCTTCCGCGCCTCCGGCTCGGGCGGCCAGCACGTCAACAAGACCGATTCCGCCGTGCGGATCACCCACTTCCCGTCCGGCATCGTGGTGACGTCCTCGGAGAAGTCGCAGCACGTCAACCGCGACAAGGCGATGAAGAACCTGCGCGTGCGCCTGTATGACATGCAGCGTCAGGCCAAGGACAACGCCCGCTCCGACGCCCGGAAATCCCAGGTCGGCTCGGGCGACCGGTCCGAACGCATCCGCACCTACAACTATCCGCAGGGGCGGGTGACCGACCACCGCATCGGCCTGACCCTGCACAGCCTGCCGCAGATCCTTGAGGGCGATATCGATCCCCTGCTGAACGCCCTGATCAATGAGGACCAGGCCGCGCGGCTGGCCGATCTGGAGGCGGAGTTCGGGTGAAGCGGCGACGAGTGATTGGTGACTAGTGATTGGCGAGGCGCGTCCGCAAACCGGCGCTCCCCGCTCACTAATCACTAGTCACTAGTCACCAATCACCCCGCTCACTCCACCCCGGCCAGAAACTCGAAGATGGCGTTCTTCGCCTCGGGTTCGTCCAGCATCGGGGCGTGGCCGATGTCAGGGACCTCGGCATAGTCCATGCCGGGCGCCGCCTTCCTCATCCTGTCGGCTATGGCGGCGCCCAACAGGTCCGAGGTTCCGCCCCGGATCAGCAGGGTGGGCCGTTTGCGCGCCAGGGACCGGAACATCGGCCACAGACTGGGCACGAGGGCCCTGGCGCCCGCCGCCCGGATGGGGACGGCGATGTCGGGATCATAGTCCAGCACCGGCGCTCCCTCGGTCCCTTCACGGAAAATGCGTCGGGCGAAGGCCTCCCAGTCGGCGTCTGTATAGTGGGGGAAGGCGACGGCGTTGATCTGCCTCGCATAGTCCGCAGCCTCGGCCCAGGTCGGGGTGTCGACCGGCTGGCCGGAATAGGCGGCGATCCGCATCAGCCCCTCGGGCGAAACCTCGGGGCCGATGTCGTTCAGGATCGCGGCCGCAACCCTTTTCGACGCCTGACCCGCCAGGACCATGGTGATCAGCCCGCCCATGGAGGTTCCCATGAAGACGGCGCGCTCGATCCCGGTCTGATGCATCAGGGCGAGGACGTCCCTGGCATAGACCTCGGGCGTATAGGTCATCGGATCGGTCGCCCGGTCCGAACGACCGCGGCCCCGCACGTCAACCGCCAGCACCCTGCGCCCGCTCAGGGCGATCAGGGGGGCGATGCCGGAAAAGTCGGCGCTGTTGCGCGTCAGGCCGTGAATGGCGATCACCGGCAGTCGCGCCGGACCGGCGGCCGGCGCATGGTCGCGCGCAAACAGCGTCAGGTTGTCCGGCGTCGTCCAGTGTCGTTCGGCATATGCGCCCGAGATGCCCGTCATCCTTGATCCTCCGCTCCCGTTTGTGGATCCGAGGCTAATTCATCACGCGATGAAACGCGACGGTCGTCTTCGCTGGTCGTGACGCCCGGCGAGCGCTGCGGCGCGGTGACTCAGACGCCCATCAGATCGGAAACGAAGGCGTTCAGGTCCGGGCCTCCAAACAGGAAGCCCGGGATGCCCGCGCGGCGCGCCGCCTCCATGTCGCTCTCGCGGTCGCCGATCATGAAGGACCGCTCCAGATCCAGGCCATGGTCCGCGGCGGCGCGCAGGATCATGCCCGGGTTGGGCTTGCGGTCCGGATGGTCGGGATGGAGCCAGCGGGGATCGGTTCCTGTATCGTGATAGGGGCAGGCATAGACAGCCCCGATCACCGCCCCCCTGGCCGCCAGACGCCGCACCAGAAGGGCGTTGAAGGCCTCCATCTGTTCCACGGTGAACATGCCGCGCGCCACGCCGGACTGGTTGGTCACGATCACGGTGAAGAAGCCGTGCCGGTTCAACTGCTGCACCGCCTCGGCCGCCCCGGGAGTCAGGCTCAGATGCGCCTCCAGATGCGGATAGCCGACATCCAGGTTCAGAACGCCGTCGCGATCCAGAAACACCGCAGGCATGAGAGGGGGGGGAGGAGACATGGCGGCATCGCTGTATCGGCCGCCGTTGCAAGACGCAACGCGAAGTGACCCCGATGGATTTGCTGTCAGGAACTGTCATTGTTAGGAGGCCGCATTCGCCGGGGCATCGCCTCCGGTCCCGGCGCGCGTCCGTGAGGCGTCGTCCCACAGGGAGCCCGTTCCAATGTCCATGCCCTTCATCGACCTGCAGGCCCAGCGGCTTCGCCTCGGCGGCCGTATCGAGGCCGCCGTTCAGGAGGCTGTGGTCGGCGGCGCCTGGGTCATGGGCCCCCAGGTTCGCCAGTTCGAGGCCGATCTGGCCGCCTTCGGCCGGGCGAAACACGCCCTGGGCTGCGCCAACGGCACGGACGCCCTGATCCTGCCGCTGATCGCCTGGGGCGTGCGCACCGGCGACGCCGTCTTCTGCCCCAGCTTCACCTTTACCGCCACGGCCGAGGTCGTGCCCTGGCTGGGCGCCACGCCGGTCTTCGTCGATGTCGACCCCGGCACCTTCAACATGGACCCTGCCCATCTGGAGGCGGCGATCAAGGCCACGCTGGATGAGGGCCGGCTGAGGCCCCGCGTGGTCATCGCCGTCGATCTTTTCGGCCAGCCCGCCGACTATCCGGCCATCCGGGCCATTTGCGACACCTATGGGCTGAAGCTGATCTCGGACTCGGCCCAGGGGTTCGGCTGCACCCTGGACGGCGAGCACCCGATCAAATGGGCCGACGTCACGACCACCAGCTTTTTCCCGGCCAAGCCTCTGGGTTGCTACGGCGACGGCGGGGCGGTGCTGACCGACGACGAGGATCTGGCCCAGGAGATGGACTCGCTGCGGGTCCACGGCAAGGTGGTGGCCAAGGACCTGAAGGACGGCCAGACCTTCGATCACGACCCCAAATACCTGGCCATGCGCATCGGCATGAACAGCCGCCTCGACACCATCCAGGCCGCTGTTCTGATCGAGAAGCTGAAGGTCTTCCCGGAAGAGATCGAGGTCCGGATGCGGGTCGCGGCCCGTTACAACGAAAAGCTGGCGCCCCACGTCGACGCTGTGCCGCATCTTCCGGTCGGCAATGTCTCCAACTGGGCCCAGTACACCATCCAGCATTCCGACCGCGACGGCCTGGCCGCCCACCTCAGGGCGGCCGGCGTGCCCACTGCCGTCTACTATCCGGTGCCCATGCACCTGCAGCCGGCCTATGCGCGGTTTTCGGCCGGGCCGGGCAGCCTGCCGGTCACCGAGCGGCTGAAGGACACCGTGATCAGCCTGCCCATGCACGCGGATCTCGACGAGGCGACGCAGGATCGCGTCATCGCCGCCGTCGCCAGCTTCAAGGGTTGATCGCCATGCCGAACCTCAATCCGCTCAAGATCGGCGTCGCCGGCGTCGGCGTCATGGGCCGCAACCATGCGCGCGTCGCCGCCGGCATGCGCGAGTTCGCCCTGACCGCCGTCTTCGATCCCGATGCCGCCACCGCAGAGGGCGTGGCCGAGGTTTACGGCGCGGCCGCCTATACCTCCGCTGCGGACTTCGTCGCCGCCGGCCTCGACGCCGCTGTTGTGGCCACCCCGAACCGCTTCCACGCCGACGTCGGCGTCGCCCTGCTGGAGGCCGGGGTCCATGTGCTGGTGGAAAAACCCATCGCCGCCACCGTGGCCGACGCCAACCGCATGATCGACGCCGCCAGAGCCCATGATCGCGTCCTGATGGTCGGTCAGGTCGAACGCTTCAATCCGGCGGTCGAGGCGGTCAAACGGGCGATCGCCGGCGAGGAGGTCATCTCCATCCAGATCACCCGCGTCGGCCCCTTTCCGCCGCGCATGGGCGAGGTCGGGGTGGTCATCGACCTGGCCGTGCACGACATCGACATCATCCGCCACCTGACGGGGTCCGAGATCGTCGAGGTCCAGCCGCAGCTGGCCCGCACCCGCGCCGAGCGCGAGGACACGGCCCTGCTGCAGTTCCGGCTGGAGAACGGGGTCATCGCCCACATCACCACCAACTGGGTGACGCCCTACAAGACCCGCACCCTGCAGGTCGCCACAAGGACAAAGTTCGTCGTCGCCGACCTGATGACGCGTCAGGTCACCGAATATTTCGGCCAGCAGCCGGACGGCTCCTATTCGACACGCGGGGTCATGAGCTGGCCCAACGAGCCGCTGAAGGCCGAGCTGGAGGCCTTCGCCCGCGCCATCACCACCGGCGAGACCCCCGCCGTGACCGGCGAGGACGGCCTGCGCAACCTCGAGGTCGCCCTGAGGTGCCTGGGCGAGGGGTAGGCCGGTCGCAGGCAGGGCCAGAATTCAAACTGGGACATGAACTTCACGCGCCGATCCGTTATGGCTGCTGAATGTCCGATGCCGCCGAACCCCCTCTGACCACGCTCGCCCACGGCGGCGGCTGCGGTTGCAAGATGTCGCCAGAGCGGCTGCGCAACATCCTCGCCGCCATGCCGGCCGCCGCCCCCTTCGCCAACCTCATGGTCGGGACGGAAACCTCGGACGATGCGGCGGTGTGGCGACTGAACGATCATCAGGCCCTCATCGCGACGACCGACTTCTTCATGCCCATGGTCGATGATCCGTTCGACTTCGGCCGGATCGCCGCCGCCAACGCCCTGTCCGATGTATACGCAATGGGAGGGCGGCCCATTCTGGCCCTGGCCATCCTCGGCATGCCGATCGGCCGGCTGTCGGATGCAACCATCGGCCGGGTGCTGGCGGGCGGGGCGGCCATTTGCGCCGGGGCGGGGATCCCGGTCGCGGGGGGCCATTCCATCGATTCCGTCGAGCCCATCTATGGCCTTGTGGCCCTCGGACTGGTCGACCCCGACCGGGTGCTGACCAATCGCGGCGCCCGGCCGGGAGACCGGTTGATCCTGACCAAGGGGCTGGGCGTCGGGGTTCTGGGCGGGGCCTTCAAACGGGGCGACCTCCCGGACGCCGGCTATGCCGCCCTGATCGCCTCCACGACACGCCTCAACACCCTGGGCGCCCTGCTGCCCGATGTGGCGGGCGTCCATGCCGTGACCGACGTGACCGGCTTCGGCCTTGCCGGTCATGCGCTGGAAATGGCCCGGGGCGGGGGGGTGACGATCCAGATTGAGGCGGCGGCCCTGCCCCTGCTCGACGAGGTTCGCGCCCTGGCAGAGGCGGGCCGGTTTACCGGCGCCTCCGCGCGCAACTGGACCAGCTACGGCGACGATGTGCGCCTGCCGGCCGACAGCCCGGCGTGGCTGCGCGATCTCCTGACCGACCCCCAGACCAGCGGCGGCCTGCTGATCGCCGTCGCCGGGGACGAGGCCGGGAAGGTTCTCGATCTCGCCCGTCGGGACGGCTTCGAACAAGCGACCGAAATCGGCCGCGTGGTCGCGGGCCCGCCCGTCCTCGCCGTCCAGCCCTGATGGCGGGGATCCGCTCCACGGTCGATCTGAGCCCGGCCGCCCGCGCCGGATATGACGCGATCATCGATGTGCGCAGCCCGTCCGAATTCGCCGAAGACCATATTCCGGGCGCCCTCAACCTTCCGGTCCTCGACGACGCCGAACGGGCCGAGATCGGAACCCTCTACGTCCAGACCTCGAAATTCCTCGCCCGGCGGCAGGGCGCCGCCCTCGTGGCGCGGAACATCGCCGACCATCTGGAAGGGCCGCTCTCGGACCGCAGCGGCGGGTTCAGGCCGCTGGTCTACTGCTGGCGCGGCGGCCAGAGGTCGGGCGCCATGGTCACCGTCATGGATCAGGTCGGCTGGCCCGTCACCCGGCTGCAGGGCGGCTACCAGACCTGGCGGCGGCATGTGCTGGCGACGCTGCATGAGACCTCCACCCCCCTGTCCCATCGGCTGGTCCTGCTGGACGGGCCGACCGGCTCGGGCAAGACCGAGACCCTGACCCAGCTGGCCGAACGCGGCGTCCAGGTGCTGGATCTGGAGGGGCTGGCGGCCCATCGTGGATCCTTGTTCGGAGTCACCGGCACGCCCCAGCCGCCGCAGAAATTGTTCGAGAGCCGGCTGGCCGTCGCGCTCGAAGACCTGCACCCTTCACGCCCGGTGGTGGTGGAGGCTGAGTCCAGCCGGATCGGGGCCTGCGTCGTCCCGGCGCGGCTATGGGCGGCGATGAAGGCGGCGCCCC
This sequence comes from Brevundimonas sp. FV1ye29L, assembly GCF_058681095.1. Classification (NCBI taxonomy): domain Bacteria; kingdom Pseudomonadati; phylum Pseudomonadota; class Alphaproteobacteria; order Caulobacterales; family Caulobacteraceae; genus Brevundimonas; species Brevundimonas sp. FV1ye29L. The sequence continues at coordinate 79,391 of NZ_CM178730.1, forward strand.
GCATCGCGCTTGAGGCGCCACTGGAAAAACGCGCGGCCTACAGCCTGTCCGCCTATGCCAGCATCGCCGCCGACCCGGACGGGCTGGACGCGATACTGGCCCGCCTGCCCCTGCGCCACGGACGCAGGGCCATCGCCCGCTGGCGCGCCCTGGCAGGGTCCGGCGATCTGCCCGACCTGACGTCCGACCTGCTCGACGCCCACTATGACCCGGCCTATCGCAGCGCGGCCGCGCGGTTCCGGCCGCCCGTCGCCACCCTGGCTGCTCCGGTCTTCGCCGAGGATCTCGATCCTGCACTCGCCGCGCTTCAACGGGCGATCGAGGCCGCCGTCAGGGATTGACGAACTGCATCCCCAGCCATTCCGCGATCAGGGCGGGCTTGTCGGAGCCGTCGATCTCGACGGTGACCTCGTGTTTGATCAGCCAGCGGCCGCCGCCCTTGTCTTCCGCCGACAGAAGCCGGAATCGCCCGCGCACCTTTGAGTTCACCGGGACGGGAGCGATGAAGCGAAGTTTGTCGAAGCCGTAGTTGACCCCCATGGTCACGCCTTCCAGGGGCGGCACGGCGTCATAGGTCATGGCCGACATCAGGCTGAGCGTCAGAAACCCGTGGGCGATGGTCCCGCCGAAGGGGGCCTGTTTCGCCGCCTCGGGATCGACGTGGATGAATTGCCAGTCCTCGGTGCAGTCGGCGAAGGCGTTGATCCGCGCCTGGTCGATCTCGATCCATTTCGACAGACCGACCTCCTGACCGATCAGGGCAGGCAGGTCGCTGGGCTTGGTCATGGTCGTCTCCTCTGGTTTTGCCGGAGGCTATCCGCCTTCCGATGCGTCACGCCAGCCGGAAATCGCACCGCCCGTCAGCCGGCGAAACGGCCCTCGATGATGTCGGCGAACAGGCCGGGATCGACATTGCCGCCGGACAGGACCACCGCCGTGGTCCGCCCCTGGGTCTCGACCTTTCCGGCCAGAAGCGCCGCCAGGGACACCGCCCCGCCCGGCTCCACCACCAGTTTCAGGGTACGGAAGGCGTAGCGCACCGCCTCGGCGACCTCGGCGTCGGACACGGTGACCACCGCCGCCAGCCGCCGGTTGATCGGGAAGGTCAACTCCCCCGGCCGGTCGGTCATCAGGGCGTCGCAGATCGTGGGCCGGGCGACGGGGGCATGGGTCAGGCGCTGGCCCGCCGCCATCGACAGCTGGGTGTCGTTATAGGCCTCAGGCTCGACCCCGATCACCCGCGTGTCGGGCGACAGGGCGGCCATCGACAGATTGATCCCCGCGATCAGTCCGCCGCCGGAGGCGCCGCACAGCAGTTGATCGAGTTCCGCGCCGACCGACTTCGCCTGCTCGATGATCTCCAGCCCGACCGTGCCCTGACCCTCGATGACGAAGGGGTCGTCGAACGGCCGGACCAGCACCGAGCCGCGGGTCGAGGCGATCTCCTCGCCGATGGCCTCGCGGCTTTCGGTATAGCGGTCATAGAACCGGACCTCGCCGCCGAAGGCGATGACCCCCTCGACCTTCACCTTCGGACTGTCGGCGGGCATGACGATGACGGCGCGGGTCCCGGTCATCCGCGCCGCCGCCGCCACCGCCTGGGCGTGGTTGCCCGACGAATAGGCCACGACGCCGCGCGCCCTTTCATCGGCCGTGAAACGGCTGATCCGGTTCCAGGCGCCCCGGAATTTGAACGCCCCGGCCACCTGCATCGTCTCGGCCTTCATCAGCACCCGGCCGCCGAGTCTTTCGTTCAGGGCGGGGCTCTCCAGCAGGGGCGTCCGGACGGCGGCGCCGGCGATCTGGCGGGCGGCGTCCTGGACGCCGGTGAAGGAGGCGGTGTGGGTCATTTGGAGTGATTAGTGACTGGTGAATAGTGAGTAGACAAGCGAGGGTGCGGCCGCCGTTCAGACGCAGCGCCCTAATCACTGATCACCAGTCACTAATCACTCCCATGAGCCTCATCCTCGCCATCGATCAGGGCACGACCTCAAGCCGCGCCATCGCCTTCGAACTCGACGGGACCGACGCCCTGCATCCCGTCGCCGTCAGCCAGATCGAGCTGGCGCAGCATTTCCCGGCGTCGGGCTGGGTCGAGCATGACGCCGCCGAGATCTGGAGCGCCACCCTCCAGACCTGCCGCGAGGTGATCAGCAAGGCCGGCGGCGTCGGCCGGTTCGCCGCCATCGGCATCACCAACCAGCGCGAGACGGCGGTGATCTGGGATGCGGCGACCGGCGAGCCCCTGCACCGGGCCATAGTCTGGCAGGACCGGCGCACCGCCGACGTCACCGCCCGCCTCGCCGCCGAGGGCCACGAGGCGATGGTCCAGGCGGCGACCGGCCTGATTCTCGACCCCTATTTCTCGGCCGCCAAATTCGCCTGGCTGCTCGACGCCGTCCCCGGCGCCCGCGACCGGGCCGAAAGCGGCGAGGTGAAGCTGGGCACGATCGAAAGCTGGCTGATCTGGAAGCTGACCGGCGGCCGGAGCCACGTCACCGACGCCACCAACGCCAGCCGCACCTCTCTGATGGACCTGAAGACGATGCAGTGGCGCGACGACCTGTGCGCCCTGTTCCAGGTTCCCCGCAACGTCCTGCCGCGCATCGTCGGCTGTGCGGAGGTCTCGGGCCACAGCGACCCGGCCCTGTTCGGCCTCGCCCTGCCCATCGCCGGATCGGCCGGCGACCAGCAGGCCGCCCTCGTCGGCCACGGCGCCCTGAACCCCGGCGACGCCAAGATCACCTATGGCACGGGCGCCTTCCTCGTCGCCAATGTCGGCGCCGAACCGGTCGCCTCGACCAGCCGGCTGCTGGGCACGCTCGGCTACAGCGCGGGCGGTCAGACGGCCGCCGGTTCCAGGGCCTATGCCCTGGAGGGGTCGATCTTCTCGGCCGGGTCGGCGATCCAGTGGCTGAGGGACGGGCCGGGGCTGATCTCCGAGTCCCGCCAGTCCGAGGCCATGGCCCAGTCCCTGCCCGACCATGGCGGCGTCTATCTGGTCCCGGCCTTCACCGGCCTCGGCGCCCCCTGGTGGAATCCGGACGCGCGCGGGACCATCACCGGCCTGACCCGGGACGCGGGCGCGGCGCATTTCGTCCGCGCCGCTCTGGAGAGTCTCGCCTATCAGACCCGGGATCTGCTGGACGCCCTTGCCGCTGACGGCGCCCCGGCCCTGTCGGCGCTCCGGGTCGATGGCGGGGTCACCGCCAACGCCTTCGCCATGCAGTTCGTCGCCGACATCTGCGGCCTGCCGGTCGAACGCCCGGCGTTTCAGGAGATGACCGCCCTCGGCGCGGCGCGGCTGGCGGCCCTGGGCGTCGGCCTGATTGCCGACCTGACGCCCCGCTCCACCGAGGCCCCGGCCGTCTGGACGCCCCGCATGTCGGACGATCAGCGCGACGCCCTGCTGAAGGGCTGGCGCGGCGCCGTTCGCGCCGCCATTATTGCGGCAGATCAGAGCGCCTGAAGCGCCACGCCCCGGGGAGACCAACCATGACCGACATTGATCAGGACGCCCAGGCCGCGTTCGGCGGCACGCGCGAGGTCGATCCCCGCTACGCCCTCGACCAGCCCCGGCTTGAGGCCTGGCTGGCCGACCATGTGGAGGGCTACGTCGGCCCCCTGACGATCCGCCAGTTCAAGGGCGGCCAGTCCAATCCGACCTATGAGCTGACCACGCCCGGGGCCGCCTATGTGCTGCGCCGCAAGCCGCCGGGCCAGCTGCTGGCCTCGGCCCATGCGGTGGACCGCGAGTTCCGCGTCATCTCGGCCTTGGGCGCGCAAGGGTTTCCGGTCGCCCGGGCCCATGCCCTGTGCGAGGACGACGGCGTCATCGGCTCGATGTTCTACGTCATGGAGAAGGTCGAGGGCCGGGTGCTCTGGGATCTGAAACTGCCGGGTCTCGAACCCGCCGAGCGCCGCGCCATCTATGAGGCCCAGACAGATACGCTGGCCCAGTTGCACGCCTTCGATCCGGAGCAGATCGGCCTCGGCGACTACGGCCGGCCGGGCAATTATTTCGCCCGTCAGGTCGGCCGCTGGACCAAACAATATGCGGCGTCAGAGACCCATCCGATCCCCGACATGGACCGGCTGATCGCCTTCCTGCCCGAGAGCCTGCCGCCCGAGGGGCCGGCCCGGGTCGTCCACGGCGACTTCCGCCTCGACAATCTGATGATCGACAACGACAGCCCGCGCGTGAAGGCCGTGCTGGACTGGGAGCTGTCCACCCTCGGCGATCCGATGGCCGACTTCTCCTATCTGCTGATCGGCTGGGTCCTGCCCGCCAGCCAGAAGAACGGCGTCAACGGCGCGGACCTGAAGGCCCTGGGCATTCCCTCGGTCGAGGAGACCGTCGCCCGCTATGCCGAAAAGGCCGGGGTCCCGGCCCCGACCAATCTCGACTGGCTGATGGCCTACAACCTGTTCCGCCTCGCGGCCATCTGCCAGGGCATCGGCGGCCGGGTCCGCGACGGCACCGCCGCCAGCGCCCACGCCGTGACCATGGCCGCCCAGGTCGAGCCCCTGTCCGCCGCCGCCTGGGGCTTTGCCAGAAAGGCCGGGGCCTGAGCAACGCCTCGGCCAACAGGGTCGACGGGGCTTTGACATCAGGGTTTCAGCCGAAAAAGCGAGCCGACGCCCGCATGCTCAAGCCTTTGGGTTTCCACGATCGCTGGCGATCAGGCCCGAGGAGGCCATCTTTCGCAGCAACTGCTGAACACTGATGTTCACGCGGCCCTGAAAACCCATCCAACGACCGACGAAGACCTCATTGGCGAGATTGACGTCATATCCCGACGCCAGCCTTACGAGCATGCCGGACGAGACCAGAGCCCGGATATGTCTTCTGACCGTCTCTTCAGGCAAATTCGTAAAGCGGGCTACCGCTACTCCACTGACAGGGATCAAGCCGGGTTCAAGGACGGAAAGCTCCTCGACGACACGTGCTGCAGGGACCTGGCCGATCCTCAGGTCAAGACCAACCATGTAGGCTATCGCCACCAGCACGTATTTCGTCATGAACGGCTGCTCCGGGGAGATGGCCTGGACAGAGTTGATAGTCCGCAGGACGTGCGATGTTCCAAGTCGAATTGCCGCTCCACTGACCGACCAGGCGGGCTCGACCAAACCGCTCTGCTGCCGCAGACCATGGGCATTGATCAGCGCCAGCCCATTTATGAATTTGTCAATTGCCGACAGATAGGCCGGCAGCACAGCCATGAGCGGTCCGGACACGATGGCGTCCGAACTCAAGATCACGCCTTCATTCGTTGCCTTCAAGAAGCCCTTCTGCGTCAGGGCCACGATCTTCGTGCGAGCCGTCTCACGAGGGATGCCGACCGCCTCTGCAGCACTCATCGCGTTAACCGCGCGACGCAGGTTGTCAGGCACGCTGCCAGGCATCAGATAGCAACGCGTATCTTCAGGTTTCCGGTCAATATGATCAATATTACCGCTGAATACGCTGCTTACAATGAGACTGGAAACCAAATCATCGTCCAGCCACATCCTGCTGGAATCGACATATGACAGACTGAATTGTATGTTCAACCAAGAAACAACACAATTTAGCGCCGGGACATTCACAGACATCAATATCGCACCAACCGGAATATCGCCGATCGTGACGAACCCATCTGACAATCCTGCCCAATCAACATAAGTATATAGAACCTCTGAAAACCACGCGCCTGCGGTGATCTTCCGAGCCCGCCCCCCCGAGCGAATCATCTAGACCTGATTGTCGGGAAACGGGATGGAAAACGATCCGCCTCCTGCGCCCGGGCGCCGAGATCGGTGGGTGGCCGCGCCGGGTACGCGGCTCCATCAGCGCTCCCATCCATCTTCATCCGGGAAGACGCCGGCTGTCGAAGCCGTTCGGCAATGCGGCCCTGATATGCCCGCAGCGACAAGGGTCTTCAGCTCTGGATCGAAAAGCCCCGGTTCTTCCCGGATACGGCTGCCTTGGGCAATTGTGCAGGGGCCGGTGGCGGAGAGGGTGGGACTACGTCATCGCCAGAATAACTTCTTGTAAAACAATACGTTGAAAAACATCTGTGTACCTCGCTGGTTAAGCCGTTGTACCATGTGGTCCACTGATATTTCCATTAGGCGCGACCCTCAGCGCCAAGTCGTGAGCACCGTCTATGCGTCGTTGCGCGGTGTTGGTTGAGCTCCGATCGAGGCGCACCCTGCAAGCCAGGAGATCGTGTTCGCTCGGGACCCTGGATCAATTCATCCCCTCAAGGCTATCGACCGCGTAGATGCCGCACTGTAACGACCGAATACCATTTCGTCGGCAGCCTGATGTTCGTTATTCATCGCTCTCCCAGCCGTTGGCCCCATCATCCGATGGCCCAAGTCACCTTGGGATAGTTTCGATCCTCCCCCCGTCGCGGAAGTAGAATAGTCTTATTTTTCGGTGGTCAATTTCGAATGCTTCTAGCACAAAAGCTACAAGCCGAGGCTTATCGTCTAGAAGGCTAACTGCGTGATTTTTGAAGTCTTGGGCTTGGTCAAACAGTCCCAACTTGTCGAGATTTGCACTAGCTACCGATACTACATCTGGAGAACATACAATGTGGGTGCGAAGCCATCCCATAAACGCCTTGCGGCGAATTGCGAGGGGATGAGTTGGCCACTCATGGTCTTCCCATTCTTGACGAGCACCTTCGTCCCAAAATTCCTGGTCGGCAAATCCCAACTCCGCCTGCTTCGGGACAATCACGAGATGCTCAAGGCTGTTTTCTCGCAGGTTGACTACGCCCTTCGCCCGAGGGTCGATGCCAACCATCTGAGGTACCGCATCAATCCAATAGCGTTGCAGGTGAAGTAGTTCATGCAGGATCGATGCGTCAGGAGTGTTGCCAGCTTCTTTCACCAACAGCGTCGCGCGATCCACTTGCGGGTCTAGGCCAGCTCTGACGGCTGGGTCAGGTGCTTCATTTTCTCGGATCAGACGGACGTTGATCGAAAGGCCCGTGGCTTCTTCAATTGAATCCCAAAGGTCGCGAATTGTGGGTGCTAAGGGCCCCCGCACTATCGTTTTTAGATCGTCCATGCTGCGTCGTTCGGTGTTGATTTATGGGCTATGAAACAGAATTATTTGGCGCAGACGACAAAGTCTCTGATCGAAATTCGGATCGTACGGCGACGAGGATGCTGGGCTAGCTGTTGCGGCTTTTCATAGCGGGTGGCCGACCGGTATAGTTATGTCCGGGGCACTTTGCCCACTACCTTCGAGGTATTGATGGCGCGGGAAAAGCCGGTTGGCAAAGATGGGGCTCTAAGACACGAAATCGGGCCGAAGACTGACAAGCGAGCCTTCGAGAGGCACCTAACACCAAAGGAAAAGAACCTTCTTGAGGCGGAGGTGGCAGACGTGTTTCAGGAGTTGGTCAGCCAAAGCTCGACTGGTCAGACCGTTACGTTTTCCCAGTTGCCGGAGAACGATCTTGATTTCCTTTGGGAGATGGATGGCCGACAGGCTAAAATTGAACTTACGGAGTTGATACTTACTGTCCCGCCATACCGCGACGACGGTGACAGCGCTGAAATCCACTACAAATCGTGGGGTGAAGCATTTTTCGAGCTAGTTGAGAAAAAGAACAGTAAAGGTTACGTTGACAGGCTTCCTATCGATTTGCTCGTGTACACCACGCATTGGTCGTATCATGGAAATGCCTTTTGTGTTGACCTTGCGGCGGAGAGGTTGCGCCATTTTGTGGGCGGGTCCACTTTCGATCGCATCTACTATCTCAGCTTTCGCGGCGTGGCCTCAGAACTGGAGGCCGTTAAGCCGTATCGACCGGCTTTGAGCGCCAAAATCAGACGCGAGTATGAGCGGCAGTCGTTCTCGACGATGAATTTGTCAGCGGGAACAGCTGTTCCGGGTGGCACGATGTTCACGGTCTGACGTGACCCCCGTTTCTCATCCAGCCATAACGAGAGTCCTGGGTTGATCTGAGCCGGGGTTGGTTGGGTTGGCAAGAGGCCGGTCTGCGCAGCTTTCAACTCGCGCAGCAGGCCGGCCGATCTGTCCGGTGAGCGCATCGGCGTAGGCCTGCGGCGTCAGCCACCCCAGCTTCGAGTGAGGCCGGGTTTCGTTGTAGTCGCGCCGCCAGGCTTCCAGCACGACCCGGGCATGCGGCAGGGAGCGGAACAGCGTCTCGTTCAACAGCTCGTCGCGTAGGCGGCCGTTGAAGCTCTCGTTGAAGCCGTTCTGCTGGGGCTTGCCCGGCGCGATGTAATGCCAGCCGACCGCCGCATCGTCAGCCCAGGCCAGTATGGCGTTCGAGGTTAACTCCGTGCCGTTGTCGCTGACGATGGTCTCCGGACGCCCGCGCTGCTGGATGATGATGTCTAGCTCACGCGCGACCCGTGCGCCCGACAGCGAGGTATCGGCCACCAGCGCCAGGCACTCGCGGGTGCAGTTGTCGATCACCGTCAGGATGCGGAAGCGCCTGCCGTCGGTGAGCTGGTCGGACACGAAGTCTAACGACCAGCGTTGGTTGGCAACCAACGGCGTTTCCAGCGGACGTCGCGTGCCCATGGCCCGCTTTCGGCCGCCGCGCCTGCGCACCGTCAACCTCTCCTCCCGATAGATCCTCTGGACCCGCTTGCGGTTCACCGCATGGCCCTCGCGTCGAAGCATCACGTGCAGACGTCGATAGCCGAACCTCCGGCGCTCCTGCGCCAAGGCCTTCAATCGATCCCGCAGGACGCCGTCATCCGGCCGCGTGGCCTGATACCGCACGCTTGCCCGATCGGTGCCCAGCACCCGGCACGCCCGCCGCTCGCTCATCTCGTAGAACGACTGCAGATGCGCCGCCGCTTCTCGATGCGCAGCGGGCGTCACCACTTTTTTCCAAGCAGGTCCTTCAGCGCGACGTTGTCGAGCATCGCGTCCGCCAGCATCCGCTTCAGCTTGGTGTTCTCGTCCTCCAGCGCCTTCAGACGCCGGGCCTCCGACACGTCCATGCCGCCGAACTTGGCCTTCCACTTGTAGAAGGTCGCCGAGCTGACACCGTGACGCCGGCAGACCTCTGCCGTCGCAACGCCCGCCTCCTGCTCACGCAGGATCCCGATGATCTGCTCTTCCGTGAACCGTGATCGCTTCATCTGTCCGTCCTTTCGAGGGGCGGACTCTAGCTATTCCTGGAGGAGTTTCAGGGGGTCACGTCAAAGGCGACTGAGAGACGTGCCGCTCTCCTCAATTGCTAGCGCCAAAGAGCTGTTTGGCGCGGGTGTAGTGGCGTGATGGTTTTCATCTCGGTGGATCGCGCGCCGAACATGTTCGATCTCCGTCTGGGCTCCAAAATCGCTTAGGACGGCGTGCGCGATGGAGAGTGGTTCAATACGAACGCTGTGCTCACGCTCGTACGCCCGTAGGGTGGATCGCCCGAGAGCTATGCGCCACCTACTCCAATGGTCTCCCGCTTCTGCCTCCTCATAGAAGCGAAGGAGCTCTTTGTTCTCAGCGAGCCGGTGGTTCCGCTCGCCTGCTCCCCCTCCAAGAAACTGGCGGCCCCGTGTCCTATACTGATCAGGAAGGGTCTGCATCTGATCGACACGGCGGCGCGCAAAGGTGCGGGCATCATCAATCGCCATCTCCGAGATAGTCGCCGTGTGCACCGGGGTGCACTGAGCCCTTGCTCTGTCGATCTGGCGCTGAAAATGGGCGATTACGGGAGCTGCCAGCCTCGCCGCCTCAAAAGAATATTTAGTATTTAGGGACTTCTTTAGTTCGTTCTTGCCGACTATAGCCCGCAGCTCTTGAGCGACTGAGATTCTGACGTAGTAAATACCCGACCTTACTTGAATATATTCTGGTATTTTAGCCAGCCTCATACATAGAATGTACCAGATGTTGTGCCATCAGTCAAAACCACTAGACCTTTTGGTTTAGTGCTTGATCTTATTGATTACTGGGACGAATGGCGGAGAGGGTGGGATTCGAACCCACGGTACCCTTCCAGGCACGCCGCATTTCGAGTGCGGTACATTCGACCACTCTGCCACCTCTCCGCGGGGCCGTAAGTACGCTTGGTCGAGCGAGCGGCCTCTCTAATGAAAGCGGGCCTCCGCCGCAAGCCGCCGGCCGTGCTTTTTGCACGTCCCCGGAAGGCTTCAGCGCAGGGCCGGCAGGGCGAGGCCGGGAGCCTGACCGCCCCGGGGGTCGGCGCCGGTGAAGCGGAACAGCTCCGCCGGGCGGCCGCCGGTGGCCGCCGACATCAGGCCGGTCGGTTCGACCAGACCTGTGCGCTCTACCCCGCGACGGAAATTCTGCTTGTGCAGCGACAGGCCGGCCACCGCCTCGGCCGCCGCCTGCAGGCCCGACAGGGTGAAGGTCTCGGCGGTCAGCTCGAACAGCACAGGCCGGTATTTCAGCTTGCCCCGCAGCCGCCCCAGGGCCGTGGCCAGGATGCGGCGGTGATCCGAGGCCATGGTGCGGCCGGGGCCGGTGAAGCTGGAGGTGAGGTTCTGGTCCCGCGCCACCTCCTCGACCAGGCCGGCCTCATAGAGCAGCTCATAGCGCTCCAGCACCCGCTCCTCGTTCCAGCGCATCTCGTCGCCGAGGGCGAACAGACTGTTCACCCGGCCGGTCCGCGCCGGATCGTCCGCCGCCCAGGCCCCGAGGGCCGCCGTCAGGTCGGTCGGACTGCCGGCCCCCCTGCGCCGGTCCTCCCACGGGAAGATATCGAACACCGGGGTCCATTCGGTCTGCGGCCCGCCGGTTTCGCGCGTCAGGGCCAGATAGCCGACCGAGACCTCGCGCAATCGGTCCGGCCCCGGGGTGGCGCGCGGCGCGTCCCGGCCCGCATCGCCGAAGGTGTAGAGCTGTTCCACAAAGCCGGGGTGGAAGGCGGTCTGGGCGGCGACGAAGGCCCGCAGCGACCGCTCGAAGGTGCGGTCCCGCGCCGGGTCGAACGGGCCGAACGGCAGGGCCAGGGACTCCGGGGCCAGGGACTCCGGGGCCAGGGACTCAGGAGTCAGGGCCTCGCCCGCCCGGGTGGTCAGGACGCACAGGGATCGGTCGCGCAGCGCCATGACCACCGCGGACAGGCCGATCCGCACACCCTGTTCGCCCCCGTATGACATCGCCTATTCCGTGTGCCAGGCGTCGGCGGGGGTCAGGATCCCGACCGCCTGACCCAGGATCCGGAAACGCTCCAGATAACGCTCCTGGGCGACGGCGGCGGGCAGGGGGTCGATGACCAGATCGTATCCGGGCGGGGGTGTGCCGAACAGTTTCAGCGACTCTGTCCGGCCGAACCCGGCCAGTTGGGTCGCTTCGAAATAGGCGCAGGCCCGGTCGGCCTTCTTGATCAGGGTCTTGACCGCCACGGGCGATTTCGGCGGCAGGCCGAACCGCACATGGATGGCGTGCTCCAGACGCGCCTCGAAGGCCTTGTAGTTCATGCCCAGCGCCGATTTGAACGGCGAGATCATGTCGCCGATGACGTATTCCGAGGCGTCATGCAGCAAGGCCGCCAGCCGCCAGCGCGGCTCCAGGTCCGGCTTGATATGGACCGCGATCTCCTCGACCACGCAGCTGTGCTGGGCCACGGAGAAGGCGTGTTCGCCAATCGTCTGGCCGTTCCAGCGCGCCACCCGGGCCAGGCCGTGGGCGATGTCCTCGATCTCGATGTCGAACGGGGACGGGTCCAGCAGATCCAGCCGGCGGCCCGACAGCATACGCTGCCAGGCGCGCGGCGCCGGCGATCTGGCGGTTCGGGGTCCGGTCGGACCCGATCTGGGTGCGGCGAGCTCGTCCAAGTCAGGGCAACCTTCGGATGACGGCAGCGTCAGGTGACGCATCCGCTTCCGGGGATCAAGGGCCGGACGGTGTTTTAGCGGCCGACGTTCAGGGTGACCAGGTCGCGCGCGTCATCGAAAATACGCTCCCGGTCGCCCTCCTTGGCGCGGACCGTGGCCACGACGATCGGTCCCCCGCGCGGACCGCGGGCCTCATATCCGACCAGGGCCCAGCCCCCTGGTCGGGGCTCGCCGTCGGTGAGGATGTAGTGGGCCCTCAGCGCCTCGCCGGGCGCCGTGGCCCGCACCTCGGTGGCCTGTTCGCTGGCGTTGACGCTGACGGAGGCGGTGCGGGTCTGGACGCCCTGTCCGTCGTTGGCCTTGATATGCATGCCGCCGATCTGGACATTGGCGTTGTCGCCGTTCGCCTCGATGCGCAGGCCGGGCAGACGCACGCTGGCCTTGTCGTCATTGGCGACAATACGCACCCCCGGGGCCGAGACCTGGGCGGCGCCCTGCGCCTCGTCCCGCGCAGCGTCGGCCTCGACCCGGGCCGAATCCGCCTCGACAAGGGCGCGATCCGCCTCCACGCCCGCCCGCTCCGCCTCGGCCCGGGCGGCGTCGGCATCGGCCCTGGCCGCCTCGGCGCGCACCCGCGCCGCCGCCTCGGGCAGGGAGGCCGCCAGCCGCGCCTCGAACCCCGCCAGAACCTCGTTGATCGAGGCGCCGTCCAGACTCACCAGATGCAGCGAGACCTCGGCCCCCCGCGGACCGGTATAGTTGCAGACCAGACCATCGCCGCTGGCCGAACCCTTGCGAATCAGGCGCCCCATGGTCTCCGGGCATTGCAGGGCGTCGACCACCTTCATGACGCCGGCCTCGTCGCTGACCGTGCGGCTGGAAATGCGCACGCCGCCGTCGTCGCAACCGGTCAGGGCGACGACAGACACAGCAGAGATCAGGAACAGGCGAAACATGACGTATCCTCGTTACCTGTCATCCTGCGCCGAACAGAAAGGGTTTCCAGTGAAATCGCGGTAACCGACATGACGAAACCCGTCCGGAAAAGTGTCCGCAAGGCCCGGTCGCGCATCAGGGTCAGCCGCCGGGCCGGGCCCCCTCGCGGCGGCTCAGAAAGGCCAGACGTTCAAACAGATGAACGTCCTGCTCATTCTTCAGCAGGGCGCCGTGCAGGGGAGGGATCAGCTTGTTGGGCGACTTCTCCCTCAGGGTCTCGGCGTCGATATCCTCGACCAGCAGCAGTTTCAGCCAGTCCAGAAGTTCCGAGGTCGAGGGCTTCTTCTTCAGGCCCGGCGTGTCGCGGATGCCGTAGAATGTCTTCAGCGCCTCGGCGACCAGACGCGGCTTGATGCCCGGGAAATGGACCTCGACGATGGCCTTCATCGTCTCGTCGTCGGGGAAGCGGATGTAGTGGAAGAAGCAGCGGCGCAGGAAGGCGTCGGGCAGCTCCTTCTCATTGTTGGAGGTGATCACCACCACCGGCCGGATCTCGGCCCGGATGGTCTCGTCGATTTCCTGGACATAGAATTCCATCCGGTCCAGCTCCTGGAGCAGGTCGTTGGGGAATTCGATATCGGCCTTGTCGATCTCGTCGATCAGCAGGACGGGGCGCACCGGAGAGGTAAAGGCCTCCCACAGCTTGCCCTTTTTCAGATAGTTGCGGACGTCATGAACCCGGGCGTCGCCCAGCTGGCTGTCGCGCAGGCGGCTGACCGCGTCATATTCATACAGTCCATTGTGCGCCTTGGTCGTCGACTTGACGTGCCAGGTGATCAGCGGCGCATCGAGGGCCCTGGCCATTTCATAGGCCAGCACCGTCTTGCCGGTGCCGGGCTCGCCCTTGATCAACAGGGGGCGTTCCAGCGCCACAGCGGCGTTGACGGCGATCTTCAGATCGTCAGTAGCGATATAGTTCGAGGTTCCCTCGAACCGTTCGGTCGACCGCGTCATCCAGGGCTCCGGTTGGTTGCGCATTACAACGCACCGAAATCCCTAACGAGGTCTGCATCACTTGCCAACGATCAGAAGACCGCCGTCGCCGCTCAGGTGATCCGTTTGGCGGATACGGGGTCGCTGGCGGGGAAGGTCTCCTCGACCCCCTCGTCGACCAGCGCCTCCTGCCGGCTTTCGGCATTCTTTTCACAGGCTTCGAGCTGATCCGGCTTGCCGTCGACTTTTTCGGCGCGCCTCGCGAAGGGGGTGTCGGTGTCCTGGTCGCGGCGGATGTCGCTGTCGGTCATCGGTTGATCTCCTGTGAGGATGTGTCGGGCGAAGGCGACTCGTCGCCCTCCGGCCCGTAGCCCAGGCCGGCGATGTCGTCGTCCGACAGGGTTCTGGCTTCCCAGTGGGCCGCGCTGGCCTGGGCGCCCCGGGTGTTTTCCATCAAGCCGGCATAGACCAGCTCGACCTCGTCATCGCCGGACACGGCATCGGTCCCGTCGTCCAGCCGGCTGATCCGCTCGCCGTCGACGCCCAGCAGGGCGTCCGCCTCGGCCGCGATGCCGGAAGCACCCAGTTCGTCGTCGAGATCGATATCGTCCTCGTCGAACGCGTCCTCGTCGGCGTCGCCATCGGCCTGGGTGACGTCGAGCACGCCGCCCGCCTCGTCGAGCAGCAGGTCGCCCTCCCCCTCGTCGTCGATGTGGGTCTCGTCAAAGACCTCGGCGCCGTCCTGGCCGTCGCGCGAAAGATCCTGGTCCGGCATGGTCGCCTCCCTGTTGTGGAAGTGAAACGACACCCGGACGCCGCCCGTTCCCTCGCGTCTCGCCGCCGCGCGCCACAAGACATGGTTAACCATGACCGTTTAGGGTGCGTCAGTCCCGTTCCCGTATGGATGTGCGGCGGGCACCGATGGAGGACCGCCCCATGGCCCTGAAGCTGTCATTGAAGCCCGGCGAGAAATTCGTCCTGAACGGCGCTGTCGTCCAGAACGGCGACCGTCGCGGCGTCCTTCTGCTGCAGAACAAGGCGTCCGTCCTTCGCGAGAAGGACATCATGCAGGTGGAGGAGGTGACCACACCCGCCAGCCGCATCTATTTCCCCGTCATGATGATGTATCTCGACGAGAACGCCGCGCCCAGGATGTACGACGAGTTCGTGCTGCGGCTCAGCGAGTTCATGGGCGCGATTTCCAATCCCGCGATCCTGGCCGAGTGCGTCGGGGTCTCCAAACACGTTGTCTCCCGCGAATACTACAAGGCCCTGATGGGCGCGCGGAAACTGGTTGAATACGAAGAGCAAAGGCTGGGGCATGCTTCACGCATACAAACAGGCGGCGACGCGGACTGAATCGGCCCGCGAAACCGAATACCGCCTGTTCGGCCAGGTCACCCGGGCCCTGATGCACGCGGCGACCGTCGATCCGTCGGACATCAAGACGCGTATCGACGCCATCGACTGGAACCGGCGCCTGTGGTCCACCCTGGCGACGGCCTGCCAGGATCCGGACAACGCCATGGCCATGCCCATGCGCGCCCAGATCATCTCGCTCAGCCTGTTCATCAACCGCCACTCGTCACTGGTGATGAAGGGTGAAGAGGATTTCGAAACCCTGATCGATATCAATCGCTCGATCATGCAGGGTCTGGCGGCGTAGTTTTCCGGCGCCCGGCTCGCCGCGCTGCGCGGATCCGCCATCACGAGATCGAGAGCAGGGCTTCCGCCCCGGCGGGATCCGATCCAACGTCCGCCTCCCTGTTGAACAGTCGAAAGGAGGTGATCCAGTGTCTCATTGTCATCCATCGCGTACGGTGTCCGCGAGCCTGGGCCTCGGAGAGGTCCTGGCCTGATCCTTTCAGGCTGAGGTTGCGGTCTGCCGTTCGCGGTCAGGCAATGAGGGCCGTCGGAGCCATCCGGCGGCCCTTTGTCGCAACCGGCCCGCCCTGCCGTTCTATATTGCGCTGCAACATTATTTGTCGCCGCCAAGGTTGCGATCCGCCGCTCCAGGGGGCATCTGGCCGCCATGTCCTCCCCGACAACAGCCCCTGCGCCGGATCCGGCGACGCGCGGTCCGGGTTTTCCCGAATTCGTCTGCATGATCGCCCTGATGATGGCGCTCAACGCCCTTGCCATCGATTCCATGCTGCCGGCGCTTCCGGACATCGGCGAGGCCCTGGGGGTGGTCAATGAAAACAGCCGCCAGTGGGTGGTCACCGCCTATCTGCTGGGGTTCGGGGCCGCCCAGATCATCTATGGCCCGCTCGCCGACCGCTTCGGCCGCAAGCCGATCCTGATGCTCGGCATCGGCGTCTATATCCTGTTCAGCCTTCTGGCGGTCCTGGCCCCGACGTTCGAGACCCTGATCCTGGCGCGCGTCGGTCAGGGGCTGGGGTCGGCCGCGACCCGCGTCCTGGCCGTATCGATCGTCCGGGACCGGTATGAGGGACGGACCATGGCCCGGGTCATGTCGCTGAGCTTCCTCGTCTTCCTCGGGGTGCCGATCATCGCCCCGTCTCTGGGCCAGCTGATCCTGCTGTTCGGGGACTGGCGCGAGATTTTCGGCGTCCTCGCCTTCGCCGGCGTGGCGCTGATGATCTGGACCCTCCTGCGCCTGCCCGAGACCCTGCACCCGGATGATCGCCTGCCGATCCAGCCGTCCCGCATCCTCAGCGCGTTCCGACAGGTGCTCACCAGCCGCATCGGCATGGGCTACACCCTGGCCATGACGGCGATCACGGGCGCCCTGTTCGGCTTCATCAATTCGTCCCAGCAGATCTTTTTTGACGTCTTCAACGCGCCGCACCTGTTCACCAGCGTCTTCGCCCTGATCGCCGGCGGCATTGCCGTGGCGTCGGTGCTGAATGCGAGACTGGTCGAGCGGCTGGGCTCGCGCCTGATCGGACACTCCGCCCTGCTGGGCTTTATCGCCTTCGGCGCCGTGCACACCCTCGTGGTGCTGACTGGACACGAGACGATCTGGACCTTCGCCCTGCTCCAGGCCGGGACCATGTTCTGCTTCGGCCTTCTGGCCGGCAATTTCGGATCGATGGCCATGGAGCCGATGGGCCATATCGCCGGCACGGCGTCTTCGGTCCAGGGCTTCATCTCGACCCTGATCGGCTCGCTGGCGGGCTTTGGCATCGGCCAGCAGTTCAATGGCTCGGCGGGGCCCATGGTCATCGGCGTCACCGGTCTGGGCCTCCTGGCCCTTGGCGCGGTCCTGTTCGCCGAACACGGGCGTCTGTTTGTCGCCCGCAACCGGCTGGCCGCGACGCCCGCCGGCTGAGGCCCGGCTCTTGATTTCTGCGGCGGCTGAGTGCTGTCTCGCCCCGACCTGCTGAGTGTCCGGAGCGTTCGATGTCCCCTCGCCGCCTTTTCCCCCGCCCCTCGACCCTCGCCGCCTTGCTGGCCGCGACCGTCTCGCTGGGGGCCCTCGCCGCCTGCGGCCAGATGATCAGCGGCGAGCCGAAATCCGACATGCCGCCCCTGCCCGCCTCGGCCACAGCGGCGATCACCTATGTGACGGACGCCCACTCCTACGCCCGGCCGCAGATCGCCCGGGTCAAACATGTCGCCCTTGACCTTGTGGCCGACTTCGAGGCGAAGACCCTGTCGGGCACGGCGACCCTCGACGCCACCGGCGAGACCGGCGCCACAGAGATCATTCTCGATGTGCGCGATCTCGATATCCGCGCCGTCCGGGACGACAAGGGAACCGCCCTGCCGTTCCAGCTGGGCGCCGCCGATCCGGTTCTGGGTCAGGCCCTGACCATCGCCACCCCCGCCTTCGTCGCCGGCCAGATCCAGAAGATCGTCATCGACTATTCCACCCGGCCAACGGCCCCGGCCCTGCAATGGCTGGCCCCGGCCCAGACGGCCGGCGGCAAGCTGCCCTTCCTGTTCAGCCAGGGTCAGGCCATCCTGACCCGGACCTGGATCCCGACCCAGGACAGCCCCGGCATCCGCCAGACCTACTCGGCCCGGATCGTGACCCCGGACACGCTCAAGGCCGTGATGAGCGCCGAGATGCTGACGCCCGAGGGCGAGAGCGCCGGCGAGGGCCAGAAGGCGTGGCGCTTCCGCATGACCCATCCGGTGCCGCCCTATCTGATCGCTATCGGCGTCGGCGATCTGGCGTTCGCGTCCGAAGACGGCCGCACGGGGGTCTGGACCGAGCCGAGCCGCCTCGCCGCCGCGAAGGCCGAGTTCGCCGAGGTCGGCCAGATGGTCACCGCCGCCGAGGGACTGTACGGCCCCTATGGCTGGGGCCGCTATGACCTGCTGATCCTGCCGCCGTCCTTCCCCTTCGGCGGGATGGAGAACCCGCGCCTGACCTTCGCCACCCCGACCGTTGTGGCGGGCGACAGGTCGCTGGTCAGCCTGGTCGCCCACGAGTTGGCCCACTCCTGGTCCGGCAATCTGGTGACCAATGCCACATGGAACGATTTCTGGCTGAACGAGGGCTTCACCACCTATTTCCAGAACCGGATCATGGAGGCCGTCTACGGCAATGATCGCGCCCAGCAGGAGCGGGTTCTGGGCTGGGATTCGCTCCAGGCCGAGCTGAAGGCCCTGCCCGCCGCCGACACCCGGCTGCGCCTCGACCTCAAGGGCCGCGACCCGGACGAGGGCATGACCGACATCGCCTATGAAAAAGGCGCCGCCTTCCTCGAGACCATCGAACGGATCGTCGGTCGTGCGGCCTTCGACGCCTGGCTGAAAGGCTATTTCGAGCGCAACGCCTTCCGCCCCATGACCACCGACCTGTTCCTGCAGGACATCCGCGCCAACCTGATCAAGGGCGACGCCGCACTGGAACAGCGGTTGATGATGACCCAGTGGATCGACCAGCCGGGCCTTCCGTCCAACGCGGTCGCCCCGACCTCCAACGCCTTCACCGCCGTCGATGCTGCGGCGAAAGCCTTCTTCGCCGATCGCGGCCCGGCTGCGGCCATCCCGTGGGCCGGATGGAACACCCAGCAGCGTCAGCGCTTCATGAACTGGCGTCCCGCCAATCTGCGCGACGGCGCCGACTGGCTGACGACGCAACAGCTCGACGACCTCCAGCGCACCCTGAACCTCAACGCCCAGGGCAATGCCGAGGTGCTGTTCTCCTGGCTGCAGGTCGCCGTCGCCCACCGTTACCAACCTGCGGTTCCGGCGCTGGAGCGGTTCCTGACCTCCATGGGCCGACGGAAATTCGTCCTGCCGCTGTTCGACAGCCTGTGGGCCGAGGGAGACTGGGGCCGGCCGATCGCCACCCGCATCTACGCCCGGGCCAGACCCGGCTATCACGCGGTGACGACCAACTCGGTCGACGCCCTCGTGGGCCGGCCGGCGGGAGCCTGACGGCCGTCAGCCGTCAGAGATTGCGAACATCAAACCCGTCCTCGGCGGCCAGCCGTTCGGCGAGGACGGCGCGATGGCAACCGGCGTGATCGGCCTCGTAGCACAGCAGGGCCGTCGGCTTTTCGGCGGCCAGCCGCTTCAGATCGTCCAGGGCGATCAGGGCGGCCGGTTCGGCCATATGGCCGGCGAAGATCTCGCGCATCTCGGCGGTCCGGCCCTTGCGCGCCGCATCCCGCCCGGCCTTTGGCGTTCCGAGGGCCCGCAGGTGCACATAGTCGATGCCCGCCTCGTTCAGACTGGCGGCCAGCAGGGTCTTGGAGAATCCGGCGCGACGAGACGCCGCAATCGCCCGCACATCGACCAGTCGCTCGACCCCGGCGGCCCTCAGTCGGGCGATCACATCGGCCTGTGTCGCCTGCTCGTATCCAATAGTGAACAGTTGCATTCGTCCCATATGGGCGCCCCGCCCGCTTGACGCCACGGCGGCGTCCGGCCACCCAGACAGCGACTGACCGGAGATCCACAAATGACACCGTCCCGCCGCCTGGCCTTTCTCATCGCCGCCGCCGCGCTGGCGGCGTCCCCCGCCGTGGCGCAGGATCTCGTCCTGAAGGGGGGAACGATCCATACGGGCGTCGACGGCGCCGCGCCCGCTGAGGTCGTGGTGGTGCGCGATGGCCGGATCGCCTTTGTCGGCGACGAGGCCGAGGCCCCGGCAGTCCCCGGCGTCCGCGTCGTCGACCTGAAGGGCGCGACCCTGTTTCCCGGCTTCACCGATGGTCACGCCCATCTGGACGGGATCGGCTGGCGCGAGCTGACCCTGAACCTCGAGGGCTCGACCTCGGCGGCCCAGGCCATGGCGCGGCTGTCCGACTGGGCCGCCGCCCACCCGCAGGGTGTTATCGTCGGCCGGGGCTGGATCGAGACCCGCTGGCCCGAGGCCCGCTTCCTCGACGCCGCAGACCTCGACGCCGCCGCCCCTGGCCGGATCGTCCTTCTGACCCGGGCCGACGGTCATGCCGTCACCGTCTCGTCCGCCGCCCTCGCCGCCGCCAGGATCGACGCCGCCACGCCCACCCCCGAGGGGGGACGGATCGACAGGACCCCCGATGGCCGGCCCAACGGCTTCTTCGTCGACGCCGCCATGAGCCTGGTCGAGCCCCTGATGCCGCAGGCCGATCCGGAGGCCCTGAGACACGCCTATCGCGCGGGCTTCCGGGTCGAGGCCGCCTATGGCTGGACGGGGGTGCATTTCATGAGCGCGCCCTGGGCCGACATCCCCCTGCTGGAGGCCATGGCCGAGGCCGGAGAGGCCCCTTTGCGCATATACAACAGCATCACCCCGGATGGGGCTCGCGCCCTGATGGCGTCCGGTCCGCGCAGCGTGGCCGACGGCCGGATCATTACCCGGGCGGTCAAATTCTATGCCGATGGCGCGCTGGGTTCGCGCGGGGCGGCCCTGTTCGACCCCTATGCCGACGCCCACGAGACCCGCGGCCTGATGCAGACCACCGCCGCCGACGTCGTTCCCCTGTATGAGGAGGCGCTTCGCACCGGCATACAGATCGCCACCCACGCCATCGGCGATCGGGGCAATTCCGAGGTTCTGGACTGGTATCTGGACGCCATGGCCGAGGTCCAGCCGGACCAGCGCAAGGTCCGCGACCCCCGGTGGCGCATCGAACACGCCCAGATCGTCCGGCCGCGCGACGAGATGCGGTTCGCAGGCATGGGCGTCATCCCGTCGATGCAGCCCAGCCATGCCATCGGCGACCTGCATTTCGCACCGGCGCGCCTGGGCGACGCCCGGCTGGACGGGGCCTATGCCTGGCATGATTTTGTCGACCTGGACCTGCCGGTCGTCGGCGGCTCTGACGCCCCGGTCGAGCGCGGCGACCCGCTGATCGAATTCTACGCCGCCGTCGCCCGTCGCGACCTGAACGGCTTCCAGGGCCCCGACTGGCGTCCCATGCAGGCCGTTTCGCGCGCTGCCGCCCTGAAGATGTTCACCCTCTGGCCGGCCTGGGCCAGCTTCCGTGAGGCAGAGCTCGGCACGATCGAGGTCGGCAAACGCGCCGATTTCACCGCCTTCGACATCGACCTGATGACGGTCCCGGCGGCGGATATTCCGAAGGGCCGCGCGGTGCTGACGGTGGTGGATGGAAAGGTTGTTTACGAGCGGCCCATGAACCAGGGCATGACCAGACATCTGGGCGACAGGGCAGAGTGCGAACGTCTGCTTGGCGCATTGGACGTCAACGTATTCATGCGCGCAGACAAGACCTGCGACGTCATCTACTTCCCGGCCTAGGCCCGTCCCGACTGGGCCGACAGCCAGGCCGCCTCCACGCCCAGCCCCTTCAGCGCCCGACTCCATTTTGATCCGTGGTCGCCGTCGAAGATGACATCGAGATCCGGGTCGGCCGTCAGCCAGACATTGTCGCCCAGTTCTTCCTCCAGCTGGCCCTCGCCCCATCCGGCATAGCCCAGATGCAGGGCCGACCGGCGCGGACCGGCCAGGCTGTCGGTCATGGCCAGAAGCGCGTCGCGGGTCGCCGTCATCGCCAGACCCTCGGTGAAGGCCAGGCTGGCGTCGGCGCTCATCCAGTCGTCGGTGTGCAGGACAAAGCCGCGCTCGCGATCCACCGGACCGCCCGCCATCACCGGCCGGCCCTCGGCGCTGTCGGGCGCCTCGATCTCAAGTTTGGCCAGAACGGCCTTCAGATCGACCGACGGCGTCGGCTGGTCCAGACGAAGGCCCATCGCATGCTCCGGCTCATGCACGCAGACGAGGATCACCGCGTGTTCGAAGCGGGGGTCGCCGATGCCGGGCATGGCCACCAGCAACCGGCCCACGAGGGATTGAAACGGGTTCATCCGAGGATGATCCGCGTCGGCGCTGGACTTGGCAAGGCGTCGCCGGGTCGCAATTCCGTGTGCCGCCTCCGTGCACCGGGCCTTGAGAAGGCCCTTGGCGGTTGAACCGCCTGCGCCTATCTGCGCTGTGATAGACACCAACCTCAGGAAGACCGTCATGACCATCCAGATCGGCGACAAGATTCCGGCCGCCACCCTTGGCGCGGCCACTGCGGACGGCCCCCGTCCGGTCACGACCGATGAGGTCTTCGCCGGCAAGACCGTGGCCCTGTTCGCCGTCCCCGGCGCCTTCACCCCGACCTGCTCGGCCCGTCACCTGCCGGGATATGTCGACAATGGCGCCGCGCTGAAGGCGAAGGGCGTCGACACGATCGCCTGCCTGTCGGTCAATGACGCCTTCGTCATGGGCGCCTGGAAGAAGACGACCGAAGGGGCCGATGACATCCTGTTCCTCGCGGACGGATCGGGCGACCTGACCCGCGCCCTGGGCCTGACCCTGGACGCCACAGGCTTCGGCATGGGCGAGCGGTCGCAGCGTTATTCCATGCTGGTCAAGGACGGCGTGGTCGCCGAGCTCAACATCGAACAGGGCGGCGAGTTCAAGGTTTCGTCCGCCGAACACCTGCTGGCGCAGCTCTAGGCCGGGTGCGCGAGCGCTCATGACGCGGTCGCTCGCGGGGTGAGCGCAGGGGAATCCCTTGACCGCTGACGTCTTCACGCCCCAGAAGCGCAGCGCCGTCATGCGGCGCGTTCGCGACCGGGATACGGCGCCGGAGCTGAAGGTGCGCCGTATCCTGCGCGAGGCAGGCATCGGATATCGGCTGGGCGGCTGCGGCCTGCCCGGCCGGCCTGACGTCGTGATGAAGGGCCGTCGCATCGCCCTGTTCGTCCATGGCTGTTTCTGGCACGGCCATGACTGCGCGCGCGGCGCCCGCCAGCCCCGGTCGAATGCCGACTACTGGATCGCGAAGATCGCACGAAACCGGGCGCGGGACGTCCGGGTCGGCCATGCGCTGGCGGGCGCCGGCTGGACCGTCGTCGCGGTCTGGGAATGCGAAATGAAGGCCGCAGGCTTCGCCGACGATCTGGTGAAACGCATCCGCCAGTCAGGCGGCCACAACCTCGACTGAGACCGGATCATCGTTCGACCGGTCCGCGCCCGACGGATCCGACAGCACATACTCCAGCGCGCCGAGGAGGGCGGTCGGGGTCAGGGGCTTGGACACGAAATAGGTCATGCCGGCCGCCATACAGGCGGCGATGTCGTCCTCGCCGGTATCGGCGGTCACGGCGATCACCGGGACATCGACGTTCGGACCGGTTCCTGCGCGCAGCCGCCGCGTCGTCTCGCGGCCGTCGAGCTCCGGCATACGCACATCCATGAAGATCACATCGAAGGCCTGGGACGCACACAGGTCCAAGGCGGCCAGGCCATTGGCGGCGCTGGCGGTCTCGCAGCCGAGCGGGGCCAGGATCAGTTCGATGGCGCGTCGGTTGATGTCATGATCGTCGACCACGAGGGCGCGCAGGGGGCGGCCCTCATCCTCAAGGGCGCCGCCTTCGTCGGCTGCTTCGGCAAGACGGCCGGACACCGGCCCGACCGTCTCAGGGGTCGGCTGGACCTCCGCAGGCTGAGGCTCGACCCGGACAACCCGGCCCAGCGCGCGCGCCACGTCGGCGCGCGTCTCTGCATCCAGAACAGTGGGGCGGACCGTGGCGTCGACGGCGGCCGGGAAGACCACCGCAACGGTGAAGGTCGCGCCCTCGCCGGGCTGGCTGCGCGCCACCAGACGACCGCCCATCAGCTCTACGAGATTCCGGCTGATCGCCAGGCCGAGGCCGGATCCGCCATGCCGGGCGCTGACGCCTTCCTCGGTCTGGTCGAAGGGCGTGAACAGGCGCGCCAACTGCGTCGCCTTCATGCCGGGCCCGGTGTCGGCGACCTCGATCAGGACCGCATGACCATGCGGTTCGTCGATCCAGGAATTCAGACGCAGGGTGATCGCCCCGCTGTCGGTGAACTTCATCGCGTTCGAGATGAGGTTGTTCAGAACCTGCCGCAGGCGCATGGCGTCGCCGCGCACCATGGCCGGCATGTGGCTGGCGCCCTCGATACGGAAGGCCAGGCCCTTGGCCCGGATCGGACCCGACCACAGCCGCATGGTCTGGGCCAGAACGGCGCGGAGGTTGAAATCCGCCGCCTCGACCGACATGCCGCCGGCCTCCAGTCGCGAATGGTCCAGCAGGTCGTCGAGCAGGGCCTTCATCATCAGGCCGGCGTCGGTGATCAGGGCCGCCTGGGTCCGGGCCCCGCCGTCCATAACGTTGCGGTCCAGTTCGGCCGCTCCCGTCAGGATGGCTCCGATCGGGGTGCGCAGGTCATGGGCGACCGCGGCGAGATAGGCCGCGCGGCGCTCCGCATCGCGCTCCGCCTTCCGTTGTTTCTGGTCGGCGGCCAGTCGATTGCGGTGTTCCCGGCGGCGGAAGGCGGTCAGCCTCTGCCAGCCGATCAGGCAGTAGATCGCAAACACGACAACAGCCGCCGCCACCGTCGCCACCAGGGGTTTTGACGCCCCCAGTCCCGCCATGAGCAGGGGCGTGGCGGCGAGGAACAGGAACTCGGGCGTCACCGTGCAGACCAGCACGCGCAGCGACGGCGAGGCGTTGATCGTGGAATAGAGGATGGCGGCGCACAGCATGACCGTGGCGGCCAACCCGCCCATGGCCCCGCCGGCCATCCACAGAGGAACGGCGGGCGCACAGTACAGCGCGGCATTGGCGGTCAGGACAAGACAGCCGGCAATGCTGCGGCCCAGGCTCATCGGACCCGGCGTGGCCGAGAACATCGGCCGGAAAACGCGGATCTCGAGAAGCTGGAGCAGGACATAGGCCAGACACCAGCCGATGCTGAATCCCGCCCCGAGGATGGGACTGACGATCATCGCCGTGGCGACACCGACACCCATACGCTGAACAGTCGTCTCCCGGCGGCTCCGGATGGCGCCGCTCCAGTCGGTATCTGGCCTTTCGACGGTGTTCGGCATACGGCTCCCTGTGTCGATCAAGGGCTCGTCTCAAGGGCCCCGCGACAGGGCCGATCATGCAGAAGTTAGACTAACGCCCCGTCAACGGCGGGCAGCGACCGCGTCCGAAACGGTGGAAAACCCCTCGGCGCGAAGCCTGGCGGCCAGATCGCGCTTGAGACGGGCGACCAGGCCGGGGCCTTCATAGATCAGGGCCGAATAGATCTGGATCGCAGACGCCCCTGCGCGGATCCGGGCCCAGACGTCGGCGCCCGAGGCGATGCCCCCGACGGCGATCAACGGCAACCGGCCTTCTGCAGCGACAGCGGCATGGGTCAGGGCCTTGAGCGCGAGGTCGCGAAGCGGGGCGCCGGACAAGCCTCCGGCCTCACCGGCCAGGGACGAGGCCAGACCGGCCGGCCGTTCCAGGGTGGTGTTGGACACAATCAGGGCGTCGATGCCGTGCGCGTGGGCCGCCTCCACGATCAGCACGATCTCGGCCTCGGTCAGATCCGGCGCGATCTTGAGGAAAACGGGCTGAGGCCCCGTTCTCGCCTCCGCGACCCGGCCCAGCAGGTCGTCGAGCGCCGCCCGCCCCTGTAGGGCACGCAGGCCGGGGGTGTTGGGCGAGGAGATGTTGATGGTGAAATAGTCGGCGCGACCTGCGAGCCGTCTCAGCCCCGTGACATAGTCGGCCGCTCGGTCCTCGGTGTCCTTGTTGGCGCCGAGATTGGCCCCGGTGACGATCCCGGCCGGACGCCGGTCGAGGTGTGCGGCGAACGCCTCCAGCCCGTCGTTGTTGAAGCCCATGCGGTTGATGATCGCCCGGTCCTCGCTGAGCCGGAACAGGCGCGGGCGCGGATTTCCGGCCTGGGGCAGGGGCGTGACCGAGCCGCACTCGATGAAGCCGAAGCCCAGCCGGGACAGGCCGCCCAGGGCCTCGGCGTTCTTGTCCAGTCCTGCCGCCAGTCCGACCGGATTGGGCAGGTCGAGACCGGCCAGCGTCGTGCGAAGAACGGGGTCATCCGCCGCCGGCCTCGGCAGGGGAAGGGTCGCCAGCGCCCGGATCGCCAGACGATGCGCCGTCTCGGGCTCCATGCGACGAAGCAGCACCGCGCCGAGATCCGACAGGCCGCTCATGTCAGCACGGGACCCAGGGTCATGACCCCGTCGGCAGCGACGGACAGCGTCCGGCGGGCCGTCACCGCCGGGACCGGCAAGGCGCCGTAGATATGCGGAAACAGGGCCCCGCCGCGCGAAGGCTCCCACACCACCCCGTCCACCCGGGCCAGATCGACGGTCAGAAGCAGCAGCCCCGACCGGCCCGCATAGTGGCGCGCCGCGGTCCCGGCCAGTTGGTCGACGGTCGAGAGATGGATGTAGCCATCAGCGATATCGACCTCTGATCCCTCGTAGGCGCCCAGGGCCTCGGCCCGTTC
The DNA here is from genome assembly GCF_058681095.1 of Brevundimonas sp. FV1ye29L. Classification (NCBI taxonomy): domain Bacteria; kingdom Pseudomonadati; phylum Pseudomonadota; class Alphaproteobacteria; order Caulobacterales; family Caulobacteraceae; genus Brevundimonas; species Brevundimonas sp. FV1ye29L. The sequence goes on from NZ_CM178730.1 coordinate 105,798, forward strand.
CCATTCGGCGGCGGCCACGATCTTGAAGGCGTCTCCGGCGGCCACGGCTCAGTCCCCCGCACGGAACACGCCGCCGGCCATCCGGGGCGTGAACCAGCCGTCATAGGCGCAGCGTCCGGCGACATCGACCTCGAACACCGCCGCCGCAGCCGTGGGGAAGCCGCCCGCCATCCGGTCCAGAATCGAGGGCGCGGCGGCGCTTTCGACCAGATACTCATGGGCCAGCATATGGATGCCGGGGTTGTGCGCCAGGACCAGCAGACAGCCCGCCTCGTCCTCGGCGCGCTCGACATGGGCGCGCAACACATCGCAGGGCGCATTGTACAGGGCCGGCTCAAGCCGCACCTCCACGTCGCCGAACGCCTCCTGGATCAACTCCCAGGTCTCGCGTGTGCGAGCAGAGGTGGAGACGAGGGCCAGGTCGGGGCGCAGACCCTTGTCAAACAGCATGCGGCCGACCTGCGCGGCCTCTTCCCGGCCCTGCGGAGCAAGGGCGCGGTCGCGGTCGAGACCCGAGGGCGCGGCGCGCTCGGCCTGGGCGTGTCGCATCAGGATCAGTCGGTGCATGGCCGGGCTTTACTGAGGTTCTCGTCGCCTCGCCAGTGGCCCGGGCGATTCTATACCCGGGCGCAGGCGATCGGCCGTACGACCGGCCGGCAACGGTGCCAGTTCGGGCGCGGCCTGCGCCCGCTGCGCCGCCCCGGACGGACGGATCCGGGCATAGGCCTGACGCGAGGCTTCCAGCAAAATGACCCCGGCGGCGCCCGGGGCGACCAGTCCCCCGATCCGCTCGATACCATCCGCCAGACCCAGCAACGGCCCCCACGGCGGGGTGTACAGGGTCTGGGACCAGGCCGTCGGCTCCAGGCCGGCCTGCCGGACCAGCCGCTCCATCTGGCCCCGTGTGAAGGGACGGCCATGGCCGAACGGGGTCGCTTCGGCCCGCGCCCATAGTCCCCCGCGCGCCGCCGCCGCCAGGATGATCCGGCCGGTCGGAGCCATCGCCCTGACGGCCTCGTTCAGCAGGACCGCCGGATCGTCAGCCTCTTCCAGGGCATGGATCAGCAGAATTCGGTCAAAGGCGCCGGCGAGGAACGGCAGGCGCCGGTCATCGACCAGAACGGTCCGGTTTCGGCCCGCAGCGGGCCAGGTTTCAACGCCCTGTCCCCCGGGCATGGCGGCGACCACGCGTCTGGCTCCGACGAAGGCGTCCAGCCAGGGCGTCGGATAGCCGATGCCCAGCACGTCGCAGTTGATCGCCTCCCCCCATGCGTCGTCCAGACGGCGCGCGATCAATCGCCGCACCAGGACCCCGGTCGGTTCACCGTAAAAGGCGCGAAGTTCCTCTATGCCGTGTCGCATCGCGCGCAGTATATGGAGGAAGTCGTCGCCTGTCGCCCAAGGGACCGCCCATGACGCCCTCCGCCGCCCGATTGACCGTCCACCTCTTTTCCTGCCTTTCGGACAACTACGGTTTTCTGGTTCGCGATGAGGCCACCGGTCATGTCGCGGCGATCGATACGCCGGACGATGAGCGTATTCTGGCCGAGCTGGAAACCCTGGGCTGGGGCCGGCTGGACCTGATCCTCAACACCCACTGGCACCCGGACCACACCCAGGGCAATGCCGCGCTCCAGGCCGCCACGGCATGCGAGATCGCGGGGCCGGAAGAGGTTCGACGCTTGGCGCCCCTGGATCGGGTCATCGCCGGTGGCGACGAGGTCAGGCTGGGCGAGACGCGGTTCGAGGTGATCCATACGCCCGGACACACCCTGGGGCATGTCGTGTTCCGGTCGGCGGCCGACGACATCGCCTTTGTGGGCGACACCCTGTTCCCGCTGGGCTGCGGCCGGTTGTTCGAGGGGACGCCGGATCAGATGTGGGCCAGCCTTCAGACCCTCGCGGCCTGGCCGGACCAGACCGTGCTGTACGGCGCCCATGAATATACGGCCGCGAATGCCCGCTTCGCCCTGACGCTGGATGACCGCCCGGAAATGGCGGCTCACGCGGCGGACATCTTCGCCCGGCGCGAACGCGGCGAGCCGACCGAACCGACCCGTCTTTCGGTCGAAAAGGCCTTCAACCCTTTCCTGCGGTCCGCCGATGCCGCCGATTTCGCCGTTCGCCGCGCCGCCAAGGATGCGTTCAAGGGCTGAAACAAGCCGGAGCACAGCCCCGGGATCGGCGCTTTCAACCCGGGCTCAGTCGCTGGCCACGGCCCGGATGATGACGGCTGACGAGGGGCGGCCCGTCAGACCCTGGCCCGGCCGCACCGTAACGCGCAGGTCGCCCCGCTCGAACGTCACCCCCGCCAAACGGCCCTCGATGATGGTGACGGATCGCAGGTTCGCCAGACGCGGACGCAGGGCGGCAGAGGCGGCCATCCGGATGACGGCGTCGGTCGTCACCAGAAGCGCGTCGACGCAGAGCGCCTCATCCGCCTCGCCGTCCAGTTGAACCACCACGGTGCGGCCCAGACTCCGGCTCAGCAGGGCGCTGCGCTGGATCATCAGATTGGCAAGGGCGATGGGGCCCATGACGGGCGCTGCGAGGGCCGTGGCCGAGCCGCTGACCGAGGCCGGACTGCCCCCCGGGGCCCGAACGGAGTACAGGGTCATGCCGCCGTCCGGCGTGACGCGCAGGATCTGGTCGCCGGCGTCATTGCGATAGATGATATCGCCGCGCGGGGCCGGCGTCGGTCGCAGGGCCCAGGTCTCATTGCGGCTCTCGAAGCGGAACAGGGGCCGGGTCCCCGAACGGTCGAAGACGAAACTCTCGCCGCTCTCGGCGACATAGCGGCCCGTCGGCGGCAGGGCGCGACGGGGCCGCGCATTCAGGCCCCGCGACTGCTCCGCCTGGGCGTTGCTGCGCAACTGTCCCGTAAAGGCCGCCGCCGGCACGGGAAGCCAGGACATCGCAAAGACCAGCGCCCCCGCCGAGACGACAAAAGTCGCCGTCGGCGAAAGCAGCGTCCCCGCCCTCTCGACCCGGAAGCTCGAATTCATGAGATCAGAATTGCCGTCCACCCCGGCGGATTTTGGGCGAACCGGCGTCAACCGACCAGATATTGCCCGCCGTTCAGGCTGAGGGTGCAGCCTGTGACATATCCGGCACGTTCGCCGCACAGCCAGGACACCATGTCGGCGATTTCCTCGCCCTTGCCGAGCCGACCCACGGGGATCTGGGCGATGATGGAATCCAGCACCTTCTGGTCCATGGCGCCCACCATCTCGGTGTCGATATAGCCAGGGGCGATACAGTTGACCGTCACCCCCTTGCGCGCATTCTCCAGGGCGAGGGCCTTGGTGAAGCCGATCATCCCCGCCTTGGCGGCCGAATAGTTGGCCTGGCCGATCTGCCCCTTCTGACCGTTGATCGAGGAGATGTTGACGATCCGGCCATGACCGCGGTCCCGCATCCCGTTGATCACCTGCCGGGTCATGTTGAAGACGCTGTCCATATTGACGCGGATCACCTCGGACCACTGGTCATGGCTCATCTTGTGGAAAAAGCCGTCGCGGGTGATGCCGGCGTTGTTGATCAGGATGTCGACGGGGCCCAGAGCCGCCTCGACCTCGGCCACAGCGCGGGCGCAGTCGTCGAACGACCCGACATTGCCCTTGACCACCATGACGCCCAGTTCGCGCGCCGTCGCCTCGGCCGCCTCGGTATTGCCGGAGTAGCCGGCCGCGACGGCCATGCCGTCGTCCCTCAGCCTCTGAACGATCGCCTTGCCGATTCCCCGGGTTCCGCCGGTCACAAATGCCACGCGCGTCATTTCCGTTTCCTTGTCCCGTCCGGGCCCCGTCTCGACGCGGAGCCTTCGGTCAAGGTCTAGCCCGACAATGTGCCTGCGAATAGCGGATGTTACGCCGCCTGACCCAGTTGTGAGATGTCGATGACGAAGCGGTAGCGGACGTCGGACTTCTCCAGCCGCGCATAGGCCTCGTTGATCTGCGACGGGGCGATCACCTCGATATCCGAGGCGATGCCGTGCTCGGCGCAGAAGTCGAGCATCTCCTGGGTCTCGCGGATGCCGCCGATCAGGGAGCCGGCGACGGAGCGGCGACGCCACAGCAGGGGCATGGCGAAGACGGGCAGGGCCTCGGTCGTCAGGCCCAGCATGACCATGGTCCCGTCATGGGCCAGAAGCTGCAGATGACCGGCGATCTCGTGCGTCGCGGAGACGGTGTTGATGATCAGGTCGAAGCTCTCGGCCGCCGCCTTCATCGCCGCCCTGTCGGTGTTGATCAGGAAGTGTTTCGCCCCCATCCGCTCGGCATCGGCCATCTTGCGATCCGAGGTCGACAGGACGGTGACCTCGGCGCCCATCGCCGCCGCCTGTTTGACCGCCATGTGACCCAGACCACCCAGACCGATGACGGCGACCTTCGAACCCGGTTTGGTGTTCCAGTGGCGCAGCGGCGAATAGGTGGTGATCCCCGCGCAGAGCAGGGGGGCGGCCGCATCCAGCGGAATGCTGTCGGGGATGGTGACGACGAAGGCCTGATCCACCACGATCCGGTCGGCATATCCGCCCTGGGTGATCCGCTCGCCCGACTTGTCCGCATGCTTGTCCGGCGCGCCATAGGTGCCGGTCATGCCCGGCACGCAATATTGCTCGTCCCCGGCCCGGCAGGGGGCGCAGACGCGGCAGCTGTCGACCATACAGCCGACACCGACCCGGTCGCCGACCTTGAAGCGGGTGACGTTCTCGCCCACGGCCGTCACCAGCCCCGCGATTTCATGTCCCGGGACCAGCGGATAGACGCTGTTGCCCAGATCATTCTTCACAATGTGCAGGTCGGAGTGACAGATGCCCGCGAAATGGATGTCGATGGCCACATCGTCCGGCAGGGGATCACGCCGGGTGAAGCTGTAGGGCGTCAGCGGCGAAGACGAATCCGTAGCGGCGAAGGCGCGGGTGGCGATGGGCATGGCGATGTCCTTGGGGATACGGGGGCGTCGTTCAGATGTGGGGGCGGCGGCCCCGCCGCAAGCCGGAGGGTTGCTATTTCAGCTTTTCGATCAAGGCCTGGGCTGCAGCCGGATTGCGCAGCTTCGCGCCCGAGATGAAATAGGCGAAGACGTCGCCCCGCTTCGCCCAGGCCCGGGCCTGGTCGGCGACGGCGTCAAGTTCGGCCGAGGTCATGCCCGTCGGTTCGTCCTCGCGGCTCGACATCAGCCGGGCGTAGGCGAAGTCGGCGGTGGGCTGATCGATCCGGGGCCAGGTCGGCGCCTCGTCGTCGACGGCATAGACGATGGCGACACCGTATTTCGCCGCCAGCTCGTAAAATTCCGGGGTGTCGAAGGTCGGGTTCCTGACCTCGATGGCATGGCGAAGGCGCAGCCCGTCCTTTTCATGCGGCAACAGCTTCAGGAAGCCTTCGAAATCCTCGGGGTCGAACTTCTTGGTGGCCATGAACTGCCAGTTGATCGGCCCCAGCTTGTCGCCCAGCGCCGTCAGTCCCTGATCGAGGAACCGGGCGAAGCTCTCCTTGCCGTCACTCAGCACCTTGCGATTGGTGCAATAGCGGCTGGCCTTGACGGCAAAGACGAACCCGTCGGGCGTCTCGTCGCGCCACTTCATCCAGCTGTCGGGCTTGAAGGTCGAATAGTAGGTGCCGTTGATCTCGATCGAGGTCAGGGCGCGCGAGGCGAACTCCAGCTCGCGCTTCTGGACCAGATCGGCCGGATAGAAGACGCCTCGCCAAGGCTCATAGGTCCAGCCGCCGATGCCGACGAGGATGGAGTGGGTCATGGTTCGTCCTCGAAACTCGGCGGCTCGTGCGGATTGTTGATCCAGTCTTCGCCGGCATGACGAACGCGCAGGATCACGACATCGTCCTCTTCCACGGCATAGAGGATCACATGCGACCTGTATGGGCTCACCCGCACGGGACGAGCGATGTCCATCCTGAAGCGCGCCGCTGAAGGATAGTCGGCGACAACACGCAACGCACGGACCAGTCCCGCAGCGTAGGCGTCCGCCTGTTTCAGGCCGAACATCTCCTCGCCTTGAATGTGGATAGACCTGAGATCCTGTCGGGCCGCGACGGTGAGCCGCAGACGCGCCAACTCAGGCTGCGCGCGAGGCCATGCGCGCCAGAGCTTCCTGGCGGGCTTCAGCGAAGATTTCCTCTGCAGTCTGGTCAGAGATGCCTGAAGCGTAAGCCTCTTCGATCAGAACATTCCAGTGCGCGATCTTCTGGGCCTTGATCTGTTCACGACGGATGAGGTCGCGGACGTAGTCGCTGGTGTTGGCATAGCGACCGTCGGCGGTCTGGGCCTCGACCCAGGCCTTCATCTGATCGGGAAGCGAAATGTTCATCGTGGCCATGACGTCAGCCTCACCCTGATGGCAAGGTTTGTCAAGGCGGGAACCCCGGCACGACAGGCGCCTTCCTTCACGCCGACCTTTGCTTGATCGGCGCCGTCCCGTCGGCCAGAGATTCGTTCAGATAGACCTCGGCCTCCTGCGGCGGCAGGGCGGGGGCGTAGCCGAAGCCCTGACCATAGTGGCACTGATCGGCCAGCAGCAGGGCCGCCAGATGGGCGTTCTCGACGCCCTCGGCGACAACCTCCAGGGCCAGATCGCGGCCCAGATTGACCACGGACTTGACGATCTTGGCCGAGCCCTCGTCCTTGTCCATCGTCAGAACGAAATAGCGGTCGATCTTCAGCGTATCGAACGGCAGGCGCGCCAGATAGCTGAGCGAGCTGAAACCGGTTCCGAAATCGTCGAGCGCCAGCGAAGCCCCGACATCCCTGAGCTGGCGCAGCACCCGGCCCGAGGCCTCGGTGTCGCGCATGATGTCGCCTTCGGTGACCTCAAGCTTCAGCGCGCCGCGCGGCAGGCCGGCCTCCCTGATGATCCGCTCGACATCCTCGACCAGATGGGGCCGCTCGATCTCGCCGACCGACAGGTTGACGCTGCAGAACAACCGCCCCGCCCGGGGGTGGCGGCGCAGCCATTCGGCCAGCTGGCGCGCCGACTGGGTCATCATCATCAGACCCAGTTCGTGCATCAGCCCCATTTCTTCGGTCAGGCCGAGGAATTCGTCGGGCGGGACCAGACCGCGCTTCGGGTGGCGCCAGCGGGCCAGGGCCTCGAACCCGGCCACGGCGCCGGAGTTCAGATTGACGATCGGCTGGTAGAAGGGGCCGATCTCGCCGCGCACGAAGGCATTGCGCAGATCCGCCTCCAGCGCGAGACGCGACAGGCTGTCGCTCTCGAGGGCCCGGCCATAGGCGGCCTGACCGCCGCGCCCGGCGGTCTTGGCCTGGCTGACGGCCAGCTCGACCCGGCGCAGGAGTTCCGCAGGGTCGGCGGCGTCGGGGCCGCCCTCGCATGTCACGGACCCGATGGACAGGGTCGGATAGATGTCGAAGCCGGCGATGCGCAGCGGCTGTTGCAGGGCCTCTCGCACCCGGTCGGCGCCGCCCGGCATGCCGTCGGCGCCGCTGCCGGGCCGCCGCGGGATCAGGACCGCAAACTCGTCCTCGCCGATGCGCGCGGGCGCCTCGGCCGGCAGGAAGGCGGCCGACAGCCGCGATCCCAGCGCCGACAGGACCAGATCAGCCCGGTCATGACCCAGCGCCTCGTTCAGGCGCCGCAGCCGGTCCACATCCGCGACGACCAGCTCATACTCGCCCGGCGCCGTCAGGCCCTCTGCGGCCCGGGCCAGGAACCCCCGCCGGTCCAGCAGGCCGGTCAGCACGTCCTTCTCCGACCCGGCCAGCCGGTTCTCCAGCGCCACAATGCCGGCGGCGCGCAGACCGTCTTCCAGCCAAACCCCCCGCCAGAGGCAGGTTTCGGACCCGCGCATCCGCAACCGCAGGACCACTTCGGCGCCCTCGGCGCGCGGCCTGAGCAGGGATTCGGCCAGACCCCGGTCCTGGGGCAGGGTGACGGCGACGAAGGCGGCGCCCGAACATTCGGGCGCCAGCGGCCCAAGACCGAGGGCGCGGGTCGCGCCGGTCAGACGCAGGGAGTCTTCGGCCGGGGTCCAGACCCACAGGGCCGACTCTGCGGCCGCAAGCGCCTCGATCGCCATTGTCGCGTCCCAGGCCAGATTTCTGGATCGCGTCGGGGTCAAATCACAGGCTTCCTGGGGAACGGTGCGGATCGGACCTGTCGAAATCCTCAGACAACAGGCCGAACAGAAGATGGTCTGCCCATTCACCGTTAATTTTAAGATAAGCCCGCGCCTCTCCCTCCAGCCGGAACCCCGATTTTTCCAGCACCCGACGGGACGCGGCGTTGAACGGCAGGCAGGAGGCCTCCAGACGATGCAGCCTCAGGGCGGTCAGGGCATGGGCGGTCACGGCGCGCACCGCCGCCGTGGCATGGCCGCGTCCCGCGAACGGACGGCCGATCCAGTACCCGAGCGTTCCCGTCTCCGCCACGCCGCGCCGGATATTGGACAGGGTGACCGCCCCGACCAGCGTGCGGCCCGTCGCGTCGAAGATGAAAAACGGCCAGGCGTTGCCCAGCTCCATCTCGCGCGCATAGACCGTCAGCCGCCGTCGGAAGGCGGTTCGGGACAGGTCGTCCTCCGGCCAGGACGGCTCCCAGGGCTGAAGATAGTCGCGCGAGCCCTCGCGCAGATCGGCCCAGGACGGATAGTCGGCGCCGCGCGGGGGGCGCAGAACGACGCCGTCGCCCCGGATCACGGGACCGGCCGTATCAGTCATCCAGTCCAGCAGCGCCATGGCGCTGCAGACTAACCCGCAGACAGCCGCGCCGCAAAGGCCGCGCCGGCCGGACCGGCAGACCGTGGCCCCAGAACCGCCGTCGCCGCCCGTGCGGGCGCCAGAACCCGGGCGGCCGCACGTCTCAGGTCGTCGGCGTCGGTCGCCTCCAGCCGGGCCACGCTGGCCTCGGTCGCCTCCGGGGCGCCGTGGACCAGGGTCTGCGTCGCCAGCCGGCCGGAACGACTGGCGGGGCTCTCGTCCGACATCCACAGTCCGGCCCGCAACACCGCGCGGGCGCGCGACAGCTCGGCCTCGGTCGGTCCGTCGCTGGCAAGGGCGAGAGTCTGTTCGGCCACGAGCTCGGCCAGTTCGACCGCCCGGTCGGCCGAGGCGCCCGCATAGACGCCGAGGACCCCGGTATCCTCATGCGCCTCGTGCCAGGCGTCGATGGCATAGGCCAGCCCCCGTTCCTCGCGGGCGCTCTGGAACAGACGCGACGCCATGCCGCCGCCGAGAATCTCCGTGAACAGGCGCAGGGCGGCGAAATCGGGATCGGCGGCCGACAGGCCAGGCAGTTCGAAGACCAGATTGGCCTGTTCGATGCGTCGCGCAAGTCGCGCATGGCCGCCGGTAAACCGGGCGGGCTCAGGCGGCTCCGACACCGCCGCGACCGCGCCGCCGAACCAGCGCTCCGAAAGGGCGAGCAGGGCGTCCTCGTCCACGGCGCCCGACACCGAGATGACCATCCGGTCGGGCGAATAGAGCCGGCCGCGCCAGTCCGAAATGGCTTCGCGCGTGACGGGCTTCAGACTGTCGACCGATCCCAGGATCGGACGTCCCAGCGGCTGGCCGGTGAAGGCCCGGGTCTGGGCCATTTCGAAGACGTGGTCGTCGGGCGTGTCGAAGGCCTCGGCGATCTCCTGGGCCACCACATCCTTTTCCCGCTCGATCTCTGCCCGGTCGAGGGTCGGACGCAGGACCAGGTCCGACAGGACCTGCATGGCCAGGGGCAGGGAGCCGTCGAGGGCGCGGATATCGAAGCTGGTGCGCTCATAGCCGGTCGCGGCATTGATCGATCCGCCCTCGGCCTCGATCCGCTCGACGATGTCGCGGGCGCCCATGTCGCCGGCCCCCTTGAACACCAGATGTTCCAGCAGATGGGACCAGCCGGACTGCGCCTCTGTCTCCCAACGCGCGCCGCCGCGTACGGCGACGGTCACGGCCAGGGTCCGCAGGCCGGGCATGGGGTCGCAGACGATGCGGACGCCGTTGGCAAGGGTGTGCAGCGAGGTCAGGGAACAGGGTCTTTCTTCATCCGGCGACGGAGCAGGGCCACATAGAAGCCGACCAGGGCGATCGCCAGACCGAACCAGGTCAGGGCATAGCCGAGGTGGTTGTTGGCGAAGGCGGCGGGCGGTGCCGAGGCCTGGAGCGCCCCGATCTCCGGATTGGTCGAGGCCAGGGCAAAGAGGGTGAATTCCGACACGTCGCCGGCGCCGAGGGCCCGGGCGATGGCGGCGCTGTCGCGGGCGTAGAACCGTCCCTGGGACGATGCCGGCGACATCGGACCGGGCGCGGGCGTCCGGCGGAGCTCGACCAGGAGAGACAGGGGCAGGCTGGACGCGGCCACGCGAGGCCGCTCGGGGGCGGTGTCGGCGATAAAGCCCCGGTCGATCAGGAAGACCTCGGCCAGACCCGGGGCGCGGCAGACGGAGATCAGGCGCGATCCGACCTCTCCGTCGGCGATGGACTGCAGCTCGACATAGCGGGCTGTGGCGAGGCCGGGACAGACCACAAGGGCGCGACGGAACTCCGGCTCGGACGCGGCGAGGACCTCGGACAGGGGCGCGGGCGGGCGACCGGCGGCGTCTTCGGCAGCCGCGATCAGTCCCTCCTTCCAGCCCAGCCGCTGCACCTGCCAGACGCCGAGGGCCAGCAGGGCGGCCAGGGCCGGGGCCGTGACGAGGGTCAGGACCCAGGGAAAGGACGGACGGGGCGCACGTCTCATGGCCGGGGGCCTTCCCTGCGGCTGCGGTACTGCAACGCCGTCATCAGCCCCTTTCCGGGCCGCATCAGGCCCAGAGCCAGGGCGATGACCAGCGGCAGCCAGACGACCAGATGCAGCCAGATCGGCGGATGCCAGACGATCTCCACGAACAGGGCGGAAAAACCGACGAGGAAGCCCGCGATCTGCATGATGAAGGTCGCCGCCCCGTCGCCGGTCTCGATGGAGGCCAGATCATAGCCGCAGACGTCGCAGGTCGGCCGGACCTTCAGGAATCCCTGAAACAGGGGGCCAAGGCCGCAGTGCGGACAGCGGCAAAGCAGACCGGCCCGGATCGGGTCGATCCGGGCCGGCGCAATGTCATCCGGAGATGGATCCAACCGGCTCAGCCGAAGGCGACGTAGACGAAGGCGAACAGGAACAGCCAGACGACGTCGACGAAATGCCAGTACCAGGCGGCGGCCTCAAAGCCGAAATGCTGTTTCGGGGTGAAGGCGCCGTTCAGCAGGCGGATCAGGCAGACCGCCAGGAAGATGGTGCCGACCAGAACGTGGAAGCCGTGGAAGCCCGTGGCCATGAAGAAGATCGAACCATAGAGGCCCGAGTTGGCGGCTTCCTCGTTGAAGAAGAGGTTCTCGTGGAGGATCTCGGCATATTCATAGACCTGGACGCAGGTGAAGAAGACGCCGAGGACGATGGTCAGGGCCAGGGCCATCTTGGCCCCCTTGCGGTCGCCCTGTTGCAGGGCGTGGTGCGCCCAGGTGACGGTGCAGCCCGACAGCAGAAGGGTCACGGTGTTCAGCAGGGGCAGATGCCAGGCGCTGAGCGTCTCGACCCCCTTGGGCGGCCAGGCCGACCAGGCCTTGGCCGTATCGGCCCAGGCGCCGACCTCGGGGATGTGCTGACGCGACTGGTCGAACAGGACCATGTCGAAGAACATCCAGAAGAAGCCGGCGAAGAACATGATCTCCGAGGCGATGAACAGCACCATGCCGTAGCGAAGGCCGATGGCCACGACCGGCGTATGGTCGCCCTTGTTGGCTTCCTTGACGACATCGGCCCACCACAGACCCATGCCGAGCACCGTCAGGGCGAGGCCGAGCAGGAACAGCCAGCTGGTGCCGGCCTCAAGGCCGAAGACGCCCTTCATCCAGGCGACCGCGCCCACCATCATCACCACGGCCGTGGCCGAGCAGAACAGGGGCCAGGGACTGGGATCCACCAGATGGTAGTCGTGTTTCGGAGCGGCGTGATTGTCGGCCATCAGGGTCTCTTGCAACGGTCGAGAGAGTCTTCGGATGGGCTATAGCCCATTTTCTGCTCAGGTCGAGCGGGCGGTCGCTCAAAAAATGGCCTCAATCAGGCCCCGGCGGCCCGGCCCGGATCGCGGGTTCCGTCCGGAACCCCGTCCTTTGCTGGATAGAAGGTATAGCTGAGGGTGATCTCTGTGGCCCCCTTGGCCTCGGCGTCAGTGGCCAGTTCGGGTGCGACGAAATACTGGACCGGGAATTTCCGCGTCTGGCCCGCCTCGATGATCTGTTCGTCGAAGCAGAAACACTGCAGCTTCTGGAAATAGGGGCCCGTGTATTCCGGCACGACGTTATAACCCGCTCGCGCCTTGATCGGCCTGTCCGAGGTGTTGGTCACATCGAACCAGGCCATTCCGGTCTCGCCGATCCGCACCCTCTGGCTGGTCTGTTCGGCGCGGAACACCATCGGCAGATCCCGCACATTGGTGTCGAACCGGATCATGACGGTCGAGTCGAGGATGGTCTCGGGGGCCTTGTCGGCCCGCATCACCGTGCCGTCGAAGCCGGTGACCTGACAGAACAGCTTGTACAGCGGCACGGCGGCGAAGGCGGCCCCCGTCATGAACAGGACGGTTGCGCCGCAGGCGATGGCGATCAGATTCTGGCGTTTCATTGGCCCTGCCCCATGCCGGGGGCAGGGGACGGCGCCCCCTGCGGCACCTGGGGCGCCGAGGCGGCGGCGGCCCGGGCTTCGCGGCCGACCTTCTGGTTATGCAGCATCCGCAGGAAGGTGGTGGTGAACAGCAGGACCATGAAGGCCACCAGCGCCAGGGCGATGAAGACATTGCGGCGCTTGCGCGCGGCCAGCTCCGTCGGGGTCAGCCGGATATAGACAGGGCCGTCAGTCATGGTCGGTTCCATGGGAAACCTTCTAAAGCAGGGCCGCGGGAGAGATCCCCGGGGCTAGAGACGGAACGCCGTCATGCCGGTCAGGTGTTCGACCAGCAGGGCCGCGAACAGTCCCATCAGATACAGGATGGAAAAGGCGAAAAGATTGCGCGCCGGTTTGGCCTCGGCGCGAACGTCATACAATGCGGCCTCTCGCCCCACGGCCTCGGCCTTGTCGGGCTCGTCGCCGGCCCGCGATCGGAACAGTCTCAACGCCATGGCCAGAAACACCAGGCCGCCGACGCCCGAGACCGCCAGATAGACGCCGCCGCCCATGCCGACGAAGGCGGGAAGAACCGCCACCGGCACGAAGATCAGGGAATAGACCAGAATCTGCAGACGCGTGGACTTCGCGCCCCGCGCCACCGGCATCATGGGAATGCCCGCCTTGGCGTAGTCTCCGGCCGAATACAGGGCCAGGGCCCAGCTGTGCGGCGGGGTCCAGAGAAAGATGATGGCGAACAGCAGCCAGGCCTGCCAGGGCGCCGCGCCCGTCGCCGCTGCCCAGCCGATCACCGGGGGCAGGGCCCCGGCCGCCCCGCCGATGACGATGTTCTGGGGCGTCCGCCGCTTGAGCATCAGGGTGTAGAAGCCGGCATAGTAGGCGATGGTCAGCGCCAGCAGTCCAGCCGCCAGCCAGTTGGCGTTCATCCCCAGCAGCATGACCGAAAACAGGCTGAGCACGGCGCCAAAGGCCATGGCGTCGCCCTTGGGCACCCGGCCCGCCGCCACAGGACGGCCCCTTGTGCGTCGCATCAGGGCGTCCGTCTCGCCCTCCAGCGCCATGTTCAGGGCGCCCGCCGCCCCGGCCCCCACAGCGATGCACAGGATGGCGATGGCGGCCACGAACGGATTGATCGAGCCGGGCGCCACGACCAGCCCCGTCGCTCCGGTGAAGACCACCAGAGACATCACGCGCGGCTTCAGCAGCTGGAAGTAATCTTCCGGCTGGGCGGTTGTCACGACGGGAGCGGCGTCGGATTGAGCCATCAGAATCTAGTCCACCGTCATCCCCGGGCGGGACCCCGGGAATCGGGCGTCGTCCGGGAAGAAAGGAACCCCGGACGCACGAACGTCCGGGGCCCCGATTTGCTTTTCTCGCCGCCCCTGGCCCGGCCCCCCGATCCGGTCGGCGGGTGACGCAAGGGAGCGGATGGAACTCAGTGGCTGTCGTCGGACTTGACGACCGGCAGCTCGTTGAACTGGTGATGCGGCGGCGGCGAGGACAGGGTCCACTCCAGGGTGGTGGCGCCTTCGCCCCACGGATTGGCCACGCCAGGACGACGACGGATGGCGGCCTCCAGCAGCATCACGAGGAAGACGCCGACGCCGACGATGGTCACCACATAGCCGATCGACGACACCTGGTTCCACAGGGTGTAGGCGTCCGGGTAGTCGATATAGCGGCGCGGCATGCCCTGCAGGCCCAGGAAGTGCTGCGGGAAGAACACCAGGTTCACCCCCACGAACATGATCCAGAAGTGCAGGCAGCCGAGGAACTCGTTGTACTTCACGCCGAACATCTTCTCGAACCAGTAGTAGAAGCCCGCGAAGATGGCGAAGACGGCGCCCAGCGACAGCACATAGTGGAAGTGGGCCACCACATAATAGGTGTCGTGCAGGCTGTAGTCGATGCCGGCGTTGGACAGGACCACGCCGGTCACCCCGCCGACGGTGAACAGGAAGATGAAGCCGATGGCCCACAGCATGGGCGTCTTGAAGCTGATCGACCCGCCCCACATCGTGGCGATCCAGCTGAAGATCTTCACGCCCGTAGGCACGGCGATGATCATGGTCGCGGCCACGAAATAGGCGCGCAGGTTCACGTTCATGCCGACCGTGTACATGTGGTGCGCCCACACGACGAAGCCGACGAAGCCAATGGCGACCATGGCGTAGGCCATGGCGAGGTAGCCGAACACCGGCTTGCGGCTGAAGGTCGAGACGATGTGCGAGATGATGCCGAAGCCTGGCAGGATCAGGATGTAGACCTCGGGGTGGCCGAAGAACCAGAACAGGTGCTGGAACATGACGGGGTCGCCGCCGCCGGCCGGATCAAAGAAGCTGGTGCCGAAGTTGCGGTCGGCCAGCAGCATGGTGATGGCGCCGGCGAGAACGGGCAGCGACAGCAGCAGCAGGAAGGCGGTGATCAGCACCGACCAGGCGAACAGCGGCATGCGGTGCAGGGTCATGCCCGGAGCGCGCATGTTGAAGATGGTGGTGATGAAGTTCACCGCGCCGAGGATCGACGAGGCGCCGGCGATGTGCAGGGAGAAGATCGCCAGGTCCATGGCCGGGCCGGTGTGGCCCGTGGTCGAGAGCGGCGGATAGATGGTCCAGCCGCCGCCGAAGCCCTTGCCCGGTCCGCCATCGACGAACAACGACATGATCAACAGCACCCAGGCGGCGACCAGCAGCCAGAACGACACATTGTTCATCCGCGGGAAGGCCATGTCCGGCGCGCCGATCATGATCGGAACGAACCAGTTGCCGAAGCCGCCGATCATCGCCGGCATGACCATGAAGAAGATCATGATCAGGGCGTGGCCGGTGACCACGACATTGTAGCCGTGCTTGGACTGTTCAACGAGGCCGATCAGATCGACGCCGGATCCGGCGCGGAAGATCTGGATGCCCGGCTCGGCCAGTTCCCAGCGGATCAGGCCGGACAGGGCCCCGCCCACGATGCCCGCCATGATGGCGAACAGCAGGTACAGGGTGCCGATGTCCTTGTGATTGGTCGAGAAGAACCAGCGGGTAAAGAAGCCCGGCTTGTGGTCGTGCGCGGCGTCATGGTGGTGACCATGGTCGGCGGCGCGGGCGTCTGCGGTGATGTCGGTAGCCATGATCTCTTCGGGCTCGCGATTACGGGGCGGCCGGCGCTGCGGCGGGCGCAGCGGAGGCGGGCGCGGCAGGAGCCGCAGCGGTAGCAGGGGCGGTGGCGGCGTCAGCGGCGGGCGCCTCGACAGCGACCGGCGCCGCCAGGGCGGCGGCGGCAGCGGCGGCCGTGGCCTCATCGGCGGCCTTGGTCATTGAGCCGCCCCTGGAGGCGACCCAGGCGGCGAACTCGGCCTCGGTCACAACCTTGATCTCGATCGGCATGAAGGCGTGGTCGACGCCGCACAATTCCGAACACTGGCCGTAATAGGTTCCGACGCGTTCGGCCTTGAACCAGGTGTGGTTGGTGCGGCCCGGAATGGCGTCGGTCTTGAGACCGAAGGCGGGCAGGGCGAAGGCGTGGATCACGTCGGCGGCGGTGACCAGAACCTGGACCGTCTTGCCCACGGGAACGACGATCGGCTCATCGGCCGCCAGACGGAACGGCACGCCCCGCGCCTTCGCCTCGTCCTCGGGCAGCATGTTCGAGATATATTCGGCTATCCCCTGGTCGGGATATTCATAGGCCCAGTTCCACTGGTTGCCGGTCGCCTTGATGGTCAGGTCCGGGGTCGGCATGTTGTTGTAGGCGAACAGCAGCCGGAACGAGAACAGCGAGATCACCAGCAGGACCACGACCGGCATCACGGTCCAGACGATCTCGATGGCGGTGTTGTGGCTCCAGCGCGCCGGAACCGGATTGCGCTTCTTGTTGTAGCGCACGACGATCCACACCAGCAGACCCAGCACCAGCACGCAGATGGCGGTGATGATCGGCATCAGGATGACGTTGTGGAACCAGGTCGCCTCATGCTTCAGCGGCGAGGCGCTTTGCTGCAGGCCGATGCCGCCTGGCGTCGGCTGACCCAACAGTTCCTGCGCCCACGTCGGCGTGGCGAACAGGATGGCGAAAGCGGCGCCGGTCATCAGACCCCCGGCGGCTTTCAGGGCTCGTCTGCCCAGTTCCATTCGGAATTCCTCTTAAAGCCAAAGGCGTCAGGTCGTTGCGAGCCAGTCGCACTCCCCGCCCGTCCTGCAAAGCACGGTGTTCAGGCGGTCCATATCGGCTGTATCGGCGCTTGCCAAGCGACGGATAGGCGCATCCGGCAATCGGGGGCGAATGGCGCGTCGATTAAATCGCTGTCATGTTTGACCAGCTACCTTGCACCACTCAGTACCTTGCCGTAGTCTGCCTTCATCAAAAGGAGGCCCCATGGCGCCCGAAACCATAGAGATTCAACTGAAGAAGGGAGTGCTGGGACTCTGCGTCCTGGCCCTCCTCAACCGTGGCGACAGCTACGCCTACGAGATCGCCAGCCGTCTGTCGGATGCGATCGACATGGGCGAAGGCACCATCTACCCGTTGATGCGTCGCATGCAGACGGACGGACTGGTCGAGACCTATCTGGTCGAGAGCCCGTCCGGACCGTCGCGCAAATACTATCGGCTGTCCGATGCGGGGCGTTCCGCCCTGTCCGGCCAGACGGCCGACTGGAAGGCGTTCACCGCCGCCGTGGACGCCGTCCTCGCCGCACCCCAAACCTCGGCGGACCCAACCGCCGACACCCTCGTTCCCGCTGGAGACGCCCAATGACGCGCGCCGATTTTCTCGCCCGCCTGAAGCGCGGACTGGTCGGCCTGCCGACCGCCGTCGCCCACGACATCCTCAATGACTATGAGACCCACTTCGACGACGCCGCGCGCGCCGGCCGCACCGAGGCCGCCACGGCCGAGGCCCTGGGCGATCCCGACCGTCTGGCCCGCGAGCTGAAGGCCGAGGCCGGGGTGCAGCGCTGGCGTCAGGAACAGACGCCGTCGGCCGCAGCCGGCGCCGTCTTCGCCGTGCTGGGACTGGGCGCCATCGATATCCTGATCCTGCTACCCATCCTGATGGGCGTGGTCGGGGCCCTGTTCGGAGTCCTGGTCGCGGTCATCGCCCTGTTCATCGCCGGCGGCGGCGTGATGGTGGCCGGTCCCTTCGCCGGCTTCCCGGGCGGCGGCCTCGCCGCCTTCCTGGCAGGCCTCAGCCTGATGGCCGGCGCGGTGTCGGCCGGCGCCCTGCTGGCGGTCTTCACCGTCCTGCTGGTCAACGGCCTGGTCTGGTTCGCCCGCCTTCACTACCGGCTGCTGAAGCCGGCCCTCGAACCCCAGATGGCGGCCGCCCCGGCCCCCGTCGCTCCGTCCTACGCCCCCACCCAGGCCACGGGAGACCCGGCATGATCCGCACCCTTCTCATCATCTCCGGCGCCGCCTTCGTGCTGGCGCTCGGCTCGGCCGCCGGCGCCCTGGCCATCGGCGGACGCGACATGGCCGCCCATGGCTGGAACTGGACCCTGTATGACAGCAACGGCGACGGCGACACCCTGTCCATCGTCCGCGACGACGGGACCCGGCCCGTCGACACCACCCGCACCCTGGACTGGGCCGGCGGCGAGCAGCTGGTCATCGACCTTTCGGATGACGTCGACTACGTCCAGGGCGATACGCCGGGCATCACCATCACCGGCCCGGCCGACCGGGTCGCCCTGATCCGGCTGGAGGGCGACCGTCTGACCGCCGACCGTCCCGCCGGCCCCCGCCACGAGCGCATTGTGTTCGGGCGTCATCAGGACGGGCGCGGCATCTGGGTGCGCGACGACGAGGTCCGTATCGTGGTGACCGCCCCGGCCGTGCGCCGCTTCGTGCTGAACGGATCTTCGGACCTGACCCTCCGCCGCTTTGACCAGCCTGAGCTGTCGCTGGACATCACCGGCTCGGGCGATGTGACGGGCGAAGGCCGCGCCAGGGCCCTGACCCTGATCAGCACCGGCTCCGGCGACGTCGATCTGGAGAGCCTGCCGGTGGCGGACGCCCGGGTGTCGCTCAGCGGCAGCGGCGACGTGCGTATCGCCCCCAGCCAGACCGCAGACCTGACCGCCTCCGGATCGGGCGACATCGACCTCGCCACACGTCCGGCGACCCTGCGTCAGGCCACCACCGGATCGGGCGACATCCATCAGGACTGAAGCCGGAAAGCCGGGGCCTGACGCCGGACCGCAAACCTGCGCCCCCTTTCTCGCGGAAGGGGGCGTTTTCTTGCGAGGTAAACAGCCCCTTAACCCTGTCGGGGTGAAAACGGCGGGTCCGTCCTGCAGGCGCCGGCCTCCGCCGCCCGTGTCTCCGACGGGCGGCCGTTCGACCCCGGATCAGAAAGAAACCCCATGTCCGCCGTCCTGATTATCGGCAATCGCGCCTGGGAGAGCGCCCGGGTGATCTGGGACGCCCCCTTCATGGTGCGATTCCGCGGCGTGCTTCAGGCCCTGCTGGCCCTGCTGCTGGTCGCATCCCTGGTGTCGTGGAACCCGGCGGACCCCAGTCTGAACGCCGCGACCTCGGCGCCCGCCACCAACTGGCTGGGCGACGGCGGCGCCCTGTTCGCCGATCTGGTTCTGCAGTCGCTTGGACTGGCCGCCTGGCCCGCCGCCGCCCTGATCATCGCCTTCGGCCTGGCCATCGCCATCGGTGATGCGCTCCAGCAAAGGCTCAAGCCCACCACGTTGAAAGGCCTGGCCGCCGCCTGCGGGGTTCTGGCCCTGTCGGCCGCCCTGTCCAGCCTCGCCGCCCCGGCCGCCTGGCCCCTCGCGGTCGGCCTCGGCGGCCTGTGGGGCGACGGCCTCAGCGGCCTGGTCACGGCCGGAATCGCGGCCCTCGGCCTGCCGGGCGCCGGACTCATCGGCGGCCTGACCTTTCTGGCCCTCGGCCTGTGGGCCTGCGGCTATGCAATCGGCCTGAGGCTGCGGGACCTGTCGGACGGGATGGCCTGGGCCGGTCATATGCGCCGCTCCTCGCCGCCCCTCGCCGAGGCGGCCCCGGTGGAGCCGAAACGACCCCGCGCACCCCGCCCGCCACGCGTCGCAGCGCCTCTGGTCATGCCCGGGGACATCGTCGACGAGGCCGCGGCCCCTCCGCCGTGGGACGACTCCGCGACCGACATGCCTCTGGCGCCCCCGGCCCCGCCGGTCGAGACGCCCGGGCGCGTCACAGCCGCCGCCGAGCCCCGGGTTGCGGCCCCCAAACCCGCCAAATCAAAGAAGGCGTTCGAGGACGATCAGGCCTCGTTCGAATTCACCCGCCCCGAGGGCGCCTTCGACCTGCCGCCGCTGGGCATGCTGACCAAGCCCCTGGCCCGCACCGGCGCCATCGACGAAACCGCCCTGAAACAGAACGCCAAGATGCTGGAGGGCGTGCTGCAGGAATTCGGCGTCCGCGGGGTCATCGACCAGATCCGTCCCGGCCCCGTGGTCACCCTGTACGAGCTGGTCCCCGCCGCCGGGGTCAAGCACGGCCGGGTCGTGGCCCTGGCCGACGACATCGCCCGCTCCATGTCGGCCCGCGCCTGCCGGATCTCGGTGGTCCAGGGCCGCAACGCCATCGGCATCGAATTGCCCAACCTCAAGCGCGAGACCGTCTATCTGCGCGATCTTCTGGCCTCGGCCGAATACGCCAAGCCGTCGCATCTCCTGCCGCTGGCCCTGGGCGAGACCATCGGCGGCGAGCCCTATGTCGCCGATCTGGCCCGCATGCCCCACCTGCTGATCGCCGGCACCACCGGCTCGGGCAAGTCGGTCGGGGTCAACGCCATGATCCTGTCGATCCTCTACCGGCTGAGCCCGGCCGAATGCCGCTTCATCATGATCGACCCCAAGATGCTGGAGCTCAGCGTCTATGACGGCATCCCCCATCTGCTGGCGCCGGTCGTCACCGATCCGAAGAAGGCCGTGGTCGCCCTGAAATGGACGGTCAAGGAGATGGAGGACCGCTATCGCCGGATGTCCAAGCTCGGCGTCCGCAACGTCGCCAGCTATAACGAGCGGGCGCGCGAGGCCCAGGCCAAGGGCGAGCATTTCGAGCGCACCGTCCAGACCGGATTCGACGAACAGGGCCGGCCCGTCTATGAATCCGAGAAGATCCGCCCCGAACCCATGCCCTACCTGGTCGTGGTCATGGACGAGATGGCCGACCTGATGCTGGTCGCCGGCAAGGACGTCGAGGGCGCCGTCCAGCGTCTGGCCCAGATGGCCCGCGCCGCCGGCATCCACCTGATCATGGCGACGCAGCGCCCGTCGGTCGACGTCATCACCGGCACCATCAAGGCCAATTTCCCGACCCGGATCAGCTTCCAGGTCACCTCCAAGATCGACAGCCGCACCATCCTCGGCGAACAGGGCGGCGAACAGCTGCTGGGCCAGGGCGACATGCTCTACATGGCTGGCGGCGGGCGCATCACCCGCCTGCACGGGCCCTTCGTCGACGACAAGGAGGTCGAGGACGTCTGCAACCACCTGAAGGCCCAGGCCGAGCCCGACTATCTGGACCTGATCACCGACGATCCGGACGGCGACGGCGACAACGCCTTCGACGAGGGCGGCGGGGGATCGGGCGACGACCTCTACGACCGCGCGGTGGCCGTGGTCACCCGCGACCGCAAGGCCTCGACCTCCTACGTCCAGCGCCGGCTGCAGATCGGCTACAACCGCGCCGCCTCCCTGATCGAGCGGATGGAACAGGAAGGCGTTGTCTCGCCCGCCAACCATGCGGGCAAGCGCGATGTGCTGGCGGGCCCGCCGCCCATGGGGTGACTCCTCCTGACGCCTTCGGCGCCCGCCCCCCCTTCGGCGATGAAGAGAGCGGCCAGTCTGAACCTCTCCTCCCCATTTGCCCAGGCGAAAGGGGAGGACAGACCGCAAGGCGGTCAGGCGGAATCAAGACGGAGCCGATCCGGGCCGCTGGCGTTATTTACGGCTCACGATGAACGCACCTTCATCGCAGCGCCGGAATATGGTCTGGCTTGGGTCACAAGGCGGCCCGGCCCGACGGCCATAACGGCGACCACTCCAAATCCATCCCGAACGGGAGACGACCACATGACCATCTCACGCCGCGACCTCGGCCTCGGCCTCGCCGCCATCGCGGGCCTCGCCGCCCTGCCCGCCCATGCCCAGGCCAGTCTGTCGGCCGAGGACCGCGCCACCCTGGCCCGCGCCCAGGGCTATCTGCAGGCCCTGACCTCCTATCAGGGGACCTTTGTGGAGATCGGCTCGGGCGGTCAGCGCCGCGAGGGCCGGTTCTGGCTGCAGCGTCCCGGCAGGATGCGGTTCGAATACACCAGCCCGGCCGGTCTTCTGGTCGTGTCGGACGGCTACAACGTCAAACGCTACGATCCGCGCCTGAACGTCTTCCGTCAGGTCCCTCTGGGCCAGACGCCCCTGTCCACCTTCCTGGCCCGCAATGTCCGACTGGATCAGGGCGTCCGCATCGACCGCGTCACCCGTTCGCCCGGAGGCGGCTATGCGATCACCGCCCGCGACCAGCGTCGCCCCAATGACGGCGCCGTCACCCTGGTGTTCGGCGGCAGTCCCGTACGTCTGATGGAGTGGAGTATTGTTGACGCCCAGGGCAGCGGGACCCGGACGCAGCTGACCACCCTGACCCCGGCCTCGAATCTGAACGCGGCCCTGTTCCGTCTGGCCGATCCGACACAGCGGCCCCGCCGCAACTGACTCAATGAGCGTGGTTCGTCCGACACATATCTTTATCAAATCTCTCATTTGACTTTTTTTCGAGGGAGTGACACTTAGAACACAGGGCGGCGGCGGCCGCCTTTCCGCGTCGGACGTCATCCCCTCCCGATAGCGGCGTGTGAGAGAGAAAACTTCGAACGCCCGGCGCTGGTCGCCGGGCGTTTTTTTCGGGCGCTTCGCGCCGCGCCATGCGCGGCTCGCGGAGCCTGGCGAACTGAACGCAACTTTCGCCCGGATCGGCCATGGCTTGAGGCCTTTCCTGCGCTAGAACCCCACCATGCTGAGACTCGCCACCTGGAACATCAACTCTGTCCGCCTGCGCATCGACCAGGTCGCACGCTTCGTGGCTGAGGCGAACGTCGACGTCCTGTGTTTACAGGAGATCAAATGCCTTGAGGACCAGTTCCCCCGAAACGCCTTCGTCGAGATGGGCATGCCCCACCTGAAGGTGGCGGGCCAGAAGGGATGGCACGGCGTGGCCATCGCCTCACGTCTGCCGATGGACCACTCCGACACCTTCCAGGCCTGCAGACTGGGCCATGCCCGCTGCGTCTCGGCCCGGATCGCCGGGATCGATGTGCAGAATTTCTACATACCGGCCGGCGGCGACGTACCCGACCGCGAGCTGAACCCGAAATTCGATCACAAGATGGACTTCTATGAACAGCTGACGGCGACCGTCGCCGCTCAGGACCGCGCGTCGAGATTGCTGATGTGCGGCGATTTCAACATCGCCCCCTCCGAATTCGACGTCTGGAATCACCGCTATATGTCGAAGATCGTCAGCCACACCCCGGTGGAGGTCGAGACCCTGAACCGGCTGCAGGCGGCGGGCGGTTTTCACGACGTGGTCCGGGCCGCATATCCGGAGCCGCAGAAGCTGGCGTCCTGGTGGAGTTATCGCGCCGAGGACTTCCGCAAGTCGAACCGGGGCCTGCGCCTGGACCACATCTGGACCTCGCCGGGCCTGACGCCCGCCGTCGTGCCGGGCAGCGCGACCATCCACGACACGGTCCGCGAATGGAACCAGCCCAGCGACCACTGCCCGATCACGGTCGATCTGGACGTCTGACGCCGCGATCAGAACGGGAAGAAGATCGGGATCGCCACCATGGCGGCCGCCCAGGTGATCAGGTTCAGCGGCACCCCGACCCTGACGAAATCCATGTAGCTGT
Organism: Brevundimonas sp. FV1ye29L; assembly: GCF_058681095.1. Taxonomy (NCBI): domain Bacteria; kingdom Pseudomonadati; phylum Pseudomonadota; class Alphaproteobacteria; order Caulobacterales; family Caulobacteraceae; genus Brevundimonas; species Brevundimonas sp. FV1ye29L. The sequence continues at coordinate 129,310 of NZ_CM178730.1, forward strand.
AGCCGCCCATGTTGAAGACCAGCACATTGGTCTGATAGCCGAAGGGCGTCGCAAAGGCCGCCGAGGCGGCCATCATGACGCCGACCAGAAACGGGCGCGGATCCACGCCCAGACTCTCGGCCAGGGCCACGGCGATCGGCGTGATCAGCACCGCCACCGTCGCATTGGACAGCAGTTCAGTGGCGAACAGGGTCACGCCATAGAGGACGATCAGCGCCCCCAGGGGCCCCAGGGGGCGGATGACATCAATCAGCCGGTCCGCCCCGGCCGCAGCCAGTCCGGTGACCTCGATGGCGGTTCCCACCACCACCATGCCCGCGATCAGCAGCAGGATCTCCGGCCTCAACCCGGCATAGGCCTCTTCCGGCGTGATGACGCGCAGCAGGATCAGGGCGACCGCCCCGGCGAAGGCCGCCGCCGCGATCGGCGCCCAGCCCAGGGCCGCTGCTGCGATGACCAGTCCGAAGACGCCCAGAGACATCAGCGCCGGCTTCAGGTTGAAGGGGCGATCCGCCGCTCCGTAGAGCTCGACATCGCCCAGGTGGGCGTCGCCTGATCCGTCGGACTGGTTGCGCGCCTCACCCAGTCTGGGCAGGCCGAAGGGCAGGAGACGACGCCGTTCGCGGGCCGCGTCTTCCGCAGCCTGTCGGCGGGCGGCCTCCATCTCGGCCAGCCGCGCCTTCTGGGCCTCGTCGGCGGCGACGGCGCGGCCCAGCTGGCGGGCGCCGACGAAATAGAGCCACAGTCCGCCGACGGCCGCGATACACAGGCCGACGGGGGTGATCTCGAAAAGGCTGAACACCGGCTGGCCGGCGTTTCGCGCCATGTCGTTGACCAGCAGGTTGGTCGAGGTCCCGATCAGGGTCAGCAGACCGCCCAGAACGGTCACATGGCTGAGCGGCATCAGGAAGCGTTTGGGCGACAGATGCAGCGATTGCGCCACGTCGCGGATCACCGGGGCCGCCAGAACGACGACCGGGGTGTTGTTGAGGAAGCCGCCCACCGAGCCGCACAGGGCGATGACGACCCAGATGCCCGTGGCGCCCACCCTCGCCGCCAGGGCCGTCGCCTGACGGATCAACAGGCCAAGCAGGCCGGACAGTTCGATGGCATAGGCGATGACGAACAACCCGGCCAGGGCAATGACAGCCGGGCTGGCGAAGGCGCCCTGCACCTCCACGGGCCGAACGACCCCGAGCAGCAGCAGCACGGCGGCGCCGGTCAGGGCGACTACGTCGGACCGGATCCGGCCGTGGATCAGCGCGCCCACCACGGCGACGAGAACCGCCAGGGCGGCGATCTGATCGAATGTCATGGCCCCCTGCTGCCTTCCTCCACCGCGCCTCGTCAACCTTTTTGCAGCCCGACGACCCCACGAGAGCTATCTTCGTGCTAGGGTGGTTGCATGCTCGAACCGATTGTGTCGCCTCGCCCGTCGGTCGTCGCGCTCGCGGCGTCCGGTCTGATCCTCGCCCTGTCCGGCTGTAACCGGCCCGAGCCGCCCGCGACGGCGACCCCCGAACCAGCCGTCGCTCCGCCGACAGTGGTCATGGCCCCGCCGCGCCAGATCGACCGGGCCGAACTTCTGGCCGCTGTGGATGTCGCCGCCTCGGCCTATGCGCGAGGCCAGTCTCCCGGAGGGGACGACACCCTCGCCGGACGAAGGCTGGTCATTCGTCAGGCCTTCGCCTGTCCGGCGACAGGCATGCCATCGCTGGCGGCGGCGGCGTCCGGAGGCGAAGGCCGGACCAGCGCCGCCTTCGGAGACGATCGCAAGACCCTGCAGCTCTCCCTCGCCCCGGCCGACTGGACCGAAGCCCCGTTGACGGTCGACGGCGCAGACACCTGGGAGTCGGTCGAGGGTTTCTGGCTTCAGAGGTCGTGGATCCGGACCGACGATTGCCCCGCCCGTCCGGCGACGGCGCCGATCGAGGGTGGGCCGGCGTCTCCGGCGACCCGCTCGCCGGAGACCGTGGGTCTGGCAGCCGTTTTTGACACCGGCGGATCGCGGCTCAGCCGTCGTAACGGCAGGGCCTATACGTTCACGGTCCGGGGCGAGGAGGGCCAGCCGGCCGCCCTGCCGTCGGGCGGATACAGGCTGGTGCTCGAGGGCCGGGCGATCGCCTTTCCAGAAGGCCGCGCCATCCGATGCCGATCAGACTCGCCGGATCAAAGGCCGGTTTGCGTCGTCGCCGCCCGCCTGGATCGCGTCGCTTTCGAGGACGCAGCAGGTGGTATTCTCAGCGAATGGCGGCCCAACTGAAGGATCTGGTCGCCCATGCGGGACCCGGCCGGTCTGAACCCGGTCCAGGCTGCGGGGCCCGGATTCTCAGGGCTGCAGCCTATACCCGCCCGCATCCGTCAGCAGCAGCCGCGCCTGACCCGGCTCCGGCTCGATCTTCTGGCGCAGGCGATAGATGTGGGTTTCCAGCGTATGGGTCGTGACCCCGGCGTTATAGCCCCAGACCTCGGTCAGCAGTTCCTCGCGCGACACGGGCTTGGCTCCGGCGCGATACAGGTATTTCAGAATATTGGTCTCTTTTTCCGTCAACCGGATCTTCTTGCCGCGCTCGTCGACCAGAACCTTGCCCGCCGGGCGGAAGGCATAGGGGCCGACGGCGAAGACGGCGTCTTCGGACTGTTCATGGCTGCGCAGATGGGCGCGGATGCGGGCCAGCAGCACGGCGAACCGGAAAGGCTTGGTGACATAGTCATTGGCGCCCGAGTCCAGACCCAGCACCGTATCGGCGTCTGAGTCCTGGGCCGTCAGCATGATGACCGGGGTCGAGACCCCGTCCTTGCGCAACAGCCGGCAGGCCTCGCGGCCGTCCATGTCGGGCAGATCGACATCGAGCAATATTAGATCCGCACGGATCTCGCGGCCCAGACGCACGCCCTCGGTGGCCGTCGCCGCCTGGACCGTGCGGAACTCCTCGTGGAGGGCCAGCTGTTCCGCCAGCGCCTCGCGCAGGTCGTCGTCGTCGTCGATGATCAGGAGCGTCTTGGGCGTGGGCATGTCAGTAACAATGGCGAGGCTTGGCCTCCGCGCCAAGGGCGACGCGGAAAAACCAGTGCAATCAAGCCTTCTGAACCCCCGGATCGACCGTCCGCTCCCCGAAAAGCGCCGATCCCACACGAACATGGGTGGCGCCATAGCGAATCGCTGTCTCGAAATCGCCGCTCATTCCCATCGACAGGACCTCAAGGCCGTTGCGTTCAGCCATCCCGGCGATCAGGGCGAAGTGGTCATCCGGCGCCTGGTCCGCCGGGGGAATGGCCATCAGGCCCTCGACGATCAGCCCGTAGTCGGCCCGCATCCGGGCGATCAGGGCGTCGGCCTGTTCCGGCAGGACCCCGGCCTTCTGGGGTTCGGCCCCGGTATTGACCTGGACGAGCAGCCGCGGACAGCGACCCGCCTTCTGCACGGCCTCGGCCAGGGCTCGCGCCAGCCTGTCGCGGTCCAGGGTCTCGATGACGTCGAACAGGGCGACGGCGTCTCCGGCCTTGTTGGACTGGAGCGGGCCGATCAGCCGCAGTTCAAGCCCCCGGCCGGCCGGATCCCGATCGGCCCAGCGGCCCTGCGCCTCCTGCACCCGGTTCTCGCCGAACACCCGCTGGGCGAGGCCCAGGGCGGCGTCGATGGCCTCGGGCGGCTGGGTCTTGGACACGGCGGTCAGGACCACGCTCTCGGGGTCGCGGCCAACCGCCCGGGCCGCAGCATCGATCCGCGCACGCACCGCCTCGAACCGCGTTCGTATGGACGCGAGGTCGAAACCGGACGATGAGGCGTGGATGACAGTCACGGACAGTTACCCGGTTGGACTTTCGGAGGGGGGGCGGACCCTCTGGGCCGCCGCGCTTGCTCTAGCCCGCGCCGCCTCCGGTGTCAGCCCGCTGGACGGCTTGCCCGCCCTGCCGCCGCTGCTGTTCTTCACCGATCCGGAGCGAACACCCCGCCCCTGGACCACGGCGGCGCATCTGCCCCCAGGCGCCGCCGTGGTCTACCGCCATTTCGGGGACCCGGAGGCCGGACGGACGGCCCGCCGTTTGCGGGAGGTCACCGCCGGTCGCGGCGTACGGCTGCTGATCGGGCTGGACGCCGACCTGGCGGACGCTGTTGAGGCTGATGGCGTTCATCTGCCGGAACGGGCGCAGGCCATGGCCGCGGACCTCCGGGTGCGCCGGCCGGACTGGCTGATTACCGCCGCCGCCCATGCCGGTCCCGCGCCAGACACAGCCTCAGCCGCCGGGCTGGACGCCCTTGTGCTGTCGCCGGCCTTTCCCACTAACAGCCCGTCGACCTCCCGGGCTGCAATGGGTCCCGACGGGCTGACGGAGGCCGCAGCGCGCACGGTCCTGCCGGTCTATGCCCTCGGCGGGATCGATGCGTCCAATGTCGGGTCTCTGGCTGCGACCGGCGTGTGCGGCATCGCCGGCGTCGAGGCCTTCAAACGCGCCTTCGGCGGCTGATCAGAATTTAAAGATGGATTCCAGCCGGATGCGCGGTTGCGACCGGCGGTCGGTCTCCGGAGCGCGGGCTGGATCCTGCTCCGGCGCGCCCAGTCCTGCGGAGGCGCCGACGCTGAGCCGCGGATTGACGCTGTAGTAGGCGCCGGCCTCGACATCTCCCCAACGGGTCTCGCGACCGACGGGCTGATTCATGTTGAAGTTCAGTCCCCAGCGGCCATTCTCGTTCCAGCGCAGGCCGCGACGCTGCGGCGCCGGCTGGCTGCGCTGGGCGGCCTGGGCTTCGGCGAGCGACACGGCGGGCGCGCGGGTGCGCAGCCCGGCCTGGGCCGCAGCATGACCAGCCGTCGAGAGAAGAACCACTCCCGCCAGTCCCGCAAGAACAACGCCAGAACGCATTTCCAACCCTTGATTGCCGGACCGTGGGCCCGGCACCCTATTGTCCCGACGTCGCCGCCGGGGAGCCGACGTTTTCGCCGTGAACGACGCGATTAGACACCTCGCCCGTCCCCGGTCAACGCAACACCGCCCGAACCTGCCTGTTCCCCGGACTATGGAGGGCGTCTGTGGCGCACACATCACGGGAACAGGGCAATGATCGGGCGTGATGTTTCAGTCCGGGACGCCGGGGCCGACCGGTTCGCCTTGTCATCGCCCCTTTTCAGCGTGTTATAGAGCAAGACTTCGGCGTCGCTTGCCGGATCTCGTTCCGGAACAGTCGCGCCCGGCGCAAATGCCAGGGCTTTGACTGTGACCGCCCCTTGATATGGAGAGTTCCTTGATGGCCCCCAAGACTGCGATGGCCCCCATGATTGCGACCCGGGCTGCGAACGTTCGCACCGGCGCGATCGCCGCCATCGCGACCGGCCTGATGCTGTCGGCCTGTGGCGGACTGCCCTTCATGGGTCGCGACAAGCCGACGGCGGCGACCTCGCCCCGGACCATCGGCGTGAACGGCTTCCTGTGGCGCGCCAGCCTGGATACGCTGGGCTTCATGCCCTTGCTGACTGCCGATCCGTTCGGCGGCGTGATCAACTATGACTGGTACACCGACCCGCAGGCGCCGAACGAGCGGTTCAAGGCGACGGTCTTCATTCTGGACACCCGCCTTCGCGCCGATGCCCTGAACGTCACGGTCACCAAGGAGATCAAGGGCGCTGACGGCGCCTGGGCGCCGGGCGCCGTCGCGGCCCAGACCGAGACCGATCTGGAAAACGCCATCCTGACCAAGGCGCGCCAGCTCAACCTCGCCAACGCCAACTGACCTGACTGAGGGGCGCTATCGCTCGCCGCGCGGCGGCTCGCTCTTTGAGCGTAGTTGTGCGCGCGTCCGGGCCAGCCCGATCGAGTGAGGCGCCGGTGTTTTTCTTTGGCGGCCGCGTCCTTCGGGCTATGTGAGCGCGAGGGCGTCGCCGCTCTTACGCTTCCAGGATTCCCGTGGCCCGTTACGACCCCAAGACCGCCGAACCTCGCCAGCAGCAACGCTGGTCGGACGCCAACGCCTTCGTCACGAAGGATACCGGTCGCCCCAAATACTATGTCCTTGAAATGTTTCCCTATCCGTCGGGGAACATCCATATGGGGCACGCCCGCAACTATGTGATGGGCGACGTGGTCGCGCGTCACAAGCGCGCCCAGGGCTTCGACGTCCTACACCCCATGGGCTGGGACGCCTTCGGCATGCCGGCCGAGAACGCCGCCATGGAGCGCGGCATCCATCCCAAGGGCTGGACCTACGACAATATCGCCTCGATGCGCGCCCAGCTGAAACTTCTGGGCCTGTCGCTGGACTGGAGCCGGGAGTTCGCCACCTGCGACCCGGAATACTACGGCAAGCAGCAGGCCTGGTTCCTGGAGCTGTACCGGCGCGGCCTGGTCTATCGCAAGGACGGCACGGTCAACTGGGACCCGGTCGACAACACCGTTCTGGCCAATGAACAGGTGATCGACGGCCGCGGCTGGCGCTCGGGCGCCCTGGTCGAAAAACGCAAGCTGAACCAGTGGTTCCTGCGCATCACCGACTATGCCGACGACCTGATCGAGGGCCTGAAGACGCTGGACCGCTGGCCGGAGAAGGTCAGGCTGATGCAGGAGAACTGGATCGGCCGCAGCAGTGGCGCGACCCTGTGGTGGGATATCGCCGAGGCGCCCGCCTTCTTGCCGGCCTCGCCGGACGGAGAGTCCAACCACGCCCGCGATCCCATCGAGGTCTATACCACCCGCCCCGACACCCTGTTCGGGGCCAGTTTCCTGGCCCTGGCTCCCGATCATCCGCTGACGAAGGCGATCGCCGAGCACCGGCCGGACGTGGCCGCCTTCGTCAGGACCTGCGCCCGAACCGGAACCAGCGAAGCCGATATCGAAAAGGCCGAGAAACTGGGGGTCGATCTGGGCCTCCGGGTCCGTCACCCCTTCGACGCGGACAAGACCCTGCCCGTCTGGGCGGCGAATTTCGTGCTGTCGACCTATGGCTCGGGCGCGATTTTCGGATGTCCGGCCCACGACCAGCGCGATCTGGATTTCGCGCGCAAATACGACCTTGCGGTGGTCCCGGTGGTGCAGCCCGACGGGGCAGATGCGGATTTCGAGGTCGGAACCGAGGCCTATGTCGGTTCGGGCCGCATCTTCAACTCCGACTTCCTGAACGGCCTGTCGATCGAGGCCGCCAAGGCCGAGGCGATCCGGCGGATCGAGGCGGCCGACCAGGGCAAGGGGGCGACCATCTATCGCCTGCGCGACTGGGGCGTCAGCCGCCAGCGCTACTGGGGCTGCCCGATCCCCATCATCCACTGCCCCAAATGCGGGCCGGAGCCGGTTCCCGCCGACCAACTGCCGGTCGTCCTGCCGGATGACGTGACCTTCGACACGCCGGGCAATCCGCTGGAGCGGCACCCGACCTGGAAGCACGTCAGATGTCCGGTCTGCGACACCGATGCGCTGCGCGAGACCGACACCCTCGACACCTTCGTCGACTCCAGCTGGTATTTCGCCCGCTTCACCGACCCGACGGCGGCCGAGCCGATCAACACCGTCGCCGCCGACCACTGGCTGGCCGTGGACCAGTATATCGGCGGGGTGGAGCATGCGGTGCTGCACCTGCTCTACGCCCGCTTCATCACCCGCGCCCTGTCCGACGCCGGCATGCTGTCGGTCAAGGAGCCCTTCGCCGGCCTGTTCACCCAGGGGATGGTGGTCCATGAGACCTACCGCCGGGCCGACGGCCAGTGGGTCGAGCCGACCGACGTCGACCTGGCCCACGAGGCCGGCGTGCGCAGCGCGCGTCAGCTGTCCACCGGCGAGACCCTGATCATCGGCGACATCGAGAAGATGTCGAAGTCGAAGAAGAACGTGGTGGCGCCCCAGGAAATCCTCGACAGCCACGGCGTCGACGCCGGCCGGCTGTTCGTCCTGTCCGACAGCCCGCCCGAGCGCGACGTCCAGTGGACCCCGGGGGGCGTCGAGGGCGCCAGCCGCTTCGTCCAGCGGGTCTGGACCGAGTTCGACGGCTTCGACCCCACAGCCGCCGGCGATTCCGCCGCCGACGCCGCCCTGATCCGCGAGACCCACAAGGCCATCAAGGCCGTGTCCGAAGGTGTGGAGGGCTTCCGCTTCAACTCGGCCATCGCCAAGCTCTACGCCTTCCTCGCCACGATCCGGGATGCGAGGACGGCCGGCGGCGAGACGAAGCGTCAGGCCCTCTCGGCCCTGGCCCGCCTGATCGCCCCCTTCACCCCCCACCTTGCCGAGGAAGGCTGGGCCCGGCTGGGGGAAGAGGGCATGGTTCTGGATGCGCCCTGGCCCGTCTATGACCCGGCCCTGGCCGCCGATGACGAACTCGTCCTGCCGATCCAGATCAACGGCAAACGCCGCGGCGAAATTATCATGCCGCGCGGCGCTGATCCGAAGGTGGTGGAGGCCGAGGCCCTCGCCAGCGAAGCGGTTCAGGCCTACCTTGCCGCCAATGGTCAGTCCGTCCGCAAGGTGATCGTCGTGCCCGACCGTATCGTCAATCTGGTGGCGGGCTGATGCGCCGCTTGCTGGGCCTCGGCTGCATCGGGGCGGCGCTGGGCCTTTCGGCCTGCGGCTTCACCCCGATGTACGGCGACGGCGGCGCCGGCATGCCCCTGTCGCGCATTGCCGTCACGGCCCAGGACGACCGGCTCGGCTATCGTCTGCGGGAACAGCTGGAGGACGCCCTGGCGTTCAATCGCACCGCGACGCCGCTGTATCGCCTGACCACGGCGGTGGAACAGAGCCGCCGCCCCCTGGGCCGCCGCATCGATGACACCGCCACCCGATATGAGCTGACGGTCAAGGCCGCCTGGACCCTGACGCCGGCATCCGGCGGCTCGCCCTTGACGGGAACCGGCACGGTCACCACCACCTATGGCTCGGCCGACCAGCCCTATGCCGCCATCGCCGCCCAGCAGGACGGCGAGGACCGGGCCGCCGCCGAACTGGCGCGTCTGATCCGTCTGGACCTCCTCCAGGCCCTGGCCGGGCGCTAGCCCATGGCGGATCGCGCGTGATCCTGGCCAAACGCCCCGAGATCGATCGCTTTCTGGCGCGCCCGGACGCCGCTGTCCGGGCTGTGGTCATCCATGGCAAGGACCGGTCGGGCGTCGCCGAGCGCGCCGGGATTCTGTGCAAGGCGATCACGCCGGATCTCAACGACCCCTTCAACGTCACCCTGCTGACCGACAGCGACATCGATGGCGACGAGAGCCGGCTGGAAGAGGCCCTGACGGCCCTGTCTATGATCGGCGGCCGGCGGCTGGTGCGGATCCGGCTGGGGTCGGACAAGGCCTCGGTCGACAAGGCTGTAGCCGCCGCCCTCAAGGTCCATGCGGACGACGGCTACAATCCTGACGCCATGCTGGTGGTCGAGGCAGGCGCCCTGGGTCGCGATTCGGCGCTGCGCAAGGCCGCCGAGACCCATAAGGCCGCCATCGGTATTGTCTGCTACGAGGACGAGACCGGCGACGTGGCCCGGATGACCCGGGAGGCCCTGTCGGCCGAGAAGGTGTCGCTGAGCACCGACGCCCTGGACCGGTTCGTCAGCCGCCTGCCCCGCGAGCGCGGCCTGATGCGTCAGGAGATCGAGCGGCTGATTCTCTACATCGGCCCGGGATCGGGCCGCCAGCTGGACGTCGACCAGCTGGAGGCCCACCTCGGCGTCGAGCCGGACGCGTCGCTACAGGATGCGGCCCTTCAGGCTTTCGGCGGCAAGCCCGCACCGGCCCAGGCCGGGCTCAGGCGGGCGCTGGCCGAGGGGGAATCCGCCGTGCTGGCGGTGCGTCAGGCCTCCATACATCTCGGAAAGCTTCGTCGGATCAGCATTCTGCAGTCTGCCGGGGCCGGATCGAAGGAAGCCGCCAAGGCGGCCGGCGTGTTCTGGAAACAGGAGGCCGAGATGCTGCGTCAGGCGCGGGCATGGCGACTGGAGGACCTCGACCGGGTGATGGACAGCGTCAACACCGCCGATCTGGCCACGCGCACCACCGGCATGCCCGAAGCCCTGATCGCCGAACGGCTGCTGCTGGAAATCGCGGCTCGGGCGCGGCGTCTGGGCCTGTAGCTTCAATCCCTTCCCTGTCGCGAGGCGACCGGGTGGAGACGGTTCGCTCGCGATTCGTCGACCGGCGCGACGCGCCTGGACCGTCAGGGTGGGCTTCATTCCTCATCACAGCCGCCGGGATCACCTGGAGCCCCCCACTGCGGCGCCTGTCCTCGGGCTCGCCCCGGCCAGACCCGGGAGCGGTCCCCCTCCCCGTTTTGTGGAGGGGACAGCCGGCCTAACCGCGCTTGGACGCTTTTCGGAAGGCGGGTTTGGCCATCGCGGTGCTACGTGCGGCCGCAGCCTTCTCCGGATGCTGCCCCGGCTTGAACGCGGCCTTGCCGGACCCGCCCCCGGCCCCGCCCTTCTTGGCGGCCAGGACGCGTTTCAGGGCTTCTGCAGCGGTTTCGGTCTTGTCGGTCATGGAGTCAGCCTAGCACAGATGCGGCGTCAGGCGCGCATCAGGCGTCGACACAGGTCGTCCAGCTGTTCCAGGGACCCGTACGACAGGGTCAGTTCCCCCTTCCCGCCCCGGTCACTGAGCGCGACCTTGAGGCCAAGGGCGTCGGCCAGATCCTGCTCCAGGGCCGCCGTATCCGCCGAGGCATCGCTGCGCGCGCTCTTCACCCCGGGACCGATCGGGCGACTCGGTTCCTGGGATTTGCGGGCCAGGGCCTCGGTCTGGCGCACATTCAGACCCTGGGACACCACCATTCCGGCCAGGGCTTCGGGATCCCGGGCCGTGATCAGGGCGCGGGCGTGGCCGGCGGACATCCGCCCTTCGGTCACATGCTCCAGCACTGACGCCGGCAGTTGCAACAGGCGCAGGGTGTTGGCGACATGGCTCCGGCTCTTGCCGACGACCCCGGCCAGGGCGTCCTGGGTGCGGCCGAACCGCTCCATCAGCACCGCATAGGCATTGGCCTCTTCGACGGGGTTCAGGTCGGCGCGCTGGACGTTCTCGATAATGGCAACCTCGAGCACCTCGACGTCGTCCATCTCGCGCACAATGATCGGGACGTCGGTCAGGCGCGCGGCCTGGGCGGCGCGCCAACGGCGCTCGCCCGCGATGATCTGCCAGACGCCCTCCTCGCCCGGCTGGGCCCGCACCAGAATCGGCTGAAGGATGCCCTTGTCGCGGATAGAGGCCGTCAGCTCCTCGAGATCCGCCCGGGTGAAGATCTTGCGCGGCTGGTCCGGATTGGGCTTGAGGCTTTCGACCGGCGCCAGAAGGACGCCGCCAGGCAGGGCGCCGCCCTTGACGGGAACGGGCTCGGCCGCGTTTTCGCCCATCAGGGCTGACAGGCCCCGGCCCAGTCCGCGTTGACGATCAGCAGCCATTCAAGTCGTATCCCTGGGTATTGAAGGAGGGGGCGGTCACGCCGCCGCCATCTCGGCGCGCTTCAGGCGCTCGCGACCGACCACCTCCCGCGCCAGGCGCAGATAGGCCTGACTGCCGGTGCATTTGAGGTCGTAGATCAGCACAGGCTTGCCGAAGGACGGCGCCTCCGACACCCGCACATTGCGGGGAATGACGGCGTCATAGACCTTGGCGCCGAAATGGCTGCGCACATCGCTGGCGACCTGGCCCGACAGGGCGTTTCGTCGATCATACATGGTCAGAACCAGACCCTGGATCTCGAGCGCCGGGTTCAGACTGTGCCGCACCATCTCGATGGTCTTCATCAGCTGCGTCAGCCCCTCCAGGGCGAAGAACTCGCACTGCAGCGGCACCAGAACGCCGTCGGCCGCCGCCATGGCGTTGAGGGTCAGCAGGTTCAGCGACGGCGGGCAGTCGATCAGGACATAGTCATACCGTGTATGGCCGCTCTGACCCTGCTGCTGCAGGGCGTCGCGCAGTCGGTAGGATCGGCGGTCAGCCTGACTCAGTTCGATTTCGACCCCCGACATGTCGGCGTCGGCGGGGACGATATCGAGACCAGGCACCGAGGTCTGGACCGCCGCGTCATGGATCGAGCGGCCGTCCACCACCACGTCATAGATGGTGATCCGGCGTGTTTCACGTGGAACACCCAGACCTGTGGAGGCATTGCCCTGGGGGTCCATATCCACGATCAGCACGCGTTCGCCGATCGCCGCCAGGGCGGTGCCGAGGTTGATGGCGGTCGTGGTCTTGCCCACCCCGCCCTTCTGGTTGGACACGGCCAGGACGCGCGTGCTGCGAGGAGCCGCGTTCGGGGCAGACGGTTTCTTGTCCGGGCGATCAGCCACGTCGAAGGCTCCTGACAGAAAGGATACGGCCGCGCGGGTCGCTGCGGGAGACGGAGAGGTCGCCCTGCACATGCCAGACCTTCCGCGCCTCCTGCAACTCGGCTTGCGCCTTCTCTCCCTTGAGAAACAGACCTTGTGCACCGCGCTGGAAACAGGGCTGTGCATAACCCAGAAGTTTGTGCAGCGGCGCGACCGCACGAGCCGTGACGATATCAACCTCAAGCCGCTGTTCCTCCGCCCGGCCATTGATCACCGTCGCCGGCAGATCCAGGTCCTTGACCAGATACTCCAGGAACCGGCACCGCTTTCCCAGGCTGTCGATCAACCAGACATGGGCCCCGGGCCTTCCCTTCAGCAGGATCGCCAGCACCACGCCGGGGAACCCGGCCCCAGCGCCCAGATCGGCCCAGGTGAGCGCCTCGGGCGCCAGGTCCAGCAGCTGGGCGGAATCCCACGCATGCCGGTTCCAGAAGTCCGGCAGGCTTTCGGGCCCGACCAGGTTCATCACCGCATTGGCCTCGGTCAGATCGGCGAGGAACCGTTCAAGCTCGGCCATACGTTCGGGGGCGGCGCCGGTCAGGCGCTGGAATTCCTCAGCGGTCATCAGGCGGCGACCGGCTGCTTTTTCACGTGGGAGAGCAGCGCGGTCAGGGCCCCCGGCGTCATGCCCTCGATCCGGCCGGCCTGGCCCAGGGTCCGGGGCTGAACCATAGAGAGCTTCTCCCGCACCTCGTTGGACAGACCGCCGATGGCCGCATAGTCGAGGTCGACCGGCAGGGCCAGGGCCTCCTCGCGACGCAGGGCTTCGGCGTCCGAGGCCTGACGGTCCAGATAACCGGCATAGCCCGCGTCGATCTCGACCTGTTCGCGCACAGGACCCGGCCAGGACCGGATGACGGGATGGGCGGCCTCGAATGCGCCCAGGTCCACGCCGGGGAAGGCCAGAAGATCGCGGATCGAACGACGCTGTCCATCGGCGTTGACCGAAAGTCCCAGGGCGTTGGCTTCCCCGGGCGTGTAGCGTGTGTCCCGGACCAGCGTCATGGCGTCGGCCAGGGCGGCGGACTTCGCCTCGAAGGCGGTCCGACGGGTGGACCCGACAATACCGGCCGTAATGCCGAGCGGCGTCAGCCGCAGATCGGCATTGTCGGCCCTGAGGCTCAGCCGATACTCGGCGCGACTGGTGAACATCCGATAGGGCTCGGTCACCCCCCTGGTGACCAGATCGTCGATCATCACCCCGATATAGGCCTGGTCTCGCCCGAGGATCAGGGGGTCGGACCCACCGGCGGCCCGGGCGGCATTGAGGCCGGCCATCAGCCCCTGGGCGGCGGCCTCCTCATAGCCCGTGGTGCCGTTGATCTGTCCGGCCAGATAGAGGCCGGGCCGCGCCTTGACCTCCAGCGCCGGGGTCAGTTCGCGCGGGTCGACATAGTCATATTCGATGGCATAGCCGAAGCGGAACACCTCCACGGCCTCCAGCCCCGGCATGGTGCGCAGGAAGGCCATCTGGGTCGCGTCCGACACCGAGGTCGAGATCCCGTTCGGATAGACCGTCGGATCATCCAGACCCTCGGGCTCCAGAAACACCTGATGCGAGGTCTTGTCGGCGAAGCGCACGACCTTGTCCTCGATCGAGGGACAGTAGCGCGGCCCCCGGCCCGTCAGATGTCCGCCATAGACGGCGCTTTCGCCCAGATTGGCGGCGATGATCCGGTGGGTGTCTTCGGTCGTGTGGGTGATGCCGCAGGCGATCTGGGGCACCTCGATACGGTCGGTCAGGAAGCTGAACGGGACAGGGCTCTCGTCGGCCGCCTGCATCTCCAGCCTGTCCCAGCTGATGGTGCGTCCGTCGAGCCGGGCGGGGGTGCCGGTCTTGAGCCGGCCCATCTTCAGGCCGGCGTTATGCAGGTCGGCGGCCAGACCCGTCGACGGCGACTCGCCATGACGTCCCGCCGGGATCCGCTCATCGCCCCGGTGGATCACGCCGTTGAGGAAGGTGCCCGTGGTCAGGACGACGGCGCCAGCGGCCAGCGCCTCCCCCGCCCCGGTCTCGACGCCGACGACGCGGGCGCCATCGAGGATCAGCCGTTCGGCCGTCCCGGCCCTGAGGGTCAGGTTTGGGGTCTGCGCCAGCTCGGCCTGCATGGCTTCGCGGTACAGCCGACGATCGATCTGGCTGCGCGGTCCGCGCACGGCGGCCCCCTTGGAGCGGTTGAGCAGCCGGAACTGGATGCCGGACAGGTCCCCGAGCCGGCCCATGACCCCGTCCAGGGCGTCGATCTCCCGGACCAGGTGGCCTTTGCCGAGGCCCCCGATGGCCGGGTTGCAGCTCATCTCCCCGATGGTCTCAAGCTTCTGGGTCAGGAGGAGCGTGCGGGCGCCGGCGCGCGCGGAGACTGCTGCGGCCTCGCATCCCGCGTGGCCGCCGCCGATGATGATCACATCGAAACGATCGGAGTTCATGGGCGGCCATATAGGGCAAAGGCCGCCGGGACGCCACGCGGCAGAGGCCGGGGCGCATCGCCTTTCACGTGAAACACGCTATTTGCCGATGCAGAAGGTCGAGAAGACCTCGCCCAGGACATCCTCCACGCCGATCGCCCCGGTAACCCTGGCCAGGGCCTCTGCCGCGCGCCGCAGATCATCGGCCGCCATCTCCGGGGAGACGCCGAGAGCCGCGCGACCGGACTGAACCGCCCCGACAGCCTCCGTCAGCCGTCGCCGATGGCGTTCGCGCGTCACAGCGGGGAAGTCACCGCCGGACAGGTCATCGGCCAGCCGGGCTGCGATCCGCCCTTGCAGATCCCCAAGCCCCCGCCCCGTCGTCGTGCTGACGACGACCGCGTCGGGCTCCGCCGTCGTATCAGCGCCCGGGAGGTCCGCCTTGGTCCAGACCCGGATATCGTCCGGCTTTACGAAGGCGGCCGCATCGCCGTCCGGATCACCGGGGGCGCGAACCCACAGCCGCAGGTCGGCCGCCTCGGCCCGGCCGCGGGCGCGCCGGACCCCCTCGGCCTCGATCGGGTCGTCACTGTCCCGAAGCCCCGCCGTATCCGACAGGGTCACCGCATAGCCGCCGATGATCAGCTCGGCGTCCAGCACATCCCGCGTCGTGCCGGCCACCGGCGTGACAATGGCGGCTTCACGTGAAACGAGCGCATTGAACAGGGAAGACTTGCCGGCATTGGTCTCGCCGATCAGCACGATCCTGTACCCCTCGCGGACCCTGCGGCCGCGCTCTGCGTCCGACAGGGCCGCTCGCATCCCGGCGATCAGTCCGTCCAGGACGGGGCCGGCCGTCCGGGCCAGATGGTCGGGAAGGTACTCGTCCGGGAAATCGATCTCGGCCTCGACGAGGGCCAGAGCCTTGAGCAGGTCGCGCCGGAACCCGTCATAGGTTGCCGACAGGGCCCCGCCCAGCTGGCCGAGCGCCTGTCCGGCCTGGGCTGTGGTCTCGGCGTCGATCAAATCCGCCACCGCCTCGGCCTGCGCCAGGTCCATCCGGCCGTTTTCAAACGCGCGCCGGGTAAACTCGCCGGGCGCGGCGGCAACGAGCCCCAGCGCCAGAAGGGCCCCGGTCACCGCCTCGACCACCGCCCGCCCGCCATGCAGATGTAGTTCGGCGCAATCCTCCCCGGTGTAGGAGTGCGGCGCCGGGAAGTTGAGCGCCAGGGCCTGATCGAGGACCACTCCGGCATGGGTCAGGTTTCGCAGCGCCGCCAGCCGCGGTCTCAATCCGCCTGCGCCCAGAGCCGTCAGGGCTGCCGGCACATCGGGTCCAGACAGCCGTAAAATGGCGATAGCGCCCCGACCGGGCGGGGTGGCGAGGGCGAAGATGGTGGTCATGGATGTCCGCCCTATGAAGTGGGAAGGAGGACCGGAAAGCGGTAAAGGCCGCCTCCCCCCGCTTCGCGCGGGGAGGAGATCAAGGCTTGGCGGTCGTGACCGCCGCCTCCATCAGGCGACGGAACTGGTCCTGGGCCGACAGGCCGAAACTGGTCCAGGACTTCATCAGCTCTTCCGGCTGCATGGCGGAGACATTCGCGTCCATCCGGCTTTTCATCTCGGCCACAAGATGGTCGTTCAGCCCGCTGACGTCCGGCAGGCCGAGGAAGGCCCGGGCCTCGGCCGGGGTGCAATCGATCTCGATGTTCATCTTCATGGTCGGCTCCTCCGCCAGCCCTACCGGTGTTTCATGTGAAACATTCCCGGTATGACCACGTTCGGCGATCAGGTGTTCATGGACTGGAAGAAGTCGGCGTTGTTCTTGGACTGGCGCAGCTTGTCGAGGAGGAATTCGATCGCGTCCTGAGGACCCATCGGGTTCAGGATCCGGCGCAACACATAGGTCTTGGTCAGCTGATCCTTCGGCGTGATCAGCTCTTCCTTGCGGGTGCCGGACTTCAGTACGTCGATGGCCGGGAAGATCCGCTTGTCGGCGACCTTTCGGTCCAGCACGATCTCGGAGTTGCCGGTGCCCTTGAACTCTTCGAAGATCACCTCGTCCATCCGCGACCCGGTGTCGATCAGGGCGGTGGCGATGATGGTCAGGGAGCCGCCCTGTTCCACGTTCCGCGCCGCACCGAAGAATCGCTTGGGCCGCTGCAAGGCGTTGGCGTCCACACCGCCGGTCAGGACCTTGCCTGACGAAGGCACGGTGGCGTTATAGGCCCGGCCCAGACGGGTGACGGAGTCCAGCAGGATGACGACGTCGCGCTTGTGCTCGACCAGACGTTTGGCCTTCTCGATCACCATCTCGGCCACGGCGACGTGGCGGCTGGCGGGCTCATCGAAGGTCGAGGCCACGACCTCGCCCTTCACGGTCCGCTGCATGTCAGTGACCTCTTCAGGCCGTTCGTCGATCAGCAGGACGATCAGGAAGACCTCGGGATGGTTCTTCTCGATCGACTTGGCAATGTTCTGCAGCATCACCGTCTTGCCGACGCGGGGCGGCGCCACGATCAGGCAACGCTGGCCCTTGCCGAGGGGAGCGACGATGTCGATGACCCGGCCCGACCGATCCTTGAGCGTCGGATCCTGGATTTCCATGTGCAGCCGCTCTTCGGGATAGAGGGGCGTCAGGTTGTCGAACAGGACCTTGGTCGAGACCGTTTCCGGATCCTCGAAATTGATGGTGTCGACCTTGAGCAAGGCGAAGTACCGCTCGCCTTCCCGCGGGCCCCGCACCGCCCCGTGAACCGTATCGCCATT
This sequence comes from Brevundimonas sp. FV1ye29L, assembly GCF_058681095.1. Taxonomy (NCBI): domain Bacteria; kingdom Pseudomonadati; phylum Pseudomonadota; class Alphaproteobacteria; order Caulobacterales; family Caulobacteraceae; genus Brevundimonas; species Brevundimonas sp. FV1ye29L. The sequence continues at coordinate 146,780 of NZ_CM178730.1, forward strand.
TCTCAGGCCGAAGCGACGGATCTGCGAGGGCGACACATAGATATCGTCCGGTCCCGGAAGATAGTTGGCGTCCGGACTGCGCAGGAAGCCAAAGCCGTCCGGCAGGATTTCCAGTACGCCCGAGGCGATGATCTCGACCTCTTCGTCGGCCAGGGCCTTGAGGATGGCGAACAGCAGATCCTGCTTCCGCAGGTTGCCGGCATTCTCGATCTCCAGCTGTTCGGCGAAGGCGACCAGGTCGGCCGGCGTCTTGTCGTTCAGCTCCTGCAGGGTGATGCGGCCGGACGGGACGACCGATTCGCCGTCCTCGTCATCGCCCTCGGCCTCCTGATCGACCATGGGCAGGTCGGCGGCCGCCCGCTCCTGACGGTCGGCCTCGACCGGATCGGCAGTGACGGTTTCGACTTCGGGGATGTCAGTGGTGTCGGTCATGGGATTCGATCAGCGTCATCGCCGCCGGGCGAAGGCCAGGCGGGCGGAAAAATCTGGAATGTCGGTCCGGGGACCAGCTGGGAGGACGACGGGATCCCGCAGGTCGAACCGGCGAGCGTCGCAGAAGAGAGGGACCGCCCGGCACACCCGATCAGGGAGCCGATACGGTTCACGCGCAGCGAAACCACGAAACGGTCGGTCGGGTCAAGCGGCGCCAGACAGTCGTCACGGCTACACGAGCCACCTGAACCGCACAAAGGGCGCCTTGCGCTCAAGCAGCGAGCCGCCGCGCGGCGAGCGGTAGCGCCCTAAAGGAATGCCCACTCCGTCGTCACCGACAGGACCATGACGATGGCGAGGATGAAGGGGACCTCATTGGTCATGCGCCAGAACCGGCCCGAATATTTCGACGTCCCGGCGGCGATTTTCTTCCTCTGGGCCGACAGGAAACCGTGCCAGCCGAACAGGAGAAGGACGCCGACCAGTTTGACAACCATCCACGGCTGCCGGGCGAAGGTCCAGTCGGCGCCCTCTCCGCTTCTCAACCAGAACAGCCAGAGACCGAAGACCAGGGCCAGGATCATCGCCGGATTGACGATGATGCGCAGCAGTCGCGTCTGCCAAAGACGCAACAGGGTCTGCATCTCTGTCCGCAGCGGCTCGGGCTTCCCTGCCTGTTCGGCGTCATAGGCATAGAGACGGGGCAGGAACAGCAAGCCCGCCATCCAGGCGATGACCGCCAGAATGTGCAGGCCTCGCGCCAGATCATACCAGTTCATGCCGCCGCCCTTTCCGGGTGAAGATGGGGACAGGCGCCCCAGGGTCGGCCGCAGCCCGGCCCTTCCGGCGCAACCCCGGTCCGCCCGAGCGCCTTCAGGGTGGCGGTGGCCAGACCGTCAATGAAATCCGGATCCGTTCCGACGGCCGGCGCCCTGAGATAGGGGGAGACGCCATGGGCATGGGCCAGTTCGCCGTATTCGATATCCAGCTCGACCAGGGTTTCGATATGTTCGGACACGAAGGCGATCGGGGTGATGACGATCCCCACCCCGTCACGCCCGGCGGTCTCGATCGCCTCCGGCGTCGACGGTCCCAGCCATTTCAGCGGCCCGACCCGGCTCTGGTAACAGAGGGCGTGGTCGACCTCGATCCCGCGCGCCTTGAGGCGGGCCATGACGGCTGCGACCGTCGCCTCGACCTGTTCCTGGTAGGGATCGCCCTTCTGCGCGATCAGCTTCTCGGGGATCCCGTGGGCCGAGAACAGCAGGCGGACCGGCGCATCCCCGACCTCGGCCAGTTTCGCGGCGATGGCCGTGGCCTGGGCCTCGAGCCAGCCGCCGGCCTGCGGATAACAGCAGATCGTCCGGCTGACGCCCGGACCGCGATAGACCTCATTCCACGCCTTCAGCGAGGATTGGGTCGTGGTGGTCGAGAACTGCGGATAGAGCGGCAGCAGGACCAGTTCATCCGGCGCAAAGGCCGCGACATCGGCAGCGGCCTGCTCCGTCAGCGGGTCCCAGTAGCGCATGGCGATAAAGACCCGGACGTCATCGCCCGGCAGCTGCGTCACCAGCGCCCGGGTCAGCGCCTCGGCCTGTTTGCGCGTTTCGGGCAGCAGGGGCGAGCCGCCGCCGTGATCCATCATCGCATAGTTGGCCTGGGCCGAGGCCTCGCGCCGGCTGGAGATCAACCGCGCCAGCCAGCCCCGGAACGGCGCGGGCAGGCCGATAATCGCCGGATCATTGAACAGATTGAACAGGAACGGCCTGACCGAGGCCGCATCGTCGGGCCCGCCGAGATTGAACAGAACCACCGCAATCCGTCTGCCTGATCCGGTCATTGGGCGCCGATCCTCTTCAACACCTGTTCGACATGGGCGATCGGCACATCAGGCAGGATGCCGTGGCCGAGGTTGAAGATCCACGGTCCCTGACCCCAGGCCTCCATCATCTGATCGACTCGCGCGTCCAGAGCCTTGCCGCCTGCGCGCAGCAGCAGCGGATCCAGCGCGCCCTGGACGGGCTTGATCTTCTGGACCTCTCGACCCGTCGCCAGCGGACAGGCGGTGTCGAGCGCCACGGCCTGGACATCGACCTCGGCGGCATAGCGCACCGCATGAATGGCCGACCCGCGCGGGAAGCCGATCAGGGGAACCGTCACGCCCAGTTCCCGGGTCCGCGCGACCAGGGCCTTGTGCGGATTGAGAACCAGCCGTTCAAACAGGTCGTCGGGGAGACCCTCGGCCCAACTCTCGAAGATCTTCAGCACCTGGGCGCCGGCGTCGGCCTGCATCTTCAGATACCGGGCCGTGGCCTCAACCAGAACCGCCAGCAGGCCGTCGACGGTCTCAGGGTCGCTGTAGGCATAGGACCGGGCGCTGGCCCGCTCTCCCTTGCCGATCGTGTTCCTGCCGCCGTCCAGCATATAGGTCGCCACCGTCCAGGGCGCGCCCGCAAAGCCGATCAGGGCCCGCTCCGGCTCCAGCTCAGCCCGCACAAGCGACAGGGTCTGACCGATCTGATGCAGGTGCTCGCCCGCACGGGCGGCCCGCTCGGCCATGCGTTCGACCGGCGGCATCTCGCCGAGCCTTGGCCCTTCCCCGGCCTCGAACCAGACGTCCTGGCCCAGGGCCTGGGGGATCAACAGAATGTCGGCAAAGACGATCGCGGCGTCGAAGCCGAACCGCCGCATGGGCTGAAGCGTCGCCTCGGCCGCCATTCCGGGGTTCAGACAGAAGGCGATGAAGTCCGGCGCCCGGGCCCGCAGAGCCCTGTATTCCGGCAGATAGCGTCCGGCCTGACGCATGAACCAGACCGGAGGCCGGGTCGGGGTCTTTCCTGCGAGGACATCGAGAAGCAAGGGGGTCGTCATGGCTTGCCTGTACGTCCCCCCGGACTTTCCCTCAACCCCGTGACCCTTCCTTCTCCTGATCAATCAGAATTTGAAAAATAGAGACAGGCAGAGGGACCGTGGACCACGGGGACAATCGCCAGACGGCGCCGTGAACAAAACCGGATGCCCAAGGGTCTCTGACGCGCACTTTCAACCTGGCGGATAGCCTGTAGACACAGTGGAAAAGTCTTAACCAATCCTTAACGGACGGGGCTTTGCGGGTCACGTCAGACGGGGATGACGACCGGCGCCGTTTACCTTTCATTAAGTATTTCCACAGCGGCCGGCATCACCGTTTCCCATCGGGGGACCAAGCGGCTCCGGACTGCCGGACGGCGCCCGGCCATCCCCGCTCGCCGTCGTCGTCATCGGCCGCTATAGGTTTTGGCGCCCCGGGCAGGACCAGGTATTCCCGCCTGTCCCCATGCCCGTCCACAGGAACCCGTCGATGAGTCCGCTGTCATGAAGACCGCCAAACGATGAGTCCCGTCCGCCCCGCAGGCCCCTCCCGCCTGGCCACCTATTTCCATGTGCATCTGGTCTCCGACTCGACCGGCGAGACCCTCAACGCCATGGCCAAGGCGGTGACCGCCCGGTTCGACGGGGTCATACCCATCGAACACATCTACGCCCTCGTGCGCTCCGAGAAGCAGATGGAGCGGGTCCTGTCCGAGGTCGCCATGGCCCCGGGGGTCGTGTTGCACACCCTGGTGGATCGCGAACTTCGCGCCCAGCTGGAGGACGGCTGTCGCAGGCTGGACATGCCCAATATCGGCGCCCTGGATCCGCTGGTCGGGGCCCTGTCCCGCTATCTGGGTGCGGCCCTGTCGACGCGTGTCGGGGCCCAGCACGCCCTCGACCATGACTATTTCAACCGGATGAGCGCCCTGGACTTCGCCATGGCGCATGACGATGGCCAGGGCACGGCGGAACAGCTGGAAGGCGCCGACGTCGTCCTGTGCGGCGTCAGCCGGACATCGAAGACCCCGACCTGCATCTATCTGGCCCACCGCGGCATCCGGGCCGCCAATGTGCCGCTTGTGCCCGGACAGGAGGACGGCGAACGTCTGGTCGGGCTGAAAAACCCCCTGGTCATCGGCCTGACAGTGTCGCCGGACCGGTTGGTCCAGATCCGCCGCAACCGGCTGGACGGACTGAACGCCAGCCATACCTCCGACTATGTCGACCATGATCTGGTGCGTGAGGAGACGGTCAAGGCCCGCCGGGCCTTCGAGCGCCGCGGCTGGCCGACCATCGATGTGACCCGGCGCTCGGTCGAGGAGACCGCCGCCGCCATCACCAACCTGCTCAGCGAGCGCCGCACCCACAGGATCGGAACGACATGGTGAGCCGGCAGACGGACGAACGGCTCATCCTCGCCTCCCGCAGCGCTGCGCGCCGGACGATGCTGGCCGATGCCGGGGTCGAATTCACGCTGGAGGACGCCGGTGTCGACGAGGACGCCCTCAAGGTCGCGCTGACGGAGGCCACGCCTGAAGCCCTGGCTGTCGAACTGGCCTCTGCCAAGGCCCTGGCGGTGTCGCGGCGCGCGCCCGACGCCTGGGTGCTGGGCGCCGACCAGACCCTGAGCCTTGACGGCGGTCTGGTGTCCAAGGCCGGATCACTGGCCGAGGCCCGGGCCCGGCTGGCCCAGATGCGGGGGCGGATGCACAGGCTGCATTCTGGCGCGGCCCTCGCCCATGATGGACAGGTGGTCTGGTCGGGACTCGATACGGCCACGATGCGGATGCGCGACTTTTCCGACGGCTTCCTCGACGCCTACCTGGCCGCCGAGGGCGAGGGCCTGTTGTCCTGTGTCGGCGCCTACCGGCTCGAGGGTCGAGGATCACAATTGTTCGAGGCGATGGAGGGCGACTATTTCACCGTCCTGGGCCTTCCGCTGTGGCCGGTCCTGGCCGAACTACGCCGCGCCGGAGTGCTCGCGGCATGACGGCGGCCCGCATCACCGGGGCCGTGAAGGTCGGCGCCATTGTCGGCCGGCCGGTCGCCCACTCCCTGAGCCCGGTCATCCACAACGACTGGATCGAGGCGGCGGGCCTGGACGCCGCCTATGTCGCCTTTGCGCCGCCGGACGAGGCCGCCTTCGAAACCCTGGTCGCGGCCGGACGCGCCGGCCTGCTTCGCGGCCTCAACGTCACCGCCCCGTTCAAGGAACAGGCCTTCGCCCTGGCCGATACGACCAGCGACACGGCCCGTCTGTCTTCCTCGTCCAACCTTCTGACGTTCCGCGATGGCCGGGTCCATGCCGACAGCACCGACGGCCTCGGCCTGCTGAGAGCGCTGACGGAACAGGCCCCCGCCCTGTCGCTTCAGGACGCCGTCGTGACGATCCTCGGCGCCGGTGGGGCCGCCCGGGCGGCCGCCGCGGCCCTGGCCGGAGCGGGCGCGACGGTCCGGGTGGTCAATCGCACTCCGGCGCGGGCCGAGGCCCTGGCGGCGGATCTGGGACCGGGGGTCGAGGCCTGGCCGGCCGGGGAGACGGCCCTGGAAGGCTCGGCTCTGATCGTCAACGCCCTCAGTGTCCAGCCGGAGGTCGACCTAGCCCGGGTGGATCCGGCGACGGTCATCATGGACATGACCTATCGCCCGCTGCTCACGCCCTTCCTCGCCGCAGCGCGGGCGCGTGGACTGACGACCGTGGACGGTCTGGCCATGCTGGTCGGCCAGGCCGGGCCGTCATTCGAAGCCATCTTCGACCAGCCGCTCCCGGACCATGACGTTCGACCCCTGTGCCTCTCGGTGCTGGGAGAGGCCGGATGATCCTTCTCGGCCTCACCGGCTCCATCGGCATGGGCAAGTCGACGACGGCGCAGATGTTCGCCGACGAAGGGGCCGTGATCTGGAACGCCGATGACGCGGTCCACGCCCTCTATGCCCGTGGCGGCGCCGCCGTCGCACCGGTCGACGCGGCCTTTCCGGGCGTAGTCATCGACGGCGCCGTGGACCGGACCCGGCTGGCCGAGGCCCTGGGCCGCGACGACACGGCCTTCCGCAGACTGGAGACGATTGTCCATCCGCTGGTGGCCCAGGGACGGATCGACGATCTGGAGGCGGCGCGCCGGGGCGGGGTGAAACTGGTCGTTCTGGACATCCCCCTGCTGTTCGAGACCGGCGGCGACCGGGCGGTGGACGCTGTGGTCGTGGTCACGGCGGATGCAGACATCCAGGCGGCGCGGGTTCTGGCCCGGCCCGGCATGACCCTTGGCCGGTTCGAGGCCATTCTGGCCCGCCAGACGCCCGACGCCGAAAAGCGCCGCCGGGCTGATTTCGTCATCGACACCGGACACGGTCTGGAGGCCGCACGGGGCGAGGTGCGCCGGATCGTCCACACCGTCCTGTCCCCCGGCTGGACCCGCCCCCTTCCGCACCCCGCCGAACCGTCGCATTAAGGCCCAATGGCCCGCGAAATCGTCCTCGACACCGAAACCACCGGCTTTGATCCAAAGACGGGCGACCGGCTGATCGAGGTCGGCTGTATCGAGATCCATGACCTGTTGCCCACGGGCCGGACCTTCCACCGTTTCGTCAATCCCGAGCGATCGATCCCGGCCGACGCCATCCGCGTGCACGGGATTACCGACGACAAGGTCAGGGACGCCCCGAAATTCCACGAGATCGTCCCCGATCTGATGGAGTTCATCGGCGACGCCCCCCTGATCGCCCACAATGCAAACTTCGACCGCAACTTCGTCGACTTCGAGCTTCAGAACTGCGGCCAGCCGATCACCGGCGAGGCGCGCTGGATCGATACCCTGAAACTGGCCCAGGCGCGGTTTCCGGGCATGGCCAACTCGCTGGACGCGCTGTGCAAGCGGTTCAAGGTGTCGCTGGTCGAGCGCACCCTGCACGGCGCCCTGATCGACGCCCGGCTGCTGGCAGAGGTCTATCTGGAACTCCGGGGCGGCAAGGAGAGGGTGCTGGACCTGTCCAGCCGCCGCGAGCCCGCGCGTGCTGTGTCAGCCACCACGCCGGGCGGCGGCCGGGCGGCGCGTCCCGTGCCGCTGGCGGCGCGCTCGACGCACGCCGAACGCGAGCGCCATCTGGCCTTCCTCGCCGTGACGCTGAAGGACCGTTCCCTGTGGCAGGCCTATGGTCTGAACACGGAAACGACCGCATCCTAGCGAGCCGCGGTCGTCGGCCCTCCGGGACCTCCCGACCCGACGCGACCAGGCGCTTTCGCGCACGCTCACATCAAAGATCGGCATCCTGCGCTCAAGCAGCGAGCGACCGCGTCGCGAGCGTAGCGCAAGAATCAGCGCTCAAGCAGCGAGGCTCCGCGAGCCGAGCGTTAGCGCGCCGCGTCAGCGGCCAGGCCTCATGCCTGGCCGGGCCGGGCGTCGCCATTGGCCGCCATCTGCGCCTGGCGCGACAGATAGATGCCGGTGAAGTCGATCGGATCGATCATGAAGGGCGGATAGAAGCCGCCGTCCGCCGTGGCGCGCGAAATGATCTCGCGAGCGAAGGGGAACAGATAGCGCGGGCATTCGATCAGCAGCAGGGGCTCGATGTCCTGCGGCTGGACATTGGTCAGCTGGAACAGGCCGCCATAGACCAGCTCGACCTGGAAGACCGACGTCTGTTCGGTGGTCGCCTTGACCGACAGACGCATCTCGACCTCGAACAGGCCATCGGGCCGGCCCTGGGCGTTCAGCTCGACATTCATGTCGATGGCCGGCTTGCCCTCGACCCGCAGGCTTTCGGGCGCCTTGGGATTTTCAAAAGACAGGTCGCGAACATATTGCGCCAGAATGCGGAAGCCGCCGGGCGCGCCATCCTGGGCGGGAACATTGGCGTCGTCGGAAACAGGAGATACGTCGGTCATGCGCGTTTCGGCCGTGGCTGAGGTGGGACGCCGGCGCCGCCAGGCCCGGGTCGAAGGCGCGGCGACTAGCACGACCCGAGCCCCTGCGGCAACGGCGCGGGCCTACGGGGTGCGCAGCGCCTTGCCTCAACCTATATCAGTCCCTAATCCTCGCCGCCGGACGCGCCGTGTCCGACGCCTTCCATCGCACCCGCCCAGGACATCGCCTTGCAGATCCCGATCCAGTTTCAGGTCGTCTTCCTCGCCGCCGTGGCCGCCGTGGTGCTGTTCATGCTCTATAATGTGCTGGGCAAGCGCGTGGGTCGCCAGCCCCAGGAGGACGCCCGCGCCCTGCCGCCGCCCGTCGACGGCGCGCCGCCGCGTCCGTCGCTGGACGCCGGCCTGATGGCGGCGATCGCCTCGCTGAAGGCGCGCGACCCGGCCTTTGACCCGGCGAAATTCCTCGAGGGCGCGCGTCAGGCCTATGAGACCATCGTGCGAGGCTATGCCTCGGGCGACCGGGCGGCGCTCAAACCCCTGCTTTCGCCCGCCGTGATGGACTCCTTCGAGACCGGCATCGCCGCGCGTGAAACCCGGGCCGAGACCGAACAGGTCGAGTTCCTCCATCCGCCCCGCGCCGATCTGGAAAGCGCCACGGCCGAAGGCGACCGCGCGGTGGCAAGGGTTCGCTTCCTCGCCGAAATTCGCAGCCGCATCCTCAACACCGCCGGCGGAGACACGGGCGAGCCCCGGATCGAGGAACGCCGCACGGCCGAGAACTGGACGTTCGAGCGGACCCTGGGCGCCGCCGACCCCAACTGGGTTCTGGCCCGGGTCGAACCCGCGACAGCCTGATGTCTGAAAATAAAGGCCGGGTCGCGGGCCTGCTGGTCGGCGCAGCCCTGCTGCTGGCCGCCTGCTCCACGCCGGGCCCGACGCCGAACCTCCCGCCGCCCGTTCCCGCCGCTCCGGCGCCGACCGAAATCCCCTATCCGCCGGGGCCGATGCCTGCTGACAGCCCGGCTCGCCTGTCCGGCTGGGCGGCCGAGGATCATGTTGCGGCCTTTGAGGCCTGGCTCTCCGGATGCGGCGTGGCCCGCGATCCGGCGGCCCGGACCCAGTGCGACCGGGCGCGGCTGTTGCAACAGACCTCCCGTCCCCTGACCCCGGACCTGGCGCGGAATTTCTTCGAAACCGGCTTCACTGTCGTCCAGGCCCGCACGGTCGACGGTCGGCCGGGTCTGATGACCTCCTATTTCGCGCCGGAGTATCCGGCGCGCCGTGCGCCGGATGCCGAATTCGACATGCCGGTCCTGCCGAAACCGGGCGATCTCGTGCGCCAGGCCGGTCCCGGGAAAGGAGCCACAGTGGTTCAGACCCGCGCCGACGGCCTGACGGGCCCCTATGCCGAACGCGCCGCCATCGAGGCCCAGGCCCTGGCGACGCCCGGGACCTATGGCCCCCTGGCCTGGATGCGGGCCGAAGACCTCTTTTTCCTCCAGATCCAGGGCTCCGGATACCTGACCTTCCCGGATGGCGGGACGGCGCGTGTCGCCTATGCCGCCGACAATGGCCGGCCGTTCGTCGGCATCGCCCGGCCCATGGCCGAGCGCGGCCTGTTGCCGGCCAACGGGACCTCGGGGGACGCCATCCGGGCCTGGCTGGCCGCCCATCGCGGACCGGAGGCCCAGGCGGTGATGGCCCTTAACCCGCGCTATATCTTCTTCGCCCTGGATCCCGATGACGGCGGTCATCCGGCCGGGGCTGCGGGCGTGCCCCTGCCGCCGCGCCGCGCCATCGCCGTCGATCCCTCGCGCTGGACCTATGGGGATCTGGTCTGGATTGACGCCGACGCCGGGGACCTGCCCGGCGCCAGAACCTCCTATCGCGGTCTGGTCATGGCGCTGGATACGGGCTCGGCCATTCGCGGACCGGTCCGCGCCGACTTCTACATGGGTCGGGGCGACGCAGCCGGATCGGAGGCGGGTTCGGTGCGCCACCCCCTCAGGATGTGGCGGCTGGTTCCCAAGGGTTAGGCGCGTCCCAGCGCGCGCATGAAGGCCTCCGGTCTTCTCAGCCTGAGGAACATCCCGCAGCCGTCGTCAAAAACGACATCGATGCCGGATCCCGACAGGCTGCGCCTGGCCGTCACGCTTCTTATCCGCCCGAGGGCGCGCCGCTGGTCCAGCCCCCAGACCTCGGGCATGAACATCAGGGTGAAGGGAAAATGGGGCGCCACGATCAGTTCAGTTCGTGTGACTGCGACCGTCAGGCAGTTGCGCGCGGCGCCGATGGCCCGAAAGCCCCTTCGATCCCCGCCTGATGTCCACCGCTCGATGAAGATCGCGTCGGTTGGCTTCGGGGCGAAGATCGCCTTGCCCCGGACCCGTCTCCAGATCACCGAGGCGACAATCGCCCCCACCGGAAACAGAGCCGGAAACCACAAGACACTGTCTATCCAGCGCTCAACCCCGCCCATGGACTCTACCCCCGCCGTTCCGTTCGATCCGGTAGATCAGGTGTTCGATCCGCCGGTTTCCGAGCGTGGCGACATCGATCCGTCCCGTCAGGTCTGCGCCGACCCGCTCGATGGCGGTGCGTGACCTCCGGTTCTCCGCCCCGATCATGAAGATCGCGGCGTCAAAGGCGGTAAAGGCATGGTCCAGCATCAGCCGCTTCATCTCGGGATTGCGCAGGCCGCCCCACCACGCCCGCGCCAGAAAGGTCCAGCCGATCTCGACTTCTCCCGGGTCGGCCCGACGCGTGGAATAGCGGGATGAGCCGATGACCGCGCCGGTCGCGCGGTCCTCGACCACCAGACCCCCGCCCTCGGTCAGGGCCTCGTCGAGGAAGGCGTCGAACACCTGGGGCTTCCAGCGGTCGTGGGCCGGATGCTGTTCCCAGATCAGGGGATCGGAGGCGATGGCGGCAAGGGCCGCGCGATCGTCGACCGTCAGCGGCCGCAACCGGACATGCTCGCCCTCCAGAACGGGTGCGGCATTGAACCCGACCGGGAATCCCGCCGTCACCGCCGTTTCAGCCCGCCCAGAATGCCGCGCAGCAGCTCCCGCGTGATGGTCGATCCGGCGGTTCTCAGCACCGACTTCGTCAGGGCCTCCATCGGCGTCTGACGGGTGCTGGCCCGGGGGCGCGGCGCGGCGCGCGGGGCGGAGCGCGACGAGGACGGCTGACGGGCGGCGGCCTTGTCGGCGGCGACCCGGGCCTTTTCGGCCGCCGCGGCGGCTTCGGCTTCGGCCTCGGCCTCGGCCCTGTCCGCGACGGCGTGGCGGGCGGCCAGCACCTCCTCGGCCGACTCACGGTCGATCGTGGTGTCATAGACGCCGCGCACGGGGCTGGCCGCCAGGACAGCGGCGCGCTCGGCCTCGGTCGCCGGGCCGAGACGTGAGTCCGGCGGCCGGATCATCGTCCGGGCGCAGACGCGGGGCGCCCCCTTTTCATCCAGCAGGGAGACGACGGCCTCGCCGGTGCCGAGGCCCTGAATGGCGTCGATGGTGTTGAAGGCGGGATTGACACGGAAGCTCTGGGCCGCCGCCTTCAGTCCCTTCTGTTCGGCCGGGGTATAGGCTCGCAGTCCATGCTGGATGCGATTACCCAGCTGGGCCAGGACGCTGTCGGGAATATCGGCGGGGTTCTGGGTGATGAAATAGACGCCGACGCCCTTGGAGCGGATCAGGCGCACCACCTGCTCGACCTTCTCCAGCAGCGGCTTGGGCGCGTCGTTGAACAGCAGGTGGGCCTCGTCGAAGAAGAAGACCAGACGCGGCTTTTCGGGGTCGCCGATCTCGGGCAACTGTTCGAACAGCTCCGACATCAGCCACAGCAGGAAGGCGCCGTACAGCCGCGGGCTGTTCATCAACCGGGTGGCGTCCAGAACATTGACCTGGCCCCGGCCGTCCAGACCGACGCGAATCATGTCTTCCAGCTTCAGGGCGGGCTCGCCGAAGAAGGCGTCTCCGCCCTGTTGCTCCATCTGCAGCAGGGCGCGCTGGATCGAGGCGATGGAGGCCGGGGCGACATTGCCGACCTCGCGGCCAATGCGCTGCGCGTTCTCGCCGACATAGGCCAGCAGCGACCTCAGGTCGTCGATGTCCAGCAGCAACAGGCCTTCCTTGTCCGCCACATGGAAGGCGACCGACAGGACGCCCTCCTGGACGTCGTTCAGATCCAGCATCCGCGCCAGCAGCAGGGGGCCGATCTCGCTGACCGTGGCCCGGACCGGGTGGCCCTTCTGGCCGTACAGATCCCAGAACACGACGGGCGCCCCCCTGGGTTGCAACGTCAGGTTCATCGAGGCGGCCCGCGCCAGCAGTTTTTCATTGGGGCTGCCCGGCTGGCTGATGCCGGACAGATCGCCCTTCACATCGGCGCAGAACACCGGAACCCCGGCTTCGGAAAAGCCCTGGGCCAGGATCTGCAGGGTCACGGTCTTGCCCGTGCCGGTCGCGCCCGCGATCACGCCATGACGGTTGGCGCGGCCGTAGAGCAGGGCCTCGGCCAGCGGTGCGCCGCTGTCGGTGGTCTGGCCGATAAACAGGCCGGGGGCGGCGGCGTCAGGCATGGGGCGTCTCGCGAATGGTCGAGCTCTCCGTCTAGAGCGAATTTTCAATCGATGCGACAGGCCCGGCCCGGTTCGGGCGGCAAGCCTTGCCGGATTCTGTCGATTGACGGCGGCCCCGTCGCCCCCGAAAACCGGTCCATGAAATCCCCCGTCGCCGTCGCCACCCCCATCGTCGCCCGCAATGCCCTGGTGCTGGTCGCCGTGGTCGTCACCGCCGCCGCCCTGGTGTGGCTGTCGGACATCCTGACGCCCCTGGCCATGGCCATCTTCCTGATGATCGTCATCGACGGGGTGAAGCGGACGATCGAGGACAAGACCCCCCTGCCCCGCCGCTGGGCCGGCCTCGCCTCCCTGACCGTCGTCGTCCTGATCTTCGCCGGATCGATCGCCATCATCATCAATGGCGCGGCGGGCTTCTTCGGCCAGGCCTCGGGGGTCGCGACCAGTATCGGGCCGCGCATCGACCAGATCATCACAGACGTCTACGGCCTGTTCCGGATCCCGGCGCCGCCGACCGCCCAGGACCTGATCGAGGCCGTCAACATCTCCCGCTATATCGGCTCTATCGCGGTCCAGGCCCAGGGCGTGGCGTCCGGAGCCTTCTTCGTCCTGGTCTATCTCGGCTTTCTTCTCGCCTCGCAGGGCAGTTTCCGCCGCAAGCTGGTGGCCATGTTCCCCGATGGCGGCCAGCGAGACGAGGCGCTTCAGGTCTTCCAGCGGGTGCGCGGCGGGGTCGAGGGCTATATCTGGGTCCAGTCGGTGACCGGCGCCATGATCTGTGTGGCCGCCTGGATCCTGATGAAGGCGGTGGGCCTGCAGAACGCCGAGTTCTGGACCTTCGTCATCTTCGTCGTCGGCTTTATCCCGGTGCTGGGCGGCGCCGTCGGGGGACTGGCGCCGCCCCTGTTCGCCCTCGTCCAGTTCGAGAGCTACTGGCCGGCGGCGATCCTGCTGGTCGGGCTGCAGATCATCCTGTTCATCGTCGGCAATATGGTCCAGCCCCGGATGCAGGGCGACAACCAGAACATCGATCCGGTCGCCGTCCTGCTGTCCCTGGCCCTGTTCGGCAAGATGTGGGGCGTCGTCGGCATGTTCCTGTCCACGCCTCTGGCGGTCATGGCCATGGCGATCCTGGCCGAGTTCAAGGGCTCTCGCTGGATGGCGGTGCTGCTGTCCGGCGACGGCGCGCCCTTTGCGGATGAGCCGGACCCCGGGGCGCCGGCCCGGAAAAGGCGCGTCAATGCGTCGCGCAAGGCCGCCGCCGGGGACAAGACCGACGCCCCTTGAAGGCCGCTCGAACCTTCCCATCTTGAACCCGAGCGCTGCGGTCTTCCCTCCCCTCCCGGACCGTGGCGCGAGCGCCGGCGCCCTTCCCCTCCGCGCCGGTTTGCAAAAGCAGGGCCGTCTGACTCCCCCCGTCAGGCGGCCCTGTCTGTTTCAGCCGTTCAGACCGACCCTCCTCTCATGGGCAGCCCGTCGCTCGCGCGCGAAATCCCTTTCAGAACAAGGGTTCCGTTGAGCGACAAAGAGCCGCCAGGGCGATCCGCCATGGAGCCAGGCCCGTAGCAGGGCCGTTAGGTCGTCTCGAATTGTCGACCCTTCCTCCCTCCGACTGCCCACTGTTTCCAGGACCCTCCATGACCAGAACCGCCCTCGCCCTCGCCTCGACCGCCGCCCTTTTCGCTGCACTGGGGGCCGCTCCGGCCCTGGCCCAGTCGGCTGCTGACTGGACGGGCCCCTATATCGGCCTCTACGGCGGCGCCACCCAGGAGAACGGTCAGGATGACGAGCGCCTGCGCTTCGACCGCAATCTGGATGGAAACTTCGGCGACCCGGTCAGCCTGGCGGCCGGCGGCGACGCCTTCAGCCCCGGCTATTGCGGCGGCCGCGCCAACGGCAACTCCCAGCCCCAGGGCTGCCAGGACGATGCCCAGGGCTCGGTCGGCGGCGTTCGCGCCGGCTATGACTACCAGATCGGCGCCTTCGTCATCGGGGCTGTCGCCGACTACAGCATGGGCGCCCAGTCCGACGCCGTCACCGGTTTCAGCACCACCCCGGCCAACTACACCTTCGTGCGCAAGCTGGAGTCCCTGGCGGCCGTCCGCGCCCGCCTCGGCTACGCCTGGGGCCCGGCCCTCGGCTATGTGACCGGCGGCTATGCCTCGGGCAAGGTCGAGAACCGCTTCTTCTCGTCCAACACCGCCAACACCTTCACCGCCTCGGTGGATGATGACAAGGCGGACGGCTATCAGCTGGGCGGGGGCGTCGAATATCGTCTGGCGCCGAACCTCAGCCTGACGGGCGAATACCTCTACACCTCGCTCGACGCCGGCGATCACCTGATCCGTGTCGGTCGCGGATCGGCGCCGGCCGCCAACCCCTTCGTCCTGGCGCCGAACACCACCGGCACCGACATGATCCGCAGCAATTCGAAATTCGGCCTGCATGCGGTCAATCTCGGAATGAGCTACCGCTTCTGATCCGTCGCACCCGCACGGGTGCCAACTTATCGTCGATAAGTACGGTCGGGCCGGCGAAAGCGGGTCCGGCCGTGTCGTTTGCGGCTTTCGACGGTCGTCGGCCGGGGGTAATCAGCCCTTCATTGATCCGGCGCGACAACAGCCTAGTCTGTGATCCAATCCGGCGGTCCTCCGACCGCGTCTTCAAGAGACCCTGCCTATGTCCGGCGACCTCCGCACCGTCCCTCAGGCGATATCCCTGGAGGCGCTGACGCGGGCATTCGAGAAGGCGACCGGCGACGGGGGCGGACCGCTTGCGGCCTCCTACCTGGCCCAGGCTCACGAAGACTATGCGGCCGATGAAACCCCCGAACTGGACGGCCAGGATCTCGCGGCCCTGCTGGCGCGGGTGTGGCGAGACGGCGCGGTTCGCCAGGCGGGCGACGCCCCGCTGGTGAGCGTGCAGCCCGCCACGGGCGCTGACGGCCGGGCCACCGGCTATGACGCCGTGGCGATTGTCCAGGACGACCGGCCCTTCCTTGTGGACAGTGTGATGGGCGAACTGGCGGACGCCGGGGTCTCGGTCCGAGCCATGTTCCATCCCGTGGTTGTCACCGCCCGGGCTGACGACGGCCGCCGCCTTCCGGATCCGTCCGGCGGCGGTCGCGAGTCGATGATCATCGTCGTCATCGACCCGTTGCCGGCCGAACGCCGCGCCGCCCTGAAGGCGGAGCTGGACATGGCCCTCGGCGATGTCCAGGCCGCCGTGACCGACCACGCCGCCATGACGGCCCTGATGGAACGCACCATCGCGGATCTGGAAGCCCACGCGGGCGTCGCCCCGCCCGAGGTCGTTGCAGAGAACCTGGCCTTCCTGCGCTGGCTCAATGCCGACCATTTCGTCTTCCTCGGCGCCCGGGACTATGACTTCCCCCGCACGGCCGAAGGCGGGTATCGCGCCGATGAGCCCCTGGGTCTGTCGGGCGAGGGCCTGGGCGTCCTGCGCGACCCCAACCGGGCGGTGCTGCGCCGATCGTCCGAGCCGGCTGTCCTGACGATCCAGATGAAACGCCAGATGGACCTGTCCGAACCGGTCACGGTCGCCAAGGCCAATATCCGCTCCCGCGTCCACCGCCGCGCCTATATGGATTATGTCGGGATCAAACGGTATGGCGACGATGGCCGTCCCGCAGGCGAAACCCGGTTTGTCGGCCTGTTCACTGCCGAGGCCTATGACAAGACCGCGCACGAGGTGCCGCTGGTCCGCCGCAAGGTCGCCAACGCCCTCGTCCTGGCGGGCAAGGCGCCCGGCAGCCACAACGAAAAGCGGCTCAAGAACATTCTGGAGAACTATCCCAGGGACGAGCTCTTCCAGATTTCCGGGGACGCCCTGCTGCCCATCGCCCTGGGCATTCTGCACCTCTACGACCGGCCGCGGATCAAGACCTTCACCCGCAAGGACCCGTTCGACCGGTTCGTCTCGGTTCTGGTCTTCATCCCCCGCGAGCGGTTCGAGGCGGCGGTGCGCGAACGGATCGGCCGAATTCTGGCCACGGCCTGGGGCGGCCGGTTGTCGGCCTGGTATCCCCAGCTGTCCGACGCCCCCCTCGTGCGGGTCCACTACATCATCGGCGTCACCCCCGGCGACCACCCCACCCCGGATCCTGTCGCCCTGGAGGCGGCCATCACAGAGGCCGGGCGAGGCTGGGTGGACCGGTTCGAGAGCGCCGCCCGCCAGTCCGGTGTGGAGGATATCCAGATCGGCGCCCTCAGCGCCAAATGGGCCGAGGCCTTCGGCGCCGGCTATCGCGACCGCTATGATGCGGTCGAGGCCGTCGCTGACCTGCAACAGATCGACCAGCTGAACGGCACCGGCGAACGTGGCGGCGGCGAACCCGTCGCCGTCCGCGCCTTCCGCTCGGCCGAAGACAGCCCGCTGCAGTTCCGCTTCAAGCTCTACCGGCGCGGCGCGGCCGTGCCCCTGTCCGATGTCCTGCCCATTCTGGCCGACATGGGTCTGAAGACGCTGGAGGAATGGGGTCATGCGATCCGGGCTCCGGGCGAGCCCGGGATCCACGTCCATGAATTTCTGCTGGAGGATCCGCGCGGGGCGGCCCTGAGCTTCAGCGACGTGCGCGATCCGTTCGAGGACGGTTTCGCTGCGGTCTGGAACGGGCGGACCGAGAGCGACGGCTTCAACCGTCTGGTGCTGGAACTGGGCGTGGACTGGCGTCAGGCCGCCCTGATCCGCACCCTCTGCCGCTATCGCCAGCAGACCGGTCTGGATCCCAGCCAGGCGATTCAGGAAGAGGCCCTGCGGGAATATCCCGATATCGCACGCGCCCTTCTGGCCCTGTTCGCGGCGAAGTTCGATCCTGCGGCGGGCGGCGATCCGGCGTCGCGTCAATCCGCCATGGATGCCCTGTCATCCGGTATTCTGGAGGATCTGCAGGCCGTCCGGAGTCTGGATCACGATCGCGTCCTGCGCCGCCTGTTCCTGCTGATCGGGGCGATCAAACGCACCAACTTCTATCAGACCGACGCCGACGGCCCGGCCCGGCCGCATATCTCGATCAAGATCGCCTCGCGCGAACTCGACGACCTGCCCCTGCCCAAACCCCATCGGGAGATCTTCGTCTGGGCGCCGCATATTGAGGGCGTCCACCTGCGCTTCGGCCCCGTGGCCCGGGGCGGCCTGCGCTGGTCGGATCGTCGCGACGACTTCCGCACCGAGGTTCTGGGTCTGGTCAAGGCGCAGCAGGTGAAGAACGCCGTGATCGTCCCGGTCGGCTCCAAGGGCGGCTTTTTCCCGAAAAATCTGGCGGCCCTGGTCCGGGCCGGCGGCGATCGCGACGCCCAGCAGGCCGAGGCCATTCGCGCCTATCGCACCTTCCTGTCCGGGCTTCTGGACATCACCGACAACATCGGCGCCGACGGCGCGGTGGTCCATCCCGCCCATGTCGTCGCCTGGGAAGGCGATGACCCCTATCTGGTCGTGGCGGCCGACAAGGGCACGGCCACCTTCTCCGACATCGCCAATGGCGTCTCGGCCGACTATGGCTTCTGGCTGGGCGACGCCTTCGCCTCCGGCGGCTCCATCGGTTACGACCACAAGGCCATGGGCATCACGGCGCGCGGGGCGTGGGAGGCGGTCAAGCGTCACTTCCGTGAACTGGGCAAGGACATCCAGACCGAACCCTTCACCGCCGTGGGCGTGGGCGACATGTCCGGCGATGTGTTCGGCAACGGCATCCTGCTGTCGAAGGCCACGCAACTGGTCGCCGCCTTCGACCACCGCGACATCTTCATCGATCCGTCGCCGGACGCCGCCCGGTCATGGGACGAGCGCAAACGTCTGTTCGACCTGCCGCGCTCGTCCTGGCAGGACTATGACAAGGCCCTGATCTCCGAGGGCGGCGGCGTCTTTTCCCGCTCGGCCAAGTCAATCGCCCTGACGCCCCAGATCAAGGCGGCGCTGGACATCACGGAAGACGCCCTCGATCCGGTCGGGCTGATGCGGGCCATTCTCAAGGCGCCCGTGGAGCTGCTCTATCTCGGCGGCATCGGCACCTATGTGAAGGCCGCCCACGAAACGGACGCCCAGGTCGGGGACAAGGCCAGCGACGCCCTGCGCATCAATGGCGACGAGCTGCGCGTCAAGGTGGTGGGGGAGGGGGCCAACCTCGGCTTCACCCAGGCCGGCCGGATCGCCTTCGCCCGGAACGGCGGACGCATCAACACCGACGCTATCGACAACTCGGCCGGCGTGGATACGTCCGATCATGAGGTCAATATCAAGATCCTGGTCGGGTCGGCGGTAACCAACGGGCTACTTCCTGCCCCGGAGCGCACCGCGCTTCTGGCCTCCATGACCGAAGAGGTGGGGCTGAAGGTGCTGGCCCACAACTATGACCAGACCCTCGCCCTGACCCTGCAGCAATCGGAAGGGCTCGGGGCTCTGGATGCCCAGCAGCGGTTCATGCAGACCCTGGTCTCGCGCGGCAAGCTGGACCGCAAGGTCGAGGGCCTGCCCGATGACCAGCGCGTCAATGAGATGAAGGCGACGGGTCAGGCCCTGACCCGGCCCGAACTGGCCGTGCTGATGGCCTATGGCAAGCTGGAACTGTCCGACGACATCGTCGCCTCGCGCGCGCCCGAGGATCCCTTCTTCGAGGAGACCCTTGTCCGCTATTTCCCCGGACCGCTGGCGACGTACGAGGCGCAGATGAAGGGGCACCGGCTGCGGCGCGAGATCGTGGCGACGGTGCTGGCCAATGAAATCGTCAACATGGCCGGGCCCAGCTTCCCGGACCGGCTGCGCGAATCGGCGGAATGCGACACCTCCGCCCTGGTGCTGGCCTTCGAGGCGGCGCGGCGCGTGTTCCGGCTGGACGAGGCCTGGGATGCGGTCTCGGCCCTCGATCTGGCGATCTCGGCCGAGGCCCAGACGGCCCTCTACAACGAAATCGCGGTCGTGCTGCGCCGTCAAACCTTCTGGCTGGCCCGTCGGGCGGCGCGGGACGGGGCCACGGTCCAGGGTCTGATCGACCTCTACCGTCCGGCGGCCGACGGTCTCCAGACCGAAGGGGCGGCGGTCCTGTCCCGCTTCGAGCAGGGCCGGCTGGAGCGGCGGGTCCAGACCTTCGCCGCCCTCGGCGCGCCGGAGGATCTGGCCCGCAGCATCTCCCTGTTGCGGCCGCTGGTGGCGGCGGCGGACATCGGCGATCTGGCGCGCGAGACGAGCTGGCCCGTCGCCGCCATGGCCCGGCTCTATCACCAGGTCGGCGCGGCCTTCGACTTCGATCGCCTGCGCGCGGCGGCGGGCTCGATCCCGTCGGCGGATCATTTCGACCGGCTGGCGGTGCGCCGGCTGATCGAGGATCTGATGCTGGAACAGACCGGCTTGACCCTGGCTGTGGCGCGGGTCTCTGACCCCTCCGTGGGCGCCAGCGAGGCGGCGGCCGAGACCGCCGTCGACGCCTGGATCGGTCCGCGTCAGGCCGTGGTTCAGGCGCTGCGCGCCTCGGTGGACGAGATCGAGGCCTCGGGCGCCGGCTGGACCTTCGCCAAACTGACCATCGCCAATGGCGCCATTCGCAGCGTGACGGCCACGGTGCGCTGATCGTCCGGGGCGGAACGGCGATTGTCGTTCCGCCCCAAACGCGCTCAACTGCCTCGCCGTTCGTCCCGGTGGACAAGCTGAAGGTCGCCCGTGCCCAGAAAATTCCTCGTCGTCGTCGACGACAGTCCCGAGTTCGACGCCGCCCTGCGCTACGCTGCGCGGCGCGCCCGTTCGACCGGGGGCCGCGTGGTCCTGCTGCGGGTCACGCCCGACAGTTCCGATGAACACTGGGCCGGGGTGCGCGAGGAAATCCAGCGCCAGCAACGCGCCGAGGCCGAGATCCTGCTGGCCCGGCTGGGCGAGCAGGTCATCGAACGCTCGGGCGCCCAGCCGGTCTTCATGATAGAGGAAGGCGATGCCCAGGCCGCGATCCGCAAGGTCGTGGGTCAGGATCCCGAGATCAAGATTCTCGTCCTCGCCTCGGCCGGCGGCGGTCGTTCCCCCGGTCCGCTGGTCTCGGCCGTGCTGAAACAGGGCGCGGCCTTCGGGGGCCGCAAACTGCCGGTGACCATCGTCCCTGGCGAACTGTCCGACGCGGACATCGAGGACCTGGCCTGAACCGGGGTCTTGAACGCCCGGGTCGGCAGGCGCATCTGCACCCCATGTTCATCCAGACCGAACCCACCCCCAACCCGACCGTGCTGAAATTCCTGCCCGGGCGCGACGTCGCCCCGGCAGGAGCGCGCGAGTTCCGCACCATCGATGAGGCGACCGCCTCGCCGCTGGCTGAAGCCCTGTTCGAACTGGAAGGCGTCACCGGCGTCTTCTTCGGCGCCGACTATGTTGCGGTGACCCGCGAGGCCCAGGGACCCGAATGGGGAGAGATGAAGCCGCCGATCCTCGCGGCCCTCATGGACGCCTTCACCTCCGGCCAGCCCCTGCTGCGCGACCTCGGCGTCCCGCCCGAGGCCGACGTCGGCGACGACAGCGAGGTCGTCGCCGAGATCAAGGCCCTGCTGGACAGCCGCATCCGCCCGGCCGTGGCCCAGGACGGGGGCGATATCCTGTTCGACGCCTTCGATGAGGAAAGCGGCGTCCTGTCGCTGCGCATGCGCGGCGCCTGCGCCGGCTGCCCCTCGTCCTCCGCCACCCTGAAACAGGGGGTGGAGCAGATGATGCGCCACTATGTCCCCGAGGTGACCCGCGTCGAGCAGGTGATCTGATCCACGCGATGCGGGTCCTGGTCCTGGATACGGCGCTGGACGCCTGTACGGCGGCGGTCTTCGACGACGACCGGCCGCTGGCCGAACGGTCCGAACCCATGACGCGCGGACATCAGGAGCGGATCGGCGTTCTGGTTCGGGCTGTGGCCGAACAGGCGGGTGGTTTCGACGCCATCGACCGGATCGGCGTGACCGTCGGCCCCGGGTCCTTCACCGGTCTTAGGGTCGGCCTGTCCTTCGCCCAGGGGCTGGGCGCCGCCCTGGGCCGGCCGGTGGTGGGGCTCTCCACCCTTCACGCCCTCGCCGCCTCTGCGCCGGACCGGGCCGGTCCTGTCGTCGCTGTGATCGACGCCCGACGGGGTCAGGTTTATCTGCAGACCTTCGTCGACGGCGTCCCCGCCGACCAACCGGGACCGTGGGACATCGAGGCGGCGCGTCTTCATCTCGAGGCGGCCGGACGCGACTGGGCCTGGATCGGCAGCGGGTCGCGCCTGATCGCGCCGGACGACGCGCCAATTCTGGAACCGACGGCGCCGTCCGCTGCGGCTCTCGCCGCCCTGACGATCGCGGCTGATCCGGAAACGGCCTTGCCGCGCCCCCTCTATCTCAGGGCTCCGGACGCCACCCCGCCGACCCGACTGCCGGGTCAGGCCCGAGATCGACCCGTCGTCGCATGAACGCAGGGGGCGACATCGCGACCCTGGCGCCGGATGACGCCCCGTCGCTCGCGGCCTTGCACGCCCTGGCCTTCGAGGCGCCCTGGGACGCGCGGGCCATGGGTGATCTTCTGTTGCAGCCGGGCGTCTTTGGCCTCGGGGTCCCCGGGGGGGGCTTCATCCTGTGCCGGGTCGTGGCCGATGAGGCCGAGATCCTGACGCTGGCGACCGCGCCGGCCCGGCGGCGAAAGGGTCTGGGGCGACAGCTGGTCGAGGCGGCCGCCGCAAGGGCGGCGCAAGGCGGCGCGACACGGCTGTTTCTGGAGGTGGCGGAGGACAACGTCGCGGCCCGGGCTCTGTACGACCATGCGGGCTTTGCGGAGGCCGGTCGACGTCGCGGCTACTATGCCCGTCCCGGCGCCCCGGCCGTCGACGCGCGGGTTCTGGCTAAGGCGTTCACCGGGCTTCCCTCCGCGTGATCCGCCGCCTATCCTGCCCGACCATGGACCGGATTGAAAAACTCTGCGCCGACCGCGGCATGCGCATGACCGAACAGCGGCGCGTCATTGCGCGCGTTCTGTCGAACGCCGAGGATCATCCGGACGTCGAGGAGCTGTACCGCCGCGCCTCGGCCATCGACCCCCATATCTCGATCGCCACAGTCTACCGGACCGTGCGTCTGTTCGAGGAGGCTGGCGTCGTCGAGAAGCACGACTTCGGCGATGGCCGCAGCCGCTATGAAGAGGCGGGCGATGATCACCACGACCACCTGATCGACACCCGGTCGGGCGAGGTGATTGAATTTTTCGACGCCGAGATCGAACGCCTGAAGACCGAGATCGCCGAACGGCTGGGCTTTGAACTGGTCGGCCACAAGCTGGAGCTCTACGGCAAGCCGATCGACGGCGCCGAACCGTCGAAGCGCGAGGGGTTGATCTTCAAACGTCACGCGGCGCGGATCAATCCGGCCGACATCGATCCGGCCTGAATGTTGCCGCGGCCAGCATGGCGCCGGCCGTTCCGTCGCACTAGATTGGCCGCATGACCGAGACCCTTGCGTCGCCGCCGGTGACGGATGCGGCGGGCGCCGCGACCCGGCGCCTGTTCATCAAGACCTACGGCTGCCAGATGAATGTCTATGATTCCGGACGCATGGCCGATGTCCTGCGCCCGCTGGGCTACGCCACGACCGACAGTCCCCGGGATGCGGACTTCGTGATCCTGAACACCTGCCACATCCGCGAAAAGGCGGCCGAGAAGATCTATTCCGAGCTGGGCAAGCTGAAGGCGATGAAACTCGCCCGCGCGGCCGCAGGGCAGGGGCCCATGACCATCGCTGTGGCCGGTTGTGTCGCCCAGGCCGAGGGCGAGGAAATCATGCGCCGTCAGCCCGCCGTCGATCTGGTCGTCGGCCCCCAGGCCTATCACCAGTTGCCGGAGCTGCTGACCCGTACGGCCCGGGCGCGCGGCGAGCGGATCGGCGCCGATTTCGCCGCCGACGAGAAGTTCGACGCCCTGGCCGCCGAAGGCGCGGCGCGCGGCGTTGACGGGCCGACGGCCTTCCTGACGGTGCAGGAGGGGTGCGACAAGTTCTGCACCTTCTGCGTGGTGCCCTATACGCGCGGAGCGGAATGGTCGCGGCCGATGGCCTCCATCCTGACCGAGGCCCGGGCCCTGGCCGATCAGGGTGTCCGCGAGGTCACCCTGCTGGGACAGAACGTCAACGCCTACAACGGAGCGGGGGCCGACGGGCAGCCGTCATCCCTGGCGCGTCTGGCCTACGCCCTGGCGGAGATCCCCGGGCTGGACCGCATCCGCTTCACGACCAGCCACCCCAACGACATGTCCGACGACCTGATCGCGGCCTTCGGCGATCTGGAGGCGCTGATGCCCTATCTGCATCTGCCGGTTCAGTCGGGGTCGGATCGCATCCTGAGGCTGATGAACCGGAAACATGGCCGCCAGTCCTATATCGACCTGATCGACCGGATCCGCGCGGTGCGCCCCGATATGGCCATGTCGGGGGATTTCATCGTCGGCTTTCCGGGCGAGACGGATCGCGACGTCGAGGATACGCTCGATCTGGTCCGGCGGGTGAACTACGCCATGGCCTTCGCCTTCATGTATTCGCCGCGTCCCGGCACGCCTGCGGCGTCCATGGCGGCCCAGGTTCCGGCCGACGTGTCGCGCGACCGGCTGCATGTCCTGCAGGCCCTGCTTCTGGAGCAGCAGACCGACTTCAACGCCGCCCAGGCGGGGCGGACGCTGAACGTCCTGTTCCAGAAGGCCGGTCGACACGGCGTCCGCCGTCAGGCCATAGGACGATCACCCTATCTGCAGTCCGTGCATGTCGACGATGCGGATCATCTGATCGGCCAGATCGTTCCCGTGCAGATCCTCTCGGGGCAACAGAACAGTTTGACGGGAAAACTCCTTGGCGCGTGAATCCGAGTTTCTGGCCATGGAGGATGCGGCGCTTCGGGCGGTCATCGGTCCCAACAGCCGCCACGTCGCCCTGATCGAGGACGCCTTCAAGGTGCTGGTCGAGGCCCCCGGCGGCGGCGTGTCGATCAACGGCGGCGCCCGCGACCGCGCCAACGCCAGACAGGTCATTCAGGACCTGGCGGACCGGGCGGAACGCGGGGCGGAGGTCAACGAGGCCGACGTCCGCGCCGCCATCGGCCAGACCCGCAGCGGCGGCCCGGGCTCCCGGGGTCGGGTCGATCCCATGGCCCTGCCCATCGGCAAGCGCGGCGCCATCGTGCCCAAGACCAACGCCCAGGCCCGTTATCTTGAGACCCTGGCGAATCACGAGCTCAGCTTCGGGGTCGGGCCGGCCGGGACAGGCAAGACGTTTCTGGCGGCGGCCTACGGCGCCTCCCTGCTGCGCCGGGGTCAGGTCGACAGGCTGGTCATCACCCGCCCCGCGGTCGAGGCGGGCGAGAAGCTGGGATTCCTGCCGGGCGACCTGAACGAGAAGGTCGATCCCTATCTGGCCCCGATCTGGGAGGCGCTGAACGACATTCTCGGCGCCGAGGATGTCCAGCGTCGGCGCGACAAGGGAGAGATCGAGGCCGCGCCCATCGCCTTCATGCGCGGCCGGACGCTGAGCCACGCCTTCATTATCGTCGACGAGGCCCAGAACACCTCGCGCCTGCAGATGAAGATGGTGCTGACCCGGCTGGGGGAGGGGGCCCGGATGGTGGTCACCGGCGACCCGTCGCAGATCGACCTGTTGAACCCGCGCGACAGCGGCCTGGCCCACGCCCTGCGCATCCTGCGCGACGTGAAGGGGGTCGGGGTGCTGGAGTTCGAGGCCCAGGACGTGGTGCGCCACGCCATGGTCGAGCGGATCGTGCGCGCCTATGATGCTGATTCCGCGCGTGAAAAGCCCCGGGCTCAAGCCGAGCCCGACCTCGAAGATCCGGCGGCCTGATCCGCCATGGCCGTCGAGATCGAGATCGCCGATGAGGCCTGGCGGCAGGCGGGGCCGGAAGTAGAGGCGATCGTGACCCGCGCCGCCTCCGCCGTCCTGGCGATCGATGGTTCGCAGGGCGATGTCGTCATCCTTCTGGCGGACGACGGGACGGTCCGCGACCTCAATGGCCGGTTCCGCGGCAAGGACCGGCCGACCAACGTCCTGTCCTTCCCT
This sequence comes from Brevundimonas sp. FV1ye29L, assembly GCF_058681095.1. Lineage (NCBI taxonomy): Bacteria > Pseudomonadati > Pseudomonadota > Alphaproteobacteria > Caulobacterales > Caulobacteraceae > Brevundimonas > Brevundimonas sp. FV1ye29L. Next base: position 172,557 of record NZ_CM178730.1, read on the forward strand.
GCCCCGCCCATGCCGGGCGGCCATGGGACGCCCCTGGGCGACATCATCCTCGCCTTCGGGGTGTGTTCCGCCGAGGCGGCGGATCAGGGCAAGACCCTGTCCAGCCATCTGACCCATCTGGTCGTCCATGGCGTGCTTCACCTGCTCGGCCGCGACCATGAGGACGAGGAGGAGGCCGAGGCGATGGAGGCTGAGGAGCGCGCCATTCTGGCGGGCCTCGGCGTGTCCGATCCCTATGAGCTGCCCCATGACGGTTGAGCCGACAGCGCCTGCAGTCCGCGACTGGACCCGAAACCCCCGGGTGCGGGTGGGGGCGGCCTTGATGGCCGGAGCCGGGGCAGCCCTGGCCCATCCGCCGTTCGGCCTGTTGCCGGGGCTGCTGGCCTATCCCCTGCTGATGCTACTGGCCGAGCGGTCAGGAACGGTGCGCGGCGCCTTCTGGATGGGATGGCTGGCCGGGTTCGCCTATTTCCTGATCGGCTGCTGGTGGGTGGCGGAAGCCTTTCTGGTCAATCCGGCCCAGGCCTGGATGGCGCCGTTCGCCGCCAGCCTCCTGCCGGCGGGTCTGGGCCTGTTCTGGGGGGCGACGACGGGCCTGTACCGGCGGTTCGCGCCGGCCGGAGTGCGACGGGTCCTGCTGTTCGCCGCCCTCTTCTGTCTGCTGGAGTGGTTGCGCGGCCATGTGCTGACCGGTTTTCCGTGGAATCCGGCCGGCTCGGCCTGGAAGGCCGGATCCGCCCCGTCCCAGTTCGCCTCCGTCGTCGGCGTCTATGGCCTGGGTCTCGTTACGGTCGCGGGTTGCGCCGCCATGGGGGCCCTGTTCGGCGCGGGGGGGCGACGGGTCCGGATCGCGACCGCCCTGACCGGCGTGGTCGTGCTGGCGGGATTGTTCGCCTTCGGTTCGGTGCGGTTGGCCACGGCCAGGGTTCAGAACACGGACACGGTGGTCCGGCTGGTCCAGGCCGATATCGCCCAGGAGTCCAAATGGACGCCGGAGGCCTATCAATCGATCGTCGACCGCTATGTCCGGCTGACGGCCCTGCCCCCCGTGATGGTCGGAGGTCGACGCCCCGACATCATCGTCTGGCCCGAAGGCGCCCTGCCGGCCAGCGCCAATACGGTCTTTGCTCCGGGATCACCGGAGGCGGCGGCCATTTCCGCCGCTGTGCAACCGGGCCAGCTCCTGCTGCTGGGGCTGGCGCGCGGCGAACCCCCGGCGACGCAGGGCGGCGAGGACCGCTATTTCAACAGTCTGTTCGCGCTCAGCGACGAGGGCGGGCCCGGTCTCAGGATCGCGTCGGTCTATGACAAGCACCGCCTTGTGCCCTTCGGCGAATATCTGCCTCTGGGCGGGCTGATGGGCGCGATCGGCGTCCGCAGCCTGGTCCACATGCCGGCCGACTTCAGCGCCGGTCCCCGGCCTTCGCCAATCGTCCTCCCGGGGCGGCCGTCGGCCCAACCCCTGATCTGCTACGAAAGCCTGTATCCGGGCTTTACCCCGGGCGGGGCATTGCGGCCCGAGTGGATCGTCAATGTCTCCAACGACGCCTGGTTCGGGGCGACGTCGGGCCCGCTGCAGCATCTCAACCTCGCCTCATACCGGGCCATTGAGACCGGTCTTCCAGTGGCGCGCGCCACGCCGACCGGGGTATCGGCGATGATTGATCCCTGGGGCCGGGTGGTGCCGGGCCAACGGCTGGGGTCCGGAGAGAGCGGGGTCATCGACGCCGTCCTGCCAAGGCCTGCCCCCAGGACGCTGTATGGACGGTTTGGCGATCTGATGCTGGCGGTCCTGCTCGGCGTGGGGTTGCTTGCCGGAGGCCCGTTCTGGAGCCGGTCAGCCGGGCCCGGGCGATGGTTTCGATCCCTGCCCGCAAGGCCGTTGGCAAAGGGTGGGGCCCCAGGGTCACCAGGGGTGTGACGGCCCGTTCTCATCGCGGTTCTGTTCCGGTGGGAAGTCGGAGGGCGGCAATAGCCCGAAACCCCGTGAAATCTGGCTTTGACAAAGCTTGAGCGGGGTACGAAAACGGTCATGCCTGTCGCTTCGGCCTCGAAGCGGAAATCGCCGCAGCACAATGTCAGATCCCGGATCCGGCGCTCGATTGTCTAAAGCGATCAAGCCTTTTTGACAGGTACGAGCATGCCGCCGCTGGCGGCTTTTTACTGATCTAGCTGATCGTGGGGACGGCGACGACCAATGGCTAAAGGCGCAAAGGAAGAGGGTCCGCATCCGGTCGACCGGCATGTCGGGCGTCGGGTCAGTGAGAAGAGGATCGGTCTGGGCTATAACCAGAGCGATCTCGGGCGCGCTCTTGGCCTGACCTTCCAGCAGATCCAGAAGTACGAAAAGGGCGCCAACCGCATTTCGGCGTCAAAACTCTGGGACATTGCCCGCTTCTTCAAGGTCGATATCGGCTATTTCTTCCAGGGACTGGCGACGGGCGTGCCCGGCGTCGCCGAAGACCCCGCCCCGGCTTTCGATCACGACTACCCGTCGACACGTTATTCGATCGAGATTTCACGCCTCGCTCCCCGTCTGTCCAGCCGGCAACAGAAGCTGGCGCTGGACCTTCTACGCGAAATGATCAACCGGCCGGATGAGGCGGACGCCACACCCGCCTGAGTCGCCCGGCAGGCCGCTTTCCGGCGATCCGTGGCTAGCCGGCGTTCGAAGACGTCTGGCGACGGCCGAAGGTCGGCGCCTTCGCCTTCTGCTCGGCCCAATAGCGTACGCCATCGTCGGGCTTGAACATGGTGCGCGGCGTGCCATCGCGCGCCACCACGGCAAAGGTGTTGGTCGAGGCCTGATAGTAGAGGGTGTCGCCGTTCGGGCGTTCCACCGTGTCGACGTCTGCGGGTGGATTGCGGGTGAAGGCCTGCAGCCGGGTCAGATAGTCCTCGGCCGTCCGGGCACCGAAGGCGGATCCATTCCGCTCGAACAGTCGCGTCACCTTGGCGTCGACCGTTTCGCGCCGGTTGGCCGTCACCACGGTCTTTTTCGCGACCTCGCCATCACCGCCCGTGGCGGCGGCCGCGTCATCCAGCGCCACAGCCACGAGCGGGGCCTCGACTGCGGCCCGATCCCGCGTCTGAACCGCCGAGGGTCCGTTGTCGCATCCCGTAAGCCCGGTCAGGCCCGCGAGCAGCGCCGCACCGGCGGCGATCGTCCTGTGGTCCGGCATATCGCCCTCCCTTGTTCCACGAACGGAGTTAGACATATCATTAATGTTCTTGCAATGTTCTTTTTCTGGCCGCTGCGGCGTGTCGACGTGCGACGTGGGGAAGGGTAGGAAGCGACATGATCGTCCCTTCACTGACATCGCGCAAAATCCTGCTGATCGTGGGCGGCGGCATCGCGGCCTACAAGGCGCTGGAACTGGTGCGGTTGATCCGCAAGGCAGGGGGCGAGGTCCAGGCTGTCCTGACCCCGGCAGGGGCGGAGTTCATCACCCCCCTGTCGCTGGCGGCCCTGACCGGCCATCCGGTGCGCCAGACCCTGTTCATGCCGGATGAAGAGACGGCCATGGGTCATATCGAACTGTCGCGCTGGGCCGATCTGGTCGTCGTGGCGCCGGCGACGGCGGGGCTGATCGCCAAGGCGGCCAACGGTCTGGCCGATGACCTGGCCTCCACCGCCCTGCTGGCGACGGACAAGAAGGTGCTGATGGCCCCGGCCATGAATGTCCGCATGTGGCTGCATCCCGCAGTTCAGGCCAATGTTGCGCGGCTCAGGGGGTTCGGCGGTTTCCACGGCATGGCCATGGTCGGGCCTGACGACGGGGAGATGGCCTGCGGCGAGTACGGACCCGGCCGGATGGCCGAGCCGACGGCGATCCTCGACGCCATCCTCAATCTTCTGGCCGGTCCGGACGGACGGCCACTGGCGGGCCGCAGGGCGGTGGTCACCGCCGGGCCAACGTTCGAGGCTATCGACCCGGTGCGCGGCCTGACCAACCGGTCCAGCGGCAAACAGGGCTATGCCATCGCCGCGGCCCTGGCCGAGCTGGGGGCCGGGGTGACCCTGGTGTCCGGCCCGACCGCCCTGTCCACGCCTCTCGGGGTGACCCGTATCGATGTCGAGAGTGCGGTCGAGATGCAGGCGGCGACGCAAGCCGCCCTCCCGGTGGATGTCGCCGTGCTCAGCGCCGCCGTCGCGGACTGGCGGGTCGACACGGTCGCCGGCGGCAAGATCAAGAAGGGGCCGGGAGGGCCGCCCACGCTCGCCCTGATCGAGAACCCCGACATCCTCGCCGGCATCGCGGCGCCGGGGCCGAACCGCCCCGCTCTGGTGATCGGCTTCGCCGCAGAAACGTCGGATCTGGAGGCCAACGCCCGCTCCAAACTGTCGCGCAAGGGCTGTGACTGGATCGTCGCCAATGACGTGTCGGCCGACGTCTTCGGCTCGGACGGCAATACGGTGCTTCTGGTCACCCGCGACGGCGCCGAGGCCTGGCCGCGCCAGACCAAGGCCGACATCGCCCGGGCCCTGGCCGCCCGCATCGCCGACCATCTGACGAAAGCCTGAGACGCATGACGACGCTTCGCATCCAGCGCCTGCCCCATTCCGGGGGTCTGGCGCTTCCGGCCTATGAGACGACCGGATCAGCCGGGATGGATCTGCGCGCCGCCGTGTCCGAAGACGCGCCGGTCACGCTCGCACCCGGTGCGCGGGGGCTGATTCCGACAGGGCTGAAGATCGCCCTCGAGCCGGGCTGGGAGGCCCAGGTGCGGCCCCGTTCGGGTCTGGCGCTCAAACACGGGATCACCTGCCTGAATTCGCCGGGCACGATCGACAGCGACTATCGGGGCGAGGTCGGGGTCATCCTCGTCAATCTGGGTCAGGAGCCCTTCGTCATCCGTCGCGGCGAACGCATCGCGCAAATGGTCATCGCCGCACATGCCTCGGCCGTCATCACCGAGGTCGAGACCCTGGACGACACGGCGCGCGGCGCGGGCGGGTTTGGATCGACGGGGCGGTAAGGGGCCACAGGGTCGTTGCAGTCGGGTCGCCCGTGCGAGCCCCAACGGATAGCCTGCGCTCAAGGCGCGAGCGACCGTGTCGCGAACATAGAGAGGCGCGAAGCGGCCCCGGGAACTATGCCTGCCGGAACCCCAGCACGTCCTGCATGTCGTAGAGGCCGGGGCGGCGGGTGCGGACCCAGGCGGCGGCGGCCACGGCCCCTCGCGCAAACAGCGACCGGTCAATGGCCGAATGGCTGAGGGTCAGGGTCTCGTCCGTCGAGGCGAACAGCACCGAATGGTCGCCGACGATGCCGCCGGCCCGGATCGATGAAAAGCCGATCTTGCCCGGCACACGCTCGCCGGTGATGCCGTCATAGGGCGGGGACCGCAGGTCGCCGAGGTCGGCGTTTCGGCCCGAGGCGGCGGCCTCGCCCAGCATCAGGGCCGTGCCGGACGGGGCGTCGATCTTGAGCCTGTGATGCGCCTCGACGACCTCGATGTCCCAGTCGCGCGCGTCCAGCCTCTGGGCCGCATGTTCGACCAGTCCGATCAGGATATTGACGCCCAGCGAAAAATTGCCGCTGCGGACGATGGCCACGCGTTCGGAGGCCGTCAGGATCTCGGTCTCCTGTTCGGCCGTAAAGCCGGTCGAACCGATCACCAGAGCCGGTCCGCCCCGTTCCGCGGCCTGTCGGGCCAGGGCCACCGAGGCCTCGGGCGTCGAGAAGTCGATGATCACGTCGCAGAGGCTGAGGTCGGGGGTCTCGCCCCAGTCAAACCGGGCGGCGACGACCACGTCGTTGCGGGCATCCAGAACCTGGTCCACCGCACGGCCCATCCGACCCCGGGCGCCGGATATCCCGGCGTGGAAGATGGCGGTCATGCGTGAAGGCTCAAACAGCGGCTCATACGGCAGTCTCCCGGGACGACTTGCCCCCGTCCTCGCCCAGGATGTCGGCCCAGAAGCGACGGGCCTTTCCGGCAAAGCTCGAATTGCGGGGATTCTGGCTCTCGCCGAACGACAGGGCAAGCTCCTGCATCAGTTCCCTCTGCCGCGGGGTCAGATCGGTGGGAGTCTCCACGAACAGTTCGACGACCAGATCGCCGCGCTGGCGCCCGTTCAGATGGGGCATGCCCTTGCCCTTGATCCGCACCGTCTTGCCGGTCTGGGCCCCGGCCGGCACCTCCACGGCGGCCTTGCAGCGCCCGTCACAGGCCTCGGACGTCAGGCAGGGCGCATCGACCTCGCCGCCCAGGGCGGCCACGGTCATCGGCACGGGCACGGTGACCAGCAGGTCCAGGTTGTCGCGCTCGAACAGTTCATGCGGGCTGACCGACAGGAAGACATAGAGGTCGCCGCGCGGGCCGCCGCGGGTCCCCGCATCGCCCTCGCCGGTCAGCCGGATGCGCGAGCCGTCGTCGACGCCGGCGGGAACCTTGAGATTGAGGGTGCGGGTCTTGCGGACCTGACCGTGGCCGTGACAGCTGGTGCAGACGTCGGCCGGGGCGATGCGCGATCCCGCGCCGCCACAGGTGGGACAGGTGCGTTCGACCTGAAAGAACCCGTTGGCCTGACGCACCCGGCCCTGGCCGGCGCAGGTTGAACAGGTTGAAGCCTTTGCGCCCGGCTTTGCCCCGGAGCCGTCGCAGGTGTCGCAGGTGGCGGTCGAGGGGATGGACACATCCACCTCCGCGCCCTTGTAGGCCTGTTCCAGCGTGATCTCGAGATCGTAGCGCAGGTCGGAACCCCGCCGGGGTCCCTGTGGCCGCGCCCCGCCGCCGCCCCGACCGCCGAAGACGTCGCCGAAGGCGTCCCCGAACACCTGGGAGAAAATGTCGTTGACGTCGTGGAAGCCCTGGCCCCCGCCGAACGGCCCCTGGCCGCCGCCATTGACGCCGTCATGTCCGAACCGGTCATAGGCGGCGCGCTTCTGGTCATCCGACAGGACCGTATAGGCCTCGGAGATTTCCTTGAATTTCGCCATCGACTCGTCCGAGCCGCCGTTCCGGTCCGGGTGATGGATCATCGCCAGCTTGCGATAGGCCGATTTCAGGCCATTGGCGTCGATGGTCCGCTCGACCCCCAGAACCTCGTAGTAGTCACGCGCCATCTGGCGTTGGTCCCCTGAATCCCATGGCCCGCAGCGATCGCGTCTCTTGTCCGGACGCGGATCGAAAGGCCTGACCCGTCCGACATGGGGAACGGGTCTGATGTTGCAACCTTATGCAACGGCCCCGCCCGTCGTCAGACAAGCGGGGCCGCCCGTTTTCAACCCCTGTGCCCGTCAGGCGTTCTTTTTGTCGTCCGCGTCCGGGACTTCCTCGAATTCGGCGTCGACCACGCCATCGTCGGCGGTCGCGGTGGCGTCATCCTCGCCCGAGCCGGCCTGGGCCGCATACATGGCCTCGCCCAGTTTCATCGAGGCCTGGACCAGTGTGTTGGTCTTGGTCCGGATGTCCTCGGGGTCGGTTCCGTCACGCGCGGCCTTGAGCTCGGTCAGACCGGTCTCGATGGCGGTCTTCTCGTCGGCCCCGACCTTGTCACCGTGTTCGGCCATGGCCTTTTCGGTCGAGTGGATCAGGCTGTCGGCGGCGTTCTGGGCCTCAACGAGTTCCTTCTTGGCCTTGTCGGCTTCGGCGTTGGCCTCGGCTTCCTTGACCATCTTCTCGATGTCCGCGTCCGAAAGCCCGCCATTGGCCTGGATGCGGATCGACTGCTCCTTGTTGGTCGCCTTGTCCTTGGCGGTGACGTGGACGATGCCGTTGGCGTCGATGTCGAAGGCGACCTCGATCTGCGGCACGCCGCGCGGCGCGGGCGGGATGCCGGCCAGGTCGAACTGTCCCAGGATCTTGTTGTCCTGCGCCATCGGACGCTCGCCCTGGAAGACCCGGATGGTCACGGCCGACTGGTTGTCGTCAGCGGTAGAGAAGACCTGGGACTTCTTGGTCGGGATGGTGGTGTTGCGTTCGATCAGCGGGGTGAAGACGCCGTTCAGGGTCTCGATCCCCAGGGTCAGCGGCGTGACGTCCAGCAGCAGCACGTCCTTGACGTCGCCTTGCAGCACCCCGGCCTGGACGGCGGCGCCGAGGGCGACCACCTCGTCAGGGTTGACGCCCTTGTGCGGCTCCTTGCCGAAGAAGGCCTTCACGGCCTCCACGACCTTGGGCATGCGGGTCATGCCGCCGACCAGCACCACCTCGTCGATATCCGAGGCCTTCAGGCCCGCGTCCTTCAGCGCCTTGGCGCAGGGCTCGATGGTGCGCTGGATCAGGTCGTCGACCAGGGCTTCCAGCTTGGCGCGCGACAGCTTGATGTTCAGGTGCAGGGGACCCGAGGCGTTCATGGTGATGAACGGCAGGTTGACCTCGTACTGGGCCGTCGAGGACAGCTCCTTCTTGGCCTTTTCCGCCTCTTCGCGCAGGCGCTGCAGGGCCAGCTTGTCCTGACGCAGGTCGACGCCCTGTTCCTTCTTGAACTCGTCGGCCAGATAGTCGGCCAGACGCACGTCGAAGTCCTCGCCGCCCAGGAAGGTGTCGCCGTTGGTGGACTTCACCTCGAAGACGCCGTCGCCGATCTCGAGAATCGAGACGTCGAAGGTGCCGCCGCCCAGGTCATAGACGGCGATCTTCTGGCCGTCGTTCTTGTCCAGGCCATAGGCCAGGGCGGCCGCCGTCGGTTCGTTGATGATGCGCAGGACTTCCAGCCCGGCGATCTTGCCGGCGTCCTTGGTCGCCTGGCGCTGGCTGTCGTTGAAATAGGCGGGCACGGTGATGACGGCCTGCGTCACCTTCTCGCCGAGGTAGGCTTCGGCGGCCTCCTTCATCTTGGTCAGGGTGAAGGCGGAGATCTGCTGGGGGGAATAGTCCTTGCCGTTGGCGCGCACCCAGGCGTCGCCGTTCGGACCCTTGACGATCTCATAGGGCACCATGCCCTTGTCCTTCGCGACGACGGGGTCGTCGAAGTTGCGGCCGATCAGCCGCTTGATCGCGAAGAAGGTATTGGCCGGGTTGGTGACCGCCTGGCGCTTGGCCGGCTGGCCGACCAGGGTCTCGCCGCCATCCTGGATGGCGACGACGGACGGCGTGGTGCGATTGCCCTCGGCGTTTTCCACGACCTTGGGATTCTTGCCTTCCATGACCGCAACGCACGAGTTGGTCGTGCCGAGGTCGATGCCGATGATCTTGGCCATGAGCTTTAATGTCTCTCCGTCTGGCGGGCGATGCGGCGGCCTTGTGAAGCGAAGCGCCGCGCGTGACCGTCCCCGTTTTCAAGTCTGGGCCCGGCATTGAGGGGTTCGCCGCCGGGGGTTGGGTGTTGTCCGGCTAAAAGCCCCGCAAGTCTCGGGGTTTCTCCGGCTGCGTGCGGATATGGGAAAGTCGCGAAGCGCCGCAAGGGCTGATCGCGAATCAGGGGGTGCGGAATCGCGCGGCCGGTCCGTCAGATTCGGGTCAGGCCCCGTCAGGGCGCGTCAGAGGCAAAGGCGGCGGCTGCGATCTAGGCTGACGTCATCGCCGGGCGCCTGATGCGTCCGCAATTTTCGAGGGGCATTGTCATGAATTTCGCCACGACCGCACGCCGGGTCCTGATCACCGCCGCCCTGGCCGGCATGGGGCTGGGCCTTTCCGCCGCCGGACCCGCGCCGGACGCCGCCCGCGAGGTCATCCAGCCCGACAAGGGTTCATCCGTCACCCGCATCGCCCAGTCGCGCGACCGCTACAACCGCCGCGTCCGCATCCACAACCAGACCGGCTGGACCATGCTGCGCTTCTACGCCTCGGATTCGCGCACCAGCGACTGGGAGGAAGACATCCTGGGCGCCGACACCCTGCCGGCGGGCCGCAGCTGGACCATCAACATCGACGACGGCTCGGGCGCCTGCATCTATGATTTCAAGGCGGAGTTCACCAACGGCCAGACCCTGACCCGGATGAACATCAACGTCTGCCAGATCGCCGACTACTACTATACGCGCTGATCGCCGGGCGCGGCCGCCGCTGTGCTTGAGCGGGCGGCCAGCGGGTCTACACTGTCCTGATGGCTGTGGTCCGCGAGATTGACACGGGGGTGGAGGGCTTCCGGCTCTGGCCGGGAGCCCTTGACGCGTCCAGCCAGAGGGCGCTGGCGGACGAGGTCATGGCCGCGCTGGAGGCCGCCCCCCTGTACCGGCCGGTCACGCCGGGCGGGCGGCCCTTTTCGGTGCAGATGACCAATTTCGGCAGTCTGGGCTGGGTCTCGGATCGCAGCGGATATCGCTATCAGGCGGGGCATCCGGAAACCGGGGCGCCCTGGCCGGCGATACCGGTGCGGCTGGTCGAGCTGTGGACCCGACTCACCGGCTGGCCGACGCCGCCCGACGCCTGTCTGGTCAATCGCTATGAGGTCGACGCCCGGATGGGTCTGCATCAGGATCGCGACGAGGCGGATCTGACAGCGCCGGTCCTGTCGATCTCGCTGGGCGACACAGCGGTATTCCGCGTGGCTCCGGCGGACGGCGGCCGCGGAACAAGCCTTAAGCTGGCGTCCGGAGACATCTGCGCCCTGACCGGACCAGCGAGACTGGCGCGGCACGGGATCGACCGGATCCTGGGTGGATCCTCAGGCCTGCTGGCCGACGGTGGCCGGCTGAACCTGACGCTGCGCCGGGCAGGGCCGCCCTCGGGATCGTGACTCGACGCTGATCCCCGGCCGGACCACTGTCCTCACCTGTCGCACAGACTGTTGATGGAGACCGTGATGACCGTCCTGACCCGCCCCGAAGGCAATGCCCCGGGTGACCTGAACCTCTCCCGCCGGTCCCTCGCCACGGCGGCGGCAGGCGGGGTGTTTTTCACCCGCTATGCGACGGCGGCCCTGGCCCAGTCGGCCGAGCCTGTGATCACCGACACGACAGGGATCGAGGTGGCCGACGTCCGCTACCCGGCCCCGGACGGCTTCGACCTGCCCGCCTATGTCGCGCGTCCGGCCGGGGAGGGACCCTTTCCGGTGGTCATCGTGGCCTCCGAGATCTTCGGCATCCACGCCTATATCCAGGACATCTGCCGCCGACTGGCCAAGGCAGGCTATGCAGCCATTGCGCCGGCCTTCTTTGTACGGGTCGCCGATCCCGCGCCCCTGACGATGGGCGAGATGGCCCGGATCCGCGAGATCGTCGGGGCCGCGAAATACGAGCAGGTCATGGGCGACATCGCCGCAACCCTGGACTGGGCCGGCGGCCAGCTGTGGGCCGATGACCGGAAGGTCGGGATCACCGGGTTCTGCTGGGGCGGCAAGGTGGTCTGGCAGGCCTGCGCCCGGTTCGCCGCCATCGACGTCGGCGTCGCCTGGTATGGACAGCTGGCGCCCTCGGCCACGGCTGCGCCGGAACAGGTCGCGGCCGGCGCGCCCTGGCCCGTTGATCTGGCCGATGATCTGAAGGCGCCCGTTCTGGGCCTTTACGGGGAGCGGGACCAGGGCATTCCCCTGACGGCCGTCGAGGCCATGAGGGCCGCCCTGACCCGGGCGGATACGCCGGTCGCAACGGCCAGTTCGATCCATGTCTACCCCGGCGCCCAGCATGGCTTCCACGCCGACTACCGCGCCAGCTATAGCGCGGCGGATGCCGCCGACGGTTGGAGCCGCTTGCTGGCGCTGTTCGATTCGCGCCTCAAGGTCTAGGCTCCCCTCATACGGGAAGGGATTCATGGTGCGTGGTGTTCGCCTTCTGGCCCTCGGGGTCATGCTTCTTTTCACTCCGCTGGCAGCCTGTGGGGGGGGCGGAGGTTCGGGCGGAGGGACGACAACCCCGGATCCCGTCCCCACCCCCCCTCCACCACCGCCACCTCCCCCACCGCCGCCTCCGCCGCCTCCGCCGCCAGCGCCCGGGCCTTCGGCGACGTCGAGCGAATATCTGCGCAACTTTGGCCTGGCCAACATCAAGGCCTCGGTCGCCTATGACAGCGGGGCCACGGGAGCGGGACAGACGGTGGCTGTCATCGACACGGGCATACAATTTGGCCAGGCCGACCTGGTTGGCCGCATCTCACCCCTGTCCACCGATGTGATTGTCGGCCGGAACACGCCCGAGGGGGCAGACCGGCACGGGACCTATTCCGCCACGATTATCGCCGCCAACTTCAACAGCCTCGGCACCGTCGGCGTCGCCTACAATTCCACGATCCTGTCAATTCGTGCAGAGGTGTCGGACTGCACGGATCCGGATGACGAAACCTGCTTCAAGTCGTCGGACCTGGTTCGGGCCCTGGACTACGCCGTCGCGAATGGCGCCAAGGTGATCAACATGTCGCTCGGCGGCAGTACCAGCATGGGCGCGTCGTTTGAGGCTGCGCTCCTCAGGGCGGTGAATTCCGGCGCTGTGATTGTCGCCTCGGCGGGTAATGAGAGCGGCGACAGCCCGGAATGGCCTGCCCGCTACGCCACTGACCCGCGCTTTGCCGGGTCCATCATCGCCGTCGGCGCCCATGACGCCGCCAATGTTCTGGCCGATTTTTCCAACAAGGCCGGGGTTGCCGCCAACGCCTACATCTCGGCCCCGGGCAAGGATGTCATCACCGCCTGCGACGGGACGTCCTGCTGGCGGATCAGCGGCACCTCCTTCTCGGCGCCGCACGTCTCCGGGGCCCTGGCGTTGCTTCTGCAGGCCTTCCCCAACCTGAATGGCCGCAGCGCTGTCGAAATCCTGCTGAGAACCGCGCGGGAGGCGGGGGATGCCGGGACCGACCTCGTCTACGGCCGGGGCCTGCTGGACCTCGCCGGGGCCTTCGCACCGGTTGGCGCAACGTCCGTCCCGACAACGTCGGGTGCAAGCCTGATCCCGACCAGCGAGCCGGGGTCCTTCGTCGGCTCGGCGTTCGGCGACGCCTTCCGCACCCAGACGGCCCTCGAGACGATCGGCCATGACGAATACGACCGGCTGTTTCGCATCAATCTCGGCGGGGCCTATCCGATGGCTCCCAGCCGGTCCTGGCAGCCCGGATCGGTCGATCCCCGCCGCCGGGTCCAGACCGATATGGCGGGTCCCGGCGGCGCCCGACTGTCGCTGATCGCGACACAGCCGGTCGAACTGCCCGAGACGGTCGTGCCCCGTCGGGGTCTGACCGACTCCCCCTGGCGGGGCGATGAACCGCGTCAGGAGGTCATGGTCGGGATCCAGGCCGGGCGGACGTCCTTCTCGGCCTGGCAGGGCCAGGGCGGGGCCGATTCGCCGTTCCATGCCGGGGCTGGTGATGGCTTCGCCGCCCTGGCCCAGGCCGATCGGGCCATGCAGGGCGTTGTCGATCTGGGCTCAGGCTTCGCCCTTGCGGCCGAGGCCGGGGGCGGCGACCGGCGGGCCCTGTTGCGCACCGTCGAACGCGACGCCTCGACCTATGGCCGGGCCAGCCTGGTCTGGCGCGGCCGCGAAGGCGGGTTCGGGATCGGCCTTGGCGCCCTCGACGAAAGCCTGGCTCCCCTCGGCGGATATATGCCGTCGCGCTCGGACCTGGCCCTGCCGTCACAGACGGTGTTCTACGCCTTTTCCGGGGATTGGACGTTCGGTATGGGTCGCCTCAGCGGCGAGGTGGGGCAGGGGGAGACCCGGGTTCTGGGCCGGTTCCTGTCCAGTGACGGCGACCTGGTCAGCCGTTCGTGGCGGCTGGCCTGGGATGTCGACTGTCCGGCTGCGGCCCGGCGGGGGATCTGGAGCGGTCTGCTCGGCTGCCACCGGCTGACGTTCGGCTTGTCACAGCCCCTGCGGCTGGAAGGGGGAGCCTTCAGCGCCCTGCTGGCGGACATCCCCGCCGAGTATTTCGACGCCCCGACCTTCTCCATGCGACGCTTTGACGCCCGGCCGTCGGGACGGCAGATCGATTTCACCATGGCCACGGAACGCCGGTTTGGCGATGGATCGGTCTTCACCCTGCAGGGGGTGATCAGCCGTGAGCCGAGGCATGTGACCGGCGCCGATCCGGAGTTCGCCCTGATCGGCGCCTGGCGGAGAGGGTTTTAGGCCTTGCCGTCGTAGGCGTCGCCGGTGGTTTCGGCCGGGGCGTAGGCGGCGGCCGCAGCCCTCGCGCCGGAGCCCTTGGCGGCGACCACCACCATGGCCGGGCGGATTGTCCGGCCGAACAGGGCATAGCCGGCCTGCAGCGTCTGGATGACCTGCCCGCCCTGCACCGTCTCGGACGGCTGCTCCATCATGGCCTGATGGACGTGCGGGTCGAAGGCCTCGCCCGCCTCGGGGGCCACGCGGCGCAGATTGTTGGACTCAAAAGCCGTCAGCAGCGACTTCTGGGTCAGCTCCATGCCGGTGACCAGGGCGGCGGCGGCATCGCCGACGTCCCGGGGCGCGGCCTGGATGCCCCGCTCCAGATTGTCGGCCACGCCGAGCAGGTCCTTGGCGAACCGCTGGATCGCATAGGCGCGGGCGTCGTTCGACTGGGTCTCGGCCCGGCGTTTCACATTCTCGACCTCGGCGATGGCGCGCAGGGCGCGGTCCTTCCACTCGTCGCGCTCGGCGATGACCTGATCGAGGGGGGCGAGGTCGCCGTCGGCTGCGGCGCCTGCGTCTGCATCGAGAATGGCGTCGGCCTCGGCCTCGATGGCGTCGAGTTCAGCCTGGGTCGGGTTGTTTTGGGTGTCGCTCACGTGTCGTTTCCGTCCAGCATTCGCCCCAGCACCCGGGCGGTGTAGTCCACCAACGGTATGATGCGGGCGTAGTTCAATCGCGCAGGGCCGATCACGCCGATGGCGCCCAGGACCCTTTGTCGGCCGTTCATATAGGGCGCTGCGATCACGGCGGAACCCGAAAGTGAAAACAACCGTGTTTCCGCCCCGATGAAGATGCGGACGCCCTGGGCCGAGCGGACCCCGTCCAGCAGGCCGATCAGCTGTTCCTTCTGCTCCAGATCGTCGAACAGGATGCGCACCCGGTCGAGATCGGCGGCGGTCTCGGGGTCCTGCAGCAGGTTGGCGCGGCCGCGCACGATCAGGGCGCGCTCGCGCTCGGCGCCGCCGGACCAGGCGGCCATGCCGTCCTCGACGAGGCGGGCGGCGGCGGCGTTGAGCTCCAGCCGGGCGGCGTCCAGTTCGGCGCGCATCTCGGTGCGGGCCTCGGCCAGGGGGCGGCCCTTGAGCCGGGCGTTGAGGAAGTTGGAGGCCTCCTGCAGCGTCGAGGGGGTGACGCCTGCGGCCAGGGGCATGAGCCGGTTCTCGATCGTGCCGTCGTCGGCGACCAGCACCGCCAGGGCCTGACCCTGGCCCAAGGCGACGAATTCGACGTGTTTGACCCCGGCGTCCCGCACCGGGCTGGCGACGATGCCCGCCCCGCCCGCGAGACCGGACAACAGGGCCGAGGCCTCGTTCAGGGCCTCCTCGAAGCCGCCGCCGCGGCCCGAACGGACCGCCAGCCGGGCGTCGATCTCGCGCCGTTCCTCCTCGCCCAGATCGCCGATCTCGAGCAGGCCGTCGACGAACAGGCGCAGGCCGGCATGGGTGGGGATCCGGCCCGAGGAGGTGTGGGGCGAGGCCAGCAGGCCCGCCATCGTCAGGTCCTGCATGGTGTTGCGGATCGAGGCCGGGGACAGGGAAATTCCCGTCATCGACAGGGTCCGGGACCCGACGGGCTCTCCCGTCTCCAGATAGCTTTCGACGATGCGGCGAAAGATGTCCCGGGCCCGCTGGTCCAGCCCTGTCAGGCCGGCGTAGTTCTGTCCGGGGAAGGGGGTGGAGACGAAGGGCGGGGTCAAGGTCGATCCGGGGCCGGAGGCGCGATTGCGGGGTCATGCGCGATGGACGCGCCCGCCTTCATACACGATAAGCACGGCCGCCACCCCTTTCCAGGACGATCCGATGACCGCCTCCGCCAGACCCTCCGGCCGCACCCCCGAACAGCTCCGCACCGTGACCCTGGAGACCGGCGTCAACCGCTATGCCGAGGGCTCCTGCCTGGTCTCGTTCGGCCATACCAGGGTTCTGGTCACGGCCTCGGTGGAGGAAAAGGTCCCGGGCTGGATGCGCAACTCGGGTCAGGGCTGGGTGACGGCCGAATACGGCATGCTGCCGCGCGCCACCCATACGCGCGGACGGCGCGAGGCGGCGGCGGGCAAACAGTCGGGCCGGACGCAGGAGATCCAGCGACTGATCGGCCGCTCGCTGCGGGCCGTGGTCGATCTGAAGGCCCTGGGCGAACGTCAGGTGCTGATCGACTGCGACGTCATCCAGGCCGACGGCGGCACCCGCACCGCCTCGATCACCGGGGCCTGGGTCGCGATGGCCTCGGCCTTCGGCTATCTGCGGGCTGAGGGCGTGCTGGCGGCCGATCCGATCCTCGATCAGGTGGCGGCCATTTCGTGCGGCATCTTCAATGACGAGCCGGTCGCCGACCTCGACTACGAAGAGGATTCCAATGCCGAGGCCGACGGCAATTTCGTCCTGACCGGTTCGGGGACCATCGTCGAGATTCAGGCGACGGGCGAGAAGCGCGGCTTCAGCCGGGGCGAGTTCGACCGCCTGTTCCAGCTGGCCGAGGCCGGTTGCGCCGAACTGTTCGTCAAACAACGGGCGGCGGTCGAGGCGGCGCTGAAGGGCTGATCGTCCCGACCGTCGCCCGGAACGGGCGGCTTGCGGGCCGCGCTCAACGGCGCATCATGCGGCGAAACTCAGGAGGCGGGCGGATGCGATCCCTGAAGATGCGATCCTTGAAGACGACGGCGATGGCGGGCCTGCTCCTGTCCGGAGCGTTGATGGCCTGCAGTCCCAGGCCGGAGGCGCCGTCAGCGCCCCCCTCTCCGGCGGCGGCGCCCTCTGCTCCGGCGGAGGCCCGGCCGCCACGCGCGCCGGTCCCGCCCGCGCAGGTCGAAATTTCAGAGACGCCCTGCCGTCAGGCGATCGGCGAGCGGGCCTCGGCCCGGCTGGTCGAGCGCTGCATCGCCGTCAGCCCGGCCACCCGGCCGCCCTGCAACGCCGCCAACCCCTGTGACCTGATCCAGGGCGAGATCGACCGGTCGTGCAACCAGTACGGGCCGGACGAAACGCGGCCGGGAGAATGCGCGGGGTGAAACCCGTCGCAACCCTCCCTCTCCCTTCGCTCCGGCGAACGGGGTGGACAGGTCGCGAGGCGGTCAGGCGGGGTCAGATCTCCAGCACGCCAGTCCGTTCGACCTCGACGGGGCCGGTCATGAGGACGTGGTCGTCGGCCGCGTCCCATTCGATGAACAGGTCGCCGCCGTCGACCTCGACGCGGGCGGCGCGGTCGGTCAGGCCCCGGCGGGCGCAGGCGACGAGGGCGGCGCAGGCGCCGGTGCCGCAGGCGCGGGTCAGGCCGGCGCCCCGCTCCCAGACGCGCAGGCGGATGTGATCGCGGGCGATGACATGGGCGAAGCCGACGTTGACCCCCTCGGGGAACAGGGGGTGGTGCTCGATCAGGGAGCCGTTGGCGGTGACGAAGGCGTCGGTGGGCGTATGGTCGGTGAAGAAGACGACATGGGGATTGCCTATGGAGACGGCGCCCGGCGTGTGCAGGACGGGTGCGTCGATCGGGCCGAGCTGAAGCTCGATGTTGCGGGTGTCCATCTCCTCGGCCAATGGAACTTCGGTCCATTCGAGTTTCGGCCTGCCCATATCCACCGTAACCCGGTGGTCGCCGGCGGCGCGGGCGACCGTCGGCCCGCCCAGGGTGTCGATGGCGACATGGTCCGAACCGTCAGCCTGCATCAACATCCAGCCGACGCAGCGCAAGGCGTTGCCGCAGGTCTCGACCACCCCGCCGTCGGCGTTCCACACCCGCATGAAGGCGTCGCCCCCGGTGGTCGAGGGTTCGATGGCGATCAACTGGTCGAAGCCCTGACCCGTCTGACGGTTCGCCAGGGCGCGCACCTGATCCGGCGTCGGCGTGAACGGCCGGTCGAGCGCATGGACCACGACGAAGTCGTTGCCGGCGCCGTTCATCTTGACGAAGGCCCGGGAGCCTGGAGATTGGGTCATCGCGGGCACATATAGACGGCGAACCCTCTCCATGCGAGCGCAGCGCATCCGGGCCCGCCCGGACCGAGACCCCGGACAGGGTCGCATCCGGCGCCATTTGCCTCTATCGCTGCCGCATGGCCACCCCGTCCGTCTTCGCCCGGAAAACCCCGGCGCCCCCGGAAAAGACCCCCGACAAGGCCGAGGGCCTGAGGCTGCGGGCGCGGCTGAGATATCTGTATCACGGGACCCAGCCCCCGGCCGTCCGGTTCCGGCTGATGGTGATCGCGGTCGACCTGTTGATCGTGGCCTTCTTCATCGCCGCCCCGATCCTGAAGGAGGAGGGCTGGGCCTTCTATGTCGTCGACTATCTGATCGCGGCGGTTCTGGCGGCGGACCTCGCGGCGCGGGCCTGGGCCTGGACCGACATCCGGGACTGGCTGAAACGGCCGATCGTCTGGCTGGACCTGTTCATCCTGGCCACCCTGCTGTTCCCGGCCTGGCTGGCCAATCTGGGCTTCCTGCGGCTGCTGCGGCTGTGGACCCTGCTGAACTCGGACTTCTTCTGGCGCACGGTCGGCCACAGGTACGACGACACCCGGGTTGAGGGGATTGTCCGGGCCCTGTCAGGGCTGGTGACCTTCGTCTTCGTCGTGACCGGCTTCGTCTATGCGACCTTCCTCGGTCATGACGGCATCGCCGGCTATGTCGACGCCCTGTATTTCACCGTGGCGACCCTGACCACGACCGGCTTCGGCGACGTGACCCTGCCCGGATCGCTGGGCAAGCTGCTGTCCATCGCCATCATGCTGAGCGGCATCACCCTGTTCCTCCGGCTGGCCCAGGCCCTGATCAAGCCGCACAAGGTGCGCCATCCTTGCGAGGCCTGCGGCCTGCAGACCCACGATCCAGACGCCGTCCACTGCAAGGCCTGCGGTAATCTGATGTGTATTCCCGACGAGGACTGAGCGCGCCGCCCGGCGGTATGTGACAAATCGGTAAGGTCGGGCGGCTTGTCGGGGCGGGACGGGACGGCCAAGGTGCCGCCGCCCATTTCCCGGAGAGTTTCATGATCCGCCCGCTGGTTTCGGCCGCCGCTTTGCTTCTCGCCTCAGGACTGACGACCGCCGCCATGGCCCAGACCGCGTCTCCCGCCTCGCCTGCCGCCGCTGCCCCGGCCTCTGCCCCGGCCGCCGGGTTCGCGACCTCGGATGCGACCGACCCCTATATCTGGCTGGAAGAGGTCGAGGGCGAACGGGCCATGGACTGGGTCAGGGCCCACAACACGACCTCGCTGGGCGTGCTGCAGGGCGACCCGCGCTATGAAGGCCTGCATCAGGCGGCGCTGGATATCGTCCAGTCGCGCGACCGGATTCCCTCGCCCGGCTTCAACCGCGACGGGACGATCGACAATTTCTGGCAGGACGCGCAGCACGTGCGCGGCGTCTGGCGCCGCACGACGCTGGACTCCTATCGCACCGCCGAGCCGCAGTGGGAGACAGTGCTGGACATCGACGCCCTGTCGACGGCCGAGAACGCCAACTGGGTCTACAAGGGGGTCGACTGCCTGCAGCCCGAGGAGCGGCTGTGCCTGGTCAGTCTGTCGAACGGCGGCAAGGACGCGGTGACGATTCGTGAGTTCGACAGCGTGTCGAAGACCTTCGTCGAGGGCGGCTTCACCCTGACGGAGTCCAAGGGCGGGGTGACCTGGATCGACGCGGACACCCTGTTGATCGAGCGCGATTTCGGGGCCGGATCCCTGACTGATTCCGGCTATCCGCGCACGGTGCGGCTGATGAAGCGCGGCCAGAGCCAGGAACAGGCCGTGCAGGTGTTCGAGGGCCAGACGTCGGACGTGTCGGTCAGTTCCTTCACCCTTCGCGACGCCGACGGGGCCATCAAGGCGACCCTGATCAACCGGGCGATCAACTTCTATGAGAGCGAGGTCTTCCGGCTGAATGCCGACGGCTCGACGACGAAGCTGGAGCTGCCGCCCAAGTCGAACATCAACGGCCTGCTGGCCGGCAAGATGCTGGTCAGCCTGAAACAGGACTGGACGGCCCCGTCGGGACAGGCGTTCAGGACCGGCGACGTGATCGCCTGGCCGCTGGACGCCTGGCTGGAGGATGCGAAGACGACGGCCGAACTGGTCATCCGTCCCGGCGAGCGCGAGGCCATCGAGGGTCTGAACATGACCCGCAACCGGCTGGTCGTCGCCCTGTTCGAGAATGTGCGGGGCTCGGTCTATGTCTATGATCCCGCTGACTGGAGCCGGACGCGGCTGGAACTGCCGCAGAACGTCACTGTCGGCGTCGGTTCGACCTCGGAACGGGACGACAAGGTCTTCGTCAGCGTGGCCGGCTATCTGAACCCGTCCAGCCTGTGGCTGGCCGACGCGGCGTCCGGGACGGTGAACCAGGTCAAGTCCCTGCCGGCCAAGTTCGACGCCGCAGGGCTGAAGGTCGACCAGCTGGAGGCGACCTCGGCGGACGGGACGAAGATCCCCTATTTCGTCGTCCACCGTGAGGCCGCGCCGAACGACGGGTCCAATCCTACGCTGTTGTATGGCTATGGCGGGTTCGAAAACTCCCTCCTGCCCGGCTATTCGGCGACAGTAGGCAAGCTGTGGCTGGAACGGGGCGGGGTCTATGTCATCGCCAATACGCGCGGCGGCGGCGAGTTCGGTCCGCGCTGGCACGAGGCGGCCCTGCAACAGAATCGCCAGCGGGCGCACGAGGACTTCCAGGCCGTGGCGCTGGACCTGATCGCGCGGGGGATCACCAGCCAGCCGAAACTGGGCGTCATGGGCGGCTCCCAGGGCGGGCTGTTCATGGGGGCGATGCTGACCCAGCGACCGGACCTGATCAATGCTGCGGTCATCCAGGTGCCCCTGTTCGACATGCTGCGTTTCCACAGGCTGCTGGCGGGCGCCAGCTGGATCGGCGAATACGGCGACCCGGACATTCCGGAACAGCGGGCCTGGATCGAACAGTATTCGCCCTATCAGCGGCTGGCGGCCGGCCAGCCCTATCCCGAGGTCTTCATCCACACCTCGACCAAGGACGACCGGGTCCACCCGGGCCACGCCCGCAAGGCGGCGGCGCGGCTGGAGGAGCTCGGCTATCCGGTGCTGTTCTATGAGAACACCGACGGCGGCCATGCGGCGGGGGCGAACCTGCGGGAGACCGCCCGCCGTCTGGCCCTGGAATACACCTATCTGTCGCGTCGCCTGATGGATTCGCCGGCGCAGCCGTAGAAGCGGAAAGTCTGACCATGAAGTCCCTGATCGTGAGCGCCGCCCTCAGCCTGATGGCCTCCACCGCCCTGGCCCAGACCACCCCGCCGCATATGCCGACGGACCTGTCGCCGGCCGGGGTGCGGGCCGCCGACGACCACCTGGTGCTGGAACAGGTCGAGGGCGCCGAGGCGATGGCCTTTGTCGCCGCCGAGAACGAGAAGAGTCTCAAGGCCCTGACCGGCGACCCCCGCTACGAAGGGCTGCGGGTTGAGGCGGAGGCCATCCTGACGGCGACGGACCGGATCCCGGGGCCCAGCTTCCTCGGTGACGGCATCGGTAATTTCTGGCAGGACGCGGCCAATCCGAAGGGCGTCTGGCGGCGCACGACCCTGGACAGCTATCGGTCCGCGACGCCGGACTGGGAGACCCTGCTGGACATCGACGCCCTGTCGAAGGCGGAAGGGCGGGACTGGGTGTTCAAGGGCGCCGACTGTCTGGCCCCCGACGAGACCCGCTGCCTGATCAATCTGTCCGACGGCGGCAAGGACGCGGTCGTGGTGCGCGAGTTCGACACGACCATGAAACAGTTCGTGGACGGCGGCTTCGTCCTGCCCGAGGGCAAGCACCGGATCGAATGGCTGGATCGCGACACCCTGCTGGTCGCCACCGACTTCGGGGCCGGAAGCCTGACCGAGTCCGGCTACCCCTATATCGTCAAGGCGCTGAAGCGCGGCGCGACGTTGGAGGCGGCGGTCGAGCTTTTCCGGGGCGCGGCGGCCGACGGCGGCTATGGCGTGAGCCCGGGCGTCTATCGCGATGGAAACGGGGCGGTGCAGGCGGTGATCTTCACCCGTCCGCTGGATACCTTCCGCAGCGAGACCTGGTGGCTGGACGGGACACGTCTGGTCAGGCTGGCCATCCCCGAGCGTGTCTCCATTCACGGCGTCATGGGGGGGCGTCTGGTCTTCACCCTCGACGAGGCCTGGACCCGCACGGGACTCTTGTACGGCAATGGCGAGCGGCGGGCCGGGTCGCTGATGGCGGTCAGTCTGAACACCCTGCGTCCCCGCAGCCCGAACGGCGACATCCGTCTGTCGACCGAGGCCGATGTGATCGTCAGCCCGACCGCCCGCCAGTCGATCGACGAGGTCCGGGTGTTCGACGACCGGGTGGCGGCGACCGTCTATGACAATGTCGTCGGCCATATCGTGGCCTTCACCTCCAACGGCTCCTCGCCCTGGGTGCGGACGGTCCTGCCCGCCGCCGGGAACGCCGCTGTCCATCTGGGCTCTGCCAGCCGCAAGTCAGGCCGGCTGTTCTATAATTTCGAGGGCTTTCTGACGCCCTCCACCCTGGCCCTGGTCGACCTGCGGGCCAACAGCGCCCATGTGGTCAGGACCGCCCCCTCGCGGTTCGACGCCGCCACCCATGTGGTGGAGCAGTTCGAGGCGACCTCGGCGGACGGAACGAAGGTTCCCTATTTCGTCGTACGGCCGGCGGCGGCGCCGATGGACGGATCGACCCCGACCCTGATGTTCGGCTACGGCGGCTTCCAGATCGGTTTCCCGCCCGCCTACAAACCCGAACTGGGCAAGCTGTGGCTGGAGAAGGGCGGGGCCTATGTGGTGGCCAATATCCGCGGCGGCGGCGAGTTCGGCCCGGCCTGGCACCAGGCGGCGCTGAAGGAAAACCGCCAGCGGGCGTTTGACGACTTCGCCGCCGTGGCCCGCGACCTGAACGAACGCGGCATCGCCTCGGCCCGGCGTCTGGGCATCTATGGCCGGTCGAACGGCGGGGTGCTGACCTCGGTGTCGGTGACCCAGCATCCGGAGCTGTTCCGGGCGGTGGTGATCGAAAGCCCTCTGGTGGACATGCTGCGCTATCCGGACCTGCCGGCCGGCGCCTCCTGGATCGGCGAATACGGCGACCCGCGCATCCCTGCCGAGGCGGCCTTCATCGCCCGCTATTCCGGCTACCAGAACCTGCGCGAGGGGGCGAACTACCCGCGTATGTATATCACCACCAACACCCGGGACGACCGGGTGCATCCGGGCCATGCGAGGAAGTTCGCCGCCCGGCTGGGCGCGATGGGCTATGACCGGCTGTACTATGAGGAGACGGCCGGCGGACATTCCAACGACGCCGATCCGGTCGCCAACGCCCGTCGCTGGGCCCGCCACTACACCTATCTGATGCAGCAGCTGATGGATTGAGGGGCGGGGGCGCCAACGCCGCAGCTGGCGGAGCCTCGCTGTCTGAGCCTGATGCTCAGGGCTGACCGCCGTGGCGCGGTCAGCCGGCAGCCCCGGATCGGCGATTCTCACGCAGATATGACGGGCGGCGCTCGGCCGGCGGCGCTAGGGTCCGGCGTATGAGGTTCAGGGGTCTGTTCATTCCCGGCGCGGCGGCGATCCTGCTGGCCGGCCCGGTCAGTCTGGCGGCGCAGCCGTCGCGTCCGCATGCGGCGCCCCGGGCCGTTCCGGCCCGTGAGCCGGTCGTGGTCGAGCTGTTCACCGCCCAGGGCTGTCCGGGCTGTCCCGAGGCCAACCGGGTGATCGAGACCCTGTCGGAAGAACCCGGGGTGATCGCCCTGACCTATGCGGTCGACTACTGGGACTATCTGGGCTGGCCTGACACCTTCGCCCGCCCGGAGTTCGCCCAGCGCCAGAACGCCTATCGGACGGCGATGCGGCTGCGCAACGTCTATACGCCGCAGGTGGTGATCGACGGGCGGCGCCAGATTCCGGGCGGGGTCGGGCCGGCGGTGCAGGAGGCGGTGGACGCCGCCGCTGCCGATCGGCGTTCTCCGCCCGACATCGAGTTCCGTGAGACCGGCGATCGGGTCGGGGTCGGTTCGGGCCGGGTACCGGCGGGGGGCGCCGATGTCTGGGCCGTAACCTATACGCCCGGGGCCCAGACCGTGACGGTCAATCTCGGCGACAATCGCGGCCAGTCGGTGCGGCACGTCAATGTGGTGCGCAGCCTGAGAAAACTCGGGCCCTGGTCCGGCCGGCCGGCCCTCTATGCCCTGCCGGACCGGGCTCCGGCAGGCGAGGGGGTGGCCGTGCTGGTCCAGGCGCGCGCCGATCGTCGCATCCTGAGCGCCGCCGCCCTCTGATCCGACGGCGCCGTTGAGTCACGTTCGGTCAGTTTGCGCTTTCGGCCGGGCCGGTCACAATGGTCCTCCGGACCTCAAGCGTTCGCCTCCCGCTGCATGGCGGGTGAGGCGGTGCGATGCGTCCGGCGGATGGGGAGACGGCGGGTGAAGCGGAACGGAATCAGACGTGCGGGGCGCTGGATGGCGTCGGTCGGCGCGTTGCTGGCCGTGACCGCCGGAGCCTGCGCCGCTGCGTCGCAGGCGACGCCCGGTCCTGCGGATTCCGCCGCGGCCTCGCCCGAGGCCGAGGCCATCACCCAGATCGTCACCGCCGCCCGCCTGGCCGACTGGGGCCGCCGCCGGGGCGAGCCCGGGCCGTTGATCATGGCCTCCCGGATGCTGGCCGAGGCTCCGCTGCGACCCTCCACCGAGGCGGCGGGTGACGCCTTTCTGACGCCGGACGCCCTGCTGACCGAGGCCGAGGGGCTGGCGGCGGGCAACCAGGGCGTTCTGGACGCCATCGCCCGGGTAAGAAACACCACGCGCGGCGTCCGCTCGTCGCCGTTCGGACGCGGCCCGATCTTCACGGTGCGCGAGATCAAGGCGCGCGAGACGTACGGCTTCGAGCTGGAGGCGCGCACCGGCGAGGTGCTGCGGGTCGCGGCCATCGGCGACGGCGACACCAACATCGACCTGTCGGTCCGCGACGCCGCCGGCGCCCTGATCTGCCAGGACGGCCAAGGCGACCACTATCCGGTCTGCACCGTGGCGCGGGTCCGGCCGGGCAAGATCCGGATTGATATCGTCAATCGCGGTTCGGTCTGGACCAAGGTGCAGATTCTGAGCAACTGATACGTCCGACCACAGGGCGGGAGAGGGAGACGCCGTGACGCGCCTGATTTCGGGACTGACGGGACTGGCCGCCGCCCTGGCGATAGCCGGGTCGACGTTTGCCCAAAGTCCGGGCGCTCCCGGTCCGGCGCCGGCCGATACGCCTGCGTCCCTGCGCGCCGAAGCCTTTGAGGCGGCGCAATGGGCGATCGCCTCCGACGCCGCCGACGCCCTGGCCAAGGTGTCGGCGCGGTTCGCCCAGGGCGACGACGCCCTGGGGCGGCTGGCCGAGGAGCGCGAGACCCTGATCGGCCGACGCGACACCCTGGAACGGGAGCTGGAGCGGCTGTATGCGGCCGCCGACGCCGACGGGCGGACGCGCCGGACCGACGTGCGCACTGACTATGAGGCGGTGGTCGACCGGCTGAAGATCGTCGACGCCGACATCGAGTCGCGTTTCCCCGCCTATTCCGAACTGACCAGTCCCCGGGCCCTGTCGGTGGCCGAAACCCAGGGCCTGCTCAAACCCGGTGAAGGCCTGTTGCTGGTTCTGGTCAACCCCGAGGCCACCTATGTCTGGGGCGTGTCGAAGGACCGGATCGAGTGGGCGCGGGCCGAGGGTCTGACCGAGGCGGAGGTGACCCGCGCCGTCGAGGCGCTGCGGGCCTCCCTGACCACCGCCGGCGCGCGCAGCGGCCCCGAGGATGAGGACTGGATGGACCCGGCCCTGCTGACCGGCCGCCCGACCCCCGCCTTTGATCGCGCGGGGGCCTGGCGGCTGTATGCCGAACTGATCAAGCCGGTCGAGGTGGTGTTCGAGGGCAAGACCACCCTGATCACGGTGACGACGGGCGCCCTGACCAGCCTGCCGCTGGCGGTTCTGGCGACGGCGCCGCCCGCAGGCGCGGACACAGCCCCGAATGCGCTGGACGACGTGCCCTGGCTGATCGACCGCTATGCCCTGGCCACCCTGCCGTCGGTGTCGAGCCTGAAATCGCTGCGCTGCTATCTGGTGGTCGAGGCGCGCCACCGGAGCCCAGGCTGTCCGCCCCGGGCCGGCGGCCCCGCCCCGGCGCGGGCCTCTGCGGACGCCGACCGACGCTTCAGCATGGCCGCCTTCGGCGCCCCGATCCTGACCGGCGCCCCGCAGTCGGGCTCGCGCGGCGCGCCCTCGGCGGAGTCCATCGCCGGCGAGGGGCAGCTGGCCGACGTCGCCAAGCTGAAGGCCCTGCCGTATCTGCCCGGATCCAAGAAGGAGCTGGACGCCCTGAAACTGCGCTACCCCTCGGCCCTGGTCCGGACGGGGGCGGCGGCGACCGAGACGGCTGTGCGCGGCCCGGACTCGGCGGCCCTGTCGCAGGCCCGGTTCGTGGTCTTCTCCACCCACGGCCTGATGGCCGGATCCTCCTTCGCCGAACCCGGCCTGGTCCTGACCCCGCCGGAGGAGGCGACCGAGGCCGACGACGGCTATCTGAGCGCCTCCGAGGCGGCGCAGCTGAGGCTGGACGCCGAGTTTGTGGTCCTGTCCGCCTGCAACACGGCGGCGTCTGACGGCCGGCCGGGGGGCGAGGGGTTGTCAGGCCTGGCCCGGGCCTTCTTCTACGCCGGGGCGCGGTCGGTGCTGGTGTCGCACTGGGAGGTGTCGGATGCGGCGACCACCGAGCTGATCTCCGACACCTTCGCCGCCCTCGACAATCCGGGAGCGGACATCGGCGATCGGGCCCGCGCCCTGCAACACGGCATGCGGGCCGTGCGGGGCAATCGCGACTGGCGCCATCCGGCCTTCTGGGCGCCCTTTACCCTGGTGGGCGAGCCGGGGTGAGCGGGGAGGCCCGGCTTTCAGAGGGCTGAACCGCGCAGGGGCCGGCGCCGTCAGCGACGGCCGGCGAACCAGTGCATGAACAGGCGAAACGCCCAGCCGCCGCGTGACGGGCGAAGCATCCGGGCCCGGCGCCCGCGGCCGTTGAAGATCTGAACCAGCATGGCGTCACTGTCGCCTGCGTCGGCCTCCGCCACCAAGCGGAGCCGAAGGGTTTTTCGCCGAATTCCTGCGCCGTCGCCGCAAGGCCGGGGAAAGCGGGGCAGGACCGCGCCCGTCCCGGCCGATTTCGCTTCAGTGAACAGCGGGTTTGCCGCGCAATTTGCCCGCCAGAGAGACGACGCCGGCGATCAGCGCCCCGATCAGCCCGCCGACGATGGCGGAGGCCAGGGCCGTGACCAGCCAGGCGGCGACGCCGCCCAGCGGCAGGGCGGCGCCCACGGCATGGGCCATATGTTCGATCGGCTCCGACGGCCAGTGCAGGCCCAGTTCATGCGCGCCGTGGACCAGGATGCCGCCCCCGACCCACAACATGGCCGCCGTCCCGATCACGGTCAGTCCCGACATGACCACGGGCATGGCCTTGACCAGACCCCGGCCCAGCCCCTTGAGCGCAGCATGCCGGCCCTGCGCCAGGTGCAGGCCGATGTCGTCCATCTTCACGATCAGGGCGACGACGCCGTAGACGCCGATGGTGATGGCGAGGCCGACGATGGCGAGCACGACGGCCTGGGTCAGCAGGGGCTCGCCGGCGACGTCGGCCAGGGCGATGGCCATGATCTCGGCCGAGAGGATCAGGTCGGTGCGGACCGCGCCGGCGACGGTGGTCTTCTCGATATGGGCGGGATCCTCATCGACCGGCCCGGCCTCGACCTCGGGGCCGTGATGCCCCATGCCGAAGGCCGCCATCAGCTTTTCGGCGCCCTCGAAGGCCAGATAGGCCCCGCCGCACATCAGCAGCGGCGTGATGATCCAGGGGGCGAAACTGGTCAGCAGCAGGGCCGCCGGCAGCAGGATCAGGAATTTGTTGCGCAGGGACCCGAGGGCGATTCTGCCGATGATCGGCAGTTCGCGCTGGGGACTGAGGCCCGTGACATAGCGCGGGGTGACCGCGGCGTCGTCGACCACCACCCCCACGGCCTTGGAGCCCGCCTTGCCGGCGGCCGCGCCCATGTCGTCCAGCGAAGCCGCCGCCAGCTTGGCGATAGCGGCCACATCGTCGATGAGGGCGATCAATCCGGAGGACATGGAGCGGCTTTCTGAAGGGAAACGGTGCGGCGGGCGGCGCCCGGGGGCTCCGCCCTTGATCGGCATTCGAGGACGCGGGTCAAGAGGGGTGTCGTGACCGACGACATGACGTCAACCGCCGCTGCCCGGGACGATGAGGCATTGTGGGAGCCGCAAAGGCCGGCTTGTGGCCGCCCTCAAGGCTCGGGCGGGGCTTTCGGGCGGGAGCGGGTGCGCTTTTTCGCGGCCGGTTTCGGCGGGACCGACCCGGATTCAAGCTGACGCCAGTCGGCGCCCAGGCGAATCGCCATCTCCAGTGCCGCGTCCGGCGATACGCCCTGTGTCAGGCGGGCGCGCAGGTCGTGGCAGGCCCTCAGGACGCGCGAGGCCTGCCGAAGCTCCGCAGGACTGTCGCCCTGGTCTCCGAGGTCCGGCAACGACGCGAACCGCCATCCCGAGCCGGGCTTTTGCGCCAGGATCAGGGCCCACCGCTCCTCGGCCGTCAGATTGTCAGCCAGGTAGCGCCATTGGCCGGCCTTCGCCGATCGGGCGTATTGCCCCGGCGCATCGGGCAGGCCGTGGCGGACATAGACGGCGCAGGCGACCGTCTCGATTTCCGACAGCAGACCCCTCAGGGACGTTTCGGCCGGATCGATCTCCAGCGCCGACGGCGGATCGTCGAGCACGGCGTCCGACGCCCGCTTGCGCCGGCCCGGCCATTTCCAGCGCAGTGAGGTCATGCCGCCATGATTACCGCCCAACCGCGCGCACGGCCAGCACCGAGGCGGAGGCTGTGCGTCAATGACGGATATGCAGGGAGGAAAATGGCGCACCCGAGAGGATTCGAACCTCTGACCCCTGCCTTCGGAGGGCAGTACTCTATCCAGCTGAGCTACGGGTGCGTCCGGGCGCGATGCGCCGGACGAAGGGCCATACAGCAGGCCGGGGCCGGTCTCAATCCCCAAACGAGCGTCAGGATCGTGTCGGGCGAGCCAGACGCGCGGCCGGGCCGGCACGACGGGCGTGACAGGGGGGACGGCCGCAGGATAGCGTGGCGGCTCCTGAAGCCTGTGAGAAGAGCCCATGCGCCGTCTGCTGTTGTGCCTTGGCTTGATGCTGGCGAGCTGTACGGCGGGGACGGGGGCGGGCCTCGCGCCGGATCTGGTCGCGCCGCCTCCAGTCCTGTCGCCCGGGGGGGCGCAGGCCGACACGCTGGACGCCATCGCCCGCGACTATGTCGCCCTGACGCTGGAGATCGGCGAGCGCGAGCCCGGCTATGTCGACGCCTACTATGGGCCGGCCGAGTGGCAGGCGGCGGCGAAGGCGGCGCCGGGGGACCTGCCGCAACTGGCCGAGCGGGCGGCGGCGCTGACGGTGCGGCTGGCGGTGCTCGAGGCGGAGGGCATGGACGCGGCCTCGGTGCAGAGGGGCCGCTATCTGGCGGCCCATCTGGCCGCAGCCTCGGCGCGACTCGGGATGCTGTCGGGTGAGACCATGGCGTTCGCCGACGAGGCCGAGGCCCTGTTCG
This sequence comes from Brevundimonas sp. FV1ye29L, assembly GCF_058681095.1. Taxonomy (NCBI): domain Bacteria; kingdom Pseudomonadati; phylum Pseudomonadota; class Alphaproteobacteria; order Caulobacterales; family Caulobacteraceae; genus Brevundimonas; species Brevundimonas sp. FV1ye29L. The sequence goes on from NZ_CM178730.1 coordinate 202,196, forward strand.
GCATCCGGCCGGAGCTGAAACCCCTGTCCGACTATGACGCCGTGCTGGCGCGCATCGACGCCCTGGTGCCCGGACCCGGATCCCTGCTGGATCGGGTGACCGCCTTCCGGCAGGCCTTTGTCATTCCAAGGGACCGGCTGGAGCCGGTGATGCACGCCGCGATGGCCGAATGCCGGGCGCGGACGGTGCGCCATATCGCCCTGCCGGCGAGCGAGCGCTTCACCCTGACCCTGGTCGGGGACAAGCCCTGGTCGGGCTATAACTACTACCTCGGCGGGGCGGCCTCGAAGATCGAGATCAATGCCGACTTCCCGATCTATACGGAACGGGCGATCGATCTGGGGTGCCACGAGGGCTATCCCGGCCACCACGTCTACAACGCCCTGCTGGAACAGACCTTTGTGCGGGAGAAGGGCTGGATGGAGATGAGCGTCTATCCGCTGTTCTCGCCCATGTCCCTGATCGCCGAGGGCAGCGCCAACTATGGCATAGACCTGGCCTTTCCGGGCGACGAGGCCCAGGTCTTCGAGCGGGACGTGCTGATGCCGATGGCGGGTCTGGCGCCCGCCGATGTGGTGCGCAAGGCCGAGCTTCTCGGGCTGATGCGGCAGCTGGCGCGGGCGGAATACACCATCGCCGACGACTGGCTGGCCGGTCGGGTCGGGCGAGAGGAGACGATCACCCGCCTGTCGACCTACAGTCTGACGCCGATCGACAAGGCGGCGCAGCGGCTGCGGTTCATCGACACATACCGCTCCTACATCATCAACTACGGCCTGGGCCGGGATCTGGTGCAGGCCTGGGTCGAGGGGCAGGGTCCGGATCACTGGGCGACGATGCAGCGACTGCTGGCCAGCCAGACCCTGCCGGTGGATCTGGCGGCGGCCGCCCAACCCTGAGGGGGGTTCGCGAGACGGTCCGGGACTGCTAACGAGACCGCCGCATGACGAACCGCACCCAAATCCCCCGCATGGCCATTCCCCGCATGGCGTGGGCCGCCTATGGCTTCGCCCTGGTCATCATCGTTTTCGACCAGCTGACCAAGGCCGGCGTGGCCGCGATGGCCCCGTTCGACTCGATCCGCGACATTCCGGCGGGCTATCGGTTCGCCGAGGTCCTTCCCGGCGTGTTCGACCTGACCATGGTCCGCAACCAGGGCGTCAGTTTCGGCCTGTTCGGCGACGGCGGCGCCCGCTGGTTCCTGAGCGTGTTTTCCGTGGTGGTGGCGGCGGGCCTGGCCTGGTGGGCCACCAAGGCGGACCGTCGACTGCTGGTCACGGCCATCGGCCTCGTCATCGGCGGGGCGATCGGCAACGCCATCGACCGGATCCGTTTCGGCTATGTGGTGGATTTCCTCGATTTCGGCGGCACCGGCGTGTTTCCGTGGGTGTTCAATGTCGCCGACAGCGCCATCAGCGTGGGCGTGGTTCTGCTGATCCTGGACAGCCTGCTGTCCGAACGGAAGGCCGGCGCGGTTGGCGCGGCCCACGAAAAGTCGTAATCACCCGCTTTCAGAGTATCATCTGAACAGGTTTCAGATCCCGTTTCCCTGGGCGCGCCTTCGTCAGGCGCCGCCGGAGTCGAGTTTCCCGATGCGTCTTCGCCCCGCCCTTCTCGCCGTCGCGGCCGTCTCGGCCCTTTCGCTCGGCGCCTGCCAGAGCACCCGTCAGGCGATCGGCCTGACCAAGGTCGTGCCCGACGAGTTCGTGACCGTGGCCTCGGCGCCGCTCAGCGTTCCGCCGGAATACGGCCTGCGTCCGCCGAACCCGGGCCAGCCGCGTCCGCAGGAGCTGGCCCCCGAAAGCGCCGCCCGCCAGATCCTGCTGGGCCAGCGCCAGTCGATCACGCGCACCCCCGGCGAACAGGCCCTGGCCGCCGCCGCCGGCGCCGATCGCGCTGATCCCCTGGCCCGCTATGTCGTGGACGACGAGTTCGGCGGTCTGGCGCACAAGGAAGAAAGCTGGGCCAACCGCATCCTGTTCTGGCGCCGCGACGATGCGGCCAGCCAGGGCGCGACCACGACCCAGACGGCCGCCGGGCCGCTGGTCATCGACCCGGCCAGCGAGGCCGCCCGGCTGGAGGCCCTGACCGGCCGTCAGGGCATTGTCATCCAGCCCCGCGCGCGCGGCGTGAAACTGCCGGGTCTCTAGGCCCGGGCGCCTTCGGCATCGCTTGCCAAAATTGAGTCCGTCCTTAATGTGAACTGACTGTTCCCAAGGATTGACCATGGCCGACACCGCTCCCACTGGCGCCCTGACGCTCGACTTTGCCACATTGTCGGGACTCGAGCAGCTTCGGTTGGGCCTCGAAGGGCGCACGCCCATGGCGCCCATCGCCCGAACCGTCGGCTTCGAACTGGTGGAGATCAAGGAGGGCCGGGTCGTATTCGACGGCCTGCCGACCCGGGCCGTCTATAATCCCCTCGGTACGGTTCATGGCGGCTGGATGGCGACCCTGCTGGACTCGGCGTGCGGCTGTGCGGTCCACACAATGCTCAAGCCCGGCTGGAACTATACGACGCTGGAGCTGAAGACCGTCTTCCACAAGGCGCTGAAGGCGGACATCCCGGTTCAGGCCGTCGGGACCATTGTGCAGATGGGGCGCAGGGCGGCCTTCTCCCAAGCTGAACTACGCGGGACAGACGGGACGCTCTACGCCACGGCCACCTCGACCTGTCTGGTGATGGAACCCAAATGAGAGACAATCACCTCCGTCATCCTCGGGCTTGACCCAAGGATCGGGTGTTGCGCGATCTGTGCGTCGATATCCGCGCGCGAGCGGTTGATTGTCCGGCCCTCGGGTCAAGCCCGAGGGTGACGACGTATCAAGGCGATCATTGCGCGGTCATGCCGCCGTCGATCTTGAACTCGGATCCCGTGACGAATTTCGACTCGTCCGAGGCCAGATAGATCACGGCCCAGGCGACATCATCGGGCTCTCCGATGCGTTTCAGGGGAATGCCGCGCGCCAGCCGCTCGTGGGCCTTGGCCTCATCGCCGTGGGCCATGGCCACGAAGGGATCGAGGATGGCGGTCTTGATGAAGACCGGATGGACCGAGTTGACCCGGACGTTCCAGTCCTGTTTGGCGGCCTCCAGGGCAATGGTCTTGGTGTACATCCAGACGCCCGCCTTGGTGGCGTTGTAGGCGCCCATGCCGGGCGCCCCGGCAAGGCCCGCGATCGACGAGATGTTGATGATGGAAGCCGGCGCCGCGGCCCGAAGATGGGGCATGGCGTATTTGCAGCCGAACATCACCGAGCGCAGATTGATCTCGTACTGACGTTGCCAGTTCTCGGCCGTGTCGTCCTCGACGAAGGCCAGGGGGCCGCCGACACCGGCGTTGTTGACCAGCACCGACAGGCTGCCCATGGCCTCGACCGCGGCCGCAATGACGGCGGTCCATTGATCCTCCGAGGCCACGTCATGGGCGAAGGCGAAGGCGGCGCCGGGATGGCGGGCGTTGACGGCGGCGGCCAGGGCCTCGACACGGCCGCCGTCGATGTCGGTCAGGGCCAGTTTCGCTCCCTCGCCCGCCATGCGGTGCGCCATCGCCTCGCCCAGACCGCCGGCCGCGCCGGTGATCAGGGCGGCTTTTCCGTTCAGTCTTCCCGCCATCATGTCCCTCCCAGGGTTTGTGCGGCCTCGTCGATGAAACGGGCCATCTTGATATCCAGTGCGGTGACGCCGCCGGCGTCATGCGTCGTCAGCAGAACCTCGACGCGATTGTAGACGTTCGACCATTCGGGGTGATGATCCATCCGGTCGGCCATCAGGGCGACCCGGGTCATGAAGCCGAAGGCGGCGTTGAAATCGGCGAACGCCAGCTTGCGCAGAATCGCGGGCCGCTCGCCGGGCGCGACGCTCCAGAGCGGCAGGGCTTTGAGCGTTTCCGCAACGTCAACAACAGCTTGCGTCATGAGGCGATCTCCCTGGGGGTCCGGCGTAGCGCGAACGGGAGGCGGCCACAAGGATGCGGCCATCGCCCCCGGTGACGCGGCGCGCCAGAGGGGCTAAACCCCGGACATGACATCCGCCGCTCCCCATTCCCGGCCCGAGGCCCACGCCTCCTCCTTCGGTTTCCGCGACGTGGACGATCGTGAGAAGGTGCAGCTGGTGCGCGGCGTGTTCGACAGCGTGGCGTCCAACTATGACCTGATGAACGACCTGATGAGCGCGGGCGTCCACCGGCTGTGGAAGGACGCGGCGGCGGCGAAGCTGAACCCGCGTCCGGGCGAGATCATTCTCGATGTCGCCGGCGGCACCGGCGACATGGCGCGGCGCTATGCCCGGATGGCGCGTCGGGCGCAGGAACGGCGGGGCGGCGCCGACGCCTCGGTCATCGTCATGGACTATAATGCCGAGATGGTGCTGGCCGGGCTGCACAAGGACAATGAGAAGGGGACGGGCGAGCCCGAGGTCAGCTGGTCGGTCGGGGACGCCATGAACCTGCCCCTGCCCGACGCCTCGGTCGACGCCTATTCGATCAGTTTCGGCATCCGCAACGTGGCCCATATCGATCAGGCCCTGGCCGAGGCGCGGCGCGTGCTGAAGCCCGGCGGCCGGTTCCTGTGTCTGGAGTTCTCGCGCCCGACCACCGGGGTCATTCGCAAGGCCTATGACGCCTGGTCGTTCAACGCCATTCCGGCCATCGGCCAGTGGGTGGCGAAGGACCGCGACAGTTATCAGTATCTGGTCGAGAGCATCCGTCGCTTCCCGGACCAGGCGGCCTTCAAGGGGCTGATCGAGGCCGCCGGTTTCCGCAATGTGACGGTGACGAACCTGTCGGGCGGCGTGGCGGCGATCCATTTCGGGTGGGCGATCTGACCGACCTCCAGACGTCGCGCGCGCGGACATACCGGACCGCGCCGGAACCGCCGAAGGCCGTTCCCGTCCGTGACCCGATCGGTGCGGCCTGGCGGCTGCTGGGCTGGCTGTTCGTTCTGGCGCGGCATGACGCCCTGGCGCCGCGCGAGATCACGCCCCTGCTGCCCGGCTGGGCCCGGCCGATCGCGCATTTTCTGCACCTGTTCGCCGGTCGGGAAGGCCGCGACGGGCGCCCGGGCCAGAGACTGGGCCGGGCCTTCGAACATCTGGGGCCCGTGGCGATCAAACTGGGTCAGGTGCTGGCCACCCGGGCCGACATCTTCGGCGCCGAGTTCGCCACCGATCTGGGCCGGTTGAAGGACCGTCTGCCGCCCTTCCCGATCGAACAGGCGCGGCGCGAGATCCAGCGCTCGCTCGGTCGATCGACCGAGAGTCTGTTTGTTGATTTCGGCGAGGCGGTGGCGGCGGCCTCACTGGCCCAGGCCCACCCCGCCTGGCTGGCCGACGGGCGCAAGGTGGCGGTCAAGGTCCTGCGCCCCGGGGTCGAACGCCGGGTGGCCCAGGGACTGGACTCCATGCGTCTGGGCGCCCGCTGGGTGGACCGTCTGGCGCCGGCTGCGCGGCGGCTGGAGCCGGCTGCGTTCGTAGAGACCGTGGCCCGCTCCATGCAGATGGAGCTGGATCTGCGTCTGGAGGCCGCCGCCGCCTCCGAGATGAAGGAGGTGATGGAGAAATCCGTCGCCGACGGCGGGGGGCATATGCGTGCCCCCGCGGTGGTCTGGGACGGGGTCGGCAAGCGCGTCCTGACGCTGGAGTGGGCCCAGGGGGTCGCCATGACCGATCCGGCCTGTATCGAACAGCCCGGGCTGGACAAGGACGCCCTGGCCGACAACGCCGTGCGCGCCTTCCTGTCCCAGGCCCTGGACCACGGGGTGTTCCATGCCGACCTGCATGAGGGGAATCTGTTCGCCTCGGCCCCGGCCGAACTGACGGCGGTCGATTTCGGCATCGTCGGCCGGCTGGGCGAGGGCGAGCGGCGCTATCTGGCCGAAATCCTGTGGGGCTTCCTCAATCGCGACTATCCGCGCATCGCACGAGTGCATTTCGAGGCCGGCTATGTGCCGCCGAACCATTCGGTCGACGCCTTCGCCCAGGCCCTGCGCGCGGTCGGCGAGCCGGTAATCGGGAAACAGGCGTCCAAGGTCTCGATGGGCCGGCTGCTGGGCCAGCTGTTCGAGATCACCGCCCTGTTCGATATGCATCTGAGGCCCGAGCTGATCCTGCTGCAGAAGACCATGGTCTCGGTCGAGGGGGTGGCCCGGCGGCTGAACCCCGATCACGACCTGTGGGCCGCCGCCCAGCCCGTGGTCGAACGCTGGATCCTGCGCGAACTCGGCCCCCGGGCCCAGGTGCGGGATGCGGTGCGGGAGCTGATCAGCGGGGCGCGGGCGGTGTCGCGGCTGGTGCAGGATCCGCCCCGGTCCGAGCCGGTGGTGGTCCGGACATACGGAACACCGCGCTGGCTGGCGATTTGTGTCATCATCGCCACCTGCGCCTCGATCGGCGCCCTTGTTCTGTCGCTTTGGTCGGCCATCCACGGCTGACCGACGGGCTGCGGCCCGGACTGGAGACCGCCGATGACCCGCACCCTGTCGACCCTGATGCTCATGGCCGCCCTGGCGACGCCGTTGGCGGCCGAGGCCCTGACCGTTCAGGAACCGGCGGCGGCGGCCCGTCTGCCCAATACCTTTGACCCGCCCCGGGCGGCGGCCCGCGCCCAGACGCCGCCGCCGCCGGCCCCGACCGGACCTCCCGCCGGGGCCGAACCGGTCGATCCTGTCCGCGCCGCCGCCGCCGAGGCGATGCTGAAGACCACCATTGCCGCGATGCAGGCCGGATCGCCCAACTACAGCGACATGTCCGAGGACCTCGCGGGCAAGGTTCGCGAACAGTCGTCGGCCATTACCCCGCTGATCCAGAGTTTCGGCGCCCTGCAGTCGATGGCCCATGTCGGGGTCGAGAACGGCGCCGACCTGTTCCTGGTCGGGTTCGAAAACCAGATCACCCAATGGATCATCGCCCAGGACGCCGAGGGCAGGATCATCGCCCTGCTGTTCCGTCCGGCCTCCGCTCCGGGCGCCTGAGCCGGTTCAGTCCAGGCCCGGCTTGCCCCGGCCCGATTTGATGTCGCCGCGTTTGGACTTGGCCACGAGCCGCCGTTCCTTCGACGCCCGGGTCGGTCGGGTCGGCACGCGGTATGTCGGGGCGATCAGGGCCTTGTCGATCAGGCCCTGGAGCCGCTCGATGGCGTCGGCCCGGTTGCGCTCCTGGGTGCGGTAGCGGACGGCGGTGATCAGGATGACTCCGTCCAGGGTCAGGCGACTGCCCGCCAGCTTCATCAGCCGGGCCCGGACGGGCTCGGTCAACGACGGCGAGTTGCGCGCGTCGAACCGCATCTGCACCGCCGTCGAGACCTTGTTGACGTTCTGGCCGCCGGGACCGCCCGCGCGGAAGAAGCGGAACTCCAGCTCGCTCTCCGGAATGATCACCGCACGACCTTCCGCGCCCGGACGACGGCGGTGTCGAGCGCCTGCAGGAAGCGCGACCGGTCGGCCGGGCCGAACGGCGGCGGGCCGGACGTGGGCAGCCCCATCGACCGCATATGCTCTCCCACCATCCGCCCGGCCAGGGCCGAGCCGATAGAGTCCGGGCTGAAGGCCTGGCCGTTAGATTTCAACGCCTGGGCGCCGGCCTTCAGGCAGCGATCGGCCAGGGGAATGTCCGAGGTGATGACCACGTCGCCCGGTCCGGCCCGTTCGGCGATCCAGTCGTCGGCCACGTCAGGGCCGGCGTCCACCACCACCTGTTCGATGAAGGCGTCGCGGCGGGTGTTGATCCAGCTGTTGGACACCACGAAGACCTTGAGGCCATAGCGCTCGGCCACACGATAGACCTCGTCCTTCACCGGGCAGGCGTCGGCGTCGATGAAAAGGCGGGTGGCGGTCATGAAGGGATGAGGTTCGAGGCACGAGGTTTGAGGGATCAGGGGCAAGGGGCGAGGGCCTTTCGCCTGCTGTCCCCATACCCCCTTAGTCCCTCGAACCTCGTCTCTCAAACCTCATCCCTGCCCCCTACTGCCCGTAAGCCACCGGCATGGCGCCGCGGCCGCCGTTCAGATAGCGGTCGCGCAGTTCGGTCTGGCGGCTGGTCAGGGGCTGTTCGCGGCCATTGACGAAGATGGCGGCGGGGCGGCTGAGCGGCTCCAGCGGGTCGCCGGTCCAGACCACCACGTCGGCGGCCGCGCCGGCGGTCAGCTGTCCGTACTGGCCCTCGGCGCCGAAGATGCGAGCCGGATTGACCGTCAGTGCGGCGATGGCGGCGGCGTACGGCAGGCCGTGCGAGACCGCATTGCCGGCGTTGTAGCGGGCCTCACGGGCGCGGTGGACCGAGCCTTCATTGCCCTTGATGGCGATCAGCACCCCGGCGGCGTTCAGGGCGGCGGCATTCTCCATCCGGGCGGCGCGACGCTCGAAATCACTGGGCAGGTTGGCGATGGCGTTGACCAGAACCGGGACCCTGGCCGCCGCGATCTGGCCGGCGACCAGCCAGCCCTCCTCGGCGCCATCGAGAATCAGTTTGACGCCTTCCTCCTGACCCAGGCGCAGCACCTGAAGAATGTCGGCCGCCCGGTGGACGGTGACGATCAGGGGCATGCGGCCCTCGGCCACGGGGATCAGGGCCTCCAGATCGGCGCGCGACAGGCTGAGATCGCGCAGGCCGGCCCGGTCATAGGCGGCCTTGTTGCGGGCATACAGGCGGACCTCGGCGAGGGTCTCCCTGAACTGGGTGAACTGGGCGCCGCGCGCCCCGCCGGCGATGCCGGCCCCGGCCTCGCCGAAGGGGGCGACCATGGCCACGCGGGCCTTGACCAGAATGTCCGTGCCCTGGCCCAGATGGACCACGGCGGCCTGGCCCGCGAACAGGCCGGGAGACTGCAGTCCGCCGCCGCCGACGCCGGCGAAGTCGTGGTCGCCGTCGTCCTGATGGCTCGAGAAGCCGCCGCCGCCGCCCGCATGGGCCGGCACGACCACGGCCCGGGTGATGCCGCCGAGACGGGCCACCGGCAGGGTGAAGGACCAGGGGTCCAGACCATAGGAGACATCGAAGGAGGCGCTGATTGCGTTGGAGCCGTTGGACAGGTCGTTGGAGCCATTGACGGAAGAGACCTCCGACGCGCCGAGACCGGCATCGACCACGACCAGGCCCGGAGAAACCGTCTTGCCGGTCGCGTCGATGATCCGGGCGCCGGCCGGCGCCGCCCCGGTTCCGACCGAGACGATGCGGCCGTCACGCATGACGACGGTCCCGTTCTCGATGACGGATGATCCGGTCAGCACCTTGCCGCCGACAATGGCCACGAGATCCTGCGCCATGGCGGGCGCGGCGGTGAAGGCGAGAAGGGCGGCGACAGTCGCGGCCTTGAAGATTTGGCGCGACATCAGCGGGCTCCCTCGGCGACGTTGGCGGCGGTCAGGCCGTAGCCGGGCTGACCCAGTTCGAAGTCGGACGTGGGCTGATAGGCGGGATCGAACCGGTCAAAGGCCTTGCCGCCGTCGATGAAGACCTGATCGGCGCGGGCATAGACCGAAAGGGGGCTGGCGCTCCAGATCACGATGTCGGCGCGTTTGCCGACCTCCAGGGAGCCGGTCTCCTTGTCGATGCCGATGGCCCGGGCGGCGTTCAGGGTGAACCAGCTGATAGCCCGCTCCTCCGGGATGTTCAGCCCGGCCTCGCGACCGGCGGCCAGGGCGACGGCGGCCTCCTGATTGAGGCGCTGGGTCAGTTCCGGATCGTCGGAATGGATCACGGCGCAGGAATTGGCCGGGGCGTCCACCAGGGCGGCATTGGCCTCGATGGCGTCCAGACCCTCCATCTTGAAGCCCCACCAGCCGCTCCACATGGCGGCGCAGACGCCGTTCTCGGCCAGGGCGGGCGCCAGTTTGTAGGCCTCGATGGCGTGGTGGAAGGTGGTGATCCGGTAGCCAAATTCTTTGGCGATATCGAGCATCACCGCCATCTCGTCCGCGCGGTAGCAGTGGTTCTCGATCAGGATGGAGCCATCCAGCACCCCGGCGAGGGTTTCGTTCTGGAGGTTGCGCGTCGGCGGGTCGCCCTGACCGGTCTCGCGCCATTTGTCCCATCTGGCCTTGTAGTCACGGGCGGCGATGAAGGCGGCGCGGTAGCCGGCCACATTGCCCATGCCCGTGGCCGGGCTCTGGTTGCGCGACCCGTAGACGCGGCTGGGGTTCTCGCCGCAGGCCATCTTCAGCGTGTGCGGCGCGCCCGGGAACTTCATCCCCTGCATGGTCAGGGAGGGGACGTTCCTGACCGTCACGCCGCGTCCGCCGAACAGATTGGCCGAGCCGGGCAGGATGCCCAGGGTGGTCACCCCGCCGGCGCGGGCGGTGTTGAAGCCCGGGTCCTGGGGCCAGATGGAATGTTCGGCCCAGACCTGGGCGGTATTCGGACTGGTCGCCTCATTGCCGTCGCTCATGCCCATCACCCCCGGCGAGGGATAGACGCCGAGGTGGGAGTGGACGTCGATCACGCCCGGCGTCACGAACCGGCCGCGCGCATCCACGACCGTATAGCCCGCCGGCACCGGTGTCTCGGCCCCGCCCACGGCCGAGACCCGGCCGTCGGTGATGACCACCACCCCGTTCTCGATCTTGCGGCCCGCGCCGTCGAAGACGGTCGCCCCGACGATGGCGGCGTTGGTCGAGGGCAGGGGCCGGTAGGTCGAGGGGAAGGGATCAGGATTGGCCGAGGCGTCGAGGCCGACGGCCAGGGTTTTCGGCCTGTTCGACGTCGTTGCGGCCGGTGCGGTGTCGTCCGCGCCCGGCGCGTCGGATCCGGTGGTGGCGCAGGCCCCGAGCGCCATGACGGCGCAGGCCAAGGCCGCAAGGCTGACGTCCCGCAGACGGCGATCGATCATCTGAACCCCTGTTCTATTCCCCGGGACCGCCCCCTGGCAGCCCCGTCACTGAACCGCAGCATAGAACCGGCTATGCCCGCCGGCGTCAAAGCGTTTCAGCATCCGGACATGGGGCCCGGCTTGTTCCTTCTGAATATATGTAACCTGGGCGTTCTGGTGTGACGTCGGGAGCAGACGCCGGGCTAGTCGCCACTTGACCTAGAAAGCGGTCGCATAGTGTGTGGCTCATAGATAGCAATACGATGACATCAAGGGGGTCATAGGTTCAATCTTTGTCGCGTCGACCATTTTAGCACCCGACCTGAAACGGATAGTTCCCCAAGGGATTCAGACCCGTTTCTTCAGGCCGAGCGCGCTGAGAGCGCGGGTCTTAGCGCTCTTGCGCGCGGGCGCGGGCGGCATTTCGGACTCCGCCGGAGAGGAAAACAGTTCCGTGACCGCAATGCCGCTCTCGAAGGGCCTGATTGTCCGGGCGGCGACGCGTTCGCCCAGTTCTCCCAGGAAGCGCTCTGGCTCGTCGAAACGCATAGCGCCGAAGTCCGGGAATGCGTAGCGCCACCATTCGCTGGCGAGCAAGGCCTCGATCGTCGGGTCGGGAAAGCGCATGCGGATGATGCGAGCGGGGTTGCCTGCCACCACGGCATATGGCGGCACCGATTTTGTCACCACGGCACCCGTGCCGACCGCGCAACCCTGCCCCAGGGTGATGCCCCGGGCCAAGGTGGCGTCCTGACCGATCCAGACGTCGTGGCCGATGGCCGGGGCGGGGGCAAGAGGAACCGGTGAGTAACGCGGCGTGAAGCCCGTATCGCCGAAATCCTTGATCGCGGCTCGAAAGGGCGCCAGCTCCATGTCTCCGGTCCAGGAGGAAGTAGTCAGGAACTGCATGGGATGGTTGCCGGGAAACACTGTGACATTTCCGGCGATGCAGCAGTAGCGGCCGATCTTCAGATCCATGTCCAGCGGGTTAAGATGCGACCAGCTGTAGGAAAAGGCGCCCATGCTGCAGAAGATCACGCCAGAGAAGAGCCCGGTGTATTTCTCGAGCACGACCTCGGGGTTGAACGACACGACCTGGCCGACGGTCAGACGCTCCGAGCCGTCGGGAGTCATGAATATCCGGTTCCGGCGCAGCGCCGCCAGGTCTTGGTGGGTCAGGATGCGGGTGATGCCCATGGATCGTCTCTAGGCCTTGGCAGGCCCCTGTGGGATTCTAGAGTGTGTCGAACTCTATGGCGTCGCGGAGGTCCATGCGCGCGCGCAGGTTGGACGAGCCTGTATAGCCCAGCGCCTTCAGGCCGACGACGAAGTCCCGGACGTCGACGCTCGGCACCTCATAGACGCCGTCGACGGTGATGGAGACGCTGCACAGACCATCGACGCCGACCTTGCCGAACAGGCGGATCATTCGTCCGCCCGCCAACGATACGGTGCTGGCCTTAAATACTTTCTTCGGATCGCCGCCACCGACAGAGATGGTCACCCCAGTTTCGCCATGCCACGGGGCGCAGTGCATCTGGATGAAGACGGTGATCTCCTCATCTCGTGGCAGGTCGGTCTTGAAGACGATCTCACTGAATCGGCCCTTCATCCAGGCTCCGTGGTTCTCCGGATCGTAGAACTGGTCGGCGATTAGAAGGCGGAACGGCGAATGCATATACTCTTGGATGGAGAAGCCTCCGCCAATAAGAGAACTTGGCTGAAACAGATAGCCCTCCGGGATCGAGACACTGCCGACGGGGGTGACGGGCGACTGGCTGAATTCAGCGATGCGCGACATCATGTCGGCTGTGACTTCCTCCCAGGAGCGGGGGACGAAATTCTCGACGATGTTGAGGCGACGGGCCTCTAGATAGTCGACGTCGACGATCATCTTGCGGAAGGTCTCGATCCCTTCGCGCAGATTAAGGGGATCGACGTAGTCGACGAAGTCTCCGCCGACCTCTGGAATGGAGGAGCTGTTTGAGGCGACGCACGGCTTGCCGTGCATCAGGCTTTCGCCCACCGGCAGGCCCCAGCCTTCGACATAGCTGGTGAAGACCGTGAACTGGCAGTGCTCGTAGACAGCGTTGAGTTCGGAATCCGTCAGATCGTGAACGAACTGCACCTTGCCGTCCAGATTGTCGGTGCCGTCGAGCAAGTCCATCAGGCCGTCGATGCGCCAGCCATGGCGACCGACGAAGATGAGGTGCGGTGTCTCCACCCCTTCGAGAGCTAATTGGCGCCAAGCGCTGACGACATAGGCGTGGTTCTTGCGCCCCTCGATCGTCGAGACGTAGGCGACGTAGTGTCTGCCCTTCAGGGCGTTGAGCTTGGCCGGCCACTGGCTGCCGGGCGAGCGGGCGGTCAAGGAGTGCGCCAAAGGAACGGCGGCGGCCGGGAACGTCCTGTCGCTCCGCTTGGACATGAACTCCAGCAGGGTGTCCTTGGTGCTGACAGAGATGGTCAGGACGAAGTCTACAATCCGGCATAGCTCGCTCACCGAGCGCGAGAAGTCGCGCACCAAGCCGGCGTCGCAGAACTCGGGGTGAGAAATTGGGATGATGTCGTAGATATAGGCCCCGATGCGGGCGCCGGCGCGTTTGGCCGCGATGAATCGGTCGGCAGTGTTGCCGTGGCTCCAGAAACAACCCAGCAGGATGATCGTCGTGCCGTGGCCTGGATAGACGGCAGTGGCATTGGACTCGCAGCGGTCGAGCTTCTCTCGCAGACGGGCGTGGTCAACATTCGCGCCCGAGGCATAAGCAATCATGTCGGCCAGATCGTCTGGCCGGATCTTCCAAAAAACGCTGCGCTCGATGTTGCCGTGCAGATCGTTGACAATAAAATGGGTATTGGGCCGGTTCTGGGCGATGCAGTCGGCGGCGATGCCGGCTTGAACCCTCTGGATGCCCGACATCGTCGGGTGGGCCTTCAGATAGCCGAACAAATCCTGGATCGAGAACAGCACCGCCCCGTCGGGAAGTTCATTTGCCAGCAGGCGGTCCGCATCAGCCAAGATCGAATGGGCACGCCCGCCGCTTTCGCTGTGGGGGTCCAGATTGTGCGCCCGGATATACAGGGTCAGGGCGTCGGAGTGGCGGCCCTCAGCTTTGGCAACGTCGCCCATTTTGGCGAGAAGGAGAGCGTTTGCGGGCTCGATGGACAGTGCCCGGGCGAAGAACTGGCCCGCTTCGACGGGGCGTCGCGCGGTCAGGGCCAAGTCGCCGACGGTGATGAGGGCCGCAGCCGAATCTCCCTGCTCCTTCACGTACTGACTTAGGGATGTGAAGCCCTCAACCGGCCGATCCGTGTCGAAATAGGCCCGAGCCTCCAAGAGCCTGTCAACGAGCTTGGCTGACTTCTGCTGACCAAACATTCCGCGTTTCCTTTTGCCGCCCGAGTCGTCAGCCGCGTCATCCATCCGTGAACCTGGACGCGCCCGGCGGAAGGAATAAAGGGGATGCGTCCGGTCGGACGATGGAGATCCACTAACCTATTTGTCGCTCACCCGGCAAACGAAACGGGCGTTTCCGTCATCAGTCGGAACGGGCGTCGGTGTCGGCCAGAACGTCGAGCAAAATCTGGTCCAGACTGCGCTTCGGCCGCCAGCCGGTGGCATTGGAAAGACGCTTGGCGTCGACGCACGCCATCGGGATGTCGAGGGGGCGCAGGCGCGCCGGATCGACGATGACAGAGGCGTGGTTGCCGGACAGTTCCAGCATCCGATTCAGGAGGTCCGAAATCACCCTGGGAACCCCCGACGCGATGTTGAAGACCGAGCGGTCGGGTAGGATCCCGGCCGCGAAGATCAGTTCCATGTAGGCATCAATCGCGTCGTCCACGTGCAGGAAGTCGCGTTTTGCGGACAGGTTGCCAACGCGGATTTCGGTGGCTCCCGAGCGAATCTGTTCGGCGAAGGACGGCAGGACGAACCGAGGATCCTGGCCCGCCCCGCCCTGGTTCGAGGGGCGGGCGACGATGAGTTTGCAACTATCCAGCACGTCAGCGAACATCATTTCCGACGCCAACTTTGAACGGGCGTAGGCCGTCAGAGGCTCCGGAACGACGTCCTCCGAAACCGGGATATCCCCGAAGGCGCCGCCGTACACCTCGGAGGAACTGGCATAGAGCAGTGTGGCGTTGGGTGTATGGGCCGCCATAGCCCGCGCCAAGGAGAAACTGCCCCCGAAATTCACCGCCCAAGTCGTGCCGGCCGTCTTGATCGCCTGACCGACGGAGGCCCGAGCGGCCAGATGGATAACGAGGTCCGGTCGGACCTCAGCGACGGCAGCGTCGATCGAGGCGTCGTTCTCGAGGTCGATCTGGATCCCGGACAAGCCTTGCTCATTGGGCACCCCGGAATGCCCCGCCGCGACCAGTCGTGAGCTGGCCGGTAGGGCCTCGCTCAGCCGTCGGCTGAGCCGACGGCCGACGAAGCCCGTGCTGCCCGTGATCATGACCACGGCGGGAGCCGGATTGATCTCAGAAAACAAGACTGCGGTTCCCTAGAATACGCGACGCAGCGGGTGGCGGGACAAGGGTCAGGCGGTGCGGGATGAATGCCGGGCGAGGTCCGCGTCAACCATTTCGCGAATCATCTCTTCCATGGTCGTGCTCGCCTCCCAGCCTAGAATGCGTTTGGCCTTTGCCGGATCGCCCAGCAGGACGTCGACCTCGGCGGGACGGAAGAACTGTGGATCGATCCGGACATAGTCGTCGGGCTTGAGACCGACGTGATCGAAAGCAACGTTGATCATCTCGCGAACGGTTACGGTGCGGCCGGTGGCGACGACATAATCGTCGGGCGTGTCATGCTGCAGCATCATCCACATGCCGCGCACGTAGTCGCGGGCATGGCCCCAGTCGCGCTTGGCGTCGATGTTGCCCATGGGCAGTTCGGTCAGCTTGCCCAGCTTGATCTGGGCGACGGCGTCCGTGACTTTGCGGGTCACGAACTCCAGGCCGCGCAGAGGGGACTCGTGATTGAACAGGATGCCCGAGCAGGCAAACATGCCGAAGCTCTCGCGGTAGTTCACAGTCATCCAGTGGCCCATCAACTTGGCCACGGCATAGGGCGAGCGCGGATAGAAGGGGGTGGTCTCGCTCTGTTCGGCTTCTTGAATCAGGCCGTACATTTCCGAGGATGAGGCTTGATAGAAACGGGCGTCAGGCGCTTCGAGACGGACCGCTTCCAGCATGTTGACCACTCCGACGCCCGTCGCTTGGGCAGTCAGGCTCGGCTGGGCCCAAGAGGTCTTGACGAAGGACTGGGCCGCCAAGTTGTAGACTTCGACGGGCTTGTACTCGCGGACTATGCGGCACATGCCGCCCAAGTCGAGCAGGTCGCCGTCGACCAGCTCGACCTGATCCGTAATGCCTAGCCAGTCCAGACGGTGCGTCGCGACTCCGAAATGGCTGGAGCGGCGAACCACGCCCACCACTCTATAACCCTTGGAAAGCAGAAGCTGCGCCAGATAGGCGCCGTCCTGGCCGGTGATGCCGGTGATCACCGCGCATTTCTTCGTCATCGAGTCAAGATCCTTCGTTTTGTAGTCCGGGGTCGGCGACCCCGTCTCGGGTTGTAGTGGCGGCTCAGGACTGCACCGTCGCCACGAACTTGTCATTTGGCGCGGACGGCACCTTGACCACCACGGTGACGCAGTCGGTCAAAGCGAGGAAGTCGGTGGTCTCGCCAGACTCGATCGTCAGGATGTCCCCCGCCGACCACTCCTTGCCTAGCATACGCACCGATCCGCTGACGATAGCCGTTATCTCGGTGGCTACCTTGTGAAAATGCGCTGCTTCGTGGTCACCAGCCCTGTAGTGTTTAATTGCGACTTCGCAATCCGCTGATCGCAACACATGCGGGTTGAAATCGCCCACAAACCAACCTTTGGTCATTTCTTCGAGGCGGTCATGACGCATGGCGCTTCCTCTCGTCGATCTGGTAGTCGAGACTGAGAACCTGACGCTGGTCCTTCAGTGGGTGATAGAGCTGCGGATCGATGGCCGTGACAGCGATCCGCTTGTTCAGCAAGACCATTTCGTTCAACGACGGACTTATGTAGAAGACGCCGTTCAGGTGCGCGTCCTTCAGGATCATCCGCTGGACGCTGTCGATGAAATCGCGGGCGCGCGCATACCAGTAGAATCCGGCATTGGCCTGTCGGCTGATCGGGCGCTTCTCCGCCGCCTCCAGCACCCAACCGTCGGCGTCTGTGGTCACGAACGAATAGCGCGGATGCAGGGAATCGAAGGTCAAGATGCCGGCGTCGGCTTGCCGCGCCCGGAAGTCGGCGACCACGGCGTCATAATCGACCTCTATATGATCCGTCGCACTGACAATAATTAGTTCCTCGTCCGGGTTGAGGTGGCCGATCGCCAGAAGTGCCGTACAGGCGGCGCCGGCCGTTCGCCGGCGTACCTCGACTACGGCCGCGTCGGGGGCGAGCTGGCGGGCGATGTCGTCGACGTGCTGAGCGTCAATGTCGGTGCCGCGAAACGCGAAGATGAATTTCGACCCTTCCTCGAGGCGCAGGGCGTCGACTTGTCGTTCCAGCAGCAGCTTGCCGTCGATCTCCGAAAGCCAGATCGGATAGCCGGCCGGGGCGTCCGGAGCGGCCTGCTCACCCCCCCCACCGCCCCCGGCGGCCAAGATCAGGATATTCATGCGCCCCGCTCCTCGATCTCCAGAATGCGGGCGTCGATATTGGACAGGTTGACGTCCTCGACTCCCCTGACCACTAGGACGTGGGCACCCGACGCCCGCGCGGCCCGGATGCCGTGATCGTTGTCCTCTACGACCAAAGTCTCTTCCGGGGCCACGCCCAGCCGGTCCATGGCGAGGCTGTAGATATCCGGGTCGGGCTTGGGCCGGGCGACGTCCTCGTTGGACAGCATCAGTTGCAGATAGGCGTCCAAGCCGGACTTGCGCATCATGGTCTCTACGCTGTTGCGCACCGAATTGGAGGCGACCCCCAGCTTCAGCCCGCGCCGGGCGAGGGTCGACAGGGCGTATTCGTGCGCGAAGGTTGGCTTGCACAGCGAGTGGACGATCTCCATCGTGTAGTTCTGCTTCAACTCGTTTACGAACCCGTGCAGCTCTAGCGGAAACCGTTCGGTGATGGTCAGCAGCTCAAGCTTGCGACGCGTCGGCAGGCCATCGAAAGTCGTCAAATGGTCCGCTAGGCTGATCTCGAGACCGAACAGCCGCAAGGCGCGGTTGAGGGCGTCGTAGTGCCAGTCCTTGGCGTCGATCAGGACGCCATCCATGTCGAAGATGACAGCCTTGATCATTCGAAACGACTCCGGGCGAGGTCGGGCAGGTCGGTGCAGAGCATGAGGTGTCCTTCGGTGCCCGAAAAGCTCTCGAGCAGCGGCCAAAGTGTATCCGGGTCGCGGCCATGTAGTTCGGGAGAGACGATGCAGACCCGCTTTCCGGCGGCCAGATGCGCGTCGATCACCGAGCGATCGAACCAGATCGGTCCGAAGGAGTCCAGCCAGACCCCTGCCGCTTGGTCGTACAAGATCGGGGTGGTCTCGATGTCGCTGTGCCGCGTCAGGAAGGGCAGGCCGGCCGTCGCATAGCGCAGGGTTTCCGGCCCCGACATGTCGAAGGCGAACCAGTCGATGACCCGGCTGGCGAAGGCTTGGGCTAGGGCTCCCGACAGACCGTCGGCCTTGACATTCACCGCCAAGGGCAGGCCCGTGCCGTCGAACAGATCCAGAACCTCAGACCAGGGCTGCGCCCCAATCACTGCGGGATCATGCGACACGACCAGATCGCCGACCAAGTCGCGGACGTCGGTCTCGGTCCCGAAGCCCTCCGCGACGGTCCGCTCGAAAGCTACGGGCCGGTTCTTTTCGTCCGGTGTGCGCCAGAAGCCCCGATGGCTCAGGATGATCATGCAAAGGCCCGCAGGGGGGCCGAGACTTCCAGCGACAGGAACAGCTCCAGATCAGCCGGCGTGCCCAGTCCGTACATGCCTCCTGCCTCGGCTCCAATGTTGTAGATTGCGACCTGTTGGCCCTCGGCGATCAGTTCATTGTAGACCGGAGCCACGTAAAATTCTCCGTTAACGCGACGATCCGCCGCGATCATCTCGTCCGCCGCGCGGACAAAATCAGCGCCTGAGCTGAAATTGTAGATGCCAACGGTGGCCTCGTTGGAGATGACCTCCTTTTCGACGACCCGAGTGACCCGTAGGCCGGTCGCGTCAAGGCCGACGAACGACCATTTCGGGTCGTCCGCGCGCATGGTCATGATCAGGCCGTCGACGCCGTTCTGGGCCGCCAGATAGTCGTCGATCGAGATGTCGACGTACTGGTCGCTGTTTGCGATCATGATCGGGTCGGCGCTGATTAGATCGCGGGCCTTTAGGACCGTGCATGCCGCGCCTTCGGTCACGCCGTCGATCTCGACGATCTCACAGCCTGGCGCCCAAGCCTGAAGCCGGCTGCGCAACCCGTAGGCGGCGACGTGTTCGGCTTGGCAGATGAAGATGAACCGGTGCGGCCGCGAGGGAGTCAGATTGTCGATGACGACCTTGATCATCGGAGATTCACCAACCGGGATCAGCGGTTTGGGGTCCTTATAGCCGACGGAGCTGAAGCGGCTGCCGCGTCCCGCCATCGGTATGATGATCGATAGAAGGCCCATCGGTTTCCGCTGTTGAACGTTGAGGCGACCGCCGGACCGGGGTCTAGGCCGTACCGCCCAGTTTGTAAATTGCCGATGGTCGGTCGGCCCGTCGGCGCGAATGTCGGTACGTGGCGAAATCGCCAGAGACGGCTTGCCAACACGGGGCAAGCCGTAAACATAGAGTGCGCCGCAGCCCGAGAGCCCCGTGTCCAAACCGCCTGTTGTCGCCATTGTCTGCCGAGGTC
Organism: Brevundimonas sp. FV1ye29L; assembly: GCF_058681095.1. Taxonomy (NCBI): domain Bacteria; kingdom Pseudomonadati; phylum Pseudomonadota; class Alphaproteobacteria; order Caulobacterales; family Caulobacteraceae; genus Brevundimonas; species Brevundimonas sp. FV1ye29L. The sequence goes on from NZ_CM178730.1 coordinate 221,884, forward strand.
CGCTTAGGACGCCGATGGAGCATCTCGCCCGCAGGATCGACAATCTTCGTGGCGAATTCACCACCGCCGGGCTCGAGACGCGGGTGTTCCTGGCAACCTGGAATCAGCCGTTCAACGGCATAGACGACATCGTGTTCGGTGAGCGGTTTGATGACATCCTGATGATTCAGCCTCCTACTGAAGAGGAAGTCGTGGAAATAATCGGCCTGACGACGCTGGCCGACGAGCGGTTCGGAGTGCGCAACACATTCTATCAGTATTTTTTGGCGCGGCTGGCGCTGAACGCCGTCAACCTGACCGGGGACTATGACTTTATCGTCCACACCAGGTCCGACCTGAACATAGCCTTGGGTCCGTTCCTGCCGGAATGGCTGTCGCGCCCCGATCTCTACACTACCATTCATTGCCGCGAAGAGGGCCAGGCATTCGTCAACGACCAGTTCTCCATTGCGGGACCCCGGGTCATGCTCGACTCTTGGACCTATCGGTCGCTGGAAGATCTGCGGGAGTTGTTCTCCACCGCCGTCATTCCGGAAGATATCCTCCAATCGATGTTGACCCGATCCGGGATCACCGCGCGCCAGGTCCAGACCACCCTGTGGGAACTGGATCCTGTGCGCGGATCGCCCTACGAGCCTACGCTACCCGCGCCTGAAGTCGCCTCAACCGAAGCCTTTGCTGTGCCTGCGGTCGCCGATATCGAGCCTGTCGCACCGCTGGACAATTCGCCGGTGCAGGCGATTGATTCGGTCTGAGCGGGACGCTTGCCCCTATCTGTTCACCAGCGACAGCAGGCTCTTTCTGGCCCGCTTCCAGCCGACAGGCTTAGGCTGAGGCGTCTGTGGCACGACCTCGGGCTGGCGAGTGCGTTCGGGCGGGGAGATCGCCGGCGGGCCGTCGATCTCCAAACCGTTGCGGACGCGGAACCCTTCGACGCCGCCGGCCTGGGCGAATTCGGCTGAGTTGACGAAGACGGCGAGGACCACCTCGGGCCCGTGCCGGCGCAGATTCTGCAGATGGTGGAAGACCTCGTCGGAGCTGGGGGAGCGGTTGTTGAACACCTTGTACAGGGCTTCGACAAGCGGCCGCTCATCATGGGTTACCTCTACCGCTCTGGCCCGGCGATAGCGCTCCAGATAGGCGTTGATCTCCAAGTCCAACGCCACGCCCGCCGCAATGGCTTCGGGGCCGATCGACTTGTAGATCGCGAATACCTCGCGGAAGAAATCGCGCCGGGTTTCGACCCGTCCATCGACCCGGACCTCATCCAGCCAGACGCCTGCGCCAGTGTGGCCCAGCGCCATGAGGGTCGACAGGTAGGGTGGCATGACGAACCCGCCGAGCATATCGACGCCCTCTAGCCGCGCGCGTTCCGGACGCCCCAGCTTGTCGAGCGCCTGATCCGCTAGTTCGCACATAACCGCGCGGGTGGGATGGTTCACCGTATGCAGGGGCTGTTCGGTCGCTAGCCGCCCGGCGATCACCTCGGATACGCGGAGGTCGGTCGCGGCGGCGTGTTCTCTGCGCATCAGTTCCAGGGTGGTCTGGGACAGTTCGGCGTACACCAGTCCGGCGGGCAGGAAGTCGGACGTACTGGTGTCGTCCACGAACCTTTCGGACTCCTTGCCCCGCAGGAAATAGTCCAGAGCATGGGCGTCGTGGTAGGCCAAGCGGCCGTTGTGCCAGGCAGTCATCGCGAAGCACTGCGGCAACTGGCCCCGGTGATAGACGACTGGGAACGTCAGGATTTTCGCATCTGAGCGGGCGTTTGCTCTAATCCATTGGGTCGAGAGAATCTCTGTGCCGCGATAATTCTCACCCACGGGCTGGGCTAGAATGACGTCCGCAGTGGCGACGTCGCGGCGATAGTCCTCGACTTCGGTGTCCAAGTCGATGCTGAACACTTGGCGCGTGACCACCTCCACCGAAGGACCGCAGGTTTCGGCCAGCAGATCGCCGAGCGTGGGCGCCTGACAGTTGCCGTGCACGTAGATTTTCAAGCTCTTCATCCGAAACGCGGGGATCGCATCCGGGCGACCTTTCGATCCTGCACCGGGGGCCTGTCAAGCCGGCACCCGAAGGGGCCCGGCGTCTCAGAACGACAACTGGTCACGGGATGCGAGGCTGTCGATCAAGGCTGCCTTCAGCGGCTGACCTGACAGGACGGGCCGCGACCCGTCCAGAACGCCCGAAATCCGGTCGGCCATAGCGGTGTGATCCGATGGGCCCACGCACAGCGCCGGGTTCAGATTAATCTCCGGGCAAGAGGAGAGGTTGGACGAAATCACCGGCACGCCGTGATTTTGGGCCTCCAGGATCGGCAGGCCCAGGCCCTCGTAGAAGGAGGGGAACAACAGGGCGTCGGTCTCGGTGTAGAGCCGGTCCAGACAGTCGTCTGACGCCTGGCGGAACCAGCGCACCCGGCATCCGGCGATGGCCAGGGCGTCGAAGAAGCGGGCGACCTGCTTCAACGGCACGCGCTCGCGGCCGACGATGTCGATGTCGAACCCGCCCACTGTCTGCGTCGCCAGTTCTAGGCTGGCGCGGGCACCGCCGAAATTCTTGCGGATATCCAGAACATTGACCAGCAGAAGCCGCGCGCGTTCGCCCTCCCGGCCGATGTCGACCTTCACTCGGGCAACGGCGTCGGGAGCAAACGGTATGGCGGCGCGCACCTTGTCCCGCTCCGCTTCCTCCAGCCGATAGAAAGCAACGAAGTCACGTACGCTGCTCTGGCTGACGCAGAGGATCTGGGTGGCATTGCGGATATAGGCCCGATAGCCGAGGTCGTGGGCGTGGGCGAACGCGTAGACATCTATCACCGCCCCCAGATTCAGGGCGCCGCAGGCGACGAGATTGGGCACCATGTCGTGAACGATGCCGACGGTGAAGGGAACGTCGGGCATGCCCTGACGGCACAGCCAGGGATTGGTCAGGACCGAGACGTCGAAATCCTCGATCCGCACGGCGTTCTGGGTCCAGCGAAAGGCGTTGGGCGCGCGCGGCCCGGCGAACCGGTCCGGCAGCGGCAGGCCGGAGGTGGACACCCAGTCCGGGGCGTCCTCCCGACGGTCGCCAACCATGGCAGACGTTTGGTCGAGCGACAGAGTGGGTCCGCGCAGAATCCGACCGTCGTCCGGCGTGCCGAGGGCAACGGAATAGCCGGCTCGCTGCAGCTGACGCCAATAGTGAAAGGTCACTCGCCGCACCCCGACATGTTCCGTCAGGAAGTCGCGGTCGACCACTAGGATAGCAGTTTTCGACATGGTCACCGACCGTCCACGAGCACGCATTTGACCAAGCCGACCCCAAGAAGGCGGCTATCCGCTCCCTCTGGCCGGGCGGCGTGGGCGATCAGCCGTTTCGAGCGGAAGGTGAGGCGGACTTCGGGGCCGTCGATCCGGCGGGGCAGGGCGAAGCGGACTTCGCGGCGCGAGCGCAGCGGCGACAGGGTCCAGCGGCCCAGTTCCTTGTCGCCCATATGGACGCTGACCACCTGGTCGGGCAGTGCGGGGCCGGCCACCGTCTGGATGGTCGCCATCATCCTGAGGCGTCGCCGGGGTGGTTCGGCCAGATGGAAGATCAATTCAGCCGAACGGTCGGCGGCCCAGACGCCCCAGCTCTCCTGCGTCTGCCAGCCGCGCCCCATGACCAGCTTGCCGTTGCCGTCCGAGGCGAAGGCAATCTGTTTTCCGGGGCGATAGGCGAAATCGTCGTGCCGACGACTGACCCGCATAGACGCCAGGGTCAGAGGGGAGCGCGGCCGGGCCGACGCCGGGGTCGACCCGTCTGATGGGGCGTCGGGGGCGGCAGGCGCGCGCACCAGCCAAACGTGGAACAGGTGGCTGTCGGTGGCGTCGAGATGGGGCAGGCGGACTTGGAGCGTCCGGTCGTTGAGAACCTCGAACGGGCGGTCGACTGCATTGACGCGCAGGCCGAGAATCCCGGCCAGATCGCTGGCCGTGGCGAAGCCGATCCGCAGGGAGACGTCGTCCTCCAGCACCGGCAGGCGGAAGCTGAAGACCGGCATTTCCGCGCCCGACCACCTGAGGCCGGGACCGGCCGGGCGCCACTCCCGGGGCAGGATCAAGCCTCGGGCGATGAAGGCCGAGGGCGGAGTCCCCCCGGTCAGGTCGAGTTCGGCCTCCATCTCGATAGATGCGTTTCCTGCCAACTTTCGTCGCGGCTCGGCTAAGGCCAGGCCCATGGGGCCGACGGGGGTCTCGCCACCCCAGTCGTGACCCTCGGTCTGAGCATAGGCGTCTTCCAGCCAAGGCAGACGTTCGAAACCTTCGATGAAGCCCTTGCGTGGCGGCTCGCTGGCGAGTCGCACCCACCGGCAGGGACGCGCCACGATCCCGGCCTGGTCCAGACGTCGTGACAGATCGACGTCCTCCGCCTGGCCCCAGAGTAGCAGTTCGCTCCAGCGGACCGCGGCCAGAAGGCGGGTCTTGGCGATGATCACCCCGCCGTTGACATAGGCGAAGGGGTGATAGTCTCCGAACTCCATCCAGCCGGGTGTGGTCCAGTTCAAATCGTCGGACAGCATGACCCAGTCGGGCAAGCTGAAACCCTCGGTGGTCACCTGATGCGGCACGACAACACCGAAGTCGCCGCCAAAATCAGCCATGCGCAACAGGAAGTCGTCGGGGACCGAATAGCGGTCGTGGGCTATCAGGACGTTTTCGCGCGTTGCGCGCGCCACCAAGGCGTTCTTCTTTTGGGTGATCCAGCCGGCGCGGGCGAAGCGGTCGGACTGGGGAACATGGACGATACGTTTGGCCAGCGGTCCTAGGTCGGTCAGGATGGAGTCCGGGCCACAGACCAGGATCTCGCTCGACGTTCCCCCGTGATGATCGGCCCTCAGGACGCTGCGGACAAAGGTCTTGACTGCTTGGGGCCGTCGTCCGTCCGTAATGATCGCGAACGAGAAGTCGGCGGCGGACGCCAAGCGGGGCGCTGCGTGACCTAGTCGCAGGCTGATGACGAATTGCATGTCGGACAGCGTCTGGTCGACGAGTTCGTAGGCGCCGCCCGTCCAGCGTTCGATGAAGTTGGCAAACTGGAACACGCTGAGGAAAGCAGACTGATCGGCCCGTACAACCAGAATCCCCCCAGGTCGGAGAGCGCGCAATGCCTCGTCGAGGACTAGGGGCCATTGCTTGACCTGGCCCAGATCCCGCTCGACAAGATAAGCGACATCGAAGGCCTGATGCGAGTACGGCGGCAGGCGGAAATCTCCGCGCGGATCGAACAAGGCGCTGCCGTCGACCATGTCAGCGCGCGGTGGCAGCGATCCCGCCCACAGCACGTCACCTGAAAGGGCTTTCTGAATCTCAGGAACGATAGGCTGCACGTCGGCCGTCTCCGAAGCCGTCTCGACGGCGAACCTGTCCTGCGGAACCCGGGCTGAATGGTCAAGTGCGGCCGTGCGGCGGACTCATCCTGAAGCTGTCACCCCGGAACCGTTCCAGAGTCTGGAGGCGCATTGACCTCTGCGGACGGCATCGTCTAGCAACGAGGTGCCGGATGCTGCCGATCCGGCAGGCGGAACGGGTGGATTGTTGTGGCCGAAAGCATGAAACGGCGATTCGCTCGCGTCACCCGTCCACTGCGCGAAGATTTCTCCATGAAGGGCTTCGCCAGGATGACCCGACCTTGGCGGCTGAAGCGTCAGGAGCGGGAGGTCGCCAAAGCCCTGCTGGCCGGCCGACCGGCGGCTCCTACCCCGTCCCATATCGATCACGCTCGCCTGACTTCCCTGGAAGGTCGGGTAGAGCGGCTGCAGGCCGGTTGGAACCAGCATTTGCCGGGCCTTCTTAACAGTGTCACCCTGGCCCTCGCCGAGGCGCGTGGCGCGGACCGCGTCCATGCGCGCATCGACTGCCTGCGCGAGGATTTGGACCGGTTGACGGCACGGCTCGATCTGAGCCTGCTCGACCTCAAGGCCCGTCTGGATCCGCCCGTGTCTGCCGGCCCTAACGAGGGCGGAGCTCGAATCCTGTCGATGGGCGCTGTCGCCGAAGCCCTGGCCGGTGAACTCACGTTGCAGTTCATCGCCGGGGATGCGCCGAAACCCGGGTCGATCGTCGTCGCTCGCGCCCCCGCGCCGGGCGTCGATGTTGTGTCCCCTAACGCCGGGCTGCCCTTCGGGCAGGGAAGGGCTAGGGAGATTCTCATAGAGCCCGGCTATGCTCTCGGTGCCGACGACGTCGAGACAAGGGCGCTGATGGGGCAATGGTTCGGCCTGTTGGAAGCCGGCGGACGGCTCATGCTTCACCGCTTCGACATGCTGGAAATGGTCGGCGCCCTTTCCGACGGCAGTCTGACATTCGACGATGCTCGCGCCCGGTTGGCGGCTGCCCCGCCTCTAGTGTCCCCTGCCGGCCCTTCCGTGGAAGCACTCAAGGCCGCCGCCACCGCGGCCGGGCTTCGCGAGATCCGGATCAATCGCGGCAAGGCGAGCCTGGGCTTCACGCTCCAGGGCCGCCGACCTGCGGCGAAGTCCTGAAGGGATGGGCGCGGCGGATCGACGCCTCCAGGTCGTTGTCGTCTGCCCGTGGTTCTTTCGGGGTGACGCGGTCGGCGCGGCGGCGCGCGAGACCTATGTCCAGCTCGCGGCCCGTCCGGACATGAGGGTCACGGGCCTCTGGACAGAGAACGATTATGAAGAAGTGAAGGGACGCAAGGTCGAGAGCTTGGCCGACCTACTTCTTGACCCTGACTTCCTGCGCGCCGACGTTATCGTCTACGTTTTCGCCGTCTACCATCCGTTCTTCGATGCGGTGCTGCTGGGCAACGGCCATGGCAAACAGGTCGTGCGGTTCCACAACGTCACGCCCAAGCGGCTGATGCCCGAGAAGCACTGGCCGGTGATCGAGAAGTCCTTCGTCCAGATTCAGGCCTTCATCGGGGCAGACGCCCTCTGGGCGGACAGTCGTGAGAATGCCGAGGAATTGGCGCGCAACAGCCAGGGCGGATCTCGGGTCTCGGTGGTCCCGCTCGGGGTCGACTTCCCGGCCCGGGCGCGTCTTGCGGACAAGCCCCGCGCGCCTGTGGAGCTGCTCTATGTCGGGCGGTTCTTCCAGTCCAAGGGGGTACACGAGCTGATCCAGGCGGCGGACCGGCTACGGAGGATTTCGACGACGCCTTTCGTGCTGCGGCTGATTGGCAATCTGCGCTTCTCCGACCCCGACTATGTCGAAGGTCTTCACGCCCTTCTGGGCGATCTGGACATGGGCAACAGTGTCGACTTCGTCGGCGCCGTGTCCGACACCGAAATGGCCGCCGCGTACCACCGCGCCCATGTGATGGTCACCGGCTCGCGCCACGAAGGCTTTTGCGTCCCGGTGATCGAGGGGTTGGCCGCCGGCTGCGTGCCCGTCAGCTATGCGATCAGCAACCTGCGTTATATCGCAGACGGGCTTGGCGCCCTGGCGCCGGAAGACACGCCCGAAGCCTTGGCGGGAGCTTTGAAAGGCGTGATTGACGTCATCGGCACTGAGGGCGAGCGACAGCTGGCGCTGGGTCGTGGGTCAATGTCGGTCGAGGCTTTCGACCTGGCGGCCTCGACCTATGTGGAGGGTTTCACCCGCGAACGATTCGGGGAGCGGATCGCCGGGCGCATCCGTAGTCTGGCCAACCCGCCTGCAGCGCCGGACACAGACGCCCACGCCGGCGGCCTCCCCTTGGAGTGAGCAAGGCCTCAGGCGGCGGCGTCGGGCTCCGACAGCGCCGCCGGCGGCTCGAGGTCCAGCGGGGAGAAGCTGACGCGGCATCCGGTGAGCTCGAGCTCTCCATCGAACGCCGACCGATCCAGCCAGATGCGCAGTTCGACGACGGCGGGTTCGGTCCAGACCTTCGATAGGGTCAGGGCATAGAGCCCGGAAGTGGTGAGCAGATGGGTTGAAACGTCGACGTCATGCTGGGTGCCCCATTCGAACCTGAGCTCGACCTTGGCGCGATCAATTCTCAGGGCGAAATCCACATCCACGGTCCAGCGACCGGGGCTGAGTTCCAGAAAGGGGCCGTATCGCAACAGGCGGCGACGGCCGGTGAGGTCCGACAGGGACCGCCCCGGAGCGCTCGACTCGCTGCTCAGGATGATGTCCGCCGGCCAGCTCACCGAAACGCCCGGTGTCGGGGGCACAGTGCGATAGAAGGCCAGAGGCCCTTCGGCCCCGCGAACCGGCGGCGGGCCTTCGCGGGTTATCATCCCCAATCCCGGAAGGTCCAGGTTCCGCAGGCGACCGTCGGCGACGGGCCAGCCCGCAGCGGCCATTTCCGACGCCCGGGCGTACTGTGCCGCGACGATCCGCGTCGCCGTATCCCGGTCCAAGGCGTGCAGGGCCTCGAAGGCTTGGCTCGCCCGGTCCGGATCATCGGCGATGATCATCCGCTGCGAAGGCGTGCATACGTCGCCGAGACGGGCCTCGGAAACATTGATCAGGGTGTTCTGCGCGTCGTCCGGCGGGGTCTGGTCCGGACCGAATTCGACGATACGCCAGTTGGCCGCAGCCGCAGCGGCGTTGACAGCATCGCGCCATGCGCTCCCTTGGGAAGAGGGCAGGTGCACCAAGCAGAGGCGATGCGTGCTCATGCGGCACGCAGCCAAGTATAGATGTCGACGGCCTCCTCGATGTCATCGAACATTTTGGCCTTGCCGCTCTCGATGATGAGGGCGCGGGAGCAGTGCTGGGCAATCAGATTGGTGTCGTGAGACGCCATCATGAAGGCGCGGCCGGCCCGGTGCTGGAACAGTTCGCGCTGGCATTTTTCCTGGAAGCGGGCGTCGCCAACCGCCACCAGTTCGTCGATTAGATAGCAGTCGAACTCGATTGCTAGCGACAGGCCGAAGGCCAGCCGTGCCCGCATGCCCGACGAATAGTGTTTGACCGGCAGTTTGAGTGAAGCCCCCAGTTCGGCGAAGTCTTCGACTCGCTCATAGATCTCCCGGTAGTTGCGGTTGTAGAGCCGCGCCAAGAATCGCATGTTGTCGATGCCGGTCAAGCTGCCCTGGAACCCACCGCCCAGGCCGATGGGCCAAGACGCCGTCATCGTCCAGTCGATCCGCCCGCCGGAAGGGGCGAGCACGCCGCCGAGAATCTTGATCAGCGTGGACTTGCCCTGGCCGTTTCGACCGAGAATCGCCAACCGGCCATCGCGCGGAAGATCGAAGCTGAGATCGCGGAACACGGCGCTGTGACCCGTCGGATAGGTCTTGCCGACCCCTTGGACGCGCAGGCCGATGTTGTCGGGGACCAAGTCCTTCACGTCTGCTGATGCTCCTTGATCCCGGCCCAGATCAGCCAGCCCACGCCATAGAGCATCAGGGTGGTGAAAAGGACGGTCAGGAAGCTCATCAGGCGACGTGGTTGGGTCGACTTGTCGGCTAGATCCGGATTTACGACCCGGTCGAGATACAGTCTCTGCCGGCTGGCGTCCTGCTGGGCCGCGAGGGCGGCCGCGGTGGCCTGAGCCAGTTCGCGGTCGGCGAAATCACGGGCCAGAACCAAGTTCTCATAGTCCGCAATCTTGGGAGCCAACGACCCGGAATCGCCGACGATCTTGGTTCGTTCCGCAGCGATCTGGTTTTCATAGGCGGCGATCCGGCCGTCGATGCCCGGCAGTTGCGGACTCTGCGGTGCCTGGTTGGCGATCTGGGCCCGTTCGGCCCGCAGACCGGCAACGGTTTCCAGCAGGCCGCCGATCAGTGCGCCGCTTTCGGTTGCCGTGCGGGCCGGGTCGATGAACTTCTCTTGGTTGCGGAATTCGGTGATTTCATTCTGCGCCTTGGTCAGCTTGGTGCGGGCCTGTTCTACGGCCGCCAAGGCATTGGCGACGGCGTCGGTGGAGGCCCGCGCGTTCATCCGGTTGATCAACTCTTCGCCGCCCTCGAGCAGGCCTTCGGCCATGGCCCGTGCGTCTTGGGGACTGAAAGCTTCGGTTCGCAGGGTGCTGATGCCCGTCGTGGAATCGTATCCCACCACGATCCGCTTCTGATAGGCGTGGAAGGTGTCTTCTTCGGTTGGGGTCTGCCAAGGTGCGGGATAGCGCGAGAAGATGTCGGCACCTCTTCCCTCCAGGATGGCCCTGACGTCGACCCGCCGCGACAGATCACGGAGGCCGTCGCGGCTGTCGACATATTCGTGCACCGCGAAGGCGTCCGACGAGCCCGTGGACAGGCCCACGCCCTGGAGCGCGACGCCCAGGCTGGAGGGCTGGGTCTGCTGCGGCATCCGCACGATGAACCGCGCCTCCGATACATAACGATCCGAGGCGATCAGGAAGAAATACAGGGCCGCGAGAAGGCTGGGCACGATCACGACTATCACGAATGCGAGCGGCACCTTGCGCCAGAACGGCTTGGCCGTCCGCTGGTAGGTGAGGGCCTCGGGAACGGGCCCGATGTAGTTCAGCTTTGGATCGCTCATGACGTGTATCTGTCTGGTGCGCCGCCAAGCGGGCGTTGGGTTGGGCTATTCCACATCGAGGCGGTCTCGCGAGATAGCGATAAGGATGAAGCCGACGAAGTTCAGCGCGGCCCCGAACATGAAGGCGTAATAGGTGTGATAGGTCGTCGGCACGAACTCTCCGAACACGCCGGCGCGAAGCATTTCGATGGGGTGGGGGAACGGCATGTAGAGATAGATCTCGGCGACGTGCGCGGGCACCCAGGCGATCATGAAGAAGGCGCCGGAAAGCGGAACCAGAACATACATGAGCAAGGTGATCAGTCGCTCCATCACCTCGAATCGCATTGCCGCGCCGGCAAGGACCAAGCCTGTCCCCATGCCGATCCAAGCCAGCAGGATCCAGCCGGAGTATAGCAGGATGTAGTCATGCGGAAGGGACACCTGACCCAGACACAAGAGCACGGTGTAAACGACGAGGAAGGCGATGGTTGCGCCGCCGAGCTCGAGCAGGTTGCGGGCCAGGATGATGTGAACGGGTGTAATCAGCCGATGGTGCAATAGGCCCATGTTCGCCGGTATGGCGCTGACCGTGTAGGTGACCTGGTGGCGCAGCAACAACACGCACATATAGCCAGTCATGGTGAAGGCCGAGACGCGGATTCCGTGCTCGTATTCAGGCTTGGTCGCCGTCCACAGCAGGATGACGCCGAAACAGAAGGACAGCGGCTCCAGCACAAGCCACGCGAAGCCGAGCCCCTCACGGCCGAAGCGCGTGCTGGTTTCCCGCATCATCAGTGCGCCGATGATGCGAAAGTGCTTGGAAATTGTCTTCAGTACCATAAGCTTAAGCTCTGCCCTTCCCGTGTCGGCCAGACTGCGATCCCTATGCCATCGCACCGATGATTCCGGGTCAGGAAACATTGGCGACCAAAGTTGAACCGCTCGTGCGAAACTGTCCGCCTCAGGCGCTTATGTTGGTGATAATTCTCGAAAAACCGGAATTCGCTACGCGGCCTTTCAGCTTTCCGGCAGGAACTAGCAGCAATCCAAAACCACATCCAGCATTTCCTAGCGGCAGGGTTGGCCGCCTCGGGCGCGAACATATCGAGTGGTGTCTTCAGGACGGTGCGCACGTGCATTGGACCCTAGCCGACGCCCAGCCGCCTGAGGGTCGACGCCGCGCGCCAAGTGACACCTTCCTTGATGGAGGCCAGTTCGGCCTCACGATCCACGAGGCTCTGTTCGAAGTCGTCCCGTTTGGCGACTGCGGTGTCGCGCTGGCTTTCGGCCTGCACCAGGGCCGCGTCCAGTCCGGCCTCGCGCACCGCCGATCCCGTGAGCTGCCTTAGGGCGGCTGCGAGGCTTTCCTCGCTGTCCATCAGGGCGCGGGTCGCAACATCCAGCTCTTCCGAGCGGGTCTCTGCGAGGCGCGCCAGCCGCGTATTTTCCCGCACCGCCCCGTCCATGCGAATCTGAAGGTCGTCCCGCGCAGTGGCGGTCTCTTCCTGGGTTTGGCGCAGGCGGTCCAGATCTTGGGATGCAGCCGCAAGATCGCGGGCCAGGTTCTGCGCCTGTTCTCCTCGCCGAGCTGTCTCGGCGCGGGCCGCGGAGAGTTCGACGGTCGTTCCTTCCTCTGTGGTCCTGGCGCGCTCCAGATCGCCCTGAACGGCCCCGTGGGCGATCTCCAGATAGGCGAGGGCGCGTCGCGCCTCGACTGTTTCGGCCGAGGCCGTCTCGCGGGCGATCCGCTCATAGTCTAGGGTTAACCTTGCGCCCTCGAGCTCGCTCACGAGTTCGGCGTTGCGCGCCGCCATCCGGGCAGCCTCGGCCTCGAGTTCGTTTTCGCGGACACGTGCCGCGTCGAAGGCGAACATGATCCGGGCGCGGTCGCGCTCCATCCTCGAATTGGCGTCGACCTGGACCTTGAGGGCTCTCAGCGTCGTCCTGGCCTCGTCCCGGACGGCGGTCGTCTCCGCCTGTGCCGCTTTGGCCTCGTCCCGGGCGGCGGCTGTTTCGGCCTGGGCGGTCGACAGGGCCTCGGCCAGTTTGGCCTGTGCCGCCCTGGCCTCGTCCCGGACGGCGGTCGTCTCGGCCTGGGCGATTGACAGGGCTTTGGCCATTTCGGCCTGTGCCGCCCTGGCCTCGTCCCGGGCAGCGGCTGTTTCGGCCTGGGCGGTCGACAGGGCCTCGGCCATCTCGGCCTGTGCCGCCCTGGCCTCGTCCCGGGCGGCGGCTGTTTCGGCCTGGGCGGTCGACAGGGCTTTGGCCATCTCGGCCTTTGCCGCCCTCGCCTCGTCCCGGACGGCGGTCGTCTCGGCCTGGGTGGTTGACAGGGCTTTGGCCATTTCGGCCTGTGCCGCCCTGGCCTCGTCCCGGGCGGCGGCTGTTTCGGCCTGGGCGGTCGACAGGGCCTCGGCCAGTTTGGCCTGTGCCGCCCTGGCCTCGTCCCGGGCAGCGGCTGTTTCGGCCTGGGCCGTCGACAGGGCTTTGGCCATCTCGGCCTGTGCCGCCCTGGCCTCGTCCCGGGCAGCGGCTGTTTCGGCCTGGGCCGTCGACAGGGCTTTGGCCATCTCGGCCTGTGCCGCCCTGGCCTCGTCCCGGGCGGCGGCTGTTTCGGCCTGGGCGGTCGACAGGGCCTCGGCCAGTTTGGCCTGTGCCGCCCTGGCCTCGTCCCGGGCAGCGGCTGTTTCGGCCTGGGCGGTCGACAGGGCTTTGGCCATCTCGGCCTGTGCCGCCCTGGCCTCGTCCCGGGCGGCGGCTGTTTCGGCCTGGGCGGTCGACAGGGCTTCAGCCAGTTCGGCCTCGCGGGCCACGGCTGCCAAGCGGAGCTCCTTTTCGTATTCGGCGTCAGCCAATGCGTTGTACACGGTGGCGCGCACACGCGAGGCTTCCCGCTCGCTATTCTCTTGATGTGCGTCCAGCATGGCCCGGGTCGCAGTTAGTTCGTCGATCAGGCCCTCGACCCGGCCGTTCGCCTCGACCCATTGCTCGGTCACCGAGGTATGAGCGAGACGCAGCTCCGCGGTCGCCGCCTCGGTGCTTTCAAACCCTATCCGCAACTGCTCCAGTTCAGCCGTTCGCGCGGCCAAGGCTGCGGCGTGGGCCGTGGCTTGGAGTTCGAGGGCGATCCTGATGTCGGCCAGTTCGGCTGCCTGCTCGGCGATGCGGACTTCGTGGGTCTCGCGCAGGGCTGCGACCGAAGCGGCCGCTTGATCGCTCGCGGATTGCGCGGCCTCGAGCGCGGTCGTCAGGCGGTCGATCTCCGCCCCTGTTTCAGCGAGGAGGGCGTCCCGTTCCTCCGCTACATTGGCGCGGTTGAGGGCTGTGCGCCGCTCTTCCGCCTCGGCGAACCTGGCCTCCTGCGTGACCAAGGCCTCGCGCGCGTACTCCAGATCCGACCGCAGGGCTTCGATTTCTTCCTGCGGCGGCTGAGCCTCGAGCTCGAACGCCACCGTGGTCGCGGAATAGCTGAGCGCTCCGGACGGAGGGCGCTGGGCCAGTCGGCGCGGCGCGGCATCCGCAGCCTCGAAATAGGCTTGGGTATAGGTAGCATGGGCCCGATGCTCGGCCCAGGCCGAGGCGACCATTTGCTCGCCGAACGCCTGTTCGGCCACGGTCGCGCCGAGGGCAGCATAGGCGCTGTCGACTAGAAGGCGGACGGTCAATTTCGTCGTTTCAGGATTTTGGATCGGCCGCCAAGGCGCATCGACATGAGTGGTTGCGTCGCTCAGGTCGAGCGTCCGACCTGTCGCCCCGTGAATACGGGCTTCGGTCGCTAGGCGATAGGCGTCGTCGGCAGCAAGCCGCGTCACATCAATGACGATGTCGGCCGACCGCGACGCGTGCAGGGTCATATAGACGTGCCAAGCGACGAAGATGGCGAAGGCGTCGTCGTAGCGACTTTCGATCGCCATCTGGAAATCGGTCCCGATGTCCGCAGGCGCGAATGTCTTGAGCAGGTCCATGAACGCGTCGTCGCGGGATCTCGCGATGACAAGGAACAGATATTCCAGGAAATAGAGATTGCCGGTCCGGTGCTGGCCTGAGAACGAGTTCCACTGGTGGAACAGATTGCGGTGAATCAGCACGTGGGTCCCGCCAAACCGGCGCTTCAAGGCGCCGGCGCGCCCCAAGGTTCGGGTGCAGGTGAGGACGGGGATGCGGCCCGCGTTCTGGGCGTTGGCGATCAAACTCGCGACGTATTTCACCTCGCCGGAGGGCAGGTCCCCGTCGAGGCCGCCGTCGGGAAAGAACCCGGCCGCCAGCGCGGGCTCGTCGTTGAAGCCGCGAATTCCGCCAGCCGGATCCATAAGCGGAATGAACTCGAGAAAATAGGGCGCGCTGGATGGATGGCGCGACCGCCATTGATCGCTCTGGACGCTGCGGGCGGCGTCCATGCGGAGGCCGCCCAGTGCCTCGTGGAAGATCTCATAGTAGGCGCGGAAGGCGGGGTGCTCGCGAAAATGCTTCCATAGCCAGGTGCTGGAGGTCCGAAATCCCGAATGGAGGAAGACGGGCGACGGTCCGGAGGCACTCCGGCGCGGTACCGGCGCCCCCTTCGCGGAGGTTCCGGCCGCGCCCTTGGCCAAGGCTTTTGGCGCTGTCTTGACGGGCTTCGGGGCCGGCGCCTTGGTCGGCGGGGATCGAACGGCCTTGGTCATGGAAATGCCCTTCCAGCTGGACTCGGGATCGCGACGGGGCCTCTGACGTCGACTTGAGGCCAAGTTTATCGAGCGTAGCCGATACCGCGCAAGGCACCCGCACGCGATGTCTGGCGCGATGGCGGTCGGTGCGCAGATCCCGGTAGCGATTCGCGGCAAGGCCGCTGACGTCTACTGGCCGATCGTTTTGCGAATTTCCTCATACTCAGCCTCGCTGATCTCGCGATCGACCCAGGCGTCTGTGCAGTATTGTTTGAGGTAATGTTTGATCGGGTTCTCACCCCAGTCGAGGAAAGTATGGTATTTTTCGTGGGCCTCGTAATAACTGAAGGCGCCCATCAGGTTGAATTCCGAAACTTGGTTGGGGATGATCAAATTGGACTCGAGTTCTTCGTAGGTATAGCCATTGGTGGCCACAAACCAGTTTTCCAAATCCTGGTAAAACTCCTTTGGGTAGATCAGCGGAAACAAGGCCATGAATTCGTAGTCAACCTGACGTTTCATCAGGCGAGACGTGATGAATTGCCACGGGTTCAGATGCTTTTGGCGGTAGAACCAGTCGTAGTCCTTGTAATACATAACGGGCTTGTCTTCGAAGAAATAGTATTGCGGTTCGAAATGTTCGAAGAATACGCAGTCGCTATCCACGTGGAAGACGTAGTCGGTGTCCATGTAGTCCGTGGCCCGCAGCTTGGTGATCTGTTGGCCGATATAGTCGTTCTCGTAGGTAGGGCAGATCTTCAGCCTGCCTATGGAGGATGCGTTCACCACGGGGCGGATGATGTCAGCCGCCTTTTCCTGACAGACGACAACGACGTCGTCGAAGCCGGAGCAGAAGCGGGCGATTGAGGCGAGGCAGAAACCCAGTCGGGCGGCATCCTTCTCATAGGTGCGGATCAGGATTCCGTGGGTGCCAAAACGCTTCATGGGGACAGAGGCCTTGCTTGCGGGGGCGTTTACAATACCCTCTCGTCCATAGAGGACAAACCCCTTCCATCCAATCTGACGGCACCATGAAAATCTTCGTTTACGCGAATTGCCAAGGGCAGGCCTTCAAGACCTTCTTGCCGATGTTGATGGGTGGTCTGTCGATCCGCCATGTCGAGAACTGGCTGGCGTTGTCGGGCGAGATTCCTGTGGACACCTTCTTGGCCGACATCAGGAAGGCGGACGTCTTCATCTATCAGCCGATCGGCGAACAGCACGGCTTCCTGTCGACCTCGTCGGACGCCGACAATTTGATTGGTGCCCTGCGTCCGGACTGTCAGTTGATTTCCTTCCCCTATGTCTACAACGACGGCCTCTGGCCGATGCTGGAAGAGGGGGGGCGGGTGCTGAACGGCTCCGTTATCGACCCCCTTCTGGCAGCTGGGGCCGGAGAGGAAGATGTCTTCGCCGCCTATGACGAGGACCGGCTCGACTTCCGTTTTGCCGAGCGCGTCGAAAACACGGTGGGCATTCTGGCGAGCCGCGAGGCCGAGACCGACGTCCGCCTGGCGCGTTTCATCTTGGATAATTTCCGCAGCCATGAACTCTTCCTGACCCAGAACCATCCGACCACCCCGGTGATCGTGGAGATCATCAATCAGGTCGCCCCACGGCTTTGGGACGCGCCCAGAATGCTTGAAGCCGCCGATTTCGACCCCAACATCACCGGGCTGCCGGGTCGAATTCCGGTTGATCGCTATGCGCACCGGGAACTGGGTCTGACCTATCAGGCGCAGCCCGACGAAGGCGCGGAACACTACTTCCGCCATCTGCTGCGGATGCACATGGCTAATTGGGCCGCGGATCGGGCGGCGGTGGAGGCTATGGCCTGAGTGCAGGCCTCCCCGGGGATCAGACGAACAGGTCGGGCCTTCTGATTTGCAGCGCCTGGACCAGGATCAGGGTCTTGGCGTCCGGCAAGGCGCCCGAGGCCGCTGCGGCGGCCAGGTCGGCCAGGCTGAGCTCCCGCACGGTGATGTTCTCGTGCTCCTCGGTCGCGCCTCCGCCGGTGCCGGACCGGTCGGCCGCCCCATAGGGGGCCAGATAGAGGTGTAGCCGCTCGGTGGAGATCGACGGTATGGTCCAGGCATGGACCACCAGTTCCAGCGTGGTCAGCCGGACGCCGCCCTCCTCCATCGCCTCCTGCAGGATGCGCTCGGCCGGATCGCTGCCATCCAGCCGGCCGGCGATGGTCTCGATGATGTCACCGCCGCCTGCCAAGAGCACCGGAACGCGGGGTTGGGAGATGACCATGGCCAACTTGCGCACGGGGTCGTAGGGCAAGACGGCGACCCCCGGGCCGTGATCCTCGATATGGCGTTCGACCACGGCACCGTCTGGCATGCGAACCTCGGTGCGCCGCACCTTGACCCAGCCCCCCACAATCTCGACGTCGCGAACGACTTCCGCCTTCACTGCGGGGGTCGTCATCCGGGGCTCAACCCCAACGGTCCACGTCGACCTCTGCCTGCATGGTGCGCAACTCAGCCCAGCGTTGGGCGAAGGCCGCATATGCGTCGGTCTTGCCGGTTTGGTGCAGCGTTTCGGTCGCCTTGTATACGGCCTGGGCCATGTCGTTCCAAGAGAAGGTGGCGGCCCGATCCAGCCCCTTGCGCCGAAGCGCGGCGCGCTTGGCCTCGACCTGCACCGAGCCCAGGGCGGCCACCATCTCGGGCGTCGAGGAGCCTTCCACGGTAATGCAGGCGTCGCCCGCCACCTCGCCGAGAGATCCGCGTTTGGTAGTGATGACCGGGCAACCGCAGGCCATGGCCTCCAGCACCGGCAGCCCGAAACCTTCATAGAGCGACGGATAGACCAACGCCAGGGCGCCGGTATAGGCTGCGGCCAGCTCCTCATTGGTGGCGACGATCCGCTGGATCTTCATTCCAGGGGGCAACAGGGCAAGGCTGGCCGGATTGATATCTGGCTCACCTCCGATGCACAGAATGTCGAAGTCGTTGCGCTTAGTCGCGGCGACGGCCTCGAAAAACAGCTTGGTGTTCTTATAGCCCAAGTGCTGCTCGCGCGATCCGACCATCACTACATAGGGGCGGTCGAAACCGACGGCGTCGCGCAGGGCCTCGACCGCCGCGTCGGTCGCCGGCTTGAACACGGCCGTGTCGTAGCCGAGCAGGGCCATCTCGGCATTGTTGGCCGTGTGCGGATAGAGCCGGATCAGGTCCGTGCGCGTATTGTCCGAAATCGAAATCGTTGATCGGGCGTAGGAGATGGCGGTGGCCTTCTCCTGCCAGTGACGATGCGACAGATCGAAGTCGAACAGCTCCGGGATCATGTCGTAGACCATCAGGAACATCGGGGTGGTCAGCGGCGTTGTGTAGTAAGTGGAGGTGAAGACATCGACCTCGTAGAAGTCGCACACTTTCTGGATCAGGATGCTGTCGTCGGCCGTGTAGTGGTCCTTGTAGGCGGGGAAGGGAATCCGCTTCAGGCCCGGGATGTCCGGAATCCCGCCCCGGTCGAGGATCAGGACCTCCAGCCGGCTGTCGGCAATCAACAGGGGAAGGATCGATTGCCACACCCGCGCGATGCCGGAACTGGCCAGCTGGAAGAAGACGCCATCTATCAGAAGCTTCATGCTGCGGCTCCCATCTGGCCGGCACCGTGCGCGCACAACGCCGCCTGCAGGATGTCATAACGTCTGTGGCTTTTAGCGACCTCGGCGGGAACCCGCCCCACCTTCTCCAAAAAGTCGGCGTCGCTCAAGGTCAGAAGGGGAGACACAATCTGGCGATAGAGGTTGCGCGAAATGGCATTGGCCTCGACAACACCACGGGTATCAGCTCGGGTCGAAAGACCTTGGGGGTTCACGTAATAGGCCACATGGGGTTCGTTGAGCTTGTAGAAGGTCTTGCCCTTGATCAGGCAGCGCAGCCAGAAATCGAAATCTGCCGCCGATTTGTAGCTCTCGTTAAAAACCCCGACTTCGGAGTGAAGGGTTTTTCGCCACATCGGCCCGTTATGCGGGCTGTTGAACTCCATCAGATTGTAGTGGCTGACTATCGGCAGTTTGGCTCGCAGGCCGTGCGCCTCGATCTCCTCGAAGCCGATGTTGGGCTGGAAGGAATAGAGAACGTCTTGGTAGGTCACGTCGACGAATGGCAGGGAATCTAGCACCGAGGCCTGAAGTTCCAGCGAGTCCGCTCGGCGACAGTCGTCCAGGTTGGCGTTGGTCAGGAAACGGCCCTTGGCTAGGGCGCAGCCGATGTTCCAAGCCTCATAGATGCCGATTCGGCTTTCGAACCGGCGATAAACTATGTTGGGGAACCGTTCGACGTAGCTTTCGATCACCTGGCGCTCGTTCTCGGGCGAGTTGGCGTCGATGATGATAAGTTCGCAGTGATCCTTGAAGATCGTCTGGCCCGTGATGTTTTCGAGGAAGGACTCGATATAGTCGCCGCCGCGATAGAGGCTGGTGATGATGCTGACGACCGGGGCCTTGGTCCGCTTCATGCGGAACAGATTGGCGGGGAGGGCTGCCTCGCGGGCCTTGAGCCGGGGCCGGGTGTCCCAGACCTCCGCATCGACCACGCCTTCGGAGCCGAAAAGATAGGCTTGGCTAGGGTCGTTTTCTGTATTGGGGACCTCGACGGCGAGGCGACGGTTCATCGAGTCCTGGAAGAAGCTGGCCGTGAGGGATTCGACCGACAGGCCCGAGCGTTCCATGCGGTCCCGGAAATGGTCGACCTCGAACGCCGAGGCTCCGCGCCCCAGAATGATCTCATATGCCATCTGGACCAGGACGCCGGGCGAGACATCAGAGCGGGCGGCGCCGCGCCGGACGTTCTGGGCCTCGCCACTTTCGGCGATGGCGATCACGACGTTGGAAAGCAGGCCGCTGTTCTGGAACATGTCGTACCAGATGGCGATCTCTTGGGGCGCGGGCGGCCGCTTGAGAATGTCCTGGTAAAGAATGCGGATCACGTATTCGACGTGATCGCGAGGCTCCAGCGTCGCTGCAGCGGCCGATGCTGCCTCGGGAGCGACGGCGGGGGCGTGGGCCACATCGGCGACGACCGCCGACAGATCGGCGCCGCAGCGGAACTGTTCGAGCCGCCCCAAGGCTTCGTCGAGCGCCGGTGGTTCGCGGCCGGCCGCCCGGTAGACTTGGGCGATCGTGGCGAGCACATCGTCCGTGCGGATACTGTAGGCCTCGTGGGACCGGACGATCACTGGCCGTTCGATCTGACCGACGACCTCGGGCTCGACCGCGTCAGGCTCGACCGGAGCGACGACAGGCCCGACCTCGGCCAATGTCGCCGCTTCCGATTGGACCCGCCGGTCCCGGAGCGCTCGCGCTTCCTCGCTCTCCACAACCGAGGCGATCAGATGGGGAAGGGGCGTACCCCGTTCGAGCTCGGTCCGGTAGTGACCCAGCTCCGTCTCGGACGCAGTTCGTTCGAGGACGGCATCATACAGCAGGGAGAAGAAGTTGGCGACGTCAAGGTCAGCGAACGCTGCCGGGTCGAGGAAGGTCGGACGCTCCCATGGCGGGATTGGAGGGTTGCCGCGCAGATTTCGCTCACGGACGGCCTCGGCCTCCTCGCAGCTTGCGATCGAGGCGATGATCGCGGCCGCCGGCCAGCCGCTATCAAGGGTGCGCAGATAAAGGCTGAGAATATCCTCGCCGACCTCACGCTCCAGTAAGGCCTCGTAGATCCCATTAAAGACCAGACGGTCGCTTACACCGGCACCGAGACGCTGCGTGTTCGGATCGGCGGCAATCTCGGTGGGTGTCATCGTTTCTGCGTTCTTTCGGTTCTTGATGCCGCCCCCAAGGCGGCGGTCGTTGCGACGAATGGCTGCCGGAACGCTAGCCCATTCCGATCCGTTTCAGCCTTGGGGGTAGGTCTTTGTGAACCAGTCGATCGTCGTGCGGATTCCGTCCAGCAGTCCGATCTTGGGTTCCCAGCCCTGGGCGCGCAAGCGGCTTGAGTCCATCACCTTACGAGGCGTGCCGTCGGGCTTGGTGGCGTCGAAGACTATGCCGCCCTCATAGCCGACTGCTTCGGCGATGGTCTCCGCCAAGCCGCGGATGGTGACTTCCTGCTCGCTTCCGCAGTTAATGTGCTCGAAGTCGAAATAGTTGTCGTGGCAGTGGACCGCACCAGCGGCCATATCGTCCACGTGGAGGAACTCGCGCAGCGGCGTGCCTGTGCCCCAGACTTCGACATTGGGCAGGCCCTGTTCCTTGGCAGCCAAGATTTTCCGGATCAGGGCCGGCATGACGTGGCTGCTCTTAAGGTCGAAATTGTCACCCGGGCCATACAAATTGCACGGCATCACCGACACATACTGGCGGCCGTATTGTTTCATATAGGCTTGGCACAGTTTGATTCCGGCGATCTTAGCGATCGCATACCACTCGTTGGTCGGCTCCAAGGGACCGGTCAACAGACTGCTTTCCATGATCGGTTGTTCAGCGAATTTCGGATAGATACACGACGAACCCAGGAAGACGAACCGGTTCACTCCGGCCAAGTGGGCGGCGTTGATGGTATTCGTCTGTATGCAGAGGTTATCGTACAAAAAGTCTGCGGGCAGGCTGTCGTTGGCCAGAATTCCGCCGACCTTGGCCGCAGCGAAGATGACCGAAGACGGTTGATGCTGCTGCATCCAGTTCTCGACGGCCTTCTGGTTGCGAAGGTCTAGATCCTTGCGGTCGACGGTCAGGACGCGACGGCCCTGCGCCTGGAGATTTCGCACGATTGCGCTACCGACCATCCCACGATGCCCGGCCACCCAGATGGCTTCCTGCATGACATAATTCCCCTTGGCGTCGCCTGCAGCTACCATAGAGGTTGCGCATATCCAAGCCACATGCGACGTTGAAACCGTAGCGCAATTCCTTCACCACGTCTGGCTGACCCCCTATCCGGAAATGTGGCGAGTTCGGTGGCGACGGTGTCGCGAACTGTCGCCTTGTAGTGGGGTGCGGGGGGCGGCTAATCTGGTTTGGGTTTCCAGATCGCCGTGGCGGCGTCGGGGCAAGATGGGCGCTTCTGGCGTGAAGGTGTTGAATGCTGGTAGATGCAACCTCGCTCGGCGCGTTCGTTTCGCGGAGCGATGAAATCGGGGGGCCCGGGTCGCCAGCTTGCGACGCATACTGGGCCGACTTCAACTATCAGCCTACATATCAGGTCGATCAATCTCTGGATCCGTTCAGCGAGGCCTATGTCGCCGAGCAGATCGCCCTCTATCGCGAGATAGCCGGTCGTGAGCTGAACCAGGTCGAAACCGAGATGACGGCCCTGAATATCGCCGAGCATGTCGCGGCGGTGAACCCCTACAACCACCCGCAGCCATCTGGCTTAGCCTTGCACATTGAACGGCTGTCCAAGGCCTTGCGCTTGGCGGAGATACCGCGCGGCGGCCGACTCATCGACATGGGGTGCGGCTGGGGCCTGTCGTCGGAACTGGCCGCCTATCTGGGGCTGAGCGTTCGGGCGGTCGATATCAATCCCGATTTCGTAAGCCTGGTGAACCAGCGAGCGGCGCGCTCGGGCTGGGACATTTCGGCTGTCCAGTCGCCGTTCGACTCCTACCAGCCGGCTGCCGCTGACGCCGTGCTGTTCTATGAGTGTCTGCACCACGCCGTGCGGCCTTGGACCTTGATCGAGAGCTTGGCGCGGTCTCTCGGCGAGACTGGAAGGATCGTCTTGGCGGGAGAGCCTATCAACGCCATCTGGTGGGCCCACTGGGGGCTGCGGCTGGACGCCTTCTCCGTCTACTGCATTCACAAGTTCGGCTGGTTCGAGAGTGGGTGGTCGGAGGGTTTCCTCACCGAGTGCTTCCTGCGCGCGGGTCTCTCCACCCAGGTCGTGGTGGACGCCGACCCCCTGATCGGTTTCACGGTGGTCGCTCGGCCCCTTCAGTTGGGCGCGCGCTCGGGCGCCGACTTCATCCGGTCCACCACGGCGACCGGTTTTAGCTGCGATCCGCAGTTCGGCATCTTCGGCGGCGAGGGCTCTCTGGATCTAGTGTTCCCGCGTGAGGCCACGCGCGCCGATCTTGTATTTCAAAACTTCCGGCTACGGACGATATCCGCGCGACTGAGCCATGGCGACAAAGTTCTGTTCTCGGGTGAGGCCCCCATGGGGGCGACCTTGATCACGATCGAACGTCTGGCCGACAGGATGCGAATCGATCTGAGTTCCGAAGTCTGGGTTCCTGACGAGGAACTTGGAAACGGTGATCCGCGTCGCTTGAGCCTGCACCTAGAAACGGTCACCTTCGCGTGAGCATGCCGTAACGCCGATGGTCACGCGCGTTGGCCTGACGCCTTCGGATATCGGCTCATAACGCCACCAACTCGACCGGAGATTTTCTAAGGTTCGGACTCATTTGATCCAGAGGGTTATTGCGACGACGATGCAGAGTACGGCGAGATAGGTCCTCATGATCTCGTCGTATCGGGTGGCGACGGCGCGGAAGCCCTTGAGGCGGCAGAAGGCGTTGGCGACGGCGTTCCTGAGCCTGTGAGCTGCGGCCTCAAAGGGGTATCGGTTCACGCGATCGATCGTGGACGGCGACAATGTCAGTGGCTTGGCCGGGCGAAGCAGCATGATGCGCGGCTTGCCCGCCTCGTTCACCAACAAATGGCCTTGGTCGTCCGACTGCCGTGCGACGGCCCTATGGCGTGCGCCGGGGCCCCCATTTGCGCCGGCCGCCGAGCAGCGTGCACTGACCGAGGTTGAGTCGATCTTGGCCGTTGGTATTGAACCCTATTCCTCATCGCCGCCTACGGCAAACCGGACGCTGCAGCTCGGCGGCGGCTTCGCGCGAGGGGCAAAAATCATCGATCGGGGACTGGTTCGCGTCTCAAAAAACCTTTAACCAGCGCACCATGTCCTTGCCCAACGCCCTGACGAGAACCCTGTCGGTCCTGCTGGTCGTCGCCATCCTGGGTGGGTGCTCTACCCTGCCGCGGGACGGGCCCACGGGCAGGGCTGTTGAGAAGGGCGCGTCCAGGACTGGCGAGGCCGGCAGCTATGTTATCGTCGATCTGGACTTCGCGACCAGCGAACGGATCAAGTCGCAGCCGCGCCAGTTTCTGGGCAGTCTCGCCGGCGGCGCCTCGGACGCGCCCGGCGGCCAGATCGGTCCTGGCGACGTGCTGGCCGTCTCGATCTTCGATCCCGGCGGCAGCCTCTTCGGTTCGGGTGGCGGCGGCTCGAACTCGACCGCCGTGCGGTCCAGCTCGCAGAACCTCCCGGGCGTGCCTGTCGACTCGAACGGTACGGTGACCATTCCTTTCGCCGGACAGGTACGCGTCGCAGGGATGACCACGACGGAAGCCGGAGCGGCCATCCGCCGAGCCCTGCTGGGCAAGGTCGGCAACCCCCAAGTCATCGTGGCCATGGAGCAGAACAGCTACAACACCGTGACTGTCCTGGGCGAGGTTCGCCAGCCCGGTCGAGCACCCCTGACGTCCAACGCCAACCGGATCGTTGATGTGATCGCTGACCGGGGCGGGGTGCCGCGTGCACCGGAAGACGTGACCGTTACTATTCGCCGCAACGGCCAGCTCTACAGCGCCCCCCTGTCGGTTGTGACCACCGACTTCGACGAGAACATCCGGCTGGCCCGCGGCGACCAGATCAATCTAGTCTACATGCCCCGCCACTTCAGCACCTTCGGCGCCTTGGGTGCGGTTACCCAAGTGGAGATGGGTGCCGGTCCGCTGAGCCTCGCCGGCGCGATCAGCAAGGTGGGCGGTCTGGACACGAATTCCGCCAACGCCCGGTCGGTCTTGATCTTCCGCTTCGAACGCCCTGAGGTCGCCCAGACCCTGGGACTGAACCAGCCCGCCACCGTGCGGGGCGTGCCGGTCGTCTACCGCCTGAATCTCGAAGAGGCGGAAGGTCTGTTCATCGCCAACAATTTCGAGATCCAAGCCGGCGACATCTTCTATGTCCCGCGTTCAGGTTCGGCGGAACTGAGCAAGTTCTTTACCTTGGTCCAGACGTTTACGCGCGTCGTCTATGACGTGTCAGTCACCAGCACGCTGAGCACCAACTAAGGCCATGACGCTTGGACCGTTGGGTTTGGCCTGACGTCTGCTGGCAAGCCGCGAAGGTCGCACGGCCGCTTCACCGGTATTTGTCGAGAGCTCTTGGTCAATGCGCGGGGAACCGCGCCGTGCGCCTGGCGGTGCATGCGCTATTGGATGAGATCGAGGCCGCTGCCCTCGCGATTTGTCGCGCCCACGTCCTTCCGGCCCGGATTGGACAGGGCGCGCGGTCTACCCGTAAGCGGACGCGAAAATTCGTCGCCGAGACCTTGAGCGCTGAGGAGTGTTGGCCCCTGCCCCTCGCTAGGGGTATAGGCTTGGGCAAGGCGTGGCGCTCCGATGGTCTGGTCGACGTGGACCTGACGGCGGTCGGTGGATCGGCGAACCTGCGCAAGCTTTGGAACTGATGACCGCATGCCGGGGCCTGAGATCGACTCTGAACGGGAACGTAGCGACATCACGGGCCGATGAAATCGAAACAGCGCTGCGACTGGGATCGGAATCGCAGTTGATCAAAATGCTGCTCACCCGGAGCCGGGGCGGACCCTTGAAGCTTGGAAAGCCTCGGCGTGCAGGAAAGTTCTCGGGTTCGGGCCGATAGTGCGGGCGCTCGGCTGGGTGACAACCGGAAAACGTCCTTCACTTGCTTGCTAGACGCCCGGGGGCCGGTAAATGTCCCCGACCCTTCGAAGTTCAGAGCATCACGTATGTCCAAGTTTACCGCCTGCGTGGACGGGCGCGACCTTTCCCTGGCTGAAGGCTCCGGCATCGCGACCTATGGCCGGAACCTGCTAACCACCCTGTCGGCGCTCGGCATGGACACACAGGTCCTGTACGGGCCGCAATCGCCGGTCTCGCGCGAGAGCCTTCTGAACGAGATCGCCCTAGTGGGACCGGCCTCGAACGGCGGCAGGCCCACTGCTTGGAAACAACAAATCCGGATGGCGCGGGCGCGCTTGGGACTGCCTGCCTGGCCTGTCAGACGTGAGCATGTGATCTGGCCACAGGACGGCGCTGTGCCGCCCAAGGCCGATATTTTCTGGGCCAGTCAGGACCTGTATCGCACGGGCCACAAATCGTTCGTGAAGACGGGGAAACTGACCGAAGTCAAGTTCAAGTCGTCCGCCGATATTTCACGTCCGGATGTATGCCATTGGACTTCGATCATGCCGTTCCACGGTAGGGGGGCGGTGAACATCTATACGATGCATGATCTAATACCGCTGATTCTTCCACATCTCTCGCTGAGCGACAAGACCCAGTACCTCAGGGTTTGCCGGGCTATCGCCACCCGCGCGGACCACATCATCGTAGGGTCCGAGTCCGCCAAGGACGACATCATGGCCATGCTAGGCGTCGAGGGGGACAGGATCACCAACACCTACCACGCCATCGATCTTCCGAAGGGCCATATGGAGCGCCCGGACGCCGATATCGCCCGGGAGCTTGAAAGCGCCTTCGGTCTGGATTGGAAAGGCTATTTCCTCCACTACGGCACGATCGAACCGCGCAAGAACCTGGGTCGGACCGTCGAGGCCTGGTTGGCGTCGGGCGTCGATACACCCTTGGTCATCGCCGGCGGTGATGGCTGGCTGTTCCAGCCCGAGGTGGCCTTGCTGGATCAGGTTCAGCAAGGCGGGGGATCGGCCAGAAAGCGCCTTCTGAAGTTAAGATATCTCCCTGCCGGAGTTTTGGCCAGCCTGGTTCGAGGGGCAAAAGCCCTGCTGTTCCCGTCCTTGTACGAAGGGTTCGGTCTTCCAGTTCTGGAGGCAATGACCATGGGCACGGCCGTCCTGACCTCGACCGCCGGATCCCTGCCGGAAGTCGCGGGCGACGCGGCTGTTCTGGTCGACCCGTACGACGTCGACGCCATCCGCGCCGGCATCGTGGCGCTGGATCAGGACGAGGGCCTTCGCGACGGACTGGTCGTGATAGGAACGGCGCAGGCGGCGAAATTCTCGGTCAGCGCCTACCAGGAACGGGTAAAGGGGGTCTACGATCGGCTGGGATTGACCTGAGAGACGAAGCCCAACGCAGAGATTCAACTGCAGGGCGCGCGCTCTATGCGAGAGCCGGCCACGAAGGCGTCCACACCTGTCCGCCGAAACCGGACGATCGAGGCCGCAGTAGCGTCACGCTGCTCGAAGCCGGCCGGGACGGGCAGCCAGTCGTGAGCGGCCACTAGGCCCGACAACGACCACTTTCAATATAGACACCACAGGCCTCGTCAACAGCCTGATGATTCAGTGCAATCAGGCAGGCACCGGCGCCCATGGGCGGCGCCACGCGCCAGAACCAGACGACGTCCTTGATCGGCAGGACGGCCTGAGCGCCCGGGGGAGCATTGGAAGAAACACGGTATGGACGTCTCTAATCCGCCACAGCCGCTAGCGAAACCGTCGCCGACGAGCGCCCGCAGGACGATCAGGTGAAAACAGCTGACGACATCGGCCGGTCTCCACCAACGGTCTCCCGACCATCAGCACGGAGTGCCGCTCATGGCTTTCGATCGCGCCGCATATCGCGTCTATCCGAGAATACAAGGTGCGCTTAGAACAGGAACAGGAGCGGAGTTCTCGTGTTCAACCGGTTTCTGCCTGTATACCGGGCGCTGCTCCTTGGCAGCGGCCATCCGGGCTTGTCGCACCCATCTGCTCATGGTCCTGTTGTGTAGCACGCTGATCAATCTGCTCTACCTCATGCCGACCGGCGGCGTGCTGTCGCTCGCGCCGCTCAGTTGGTCGTCGTCTTCGCTTGGGCGCCGTGGCGGCGCTCGACTGGCTGCACACCCGGATGCTGACCCGCCCCGACCTGCGTTTGGATAGGCTGCTGCCTCCACCATCCCCGCAGGGCGTGATGCCTCTACATGGGCCAGGCCGATCCTCGCCCGGGCGTCCTAGCCCTGTTCGACGCGCGCAGTGCAATCTGGTCAGTGCCGAGGGACCGGCCGGAAGCTGGTCCATCCTAGCTCATATCGCCAAGAGGCTGATCGGGAGTTTAGTCTTAGCCTTCCGGCCCAAGTGGCCTTCGCCATGCCAATCCGGCGGTCAAGAGTGGCGGCTTCGGCGCGGACACCGAGCGGTTCAGCCTGGTCCTGCTCGACGGCATGGATTCGACGGTCATCCACATCCAGCCGAAAGCGTTCGAGAACTCGGGCCTGCACAGCGCCCCGTTGTGGCGCGCCGCCGACGGGGCGCTGTGCAGGGACGGCGGGGCCGAGGACCGGCGCGAAGGCCAGGCCAAAATCCACTGATCCTGAGGCCCGGCGGGGCGCATCAACCCAGCGTCAGCTTCTGTCCGCCGCCTAGGTCGAGCGCCGCATGGGTCCGGCTCAGCTGATCGAAGGCGGCGATGATGTGATAGAATGTGCTCGCCGGAGCCGGCTCATCCAGGAAGGTCCCGTCCGCGAACCGCTTGTCGCGCCACAGGCCGTTTTCGGTCAGATATAGCCACAGGGCCCGCAGGGCGATCGCGGCGTCTTCCAGATAGGCGGTACGCTCACCGTCGTCGCTCTGTTCGGCGAGGATCAGCGAGGATTTCAGCCATTCGGTCTGGGGCCACAGCCGCGCCCGGTGGCTGCGGATGGTCATGTCGTCGTTCATGGCGTCCATTGCCACGGGCGGACGCTGGCCGATGCCCCGTGTTCCATTGGCATAAAGGGCGCGGGCGGCGGCAGTCGCACGGGCATCGCTGCGCTGCTGGCCATAGCGGGCCAACAGCCAAGCCCATTCGAACTGATGGCCCGGTTCGAAAAGCTGGCCGTCCTTGCCCTCGGCGGGTGCCCAGTTCGCGTTGAAGAATTCGCGCAGAAAGCCGCCTTCGCGGTCGATGAAGACGTCCATCGCCAAGCCGGCGATCCGGTCGGCCATGGCGGCCCAGGCCGGGTCCTCGCTCAGGGTCTCCCAGGCCAAGCTAGCCTCGAACAGGTGCATATGGGCGTTGGACTGGAACGGATGGTCGTCGAACTCGCGCATGGCGCCGTTGGGCATCGCCTCGGACAGCAGCTGCTCGCGCAGCTTGACCGCGTCGGCCTCCAGCTCCGAGTCCCCTATCCCGGCCTGTTTTGCGGCGGCCAGAGCGAACAGGACGAAAGCCTGATCGTAGAGCATTGCCGTCTCGTCGACGACGCTCCAGTCGGCACCGATCAGGGCGCGCGTCTTGCCGTCGGGGCGCAGATAAGCGGCTCGCAGACGCCCTAGGGCGGAGACGATGATCGGTTTCCAAGGGCCCTTCCAGCCCATGGAGCCGGCCTGGGCGTAGACGAAAATCTGACGGGTCTGGACCCGGGCGCGGCGGTTCCCCCCGGGAGCCTGTCCGTCTAGGGTGAGGGTTTCGCTGAAGCCGCCGTCAGCGCCCAATCCTAGGGTCGCCCAAATCGGCAGGGCGCGCAGCCGCAGCCAGTCGGCGAACCGCCGTGCACCGGCCTCCAGGCTCTCTGGCCCGTCTTTCCGGAAGTCCAGGTGACGCGGCGAGATAACCTTCATCCGCTCCACCAGCCGCTTGACCTCCTGAGAGCGCGCCAAGTCGCATACCAGAACGGCGTCCTCCTCGACGATAATGGCCAAGTCGCTGACGCCCAAGGCTGCGACAAGCTTGCCGTCAGGCGCCCGCGCCAGAATCCGTTCGGCGTCCTCGAAGATATGGATGCCTACCCCGCCCTCGCCGCTGGCCGCGATGGCGTCCCAGGCGCCGAGGTCGGACCAGGCGAAATCGACTTCCAGAACCGAGGCTCTCTGGGTGGGCTCCATGACCGCATAGTCGATGGAGATTTTCGGCGCGCTGCGGAAGCCTTCGCCGAGCACCACGACCGGAGCGCTCGCCGCTTCCTCGGCGAAGGCCGAGGAAGCGGCCGCCAGAACCGTCGGCGCGTGGGTAACCAGTTCCTCGATCAGGGTCGTGGCCGAGACGATGAAATTGCCGCTGTTCCACAGATAGCCGGCTTCGATGAAGGCGCGGGCGGCCTCGGGTTCGGGCTTTTCGTGGAAGGAGGCCACGGCCGATAGTCCCCGCCCTTCCGGTTTGATGTAGCCATAGGCGGAGGAGGCTTCGGTCGGCTTGACGCCCAGGGTCACAATCCGCCCCTGGGCCGCTGCACAAGCGGCTTCGGTCACCGCGCTGCGGAAGGCAGCATCGTCCGGGATATAGTGATCCGAGGCGACGAAGACGATGATTCCGTCTGGATCGCGCTGGTGCACCCACAGGGCGGCCGCCGCCATGGCCGCCGCTGAATCCCGGGCCTCGGGCTCGAGCAGGATCTGCCCGCTGACGCCGATTTCCGCGAGCTGGGTCTCGATCGCCTCGCGGTGGGAGATCCCCGCAATCACCACAACCCTTCCGTCATCGCCCGTCAGGTCGTGGACCCGGTCCACAGTATCCTGAAACAGCGACCGATTTCCGGCCAGCGCGATGAACTGCTTCGGTCGTGAAGGACGTGACGCAGGCCACAGACGCGTACCGGCACCGCCGCACATGATAATAGGATAGAGGGTCATGCACCGACTTATAGGCGAGAGTGAAGGAGAGGGAAGTTATAAGCACCCAAAATAGCAACGCTAGGTCAGGCCCCGCAAACTTGCCACATCCGGGCTACAACTCAGTGACTTCATCCAATCTTCAGATAAGCTTGCAGCGCTTGGGCTATGCAAAAACGGCGTGGCGGGCCTGGGTTCTGAACCCATAAAGCTTGCGGTGAAGTGATCTCGCTGATTCAAGGATTCCGGAAGGAGCCTTGGCATGGCGCGATACGATTTGAGCGAGACGGAGTGGCGGCTAGCTTTATGGGTTCAGAACAGAGAGCGGGAGCGGCAGCCGGATTTCGAAGGTAGTGCCGCCCGGGCCCGTTTCGATCAGCCGCAACTCGCCGCCATGATTGGCAGCCAGTTCGCGCGAGATGGTCAGACCCAAGCCAGTACCTTCAGACGCCTTGCCGCTGACGAAGGGTTCGAATAGTCGCTCCGAAAGACGTGGCGGAATACCTGGTCCGTCATCGGCGATCAGGATCACTGCGGTCTCGCCGTCGGTCCCGGCGGAGATGCGGACCACGCCCCGCCCCCTGCGCGGACCCCGCGTCGTGTCGGCCTCGATGGCCTGACGGGCGTTGCGCATCAGATTGACGAGGATGCGGTGCAGCTGGTCGCTGTCAGCGGTGACCACGAAGCGCGCCGGGATGGCCCGCACCAGCCGTACGCCGGCGGACTCGAGCCCGGCGTCCTCGGCGGCGTTGGCGGCGGCGGTCGCCAGCGGAATAGGGGTCAGGACAGGCGGCGGCTCTTCCGACTTGCCGTAGTCGAGGACATTGCGGGTCAGGGCGGCGGCGCGGCTGAGGGCCCGTTCCAGTCGCGGCATGGCCTTGGCCACCTGGGGATCGGCGGAATCGGCCAGTCGCTCCGAGGCCATCTGGGCCGAGGTCAGCATGTTTCGCAGGTCGTGATTGATCTTGGCCACCGCCTCGCCGAGCGCTACCAGCCGGGACCGGGCGCGCAGGGACTGGCGAACCTCGTCCTGCATCCGCGCCAGCTCGCGCTCGACCCGGCCGATTTCGTCATGGCGGTCGGACGGGGTCGGGGCGATGGTTCCGGGATCGGCGGCGAAGCCTTCGATGGAGCGGGTCACCCGGCGCAGGGGCTGTAGCACCAGATAGGACAGGCCGGCGTAAAGCAGGCCTCCGGCGGTGATCGAGATCAGGGCCGAGACCAGCAGGCCGTTCAACAGGAAGGCGCGGAGCTCCAGCTTCAGCGGCTCGGCGGGCGCCACCACGTCGATAAAGTCTCCCGAACGATAGCGCGGCCGGGCCCGGACCCGGATAGAGCGGTCGGGCTCGCCCGTCAGGGTACGGACCGGGTCGAGCAACCGGGCGCCGATACTGGGCCGCCTCAGGTCGATGAAGTCTGGAGCCCGGGGCAGCACCGGCGCGCGCAGCAACTGGCGCAGTACGCCCTGGTCGCTGATCGCGACGGCCGAGACCCCGCCGATGCGGAGCAGCTGTTCGGCCGTGTCGTCGTCGACCGCATTATAGGGCAGGGCCTCGACCCCGACCGAGGCCAGTTCGGCGGCCTGCAGCCGGTCCATCAGCCAGCGCTCGTGGAAGGAGGCCGCGCTGGGGGCCATGATGAGGGCCCAGACGGCCACGGTGAAGGCGGCGGTCAGGATCAGCAGGCGCGCCGACAGCCCGTCCGGCGCAGGCGGCCTGAGGCCTGCGGACGCCGGAACAACAGAGGTCAGGCGGCGGCGGATCGCGTCGATACGGGCCGGGACAGACGTCATGATGCTGGCATCGCAAGCTTTGGCCGGCCGATCAATGCGCAGTGGGTCAATCGTCCGCGCCTTTCGCCGCGTTTCGCCGCATCCAGGCCGCCTGGACGGTCTTCAGGGCGAAGGGCAGGATGACGGCGAGAACGAAGACCCCGGCCATGGGCGCCCAGAACTGGTTGAACAGGGACTGGACGTCCGGGTCCGGGTCGGTGACCAGAAGTCGGTTCAGCCGGGCCCCGATCCAGCAGTAGATGATGTGGGCCGGCAGCAGGCCGATCACTGTGGCGATGGAATAGGGCGCCAGCCGCGCCCCCATGACGCCGGCGGCGATATTGATCATGTGAAAGGGCACGACCACGGCCAGACGCGAGGCCAGCACATACCAGAAGGTATCGCGGTCGATGGCGGCGCAGACCCGGGCCATCACCCCGCCCTTGCGGTCGGCGGCCTCGCGCATGGATCGACCCAGGGCCGAGCGCGCCACGCCATAGACCATCAGCGCCCCCAGGGTGGCGGCGATGGAGGTGGAGATCCCTCCGACCCAGGGCCCGAACAGATAGCCGGCGGTGATGGTGACGAAAAACACCCCCGGCACGACGCTGGCCGTGAGCAGGGCGAAGACGGCCATCAACAGCAGCACGGACAGTATGGCATGGTCGGCGGCAAAGGCCCGAAGCGCCCCGCCGTGCTCGCGCAGGGTGTCCAGCGACAGGTAGCGGTTCCACCCCATGCCGAAGACCAGGGCGACCAGGGCGACCAGGAGGATCAGGGGACCGAAGCGCCTGATGCGGTTCATATGCGCTCCAGCGTTGACAGGCGAAGCCCCCGCCCTTATACGCCCGCCCTTCCCGAGACGGACGCGTCCATGTCCGCCGCACCCTTCAACCCGAGGAGCCGACCGTGAAGCGGACCTATCAGCCGTCGCGTTTAGTGCGCAAGCGCCGTCACGGCTTCCGTTCGCGGATGGCCACCAAGAACGGTCAAAAGATCGTTGCGCGGCGCCGCGCCAAGGGCCGCAAGAAGTTGACGGCCTAAGCCTCCGGGCCTTGCGCTTTCACTCTTGCCGCCTGATGCGTCCGGTTCCGGGCGTATGACGGAAACCCTGAAGATCGAACGCCTGACCTCGCGGCCCCAGTTTCTGGCGGCCGCGAAAGGCGTTTCGCAGGCGCGCGGCGCGGTGGTCGTCCAGCGACTGGAGCGCCATGACGGCCAGACCCATATCGGCGTCGGCTTCACCGCCACCCGCAAGGTCGGCGGGGCGGTCGTGCGCAACCGCGCCAAACGCCGGCTGCGCGAGGCGGCGCGGGCCCTGATCCCTCTCCATGGCCGTCCCGGCAGCGACTATGTGCTGATCGCCCGCATGGGCACGGCCGGGCGCGAATGGGATCGTCTGCTTGACGATGTCAAATCGGCGCTTACAAGGCTGGCGACCCCGCAGGGCGCGGACGCCGGACCCCGGAGCGAGCCCCAGAACGCCCGCAAAATTCCTGCCCAGGACGACGGACCCGCATGAAACCCGACAATACCCGAAACACGATCATCTTCGTCGTGTGCATGGCGGTGATCCTGATCGCCTATCAGTTCTTCGTGCTTCAGCCCCAGGGCGAGAGGCGCAAGGCCGAGCTTGCGGCGCAACAGGCCGCGGCGCAGCAGGCCAGACCCGGAGCCTCGCTCGCCGGGCCCGGCGCCATGCCGGGCGCCGCCCCCGAGGCGGTCTTCGTCACCGACCGGACGCGCGCCATGGGCTCGGTGCCGCGGGTGCCGATCCAGAACGCCAGGGTGAAGGGCTCGCTTTCGCTGCAGGGCGGGCGGATCGATGATCTGTACCTGACCACCTATCGCGAGACGATCAAGGCGAACTCGCCCTTCGTCGAACTGTTCCGGCCCCAGGGCATGGAGCACGCCTATTTCGCCCAGTTCGGCTGGGTGGGCCAGAACGTCCCCGGCGGTGTGCCGGGTCCCAACACCGTCTGGCGCATGACGTCGGGCGCCACCCTGACGCCCTCGACCCCGGTCACCCTGACCTGGGACAATGGTCAGGGCCTGCGGTTCACCCGCCTGATCTCGATCGACGACCAGTATCTGTTCACCGTCACGGACACCGTCGCCAATCTGGGGACCCAGGCGATTACCCTGGCCCCCTATGGCCGGGTCGAACGTCAGGGCGTGCCCACCGATCTGGGCAAGAACCAGATCCTGCACGAAGGCGGCATCGGCACCTTCTCCAGGGGCGACGGCTTCGCCACGACCCAGCTGAAGTACAAGGACTGGGCCAAGAAGCCGCTGGAGAAGTTTGAGTCTACCGGCGGCTGGCTGGGCGTCACCGACAAATACTGGATGGCCGTTCTGGTCCCGACCCAGTCAGAGACGATCCAGGCCGAGTTCCGCGTCACCGACGCGGACCGATACAATGTCCATTCCGCCCAGTTCCTGGGCCAGACCCGCACCATCCAGCCGGGCGCCACGGCCACCGAGACGCAGCGGCTGTTCGCCGGCGCCAAGCGCAACGAGATCCTGGCCGGCTATGAGAAGGCGCTGGACCTGCCCCGCTTCATCTATGCGATCGACTGGGGCTTCCTGTTCTTCCTGACGCGCCCGATCTTCCTGCTGGTCGAGTTCTTCTACGGTCTGGTCGGCAATTTCGGGGTGGCCATCCTGCTGCTGACCCTGACGATCAAGCTCGTGATGTTCCCGCTGGCGAACAAGAGCTACGAGAGCCTGTCGAAGATGCGCAAGCTCCAGCCCCAGATGGAGGAGATCAAGAAGGCCCATAAGGACGATCCGGCCGCCCAGCAGAAGGAGACGATGGCCCTTTATCAGCGGGAGAAGATCAATCCGCTGGCGGGCTGCCTGCCCATCCTGGTCCAGATCCCGGTCTTCTATGCCCTCTACAAGGTGCTCTATGTCACCATCGAGATGCGCCACGCCCCCTTCTTCGGCTGGATCCGCGACCTGTCGGATCGCGACCCGACCAATATCTGGAACCTGTTCGGCCTGATCCCCTGGGATCCGGCGACGGCGCCCCTGATCGGCCAGTTCCTGGCCGGCGGCGCGGGCGGCGGTTTCACCCTCGGCCTCAGCGTCCTGGCCATCATCTATGGCTTCACCATGTGGCTGCAGACGGCGATGAACCCGCCGGCGCCCGATCCGATCCAGCGCCAGATCTTCCAGCTGATGCCGATCCTGTTCACCTTCATCATGGCGTCCTTCCCGGCGGGCCTGCTGGTCTACTGGGCCTGGAACAACATCCTCTCCATCGGCCAGCAGTATTTCATCATGCACCGCTTCAAGGCCGAGAACCCGATCGACGACTTCCTCGGCCGCTTCGGCAAGAAGACCTGATGTGACCGAGGTCCCGCCTGAACCCGCGCCGGTCTCTGCTGCCGGCTTTGACGAAGACGAACTGGAAGCCGCAAGGGTGCTGTTTGCGCGTCAGGCGACCTTCGTCATGGGCGCCGCCAAAATCGAGCAACTGCCAGAGCCGGACCTGCCCGAGATCGCGTTTGCCGGCCGGTCCAATGTCGGAAAGTCGAGCCTGATCAACGGCCTGGTCGGGATGCACAAACTGGCCCGCGCCTCCAATGAGCCGGGCCGGACGCGCGAGGTCAATTTCTTCGATCTGGACGGCAAGCTGCGGCTGGTCGATCTGCCCGGCTACGGCTGGGCCAAGGCGTCGAAAACGACCGTGAAAAAGTTCCAGGATCTGGGCCGCGACTATCTGCGCGGGCGGGTCACCCTGAAGCGCGTCTATCTGCTGATCGACAGCCGCCACGGCCTGAAATCGGTCGACGACGAGGCCCTGGATGCGCTGGATCTGGCGGCGGTCTCCTACCAGATCGTCCTGACCAAGGCCGACAAGATCAAGAAGGGCGAGGGCGAGGCCATGCGCGAGAAGACGCTGAAGGCCATCTCCAAACGTCCGGCCGCCTTCCCTGCCGTGGCCCTGACCTCGGCCGAGAAGGGCGACGGCATGCCCGAACTGCGCGCCGAGATCATGCGGACGACAGGCGCCGGACTCTAGGGCGTCCACCCCGGACCGGGGCCCTGGGGCGACGGGGCGACAAAAGGCGCCGTCGGCGGTTCGCCATGGTCGATATAGTGGATCAGCCGGCTGTACTGGTCCTGCATGACGCCGTCGACCGCCTCGGCGAAGGCGCCCAGTCCGGCGCCGCAGAGTGCTGGAAAGTGCTTCATGGCGGATCTTCTCCCGGCGTCATGGGAACGCTCGAAGGGCCGGCGGGTCAACCGGCTGTGATCGGTGAGCGCTTGCCGTCAGGTCAGTCGGCCGTATGCTGGCGCAGCAGGGGGATGGACGTCATGGAAAAACCGACACCGCCACCGGGACCGGGCGTCTGGACGCTGTTGCAGGCGCGGATAGACCGCGCCATGTGGCAACAGGACGAGTCGGACGCGGCGGGCCGCTCCATCAGCCGCTTCGTCATCGTCAATCCGCCCGAGACCCTGACCTACGACACCTTCGACGAGGCCGAGTCGGTCTTCGAGGCGCTCGGGGACGACTGAGGCGGTTTCTGGCGGTGACGCCGCAATCCCGCTCCTGCTATCAGGTCTGACATGAGAACCCCCCTCGCCTGTCTCGCCGCACTGCTTCTGGCCCTGGGAGGGTGTGCGACCGCTTCCTCGCCGGCTTCCGAAGGCGCGGTCGTTCCCTCTCCGCTCGCTGGCGCCCCCCCGGCGCGCGGCCCGTTCGTGGCGGCCGCCAATCCGCTCGCCGTCCAGGCCGGACTGAACGTTCTGGCGCGTGGCGGTTCGGCGGTCGATGCGGCCGTGGCCGTCCAGGCGGTGCTCGGTCTGGTCGAGCCCCAGTCGTCGGGCCTGGGCGGCGGGGCCTTCATGATGGTCTATGACGCCGCCACCCGCGAGATCACCGCCTATGACGGTCGCGAGACGGCGCCGGCGGCCGCGACGCCCGAGCTGTTCTATGAGAACGGCCGTCCCCTGCCCTTCATGCAGGCCGTGCTCAGCGGTCGCTCCACCGGCGTGCCGGGCGCGGTGGCCCTGCTCGGCGAGGCGCAGAAGGATCACGGCGCACTGGCCTGGGGCGAGTTGTTCGGCGACGCTGAACGGCTGGCCCGGGACGGTTTTGTGGTCAGCCCGCGTCTGGCGCGAATGATCGCCAGTGCAGCGCCCCAGGCCGGGAGCCGTTGGGCGACAGCCTATTTCACCAAGGCCGACGGGACCCGCTATGTCGCCGGAGATGTGCTGAAGAACCCGGCCTATGCCGAGACGGTTGCCACCCTCGCCCGTGACGGCGCGCGCGCCCTGTATCACGGGCGGATCGCCGGGGAGATCGTCGCCGCCGTCCAGGCCGACAGCCGTCCCGGCGGACTGACGCTTGAGGATCTGGCCGCCTATGCGCCGATTGAGCGCGGCGCCCTGTGCCGACCGTTCCGGGTCTATGTCGTCTGTGTGCCGCCGCCGCCGTCCAGCGGGGTGTCGGTGCTGCAACTGCTCGAGATGTCGGACTATGCGCCCGATCTGGCCTGGGGGCCGGACAGCTCCGCCGCCTGGATCGCCTTCGCCCGGTTGCAGAGACTGATGTACGCAGACCGGGACCGCTATGTCGGTGATCCCGCCTTCGTCGGCGTACCGGTTCAGGGATTGCTGGACGAGACCTATGTGGCCGAACGCGCGTCCCTGGCCGCCGGCCTGACCGGGGCGGCGGCGGCTGGCACTCCACCCGGGGGCGTGTTCCGGGCCCCTGACGCCACCCGTGAGCCTGCCGGCACCAGCCACTTCGTCATCGTCGACGCCCGGGGCAATGCCGTCAGCATGACCACCACGGTCGAGAGCATTTTCGGGTCGGGCCGAATGGCGGCCGGCTTCTTCCTGAACAACCAGCTGACCGACTTTTCCTTCTCGCCGACGCGCGCCGATGGCGAGCCGGCGGCCAACGCCGTGGCGGCGGGCAAGCGGCCGCGCAGCTCCATGTCGCCCGCCATAATCCTGGACGCAGAGGGTCGGCTGGTCGGGGCCATGGGCTCGCCGGGCGGGTCGTCCATCCTGGCCTATAACGCCAAGGCCCTGATCGGGACGCTGGTCTGGGACCTGCCGGTGCAGGCCGCGTTCGACCTGCCCAATCTGGTGGCCAAGGGCGACGGATTCGGGGCCGATACCGAACGCTTCAGCCCTGGGCTACGCGACGCGATGGCGCAAGGCGGCGTACGCATCCAGCCCAATGCGTCGGAAAACTCCGGGCTGCACGGCGGCCTGTGGCGCCGTGACGCCGGGGGCCGTTGGGGCTGGGACGGCGGGGCCGATGACCGGCGCGAGGGCCAGGCCCGCACCCACTGATACAGCGTCCGGAACGCTCAGGCGGCCTCGAAGGTCAGGGGCGCGCCCCAGAACCGGCTGACCATGTCCGACTGCGGTCCGGGGCGGCCGGAGGTCAGAAAGTCGCGTCGTCCGCTGGCGCCCAGGTCGTAGTCGGGATGGCGCGCGAAATAGCGTTCCAGCGCGTCCGCCACGGCCGTCGGCTGGTTGATCAGTCGCGTACCGACGGGAAGGGCCGCGGCGAAGACGTCGGCGATGATCTCGTAGTGGGTGCAGCCCAGGATGGCTGTATCGGGGTGGCGACCGATGCGGCGACGCAGGGCGTCGACATGCTCGTCGACCACCACCTTCAGTTCTTCGGCCGTCGCGCCCAGTTCGATCAGGCCCGCAAGCCCGGGGCAGGGCTCGGAGAACACCGCCAGATCCTCGCGTCGCTTGTCGATCTCGATCTCATAGACCCGGCTGAGCGCGGTGGCGGCGGTCGAGAAGACGCCCAGAATGTCGATGGCCTCGATCTTGTCGTCGCGGGCCGAGCGGTCGGCCTCATAGGTCCAGGGCAGGCCGGTCGCCGCCTCGATGGTCGGGACGATGATGCCCAGCACATTGACCGGCCGGCCGTAGCGAGCCTGCTGAGCGGGGATCCACGTCTGTTGCAAACGACGAAGGGCGACCGCAGAGGCGGTATTGCAGGCCAGTACGACCACGCTGGCGCCGGCGTCGAACAGGGTTTCGCAGCCCTTCCGGGTCAGGTCGACGATCTGTTCGCCGGTCTTGCCCCCGATGGGGGCATTGGCCTGATCGGCGAAATAGACAAAATCCCGCTCCGGAAAACGGGTCACGAGTTCGCGGTGGACCGTCAGTCCCCCCACGCCGGAGTCGAATACGCCAATCGCCATGCCGGGGGCTTTAGCCCATTTCTGCGATGCAGCGGAGACGGAAATTTCTCCCGCCCGCCCGGGATGTGGAATATTACGGGGCGTTCATGTGACGGCCGTGCGACATGGGCCTAGGGATGGGGACAATCATGGCATTTACCCGGAGTATCCGATGCACAGACGCCAGCTTCTCATCGCAGGCGGCAGCCTGATGGCTCTCACGGCCTGTTCGACCACCGGCGCCGCCACCCCGGGCGCCGTCCCCTCCGCAACCCCTGCTGGCGGCGCCGCCCTGTCCCTGGCCGAGGAGGCCCGGATGGCCCGGGCCGTCCTGCCGACCCAGACGCCGCGCGCCGAACTGCTGCAACCCTGGACCGGCGCCTATGACGGCGTGCCGCCGTGGGACAAGGTGACCCCGGCCAAACTGCGCGAAGCCATGCTGGAAGCCATGGAACTGGCCCGCGCCGACGTGGCGGCGGTGGCCAACAACCCCGAGCCCCCGACCTTCGCCAACACCATGGCGGCCCAGGAGCTGTGGGGCCAGCCGCTGGACCGCGCCTTCAATATCTACAGCGTCATGACGGGCAATATCGGCGGCGATGAATATGACGCCCTGGACACCGAACTGTCGCCCCTGACCTCGGCCTTCTTCGATGAGATCAGCTTCAACGAGAAACTGTTCCAGCGCGTAAAGACGGTCGCCGACAATGCCGACGCCATGGGGCTGAACCCCCAGCAGAAGCGTCTGGCCGAACGTGCGCGCGACGCCTTCATCCGGTCGGGCGCCAATCTGGATGCGGCCGGCAAGGCCGAACTGGGCCGGATCAACACCGCCCTGTCCAACGCCTTCACCCGCTTCGGCCAGAAGGTCGTGGCCGACGAGAACAGCTGGACCGTGATCGCCAATGAGGCCGGCGCCGCCGGACTGCCGGCGTCGAACAAGGCCGCCGCCGCCTCGGCCGCGCGCAGCCGCAACCTGACGGGCTGGGCGATCCTGAACACCCGTTCTGCGGTGGATCCGTTCCTGACGTTCGCCGACGACCGGGCCCTGCGCGAACAGGTGTGGAAGAAGTTCGTCAACCGCGGCGACAATGGCGACGCCAACGACACCAATGCGACCATCGCCGAGATCGTCAAGCTGCGCGACCAGCGCGCCAAACTGCTGGGCTATCGCAACCATGCCGAACTGCGGATGCAGGACACCATGGCCAGGACCCCGGCGGCGGCCAAGGGACTGATGGACCGCGTCTGGGCGCCGGCCAAGGCTCGCGTCGCCGAAGAGGTCGCCGACATGAAGGCGATCGCCGGGTTCGACATCGAGCCGTGGGACTACCTCTACTTCGCCGAGAAGGTCCGTAAGGCCAAGTACGACCTCGATCAGAATGAGCTGAAGCCCTATTTCGAGCTCAACGCCGTCCGCGCCGGCTCCTTCGCCATGGCCGAGCGGCTGTACGGCTTCACCTTCAAGAAGCTGGCCAAAGGCGCCGTGCCGGTCTTTGAGCCCGACGTCGAGGTCTATGAGGTCCACGAGAAGCCGACGAACCGGCTGGTCGGTCTCTACTACACCGACGACTACGCCCGGGCGGGCAAACGGTCCGGCGCCTGGATGACCAGCTACAGGTCGTTCTCGCAACTGGGCGGATCGGAAGCGATCCTGGTGTCGAACAACAACAATTTCACCAAGCCCGAGCCGGGCGAGCCGGTGCTGATCTCGCTGGACGACGCCGAGACCCTGTTCCACGAGTTTGGCCACGCCCTGCACTATCTGTCGTCGGTGGTGACCTATCCGTCGTTCGGCAATACCCCGCGCGACTTCGTCGAATATCCGTCGCAGGTGCACGAGCACTGGGTGCTGAGCCGGCCCATCCTGGACGGCTATCTGAAACACTACCAGACCGGCGCCGCCATGCCCCAGACCCTGGTCGACAAGATCCAGGCCTCGAACACCTTCAACCAGGGCTATGCCACGGTCAGCTATCTGTCCTCGGCCATCGTCGACATGGACCTGCATACCCAGGCCGTGCCGCCCACCGACATCGACGCCTTCGAGAAGGCCTCACTGGCGCGTCTGGGCATGCCCAAGGAGATCGTGATGCGGCACCGCCTGCCGCAGTTCAATCACCTGTTCACCTCGGACGCCTATTCAGCCGGCTATTATTCGTACCTGTGGTCCGAGGTGATGGACGCCGATACCTGGGCCTATTTTGAGCAGTCGGGCGACGTCTTCAATCCGGACATCGCCGGCCGTTTCAAGAGCCAGATCCTGGCGCCCGGCAACACCACCGATCGCGGCGAGGCCTACCGCGCCTTCCGCGGCCGCGACCCGGACGTGGCCGCCCTGCTGCGCGTTCGCGGCTTTCCCGTGAACTGACCGGAGCGGTCACTGGCGCGGATTTTCTAAGAGAGAGACGCCCGGGACCCCAGGTCCCGGGCGTTTTCGTCTTCGGCGAGACGAGGTCTAGACGGCGACGTTGGGAACCCAGGCCAGGATGCGGGTCCCCGAACGGGCGCGGGCATAGTCGTCGCGGCGGGCGTCGGGCAGGGCGTTGTGGAACTCGCGCGTCACGGCGGTGCGGCATTGCACCCCGGCCAGGGCGGGACGACCCGCGCAGGCGTTGCGGGCGATGCGCTGGACGCGGGCGTCGAAGACGGCGGCCCCCTGGAGGGTGGCGAGATCCAGATCGTCGATCCGGACGCGATGTTGGCTGTTCTGTGCCGCGACCGGGGCGGCGGCGGCGGCGGCGAAGGCGAGGCAGAGGGCGAGGGCGATCTTTTGCATGACCGGCATCCAGTTGATCGTCGCGGGGAGGAGCGACGGGGGGCTGACTAGGCCGGATCGGTGACGCGGGCGCCGCCATCTCGTGATGGTTGGATCACATTTTGCTGACGCTGGGCTGTTGTGGGCATTTCATAACCTCAACAAGCCTCACACAACGCAAGAACATGCCGAGGCTTGTGCGTTCGGGGCGGAGCGGCGAAAGCCCCGACCGGAACGAGCCGGCGGGGCTTGGCGGGGGGCGGGCGCCAACCGGATCTACAGGGTGATCGAGGGGCGACTGGCGGCGTACTGCGCCCGGGCCGGCTTCGGCAGCTGCGCCACGGCCTCGGCGCGAACCGCAGCGACGCAATGGGGGGTGTCGTTCAGGCGGCTGGCGGGTCGGGTGGCGTTGCGGCACATCGAGCGCGAGGCATCAGCGATGCGGGCTTCAAAGGCGGCGGCGCCGGCAGGGGTGGACAGGTCAAGATCGCCGAACGGGATGCGAACGGCCGAACCGCCGGAGGTCTGGGCGGAGGCCGCACCCGCGATGGCGGCGGCGGAGAGGGCGGCGGCGAGGATCAATTTCATGGCAGGGTTTCCTGAGGGGGTTTGTCGCTCTTGGCGGCGACGAAAGCCCTTCTGGACCCTCTCTGGAGCGGCACACCGGCCCTTCGGCGGCAAAGGTAAGGCCAAGCTTTAATTCGAGGTCATGACATTGAAGTCATGACATTTTCTTCAGCCGCCGGGACCCATCCGGACCCGGAGAATTCGACACCGGACGGTCATGCGCCGTCCGTCGCGACAAAGCCGGTCTAGCCGCTGTTTCTCAGTCCCGCCGCCACGCCGTTGACGGCCAGCAGGATGCCTTCGCGGACCCGGGGATCGTCATCCCCCGCACGACGACGCCGGATCAGTTCGATCTGCACATGGTTCAGGGGCTCGACATAGGGCATGCGCAGCCGGATCAGCCGGTCCAGCTCGGGCTGGCCGCCCAGCAGCCGGTCCTGACCGGTGATAGCCAGCACGGCGTCGCGGGTGCGCTCGAACTCGGCGTTGATCTCGCCATGAATGCGCACGGCCAGGGCCGGGTCGGGAACCAGGGTCGCGTAGCGCCGGGCGATGGTCATGTCGGCCTTGGCCATGATCATCTCCATGTTCTGGATCAGGGTGCGGAAGAAGGGCCAGTCGCGCGCCATGACCTTCATCTCGTCCAGATCAGCAGCCTGGGCCGCCGAGCCGAAGCCGAACCAGCCGGGCAGCATGACCCGGCTCTGGGACCAGCTGAACACCCAGGGGATGGCGCGCAGGTCCTCGATGGCGGTGGACGCGGTGCGCGAGGCTGGGCGCGAGCCGATCTTCAGCTCCGACAATTCGGC
Source organism: Brevundimonas sp. FV1ye29L (assembly GCF_058681095.1). Classification (NCBI taxonomy): domain Bacteria; kingdom Pseudomonadati; phylum Pseudomonadota; class Alphaproteobacteria; order Caulobacterales; family Caulobacteraceae; genus Brevundimonas; species Brevundimonas sp. FV1ye29L. The sequence goes on from NZ_CM178730.1 coordinate 265,529, forward strand.
AATGGGCGTGGCGGCGCGGAAATAGTCCACGAAGCCGTCGGTCTCATAGACCAGCTTGCGATAGGCGGCCATCGAGGCCTGCGACAGGGCCGAGGCGGTCGTGCCGTGGCGGGCGGTCAGTTCGTCGTCGGGCGGAGGCGCCAGGGAGGCGATCAGGGTCCCGGCGGTCAGGGCGTCCAGATTGCGGCGGGCGACATCGGGCTCGCCGTATTTGTTGGCGATGACCTCGCCCTGCTCGGTGATGCGGATGCGGCCGGCCACCGTTCCGGTGGGCTGGGACACCACCCCGGCGAAGCTGGAGCCACCGCCGCGTCCGACGGCGCCGCCCCGGCCATGGAACAGCTGGAGCCGCAGCCCGGCTGCTTCGGTCACGTCGAGCAGGGCGCGCGAGGCCTCGTGCAGCTCCCAGGTCGAGGTCAGGTAGGAGCCGTCCTTGTTGGAGTCCGAATAGCCGATCATCACCTCCTGCACGCCGCGCGCCCGGGCCACGGCCATGGCGGCGGGCTCCTTCAGCAGCCGCTCGAGGGTCGGTCTGGCGGCGCGCAGGTCGTCGATGGTCTCGAACAGGGGCGCGGCCTGGATCGGGCACTCGCCCGGCGCATCGGGTCGGTAGAGGCCGACCTCCTTGAGCAGCAGATAGACCTCCAGAAGGTCGGAGGCCGCATCGGTCTTGGAGACGATATGGGTCCGGATCGCCTGCGGCCCGAAACGGTCCAGGGCCACGGCGGCGGCCTGAAGGATCGATCGCTCCTTCAGCGTCTCCTCGCTGTAGGCGCCATAGGGATTGAACAGCAGCCGGCCCGAGGCCAGTTCGCCGGACAGGAGGGCGATGCGACCCTCCTCGTCGAGGGCCGAATAGTCGGCCTCGACCCCGGCCACCCGGAATAGCTCGCCCACGACCCGCTCATGCACGTCGGAGTTCTGGCGCAGGTCGAGGGTGGCCATGTGGAAGCCGAAGATGTCCACGGCCGTGATCAATCGCGCCAGATTGTCGTCGGTGAAGGCCTCTCCGTGGCTGGCGATCAGGCTGGACTGCAGAATGGCCAGTTCGGCGCGGAACGCGTCCGGCCCGGAATAGGCGGTGGCCGCGAAGCGGGCGGGTCGGGGCGCCGGATGGCCGGTCAGGGCCTGATGGGTCGCGGCCAGCCGGGCGTAAATTTCGGTCAGGGCGCGGCGATAGGGTTCATCGGCCCGATGCGGGGAATCGTCGTCCGAGGCCCCGGCCAGTGCCGCCAGTTCCGGCGTGACCGACGCCAGGGACGCCGACAGGCTGAGCTCGGAGCCCAGGGCGTTGACCTCGTCCAGATAGAACCGCAGCACCGCCCGCGCCGCCGTGGCCATGGCCGCCGACAGGGTCTCGCCATTGACGTTCGGATTTCCGTCGCGGTCGCCGCCCACCCAGGCGCCGATGCGGATGAAGGGCTGGAGGTCCGGCGCGTCCAGCCGTCGTCGCCAGTCGGCCAGTTGCTCCGGGGCCACCTTGAGGAAGATGCGCTCGAGGAAGGAGACGACCGTGTCGATCTCGTCCTGGACGACCAGACCGGCGCCGCGCACCAGACGCGTGGACCACAGGATCACCGTCTGACGACGCAGGCCCCGCCGGAAGGCCTCGGGCGAACAGGCGGGCATGCTGTCGGATCCCGGCGCATCGCAGGCGTCCAGCAGGTCGGAGACCGCGGCGATCCGGTCAATGACGCTCTTGCGCCGCACCTCGGACGGGTGAGCGGTCAGGACCGGCGAGATCAGGGCCTCGGCCAGCAGGGCGCGCGCATCCTCCGGGGTCCTGCCGGCCGCCGCCAGACGGGCCAGGGCGCCCTCCATGGTGTCGGGACGGGCATGTTCGGGGCTCAGGGCCGCGAGGGTCTGGGTCCGGGCGCGGCGCTTGCCCGCCCGGTCCTCGGCGATATTGGCCAGGAGCGAAAAGACCGCGAACCCGTGGGCCAGACCGACGGCCTCGTCCAGGTCCAGTTCTGTCAGCAGACGCTCCAGCCGTTTGGCCGGATGGGAGGCCGGGTCGCGGTGATAGGCGACCGAGGCCTGACGCACGGCCTCGATCTTGTCATAGAGGGCCTGGCCGCCCTCGTCGCGAATGACCTCGCCGAGCTGGGCGCCCAGCAGGCGGACCTCTTCGCGCAGGCGGTCGTCGGAGGCAGGCGACATGGTTCGTCTCGCTTCTTGTGCAGGGCCGTCAGGGATTCGCTCCACCTTGAGGTCAAAACGATCTTCAACGCGACCCCGAGGGCGGGAAACATGGAATGAATTTGAGTGACAGTCGCCCAAATGGGCCCGGTGGCTTCTGACCCTGAAAGCGCGGGGTTTTCGGCCCCTCCGCAGAGCCGCGGAATTTGGAGCTTAAAACACCGACGATTGACATTAAATCTATCTAGGTAGACATAATGCATATGGTCCGCGCCAGAGCCCTGTCCGACGTCGCCCGATCCGTGCTCTCCGTCCTCAATGAGGCCGGAGCAGACTGGTCACACGGCTATGATCTCTGTCGCCGGACGGGCGTAAAGTCCGGCACCCTCTATCCCCTGCTGATCCGGCTGGAGGCTCAGGGTTGCCTTGAGGCGGTGTGGCTGGAAGCCGGGTCGGGACGACCGCCACGCCACGCATACCGACTGACGCCCGCAGGCAGAGAGCTCGCCATGGCAAACCCGCCGGCCCCAGCGCCCGAGATCCAGCCCCGGCATAGAGCCAGACCGGCATGAAGATGGCGGAGCGGATCGTCCGACTCTGCACGAGGCTGGCACCCTCCCGCCTCTCCGGATGGGCCGAGGGCATGGCGCGCGAAGCCGCCGAGATCGAACGGCCGGGACCGGCGCTCATCTTCGCGCTCGGTTGCGCGATCTGGGCGCTCAGGTCGGCGACGGCTGAGGCGGTGCGTGAGGCGCTGACAAATTCCGAAGGAGGACGGGCGATGACAAGGATGGATGGATGGTCTGGACGCGGCGTGGCGATCGCCTGCGCCATGGCGGCGACGGTCATGGGGCTTGCCTATCTGGAGATGGCGGGCGCGCCCGGTCGGATGCTGACGATGAACGCCGCGGCGCTTGTCGCGGGACTGATCGTGGTCCTGCCCCTCATGCGGCGGGCGCCGCTGGCCCGACCCGCCGCCGGCGTGCTGGCCCTGGCGGCGGGACTGGCCCTGTTGGCGACAGCGGGGCTCGGGAGTGAGGCGTCGGGTGTCCGTCGGTGGGTCGCCTTCGGTGGTGTCGTGCTTCAACCGAGCCTGATCCTCCTGCCGTTGCTGATCGTCAGTTTTGCCCGGTCGCGCGATGTCCTGACCGCCGCCGGCGCGGCTCTCGCCGCTGTCGCGATGGCCTGCCAGCCGGACAGGGCGATGGCGGCCGCCCTGGTCGCGGGGATCGGCGCCGTCGTCCTGATGAAACGCGAGCGACTGGCGATCATGGTTCTGGGCGCCGCGATCGTGGCCATGGTCGCCGCCGCGCTACAGCCGGACGGGGTGCCGGCCACGCCGTTCGTCGATCGGGTCTTCCGTACCGCCCTTGCCGTCGGCCCCCTGTCTGCCCTCGCGGTCTGGGGCGGTGCTGCGGTTCTGCTTCTGCCCGCATGGCTGGGCCTGGGACGTCATGGAAGCGGCAGCGCAACCTACGCCGCTTTCGGCGCGACCTGGCTGGCGATCATCGTTGCGGCCGTCGTTGCCGACTACCCGACCCCGCTGGTCGCCTATGGCGGAAGCGCCATCGTCGGCTACCTGCTGGCGGCGCTTGGGCTGCCGCACCGCAGCGGACGGATCGTTGAGGCCGGTGAAAAGGCCGGCTCCCGTCCTGTCGACACAGCGACCGGCGAATTGCGCTTCGGTGCAGTCTGATCGGCGGGAGTCGACAAACTACCGTCTTTGCCTCATAAGCCGCCGCTTCCGACGCAATTGAACCTGCGTCTCCACCTGCACGACCTCCATTTCGGTGGAACGAGGCAGGCGAGAACCCTCCGCCGACGTGAGCGTCGCCGGGGGCCGTTGTCGTATGGAGCCGGTTCGTGGGTCGGTCTGAATGCTCCGGTCACGGGACCGCGGGCCAAGAGGTAGTGAATGTTCGAGGCTCTGAACGAGCGGCTGTCAGGCGTCTTTGACCGGATCACCGGTCGCGGCGCCCTGTCCGAAAAGGACGTGGCGGAGGCGATGCGCGAGGTGCGCGTGGCCCTGCTGGAGGCCGACGTCGCCCTGCCGGTGGTCAAGGACTTCATCGCCTTCGCCACTGAACGCGCCACCGGCGAGGCGGTGATCCGCTCGGTCCGCCCGGCCGACCAGGTGGTCAAGATCGTCTACGACGGCCTGATCGAGATGCTGGGCGGCGAGGAGCCCGTCCCGCTCAACACCAACGCCACTCCGCCCGCCGTGGTCCTGATGGCCGGCCTTCAGGGCTCGGGCAAGACCACGACCTCGGCCAAACTGGCGCTGCGCCTGACGAAGTTCGATCGCAAGAAGGTCATGATGGCCTCGCTGGACACGCGTCGTCCGGCCGCGATGGAACAGCTGGCCCAGCTGGGCAAACAGATCGAGGTCGCGACCCTGCCGATCGTCGAGGGCGAGAGCGCGGTCCAGATCACCCGGCGGGCCCTGACCTCGGCGAAGCTGCAGGGCTTCGACGTCCTGATCCTCGACACCGCCGGCCGCATCACCCTCGATGAGGCCCTCATGGCCGAAGTGGCCGAGGTCGCCGCGATCGCCAGTCCGGTCGAGACCCTGCTGGTCGCCGACAGCCTGACGGGTCAGGACGCGGTGCGGACGGCCAAGGCCTTCCACGAGCGTCTGCCCCTGACCGGCCTGGTCCTGACCCGCGCCGACGGCGACGGTCGCGGCGGGGCCATGCTGTCGATGCGGGCCGTCACCGGCCTGCCGATCAAATATCTCGGCGCCGGCGAAAAGGTCGATGCGCTGGACGTGTTCGACGCCCGTCGCGTCGCCGGCCGCATCCTGGGCCAGGGCGACATCGTCGCCCTGGTCGAGAAGGCGTCCCAGGAGCTCGACCAGTCCAAGGCCGAGGCCATGGCCCGCAAACTGGCCAAGGGCCAGTTCGACCTCAACGACCTCGCCGCCCAGCTGCAGCAGATGAAGAAGATGGGCGGTCTTCAGGGCATCATGGGCATGCTGCCCGGTGTCGCCAAGATGAAGAACCAGATGGCCGAGAGCGGCGTCAACGACCGGATGATCCTGCGTCAGGAAGCCATCATCTCGTCGATGACGAAGATCGAACGCAAGAAGCCCGACCTGCTCAATGCCAGCCGCAAGAAGCGGATCGCCGCCGGGGCAGGGGTGGAGGTCCAGGAGATCAACCGCCTGCTGAAACAGCATCGCCAGATGGCTGACATGGTCAAGTCGATGGCGAAGGGCGGCCCCCGCAAGATGCAGCAGATGGCGGCCATGCTCGGCGGTCTCGGCGGCGGCGGTGGCGGCTCCGGGGGCATGGGCGGCATGCCCGGGCTCGGCGGCCCTGATCTCAATCGCCTGAAGGCCCTGGGTGGCAAGGCCCCGGAACCCTCGGCGGACGAACTGAAAGCCATCCAGGACCGGCTCGCCGGGCTTGGAGGCGGACAACTTCCGGGAGGCCTGCCCGGCCTGCCGGGCTTCCCACCCAAGAAATAATCCGGCTTAAAGAAAGAGACTGAAAATGCTGAAGATTCGTCTGTCCCGCGGCGGCGCCAAGAAGCGCCCCTACTACCACATCGTCGTCGCCGACTCGCACGCCCCGCGCGACGGCAAGTTCATCGAGAAGGTCGGCTCCTACAACCCGATGCTGCCCAAGGACGGCGCCACGCCGCGCATCGTGCTGAAGGCCGAGCGTATCGCTGAATGGCTCGGCAAGGGCGCCCAGCCGACCGACCGCGTCGCCCGCTTTATCTCGCAGAGCACCGACGAGGTTCTGGTCGGCAAGGTCGCTTGGACCCAGTCCAACAACCCGAACAAGGGCGCTCCGGGCAAGAAGGCCCAGGAACGTCTGGCCGAGCGCGCCCAGCGCGAAGCCGACCGCGCCGAGGCCGAAGCCGCCGCCAAGATCGAGGCTGCCGAAGCCGCCGAGCGCGCCCGGGAAGAGGCCGCCGCCGCCGCCGAAGCCGCGAAGAACGCCCCGGCTGTGGAAGAGGTCGCCGCTGAAGAGCCCGCCGCCGAAGCCGAAGGCTCTGCCGAGGTTGCCGTCGAGGAGGCTCCGGCTGAAGGCGCCGCCGAAGAGGCTCCTGCTGCTGAAGACGAAAAGACCGAGGGCTGAGGCTCTCCACACCGCCGGTTTCGGTCGGATCGGTTCATGGAAAGCAGCGCCCTTGCGGGCGCTGCTTTTCTGTTATGGGCGGGGATGAAGGGATCTCGAGATGGCTGCTGATACCAAACTCGTTCTGGTTGCTCAGATATCTGGCGGCTTCGGCGTGCGCGGAGAGGTGCGGGTGGCGGCATACACTGCGGATCCCATGACCCTGCTCGAGTACGGCGTCCTGCTGAGGGCCGACGGATCCGTCGGCCTGACCCTGACCTCGGCGCGGCCGGACAAGGTCGGCCTCGTCGGACGCGCGAAGGAGATCGCGACCAAGGAGGAGGCGGACGCCCTGCGCGGGCTGAAGCTGTTCGTGCCGCGCGACGCCCTGCCCGAGCCGGACGAGGACGAATTCTACCTGACCGACCTGATCGGCCTGGAGGCCCGCGATCCGGCCGATGTCGTGCTGGGGACCGTCCGGGCGGTCCAGAATTTCGGCGCCGACGACATGCTGGAGATCGCGCCTGCGGCCGGGGGGCAGACTTGGTATCTGCCGTTCACGCATGACGCCGCGCCGGAGCTGCACATCGCCGAGGGCTGGCTGCGGGTCGTGCGGCCCGAGGAGATCGGCGAACGGGAGCCCGACTGACTGTCAGGGCTCCCGGCCTTTGTCGCGGCCTCAGACCTCTTCAGTCGGGGCGTCGACGACATATTTCTTGATCGACTCGATGGCCCGTTTGGCGCCCGACTTGTCGGAATAGCCCTCGGTCGAGAAGATCGTTTCGGAATTGTATTTGAATCGGACGCGGAATTCGCCCGCCTTGTCCTGATAGACTTCGAACTTGTGCGCCACGGGGCGGCCTCCTGGATACGTCCGGCAGGGATCGGACTATGGCCAAGCTGGCAGATCGCCCGTTCCCGTCAACCGGGAAATGACCCGGTCCGGGCGGTGCGGCGTCTTGCGCGGCCATGTGCGCCTGCCGACATGCGGGCCCACACCCCGAGGGACGCCATGACCGACCTGTCCGCCTTTCCGATCACACGCCAGTTTCCGCCGAAACACCCCGACCGTCTGCAGCTCTATTCGCTGAACACGCCCAACGGGGTGAAGGCCTCCATCATGCTGGAGGAGATCGGCCTGCCGTACGAGGCGCATCTGGTCGACATCATGAAGGACCAGACCTGGACGGCCGACTATCTGTCGCTGAACCCCAACGGCAAGATCCCGGCCATCCTCGATCCGGACGGCCCGGGCGGCAAGCCGCTGGCCCTGTTCGAGTCGGGGGCCATCCTGATCTATCTTGCCGACAAGACGGGTAAGCTGCTCTCGGCCGACCCGGCGGCCCGATACGAAACGATCCAGTGGGTCATGTTCCAGATGGCCGCGATCGGCCCGATGTTCGGCCAGCTCGGTTTCTTCCACAAATTTGCCGGCAAGGACTATGAGGACAGGCGACCGCGTGATCGCTACGTCGCCGAGAGCCGTCGCCTGCTGGGGGTTCTGGACGGGCGGCTCAAGGACCGCGACTGGCTCATGGGCGAGGACTATTCCATCGCCGACGTCGCCACCCTCGGCTGGGTGCGCAATCTGATCGGCTTCTATGAGGCGGCCGAGATCGTCGGCTATGACGACTTCGAGGCGGTGGAGGCGTGGCTGCAGCGGGGGCTGGCCCGCCCGGCGGTGCAGCGAGGGCTGCAGATTCCGGCCCGCGGATAGGGTTCAGGCGCGACGCAGGCCCGGCAGGCGTCGGGCCAGAAGGGCGAGGAAGCCGACGGTCAGCCCCCAGAAGGCCGATCCGATCCCCAACAGGGCCAGACCCGAGGCGGTGGCGGCGAAGGTCAGGACCGCCGCCTCGCGGTCGTCCGGTTGCGCCAGCATGGTGTTCAGCGCACCGGTCAGGGGGCCGATGAGGGCGAGGCCGGTGATCAGGGCCAGGGCGCCGGCCGGCATGGCGGCGAACAGGCCGGCGACCGGGGCGGCGAACACCGCCACCACCAGATAGAGGCCGCCGTAGAGGACGCCGACGATCCAGCGGCGGTCAGCCTGGGGGTGGGCGTCCGGCCCGGTGCAGATGGCCGCGACGATAGCCGCAAGATTGATTCCGAAGACGCCGAACGGCGCCAGCACGGTCGTGGCCGCGCCTGTGGCCAGAAGCAGGGGACCGGGCCGGGGCTCATAGCCCGAGGTCTTCAGCACCACGAGGCCGGGCAGGTTCTGGGACACGAGGGTGACGAGGAACAGCGGCAGGGCCAGGCTGATCGCGGCCCTGAGCTCGAAATGGGGAACGACGGGCGCGAGGGTTCCGAACAGACCGGTTCCGGGCGGCAGGGCGATCTGGCCCCGGAGCGCGAGGGCGGCGAAGGCGCCGGCCAGCACCAGCGGCAGGGCCCAGGTCGGCGCCAGTCTGCGGGCGATCAGGAAGACCGCCACCAGTCCCGCCGCCAGAGCCATGTCGGAGGGGAAGACCAGGAAGAGCCTGATGACAAAGGGCGCCAGCACCCCCGCCAGCATGGCCGAGGCGATGGCGGGCGGAATACGGGCCGCCAGCCGGCCCAGCACCGGGACCAGTCCCGTCAGCACCATCAACAGGCCGGCGGCGATGAAGGCGCCGACGGCCGTGGACCAGTCATGGCCGAGGGTGGAAGCCGCCAGCAGGGCCGCGCCCGGCGTTGACCAGGCGAGAATGACGGGGATGCGCAGCCTCAGGCTCAGCCACAGGCCCGGCAGGCCGATGCCGAGGCACAGGCCCGTGACCATGGAGACGATCTGGACCGGGCTGGCTCCTAGGGCCTGCCCCGCCTGCACCACCAGGGCCACCGTGCCGCCGAAGCCGATGATGACCCCCACGGCGGCGGCGGTGAAGGCGGAGGGAGGCGGGAGGCGAGAGGGGTTCATATAGGCGCCGGCGAGGAATGAGGGGCGAGGTATGAGGTTTGAGGGAATAGGGCGGACGCCCCATCGTTAGCCGGCGGTCCTGATCAAGGAACGTCGGCCTCGTCCCTGTTCCCTCATCCCTCGAACCTGCCTTGCGTCAGCCCTCCTCGTCGCCCGCCAGACCCATCATGTGGAAGCCGGCGTCGACATGGACGACTTCGCCGGTGGTGGAGAGGCCGAGGTCGGAAACCAGCCACAGGGCGGCGCCGGCGACGCCCTCCATGGAGGTGTCCTCCTTCATCGCCGACATGGCGCGGCCCTGGCTGATCATGCCGCGGCCGCCCGAGATGCCGGCCAGCGACAGGGTGCGCATGGCCCCGGCCGAGATGGCGTTGACGCGGATGCCCCTAGGGCCCAGGTCGCGGGCGATATAGCGGGTCGCCGCCTCCAGCGCCGCCTTGGCCACGCCCATGGTGTTGTAGTTGGGGATGGCGCGTTCCGAGCCGAGGTAGGTCATGGTGATCATCGATCCGCCGTTCGGCATCAGTTTCGACGCGCGCTTGGCCACGTCCACGAAGCTGAAGGCCGAGATGTTCATGGCCAGCAGGAAGCTGTCGCGGCTGGTGTTGTCGATGAACGACCCCTTCAGCTCGTCCTTGTTGGCGAAGGCGACCGAGTGGACGACGAAGTCGATCGTGCCGAACTCTTTTTCCAGCTCGGCGAAGGCGGCGTCCATGGAGGCGTCGTCGGTGACGTCGGCCTGGATCAGCAGCCTGGCGCCGACGCTCTCGGCCAGGGGACGCACCCGACGCTCAAGCCCCTCGCCCAGATAGGTGAAGGCCAGTTCGGCGCCCTGGGCCGCCAGCTGGGAGGCGATGCCCCAGGCGATGGAGTTGGCGTTCGCCACCCCCATGATCAGGCCCTTCTTGCCCTTCATCAGTTCGCCGGTCGGCATGTTCCAGGCGGATTCGGATGCCATGAGATGTCTCCAGATGATTTGCCCCGAGGGTTAGCAGGGCGGCGGCGTCCAAGGAAGCATCGCCCTCGCGCCGGCGCGGCCGGGCGTTGAATAACGTTCCGTGACCAGATGTTATGTATTGAAAACATACCGGATTTTTCACATTCAGCCTACCGCCTGTTAAGGGCTTGCGGTGAAGGTGTCGTCGGCTTGCGGGAGCAGACATGCGGATCGGCGACTATGTGAAACCCATCGAGCCGATCACGGGCGATACGCCCGGAGGACTGGCGTTCGACCGGTTTCAGGCCGATCCCAATCTGATGGTCATCGCCGTGGTCGATGCGGAGGGGCGGCCCATTGGCCTGATCGAACGCAACGCCCTGTTCCTGAAGATGGCGGCCGCCTTCGGACGCGAACTCTATGCCGGGCGACCGATTTCGGGCTTGATGAACCACAATCCCGTCGTGGCCGACGAGAATGAGCCGGCCGACGCCTTCTTTGTGATGGCGGATTCCGCCGACGCCGGCGCCCTTTTAGGCGGCTTTATCGCCACGCGCGACGGACGCTATGTCGGCGCCGGCAGCGTGCTGGAGATCCTGAGGGCGGCCAGCGCCATCAACCTGAAGCGCGCCGACCAGATGGCCGAACTGGCCCGCAGCCTGTCGGTCGCCGAGGCCGAGGCCCGGGCCTCCAGCCGCGCCCGGTCCGAGTTTCTGGCGGTGATGAGCCATGAAATCCGCACCCCGCTGAACGGCGTTCTGGGCGTGGCCCGGTTGCTGGAGCGGAAGCTGACGCAGGAGGCCCTGCGTCCGTATGTCGGGGCGATCCTCGACTCCGGCGAATCCCTGCTGGGTTTGCTGACCGACGCCCTGGACATGTCGCGCGCCGAGGCGGGAGTCACCCAGCTGGACGCCGAGCCGCTCAGCCTCGCCGCCCTCGCCCGCGACGTGGAGACGCTGTGGCGCGCCCGGGCCGAGGAAAAGGGACTGAGGCTGGTTCTGGACAGTGATCTGGAGGACGACGGCTGGGTGATCGGCGATCGGGTGCGCATCAAGCAGCTGTTCAACAACCTGGTCGGCAATGCGCTGAAATTCACCACCGAGGGCGGCGTCGTCATGCGAATCTCGGCCCGCGCCGAGGGGGCTGCGATACGGATTTCCGGCGCTGTGGAGGACACGGGACCGGGCGTGCCGGCGGAGATGGCGCCGCACATTTTCGACCCCTTCAACACGGGCGGCGCCCGTCGCGAGGGCGCCGGGGCGGGTCTGGGACTGGCCATCTGTCGCCAGATCGTCGACGCCATGGGCGGGGCCATCACCGTGTCGGCCACGCCGGAAGGCGGTGCGCGATTCGCCTTCTCGCTGATCTTGCCCGCGGCCGAGGCCAGCGCCCCCCAGCCGATCCTCTCGCCCCCGCCGACGCCGCACGACACCCTTCACGTCCTTGTCGTCGACGACAATGCGACCAACCGGTTCGTGGCGTCCAAGTTGCTGGAGACCTTTGGCTGCACCTGCGAAACCGTGGATGGCGGGCGGGAGGCTGTGGAGGCGGTCGAGGCCGGGCCTTTCGACCTGGTGCTGATGGATATCCAGATGCCCGGGATGGACGGGCTGGAGGCCACCCGCCTGATCCGCACCCTGCCCGGCGGGGACATGCCGATCATCGCCCTGACGGCCAATGCGGCCGAACGCGACGCCCGCCGCTATCGCGCGGCCGGCATGGACGGGGTGGTGTGCAAGCCGATTGATCCGTCGGCCCTGCTGGCGGCGATCCGTCTGGCCCTGACCGAGGCTGACGACGTCGAGGTCAGGGCGGCGGCCTAAGTCATTGAGGAACGAGACCACGATCGTTGCGGACGGACTCCGAAAGCGATTCCTGTCAATAAGAACAAAAGAAGAACATCATTGACACTGAAAAGAAGGTCATTATAGTAAGATTCAAATGGACTGGGCTTCTCTCGGTCGGCGTTGGGCTTCCGGGTAATCTCGGAGGCCCTTCTGCTTTAAGGGAATGATTTCAGAAGCTTGAGTTTCGTCTTCAAAATGTCGAACGCCCTGTTCGCCTGTAGAGGCCGCAGGCTTTGAAGCCCGATCGGCCTCGCCACCAAGTCCGCCAACTGGAGTCCGGATGAGTTGCAGCTTTTTGGGGCCATGATGGGTTCCCATTGGCAGCGTGAGAAGTCGGTCTGCCTCATTCCCCACCCCCCCGAATTGCTTGCGATACGCCTGAACGAAAGTTCGAGATTGTTGTCCTCTGGCCCGCCTCGGCTTTCAAACACAACGTGCTGGGTACGTTCTTCCTGCCCCAGTGCGACAAGTCTCTCCATGGCTTTTTCCATGCAGAACAACAGGGCGATGTCGTAAGGATTCCACGGCGCAGCATATCTTCTCTTGAGGCGATCCTTATGTATTGCCGTGCTGACGATCTCGAAATCGACGGTCGAAATAACAGTATTGAGCCGCTCAAGGAATTCGGCGCGTATCGCTGCGTCCTTTCTCAAGAAGCCGAAAGGCGGCGCCTGGCGACGAATGTCGCGTTCATGGAGAATCACTTGATCGTGGCCGAAATAATCGAGCTTGAGTTGCTGTATCGCGGGCACGATAGATGAAACGTAGTGATCCTTACGCACTATGACGAAGGCTAGGACAAATACGGGGTAAGACGCTTCGAACGTCGCCAAGCCGTGGTCGCCGCTTTCGTCCGCAAAGATCAGATAATCCGAGAACGGCCGATCCATGCGGCCATCTTCGTCCATTTACCTCGGGTATTCTAGACCTTCGAGATCACCAGCGTCCCGTTGGTGCCGCCGAAGCCGAAGGAGTTGGACATGACGGTGGTCAGTTCGACATCCTTGCGCTCCCGCAGGATCGGCATGCCCTCGAAGGCGGGATCCAGGGTCTCGATATGGGCGCTCTCGGCGGCGAAGCCGTGGTTGAGCATCAGGATCGAATAGATCGCCTCCCAGACGCCTGCGGCCCCCAGGGAGTGGCCGGTCAGGGACTTGGTCGAGGAGATCAGCGGCATGTCGGCGCCGAAGACACTGCGCACCGCCCCCATCTCCTTGGCGTCGCCGACCGGGGTCGAGGTGCCGTGCGGATTCAGATAGTCGATGCGCCGGTTTCCGGCCATCTCCATGGCCAGTTTCATGCAACGCTCGGCGCCCTCGCCCGAAGGCGCGACCATGTCGTGGCCGTCGGCGTTGGCGCCATAGCCGACGAGCTCGCCATAGATGGTCGCGCCCCGCGCCCTGGCCCGCTCATACTCCTCCAGCACCACGATCCCGGCCCCGCCGGCGATGACGAAGCCGTCGCGATTGGCGTCATAGGCGCGGGAGGCGATCGAGGGCGTTTCGTTAAAGTCGGACGACATGGCGCCCATGGCGTCGAACATGTTGGACATGGACCAGTCGATGTCCTCGCAGCCGCCGGCGAAGACCACATCCTGCTTGCCCCAGGCGATCTGTTCGGCGCCCGCGCCGATGCAGTGGGCCGAGGTCGCGCAGGCCGAGGAGATCGAATAGTTGATCCCCTTCATCTGGAACCAGGTCGACAATACCGCCGAGGGGCCGGACGCCATGGCCTTGGGCACGGCGAAGGGGCCGATCCGCTTGGGCGAGCCGCGCTCCATCGTGGTCTGGGCGGCCTGGAGGATGACCTGGGTCGAGGGTCCGCCCTCGCCGACGATCAGGCCGATCCGCTCGTCCTGGATCTCCTCCGCCGTCAGGCCGGAATCCTTCAGCGCCTCCTCGAAGGCGATGTGGGCCCAGGCCGTGCCATTGGCGAGGAAGCGCGCCGCCCGGCGATCCACCAGCGGGGCCCAGTCCTCGGCGGTGACGCCCAGAGACGGCGGCGCCCAGACCTGCGAGCGGAATCCGTGCTTGATATGGTCCGGAGCCGCGACGACGCCGGAACGGGCCTCACGGAGCGAGGAGAGGACCTCGCCCACGCCCGTGCCGATGGAAGAGACGATGCCCAGGCCGGTGACGACGACACGCCGCATGGCTGTTTCCTTTATCCTTGGCGTCCGCACGGACGCCGCGCCTTGCTTGTCCCGCGTTGGTCGCGGTGTTCGAGGAGGCTGTAGCCTATCCGGCGGCCGTTTCGGAGGGTTGATTCGCGCCAAACAGCCCGACCCGCATGTCGGAGCAGGTGTAGATCACCTCTCCGTCGGCCTCCAGCACGCCGTCGGCGATGCCCATGACCAGCTTGCGGTTGATGACGCGCTTCAGATCGATCTTGTAGACGACCTTGCGGATATCCGGGGTGACCTGGCCCGTGAACTTGACCTCGCCGACGCCCAGGGCGCGGCCGCGGCCCGGACCGCCGATCCAGCCCAGATAGAAGCCGACCAGCTGCCACATGGCGTCGAGGCCGAGGCAACCCGGCATGACCGGATCGCCGATGAAGTGGCACTGGAAGAACCAGAGGTCCGGATTGATGTCGAGCTCGGCCTCGACATAGCCCTTGCCGTGCGCCCCGCCGTCGCCGTTGATCTGTGTGATCCGGTCGAACATCAGCATGGGCGGCGCCGGAAGCTGGGCGTTGCCCGGGCCGAACAGCTCGCCCCGGCCCGAGGCCAGAAGGGCGGCGTGATCGAACGACGAGGGGAATTTCGACTGGCTCAATGCAGGCTCCGCAAACACTGTTGCGGCCGGGTTACACCAGCGCCCGCCCGGGCTCAACCGGCCTGTTGTCGGTTCGGGCCTGGGTCAGCGGCGGCCGAGGGCGGGTCCGGCGGGGCGGGAGGCGTCGCACAGGGCGCGGGGCTGGACGCCGAACAGGGCCGCTTCGGGGGCCCAGCCGTGGACCTTGCGGCCGCCCAGGTTGCACCAGCCGTCCTCGCATTCGTCCAGTGAGATCACGGCGCGGGGCGACAGGCGGGCCCGCACCGACGCCGTCTCTGACCGGGTCGCCCGAAGGGGCAGTTCCTGCGTCGAGGGGTTGAAGACGGTGCGTCGGCTGGAGACCACGCTGCGGTGGACCCAGGCCACCGCGCCTTCGGGGTCGCAGATCTTTCGCCATTCTCGCGTCTCGGCGATGACCTGAACCGGCAGGCCCGCGGCGCGGTATTCCCACAGGATCCGGTAGTCGAGGCCGGGCCCGGTGCGGGCGCGCACCTCGGATGATTTCAGCGACAGCCAGCGCGGCACGGGCTGGCGGGTCGGGGTCGGCCGCCCGTCGGGCATGACCGCCGCGGGCTGGGAGGCGGCCCCGAGCAGCAGGGCTGCGGCGGCGACAAGGACGCGCGCGACACCGCTGCGGCCCTTCATCCTTTGGAACCCGGACGCAGCTTTGCTAGACACCCGTAACGACCCGTCGCAACCGGGCCGTCTGTCGCACAGACGCCCGCGTGAATCCCGAGGCCCAGATGTCCACCCGCAAGCTTAAGGTCGTGTTAACCAGACGGCTGCCGGACGCCGTCGAGACGCGGATGCGCGAACTGTTCGACGCCGAGCTGAACCTGAAGGACCAGGCGATGGACCGCGCAGCCCTTGAGGCCGCGGTGCAACGGGCCGAGGTTCTGGTCCCCACCATCACCGACGAAATTGACGCCGGCCTGATCAACGGCGCGGGCGAGCAGCTGAAGATGATCGCCAATTTCGGCGCCGGCGTCGATCACATCGACATCGACGCGGCCGTGGCGCGCGGGATCATCGTCACCAATACGCCGGGCGTCCTGACCGAGGACACGGCCGACCTGGGCATGGCCCTGATCCTGGCCGTCAGCCGCCGCATTGTCGAAGGCGCGAACATCGTCGAACGCGGCGAGTTCCAGGGCTGGACCCCGACCTGGATGTGCGGGCGCAAATTGTGGGGCAAGCGGCTGGGCATCGTCGGCATGGGCCGGATCGGCCAGGCCCTGGCGCGCCGGGCGAAAGCCTTCGGGATGCAGGTCCACTATCACAACCGCAAACCCGTCTCCGAACGGATCGCGGAGGAACTGGGGGCGACCTGGTGGGACGATCTGGACGAGATGCTGGCCCGGATGGACGTCATCTCCCTGAACTGTCCGGCGACGAAGGACACCCATCACCTGTTGAACGCCGGCCGTCTGGCGCGGCTCCAGCCCCACGCCGTCCTGATCAACACCGCCCGTGGCGAGCTGATCGACGAGGCGGCCCTGTCGGAGGTGGTGGCCCGGCGCGGTCTGGCCGGCGTCGGTCTGGATGTGTTTGAGAACGAGCCCGACATCCATCCCGGCCTGCTGGGCCACCCGAATGTCGTCCTTCTGCCCCATCTCGGCTCGGCGACCCTTGAGGCGCGTCAGGACATGGGCGACCGGGTGATCCTGAACGTCATGACCTTCCAGAACCAGCACCGCCCGCCGGACCGGGTGATCCCGGCGATGCTGTAGGGGTCGGGAGGGGTGAAAAGTGAGTAGTGAGTAGTGAGTAGTGAGTAGTGAGTAGTGAGTGTGAGCGACGTCGACGTTTCGCCAGTTCTCTCTGCTAACTATTCACCTCGCCGCCGCAGACCGTACAGGCCGGGTCAGCCGCCACCCTTGCCGTCCGGCTGGTTCCCGCCAGGCCGTCGTACAGCATCAGCCGGCCGGTCAGGGGTTGCCCGGCTCCGGTGATCAGCTTGATCGCCTCCATCGCCGCCATGGCGCCGATGACGCCGGTCAGGGCGCCGACGACGCCGACGCGGGCGCAGGTTTCGGCGTCGGGCGGCGCCTCGGGGACCAGGCACTGGTAGCAGGGGCGGCCCTCGAATACCGCGACCTGTCCGGTCCAGCGGCCGAGGGCGGCGGAGACGAGGGGTTTTCCAACGGCCACGCAGGCGGCGTTGACCGCGAACCGGGTGGCGAAATCGTCCGTGCCGTCGATGATCACGTCGTGGGCGGCGATCAGGGCGGCGGCGTTTTCGGCCGTCAACCGGACCGCGTGCGGCTCGATGGCGACATGGGGATTGGTCTGGTGCAGCCGGGCCGCAGCGGCCGCGACCTTGGGCGCGCCGATGTCGGCGTCGGAGAACAGGATCTGGCGCTGGAGGTTTGACAGGGCGACCGTGTCGTCATCGACCAGGCCGATCGTCCCGACCCCGGCCGCCGCCAGATAGAGGGCCGCAGGACCGCCGACCCCGCCCGCCCCGACGATCAGGACGCGGGCGGCCGCCAGCCTCTGCTGTCCCGGGCCGCCGATCTCGGACAGCACCAGGTGGCGGGCATAGCGTTCGACTTCGGCATCGGAAAACAGGGCCATGCCGCCTCTCTAGGCGGTCGTCGGCCGGAAGTCAGGTCAGGCGGCGATCGTATTGCTCGCGGCGATCCGCAGCAGGGCCTCGGCGGCGGCGGCGTCAAGATCGGACAGGGCGCCGGCCCCCAGGATGTCGCGCGCGCCCTCATTCAGGGTGACGCGGTGCATGGGCGTGTCGCCATAGTGGCGCTCATCCACGGCATCCTCGACGAGGAAGCGGAGATTCGAATGGCGCGGGTCAGCTTTCAGCCGACGAATCAGTCGGTCCACATCGACGCGCTTGCCCTCAATGACCTGGAGGAACTGGCCATGATGATAGGCGAGGGCTCCGGTCACGTGATCCCGCCGGTTGTTGGCGTCGGAAACCCCCAGAATTTCGGCGAGAGACTGCAGGCTGGAGCCGGCCTCGCCCCTGGCGTCGCTGACATAGATCGCGCGCTGAAGCATCGTGATCTCCACTCTTATCGGTTGTGACGGAAGTTAATGATGAATGTTAGCGGTTACATGGGGCGATTATGTGGCGAATCCATCGTATTCGTGGAATCGTATTGCCCAGCTTGATGCGCGCCGATCCTGACGCCATGTGCAGCCCATGGAACATTCCCGATTTTCCGCCGATACGGCGCCCTCTCCCGGCTGGCACGGCACCACCATTCTGGCGGTGCGAAAGGACGGCCGGACCGTCATCGCCGGCGACGGCCAGGTCTCGATGGGACCGACCATCGTCAAGGGGGCCGCGCGCAAGGTGCGGCTTCTGGCCGGCGGCAAGGTGCTGGCCGGTTTCGCCGGGGCGACGGCCGACGCCTTCACCCTGATCGAACGGCTGGAGGCCAAGCTGGAGCAGTATCCGGACCAGCTGGCCCGCGCCTGCGTCGACCTGGCCAAGGACTGGCGCACCGATCGTTACCTGCGCCGGCTGGAGGCCATGCTGCTGGTGGCCGACGCCTCGTCGATCTTCACGGTGACCGGGGTGGGCGACGTGCTGGAGCCGGAGCACGGGGTGGCGGCGGTCGGGTCAGGCGGCAACTACGCCCTGTCGGCGGCCCTGGCCCTGATGGACCACTCCGACCTCGACGCCGAGGCCATCGCGAGGAAGTCGATGGCGATCGCAGCGAGCATCTGCGTCTATACCAACGGGAATCTGACGGTGGAAAGTCTGGGCTAGGGTGGTTGGTGGTTGGTGGTCAGTGATTGTTGACTAACGACTTTCCCGGCCGTCCAGGTCGCTCGTCGATCCGGCAGTCACCAACCACTGACCACTAGCCACCAACCACTCGCGTTCAGGCGCCGCCGAAATCCATATCCCGTCGGGCGGCGATGATGGTGACGATGAAGCCGGCCAGCACGTCCAGCATGACCATCGCCAGGATCAGGAAGAAGGTCGAGGTGGCGAAGCCGCGGATCAGCAGGAATTCGACCAGACAGACGACGAAGACCACCAGCGACAGGGCGTGATTGACGATCGCCACCTTCTGGCTCGAGGTCGATTTCAGCAGCTCGAAAAACAGCAGGATCAGGGCCAGGAACAGGATCAGGTCCCCGACGCCGACGCTCCAGTTGGCGCCCGAGGTCATCGGCAGGGTGAAGACCGGATCGCGCAGGATCTGGTCGGCGGCGGCCAGACCGCCCTGGCCCGAGGCGCCCCACAGCACCACGATATTATACAGCACCACCGGGATGAGCAGCAGCGGCAGGGCGATCAGCATGGCGCAGTCCTTCTGGCGGTCCCCGCGTGGAAACCGCGTTTACGATAACCCGCTTCCCGCACGACCGCTACGCTCCCTCGCCTTTCAGGCGAAGACGGCTTCATCGCCCGCCATACTCGCCTCGCCCCCGGGGCCGGCGGTCGCAACACCGAGGATAAACTCCGGCCCGCGACCTGAGCGTAAAAGCGGCTCGCGCCGGGCGGTGACGGCATGAGGCCAATGCCTCAGAATTCGCTGACCGGGCCGGGCCTGCGCGACCGCGTCTTCAGCCACATGACGCCGAGAAGGTCAGAGACGGAGGCCATCAGCCGTCCCCAGTTGGTGTATTTCGACCGCCCGGTCTCGCGATGGCGATGGTCGACGTCCAGATAGAGGTTCTGATAGCCCTCCCGGATCATCAGGGCCGGCAGGTAGCGGTGGATGTGATCGAAATAGGGCAGGGCCAGGAAGGCGTCGCGGCGAAAGGCCTTGAGCCCGCAGCCTGTGTCGTCGGCGTCGTCGCCCAGCAACCGCTTGCGGATCCGGTTGGCCCATAACGAGGCCCATTTCTTGGCCCCCGTGTCCTGACGCCGGGCGCGCACCCCGCCGACCAGGGCGACGCTGGCCGGGGCCGCGATCAGGGCGTCGGCGAGGCGCGGGGCATCGTGCGGCGGGTTCTGCCCGTCCCCGTCCAGGGTCACCACGATGGGGCCGCGCGCATGCAGCACCCCGGTCCGCACCGCCCGGCTCTGACCGGCATTGGAGGAATGGGCGAGCACCCGCAAGGTCGGGAGGTCGACCATGGCGGCCCGCAGCTCGGCCAGGGTCGCGTCGCGGCTGGCGTCGTCGACGAAGATCATCTCATGCGACCGGCCGGCGAAGGCCGTGGCGATCTCGCGGGCCAGGGGTACGGCGGCGCCGGCCTCATCATGGACCGGGACGACGATGGAGATTTCGGGCAGGGCGGCATCGGCCTGGGCAGGGTTCATCCGGTCTTGATAGCGCAGGGCGGGGCGTCGGGAAACGGCGCGGCGCGGCGCCTCATGGCGGTTTGGCGAAACAGGCGTATTTCAGGCCCATGACCCTCTCGTCCGCCCGGCCTGTGGCCCTTCCCGATCCGCGTCCGCACCCGGTTCTCTCCGGCGCCGACTGGGGCGATGCCTATGGCGCAGAGATCCCTGCGGGCCTGACGCCCCGACAGGTTCTCGGGCGAATGCTGGACGCGGCCCCGCGCTGGATCCCCGATCTGCTGGCCGTGCGGAACGGGCTGGCGGCCTGGGTCGGACTGAGGTCGGTCCGCCTGTCGGTGGGAGAGGGCGGCTTCCCGGTCGTTTCGGAGACGGAGACCCAGATGGTCCTGGGCCTTGACGACCGGCATCTGGATTTCCGGCTCGTGCTCACCACGACGACATCGGGACCGGATCGAGGTCGCGTCACCCTCGTCACACTGGTGCGTCGGCGCAACCTGGGCGGCCGTCTGTATCTGGCGGCGGTCCTGCCTTTCCACAGGCTGATCATACGCCGGATGCTGTCCGGGCTTCACGCCGGGGTCGCCCGGATGCAGCCGGGTGTCCGTTCCGGACCCTTGTCCGGGTCCGGAGGGGCCCGGGGCCGGGCCGATGGTGGTCGGGACCCTGTCGTTCACACGGGCGCTTCCGGCGACGGAGGCGGGCGTGATACGACTGTGGAATGAACCGTCCTGATCTGGATCACCTTGTCGCCGGCTGGCGCGGACCGCTGCTTGCGGCCCTGCTGACACTGTTGACGGCCCTGCCGGGCCTGCTGCTTCTGCCGCCGCTGGACCGGGACGAAAGCCGCTACGCCCAGGCCACGTCCCAGATGCTGGAGAGCGGCGATTTCATCGATATCCGTTTCCAGGACGAGCCGCGGTGGAAGAAGCCGGTGGGAATCTACTGGCTGCAGGCGGCGGCGGTCTCCCTGACCTCGCAGGTCGAGAACCGTGACATCGCCCCCTATCGGCTGCCTTCCCTGCTGGGCGCCATGCTGGCGGCGGCCTGTGCGGCCTGGGCGGGCGCCGCCCTGTTCGGAAATCGCGCCGGTTTGCTGGCCGGGCTCATTCTGGGCACAGGCTTCCTGTTGTCCAGTGAGGCCGGGATCGCCAAGACCGACGCCATGCTGTGCGGGGCGGTCACCCTGTCCATGGCGGGACTGGCGCGGATCTATATGGCCTCGAAAGCCGGGGAGGCGCCGCGGCGACCGCACAAGCTGATGTTCTGGCTCGGCCTGGGCCTGTCGATCCTGATCAAGGGCCCCATCGGTCTGATCGTCATCGTCCCGGCCATGCTGGCCCTGTCGGTCTGGGACCGCGACATTCGATGGCTGAAACGGCTGGGCTGGGGCTGGGGCCTGCCGCTGACCGCCCTGATCGTCGGCCCCTGGGCCATCGCCATCACCATCGCCACCGACGGCGGCTTCTGGCGGGAAGCGATCATGGGGGACCTCGGCAACAAGGTGGTGGGCGCCCATGAGAGCCATGGCGGCTTCATCGGCCTCTATACGGTGATCGCCCCCCTGCTGCTGTTTCCGTCCACCCTGCTGCTGCCGGCCGCCCTGTCGGCGGGCTGGAGCCGGCGGGCCGAGCCGGCGATCCGCTTCATGATCTGCTGGGTGGTTCCCGCCTGGCTGATCTTCGAACTGGCCCCCACCAAACTGGCCCACTACACCCTGCCGACCTTCGGGGGGCTGGCCCTGCTGGCCGCCGCCGCCGCCGTGCGTCCGATCGGCAAGGTTTCGCGCCTGACCGGCGCCGTCCTGTCGGTCGTGGCGGCCGTCGCCATCTGCGGCATCACCGTCTACGGGCTGACCGCCTTCGGCAGTTCGACAGCCCAGACCTGGGCGACCCTGACGGTGGTGTTCGCCGCCGTGGCGGGCGCAGGGGGGGCCTTCCTGCTGCTCAACCGGGCGGCGATCACCGGGCTGCTGGTGGCCGTTGTTTTCGGCGCCGTCGCCCATGCCGGTCTGGCCGGCACGATCCGCCAGCTGCGCCCGCTGGCCATCGCGCCCCAGCTTACGAAGGCGCTGGACCGCGCCGGCCTTTCGCCCCGTCAGGGTCTGACGCCGGGCCCCGTGGCCATCACCGGCTTCCATGAGCCCAGCTTCGTCTTCCTGACCGGGCGCGACACCGAACTGACCGATGCAGCGGGGGCGGTCAGGGCGCTGGGCGAGGGTCGGCCGGCCATCGTCGAACGCGGCGACGCCGACGCCTTCGCCGTCCTGATGGCCCGGGCCGGGGTTCCGGCCAGGCCGGTCGAGACCGTGCGGGGCCACAACTATTCGACCGGGGACGATGTGACCCTGACTGTCTATGCCCCGGTGCGTCCCGGCGCGCCCGACGGCCGAGCCGACCCCGTGGCCCGGACGCCGCTGCCCGCTGGAGCCGGCGAGTGAGTCGGCCGATCCAGATCGTCGAGGTCGGTCCGCGCGACGGGTTGCAGAACGAAAAGGTCGTCCTTGATGCCGACGTCCGCGTCGACCTGGTTCGGCGGCTGGAGACGGCGGGCGCCCGGCGGATCGAAGCCGTCAGCTTCGTCCATCCGAAATACGTGCCCCAGATGGCCGGCGCCGAAGCGGTGATGGCGGCCCTGCCGTCCGACGCGGGGCGCAGCCGTATCGGACTGGTGCTGAACGCACGGGGCTATGACCGGGCCCTGACCACGACGGTGGATGAGGTCAATGTCTCGGTTGCCGCCACCGACGGCTTCGGCCTGAAGAACCAGGGCCTCGATCTGGCGGGACAGCAGGCCATGCTGGAGGACATCGTCGCCCGACGGCACAATGCGTCCCCGGGAGAGGCCGCGCCGACACTGTCCGTGACGATCAGCTGCGTCTGGGGTTGCCCGTTTGATGGCGAGGTGTCGGTCGATCAGGTCGCCGATCTCGTCGGCCGGATCGCCGCCCTGGGCGTGGATGAGATCGGCCTGGCCGACACCATCGGCGCCGGCGATCCCTGGGCCGTGACGCGCAAGGTCGAGGCGGCGCGGAAGGCGGCCCCCGACGCCGTCCTGAGACTGCATTTCCACGACACCCGCAACACGGGCCTGGCCAATGCCCATGCCGGCGTCGAGGCGGGGGTGGACGTGCTGGACGCCTCGGTCGGCGGCATCGGCGGCTGTCCGTTCGCGCCCGGCGCCACGGGCAATATCGCCACCGAGGACCTGGTCTATATGCTCGAACGCGCCGGGTTCTCGACCGGCTACGATCTCGACGCCCTGATCGGAACCGCCCGCTGGATCGGCGAAAAGATCGGCCGCCCGGCCCCCAGCGCGCTCAGCCGGGCGGGGGGCTGGCCGAAAGCCTAGGCCTTTTCCAGCCCCCTGCCGGCCAGGATCATCGCGCCCACGACACAGGCGGCGAAAAGCACGCCTTCGAGGCCGGCGCTGACCGTGCGGGTGACGGGGCCGAAGCCGGGTTCGCCGAACAGGGCGCCGAAGGCGTCCATCTGCAGGCGGGAGTTCGGGAAGCGGGCGGCCAGCTGGTCGAGGCTGCCCGCCATCAGCCGCCCGCCCATGAGGGCGATGGCGCCGCCCGCCGCCCCGCCGCACAGGCCGGCGATGGCCGCGCCACGCCGGGCCCTCAGACGATCCGAACCGAGGCCGCCGAGCCACAGGCCCAGACCGATGGCCCCGCCGAGCGCTGCGCCTTCGCCGGCCCCGGTGATGGCGCCCGGCGACTGGCCCAGCAACAGGGCGAAGGCGTCGACGCCGATCAGCTTGACCAGTCCGCCGACGACCAGACCGCCCAGGGCGCCGCCGACGATGCTTCCCGGACCGGGCATCTGCGACGTCAGACTGGCGGCCGCGATCCCGGCGCCCACGCCCGCCCCGCCGACCAGACCGACCCAGAGCGTCAGGCCGGTCATGACCAGAACCGACGAGGTTCCCATGCCCGAGCCCTGCACCCCCGAGGCGGCGACCAGTCCATAGATCAGTCCGCCGACCAGACCCGCCCCGCCGCCGCCGATCATCGCCGCTGCGCTGCGCACCCGGAAGCGCCGCCAGTCGGGCGGGGTCGCAGCCTCGGTCGAGGCGGCGGTCGGCGCCGCCGTCGGCGGCTGCGGAGCCATCGGAACAGGCCCGGCCCCGATCGGCTCGACCCGGGCGATAAAGCGGTAGCCGTGCCGGGGCGTGGTCTCGATGAAGCGCGGGCGGGCTGCATCGTCGCCCAGCGTCTTGCGCAACGACCGGATGCACTGGGTCAGGGCCTCGTCGGTGACCGGGACGCCCTTCCAGACCTCGGCCATGAACCGGTCCTTGGAGACCAGCCGGCCCGCCTCGCCGGTCAGCAGGATCAGGGCGTCGAGATAGCGGCCGCTGAGCTCGACCGTGACGCCGTCGCGGCTCAGCCGACGATCCCGCGGATCCAGCACGAAGCCGTCAAAGCAACAGGGGGCGGCAGGGGAAGCGGGTGCGTGGCCGGGAGCGGCGTCCGTCGTCATTTTTCAGCAGCCCCTCACACCGCCCTCATGCCGCTCACCGCCCGATGGCGCACGGATCAGGCTCGAACCTGTGAGGAGCCTAGGCAATGACGAACACCGAAAACAGTCCCGTTCTGACGGATCGAAAGGGCGGCCTCATCGGCTGGCGGATCGCCGCCTGGACCGGCGCGGGGCTGGTCCTGCTGTTGCCCCTGATCGCCATGCGGTTCACCGCCGAGGTCCAGTGGACGGGCTTCGACGTCGCCGTGGCCGGGGTGCTGCTGGCCTCACTGGTCGGCGCCTTCGAGCTGGTGGTCCGGCTGACGGGCGACGGACTCTATCGCGGCGCCGTCGTGGTCGCGGCGGGGGCGGCCTTCGTCATGCTCTGGGTCCAGGGCGCGGTCGGTCTGGTGGGGTCCGAAGACGACCTGATCAACCTGCTGTTCCTCCTGCCGCTGCTGGTCGGGGCGACGGGTTCGTTCATCGCCGGGTTCAGAGCAAAGGGCATGAGCCGGACTCTGTGGGCCATGGCGGCGGTGCAGACGGTCACGGTGGCGATCGGCTATGCCGTGACACGCGATACGGACGCCTTCCTGCCGGGCGTCTGGGTGCTGGCATGGGCCCTCGCCGCCTTTCTGTTCGGCTGTTCGGCCCTGAACGCGCAGGCCCGGTCATGAGCGCGGCCGATATCGCCGAGGACTCCTGGGCCGAAGAAGTCTGGCGCCGCACCAACGACCTGGCCTGGAACCTCAACTGGCGCGGCCATGCGCGGGCCATCGAACTGGCCCGGCAGGCCGAGGCCGAGGGACGTGCGGACGAGGCGCGGCTCTGGAAGGCTGTGGAGGCGAGGCTGAGGCCGCGCCCCTGGCCAGGCCCTACAGATTCAGCAGCGCCGGGTCCCCGCCCTGGGCGGAGATGTTGTTACTGATCGCCTTCTCCGCCGCGAAACGGATCAGGCTGTGGGGCCCGCCGGCCTTGGGGCCGGTGCCGGACAGGCCCTCGCCGCCGAAGGGCTGGACGCCCACGACCGCGCCGGTGATCGAGCGGTTGATATAGACATTGCCGGCCGGGACCAGGTCGATCACCTCGGCGGCGAAGGCCTCGATCCGGCTATGCACCCCCAGGGTCAGGCCATAGCCGCGTGAGGCCAGCTTGCCGGCGACGGTCTTCAGATCCTTCGGATCATAGCGATAGACGTGCAGCACCGGGCCGAAGACCTCGCGTTGGAGGAAGTCGGGGGTCGGGATCTCGGCGATCGTCGGGGCGAAGACGTGGCCTTTTGCTTCATCGGGCACGATCGCGCGCACGATCACCGTCGCCTCCCGCGACAGGCGTTCGACGTGGGCCTCCAGCATCGCCTTGCTCTCCGCGTCGATGACCGGGCCGATGTCCGTGGCCGGATCGGCGGGGTCGCCGACCACCTGGGCCTCCAGCGCCCCCTTCAGCCCTTCAATCAGGGCGTCGGCCGAATCCTTCGGCGCATAGAGGATGCGCAGGGCCGAGCAGCGCTGGCCGGCGCTGCCGAAGGCGGAGTTGATGACGTCGTCGATCACCTGTTCCTTCAGGGCGGTGGTGTCCACGAACATGCCGTTCAGGCCGCCGGTCTCGGCGATGAAGGGAATGATGGCGCCCGGCCGGGCGGCCAGGCTGCGGTTGATGGCCGAGGCCGTGTCCGTGCCGCCGGTGAAGGCCACGCCGTCGATCCCGGGGTGGCTGACGAGGGCCGCGCCGACGGTCTCGCCCCGGCCCGGAACGAGGGCCAGCAGGTCGGGATGCAGGCCCGCCCTGTGGAACAGGCGTACCGCCTCGGCGGCGATCAGGGGCGTCTGTTCGGCGGGCTTGGCCAGGACGGCATTGCCGGCGGCGAGGGCGGCGGCGATCTGGCCGGTGAAGATGGCGAGAGGGAAGTTCCACGGGCTGATGCAGGCGAAGACGCCGCGTCCGTGCAGGACCAGCTGGTTGATCTCCCCGACCGGGCCTTTCAGGATTTCCGGCCCCCCGAACTGCTTCTCGGCCAGCACCGCATAGTAGCGCAGGAAGTCGGCGGCCTCGCGCACCTCGGCCACGCCGTCGTTCAGGGTCTTGCCCGCTTCCCGGGCCAGCAGGGCGACCAGCCGGTCCATGTCGGCCTCCAGCGCCTCGGCCATGGCCCGCAGCACGGGGGCGCGACCGGCGCCGCCGACCCGGTCCCAGTGCAGCTGCGCGACGGCGGCCCGGTCGGCGGCGGTCTCGATATCGGCCGGGCCCGCCTCGGACACATGACCCAGGACGCGGCCGTCCCAAGGGCTGAGCACCTCTTGCGGCTGGATTCCGGCCTTCAGGGCGCCGCCGACGATGGGGCCGGAGGCGAAGCGTTCACGATCAACCCGTTCCAGCGCCTCGGCGTGGCGGGCGCGGTCGGCGGCCTGCGAATAGTCGCGACCCAGGGCATTCTGGCGGTCCATATAGATATCCTTGGGCGGGGGGATTTTGGCGTGGCGGTCGGGGGCGAGCTCGACCGCAGTTATGGGGTCGCCGGCGACGGCGGAGGCGGGCACCCGCTCGTCCAGCAGGGCGTGGACGAACGAGGAGTTGGCGCCGTTCTCCAGCAGGCGACGCACCAGATAGGGCAGCAACTCCTCATGGCCGCCGACGGGGGCATAGGCGCGGACGGTGACGGGGCCGAAGGTCTCGGCCGCAGCGTCATAGAGGGCCTCGCCCATGCCGTGCAGGCGCTGGAACTCGATCTTCACCCCCTGTCCCCCGTTGGCGTCACGCGCCATCCGGTGGACGGCGGCCAGCGAATGGGCGTTGTGGGTGGCGAACTGGGCGTACAGGTCCGGCGCCGCGTCGATCATGGCCCGGGCGCAGACCAGGTAGTTCAGGTCGGTCGCGGCCTTGGTGGTGAAGACCGGATAGTCGGGCCGCCCCATGACCTGGGCCCGCTTGATCTCGGTGTCCCAATAGGCGCCCTTGACCAGACGGACCATCAGGCGGCGGTGGGCGCGGCGAGCCAGGTCGGCGACGCGGACGATGACCTCGTGGGCCCGCTTCTGATAGGCCTGGACCGCCAGTCCGAGGCCAGTCCAGTCGCGCAGGGCCGGCTCGTGCGCCAACCGGTCCAGCAGCTTCAGCGAAAGGGCGAGGCGGTCGGCCTCCTCCGCGTCGATGGTGAAGTTGATGTCGTACCGGGCCGCGATCAGGGCCAGACGCAGGATGCGGGGATAGAGCTCGTCCCAGACCCTGGCCTCATGCGTCGCCTCATAGCGGGGGCACAGGGCCGACAGCTTCACCGAGACGCCATGGCCGGCCTCTGGCCCCTGGCCCCTGGCCGTCTTGCCGACGGCGGCGATGGCTCCGGCATAGATATGTTCATAGCGCTCGGCGTCGACGGCGGTGCGGGCGCCCTCGCCCAGCATGTCAAAACTGCACAGCCAGCCTTCGCGGTTCGAGCGTTTGAGGGCGGCGTCGATGGTGCGGCCGACCACGAACTGCTCGCCCATGATGCGCACCGCCGTCGCCACCGCCTGACGGATGACCGGCTCGCCCAGGCGACCGGCGATCCGCCTCAGGAAGCCGGGCAGGTCGGTCTTGGCCTCTTCGTCGGCATCGACCAGCTTGCCGGTCAGCATCAGGCCCCAGGTGGAGGCATTGACGAACAGACTGTCGGAGTTGCCCAGGTGCGAAGCCCAGTCGGCCGAGCCGATCTTTTCGGCGATCAGCCGGTCGCGGGTGTCCTCGTCCGGTGTGCGCAGCAGGGCCTCGGCCAGACACATCAGGGCCAGACCCTCGCGGGTGCCCAGGCTGAACTCCTGCAGGAAGCTCTCGACCACGCCCTGCTTCTTCCGGGACCGGCGCGCGTATTCGACCAGTTCGACGGCCTCGGCGACCACGGCGGCGCGGCCGGCGGCGTCAAACGGAAGGCGGGCGAGGTTGGCGGCGACGGCCTCGCGCTCATCGGCGAACTTGCCGTGGTCCAGTGTGTCCCACCCGGAGACGGCGGCAGGGTCGAAGGTCGAGGACGTCATGGTGGCGAGCCTGTGTGATCGGCCGGGGGATCATCGCCCTATAACGACCGTCTGGCCGAAGGTGCTTTCTATGATGTACGTCTCAGGCGAAGCTTGTTCGGTGAGGGGCCGGTTATTCCGATGATCGAGATCGACGCCACTGACCGGCGCCTGCTGCGGGTCTTGCAGGAGGACGCCCGCATATCCA
Organism: Brevundimonas sp. FV1ye29L; assembly: GCF_058681095.1. Classification (NCBI taxonomy): domain Bacteria; kingdom Pseudomonadati; phylum Pseudomonadota; class Alphaproteobacteria; order Caulobacterales; family Caulobacteraceae; genus Brevundimonas; species Brevundimonas sp. FV1ye29L. Next base: position 294,076 of record NZ_CM178730.1, read on the forward strand.
ACGCTGAACTGGCCCGGAGATGCAACCTCTCCGCCGCCGCCTGTTTCGAACGGGTCAGGCGTCTGCGCGAGCGGGGGGTGATCACCGGCTATGCGGCCATGATCGATCCGGCCCTTGTGGGGCGCGACCTGCTGATCTTCGTCGAGGTCCTGCTGGACCGGACGACCGGGGATGTGTTCGAGGCCTTCGCCACGGCCGTACGCCGCCAGGCCGAGATTCTGGAATGCCATATGGTGGCCGGCGGCTTCGACTATCTGATCAAGGCCCGGGTCGCGGACATGGACGCCTATCGCGCCTTCCTCGGCGACATCCTGGTCAGGATGCCGGGCGTGCGCGAGACGCGGACCTATGCGGTTCTCGAAGAGGTGAAGTCGACGACGGTGCTGCCCCTGTGACGGTTTCGGCGACGCTTCCGGTCAGAACGCCGGCCACTACGCGAAAAGGTGATTGTGACAGCGTCTCGCCATCGTCATCCTGACCGTCTAAAGGTGCGGGCTGGATAACGGCGGAGCCTCCCGGCCCACATGCGCATCGTTCTGGCCACCGACGCCTGGGAGCCCCAGGTCAATGGCGTCGTCCGCACCCTGACCCGGACGATCGCCGAATGTCGCGCGATGGGACACGAGGTCGAGGTCATCGAACCCAGCCTGTTCAAGACCATTCCCTGCCCCACCTATCCCGAGATCCGGCTGGCCCTTGGCGCTGAGGAAGAGATCCGCGAGATGTTGCGGGCGTTCGAACCCGAGGCCGTGCATATCGCCACGGAGGGCCCGATCGGCATCGCCATGCGGCGCATCTGCGTGGAGTGGAAACTGCCGTTCACGACCAGCTACCACACCAAATTCCCCGAATATGTCTCGGCCCGGTTCCCGATCCCGGTCCAGGTCGGCTACGCCTACATGAAATGGTTCCACAAGCCTTCCGGACGGCTGATGGTGGCGACCCCGACCCTGCGCGACGAACTGGTCGAGCACGGTTTCAGGAATGTCTCGCCCTGGTCGCGCGGCGTGGATACCGAACAGTTCCATCCCGACCTGCCGCGCATCTATGACGAACTGGGCGGGCCGAACGATCCCGGAAAGAACTGGCCCCGGCCCTTCTTCCTCAACGTCGGCCGGGTGGCCGTCGAGAAAAACATCGAGGCCTTCCTGTCCACCGACCTGCCGGGAACCAAGATTGTGGTCGGCGACGGACCGGCCCGCGCCGACCTGGAGGCCCGTTATCCAGAGGCCAAATTCCTCGGCGCCCGTTTCGGCGAGGAGCTGGCGCGTTGTTTCCGCGACGCGGACGTCTTCGTCTTCCCCAGCTGGACCGACACCTTCGGACTGGTCATCCTCGAGGCCATGGCCACCGGCACCCCGGTCGCCGCCTATCCGGCCCACGGCCCTATCGACATCATCCCCGGCTCCAACGCCGGCGCCATCGACGAGGATCTGAAGACGGCCTGTCTGAAGGCGCTGGAGTGCGACCGCGCCCTGGTGCGGGCCTATGCCGAAAAATTCAGCTGGCGCGCCTCGGCCGAACAGTTCGTCGAGAATCTGGAACCCTATCCGGAGCCCCAGCGCGGCCGTTTCTGGCGCCGCCTTCGCCGTATCGCCCGCGTCCGCCGCAAGGTCGCAGCCTAGGGCGAAACCGGTCGAGGTGCGATCGCCTCTGAATCCGGATTTCGCTCAATGCATCACAGTTGCCGTCTGCTTCCGTTCAGGGGCCAGACAACGCGTCCGTGAGGTCGATCTGTGAGTGCCGCCGCCGCGGCAGTCGCAGCCCCTATTTCGCCGGCGGCGCCATGGCCGTCAGGTTTGCGGCGATCAGGCGCTGGGCGCGCAGTTCGTCCTCGCGCAGGGGGATCAGGCCGCGATCCTGCAGATAGCCGCCGCGCCCGGCCGAGGCGTCGGACATGAATTCCTGGATGTACTGCCTCAGGCCCGGGATCACGCCGATGTGGGCCTTCTTGACATAGATGTAGAGGCTGCGGGCCAGGGGATAGGAGCCGTCGGCGATGGTCTCGACCGAGGGCATGATGCCGTCGATGCTCTCGGCCTTCACCGTGTCCATGTTCTGCTCGAGGAAGGAAAAGCCGAACACGCCCAGCGACCCGGGGGTGCGGCTCAGGGTCTGCAGAATGGCGTTGTCGTTCTCGCCCGAATCGACCCAGGCGCCGTCCTCGCGCACCGTGTGGGCGATGGTCTCGAACCGGTCCTCGTCGGACTTGGCGAGGGCGGCGGCGGCCGGGACCAGTTTGGCGCCCGGGGCCATGCCCAGTTCCAGGAAGGCGTCGCGGGTGCCCGAGGTCGGAGGCGGCCCATAGACCTGGATGCGCTGGTCCGGCAGGCCCGGGTTGACGTCGCGCCAGGTGCGTTGCGGGTTCAGGATGAACTTGCCCGAGGCGTCGGGAACCTCGCGGGCCAGGCCCTCATAGAGGTCGTTCAGTTCGAAGTTGAAACTGTTGCCGGTCCGCGCCGTGGCCACGACGATGCCGTCATAGCCGATCTGCAGCTCGATGATGTCGGTCACGCCGTTCTTCACGCACTCGTCGAACTCCGACTTCTTCAGCGGCCGCGAGGCGTTGGCGATATCGGGGGTGGTCGGGCCGAGGCCCTGACAGAAGGCCTTGATGCCGCCGCCGGTGCCCAGGGCCTCGACGCGGGGCGAGGACATGCCCGGATTGTTGCGGCCGAAATTCTCGGCGACGCGGGTGGCGAAGGGGAAGACCGTCGACGATCCGGCCGACCACACGCCCGTGCGCTGGCCGCCGCCGTCCCGGCTGCAGCCGGCGACGGACAGGGCCAGGACCGTGACGGCGGCGACCGCAACGAGCGGAGAACGGATCATGGGACATCCCTGAAGGGCGACAAACTCACGTCGCTCTAGACCAGAGATTTGTGACGCTTTTCCCCGGCAGGGGCCAGGCGACCGGTCAGAGCAGGCGTTTGCGCATGACCTGCGACAGGGTGTCGATCAGGGTGACCGCCACCACAATGACAATGGCGATGGCGGCGACCCGTCCATACTGGAAGCCCTGGATGCTCTCGAACAGGGTCTGGCCGATGCCGCCTGCCCCGATCAGGCCCAGGACGGTGGCGGCCCGGCTGTTGGACTCAAACCGATAGAGGGCGAATGAGGTCCAGAGCGGCGCGACCTGGGGCAGGACGCCCCAGCCGATCTCGTGCAGCTTGCCGGCGCCGGTGGCGCGAACGCCCTCCACCGGCCCCTTGTCGATGGATTCCACGGCCTCGGAAAACAGCTTGGCCAGAACCCCGCCGGTGTTGAGGGCGAGGGCCAGGACGCCGGCCAGGGGGCCAAGGCCCACGGCGACGATGAACAGGGTGGCGATGACCAGATCCGGGATCGACCGGAGCAGGTCCATGATCCGGCGAACGATGAACACCATCCAGCCGGGCGCGATGTTGCGCGAGGCCATCAGCCCCATGGGCAGGGCGATAAAGACGGCCATGAAGGTGCCCCAGAGGGCGATCTGGACCGTCAGCCACATCTGGCCGGCCAGGCTGGCCGAGGGCTCGCTGAAGATGCGGGTGAAGGCGTGCCAAGCGTTGTCGCCGGTGGGGAAGATGGCCGACCATTCAGGCTTGAGCAACTCCGCCCCGTAAAGGCGGATGCTCTCGGATCCGGAGAACAGTTTGGGCAGGTTCTGCATATCCACCCGGCCGAAGCTCAGGAGGAGGATCAGTGCCAGACCGCCCCACAGCATCAGGTCGAACATCCAGGCCGACAGTGACTTGACCGGCGGCCGGGGTATCGCGTCGGCGACCGGGGCGCCGCCCGCAGCGGTCATGTCGGCGATCTTCGGATCGGAAGGGGTGGTCACGGACGGACCTCGCGCCTGGCGCGCAGGGCGGTCAGCTCACGCGTGGCCGCCGCCACCGCTGCAGCGTCGCCCTTGGCCTTCGCATCGTTCAGCTTCTGGTCGGCGACCATCTCGCGCACGGGATCGAGGTAGGAATCGTCCGCAGCGCGGAACATCGAATAGTTCAGCCCGGCCAGAACCCGGCGCTGGCGGTCGGCCTCGGGGCCCTCGCCCTGGCCGTAGGACAGGAAGAAGGCGCGGATCTTCTCCTTGAGCGCCGGGTCGAGATCCTCGCGGAGGACGATGCCGCTCTCGGGGATCGGCGGCGAGACCCAGATGTCCTCCAGTTGGGCCGCGAGACCCGGGTTCTCGCGCTTCATGAAGATGGTGTTGACCGAGTTCGAGGTGGCGACGTCGACCTGATCGGTCGCGACGGCGATGGCGTTGGCCTGATGGTTGGCCGAACGCACGACCTTGAAGCACTGGGCCGGGACGACATTGCGCGGATTGAACAGGAAGGTCATGGGCGCGAGGGTGCCCGAGGTGGACTGGGCGTCGCCGATGCCGAAATTGTACTGCTTGCCGCAGGCAAGCACCTTGTCGAGGGTGATGCCCGACCCCTTCTTGACGATCAGGGTCGAGGTGTAGCTGTCGCGACCCTCCGGATCGACGATACGGGCGATGACCTCGCCCTCGGCGCGGTCCACGGCCTCGAGGGCGGGTTTGGCCGAGAACCAGGCGACCTGGGTCTGGTTGAACCGCATGGCCTCGATCAGGACATTGTAGTTGCCCGCGAAGAAGGGCTTCACCGGCACGCCGATGGCCTTGCTCATGTCGTCCAGCAGGGGCTGCCAGAGCGGGCCGGACGAGGCCTGACCCTCGGCCGACAGGATCGAGAAGGTGATTTCAGACGGTACGCCGCCGGCCTTCGTCTGCTCTCCGCCGCCACAGGCCGACAGGCCCAGAAGCGACAGGGCGGCGGCGACCCCCGACAGGGCGAGCGCGGTGCGACGATTGAAACGGGTCATGCCTTGGCTTCCCAGAAGGCGTCCTCGAACTCGGGACCGTAGATGTCGATGAGGGTCTTGGTGTCCAGGCCGCTGGACGGGCCGTCATAGACGATCCGGCCGGCCTTCAGCGCCACCACCCGCTTGCAGTAGCGGATGGCGTAGTCGACCTGGTGCAGGGTCACGATCACGCCCAGACCATCGCGCTGGTTCAACTCGACCAGCAGTTCCATCACCTTGCGGGCGGAGACGGGGTCCAGCGAGGCGACAGGTTCGTCGGCCAGGATGGCTTTGGCGCCCTGGACGATGGCGCGGGCGATGGCGCCGCGCTGTTGCTGGCCGCCGGACAGGGTATTGGCCCGCTGGGCCGCGTAGTCGGACACCCCGACCCGGTGCAGGGCGGCCATGGCCCGTTCCTTGTCCGCCCGGGGCCAGGCCCCGAGCAGGCCGCGCCATCCCGGCAGACGGCCCAGGGCGCCCAGCATGACGTTGGAGAACAGGCTCAGCCGACCGACCAGATTGAACTGCTGGAAGATCATGCCCAGCTTGACCCGCGCGGCGCGGACCTCGCCGGTCAGGCGGCCGTTCTTCTGCACGGTCTGGCCGAAGACCTGGATGGTCCCCTTGCCGCCGTCGATCGACTGCAGGCCCGAGATCGAGCGCAGCAAGGTCGACTTGCCGGAGCCGGACGGCCCGATCAGGGCGACCATTTCGCCGGCGGCGACGTCGACGCAGACGCCGTCCAGCGCCTTGCGGGCGCCGAAGGTCTTCGACACGTCGCGGACGCTTGCGACGGCGGAGGAGGATGAACTCATGGGCTCGCTGATGGCGGCTGATAGCGGAGGCGCCGCATGACGCGAAAGGCGCGCATGGAGCAAGTCTTAATGACACGGGGGGGACGTTTGCGTCCAGTGCGGGCACGTGGCGACAGCGTAACCGCTCAGGGTGCGGACAAACCAACCCCGAACCCGCGAAGCGCCGCAAAAAAACCGCTTTACATGACAGTCCCGTGACCCTACATCGCGGCTTCCGGCGGACCCCGTAGGTCTATACGTTTGCGCTGCTAACGCCGGCTGGGTTTAACAATCACAGGGGTTTACGTGAATTGCGCACGTATACATTTCCCCTGGACCTGGTCCGCGAGCGGTCCCCCGAACGTCCTGTCGCACTCGTGCGTCCGGCGGCGGTCTCCGTAGCGGCGCGCTGGTTCCAGGACAATCTAAAGGCTGACGTCTTCTATGCTGTGAAGGCCAATCCCTCGCGCTGGGTCATCGAGACCCTGGTCGAGGCGGGCGTGACCGGTTTTGATGTGGCGTCTCTTGCGGAAATCGAGCTGGTGCGCTCGGTCAGCGCCGACGCGCGCCTGGCCTTCATGCATCCGGTGAAGAGCCGCACGGCCATCACCCGCGCCTATTTCGATCATGGCGTCCGGACCTTCTCGCTCGACTGCGTGGATGAGCTGAACAAGATCCTCGATGCGACGGGCGGGGCCCCGGACCTGAATCTGATCGTGCGCATGGCCGTCTCGGCCGAGGGCGCGGCCTATACCCTGTCCGGCAAGTTCGGCGTCTCCGTCGACCAGGCCCCGGCCCTGCTGCTGGCCACCCGTAGGGCGGTCAGGGACGGGTTGATGGGGGTGTCCTTCCACGTCGGTTCGCAGTGCATGCGTCCGACCGCCTATCAGGCGGCAATGTCCCAGGTCGGCCGCGCCATCTCGCGCGCCGGCGTGATCGTCGATGTCGTGGACGTCGGCGGCGGCTTCCCCTCGGTCTATCCGGGCATGGTCCCGCCGGACATGAGCGAATACGCCGACGCCATCCATCGCGGCTTCAACGAGATGCCTGTCTCGGAAACGACCGAGCTGTGGTGCGAGCCGGGTCGGGCGCTGGTGGCGGAATCGTCCTCGGTGCTGTGCCGCGTGGACCTGCGCAAGGGCGACGCCCTGTATCTGAACGACGGCTCCTACGGCGCGCTGTTCGACGCGACCCATTCGCGCTGGCCCTTCCCGACCAAACTGGTCCGGGACGGCGAGGCCTCGGCCGATCTCAAGCCGTTCCAGTTCTATGGACCGACCTGCGACTCGATCGACCATATGCCGGGTCCGTTCTGGCTTCCGGCCGACATCCGTGAGGGCGACTTCATCGAGATCGGCATGCTGGGCGCCTATGGCGTGGCCATGTCGACGGGCTTCAACGGCTATGGCGAGCATGAGCTGGCTGCGGTCGGGGACGCCCCCATGGCCTCCCTCTATGGTCTGGCTCCCCGCTCGATCCCGACCGTGCGCACCACGGCGGAAGAGCAGGCGCGCAAGGTCGTGCGGCTGTCGCGGCCCAAGGGCAAGGCCGGCCAGCGCAAGAAGGCGCGGCGGTAATCGTTGAGCTGACGCGAAAGCGTCGCTAACGCGTTCAATAAAGCAGCGGCCCGTCGCTCCGTCCGGGCCGCTGCATTGTCTTCGACGGGCGCTCAAACCAAAGGGAAACCCTTGCAATGAACGCTCCCGTTCAGACCAATCAGAAGGCGCAGCTGCTCCAGAACACTGTTGAGCACGTCGACATCACTTCCTTTGACGCCCGCCCGATCGTCGACGCCATGCGCAAGATGTCGTTCTCGAGCCGCGACACCGCCCGCGCCGCCGACATCTTCTCCATGGCCATCGAGGACAGGGACTGCTCGCCCTGGCTGATCCTGGCCGGCTCGACCTCGGCCGGCGGCTGCATGCATGTGTACCGCGACATGGTGAAGTTCGGCATGGTCGACGCCGTGGTCGCCACGGGCGCCTCGATCGTCGACATGGATTTCTTCGAGGCCCTGGGCTTCAAACACTACCAGGCCGCCGGCGAGGTGGACGACAACGTCCTGCGCGAGAACTACATCGACCGGATCTACGACACCTATATCGACGAGGAAGAGCTCCAGGCGTGCGACCACACCATCCTGGAGATCGCCAACCGGCTGGAGCCGCGCGGCTATTCCAGCCGCGAGTTCATCTGGGAAATGGGCAAGTGGCTGAGCGAGGGCAACGCCAGGAAGCCCGGCTCGCTGATCCAGACCGCCTATGAAGAAGGCGTGCCGATCTTCTGCCCGGCCTTCGTCGACTCATCGGCCGGCTTCGGTCTGGTCAAGCACCAGAAGGAACGCGCCGCGGCCGGTCTGCCCTATCTGATGCTGGACGCTATCGCCGACTTCCGCGAACTGACCGACATCAAGATCGCCGCCGGCGTCACCGGCCTGTTCATGGTCGGCGGCGGCGTGCCCAAGAATTTCGCCCAGGACACCGTCGTCTGCGCCGAGATCCTCGGCGTCGAGGCCGAGATGCACCGCTATGCGGTCCAGATCACCGTCGCCGACGTCCGCGACGGCGCCTGTTCCTCCTCGACGCTGAAAGAGGCGGCGTCGTGGGGCAAGGTCCAGACCACCCACGAACAGATGGTCTTCGCCGAGGCCACCACGGTCGTGCCCCTGATCGGCTCGGATGCGTATCACCGCGGCGCCTGGAAGAACCGCGACAAGCGCCGCTGGAACAATCTGTTCGGCAAGTAGGACGCCGTAGCTGTATCCTCCCCGTCCAAAGGATGGGGAGGTGGATCCGTAGCGAAGCGAAGGAGACGGAGGGGGTCTTGATGAACGCAGAACCCCTCCGTCAGCTCGCAAGGGCTCGCCGCCACCTCCCCATTCGCCAGGCGGCGAACAGGGGGGAGACGCGGCCTAGCCCTCGCTGATCTCGCGGACCGCCTTCATCAGGGTCTCGACGACCTTGGCGGTCTCCGGGTCGGACCAGCCGCCGGGCTTCATCACCACCGCCTGACGCAGGGTCATGAAGGCCTCGCGCACCACCTCGGGGGTTTGTTCGCCCGAGACGCGGCGCGCCGCCAGGGCCATGCGTTGCATGACGCCGTCGACGGCAGCGCGGTTCTCGTCCAGCCAGGCCTTGCCGGCGTCGGTCAGGGAGAAGACGCGCTTGCCCCCTGCATCCTCGGCGCCGGCGATCAGGCCTTCGTCCGACAGCATCGACAGGGTCGGATAAACCACCCCCGGCGAGGGGGCGTACCCACCGCCAAACAGGGCCTCGATGGCCTTGATCAGGTCATAGCCATGGCGCGGCTCCTGTTCGATCAGGGACAGCAGCACCAGCCTCAGGTCGCCAGGCCCGAACATGCGGCCGCGACGGCCGCCGCCCTCGCCCCGGCCCTCGCCGCGCCCCCGGCCCCCGGCCCGTCCGCCCCAGGGTCCGTGACCCCGATGGCCCGGCCCGTGCTCGCCGGGCCCGCAGTGCGCCCCACCTCGCCGGCCGCAGGGATGCGCGTCGCCGGCTCTGTCTGTGTTGAAAAATCCATACATGAGTGAATGTCCTTCGTGCTTCATGCCGCGAAGATATATCTTGCGAACGAAATAGCAAGGCTCGAAAGATATATCTTATATCAAGAGGAACCTGCTGCGTCGGCAGAGCTTTGACTCCTGCACATCCCCCTTGCGACAGGAGCGACCCCATGAATGACCCTGATCAGGTTTCCGATGCCCCTTCCGGGCCGAACGATGAAGCGCGCGAGGCTGCGGCCATGGGCGAAAAGCCGGACCTCGGTCACGAGCGCGACGCCCTGATCGAGGCCCTGTCGGGGTCCGGCGTCGGCTCCGACACCCGCGCCGGCTCCCTGCGCGGGGGCTCGGCGGCCGGATCCGAGATCGATCCCGACCAGACCGTGATCGACGAGGCTCTGGCGCGGGAAGGCCAGGCCTCGGCCCCGCCCCGGACGCCCGCATCGGTGGATCCCTCCGACGTCAAGAATACAGGCGTTGAACCGGGCGAGGGGTCCGACAGCCGCAGCACCGACGCCGCCACCGGCTGAGCCCTGTGTGCGAAACCGCATCGCCGCCGCCTTCAAATCAATCCCGGAGGGCCGCCTTGTCCCCGCCGCAACGATGGGCCACGGTATCCGCACGTTTTTGTGATCCTGAACGGTGCGGCGAATGACGAGACGGCTGGCGGTGATCGCCCTGATGGCGACGACGGCGGGTCTGGCGTCCTGTGACCGCGACGGCGTCCCGGACCCGGGACCGCAGTCCGGGTCTGTGGAACGCCATCCCGATCCCGACGCCGGGCGATCGGCGGGGGACCCGGCCGTGCCGGCGTCGACTTCGCCCGCCGCGACGGCGTCTCCGGAGGCCCCGGACCCGGCGCCGCCCGTCGCTTCCGGCGAGCCGATCGAAGGCGCTCCGGGGTTTGCGGTGATCTATCCGGGCGCGACGGTCGAGACCACGCCTTTGGCGACCTCGGCGCCCGGCGGCGCCGGCGGAGGGATTGTGTTCACCAGCGACGCCTCGCCCGACGCCATTGTGGACTTCTATCAACGGCGCGCCGAGGCGGCGGGCATGACCCGGATCATGGCCATGAGCAATGGCGAGACCCGCGCCTACAGCGCGACCCTGACGTCCGGCGGCGGCAGTCTGACCGTCGTGGCCCACCCCCTCGACACCGGCCGGACCTCGGCCCAGGTGACCTGGACCCCGGGGTCGTGACAAGGTCTGGCGCGCGGGTTGTCGGGATGGCCCCTGTCGGGCTGGCGGCCCTGATGTTCGCCGCCTGTTCGACCACGCCCTTCGGCGCTCCGGTGACAACGGCCATGACGTCGGCAGCGGCGAGCGGCGGTTATCTGACCGGGTCGCGCCTCGTCGCCCTGGCCGACACAGTGCCGGCTCCGGCCGCCGACGGGTCGCCCGAACAGGCGGCGGATCGTGCGGCGTCGGACCGCTATCGGGTGCTGGAAGGCGGCGATCGCTGGCTCCTGGCCACGGCCCACGCCGAACTCCGCCCCGAACTGGCCCGCCAGCATTTTGACTGCGCCCTCGGGGTGCGGTTCCAGCCGGCCGCCACGCCCCGGCTGACCGCCATCCTTCAGAAGGTTCTGCACGATGCCGACGGAGCGGCGGAGCGGGTCAAGGCGCGCGCCTTCCGGCCTCGCCCGACCGGTGTGGATCCCTCACGTGCCGCCTGCCAGCGGGTGACGCCGGCGGGGCGGGCCAGTCCCTCCTATCCGTCCGGCAGCGCTGCGGTGGGGGCCGCCTATGGCGAGGTCATGGCCGAGCTGGATCCGTCCCGGGCAGACCGGGCGCGCGAAATCGGCCGCCAGATCGGCGTCAGCCGCGCCGTCTGCGGCATGCACTATGATGCCGATGTCGCTGCCGGAACCGCCCTCGGCCGGGCTGTCGGACAGGAGACCGTCGCCGACCCGGTCTTCCGGGCCGATCTGGTCGCCGCGCGGGATGAACTGGCCAGGGTGCGCGCGACAGGCCTGACCAACAGCGGCTGCGCGGCCGAGGCCGCAACCCTGGCCCAGCCCCTGCCCCAGCCCCTCTCCCTGCCATGAAGCGCCATCCGTGATCGCCGCCCTTCTCGTCCTTGCCCTGGAGACGGCGTCGCCGGGGGCAAGGCCGTGCAATGCTGTGGAAATGCGCGCCCTGACGGCCACAGAAACGACGCCATATCCCCTGACCTGCCGCGCCATGCTGAACGGGGGTCGGGTGACGCGGCCGGTCCTGATCCAGGGCGCCGGGGCGTCCGGCGCCGGGATTGACTGCGGTGGCGGGGCCCTGGGGCGACCCGGGTTCCCGGTGACCACCCGGCAGCCTACCGTGGCGATCTGGTCCCGGGCTGAGGGCGGGAATTTCAGCCGGCCGACGGACGTCTTCGTGCGCCACTGCACCGTCCACGGCGCGATCCGAATCTGGGGTATGGGCGCCGGGGGATCCATGGCCGACCTGCGCGCTTCCTCACGGACCCCGGGCCACCCGGCGGCGGCCCGGGCGGCGGCCCCGGCCAGGATCGAGCTGGCGCGGCTGAGCGTTCAGGCGACCGGCTCCATCCCGCTCTACATCGGGCCAGGGGTGACGGGGGTGACCCTGAATGACTCGCGATTTTCCGGGCGTTCCGTGTCCGTGGCCGTCTATCTGGATGCCGAAAGCCAGGGGAATGTACTGCAGGGCAATGTCTTTGACATCGCTACGGCGCGCGAACAGGTGGCCGTTGACGGGTCGGCCTTCAACCGGGTCAGCGGCAATCGTTTCAACCTCAGGGGCAGGGGCGGGATCTTCCTCTATCGCAACTGCGGAGAGGACGGGGTGATCCGGCACCAGACCCCCTCGGACAATCGCATCACCGACAATGTCTTCACCGGCGCCAGCTGGCTGCGGCCGCAACTGGTCGTGGTCGGCGCGCGCGAGGGCCGGCGAAAGTATTGCGACGCCGACAAGGGCTATCCGTTCGGCTCCAGCGCTGACGACGGCGACCGGGCCGAACGAAACCTCGTCGAGCGCAACCGGATCGAACGCTAGGGCGGCGCGCCCGTCCTCAGATCGCAGGTCGGGGAGACGCCAGAGACCCGTACAGCTCCGGCCGGCGGTCACGGAAAAAGCCCCAGGCGGCGCGGTAGCGGTCGATGAAGTCCAGGTCGAAGGTGTGGACGACGACACCCTCCTGCCGATCCAGCGTCTCGACCAGATCACCCCGGTGATCGGCGATGAAGGAATGGCCGTAGAAGGTCTGGCCCGCCGGGGTCACGGTCTCGTGGCCGATCCGGTTGGCGGCCACGACCGGAACGACGTTTGACACGGCATGCCCCTGCATGGCTCGCCGCCAGGGCTCGGCCGTGTCCAGTTCGGCGTCATGCGGCTCCGAACCGATCGCGGTGGGATACATCAGGACGTCCGCGCCCTGAAGCATCATCGCCCGCGCGCTCTCCGGGTACCATTGGTCCCAGCAGATGCCGACGCCGATCCGGCCGAACCGCGTCGACCAGACCTTGAAACCGGTGTCGCCGGGCCGGAAGTAGTATTTCTCCTGATAGCCCGGGCCGTCGGGGATGTGGCTCTTGCGATAGACGCCCAGGGCCTCGCCGTCGGCGTCGAGCATGACCAGCGAGTTGAAATAATGCGGCCCCTCGCGCTCGAATATCGAGACGGGGATGGCCACGCCCAGCTCCCGGGCGACCGGCTGAAGCTGAACCACGGCCGGATGCTCGCGCCAGGCGTAGGCTGTGGCGAACCAGTGCTCCTCCTGGGAGACGCAGAAATACGGTCCCTGAAACAGCTCCGAGGGCAGGATGACCTGGGCGCCCTGCGACGCCGCCTCGCGGATCAGGGCGATGGTCTTGTCGATGTTGGCCTGCATGTCCGTCCCGTAGGAGGTCTGGAGGGCGGCGACGGTGATGGTTCTCGAAGTGGCGAGTGGCGAGTGTGCGATGGTGCGGGTCATGGTGATTAGTGATTAGTGACTAGTGATTGCGGGGTCATGCGTTTTGCCTTCGTTTCAGCGAGGCGATCAGGGCGACAAGCATTCGGCTGATCTGTTCTGCGCCGCCCAAGAGCGCCGCGATGTCATTCCTGGCAGTGTATCCAAAGCGTCCGGCGAGAATAAGCTGGGTCTCGACCTCTGCCAGGGAGCCTCTGGCCATCCCGAGAAACTGCACGAACTCGCCTGTGCTGCGGCGCGCCGCGCCTTCGGCGATGTTCGAAGGGACAGAAATCGCCGCTCGACGCACCTGACTGATCAGCCCGAACCGTTCATCCGCCGGCCAGTGCGCGGTGGCCTCATAGACGGCCTCGGTCCAGTCTATTGCGGACTTCCAGACCTGAAGATCGCGGTAGCTTCTGACGCCTTCGGTCATTGACGTTCCCGGTTCTTGTCACCCTGCAGCCACCAACCACTATCCACCAATCACTTCACGCAGGCTCCTGCTGGGAAATGCAGTGGAACGACCCGCCGCCGGTCAGGATGGCGGTGGAGGGCAGGGGGATGATGTCGCGGTCCGTAAAGACGGTCGCCAGGCCTTCGCAGGCCAGACGCGCCGCCGTCGCGTCGCCGTAGGTCGGGACGATCACAGCGCCGTTGGCGATCAGGAAATTCATATGGCTGGCGGGGATCGGCCGTTCGTCCTCGTCCAGCACCAGGCCGGGGGAGGGGATGCGCAACGGGGTGAAGCCTGCCGCAGCGATGGCGGCGGCGGCGGCGTCATAGGCGTCGGCGTTCGGGTCCTTGCGGCCGAAGGCGATCGGCGCGGCGACCGTGTCAGGCGACACGAACCGCGCCAGATTGTCGACATGGCCGTCGGTATGGTCGTTCAACAGGCCGTCGCCCAGCCAGACGACCGAGGTCGCGCCGAGCGCCGACTTCAGCGCCGTTTCCGCCGACGCCTCGGTCCAGCCGGGGTTGCGGTTGGGGTTCAGGACGCATTGGCGGGTGGTCAGGATCGCGCCTTCTCCATTGTGGTCGAGCGAGCCGCCCTCAAGGATGAAATCATTGCGGATCAGGGGTACGCCGGTCTCGGCGCCGATCTGGTCGGCGACCTCCGTGTCATGGGGATAGACGTATTTCCCCCCCCAGCCATTGAAGCCGAAGGCTGCGGCGGTCGTCGAACCCCGGCCGAAGATCGGTCCGGTGTCCCTCAACCAGATATCGCCGAACCGGCCGGGCACCACGGTGACGCCAACGACGTCCGCGAAGCGGGCGCGGGCATCGGCCAGGGCCTCTTCATGGCCCACCATCAGCTTGACGTGTTCGCGGCCCGGACCGGCCAGGGCGCGAACCAGGGCCTCGACCTCGGCCCGGGCCTGTTCGAGATGGTCCTCCCACAGTTCGGCATGGCTGGGCCAGCCGACCCACATCGCCCGGTGCGGCGCCCATTCGGCGGGGATGGCGTCGGTCATGCGAGGGCGTCCTTGGGAGAGAACCCGGGGCGGGGCGGAGCGCGACCAGATAGACATCGGGCCCCGCCACTTCAACCGGTCGGGCGCAAACGAAAAGAGGCGGCCCCTCGCGGGACCGCCTCCAGTCGTTTCGATTGTACGGCGTTTAGAAGCTGTAGCGGATCGAGGCCATCACCGTGCGCGGAGCGCCGACGCCGGCGAACGGACGGCTGTAGCCCAGTTGGCCCGGGGTCGCCGAGGCGCGGGTGCCGAGGTTGGCGTAGTAGTCTTCGTCCGTCAGGTTGGTGACGTTGATCTGCATATAGGTCCCATCCAGACCGAAGGCCGCGAAGTCGAAGCGAACGTCGGCGTCGATGATCGTGTAGTCGTCAACCTTCAGGTCGTTGACGTCCGTGACCCAGCGCTCGCCAGTGTACTTGCCCTGGATGCCGGCCGAGAACACCTCGTTGAACCTGTACGAAGCGCGCAGGGCGAACATCTGCTCAGGCGTCTCGACCTGCTTCTTGCCCTTGGTCTGCAGCACAGCGCCGGCAGAGTTGTAGACATAGTTGTCCTGAAGCTCGCTGTCGGTGAAGGTCGCCGAGGCATAGAGGTTCAGGTTGGCGATCGGTTCCCAGCCCAGCGAGGCTTCGAAGCCGGTCGTTTCCACCGCGCCCACGTTCCGGTCGACGAACTGACCGAGGTCTTCATCGAAGGTCGAGACGATGCGGTTGTCGAACTGGTTGTAGAAGGTCGAGGCCTGCAGAACGACGGTCGAGGCCGTATAGCGATAGCCGAAGTCCAGGTTTTTCGAGGTTTCCGGCTGAACGGTCGGGTTGCCCAGCGAACCGTCGGCGAAGCGGGTGGTCGCATACAGGCTGTCGGTACGCGGCGCCGACAGAGACTCGTTGTAGCTGCCGTAGACCGAGTGACCTTCGCCGAAGCGATAGTTGGCGCTGATGTTCGGCAGGATGTCGTCATACTCGACCTCACGCGAGAAGGGCGCGATGTACTGGGTCGTGCCTTGGCTGGCGAAGGTGACATTGCCGTTGGCGAGGGTCGCGTTCGGGTTTTCCGAGGTGCAGAGCACGTTCGACGAAGCATTCCGCGTGTAGCAGTACTGGTTCAGTTCGCGCTTGAAGAAGGGCGCCCGAACACCGAGGTTGACCGTCAGGGCCTCGTTCAGGAAGCGACCGCGATATTCCAGCGAGAACTGGTTCAGCTGGGCGATCGACTTGCGGTCACGCGAGCGCAGGGCGAAGCCATCCAGATTGACGACGCGGTTGTCCTCGTCGTTCAGGCCGCCGAACACATCGACGAACACCGGAGCCGAGGGGTTCGAGAAGTCAACGCGGCCGTAGTGGCCCGATTGACGGTGACGACCCCAGTCCAGCGCATAGGCGGCGCGCAGACGGTGGTTGTCGTTCAGGTCCCAGATCAGCGAGGAGTTGACGCCATAGCGGTGGGTGTTGGTGTTGGACGGCGTCATGACGCGGACGCGATCCAGGGTGTCGCCGTCGCCGTTCAGATCCACGCCGCCGGTGGTGCGGCCGGCGCGCAGCAGGGCGTCGGTTTCCGACAGGACGGCCTGCTGGGTGCCGCCGTTGGCCAGGACATACTGGAACGAGGGGTCGACCGTCAGGACCAGGCCGTCCATCAGGGTGAAGCGCGAGTTGCCGCGGATGTTGCCGGTGTTCGACGGGTTGATCCGCAGACCCCAGTAGCCGGTGCCGTTGGTGTCATTGTCGGCGGTGCCGTTGCGGAACGTCGGCGCTGTGTAGGTGCGGGTGTAATCGACATTCCAGCCGAACGGGCTGGTTTCGACGTCGCTCAGCAGCGAGCCGGTGGCGGTGCCGAGGTTCGGGCCGTTGTAGTTGTTGTTGCGGTTCTCGTTGTAGTGACCCGACAGGGCGATGAAGTCGCCGTTGTCGCCCAGAGGCTGCCAGATGCGGGCGTTGAACTGTTTCTTCTCGAGTTCGCCGATGCCCTTGAACTTGTCGTACTTCTGGTAGGAGGCGGCGAACCAGGCCATCGTGCCCCAGGGACCGACTTCACCGGTGTCGACCAGGCCCATGATGCGGCGATAGTTGAAGTCGCCGCCCGAACCCTGGATCCAGCCGCCGAAGTCCGCAGCCGGACGACGGGTGACATAGTTGATGGTGCCGCCGGTGGCCGAGGCCGTGGGGCTGTCGACGTCGGTCGAGCCGGTGTTGACCGAGGCGCGCTCGATCAGTTCGGGGTCCAGCTGCTGGTTGGTGTAGGTGGCGTAGTTGCCGGTGTCGTTCAGCGGAATGCCGTCGAAGGTCAGGGACACGCGGTTGCCGTCGAAGCCGCGCAGGCGGATGTTGCCGCCCGAGGAGCCGTAGGGGTCGGCGTTGGTGAAGCTGAGGCCCGGCGTCAGGTTCAGGGTCTGCAGGATGGTCTGGCCGGCCTGCTGGGTGGAGATGAACTCCTGACCGATGGTGTTGCGGGTCTTGGCGATGGTCTCGGCGGTGGCGAGGCCGCCGACATTGGCCGGTCCGCGCGAGCCGGTGACGACGACGGCTTCGACTTCAGTCGCTTCCGTGCCGGTGGATTGGGCGAAGGCCGAGCCCGAGGCGAGCAGGCCGGTAAACAGGGCGGTCGTCGCCCAGAACACGCGTTTGCGGTTCATCATTGTATCTGTATCCCCAGATGGTGAGTGGGCGAACGCCCAAGGCCGGGCCGAACCTGGCCCGTCGATATCTCGCCCCATCTAGGGCCGCTGTCAGAACCTCGGACGACAGTTATGTGACAGACGTGTGACGACCACAAAGGGTGACCCGGGCGCCACAGTCCTGTTTCCGGGACGCGCCGTGCCGCTTCAGGCGTCCGGAGAGGCGAAACGACGCGCCAGGGCCCGGGCTGTCGGCCCCATGGCGCGCGGCTCGTGATAGTTGCCGTTGATCTGGCACCGGGCGATGACGTGGGCCCTGAATCGGGTGAACAGCCCTGTGTCGGGCGCGGTCGGGTTTGACCAGAAGGCATTCAGGGGCTTCTGGTCGGTCAGGCCCTCGAAATCAAAGAAGGCCTTGCCGAGAACCTTGACCGGGGTGCGGAAGCCCAGAGCCGACAAGGCGGCGCTGGAGTTGTTCACGACCATGCCCCGTGACAGGCGGCACAGCTGGGCCATGTTTCCGCCGTCGATGAAATCGACCCGTTCGGACAGGCCGCGCTCGACGGCGAGGCCGCGCGTGATGTGGCCCAGATCGGTCAGGCCCGGATCGAGAGGGTGGTTCTTGACCACCAGCCGGGCCTCCCCCGGCGCGTGGGCGGCGAAGCTGGACATCACCTCGGCCAGGAAGGCGGCATTGTCCGGATAGGCGGAATAGCGCAGCAACTGGGCGTCGCCGTCGCGCTGGAGGCAGGCGATGAAGAAGGGGCCGCGGGCGGCGATCCGTTCCGCGTCGGTCCGGCTGCGCGGCTGGAAGGCCAGGCCGAAATAGCGCCGGATATGGCCCGCGCACTGTAGCCAGGGCGCCTGGGTATAGGGGGCGACGAACCGGGGATACAGCCACCGGCCAGGCACCTGGATCAGGTGGTGCAGGGTAATGTTCAGGACATGGTAGGGCAGGATGCGGCCGACCGTGCGCACCTCCGGGAGCGCCGGCGGATCGACGTCATAGGCCCGCCGGTCAGACGGCAGGTTGCTGGAGGCGTTGACGCCGTTGCGCTCGATCGTGATCCAGTCGGGACGGAAATAGCCGTTCTCCAGCACCCAGAGGCGGGCGGCGTAGGCCCCCCTGTTCCGGATTGCGGCCTGATTGTACGGACCGCCCTCGCCGAAGATGACGACATCCGTATAGTCGCCGGCCAGCGCCAGGAAATGCCGCTCCCATACGGCGGCGGACTGTTTGAAGCGCAGACCGCCGGCGCGGCGCCAATAAAGCTCGTCACCGGCATTCAGCAGGACGCGGCTGACCCGGGCGCCGGCCGCCTCAAGCGTTTCTGTCAGGACCCGGCCAAACGGGCCGAAAGGCGCGGTGACAATCAGGAAGCGTCGCCCGGCAAGATCGCCGGCCGCCCGGAGGTCTGTCAGACCTGCGGCCTCTTCAGGTTCAGAGGGGTCAAGGGTGGCGAGCAAAACTCTGGAACTTCCTGCGCCGCACGGTCCTGTATCTTCACTAGAGGGCCGGACCGCCGTCTGGCAAGCGGCCAGAAGTCGAAGCTGAATTCCCGAACAATTCCACCGGGTAGAGTGGAACAATGAGATTCGCGCATCTAGCGAAACGCCTGGGGTGCGAGCGGAGCCAGCCGCTGCCGTTCCATCGGCGCGCCCTTGGGGCCCGGCGCCCCGGCTGCCGTTTCTGCAGGCCAATCTCCGTCATGGTATCGGCCCGTACTTGGCCCGTCTCTTCCCACTCCCGACAGCAAACCGCCGGCCCTGCGGTGAGCAGGGCCGGCGGAAGGACGTATCGGCATCAGGCTGTCGGGGGAGCCGTGAGGCTCCCCCTTCAGGATCAGAAGTTGATGTCGATGGTGGCGCGACGGTTGAGCGGCTCGCGCACGCCGTCGGCGGTGGCGCGGGCCAGGTCGGTTTCGCCCTTGCCGTCCAGCGAGATCACGCCGCCGGCGACGCCCTGGGCCACGAGGGCGTCAGCGGTGGTGCGGGCGCGGCGGTTGGACAGGCCGACGTTATAGGCGGCCGAACCGGAGGTGTCGGCGTGGCCGACGACCAGGACGCGGGTCGGTTGACCGGTGCGGGCGTAGGCGGCGGCCTGGTTGATGATCGACTGGGCTTCAGCCGTGAGGTTGGAGCGATCCCAGTCGAAATAGACCACGAACTGACGGGCGGCCGGCTTCTGGACCGGCGGCGGGGTCACCGGGCGCGGCGGCATGGGAGCCGGCATCGGCGGCGGGGGCGGCGCCATGACCGGCGGCGGCGGCGGCGGGGGAGCGACCGGCTCGGCGCCGAAGGCGTAGCGCAGGCCCAGGGTCACGGTGTGGCTGTGGTCGTAGTCGCCCTCGAACTCGCCCTGGTTGTAGGACGCCACGCCGGCGAAGGAGTTGAACGAGGCGTCGCCCGTCAGATAGCGGTAGGTCAGGTCGACATTGGCGCGGTCGCCGATGGCCCAGGCCACGCCGGCGATCGCCTGGGCGGCGAAGCTGGTGGAGCTGTCATCGACGGCGAAGCCGACGTTGCGGTTGTTGCGCAGGGCGCCGATCAGGTCGGTGTTGACGCGGTTCACACCGGCGCCGAGGCCGACGAACGGACGCAGGCCCCAGAACTCGGTGCCGAAGTCATAGATGACATTGGCCATCAGGGTCGTCGAGGTGATGTCGCCTTCGGGCGAGACGCAGGGACCGACGGCGGGGCTGATGTTGCAGACGCCGTTGTTGCCGGTGACGGCGCGAATGGTGGCGACGTCGCCGGAGCGATAGCCGCCCTCAAGCTCAACGCGCCAGTTCGGGTTGAACCGGTAGCCCATGCGGGCGAACGCGGCCCAGCCGTCGTTCACTTCGAAATTCCAGTTGTTGCCGGTCAGTTGCGACTCGGCGTTAATCGGATCCGACATGTGGTGGTAGCCGGCGTCAACGGCGCCATACCAGCCGTTCGGCTCGGCCGACGCGGCCCCTGCGATCGCCAGACCGGCGACCGCGACGCTTGCGAGAAGCTTCAACTTCATTCTGTCCTCATTTCCTTGGTTTCGTATGTCCGCAGCCTGTTCCCGTCGGGTTCAGAATTGCGCCTGACAGCCGAACGGGCGCCGACCACGGGGGTTCCTGCCTTTCACCACGAATGTGGCGACTGTGGCGCCATTTCAACACATAGGACGAACGACCCCGGTCCGTGAATTTGCCTTACGCGGCGGAAGACCTTTTACACAGACGGGGTTGGGCAAGCGCGACGCGCTATAGGGAGAAGAGCCATGACGCTTCGATTTGACGGTAGGGTGGCCATTGTGACCGGTGCCGGCGGCGGGCTGGGCCGCGAACACGCCCTCGCCCTGGCGGCGCGCGGAGCCCGGGTCGTCATCAATGATCTGGGCGCGGCCCGCGACGGTTCGGGCGGATCGTCCGCTGCAGCCGAGGCGGTGGTTGAGGAAATCCGGGCGGCGGGCGGCGAGGCCTTCGCCAACGGCGCCTCCGTCACCGACGCCGCCGCTGTCCAGGAGATGGTCGATCAGGCGATCGCGACCTGGGGTCGGGTGGACATCCTCGTCAACAACGCCGGCGTTCTGCGCGACAAGACCTTTGCCAAGATGACGCTGGAGGACTTCCAGTTCGTGATGGACGTCCACCTGATGGGCGCGGTCAACTGCACCAAGGCGGTCTGGGACGGCATGCGCGAGCGCAACTACGGCCGGATCGTCATGACCACATCCTCGTCGGGACTCTTTGGCAATTTCGGCCAGTCCAACTACGGCGCCGCCAAGATGGCGCTGGTCGGCTTCATGCAGACGCTGTCGATCGAGGGCGCCAAGAACGACATCCGGGTCAACTGTCTGGCTCCGACGGCCCACACGCGCATGACCGAGGATCTGGGCGCCGCCCTGCCTCTGGAGGCGCTGGGGCCGGAGCTGGTGTCTCCGGGCCTGCTGTATCTTGTGTCCGAGGACGCCCCGACGCGTTGCATCCTCGCCGCCGGCGCCGGCGGCTTCGAGCGCGCCTATGTGACGCTGACGCAGGGCGTACGGATTGTCGGGGCGGACGCGCCCGAACAGGTCGCGGCGCAGTTCGAGGCGATTTCGGATCGCGCGGGCGAGGTCGTGCCTGAAAGCGGCATGGCCCAGGGCATCATCGAACTGGGCAAGGTTCAGCAAGCGCACTCTTAGTCGCGCCTCACGGCGCGGCGCCTATGCCCGGCTCGCGGAGCCTCGCGACTTGAGGCGCAGGGCGTGGCCGGGCCTTGCGTTGACGTCACGACATGTCTGTAAAGTCAATCTCGGGTAAGCGCGCGAAGACATCGCAGCCCGCATCAGGAAATGCGCTCAAGCAGCGAGGCCCAAAATCCGGAAGGATGCGAGCCGAGCGTTAGCGCCCCAAGGAAGAATGCCATGCGTGAAGCCGTCATCGTCTCAACCGCCCGGACCCCGATCGGGCGGGCCTATCGCGGGGCGTTCAACGACACCCAGGCCCAGCAGCTCGGCGCCCACGCCATCCGGCATGCGGTCGAGCGCGCCGGGGTCGATCCGGCCGAGATCGAGGACGTGATCATGGGCGCCGCCCTGCAACAGGGGTCGACGGGCACCAATGTGGCGCGTCAGGCCGCGCTGGCGGCCGGTCTGCCGGTGTCCGTCCCGGGTATGAGCCTGGACCGTCAGTGCGCCTCGGGCCTCATGGGCATCGCCACGGCGGCCAAGCAGGTGGTCTTCGACCAGCAGAAGATGGCGGTCGGCGGGGGGCTGGAATCGGTCTCCCTGGTCCAGAACCAGTATATGAACCTGTATCGCGGCAAGGACGAGGAGCTCCTGAAACGGGTTCCCCATATGTATATGTCAATGCTGGAGACGGCCGAGGTCGTGGCGCGTCGCTATGGCGTCTCGCGCGACCGCCAGGATGAATACGCCCTGCGCTCCCAGCAGCGGACGGCCGCCGCCCAGGAAGCCGGCCGGTTCGACGCCGAGATCGTGCCGATGACCACCACCATGCAGGTCATGGACAAGGCCACGGGTCAGGCGTCAGCGAAGGAAGTGACCCTGTCGAAGGACGAGGGAAATCGTCCCGAAACCACGCTGGAGGGGCTGATGTCCCTGAAGCCGGTCTTCGGCTCTGGCGAGGCGATCCAGCAGGGCGAATATATCACCGCCGGCAACGCGTCCCAGCTGTCGGACGGCGCGTCGGCCTGTGTGGTCATGGAGGCCGGCGAGGCGGTGAAACGGGCCCTGCAGCCGCTGGGCGCCTATCGCGGCATGGCGGTGGCCGGCTGCGAGCCCGATGAGATGGGCATCGGCCCGGTCCATGCGGTGCCGATCCTGCTGCGCCGCCATGGTCTGACGGTCGACGACATCGGCATCTGGGAGCTGAACGAGGCCTTCGCCGTGCAGGTCCTGCACTGCCAGGACGTACTGGGCATTCCCGACGACCGGCTGAACGTCTCGGGCGGCGCCATCTCCATCGGCCACCCCTACGGCATGTCGGGCGCCCGGATGACCGGCCACGTCCTGATCGAGGGCAAGCGGCGCGGGGCAAAATACGGCGTCGTCACCATGTGCATCGGCGGCGGCATGGGCGCGGCGGGCCTGTTCGAGATCTACTGATCTGATCCTCCCCCGATGGGGGAGGTGGCTCGAAGCGAAGCGGAGAGACGGAGGGGGCCCGATCCAGACGCGGTGTCTGGGTCAGCCCCCTCCACCGCTTCGCGGTCCCCCTCCCCCGATGGGGGAGGATTTTTCGTGGGCATTCTCGCCCGCCTCCACATACCGCCGGTGCTCCTCGTCCTTCTTCGCCTGCCAGCGCGCGCGGAGGCGGGCCGGGCGGTCGGGGTATCGGTCGTCCAGAAACTCCGCCTCCACCACCCGGTCGGTGCGGAAGGTGCGGAAGTCGGCGCGGGTCTCGCACCAGCCGACCAGCAGCCGCGTCGTCTCGCGATAGCCGATCAGGAACGGCCAGATGGTGCGGCGGCTGCGCCGGCCCTGTTCGTCCGAATAGTCGAGCGTCAGCTTGCGCCCCGCATGGATCCAGGCGCGGACCTGGGCCATGTCCAGCCGATCCGCCTCCGCCGGCTTCCAGACGGGTGCGGACGACACCGCAGGCTCCAGCACCACCGGCCTCAGACGCTCGGGCACGGTTGCAGCGATCTTGGCGACCAGATCGCGGGCGGCGCGGGCCAGGGCCGGATCGCCCCTTCCGGCCACCCACTGGGCGCCCAGGACCGCCGCCTCGATCTCGTCCGACGTCAACATCAGCGGCGGCATGTCGAAGCCGCGCTCCAAAACATAGCCGACCCCCGCCTCGCCCCGGATCGGCACCCGCTGGCCCATCAGGGCGGCGATGTCGCGATAGACGCTGCGTTTGGAAGTCTCCAGCTCGACCGCGATCGCCTCGGCCGTCAGCGGTCGCGAACTGCGACGCAGCAGCTGGACGATCTGGAACAGGCGGTCGGCGCGTCTCATTCTTGTTTGCCCTACGCTCGGCTCGCGGAGCGTCGCTGCTTGAGGACATCCTCTGAACCTTCACTGCTGACAGCATGCTGGCAGCAGGGTGGCAGTAGTCAATCCATGTCGTCGGGGAGGGCTCGGCGCCGGGTGCCGGCCGGGCGGCCGCCCCGGAAACCCATGAGGGAATTTCACCATGCTGACGTTGTTTCACGCCCCGCAGTCGCGCTCCTCGCGTCTGGTCTGGCTGATTGAGGAGCTGGGGGCCGAGGTCGATATCCACTACTGCGACATCGTACGCCACGACGGGTCGGGCGCCCGGGATCCGCACAATCCGCATCCGGACGGCAAGGTCCCGGCCCTGTTGCATAACGGGGCCCTGATCACCGAGTCCGGCGCCATCGCCGTCTATCTGGCCGGGCTCTATCCCGAGGCGGGTCTGGGTTTTCCGCAAGGATCACCGGAGCGCGGCGTCCTGCTGAGCTGGATGTTCTGGGCGGCTGGCGAGATGGAGCCGGCCCTGTGGGGCCGGATCAGCGGCGCGACGGAGACCGACCCGATGGCGCAACGCCGCTATGAACAGGCGACCAACCGGCTGATCGAGGCGCTGTGGGAAGGGCCGTGGCTCATGGGGGACCGGTTCACCGTCGCCGATGTCATCGTGGGCAGCGCCCTGGGCTGGGGCCGGGAGTATCTGCCGGACAGCCCGGTCTTCGACCGCTATATCGGACGCCTGAACGCCCGCCCGGCCAGGGTTCGCGCCGCCACGCGTGACGGCGACATCGCCCTGACGCGCGCCGCCTGACGTGTGACCGGTCGATGGGCGGCCGCCTGATGCAGACCACCCCCGGCGGTCACGCCGCGTCGGCGTGCCCCTCGTGGTGCGCGGGGTCCTGATGGAAGGGCGCATCGGCGTCGTCGCCAACGGGAACCCCGCGCAGGGCCGTGACATAGGCGTCGCGCCAGATTCCGACATCGGTGTCGCGCACCACCTTCATCAGGGCCGTCCACTTCCGGATGCGTTCCTCCAGCGGCATGGTCAGGGCCCTCTTGATCGCCTCCGACAGCTCCTCGCGGCTGAACGGATTGACCAGCAGGGCCTCGCCCATCTGTTCCGCCGCCCCGGCGAAACGGGACAGGATCAGGACGCCCGGATCCTCGGGGTTCTGCGCGGCCACATATTCCTTGGCCACCAGATTCATGCCGTCGCGAAGCGGGGTGACCAGACAAGCGCGGGCGGCGCGATAGATGCCCGCCAGCTGGTCCCGACGATAGCTGCGGTTCAGATAGCGGATCGGCTGCCAGTCCATGTCGGCGAATTCGCCGTTGATCCGGCCCGCCAGGGCGTCCAGCCGCGCGCGAATGTCCTGATAGGTGTCGACCTCGTCGCGGCTGATCGGGGTGACCTGGACCAGGAAGACGTCGCCGCGCATGTCGGGATTGTCCTGCAGGAACTGTTCGTAGCCCACCATCCGCTCCTCCAGCCCCTTGGAGTAGTCGAGACGGTCGACCCCCACCATCATCGACCGGAAGGCCGCCGAGGCCGCCATCCGGTCATAGGTGCGCAGGCCGAGCGGGGAGTCGCGAGCCTCGACAAAGCCGTCCACATCGATCCCGATCGGAAAGACGCCGGTCTGGACGCGGCGCCCGAAACACTCCAGCCCGCCCTCGCCATCCAGCTCGCCCCGGGCCTCGGACACGACATAGTCGCGGAACAGGTCGAGCCACTCTTCGGTGTGGAAACCGATCAGGTCGTAGGCGAACATTGATTCCACCAGCCGCCGGTGATGCGGCAGGGTCACCAGCAGCTGCCGCACCGGCCAGGGCGTGTGCAGGAAGAAGCCGATCCGGTTGGTGATCCCCAGACGACGCAGGTCCCGCGCAATCGGAATCAGGTGGTAGTCGTGCACCCAGATGATGTCGTCGGGCTCGATCAGGGGCGCCAGCACCTCCGCGAACCTCTGGTTCACCCGCTCATAGCCCTCGCCGTAGGAGCGCTCATAGGCCGTCAGATCGACGCGGTGGTGAAACAGGGGCCACAGGGTCTTGTTGGCGTAGCCGTTGTAATATTCCTCGACGTCCTGGGCCTCCAGGTCGACGAGCGCCACCTGGACCCCGGCGCGGTTCTCGGTCTTCAACTCGCCGGTGAAGCGTTCGGTGGTTTCACCCGACCAGCCGAACCACAGGCCGTCATAGGTCTTGAGCGCGGCAGACAGGGCCATGGCGAGCCCGCCTGCGGAACCTGCGGCGGGATCGATCGGCGCGGACACCCGGTTTGAGACGACAATGAGGCGGGACATGGTTCATCAAACGCCGCAGCTTCACATTGGATGCAACGCAACTTCGTGATCCGCCTGTCAGCGGGCCTCCTCGCGCCTTAACGCACGTCCGTCCAGGAGCGGCTGAGCAGGATGGCGCAGTTGATGATGCCGACCAGGGAGTAGGTCTGGGGATAGTTGCCCCACAGTTCATTGGTCTCCAGCGCCAGATCCTCACTGAGCAGGCCCGCATGGGTCCGGTGCGACAGCATTTCCTCGAAAATCGTCCGCGCCTCTTCTGTACGGCCGTTCTGGCACAGGGCCTCGATGAACCAGAAGGTGCAGAAGTTGAATGCCGTTTCTGGCTCGCCGAAATCATCGGGCTCGACATAGCGGAAGAGGAAGGGTCCCTTTTTCAGGTCGCGCTCGATGGCGTCAAAGGTGGCGACCTGACGCGGGTCTCGGGCGTCGAGGAAGCCCAGGTCGACGAGCTGCAGGAGGGAGGCGTCCAGTTCCCGCCCGCCGAAACTGGCGGCGAACCGGCCCTCTTCCGGCAGATAGGTTTCGCGTTCGATCCGTTCACGGATGATATCGCTGCGATCCCGCCACAGGGTTGCGCGCTCGCCGAGGCCCAGATGGTCGGCGGCCTTGGCCAGTCGGTCGCAGGCGGCCCAGCACATGACCGAGGAATAGGTGTGGACCCGGGCGATCGTGCGGAACTCCCACAGTCCCGCGTCGGTCTGGTCGTGCATGGCGAAGGCGCGTTCACCGACGGCTTCCAGAGCATGGAAGTCGTCGACCGTCCCGGGACGGATCAGCCGGGTGTCGTAGAAGCTCTGGACCAGGGGCAGGACGATCTGGCCGTAGACGTCGTGTTGCAGATGCTCGTGGGCCTGATTGCCGACGCGCACGGGCTTCATGCCGCGATAGCCTTCGACGGTGTCCACTATCCGCTCGCCGATGCCGGGCTCCAGTCCCACGCCATAGACGGGCTGGACGTGGCCGCCCTTTGCATCGTCCACCAGATTCCGGAGATAGACGAGATAGTTCTCCAGCATGTCCACAGCGCCCAGCCGGTTCAGGGCGCGGACCGTATAGTAGGCGTCGCGGATCCAGCAGTAGCGATAGTCCCAGTTACGGCCGCTTTCAGGAAACTCGGGCACCGAGGTGGTCATGGCCGCAACGATCGCGCCGGTCTCTTCGTGGGCGCAGAGCTTGAGGGTAATCGCCGAGCGGATCACCGCCTCCTGATAGTCGAGCGGGATGTAGAGGGTGCGGACCCAGTTCTTCCAGTAGGCGATGGTCCGGTCCAGCGTCGCCTGGACGCCCGGCCCGACCTCCTGGTCATAGCCCTCGTCCGGCCCGAGGAAGAAGGTCAGGGCATGCTCCAGCCGGAACGTCCGCTCGCTCAGCACATGGGACACCGGGCAGTCGGTGGTCAGACGCAGGACGACGTCGCTGCACAGATAGCGGATATGGTTCGAGCCCGATGTGGCCTCGGCCCGACGCGCGCCCCAGTCGGCGGCCGGACGCAGCCGCACCGTGATGCGCGGCGAGCCGTTCAGCGGCCGGATGATCCGGCCGAAGGCGAGCGGCCGGTAGGTTCGCGAGTGCTTCAGGTGACGCGGAGCGAAATCGATGATCTCGATCGAGGCGCCGTCCGCAGCCGTCAGCACGGTGCGAAGGACGGGCGTGTTCCGGACATAGGCCTGGTCGGCCTGGATCATGCCCTCCAGCTCTATGGACCAGAAGCCGTGAGCGGGCGTCTCCCCGTCCATCAGGGCCGAAAAGACCGGGTCGCCGTCGACGCGGGGGGCGCAGGCCCAGACGTGGCGGCCGTGGCGATCGATCAGGGCGCTGATCGAGCAGTTGCCGATGGGGGCCAGGTCGACGGAGGGCGCGAGGGCAGGCGTCATGATCGGGATGTCCCGGGTTCGAAGGCGGCGGAGACCTGGTCCAGCCAGTCCAGAACGGCGTCGGGGTCAGGCAGGCCGAACCGGGCGGCGGTGGCGCGGGGCGACCCGACCAGAACGCCATAGCCCCCCAGGGCCTCGGCGGCGATGAAGCCATGCTCGTCGGTCAGGTCATCGCCCAGCATGACCGGCAGGGCCCCCGCGAACGGCGCCTCGGCCATGAAGGCGGTCACGGCGGCGCCCTTGTCGGCGCCCGGGGTCTTCAACTCGACCACAAGAACCCCCGGCTGGACCGATAACCCGTGCCGCAGGGCCAGATTGTCGGCGAGGGCCAGGATCTCGGCCTCATACTGCGGCGACTGCCGGTAGTGGACGCCGACCGCCACCCCCTTCTTCTCGACCAGCAGGCCCGGGCGGGCGGCCGCGAAGACGGTCAACTCTTCCGCCGCCGCAGCCACGCCTGGCGACGGCGCGAACGACTGTTGCTCTCCATTGGCCCGTCGGCGCACCAGTCCATGCACACCGGCTGCGGCCGGGCAGGCATCGCCGGTGATGCGGTCGATCTCATCCAGCGTCCGGCCGCTGACAATGGCGACACGGCCGCCGAGCGCCTTCACCAGCCGGGCGATTGCAGCGGTCCGGCGCGGATCGGCCGTCACGGCGTCGGGCGTCGGGGCGAGAGGAGCCAGGACGCCGTCGATGTCGAGAAACAGCGCCACCCGTCCGCGCGGGACATCCGGCGCCGCCAGACGGCTGAACGGATTCACATCGATCACTCTGGTTCCGACACTGGCCGGCATATCGACTCCACGGCTGTTTTGGACGCCCCTGGTTCCAAACGCGCGAACACGGCAAAGGTTGGCGGTGAATCTTCGCGAGGCTTGCGGCGGCGCCCGGCATTGTATCGCGCACGGGAATGGGGCAATTCCTGAACCCACTCAGGACCGGACCCGCCTTCGGAAGGGACCGGCCGTCCAGGACCGACCATGTTTCCAGATATTCAGCCCTCTAGCCCCGATCAGGTCGCGACCATGACGGACCGGGCGAGATCGGTGATCCAGCTGAACATCGAGGCCTTGCAGGCGCTGGAGCGGACCATAGACGCCTCGGTGGCCCGCGCGTGTGACGTTATCCTGTCGCGCCCCGGCTATGTGGTCGTCACCGGCATGGGCAAATCCGGCCACATTGGCGGGAAGATCGCCGCCACCCTCGCCTCGACCGGGACCAACGCCTTCTTTGTCCATCCCGCCGAGATGAGCCATGGCGATCTGGGCATGTTGCGCCATGACACGACCCTGCTGGCCATCTCCGCCTCGGGCGAAAGCCGGGAGCTGCGCGATCCGCTGATCTTCTGCCAGCGCAACGGCATTCCGGTGATCGGCATGACCCAGAAGGCCAACAGCCTTCTGGCGCGCATGTCGGAGGTGTCCCTGGTCATGCCCCATGTGGCCGAGGCCTGCCCCAATGGCCTGGCGCCCACAACCTCGACCCTGATGACCCTGGCGCTCGGCGACGCCCTGGCCATGGTGCTGATGGACCGTCGCGCCTTTACGGCCCGGGACTTCGGCCTGCATCACCCGGGCGGTTCGCTGGGCATGAGCCTTCAGAGCGTCCGCGAATGGATGGGGGACGTCTATTCCCCGCCGGCCAGCGTGACGGAAGACGCGGCCTTCGCCGAAATCGTTTCGGCCATCACTGAAGGGCGCAAGGGCGCCGTCGCTGTGCTGGACAGGGACGGCAACATGGCGGGAATGATCACTGACGGTGACGTGCGGCGGGCTTTCTCGCGCGACATCGCCACGATCTCGGCGGCCGACATCATGAGCCGGACGCCGATCACCGCCGGCCCGGACCAGAGGATGAGCGATGTCGTCGACCTGCTGACCGCAAACAAGATCGCCACCGTCTTCGTTGTGGAGGACCAGAAACCCGTCGCCATCGTCCATGTCGCAGAACTGATGCAGGCCGGTTATATCGCGTGATACAGATTTCGGACTGGAGCGTAACCGTATGACGACCGACATCCTGTTCGACGCCAGTCGCCTGATCAGCCGCAGCGAGCGCAGTGCCCCAACCGGCGTGGACCGGGTGTGTCTGGCCTATGCCGAATGGTTGTTGCAGCGGTCCGATGTCCGGATGATCCCCGTCCGCAGCCGCCATGACCGGCTGGTGGTGGTCGATCCCGACTGGTTCGAAAAGAACGTCCGCCATCTGCGAAAACGCTGGAACGGGCCGGCTCTTGGCCGGACGGATGAAGCCGAGGCGCAGCTGTTCAGGGCTCTGAGCGCCGACCAGCCGCTGGCGCGATCGATCATGAGCCCGCCGCCGGATCCTGCGGAGCCGGATCGCAAACGCGGTCGCCGGCTTCGCGTGCTGCGCCAGTTTGTCCGGTCGCGCCCCCTGTCCGCCGTGCCCCCCGGACGGGCCTATTTCAATGTCGGACATACCAGTCTGAACACGCCGGACATCCTGTCCTGTCTGGCGCGAGGCGGGGTGCCCAGCGTGGTGCTGCTGCATGATCTGATCCCGATCACCCACCCGGAGTTCTGCCGCCCCGGCGACGGCGACAAGCATCGCGTCCGGGTTATGACCGCCCTGAAATACGCCGCGCGCATCCTTGTGAACTCGGAATACACCGCCTTCGAACTGGCGCGCTTCGCCCGCAACGAGGGTCTTTCGTCACCGCCGGTGGACATCCTTCATCTGGGGCTGGAGCCGGGATTCACCGGCGCGCCGGGCCCCGGCACCCAGCGCCCCTATTTCGTTCACGTCGGCACGATCGAGGCCCGCAAGAACCTGGCCTTCCTGCTGACCGTGTGGCGGCGGCTTCAGGAGCAGATGGGCGAGAAGACGCCGCAGCTGGTTCTGGTCGGCCGCTATGGCTGGGAAAATGAAGCGGTTCTGGATCATCTGGAGCGCTCGCCCAATCTTCGCGGCGTGGTGCATCAGGTGACGGGGCTGGGCGATGAGGCCCTGGCGGAGTTGATGTCGAACGCCCGGGCCGTATTGGCGCCCTCGCTGGTCGAGGGATTCGACCTTCCGGCGGTGGAAGCCTGCGCCCTGGGCGTGCCGCTGATCGCCTCGGACATCCCCGCGCACCGGGAACTGGTGCCGGGCGCCGAGCTGATCGATCCACTGGATGGGCTGGGCTGGCTGGCGGCGCTGGAGCGGGCGACCCTGAAGCCTCCGGTCGCCCCGCCCTACCAGGCCCCCACCTGGCCCGACCATTTCGCCGAGGTCGAGCGACGCCTCGGCCTCCAGGCGCTTGTCGGCTAGGTCGGACCGAAAACGACGGCTTTGGTTCAGGCCGGCGTCAGCCCCATCGCGCCGGCGAGGATCTCCAGCGATCGCGCCCGGGCCGCATGATCCCAGATCTGGCTGGTGACCATCAGTTCGTCCGCGCCGGTGTCAGCCACCAGGGCGTCGATCCGGGCCTTGACCGTCTCCGCCGAACCGACGGCCGAGCAAGACAGGGCCTGCCCGATCATGCCGCGCGCGCCTGCATCCAGACCGGCCTCATAGTGCTCCACCGGCGGCGGCAACTTGCCCGGGCGTCCCGAGCGCAGATTGACGAAGGCCTGCTGCAGGGAACTGAACAGAAGCGCCGCCTCATCATCCGTCGCGGCGGCGAAGACATTGCAGCCCAGCATCACCCGGGGCGCCGCCAGTCGTTCGGACGGACGGAAGGTCGAGCGATAGACCTCCAGCGCCCGATCCAGATCGGCCGGGGCGAAATGGCTGGCGAAGGCATAGGGCAGACCCAGGTGCGCGGCCAGCCGGGCCCCGTAGGTCGAGGAGCCGAGGATCCAGATCGGCACATCCTGACCCTCGCCCGGATTGGCGCGAATTCTCTGGCCATCGGTCGCCGGGGCGAACCACTGCATCAGCTCCACCACATCATTGGGGAATTCGTCGACGTCGCCCTGAAGCGTACGACGCAGGGCCCGCGCGGTCGCCATGTCCGATCCCGGGGCCCGTCCCAGCCCCAGATCGATACGGCCGGGATACAGGGCGTTGAGGGTGCCGAACTGTTCGGCGATCACCAGCGGGGCGTGGTTGGGCAGCATGACGCCCCCGGCGCCGACGCGGATTGTGTTCGTCGCTGCGGCGACAGCGCCGATCACGACCGAGGTCGCAGCCGAGGCGATGCCGGCCATGTTGTGATGTTCGGCCAGCCAGTAGCGATGGTAGCCCAGCCGTTCCGCGTGACGGGCCAGGTCGATCGTGTTGGCCAGAGCCTGTGAGACATCCGAGCCTTCGGGCACCGGGGCGAGGTCAAGAATGGAGAGCCGTGTCATCCCGGCCATATGGGGTGGCCGGACGCTCCTCCAAAGGTCCGATCCCGCAATCCGTACCCCGGACCCCGGCGACATCACTGCACGACGCGCTCGCGCGTCCGGAGTCCGGGGGCGACGGAACGACCGGTTGCGGTCTATGTTGAAGCCTTGTCGAAGGTGGAGCCATCCCCCGCATGCGTCGTTTTCTGATCTGGTCCGGCCTCGCCGCCGCGATCGGCCTCGTCCTGGCCGTGGCCGGGGTCTGGGCCTACAACCATTTCTACGCCCGCTTTCAGCCGGTGACGATCCATCGCAACCAGGCGGAGATCCAGCGGCTGCTCGATCAGGCCTCATGGGTATCGGCCGGGGGAGGCGACCAGCCGGTCTATATCGTCGGCTATCGCGCCAGCGCCCCGACCCTGGCCTATCTGCAGGAAGAGGCCGCCAAACTTCAGGCCGGGGGGGGCGACGTCCGGGTTCTGATGTTCGCCCGGCCGGACCGCGAGGGTGCGGCGCAGTCGACGGCAGCCGAGCGGGCCGCCATCGCCGAGCTGTGGCTGAACCGTGACTGGAGCCTGTATCAGCGCTGGATTGCGACACCGGAGAAAAGCTGGACGGCCGAGGGTCTGGCCGCTGCCGACGGCAATCTGGCCCGCAGCGCCGTGGTCGAGGCCAGTCGGCAGTTCACCGAAAGGCTGGGCGAGTTGCTGCGTCAGGCGGGGGTGCGTCCGGACTGGCCGCTGGTTATCTGGCGCGACCGGGAAGGGTTCCTGAAGGCCTGCGCCTGTTCGGACCGCCGGTCCTGGGCTTTCATTCGCGATGACCTCGGCGCGCCCGACGCCATTGGTCCGGACAGCGGGGTCGGAGGGCTGGCCGGGCCGGATCCGCTGGAAGACGCCGCAGTCCCGGCTCCGGCCCTGCCTGCGCCTGACCAGAGCCTGCCCTATCCGAACCTTCCGGCCATACCGCCGTCCACAGGGGCTGCGGAGGCGCCGCCCCCGGGATCGTCCCCCTCAGGTGCCCCCCTCTCCGGCGCCCCCGCGCCTTCGACCCGACTGGAGCGCCCGGCGCCGCGCATCGCGCCGGCCCGGCCTGCCCCCCGCCCGTCGACGCCCCGCCCGTCGACGCCCAGGCCGCCGCAGGAAGAAGACACCCGCTTCTATTGAGGTTCAGTCCAGATCGCGACAGGCGGCGATCAGGCCATCCACGTCCGCCTCGTCCTGATACAGGCCGAAGCCGAAACGGATCACGTCGTCGCGGACGTCGGTGACCACGTGGCGCTCCAGCAGGGCGGCGCGCCAGCGGGCGGCGTTCGGGTGGCGCAGGGCGAGGAACCGCGCATGGGGGCCCGGAGCCGTCAGCGGATTCAGCGTTTCGGCCGTACTGACCGGTCCGCAGGCTGCGCTGGCCAGGGCGTCGGCAAATCGCGCCTTTAGGCCTCCCGCATGGTCCGAGATGTCGGCCGTGGCCAGCCCCGCCTCGTCCAGCCTCCGCCGCACGGCGTTGAAACGGTACAGGGCCGAGGCGTCGAAGGTGGCGCCCCAGAAGCGGCCGCCGTCGGTGCGATAGCCGACCCCGCCCGGCGGGCCTTCCAGGTCTCCGAACTCGGCGAACCAGCCGGTGACGACCGGCCGCGGACAGAAGCCCGGCGGGGCATGGAGGAAACAGCCGCCCTCGCCCGACATGGCGTATTTGTAGCCGCCCGCCAGATAAAAGACCCTGCCGGCGACAGCGGACAGGTTGGTCGGTACGGCCATGAAGCCGTGATAGCCGTCGATCACCACCCAGGGGCCCGCCGGATCGGCCAGGGCCGCCAGGTCCTCCAGCCGGTCGAACACCCCGCCGGTGCGGAAAAAGACCTGGCTGATCAGGATCAGGTCGAAGGTCCCCGCCCGGGCCGCCGCCATGAACCGCTCGTCGAAGGACTCGAACGGGCTGAGCGGGATGCGTTCGACAACCGCCTCGCCGGCCTCTTCCCACCGCTCGGCCTGACGGCGGAAGGAGTGGAATTCGCCATCGGTGGACAGGATGCGGACCGGTTTGCGGGCCACGCCGGAGACGAGGCGCAGCAGCAGGTCATGGGTGTTGGGCGCGAAGACGACGCTGTCCGGCGAGGGGAGCCCCAGTTCGGCGGCCACATGGGCCTGGGCCTCGGGAATGACCTCGCCGAAGATCAGATCCCATTTGCGGTCGGCATGACGCATCGCGTCATCCCAGGCGCGCATCTGCGCCTCGTGCGACACATCGGGCCACAGGTGATGGCTGTGCGCCGCGAAATGCAGCCGGCCGGGGGCCAGCGAAAGGGCGCGCGAGAAGAGGGGCTTATGAGACATGCTACTCAGAGAAACTGATCAAATGAGGCCAGTCGGGCACCGTGCACGATCCGGATGATGCGTACATGGTCGTCCGTGATCAAATAGAAGACCGCATAGGGTCGGTGGACGAACCGACGATAGTCATCGCCAAGGTGCGCCACGACCGGAAACCGGAATGGGTGCTCCGAAAGCGTCAGACAGGCGCTTTTCAGGCTGAGCAGATAGTTCGCGGCGGTGCGCGGGCCGTCCTTCCCGATTTCAGCGGCGATCTCGTCGAGATCCGTCTCGCTCTCGCGAGAGAAGACCACTTTCAAGCCGGATCTTCCGCCGCCTCGGCCTGGGCCATGCACCGGCCGATCAGCCGATCAAACACGTCCTCGGCCGGTGTCCCCGGACCGCTGTCGCGACCGGCCTCGAGCATCTGTTTCAGCTGGTCATCGCGAAGTTGCGGGGCCCTGCCCGACACCATCCAGCCCGTCATGGCGTCGCGTATCACTTCATCAGCCGAGGCATAGCGACCCGTCGCTACGGCTTCGCGCATGACGGCGGCCATCTCGTCCGTCACCTCGGCTGAAATCCGTTCGTAGCGACCCATCGCGAGCTCCGATCAGCCTGAGGATCGACCAAACCTGTGCGCCGTGCAAGTCAGGCCTAGACCAGGCTGCCGTGGCAGTGTTTGAACTTGCGGCCCGAGCCGCAGGGGCAGTCGGCGTTGCGCGAGGTGCGCTGCCAGCCTTCGGGCAGAAGCTCGACAGGCAGGCGCGACCGGTCGTCGCCCTGGAACTGGCCTTCCGGGTTCTGGGCGGACGTGTTCAGCATCTCGTTTTCGCCGGTGCCGGGGTTCAGATGGATTTCCTGGAACTCGGGCATGTCGAACTCGGGCGGCGCCTCGAAGCGGAACTCGACCGTCATCAGCCAGCGGGTGACGTTCTGGCGCAGTTCGTGAAGCAGGTTCTCGAACAGGGAGAAGGCCTCGGTCTTGTATTCGTTCAGCGGATCGCGCTGGCCATAGCCGCGCAGGCCGATGACGCCGCGCAGGTGGTCGAGGTGAACCAGGTGTTCGCGCCAGTTCATGTCGATCTGCTGCATCATGAACTGGCGTTCGATGCCGCGCATCTGGCTCTCGCCGATCAGGGTGATGCGTTCCACGGCGCGGGCCTCGGCGGCGGCCTGGATGCGCTCCTCGACCTCCTCGTTGGACACGCCCTCCTCGGCGGCCCAGTCGTGCAGCGGCAGCTCCAGGCCGAGGATCGACTTCACCTTTTCGTCGAGGCTGTCGATGTCCCACTGTTCGGCATAGGCCTTGGGCGGCATATATCGCTCGACCAGATCCGAAACCACGTCCTGACGGAACTCGCCCACCAGTTCGGACAGGTCCGAGGAGTCCATGAACTCCTGGCGCTGTTCAAACACCGCCTTGCGCTGGTCGTTGACGACGTCGTCGTACTTCAGAAGGTTCTTGCGGATGTCGTAGTTGCGGCTCTCGACGCGCTTCTGGGCGGTCTCGACGGCGCGGTTCAGCCAGGGGTGGGAGATGGCCTCGCCCTCGGCCACGCCGAAGTTGCGCATGATGGCGTCCAGCCGGTCGCCGGCGAAGATACGCAGCAGGTCGTCCTGGCAGGACAGGAAGAATTTCGAGACGCCGGGGTCGCCCTGACGGCCGGTGCGGCCGCGCAGCTGGTTGTCGATCCGGCGGCTTTCGTGGCGTTCGGTGCCCAGGACGAACAGGCCGCCGGCGGCCAGGGCCTGCTGGCGCTTGACCTCGATCTCGGCCTTGAACTCGGCGGTCTTGGCCGCGAGGGCCTCGGGGGTGACCTCGCGCGCCATATTGCGCTCTTCCAGCTGCCAGCGCTGCAGCCGCATGTCGAGGTTGCCGCCCAGCTGGATGTCGGTGCCGCGCCCGGCCATGTTGGTGGCGATGGTCACCGTGCCGGGCAGGCCGGCGTCGGCCACGATATAGGCCTCCTGCTCATGCTGGCGGGCGTTCAGGACGGAGTGGGGGATGCCCTTGAACTCGGTCTTCCAGACGATGTCATACGCCGCGTCGCCGACCTTGGCCGCCTCCTTGTCCTTGCCGACGAACTCCGGCTTCAGGGTCCGCGAGACCTCGGTCCTGTACTCATAGGTGTCGAGCAGGGTCGACAGGGTCTCGGACTTCTCGATCGAGACCGTCCCGACCAGGATCGGCTGGCCCTTGACGTGGCATTCGGCGATCTGGCGGGCGATCGCCTGATTCTTCTCGGCCTCGGTGCGGAACACCTCGTCGTCATGGTCGATGCGGACGACGGGGCGGTTGGTCGGCACCTCGAGCACGTCCATCTTGTAGATGTCCATGAACTCCTGGGCCTCGGTCGCGGCCGTCCCGGTCATCCCCGAGAGTTTCTCGTAGAGGCGGAAATAGTTCTGGATCGTCACCGAGGCCAGGGTCTGGTTCTCGGGCATGATCTTGACGTCCTCCTTGGCCTCGATGGCCTGGTGGAGGCCTTCGGACAGGCGGCGTCCGGTCATCATCCGGCCGGTGAACTCATCGATCAGGACGATCTCGCCGGCCTTGATGATGTAGTCCTTGTCGCGCTGGTACAGGGTGTTGGCGCGCAGGGCCTGGTTGATGTGGTGCACCAGGCTGATGTTGGCGGCGTCGTACAGGCCGGTCGTGTCCTCGGCGAAATAGCCGCCGGACTCCATCATCTCCTCGATCTTCTCGGAGCCTTCCTCGGTCAGCAGGGCCTGTTTCTGCTTCTCGTCGAGGTCGAACGTCGAGGGGTCCTGGATCAGGGTCTTCACCAGGCCGTCGACGATCTTGTACAGGTCCGACCGGTCCTCGGTCGGACCCGAGATGATCAGGGGCGTGCGCGCCTCGTCAATCAGGATCGAGTCGACCTCATCGACGATGGCGAAGTTGTGCGGCCGCTGCACCATCTCGGACCGGTCATAGACCAGGTTGTCGCGCAGGTAGTCGAAGCCGAACTCGTTGTTGGTGCCATAGGTGATGTCGGCATTGTAGGACATCTGGCGCTGGCCCGAGGACAGGCCGTTGACGATGACCCCGACCTCCATGCCGAGGAAGCGATAGACCTTGCCCATCTGGTCGGCGTCGCGTCGGGCCAGGTAGTCGTTGACGGTGATGACGTGGACGCCCTTGCCCTCAAGCGCGTTCAGATAGACGGGGGCCACGGCGACCAGGGTCTTGCCCTCGCCGGTGCGCATCTCGGCGATGCCGCCTTCGTGCAGGATCATGCCGCCGGCCAGCTGGACGTCGTACTGGCGCTGGCCCAGGGTCCGCTTGGACGCCTCGCGCACCACGGCGAAGGCCTCGTCCAGCACCTTGTCCAGGGTCGCGCCCGCTTCAAGACGGTCGCGGAACGTCTGGGTCATCATCCGCAGTTCGTCGTCGGAGAAGGCGGCGAACCTGTCCTCCAGGGCGTTGATCTTCTGGACGCGGCTCATGAACTCCTTGACCTTGCGGTCGTTGGAAGAGCCGAAAAATTTCTTGGCGAAGCCGAGCATCAAACAATCCGAAGGCGGTCGAGCGGGAGGGCTCTGGGCGTGGGGTCCGGCGTCTGGACCGGAGGGCGGCGTTTCACGCGCTGCAAAGGGGTTTCGCCGTCGAGCGGACCGGCGCGCCGCTCGGGCGCGCGCAGGGGCCGCGCAGACGGGTGAAAACCCCTCGACTTGAGCGCAGGCGGGACTTAAGCACCGACCCTATCCCTGTCAACGCGAGGGGTTTTTCCCGTGGGACGCGCGGAGGCTGCAATTGATCCCTGTCCGGACGTCCAGAACGCCCCGCCTCGCGCGCCTGATCCTGATCTGCGCCGTCGTGAGCCTGGCGGCCGCCTGTGGCGGGGACCGGACCAGCGACCGGCCGCCCGAGCCCGGAGACACGGCCGTAGCCCGGGTCCAGAACCAGACGGTCTGGGCCTCCGACGTCAAACGCGAGGCGGTCGCCCAGGGCCTGGTCGGCGAGGGCGAGCCGCTGGACGTCACCTCGGATCTGTTTCGCCGGGTGCTGGACGA
The DNA here is from genome assembly GCF_058681095.1 of Brevundimonas sp. FV1ye29L. Lineage (NCBI taxonomy): Bacteria > Pseudomonadati > Pseudomonadota > Alphaproteobacteria > Caulobacterales > Caulobacteraceae > Brevundimonas > Brevundimonas sp. FV1ye29L. The sequence goes on from NZ_CM178730.1 coordinate 332,396, forward strand.
GGTGATCGACCAGAAGCTGCTGGCGCGCGAGGCCGAGCGGCGTGGACTGGACAATTCGCCCCTGGCCCAGCGCCGGCTGCAGGCGACCAAGGAGCGGATTCTCGGCGACATGCTGGTCGAGAACGAGGTCAATGGCCGCATCAATGACCAGGCGGTGCAGACCCTCTATCAGGAGCAGCTGCGCCTCGCCCGCACGTCAGAGGAGATCCGCGTCCGGCTGATCCTGTCGCGCACCCGTCCCGAGGCCGATGCGGTCATCGGCATCCTGGCCCAGGGCGCTGGCTTCAGCGCCGTGGCTACGGAACGCTCGGTCGACGAGGCCACCCGTTTCTCGGGCGGCGACCTCGGCTATTCGACCCTGGACGTCATGCCCGAGACCTACGCCAACGCCCTGCGGGGCGCGGCGGCGGGATCGACCGTCGGCCCGTTCCAGACGGAGGGCGGCTGGGCCGTGCTGCGGGTCGAGGATCGGCGCAAGGAAAGCCCGCCGACCCTGGATCAGGCCCGCCCCCAGATCGTGCGCTACCTGACCTATGAAGGCGTGCGCCAGCTGCTGGAGCAACTCCGCGGCAAGGCCAGGGTCGACGTCCTCCTGTCGGAAGAGGGCGTCGCCCGTCCGCAGGAGCCCGCCTCGGCGGCGCCCGTCGCCCCGGTCCCGACGACTTCGGCCCCGTCCCCGGCCCCGTCTCCGGCCCCGGCACAGACCCCTGCGCAGACCGGAACACGGGCGGCGCCCGGTCAAACCTCTCCAGGTCCGACATCATGAGCAAGACGCCCGACAGCCCCTCCGGCAAACCCGCGGCCCGCCCCTCGGCCGGACAGTCGATCGAGCGCGCCTTCGAAAAGACCGCCGCCGTCATCAAGGGCTCGATCCAGGCGGCGACCGCGCCGGTCGCGGCGCCCCGCCCCGCCCCGCCTCCCGCCACGCCCGGCAAGCCGGGGCTCAAGATTTCCCCCCTGGCCGTGCCCTTCCCGACCATTCCACCCATCGGCGGGGTGGAGATCGCCACGGCCCGGGCCGGCTTCTACAAGCACGAGCGCGATGATCTTGTGGTGTTCCGCTTCGCCCGCGGCACGACCTGCGCCGGGGTCCTGACCCGGCACAAGATCGGCTCGGCCCCCGTGGACTGGTGCCGCCGTCACCTTGACGCCGGGGACGGCGGCAAGGACGTGCGGGCCCTGGTCGTCAATGCCGGCTGCGCCAATGCCTTCACCGGCAAGGCCGGGGCCGACGCGGCCCGCCGCACGGCGTCCGAGGTCGCCAAACGTTTCGGCTGCCGCCAGCGTGACGTCATGCTGGCCTCTACGGGGGTGATCGGCGTGGTGCTGGACGACCGCAAGATCGCCGGCCAGCTGTCCGCCATCGAGGCCTCGCTGGACGCCGACATTCCCCCGACCGAACAGTGGGCCGCCGCCGGGCGCGGCATCATGACCACCGACACCTTCCCCAAGGGCTCGTATGCCGAATGCGAGATCGACGGCGAGAGGGTTCGCATCGCCGGCATCGCCAAGGGGTCGGGGATGATCGCCCCGGACATGGCCACCATGCTGGCCTTCATCGTCACCGACGCCTCCATCCACCCCAGCGTGCTGCGCGCCCTGCTCGGCGTCCACGTCCGGTCGACCTTCAACTCGGTGACCGTCGATGGCGACACCTCGACCAATGACACCTGCCTGTTGTTCGCCACGGGCGCCTCGACCGCCCCGCGCATCGGTCGGGTCGGCGACCGACGGCTGAAGGGGTTCTCGGCGGCCCTGGACAGGGTCATGCTGGATCTGGCCCATCAGCTGGTCCGCGACGGCGAGGGGGCGACGAAGTTCGTGCGCGTCACCGTCAACGGCGCCGCCAGCCCCGCCTCGGCCCGCAAACTGGCCAAGTCGATCGCCGACAGCCCCCTGGTGAAAACCGCCATCGCCGGTCAGGACGCCAACTGGGGCCGGGTCGTCATGGCCGTCGGCAAGACCGAGGAGCCGGTCGATCGCGACCGTCTCGCCATCTGGTTCGGCCCGCATGAAGCCGCCATAGACGGCGCCCCGTCCCCGACCTACGACGAGGCGAAGATGACCGCCTATATGAAGAAGCCCGAGATCGACATCACCGTCGATGTCGGCTCCGGCCGCGCCTCGGCCACCGTCTGGACCTGCGATCTGACCAAGGGCTACATCGAGATCAACGGGGACTATCGGTCGTGAGGAGCCGCCGGGCATGGTGAAATCACCGGCCCGGCTCGCACGCCAGATTATCGCCCGGCCTTCAATAGCGAGACAGGAACCCCTGCGACACGCTATATTCATCCGGTAACGGGCCGATCCGTAGTGATCGACGACGTCTCGGGAGACGTGATCCATGTCGGCGGTGATGGCTTCATCTACTGAAAGCAGTACAGTTCACGTCCGCCTGCTGGACGAAGGAACCGACGTCTGGCGCCCGGTGAAGGCGGAACGTCTGGGCGAAACCACCTACCGTCTCGCCGACGAGCCCGTCCCGGTCGATGAGGCGTGGAGTTTTCAACCCGGCGATATTGTGGTGGTCGAGCACCGCCAGGGCGGCGGCGAAGACCAACCTTTGATCGCCGTCGCGCGCGCCATGGATTTCGACGAACGATCCTGAGCCTCCCGCCGCAGGGCGGGCTGATCGCAGCTCAGGACAGCCGGTCCCGGAATTCCGTCCAGTTGAATTCCTTCACGAGCCTCAGATCATCTGTCTCGCTGTTCCACAGCACGATGGCCGGCAGGGGAACGCCGTTGAAGGTATTGGTCTTGACCATCGAATAGTGGGCCTGGTCGAGGAAGGCGAGGCGCGTGCCCGGCGCCGGGCGTTCAACGAAGACATAGTCGCCGATGATGTCCCCGGCCAGGCAGGAGGGTCCGCCCAGACGCACGGTCACGCCCGCCTCGGCCTCGTTCAGCATGGCCGGCCGATAGGGGGCCTCGATGACATCCGGCATATGGCAGGTCGCCGACAGGTCGGTGATGGCGACCGGCAGGCCATTGTCGATGACATCCAGCACCTCGCCGACCAGAATCCCGGCGTCGAGGGCGATGGCCTCGCCGGGTTCCAGATAGAGCTGTACGCCGTGGCGCTGTGTCACCTCGCGCAGGAAGCCGATCAGGGCCTCGATGTCATAGTCGGCCCGGGTGACGTGGTGGCCGCCGCCCAGATTGACCCATTTCAGCGAACCCAGCGCCTGCTCGATCCGTGGTTCCAGCGAGGCCCAGATCCGCTGCAGCGGCGCGAACCCCTGTTCGCACAGGGCGTGGATATGCAGGCCGTCGACACCGTCCAGATGCTCCGACCTGAGCTGCGACACCGGGAAGCCCAGACGCGAACCCCGCTGGCAGGGGTCGTATTTGGCGACCTCGGCTTCGGAATGCTCCGGGTTCAGCCGCAGCCCGATATCGAAGGTCTCGCCCTCTGCCCGCGCCGCCGCGATCACATCGGCGAAGCGGGCGATCTGGTCTGGCGAGTTAAAGATGACATGGTCGGACAGCCGCAGGATTTCGGGCAGGTCTGCGGCCTTGTAGGCCGGCGAATAGGTGGTCAGTTCGCCGGAATAGAATTCACGCGCCAGCCGCGCCTCCCACAGTCCCGAGGCGCAGACTCCGTCCAGATACGCCCCGACGACATCGGCCAGCGACCACATGGAGAAGGCTTTCAGCGCCAGCAGCACCCGGGCCCCGCCCCGTTCGCCGACATCCTTCAGGACCGCGAGATTGCGCCGCACCGCCGCCTCGTCCACGACGAAGGCCGGCGAGGGGACGCGGTTCAGGTCAAACCGGGAAAAGGCGCCGGGATCGCCCGCCTGGGTTTGCATGGCCATCAGAAGTCGAGCGGGGCGTTCAGGTCCTGAACCTTCCACGGCAGGCCGTGGGCATTCAGCATGTCCATGAACGGGTCGGGGTCCAGCTGCTCCATGTTGAACACGCCCGCGCCCTGCCACCGGCCGGTCAGCATCAGGGCCGCGCCGATCATGGCGGGCACGCCGGTGGTGTAGCTGACGGCCTGGTTGCCGGTCTCGGCATAGGCCTCTTCGTGGTCGCAGATGTTGTTGACGTAGACGGTCTTCCGGACGCCGTCCTTCAGGCCGGTCGCGATCGTGCCAATGTTGGTCTTGCCCCTGGTCAGGGGACCGAGGGACGATGGTTCTGGCAGAAGGGCCTTCAGGAACTCGATCGGGATGACCTCGCGGCCCTGGAACATCATCGGCTCGATCGAGGTCATGCCGATATTCTCCAGCACTTCCAGGTGCTTGAGATAGGAGTCGCCGAAGGTCATCCAGAAGCGGATGCGATTGATTTCCGGATAGAATTTGGCCAGCGACTCCAGTTCCTCATGATACATGAGGTACATGTTCTTCTGACCTACGCCTTCAAAGTCGAAGACCTGTTTGCGGCTCAGGGCCGGGCCCTCGATCCACTGGCCGTTTTCCCAGTGACGCGACGGGGCGGTCACTTCCCGCAGATTGATCTCGGGGTTGAAGTTGGTCGCGAACGGCAGGCCGGTGTCGCCGCCGTTGCAGTCCAGGATGTCGAGCGTCTCGATCGAATCCAGCAGGTGCTTCTTCGTGTATGTCGTGAAGACCGAGGTCACGCCGGGGTCGAAGCCCGAGCCCAGCAGGGCCATCAGACCGGCGTCCCGGAAGCGGTCCTGATAGGCCCACTGCCACCTGTATTCAAACTTCGCTTCCTCGCGCGGCTCATAGTTGGCCGTGTCCATATAATTCACCCCGGCCGCCAGACACGCGTCCATGATGTTCAGGTCCTGATAGGGCAGGGCCAGATTGACCACGAGGGCGGGCCGGACCGCGCGGATCAGGGCCGTGGTCGCCGCCACGTCGTCGGCGTCGATGGCCGCCGTCTCGATGAGGACGCCTGTGCGGTCCTTCACCGAGGCGGCGATGGCGTCGCACTTGGACTTCGTGCGCGACGCCAGGGTGATATGCGAAAAGATGTCGGCGTTCATCGCCATCTTGTGGACCGCAACGGACCCGACGCCGCCGGCGCCGATAACCAGAACCCTGCTCATTTCACGCACTCCTGAAGACTGGAAACGCCCGGCGACGACGCCGCCCACCCGAAGGGCGCGGCTCTTAGCACGGCGGCATCGGTTTCCGTAACCGCCGTTAGCGACAAACCTTTGTCCCTGCAGACGATGAAGGTGCAAATTCGACGCCGAAAGGACAGGGAATCACGCCGCCTCGACCGTCGTCTGTTCCGCCTTCCTGAGCGCGCTCGCCCGGACCTTTTCGCTTTCCGACTTCAGCTGGCCGCAGGCGGCCAGGATATCCCGGCCGCGCGGAGTCCGGATCGGGCTGGCATAGCCGGCCTTGTTCAGGATGGCGGCGAAGACCTCGATCGTCTTCCAGTCCGAGCACTGATAGTCCGTGCCGGGCCAGGGGTTGAAGGGGATCAGGTTCACCTTGGCCGGGATGCCCTCGATCATTTTCACGAGGGCGCGGGCCTCGGCCGGGCTGTCGTTGACGCCCTTCAGCATGACGTATTCGAAGGTCACCCGCCGCGCGTTGGACAGGCCCGGATAGGCGCGGATGCCGGCCATCAGGGTCTCGAGATCATACTTCTTGTTCAGCGGCACCAGGACGTCGCGCAGCGGGTCGTTGGTGGCGTGCAGGCTGATCGCCAGCATGGCGGCGGTGCGGTTCCCCAGCTCGTCCAGTTGGGGCACGACGCCACTGGTCGAGACCGTGATCCGGCGGCGTGACAGGGCGATGCCCTCATTGTCGGAGATGATGTCGATGGCGTCGGACACCGCGTCCAGATTGTAGAGCGGCTCGCCCATGCCCATGAAGACGATGTTGGAGAGGCGACGGTCCTCTTTCGGGGACGGCCATTCCTCCAGATCGTCGCGCGCCACCTGGACCTGGGCCACGATCTCGGCGGCGGTCAGGTTGCGGACCAGCTTCTGGGTGCCGGTGTGGCAGAAGGTGCAGTTCAGGGTGCAGCCGACCTGGGACGAGACGCACAATGCGCCCGCACGGCCGACATCGGGGATATAGACTGCCTCGATCTCGATTCCGGGCGCCGTGCGGATCAGATATTTGCGCGTGCCGTCCTTGGACACCTGGCGCTCGACGATCTCGGGGCGGGCCAGGGTGAAGGTCTCGGCCAGTTTCGCCCGGACGTCCTTGCCGATATCGCTCATCAGGGCGAAGTCGGTGACGCCATAATGATGGATCCAGCGCCACACCTGCGACGCCCGCATCTTCGCCTTTTCCGGCGGGCAGATCTCGGCCGCGAGCAGGGCCTCGCGCAGACCCGTGCGCGTCAGACCACTGAGGTTGACGGGGGCTGCGGCGACGGAGGCGCTGGCGCGCGAGAGGTCGAGCGTGATGCTCAAGGGCGGAGATCCTGAAAGGAGGAAAGCGGGCTTCTAGCACAAAACCCTCTCCCGGCGGGAGAGGGCTTGAGCGCACGGCGGCGAAGCCGACGTTCTGGCGCGAAAGGGTGAGGGGCCGGGCGCTGATCGGTGAGGGCCGCCCCTCACCCTTTCGGCTGGCGCATCGCTGCGCTCTGCGAGCCTCAAGCCCTCTCCCGCCGGGAGAGGGAAATCACAATATATACCGGCTGAGGTCCGCGTTCTTCGCCAGATCGCCGACCTTCTCGCGCACCTGTTCGGCGTCGAAGGTCAGGGTCTGGCCGCCGAGGTCGGAGGCCTTGAAGGAGGTCTCCTCCAGCACCCGTTCGATGACGGTGACCAGACGCCGGGCGCCGATGTTCTCGACTGCGCCATTGGCCGCCACCGCCGCATCGGCCATGGCCCCGACCGCCTCGTCGGTGAAGACCAGGGTCACGTCCTCGGTGGCCAGAAGGGCCTGGTTCTGGCGGATCAGATTGGCCTCGGGCTCGGTCAGGATGCGCACGAAGTCGTCGCGCGTCAGGGCCTTCAGCTCGACGCGGATCGGCAGCCGGCCCTGGAGCTCGGGCAGCAGGTCGCTCGGTTTGGCGACATGGAAGGCGCCCGAGGCGATGAACAGCACATGGTCGGTCTTCACCGGTCCGTATTTGGTCGAGACGGTGGTGCCCTCGATCAGGGGCAACAGGTCGCGCTGTACGCCCTCGCGGCTGACATCCGCGCCGCCCTTGTCCTGACGGCCGGCCACCTTGTCGATCTCGTCGAGGAAGACGATTCCCTCCTGTTCGGCCAGGGTCACGGCCTCGCGGGTCAGACTGTCCTGATCCAGCAGCTTGTCGCCCTCCTCGGCGATCAGGGGCGTCCAGGCGTCCTTTACCGACAGGCGCACCGATTTCGTGCGCCCGCCGCCCATCTTGCCCAGCATTTCGGTCAGGTTGATCATGCCGACATTGCCGCCCGGCAGATCCAGCCCGGGCAGGGCGGGGCCGGCGTCGGCCAGTTGCAGCTCGACCTCCTTGTCGTCCATCTCTCCCGCACGCAGCTTCTTGCGGAAACTGTCGCGGGTCGCGGCATGGGCGCCCGGCCCGACCAGCCCGTCCAGAATACGGTCCTCGGCGGCCTGTTCCGCCCTGGCGCGGACGCCCGTGCGCTTCTGCTCGCGCACCATGATGATCGCCGCCTCGACCAGGTCGCGCATGATCTGGTCGACGTCGCGGCCGACATAGCCGACCTCGGTGAATTTGGTCGCCTCGACCTTGAGGAAGGGCGAGCCGGCCAATTTGGCCAGCCGCCGGGCGATCTCGGTCTTGCCGACGCCCGTCGGGCCGATCATCAGGATGTTCTTGGGCGTCACCTCGTCGCGCAGGTCGGCCGGGACGCGCTTGCGACGCCAACGGTTGCGCAGGGCCACGGCCACGGCGCGTTTGGCGTCATGCTGACCGACAATATAGCGGTCGAGTTCGGAGACGATTTCGCGGGGGGACAGATCGGTCATGGCGTTCAGATGGGTTTTGCCCCTTACCTCCGAAACCCCCAAATCCGAAACGATGGTCAGTTTCCGGCTGCCAAATCATCAAACTCTGCGCGACGCATCAACAATGAAATCTCAAATTAACCTTATTGACCGAACGCTGCTTTCCAGCCGAACATCTCGAATCGTTCAGGGGGTTGAAAATGGCTATAGATCCGCCAGCAAATCCGATTGATCTGTCGAATCTCTTATCTGGAGCTTTAGGCGCGATAATCGGGGGGCCGATCGGTGCAGGAGTTCAGGCCGCGCTTTCCAATTACCAAGAAGGCTCGAAAAACAAAAAACGCAAAACTGCTGTAAGAAAAGCGCTTTCGTTTGAGTGCAAGCGTTTGTCAACAACGGTCGAGCGCACCCTTTCTGATGTTGTCGTTGCCGCCGCCGCAAAAAGCGCTCTTACTTTGGCGGGATCTTTTCCTATAACCGAGCCTGCTGTGTTTAGCGGATTCGACACCATTGATGCTCTTGATGAAACTGAGCTTAAATCATTGGCCCTTCTGCGTGAAAATATTGCAGCACTTAACCGTCTAGCGGAGTCAATAATCGCTGCAGGGCTTCCTATCACTCCCGACGATGTTCAGGCCTTGTCAGAAAATTGCACGTTTATATTCGAGCGTGCTGTGACTATAGAAACGTTGGCTGGCTGACTGGGCAGGATATGAATTTTCTTGAAACTAATAAAAAAGATGCTTGCGTCCATTTTTCCGATGCGCAGTTTCGATCCTACGCGGCAATTTATAGAGGGCAGTTGGAGGCGCGAATTCCACGCAACCAACTTGCGAGAAAACGCGCTGAAATTGACCAACTTATCGACGAACTCTGGGCGCTTCGGGCGAAGCTTAGACCCGGTAGTGCGCCAAGGTAGAGAGTGGCTATAGGAGTGCAAAAAATATGATCGCGACAACCGCGATGTCTAGTGCTCGGAAGCAATGGCTTGTCAGTTGGGACATGAATAACCTGTGGGCTAAGGTTGCTGCGTCAATTGGGCAAGCAATCTTTGTGCCACATAGATAGCAGCCTCAGATCTCGGTCGTCTTCTTCGCCCCGGCGGGGGGGCGGCGGTCCTTTTCGCCGGTGAATTCGGCGTTCAGATAGGTGGATCGGGCGGCGTCCAGAACGGGGGCGCCGCCGCGAAGCCCGCGCTTCTGGCCGTCCTGCCCCATAATCTGTGCGGCGAAGGCGGCCTCGGCCGCCGCGGGTCGGGAAGGAGACTGTGGCGGGGCCGGATCGTGGGTGATGCGGTCTCCGACCGGAACCAGCTCGCGACCGGTCGAGGGTTCGTCCCCGGCCGATTTCGATTTGCGCCGGGAGGGCGAGCGTCGGTCGGCCTTGCGCCGGTCGACGGCGCGGCGCTCCGCCTCCAGCGCATCGCGGGCGTCGGGCACGGACGGGGCGACGCCGGCCCGGCCGGCAGCGCCCACGGGACCGACAGGGTCGCTCACGTCCCGGAACCCCTGTCCGTTCCCGGGTTGGCCAGCTGGTCGATCCGGGCCCGCATCTCCTCCATCTGGGCGCGCATTTCGCCCAGGGGATCGGCGGCGGGAGCGGCAGATGTCGCCGGCTCGGGCGCGGGATCGGCGCCGGCCGCGCCATAGCCGAACGCCGGGAACATCTTCAGGGCCCTTTCAAACATGGCCATGTTCTGTTTGACGGCCTCCTCCATGAAGCCGGCGCCCAGGGCGCCCCCCAGTCCGGCGCCCAGACCCGTTCCCAGTCCGGCGGCCGGCGTCGCACCGAAGGCGCGCGTCATCTGGCTGCGGAACTCCTCCTGCTGGCGCGAGAAGCTCTCGAGCGACATTTCAAGATAGCCGGGCAGCACGCCCTGCATCTGGCCGCCGTAGAAGCCGATCAACTGGCGAAGAAACTGGACGGGCAGCAGGGCCTCGCCCCGGCTCTCTTCCTCGAAGATGATCTGGGTCAGGATCTGACGGGTCAGCTCTTCATTGGTGCGGGCGTCGAAGACGACGAACTCGGTCCCCTCGCGCACCATCCGCGCCAGATCCTCAAGCGTGACATAGGCGCTGGTCGAGGTGTTGTAGAGGCGCCGGTTGGCGTATTTCTTGATGACGACGACCTCGCCGGGCTTCGCCTTGCCGCCGCTGGTTGCGGTGTTCTGCGGATGGTCGTCGGCCAAGACGGTAGCTCCCTCGGTTTTCGTCAGTATTCCGCACTGCGGCGAAGCGCGCCAGAGCCTTGTTGCGTCCGCGTCGCCCGCCCGACCGGACGACCTCAGGCCGCCGCCGGGATCAACACCACCCCGAACAGGATCGCGGCCCAGTGCAGGCACGCGCCCGCCACGACAAAGCCGTGCCAGATCGCGCGGCGGAACCGGAGCGACGGCCGGATGAAGACAAACACGCCCGAGGTATAGATCAGTCCGCCGGTCACCAGCAGGGTCAGGGCCAGGGGGTGGACGGTATCCAGCATCGGCTTGAGCGCCACCACCGCCAGCCAGCCGAACAGGGCGTAGACCGCGCTCCAGAAGCGGTCCGACAGGCGCGGCGCCACCATCTTGGCGGCCACCCCGGCCAGGGCGATGGCCCAGACCCCGGCCGTGAAGCCGACCGACCACACGCCCTCGAACCTCTGGGTGGTGAAGGGCGTATAGGAGCCGGCGATCATCAGGAAGATGGCCGCCTCGTCCATGCGGCGCAGAACCGGCCGGGCCGGCGACGGGCGGGTGCAGTTGTAGACCGTCGAACAGGCCAGCATGGCGATCAGACAGACGGCATAGACCGCCGTGGCCGCCGCCGCCTCGACGCCGCCGTGGACGGCGGCCAGTACGGCCAGCACGATCCCGCCCGCCGCGGCCAGCGACAGGCCGGTCAGGTGGACCCACAGATCCGCCAGCCGTTCCGCGCGGGTCTGGTAATGTTCGACCATGTCCAGCGCGTCCGGCGTGCGCACGTGGGCGAAGAGTGTCTTGAGACGCATGGGCGCGCATCCTCCCGAGCGGGCAGGCGGCGCCGAATGCGCCGGTCCGCCCTGTTCCAACCATCAACCCAGCGACGACGTGCTGTCGTTCGTTCCCGCCAGTTCAACTCAGGGTGATGAGAATTCGGTGAATCCTTTCGCGCCGGGCGATCTGCGCCTAAGGATGCGGCCGAAATACCACGCTCCCCGCCTGCATCCAGTTCACGCGTCCGTCTTCGCCAGCATCGAGTTTCTCCCATGAGCCAGACCGAGGTCGTTATCGTCTCCGCCGCCCGCACCCCGGTCGGCTCCTTCATGGGCGCCCTGTCCAGCCTGCCCGCCGCCAAACTGGGCGAGATCGCCATCAGGGCGGCGCTGGAGCGGGCCGAGGTCGCCCCGGCCGACGTCGATGAAGTGATCCTCGGCCATGTGCTCCAGGCCGCCGCCGGACAGGGCCCGGCCCGCCAGGCGTCAATGGGCGCCGGCCTGCCGAAGGAAACCCCGGCCTGGAGCCTGAACCAGATCTGCGGTTCGGGCCTGCGCGCCGTGGCCCTCGGCTATCAGCAGATCGCCCTGGGCGATGCGAAGATGATCGTCGCCGGCGGTCAGGAATCCATGAGCCTGGCCCCCCACGCCGCCCACCTGAGGAACGGCCAGAAGATGGGCGACCTGGCCTTCACCGACACCATGATCAGGGACGGGCTGTGGGACGCCTTCAACGGCTATCACATGGGTCAAACGGCCGAGAACATCGCCGACCAGAACCAGATCAGCCGCGAGGACCAGGACCGGTTCGCCGTCGCCAGCCAGAACAAGGCCGAGGCGGCCCAGAAGGCGGGCAAATTCGTCGACGAGATCGTCCCGGTGACCATCCCGACCCGCAAGGGCGATGTCGTCGTCGATCAGGACGAATACATCCGTCATGGCGCAACCCTGGAGGCCATGGAGAAGCTCAAGCCGGCCTTCGTGAAGACGGGTTCGGTCACCGCCGCCAACGCCTCGGGCCTGAATGACGGCGCCGCCGCCCTGGTGCTGATGTCGGCGGATGAGGCGAAGGCGCGCGGGCTGGAGCCGCTGGCGCGTATCGTGTCCTGGGCCACGGCCGGCGTGGATCCGTCGATCATGGGCACGGGCCCTATCCCCGCCTCGAAAAAGGCGCTGGAGAAGGCCGGCTGGACCGTCGCCGATCTGGATCTGGTCGAGTCCAACGAGGCCTTCGCCGCCCAGTCCCTGTGCGTGCTCAAGGAGCTCGGCCTCGACCCGGCGAAGGTGAACGTCAACGGCGGCGCCATCGCCATCGGCCATCCCATCGGCGCCTCGGGCGCCCGCATCCTGACCACCCTGCTGCACGAGATGAAGCGGTCCGGCGCGAAGAGGGGCCTCGCCACCCTCTGCATCGGCGGCGGGATGGGCGTGGCGATGTGTGTGGAGCGGCCATAGGCCTCCAGCCCAAGGCGCTCATCGCGCGCGGAGATGTCGCGTAACGATGGTGTACAAGACCACCTTAAGTGTTAACACTGCTTCCCGGTGAAGAGGGGAGCGTCTTGAAGCATCTGATCGCGTGCGGCCTTGCCGTAGCCCTTGGCGGAACGCTGATGACTGTGCCGGCTAACGCCGGGACTGCGGTCGTCTGTGACACAGCCGCCGGAGATACCAACTGGCTGCGCCGTTTCGACGATGGGACTCTGGGGCCGAGGGAGTGCGCCTTGCGGGCGCTCGCTGAGGACGAACTGTCTTCGTCCACGACTTTGGACGGAGTGCGGGCCAATGTGGCCGACCTGTCGTACTTCTATGAAAGGCGGGCGCGGCGTCAGCAGATCATCGTCGACACGGAGGCCGGTCTGGTGTTCGTGGGGGCCCTCGGATCGGCGCTGGCCACCGGCGCGGGCACGACGTCACAGAGAGTCTGGGCCTACGCCACCTTCGCCCCCGCCGTTGCCAGCCAGATCCACGCCAATGAACCCACTCGCGATCTGTTTCACGGCGGGGCGCAGGCTCTGGCGCTGATGAGCCGGCGGTATGTGCTGCTTGGTGAGTTGAACGACGCGTTGGCGGCGCGAACGACGGACTGCGCCTCCACCCGCCGAACGGCGGTCGAGGGACTGCTGACTGCTATTCGCGGCAAGACCGCCGGAAGTGATCGCGATGCGTTTGAGCGCGAGGCGGAGCGGCTCCTGGCCCTTTGCGACACGCTGGGACTCGCGAAGTCGCAGACCGAGACCTATAAGTCCGCCTTGGATTTCGCGGTGGACAGACAGGCACGTCAGTTCGCGCGTGAGGTCCTGGCTCTGGATCACGATATTCTCAAGCGTGATCGTGACCTTCGGTATTCGCCGGTGGAGACCATCGGGGCCATCATTGCGTCCCCTCTGAGGACGTTGGACAGCGTCCTTACGGGAGAAAACGCCCAGGCCGCCCTCAACACCATCAAGACGGCGCAGGCCTTTTCAGGCCTGGACCAGAAACTGGGACCCGTGAGGCTGCCTCCGGCTCCGGCGACGGTTGCAAAGCCGGTCGCCATGTCCGGCGAGGTCAGGGAGCGGGCGCGACGGGTGGACGCCGCACTGCTGGGGACGTTCGACAACGAATTGGCGACCCTGCAGGGACTGGTGGAGAACCAGTCCTACACGGCGAGCCTGATTCAGGAGGTCGCCGCAGCCGCATCGGCGACAGAACTGGTCTTCGGCGTCGACGCAGCGACGGGGCGGATTGTCATCCGCCTGTCGCCGCCTGCAGCCGAGACACCCGCCATCTAGCCCCGGGACGATTGCGGCCTGATCCTTAGTCCCTCAGCAGCTCATTCACCCCCGTCTTCGCCCGCGTCTGGGCGTCGACGCGTTTGACGATCACGGCGCAGTACAGCGACGGGCCGCCGTTCGGGTCAGGCAGGGCGCCTGGCACCACGACGCTGTAGGCCGGCACCTCGCCGCGGAACACCTCGCCGGTCGCCCGGTCGACGATCTTCGTCGAGCCCGACAGATAGACGCCCATGGCCAGCACCGCGCCCTCGCGGACGATAACCCCCTCGGCCACCTCGGCGCGGGCGCCGATGAAACAGCCGTCCTCGATGATGGTGGGATTGGCCTGCAGCGGCTCCAGCACCCCGCCGATGCCGGCGCCGCCCGACAGATGGACGTTCCTGCCGATCTGGGCGCAGGAGCCGACCGTGGCCCAGGCGTCGACCATGGAGCCTTCATCGACATAGGCGCCGATGTTCACGAATGAGGGCATCAGGACGACGTTCTTCGCCACATAGGCGCCCTGTCGCACGATCGCGCCGGGGACGGAGCGGAAGCCGGCCGTCTGATAGTCGGCCGCCGTCCAGTCGCCGAACTTGTTGGGCGCCTTGTCCCACCAGGGCCCGACCCCTGGCGCATGGCTGGTCGGCCCCCGATCCCCGGCCCGCATGATCTGGTTGTCGTTCAGGCGGAACGACAGCAGCACCGCCTTCTTCAGCCACTGATGCGTGGTCCAGACCCCGTCCTCGCCGCGCGAGGCGACGCGCGCCTGGCCGGAGTCCAGCAGGGCCAGCGCCGTCTCCACCGCATGGCGGACATCGCCGTGGGTCGAGGCCAAGACATGGGCCCGATCCTCCCAGGCGGTTTCGATGACGGATTCCAGATGCGACAGGTCGGTCATGGTCAGGTCTCCGGCGGATAGAGGTCAGTCAGGAAGTCGAGCAGATCAGGGGCGCGCAGATCGACATGATCGCCGATCGGCCGGCCGCGGCCGTCGCCGATCAGCACCGTCGCCATGCCCAGGGCCCTGGCCGGCTCCAGGTTCTTCGGCGTGTCCTCGAAGAAGGCGGCCCTGTGCGGGTCGATGTCAAAGCGGCCCAGCATCCGGCGGAAGGTCGCGGGCGCCGGCTTTGGCACGAGATCGGCGTCCTCAATGGCGAAGACACCCTCGAAACAGTCGGTAATGCCGATCCGCTCCAGCACGCGACTGGCATGATAGCGGGCGCCGTTGGTGAAGACGAAACAGCGACCGGGCAGCCGTTTCAGCACCGCCGCCAGCCGGGGATTGGGCTCCAGCCCGTCCAGCGGCACATCATGCACCTCGTGCAGGAATTTCGCCGGATCGATCGCATAGTTGGCCATCAACCCGGCCAGGCTGGTGCCGTATTCGTGCAGGAACGACTTCTGCAGCACCATCGCCTCGTCGGGCGGCAGGCCGACCGCGTCGACCACAAAGGCGTTGATCCGCGCCTGCACCAGCCCCAGCACATCCTGCTCGGGCGGATACAGGGTGTCGTCCATGTCGAACACCCAGTTGCGGACATGGGCGAGAGCGTCCGCGACGCCGGACTCGGTCCGGGTCAAACTCACCTGGCCTTCACCAGGGTGCCGGCGCCGAATTCGGTGAACAACTCCACCAGCATGGCGTGCGACCGCCGGCCGTCCAGGATCACCACGGCCTCGACACCGTCGCGGACCGCGGCCATGGCCGTCTCCAGCTTGGGGATCATGCCGCCGGTCGCAACGCCGTCCTCGATCAATTTCGCCGCCTCGGCCACGGTCATCTGACGGATGATCTCGCCGTTCGCGCCCTTCACTCCGGGCACGTCGGTCAGGAGCAGCATCCGCTTGGCCTTCAAGGATCCGGCCAGGGCGCCGGCGACCGTGTCGGCATTGACGTTGAAGGTCTGGCCGTCTTCGGTCACGCCGATCGGGGCGATCACCGGCACCCAGTCCTCGGTCTCGGAGGCGATCAGTCCTGCGATCAGCTTGGGATCCACCCGGGTCGGTTCGCCGACGAAGCCCAGATCGACCTCATGCTCCAGCATACTGTCGGGGTCGCGGCGGGTGCGTTTGGTCCGGGCGACGGTCAGCAGGCCGGCGTCCTTGCCCGACAGGCCGACGCCGCGGACATCCGCCTCCTTGCCGGCCATGGTGATCCAGTGGGCGATCTCCTTGTTGACCGCGCCGGACAGGACCATCTCGGCGACCGCCATGGTGTCGGCGTCGGTGACGCGCAGGCCGTCGACGAAGTTCGACTTCACCCCGGCCTTGTCCAGCATGGCGCTGATCTGTGGGCCGCCGCCGTGCACCACGACCGGATTGACGCCCATCAGTTTCAACAGGACGACATCGGCGGCGAACTGGCGCGCCACGGCGGTTTCGCCCATGGCGTGGCCGCCGTATTTGATGACCACGGTCTCGCGGTCATAAACCTGTATATAGGGCAGGGCCTCGGCGAGCGTCTTCGCCGTCTCCCAGCTGCGTTCCTCGGACTGGCGTTCTGTCTCTTCCATCACGGGCGGGCTGATAGCGGCGATGCTGGTCCCTGTCACGGCGAAACCGACCGCTTTGGCCCTGTGAGGACGCGGTCTGCGGCGGCCGGCGGCTGAGCGTAAACGTCCGGGCGCGGATGAGCGACCGCGACGTCGCGCATTCCTCCACCATCCCGTACTGGCGTTCGCCCATTTTCTCGTGTAGCTTCAACGCCACGGTCGTCAGAAAACCGGTTGAGGCCGAGGCGGTTTGTGCCTCGACCCGTCCCGGCTTCACTGTTAGGAGGACCGTGAGGCGGTGAGACCGCCGCATCTTCATTTTCGCTTGCGGAGGGCTCACTACCCATGCGTATCAAGACTTTCATCATGACTTCCGGGGCGGCTGTTGCGCTCGCCCTGTCCGCTGGCGCGGCCTCGGCCGAGCCCGACGGCTGGTACGGCGCGGTCGACGCCGGCTATCACAACAAGACCGGCGCCATTAACGCCGAGTCGCAACTGACCGGCAACAACTGGAACTTCGGCATCAACGACAGCTGGGCGGCGTTCGCCCGTCTGGGCTACCGGTTCAACCCGAACTGGCGCGTTGAGCTTGAGGGCGGCTACCGTGGCGGCGACGTCTCGCGCGTGCGCGCCGTCACCGGCAACAACGGCGTCTGCAACATCAGCCCCGCCGTCGGTCCCTGTGTCTCGCCCGAAGGCGACATCACCTCGACGACCCTGATGGCCAATGTCATCTATGACTTCGGCACCGAGTTCTGGGGCCTGCGTCCGTTCGTCGGCCTCGGCGCCGGTGTGAACCGCGTCAACACCGACCTGATCGGCGCCCTGCGCAACAACCGCAACGTCGGCTTCGCCGTCGATGACAGCTCCACCAGCTTCGCCGCCCAGGCGATCGCCGGCGTGGCCTGGGCCATCGGCGACCGCGCCAATGTCGACCTGACCTACCGCTATCTGACGGGCGACGCCTCGTTCAACTCCTTCGCCGGCGTGGCGTCCTACAACCAGGGCGAGTTCGAGGGCGACTACGACCACAGCCACACCGTGACCCTGGGCCTGCGCTACGCCTTCGGCGCCGAGCCGGTCGCTCCCCCGCCGCCGCCGCCGCCGGTCATGGCGCCGCCCCCGCCGCCGATGCCGGCTCCCATGCCGCCGCGCCCGGTGACCCCGCCGCCGGTCCAGAAGCCGGCCGCCCGTCAGTTCGTGGTCTATTTCGACTGGGATCGCTCCAACCTCACGGCTGAAGCCCAGTCGATCATCAACCAGGCCGCCGCCTACGCCCGCACCGGTCAACCGACCCGCGTCCTGGTCGTCGGCCACGCCGACACCTCCGGTTCGGCCGCCTATAACGTCGGCCTGTCCAACCGCCGCGCCCGCACCACCGCTGACGCCCTCGTGGCCCAGGGCGTCGCCGGCGGCGTGATCTCGCTGGACGGCAAGGGCGAAACCGACCTGGCCCGCGCCACCGCCGACGGCGTGCGCGAGCCGCTCAACCGTCGCGCCACCATCGACATCAACTTCTGATCCTGAAGGGGGAGCCTCACGGCTCCCCCGACAGCCTGATGCCGATACGTCCTTCCGCCGGCCCTGCTCACCGCAGGGCCGGCGGTTTGCTGTCGGGAGTGGGAAGAGCGGATTCCGTTTGACCTAGCGGCTGGACGATCTCTCCCCTTCACGCACCGCGCCCAACGGCGCGGTTTGAGCCGGAAACGATTCGCGCGGGCCAGACAGACGGCTCAGCGCGCCGCCTCTACCGCCCTGCGCGCTCGGCAGGCCATCCGACGACCAAGGCCGGGCCGCGGGTGGGGACAAGGGACGGTTCGACCACCGTGGACGGCGCGGACGGGCGGGCGGACACCCATCCGGACCCCGCTCCGATGACGACGGTCGCGGTCAGGACAGCCGAGGCCAGGGCGATGGCCGCCAGGCCCAGCCCGCGCAGGAAATCGCGCTCCTCGCCGTCCATATGCCGCTCCGCCCCGGTCAGGCGGTCAGTTCTGCATGACGTCGCGCAATCCGCAACCCGGGGCTTGTCCGGAACAGAAAAACGGCGCGCCTTCTGCGAAAGCGCGCCGATTCTGATCTCTCTGGTCCGGGCCGCTGGCCCGTCTAGAGGGGGCCTGTCCTCAGCCCGTGAAGGGCCGAATCACGATCTCGACCCTGCGATTCTGGGCCCGACCGGCCGGCGTGTCGTTGGGCGCGACCGGACTGCGGGAGCTGGCGCCCGCCACATAGAGCCGTTCCCGCTGAACGCCGTTGCGGATCAGGGCGTCCGCCACCGAAATGGCCCGGCGCTCCGACAGCGGCTGGTTGATGACGTCGCCGCCGCTGGAGTCGGTGTGGCCGACGATATCGACGAGCGACTGGTCATACTGGCCCAGCACGCGCGCCACATCTGCGAGAGTGCCGTCGAAGCGCGGCTCGATGTTCGACTGGTTGGTGGCGAAGGTGACATCCGACGGCATGCGCAGGACGAGCGTATCGCCCTGGCGGGCCACACCAACCCCCGAGCCACTGAGTTCAGCCTCCATCGCGCGTTGCTGACGATCCATATACTGGCCCACCGCCGCGCCGCCGAGGGCGCCAACGCCAGCCCCGATCAGGGCGTTCTTGCGGCCCTGTTCGCCGTTGGAGGTGTTCGTCAGATAGCCGAGAACGGCGCCGCCCAGGGCGCCGGCGAGGGCTCCGGTCGCGGTATTGTTGCGACGGGGCGCGGAGCTGTAGGGGTCCACCGTGGTGCAGGCCGTCGCGCCGAGCAGGGCGGCGACGCTGGTACCGATGACGAAAATGTTGGCGCGCATGGGTTCGATCCTTGGAATGCGTTCGTTCCGGAGTGCAGAAACGTGGGCCCATTGTGAAGGTTCCCGTATGACGCCCCGATGAACAGGCGCCGGTTCAGGACGCCGATCTGCCAATTTCGGGGATTTGGGCGTATCCAGGCTCCAGATCGATGATGTGCAAGGCCTGACCGTGACCGACAACCTGCTCCCCTCCGCCGTTCGCGGCGTCCAACCCGTATCCATGTCGCGCTATGACGTCGACTTCCAGGGATTCAGCGACGACCTTGGCGCCTCCTTCAGACAATACGGCTTCGCCGTCATCGCCGACCATGGGCTGGACGAAGCCGTGATCGACGCCGCAATTTCCGACGCCAGGGCCCTCTTCGCCCTGCCGGAAGAGACAAAGCGCGCCTACCATCGTCCGGGAACGGGCGGGGCGCGGGGTCTGACGCCCTTCGGGGTCGAGGCGGCCAAGGGCGCACAGGCCGTCGACCTGAAGGAGTTCTGGCACGTCGGCCGCGAGCTGCCCGAGGCCCATCCCTATCGCCGGTACATGCGTGACAACCTGTGGCCGACCGAGATCGAGGGTTTCCGGCCACACCTCTATGGCATGTTCGAGGCTCTCGATGCCCTGGGCCGACGGATCCTGCGGGCCATCGCGCGGTATCTGAACCTTGGCGACGACTATTTCGACGACAAGGTCGAGATGGGCAACTCCATCCTGCGCATGCTGCACTATCCTCCGGTCCCCGCCGATGCCCCGGGGGTGCGGGCGGGGGCGCACGAAGACATCAATGTCATCACCCTCCTGCTCGGCGCCGAGGAGGCCGGGCTCCAGCTCCGGGACGCGGACGGCCAATGGCTGGACATCGCGCCGCCGCCGGGGGCGCTGGTGGTCAATATCGGCGACATGCTGCAACGTCTGACCAACCACGTCCTGCCGTCGACGACGCATCGGGTGGTCAATCCGGCGCCAGAGCGTCGCGGCTTCGCCCGCTACTCGACGCCCTTCTTCCTGCACTTCAACCCGGATTTCGTGATCGAGACCCTGCCGTCCACGATCACGCCCGACAATCCCGATCGGTACGCCGGCCGCGCCATCCAGGCCGAGGACTTCCTGACCGAGCGGCTGAAGGAAATCCGGCTGCTCTGACGCCGCCCTCCGTCCGGCCCCCCGCCGATGTCGCCCTAGCGGCTGATCCTGAGCCGGGTGATGTCGCGGCCGATGGCCTGGAAGGCGCTCAGCAGTTCCGTCCCGCTGTTGGCGAGGAAGGCCTTGCCGGGCGACGAGGCGCAACTGGTCATCAGGGTCGCTGCGGCGCTGTCAGCCGCCACCGAGAAGCCGACGGTATAGACAATGACGCCGCGGGCCTTCATCGCCGCGCACAACTGCTGGGCCTGGGCCGCGGAGGCGCCGTTGGTCGCCGCCAGATTGATCTTGTTGGCGTTGCCGCCCGAACCGTTCAGGGCGTCGCCGGCGATGACCCCGTCCCGATACGGCGTGTTGAAGTCGCCGTCGGTCATCAGCACCACGGCCTTCATGGTTTCGGTCGGCGCATAGGGATTGGCCGCAGAGGCTCCGGGCCACAGACTGTTGAAGTCCGGCGCCAGCGTATACCAGCCCCAGGCCGTGCCGATATGGCCGGCGGTCGAACCCACGGCGGTCAGACCGTCGACGAGGTTCTTCAAGGTGGTGCGGTTGCTTGTCAGGGGCTGGATCGTGGGCGCGAGACAGTTGTTGCCGGTCTCGTTCATCGGATAGTTCAGGCCGACGGGGGCCGACGTCGGCGAGGCGTCCGTATAGGCCTGGGCGCCCGTGCGCTCGGTGACGCAGGTGCTGATGCGCTGCACCGAGGCGCCGCCGTCCATATTGGTGAAGGCCTTGTATTCACAGCCGGTCGCCGTGCAGTAGGCCGTGCCGCCGGAGCTGTAGGATCCGGTGACCGAACCGGTCTTGAAGGTGAAGGTATTGGTCGTGCGGGCTGTGATGGTCCAGGCGGTGTTCACCGGGCTGTTCAGGGCGCCGTTCATCCCGTTCAGCCCATTGATCACGACCCGTTCGCCCACGGCGTATCCGTGTCCATGGGCGGTGATGACAATCGTGCAGGTCGTTACCCCCCAGGACTTTGAGCAGCTTCGCGTGGCGCGGGTGATGGCCTTGCCGCCGGCGATCGCGCCGCGTGCGTTGACCGCCTGGGCGCCCAGGTTCACGCCCATCGAATAGGGGACGATCGCCATGCGGGAGGTGTAGGGCGACTGCTGGTCCTTGACGACGATATCGACCAGGCTCTTGGCGGCGGACTGCAGGTCGGCCAGATCGCCGTCGTCCATCGAGCCGGTCACGTCCAGCACCATCGACACTTCCAGATTCTTCGACGACCGGTTGACCTCGGAGTGGGCCGAGACGGGCACATAGTCATTCAGCAGCCGGCCATAGGGCGGGAGCACGATGCCGGCGACCAGGGTCTTGACGTTAACGGTGGCGTCGCTGACCACCACCTGATCCTCGTTCAACGAGAATGTGGCGCTGTTCAGGGTGATTTCCGGATAGGCCTGAAGGTTCGCACGGAGCACGCGCGTCCCCAGTTCAGTCAGGTCGGCATCCGTCGTGTGGGAGGATCGCGCAGCGGAGAGGGCGGCCGAGTCCAGCGCGTCCTGCAGGTTCGTCCGTACGGTGGCGGCGCGATTGATGTCGACCCCGCCCATGGTGATCATGACCAGGACCGGCAGGGTCAGGGCGAAGATCATCGCCACATTTCCCCGCGTCTCGGCGCCGAATACGCGCGCATGCGCAACCAGTCGCGCCACGCCGCTCCGCATCCAGTTTCGATCCCGCATAGACCACCCAAAAACGCCAAGGGCGGGCCAGAATGCCCGCAGCAGGCCTCTGTTCTAGAGGCAAGCGGTTAAGCGAAGGTCCAAGGGGCATGGTTAAGCCCCGGTTGACGCATCGACCTCAGCCGGCAGACCAGCCGCAGGGTTTGCCGCGGTTCTGCTCCGTCAGCCAGGCGTCCAGGGGCGCGAAATAGTCGGCGACGGCCGAGGCGTCATTGCCGCTCTCGCCGGTGAAGGCCTGCATGGCCTCAGGCCAGGGCCGGGACTGGCCCATCTCCAGCATGGCGTTGAAGCGCGCGCCGACCTCGGTGTTTCCGTAGACCGAGCACCGGTGCAGGGGGCCGGTCCAGCCCGCCTGTTTGCAGGCCGCGCGCTGAAACTGGAACTGGTAGATATGGGCGAGGAAATAGCGGGTGTAGGGCGTGTTTCCCGGGACATGGTATTTGGCTCCGGGGTCGAAGGCCCCGGCCGGCCGCGGTCCGGGCGGGACCAGACCCTGATAGTTCAGCATGTCGGCCGTCCAGGCGGCGTTGTACTGGTCCGGGGCGGTTTTGCCGCTGAACACATCCCAGCGCCAGCGATCGACCATCAGGCCAAAGGGCAGGAAGGCGATCTTGTCCAGCGCCATCTTGAGCAGGAACGGGATGTCCTCGGCCTCGCCCGGTACGGACTTCAGCAGGCCGATCTGGTTCAGATACGTCGGCGTCAGGGCCGACAGGCCGACGAAGTCGCCGATCGCCTCGTGGAAGCCGTCGTTGGCCCCGTTGCGGAACAGGATCGGCTGGGCCTTGTAGGCCCGCTGATAGACATTGTGCCCCAGTTCGTGGTGCACGGTGTAGAAGTCGTCGCCGTTCACCTGGGTGCACATCTTGATGCGGATGTCGTCCAGATTGTCGATGTCCCAGGCCGAGGCGTGGCAAACGACCTCGCGGTCGCGCGGACGGGTGATCTGCGACCGTTCCCAGAAGGTCTCGGGCAGGGGGGCGATACCGAGGGAGGTGTAGAAGCCCTCTCCGGTCTTCACCATCCGGGTGGCGTCATATCCGGCCGTGGTCAGGAGGTCGGTCAGGTCGTAGCTGGACGTCCCGCCGGTCCTGGGCGCCACAACGTCATAGATATTGCCCCACTGCTGGGACCACATATTGCCCAGCAGGTCGGCGCGGATCGGGCCGGTCGCGGGCTGGACCGCGTCGCCGTATGCCTCGTTCAGCCGGGCGCGGACGTAGCAGTGCAGGTTCTCGTAGAAGGGCTTCACCTGGGCCCACAGCCGGTCCGTCTCGGCGGCGAAGGCGCCCGGCGCCATGTCATAGCCTGACCGCCACAGGGCGCCGGTGTCGGCGAAACCCAGGTCGCGGCTGCCCTCGTTGGCGATCTCGACCATGCGGGCGTAGTCGCCCTTCATCACCGGAGATATGGTTCGCCAGCCCTCATAGAGGGCCCGGGTCTCGGCCGGATCCCGGCTTCCGGCGATCAGGATACTGGCCTCGTCCAGGGTGATCGTCCTGCCCTTGAACTCGAACTTGCCGGTGGCATAGGTCGAGTCCAGCCGGGTGGTGATGTCGGCCAGCTCGGTCGCGGCGCCCGCACGCGTCGGGGCCGGCAGGACGATCGCCAGCTTCAGCAGGTTCAGCTTGCGCCGCACGTCGTCGGGGACCTCGACCTCATTGAAGGCGGCGGCCTGGTTGGCCAGCCGGACCTGGGTCTCGGTGAACTCGGCGTTGACCTTCGATTCCAGCCACATGGTGTCAAAGGTGATGTTGGTGGCCCGCGTCCACTGGATGCGGGCGGCCCGCTCCAGAAGTTCGGTCATGGTGGTCTCGGCCGACGCGATGAAGGCGGCGGCGTCTTCGGCCGTCAGGGCGGCGCCCGATGCGCGGGTTCGCAGCGCATCTGCCGTGAAGGGGCCGGCCTGATATCGGGCGGGAGGCGGGGCGCCCGTCGGCGCATAGGCGGCTCCGGCCGACGCATCAGCAGACCCGCCTGTCGACCGCGTGTCGAAGTATCCATTCCCCAGGCAGCCGGTCAGGGACAGGCCGAGTGCCCAGACGGCGACGGCGGACAACAGATGACGCTTCATGGGAATGCTCCGGACAGGGAGGCATGGGAGGTCAGGCGGCAGCTTGCGTCAAGCGCCGCCGTTCGGTGGATGCCCTCAGCCGACGACGCAGCTGGCCAGGCCGTCATTCCTGACGATACGGGCGTTGGCCTGGACCCGGGCGGCGCGACGGCGGACGTAGGGGCCGGGCGGGGCGGCCTTGTAGCGGCGCGGGCTGGGCAGGATGGCGATGAGCCGGGCCGCCTGTTGCGGGGTCAGGTCGCGGGCGGAGACGCCGAACCAGTGGCGCGCCCCGGCCTCGGCGCCGTAGACGCCCGGCCCCATCTCGGCGACGTTGAGATAGACTTCCATGATCCGGCGTTTGGACCAGACGGTCTCGATCAGGACGGTATAGCCGGCCTCCAGCCCCTTTCTCAGCCAGCTGCGGCCCGGCCAGAGGAAGACATTCTTGGCGGTCTGCTGGCTGATGGTCGATCCGCCGCGCAGGCGTCCGCCGCCGTCGTTGTGATCCAGCGCCTTCTGGATCGCTTCCATGTCGAAGCCGCTGTGGGAACAGAAGCGCGCGTCCTCCGAGGCGATGGCCGCATGGACGAGGTTGGGCGACATGTCGTTCAGCCCACGCCACCGGTAGTCGAGCCCGTCCCCGGCGGCGGCCCGTTGAAGCATCAGGATGGTCACGGGCGGCGGGATTACCGCGTGGATCAGCACCCCTGCGGGCGGGATCAGAGCCACGATCAACAGCAGCCACAGCAGGGGCCGCCAACGCCGGGCCTTGCCGGGCGTCCTGGGAGAGGCGGTCAATGGGGGGCGTTCACGTTCCACAGGAAGATCACGACGAAGCTGGCGGCGGGAACGACCAATAGGATCGCCGCCATCAGACATCCATAGCCGACGTTCCCGCCCGGCGAGTCATTGCGATATTTGCCCATGCGCCCGGCGCGCTCCCGTAAACGGTGGGGGCGAGCCTAGGGCAGGGCTGTTAAACTTCCGCTACGCCCGCCGCGCCGTCCTCGTCGGCCCAGGCGACGCGTGTGGCGTCAGGCGACAGGGCCAGGGCGACGATGGACGGGCCGCGTTCGGCCTTGACGAAGTTCAGCCCCTGGCCCGCCGGGTCGGCGACCCAGACACGGCCGTCGGTCAGGCCCGCCGCCAGACGCCCGTGCGTCACCCGGGCGGCGACCAGATTGACCAGGGCGTTCTCGTCATAGCCGATTTCCGTGGCCTCGCGGCCCATTGGCCCATTGGCCCCGATGAAGGGCCAGAGCACCGCGCCCTGGGCGCCCGAGGTCGCCATCAGCTGGCCGCCCGACAGGAAGGCCAGCGACCGGATCTTGGACGGATAGCCGCCCATCCGCATGTCCTTGGCGTCTTTCAGTCGCCAGCCGTGCAACTGGCTGTCCTGCATCGTGGAGACGACGAAGGCGCCGTCGGGCGAGAAGGCGATGCCGGTGTGGGAGCCGGCCCATTTCAGCACGACCGGCTTCTGCTGGGCGATGCGGGCATACCAGAGGGCCGCCCCGCCATAGGTCGAACAGGCGATCCGCCGACCCTTGGGGTCGAAAGCCACGCCGGAGACCGTGCGTTCGTGCTCAAAATCGCGGCGGAAAGCGACGTCCGTGGCGTCGATGACCGACAGGGTCTTGCCGGCGGAGAAGGCGATCAGCTTCGATTCCGGCGAGGCGTCGATGGCGTCGATCCACTGAGCTTTGGCGGAACGGGCCAGCAGACCCGCCTCGCCCTTGCGGCTCCAGACGACCTGCCCGTCGTCGCCGCCGGTCACGACGCCCTGGCCGGAAGGATGCAGGGCCGCGCACAGGACGGCGCCGTCATGAACCTCGGTATAGTGACCGTCCTCGAAACGCACCGAGCCGTCGCCGAGGGCGAAGACCGCGCCGTCGGCGTCGAACAGGGCGGCCGTCGCCTGGGCATCGAAATCAAAGGTCTTCATCGGGTCTCCAGCCACCGCTGTGTCATGGGGGCGGCCGACACATAGGCCTCCTGAAGCTCCACGCTCCAGTAGTTCAGCGCTTCCAGCGGAATCGGCCGGCCTGTAACGGCGCACAACACGTGGTCGCCGGATTTCAGCACCTCGAAATCGGCGCTGTTGTAGCGAAGGACGGCGAGGCGTGAGGGGGCGGGCGGCGGGTTCAAGCCGCGCAGGCCTCGAACCCGGCCTTCAGGGCGGCCTCGTCGAGGTCGCGGCCGATGAAGACGGCGCGGCTCCAGCGGCGCTCGATGGCGCCCCATTCGCGTTGCAGGTCGCCTTCCAGGATCATGTGCACGGCCTGGAAGACCAGACGGCGGTCCTCGCCCTGGACGTCGATAATCCCCTTGGCGCGGAGGATGTTCTGGCCCTGCTCGCCCAGCAGACGGTCGAGCCATGCAGTGAATTTCGCCCCGTCCATCGGCCGGTCCAGGGACAGGGAGACGCCCTTGATGTCATCCTGGTGGGCATGGCCGCGCGCGCCATGGGCGTGATCATGATGGTCATGCGCATGGTCATGGTCGTGATCGTGCGCATGGTCGTTATGGTCGTGGCCGCAGTGTTCGTCGTGGACGTGGCCTTCGTCGCCGTGCGCCGGGTTGGCGAACTGCGGGTTGATGTCGAGAATCCGCTCCAGATCGAAACCGCCCAGACCCAGCACCTGATCCAGCGGGACATTGGCGCGTTCGGCCCGGGTAATGGGGGCCAGCGGATTGAGCTTGCGCAGCCGGCGCTCGACCTCCGCCAGCTCCTCCGGCGTGGCCAGATCGATCTTGTTCAGGATGATGCGGTCGGCGAAGGCCACCTGTTCGCGGGCCTCCTTCGAGTCGTCCAGCCGGGCCATGACGTGTCTGGCGTCGACCAGGGCCGTGACGCTGTCCAGCTGCGTCTTCGCCTTGACGTCCTCGTCGACGAAGAAGGTCTGGGCCACCGGGCCGGGGTCGGCGAGACCCGTCGTCTCGACGATGATGGCGTCGAAGGCGGGCTTGCCCGGGCGTTGCCGTTTCATCAGGCCGGCGACGACGCGGATCAGATCGCCGCGCACCGTGCAGCAGACGCAACCGTTGTTCATCTCGAACACGTCCTCGTCGGCGCCCACCACCAGATCGTTGTCGATGCCGATCTCGCCGAACTCGTTGACGATGACGGCATAGCGCTTGCCGTGATCCTCGGTGAGGATCCGGTTCAGCAGGGTCGTCTTGCCGGCGCCGAGATAGCCGGTGAGGACGGTGACGGGGATCTTGGAAGAGACGATGTCGGTCATGGCGCACACTTAGGGGCGAGGCGGGCCGTGCGCCAGTCGGGGCGGCGGTGATCGGTCAGTGAAGAGTGCTGGTGAGTCGTGAGTAGAGGCGGATGCGGCTCACAGCGGTCCTGCTCACGACTCACCAGCACTCTTCACTCGATACCCCCGTCAGCAGTCCGCGCAGTCGAGCGCCACGCCGGATTCGAGCTGCAAGGTCGTGTGGCGGATGGAAAATCGGGTGCGGGCCAGTCCCTGCGCCTCGGCCAGCAGGGCGTCGGCGTCCGCGCGGTCGTGGACCAGATGGGCGGTCAGGGCGGTCTCGGTGGTGGACAGGCCCCAGACGTGCAGGTCATGCAGGGCCGTGACGCCGGGCAGGCCAAGCAAGGCGGCCTTGATCGCCTCGACCTCGACCCCGCGCGGGGCCGCGTCCAGCGCCAGATCGACGGAATCGCGCAACAGGCCCCAGGTGCCTATCAGGATCACGGCGACGATCACCAGGCTGACCAGCGGGTCGATCACGGTCCAGCCGGTGAACAGGACCACGGCCCCGGCGATGACCACGCCGATCGACACGCCCGCATCCGCCATCATGTGCAGATAGGCGCCGCGCACATTGAGGTCGGCGTGCTGGTCCTTCAGGAACAGCAGGGCGGTGCCCAGATTGATGACGAAGCCGATGCCGGCCGTGATCATGACGACGCCCTCGGCCACGGGGGGCGGATCGGCGAGGCGGCGTACGGCCTCGGCGGCGATCCAGCCGCAGGCGACGATCAGCAGGATGGCGTTGGCCAGGGCCGCCAGAACGGTGGCCTTGCGATAGCCATAGGTGCGCTGGCTGCCGGTGCTGCGCCGCGCCAGCCAGGTCGCGAAACCGGCCATGGCCAGACCAAAGACGTCGGACAGGTTGTGCCCGGCGTCGGCCATCAGGGCCGTGGACTGGGCGAACCAGCCGGCGCCGAATTCGATGGCGACGAAGCCCAGATTGACGAGCAGGGCGACCAGATAGCGCCAGTCGCCCGTGTCTACCGGCCCGTGGCTGTGGCCGGCATGGCCATGGGAATGGCCCCGCCCGTGCGGATGCGCGTGACCGTGATCATGGTCGTCGTGCGCGTGATCATGGTCAGGGTGGTCGTGGGCCATGTCGCGCCTTAGTCCCCGGCGGCCGCCCCGTCAAATCGGGACGGGTCTAAACCTTTGAATGTAAATGTATAACCTAATGCTGCTGGGTGACGACCAGCAGGCCGAGGGCGATCAGGGCGACGCCAAGGACCGCGCCTTCATAGCGCGCCCAGCGCTCCAGTCGCAGGATGGAAAAGCCCGCCCGCGCCACGGCGGTCAGCAGCACCATCCCGCCCACGGTGCCGAGGGCGAAGACGAGGGTCAGCAGGGCCAGGACATGCAGGCCCTCGGTGGCCGACGAGAGATAGAGGGGCAACAGAACCTCCCCCGGCGACAGGGCCATCATGGCCGCCAGCCCGCCGAAGGCCGCCGCATCCGAGACCCGGGGTTCGGGGACCTCCAGATCCGGGCCACCCGCCATGGCCGGGCGTCTGAGCAGGGCCCGGCTCAGATAGAAGGCGCCGAACAGGAACAGCAGCACCGCCGACAGATGCGGCAACAGGCCCTCGACCCAGCGCTCCAGGGCCAGCCCCGCCGCCACGATCAGCCCCCCGACGGCGGCGGTCGAGACGATATGGGCGATCCCGGCGGCGGCGGCGGCGGCCAGGGTCCGACCCATGCCCCAGCCCTGCGCCCGCCCGACCAGCACAAACGGCAGCCAGTGGGTCGGCAGGACCGCATGCAGGAAGGCGGCCACGAAGCCCCCGCCCAGAAGCGACAGCAGAACCGGTTGATCGAGATCGGACGGCGACATCGCCGACCCCATAGCGCGTTACTTTATAACAGTCGAGCAGGATTTTGCGGCAGGGATGGCCGGCTGTCCCCTGTCGTCAGCGATAGAGCGATGCCCGGTCCAGCGGCAGGCCGCTCGGCCCCGGGCGGCGCTTCTGGGCGACGGTCTGGTAGACCAGTGCGGCGCCGCGCTCGAAGGCCTTGGCGCAGAGGGCAAAGAAGATCAGCCACAACTGGGCCCGCTCGGGCCCGACCTGGGCGATGGCCTCGGGGAGACGGTCATAGAGGCGCCTTGACCATTCCCGGGTGGTCAACTGGAAATGCTCGCGCATATCTTCCACGTCCAGAACCTCGAAGCCCAGCCGGCCCAGATTGGTGACCGTCATGCCTATGGTGTCGAGTTCGCCACCCGGGAAGATGAAGCGGGCGATGGTTTTCGTGGACTGGGTCGTCGGTGCGATCTGGTTGTGGTCCGACGTCCCGCGCCGCACCGACGCCTGGTGGAAATAGAGGCCGCCCGGCTTCAGCAGCCGCTTCATCTCCAGAAAATGCCGGTCATGGTTGGCGAACCCGACATGTTCGAACATCTCGACCTGGGAGATGGCGTCGAACTCGCCGCTCATGGCCAGATCGCGATAGTCCTTGAGCTCAAGGGTGATCTGGTCCGACAGGCCCTCGCGCTCGATCTTCTCGCGGGCGAACTTCAGCTGCTCTTCCGACAGGGTCACGCCATGGACGGTGACGCCGTAGTGTTTCGCCGCCCAGCAGGACAGGCCGCCCCAGCCACAGCCGACATCCAGCAGCTTCTGGCCGGGCTTCAGCCTGAGCTTGCGGCAGATCCGGTCCAGCTTCTCGGTCTGGGCGTCTTCCAGACGGCTGTCCGGCGCAAGGTAATAGGCGCTGGAATAGACCATCTCGGGATCGAGGAAGAGGGCATAGAAGTCGTTGCCGACATCATAGTGGAACGAGATGAAATCCTTGTCCTTGCGGCTCTTGTAGCCGGCGCCGATGCCGTCCTCGCCCCGGGCGTCATATGCCGCCGTCTCGTCATAGGGGCGGGCGACCCGGCTGGATCCGAACAGGAACGGGATGGCCTGTCTGGCCAGAAACACCTTGTCGACGCGTTTGGGCAGGTGAATCGCCCTGCCGTGATCCCAGCGGTCGGCGGCTTCCAGCGGGCTGCCGCCAACGACGCCCAGATCACCGGCCGCACAAAGTTCGAACAGGGTCATTATGCCCGGCTTGAGCAGCAGCCGCCGCAATACTCCGGGGCCCGAGATCGTGATCTGGATATCCTGGCGGGCATCGGGGCCGAGCGGCAGGACCTCACCGTTCCACAGCCGGACACTGAGATCCGCGCGAAAATGTTCGGCCACGTGGGCGATGATCAGACGCGCGGCCGCGATCTGCCTGTCAGTCGTGGTGTTCATTGTAGATTCCGAGTGGTTCGTCTGTTCTTTTGCACGGGCGCGGCGATGCGGGCTAGAGACCGGAGTGATTTCAGGCCACGGCTGCCTTCGGCGTTGACTCGGACGGCCCCATCCGTATATGTCGCCGCTCTTCGCCCGCCGGTCTCCCGTCGGGCGCTTCCTTTTTTGCGTTTACGCCGAGGCTTCAACATGTACGCGGTGATCAAGACCGGCGGCAAGCAGTACCGGGTCCAACCGGGCGACACGATCGTCGTGGAAAAACTGGCGGGCGACGCCGGCGCCAATGTGTCGTTCGGCGACGTGCTGATGCTGGGCGGCGACAAGGGCGTGACCCTGGGCGCCCCACTGATCGACGGCGCGACCGTCGCGGCGACCCTGGTCGAGACCCGCAAGGGTGAGAAGGTCAAGATCTTCAAGAAGACCCGTCGTCAGGGCTACCGCCGCACCAACGGCCACCGCCAGCAGGAAACGGTTCTGCGCATCACCGGCATCGAAGGCGCCGGCGAGTCCGCCAAATGGGACGGCGCGGTCGACCTGACCACCAGGGCCGAGATCAACCTGCGCGCCCGCAACCTGGCCGTCCGCAACGCTGTGACCGCCGAGACGGTCGTCGTCGATCACGACGGCGCCCACGTCGACGCCGTGGTGGTTGAGGGTTCGGCCCCCGCCAAGGCCCCGGCGAAGAAGAAGGCCGCGCCCAAGGCTGAAGCCGCCGGCGACGAAGCCTGAGACCATTCACGCCTTCGGGCATTGCGCTTTCGGGCGTGACGACACAAACGCCGACGGACCGGTTCTGACCGGCCAGACGCACAGAGACAGGAGCGAGTTATGGCTCACAAGAAATCCGGTGGTTCGTCGCGTAACGGTCGCGACTCCGAGTCGAAACGCCTTGGCGTGAAGAAGTTCGGCGGCGAGCGCGTGCTGGCCGGCAACATCCTGGTGCGCCAGCGCGGCACCACCTTCCACCCCGGCGTAAACGTCGGCCTTGGCCGCGACCACACCCTCTTTGCCCTTGAGCATGGTTCGGTGAAATTCGCCAAGAAAGCCAACGGCCGTTGTTACGTGTCGATCATCCCGGCCAATGACGACGCCCAGGCCCCGGCCGCAACCATGGCCGCCGAGTAACACGACCGACATCGCCCGGTCGTGTTGCTCCTTCAGGAAGCAGCCGATCCGGACCGAGGGAAATATTCCGCGGGGAGTCTGGATCACCAGGCTCCCCGTTTGCGTTTCCCCGCCTCGAAGTCCGCCCGAGCCCTCCAAGGAGGCGGACCCGTGAACGAGGTCGCGTCCATGTGCATCATCGAAACCCAGCCGGTCATCGAGACCCGGCGTCTGATCCTGCGCTCGCCCGGAGCCCAGGACATCCCCCGCATCGCCGCCCTCGCCAACGATCTGGAGGTGGCGCGCATGACCCAGCGCATGCCGCACCCGTTCAGCCTGGCCGATGCCGAGGCCTTTGTGATTCATGTCGCGGCCCAGGATCCGACCCGGGCCGCAGCCTTCGTCATCGAGCACGAGGATCTGGGCCCTGTCGGGGTCATCGGCCTGCATGAGAGCGGCGATCCGGCGCCCGAGACCGGCTACTGGATCGGCCGCGAGTTCTGGGGCCGGGGTTTCGCGACCGAGGCGCTGGAAGGCGCCCTGGTCTGGGCCGGCAAGCGCTGGAAGCGCCGGGCCCTGATCGCCGGCCATTTCGCCGACAACCCGGCCTCGGGCCGCGTACTGGAGAAGGCCGGCTTCCTCTACACCGGAGAGGTGCGCCAGCCGTTCAGCGATGCGCGCGGGGCGCGGGCGGCCAAGCGGATGATGGTCTGGCTGGCCTGACGCCCGGACTGCGGTCGTCGACCCGTCGCGGCCTGCCGCCTGGTCTCACCCCCCGGCCAGCCCGGGTCCAAAGGCGATGAAGGCGGCGGCGAAGGCGCCCAGTGTGGCGGCTGCGACCCCGGCGGCGAAGGCCGCGACCATACGCGCCCGTCTGCGTCGGCGCCCGCCCGACGGCAGGGTTCGGATCAGGACGAAGGGTCCGCGTTTGAAGGCCTCTGAGCCGCTGATATTATGCTGGGACAAGGACGCCTCCCCTACTGTGACAGAAACCTGTCAGGCAGGGGCGGTGAGGCCGAAAGAAGGCGAACGGCGCTCGGCGACGAAGTCGTGATCCGGCAGCCGCTGTTCGCGGACCCGGCGGGAGGCCGCCGCCCTAGAGGGTGACGGCGATCATCCGGCCGCCGCGCGTCTCGACGCGTCGCATCAGCACGATGCGTTCGCCGCCGGCGCTGACCGGAACAATGATGAACCAGCCGCCATCCGGCAGCCCGTTGAGCATGAACCGGTTATCGGTGCAGGTGCCGGCGCGCACATAGGCGCGATAGTCGGCGTTCGGGTCGGCCACGGTGCGGGCCCGCACCACAGCCTCGGGCAGGGCGGCGGACTCGATCGAGCCGTACAGGGTGCGGAACCGCGCGCGGGTGTAGGGGGTGTCGGGCGTCAGGGCGACGGAGCCGGTGCAGCCATAGGCGACGCCGTCCCGCTGGAAGACGACGCGGCCGTCGATGGCCGCCTGACCCTGAAGGGTCGACCAGCCGAACGCCTCGGCGCTGTAGGCGGAAGACGGCGGCGGGCCATAGGACGGGGCGTTGACCGAGGCGCAGGCGGCGGTGGTCGCGGCGAGAGCGGCGACAGCGAGGATGGAGCGAATGGACATGACGACCTCCCTTGAAGCTGTGCGATCCGTGTGCCCGGACCGGCCCCGGGAGACATACGCCGGGGATGTGACAGGTCAAGGCGGGGCGCCCCGCGTCCGGGTGTCGCCGTCCCCGTTGCGGCGACGACGCGCGGGCGCCACAACCGCCAGAACAGCCGACGTCAGATCGGCCGACCGGTCCAGGAGTTTTGCATGACTGTCGTCTTCGCCGATATCGAGGCGGCCCGCGCCCGCATCATGGGTCAGGTCGACCGTACCCCGGTGCGACATTCCCGCCGCCTGTCGCAACTGACCGGCGCCGAGGTCTGGGTGAAATACGACAACCTGCATTTCACCGGCAGTTTCAAGGAGCGCGGGGCGCTGAACCGCCTGCTGCTGTTGAGCCCGGAAGAGCGACGGCGCGGCGTGGTGGCGGCCTCGGCCGGCAATCACGCCCAGGCCCTGGCCTATCACGGCGGCCGCCTGGGGGTGCCGGTCACCATCGTGATGCCCGAGGGGACGCCCTTCACCAAGATCGACGGCACCCGCAGTCACGGCGCCACGGTCGTCATCCACGGCGCCGATTTCACCGGGTCGACCGAAGAGGCGCGCCGGCTGGAGCGGGAAGAGGGCTCAATCTTCATCTCGGCCTTCGATGACGCCGGCATCGTCGCCGGCCAGGGCGTCTGCGCCATCGAGTTTCTGGAGGATGCGCCCCAGCTGGACAGTCTGATCATCCCCATCGGCGGCGGCGGTCTGATCGCCGGCTGCGCCATCGCGGCCCGCGCCATGAAGCCGGAGATCCAAGTCTTCGGCGTCGAGGCGGCCATGTACCCGTCCTTCTCGGCCCGGCGCGCCGGCGCCACGCCGAAATGCGGCGGGGCGACCATCGCCGAGGGCATCGCCATCAAGGCCGTGGGCGACATCACCTTCGCCCTGGCCGACCCCCTGGTCGAGGATGTCATGGTCTGCGACGAGGAGGATTTCGAAAAGGCGGTCGCCCTGTACGCCACCTGCGAGAAGACGGTGGCCGAGGGCGCCGGCGCGGGCGGTCTGGCGGCCCTGCTCCGGCACCCCGCGCGATTTGCCGGACGCAAGGTCGGACTGGTCCTGTGCGGCGGCAATATCGACGCCCGGATGCTGGCCGTGGTTCTGAACCGCGAGATGGTCCGGGAGCGGAGACTGATCGTCTATCGCATCCTCGGCGACGACCGGCCGGGCATGTTGTCGGCCATGGCGGCGGTGATCGGGGGGCTGGGCGGCAACATCATCGATGTCGTCCACAACCGTCTGGCGCTCGACGTCCCGGCCAAGGGCGCCGAGTTCGACATCATGGTCGAAACACGCGATAGCGCCCACGCCGACGAGATCGGACAGGCTTTGAAGGACAAGGGCTATGCGCTTCGCATGGGGTAGATCTGCGGTCGTCGCCGCGCTGGCGATGGCCGTTCTGGCGGTCGCGGCCTGCAACCGCGGCGCCGGGACGTCGTCGACCGAACGGGCCGACAATGCAAAGGCGGCCGAGGAATTCCTGGCGAAGAACGGCAAGGAGGCCGGGGTCGTCACCCTGCCGTCGGGCCTGCAGTACAAGGTGGTGACGGCGGCGCCCGCAGGCGCGCCCAGTCCCGATCGCAACGATCTGGTGCGTGTGGACTATGAGGGCGCCCTGATCGACGGCACGGTGTTCGACAGCTCGTTCCAGAAGGGCGTGCCCTATGCCACCACGCCCGAACAGGTCGTCCCCGGCTGGACCGAGGCCTTGCAGAAGATGAAGGTGGGCGAGGAATGGCTGCTCTATGTGCCGCCGGCGCTCGGATACGGCGAACAGGACGGGGGCGAGATCCCGCCCAATTCCCTGTTGATCTTCCGCATCAGGCTTCTGGACATGCTGCCGGTGGCGGGCGGCGAGGTCCGGGGCGTGGGCTCGGCCAACGGCTGACGGCGGTTCGGCCTCACCTGGCCCCAGAGGCGCGCCATTCGTCGATCACGGAGGCGTCGGTTTCGCCGGCCATGCCTTGCGCGGACAGGGCCCGGAAATCGCCCTCCGCCACCAGCCTCTTCAACGCCCAGACCGCCGCCCCGCGCACGAGGGGCGCCGGATCGTCAAGCAGGCGACGAGCGCTGCCGACCAGCGCGGGATCCCCGCTGTTGCCGATGGCGTAGAGGACGTTTCGGATGAACCGGTCGCGGCCGATGCGCTTGATCGGGCTCTTCGAGAACAGGGCGCGAAAGGCCGCGTCGTCCAGGGCCGCCAGTTCGGCCAACGGCGGGCTTTCCAGCGCCGGGCGTGGGGCCAGACGGATTTCGCGCGCCATCCCGGCGAACTTGTTCCACGGACAGACCGCCAGACAGTCGTCGCAGCCGTAGATGCGCGAGCCGGTCGCCACCCGGAATTCCTCCGGCCACGGCCCGGCGAACTCGATCGTCAGATAGGACAGGCACCGCCGCGCATCGAGCTGGAACGGAGCGGGGAAGGCCTTCGTCGGACAGGCGTCGAGACAGGCGGTGCAGGAGCCGCAGTGTTCGGTCTCGGCCTCGTCCGGCTCATAGTCGGCGGCGGACAGGATCACCCCCAGGAACAGCCAATTGCCCTCGGTCCGGCTCAGCAGATTGGTGTGTTTGCCCTGCCAGCCCAGTCCCGCGCGCTGGGCCAGAGGTTTTTCCATCAGGGGGGCTGTGTCGACGAAGACCTTGACCTCGGGATCGACGCCCCGCGCCTGCTGGCGGGCCGAGACCTGACCGGCCAGCTGTTTCAGCCGACCCTTGATGACCTCGTGATAGTCGTCGCCCCGCGCATAGACCGAAATATAGCCGTTCGACCGGTCGGTCAGCTGCGGCAGGGGATCGCCGTCGGGCCCATAGTTGAGGCCCAGGACGATGGCGGTGCGGGCGCCCGGCCACATGGCGGTCGGATGGGCGCGGCGCTCCAGCGTCGTCTCCATCCAGCCCATCTCGCCATGCCGCCCGGCCTCAACGAAATGGGCCAGCCGCTCGCCCGCGCTCCACGGCTCCGAGGCCGAGGCGAAGCGGCAGACGTCGAAGCCGAGTTCGGCGGCCGTCTTGCGGATGAAGTCGCGGGGATCAGCGGCCATGGAGGCGGGTGTCCCACACCGGGCGACGCGGCGAAATCAGAAATCCAGATCCGCATAGTGGGGGACGGCGGCCAGACCCTGGAACCGGTCGGTCAGCAGGGGCCGGAAGCTGGGGCGCGACTTGATCTTTACATACCAGTCCTTGAGCGACGGCCAGGTCGCCCAGGCGATCTCGCCGAAATAGTCCAGCACCGACAGATGGCCGGCGGCGACCAGATCGGCCTGGCTCAGGTGCCGGCCCGCCAGTCGGTCACGCGATCCGGCCAGGCCCTCCAGCATCAGCAGATGCTCCTTCAGCGCCGCGCGGCCGTCGCGCAGGGCCCGGGCCTCGGGCGGCCCCAGCCGCATCAGGGGTTTCTCCAGCCGTTCATGCAGCAGGACGGCATTGACCTCGTCATTGAAGCGGCGCTCGAACCAGGCCGTCAGGCGCCGCGTCTCGGCCCGTTCGGCCGGGTCGGCGGGCAGCAGCAGGGGCGATTTCTGCTGGTCCTCGATCCAGCCGAGAATGGCGGAGAGCTCGCACAGGGTCAGGCGATGACGGCCCTGTTCGATCTGCAGCACCGGGGGCATGGCCGAGGGGTTCAGGTCGATCAGGGGACAGTCGGGCTCCCACGGGCGCACGACCGCCTCCTCGACCTCGATCCGCGCTTCGCCCAGCGCCAGACGCACGGTGCGCGAGGCGGGGTCGAACGGGAAGTGAAACAGCACGGGTCCGGACATCCCGCCGTTCCTGCGCCCAACCTCTTAAGGCGGCGTTTACCTCAACCGGTTCAGCCCCAGGGACCGCCCGGAATCGGTGGGGATCCCGGGTCTGCGGCGACGTCCGGGGCGACGTCGGCAGGCGAGGCCGGAACCGCCATCATCCGTTCGCGGGGGTCCGGATGGATGATGACGTCCGCACCGGGGACGGCGGCGTGGATGCGCGCCTCGGCCGCCACGACGATGGCATGCGCCTCTTCCAGGGTCAGGCGCGGATCGAGGTCGATGTGCATCTGGATATGGGTCGCCGCGCCGGTCATGCGGGTGCGCAGGGCGTGCAGGCCGCTGATTCGCGGGTCAGACAGCACAGCGGAGGTCACGGCGGCGCCGACGGCCTCTGGCGCGGCGCGGTCCAGAAGCTGGTCCGCCGCCTGACGCGCCAGACCCAGGGCGCCCCAGAACAACCAGATGGCGACCACCAGTCCGGCGGCGGCGTCCAGCCCAGGCGCCTTCAGCCAGGCGCCCGAGACAACGCCGATCAGGACCACGACACTGGCGGCGAGATCGGCGGCGTAGTGACTGCGGTCGCCCTCGACCGCGAGGGACGGGGCCTGTCTCAGGGCCCGTCCCTGCAGCTGGACCAGACCGGCGGTGATGACGATTGACAGCAGGATGACCGCGACGGCCCATCCGCCGGACTCCACCGGCCTGGGGTCGAACACGCGCTGGACGGCCTCCCAGCCGATGAAGACGGCGGAGGCGAGGATCAGGCCGGACTGGACGAGGGCCGACATGGCCTCGGCCTTGCCACGACCATAGCGATGGTCGGCGTCAGCCGGGGCGGCGGCCCAGCGCACCGCATAGAAGGTGGCCAGGGACGCCGCCAGATCCAGCGCCGAATCGGTCAGGGAGGCGAGGATCGAAACCGAGCCCGAGGCGCCGTAGGCGAAGGCCTTGAGGGCGATCAGCAGGACGGCCGCGCCGACCGACAGCCGGGTGACGTCCCGGGCGATCCTTGCGGCGTCGACGCGCGGCGGCGTCTCCTCCGGTCCTGCAGGCGGGGCGTTCCGGGAAGGGACGGGGTCGACAGGGACGGGATCGACGGGGGCGGTCATCGGGGCCTTTTCGCCCAATGCCGCGCGATCGCCAAATGAAACCCGCCGTCCGACGCTCGCCTATCCGGGCGGGGCTGGCTAAGGGAGGGGCCGGCATCGAACGGGGAGCGGACATGGCGGACTGGCTGGCGGCGATCATCCTGGGGCTGGTTGAGGGTCTGACCGAGTTCATCCCGGTCTCCTCCACGGGCCATATGCTGCTGCTCGGCCATTTCCTCGGCTTCGAGAGCACGGGCAAGACGTTCGAGATCGTCATCCAGCTGGGCGCCCTGCTGGCCATCATCAGCGTCTATTTCCGCCGCCTGTGGACCCTGGCGACGCGCTGGCCCTTCGACCCGGCGGCGCGACGGTTCCTGATCGGTCTGATGGTCGCCTTTGCCCCGGCTGTGGTCATCGGCTTTCTGGCCTATGGCTTCATCAAGACCGTGCTGTTCGAGACGCCCGCCCTCATCTGCTACGCCCTGATCGTCGGCGGGGTGCTGCTGCTGTGGCTGGACCGGATGAAGAAGGTTCCCGTCTATCTGGACGCGGATCTCTATCCGATGCGGGTCTACTTCCTTGTCGGCCTGTTCCAGTGCCTGGCCATGATCCCCGGGGTGTCACGCTCGGGCGCGACGATCGCGGGCGGCCTGCTGCTGGGCACGGACAAGCGGTCGGCGGCGGAGTTCAGCTTCTTCCTCGCCCTGCCGACCATGGGCGCCGCCGTCGCCTATGACCTGTACAAGAGCTGGAACCAGCTGGATTTCAGCGACGCGGGCCTGATCGCCATCGGCTTTCTCGCGGCCTTCCTGACCGCCCTGGCGGTGGTGCGGCTGCTGCTCGACTTCGTGTCCCGCAACGGCTTCGCCCCCTTCGCCTGGTGGCGGATCTCGGTGGGCGTGGTCGGCCTGGGTCTGCTCTACGCGGGCTTCTGAAAAACCCGCAGGACAGGGTCAGGCGGCAGAGAGTTCCGCCGCCGCCGGCCCCTCGGCGAACTGGCCGCCCTTGCGGTAGCGCCACAGGTAGGACGGGGCGATGGCCTCCAGACCCGTCGGCTCCATGCCCAGCTCGGCCAGACCCTCGGCCCCGGGGGCCACGACATTGTCGGTCTCCAGCATCACCACCTGATCGCGCGTCAGGGGCGGGGCCATGCCGACGAACCGGGTCATCTGCATGAAGCCGCCCAGAATCTTCGCCGCGAAGAAGGGCAGGGGCGCCAGCATCCGGTCGCGGCCGGTCTCGCGCAGGATGTACTGCAGGATGGCCTTGAAGCTCCAGACCTCGGGGCCGCCCAGTTCGAAGGTGCGGCCAGCCGCATCCGCCCGGGTGACGGCGCGGGCGATGGCCTCGGCGACGTCGCCGACATAGACGGGCTGGAACTTCGTCTCTCCCCCGCCGATCAGGGGCAGGGCGGGCGCCATGGTCGCCATGGAGGCGAACCGGTTCAGGAAGCCGTCACCGGCGCCGAAGACGATCGACGGGCGCAGGATGACGGCGTCGGGGCGGACGGCGCGGACGCCCGCCTCGGCCTGGCCCTTGGTGCGGGCATAGTCGGCGGCGCCGTTCGCGTCCGCCCCGATGGCGGAGATCTGGACCAGACGGCCGACGCCCAGATCGCGCGCGGCCTCGGCGATGTGGACCGCAGCGTCGACATGCAGGGCCCGGAAACTGCGCTTGCCGCCCTCATACAGGATGCCGACCAGATTGACCGCCGCATCGGCGCCCTTCAGGGCGGCGTCGATATCGGCCCTGGAGGTCACATCGCAGCGCATCAGCTGGATCTGGCCGGGATCGCCGAGCGGACGAAGCTCGGGCGCCAGGTTCGGATTGCGCACCGCCACCCGCACCCGCCAGCCGGCCTTCGCGAGGGCGCGCACGGCCTGGGTTCCGACAAAGCCGGAGCCGCCGAAGACGGTGACGAGGCCGGGGGTGAACGCAGACATGGACGGCTCCTTGGCGATGCAGGGTCCGATTAGACCAAGCGCAGCCGGGACGGAAGGGCGCGAGACCTGACGAGGCCGGAATCAAAAACCCCGCTGCGTCGGAACGCAGCGGGGTTTCAGAAAGATGGTGCCCAGAAGAGGACTCGAACCTCCACGGCCTTTCGGCCACTGGCACCTGAAGCCAGCGCGTCTACCAATTCCGCCATCTGGGCCCAGACTGCGCCGTCTCCATACATATGCGGAGGCGTCTTCGTCCGGAAGGCGCGGACCTCTAAGGCAGAGCCCGGATACGGTCAACAGGGATTCGCATGTTTTTGTGACCGCGTTCCGGGCCTGGCATGGCGCCGGAAACCAGCGCTCAGGGCGCGAGGCTCCGCGAGCCGAGCATAGCGCCAGAAAATGTGTATAGACGGGGCCATGACCGTATATCTGCACCAGGGCGACCTGCCCGACGGCCTCGACCTCGGTTCCGAGGTCGCCGTCGATTCCGAAACCATGGGCCTGCGCTATCACCGCGACCCGCTGTGCGTGGTCCAGCTGTCGGACGGCCGGGGCGACGCCCATGTCGTACGGCTGAACCGGCCCGCCTATGACTGTCCGAACCTGAAGGCCCTGATGGCCGATCCGGCCGTGCTGAAGATCTTTCACTTCGGCCGGTTCGACATCGCCATGATGCAGCTCTGGCTGGGGGTCGAGACGACGCCCGTCTATTGCACCAAGATCGCCTCGAAACTGGCCCGCACCTATACCGACCGGCACGGGCTGAAGGATGTGGTGCGCGAATGCGTCGGGGTCGACCTGTCCAAGGCGCAGCAATCGTCCGACTGGGGCGCGGCGGAACTCAGCCAGGCCCAGCTGGACTATGCGGCCTCCGACGTCCTGTATCTGCATCAGGTGCGGGCGCGGCTGGACCTGATGCTGGCGCGCGAGGGCCGCGCCGGACTGGCCCAGGCCTGTTTCGACTTCCTGCCGACCCGGTCGAGGCTCGACCTTGAAGGCTGGGAAGAGATGGACATTTTCGCCCATAGTTGAGAACAGGCTGTGAACTTGATCTGGGCCGATGACCGACCTTCCGCCGCCTTCTTCTGACAGCCCCTCCGATGCGGCGGACGCGCGCCGTGCGGCCGACGAGGCGCGTCTGGCCGCGGCCGGGGCGAAATGGCGGGCGCGGTCGCGTCGGGTGGCCCTGTACCGGCGTCTCCTGCCGATCCTGATTCTGGTGCTGGCTGGCGGCGCCCTGACCTGGACGGTGTTCCGCACGGTCATGTCGGGGGTGGAACGCAAGGCCGCCCAGAGCCGCGAGGTCCGTTTCGACGCCCTGATGTTCCATGGTCAGGACGCCCGGGGGCGGTCCTTCCAGATCGGCGCCAAGGGGGCGGTGCGCGACCCTCAGACCGGCCGCTTCCGTCTGGTCGGCCCGGCGCTGAAGCTCAACCTCGGCGGGCGGAAGGTCACCGAGCTGACGGCCGACGCCGGCGTCTATGATGAGGCGAAGCGCACCGTCACGATCGGACCCAATGTGAAGATTTCCGACGGGGGGTCCGGCTTCGTCCTCAGCACGCCCGAGGCGGTGGTGGATACGGCGACGGGAATCGTGACCGGTTCAAAGGGTGTAAACGGCTCCGGCCCACTTGGCGTAATTTCGGCTTCGTCCTATGCCATCCATGATCAGGGCGAGCGGGTGGTGTTCAACGGCGCGCCCGGAAACAAGATCAGGGGCGTGTTCAACACGGGCCCAGCCGACAATTGAGGGGCCGAATGATGCGGGTGAATGAGATGTCGATGAAACGATCCGTCCTCGCGGCCGCCGCCGCCCTGTCGCTGTTCGCCGTCGTGGGCGGGGCGGTGGCGCAGACGGGGGCGGGCCGCGCCAATGTCAGCCGACAACCCATCATGGTCGGCGCCAACACCGGCGAATACACGCCGACCGGCTTCTCGCTGCGCGACCAGGTCGAGATCACCCAGGGGCCGAACCGGCTGCGCGCCGACGCCATCGAGGGCGCGCGCGGTTCAGGTGATCAGATCAACACGGTGACGGCGGCCGGCGGCGTCTACTACGTCACGCCCAATGAGACGATCCGGGGCGACCGGGCGGTCTATACGGTCTCGACCGCCACGATCGTGGTGACCGGCGACGTCATCCTGACCCAGGGCAAGAACGTCCTGACCGGGTCGCGCCTGACCTATAATGTCGACAGCGGCGCCGCCAGCATGGCCTCGACCTCGGGCGGGCGGATCCAGGGCGTGTTCTATCCCCAGGGCGGCGGCAACTGAGGCCTCGGCCCGGTTTCGGACAGGATATCACGTGGCGCGCAAGGAACTCTCGGCCCTCAATGTGAACGACCCGGCCGAACCGGCCGCGGCGTCCGTTCGTCCGGACGACAAGGGCCTGAGGGTCCGCAACATCGCCCGCAGCTTCGGCGCCCGTCAGGTGGTGCGCGACGTCTCCCTGACCGTCCAGAGGGGCGAGGTCGCCGGCCTGCTGGGCCCGAACGGCGCCGGCAAGACCACCTGTTTCTACATGATCACCGGCCTGATCCCGGCCGACAGCGGCTCAATCTGGCTGGATGGCGAGGACATCACCGGCCAGCCCATGTACCAGCGCGCCCGCATGGGTCTGGGCTATCTGGCGCAGGAGGCCTCGATCTTTCGCGGCATGACCGTCGAGCAGAACGTCATGGCCGTGGTCGAACTGCACGAAAAGGGTCAGGCCGCGGTGGCCGCGGAGACGACCCGGCTGCTGGAAGAGCTGCGCATCGATCATCTGCGCCATGCCCCGGCCGCCGGTCTGTCGGGCGGCGAGCGGCGGCGCGTCGAGATCGCCCGGGCCCTGGCGGGCAAGCCGGCCTTCATGCTGCTGGATGAGCCGTTCGCCGGCATCGACCCCCTCGCCATCGCCGACATCCGTCAGGTCATCCGCTATCTGGCCGGACAGGGGATCGGGGTCCTGATCACCGACCACAATGTGCGCGAGACCCTGGACATCATCGACCATGTCTCGATCATGTCGAACGGGGCGGTGCTGTTCGAGGGCACGGCCGAGGCCGCCATCCATGATCCGGAAGTCCGCCGCGTCTATCTCGGCGAAATGTACGCCTGACCTGAAGGGGAGACCGCCATGTCCGCCAGTCGTCAGCCCAAGAAGACCGAGACGCTGGAGATCCGGCTGTCCCATGAAGAGAAGCAGACCTTCATGGCGCGCTGTCGCACGGAAGGGCTGACCGCCAGCGAGGCCGTGCGGGACTTTATCGCTTCGGGCGTCTCACGGCCGACAAAGCGCCGACACGGTTCTGGCTGGACCGTCGCGGTCGCCCTCGGCGCCGGGCTGGCGGTGGGGGCGGCGGCCGCGCCGTCTCTGGCCCAATCGGCGTCCCGGGCGGTTCACGCCACGGACGACCGCGCCGCCTTCGCCGGTCTGGACCGGGACGGCGACGGGGTCGTGAGCTTTGAGGAGTTCCAGGGGCGGCCTTGAAGGCTTAACCGATTTCGCCCTCGCGCGACTTCGGGTCATCCGCGGCCAGGGTATGGACGACGATGGCGTTGGCGTGGCCATGGCCCATGCCGAACGCCGTCTTCAGTCGGGCGACCAGATCCATATGGCGGGCCGGACCGGCGGCGCGGACCACCGCCTTCCATTCGGCGATCGGTCGCCCATAGGTCTTCTCGATCGAAGGGAAATAGGACGCAGGACCCCGGACGGGCGTTTCAGTCATCAGTGCGTTCCCCTGGTGCGCAGGGGTACTGGAAAGACCGGACACGCGTTTGGCAAGCGGGTCGGCGGAACCGGGCGGCCGTTCAGCGAATCCGCCGCAGGAACCGCCCCGGCTGGAGCCTCACCCAGGTCCAGGGCTTCAGCAGCGACGCCCCGGGCTCCCATGAGGCCAGCACCCATTCGGCGCGACCCACCAGGTTCCCGGCGGGCAGCAGGCCGACGCCGATATCTGGCGGGAAGCGGCCGTCCAGCGAATTGTCGCGATTGTCGCCCATGACCAGATACCGGCCGGCGGGCACCACCATCGGCGATGTGTCGTCGCCCGGCAGGTCCCCGCCGCCGTCATAGGTCAGATAGGTGCGGCCCGGCCTGCCGTCGGGCGACGGCTGGGTCTCCCGGGCCTGCATGACGATCCGCGAGGGATTGTCGTGATCGGGGGTCAGGCCCAGCGGGGTCTGGACGAAGGCCTCGCCGTTCACGACCACCTGACCGCCCTTCACCTGAACCGTATCGCCCGGCAGGCCGATGACCCGCTTGATCCAGGTCTGGTTCGGATCGCGCGGCAGGCGGAAGACCACCACATCCCCCCGCGCCGGATCGCGGCCGAACAGACGGCCATGGGACGCCTTCGGACTGAACGGGATCGAGGCCGCGCTCCAGCCGTACGGGTATTTCGACACCACGATATAGTCGCCGGTCACCAGTCCGGGCTCCATCGAGGACGACGGAATGGTGAAGGGCTGGAACAGGACGGCATGCAGACACAGGGCGGCCAGAAGGCCGGCGCCGATGGTGCGAACCAGGTCCAGCGTCTCGTGCAGCAGGGAGGGCCGGTCTGGCGTTTCGGGAGCGGGCGTTTCGGGCGCGGGGTCGGAAGGGACGAGGTCTGTCATGACCGGCAACAGGCCGGATTTCGCCTTGCCGATAAAGCGACTTCGTGTCCGGACAGGGTGCAAACGCGTCCGGACAGGCGGATCCGGCGATCAGGCCCGGCGACGACCGAAGGTGCGGGCCGGGGCGACGCCCGCGTCCCAGCCGGCGTTGGCCGGGGCCGCGTTCGGCCGGGCGGGCGCGGCGGCTGTGAGGCCTGCCGGCGCCGGATCGACCCGCATCATCGGGCCGGTGCCGCCGGGGGTGAAGTCAAAGACCGACGTGCAGGGGGACACCCCGGCTGGCGCGGAGAGACCCTGTTCGCGTCTGGCCTGGGCGAACAGTTCCTCAAGGTGGCTCTCGTCATAGCCGGAAAGTCCGCCGCCCGCCGAAGGATCGCCGGTCACGGCGGTCGGGTCCCGTGGATCCGGGCCGAAACGATTGGGCCCGTGGGCGCCCGGCAGCAGGGTGAGGACGAACATCACCATCTGGCCGACCATGCCGATCAGGCCCAGCAGCCCTGCGGCCCCCAGACCGGCCAGGGCCGTACCCACGAAGGCCTCACGGCTGGCGCCCATGCCGACGGCGCTGACCGCCGTCATGATCGTGCCGATCGTCATCATCGCGCTGAGGACCGACGGCAGCATGAGGCACAGCCAGACAGCG
Organism: Brevundimonas sp. FV1ye29L; assembly: GCF_058681095.1. Lineage (NCBI taxonomy): Bacteria > Pseudomonadati > Pseudomonadota > Alphaproteobacteria > Caulobacterales > Caulobacteraceae > Brevundimonas > Brevundimonas sp. FV1ye29L. The sequence goes on from NZ_CM178730.1 coordinate 377,378, forward strand.
CCGCGTCCGCTGTCGTGCAGCCGGCGCGTCAGGACCGCATAGTTGGGCACGATCAGGGCGACGATGCTCATGCCGACCAGGCCGAAAGCGACTGTCACGCCGGGGGGCGTCTGACCGGGTTCGCCATTGCCTATGGCGACCCCGCCCAGCCCGAGAAGCAGGGCGTACCAGACCCCCTGCAGGATCGCGAACAGCCAGTATTCGCCCCGACTGGAGCGACCCCTGAAATCGGCATAGCGCAGCAGCGGGCGGAACATCAGCATGGTGTGGCGCCGGGTCAGGGAATGAATGCGGACAGTCTGACCATGGAGCGTGAATTTCGCCCCAACCAGCGTGGTTAAGCCTTTCCGACGGGCCGGCTTAGAGCGGCGTTAACCGCTGCCCGCCATTCTGCCCCACAGCAAGTTCCGGGCCACTGGGTTCGGGGGCCGATGGGGCCGGCGGGGGGCGAGGACGACGTGGTCGGTCAGAGGCTGGAGATCAGGCAGGGCCAGGGGCTGGTCATCACGCCCCAGCTGCAGCAGGCGATCAAGCTGCTGCAACTGTCGAACCAGGAACTCGACGCCTTCGTCGAGGGGGAGATGGAGCGCAATCCGCTGCTCCAGCGCGACGAGCCCGCAGCGGGCGCTGACGGCGAGGCCGCACCTGTCGCAACGGTCAGCGCCGACGGGGCCGAACTGAGCTTCTCTGACCACGAGGCCGCCGAGCGCAGCCACAATATCGACGCCCACGACGGCGACGTGTTCGGCGACGCCTCGCCCGGCGAGCGCGCCTCTGACCGGATGACCGACGAGGCCCAGCCCGGGCTCAGCGACTGGTCGAGCGTAGGCAAGGGCGGCGGGAGTTTTTCCGAGGGCGAGGGCGGCGAGCGTCCCGACCATCGCGAACCGACCCTGTGGGAACACCTCCAGGCCCAGGCCTCCTCGGCCGGGTTCAGCGCGGGCGATCACGCCGTCGCCCTGACCCTCATCGATATGGTCGACGAGGGCGGCTATCTGCGCGGCGATCTGGAAGAGGTCGCCGACCGGCTGGGCTGCGGCATCGACCGGGTCGAGGCCGTGCTGGCGGTCTGTCACGGGTTCGAGCCGACCGGCATCATGGCGCGGTCGGTGCCGGAGTGCCTGAGGCTGCAACTGGTCGAGCGCAACCGGTTCGATCCGGCCATGGCGGCCCTGCTGGACCATCTGGAGCTTCTGGCCCGGCGCGACCTGCCGGCCCTGCGACAGGTCTGCGGCGTGGACGCCGAGGACCTGTCGGAAATGATCGGCGAGCTGAAGGCCCTGACGCCGCGCCCCGGCGCGGGCTTCGGCGGCGAGCCGGCCCAGACCGTGATTCCCGACGTCCACCTCCGGCCTGATCCGGCCGGGGGCTGGAAGGTCGAGCTGAACGCCGACACCCTGCCGCGTCTTCTGGTCGACAAACGCTATCATGCGACCGTGGCCGCCGGCGCCCGGTCGGAGACGGAAAAGGCCTATGTCGCCGACTGCGCCGCCCAGGCCAACTGGCTGGTCAAGTCGCTGGACCAGCGGGCCCGGACCATCCTCAAGGTCGGCTCCGAGATCGTGCGCCAGCAGGACGCCTTCCTGGCCTTCGGGGTCGAATTCCTGCGGCCGCTGAACCTGAAGACGGTGGCCGACGCCATCGGCATGCACGAATCCACCGTCAGCCGGGTGACCTCGAACAAATACGTCTCGACCCCGCGCGGGGTTTTCGAGCTGAAATTCTTCTTCACCGCCGCCATCCAGTCGATGGACGGGGCCTCGACCCATTCGGCCGAGGCGGTGCGGCACCGGATCCGGTCGATGATCGACCACGAGGTGCGCGACGGCGACATCCTGTCCGACGACCGGATCGTCGAACTGCTCAATGAGGCCGGCATCGACATCGCTCGCCGCACCGTGGCGAAATATCGCGAGGCGCTCAGGATCCCCTCCTCGGTGCAGCGCCGCCGGATGCTGAAAGCGGGCTGACCGGATCGCTGAATCCTCAGCGACAGGAGGAATTTTCCCCGCCAACCTTCACCACAAAACGGTGATAGTGATTGACACCAAACGCAGACCGTCGCGTTCTATGGGCATGCAAGTCCAGATCAGCGGCAAGCAAGTGGATGTCGGCGAAGCGTTAGGCTCGCGCATCTCCCAGGAACTCCAGGAAGGCGTCGGAAAATACTTCGAACGCGGCGGTCAGGACGCCGAGGTCGTGGTGTCCAAGGACGGCTATGGCTTCAAGGTGGACTGTTGGGTCCGCCTCGCCTCGGGCCAGAGCCTTGTGACCACCGGCCACGGCGGGGACGCCCATTCGGCGTTCACCGACAGTCTCGACAAGCTTGAGAAGCGCGTCCGCCGCTACAAGCGCCGGCTCAAGGATCATCACATCGGTCCCAAGGGCCTGTCGCCCGAAAAGACCGAGATGGCCGCCGCCGACGTGGCGCGCAGCATTGTTCTGAGAAACCCCGACATCGTCGAGGACGATGTGTTCGGCGAGGCCGGGGGGGCGGATGGTCCGCCGCCCGTCGGCATGGTCATCGCCGAGACCCAGTCAGAGATCCGCACCATCACGGTCGGGCGCGCCGTGGCCGAACTGGACATGACCGGCTATCCCCTGGTCCTGTTCCGGAACGCCGCCCACGGCGGTCTGTCGGTGGTCTATCGCCGTCCCGACGGCAATGTCGGCTGGATTGATCCGGAGCGGACGATCCCGGCCAATGGCCACGGCAAGGCGAACGGCCAGGCGGAGGCTCAAACCCCGGCTTCGGCGTCGCCGAACGCCTGAACATCGATCAGGTCTTTCCGAAAGGGGCGGAAGCGGCTAGACGCGCGGCCGCCCCGTCGGGGCCTTGAGGGTAAGGTCAGGAATCGATGGACATCGGTGATTTGCTGGCGGGGGACGGCATCGTCCTGCGCAGCGGCGCTTCGTCGAAGCGTCAGCTCATGAACATGGTCGCCGAGGCCGCCGCCGCCGCGCTTGGCCTGAACGAGGCGCGTTTGCTGGAATCCCTGCTGGAACGGGAGGCTCTGGGCTCCACCGGCCTCGGGTCCGGCGTCGCCGCCCCCCATGCCCGCGTCGAGGGGCTTGAGACTGTGCGGGGGGTCTTCCTCAGGCTGGAAACGCCCGTGGCGTTCGATGCGATGGATGACCGGCCGGTGGACCTCGTGTTCGCCCTGTTCGCCCCGCCGCGAGCCGGCGCCGAGCATCTGCGCGCCCTGGCGGCGGTATCCCGCGCCCTGAGAGCGCCCGAACTGCGCGAAAAACTGCGTCAGGCCCGCACGGTCGATGCGATCAGGGCCCTCTTCGTCCGTGACGAGGCGGCCACGGCCGCCTGAGGCTCTCGCGACCTTCCCGCCCGGTCAATGGACCGAGACCGGCTCCAGTTCATGGGCGACGGCGGCGGCGAAGGCGGTCTCGCGATCCAGCATTACGGCCAGCCGCTCGCCGTCGGCCCCGTGCACGGCATACAGGGTCTGGTCCGGATCGATATCCAGACGCTCGGCCTCTTCCGTCAGGACATCGGACAGGATGTCGGCGGCGCTGATCTCGCGCACATAGACAAGGTCCGGCGCGCCGAGACCGGCGAAATCCTTGGGGCTCAACTTGGTCGTGGGCGTCATGGGGCGCCTCCTTCAATGGGGAAACGCCTTGAGGCCTGTCCGGCTCCCGGCGCGTCTTTCAGGGTCTGGAACCGGCTCAGCCGGCCGTAATGGGGATGCGCCGGACCACCTGGGCGCCTTCGGGCCGGGTCAGGTCGACGTGCAGAAGCCCGTGTTCAAGCTGCGCGCCCGAGACCTCCAGCCCGTCCGCCAGAACAAAGCTGCGCATGAAGCCCCGCGCTGCGATGCCCCGGTGCAGAAAGGCCTGATCCTCGCCGGACGGCTCGCGCTTGCCGGCAATGGTCATCTGACGGCCTTCCAGGGTGATCGACAGGTCGTCAGGCGTAAAGCCGGCCACGGCCAGGGTGATGCGCACGTCGCGTTCGCCGCGCTGTTCGACATTGTATGGCGGATAGCTTTCCGCAGCGGCCTTGGCGGCGCGGTCGATCAGGGCGCGGGTCTGGTCGAAGCCCAGCAAAAATGGACTGTCGAACAGGAGGGTGCGTGTCGTCATAGCTCAGTCCAGAATCCAGCGACTGCGGCCCGCCTGTCCCCCGTGAGCGGCGAGACGCGGACCGTGACCGATAGATAGGCCGTATCCTGCGCGGTTCAATCCATGACGGCGTATCCGCACCGTCGACGCGGCCAGGCCCTGGGCTGCCTCAGCGTCCGTCGTCACAGTCGTAGGCCGCGCAATAAAGGGCGTTGAGACGGGCGTTGGCGCGCAACTGGACCTCAAGGACCCGGTCTCCGGCGCTGGCCAGTTCGGCGTCTGTCATGTTCGGGCGCGGCGGGCGGCGTTGACCGACCATCAGGAGTTGCAGGGTCTGCGGCGGAACGGTGCGGGCCATGGCCCGGGCCGTGGCCTCGACGGCGTCGGGACGGAACTCGCGTTCGACCCGGTCGATCATCGCCTGAACCGCCTCGACCCGGTCGGCGTCCAGCCCGTCCAGACTGATCGCCTCGGGCCCCTGCCTCAGGCCGGGGACGAAACGGGGGGCGACCTCCCGGGCCACGGCCAGATGCGCGTCCGAGGGCTCGGGACCGGTCCAGGGCGCGACCGGTTCGAGCGGAGGCAGGGCGAAGACGATGCGGAACGACACCTCGGACGGCACGGGCGTCCCGTTCCGGGTCTTCGGAACCGCCTCGAACCGCCGGGTCAGCGACAGGGCGGCCGCATCGAAGCCGAGGCCTGCGGGCCGGACCTCGTCCACCTTGCAGTCGCCCAGCCGGCCCGCTGCGTCGGCGATACAGACCAGACTGGCCCGCCCCTCGACCCCGGCGTCGGCGGCGAACCCCGGATAGGCGTCGGCCATGGCCTCGCCGTCGGGCACGCTGCGCCAGGAGGCCGGGACCACCGTGGCGCACCCGCCGAGAGCCAGCGCCAGCAGCGCCGCCGCCATCAGATTCCCGCGTACCATTCGTACCCCTGATCTTCCCAATAGCCGCCCTTGCCCCCGCCGATGTGGTCGAAGCGTTCGACGGCCTCGATACGGCGGATGTATTTGGCGTGTTTATAGCCCAGTTGCCGCTCCACCCGCAGCCTCAGGGGCGCCCCGTGGGGCACCGGCAGGGTCCGGCCGTTCATGGCCCAGGCCAGGATCGTCTGCGGATGACGCGCGTCGACCAGATCGATGGACTCATAATAGCGCACCCCGTCCTCGGCCTGGTCCAGGGCGTCGAAACAGTGGAAGACGATATAGCGCGCCTCCGGCCTCAACCCGGCCTCGTCCAGCAGGGTTTCCAGCCGCACCCCGGTCCATTCGGCGATGGAGGTCCAGCCCTCGACGCAGTCGTGTTTGGTGATCTGGGTCCGTGACGGCCGGGCCCGCAGCTCGGCCAGCGACAGGGACAGGGGCCGTTCGACCAGGCCGCCGATCTCCAGCCGGTAGTCCGCGAACCCGCCGTCGCGCAGGGCGACATAGTCGGCCGCCGCGGGATTGATCGAGCCGTTGGGCCGGAAGTCGGGCGAGATGTCGGCGCGCGAATACTCCGGCGCCAGGGCCTCGCGGGGCACGATCAGTCTCTGGGCCCGGCGGGTCAGGCCCTCGGCCATACGCAGGGCCTGCAACACCACGGGCGAGGTGACCCGGTCACAGGCCGACATCAGGCCCACGCTGGCCGTGGCCAGGGCCCCGGCCAGCCATTTGCGACGGTCCAGCAGGAAGCGGCTCATGGCTGATCCTCCCCGGGCGCTGCGGAGTCTGGCGACGGCCGGATCACGAACCAGCCCGTGACCATGGCCCGCATGTTGTTGAACAGCCCCGTCCAGATCACCAGTCCGACATGGATGACGACAAAGCCGACGATCAGGCCGGCGGACAGGAAATGCAGTGTCCGGGCCGACTGGCGTCCGCCCATCAGCTCCAGCAACAGTCCGCCGATGGCGTTGAACCCCGGCGACATCGACAGGCCCGTCACCAGCATCAGCGGCAGGACGATCCAGACCATGGCCAGATAGGTCAGCTTCTGAATGACATTGTAGGCGCGCGCCTCCTCGTCATGGGCGAAGCGGAACCGGGCATGGTCCCTGACCGAGGTCCAGAACCCGGCCCGATCGGCGCGGGTCGGCCACAGCCGGCGCCGGAACCGGCCCGTCGCGGCGCCCCAGGCCAGATAGGCCAGACCGTTGAAGACGAAGACCCAGGCGAAGAAGAAATGCCAGGTCCGGGCCTCGGCCAGGTTGCGATACGAGGGCAGCATCAGAAACCCGGGCGCGCGCGGCACGCTCCACCAGGGATCGGCGAAGGTCGATTTCAGCCCCCAGTACAGATGCGGATGGGCCATCAGGATGTTGATCCCGCTCATCAACAGCACCACCACGGCGCCGACATTGATCCAGTGGGTGATCCGGACCACGGCGGGATGACGCCAGACGGCGATCCGGCCATCGCCCAGCGCCCGGTCGGGACGCTGCTCGGGGCCGGTGGGCCGGCCCGTCGGCGGAGCCTCTGTCAATCCGGGGGAAGGGTCGGTCATGGGCGGTTCCGATGGAGGGCCAGCGTCTCACCCCCTACGTCGGGGCGCAATCGCCGGTTTCGGGGGATGGCGATTCAGGGCGCCTCCTCGCGGACCATTTCGGCCGCGCCGACATCCGCGCCGAACCGGGCGATGACCGCCTCGACCAGTTCGTCGCGCACCAGCAGCACCCGTTCGACAGGCAGGGTCGCCAGCCGGTCCAGCAGGGCGGCGAATCCCTCGCCCCGCAATTCCAGCGGCCCCACCTCGTCGATCACCACAGCGTCGCAGCCGGCGGCCAGACCCGCCTCGATCCGTGTGATCGCCCAGTCGAAGGCCGCCCGCCGGAACAGGAACCGACCGACGGCGACGGTCGCCTCATCCGGATCGGGGTGTTCGATCGGCGTCTCCTCGCCGGTCGCCAGATCGTGAAAAACCCGTCCCGCGGGGGTCTTGCGCGCCAGAACCCCGACGATGGTGCGGCCGTCCAGGGTCTGGTCCCTCACCCGGTCGCCCGCCCGTGTCGTCTTGCCCGATCCGACGGGGCCGACAATCAGGCGCAACCGGGGCGGGGTCTCCGCCATGGCGGCTCAGGCGTCCTCGTCGAATTTGCGGGCGACCAGATCCAGCAGGGCGGCGATCGCCTCGTTGGCATCGGGGCCCTCGGCGGCGATGTCCACCGTCGAGCCGATGCCGGCGCCCAGCATCAACAGCCCCATGATCGAACGGGCATCGACGGTCACCCCCTCGCGGGTGACCTGGATCTCGCTCTCGAAGGCGGAGGCCAGTTTGACGAACTTGGCCGAGGCGCGGGCATGCAGACCCCGGGCGTTGCAGATCCGGGCCTCGACCCTGACGGGCGCGCTCATCACTTGTCTCCGGCCAGAACCCACGATGCGACAGAGATATATTTGCGCCCGGCGTCCTGGGCGTGGGCCACACAGGCCTCCAGCGTCTCGCGCTGGCGCACGCTGGCCAGCTTGATCAGCATGGGCAGGTTCAACCCCGCGATGACCTCGGCATGGGTCTGTTCCATCACCGAAATGGCGAGGTTGGACGGGGTGCCGCCGAACATGTCGGTCAGCAGGATCACGCCGGAGCCGTCATCCACGGCGGCGGCGGCGTCGACGATGTCGCGACGGCGGCGCTCCATATCGTCCTCGGGGCCGATGCAGATGGCCGCGACCCCGCGCTGGGGGCCGACCACATGCTCCATGGCCGCCAGAAATTCGGACGCCAGGCCGCCGTGGGTGACGATCACCAGCCCGATCATGAAGGCTTCACCAAGTCAGCGCCCCGTTTCCGCGTCCGCGTTTCGGGCCGGGGAGGAAGCCCGGCGCGGACAGCAAGGGGGCCTGAATAAAGGAATACCGGACAGGTTGAAAGCGGCCTCGCGTCACACGACGCAGGCCCTCCGGCCAGCCGCCTTCCTCTCCAGCGTCCGCTCCAGCGCATGCTCGAGAATTCGGGTGGCCGAGGCGGGCCGGATATCCAGCGCCAGCCGGGGCAGGGGAAGGCCGGCGACGACCTCAAACTCGGGCTCGGGCAGGCGCTCGACGGCCTCCCGGCCGCAGGCGGCGACCAGATGGATACGCACGAGGGGCCGGCCCGGCCCGGCCTTGATGATGCCCAGTCCGCGCGCCTCGATATGGCCCGCCAGGCCGGCGGGCAGGGTCTCGGGAGGCGCGGCCCAGACGGCGCCGCCAGACGCCCAGACCCGGCTGTAGTCGTCGGCCACCAGCCGCCAGCCCCGCGCGATCAACCGCAGGGCCATGTCGCTCTTGCCCGCGCCCGAGGGGCCGGTCAGCAGGACGCCGGCCCAGCCGCCCGACATTCTGCAGGCGACGGAGGTCGCATGGATGGGCGGGGTCACTCGATGCCGGGGGGAGGGCGGCGGACCACGGCCAGATGGGTGGTGGGCAATTCGACCACAAACCGGGCGCCGGCGACGGCTCCGTCCTTGATGCGGTTCTCGGCATGGACCCGGCCGCCGTGGGCCTCGACGATCTGGCGCACGATGGACAGGCCGAGGCCGGAATTCGCGCCGAAGGCGGTGCCGCCCATCCCCTGCCCCCGGGGCCGCGACGTGTAGAACCGCTTGAACACCGTCTCCAGATTCTCGGCCGGGATGCCGGGGCCGTCGTCCTCGACCGTCACGAGCGCCGTATGGGGATCGACCCCCGAGCGGGCCGCTGTGATCCGTACGGCGCCGTTTTCGGGGCTGAACGAACGGGCGTTGTCGATCAGGTTGCGGAACACCTGACCCAGGGGGCCGTCACGGCCCAGCACCCGGATGTCGTCGGCCACGGGGGTCAGGACGACGCGCGCCTGACCGGGCTTGAGGCTGGTCTCATAGACCCCGGCGATGTCGCTGATCAGGCTGTTCAGATCGATGGGCCGGGGGCGTTCGCGCGACAGTTCGGCATCCAGACGCGAGGCGTTGGAGATGTCGGTGATCAACCGGTCCAGCCGTTTGACGTCAGCCTGCAACAAGGTGGTCAGACGCTCGCGCTGGGCCGGCTCCCTGACCAGTTCCAGCGTTTCCAGCGCCGAGCGGATGGAGGTGAGGGGGTTCTTGATCTCATGGCTGACGTCGGCGGCGAACCGTTCGATGGCGTCCATCCGGTCCGACAGGGTCTCGGTCATGGTCTCCAGCGACTTGGCCAGATCCCCGATCTCGTCGCGGCGGCCCTCCAGATCGGGCAGGGAGATGGCGCGGGCGCGCTGCATCCGCACCTGGTCCGCCGCCGCCGACAGCCGCATGATCGGCCGCGCCACAAACAGATGCAGCAGCACCGAGGCCAGCAGATTTACCGCCAGCGCCACCAGGGCGAAGGGGATCAGGGCCCGTCGCTGCGCGGCCAGGATCTGGTCGACGTCGCCGGCCTCCAGCGTCAGCACGCCCAGGATCTGGTTGACGTGGCGCACGGGGATGGAGACGGACACCACCCGGCGTCCGTCCTCATCCTGACGCAGGGTCTTCTGGGTCTGGCCGGCCAGGGCGGCGTTGACCTCCTCGACCAGTTCCCGGCGGGCCCGCAGCTGACGATCGCTGGCCCTGGCCTCCTCCGCCGCCGGCGTCGCCCGGACCGGCGTCCCCGCAGGCCGGGCGGGCGGCAGGGGGGCGCCCGGAATGACCTCCGTCACCGCAAAGGAATCGGCGAACGGCTTCAGATCGATGGCGCCGGGCTCCAGACCCACGGAATCCACGAACATCACGCCATCGGCGTCATAGAGGCGCGCGCGCTGGCCCTCCGGAATGAACCGGTCGAGCAGCAGCTGGGGCACGGCCACGGGGTTGAACTGCGGCGTCGGCTCCCCGACCGTATATTCCTTGTCGGCCAGAACATTGGCCAGCAGCTCGGCCTGGCCGACCAGGGAGTCCTGCCGCGCCTCGACCAGGCCCCGGTCCCATTCATTCAGCGCCAGGGCGCCGCCCAGCAGGATCAGCAGGCTGATCAGGTTCAGGGCGAAGATCAGCCCGCCCAGCCGGGAGCCGCCGAAGCGGTTCAGCTTGCGCGTCAGCTCCAGCCGCGCATGATCCCGGCCCGGCGACGCCGAACGCTCAGCTTTCGCGGTATCGATAGCCGACGCCATACAGGGTCTCGATCGCGTCGAACTCGGGATCGACGACCCGGAACTTCTTGCGCATCCGCTTCACATGGCTGTCGATGGTGCGGTCGTCGACATAGACCTGGTCGTCATAGGCGGCGTCCATCAGGTTGTCCCGGCTCTTCACGAAGCCGGGGCGCTGGGCCAGGGCCTGCAGCAGCAGGAACTCGGTCACCGTCAGCTTCACCGGCCGGCCGTCCCAGGTGCTTTCGTGGCGCGCCGGGTCCATGACCAGCTTGCCGCGCCGGATCGCCTTGCCCGAGATTTCGGCCGAGGGCTCGGGCTCGCCGCCGTCGGCGCCCGTGCGCCGCAGCAGGGCCTTGACCCGCTCGATCAGCAGCCGCTGCGAGAACGGCTTGTGGATATAGTCGTCGGCGCCCAGGTTGAAGCCGAGGATCTCGTCGATCTCCTCGTCCTTGGACGTCAGCATGATGACCGGGATCTGCGAGGTCTGGCGCAGGCGGCGCAGCACCTCCATCCCGTCCATCCGGGGCATCTTGACGTCCAGGATGGCCAGGTCCGGCGGCTGGTTCTCCAGCGCCTCCAGTCCCGACACGCCGTCATGCCAGGCCGTGACCTTGTGGCCGTGGCTTTCCAGCGCCAGGGAAACCGAGGCGACGATATTCTCGTCGTCATCGACCAGGGTGATGTTGGCCAACCGGCCCTCCTCGTAATCCGGCGACCGCCGTCGGCCGCTCTCGTCTTCGCCGTCATAACGCATGACAAGCGTAACCGTTCGCCGTGGAACGCGTTGACATTAGGGCGATGAGGCCGTGGGGCCAAGGGGCGGCGGTCCGATCAGGGTTTCCCTGCAAACCTCGCCTTAAGCCCTGTCGTGCATGATCGGGCGTATGGCCGGTCCGATCCACTACGAAATCTTCGTCCGCAAGACCCCCATGTCGTCCTGGACCCTGGCCATGGCGACCGAGGATCGTACGGCGGCGATCGCCACGGCCGAGGAGACCCTGCGCCACCAGCTGGCGGCCTCGGTGCGGGTGACCAAGGAGACCCTGGATCCGGACACCATGGCCTTCCACAGCGTCACCATCCTGACGCGCGGCGCCCCCGAGCCGAAGCGCAAACGCGGGGTCGACACCGCCGACGGCCAGCCCACCTGCAACGCCCCCGCCGACCTCTATGCCCCCATCGCCCGTGAGAAACTCTCCGAGGTTCTGGAAGACTGGCTGAAACGCAACCGCGTCACCGCCTATGAACTGCTGCACCGGCCGGATCTGGCCGAGAAGCTCGACGCCTCGGGCGTCGAGCTGCAACACGCCATCCAGAAGGTCGCCATTCCCGAAAGCCAGACCACCGGCCAGTCGACCCACGACCTGATCCGCCACTATCAGCGGCTGGCGGAGGCGACGGTGACGCGCCTGCTGACCGCCGGTCGCCGCAACCATTTTCCCGACGTCGGCGCCGAGCCCCTGGCCCGGATCGCCGAGGGTCTGGAGGGCCGGGCCGACCGCGCCTTTATCATGGGCGGGGTCCTGTGCCGCGCCGCCTCGGCCGGTCGCGGCGCGCGCGAGCGGCTGGGCATCCTGATGGACATGGTCGACCAGGCGCCGGCCGAAGGGCCCGGCCAGGCCCTCGTGTTCGGCCAGATCGAGCAGATCCTGTGCGACATGCTGGGCGCCCGCACCGGCCTTGCCGAGATTCTGGGCCCGGACCTGGACCAGGGCGCGAGCCTCGCCGCCGTCGTGCGCATGTCGGCGCCGGCAGAGATCGAGGCCCTTCTGCGCATCGAGCCGCGTATGGATGCGATGATCCCGGCGGTCGAGGGTCCGGCCGCCCGGCTGGCCGCCTCGCTCTCCGCCGGCCGGTTTCCCGCCCTGGCCCGGGCGCTCGGCCGGCTGGTGCTGCGCGAACTGATGGGGCCGCGTCGGCTCCGGCCCGGCGACGCCCTGGGCGAGATCGGCATCCTGCGGGCCCTGGCCGGGGCCCTGACGGCGACGGCCGGACGGCTGTTGACCGTGGAGGAGGTCCAGGCCGCCTTCATCGAACGGTCGAAGGCCCTCGTCACCGCCGATTTCGTCGCGGCCTGCACGGCCGGTCGCGATACGGCGCTCCAGGAGATCGAGACCCTGATCCGGCTGTGCGAGAACGTCACCGGGGCGGCCAACAAACGCTCCGCCGCGCGGTGGCTGGACGCCAGCCTGACCGCCATCCGGTTCGAGGCGGAGATGCGCGCGCCCGGCGTCCATCCGGTGCAGAAGCTGGCGGTCCTGGCCGGTCTCCAGCGGTCCATCCGCGCCTGCGCCCTGTCCGAGCCCGATCAGGAGCGGCTGACGACCGCCATCGGCGGCCTGGGCGGTCTGATCGAGACCGACGCCCGGCTGGTCGTCCAGATGGCCCGCGCCGGCGCCCCGGCCCCGCACCGGATCACCGCCTTGCTGCGCCTGGCCGCCGGCCAGACCGGCCCCACGGGCCCCGTCGCCGATCGCGCAAAGGCCGAGGTGCTCAAGCTGATGCGCACTCCCGACGCCCGCACCGCCCTGGCCGACGCCCCCGCCGCCCTCTCGGAAATCAGGGGCCTGCTGCAGACGGCCGGACTGGCGGCCTAGGCTTCGACGTCATGACGTGCGTCCACCCGGGTTGCGGCTGAGACGGTGGGTCGAGGCGACGCGGCTGGAGGCGGCGACCAGGCCCGTCTGCAACGGTCCGCACCCCTGCGTATTATGATGGGATGCGCGGAGACCTGACCCGTTACGCGGCGAAACGTCGGTTCGACGAGACGCCTGAGCCCGAGGGCCGCAAGGGCCGCAGCCCCGGAACCCGGGCGCTGCGCTACCTCGTCCAGCGGCATGCGGCGACGCGCCTGCACTATGACTTCCGTATCGAACATGATGGCGTGCTCAAGTCATGGGCGGTGACCAGGGCGCCGTCGCGCGATCCCGGAGTGAAGCGGCTGGCCGTTGAGGTCGAGGACCACCCGCTGGAGTACGGGGATTTCGAAGGCACGATCCCCGCCGGCAACTATGGCGCGGGCGCCGTACAGATGTGGGACACAGGGACCTGGGCTCCCCGGCATCCCGAGACCCTCGAGGCGGATTTTGCGCGAGGGTCCGTCAAGATGGTTCTGGACGGCGAACGGCTCAAGGGCGGTTGGGCGCTGGTCCGGCTGAAGTCCGATCGCGGCAAGCCCTCGAAGCGTCAGAACTGGCTTCTGATCAAGGAAAAGGACGACCATGCGATCGCCGGCGAGGGCGACGCCCTGGCGGAGATCGACGCCTCGGTGACGACCGGACGGTCGCTGGCGGAAATCGCCGGGGGGACGGCCCAATGGACGACCTCCAGACCCGCCCGGCGAAAGGCCGCCCCCCGGCCCCGCGTCGCAAGACCTGCGGCGGTCGATCGTCCGCCGGGCTTTGTTCCGATCCAGCTGTGCAAGGCGGCCGACCACCCACCCGGTGTTCCGGGCTGGGTTCATGAGATCAAGTTCGACGGCTACCGCATCCAGATCGGGGTCGGCGGCGGTGCCGCCGTCCTGCGTACGCGAAACGGCCTCGACTGGAGCGACCGGTTTCCCGGTCTGGCGGCCAGGGCGGCGACATGGCCGGACGCCGTGATCGACGGCGAGCTCTGTGCGCTGGATGATGACGACAGTCCCGACTTCGCCAGACTCCAGGCGGCGATTTCGGACGAAAGGACGGAGGACCTCGTCTATTTCGCTTTCGACCTGCTGTTCGAGGGGGGCGAGGACCTGCGTTCCCTGCCTCTGTCGCACCGCAAGGCGCGGCTTCAGGCCCTGGTCGACCGGGTCGGCGCCCCCGGCGGGTGTTTGCGGTACGTTGAGCATTTCGGCTCGACCGGACAGGCGGTGCTTGAAAGCGCGTGCCGGATGGATCTGGAAGGCGTGATCTCAAAACGGCTGGACGCCCCCTACCACGCGGGCCGGTCGTCCAGCTGGGTCAAGTCGAAATGCCGGGGCCGGGACGAGGTCGTGATCGGCGGCTGGGCGTCCGAAGGCGGGACCCGGTTCAAGTCCCTGCTGGTCGGGGTCCGCGAAAACGGCGGGCTTCGCGCGCTGGGCCGGGTCGGGACCGGCTATGGCGAGGCGGGGACCCGGGCCCTGATGGCCGCCCTCAAGGCCCAGGCTTCGGATGTCAGCCCGTTTGCCGGCCCCGGGGCGCCGGCGACGGGAAAGGACATTCACTGGGTGAAGCCTGTGCTGGTCGCCGAGATCGAACACGGCGGCTATACGGCGTCGGGGTCCCTGCGGCAGGCAGCGTTCAAGGGCCTGCGGGAGGACAAGACCGCAGCCGAGGTCACCGCCCGCCCGCAGGCCCCGTCCACGGCCGCTCCCGGGCCCGCATCGCGCGGGCCGGGGACGCGCTCCAGAGCGGCGCGGGTGACGGTGGCCGGCGTCACCCTGTCCAGTCCCGACAAAATCCTGTGGCCGGACGTGGGGGATCGTCCGGCGATCTCGAAGGCCGATCTGGCGCGCTACTATGAGGCGGCGTCCGGCCGGATCCTGCCCCATGTCGCCGATCGTCCGACCTCGATCATTCGCGCGCCTGACGGTATCGGCGGCGAGACCTTCTTCCAGCGCCACGCTATGGCCGGGTCCAGCCCCCGGCTCAGCCTGATCGACGTCAGGGCGCGGACCCCCTATGTCGCGGCTGTCGACGTCGGCGGTCTGGTCGCCATCGCCCAGTCGGGGGGGCTGGAGCTGCATCCCTGGGGTTGCGCGCCCGGCGATCCGGAGACGCCCGACCAGATCACCTTCGACCTCGATCCTGATCAGGGCCTGGACTTCGCCGACGTCATCGCTGCGGCCCTGGCGGTGAAGGTCCGCCTGAACGATCTGGGACTTCCCGCCTTCGTGAAGACGACGGGCGGCAAGGGCCTGCATGTCGTGGCGCCGATCCGCACCGATACCCGCAGCCGTATTTCATGGGACCAGAACAAGGCCTTCGCCAGGGCGTTGGCCGAGACGATCCGCGCCGATACGCCCGATCGCTTCACCACCTCTCTCGCCAGGAAGGCGCGGAGCGGGAAGATCTTCATCGACTATCTCCGCAACGGGCGTATGGCGACGGCGGTGGCCCCCTGGTCGCCGCGCGCCCGACCCGGCGCCGGCATCGCCCTGCCGCTGGCGTGGGAACAGGTGAAGCCGGGACTCGACCCCTCTCAGTTCAACCTCTGGACCTGGCCGGACCTGCTGAAGGCTCCGGACCCCTGGGCCGACTTCCGCCGGTCGGCTGTCAGCGTCAGGCGCGCCCTGAAGGCCATGGGGATTCCGTCCCCGGCCCGCTGAGGCCGGGTGCACTGCGTGCGGACGTCAGGCGGCGCTCTTCTTTCGCCCGGCGGCGGGTTTCCCGGCCGTCTTCGGCGGCGTTTTTTTAGCCGCAGCGGCCTTTTGGGGGGCCTTGGCCGTCGACGTCGTCTTCGCCGACCTGGTAGCCGGGGTCTTCGCCGACCCCTTCAGGCTCCGCCTCAGGGCGGCCATCAGGTCGATGACATTGGTGTCGTCGGGCTCGGTCACATCGACCGTTCCCCCGCCTCCGCTGGTCTTGGCCTTGATCATCTCGCGCAGGGCGTCGTCATACCGGTCGTTGAAATCCTTCGGATCAAAATCGGCCTGCTTCTGGTCGATGATGCGCGCGGCGATCTCGACCATGCCGGCGTCGGCCTTCACCGTGGGGATATCATCGAAATAGTCGTCGGCGTCGCGGACCTCGTCATGGGCCCGCAGCGTATAGGCGACCAGCCCCTTGCCCCTCACTTCCAGCGCCAACTGGCGTTCCTTGCCGCGCAGCACCAGCTGTCCCAGCGCCACCTTTCCCTGTTTCTTCATGGCGTCGCGGATCACGGCGAACGCCTCCACCCCCACGCCCTTTTCAGGGACCACGAAGAAGGGGTCGTCCCAGAACAGCCTGTCGATGTCGGCCTCGTCGACGAACTTGTCGATCGAGATCGTGCGGGTGCTTTCCAGCCGGACCGCGTCGAAATCGGCGTCATCGAACAGGACGTATTCGTCCCGGGACACCTCATAGCCGCGCACGAGGTCGCTGCGTTCGACCGGACCTGTATCCGGGTCGGTCGGCACCATGCGGATGCGGTTGTTGGTTTCCGGATTGATCAGATGAAACCGGACGTCATTCGTGCTGGTGGTTGCGCTGAACAGCGCCACCGGACAGGTGACCAGAGACAGTTTCAGATGTCCCTGCCAGGTGGGTCTTGCGGCCATTGAACATGCTCCTCGCCCGTCACAATGCGCGAGACCGAATTCTGTTCGGCCGGAGAGTCTCCTCGACACGCCTGGCCGGCGGCCCGGCCCGAACGCCAGGCCCACTGGAAATCCTGGCCGCCCGGCCGGACGGTGATGTCCACGACGTCGGCGATGAAGGACAGGCCGGACGGCCTTGGTCTGCGCCGCCTTCGATCAGCCTTCGGGGCCCCGCACGGTCACCGTGAGTCCGCCCCCCGGGGTGGGGGCAAGCTGGATTTCAGCCTTCATGCGTTTCGCGAGCGACCTGGCGATGGACAGGCCGAGTCCGGCTCCGCCCGTCTCGCGGTTGCGAGAACTCTCGCCGCGAGAGAACGGCTCGAACGCCTGGCTGATGAAGTCGCCGAGCCCGGGGCCTCTATCCACGACCTTCAGGATCCAGCCCTCCGCATCCCCGGTGAACGACAGATGGGCCGACCCGGCGTATGTCACGGCATTCTCGGTCAGGTTTTCAACGATCCGCCGCAGCGCCAGGGGGTCGGCCTCGATCATCGTGGTGGCCGGGGCATCGAGGCTGACGTCCTGCCCGAGGGCGCGGCGTTCATCGACGATTTCGTCAAGCAGGGCGCCGACGTCGACACAGGACAGCGCTATCGGCTGCTCCTCGCCGCGCGCCACCAGAATGACGTCCTCGATCAGGGCCGCCATCAAGGCGATGTCACGGTCCGCGCGTGATCTCTGTCCGGGGTCGTCGATCAGGGCCGTGCGAAGACGCAGCCGTGTCAGCAGGGTCTTGAGGTCGTGGGCTGCGGCCGCCAGCATACGCATCCGCTGGCTCATCAGGTCGCGGATCCGTTCGCGCATCCGGTTGAACGCGGAGGCCACGCGTCGGGCTTCCGGCGTACCGGTTTCGTCCATCTCCGGTGAGGCCAGATCCTGGGCGAAGCGGTCGGAGGCCTGGGCTATGGCCTCGAGGTCCCGCGTCCCCCGGCGGACCGTCCGCCAGACCAGAAGGGCGCAGACCAGGCCGACCGCCAGATTGACCACAAGCGTCGCCAGGGCCACGCCGCGCCGCCGCTGGATCAGACTGGGTTCCACCACCAGCCTCTGACCGTCCGCCAGGGCGACAGAAATTGCATAGGCGGGACTGGACCTGTCCCGGAGGCGCGCCAGAGGCCGCTGGCCTTCGACGACCAGGACATGAACATCCCGTCCCCGCAGGGCCGCGCCGTAACTCTCGAACAGGTCCGGAAAGGGGCCCGGACGCTCGCGGTAGCCGGGCGGCGCCCCGTCGGAGATCGAGAATCGGGTGGTGTCGCCGTTCAGGGCGACCAGCAGTTCATCCCTCCGGTCGACGGGGGTGCGGTCCAGGGCCGAGGCGGCGGCCGATATCCGCACCGGAACGGGCAGGCGCCAGGCGCCGACGTCCGATTGCTGGAATCTCACATAGCCGACCAGGCTGACGCCCTGGGTCAGGACCACCAGAACCACGACGGTCAGGGTCAACCGGTTGGACAGCCCCAGCCGGGGTGAGCGAAGCCGGAGCGATCTCCGGGCCATCAGGATCGATCCTCGACATCCGCAGCGAACAGATAGCCGGCGTTCCGTACAGTGCGGATCAGCGTCGGCGAGCGCGGATCATCGCCCAGCTTGCGGCGGAGTCGCGACATCTGGATGTCGATCGACCGGTCGTAGGCGTCGGCCTGCCGTCCCTTCAAAAGGTCCATGATGTCGTCGCGGGACATGACCTGATGCGGCCGACGCACCAGCGCCGCCAGGAGATCAAACTCCCCGGCCGTCAATTCGACCGAAGCGCCTCCCTGCGCGTACAGGGCCCGCGCCGATAGATCGATCAGCCAGGTCCCGAACGCCAGGCGACGGGCGGCGGATACGCCGCTGGAACGGGTCTGTCGCCGCAACAGGGCCCTGATCCGGGCCACCAGTTCGCGAGGCTCGAACGGCTTGGCGATATAGTCGTCGGCCCCGACCTCCAGCCCGATGATCCGGTCCATCGGTTCGCCGCGCGCCGAGGCGATGATGACCGGCGCCCGGCCCTGGATCCGCCGGCAGATCGACAATCCGTCCTCGCCGGGCATCATGAGGTCGAGCACCACCAGATCCGGCTGGCGTTTGTCCCAGGCCGGCCAGAACCGGGCGGCGTCGCGGAAGGTCACACAGTCCATACCCTCGCGCAGGAGAAGCGCCTGCACGAGATCGCGGATCTCGGGGTCGTCTTCCACCACATGGATCGTCGGCCGGGTCATCTTGAGCAGAGCAATGACCCAGAGCGTGACGGTTCGCCAGTCATTGATACACGCTGTTACACAGCGGCGCCGCCCCGAAATACCTGCGGACAGGCGGTCCTCCATAGTGCGGATGTCCGGAACAGGCCGGACTTCACCAGGGAGACCCCAAATGATCATCCATCGCACCTTCGCCGTTGCTGTGTCGGCCGGCCTGCTGGCCTTCGCCGGTGTGGCCGCCAGCGCTTCGGACGCCGACGCCCAGTCCCGCAGCCGCAGCGTCACCGCCAGCGGCCCCAACCACAGCGCCGCCCGCAACACCCAGGCCACCCGCAGCCAGGGCTCGGCGACCGTGACCCACTCCGGTTCGGTCGACGGCCAGGCCTATTCCTCCTCACGGGCCCGGACGACCGTGGCGACGGACGACGGCTACGCCACCACCGCCGTCCGCGTCGGCCCGGCGGGCAATACCCAGACCCGCAACAGCGACGTGAGCTGCGCCGACGCCAGCTGCACCCGTTCGTCCTCCGTCCAGACATCCAACGGATACGGCTACGCCCGGGAGGGCACGGTCTCCCATGATGAGAGCGGCGCGACCGTGTCGCGCTCGGGTCAGACCAACAGCGGCGCCACCCGCAGTTCGACGGTGACCCGTCCCTACTGATCGCCCCGCATCCAGCCCCCTCAGGACGGCAGCCTGCCCCCCGGCCGCCGCCTGTGGTCCCGGCCGCCGCCTTCCCCCCCGGCGGCCGGGACCTCCCCGTCCATCTTCCCCCCGTCCATCTTCCCCCGTCCACTGTCCCGGCCAGCAAGGAGACCGTCCGTGAACATTCATCTGCTGACAAAGGCGTCCGCCCTGTCCGTCCTGGCGCTTGTCGCCGCCCTTCCCGCCATGGTCAGGGCCTCTCCGGCCGACGTCGCGGGCGCCATGTTCGGTCATGCCGACCTGAACAACGACAACCACCTGTCCCGCTTCGAATTTGAAGCCGCCCGGGAGGCGCTCTTCCGCCGCATGGACGGCAATGGCGACGGCCGTTTGACCGCGTCAGAGGTGCGTGCGGCGGCGCCGGACATGGGCGGCCGCCCGGCCCGACGCCCGGACCGCGAGCAAATTCAACGCCTGCGGGCGATGGACCGCAACAACGACCGGGCCGTCGACATCCATGAGTATCGCCTCGTGTCCGGCGAGCGGTTCGCCCTGGCGGACCTTGACCGGGACGGCCGCATCCATCGGGCAGAGATGGCCGGGTTTGTCCGGGCCATGGGTCTGGGGGGCTGACATGCGCGGCGAACATGCCCTCGTCTTCGCCCTGGTCGCGTTCGCCTTCGCGGGCCTGGAGGCCTGGTGGAGACGACGCTCGGGCCGCAGCTATGACCTCCCGGCCCTGAAGGGGACCCTGGGCGTCGCGGTCGGCCAGGTCATGGTCAACGGCCTGGCCGGCATCGGGATCACGGCGGTCTATACCGCCGCCTGGACGGCCAGCCCCCTGCGCATGCCGCTGGACGCGGCCTGGTCGTGGGGCCTGCTGTTTCTGGCGTCGGAGTTCCTCTACTACTGGCAACACCGGATGAGCCATGAGGTGCGCTGGCTCTGGGCCACCCACAGTGTCCACCATTCGGCCGAGGAATTCACCCTGCCGGCCGCATTCCGGCTCGGCTGGACGGGCTGGCTCTCGGGCCTGTGGCTGTTCTTTCTTCCCCTGCCGCTGCTGGGCTGGCACCCGGCCGCCGTCGCTGCGGTCATCGCCGTCAATCTGCGGTTCCAGTACTATTTGCACAGCGAGCTGCCGCCCTGGCTCGGGCCGCTGGAATGGATCTTCAACACGCCCTCGGCCCACCGTGTGCATCACGCCTCCAACCCTGCCTATATCGACAGGAATTTCGGCGGGGTGCTGATCGTGTTTGATCGACTGTTCGGCACCTATGCCCGCGAGACGACGGACGATCCCTGTCGCTATGGACTGGTTGATCCGGTGCGGTCGAACAATCCCTTCGTCATCGCCTTCCATGAGTGGGGCCGGCTGCTGACGGCGATGCGTCGGGCGGGGTCGCCGCTCAAGGCTCTGGGGATTGCGGCCGGATATCCCGGCGTCCGGCCCGTGCGCGCCCCCCATGCAGCGCCCGATGCGAGGTCCTGACGGCCAGTCCGTCCGGCCCGCGCCAGGGCCGCCGCAGGTCCGGACGTCACCCGCGCCTGCCGATCAGGACGGGGCGTGAGACCGCCGGCCGGACGGGCGTGTATCCCCTTTGGACATGTAACCCGGTTTCGGGCATATTGGGTTCATGGAAACGAAGCCCGCGCCCAATGGTCCGACCCTCCGCCGGTTTCAAGAGCGGTTCCCGACTGAAGACGCCTGCCTTGAGCACCTGATGCGCACCCGCTTCGGCCAACGGCACGTCTGCGCCAAATGCGAGCGCGAGGCCCGCTGCTACCGGGTGAAGGCGCGCCGTTGCTATGAGTGCGAGCATTGCGGCTATCAGGTCTATCCGACCGCCGGGACGCCCTTTGAGAAGACCCGCACCAGCCTGCGCGACTGGTTCCACGTCATGTTCCTGTTCTGCGCATCGCGGAACGGCGTGAGCGCCAAGGAAGTCCAGCGCACCATCGGCGTCACCTACAAGACGGCTTGGCGCATGTGCGGCCTGATCCGAGACTACATGGGCTATGTGGACGGTGACGACGCTCTGGGCGGGCCCGACAGCGATGGCGTTGAGATCGACCAAGCCTTAGTCGGTGGCAAGGATCGCAAGGGCGAAGACGACAATATCATCGTTCTGGGCATGGTCGAACGTGGCGGCGACGTCATCACCCGCGTCATGCAGAACCGCCACAGCGCCAACGTCCTGCCGACCCTGAAAGCCAATATCAAACCCGGCACCCACATCACGTCAGGTGCGGAGCATTCCTTCGCCGCTCTGCCATTCCTTGGCCAAGGCTAGGCGTGGCTTCTATCAGCACGTCGTCGCAGCCTACTTGAACTACAATCAGGGCCGCGTGTCAGAGACCATCACAGGCAAGCGCCACAGCGATGCGCCCGTGGCGGACGAACTGCCGTTCGACTTTCCACTAGTTGCGTAAGGCGATGGGCCGCGACGTCACAAAGATCATCACGTCGCGGCCCTAGTCGGCCTCGGGATCGCGCAGGTCGTCGCTATCGTCTGGTTCTGGCTCCGCTGCGTCCAGAGGCGGCTTGTTGAGCATGGCATCTAGAAGGGCGTCGAAACGGGTGTCAGGGTCGGTCATTGCGGGATTGGTTTTCCCGTTTGAGCGTCAAACTTCGGGGCGGGGCGAGCAGCCTCACGAGCCTCATAGGTGGCATTTGCAGAATCGTTTCCTGCCCCAAAAGCAGACAGAACATTTCCGTTCGCGGTCGTCATGTTTCCGGCCTGTGTATACGCCAAGGCGATGATGCCGATAACGATTGCGCCCGCCCCCAGGGCGAAGCTCCAGATCGCCGTGCGGGTGTGTTTGTAGTCTTCTTTGACATCCCCGCTTAGCCGAGAGAAGTCGCGGCTATATTCGGCCTTCAGATCCTTCACGTCGGCTTTGATGTCCGTGAGGCCCGCCAGAACCAATTTCAGCTGCGAGGAAATGCCGTCATTGGCACGACCGGCTTTCTCCTCCTGAAGGGCAAGCTTCGCGTCCATTTCGGATTTTGAATATGCGTCAGTCACCGGCATCACCTTGGGCAATATATGGCTGGCTTGCGTGCCTTGTGAGGCGACGACCGTGCTGGCGGCAGGTATCGCGCCCGATGCCGCCACCGCCCCCAACGGCAGCAGAGATGCGCTCTTGAGCGCGGCCGCTACCCTGTAGGTTACTTTGGACGGGTCTTGCATTCGTCAATCCGCAAAGACGGCATCGACACGCGTCTTCATCGCGTCGATGTCTGTCAGCGACTGACCCTTCAGGTGAGTGATAAGGGCGATAACAAGATCGACCGCTGCATTCGAGGTGATGCGCAACGTGCCTATGTGAACCTGCTGGGCAGCAGCCATTACCGACACAGGCTTGCCCACAGCGCCCCCATTTCCAAAACCTTCGGTCACCTCGATCTGCTGCTGGAGCAAGGCGCTCTGTGTCGCCAAGGCATGCAACTCGAGATAATTTCCGGTCGGAATATGCGTGATGATTGTGTTGTCGGCAGTCAGGTATTGGAAATCCGAGTCTCGAACGATCCCCACCTGAATCGTGCTGCCGACCTCTGGGTGGGCGATGGGGGTTTCGTCTGACATGCCGCGTCTCCTGTAGCGGCCGCAACTTACACAAAAGCCCCATCATGGCGTTACATGTCGCAAGGGGATACATGCCGGCTCCAGCCAGATATCCTACGTCGAACTTCAATGCGCTTCCCACTTTTCGATCATGTGGTGCGCGAGCTCTTGCGATGCGTGGCGATCGCGCGACAGGACGCTGATCCAGGTCGGACCGGGCTCCATGGACGGGCGCACCGGCGTGTTCCCCATCAGAGTTCTGGTCTATCGGCTCGAGGACTGACCCGAGTGGATGAGGTCCACCATTTGATCGACTGCGTCCTTGCCGACCCGCCGGGGCGGCGGCCCCTCGGGGAAGTCGGTGCCCGGCGTGACGCCGTTGGTCGTGATCTCGCCGAAGCCGCCGGATTTCAGGGCCTCGACCAAGGCCTCGTCCGACTGCACTTCCCGGGTGAACAGCTTGACGGACAGACCGGCGACGAGATCGCACAGCTGGACCCCGGGGCTCTCCTCGGACTTCCTTGAGATCGTCGCGACGACGGGCAGGGGGAAGGCAATCGGCGGTCCGTTGAGCACAGGATGGAGTTGCGCGGCGACGGTGGGCGACGTCAGGGAGGCCCACAATTCGGATTGCCGGAAGAAGGCGCTCGACTCGTCGTGATTTAGTTCCAGATCGGTGAAGCCGCGCTGGGCCCAATAGCCGACCGCGTTGAGCATGCTAGTGACATAGACCTCCAGGGTGTCCTTGAAAGTCCCCATGTCATGGTGATGGTGGAAGTTGGCGACGCCAATGCCGCAAGCGTTGAAAACGGGCTGAATATCCTTGGGCGCGCGCCGGCCCAACGAGACCAAGGCCTTGGCCAGGATGCCCAGCCCCTCATCCGTGGGCCTGCGCGCGAAAGCGTAGTAGGCGGCCATGGTGTCCTCATATAGCCCCTTGCGCGCCACATGCGTCAGGCCGAACTGGAAGTGGTTCGACACGCGATAGCCAAAGCCGCAATACCAGTCGAAGCCCGCTTCATAGAGGTCCGGCTCGACTAGATATTCCAGCATCTTGATCAGCAGCGAGAACCGCTTATCGATTTGCCAGACGTAGAGGTCGTCGGCGTGGGCGCCGACCGCACGAACGAACTCTGGCAGGCGCCGACGCGAACGTGGACGGTTCCAAATCTTCTCGAACTTGAACTCGTCGCCCTGATAGTCAGGGAAGCTCCGCTGCATCAACGCCTTGGCCGTTTCATCTGAAATGCGGCTGGAAGCCAGCACGAAATGCCGCTGAAGCGGATCCATCAGCTGGCGGCCCGTGTATCCGGATTCATCGAAGTAGAGCGGCGTGGTCATGTGGGGCTAAGTGGGCGGCTGAGGGTCGTTTGAGATAGGCACCCGGAGGGCGCGCCGCCAGTCACGGAACGCCGGTCTATGCGAACTGATGCATTTCCAGATGATCTGGGCGTCCGTTGTTATCGACTGTGATCTCGCAATGCTGGTTCTTAAAGTCCGCTTTCCGGTGAAAATTCAATGTCCGCCTCTGACGTATCTCACCCCTTAAC
Organism: Brevundimonas sp. FV1ye29L; assembly: GCF_058681095.1. Classification (NCBI taxonomy): domain Bacteria; kingdom Pseudomonadati; phylum Pseudomonadota; class Alphaproteobacteria; order Caulobacterales; family Caulobacteraceae; genus Brevundimonas; species Brevundimonas sp. FV1ye29L. Next base: position 401,715 of record NZ_CM178730.1, read on the forward strand.
CCACCCCCTCAGCATGCCTGCCCCGCCGCCCAGCCGGAGCTCCAGGCCCACTGGAAATTATAGCCGCCCAGCCAGCCGGTGATGTCGACGGCCTCGCCGATGAAGAACAGGCCGGGGACGGTGCGGGCCTGCATCGTCTGCTGGTCCAGGGCCGCCGTGTCGACCCCGCCCAGGGTGACCTCGGCGGTGCGATAGCCCTCGGACCCGACCGGCTTGACGCTCCACTGGTTGATCGCGGCGTCCAGGGCCCGCAGGGCCCTGTCGGGCAGTTCCGCCAGTTTGCGCGGCTCCAGCCCCTCGCGCGCCAGCACGGCGTCGGCCAGACGGCGGGGGACGATCTGGCCCAGGGCCGTCTGCACCGCCTGTTTGCCATTGGCCTCCTTGGCCGCCTTCAACAGATCATAGACCCGGGCGTCGGGGGCCAGGGCCAGCTCCACCGCCTCGCCCTCGCGCCAGTAGGAGCTGATCTGCAGGATGGCCGGGCCGCTCAGCCCCCGGTGGGTGAACAACAGGGCCTCGCGGAAGGCGGCGCTCCCGGCTTTCGCAGGGGTCGTCTTGGCGATGGCCTCCACCGCCACCCCGGCCAGACCCGCATGCTGCTCCAGAAACCCGGGCTCGAAGGTCAGGGGCACCAGACCCGGCCGGGTGTCGACCACGCGCAGGTCGAACCGGCGCGCCAGATCATAGGCCCAGCCCGTGGCGCCCATTTTCGGGATCGACTTGCCGCCCGAGGCGACGACCAGAGAGGCCGCCCGGACCTCGGCGCCGTCATCCAGCGTGGCCCGCCAGCCGTCGCCGTCCCGCTCGATCGACCGGACCGCCGTGTTCAGCTTCAGGGCGGCGCCGGCGGCCCGCATGTCGTCGGTCAGCATGCGGACGATCTGTCTGGCGCTGTCGTCGCAGAACAGCTGACCCAATGACCCTCCATTCTGGGTTTTCTCGTGCCAGGCGATGCCCGCCCGGTCGACGCGGGCGATGAAGTCGCGGGGTCCGAACCGTTTCAAGGCCGAGGCGGCGAAGCGCGGGTTCTCGCCCAGGAAGCGGTCGGTGCGGTCGCCCTCCAGATTGGTGAAGTTGCAGCGGCCGCCGCCCGAGATGCGGATCTTCTCGCCGGGCGCCCGGGCATGGTCGACGACCAGAACCCGCCGCCCGCGCCGCCCGGCCTCGATGGCGCACATCATTCCGGCCGCGCCGGCGCCGACGATCAGGACGTCAAGGGTCTGAATGGCCATGGGGGCTGTTAGCAGGCCCTGTCGCCCGCGTCAGGGGGCTGTGTCGGGCCTCAGGCGTTCTGTCGCTGCGGTTCGGCAGGGGGGTCGAAAGGGGGTTCGGGCGGCCCGGTCCGCACCGCCCGCTCCAGCGCCTCGTACAGGCGGCGCGGCTCCAGCGGCTTGGGCAGCCAGTCGGTCATCCCCGCCGCGCGACAGGCGGCGATCTGGGCCGGCTCGGTCCCGGCGCTGAAGCCGATCACCGGGGTCGCGGCATTGGGGCCGTCCGAGGCGCGCAGCCGGCGGGTCGTCTCATTGCCGTCGATGCCGGGCATGTTGACGTCCATCAGCACCACGTCAAAGGCCTGACCGGCCAGCCGTCCCAGGGCTTCATGACCGTCGATGGCCACGGTGAGGGCGACGTCCAGCGGCTGCAGCACCAGCGACAGGGTGCGGCGGTTGATCTCGTGGTCGTCGACCGCCAGCACCCGCAGCCGGCGGCTGAGGACCGGGGCCGGGGCGTCGAAGTCGTCGCGGGTCTCGACCGGCTGTCCGGGGGCGAGGGCGACGTCCAGGGTAAAGGCGGCGCCGCGGCCTTCAGCGCTGGCGGCGGTCAGTTCGCCGCCCATCAGCCGGGCCAGTTCGCGGCTGACCGTCAGGCCCAGACCCGTGCCGCCATAGGTGCGCGCCACCTCCGACGAGCCCTGGGCGAAGGGGGTGAACAGATTCTCCATGGCCGCCGGCGAGATGCCTGCGCCCTGGTCGCGGACCGTCAGCCGCACCCGGCGCGGGGCGTCGGCATCGGCGGCGGCGCCCTCGACCGCGACCTCCAGGGCGACCATGCCCTCGGCGGTGAACTTGAAGGCGTTGGACAGCAGGTTGTTCAGGATCTGGCGCAGGCGGAACGGGTCGCCGCGCAGCCACAGCGCCGCCTCGCCCGGTCCCGAGACCCGGAAGACCAGCCCCTTGTCCTCGGCCTGGGGGGCCCAGAACCGTGCGGTGTCGGCGATCAGGGCGGCCAGGTCGAAGTCGCGCGTCTCCACGCCCATGCCCCGGGCCTCGATCTTGGAATGGTCCAGCAGGTCGTTGAGCATCCGCGTCATCAGCCGCCCGGCGTCGATGATCAGGTCGGCCGTCTCGGGCGTCTGCTGCGGCCGGCCGCCGTGGCGGATGACGTGGGCGCCGGCCAGGATGGCGCTGACCGGGGTGCGCAGTTCGTGGCTGACGATGGCGGCCATGGCGGCGCGGTCGGCCATCGCCGCCTCGGCCTGCTCCAGCCGGGTCCGGGCCTGTTCCAGCAGCTCCGACTCGGCCAGCTGGGCCTGGTGTGTCCGGCTCCAGGCGCTGAAGATGCCAAAGGCGAACAGCAGGACCGCCAGGATCATCAGCGGCAGGTGGTCTGGCGTGGCGTTGTCGGCTGGCAGCACCGTCAGGGCCGCCAGCGCCGCCAGATAGGGGCCCGCCCCCAGCAGGAACAGGGTCCTCGACCCCCGCCCGGAGGCGACATTGTTCAACAGCCCGCCGCACAGGGTCAGGGCGCCCACGGTGATCAGGGCCGGCGTCCCGATCCACCACAACAGGGCCGCCATCCCGGCATAGGCGCAGGACATAAGGACGACGGCGACCAGGGCCGGCGCGACCCGGGCGGCCGAGGTCGGCGCGGGCCCGCCCTGCCGGAACGGGGCCATGGCGGTGAACTCCAGCGCCTGGACGAAGGCGCTCAGGGCGATCCAGCCGGCCACCAGCCCCCCATGCCCCGACCGGTGCAGGGTCCAGCCCACCAGCAGGGCCAGCAGGGTCCGCACCAGGGTCTGGCGCACCCGCTCCCGCGCGCTCAGGGCCAGATCGGCGGCGAGAAATGCAAACACGACACAGGCCCCCGGAAACGCCCGCCAATCCTGCCCCCGGGGAAGAAAAGATTGGGTGAACGCGGGTCAGGCTCAGCCCGCCCCGGCCCTACCGGATCCGCCCGCTGATGCCCGACGGCGCCACCCCCGGCCCGACCGTCCGCAGCCGGGGCCCCTCGCGCCCCGCCGCCCGGTCGATCATCAGGTCGGTGACGGCCCAGACCAGGGCGTCGGCCCGGTCGAGGCTCCCCTCGTCCTCCCCGCCCATGGCCATCAGCTCCTCCTCCAGCGCCTCCAGCCCCGCCGCGTGCCGCACCCGCCCCTGTTCATACAGGGCCGCCACCGGCTCGGCCCGCACCCGCTTGCCCTTCGTCGCCCGCACCTCGCGCACCCGCACGGAACAGCCCGAGGCCCTCAGCACGGCCCGCACCATGTCCCCGCCCTGGTTGACCTCGGCGACGATACAGACGGCGCCATAGTCCTCCGCCGCCCTTGCCGCCCGCCGCCCCCAGCCGTCCGGCGAGACCCCCGCCACCGTCCGGTCGGCCAGCACATGGACCGTCGGCGCCTCGTCCTTCCCGCCCGGGCGGGAACGGCCCGCGACCACGATGCCGCAGGCGTCCCCGCCCAGGCTCGCCGTCGGATCCACCGCCACCACCACGCGGTCGAGGGTCGAGGGGGGAGGGGCGAGGGTCGAGGACAGGCCGCCCCCCGCGTCTCCCTCGCCCCCCGCGTCTCCCTCACACCTCGCCCCTCGACCCTCCCCCCTCGCGGCCATCATCATCTCCGCCGTAAACAGCGCCCCCGACTGCTCCACCACCCGCCCCTCGATCTCCTGGGCCGCGCGTCGGGTGCCGCCGTACAGCCGCTCCAGCCCCTCCAGAAACCCGGCCGCCAGATGGGCCGCATTGTCCCGCGTCCCCGCATGGGTCTCCACCACCCCGGGCTCCAGCCGCAACCGCCGCAAGGCCGCCGTCGGCCGGGGCGTCGTGGAGATCATCAATCTTGGAGGGCTACCGCTCGCGACGCGGTCGCTCGCTGCTTGAGCCCCGATCACCGGTCCTCTTCCTTCTCCCTCCCCCTCCGCCAACGGGGAGGGCCGGGGTGGGGGTGAAGCCCCCGGCTTTGAAAAATCACCCCCCGAGACTCCGCCGTTCGCTGCGGCAACATCAGCCGGCGCCATCGTGCCTCCACCCCCATCCCCGACCCTTCCCCCCTCAAGGGGGAAGGGAGAGGAGGGCGGTCCCCCCAGCCGCAACCCCATCCGCAACAGGGCCAGCGTCTCCCCGCCCCCGCGCCACGCACAGAATTCATCCGCCCAGGCCGCCGAAAACTGCGGCCCCCGCAAGGAGTCCGGGTCCTCGGCCGAGAAGGCATAGGCCATCGCCCCGTTGGGAAAGATCAGCCGCCGCCGCGACGGCTCGAACACCGGCCGCCGCCCGCCCCATTTCGGGTCCCCCCATCGCGGCAGGGTCAGGATCCCCGACGCCCCCTCGATCATCACCTCGCGCACGTCGTGCAGCGTCGGCCCGATCAACGCCAGCCGGCCGCCCTCTCCCAACGCCTCCGCCTGATCCGACAGCCACATCGCCCCCGCCAGGGTCTTGCCCGCCCCGCGCCCGCCCAGAAACAGCCAGGTCGTCCAGTCCCCCCCGTCGGCGCACCGCTCCGGGGCCGTCTGAGCCCCCCGCAACACCGGATCCGCCCACATCGCCGGGTCCAGCGCCGTCTCCTCCCCATGCCATGGGGAGGGGGACCCCGAAGGGGTGGAGGGGCTCTGCACCGCCCCACCGCCGCCCAATCCCCCCATCACCCGCGCCGTCCGCACCACCGACCGCGCCGCCTCGCTCAGTTTCAGACAGTCCTCGATCCGCCCCTCGCCCGCCGCCACGACGGCCTTGGCCAGGGCACGCTCGGCCGAGCCCCCGGGATCAGAGGGGTCCAGATCAAAGGCCAGGTTCCCGGCCCGGTCCTCATGGGCCGCGATCGGCGGCGGCCGATGCCAGCGATAGACGGCGTCGGGCCGGTCCATCTTGCGATACCCCCGGTTCCGCGCCTGCCAGGCGATGGCCGAGACGCTGACCCCGAACTCGCGCCCCAGGGCCGTCGAGGTCTCGCCCCGCACATAGCGCTCCAGCAGGACGATCCAGACCTCGTCCTCCAGCAGCGACTTCCCCGGGCGTTTGTTCGGCATGCGCGCATTGTAGATGCGGCGCGAACCAGGGCGGGTTCAGGCGGGCGAGAAACGGCTAAGGCGTTGAAGGGATTGGGGTGGGGGGTCCTGTGTTCCGGGGGTTCGCGTCCGTTTCCCGACGCCCTGTCATCCCCGCGCAGGCGGGAACTGAGAATGGCGTTCCTCTAGGAGGACCTTGTGCTTCGGCACTTCGCCATTCACGGTCAATGCATAGAAGAATCGAGAGCAAGACTTGGGCATGAATCAGTCACCGACTTGGCTTCACATTTCCGATTTTCATTTCGACGGTCGAGAACGATATGATCGTGACCTCGTCCTGTCGGGCCTCCTCGCATCTCTGCCGGACCTGACGTCGCGCGCAGGTAAGCCAGATTTTGTTATCGCGTCTGGCGACATCGCAAACCATGGCAAGCTCTCTGAATATAAGCATGCCACTGAGTTTTTTGACTCACTCTTGGGCAGACTTGGTCTGACGCGCGACAAACTATTTGTTGTCCCCGGAAACCACGACATCGATCGGGATAGCGGGGCGGGCTTGGCAAGGACTCTGTCCAGCAATGCCGAATCCGACGGCTATTTCGACCCTAATACAGAATGCTTGCATCTAAAAGAACGAATGAGATCATATAAAATCTGGTATGACGAATACTTTAAAGACATAAGATCATTCTCTCTTAATAATACGATTTTTGATACAATCGAAATCAACATTAAGAATCAATCATTTAGTATTACGCTAATAAATTCGTCGACATTTTGCTATGGAGATGATGACTCCGGCAAACTTTGGATCGGGCGTCGGTCTCTTGATCGCATCCCAGATAGCGACAACAATAATATTGTTCGTATTGCCGTTATGCATCATCCGTTTGATTGGCTTTCTGCCGATGAAGTTCAATCTATCAAGGCCGGATTTAGAACTCGATTCAATTGCATTCTAACTGGACATCTTCACCAAACAGATGTCGAGCACGTTTCCGGATTGATAGGAAACTCTATACATCTTTGCGCCGGGGCGACATACCAAACCACGAAATGGCCCAACAGGGCGATGATCGTTCGCGTCGATTCCGGAAAATTATCTATATTTCCGATTCACTTTGTTGAAAGTCCGATGCCCAAATGGACTCTAGACACAAGCATTTACTCTAGCCCAGACTACACTGGAACGCTGCCTCTTAGGCCGGGAATAGAAAATTCACGGGGTGCCCCGCCAGCCATAGCCGTCAGTAAGCCTCAATCCCTGGTCGTTTCTGCCGATGACGCCCGTAGATCGTTCGAGGCGGAACTTTTCGCCGTGGAGGAGACTCCGGTATTTATTGAGCCTCGCATTATGACTCTTCCTCAGGAGCAGGCTTTCCGCGACGCGGGTGCTGCTCGGCGCGTATCCACTCAGGAAATAATAGCATCTGACGGATCATACGTGATTGAAACTCGCCCCGAGTATGGCGGCTCCGTTCTCTGCAAGCATCTGGAACACGAGCTCCTATCAGCCGGGCAGCGAAACATTTTCCGCAAGGATGCTAGGTCAATACCGAACTACCGAAAGAAGCTTGAAACTGAATTCCCTGCCGATGCCAAGGTCGAAGGCGCATCCGTACTAATTTTAGATCACTTTGACTTCGAACGGGATGAACGACTTTTAAAAGAGATCATGTCGACGACATGGTTTAGAAAATTTATTATAGTCACGGTAGATCGTGGGTTAATGCCGACCCGCCCAATGGATCTTGATATCGTCGACCGCGGATTCACTTATACGTACCTCTGGGGAATAGGGCGAGAGGAAGTGCGGCGCGCGGCCAATATCGTGTTTCACAATCAGGGCGACGCTTCAGTATCTGCGATAGTCACAAAGGTATACGACGATCTTTTGGCTCTGTGCATACCACTAACACCATCAAATGTTCTAATGTATTTGAAGGTTCTCCAAAAGGAGGGGGCTTTCAATCCCTTGAACAGAGTAGATATTGTATCTCGGTACATACAAGATTCTATCAGGAAGCCTAGCGACGTATACAAAGAGTCGTTTAACGTAAAGAATAGAATGGACGTGCTGTCGGCGTTTGTGTTTCAGCTATACGTTGACCAGAGACATTCATTCGATGACACGTACTGGTATACCTTTATAGCAGCACACAAAATTGATACGCTGACCGAATTTGACGAGCGGGCGTTTTTAGCCGAGCTTGAAGAGTCGCGAATTATCGGACGTCATGGACGATCTCTATTCTTTCGATATAGCTTCTATTTTACATTTTTCTTGGGCAGGCAGCTATCAATCCGTCCTAAGCTATTGATGAATTTTATTGATATCGAAGAATATCTTCGACTTGGGCCGGTGATTGACGTCGTAACTGGTTTGAGTTCCGACAACACGATAGTGGTTCAAAAACTAACATCCTCTCTTGACGAAAAAATGAAGGAGTTTGCTGATACTTACGTTAGGCTGAACTTTGATCCGCTCGAGAACGCGTACTGGCCAGACAGCGGAAAAGAAGATGAGGAACTATGGAAGCCGATTGCGGAAGAAATCGAACGCGGGCCGCATGATAGCCAGCAAATAGACCTGTTAAGAACATCGGTGTTTTCTGAATCTCGTACCGTTGATCAGCAAGTTCGATTCTCTAAGTTTAACGACTTGGAGAACGTCATATTTATAACAGCAAATGTCCTGACGGATGCTCTCCGGAATAGTGACGATATCGGAGGTCATCTTAAGCTGGATGCCTACGATCTTATACTCAAGACTCACCTCACCGCTTTCCAAGTTGGCGCACTTTTTGCCGACCACTTAGCGGAGCGGCGTTATTTTACATGGGGCGGGATCGCATTTATCGATTTTGACCGTGCTGTAGCTGAGTCGGACCGTGGAAGTGCGGAAGCCAAGATGACAATAATTGACGCACTTTGCTCCTCTGTCGCATCTAGAACAGCAAGCGACCTAGGAACGGCAAAGCTCTCTGCGGTATTTAAAGCTCGCGACGCGACCCACAACAGCATGACATTCCTAGAATTTCTCAATTTTAACTGCGTTGTTAGCTCAAAGGGGCCGGGCTGGGATAAGGTTATAGTTGGGATGATCGAGAAGGCGGGAAAAAACTCGTTCTACCTGTGGGCGATGCTCTGCTCTTTAATGAGCAACTACAAAACAGATATATCGTCAGTTCGAGATCGCGAGCTAATGAAGCGATTAATTGCTCATATCGAAGCGAAGCGGACTCACCGCAAAGAAGTGGTTGGGGCAAAAGCAGTCACGAGCATGCTCGCGCACCTTGAGGCCAATAAGCACTTCACAGACGGCAATTTTGGATTTCGGCCGGACGAGAAGGGCTAGTCTGTATCATCCCGGCGGTCGTTCCGTATCAACCGCTCGGACGTCTATCGGTCGCGTGGCATGCTCGATCCGCGTCTGGACGACGTGCGGCGGTTTTAGTGAGGATGAAGGTGGGCGGGACGGCGAGGCGGCGACCGAACTCAAATCCCCGTTGCGCCGCCGGCCCCCTCCACCGCTTCGCGGTCCCCCTCCCCCGATGGGGGAGGAAGGATCTGCGCTCAAGCAGCGAGGCTCCGCGAGCCGAGCGTTAGCGCGGCGCGAAGCGCCACAAAGGGATCAATGCGCCTCGTCCCAGTTCAGCGCCGCCTTGGCCTCCACCACCAGGGGCACGGTCAGTTTGACCGCCGGTTCGTCCGCCCGTTCCATCACCGACCGGATCACCGGGATGGCGCGCTCGGCCAGACCCTCGGGGCATTCGAACACCAGTTCGTCGTGGACCTGGAGCAGCATGGTCACGTCTGACAATCCGGCCGCCGCCAGCGCCCCGGGCATGCGCATCATGGCGCGGCGGATGATGTCGGCGGCGGCGCCCTGGATGGGGGCGTTGATGGCGGCGCGTTCGCCGAACTGGCGTTCGGCGCCCGATTTGGAGTGGATGGCCGGGATGTGGATGCGGCGGCCGAACAGGGTGGAGACGTAGCCGGCCTGTTTCACCTCGGCGCGGGTGCGGTCCATATAGGTGCGGATGCCGGGGAAGCGTTCGAAATAGGTCTTGATATAGGCCCCGGCCTCGCCCTGATCGATGCCCAGCTGGGCGGCCAGTCCGAAGGCGCTGATGCCATAGACGATGCCGAAATTGATCGCCTTGGCGCGGCGGCGGGTCTCGGCCGGCATGCCCTCGACGGGGACGCCGAACATCTCGCTGGCCGTGGCCGCATGGATGTCGAGGCCGCGTTTGAAGGCGGATTTCAGCTCGGGGATGTCGCCGATATGGGCCAGCAGGCGCAGCTCGATCTGGGAATAGTCGGCTGAAATCAGGACGTTGCCGGGGGCGGCGATGAAGGCCTGACGGATCTGGCGGCCGGTCTCGGTGCGGATCGGGATGTTCTGAAGGTTCGGGTCGGACGAGGCCAGGCGGCCGGTGGTGGCGGCGGCCAGTTGATAGCTGGTGTGGACGCGGTGGGTGGCGGGGGCGGCGGCGGCCGACAGGGCGTCGGTATAGGTGCCCTTCAGCTTGGACAGTTGCCGCCAGTCCAGCAGGACGCGCGGCAGGTCGTGGGTCAGGGCCAGTTCTTCCAGCACGCTGGCGTCGGTGCCCCACTGGCCGGTGGCGGTCTTCTTGCCACCGGGCAGGTTCATCTCGCCGAACAGAATGTCGCCGATCTGTTTGGGGCTGCCGGGATTGAACGGGCGGCCGGCCAGTTTTTCGGCCTCGGCCTCCAGCTCGGCCATGCGCAGGCCGAACTCACTGGACAGGCGGGTCAGGCGGGCGGGGTCGACGCGGATGCCGGCGGTCTCCATATCGGCCAGGATCCCGGGCATGCCGCGCTCCAGCGTCTCATAGACCGTGGCCAGACCCTCGCGCGCCAGCCGGGGTTTGAGGATGCGCCACAGGCGCAGGGTGACGTCGGCGTCCTCGGCGGCATAGGCGGTGGCGGGTTTCAGCTCGACGTGTTTGAACGACTTCTGCTTTTTGCCCGTACCCGCGACCTGTTTGAACGGGATCGGGTCGTGGCCCAGATGCAGGCGGCTGAGTTCGTCCATGCCGTGGCCGTGCAGACCGCCCTCAAGCACATAGGAGATCAGCATGGTGTCGTCGATCGGCGCCACCCGGACGCCGCGCCGGGCCATGACGGCCAGGTCGTATTTGCCGTTCTGGACCACCTTCAGCACCGACGGGTCTTCCAGCAGGAGCTTCAGCCGGGCCAGGGCCGTGGGCTTGTCGATCTGGGTCAGGGCCGCAGGGGCCTCGGCGGGTGCGCCGAAGTCCAGGCCGCCGGCGCCCTCGGCCGGGGCGTGCTCATGCGTCAGCGGCACATAGCAGGCGTCATTGGGCCCGATGGCCAGGGACACGCCGCACAGGCCCGCATGGGTGGCCGACAGGGCGTCGGTCTCGGTGTCGAAGCCGACGACCCCGGCGGCGCGGGCGCGGGCGATGAAGGCGTCCAGCGCCTCCAGCGTCTGGATACAGACATAGGCGTCGTGGTCGACGCTCTGGGCCTCGACCTCGGTGGAGACGGCTTTCGGGGCGTAGCGGGGGCTGGCGACGGGGGCGGCCGGGACCAGTGGTCGAGGGCGGGACAGGATCGAGGGGCCGGTCGGGTCGGCGGCGTCCATCGACCCGCCGCCGCCGACGCGGCGGGCCAGGGAGCGGAACTCCATCTCCTCCAGAAAGGCCGACAGGGTCTCCGGGTCCGGGTCGCGGACCTTGAAGTCGTCGATCGGCTCGGGCGCCGGGGCGTCGCAGGTCAGGGTGACCAGTTCGCGGGAGAGGCGGATCTGGTCGGCGTATTCGATCAGGGTCTCGCGCCGTTTGGGCTGTTTGATCTCATGGGCGCGGGCCAGCAGGGTGTCCAGATCGCCGTATTCGAGGATCAGCTGGGCCGCCGTCTTGGGGCCGATGCCGGGGGCGCCGGGCACATTGTCGACGCTGTCGCCGATCAGGGCCTGGACCTCGATGACCTTGTCGGGGGTGACGCCGAACTTCTCGAACACCGCCTCCTCGGCGAGGCGCCGGTCCTTCATCGGGTCGTACATGACGACGCCGTCGCCGATCAGCTGCATCAGGTCCTTGTCGGACGACACGATGACCGCCTCGCCCCCCGCATCCCGCGCCTTGCACGCGTACGTCGCGATCAGATCATCCGCCTCATACCCCGCCAGCTCCACACAGTGGACGCCGAACGCCGCCGTCGCCCGCCTCACCAGCGCGAACTGTGGCACCAGATCCTCCGGCGCCGGCGGCCGATTGGCCTTGTAATCGGCGTACAGCGCGTTCCTGAACGTCTTCTCCGAATGATCAAAGATCGCCGCCAGATGCGTCGGCCCATCCGCCCCCTTCATGTCCCGCAACAGCTTCCAGAGCATGTTGCAATAGCCCTGCACCGCCCCGACCGGCAGCCCGTCGGATTTGCGCGTCAGGGGCGGCAAGGCGTGATACGCGCGGAAGATATAGGCCGAGGCGTCGATCAGCCACAGACGGATCGGGGCATGGGGCGGTGTATCGGCGGCGTCGGTCATTCCTGCAGCATAGGCGGCTTGTCAGCTCACGTCATGACGTCTGGAGCATACAAAAGCCCCGGCGGATTGCTCCGCCGGGACTGCTGTTCTTGCAGATGAAGTGGGTGTCGCGAATCAGAACTTGATCGACACTGTGGCGCGATAGCTTTGATAGTCGACGTCTTCGCGCTCGAACATCGAAGCGGCCTCAAGCGACAAACTGGTGCGGCCGCCATTCGAGATCTGCACCCCGCCGGAAACCTCGCCCCAGCCTTTGTCGCGGCTCAGTCCGACGAAGGTCGCCGGCATGCCGCCAGTGGCGGCGAAAGCGGCGCGGACGGCATCGTCGCCATCCGTCATCTCGGCGACAATGCGAACCCCGAGCGAGGGGCGCACCGTCAGGGATCCGACCGTAGTCTCGCCGTCGAACTTCACGCCCATGAAGCCCTGGACGGAGTCGATTTCGCGGCCCTTGACCGTCATGGCGGCGATGGAGCCGGTCTCGACATGGTCATCGACCGACACGCGATAGGCGTTGAAGCCGAAGCTGGGCGTCATGCCCAGACCGCCGGCGCGGGTATGGACGCCCACCTCGGCGCCGCCGAACAGGGCGTCTCCGTCAAAGTCTGCCTCTGAGCGATAGGTCGCGGCGCCCAGGGCCACACGACGCTCCGTTTCGTGGCTCAGAGCAGACCAGCCCAAATGGCCGCCGACAAAGCCGGTATCGCCGAGCTGCCAGGAGCCATAGCCCGAAACGCTGAACTGGCTGGTATCGGTGTTGCTCAGGCCGCCGACATAGTCGGCGGTGCCCTGCGAATACCCCAGCGCTGCACCCAGCGTCAGGCGATCGACGGTGCGTTCCAGGCCGCCGGCGAGGTACCAGGTCTCGATGTCATCCTTTTGTCCAGCGATCACGCTGCCCCTGAGCTGGCTGGCCTCGCCGCGCGTTGCACCGGCGGCGATGAAGCCGGCCATGCCCTGTTTCCAGTCGCCCATCCAGCGGGAGCGTTCGGATTGGGCCGAAGCCGCGGCGGCCGAAGTGGCGAAGGGCGCGGCATCCAGGGCCGCTACTTCAACTCCGTTGCCGATCAGGGCCAGACCGCGAGGCGCCTGCGTTCCCGTGCGCGGCGTCGAGATCCGACCGCTGATGACAGATTGCAGGGTCTCGGTCTGAATGACTGACAGACTGCCGGCAGACCAGGCCGAATAGGGGGCCAGGCTTTCCAGAGCGCCGCCCAAGGCCGCGCCTTCCAGAGAGTCGACGGCATTGTAGACGCCGCTCAGAGCGGCATAGCCGGTCGCCGAGCGCGCATTGTCCAGCAGGCCCCCAACCTCGACCTGGGTCGGCGAGCCCGCGTCGATGAAGCGGCTGAACGATTCTGCAGCGATCCGGACGCTCACGGCATTAGAGGTGTAGTTGATGAACGGATAGAGGACGCCGGGCAGGTCATTGGTCGCCGTGAATTGACCCGAGACGCCGCCTTCCGCCGTCAGAACCGTATAGGTCTGGCCGAAATTCGGGGCCGTCAGGAAGTTCAGGTTCAGCAGACCGCCGACTGAGGCGCCGCCTGTAGCGCCGCGCGAGGCGTTGGCCTGGACGACAAGTTTGTCGGCCGAAGCGCCCGAGATGTCGATGAACAGACGCGAGCCTGAGGTCAGGATCAGATCGCCGTTCAGGGTCAGATTGCCTACCGCGCCCTGGCCGCCGGGGGCGATGGAGCCGAGGATGGAAGACAGGGCCGAGGCGTTGATCTGGCCGCGCCCGCTGATGAGTCCGCCCATCACCAGCATTTCCCAGGTGCTCAGACTACCGTCCACATTGATGTGTCCCGCCGTCACAGTGGTATCGATCAGCGAGGTCAGCGAGCCGGCGGCGCCGATGTCGAGGATGGCGCCCGATCCGCCGACGGTGAGGCGATCGATGGTCGCCGCGGCGTTCAGCCTCGTACGTCCTGCGGCCGCCAGGGTGACGTCATAATAGCTGGCCCTGTTGCCATTGGCCGCCGATGCCGCCGCATTGTTGGGTGCGGGCGCAACTGAGGGGGTGTCGATCGACGTGATCGGTCCAGCGTCTGCGATCCGGGTGTAGGACTCGCCGGTCACGGATGCTTCCACAGCATCGTCCAGCCCCTGCAGCAGGGCATCCCGGCCGACCAATGCGGCCCCGCCAGTCGATTCGCCTGCGGTGGCGGGATCGACACCCGAAGATCCGTCGAAGCCGATGCTTTCATTGGCGCGCGCCAGATCTCCGGCCTTGGCGCAGTCGGTCCGGAAACAGATCGAGCCGAACTCATTGCCCTTGCCGCCCACGCCGGCCGCCGGGGTCGAGGGCAGGCCGGTGACCAGTTGGCCGTTGACGATGATCTTGTAGTTGGGATCGATCGTCTGGTTCCAATGTGCGGCGTCGAACCAGTCGGCGTCGCCGGCGGCCGAAGCCAGATATTTGTACGGGTTGTTGGCGACGATATAGTCCCAGAACAGATACAGAGGCTGATAGCCGGCCGTCGTGCCGTAGCTGGCTGCCGGCTGGGCGCCGAAGTAGCGGGTGCCGAGTGACAGGACGCCGGCGATCACCGGCGTCGCAAATGCGCGGTCCAGGATCAGGGCGCTGCCCGAGTCGCCCTGTGCAGTGAGGCCCTCGTTGGGGAGGGCGACGTCATTTCCGAAGATGTTGAAATCGTAGATATTGGTGCGGGCCGGATCGTCGAAATCGACCATATAGAGGTTCTGACCCAGTCCGCGCTGACTTCCGTTGCCGAAGAGCCACAGATTGATGTCGTCAATGGAGGACAGGGCCCCGATCATATTCTCGCCTGCCCGACGACGGAAATCGATCCCGGCGGACTGTCCGGTCGTCCCGGTGCCCGAGCGGCCGTATCCCCCAACGGTAACGTGCAGGTTCTCTGTCCCGGTCAGGGGACTGAACAGCATGGCCCAGGTCGGAACGCCGCGCGTAGGGGCGTCCAGTACGCCGAGGGCGATATCCGCTTCGTAGAAGTTCCCCGCAGGCTCGTTCAGGGACAGCGGATTGTAGAGGATCTGATTGATGTTGTAGGTCTGGTTGGCCACGCTGCTTTGACGGCTGCTGAGCCAGGCGATCAGGCCGGCGCGCGCATCGCCCTTGAACCCCACTGCGATCGGCGTGCCACCCGAAGCGGCGCCGTAGCTGGAGGCCGGAGCGGTGTTCACGCAGTGGGCGGCAAACAGCACCATGCGGGGGTTGATGAGCGTCCCCGTGCAGACGCCGCCGCCGGCTGCGCCATAGTCAGCGTAGATGATGCCGATGCCGTTGACGTCATTGGCGCCGGCCAGCGTCGGGGGGGCGTTCCGGTTCAGACCGTTGTTTGGCACGTGAGCCAGGACTGGCGAAGCGGTCAGGGCCGCCGCAACGACGAGACCTCCCATTGAACAGGCGGTCATCCAGTGCGGCCGACGGCCGGACATGCGCGAATAGGTCATCAGGAGACTCTCGTTACAAACACCGATAACCCCATGTACAGGGCCTGATCGCCACACAAAAGCCCGAATGACGCCCGTTACCGAACGCATTGTGTCAGTTGCGCAACAAGCTTCCTGGCTGGTGCAGGAACACCCGTTTCCGGGCGTCCGAGAATCTCAGAACTCACGCCAGCTGTCGCCGGGGTCGCGTTCGCCGGGAACGGCCTGTTGCTGGCCCCAGGCGATGATCATCAGCAGCTTGTGACTGCGAATGCGATATTTGCCGATCATCGGGGTGACGGCGCCCAGCGGGGCCCCGGTCTTCCCGTCATAGAGAAAGCCCGAAAACTCGGCCACGCCGATCCGGTCGCGCCGGCTGTAGACCGACAGCTCCGGGATGGAGACCACATTGAAAGTCTCGTTGATCGGCACTCGCATGTCCGGCAGGCCGACCACGCGGCGCATCTGTTCCAGCCCCATGGCGCCGGAGCGCAACTCGAACACGGCGTCGGCGTCGGTGCGGTTGTTGGCGAGGGCGAAGCCGGCCTCCGACAGGGCTGCACGAATGGTGGAAATGGCGTAGGCGGCGCCCTCGTTACGGAAATAGGCGTCATCGACAAAAATCCGCGTCCCGATGGGCAGCGGCAGGATCAGGCCCTCGACGGCCCGGTCAGAGGCCCGGGCCAGCAGCAACTGCTCGGTCGCCGTGCGGCCGGTGTTGGTTTCGGTCGAGGAGGCGCAGGCCGAGACGATCAGTCCCGCAGCCAGCAGCGCCGCGGTCGCCGCGGCCCTCACCAGACGCCCGTATTGGGCATGGAGGCCCAGGGCTCGGCAGGGGCCAGGGGCGGCCCCTCCTGCAACAGTTCGATGGAGATGCCGTCGGGCGAACGGACAAAGGCCATATTGCCGTCGCGCGGTGGCCGGTTGATCACCACACCGCCGTCCATCAGCCGCTGGCAGGCCGCATAGACATCATCGACCTTGTAGGCCAGATGGCCGAAATTGCGCCCGCCGGTATAGACCTCGGGATCCCAGTTGTACGTCAGTTCGACCTCGGGCGACCGCTCGGCAGACGATCTGTCCAGGTCCCTCGGTGCGGCCAGAAAGACCAGGGTGAAGCGGCCAGCCTCGCTCTCGGTGCGGCGCACCTCCTCCAGACCCAGCAGGTTGCACCAGAAGCCCAGGGAGGCGTCGAGATCGGTCACGCGGACCATGGTGTGGAGATATCGCATATTCCGGTTCCGGATCGGGTCTGGATCGAGACAAGGGAGGCTCTATAGCGCAGGCGCCGAGCCGGATCACCTGGGCGTTGACCTTGTTCAGGAAAAGGCCTTAGTCCGAGCTTGGCCGTAAGGGTGCGGCGGGGAATATCGAAAGAGCATGGGTTCGCTTACTCGTGCAAATGCGGCGCGTGTCGTCCGGGGCGCCGCAGCGTCGAAGCCGACCACGCTGAAAGGCCCGCAACTGGGCGATGTCGGTCTGGGCGAGCGGCTGCGTTACGGGTTCGACAAGTCGATGGCGGCCGGCCCGATTGCCCTTGTCGGCTGGCTGGCCCTCGTGACCCTGTGCGTCATTGTCTTCGCCGCCGCCGTTCTCGCCTTCAGCCGTATCGGTCCCGACGGAGGCTTCAACTTCGTCGAGGCGGCCTGGCAATCGCTGATGCGGACCATGGACGCCAGGACGATGGGCGGAGACACGGGCTGGACGTTCCGCCTGCTGACCCTGTTCGTCACCCTGATGGGCATTCTGGTGTTTTCGGCCCTGATCTCGATCATTTCAGCCGGACTGGATTCCGCGCTGGACGGCCTCCGCAAGGGCCGGTCGCGGGTGCTGGAGACCGACCACACGGTCATCCTGAACTGGTCGCCCTCGATTTTCGACATCCTGTCCGAGGCGGCCCGACTGCGCGGCGAGACGGCCATCGGCTATCGCAGGAAGCGTGACGGAGACGGCGACGACAACCGCAACATGGGCGGGGTCGTGGTCAATCCGAACAAGGCCGAGGCGTTGGACTATCTGCCCGAGGACCGGGTCATCGTCCTCGCCGAGGACTGAAACCTACTCAATCAGCAGACCGCCGCCCTCGACCCGGACGAAGGCGGCCCGGCCGGTCAGGCCGTCGAACAGGGCGCGTTCGGTGCCGGTCAGGAAGGCCTGCAAGCAGAGAGCCTCGATCTCGTCGAACAGGGCGGCGCGGCGGGCCGCGTCGAGGTGGGCGGGGGCCTCGTCGAGCAGCAGGACCGGCGGGGCCGCATCGCCGTCGGCGCCGGCCTTAAGGCGCGTGATCTGGGCGAGGATCAGATTCAGCACCAGCGCCTTCTGTTCGCCCGATGAGCCCTCGGCGGCGGGGCGGTTCTTCTGGCGGTGCAGGGCGGTCAGGTCGGTGCGGTGCGGGCCATACAGGGACCGGCCGGCGGCGGCGTCGCGGGTGCGTGAGGCGGCGAGGCCGGTGCGGATCGCGGCGGCGATGGCGTCTTCGTCCGCGCCCCCTGCGGCCATCCGTTCGGCGGGGCCATCCAGTCCCAGATCGGCCTGGGGGAAGGGGCGGTCGTCGCGGGCGTCGATGCCGGACTGAAGGTCGATGAGGGCCGAGGCGCGGGCCATGGCCGCCCGGGCCCCCGCCTCGCCCAGCCGGATTTCGAGGGCGTCCAGCCAAAGGGGATCGGCCTCGCGGCCTTCCGCCCCGTCGAGCAGCAGCCGCAACCGCTCGCGCAGTGCCTTCTCATAGGTCGCGACCGTCGCCGCATGGGCCGGGCGGGCGGCGAAGACCAGCCGGTCGAAGAATTTCAGCCGCTCGGCCCGGGCGTCGGAGAACAGCCGGTCCTGTTCAGGCGTGGCCCAGACGGGCCGCAGATACTCCAGCAACCGCCCCGGCTGGGCCGTCTCGCCGTCGATGCGGACGATGCGGCGGCTGGAACCAGGCTGGACGCCGGTGCCGAGGCGAATGGCGTCATCGTCCCCGCCATCAAGCGTCAGGGTCACCGCCCAGGGCCGCCCCGCCGCCTCGCCCGGCTCACGCCGCCCCATCTCCGCCGCCGTCGCCCCCCGCAGCCCCTTGCCCGGGGTGAACAGGCTGAGCGCCTCCAGCAGATTGGTCTTCCCCGCCCCGTTCGGCCCATGCAGCACCGTTGCCCCCGGCCCCACGGACAGGGTCGCGGCCGCGTAGGAGCGGAAGTCGGTGAGCGCGAGGGAGGTGATCAAGGGAGTGGCGAGTGGTTAGTGGCGAGTGGCGAGCACAAGGGGGACGTCAGCCAAAAGCTGAACCATCGCGCGCCGGTCCAGTCAGCAGGAGGGGCAAAAAAGCTCGCCACTCGCCACTAACCACTCGCCACCAAACCTATACCCTCAACGGCATCAGCACATATTGCACGCCCGGATCGCCCGGATCGAGGACCAGTGTCGGGCTGGCCGGGTCGGCGAAGCGGAAGGCGGCGTTCTCGCCGGTGATCTGGCCGGCGACGTCCAGCAGATAGCGGGCGTTGAAGCCGATCTCGAACGGTTCGTCGGAATAGCCGATCTCGACCTCCTCGACCCCCTGTCCGGCCTCCATATTGCGCACCGTCAGGGTGACGCGGTCCAGCTCGAACGCCAGTTTCACCGACCGGCTCTTCTCGGCCGAGATGGTGGCGACGCGGTCGACGGCCGAGGCGAAGACGGCCTTGTCGATGTCGGCCTGTTTGTCGTTCCCCTTGGGTATGACGCGCATATAGTCGGGGAAG
The DNA here is from genome assembly GCF_058681095.1 of Brevundimonas sp. FV1ye29L. Taxonomy (NCBI): domain Bacteria; kingdom Pseudomonadati; phylum Pseudomonadota; class Alphaproteobacteria; order Caulobacterales; family Caulobacteraceae; genus Brevundimonas; species Brevundimonas sp. FV1ye29L. The sequence continues at coordinate 420,617 of NZ_CM178730.1, forward strand.
GCGCCGTCGATGACCTTGGAGGTCAGGCTGGCCTGGCCGAACTCGAAGCGGATCTTCTGCGGGCTGACCTGGATCTCGACAGGGCCGGAGCCGTCGTCGAGCAGGCGGCGGACCTGGTCAATCGTCTTGCGCGGCACGATGACGCCGGGGCCGCCCGCTGCGCCCTCGGGCGCCGGGGTCTCGGCCAGGGCCAGACGGTGGCCGTCGGTCGCCACGGCGCGCAGCAGGGGCACGCCGTTCTCGGCTACCGTGTGCAGGTACAGGCCGTTCAGATAGTAACGGGTTTCCTCGGTCGAGACGGCGAACCGGGTCTTGTCGATCAGCCGGGCCAGGTCTTCTTTCATCAGGCTGAACCGCACACCCGAGGTGTCGGCAGACATGACCGGGAAGTCGCCCGCCGGCAGGACCGGCAGGTTGAATTTCGAACGGCCGGCCTGAACCGTCAGGCGGGGATCGTCGCCGTTGTAGGTCAGGGCCACCTCGGCGCCGTCGGGCAGCTTTCGGACGATCTCGTACAGGGTGTGGGCAGGGGCCGTGATCTGGCCCTCGACCTGGACCGTGGCGTCGGCCTCGTCGACCATCTCCATGTCCAGATCGGTGGCGGCGAACGCCAGCCGGTCGCGGCCGGCCGAGAGCAGGACGTTGGACAGGATCGGAATGGTGTTCCGACGCTCCACCACGCTCTGGACGTGGCCCAAGGCCTTGAGGAGGGCGGATCGTTCGATGGTCAGTTGCATGTGGTCATATCGCCCGGAGCGCGACGATGAATCGGGCGTCGCGATAAACAGCCCTGGACACTAGCGTATTGGGCGCGCGGGGCAAGGAAGGGCCGCGCGGTTAGTGGCGAGAGCACCCAGGGCCGGGGGGCGCCGCTCGCCACGTCCCGGCGTCAGCCCCGCAGCTTGCGGGTCAGGGTCTCGACATCCCGGGCGATCTGGTCGTCGGCGGGCATCAGTTCCTCGATCTTGCGGACCCCGTGCAGGACCGTGGTGTGGTCACGCCCGCCGAAGCGACGGCCGATGTCCGGATACGACCGGGTCGTATGCTGTTTGCACAGATACATGGCGATCTGGCGCGGCCGGGCGATAGCGCGGGTGCGACGTTCGCTGAGCAGGTCCGCCTGTTTCATGTTGAAATGTTCGGCGACCGTCTTCTGAATCTCGTCGACGGTGATCCTGCGTTCGGGCCCGCCGCGCAGGGCCGAGCCGAGCAGGCCCTGCGCCTCGTCCACCCCAAGGGAGGCCAGACGCGGACCGGCCGCGGCCGCCAGGGTGTTGATGGCGCCCTCCAGCTCTCGCATCGAGCCGGGCGTGCGGTCGACCAGATGCTCCAGCACCTCGCGCGGGGCCTGTCCCGTGACGACGCCCATCCGGGCAAAGGCCGACAGGCGATTTTCGGCCACGGCGATCTTGAGCGCCCGGTCGGCGGGCTCGACCGGGCAGGTCAGGCCGGCGGCCAGATGGCTGCGCAACCGGGGCTCGACTTCCGACAGGGCGGTGGGGGCGCGATCAGCCGACAGGACAATCCGCTTCCCGTCCTCGATCAGGGCGGTGAGGGTGGAGAGCAACTCCTCCTGGGTGGAGGCCTTGCCGCCGACGAACTGGACGTCGTCCAGCAGCAGCATGTCGGCGGAGCGCAGGCTTTCCTTGAAGGCGGCGGTCGACCGGTCCTGCATGGCGCGCACGAAGGTCGACAGGAAGCGTTCGGCGGTCAGATAGACTACCCTGGCGTCGGGCTTCAGGCGCTGGGCTTCCCAGGCGATGGCGTTGAGCAGGTGGGTCTTGCCGTAGCCATAGGGGCCGCAGAAGAAGATCGGGTTGAAATGGCCGTCAGCCCAGGCGGCGGTCTGGCGGGCGATGGCCAGGGCGAAGGCGTTGCCCTGGCCCTCGACGAAACTGTCGAAGGTCAGCCGCTCCTGCAGGCCGGCGGCGCGCACGGCCCGGGCGCCGTCAGCGACGGGGCCCACCGTGGCGACCGGCGCGACGCCCATCGGCGAAACTGGTGTCAGGGCCGGGGCGGATGCTGCGGCTGCGGCCAGTGAGGCGGACGTGGGCGCCGAGCCCAGCTCGGCCCGGCAACGGACCTCCAGGCGACGCGACAGCCCGTCCAGGCCCAGCCACAGCTCATTCATGCGGTTCAGGGCGTTCTTGCGCACCCAGTCGCGGGCATAGGCGGTCGGGGTCACCAGGATCAGCCGGCCCGACCCGTCGGTCCGCACGGCGGACGGGGCGATATAGGAGCTGAACGGCCCCTCGCCAATCTCTGCTCGCAGTCGTCCCGCCGCCTCGGTCCAGATCCGGTCCGGATCGGTCATGCCCGCTATCGCAATGCCCCCGTTCATGCCCGCCAAAACCTCATCAACCAGACCCAAGAGACGCACCTTCATCCCTGCGGTCGGCGTCAGATCGGAAGACAGCTTCGCCCCGCCCGCGAAGCATGGCTTCTGCGGGGCCTGGACAGGCCGTTTGATCAGACGTCTCCCGCCGGCGCGCGAAAAAACTCTCCGCCCGCCGTCTTCATCCGTGTGGGGATGGAAGTGCGTTAGAGGCCAAAACTTACGCTCGGGGCGGGATGGGTCAACGCTGATTCGTGCGCCGATTCGAAGTTAAATTGGTTGACTCAGCTAAAGCTGGATCACGCTTGAGGAAATGCCGATTTCCTCCGAAAAGCGATGCTCATTCCCGGTCGCAGGTCGCATAAAGACTTATCCGCACACGGCGAAACGGCGAGAGAGCTTGTGCTCACTCGCCGTTGAAATCGCTCAATTTTAATGTGACAGGACCGCGACGGTCCATGTCGGACGCCCTGGATCAGGCGGCCGACATCTTCTTCAGCTGGGCCGCCAGACGGCTGACCTTGCGCGAGCCGGTGTTCTTGTGAACCACACCCTTGGAGACAGCCCGCATCAGCTCGGACTGCGCCTCGACGAAGGCGTTCCTGGCGACGCCGGCGTCACCCGCTGTCACGGCTTCCTGAAACTTGCGCAGGAAGGTGCGGACGCGCGTACGGCGCGCCTTGTTGACTTCGGTGCGGGCGGCGATCTTACGGATCGCCTTGCGGGCGCCGGCATTGTTGGCCATCGATAAACCTTACGGGTGCGTGCCGCGACAGACAGCGTCTGCGGGCGGAAATCTCAAGAGCGCGCGGCTATAGCGGAAAGCTCCCGGGGGATCAAGGCGAAGGCGGACAAATCCGGCGACGATTTCAACGGGTGGCCCCCGGCTTCCATTTGACGTCTCCAGCCCCGTTGGCGTTGGCCCGCCGGGCGGCGACGAACAGATGGTCCGACAGCCGGTTGAGATAGCGCAGGGCCTCGGGCGTGACCGCCTCTCCGCTCTCGACCAGACGAATGGCCTCGCGCTCGGCGCGGCGCGCGACGGTGCGGGCCATATGCAGATGGACGGACAGGGGCGAGCCGCCGGGAAGGATGAAACTGTCCAGCGGTTTCAGGCTCTCGTTCATCCAGTCGATCTCGGCTTCCAGCCGTTCGATCTGGGAGGCGACGATGCGCAGGGCTTCCCAGGCCGGCGCCGGCTCCAGCGGGGTGGCCAGATCGGCGCCCAGGTCGAACAATTCGTTCTGGATGCGGGCCAGCATGGCGTCGATGCGGTCATTCTGGCCGGAATACAGTCTGGCCAGGCCGATCACGGCGTTCAGCTCATCCACCGCCCCATAGGCCTCGACCCGGGCATCAGACTTGGGCACCCGCTGACCTGTGGCCAGTCCGGTGGAGCCGTCGTCCCCCGTGCGGGTATAGATGCGATTCAGGACCACCATACGGCGTCAGGCCCGGCCGCAGGGGCAGCCGCTCTCTGGCCTCGCCCTAGCCGGCATGGGTCGACTTCCACCACAGGCCCGCCAGAAGCAGGATGATCGCCGCCGCCTGCAGGGCCACACGAAGCCGCATCAGCTTGTTGGAGTTCGACCGGGCATAGTCGCCGCCGCGATACAGGGAGTAGATTCCGAACCCCAGGGCGATAGCCACCGCCCCTACGGCCACCGGGATCATGATGTTGAAGAACATGTCCATGACAGTCTTCTAGTCCCCGGCGTGCGGGTGGGAAAGCGCCATCGGCGCGCCCGAATAGCGCATGGCTACGTCACAACGTCCATAGCGACCGCCGTGGTCCTGCATGATCCCGGCATCGTGGACGAAACCGACCTTCTCATAGAGGTGGATAGCTTCGACGCAGCGAGCGTTGGTCAGGAGGTAGAGGGTGTCGGCCCCCATCTCGGAAGCACGGCGGATCATGGCGCGCAGCAGGAACTCGCCCGCCTTGCGGCCGCGCGCCGCCTCGCGAACGCCCATCTTGGTCAGTTCGAACCGGCCCTCCCCGGTCTTCTGCAAGGCGCAGGCGCCGATCACGCCCAGGCCGGGGGCCTCGACGAACAGGATGTCGCCACCGGGCTCAATGATGCGGTGGCGCGGATTTTCCAGAACCTCACGGTCGGTGGGTTCCAGGACGAACATCGTCCGGATCCATTCGGCGTTGATATCGTGGAAATCCCGCGCCAGGTCGTCGCGCCAGGCCACGATGCGAAGGTCGGGGGAGGTCATGCCCTGCAGCTACGATTCGTTCACCCTGTCAGCAAGGGGAATCCTCATCATTGGCCTTCATGGTCAAGCCGTGACTGATCGCTCCTTTCGAAACCTGAATCACCTTGAAAAGTCGGCCTCCACGGCGCGGCTGCTCAACCTTCTGCGCGTTTCGCGCGAGCACGTGCTGTCGGAAGACTGGATCACCCGTCCGCTGTTCCTGACGCGGGCCCTGAACCAGTCGCTGGTGATCAAGCATCGCATCCGTCGCGACGAACTGGATCTGTTCCGCGGCCGCCGCCACATCGCGACCAAGATCGTCCTGCCGATCGACATCACCGACCTGAAGGCGGGGGGGCGCTATTTCTTTGTCAACGAGATCACCTTTGAGCGGATGCTGAAGGGGGCGTTCGGGATCGGACCGGACCATCCCGACATGGAATTGATGCGACTGATCGACGAACTGCCGTCTCTGGATCCGTTCCTGTTGCGCGAGCAACTGCGCCGTCATGGTCACGATCCGGCGCCCTGCTACTTCGGCATCAGCGAGAGCGACCTGAACAAGATGATGTTGTTCGTGGAGCGCGAGATCGGTCCACTGGTCAATCTGACGGTGGGCGGCGGGGTGGCGGCGTCGGGATCGGCGCAGAAATTCGCCTCCAAGATCCTGTCCAACGACCCCGGCGACCGGATGGAGGCCCTCGGGATCACGCTGAATCTGGCGCCCGAGCAGTACCACGAAGGCGTGTTCTGCTGGAAAGGCTTCCTCTACTACAAGTGGTGTCTGGGCGAAATCCTTCCGGACGCCCTCAGGGTCGCTGACGCCGTCACCAAGGTGAAGCCCTACGGGCCGATCACCCCGAACGTGCGAGACTATCTGGCCCACAGCCGCGAGTCTCTGCGTCGACGCATCCTTGCGGCCTGCCGCTCGGTTTCGACCAAGCTGAAAATCTATGATGAGGCCTATTCCGCGCTGACGGAGCGGGCCAATCCCAACGCCTTCCGGGACTTCCTGCTGGAAGCGCCGGCGACGTTCCGAACCCTCGGCGAGGAACTGGGCGTCCTGCAGCACATCGTCAGCTACTGGGGCTTCCGCTTCGGGCCCAATGCGCCCCTGACGACGGCCGAGGAGCTGATGGACGTTCTGATGGACTTCGAGGCGGGCCTGGCCGGTCGCGACGACCCTGCGCCCGAACCCGTGGTCGACCGGGTCTCCCTGGCCGCCTGAGCCGGCCATGGGCCAGCGCCAGTGACAAAAGGCCCCGGATCGCTCCGGGGCCTTTCTCGTCGCGGCGGATCCCGACGATCAGTAGCGGTAGTGGTCCGGCTTGAACGGGCCTTCGGTCGGGACCGAGATATAGTCGGCCTGTTCTTTCGACAGGGTCGTCAGCTTCGCCCCCAGCTTGGCCAGGTGCAGCATGGCGACCTTTTCGTCGAGATGCTTGGGCAGGGTGTAGACCTGGTTCTCGTAGGATTTGGCGTTGGTCCAGAGTTCGATCTGGGCCAGGGTCTGGTTGGTGAAGCTGGCGCTCATCACGAACGACGGGTGGCCCGTGGCATTGCCCAGGTTCACCAGACGGCCTTCCGACAGCAGGATGATCTTCTTGCCGTCCGGAAACTCGACGTGGTGGACCTGCGGCTTGATCTCGTCCCACTTGAAGTTCTTCAGCCCGGCGACCTGGATCTCCGAGTCGAAGTGACCGATGTTGCAGACGATGGCGTTGTTCTTCATCGCCCGCATGTGGTCGACGGTCAGGACGTCCTTGTTGCCGGTGGCGGTGACGAAGATGTCGGCCTCGCCGGCCACGTCCTCGACGGTGACGACCTCATAGCCTTCCATCGCCGCCTGCAGGGCGCAGATCGGATCGACTTCGGTGACCTTCACCCGGGCGCCGCCCTGGCGCAGCGAGGCGGCCGAGCCCTTGCCCACGTCGCCATAGCCGCAGACCACGGCGACCTTGCCCGACAGCATGACGTCGGTGCCGCGGCGGATGGCGTCGACGAGGCTCTCACGGCAGCCGTACAGGTTGTCGAACTTGGACTTGGTGACGCTGTCGTTGACGTTGATGGCGGGGAAGGGCAGGTCGCCCTTTTTCGCCATCTCGTACAGGCGGTGGACGCCGGTGGTGGTTTCTTCCGACACGCCGCCGATGGCGTCGCGGATGGCCGAATAGAAGCCGGGCTTCTCGGCGATGTAGCGCTTCATGACCTTGTAGAGGGCTTCCTCTTCCTCGTTCTGCGGGTTGGCCAGCAGGGACAGGTCTTTTTCGGCCTTCGGCCCCAGCACGCACAGCAGGGTGGCGTCGCCGCCGTCGTCGAGGATCAGGTTCGGATAGCCGCCGTCGGCCCATTCGAAGATCTTGTGGGCGTAGTCCCAGTACTCTTCCAGGGTCTCGCCTTTGGTGGCGAACACCGGGGTGCCGTTGGCGGCGATGGCGGCCGCGGCGTGGTCCTGGGTCGAGAAGATGTTGCACGAGGCCCAGCGGACGTCAGCGCCCAGGGCTTCCAGCGTCTGAATCAGGACGGCGGTCTGGATGGTCATGTGCAGGCTGCCGGCGATGCGGGCGCCCTTGAGGATCTGTTGCGCGCCGAACTCCTCGCGCAGGGCCATCAGCCCCGGCATTTCAGTTTCGGCGATGGCGATTTCCTTGTTGCCGAAGGGGGCAAGCGAAATGTCGCGGACGATATAGTCGGCCAAGGGAGGCTCCTGATCGGGGTGATTTGACAATCAGTATACCGGGTGACGGCTTAACGGGCAATAAACATATAAGGATGTCTTTATATGTGTGCTCCGGTCCAATCGACGACAGGCAGGCCAGGGCCCCTCACGCGACGGATCGCTGAGGCGGTCGGGAGGCATGGGCGGAGCGCCAGGCGCATGCCCGGAGACCGTAAGAATTGACTGTTTCGGCACACGCACGTCGCTCCGCACGGACGGTTTTCGACTGCGCCGAGGCCCTGGGACACGCTGTTCACGTGTGGCCCGTCTGCGCGCCATGGGCAGCGGGGACCGACGACCCCCTGCTGGACCGGACGGGTACTCCTCCCCGCCCCTGAGCCGTCCGGCCTTGCACCCGGCTCGACTTCGCGTCCCCTTTCGGGTCGCGCCCACTCCCTCCGTTCCCGCCGCCGCTTCGGTTCGCCGGCCGAGCGAGCCTCCCTGCGACGGGACACGCCATCATAGGCCCGCCGCCTGCCGAGGCGGGATCAAGGCTGCGAGATTTGTAAAAGGTCTTGAAAATCAATGATCGGGAGGCGTGAACCCGCCGGGTTGAGCCCGTCAGACAGTCCTTTTCGCACGCGGGAGAGGCCGGACAGGGCGACCTCGTCGCCTCTGGACGACCGCCCTACCCGCGAGTAGAAAATCGCATGGCCGACGACGCATCCCCGATCCGCACCCGCCCCCGCGACCTCAGCATTCCCCGTCACGACTGGACGCTGGACGAGGTCGAGAGCCTGTTCGCCCGACCCTTCATGGAACTGGTGTTCGAGGCCGCGACCGTTCACCGCCGCTGGTTCGATCCGTCGGAGGTGCAGAAGTCCCAACTGCTGTCGATCAAGACCGGCGGCTGCGCCGAGAACTGCGGCTACTGCTCACAATCGGCCAGCTTCGATACCGGCCTGAAGGCCGAAAAGCTGATGGATACGACGGCCGTCCTCGCCGAGGCCATGGCCGCGAAAGCCGGGGGCGCCTCGCGTTTCTGCATGGGCGCCGCCTGGCGTGAGCTGAAGGATCGCGACACGCCCAAACTCGCCGCCATGATCTCGGGGGTGAAGGCCCTGGGTCTGGAGACCTGCGCCACGCTCGGCATGCTCACCGCCGACCAGGCGAGGCAGCTCAAGGCCGCCGGCCTCGACTACTACAACCACAACCTCGACACCGGCCCGGAGTACTATGCCGAGGTGGTCACGACCCGGACGTACCAGGACCGCCTCGACACGCTGGAGCACGTCCGCGACGCCGGCATGTCGACCTGCTGCGGCGGCATCGTCGGCATGGGCGAGAGCCGTCGGGATCGCGCCGGCCTGCTGCATGCGCTGGCCACCCTGCCGGTCCATCCCGACAGCCTGCCGGTCAACGCCCTCGTCCCCGTCACCGGCACGCCGCTGGGCGAGCGCGTTCTCAAGACCGGCGAGATCGACCCGATCGAGTTCGTCCGCACCGTCGCGGTCGCCCGCCTCGTCTGCCCCCGCGCCATGGTCCGCCTGTCGGCCGGACGCGAGACCATGAGCCCGGAGATGCAGGCCCTGTGCTTCCTCGCCGGCGCCAACTCCATCTTCGTCGGCGGCAAGCTGCTGACCACGCCCAACCCGGAACAGGATGAGGACGCCCGACTGTTCGCCCTGCTGGACCTGAGGGCGATGGCGTCGAGCCCGACCCACGACGCGAGACCGGCCGTTCCGTGCCGCGTCCAGACCGTTCCCGATATCGGCCCGGCCTGACCCCGGGCGTGTGAGAACGGCGTAACCGGGCCTTAAGCGACCTGTGTCAGGGTGTCGGCATGAACCGTCGCGCTCTCTTCGCCCTCGTTCCCGCCGCCGGGGCCGCCCTGGCCGCCGCCGCTGCGGCCGGCTCTGCTGAAGCCTCATCCTCGGGCGGCAAGAGCGCCGTCCCGCAGAACAGCTACATTCGCTTTCCCACGGTGACGGCGACCGTGATCCGTCCGGACGGCCGGCGCGGCGTCATGACGGTCGAGACCGGGATTGATGTCCAGGACGAGACCCTGCGCGCCCGGGCCGCCGCCGACACGCCGCGCCTGCGCTCTGCCTATAACGAGGTGGTGCAGCGCATGGCGTCGGGCCTGCCGCCGGGCCGGGCGCCGGACGTGGAGGCCCTGCACCGCCAGCTTCAGCGCGCGACGGCGCGGACGCTGGGCAAGGGCGGGGCGGTGCTTCTGCTGGGGTCGGTCACCGTACTGTAGTGCGGTTGGCTCCCGGGGCCGGATGCGGGAGCGACGTCCGGGCCGGGTCGGACTGCGTCCGACTCAACCGGTGTCGCCCTAGTCCCGGACCGGATCCGCTGCGTCGGGATCGCCATAGGTCAGGGCCAGGAAGACGTCCTCCAGATCCGGATCCTCGGTCGTGATGTCGGCGATGGTCACGCCCGCGGCGCGCACGGCGGCCAGAACATGTTCGACCGATGACTGGCCCTTGCGATAGGTGACGACAAAGGCGCCGTTGGGTCGGGCCGCAGCCTCGAAACCCTCCAGCACCGGCAGATTGTCCAGTACGCCCTCGGGGGTGACCACCACATTGCGGGTGTCCAGCCGGCGCAGCAGTTGCGGCGTCGGCTCACAGGCCACCACCTCGCCCCGGTTCATGATGGCGATGGTGTCGCACAGCTCCTGGGCCTCCTCCAGATAGTGGGTGGTCAGGAGGATGGTCACGCCCTCGGCATTGATCTTTCGGACGTAGTCCCACAGCTGGCGGCGCAGTTCGACATCGACCCCGGCGGTCGGCTCGTCGAGGATCAGGACCGGCGGATTGTGGACCAGGGCCTTGGCCACCATCAGTCGGCGCTTCATGCCGCCTGACAGGGCGCGGACATAGGCATTGGCCTTGTCGGACAGGCCGAGCGCAGCCAGCAGCTCATCGGAGCGACGCTCGTTTGCCGGCACGCCGTAGAAGCCGGCCTGGACCTCCAGGGACTCGCGCGGACTGAAGAAGACGTCGGCGACGATTTCCTGGGGCACGACGCCCAGGGCCGCCCGGGCGCCGCGCGGATCGGCGTCGATGTCGCGCCCCCAGATGGCGGCGGTCCCGCCGGTCTTGTTCACCACCCCCGCCAGAATATTGATCAGGGTCGACTTGCCGGCGCCGTTCGGCCCGAGAAGGCCGAACATGGAGCCGCGCGGCACGACCAGATCGACGCCGTTCAGGGCGGTCTTCGGCGGAGCCTTCTTTGTGCCCGCATAGGTCTTGGCCAGCCCCCGGACCTCGATGGCGTTGGCGGGCAGGGCGTCAGTCGAGCTCATGGGCGGCTTTCGAAGGGAGGATTGCGCCTAGTTAGGCATCGCCGGTCGCAGAGCCAAGGGCGCGGTGATGTCGGTTCAGACATGCGCGCTTTCCATTTGGTCAATGACGCTTGACATGGTGGTGATCTATGTCTAGCGTGCTTTCCATAGTGACGAGCACCCTTTACGGAGAACCCTGTATGACCCGCGCGCGCCTCATCGGCTGGACGGCCTTCGCTGTCTGCCTCCTGGGCTATGGCGCCTTCGCCGCCCTTATCGTCGCCTCCAAACTGGATCATCTGACGCTGAAGCAGGCCCTGATGTTCGGGGCGCCGGCCGCCGTGGCGGGAGAAATCGGCCTGTGGGTCGCGGCCGGCTGCCTGGGCTGGAGCCTGTTCAAGGGCCGCAAGGCGATGTTCGATCGCCTGTTCCGCCGCAACCGCGCCATCGAGGGCTGACGGCGTCGATGAAAAATCGGAAGGCGGCGATACAGTCGCGACGGGAATTGGTTTAGGGATGCGGCGTCCTATCCCCTCCCTTCCGGACCGATCCATGTCCTCGACCCCGATTGCCGCCTCCGTTCCCCCGCCGGAAGAGATTGTCGTCTCGACCAAGCGCGTGGCCTGCGACGGCGGCGGCGTCCTGGGCCATCCGCTGGTCTATATGGATATGGGCGAGGACGACTTCGTCGAATGCGGCTATTGCGACCGCCGTTTTGTCCTTTCGGCCCACGCCCATGCCGAGAGTGAATACCTCGATCCCGCCGCGCGGCCGCCAGAGGCGCACTGAGCCCTGGGTCGCTGACGCGACGCCCTACGTTCGCGACGCGGTCGCTCACGGCCTGGGCGCCTTGATTCCAGCGCCGACATCGGCGTTCGCAGAATTTCAGGCGTCCTCTCTCCGCCGCCGCCCTCGGGCTTGACCCGAGGGCCGGGGACAGGGGTTCGCGCCAGGCATGGCCTGGACGCCGCCCGGCAACATCCACGCATTGCGATCTTCACGTCCGTCCGTCGGGTCAAGCCCGAGGGTGACGGTGTATGGACAGGACTTCCTGCGCCTGTTCATCCACGCATCGCGAGTGAACAGGCGCGGTCATTGGCGAAAGACGCGCGGTCGTCGCCGTAGATGCGGTGGCGGCGGGGCAGGGCGCGGATCAGGGTCCTGGCATCGGAGCCCGGTCGTCGGGTCTCCCTCGTCAAGGAAGCCCGCCATGCGCACCGCCCTCTTCGCCGCCGCCGCCGTCATTGTCCTGTCGACCACGGCCGCCGCCGCCCAGACCGCCCCCGCCTCCACGACCCTGCGCTTCGCCTTCGAGACCGGCGCCCCGACCGGCAAGGTGATGGTGGCCCTCTATGACTCGGCTGCCGCCTATGACGGCGGCGCGCCGGTCAGGGCGGTGCAGGTCGATGTGGCCGCCGGCCAGCTTGAGGCGGTCTTCGCCGACCTGCCCGCCGGCGACTATGCCGTGAAGGCCTTCCACGATGTCGACGGAAACGGCCGGATGAACACCAATCCGTTTGGCATGCCGACCGAGCCCTTCGCCTTCTCCAACAATGCGCGCGGCAATATGGGCCCGGCGTCCTGGGAGCGGGCGCGGTTCGCCGCCTCCGGCGCGGTCGCCCAGACCATCGCCATTCGCTGATCCGATCCGCTGCACGTTCCGGAGCTTCACGCCATGCACGCCTCACGCCGCACCTTTCTGGGCGGAGCCCTCGCCGTCTCCGCCGGGTCCGTCATCGCCACCCCTGACATCGCCTTCGCCGCCCGCGCCCTGAACGCCGCCACCGGCTGGGCGCTGGCCACAGCGGATGTCGAGGCCGACGTTGCACCGCGCGCCCTGACGCTGGTGCATGGCCGGGCGCCGGCGGGGCTGTCCGGCAGCCTCTATCGCAACGGTCCGGCGAAGTTCCGGCGTCCGGGCGGCTCGGCCCAGCACTGGTTCGACGGCGACGGCCTGATCCGCCGCTTCCACATCGAGGACGGTCGGGCCAGCCTCGCCGCCCGCTTCGCCGACACCGCCAAACGCCGTCAGGAGACGCAACTGGGCGCCATGGTCATGCCGGGCTTCGGCACCAACGCAGACCCGCGCGCCGAAATCCAGTCGGCCGACGACGCCAGCCCGGCCAACACCTCGGTGATCCCGGTGGGCGATGATGTCTGGGCCCTGTGGGAGGGCGGCTCGCCCATGGCGATGGATGGATCAACGCTGGAGACCCGGGGGCTGGTCACCCTCAGCCCCGAGCTGAAAAACATGCCCTTCCTCGCCCATCCGCGCATCGAGCCGGACGGGCGAATCTGGAACCTGGGCATGGGCGGGGCCCAGGCCATCGTCTGGCGGCTGTCGCCGACCGGGGCGCTGGAGGATGCCCAGGTCATCCGTCTGCCGCGCGCCAGCTATGTCCATGACTTCACCGCCACGGCCCGGCATCTGGTCATCGTGCTGCAGCCCTGGGTCAAGACGCGTGACGTCATGCCCTTTTCGGCGGGGTTCGAATGGCGTCAGGACGCCGGGACCCAGGTGCTGGTCGTCGACAAGGCCGATCTGACGAAGAGCCGGGTTTTCGATCTGCCGACCTTCGGCTTCTTCCATCTGGGCGACGCCTGGGAAGAGGCGGACGGCACGATCCGCTTCGACGTCTGCGCCCACAGGGACATGAGGTTCGCCGCCACCGGCGCCCACGAGATCCTGAACGGCGTGCCCCTGGGCGGCGACCCGGCCGAGCTGGCTCTGGTGGTGCTGACCCCCGACGGCAAGGGAAGGCTCGACCGGACCGGAGTGGTGGCGGAGTTCCCGCGGGGCGATGCGCGCCGGGCGGGCGAGCGGCGCCGCTACAGCGTCCACACCACGGGGGACACGAAGGGCCGGCCGCTGGCCGACGCCGTCGCCGTCACCGACTGGGAAAGCGGCCGCACCCGCAGCTTCACCTTCGGCATGGATCATGTGGTCGACGAGATGATCTATGTGCCCAGGGCCGGCGCCACGGCCGAGGCCGAGGCCTGGCTGGTCGGGCCGTCGATCAATCTGAAGGCCGGGGTGACCGAGCTGCACGTGCTGGATCTGGCCCGGATCGAGGACGGGCCGGTGGCCACCTGGCGGGCGGATGTGGCCCTGCCGGCGGCGTTTCACGGGTCGTGGAAAGGGTGATCGCGGCAAGGGGTCTGCCTTGCCCGGCGGGACAGGCAGACCCTTCATGGATCGGCCCTAGTACCAGCCGGCCTCACGCAGGGCCCGGGCATAGCGGCGGCTGACGGGGACGCTGAGTCCGCCCTCGACGGCGAGGGTGGCCCGGCCGTCGCCGCGCGCCACATCGGTCACCGCCCTGCGGGCGACCCACCAGCTGCGGTGGGTCTGGGCGCCCTCCAGTCCTTCCAGCTCCTCCAGGGCATCGGACATCCGCATCAGGATCAGGTCGGAGCCCCGGTCGGTATGGACGCGCAGATAGTGGTCCTCGGCCTGGACGGCGCGAATGGCGGCGCCCTTCAACTTCATCGGCAGGCGGTCGGGGAAGCGGGAGGGCGGGGCGTCGCCCGCAGCGGCATGGGTCTGGACCGGATGGGTTCGCGCGATGAACACATTGATGGCGCTCAGCGTGGCCGTGATGATCAGGACAGGCCCGATGAACAGGGGCAGGGCGGCGAGGGGATACGGCCGGCCGCCCAGGATCCAGCCGGTCAGGCCCCAGACCATCAGCACGATCGGCCCGGTCGCGGTCAGCGACAGCAGGGCCACAGCCAGCCAGGGCCTTTCGTCGAGGGCGATGACGCGGTCCAGGGCCAGCCCGCTCATATGGGCCCAGACGCCGCCCGCCAGCATCATCGGCGTCCAGTACGCCAGCCTCAGCCACAGGGGCGCGCCGCCTGTGCCGAAGGCCCCGGTCAGGGCCAGAACCACCCCGGCGAGGATGGCGATGACGACGCCGCGGCTCGGGCGCGGAAGCGACCTGCCGGATGTGGGGCGGTGGGGCTCGCGCCCCGGGGGAATCGGCATCGTCTGCATTGCAATCGGCGGCGCTTCGTCGTCATGGTTTATGACACTGTCGTCCTGAGACCACGAAACCGAACCGGAATGAAGACCGTCCTTGCCGCAAGAGCCGGACTTTTGTCCCTGAGACTGGGTCTGGGCCTGATCCTCGGCGCGTCGGGGTCCGGCGCCGTCATGGCCCAGCAGACCGGGGGGCCTCCGATCCCTGCGACGCCGCGGGCGGGGGCCGCCTCCGCCACGGTGTCCGCGCCCGCCCCGGACGCGAGCGTCCCGGACGGCGAAGCCGCAACGGCGGGCCCGCCGTTGGCCACGACCCTGTCGCCGGCCGCCGCCGCCGCCGTGTCTTCGGCGACCACCCGACCCGCCGCCCCCCGCAACGCCCAGACCTCGCTGCTGATCGAGATTGAATCGACGCGTCCGGATGCGCCGGTGTCCGTGGCCATCTATCGGGACGCGGAGACCTTCCGGAAGGGCGAGAACCCGGTTCGGCGCCTCACCCTGAACCGGGACGGGCCGGTCACCCGGGCCTTCGTCCTGAACCTGCCGTCCGGCCGCTATGCGATCATCGCCTGGCAGGATGTGGACGGGGACGGCAAGCCGACCCGCACCCGGTTCGGCGGGTCGACCGAGCCGCTCGGCTATTCACGCGCCGCCCGCGCCCGGTTCGGCCTGCCGAGGTTCGATGACGCCGCCTTCGAGATCGGCGGATCCGGGGTGACCCAGAGAATCGTCCTGCGCGGGGGCTGAGGCCGCCCCTCAGTCGACAGCCGGGCCGCAGACGGACCGGAAGCCGGCGGCGGCGAAACGCACCATATAGTCGCAGGCGCTTTCCAGATCCCCGGATCGGCACAGCCCGCCCGACAGACGGTCCAGTCGCCCGGTCTCCCCCAAGGTCAGGGTCAGGGCCCCCGACAGGTTGTGATAGCCCCAGTACAGGTCGACGTCGCGGGCCCCGGGCAGGACCTGACCGATCAGATCGATCAGCCGACGGATGGCCGGGTCGAAGTAGCGCGCCATGGTCTCGCCGCCGAAGGTGGGGTTGGCGTTGGTCTGGGCCACCAGGGCCGCATAGTGTTTCCAGCCCGGCCCGCCCTTCGCCGACCATTCGAACGGCGGGCGCAGGAAGGCCTCAAGCAGGCCCTCCAGCGTCATGGCCGCGCCTTCACGGGCGGCGTAGCGGTTGATGGCGTCCACGCGCTCATTGTTCCAGACCTCGGCCCGGCGGGTGAAGACCGCGTCGAACAGGCCGCGCTTGGCCCCGAAATAATAGTGGACCAGGGCGGTATCCACCCCGGCCTCGCGCGCCACCTCGCGGATCGTCACGCCATAAAAGCCGTGTTTGGAGAACAGGTCTTCTGCGGCGTCCAGAATAGTCTCGCGCGTGTCGGGCGCCGCCCCTTGCCGGGTCTTGGGCGGACGGCCGCGACGGGCCGGCGCGACAACCGGTTCAGGTCCGGGTCCGGCCGGTGCGGGGTGTGGCTTGGTCATGCGGCAAGCTAGTCACGGGCGAACGGTTTGCGCAACGACCTGTGCATCGGCGCCACAGACCCGCGCCGTGTGACGATTCGGGGACGTGGCCGTTTGACAGACGCCGCTTTCGACGTCAGTTTCAGGAAAATCATTGAACGCTGAATAAAAGCGTCTCGCTGGAAACAACAGGAACGGGGGCTACCCAATGAACCGAGTCATCAAGAGCGCGCTGCTGGCCGGCGCGGCGTGGAGCGCCGTGTCGACCGGGGCCATGGCCCAGGACGGCCAGATGTCGCCTGACCAGGCGGCGACCGTCGACGACGTGGTCGTCACCGCGCGCCGTCGCGACGAACAGCTGAAGGACGTTCCGGTCGCCGTCTCGGCCCTGAGCGCCGAACGTCTGGAACAGACGGGCGCCACCGACATCACCGCCCTGCAGCAGCAGACGCCCAACGCCACGGTCCAGATCGCACGCGGCTCCAACTCGACCCTGATTTCCTTCATCCGCGGCGTCGGTCAGCAGGATCCGCTCTGGGGCTTCGAGCCTGGCGTCGGCCTCTATATCGACGACGTCTATGTGGCCCGCCCCCAGGGCGCCGTGCTGGACGTCTTCGACATCAGCCGGATCGAGGTCCTGCGTGGACCCCAGGGCACGCTGTACGGCCGCAACACCATCGGCGGCGCGATCAAATATGTGACCAAGCGGATCGGCAACGAGCCTGAGGCGATGCTGCGCGCCGATCTGGGTTCGTATCGTGAAATCAACGGCCTCGCGTCCGTGGCCCTGCCGCTCTCCGAGACCTTCGCGGTCGGCGGCGCGGTGGCCCGCTATACGCGCGACGGCTTCGGCAAGAACCTGACCACAGGTCAGGAACACTACAACAAGGACGTCACCGCCTACCGGTTCAGCGCCGAATGGACGCCGTCGGACAGCCTGTTCTTCCGTCTGGCCTATGACCGTGTCGACGACGACTCGGCGCCCCGCCATGGCCACCGCGAGGTGAACTCCACGACCGGCGGCTTCACGCCGCCTGCGGACCCCTACGACACCCAGGCGGGCCTGACCGGTGAGCAGAACGTCGTCACCGAAGGCATGTCCCTGACCGGCGAATACGCCCTGTCGGACACCATCACGCTGAAATCCATCACGGCCTATCGCTCCGGCGACACGGCGACCGTCATCGATTTCGACCAGACGCCGCTGCCGACGCTGGATGTCCCTGCCGTCTATTCGGACGACCAGTTCACCCAGGAACTGCAGCTGCTGTACACGGGCGAACGCCTGTCCGCCGTGGCCGGCCTGTTCTACCTGGACGGCACCTCATCGGGCGCGTTCGACACCATCGCCGGAAACCTGGGCGTCGTCATTGCGGCCGCGGGCTCCGTCGACACCACGTCGTTCTCGGCCTTCGCCGATGTGAGCTACGACTTCACCGACCGGCTGCACGGCTCGATCGGCGGTCGCTACACCCGCGATGACAAGGACGCCCAGGTCCAGCGCTTCTTCTACCTCGGTGCGACCAAGTCGCCGATTCTGGGCGGTACGGCGCGGCCGATCCTGCAAACCCGGACCAACTATACGGCGTCCGAGACCTTCGAGAAGTTCACCCCGCGCGTCAGCCTGTCCTACGATCTGACCGAGGAGCTGACCGGCTATGCGTCCATCAGCGAGGGCTTCAAGTCCGGCGGCTGGGACATGCGCGGCGACGCCTTCCTCGTGCCGCAGACGGTCAATGGCTATGATCCGGAAACGGTCACGACCTATGAACTGGGCCTGAAGGGGTCGGCCTTCGACCGGCGGATGAGCTTCGCCTCGGCGGTCTTCTATTCGGACTACAAGGACCAGCAGATCACGACACAGCAGGTCGCCACGGCTCCCGCCGTCGGCATCGCCTCGGTCGTCGACAACGCCGGCGCCTCGACCATCTATGGCTTCGAGCTGGAGGGTTCGGCCTATCTGACCGAAAGTCTGACGGCCAACCTGTCCCTCGGATACCTCAAGAACGAGTTTGACCAGTTCATCACCCTGGTGACCGGCACGCCGGTGGATATCTCCAACACCCGCGAACCGCAGAATTCTCCGGAATGGTCCGGCTACTTCGGCCTGACCTGGACCGGCGACGTCGCGGGCGGCGAGTTGCGCGTCACGCCGTCGGCCTCCTACCGGTCGGACTACCACCTGTTCGACGCGCCCGATCCGGTGCTGGACCAGGGCGCCTACACACTGGTCGATCTCTCGGCCGTCTGGTCCTCGCCCGACAGGACCTGGGAAGTGGGCCTGTTCGGCAAGAATCTGACCGACGAGCGCTACAAGGTCGGCGGCTACAACTTCGCCGGGGCGACCTTCAACAACTCGATCGACGCCTTCTATGGCCCGCCGCGCACGATCACCGCGCGCCTGACCTGGCGTCGTTGATCGCTCCGCGATCCTGAACGCGAAGGGCGGCGTCTTTGGACGCCGCCCTTTTCGCATTGGTTAGAGGCGTATAGCCTCGCCTGAAAGCGGCCGGACAGCGCCGTGCAAGAGGGAATGCGCATGACCGCCGAACCGGCCCCTACCGGAGAGTCCGCCCCGCGCACCGAGCGCCCCGGCTACCGCTTCTACGTCCTGGCGGTGCTGATCCTGATCTATATGCTGAACTTTCTGGACCGGCAGATCATCGGCATTCTGGCCGCGCCGCTGAAAGAAGAATTCGGCATGTCGGACAGCCAGTTCGGCCTGCTGGGCGGCATCGCCTTCGCCTCGGTCTATTCGACCCTGGCCATTCCCCTGGCCTGGCTGGCGGACCGGTTCAGCCGGGTCTGGATCATGACCGGCGCCCTGGCGGTCTGGTCCGGCTTCACTGCCCTGTGCGGCATGGCGGGGTCGTTCGGCCAGCTGTTCCTTTGCCGCATGGGCGTGGGCGTGGGCGAGGCGGGCGGGGTCGCCCCGGCCTATTCGCTGATCGCCGACTATTTCCCGCCCGATCAACGGGCGCGGGCCCTGGCGGCCTTCGCCTTCGGGATTCCGCTGGGCATGGCGGCGGGCACCCTGGTCGGGGGCCTGCTGGCGGCGACCTGGGGCTGGCGCACGGCCTTTATCGTCGTCGGCCTGCTGGGCCTGCTGGTCGCACCCCTGCTGAGGCTGACGGTGCGCGATCCCAAACGCGGCGGAACCGATGCGGTCCGGGCGGCCGTCGCCCCGGCCGCGCCGGTCAGCGCCGAGGCCCAGGCCCTGATCGACCGCGCCGCCCAGGGCCCCGGCCGCGCCGCCGCCTTCATCATGCTGGGTCTGGGCGCCGTCTGTCTGGCGGGCGCCGCCCTTGGCGCCATGGGCGTGGCCCTGGCCGGCAAGACCATGCTGTTCGTCTTCGGAGGCATGCTGGCCCTCGTCATCGGCATCTCCCTCTATGTCGCCCGGGCCACCGCCTCGGTGGTGATCCCCAAACCCAGCTTCTGGCTGCTGGCCCTGGGCGCCGCCTCGTCCTCGGTCTGCGGCTACGGCGTCGCGGGCTGGCTGCCGCTGTTCTTCATGCGCAGCTTCGGACTGACCCTGGCCCAGACCAGCTGGTATTACTCGGGTATCGCCCTGATCGGGGGTCTGGCCGGGATCTGGCTGGGCGGCATGATCGCCGACAAGATGGCGAAGCGCGGCAAGGGGGCCTATCCGCTGGTCCCGGCCATCGCCTTCCTGATCTCGGCGCCCTGTTTCATCCTGGCCATGAACTCGACCTGGCTGATCGGCCTGTTCGTGCCCGGCCAGGCCGTGCTGAACTCGCCGCTGGCCCTGACCCTGGCCTTCCTGATCTTCCTGGTGCCCACGGGGCTGAACCTGGCCTGGCTGGGACCGATCACCGCCTCGATCCAGCATCTGGTCCCGGCCCCGATGCGGTCGACCGCCTCGGCCCTGTTCCTTCTGGTCAACAACCTGCTGGGGATCGCCGTCGGATTCTTCTATTTCGGCTGGATGGCGGACCTGCTGAGGCCGACGTTCGGGGACGAAAGCCTGCGCTGGGCCATCTATACGGGGATGGGCTTCTATCTGCTGGCGGCGCTCCTGCTGATCGGGGCCTCACGGACGCTCAAGCGGGACTGGGTGGACTGAGGCGCGATACCGGCCGGCCCGGCCGCCCCGGCCGGGCCCGGAAACACGTCGCACCGACCAAAGACCCGGTTGCACCTGCGAACGCCGCGCGCCTATAAGCGCGGCAAATCTTCCCCAGGGGCGGCGTCCATGAACATTCACGAATACCAGGCCAAACAGGTTCTCAAGGGTTTCGGCGCACCGGTCGCCGAAGGCGTCGCCGTCACCTCGGTCGATCAGGTCGAGGCCGCCGCCAAATCCCTGCCGGGCCCCCTGTATGTCGTGAAGTCCCAGATCCATGCCGGCGGACGCGGCAAGGGCAAGTTCAAGGAACTGCCCGCTGACGCCAAGGGCGGCGTTCGCCTGGCCTTCTCGGTCGAAGAGGCCGTCGCCCACGCCAAGGAAATGCTGGGCAACACCCTGGTCACCGCCCAGACGGGCGAGGCCGGCAAACAGGTGAACCGCCTCTATATCGAGGACGGCGCCGACATCGACCGTGAACTGTATTGCTCGCTGCTGGTCGATCGCCAGTACGGCCGCATCGCCTTCGTCGTCTCCACCGAGGGCGGCATGGACATCGAGGCCGTCGCCCACGACACGCCAGAGAAGATCCAGACCATCGTCATCGACCCGGCTGCGGGCGTGACCGAGGCCGACGCCGCCGCCATCAACGCCGCCTACGGCCTGACCGGCGAAGCGGCCGAGGACGGCAAGTCGCTGTTCCCGATCCTGTACAAGGCCTTTGTCGAGACCGACATGGCCATGCTGGAGGTCAATCCGCTGATCGTGATGAAGAACGGCCGCCTGCGCGTGCTGGACGCCAAGGTCAGCTTCGACGGCAACGCCCTGTTCCGCCACGACGACATAAAGGAACTGCGCGACGAGACCGAGGAAGACGCCAAGGAGATCGAGGCCTCCAAGTGGGACCTCGCCTATGTCTCGCTGGACGGCAACATCGGCTGCATGGTCAATGGCGCCGGCCTGGCCATGGCGACGATGGACATCATCAAGCTGTACGGCAAGGAGCCGGCCAACTTCTGCGACGTCGGCGGCGGCGCCGGCAAGGACAAGGTCGCGGCGGCCTTCAAGATCATCACCGCCGACCCGAACGTCCAGGGCATCCTGGTCAACATCTTCGGCGGCATCATGAAGTGCGATGTCATCGCCGAGGGCGTGGTCGCGGCGGTGAAGGAAGTGGGCCTGAAGGTGCCGCTGGTCGTGCGTCTGGAAGGCACCAATGCCGAGCTGGGCAAGAAAATCCTGAACGAGTCGGGCCTGACCATCCAGGCCGCCGACGACCTCGACGACGCCGCCCAGAAGATCGTGGCGGCGGTGGGGTGATGCGGGGCATGCTGCTGGCCCTGGCCGTTCTCGGGGCCGCAGCGATTCCCGTTGATCATGCGATCGCCCAGACGCAAGTCCAGCGACTGCGCGATGCCTGCATCGCAACGGAAATGAACCGCGAGGCCTTTCAGCGCGATTTTGCGGATAGCGGTTTCGAGCCGCTGATCCCCGTCGTCAGGTCCGGCCAGCCCAGCCCGTCAGACTGGATGAGCGGCTTTGAGGATCGGGGCGTGCAGATCGTTATGGAGGGCAAGCCGTCTTCATCAGAGGCTACGGACTGCGGCGTCCTGAGTCCCCGGCCGACGGAAGGTTGGCGCGCCGAGGTCGATCATCTGGCGCAGGAGCTTCACATGTCGTCCGCGGCCACCGAAGATATGCCTCACGTCCTTGAAGCGCGTTCCTGGACGGGGACTGGAGATCGACCTTTGACGCTTCATTACGAAGTCTATCGCGAAGCCGTCATCATCAGGTTCGCGAAGTCGCCGGCTGAGGGCCACTGACCCCTGTTCGCCGACCGCACGGATTGTGTGCTCCACATAACCCGTGTAAATAGTGGCCGGTGACCCGCAACCTGACCCTCGCCATCGACGACGACCTGCTCGACAAGGTGCGGGTGCTGGCCGCCATGAAGCGGACCAGCGTCAACGAGATGGTGCGCGGCTTCCTGACACGACTGATCGAGCAGGAAACCTCCAAGGACGAGGCCCGCGAGGCGCTGTTGAAGCTGATCGACGAGTCCGAAGGCCGTGGAGGTGAGGGTTGGCGGCCCCCGACGCGGGAAGAGACCTACAGCGGGGAACCTCGGTTTGATCGCGAGTTCTGAGGTCTTTCTCGACACCAACATCCTGCTTTACGCCGCCCTCGGTCGCGACCATGCCGGTCATCGGTGGGATCGGGCGCGCGAAATCGTGTTGACCGAGGACTACTGCACATCCGGCCAGGTCCTCGCGGAGTTCTACAACAACGCCACGCGCAAGGGCGCGCCGCCGCTCTCGGCCGAAAAGGCCCGCGAGTGGATCCGTGTTATCGCGCTGAAACCCTGCCAGCCGATCACGCCTGACGTCGTGGTGGCGGGCATCGACCACGCCCGCCGCTATCAGCTGTCCTACTGGGACGGGGCCATCATCGCCGCCGCCGAGCGGCTCGGGGCGAAAGTCCTCTATTCCGAAGACCTCAATCACGGTCAGACCTACGGGTCGGTCCGCGTCGAAAACCCCTTCCTCTCCGCCTAGCCAAAGAAACGAGACCCCATGTCCATCCTCGTCGACAAGAACACCAAGATCATCGTCCAGGGCCTGACCGGCAAGACCGGCGGCTTCCACACCGAACAGGCCCTGGCCTATCACGGCACCCAGATGGTCGCCGGCGTCCACCCGACCAAGGGCGGCACGAACTGGACGGGTTCGCACGGCGAAACCCTGCCCATCTACGCCTCGGTCGCCGAAGCCAAGGACGCCACGGGCGCCGACGCCTCGGTGATCTATGTCCCGCCGTCGGGCGCCGCCGCCGCCATCATCGAGGCCATCGACGCCGAAATCCCCTTCATCACCTGCATCACCGAGGGCATCCCGGTGCTGGACATGGTCAACGTCAAGCGCCGCCTGGAAGGCTCGAAGTCGCGCCTGCTGGGTCCGAACTGCCCGGGCATCCTGACCCCGGACGAGTGCAAGATCGGCATCATGCCGGGCTCGATCTTCAAGAAGGGCTCGGTCGGCATCGTGTCGCGTTCGGGCACCCTGACCTATGAGGCCGTGTTCCAGACGACCAACGAGGGCCTGGGCCAGACCACGGCCGTCGGCATCGGCGGCGACCCGGTCAAGGGCACCGAGTTCATCGACATGCTGGAGATGTTCCTGGCCGACGACGAGACGACCTCGATCATCATGATCGGCGAGATCGGCGGCGGCGCCGAGGAAGACGCCGCCCAGTTCCTGATCGACGAGGCGAAGAAGGGCCGCAAGAAGCCGATGGCCGGCTTCATCGCCGGTCGTACGGCGCCCAAGGGCCGCACCATGGGCCACGCCGGCGCCGTCGTCTCGGGCGGCAAGGGCGATGCGGAATCCAAGATCGCGGCGATGGAAGCCGCCGGCATCCGCATGTCGGAATCGCCGGCCCGCCTGGGCAAGACCCTGGTGGAAGTGCTGAAGGGCTAGGGGGATTCAGCATGGGTTCGGCATGAACCCATGCGCCCGATGCCGCCTGAAGAGGCCCCGGTTTGCGCCGGGGCCTTTTTTTGTCCGGTTATTCGACCAATTTCTTGCGCGAGGCCCCGTTTCGGTCATGACCCGTTGGGAAAGAGGGCCTATATGACGGTCGCCTTCACATGATTGTGACCGGGCAGGCGCAAGCGATAATCGGGACGACGAGAACAATGGCGGACGATGCCGGTCGGCTGAATCAGGTCTTTGCCGAGACCAGCTTCCTCTACGGCTCGAATGCCGCCTTCATCGAAGGGCTGCACGAGAAGTGGGCCACCGACCCGGGCTCTGTCTCCGCCGAATGGCGCGCCTTTTTCGATCAGTTGAAGGACAATGCGGCGTCGGTCGCCGCCTCGGCCAATGCCGGCGGGTGGGGACGCAAGGGCGCCGCCGAACCCACCGAGGAGACGGGCGTCTTCGATGGCCGCTGGCCAGCTCCGAAGCCGGACCCGAAGGCCGCCGGCAAGGCTGCGCCGACCGCAGCACCGGCCCCTGTCGCTCCCGCCGATGTCAGCGCCGAGGTCATCCGCGCCGCCGCCCATGATTCCATCCGCGCCCTGATGCTGATCCGCGCCTATCGGGTGCGGGGCCATCTGCAGGCCACGCTTGACCCCCTGGGCATCGAACAGCCCGTCGAGAATCCCGAGCTGACGCCGGAGTTCTATGGCTTTGCGGCGGCGGATCTTGACCGGCCGATCTTCCTTGATGGCGTCCTGGGCCTCCAGACCGGCACGATCCGTCAGGTGCTGGACCTGCTGAGGCGCACCTACTGCGGCAATATCGGCATCCAGTACATGCATATCGCCGAGCCGGAGGAAAAGTCCTGGCTGCAGCAGCGGTTCGAGGGGCCCGACAAGTTCGAGGCCAATGCCTTCACCAGACAGGGCAAGATCGCCATCCTGAACAAGCTGATCGAGGCCGAGGGCTTCGAACGCTTCCTCCACAAACGCTTCCCCGGCACCAAGCGGTTCGGTCTGGATGGCGGCGAGGCCATGGTCCCGGCGCTGGAACAGGTGATCAAGCGGGGCGGCAACCTGGGCGTCGATGAAATCGTGCTGGGCATGGCCCACCGCGGCCGTCTGAACGTGCTCGCCGCCGTCATGGGCAAGCCCTACAAGGTCATCTTCCACGAGTTCCAGGGCGGCTCCGCTGTCCCCTCGGACATCGAGGGTTCGGGCGACGTCAAATACCACATGGGCGCCAGCTCGAACCGCGAGTTCGACGGCAACCACGTCCACCTGTCGCTCACGGCCAATCCGTCGCACCTCGAGATCGTCAACCCGGTGGTGCTGGGCAAGGCGCGGGCCAAACAGGCGTTCGACATCCGCGAGGCCAATGCCGGCAAGCCGGAGTCCGAGTGGGCGCTGGACCGGTCCAAGGTCGTGCCCCTGCTGATCCACGGCGACGCCGCCTTCGCCGGCCAGGGCGTGGTGGCCGAGTGCTTCGCCCTCATGGGTCTGAAGGGCTATCGCACCGGCGGGACGATGCATTTCGTCATCAACAACCAGATCGGCTTCACGACCAGCCCGCGGAACTCGCGCTCGTCGCCCTATCCGTCGGATGTGGCTCTGATGGTCCAGGCGCCGATCTTCCACGTCAATGGCGACGACCCGGAGGCTGTGGTGTTCGCCGCCAAGGTGGCCACCGAATACCGCCAGAAGTTCAAGAAGGACGTGGTGGTGGACATGTTCTGCTACCGCCGCTTCGGTCACAATGAGGGCGACGACCCGACCTTCACCCAGCCGGTGATGTATTCGAAGATCCGGGCCCAGCCCTCGACGCGCGAGATCTATTCGAAGCGTCTGGTCGAGGAGGGCGTCCTGACCCAGGCCGAGGTGGATGCGGAAATCGCCCGCTTCGAGGCCTGGCTGGACGAGCAGTTCGAGGCCGGCAAGACGTTCAAGGCTGAAAAGGCCGACTGGCTGGACGGCCAGTGGCAGGGTCTGGCGGCGCCGAAGGAAGAGTCGCGCGGCGAGACGGCTGTCCCGCTCGAGAAGCTGAAGGACCTCGGGCACCGGCTGACCACGGTTCCCAACTCGATCGACATGCACAAGACGCTGAAGCGCGTCATCGACGGGCGGCGCGAGGCCATCGACAGTGGCGAGAACCTGGACTGGGCCACGGCCGAGAGCCTGGCCTTCGCCTCACTGGTAGACGAGGGCTATCCGGTGCGTCTGTCGGGCCAGGACTCGGTCCGCGGCACCTTCTCCCAGCGCCATTCGGGCATCATCGATCAGACCACGGAAGATCGCTATATCCCGCTCAACAATCTGAGCGAGGGCCAGGCCCAGTTCGAGGTGATCGACTCGGCCCTGTCGGAGGAAGCGGTCCTCGGTTTCGAATACGGCTATTCGCTCACGGATCCGAACACGCTCGTGCTCTGGGAGGCCCAGTTCGGCGACTTCGTGAACGGCGCCCAGGTGGTGATCGACCAGTTCATCTCGTCGGGCGAACGCAAATGGCTGCGCATGAGCGGCCTGACCATGCTGTTGCCCCACGGCTATGAGGGCCAGGGCCCGGAACACTCCTCGGCCCGGCTGGAGCGCTTCCTGCAGCAATGCGCCGAGGACAATATGCAGGTCGCCAACTGCACGACCCCGGCCAACTATTTCCACATCCTGCGCCGCCAGATGCATCGGTCGTTCCGCAAGCCGTTGATCCTGATGACGCCCAAATCGCTGCTGCGTCACAAGAAGGCGGTGTCCAGCCTCAAGGATCTGGCCGAGGGTTCATCCTTCCACCGCGTGCTGCACGACGACGCCCAGACCCGTCCCGACGTCGCCGGGATCAAGATCAGGGCCGACAAGGATATCCGCCGCGTCGTGCTGTGCTCGGGCAAGGTCTACTACGACCTGCTGGACGCCCGCGAGAAGAAGGCCAAGGCCGGGGAGAAGGGCGCCGACGACGTCTACATCCTGCGGCTGGAACAGTTCTATCCTTGGCCGATCAAGTCCCTGTCGACCGAACTGAGCCGGTTCCCCAATGCCGAACTGGTCTGGTGCCAGGAAGAGCCCAAGAACATGGGCGGCTGGACCTTCGTCGATCCCTGGCTGGAACTGACGCTCGAGAAGCTCAACCTGAAGTCGAAGCGCGCGCGCTATGTCGGCCGTCCGGGTTCCGCCTCGACCGCCGCCGGCCTGATGAGCCGCCACCTCAGGGAACTGGAAGCCTTCACCACCGAAGCTTTCGCCTGAGACGTCCTGACAACGCCCGCCTGACCTCCTAGATTAGACCGACCCACGAAAGCCCGGACCCCGACATGGCCGATATCCTGACCCCTGCCCTTGGTGAATCCGTTTCCGAGGCGACCATCGCCAGGTGGAGCAAGAAGGTCGGCGAGACCGTCAAGAAGGACGAGGTTCTGGTCGAGCTGGAAACCGACAAGGTCTCGCTGGAAGTGGTGGCCCCGGCCGACGGCACATTGGCCGATATCAAGTTCGGCGAGGGCGACACCGTAACCCCGGGCGCGATCCTGGGTTCGGTCAGTGAAGGCGCCGCAGGATCGAAGCCGGCCGCAGCCCCGGCCCCCGCCGCGCCGGCCCCCGCCGCCGCTGCGCCGGCGGTCGCGGCCGCCCCTGTCGACATCACCATCCCCGTCATGGGCGAGAGCGTCGCAGAAGGCGCGGTCGGCAAATGGTCGAGAAAATCCGGGGACACGGTCAAGAAGGACGAGGTCCTGGTCGAGATCGAGACCGACAAGGTCGCCCTCGAGGTCGTCTCCCCCGCCGACGGCGTCCTGACCATCTCGGTCGACGAAGGCGCGACGGTCACGCCGGGTCAGGTCATCGGCTCGATCTCGGGCTCGGGCGCCGCTGCGGCCCCCGCCCCGGCCGCCGCCGCTCCCGCCAGCGCCGCCAGCGCCAACGCGGGTTCGGCCCAGGTCGCGAAGAGCGACACCCTGTCGCCCGCCGTGCAGCGCGTGGTAACGGAAAACAATCTGGATCCCAAGGCGATCGCCGCCACGGGTCCGAAGGGCAATATCACCAAGGGCGACGCCCTGGCCGCCATCGGCGCCGCCGCCCCGGCCCCGGCCGCCGCCCCTGCGGCTGCGGCCGCCCCGCGGGCCGACCAGCCGCGTGAGGAACGGGTGAAGATGACGCGCCTGCGTCAGACCATCGCCCGCCGCCTGAAGGAATCGCAGAACACCGCCGCCCAGCTGACCACCTTCAACGAGGTGGACATGACCAATGTCATGGCGCTGCGGTCGGCCTACAAGGATGTCTTCGAGAAGCGCCACGGCGTGAAGCTGGGCTTCATGTCCTTCTTCACCAAGGCGGTCGTCGCGGCCCTGAAGGAGATCCCGGCCGTCAACGCCGAGATCGACGGCACGGACATCATCTACAAGAACCACTATGATATCGGCGTCGCCGTCGGCACCGAAAAGGGTCTGGTGGTTCCGGTCCTGCGCGATGCGGATACGCTGTCGCTGGCGGGCATCGAAAAGGGCATCGGCGCCCTGGGCAAGGCCGCGCGCGACGGCGACCTGACGCTGGACCAGCTGCAGGGCGGCACCTTCACCATCACCAACGGCGGCACCTATGGCTCGCTGATGTCGACGCCGATCCTGAACGCGCCCCAGTCGGGCATCCTGGGCATGCACAACATCGTCCAGCGCCCGATGGCTGTAAACGGCGAGGTCAAGATCCGCCCGATGATGTACCTGGCCCTGAGCTACGATCACCGCATCGTCGACGGCAAGGAGGCCGTGACCTTCCTCGTCCGCGTCAAGGAACTGCTGGAAGACCCGCAACGCGCGCTTCTGGATCTCTGATCCTGACCGGCCCGATCTGATCGACGGCGGCTCCCGACGGAGCCGCCGTTTTTCGTGCTGGCGGTTGACAGGTTTCGGAAGGTTCTTTCGTCTCCTGTCTGTGGCGGTCTGACGCCATGCACTGGATCGCATTCCTCATTGGCGGCTTCTATCTGGTCGGCGGGCTGTTCGCCCTGCGGCAGGCGCGGATGAATCTGCTGCTGGATCAGGCCCTCTCCCGGATCAGTCTGAAGCCGACGGCGCAGGAGGACCGGATCGCGGGCGGATGGATGTTCGCCGGGGCCTTTCTGACCACCGGCTCAGGCCTGGCCCTGATCTTTCTCAGTCGCTGGGCGGTGATCGTCTTCGGACTGTGCTGGCTGTCCCAGGCCGTCTATCTGCTCTGGGCGTCGCGAACCGAGGACTATGGCCGTCCGGCGACCGTCAACGCCTTCATCCTCTATACCTTCGCCAGCGCCCTGGTGCTCTGGTTCTGGACACGGGGAGTCCTGGACTAGCGAAATCGAGGGGGTCGGACGCGGCGCGCTGCGGATGTCTGCAGACGCTCAAAGGTCGTCCAGCGCCGCCAGCACTCCGGCCGTGTCCGCGCCCAGGGCCGGAGGCGGGCGGTCGTAGGCGACGGGGGTTTTCGACAGCCGGATGGGGGAGGCGACGGTGCGAACGGCCTCGGCGAGGTCGGGGCGCGGCTGTTCGACGACCAGTTTCCGGTGAATGGCCTGGGGCTCCTCGAACACCTTGTCGATCGTATTGACCGGCCCGCAGGGCACGCCGGCGCCTTCCAGAGCAGTCATCAATCCCTGCATGTCGAACCGCATTGTCAGGGCCGAGAGGTCGGCCGTCAGGATGTCGCGGTGGGCGATGCGGGCGCCATTGGTGACGAAGCGGGGATCCTCGCCCATCCCCCCGGCGTCCAGGGCCTGACACAGGGCGCGATACTGGCGATCATTGCCGACGGCCACGACGACCGAACCGTCTGTGCACGGAAAGGGCTGATAGGGAACGAGATTTGGATGGGCATTGCCCATGCGGCCAGGCGCCTCGCCCGAGACGAACCAGTTCGACGCCTGATTGGCCAGTATGCTGGCGGCGACGTCGAACAGGGCGATATCGATATGCTGGCCCTCGCCGGTCGCCCGGGCATGCAGCAGGGCCGCGAGAATGGCGTTGGCGGCCGTCATGCCGGTGAAGAGGTCGACCACGGCCACCCCGACCTTCATGGGGCCGGCGCCCGGCGATCCGTCCGCCTCGCCCGTGATGGACATCAGCCCGCCCATGGCCTGGATCATATAGTCGTAGCCGGGCCGCCCGGCGTCCGGCCCGTCCTGACCGAAGCCGGTGATCGAGCAATAGACCAGACCTGGACGGATGGCCGCGAGGGCGGCGTGGTCGAGGCCGTATTTCGCCAGCCCTCCGGTCTTGAAATTCTCCACCACCACGTCGCAGGTGGCGGCCAGCCGGCGCACCGTCGCGGCCCCTTCCGGGGTGGCGATATCCAGCTCGACCGATTTCTTGCCCCGGTTGGCCGCCATGAAATAGGCGGCGTCGCCCGCTGATCCGTCGGTCCGGGTGGTGAAGGGCGGGCCCCACTGGCGGGTGTCATCGCCGACGCCCGGCCGCTCGATCTTGATCACCTCGGCGCCCAGATCGGCCAGGGTCTGGGTCGCCCAGGGTCCGGCCAGGACGCGGCTGAGGTCGAGGACGCGAACGCCCGAAAGGGGGCCGGGAGACTGGGTCATGCGCCTGACTAACGCGTCTGCACCGGCCCGAGAAGCCGGGCTGTATCTCCCCGCCCCTACCGGTGGGCGTGGATCTGTCCTAAACCGCGTCCGGAACGGGGGCCGGTCGTCGCATTGTGTCACGACCCGGGACCGGTCCCGCCACAATCGGGAAGAACGCATGGCTGACGGCGCCGCCACCACCGCACAGACCTTTAGATGGGATGATCCCTTCGACCTCAACGGCCGGTTGACCGAGGACGAACGGGCCATCCAGGACGCGGCGCGCACCTATGCCCGCGAGCAGCTGCTGCCCCGCGTCGTCGCCGCCTTCCGGGACGAAACCTTCGACCGCGCCATCATGACCGAGATGGGCCAGATGGGTTTCCTGGGGGCCACCCTGCCGGAACAGTATGGCGGCTCGGGCGTCAGCCACGTCGCCTATGGGCTGATCGCGCGCGAGATCGAGGCGGTGGACAGCGGCTATCGCTCGGCCATGTCGGTGCAGTCGTCCCTGGCCATGTATCCGATCTACGCCTTCGGCTCGGAGGAGCAGAAGATGCGGTTCCTGCCCCGGATGGCGGCCGGCGAACTGGTTGGCTGTTTCGGCCTGACGGAGGCGGACGGCGGGTCGGATCCGGCCTCGATGAAGACCAGCGCGGTCGCCGTCGATGGGGGCTATACGCTGAACGGCGGCAAATACTGGATCACCAACTCGCCGATCTCGGACCTGGCGATTGTCTGGGCGAAGCTGGACGGGACCATCCGGGGCTTCATCGTCGAGCGCGGGTTCGAAGGCTTCACCACCGGCAAGATCGGCGACAAACTGTCGCTGCGCGCCTCGATCACCGGCGACATCGGGCTGAACGACGTCTTCGTGCCCGAGGCCAATCTGCTGCCGGGGGTCAAGGGGCTGCGCGGGCCGTTCTCGTGTCTGAACAAGGCGCGTTACGGCATCGCCTGGGGCGCCATGGGGGCGGCGGAGTTCTGTTTCCACGCCACGCGCGACTATGTCGGCGAGCGGATGCTGTTCGGCCGGCCGCTGTCGTCACGCCAGCTGGTGCAGAAGAAGCTGGCCGACATGCAGACCGAGATCTTCCTCGGCTTCGAGGGCGCCCTGGCCCTGGGCCGTCTGCTGGATCAGGGCGCCTGGGTCCCCGAGACCATCTCGATGATGAAGCGCAACAACTGCGGCAAGGCCCTGGCCATCGCCCGCGAGGCCCGCGACATGCACGGCGGCGCCGGCATCACCGGCGAGCTGCACGTGATGCGCCACGCCATGAACCTCGAGACGGTCAACACCTATGAAGGCGCCCACGACGTCCACGCCCTGATCCTCGGGCGGGCGATCACCGGGGAGAGCGCCTTTTAGCCAGGGCGCGACAGCACGCCATCGCCTCAGTCGCGCTTCGGCTCGTCCGGCTTCGATCCCGTGTTGACCTCGGGGACATAGAGGCCGGTGACCAGTCGGGTCAGGAAGCCGGCCGGCTGGGTGCGGGGACCGAAGCCGGCGCAGGGGTCGGGGTCGGAGATCGGGCGAACGGGCCGCTTCGGCTCGGAAATGGCGTCGCCGACCGCATCGCCGAACGGTTCGGCCATCTGCAGGGCGTCGCCCACGCGCGACAGGGACGGGGTGTCCGTCCCCACCACATTGGCGTTGCGGGCCCAGGCCAGGGCCGCGACCGGACGTCCGCCCGGCTCCAGAAGCTCCATCTCGGCCGCCAGCCCGCCGGTCGTGCCCGGGACGCGGAAGGTGCCGGGTCCCGGAATGAAGGCGTTGGCGACGGCCGAGACACCGGACGCCGCCTGGCCTGTCGGCCTCACCCCGGTGACGCCGACGCGCAGCCGCGCCGCCCCTTGCGGCGTTGTCGCCAGGGTGAAGCGCTCGCTGACCTCATAACAGACCTGCCGGTCCACCTCGCGCAGCACCAGGGCCCGCTCGGCCGGGGCCAGAGTGCTGTCGGCGCCGATGACCATGACGGCCGGCTCCAGAAAGACCCGGTCGATCGCAGTCACGGCCGCGTCGTCCCGCCGCTCGCGGATGGAGGCGCGCAGGGTGTCTGTACGGGTCGAGAGGCCGCCGTATTCACTGAGAAAACCGCTGTCGGCGCCGGGCGCCGTCTGGCAGGCCGCCAGGCCGGCGCTCGAAAACACCAGCATCAAGATCCGCTTCATCGTCATTCCCCGGAGGTTCTGCGGCCGCGCGGTGCGCCGCCTGCCCCTACGAACGTCAGATAGCATCAGATGGCTCCCGCATTGTCATTCGGGCGCAGGATCGTATCCTGACGGCCGGAGGGCTTGCCGTGAACACCGAGATTGCGCCGGACCCCGCGTCCGGATCGAGCGTCAACGTCGATGACCCGTTTGCGGCGCTGGCCGGCATGTTCGAGGGGCGTCGCGTCCTGTTGCTGGAGGACGACCCAAGCCTGGCCGAACACGTCGCCGAGCGATTGATGAGGGCGGGGTTCGGCGCCGTCGACCGCTTTGATGCGGGCGAGACGGCGCTCGCCTCCGCTGCCGCCCAGGCCTATGACGTCCTGATCCTGGACCGCATGACGCGCGGACTGGACGGGCTGTCGATGCTGAAACGGCTGCGCGCCGGTTCCGGGCCTTCGTGCCAGGCGCCTGCCCTGATGCTGACCGCCCTTGGGGGCGAGGGGCAGAAGGTCGAAGGGCTGCTGGGCGGGGCCGATGACTATCTGGCCAAGCCTGTGGGGGACGAGGAACTTCTGGCCCGGATCGCCGCCCAGTTGCGCCGGCACCCCCGCCATGCCCGCCCCCATGGCGCCGATATCCTGAACGGTCCCTTCCGCCTGTCGCAGGGCGCCCGGACCCTGAAACTGGAGACGACACGGGCCGACGGATCAAACGGCTCGCGGTTGATCGACCTGTCGCCGCTGGAGTTCTCCATCGTCGCCGAACTGATGCAGGCGCGTGGCCAGCCGGTGACCAAGACCATGCTCTGGGACCGCTGCTGGGTGGAATGGAAATTCCTGCCCGACAATTTCGTCAACATCATCGACGCCCGCATCAGCGCCTTGCGCCGCCGGTTGAAGGAGCAGGCGCCCGAGATCGGCGAGGACCTGCACCCGCTGATCGTCTCGGCCCGGAGCCAGAGCCTGATTTTCCGCGATCTGGACGTGTGATGCGAAGCCCGGGCCCCGAGGCCTCCCTGGCCGGACGTCGGCCGCGCGACGGCTTTTCATGAGGCGCTGGCGAATGAGCTTCGCCGACGGTTTGCGCGACTGGCTGGGCCGGCGAACCTCGACCCAGTTGCTGGCCGCCATCGCTGTTCTGGCCGCGGCCGCCCTTTCGGGTTCGCTTCTGGTCACCGGTCTGGCGGTGCGCACGGACCAGCGTCAGCAGGCGGCCCTGGCGGCCCTGGACGATTTCGCCGCCGTCACCCTGAAACTGGGCGAGGAATCCAGCCTCGGCGTCGAGGCGGTCACGGAGGGCGATGCCTTCTATCTGTCCAGCCTGCTGGCGGCGCTCCAGAGCGGACCCGGCCGCGATGCGGTGTCGCTGGAGGAGACCTGCCGGACGGGGCGGGGCGGGGCGGGCGTCCGCTATATCCGGGCCCCGGTCGGCAAGCCGGCGGGGCTGGCGGCCCTGGAGAGTGCGCGACGCATACGCCTGTCGCGCCTGGGGCCGGACATCTATGCCGTAACCCTGCCGCCTGGAGCCCTGTGTCCCGGACGCGCGGTCGAGGCGGTGGTCGTGCGTCGGCCCTTTGGGTCGCTGGAGGTCTCGGTGGGGCGGGTCGTGGACCGGTCGGGCAAGGCCTGGGGCTGGGCTGTACTGGCGGTCATCACGACCGGACTGGTGATTCTCGTCTCCGGTCTGGCCGCCTCGACCTGGTCGCGACGTCGACTGGTCCACGCCATCGCCGAGGTCAGCCAGGCGCTGGACCGGGCGGCCGTCGGCGACTTTTCGCGTCGCGCCACCGAGGTCGGGGTGGCGCCGGAACTCACCGAACTGACGGTTCAGGCCAACCGCACCCTGGACCGGCTGGAAGAACTGATGACCTGGCTCCGCGACTCCAGCGACCAGCTGGCCCACGATTTTCGAACGCCCCTGGCCCGCGCGACCGCGCGACTGGAGCAACTGGCCGAGACCGACGATCTGAAGGCCCGCAGCCGGCTGGGACGGGAGGCGGCCCGCGACCTGCGTCAGCTGACCCGTCAGATGACCGAGGCGATGGTCCTGCGCGAAGGGGAGGCCTGGCGTTTCGAGACGGTCAGGCTGGACCATCTGGCCCGGGCGGTCGCCGACCTCTATGAACCGCTGGCGGCGGACCGGTCGGTGACGATCGAGGTGGTCGCCGACGAGGCCGCCGCCGTCCTCGGGGTTCCGTCCCTGCTGCAGAGGATGGCGGCCAATCTGATGGACAATGCCGTGAAATTCTCGCCGGAAGGCGGGACCATCGTGGTGCGCGCCTTCGCAAGCGAGGCCGGCGCCGGTCTTTCGGTGCGCGATCACGGGCCGGGCCTGGATCCCCGACTGCTGTCCGACCCCGCGCTGAGAGCCGCGGCGGCGGAGGCGGACGGCCGCGAAAGCCATGGGCTGGGCCTGAGCTTCGTGCGCGCTGTGCTGCGTCGCCACGGGGGGGAAATGACGATTGATGACGCGCAACCGGGGGCCATCGTCACCGCGCATTTCCCGCGCTAGGGTCTGGTCGGAACGTCGGCGCAACTCTCGCGGCGATGCACGGGAATTGTCGATGTCGCGCGTCTTCTCCTTGTCGAACCGGGCTGTCCCGGTCGCCCCGCTTGTGGTGGTCCTCGGGCTGGCGGCGCTCTCGATCCCGGTGCAGGCCGCGCCGGTGCGACAGGCTTCGCGTCCGACTGCCGCCGCGCCGGTTCTGCCCCTGCCCTATGACGAGCGGCGCGGCGTCTTCACCTTCGCCGCCGGCCTGGAACGGTCGCTTCCGGCGGTGGTCCAGGTCACGACCCTGGGGTCCTCGCGCGGTCCGAGCTCGGACGAGAATGCGGCCAAACCCCTGCAATCCGGATCGGGGGTCATCATCGACGCCCGCGAGGGCATCATCGTCACCAACAACCATGTGGTCGAGGGCGGCGGCAAATATACGATCGACATGACCGACGGCCGGCTGTTCGATGCGGTGCTGATCGGCACCGACAAGGCCACCGACATCGCGGTTCTGAGGATTCAGGCGTCGGGCCTCTCACAGGTCGAGACGGTGGATTCCGATACGCTGCGGACCGGCGATCTGGCATTCGCCGTCGGCTATCCTCTGGGGCTGGACCAGACCCTGACCATGGGGGTCATTTCCGGTCTGGGCCGGTCCGGTCTGGGGGATGCGGTCGAGGACTATATCCAGACCGACGCGGCGGTGAATTCGGGCAATTCCGGCGGGCCCCTGCTGGACAGTCGCGGCCGCCTGATCGGCATCAATACCTCAATCCTGTCCGGCGGGTCGGACCCGCTGGGTCTGGGAGGGCGAGGCGGCAACGACGGCATCGCCTTCGCGGTGCCGACGCGGATCATGATGTTTGTCGTCAACCATATCCGCGAAAACGGTTCGGTCACGCGCGGCCGTATCGGGGCCGTGCTGGGGTCGCTGAACGCCCGCAGGGCGCGCGACTTCGGCCTGCATATCGTGCGCGGTGCGGTGGTGGAGGACGTGGCCCCGGGTTCGCCGGCCGAGGCTGCAGGCCTGCGTCGCCGGGACATCATCCTGCGCGTCCAGAACCGGCCTGTGGCCAATGCCGGCTCGGTCCTGGCCACGGTCGGCATCGCCCCTCCGGGGACGCGTCTCTCGGTTGTCTATCTGCGGGACGGACGCGAGACCACGGCGGCCATGACGGTCGCGCCGATGGAGACGCCGCGCGTCGTCGTCGGCCGTGATTCCGTCCTGGCCTGGGGCGCCCAGTTCAGCCTGGGTCACGGCGGTGCGGGCGTTCGCGTCGACTCGGTCGAGGGCGGGTCTCCGGCCGCCCAGAGCGACCTGCGGGCCGGCGATGTCGTGACGGCGGTGAATGATCTGGCGGTCGCGGATCTGGCCGGGATGGCGGCCGCGCTCGGCGAGGATGTCGCCGCCCACATCCTGACGGTGAGGCGCGGCGAGGAGGTCATTGCGATCACCCCCGGTTCAGCGGCTCGGGCCGCGACGACGACCGGCGCTGACCCGGTGCCTGAACCCTGACGGAAGAATTTCGGGGCCAGACGACAAAACGCCCGCCGTGCCGGGAGGGGGGAGTGGCAGGCGGGCGTTTCGCTTGGAGGAAGCGCCGGCCCGTCGAAGCCCGTTTACTGGAAACATCCAGGGGGGCTGGGGGGGCTGTTCAGGTTCCGGGACGCTTCCGAACTCCGACTGGCCGACACTCAGGTTTTCGCCGTCCAAGCGGGCGGACGAAGGACCGAAAGGGGGCCATTTCGTGTCCGGGGCCCTGGCGGTGTATCGGACCTGTCACTGCAGTGGCGCGGGCGATTTACCCGGCCTAACTTCAGTCTCATGAGCGCTGATTTCACCCGCGGGGGTTCCGCCGATCCGGACGGCGGCCCCGGCCCCGGTCCTGTCTTTTTCCAACGCCGGGAGCTGGACCTGATCCTGAGGGTCTATGGTCGTATGGTCGCCGCCGGGGAATGGCGCGACTACGCCATGGTCGGCCAAAAGGACCTCGCCGAGTTCGCCATTTTCCGCCGCTCGGGCGACGCCCCCCTGTATCGCATCGAAAAGCGCCCGGCCCTGCAAACGCGTCAGGGCCAATGGGCCGTCATCGGCGAGGGCGGCCAGGTTCTGAAACGCGGCCGCGAGCTGGACCAGGTGTTGAGGGTCTTCGACAGTCGACGCTTCCAGATTGTGGAATAGAAAAAGGCCCCGGTGTTTCCACCGGGGCCCCATCAGATTGTTTTGGCAGGGACGGCCTCAGCGACGGCCGCCCATGAAGGCCAGCAGGAACTGGAACAGGTTGATGAAGTTGATGAACAGGCTGAGCGCGCCGTAGCCGGTGGCCACGCCCATGGCGTTCTGGTCGCCGCCCAGGGCGTAGTAGGTCATCTTGAGACGCTGGGTGTCGTAGGCGATCAGGCCCGAGAAGATCAGCACGCCCAGTCCCGAGATGATCAGGTAGAAGGTGCCGGACTGCAGGAACATGTTCACGATCGAGGCGACGACCAGGCCGATCACGCCCATGATCAGGAAGCTGCCCATGGCGGTCATGTCCTTTTTCGTCGTGTAACCGAACAGGCTGAGGCCGCCGAAGGCCGCCGCCGTGACGAAGAAGGTCGAGGCGAGCGAGCCGCCCGTATAGCGCAGGAACAGGACGCCCATGCCCGCGCCGATCGAGGCGACCACAGCCCAGTAAAGCAGGTTCACGCCCTTGGCCGACGGGTTCTTCATGAAGAACATCGAGCCGAAGATCAGCGCCAGCGGCAGGAACTGGATCACCAGACCCAGGACCGTCAGCCCGGCCAGACGACCGGTGGCGTCGACCACGTACAACAGTTGCTGCACGGGCGGATAGTTGCCCGTGACGAAGGCAAGGGCGCCGGCGACCACCAGACCCAGGGCCAGTTTGTTGTAAACGCCCAGCATGAAGCTGCGCAGGCCGGCGTCCACCGACATGTCGGCGGTTTGCGGCAGGGGGCGCGCAAAGCCGTTGTTGAAATCGCTCATGGCGAAACTCGTCTCCATTCGCCGGAGGTCTCTCCGGTCTTCAGTCCCAATATCGTGCGGGAGGGGCCGTCCCGCAAGAAGAACCGGGCTTCCGGGCCATGGTTCCTGCCGCTACCAAGGGTCGCATGCTTCGCCTGTTCGCCGCATTGCCGATCCCGTGGGACGTCGCCGAGACCCTGAAACGGCGCCAGAGCGGCCTGCCGGGTGCGCGCTGGCGACCGCCGGAGGCCCTGCATGTGACCCTGGCCTTCTACGGTGAGGTGGATGAACGCCGTGCCGAAGACCTGGCGGCCGAACTGACCCGGGCGACGGGCGGCGGTCCGTTCGAGATCGCTCTGAAGGGGGTGGGCGCCTTCGGCGATGATCACCGCAGCCACACCCTCTGGGCGGGGCTTGAGCCAAACGAGAGGCTCAACGTTCTGGCGGGACGCTGCCGCGCTGCAGCGGAAAGGGCGGGGGTGCGTCTGGAGCCGCGCGTCTATCGCCCGCATGTGACCCTTGCCTATCTCAAGACCCAGACCAATCCGGACCGGATCGGGGCCTGGATCACGGGTCACAACCTGCTGCACTCGCCGCCGATCCGGGTCGACCGCTTCGGACTCTGGTCCAGCATGCTGACCGACGACGGCAGCCACTACGAACTGGAGCGGGAGTATCTGTTGTGATGTCCGACCTCGGCCCCACGATCGAAACGGATCGCCTGATCCTGCGTCCGCCTGCGCCGGAGGATTTTCCGCGCTGGGCGGATTTCATGAGCGACCCGGAGACGACCCGCTTCATCGGCGGGGTGCAGTCCAAGCACGAGGTCTGGCGCTCCATCGCCTCCATCGCCGGCATGTGGGCCTTGCAGGGCGAGGGGATGTTCTCGGTGATCGAGAGATCGTCCGGCCTCTGGCTGGGCCGGATCGGGCCGCTGCATCCCTATGGCTGGCCGGGCCATGAAGTCGGCTGGAGCCTGCATCGCGACGCCACGGGCAAGGGCTATGCCGTCGAGGCGGCGGTCGCGACGATGGACTACGCCTTTGACCGCCTGGGCTGGACAGACGTGATCCACTGCATCGACGGCGAGAACCACGCCTCCGCCGCCGTCGCCCGGCGGCTGGGCTCGACCCATCGCGGCCCCGGCGTCCTGCCGCCGCCGTTTCAGGATCACGCGGTGGACCTGTGGGGCCAGACCAAGGCGGAATGGGCCGTGAACCGGTTGGCGCTCACCGCCGACTGACGGCGGTTGAAACCGGAACGGACCCGGAACATAATGGCGGCATGTCCGCCGCCGTCCATCTGGAACTGGTCTTCAGTCGCCCCGAAACCACGCGGTCGGTCACGACAGGTGCGGCGAGGCTGCTGGCGGACATGGGCTATGCCCCGCTGCTTGAGGTCTGCCTGCCCAACGGGCGCCGCGCCGACGTCATGGCCCTGGGCAAGAAGGGCGACATCGTCATCTGCGAGGTCAAGTCGGGGGTCGACGACTATCGCGTCGATGGCAAATGGCCGGAATACGGCCCGTTCTGCGATGCCTTTTTCTTCGCCGTGGCGCCGGAGTTTCCGCAGGACATCCTGCCGGATGCGCCCGGTCTGATCGTCGCCGATGGATTCGGCGGAGCGGTGCTGCGGGAGGCCCCGGTCCAGCCCCTCGCCCCCGCTCGCCGCAAGGCCCTGATCCTGGCCTTCGCACGACTGGGGGCGATGCGGGCGATCCGTGATTAACCTGGCGCCCTTGGCCGCCTATCGCGGGGCCCGCTTGGCAAGGATGCGCTGCAAGGTCCGGCGGTGCATGCCGAGGCGGCGCGCGGTCTCCGAGACGTTGTGTTCGCACAGTTCATAGACGCGCTGGATATGCTCCCACCGCACCCGGTCGGCGCTCATGGGGTTTTCGGGCGGTTCCGGGGCGGCGTCGCCGACGGCGAGCAGGGCCTTGACCACGTCATCGGCGTCGGCCGGCT
This sequence comes from Brevundimonas sp. FV1ye29L, assembly GCF_058681095.1. NCBI lineage: Bacteria > Pseudomonadati > Pseudomonadota > Alphaproteobacteria > Caulobacterales > Caulobacteraceae > Brevundimonas > Brevundimonas sp. FV1ye29L. Next base: position 460,233 of record NZ_CM178730.1, read on the forward strand.
TGGACAGATAGTCGACCGCCCCGGCCTTGACCGCCGCCACGGCGGTGGCGATGGCCCCATAGCCCGTCAGCATGACGATGCGGGCGTCCTCGCGCTTCTCGCGGATCGCCTCCACAACCTTCAGTCCGTTGCCGTCGTCCAGACGCATGTCCAGCACCGCATAGGCCGGGGCCGCCGCGCGGAGGGCTTCACCGGCCTCCAACACCGACCCTGCGGTCGTCACGGTGAATCCACGTGACTCCAGCGCCCGGCCCAGTCGGGTGCGAAGGGCCTGGTCGTCGTCCAGCAGCAACAGGCTGCGGTCGGGCAAGGCGGCGATACGGTCCTCGATCGTGGTCATTCTATCTGCCCAAAGCCCCTGTTTGTGTGTGCAGTACGGGCCAAGTCGGCCTGCGGATGATGAGGGTCAAGGCGCGCGGCGATCTGTCGCTGGCGACAACTCGAGGGCGGTCCGTGGCCAGCGGATCGAAACCCGGGCCCCGCGCGCTGCCCCCGCCGGGCCATCGCCGGCCGTGACGGTGACCTTGCCGCCGGTTCGCTCGAGCAGGGTGCGGGCGATGAAGAAGCCCAGACCCATGCCGCCCTGGCTCGGGGCGACGGACAGGGCGGGCGCCGGTTCCGCCGGCGCCGGGCTGCGCCGCCGGGTTCCCCGGGATGGTTTGCGCGACGCCGTCGCGGCGGCCCGGATCTGCGCCGCCAGGGCCTGTCGCGCCTTGCCGTGCGGACGGCTGGTGACATAGGGCTCGCCCAACCGGGGCAGGATGTCGGCGGCGAAGCCCGGTCCGTCGTCCAGCACCTCGATCTCGATCTCCCCGGCGTCGACGGAGGCGGTCACCCGCACCCGGCTGTTGGCGAAATCGGCGGCGTTCTCGACCAGGGCCGACAGGCCGTGAACCACCTCGGGCAGGCGTCGGACCAGGGGCTCGTCGCGCCCGTCCGGAACCACCACGACGGTCGCGATGTCGAGGTCGAATCCGAGATGGGGCTCGACCACCTCCTGGAGCAGAGCCTTCAGGCCGATCTCCGAATAGAGGGCGTCGCCGTCCTCGGGGCGTTGCGACAGGCGAGTGAGTATGCCCCGGCAACGATCCGCCTGTTGCAGCAGCAGGGCGGCGTCCTCGGCGACCGGACTGCCCGGCCGGGCCTCGCGCAACATTTCCTTGGCCACGACCTGGATGGTGGCGAGCGGCGTGCCCAGTTCGTGCGCCGCCGCCGCCGCCAGCCCGCCCAGGGCCGCCAGCCTCTGCTCGCGCTGCAGCACGTCCTGGGTGGTCGCCAGCGCCAGTTCCAGCTTTTCCGCATCGGCCGCCACCCGCCATGCATAGGCGGCGGTGAAGACCACTCCGGTGACCAGGGCCATGCCCAGTCCGAGCCGGTAGAGGCCGGGCAGGACCAGCTCTGTGCCCGAAATCCACGGCAGGGGCAGGGACCAGAAGGACAGCACCGCCGTGGCCGCCAGCACCATCAGGCCCAGGCGGATGGCCTGACGGCCCGGCAGCGAGGCCGCCGCAACCGTCACCGGCGCGACCAGCAGGAGGCAGAAGGGGTTCTCCAGTCCGCCGGTCAGGGCCAGAAGGGTCGACAGCTGAAGGATGTCGAACCCAAGGTGCAGGGCCGTCAGCCGGCCGTCCGGAAGGCGGCTGTCGGCGCGACGGAGCTGGAACAGGGAGGCCAGGTTGACCAGGGCCCCGACCGCGATGGCGATCATGCATTCCATCAGCGGCATGGGGAAATGCAGCAGGTCGTGGGCGATCAGGACCGTGGCCGTCTGGCCCAGCAACGCCAGCCAGCGCAGGATGATCAGGGTTCGCAGCGAAAGCCCGCGGCCGCGACGGGGCAGGTCGCGCCAATGGCCCCGTTCTGCCCTGTAGGTCGGGGCCTTGTCGCCGCCCGCGGGCCCGGAAACGTCGTTCATTCGATCTCCGGCCGCAGCCGCCTGTCGTGATGTCGCAGCGGCTTCATTCGCCGGTCCGACCGTCCTATAGACCGGTCCGGGCGCCCTGTCGGCGCCCGTGATGTCGCTCCCGGCGTCGCCAAGGAACCGCCATGCCCCGTCGCTCGATCCTGCTCTTCGCCGCCGCCTGCGTGATCCTGGCAGCCGGAATTGCGGCGGCGACCATCGCCGTTGTCGGCGGACGGGATCCCCGGGGCGCACCCGGGGCGGAACAGTCGAGCGGCCAGCCGGCCGTCGGCGGTCCCTTCACCCTGACGAACCAGGACGGGCAGGCGGTCGATCAGACGATCCTCAACGGCCGATGGAGTCTGGTCTTCTTCGGCTTCACCTACTGCCCCGACTATTGCCCCACGACCCTTGCGACCCTCGCGGCGACCCGGACCGAGCTCGGCGATGCGGCGAACGATCTTCAGATCGTCTTCGTCAGCGTCGATCCGGCCCGGGACACGCCGCAGGCGCTGAAGGACTATCTGTCGTCCGACGGCTTTCCGCCCGGCGTCATCGGCCTGACCGGGACGCCGGAACAGGTGGCGTCAGCGGCAAAGGCCTATCGCGCCTATTACGAGAAGGTCGGGGAGGGCGAGACCTATACGATGAACCATTCGCTGACGATCTATCTGATGGGGCCGGACGGCCGCTTCCGCTCGTCCTTCGCCCACGACCTTGGCCCGGAACGCTCGGCCCAGCTGATCCGGCGGGTCATGGCGCGCGGATAGCAGAAGGGCCCGATCTGGCGACCGGGCCCTTCGAAGACGCAAACTCAATCCAGGCCTCAACCCGCGAGGGCGGCCTCGGAGGCGATGATCCGGCTGGCCGCGTGGACGACGGCCGCAATACGGAGGGCGGCCTGGATCTGGGTCGCGGGCATGGCGTGCTTCTTCAGCTCGCTCTCGTGGGCGTCCAGACAGGCGCCGCAGCCATTGATGGCCGAGACGGCGGTGGACCACAGTTCAAAGTCGATCTTCTCGACGCCCGGATTGGCCAGGATGTTCATCCGCAGGCGGGCCGGCAGGGTCTGGTACTCCGGATTGTGCATCAGGTGCAGCGACCGGTAGTAGATGTTGTTCATGCCCATGATGGCGGCGGCGGCCTTGGCGGCGTTCATCGCCTCGGGCGTCAGCACGGTCGCGGCCTGGGACTCTATGGCGCGGACCACGGCGGGCGTGCCGATGGCGTGGGCCGAGGCCAGGAAGGTCCCCCATTTCTGCTGGTCATTCAGCAGGGTCTCATTGGCCAGGGAGGACAGGTTCAGCGAGATGTCCTTGGCATAGGCCGGCAAAAGTTCGCGCAGGGCGTCGATGGACATGGTTCGGGTTTCCTTCGGAAACGCGGCTGACGCTCGCGACGCGGTCGCTCGCTGCTTGAGCCGCAGGGCAGGATTCATATTGGAGGGCGCCGACGCGCGCTCAAGCAGCGAGGCCTCGCAGGCCGAGCGATAGCGCTCTTGCAAGAACGGCGAGTGGCGAGTGGCCTGCCTTGGTCGCTCAGAGCCACGCTCACCGGGAAAAGACGGCGAGCGGCTGGCGGCGGGACGATCACTCGCCACTCGCCACCAACCACTCGCCACTTCTTCTTACGCTGCGAGCACGTCGCCGCCGACCGGGCGGTTGCAGGCGCACAGTTCGTCGGTCTGCAGGGCGTCGACAACCCGCAGGGTGTCTTCCGGCGCGCGGCCGACGTTCAGGTTGGTGACGTAGACGTGCTGCACGACGTTGTGGGGATCGACGACGAAGGTGGCGCGCAGGGCGACGCCTTCTTCCTCGTTCAGCACGCCCAGGTCGCGGGCCAGCTTGCCGCCGTTGTCGGCGAACTGCCAGATCGGGAGCTTCGACAGGTCGGCGTGGTCACGACGCCAGGCCAGCTTGACGAACTCGTTGTCGGTCGAGCCGCCCAGGACGATGGTGTCGCGGTCCTCGAAATCCTTGCCCAGCTTGGCGAAGGCGGCGATTTCGGTCGGGCAGACGAAGGTGAAGTCCTTCGGATAGAAGAAGATGACCTTCCACTTGCCCTCGAAGCTGTCCTGGGTCAGGGGCTCAAAAGCCGAGACGCCGTTCTCTTCGTGGCTGTTGAAACCCGGCTTGACGCCGATGATCTTGAAATCAGGCAGTTTTTGACCGACGCCCAGCATGAGGGTGCTCCTTGAGAGATAAGACAGTTTAGACGATGCGGCGAACGGGGAGGACGCTGCTGGCCCCCAGATGGTCCCTCGCATGCGCGAAGTCAAATCGATCATTTCGCATCTGCGAATAGATTCAATCTATGGCGAACCAAAATTCTGCGGGCGTGGTTTTCATAGATTTTGTTGCTTTCAAGAAGAAACTTTATCGATTTTCCTTTTGTCGCGCTTCCGGCCTAGGCTGGCTCCAACACTGACACAAGGAGGAAACCATGGACGGAAACGCTGGCGGACCCACCCCTCTCAACGATCCGAAGAAGGAAAAGGCCGCGCTGCGGTCCCTTCTCGGCCGGACCAACCGCGACTGGTGGCCGAACCACCTCGCCGTGGACATCCTGCACCAGCAGGGGCGGACCGGCGACCCGATGGGCGACAGCTTCAACTATGCCAGGGCTTTCAAGTCCCTGGACTATGCGGCGGTCAAACGCGATCTGACCGCCTTGATGACCGACAGCCAGCCCTGGTGGCCGGCGGACTATGGCCACTACGGCCCCTTCTTCATCCGCATGGCCTGGCACTCGGCCGGCACCTATCGCACCGGCGACGGGCGCGGCGGCGCGGGGGCGGGTCAGCAGCGGTTCGCCCCGCTGAACAGCTGGCCGGACAACGGCAACCTGGACAAGGCCCGGCGCCTGCTGTGGCCGATCAAGCAGAAATACGGGGCCAGCCTGTCCTGGGCCGATCTGATGATCCTGGCCGGCAATGTCGCCATCGAAAGCATGGGCGGACCGACCTTCGGCTTCGGCGGCGGCCGCGCTGACGTCTGGGAGCCCGAAAAGGACGTCTACTGGGGCACGGAAGAGAAGTGGGTCGGCGAAGAGGGCAATGAGACCCGCATCCAGCCCGACAAGGAGATGGCGCTGGAGGCGCCGCTGGCGGCCATCCAGATGGGTCTGATCTATGTCAACCCCGAGGGGCCCGGCGGCGTGGCGGACGCCCTGCAGTCGGCGCGCGACATCCGCGAGACCTTCGCCCGAATGGGGATGAACGACGAGGAGACGGTGGCCCTGACGGTGGGCGGCCACACCTTCGGCAAGGCGCACGGGGCCGGCGACGCGTCCAAGGTGGGCGTCTCGCCCGAGGGGGCCGACATCGCCCAGCAGGGCATGGGCTGGACCTCGGGTCACGAGAGCGGGATGGGCGACGACACCATCACCTCGGGCATCGAGGGCGCCTGGACCCCCACGCCGATCCAGTGGGACATGACCTATTTCGACATGCTGCTGGATCATGAGTACGAACTGGTCCGCAGCCCTGCCGGCGCCAAACAGTGGCAGCCGGTCGGCAATCCGCCGGAAACCCTCGCCCCCGCCGCCCATACGCCGGGCAAGCGGGTGCCGACGATGATGACCACCGCCGACATGGCGATGAAGGTCGACCCCGGTTACCGCAGGGTGATGGAGCGGTTCCGCGGCGATCCGGACTATTTCGGCGACGCCTTCGCCCGGGCCTGGTTCAAGCTGTGCCACCGCGACATGGGACCCAGGGTCCGCTACCTGGGGCCGGAAGTGCCGGCCGAGGACCTGATCTGGCAGGACCCGATTCCGGCCCGGACCGGACCGGACCTGACCGCCGACGACATCAGTGCGCTGCGGGAGCAGATCGCGGCCTCGAGCCTGACCGTGGCCGATCTGGTCTCGACCGCATGGGCGGCGGCGGCGACCTATCGCGGGTCCGACCACCGCGGCGGGGCCAACGGCGGCCGGCTGCGGCTCGAGCCGCAGCGGTCCTGGCACGTCAACCAGCCTGAAAAGCTGGCCCATGTGCTGGAGATCTATGAGGCCATCAAGGGCGATTTTGACGGCGAGCGTATCGTCTCCATCGCCGATCTGATCGTGCTGGGGGGCTCGGTGGGCGTCGAGAAGGCGGCCCGGGCGGCCGGTCACGTGATCGAGGTTCCGTTCACCCCGGGCCGGACCGACGCCAGCCAGGACCAGACCGACGTCGAGGGCTTCGCCGTGCTGGAGCCCAGGGCGGACGGCTTCCGCAACTATCTGCAGGTGCGGTTCAATGTGCCGACCGAGGAACTGCTCATCGACCGGTCGCAGCTGCTGGGTCTGACCGCTCCGGAGATGACGGTGCTGGTGGGCGGCCTGCGGGTGCTGGGCGCCAACCATGGCGGCGCGACCCACGGGGTGTTGACCGACCGTCCGGGTCAGCTGACGAATGACTTCTTCGTCAATCTGATGGACATGCGCACGGCGTGGAAACAGGTCGATGACCACGCGGACGAGGTCTTCGTCGGCACGGACCGGCTGACCGGCGAACAGCTGTGGACGGCGACCCGCACCGATCTTGTGTTCGGCTCGAACTCCCAGCTGCGCGCCCTGTCCGAGGTCTATGCCTCTGCCGATGCCGGCGAGAAGTTCGTGCGCGACTTCGTCGCCGCATGGACCAAGGTGATGAACGCCGACCGGTTCGACGTCACCCTGAATGAAGAGTTCGGCACGGCGGCGGTCTGACGGCGAGTATCCCTTCGCGGCCCCCGGGTCGCGAAGGGATCTTCATAGGGCGTATTGATGCGTGTGGCTTTCGACATAGCGACCGCCTATGTCGGGCGTATGCTCCCGACCCTGCGCCAGCTCCAGTATCTCAAGCTTCTGGCTGAACACGCCTCGTTCAGCCGCGCGGCGGAGGCGGCGCATGTCAGCCAGCCGGCCCTGTCGGCCGGGGTTCAGGAGCTGGAGAAGATCCTCGGCGCCCCTGTCGTCGAGCGGACGCGCGGCAATGTTCAACTGACCGCCGTCGGCGCGGAAGCGGTCAAACGGGCCGGCGACGTCCTGGCCCGCACAGAGGATCTGGTCGAGGCGGCGCGCAATGCGGGCAAGCCCCTGTCGGGCCGGTTCAGGCTGGGCGTTATCCCGACCGTCGCCCCCTTTCTGCTGCCCGCCGCCCTGCCGGATCTCAAGACGGCCTATCCAGCGCTGCGGCTGTTCATCCGCGAGGACCTGACGCCGCGCCTGATTGCAGGTCTGAAGGCGGGACAGCTGGATGCCGCCGTCATCGCCCTGCCGTATGCCAGCGCGGGCATCGAACATGCGCGGATCGGCGACGACGAGATCCTGGCCGCCGCCCCGGCCGACCATGTGCTGGCCGCCCCCGGCGCCATCCAGCCCGGCGCCCTGCGCGCCGAAGATCTGATCCTGCTGGAGGACGGCCACTGCCTGCGCGACCATGCCCTGGCCGCCTTCGAGATCGAGGCGCCCCGGGGTGACGACGTCTTCGCCGCCACCAGCCTGCACACCCTGATCCAGATGGTCGGGTCGGGGCTGGGCGTCTCCTTCCTGCCGGAGATGGCGGTCAAGGCGGGTCTGGCCGACAATCCGTCCGTGGTCGTTCGGCGCATCGCCCCGCGCGGCGGCGGCCCGGCCCCCTCACGCGAGATCGTCGTCGCCTGGCGCACCGGCTCCAGCCGCGCCGCCGAGGCCCGGCTTCTCGCGGACGCCATGCAGCTGGATTGACGCATAGTCAAAGCCGTCCTGTCATGGATCGGCGCCAGGCTGGCGGCGAAAACGCCGCCAAGGGAATGGTCCATGCCCCGGATACTGACGTGTCTCCTGATCTCGATTCTGGCGGCCGGCACGGCGGCCGCCCGGGAGCCGTCCCCGACCCCGCCCCGCCCCGCCCCGACCGTGGTGCTGGAGGCCGGGCTGGGCGACGGGGCTTCAAGCTGGCGCGCCCTGCGGTCGGCATTGCCGGACGACACGACGGTCTTCGCCTGGAGCCGCGCCGGCTATGCGGGCGGCGCCCTGAGCTGGGCCTCGGACGCGGACGGCCGCCGCACCGGCCGTGAGATCTCCGCCCGGCTGGATGCGCAGCTGCGCGCCGACGGCGCCCGACCGCCCTATGTCCTGGTCGGCCATTCGATCGGCGCCCACTACATCCTCAGCTTCGCCCTGGACCATCCCGAACAGGTGGCCGGCATGGTCTTCATCGATCCCCGGCTGCCCGGCTTCAACCGCCGATGTCGGGAGGAAGGTCTGAGACTCTGCGAGATCCCGCGCCTGTTGACGCTGGCCATGCCGCCGGCCGAACGGGCGGAACTGGCCGGGCTGGAGGAGACCGAAGCGGAACTGGCGGACCTCTCGGCCCTGCGCGACATTCCTGTCGTCGTCCTGACCGCCGGGAGGGGCTCGTTCGGGGAGGATGCGCGGATGCGGGGCCTGTGGCGGACCTATGCGGATGAATTCGCCAGCCGGTTCTCGAACGCCCGCCGGGTCGAGGCCCCCACCTCGGGCCACTATATCCACCGCGACGACACCCGGCGGGTGGTGGACGAAATCGTCCGGCTGGTCCGGGCCGGGGACTGAGGCCGGCCCTGCAGCCGGGATGGCGGGTCCCCGGCGGGCCGCTCCGCCCGGGCGGAAGGGGTCCGTTTTCACGGCAGACGGCAGCAGGATTGACACAGATGGCCCGCCGCTGCGCGATCCTTACCAGGGTTTAATATCGCGGGGAACGGCGTTCATCCGGCGTTCACCGCGGCCAAGCTTTACCGGACGCAAGGAAGGAAGACGTCCCATGAAGCATTTCACCGCCGCCGCATTCATCGCCGCCCTCACCCTGCCCGCCTGCGCGCCTGTCGCGTCGCCAGGCCCGGCGGAGCCCCTGCGCCTGTCGGCCCGCGCCATGGAGACCGCGCGGATCGGAACCATCACCCTGTCGAGCGGATGGCTGCGGGCCCACGACGATTTCAGCGACACCTTCGTCGAGGAGGTCCGTGAGGAACTGGACGGTTGCGCGACGGGCCAGACCCCCCTGAATCTGCGCATCCACGTCGACGACCTGCGCCGCGACGGCCGCCTGGAAGCGGCCTTTGCCGGCCACGGCGCCCATGCCCTGGCCGCGACCGCCGAGTTTGTGGATCCTGCGCGCGGAAATGCGGTCGTGGGCCGCTACCCGATCGAGGTCGCCGCCCCCTCGGGCGGCGTGCTCCCCGCCCTGTTCGGCGACCGTCAGATGATCGTGTCGGAGGCCTGGGGTCGGGCGCTCTGCACCGAGGCCTTCGGCCGCAATCCACGCCGGGCCGGACCGCACAACGCCACGCCGGACTGACAAAAAAGGCCCGGCGAAGCGATCCGCCGGGCCTCTTTCGGATTTGACGAAGCGACTATTCGGCCGCGACGGCTTCCGGCTCCGGCGTGTTGGCTGCGCCGCCGGCGAGGTTGCGCAGGACGTAGGGCATGACGCCGCCAGCCTTGAAATAGTCCAGCTCGGTCTGGTTATCGATGCGGCAGCGGACCGGGAAACGGGCCATCTTGCCGTCCGACGGACGGAACAGCTCGACCCACAGGTCCTGACGCGGACGCAGCTTGCCGACGTTGACGTCGGACAGGCCGCGGATGGTGACGATCTCCTCGCCGGTCAGGCCAAGCTTCTGCCAGCCGTCGGCCTTGAACTGCAGCGGCACGACGCCCATCCCGACCAGGTTGGAGCGGTGGATCCGCTCATAGCTTTCGGCGATGACGGCGCGGACGCCCAGCAGGCGCGTGCCCTTGGCCGCCCAGTCGCGCGACGAGCCGGTGCCGTATTCCTTGCCGGCGAAGACGACCAGCGGCCGGCCTTCCGACTGATAGCGCATGGCCGCGTCATAGATCGACATCGTGTCCTGCGACGGGAAGTGCTTGGTCACCCCGCCCTCGATGTCCGGCGTGATCCTGTTGCGGATGCGGATGTTGGCGAAGGTGCCGCGCATCATCACTTCATGGTGGCCGCGACGGGCGCCGTAGGAGTTGAAGTCGAGGGCCTCCACGCCGCGGTTGGTCAGATAGACGCCGGCGGGCGAGGTCTTCTTGATCGAACCGGCCGGGGAGATGTGGTCGGTGGTGATCGAGTCGCCGAAGATGGCCAGGACGCGGCCCTCGACCACGTCAGTGACCGGGGTCGGATCCATCGACAGGCCCTCGAAATAGGGCGGGTTGGCGACATAGGTCGAGCTGTCGTCCCACTGATAGGTCTGGCCGCCGGTGACCTGGATCGCCTGCCAGTGCTCGTCGCCCTTGAAGACGTCGGCATAGCGTTTGGCGAACATGGCCGGGGTGACCGACTTCTTCTGGATCTTGGCGATCTCGGCCGAGGTCGGCCAGATGTCCTTCAGGAAGACGTCATTGCCCTTCTTGTCCTGGCCGATCGGGTCCTTCGTGATGTCGATCCGCATCGAGCCGGCGATGGCATAGGCCACGACCAGCGGCGGCGAGGCCAGGTAGTTGGCCTGGACGTCCGGGTTCACCCGGCCCTCGAAGTTGCGGTTGCCCGACAGGACCGAGGTGGCGACGACGGCGTTGTCGTTGATCGTCCTCGAGATCGCCGGGTCCAGCGGGCCAGAGTTGCCGATGCAGGTGGTGCAGCCATAGCCGACCAGGTTGAAGCCCATCGCATCCAGATCCTTCTGGAGGCCGGCATCGGTCAGATAGTCGGTGACCACCTGCGATCCGGGAGCCAGGGAAGTCTTGACCCAGGGCTTGACGGTCAGGCCCAGGGCATGGGCCTTGCGCGCCACCAGACCGGCGGCGATCAGCACCGACGGGTTGGAGGTGTTTGTGCAGGAGGTGATGGCGGCGATGACCACATCGCCGTCGCCGACGGTGAAGTCATGGCCCTCGACCGCATAGCGCGGCGCATCGGCCGGGCGGCCGAAGGCGCCGGTCAGCTGGCCTTCAAACTCGGGGGCGGCGACATCCAGGGCGACCTTGTCCTGCGGACGCTTCGGACCGGCCAGCGACGGCACGACCGTGGCCAGGTCCAGTTCCAGCACATCGGTGAAGACCGGGTCTTCCGAGGTCTCGTCGATCCACAGGCCCTGGGCCTTGGCATAGGCCTCGACCAGGGCGACGCGCGCCTTGTCGCGGCCCGTGGCGGCCAGATAGCCGATGGTCGCGGCCGAGACGGGGAAGAAGCCGCAGGTGGCGCCGTATTCCGGAGCCATGTTGGCGATGGTGGCCTGATCCTCGATGGTCATGTTCGGCAGGGCGTCGCCGAAGAATTCGACGAACTTGCCGACCACGCCCTTCTTGCGCAGCATCTGGGTGACGGTCAGGACCAGGTCGGTGGCGGTCGTGCCTTCCGGCAGTTTGCCGGTCAGTTTGAAGCCGATGACCTCGGGGATCAGCATCGGGATCGGCTGGCCCAGCATGGCCGCCTCGGCCTCGATGCCGCCCACGCCCCAGCCCAGGACGGCCAGGCCGTTGATCATGGTGGTGTGGCTGTCGGTGCCGACGACGGTGTCGGGATAGGCGACGGTCTTCTTGCCTTCGTCGATCGTCCAGACGGTCTGGGCCAGGTTCTCGAGGTTGACCTGGTGGCAGATGCCCGTGCCGGGGGGCACGACGCGGAAGTTGTTGAAGGCCGAGGAGCCCCAGCGCAGGAAGTTGTAGCGCTCGATGTTGCGCTCATATTCGCGCTCGACGTTCTGGCCGAAGGCGGCGGCGGTGCCGAAATTGTCGACCATGACCGAGTGGTCGATGACCAGATCGACGGGGACCAGAGGATTGATCCTGGCGGCGTCGGCGCCGAGCGCGGCCATCGCATCGCGCATGGCGGCCAGGTCGACCACGGCGGGCACGCCGGTGAAGTCCTGCATCAGCACCCGGGCGGGGCGGAAGGCGATCTCGTGCTCAACCGAACCCTTGTTGTCGATCCAGGCGGCGACGGCCTTCAGGTCGGCTTCGGTGACCGAGACGCCGTCCTCGTTGCGCAGAAGGTTCTCCAGCAGCACCTTCATCGAGCGCGGCAGGCGGGAAATCCCGGCCAGACCGGCTTCCTCGGCGGCGGGAAGGCTGTAATAGGCGTATTTCTTGCGCCCGACGGAAAGGTCCTGGCGGGTCTTGAGGCTGTCAATCGACGGCATGGAGTATCTTCCTCTGGTGTACGCCGCCCGACAATCCGGTTGCGCCCTCGCGCGACAGACGCCGCGGCTCACAGGTCCACGGCGCGCGCGGCGAAAGCCTGCTGCGGCGACGGCCGCTATAGCCCCGCTGGCGTGTGGCGTCCATGTACCCGCGCCGCGTGTGGGGACATTGAGAACAGGTCGCAAAAATCTTGTCCTCCCCATTCGCCACTTGGCGAATGGGGAGGTGGATCGGAGGCCGCTTGGCCGACGAGACGGAGGGGGCGACTCTATCTGCGATGCGAGGCCAGACAGGGCGTTTGGTCTTGAAGCTCGGTCGCCCCCTCCGTCACGCCGCGAAGGCGCGCCGCGCCACCTCCCCATTCGCTTCGCGAACAGGGAGGACAAATCTTGATCCATGCCGTCGCCCTGTCCGGACTCTCGCTGTCGCGCGGCGAACGCACCCTGTTTCACGGGCTTGATTTCGAACTGAAGGCCGGTGAGGCCGTGGCCCTGACCGGGGCGAACGGAGCGGGCAAGACGTCGCTGTTGCGCGCGGTGGCGGGATTGATCCGGCCGAAGGCGGGCGAGGTGGTCTTCCACGACGGCGACCGCAACCGGATCGATCCGGGCCATGCGCGTTCGCGGGAAACCCATCTGATCGGCCATCTGGACGGACTGAAAGGCGCTCGCACCGCCCGTCATGAGCTGGCCTTCCAGTGCGACTGGCTGGGCCACACCCAGGACGGGTTTGACGACGCCGTCGCCGCCTTCGGGCTTAGACCGCTGCTGGACCTCGAGGTCCGCAAGCTGTCGGCGGGCCAGAGGCGGCGGCTGGCGCTGGGACGGCTGGTCGGATCACCGCGCGCCCTGTGGTTGCTGGACGAGCCGCTGGGGCCGCTGGATACGCGCTGGCGCGAGGCCTTCGCCAACGCCATGAAACGCCACCTTGACGCCGACGGCCTGATCCTCGCCGCCGTCCATGATCCCCTGCCGGTCCCCACCCGGCCGCTGGATCTGGGGCGGTTCGCATGAGCGGCGCGAAACGCCCTTCGTGGGACGATCGCAACCCGCAGGCGCCCGAGCCCGGCGGATCCGAACCGCATGCGCCGGGGATGCGCGGCGCGACCCGGGTGCTGTTCGAGCGCGAGCTGTCCCTGGCCTGGGGCGGGGGCGGCGGACCGCTGCTGGCCTGTGGCTTCTTCGCCTGTCTGACCGCCATCCTGCCGCTGGCGGCGGGCGGCGATCCGGCCACCCTCAGGCCGGTGGCGGCGGGCGTGGCCTGGCTGGCCCTGGCCCTGGCCTCGCTGCTGTCGCTGGAGCGGCTGTTCGAGCGCGATCTGGAGGACGGGGCGCTGGACCTGCTGGCGGGCGGGCATCTGTCGCTCGAGGCGGTCTTCATCCTGAAGGCGCTGGGCCAGTGGGTCGCCGTCGGCCTGCCCCTGGCCCTGACCGCGCCGCTGGCCGCCCTCACCCTGGGCCAGCCGCCGGCCCTGCTGCTGTTGACGGCCGCTTCGGCGGCGATCGGGGGGCTCGGCTTCGCCTTCACCGGGGCCCTGGGCGCGGCCCTGGCCCTTGGGGCGAAACGGGGCGGCCTGCTGATCGCCGTGGTCGTCCTGCCCCTCTTCATCCCGCCGGTGGTGTTCGGCTCGGGCGCCCTCGTCCGCGCCGCCCAGGATGACAGCCCCCTGCCGGCCCTCGCCCTGCTGGCCGCCTATGTGCTCTTCGCCGCCGTCATCGCCCCGTTTGCGGGGGCGGCGGCCGTTCGCAATGCTCTGGACTGACTCCTGATGACCGATATTTCCCAAACCGCCGCCGCCGCCGCCCCAACCGGTCAACTCGTCGGCCGTGTCATCGCCATGCCGGCCGACACCAATCCCGAGGGCGACATCTTCGGCGGCTGGCTGCTGGCCCAGATGGACCTCGCAGGCGCGTCCCCGGCCTTTGACCTGGCCTGCGGCCGCTGCGCCACGGTCGCGGTTGACGCCATGGTGTTTCACCAACCGGTCCAGGTCGGCGACGAGGTGTCGCTCTACGCCAATGTGCTGCACGTGGGCCGGACCTCGGTGCGGGTCCATGTCGAGGCGTGGAAACGGCCCCGCGCGGCGCACGAGATCAGCCGGGTCACCGAGGGCGTCTTCACCTATGTGGCCATCGGCGACGATCGCAAACCCCGCCCCCTGCCGGGTCGGGGCTGACCGGAAGCCCCGAAATCTTGACCCGGAGGGCCCCGGGGCCTACCTGATGGCGATGGCCGTCCAGCGCATCCTCACCATCGACAACGCCGCCGATCTGGCGATCCTGAAGCGGGTCTCGACCCCCGTGGCGGCCGTGGACGACAGCGTCCGCGCCCTGATGGACGACATGCTGGACACCATGTACGACGCCCCGGGCATCGGTCTGGCGGCGGTCCAGATCGGCGACCTGCGCCGCGTGGTGGTCATGGATCTGGGCGATGGGCCCGCGCCGGAAGGCGAGGCGGCCGGTGCGCCTGAATCCGAAGAGGAGGCCGCGCGTCGGCCGAATCCGCGCTTCTTCGCCAATCCCGAGGTGCTGTGGGCCTCCGACGAGCAGTTCTGCTACGAGGAGGGCTGCCTCTCGATCCCCGAATATTACGACGAGGTCGAACGACCGGCCCGGGTCCGCGTCGCCTATCTGAACCGCGAGGGCGAGCGGATCGAGGAAGAGATCGAGGGCCTTTACGCCGTCTGTTTCCAGCACGAACTCGACCACCTGAACGGCGTCCTGTTTATCGACCACCTGTCGCGCCTGCGCCGCGACCGGGCGGTGACCAAGGTCAAGAAGATCATGCGCGCGAGGGAGGACGCCTGATGGCCCGGACCCGTCACCGCAAGACCACAATCATCGACCCTTCCGGCCGTCGCCGTCTGACCCGATCCGAGAAGATCGGCATCGGCAGCGTGGGCGTCGTCGTCGGCGTCACCCTGGTCGGGCTGATCGCGGGCCTGATCATCGACCGCCTGCTGGATTTCGATGACGCCCTGGATGCCGGCGGCGAGTGGGACGAGGGCGGCGGCGTGGCCTCGCGCTGGTACGATCCCTCTTAGCGAGGGCGCTTTGCGCCCAGCGCTGACGCTCGGCTCGCGGAGCCTCGCTGCTTGAGCGCGAAACGGCTGTAATTATGACGCTCAGGTCGTGAGCAACCGCGTTGCGAACATAGCGCCGCCGCCCTCAGGCGGCAGAAGGAAAAGAATGCGCCTCGCCTTCATGGGCACGCCCGAGTTCGCCGTGCCGTCGCTGGCCGAGCTGATCGCCTCGGGCCACGAGATCGTCGCCGTCTATTCCCAGCCGCCGAAGCCGCGCGGGCGGGGCCAGAAGTTGACGCCGTCGCCGGTTCACGCCTTTGCCGAGTCCATGGGGCTTCCGGTCTTCACCCCGGCTTCGATGAAGTCGCCCGAGGCCATCGCCGACTTTCAGTCGCTGGACCTCGATGCCGCCTGTGTCGTCGCCTATGGCCAGATCCTGAAGGCGGAGGTGCTGGAGGCGCCGCGTCTGGGATGCTTCAACCTGCACGGCTCGCTGCTGCCGCGCTGGCGCGGGGCGGCGCCGATCCAGCGCGCCATCATGGCCGGGGATCGCCAGACCGGGGTCCAGATCATGCGCATGTCCGAGGGCCTGGACGAGGGGGCCATCCTGTTGTCCGAGGTCCTGCCTGTCCATGGGGACGACACCGCCGCCAGCCTGTCCGAACGGATGGCGACGACCGGGGCCTCGCTCTGGACGCGGGCGCTGGGCGCCATCGAACGCGGCGGGGTGACCGAAACGCCCCAGACGGGCGAGCCGACCTATGCGAGGAAGATCACGCCTGCGGAGGCCCGTATCGACTGGACCCGCCCGGCGGCCGAGGTCGACGCCCATATCCGCGGCCTGTCGCCCTTCCCCGGCGCCTGGTGCGCGGCGCCGGCCCCGGATGGAACCGCCGTCCGGATCAAGGTCCTCATGTCTCGCCTCAGCCTGAACGGAACCGGCGCGCCCGGCGAGGTGCTGGACGACGACCTGCTGGTGGCGTGCGGAGACGGCTGCGTGCGTCTGACCCGCGTCCAGCGCGAGGGCCGGGCCGTTCAGGCGGCGTCGGAGTTCCTCAAGGGGTTCGCGATCACGTCCGGGACGATGCTCGGCTGATGCCCCGCTACCGCCTGACCCTTGAATACGACGGCGGACCCTATGCCGGGTTTCAGGCCCAGGACGGGCTGCCGACGGTTCAGGGCGCGGTCGAGACGGCGGTCAAGGCCTTCTGCGGCCAGACGGTGCGGATCGCCGCCGCCGGCCGCACCGACTCCGGCGTCCACGCCACGGGTCAGGTCGTCCATGTCGATCTGGAGCGTGACTGGCCGGCCTCCACCGTCATGAACGCCCTGAACGCCCATCTGCTGAACGAGGCGGTGAGCGTGCTGGACGCAGTTGTCGTGTCCGACGACTGGCACGCCCGTTTTTCGGCCGAGGGGCGGAAATACCTCTTTCGCATTCTCAACCGGCCCGGGCCGCCGGCCCTGCTGGGCGGTCAGGTGTGGCATGTGAAGCGGTCGCTGGACGTCGAGGCGATGCAGGCCGGGGCCGACCGGCTTCTGGGCCATCACGACTTCACCACCTTCCGCGACCTGGCCTGTCAGGCGAAGTCGCCGCTACGCACGCTGGACGTCGCCTGTGTCAAGCGGGTGGGGCAAGAGGTGCATCTGGTGTTCGAGGCCCGCGCCTTCCTGCATCGTCAGGTGCGGTCG
This sequence comes from Brevundimonas sp. FV1ye29L, assembly GCF_058681095.1. Taxonomy (NCBI): domain Bacteria; kingdom Pseudomonadati; phylum Pseudomonadota; class Alphaproteobacteria; order Caulobacterales; family Caulobacteraceae; genus Brevundimonas; species Brevundimonas sp. FV1ye29L. The sequence goes on from NZ_CM178730.1 coordinate 476,924, forward strand.
ATGACCGGCACCCTGGTCGAGGTCGGGCTGGGCCGATGGACGCCGGACGATGTGGCCGGGGCGCTGGCGGCCAGGGACAGAAAGGCCTGTGGACCGGTCGCCCCGCCCACAGGCCTGTATCTGACCGGCGTCGACTATCCCGAGGCCGACCCGGGCTGAGCCCTATCGTTTCAGGAAGCCGCCGATCATGTCGCCGAGGCCGCCCGGCAGATTGCCGGTCAACTGACCCAGCAGGTCGTCGCTGCCCGCGACCTCGCCGCCCGGGGTCAGGCGGTCGATGGCTTCCGGCAGGAGGCCGGCGATGGTTTCCGACGCCTGTTCCGGCGAGATGCCGACCGACCGGGCGAAGTCGGCGATCGGACCGTGGCCGATCACCTGGGCGATCTGCGCGGCCGAGATCGGCAGGTTGCCGCCCTTGCCGACCCATGAGGCCGCCAGATCGCCGAGGCCGTTCTGGCCGAACTTCTCGACCAGGCCGCCGACGCCGCCCTGTCCCTTCAGCAGATCGGCCAGACCTCCGCCCGCCTGTTCACCGAGCGCGCCGGTGACGCTGTCCAGAAGTCCCATGTCCGATCTCCTCAAAATGCTCTGCAAGCTTCACCTTTGATCACGACAGGATCACGACAGGCAGGGGGCGGTGACGATTGTTTACGTTCCCGGGGGCGGGTCCGGAGGCCGTTCCCCGAGCGCGGACCCAGGGTTCAGGTCCGTGCCGCCACGGCGCCCGGGGTCGGGCATGACCACAGGGTTGCATGGCCAAGGCCGACGTCGATCTGCTAGTCCGTCCGGATGACCCAGATCCCCTCGCCGGATTCCGGCCGCACCGCCGCCCAGCGCCTTGTCGATGTCCTGGTCGCCAATGACGTCAGCCACGTCTTCTGCGTCCCGGGCGAGAGCTATCTGGCGGTTCTGGATGCCCTCGCCGACGTCACCGACCGGATCCAGGTCATCACCTGCCGGCATGAGGCGGGCGCCGCCAATATGGCCGAGGCCTATGGCAAGCTGACCGGAAAGCCGGGGATCTGCATGGTCACCCGGGCGCCCGGCGCGACCCATGCCTCGATCGGCGTGCATACGGCGCATCAGGATTCGACCCCGATGATCCTGTTCGTCGGTCAGGTGGGTCTGGCCGACCGGGGCCGCGGCGCCTTTCAGGAGATCGACTACCGCGAGGTCTTCGGCGGACTGGCCAAATGGGCCACGGAGCTGGAAAGCGGCGATCGCACGACCGAGATCCTCGAGCGCGCCTTCGCCACGGCGCTTCAGGGGCGGATGGGGCCGGTGGTCATCGCCCTGCCCGAGGACGTGCTGCATCATGACGGGGGGGCGGCGCCGCTGGGCGCTGTGAGACCGGCGCATGCGGCTCTGTCGTCGGAATTCGTCTCCGATGTCGCCGACCGACTGTCGAAAGCCGAGCGGCCGTTGCTGGTGCTGGGCGGTTCGGGCTGGACGGAGGGGGCGGCGGCGGCCATCGGCGACTGGGCCGAGCGTCTGGGCCTGCCGGTCAGCCTGTCGTTCCGGCGCAAGGACATCCTGTCGAATGACCGCCCCAACTATGTCGGCGACCTGGGCCTGGGCTGCAATCCGAAGCTGATCCAGAGGGCGCGCGACGCGGATCTGGTGATCGCCATCGGGGCCCGGCTCGGCGAGAACCCGACCCAGGGCTATACCCTGTTCGACCGGGCGCACACCGCCCGGACCCTGATCCACATCCATCCGGGGCCCGAGGAACTGGGGCGGGTCTGGCCGACCCTGGCCAGCGCCTGTGCGGACAACAGTCTGGCGGCTCTCGCCCTGTCCACCCTCGCGCCCGGCCGGACATGGACCGAAGAGGCCGTACAGGGTCATGCTGACTGGCTGGCCTTCTCCACCCCCGGCGAGGTCACGGGCGCCGTCAATATGGGGGTCTGCATGGCCCATCTGGCCGAGGCCCTGCCGGCCGATGCGGTGGTGACCAATGGCGCGGGCAATTTCGCCGCCTGGCTGCACCGCTTCTATCGCCACCGCGCCTGCCGCACCCAGCTGGCCCCCACCTCGGGCGCCATGGGCTATGGCTATCCCGCCGCCGTGGCCGCCAAGGCCCTCCATCCCGACCGGGAGGTCATCTGCATCGCCGGCGACGGCGAATATCTGATGACCGGGCAGGAGCTGGCCACCGCCGTCCAGTACGGTCTGGCCACGGTGACGGTCATTGTCGACAACGGCGCCTATGGCACCATCCGCATGCATCAGGAGCGGGAGTATCCGGGTCGGGTGGTCGGCACCGACCTGAAGAACCCCGATTTCGTCAAATACGCCGAGGCCTTCGGCGCCTTTGGCGTGCGCTGCGAGCGGACGGAGGACTTCCCCGCCGCCCTGGCCTCGGCCCGACGGGCGGCGAACGAGGACGGCGTTCCGGCCATCGTCCACCTGATCACCTCGGCCGAGGACATCGCCCCCGGGCGGACCATCACCCAGCTGCGCGGCGGATAGGCCGCGGCCTTTCGCCTTGCGCGGGGCCGGTGGCCGGGGAAAGGTGCGCCCCTGTTTTCGTAGTGGGGTCCCATGCGCCGTTTCCTGATCTCGTCCGTCGCCCTTCTGGCGCTCGGCGCCGTCGCCCTGCCGGTCTCGGCCCGGACCGCCGCACCGCCCGCGACCGCCGCGCCGGCAGAGACCGAGGACGCCCGGCTCGACGCCTTCTTCGAACGCGCCTTCCAGGCCCGGATCGCCCTCAGCCCGCAGCAGATGACGTCCCTGGGGCTGAAGACCGACTATGACAGGCTGGACGACGTGTCCGACGCCGCCGCCGCCCGAAGCCTGGCCTTGCAGGAGGCGCAACTGGCCGAAATGAAGGCCGGCTTCGACCCGGCCAGGCTGGGGCCGCAGGCGAAACTGTCCTGGCGGCTGTTCGAATACGGGGTCGATCAGGCGCGGTTGTCGAACCGGTGGCGGGACTGGGGCTTCCAGTTCGCGGCCAACGGCAATCCGACGACCTCCCTGCCGGTCTTCATGATCAACAACCACCGCGTCTCCAGCGTGTCGGACGCCGAGGCCTATGTGGCGCGCCTGACGGAGGCCGAACGCCAAATGGGTCAGGTGGCTGCGACCCTGAGGGCCCGGGCCGAGGCGGGGGTGGTCTCGCCCCGCTTCGTGTTCCAGCCCTCGATCGACAACACCCGCGCGGTCATCACGGGCGCCCCGTTCGACGACGGGGCCGACAATCCGGTCTGGGCCGATTTCCAGAAAAAGGTGGGCGCGCTGGATGCGGATCAGGCGACGAAGGACCGACTGCTGGCCTCGGGCCGCGCCGCCCTGACCGGCCCGTTCAAGCGCGGTTTCGACGGGGTGCTGACCGCCCTGGCCGAGGTTCAGCCTCTGGCCGACAGCGACGGCGGCGTCTGGCGGCTGCCCGAGGGCGAGGCCTACTACAACGCCCGGCTCCAGCTCTCGACCACGACCGACCTGACCGCCGACCAGATCCACCAGATCGGCCTCGACGAGGTGGCGCGCATCCAGGCCGAGATGGAGCTGATCAAGGGACAGGTCGGCTTCACCGGCTCGCTGCAGGAGTTCTTCGTCTTCCTGAAGACCGATCCGCGATTCCAGTACCCGAATACGCCTGAAGGCAAGGAACAGTATCTGACCGACGCCCGCGGCTTCATCGCCCAGGTCATGGCGGTGGCGCCGCAGTGGTTCTCCAACCTGCCAAAGGCCGCGCTGGAGGTTCGCGCCGTCGAGCCGTTCCGCGAGGCGACGGCCTCGATCGCCTTCTACAACTCGCCGGCGCCCGACGGGTCGCGGCCCGGCATCTACTACGTCAACCTGTCGGACATGACCCAGGTGCTGAAGCCCCAGATCGAGGGCATCAGCTATCATGAGGGCGCGCCGGGCCACCATTTCCAGATCGCCTGGGCCCAGGAGATCGAGGGCCTGCCGCGTTTCCGCCGCTTCGGCGGCTACGGCGCCTATGCCGAGGGCTGGGGGCTGTATGCGGAACAGCTGGGCAAGGAGATGGGCTTCTATCAGGACCCCTATTCCGACTTCGGCCGGCTCTCGACCGAGCTGTGGCGGGCGGTGCGTCTGGTCACCGACACGGGCCTGCACGCCAAACGCTGGAGCCGCGAGGACGCCATCGCCTATTTCCGGCAGAACTCGCTGCTCAGCGAGCGCGACATGGTCAAGGAGGTCGAGCGCTACATCACCAATCCCGGCCAGGCCACCAGCTACAAGATCGGGGAGCTGAAGATCGACGAACTCCGCGCCCGCGCCGAGGCGGCGCTCGGCGACCGGTTCGACATCAAGGACTACCACGCCGTCGTGCTGGGTGCCGGATCGGTGCCGCTGGACGTGCTGGAGGATCAGGTCGTCGCCTGGATCGCGGCAGGCGGCGGGACGCTGGAATAGGGTTTTAAAGGTACAGGAGTGTGTCGAGAACGATGTTGCGAGAAAGACTCACGACATCGAATTTTCCGACGAGCCATTGACCTTTGTGCAATCGGCCGCATTTATGCGGCGATCACCCCTCCGGCTGCTTCGGCGACCGGACGCACGGCGGGCCTGCAAGGGTCCGCCGTTGCATTTTCTGGCAAGCGAATGCGGACGAATGTCTACGTCGACGGTTTCAACCTCTACTATGGCTGCCTGAAGGGTACGCCACATAAGTGGCTGAATCTCGAGGCGTTGTTCGATCAGGTTCTTCCTAGAAACCAAGTCGAGGCCATTCACTATTTCACGGCGCGCGTGGACCCTCGGCCAAGTGATCCCGATGTCGCAGTTCGACAGGCAACCTATCTGAGAGCGTTGGCGACTTTGCCACGCGTCCATGTGCATTTCGGGACGTTCCTGGCTTCGCCCGTTCGGGCACCGGTTCTGGAGTGCGATGCGACAGGCCGTCCTCTGCGGCAGGGCGGAAAGCTGGTTGTAAGGCGCAGGCCGGGTGGCGCGATCATGATGGAATGGGTGCACAAAACCGAAGAGAAGGGATCCGATGTCAATCTGGCGGTCCATTTGCTTCGTGACGCCTTGAAAGGCGTCATTCCCAGCGCAGTGGTAGTTTCAAATGACTCCGATCTCTTGACCCCGATCAAGATGGCCCAGACGGACGGTGGTATCGTCGTCGGCCTGATCCCGCCCCGCCCGCAAGGCAGCGCGGAATTAAAGAGACTGGTGAATTTCAAACGCGATATTCGGCCGCACCTGCTGGCGTCGTCGCAATTCCCTGCCGTGTTGCACGATGCCGTAGGCGCTATCACCAAGCCGGCTGGCTGGTGAGTTATGCCCTTCACCGCAACCGTCCTGACCATGTTTCCGGAGGCCTTTCCGGGGCCGCTCGGCGTCTCGCTGATCGGCACGGCCTGGCGCGAGAAGGGCCTGTGGAGCCTTGATACGGTTGACATTCGGGCCTTTTCCACAGATACGCGCGGCTTCCTGGACGACACCCCTGCGGGCGGCGGCCCGGGACAGGTGCTGAAGGCGGACGTGGTGGCCCGGGCTCTCGACAGCCTTTCCGGCCCGCCCCGGCCGCTTTTGTACATGAGCGCACGGGGTCGGCCCCTGACCCAGGCGCGGGTGAAGGAATGGGCCAAGGCGGACGGCATCGTCGTGCTGTGCGGCCGTTTTGAGGGGGTGGACCAGCGGGTGCTCGACGCCCGGGGGTTCGAGGAGGTCTCCGTCGGGGACGCGGTGCTCGCCGGCGGCGAGGCGGCGGCCATGGTGGCGATCGAGGCGTGCGTACGACTGATCCCCGGCGTTCTGGGCCAGGCGATGAGCCTGTCGTCCGAGAGTTTCGAGGACGGGCTTCTGGAGCATCCGCAGTACACGCGACCGCGGACGTTCGAGGGGCTCGAGATACCCGAGGTGCTCCTGTCGGGCGATCACAAGAAGATCGCTCAATGGCGGGAAAGCCAGAGGGAAGAGACCACGCGGGAACGGCGTCCGGACCTCTGGGCGGCGCATCTCGCAAACCAGACTGCGGGATCTGATCCCGCCAAATCACAGCTAAAGGGCGCCAAAGCCCGAGGAGAATAGAGACATGGCCAACATCCTTCAGACGCTTGAAGCCGAAGAAAAAGCCCGGTTGATCGCGGTCCGCGACATCCCGAATTTCCAGCCCGGCGACACCCTGCGCGTCATGGTGAAGATCAAGGAAGGCGAGCGCGAGCGCGTTCAGGCCTTTGAAGGCGTCTGCATCGCCCGTGACGGCGGCAGCGTCAACGAGACCTTCACCGTCCGCAAGATCAGCTTCGGCGAAGGCGTCGAACGCAAATTCCCCATCCTGTCGCCGAACATCGAGTCCATCGAGGTCAAGCGTCGCGGCGTCGTCCGGCGCGCCAAGCTCTATTATCTGCGCGACCGTCGCGGCAAGTCGGCCCGGATCGCCGAGCGCCAGACCGTTCGTCCGGCCAAGGGCGCCGTGGTTCCGGTCACCGGAACCGCCGAGACTCCGGCTGACGAAGGTTAAGCCATACGGCTTCCAGACGGCGAAAGGCCCCGGTGACGACACCGGGGCCTTTTTATTTTCGGGTTTGGATCAACTGGGGAACAGCGGTGAATCCGCGTCCCTCTGACTGTCCAGACTGCGTCTGAGGGCATGTACGTCCTCACGCTCGGTATGGAGGCTGGCGTGGAGACGGCGGATGATTTCGCGCGTCGTCGCCGCCAGCTTCGGATCGGCCAGGGCCGCCTCATACTTCCGGTCCAGAGCCGCCTCGCCGTCGTCGGCTGCGTGAGCGAGACTGGCCTCGTCGCCGAGCAGGGCGTGGCGCACATCCATCACCGCCCTCTGGGTCTTGGCCAGGATGGAGCCGCCGCTGTCGGGCTGGCCGCCGAGGCCGACGATTGTCGTCTCCAGAGTCCGCACCATCTCCCGGCGCTCGTCCGCGAGACCGGCGAAGAGATCGCGATGGCCCTGGCTTTCACTGTCGCCGGTGACCCGGGCCAACCGTTCGGCGCTGTCGGTCGTGGCGACGAGCAGACCGTTCAGCACATGGATATCATGCCTGTTGGCGCTGCGGTTCGACGCGACGTCGTCCGACGTCTCTGGAGCCGATGTATCGATGATGCCGCCGTGGTCGTCGGGCATGGGACTTCTCCGTATCTACGCCCCTCTGAACGGCCACGCTGACCGGAGGTTGCGGCAAGATCGGGACCGTGAAATCAAAGCTTCGTGCGAAGCGACCACAGTTCCGGGAAGCAGCGCTTCTCCAGTGTCGTCATCAGATAGGCGGCGCCCTCGGTGCCGCCCGTGCCGGGGCGGCGGCCGATGATCCGTTCGATGGTCACCACATGTTTGTGCCGCCAGGTCAGCAGGGCGTCGTCCAGATCGACCAGCTTCTCGGCCAGCTGATAGAAGGTCCACCAGCGCTCGGTGTCGCGGTACACCTCCAGCCAGGCCGCCTCGACCCCGGGGGAGGGCCGCCAGGGCTGGCTGACGTCGCGCGCCAGCACCTCGGCCGGCACCGGCAGGCCGGCCAGGGCCATCTGATGCAGGGCGTCGTCATAGAGGCTGGGCGCATCGATCGCGGACTGAAGCGCCGCATGGGCCTCGGGCCGGTCCTCCTGAAATTTCAGGAACCGGGCGTCCTTGAGGCCCAGCATGGCCTCGAACCGCCGGAACTGGTCGCTCTGGAAGCCCGAACTGGTCCCCAGCACGGCGCGGAAGCGCAGATAGTCCGCCGGGGTCATGGTGGCCAGGATGTCCCAGCTCTGGGTCATCACCGCCTGGATGCGGCTGACCCGCGCCAGAGACTTGTAGGAGGCTGCGAGATCCCCCGCCCGCACCAGGGCCTGGGCCAGGGCCACCTCGTGCAGGATCTGTTTGAGCCAAAGCTCCTTGGTCTGGTGGATGACGACGAACAGCATCTCGTCGTGCTCGTCGCTGACCGGGTGCTGGGCCGACAACAGCCGGTCCAGTCCCAGATAACGGGCGTAGGTCATGTCTGAAGCGTCGGTCATGCCGCTCTATCGCCCCGATGCGGCGAACGACGCAACCGGTCGCCGCCCATACCTATGGCCATGAAAGAGAAAATGGCGCGCCCGGAACGATGAGATCAACCGTGACTGCAACGCGGCTACAACCGACTGAATACGAAAAAACTTATACCGAACGGATAGTTACGAACTTGACGGTTGCGATTGGCGTTGTAAATCGTGTTGCTTTTTTGCTGAGTGTGGTGCGCGTTGGGACGGAAACGGGAACCCGGAAACGAGAAGCTGGGCCAATACGTCCAGCGGCGGTCGGGGGGTATGCTCGAACTGCGCTTTCCCTTGGATGCGGACGTTGCTCCCGCTTTCGGGAAGACGGGAAGTGGGGCGAAAGCCTACTTGTTCCGTTCGTTGGGGACCTCCGATGTCCGGCTCGCCAACGCCAAGGCGGACGCGCTGAGGACGAAGTTCCGCTCGGACATCGCGGCGGTCCGAGCGGCGCAGGCTGCACCCGACCTGGAGGGCTACCTCGCGTCCTTGTTCGATAACGAACTGCGGCAGTGGGAAGGTGAGAAGACCATTCAGGCGCGAGACGCGCTGAAAATGGGTTTGCCGCATCAAGCGGAGGCGAGCCGCGAACGCTCGTCGCAGGCACGCAACACCTGGGCAGGCGCGCTTCTGTCGGAGGACCCGGCCGAACGGCGCGCCGTCGCGAGCTGGGCGGCAGAAAAATACTATTCATCAATAGGCAAGCTGCCCGACGACTCGCCTGCCTTCGTAGCTGTGGTGGACCGCTGTGCATCCAAGCTTGTCGAAGCCCAGATCGCGATCAACGACATAGCCTCCGGCAGACCGCCTTCTTCCCTGCCCACAGCGAGAAGTGGGCGCTCGCCCATGCCGCTATACACCGACCCCGACGGTAACTCTGCTCTGCCGCTGAGCGAGTATTTCAGGCAGATTTATATGCCCGCGCAGCTTCAGACGAAGTCGCCGAAGGGCGAACGCATGCTGTCCGGGAAGGACAGAGCCGTCCGGCTGTTTGGCGAACTGGTGGGAGACCTGCCCATCGGCTCAATCACCAAGCGGCACGTTTGGACCTTCCACGATGACCTGCTGAAGCTGCCGGACATCAACGCAATACCCGGCAAGTGGCGAAGCCTCTCGGGCAAGCAGCAGATCCAGGCGCTCGCATCCGGCGAACTGGTAGCCGACACATTGAGTCCGAAAACGGTCAACAAGCACCTGTCAGGACTGAGAACGGTCTTGGACTTCGCAGAACGTCGAGCAGACATCGACGCCGCCACTGGTGCCGGAGTTCGCGCGATTGTCCCGCCGGAGGAGGATACTGGGCGGGCCTTCACAACAGAGGAGCTGAACCGAATCTTCAGTCAGCCCCTCTTCGCAGGATGCAGCGAAGGGATCCTGCCCAAAGGACTCCAAAAGCCCGGGCCGGTGCTCGTTCGCGACGACAGGTTCTGGATCCCGCTCACGTTGCTGTTTACGGGAGCGAGATCATCCGAGATCGTGGGCCTTCAGGTCGACGATGTCGTCGTGGACCACGAGTTTCCCCACTTCCTCATACGGGCGAACACGACACGCAGGCTGAAGAACCCCCAGTCAAAGCGGATGGTGCCGGTTCACTCCAAGCTGATCGAAATGGGCTTTCTGGATTTCGCCAATGCCCAACTCGCTCGGCCTGAAGGTCAGTTCTTCTCTCTGGCCGTTCAGCAGTATTTTAATGAGTCGGTCACCGGAACACGGCAAAAGAAGGCGCTGTCGAATAGCCCCATCATGCGCCAGCTCAACCGCACGATCCTGGCAGACGCGGACGCCCGGGAAAATGGCGGCTCGATCAAATGTTTCCGAAATACATTCGAGCAAGAAGCGGCGGCCATGATCGGCTCGGATGAGGTTCGCCGTCGCCTGACTGGCCGCGACCTCAAGAGCAGCGTGCAGATATATACCCAGAACATTCCCGACGATCTGACGAAGCGAACGGCTCAGCTACGCATGCTGTCTCGAGAGCTTGAGCTCGTCGCTTTTGAGGGGGTCGATCTGAGCCACCTTTTAGTGGCGCTGCCGACCAAGGCATGAGTTATAGATCCACCGCTGGTTGCCTGTGCGGCGATTACACCATCCTTGCAACGACCGGGCCGATTTGATCGGTTGTTTTGCGAGGCGTCTCCCAGCCTTCGGCGAAGGCAACGCTGCCGGACTGCGGTAGCTGAGCCTTTTCGAGATTTCGGATGCGGATGCGTGCCGGGAGCGCTGCTCCTTCCCCCACAAACAGTGCTTCTTGCTGGCCCAGAGATGGCAAAGCCCTGACCATGCCGCTGAGGCCGTCAGGTAGGAATCGCGCAACGTGCTGCTGATCGGCTGAGTTCGTGAGGCGTAGGACGAGCCAAGTCCCACATTGTGCGATTACAGTGCTCTCAATGTCTGATGGTCGTTGGCTGACTAACATCAGGCCCAGACCATATTTTCTACCTTCCCGAGCGATCCTCCGGATTGCGGCTTGCGCCACCGCGTATTCTGCCTCGCCTCGATCTGGCACGTAGCGATGAGCTTCCTCGCAAACCAGTAAGAGCGGGTCAGCCTTTCGCTCATCAGCAGTCTGGTGGATTTTGTAGAGGAAAAGCAGGCGCGCCAGCATCGCAGTTAAGGGGCCTGCGACTTCGTTGGGCAGGCCCGATATGTCGATGATCCGAAGGCTCGTGGAGACCTCGCCCGAGTCGCCTACGAACTGGGCAATCACCTGTGCGAGGGTCGGGCTATCTGCTCCATGTTCCGACATCAGGAATGCGATGCGAGGATCCCGGCGCAGCACGCGCAACTTATCCAGAACCGACTTGAACCCGTTCTTCGTGAAGTCCGTTTCTGAGAGTTTCTGGTTTTTGCCCCCCACCACCCTTGCCCCTTGGGCAAACTCAATATGGTTGGCGAACTCAGTGAGTGAAAACGGTCGCGGCTTGTCCCGATCAAACTGAACAAGTTGGTCGGGATCGACGCCTGGGGCGGGTCGCGAGTCGTCCAGCGCCAAACCGTCCGCCAGATCGTCTTCTCCATAAGAAGCAAAGGTGGGTGAGGCCAGATTTGCACCTACCAAGCGCGCGTGCGTCAGGGCCTTGTAGACGATGTTGTTCTGAGAAGTGGCCTCGAACTCGGTCTTCCCTATTAACAAGTGTCGAAACTCGTCGGCGGACATCAACCAGTAGGGCAACTTGACCCGCTGTCCCGGATCTCGGTCCCCGCCGAGCGAATCGTATGCGCGATAGGTCGTGCATGACGCCCCAAACGCGCTGCTGTATTCGCCATGAGGATCGATGATGGTGATCCGGGGGTTGAACCGTGTCTCCTGGCGCGGCGTATGTTCGAGCACACTATGAAGCAAGGCCGCCACTGCACCGGATTTTCCAGAACCCGTGGACCCGAGGACGGCGCAGTGTGTCGCGAACATTCTGTCTATGTTCGCACGACAGACCGCCGCATCAGATCCCACATATCGGGCAAAGCTGACGAGTGGGTTACACGTTCCAGCTTCGATTTTGGTTTCTGCCGCTTCGTATAGGAGCGACGTTTCTTCCCGTGTGAGTATGTAGACGCTTTGCCTTGGCAGCGGATAAGTCGATATGCCCCGCTGAAAGGCGAGCGTCTTACCAGCTGAACTCCAAACCCCCTCAGCGAAGAGGTCTATCTCCATCACCCGTTGATCTGCGTCAGGGGGAATGGGTTTTCCACTCTCGGCGAGTTCTTCGGACCTCATCCTAAGAAGCGTGACGAAACCGAATATCAAACGCCTGCCGAAGTGTATTTTGACGACGCTCCCGATCTGACCGATGTCGTAGACGCGACCCGAATGTGTCCGATTGAGTTCGGCCACGTCGCCGGACAACTCAACACGAGCGGTGGTCCCCGACACCTCTACAACATGGCCTATCTTGAGTTCGGCAACTGGTGAGAACGCTGTCATTTCGACGCCTCCGCAAGTCCGTCGGCCAACGCTGTCGCAAGACCGCCGAATGTCCACCAGTTGTGTTCACCTCCTTCGGTGGGCGGGTGAAATGGCCCTTCAGAACCGACGTAGATGCCCCTCTCGGTCACGACGTAAATATTTCGCCCACGGGATCCCGCGCGCCATTCATCTAAGCACGCTGGGAGGCCGTCGCCTTCCCGGACTAGAGCGATCAGCGCGGTATCGTTTTCCGCGCGCGCCATCGACGCCTGAATCTCGTCGTTGATGTGCTCGTCTCCAAAAGAGTAACCGCATGTCACAAGCACATGCCCGCCGCTCGATCCGATCTGGCGACGAAACAGCTCAAACTGTGCTGCGAACGGATCTCGTTGAGTCGCGAGATATTTTGACGACTGAGGATAGATCAGCACTCTCTTGGCGGCTTGCGGATAGCTATCGCCATCCCGAACTCGCCAGACCTTGCCGCTCTCGTCGACGTGCCAGTCCACCGATCCGTGCAGCTTCACGACATATGCTCGGCAGTCAGTAGGGATCTGGTTGGAGCCGAAACGATGACTCCTGTATGCCACCGCGCCGCCCGTGAACCCATCCCAATAGGAAACGCAGGCAAGTCCGAGGCCATCCTCGACTAACGTGTCGTAGTTGGTAGTGAAAATGTGCACCGGTCGCCGACGTTCGATGACACCTGCTTGAGATCTGTAAAACAGCGCGTTCGCAAACCGAAGGTGTTCATCAATGGCGATAATCGGTTGGCCGATGTCGCCAACAACCTCGGGCAAATCGTGAGTGGCGGGCTTATAGCCCCATCTGACGGTCTTTGCTATCGATTGCAGGGTAGCGTCATAGAGGGTGCAAAGCTCTGCCACCGTCCGGACCATGCCGAGTAACATGACCGATCGATCTCTCGAGCGTTCGGCGATGGCGATGTGGTCTGCAAGGTGGCTCAGGATGTGTTCGATGTGCGCTCCAGTCGGGAGCGCCGCCAGTATCCCCTCCAACAGTGGTCGGTGACCCTCAGAGGCAATCTCGATCACTCGGTCCGTGAGAGGTCCCATCAAAGGGACGCCAGCATTTTTGCTGACGCCTGCGCCGAACAGCCAAGAAACCGAAGTGGACCCCAGCAGCTTGTCCAGCTGCTCAATGACATCGTCTTCCATCTATGGCCCCGGCTCTTTTGAGATTGTTCGCATGTGTCGGTGCGCGAAGCCAGACCTGCTACTGAGCTGCTGCCGATCCCTTGCCAGCAGCCGCCGATTGGCGGATGAAACACAAAACGGGAGGGAAGCCGATGCCCATTCAGATCAGTCAGATTGCGGTCGGAAAGTGCTACGAGACCGCCAACAAGCAGCAGCGCCGGGTTTGGGCAGTCAGGGCGGGGAAAGTCTACTATTTCAGTCGCGGCGGTGGTCATCCTTGGCAGCCCGGTCACACATTGGCTTCTCCCCCAAGCTTGAAAGCCTTTGCCGTTGCTGTTGACGCCCTCATTCCCTGTCCCGACTTGGACGTGCCGCCGACCCCGACCCTAGATCCCGAACCCCCGTCGGAAGTTTTCGCCGCAGTTGATGATGCCGTCGACGCTGCCATCGCCCAGGGAGAGGACATGATCCTTCTTACCCAAGACCTCTGGGCAGCGTTCATAACCGAACTGGACGTTAAGCCCGAGACGATCTTCGGTGACGAGCAAATCGTCTACCGGGGGATCGACATTCGTGAGAGCGCAACGAGCTGACTCAAAGAGGTATACCCGGCGAGACGTAGCCGTGAGACGGGAAAGTGTGTCCCGTTTGGGTTAAAGCCCGACTTCCGAGACAGTCTGCTGTATTGGTCTAGGACCAAATGAGACAGGAGACGCGCTTGGCGATCATCGGATACGGACGGGTCAGCTCGACGGGTCAGTCACTGGAGATCCAGGCCGCCCAACTCAGGGACGCCGGCTGCACCAAGCTTTTCGAGGAGAAGGTCAGCGGCACAAGCCAACAGGGTCGCGTCCAGTTGGCAGCGGCCCTCGACTACGTCCGAGAGGGAGATACTTTCGTTGTCACCCGGCTCGACCGTCTGGCTCGATCTATGTCTGACCTCCGGGACGTCGTCGATCGACTGATGGCAAAAGGGGTTGAGTTCAAGGCGATCCAGCAAGGTGCCATCGACACCACCACATCGGGCGGTCGCCTGATGCTAAACATGCTGGCGGCTGTCGCGGAGTTCGAGGCTGACCTGCGCCGAGAACGCCAGATGGAGGGCATCCAGAAGGCGAAAGCAGAGGGTCGATACAGAGGCCGGCCCAAATCAATCGACCCCTCAGAAATCATCCGTTTACGGGCGTCTGGGATGGGTGCGACGGCTATTGCGACCCAGCTGGGGATTGGCCGTGCGACTGTTTATCGGGCATTCGCAGTGACTGGCTGAGCCGCGATGATTCCTTCACTCGATGGCTCAGCCCAAGCGACACTCAGCTGTCCTTGCGGCGCACCGTTGATCTTGCTCTGTTGTGGCAGTTGAAAGGGGAGCGCTGAATGACATTGGCTTTGCGCTTTGCGTTGCAATGACGCGCTCCTCGATGAGTGAGCGCGACATCTGCTCGAAGTTCATCACCCCGGCCCTCACCGGTGCGGGGTGGGACCTCCTGACTCAAATCCGCGAAGAGGTCAGCTTCACCAAGGGCCGCATCATCGTGCGCGGCAAGCTGGTCACCCGGGGCAAGGCCAAGCGCGCGGACTACGTTCTCTATTACAAGCCGAACCTGCCGATCGCGCTGATCGAGGCGAAGGACAACAAGCACAGCGTTGGTGACGGCATCCAGCAGGCGCTGGCCTATGCCGAGACCTTGGACATTCCCTACGTCTTCTCGTCGAACGGCGACGGCTTCGTCTATCATGACCGGACCGGTGTCAGTGCCGAACGGGAAACGACCCTTTCGCTCGCCGACTTCCCCTCTCCTGCGGACCTTTGGGCGCGCTATTCGGCCTGGAAGAACCTGACACCCGAAGCCGAGCAGGTGGTGCTCCAGGACTATTTCGACGACGGCAGCGGCAAGGCGCCGCGATATTATCAGGTCAATGCGGTGAACGCGGCGATCGAGGCCATAGCCAAGGGCAAGGACCGCGTCCTGCTCGTGATGGCGACGGGCACGGGCAAGACCTACACCGCTTTCCAGATCATCTGGCGGCTGTGGAAGGCGAAGCGGAAGAAGCGGATCCTGTTTCTCGCTGACCGCAATATCCTCGTCGACCAGACGATGGTGAACGACTTCCGGCCCTTCGGACCGGCCATGGCGAAGCTGTCGACCAAGTCGAAGACCATCGAGCGAGCGGACGGCACAGAAGTCGATGTGCCGCTGGCGCTGGACCGCAAACGGCGCATCGACACCGCCTATGAAATCTACCTTGGCCTCTACCAGGCGATCACCGGTCCCGAGGATGCGAAGAAGCTCTACCGGGAGTTCTCGCCCGACTTCTTCGACCTCATCGTGGTGGACGAGTGCCATCGCGGCAGCGCGGCCGCTGACGCTGCGTGGCGGGAAATCCTCGACCACTTCTCCTCGGCGACCCAGATCGGCCTGACCGCAACGCCCAAGGAAACCGAATACGCCTCGAACAGCGCCTACTTCGGCGAGCCGGTCTACACCTACTCCCTGAAGCAGGGGATCAGCGACGGCTTCCTCGCCCCCTACAAGGTCATCAAGGTCCACATCGACCGGGACGTCGAAGGCTACCGCCCGGAGCAGGGCGCGACCGATCGCGACGGTGAGGAGATCGAAGACCGCATCTACAACACCAAGGACTTCGACCGCACCCTGGTGCTGGATGAGCGCACCAAACTGGTCGCGTGCCGGGTCACGGAGTTCCTCAAGGAAAGCGGTGACCGGTTCCAGAAGACCATGCTCTTCTGTGTCGACGAAGAGCACGCCGATCGCATGCGTCGGGCTCTCATCAACGAGAACACGGACCTGGTCGACCAGAACGCTAAATACGTCATGCGCATCACCGGCAGCGACACCGAAGGCCAGGCCCAGCTAGGCAACTTCATCGATCCGGAGTCACGCTACCCGGTCCTCGTCACGACCTCGCGCCTGCTCTCGACGGGGGTGGATGCCCAGACCTGCCGGCTGATCGTGCTGGACCGTGCGGTGGGTTCCATGACCGAGTTTAAGCAAATCGTTGGTCGGGGCACCCGGGTCCACGAGGACACCCGCAAATACTATTTCACCCTGATGGATTTCCGGGGCGCGACCAATCACTTCGCTGACCCGGATTTCGATGGCGAGCCAGTCCATATCTATGAGCCGGGGGAGTTTGATCCGATAACGCCCCCCGACGATGTGCTCATCAGCGAAGACGGAGGCGACGCCGTTCCCTCGGTTCCGGGACCGGATGAGACAATTGTCGACAGGGCCGACATCACGCTCCAGGACGGCTTCGGCGAGAAGCAGAAGAAGGTCTATGTCGACGGGATCGCCGTGTCGGTAATCTCCGAACGGATCGAGTATCTCGACGCCAACGGCAAGCTGGTCACCGAGAGCCTGCGCGACTTCACCCGCAACACACTTCGCAAACGATACGTGTCGCTCGACGCCTTCCTGCGGCGCTGGAACGAGGTCGACCGCAAGCAGGCGATCATCGACGAACTGGCCGACGAAGGACTTCCCCTTGAGGTGTTGAGCGACCTCGCCGGCAAGAACCTCGACCCCTTCGACCTGATCTGCCACGTCGCCTTCGATCAACCCGCCCTGACGCGCCAGGAGCGCGCTGACAGCGTCCGCAAACGTGATGTGTTCACGCGATACGGACCGCAAGCGCGCGCGGTGCTGGAAGCCCTCCTGACCAAATACGAAGACGAGGGACTGCTGAACCTGGACGATGTCCAGATGCTGAAGATCGCCCCCTTCGACCGGATGGGAACGGCCTTGCAGTTGGTGAAAGCGTTCGGCGGGCGACCGGGCTATGAACGCGCCGTCCACGACCTTCAGTCCGAACTTTATGGGAAGTCCGCCTAGTTCATGTCAGTCCGCACCCTCGTCAAATCCATCCAGGACATCATGCGCAAGGATGTCGGCGTCGACGGCGACGCGCAGCGGGTGGGTCAGCTCTGCTGGATGTTCTTCCTCAAGATCATCGACGACCAGGACCAGGAACTGGAGCTGCTCCGCGACGACTACAGCTCGCCCATCCCCGATCACCTGCGCTGGTCCGCTTGGGCCGCCGACCCTGAGGGAATGACCGGCGAGGCGCTGATCGACTTCGTCAACGACACCCTGTTCCCGAAGCTGAAGGGCCTGCCGCTCAGCGGCCAGCCGGGAGATCGTGCCCGCGTGGTCCGGGGCGTGTTCGAGGATGCCTACAACTACATGAAGTCGGGTCAGCTGCTGCGGCAGGTGGTCAACAAGATCAACGAGGTCGATTTCAACGACCTGGCCGAACGCCAGCATTTCGGCGACGTCTACGAACAGCTGCTGAACGACCTCCAGAACGCCGGCAACTCCGGGGAGTATTACACCCCCCGCGCCGTGACCGCCTTCATGGTGGACCGCATCGACCCCAAGCCCGGCGAAATCCTGTTCGACCCGGCCTGCGGCACCGGCGGCTTCCTGACCTGCTCGATCCGGCACATGCGCGATCGCTATGTGAAGCGGCCCGAGGACGAGCAGGAAATGCAGGGCGCGCTGCGGGCGGTCGAGAAGAAGCCCCTGCCGCACATGCTGGCAACTACCAACATGCTGCTGCACAGCGTCGAGGATCCCAGCTTCATCCGCCACGACAACACCTTGGCGCGGCCCTACATCAGCTATGGCCAGTCAGACCGTGTAGACATCGTCCTGACCAACCCCCCGTTCGGCGGAAAGGAAGAGGACGGGATCGAGAGCAACTTTCCCAAGCATTTCCAGACTCGCGAAACTGCCGACCTGTTCCTCGCCCTGATCATCCGCCTGCTGAAACCGGCCGGGCGCGCCGCCGTGGTCCTGCCCGACGGCTCACTGTTCGGCGAGGGGGTGAAAACGCGGCTGAAGGAGGCGCTGATGGAGGAGTGCAACCTGCACACCATCGTCCGCCTGCCCAACAGCGTCTTCCGTCCCTATGCCTCAATCGGCACCAACTTGCTGTTCTTCGAGAAGGGTGAACCGACCCGGGACATCTGGTTCTATGAGCACCAAGTGCCGGCGGGTCAGAAAGCCTATTCGATGACCAAGCCGATCCGGGTGGAGCATCTTCAGGGCTGTATCGACTGGTGGGGAGGGGCTGATCGGCAAGGACGCCAAGAAACACCGCAGGCGTGGCGGGTTAGCGCGGAGGAAGTCAAAGCGCGCGGCTACAATCTCGATATCAAAAACCCCCACGCCGCTGTCGACGACCATGATGATCCAAAAGATTTATTCGCTCTACTAGCGGCAGCAGAGGCCGAAGTTACGCAGACGCGGCGCCAGTTGAAGGCAATCTTGACCGAGGCAATGGCACAATGAGCCCCGAACAAGTTGACCAAATCGTCGGCCTCAACGGTGACGGCCCTGAGTCGATCCGGGGGTTACGCCGACTTGCTGTCGGTCTGGCAGTCGGCGGCAAGTTGGGTGGCGGAGTGGAGGACGCCGATTTCCAAGCCCTTGTAACCTCGATGCGCGAAGCCCCCGGGGCAAAAGCGGACCAATGGTCAGTTGCTGCGGAAGACCTTCCAGCCTCGCTCGGTATGCCAGAGCGCTTTGTCCGCTTGGGTGCTGTTGCCCGGATTGAGAAAGGGCGAACCGGCATCCAGGCGGCATTGCCGGGCCCTCACCCCCTCGTGGTCACAGCCGAACATCGCCAATCATGCGATCATTTCGATTTCGACGGGCAAGCGGCGATCGTCCCATTGGTGTCGTCTGCGGGGCACGGGAAGGCCAGCCTTCAGCGACTTCACTACCAAGAGGGACAGTTTGCCCTCGGCACTATCCTCGCAGCCATCTTTCCGCGTGATCCCAACGTCATCTCCGCGAGATTTTTGTTTGAGTATCTGTCGGCTTTCAAGGACGAACTCTTGGTGTCCAGGATGATCGGCACGGCAAACGTAACACTGACACTGGGAAAGCTCGCCGAAGTTCCGGTCCCGCTCGTGGCCACTGCGGTGGTCTCCAAGATCGATGATTTCATGGCTCTGTGCGATCGGCTCGAAACTGGTCTGGCTAACGCCGCAACTATCCGCCGCAGGCTGATGGATGCATTAATGAAGCAAGCGCTGGCCCACACAGCAGCGTCGGACCCCGCTGATGCCCATCCGTAATGCCATCTGGACCGTCGGTGGCACTCCCCGGCAACTCGTCGAAGGACGCCTGCCCAGTGAACGGGCCCTTGAGGAAATGATCGTCGCCTCCCCCCGGATCCTGTCCGACGAATGGATGCTGATCGGTCGGCAGGAGCGCACTGCGTCCGGCGGCTTCATCGACCTTCTCGCCGTGGCACCCGACGGGGCCCTCGTCCTGATCGAACTGAAACGCGATCGCACACCGCGCGAGGTTGTCGCCCAGGCCATCGACTACGCTGTCTGGGTCGAGGAACTGGAAGCCCAGGACATCGACGCCATCTACCGCCGCTTCGCTCCCGGACGCGATCTCGCAGCGGATTTCCAGGCGCGGTTCGGTCAGCCGCTTGACGAGGAGACGCTGAACGACAGCCACCAGATCGTCATCGTCGCCGCCTCTCTTGACGACAGCAGCGAGCGGATTGTCGCCTATTTGAACAAGCGCGACATCGCCATCAACGTGCTGTGCTTTCAGGTCTTCGACCACGGCGACCAGCAGCTCCTCAGCCGCGCTTGGCTGCTGGACCCGGTCCACACCCAGGTCAGCGCCGCAGCCGCTCCCAAGGCGCGGGGCCTTCGCGAGAGCGAGCCGTGGAACGGGGAGTTCTATGCCTCCTACGGTCTGGGCGACAACCGACGCTCGTGGGAGGAAGCCCGTCGCTACGGCTTCATCAGCGCCGGCGGAGGCTCCTGGTATAGCAACACGCTCAACCTGCTGAACGTCGGTGATCGCATCTGGGTGAAGTCCCCGGGCCAAGGCTTTGTCGGCATGGGGGAGGTGACGGGACGCCCGCAGCCGGCGGCCGAGTTCAGCTTGGAGACTCCTGACGGCGAACGCCCGGCGCTCGATGTCCTGACCGAGGGCGACTATCACCGCGCGGTCGCAGACGACCCGGAGCGCAGCGAGTATTTCGTGCCGGTGCGCTGGATCCACACGGTCCCGCTGGAGCAAGCCGTCAACGAGATCGGCCTGTTCGGAAACCAGAACACCGTCTGCAAGCCGACCACGCCCAAATGGCGGACCACTGTTGAACGACTGAAAGAGCGGTGGCCGGGAACCGAGGGGTAGTGAAACCACCCATCTGGGCGTGGAACGAACGCCGCTAGAAGCCTCTGGAGCGACGACGGGGCGCGCCTTGATGACACCCGCACCCCCAAAACCCGGCAGGAGTTGTGCGCGCCTCTTAGGCCCGGAGATGGCACCCTAAAAGCGAGCGGGAAATGCGGAAGAATGCCTACATCGGCCGTCTTGCTTTATTGATAAAATATGTTATCGCGCGCGCTCAGGCCCGCGGTTCTTAAGAACATACTACATATATTAGATACTATTGTTATATCTATAACATAAAGAAACGAAAAGACGAGCGACGCCTACGGCGCCGCGAGGCGTGAAGACCGGAGCGATACCTCCCGCTGCGCCTACGGCGCGCTTCCGGCATCTTCCGCTCTTCACGCTTGTTCAGGGTGATGGACTCGGAGACGAAAACATCGTATGATGTTCATCGTATTCAGTTGCATGCCTACCTCAGCCGGACCCTCGTGAGCGCCGGTCACAAGTCTTCTCTATCCCTCCACCCAAATCATGTTTTCCGATTCCGTCGGCGCCTGGATGCCGGCCGCCATTTCCATGCCTGCGGCATGGAAAGCCTTCGCCGCCGTCACCAAGGAAACGCCTTGGACGATCACCGTAGACAATCTCTCACCAGTCACTTTCGACCTCGATTTCGACGCCCGGTTCCAGACGTTTCTGGACGAGGCCACTCGCTTTGATTACGGATCCAAGGCCCGGGGCGCGGTTGCGCTCCGGGTTATGGAGATCGCCTCTACCTTGGAGGCGCGGCATCTGAAGCAGTTCGATGTCACGCCCAAAGACCTGGCCGAATGCCCCGCCACCAAAGCGCGTGTGGTTGCCGCCCTCAATACCTTCATCACGCATCGCGTCCGGGACGAACTTCACGCTCGTTACAACGAGAACGCCAGCGCCTGGGCCGACAACGTCGAGCGAGCGATTGCCGCGCTTCCCGGGGAGGAAAGTCATTCCGTTGGCGCCTACTTCGGCGTCAATCAGCAACTTGGTGCAAAGGACCTTGAGCGGGGGTTCAAATACGTCTTCCAGTCCATGGAGATCGGCATCCGGAGTTGGTCCGAAGGCGACGTCGTCGTTGCCGAGCCACGTAAGCTTAGAGAAGTTCGCGCGGCCCGCCATCACCCGGAGGGACGTTGCCGCGCTCGCAGCCTGGTCCTCCGCGCCATAGAGGCCAGCCTGGCCGCTGCGATGGTGTCTGACGAGGTGAGTGTTGACGGTATTGCTCCCTTGGTCGTCGTCGAGGCCCAGCTCCGCGAACGTATTGATGCGCATGGATCCTGGGGGCTGATCGACCTTGTGATGGAGACTGAGCGGTCCGCTCTGCTCACACCATCCTGCATGAATGAAGCGCCGTTCCGCGACCTTCTGGAGCAGCAGCGTTGCCGCGCTGGAAAGGTGCCGGCGACGCCACAATGATCACCATCAGCCCGGGAGAAACACTCTCGCCGAAAATCCCATCCCGAGTCGCATGGGAAGCCCTCAACCACATGTTCCGCATCGCCAGCTGGGACCTTAAGATCGCACACCTCCGGCCCATCACCATCGAGGTGGATCACAGTCCTGACTTCACGGAAGCGCTCTCTGGAACCCCGTCAGCCTCCCCACAGGCCCAAGCCCGAGGCTGGGTCGCGCAAAGGGTCGTAGATGCCTCCAGGAGCCTCACCAGCGCCCAACTTCGCAAGCTGAGTCTCCAGATACCAGAAAGCAGTGAAGGGCCCTCAGCGAGCGTTTTTCTGGAGGGTTTGAAACGACGTGTCGAGTTCGCCATCCGGGCTGAACTGACCGCGCATTTCGATCAGTCGATTGCGGAGTGGGAACGGGACGCGCTGGACTATGTCGCCGGATGTCGAGATCCCTTCGAACGTGAACGCTTTTGGAGCTACGCCGGTCTGGATCAAATGGTCTCCGACGACGCTGCGCGAAAGGCAGTGAAGTTCCTGATCCACCGGACGCCATGGAATCTTCAGGGTGATCCCGACGATCCGGAACTCGTCACTGCTCACCCCTTCGACATGTTCCTCTCCCGCCGCAACTCGGATGACGAAATGCTGCGCGCTCGCAGCCTGGTCGCACGAGCTGTCGAGCAGATCTTCGCGGACAACTCGCGTCGCAGGATGGAAGGACAGCGGATCGCTCCGATCACCCGCTTCGCCATCACCGACATGATCCAGAAGCGATTTAGCCAGGCCGGCGCTTGGGGACTGATCCACCTCGCTCTCGACAGTGACCGGGGTCGCTACGGATTGGAGAAACCTACTGATCCCGATGCGCTCGCCCTTCTTGAGCGTCAGCAGCCGAGGTTGTTTCGCGTTTGGTCTCCGGAGAGGGGAGATCGGTAGGTGGATGGAACGGGGAGGATGCCGAAGCCCCCCCCTACTGTCGAAAAGACGGAGTCCGTGGATAGCATACCAGACGCACCATGCTGCTTTTGTCCAACCCCTCCACGGCAGAAGCATAGTGTTGGTCCCACTAGACACACGCTCTGTTTCGCATAACAGTGCGAGCTGGGAGGGCCGCAATGAAGATACATCGTGTTGCGGTTGCGTGCTCGTTGATTGCGCTCTCTAGCTGTGACAAGCCAAGGCCGGGTTACCCCACTCCCCCAAAATACGATTCTGCGGTCAGGGGCTTCTCAACGACTCCTGGGCAATGCCCCTGCTCTGCCGGTCTTCCTGTTTCGTTGTTTTACCGCGTCACAAATGCTGGGCGGTCCGCAGTCGAAGCCCAGGTCAAGGCCACTTCCACCAGGGTCGACGCAAACGGCAATCCAGTCGGCAATCCTATCTCTACTGTGTTTGGATACTCGCTTGGCCCAGGCTCTTCCCGTGACCTCGGCTGCGACCGCACGTCAAGCACGATCGGGCCAGCCTGCACAACGATCAACTCGTATGTGATCGTCGGGGAGGTTCGCGCGCAAAGAGCGAGCGCACCGCAGAGAACCGTTCTTCGGGATGCCGCTCTCAAGGGTCCCGACTACTGCGTGGAACAATGCATGGCGGGGACAGAAAACTGCCTCGACCTCACCGGAGACCCAACGATTGCAAGCCCGCTTATCCAGCTGCTTGAGGCGGGCCAACAGAATGGAACGGGTGTTATAAGCAAGGCGAGTTTCATGCAGGCATATGGCTTGAGCACTGAACGCGACTTCTGCCAGCGTGAAGACACCCGTTACACTGAATCTGAGATTATCAACTCCGGCCCTACGCCGTGTAGAATCGAGAGCGTTGCGACGGCCGCTCTGGCGACCCGGATGGATGTCGAAACAAAACTCGCTTTGCTGTCCAGCGGCTTCGATGTCCAACTGGATATTGACAAGGTGGTGTTGGCCACCAAGGGCCAACAGGACCTCTTCGCAGAACTTCCGAGCCGTCCAGTCCTGTTCAATGACGCCGAGAGGGCCTTCACACTCTCTTTTCGAGAGGGCGTTTTGAATCCAAGTTCGCGAGCCGACATCTCGGGACTTAATGAAGATTTCGGGGGTTACATCCGAGACCTGTCCTACTTCCCGCTTACGGGACGAGTGAACATCGTCGGCATTGCAATAAGCACACCGCGCGGCTGTTCAGCCGTTCGTGCCTATCGTCCCCAATGAGGTGGAGCCGGTGCATCGCGGCGATCGCGGCGGCGATCGTGGCACAAGCCAGCGCCGTCCCAACTTTAGCGTCGACTTGGTATACCACCAGTGCGGAAGGCTCTTCCGCTTACGTAGTTCTTAATCCTTTCAACACTCAAAGCCTGCGAACGATCAGCGAGGTCGGGGAAATCAATGGCGGCCTTTCCGGGGCAAATGGCTCGGTTATGGCCTTGCGTTATGATATTCCCTCGGAAGCACCGGCCGGAACCTTCGAGGTGGTTTCGACGGTAACTTTTAATGTTCGATCAGTATTAGACCGCATCGACAGCATTGCACAAAGCTATTCAAGGAACGGTTGCTCTAAGACCAAGATCAGCAGGCCCGAAGTCACGTCGGTTACGCCCTCTGAAGTGCGACTACGCATCAATGTCAGCTACAAAAAAAGGGTTTGCGGCGGATCCTTCGCCACTGATGTAGCGTCGGCAAGCGGCAACTTCGTCATTGGCGTCCGCGTCGACGACGTCAACGGGAGGCCGATTTTGAATGCTCGTCGCATTTCCCACGACATCGATATCGATAGTATTTTCGGTGTGAGCCCCGACAGTTTTCTCGGTAGATTCGTTGGAACCGTTCTGACCGCATTGGGAAACCTGCTGGGAGCGATTCATCCAAATCAGCGACTGCTGGGGGATTTCCAGTTCGTATTGTCTGGAACGGCGCGAAATGGAGCGATTGCCGACGCAGTTGAGACGGCTCAGGAGACGATGACCTCTGACGACTTGGCAGCGGTGATTTCGGCCTACGGCAGCCTTTCGTGCTGGCTTGGCAATCAGTCCGGGTTCCGGACGCGCTTTGATGCGGCGCGATCTGGCTTTCGCTATCGCCTTATCCGAACCCCCAAAACGGGTCAGCCAGCTGGGATCACCAAGGAACTTTGCACAGAACTGGGCGACAGCTTTGCTGGTCGCGCACGTTGCCAACTCGGCAGCGGCCGCGAACTGTATCTTGCAATCACGAAGGTTCGGCCTAACCGAGCGAGCGCGTGGCCGAGCGTCAGTCAATATGTCCGCATGGAGACCATTTACCTGGACAGTATGCGTCGCCCTATCGAAACGCATTACCGACCGGGCAGCGTTCACAAGGATCAGGTGTTCACCGAGTTTTACCCGGACCCCTACCTCTATGAGTTTTTTGAGCGTGCAAATCCGACCTTAAACTGCATGGCCGACAATATTTCCGGTCAAACAGGCATTTGCGGCTATGTCATCCAGCCCGCGTGGATGAACCGGATAGGGGCGCCAAATGCCTGTCCTGCGCGCTTCCAGACGCTGCGCGAGGACAGAGATCCCGGCATAGACCCCGGCATCCTTCTGTAGGAAGGCTGAACAACTAGTCTAGCTTTAGCTCTATCGACAATGATCGGGGACGTCTTGGATTAGACTAGGCTGTCGATCCTGATGCACTCAGCGTCCATGTCAGCCCGCGACCTAGGTTGTCCGGGGCGTGGTGTAGACGAGATCAATAGTCGGGTGGGCCAGGGGAGGGTGCGGAAGGCCAACTCCTCACTTGTAAATGCGAAGTCCGAGAGCTGGGAGCGCCATAGGCATAAGGGTGCCTTTGGTGCCCGACCTCCTAAAACAGAAGAACTTATACCCCGGCCATTTCAGATCATTCCTGTGCAAGGGTCGGGCACTAAAAATGGACTGTTCGGCAGAAGCGCGACTTGGTCGGGGCATTTGCAGGATGGGGCGGTCACGCCAGCAGAGGATTCGAGCCCGGTATAAGATTTGACACCTGGAACTGACTTGGGCGCGATCCAACAGGCCGGCCTGTGTGTGCCGGGCGCTTAGATTAAGCGTGCCCTTATATCGTCCTCGCCCCCAGAAACGACCGACAGCATCCCATCCGGCAACGGCCGCTGCAGCGCCCTGGCTTCATCCCACGGCGCCCGCATCCAGACATCGCGCTCTTCGTGGGTCCTCAGGATCACCGGCATGGCCTTGGCGTGGTAAGTCTTTACCGGCTCGGCTGACTCCGTGGTCAAAAAGCCGAAGGCGTCAAACTCCTCCCAGCCCGTCTTGATCTTCCGGACGCTGGCGTGAGGCGTCCAGATCCCCGCGAAGAAGGTCAGGGGTTGGTCCTCCGCCATGGCGAACCAGATCTTCTTCTTGCTGCCCGTGTGGTCCTGGTCGGGCTCGCTGAAGGTGTTGAAGGGGACGAGGCAGCGGTTCGGCACCTCCAGCCACGGTCGCCAGTGGGCGTTGGGTTTCCCGGCCGCGTTCATGGTGTTGCGAATGTTGGTGACGCCGCTGTCCGGCTCCATGCGCAACAGGTCGTTGAAGTCGAACTCCGTGCCCTTGGCGCGCAGCTTGTCGGCGCGCTTCGTCGCCGCCTGAAACAGAACCTGTTTCGACATGGGCATCCCCCAGCGCGCCATCGCCAGTTCGCGTTCGCCATTAGCGTTCATCCGCACGATCGGCGCTGAATAGTCCGGATAGACGTCGTCCGGCCCGCCGTTGCCGATGTCACCGGCCATGGCGTCTGCCAGTTGACGGATCGCCAGCTGGTGGCTGGTGATTTTGTAGTTGTTACACATGGACAGACGGTCGCATGGCGGTCGAAGTTTGTGGAGTCGCCGGAAAACGGACGTCCGGAAGGCCTGCTAGGGGTGGTTACCGGATGCGGTAGTTCCACGGGCCTCAGATTCCATTGCGGCGCTCGACCCAGACCAGCCGCCTGCGGCACTCTCAGGGCTTCTTCTTTGCCTTGGGCGGGGCCGATTGCGAGGTCGCGAAGCCCATCTTCAGCTCGTATTTCCGCAGCTGCCTGTTTCGCCATGTGACCCGAAGCTCGGCCTGCCTCAGCGTCGAGCGATGGACCCGATAGATCGTGAGTCCGGGAGCAGAATAATCCGGAATGACATCTACTTCGTCGGCGATGTTGTCCTTGATCAGGAAGGCCCGGATATTGCGGGGCTTCGGAGCTGTTTCGCTCGCGAATGCAATGTTGATAGTCACGTTTGCGACCGGAAACCGATCCGCCGAGAGAGACAGGCTCGGCTCGGGGCCGTCATACTCGTGCTTCTGACAAAGACGGGTCCTGCGCTCGACGATGCTGCGCTTGAACAGGCCGCGCAGCGCATAGGCGTGAAGGTTAGGCAGATAGGTGAGGATCGGGTTCACCGGCAAGGCGCGCTTATATATCTCGATCATCTCTTTGCTCTTCGGCGTGCCGGTGAGAAGAACCTCCTTGGTGATCAGCTCGCCGGCGACCTCGGAGACAGCCGTGAAGGAATCGGCCTCCAGTTCGCCCTTCTCTCCAGTCGTCGAAATGGTCGCGCGATACGCCCTGACCTCCGGCTGGTTGGCGTGGATCAGCTGTCGTCGATACAATGTGGCGCTGGTCATAAGGGGGCTGTCAAACGACAGGGTGACGTCGGTCTCCAAGACGGAGATCGCGACCTGCGATCGGTCGATGTAAGTCATCACCCATCGCCAAGCCCCCCCAAGCAGGATGATCGGGCTAAGGCTGACGAAGAGGAACAGCCATCCGCCGAATATCATCCCTGGGTAGATGGTGTTGATCGGCAAAAGCAGTTGCCCGACGACCGCCCAGAGGTCGTTGGACCCCGCAAAGGTGGCGACCGGCGGATAGAGGAACTGAATCCAAGAGAATGTGCCCGCAGACAGGACGGCGATGAACGCCGCCTGGCTGATCCAGCGTGGAAACAGTCGTGAGTGTCGTGACATCAGCCCCCCGGCTTTGGCTCAGAACACCAATAAGTCGTTCAAAACGCCGGTCTGCAACCAAAAACAAAGAACCCCGCGTCGCTAGTGCGATGCGGGGCCTCTGTCGGGCGATTTGCCCGGGCTTTTCGCGACCTGCGATCAGATGGTTTCAGTCGAACGCATCATTGTCTCCTATTGGCCGAAGCAACGGCTTCGGCACCTTGATGTTCCCTCAGCAGATGGTGGCTGGCCGGATGACCGACAACCGCCTCGCTAGTGCAGGACGTCTTGAGATAGCCGCTCAGACGTTAAATCTTCGTCGATCCGTGTGACCACATTTCGACCGGTCATGCAGGCCCATCGGAGCGCGCGGGATCGGCAGGACGCCCTTGTGTGCATGGCAGCCCCGTCTAGGTCAACCGACTCCGGCGGCATTGCGACTCGCTTTCAAGAACATCCGGATAGGCGACACGGCGTCCGTATCTATCGCGGTAAAAGATTCGGGTTCGACTAACCCCAAACGACCGGCCGCCTCGTACGAAGCGCAAGGACAATCCGAAATGCGGACGTCCCCTCACCCTCGTCCCGATTGGTGGAGGGCTGATGTCCGCAGCGGGTCGGGTGCAGCCATAGGCTTCAGCGCCGAAAACGGTCATCCACCTCAGTCGACAAGCCCGCGCCTTTCCATCTCCTGAACGACGGGATCGGTGAGGGATGCGATGACCTCCAGGTCGAAAGCGTCCTCGGCCGTGCGCTCGTCTCCGAACAGTCGCGGCTGACCGAGGCGCAGGGTGCGCAACCGATACTCCCGCCTCTCGACGGCCAGGTTGCGGTCCAGTTGCTCGATCATTTCCAGCCGGACGCCGGATTGAGATCGGATCGTGGTCTTGCGCGTCGGCATGGCTCAACCGTCCTGTGTGGGTTCAGACACCAGTTCAAGAAGGGTTCTTATCCGTCAGGGTCGGAGTTTTTCACGGATGGGGTTGCTTGTGGAGTCGGCGACCTCATTCAACGAGAGATCGTCGCGCCTCTGCGTGTCGACGCCTCGGCTTCCGAACCCCTGGAACATGGAGCCGCTCGGCTGGATCGTCTGCTTACGACGTCGCGCGAGGGCTTCGCTCAGCTCGATCGACCCGAAAGACCAGGACCGGGCGTCACCCGAGCACTCTGCCAGCGCGGCCTTCACTGTGAGCGCCGCCACGAACATGGGATGTGAAGCCGGTGACCGGGCGCCGAGCGTCCCATTCAGCCGCACCATGGCCATCCAGATCGATTCAAGCTCCGCCAGCCCATCGGCCCCGATATGGCCCTTGTGGGCACCCGTAGAGCGAAGCCAGTCCGTGTCGCCAGCCAGGGCGCAACGGGCCGCCGTCAATGTCGCGGACGCGGCCAGCAGTGCTGGCGTCACGTCCGCCAACGGATGCATCGCCTCATGCAGCCGCTTCAATCGGTCGTGCAGCCCAGACAGCTGGTCCAGATCGGCGGGAGTCAGATCAACCTTTGTGGACATGCCCTTGTGGCGGGTCACCACGTTTCCCGGACCGACAACCCAAGTCGCTGGAGCTGATCAATGGCCGCGATTTTCTGTATGAACCCCGGCTCGATCGTCTCGACCTCACGTATCAGGGCCCCGATGCCGGCGCGCCAATCGGAGCCCGGCTGCATCAGCGCTACGGCCAGGTCGCGCAGGTTGTTCGTGTGTGGGTCCGCTGTGTTCTCGTGCATCTCTGCTCTCCGTTTCCATCGACCCAAAAAGCTCGATAGCGAAACGAGAACAAATAAGGAACACTCTCCCTGAGAAAGCCTGTGGACGGCCGATTAGAAGATCACATCAGGCCCGACGCGCTGTGCCACCTTCACCATCAGATCCGCAGGTTCGAGGCCCAAGGCGCGCGAGTAGGCGACGAACTCCACGAAATCGAGCCGGCGCTCGCGGGTCTCGATCTTCGAGATGAAGGATCTAGGCTTTCCAAGCCGGTCAGCGAGATCCCGCTGGGAAAGACCGGACATTGAGCGCGTCTCTATCAGGAGGGCGATAGCCATCTCGTAGGATGACGACGTGACCCAGACACGCTGCATTCGCCGCCTTTCCCAATCGAAAGGCATTGGCTAGAGGTCGGGTGAATCGCACCCATCATGGGGGCAAGGAGATATTCGATGGCGAACGACGGGCGGCGTGGGGGTGGACGGACAATCGGCGGCAAAACCCCAACGCCCTTGTCAGAGTTCATTGATGCACGATGGGATGCGCTGGGCCTCCGCAACTACGAGGCTGCTGACCGCCTCGGCGTCGCATCCCCCAACATGGTCAGTATGTGGCGAACGGGTCATACTGCGGTTCCGCTAAGTCGCCTGGAAGCGGTCGCAGATCTGCTGAATGTAGAAGTCGTGCAGCTCTACGTCCTGTGGTTGCAACAGCAACGCGCCCGTGATGAAGATATTTCCGCCAACCTGGTTGAGCTTATTCAGATGCGAACCGTATCTCGCAACGAAGCAAAGCTCATACAGGCGGTGAGACTGGCGACACGAAACGCTGACCCGCATTTCGAAGATGACGTTCTGAAAAACGTGAGCAATATCTGCCGCCAAGACTGACAATCGCCACCATCGCCCGGTCTTTTGCCAAAACCGGACCGCTCGCGATCGACTAGAATCCTCAGATCAACAGTCCGAGGAGCGACAAATGACGACCTACTGCCTGATCACCGTTCGTGGTGAGGAACTCGCTGGCTTTCAGCCCATCGTCGGTAGCCAGGAACAGGACGCGATCATGTTCTCGTTCGGCTTGCTGGCCGAGCGCACCCGGAATGACGCGACCACATTCGCCGTTCTCGGTGTCGAGTGGGTGCTTGAGGAGGGTCTGCGCGCCCTCGAAGACTTGGATACGCCAGCCGGCCCGGAGGTCGGAAGGTGGAAGCTGGTCGGCAACACCCTGGATCCGGACCTCAAGTGGTTTACGGCAGCTGCTCCGCACAACGCTCCAAAGCCCCCTGCGTAAGTTGGGGCCAGGTATCGGCCGCCGCAGTCACAAGGGTGCTGGCTGGCAAAACGGACAGGATCGACAGCGCAGCAACGTGGGGACAGCAAGGCACGCCTGCTGCTGCCTGTCACACTGCGTTGGCGAGCAAAGTTCGGCTGCCCGATTTTCGTTGTAAATAACGTTGTCAATCGCTCGCCCTTTTGGGGCAAGAGCATTGATTTCAAATAAAAAAGAGAAAATGGCGCGCCCGGAACGATTCGAACGTCCGACCCTCAGATTCGTAGTCTGATGCTCTATCCAGCTGAGCTACGGGCGCGCACAGGCCTTTCGGCGAGGGCGGCTGTCTAGCGGGTGAACGGGCGGGGTGCAAGCGGTCTGCGGCGGTTTATGACAAGATAATCCGGGAGGGGTCGGCGGGAGGCCGCGGACAGGGGAGGCGGATCAGGCCCCGGGGCCCGCGCCGGTCAAAAAGATCGAGGATTTGATCTTGCGGGGCAGGCGGCGGGCGGGCTATAGACCCGTCCTTCCCGTTCCGGACCCCGTTCGCGGTCAGCCCGGAACCGTCTTGGCGGATGCGTAGCTCAGCGGGAGAGCACCTCGTTGACATCGAGGGGGTCACAGGTTCAATCCCTGTCGCGTCCACCATTCCTCTCCCGAAATGACGCATTCGTTTCGACGCGGCAGGCTGGAACGCCGGCTCTGCGATTCTGGGCGACGGGAAAGACATGCGCTATCTGATCACGGGATCGGCCGGTTTCATCGGCTTTCATCTGTCACGGCGCCTGCTTGAGGCGGGCCATGCCGTCACGGGCTATGACAGTTTCTCCGCCTATTATGATCCGTCGCTGAAAGAGGCCCGGAATACGGTGCTGGAGGCGTTTCCGGCCTTTACGGTGCACCGGGCCGCGCTGGAGGATGCGGCGGCCCTGACGCGCGCCTGGACGGCCGCACGGCCGGATGTGGTGATCCACCTCGCCGCCCAGGCGGGGGTGCGCTACAGCATCGACCATCCCGAGACCTATGTGTCGGCCAATCTGGTCGGGACGGCGAATGTGCTGGAGGCCGCGCGCCGGGCGCCGCCGGCCCATCTGCTGCTGGCCTCGACCAGTTCGGCCTATGGCGCCAACACCGCCATGCCGTTCCGGGAGACGGACACCGCCGTCCATCCCATGACCCTGTATGCGGCGACCAAGGCCTCCAACGAGCTGATGGCGCATTCCTACGCCCATCTGTTCGGGGCGCCGACGACCGCCTTCCGCTTCTTCACCGTCTATGGACCGTGGGGCCGGCCGGACATGGCCCTGTTCAAGTTCACGCGGGCCATGTTCGATCAGCAGGCGATCGAGATCTATGGCGAGGGCCGGATGTCGCGCGACTTCACCTTCATCGACGATCTGGTCGAGGCCATCGTGCGGCTGGCGGACCAGCCGCCGTCCCGGCCCGACGAGCGGGCGGGTGAGGCGGTGATCCCCGACGACACCCTGTCGCCCGTGGCGCCGTATCGGCTGGTCAATATCGGCGGCGGGTCGCCCAGCGGTCTTATGGACTATGTCGCGGCGCTCGAGGCTGCACTGGGCATGGAGGCGCGGAAGACCTTCCTGCCCATGCAGGACGGCGACGTGCCGGCCACCTGGGCCTCGGCGGAGCTGCTGGAGGCCCTGATCGACTACCGGCCGTCCACGCCGGTGAGCGAGGGGGTCGCCCGGTTCGTGGACTGGTACCGGGGCTACTACGGGGTCTGATCGTCGCGCAGGCCCGGCAGGTCGGCCAGGCGCCGGTCCAGTGCGGCCTGATCCAGACCGTCGATCACGATCATCTTGGTGCGCGACTGGCCGCCGCGCGCCAGTTCGACAGCGGAGCGCGGCAGGTCCAGCGTCCGGACGAGGAGGCGGATCAGGGCGGCGTTGGCCTCTCCCTCCACCGGCCGGGCGCGCACCCGCACCTTCAGCACCGGACGGCCCCCGGCGTCGACGCCCCAGCCGTCGATCCGGTCGGCCGAGGCGGCGGGGGTCAATTTGACGGCGAGGCGGGCCATGGATCGCCTCAGACGACCCGGACCCGGGTCCTCAGCGACAGGCAGTAGCCGATGGCAACGGCCAACCCGAGGATTATGGCCCCGCCACCGACCAGCACGGCCTGCCCGATCGGCGCGAACACGAAGGCCCCGGCATAGACGAGACCGCTGAGGACCATGGACCAACCGGTCACGCGCTGGGCCTTGCGAGCGCCTGCGCCAGGGACGAAGGCCTTGGGAATGCGGTTGCCGAAAGACGCGACCATCAGGCCGGTGGCTCCCAGGACGATCCGCAGGGTGGTCTCCTGGTCGATATGGCCGAGGTTGCGGGCGAGGGTCGAAGCCAGCGCCAGGGCGAGGATGCCGCCGCCCCAGGCGAAGCTGTTGATCAGGTCCTTTTTCATTTCGCAGTCTCCTCTTTGGGCTCCGGCGCCTCCGCGTCGAGGCCGAACGAATGGACGAAGCCCAGCAGCGCGTCTTCAAGCACCGAGAGCTTCAGATGATAGATGATGGACTTCCCGGCCTTCTCGGCATGGACCAGATCGGCCTCCTTCAGCACGGCGAAATGGGCCGACATGGTCGGCTTCGAGACGTCGAACCGGTCACTGAGCTCGCCGGCGGTCATCGGCCCCTTGCGCAGGAGCTGAAGCACCCGGCGGCGGGTCGGATCGGAAAGGGCCCTGAAGACGCTGCTCATGATGCGATTATTAGCTAAACATCGAAATGAGTCAATAGGTCTGGTCCCGAGGCATGAAAAAGGGCGCGGACCATTCGGTGCCGCGCCCGCCTGTCAGCTGGTGCTTCGCCCTTGTCATCCCGGATCGCCGCTTTGCCGCTTCCGGGATGACAAGGGTCTGAAGCCTACCCCAGGGCGGCCATCAGCTCCGGCACCACGGTCTTGTAGTCGCCCACGACGCCATAGTCGGCGACCTGGAAGATCGGGGCGTCGGCGTCCTTGTTGATGGCGACGATGATCTTGGAGTCCTTCATCCCGGCCAGGTGCTGGATGGCGCCCGAGATGCCGATGGCGATGTAGAGGGCCGGGGCCACGACCTTGCCGGTTTGCCCGACCTGATAGTCGTTGGGGGCATAGCCGGCGTCGACGGCGGCGCGCGAGGCGCCCACGGCGGCGCCCAGCTTGTCGGCCAGCGGATCCATGACGGCGTGGAATTCCTCGGCCGAGCCGAGGGCGCGACCGCCGGAGACGACGATCTTCGCCGCGCCCAGTTCGGGACGGTCCGACTTGACCATCTCCTCGCTGACGAAGGCCGCCTTGCCGGCGTCAGAGCCTGTGACGCTCTCGATCGGGGCCGGTCCGCCTTCCGCCGCCGCCGCGAAGGCGGTCGGGCGGACGGTGATGACTTTTTTGGCGTCCGACGACTGGACGGTTTCCAGGGCGTTGCCGGCGTAGATCGGGCGCACGAAGGTATCGGCCGAGACGACCTCGACGATGTCGGAGATCGGGGCGACATCCAGCCTGGCGGCAATGCGCGGCATGAAGTTCTTGCCGTCCATCGAGGCGGGCGACAGGATCGCGTCGTAGCCGGCGGCCAGGCCGACGACGGTCGCAGTCACGGCCTCGGCGACCGTGTGTCCGAGCTCGCCGCTCTCGGCCAGCAGCACCTTGCGGACGCCGGCGATGGTCGCGGCGGCGGCGGCGGCGGCCTGGGCCCCCTGACCCACGACCAGAACGTCGACGTCCGGCGAGAGGGCCAGTGCGGCGGTCACGGTCTTGTGGGTGGTGTCGCGGACGGTCGAACCGTCGCGGTCGGCAATGACGAGGACGGCCATTACAGGGCTCCCGCGGTCTTGAGTTTGGAGACGAGTTCGGCGGCGTCGGCCACCTTGATCCCGGCCGAACGCTGGGCCGGGGCGGTGACCTTGACCACGGTCAGGCGCGGCGATGTGTCGACGCCGTAGTCGGCGACCGCCTTGACGGCGATCTCCTTCTTCTTGGCCTTCATGATGTTCGGCAGGGAGGCGTAGCGCGGGGTGTTGAGACGCAGGTCCACGGTGACCACGGCGGGCAGCGGGGCCGACAGGGTCTGGATGCCGCCGTCGACCTCGCGGGTGACGACAGCCTTGCCGTCGGCGATCGCGATCTTGGCCGCGAAGGTGGCCTGGGGCCAGTCAAGCAGGGCGGCGAGCATCTGGCCGACGGCGTTGTTGTCGCCGTCGATGGACTGTTTGCCCATCAGCACCAGATCCGGTTTTTCCTCGTCGACCACGGCCTTGAGCAGTTTGGCGACGGCCAGGGGTTCCAGGTCGGCATCCGACTGGATCAGCAGGCCGCGGTCGGCGCCCATGGCCAGGGCGGTGCGGATGGTTTCCTGGGCCTGGGTCACGCCAATGGAGACGACGACGATCTCGGTCGCCGTGCCTGCCGCGTGGTGCTCCTTGCCTTCCTTGAGGCGAACGGCCTCCTCGACGGCGATTTCGTCGAAGGGGTTCATGCTCATTTTCACATTGGCCAGATCGACGCCGGTCTGGTCCGCCTTGACGCGGGCCTTGACGTTGTAGTCGATCACCCGTTTGACGGGGACGAGAACTTTCATGGTGTGATCCATACCTTCGTCGAAATGTCGGCGCAGGGAATGGAACGGGCCGGACCGCCTGTCAACGTAACGTAACGTGAACCTGCCCCCCGGTTTCGGGGCCGGCGTCGGAGAAAAGCATGAACCGCTTTCTGACCATGAAACGGCTGGGCATACTGTTCGTCAGCCTGTTCGCCGTCATCACCGGGGGGACTCTGGTCTTTCAGCATTTCTGGCTGGACCCGGACCGCAGGTGCGCCCAATCCGGCCAGTGGTATTTCGCCGAGGAGAGGCGCTGCGTCACACCCGTCTACATCCCCCGGATCACCGGACGGGCGCCGGGCGTCAGTCGGGCCGAGGCGTCTGACGCCAACATTCGTGACGTGATCCAGGCGGAGACTGAGGCGAAACGCCGCGAAGCCGCGCTTGCGGCCGATACGGTCGAACAGGGCAAGCGGCTGGAAAAGACGCGTCCGGGCCTCTGACCGCCCCGGCCGTCGGACCGCGCGACCTTCGCGTCCGGACATCACCCGGGATCGCAACGATGGATCTCAGGCCAGAACGTCCGCCTGATCGGGATGGCGGCGGAACCAGACGACCGCATAGCCGCAGACCGGCGTCAGCCTCAGGCCCTGAGCGCGGGCGTGATCGGCCAGATGCTGCATGAACCGCCCGGCCGCCCCTGAGCCGCGCAGGGCCTCGTCCGCCTCGACATGGAGGATGGCGCGACCCTGGCCCTGGGCGGCGTAGTCGGCCCAGACCGGCTGCTGCGATCCATCCGCCGCCGGGAACTCCTCCACAAAGCGGCGGGCGGCGGGTTCGTCGCGAAACCCGCCAACGGCATCCGGGTTCACGGGCGCCGAGCTCACGGGGCCTTGTCCGACATCAGATTGATGAGTCCAAGGATGGATTTGATCGTGAACCAGACGTGGAGCAGGAACAGTCCCAGAAGGCAGACCAGTCCCACCGGAAACGGGATCACGGTGACGAAGCTGACAATGGCCAGCACCCACAGGCCGATCGTCCACCAGACGACGGACCAGAACAGCTGGATCTGGGCGTCGATATGGGCGCGGGCGATCCCCGCAGCCCCGTCCCGTCCGGCATAGGCCACGATCAGGCCGACGATAACCAGCAGGCTGGCGCTGGGAATCGACAGGATATACAGGCCCCAGGCCATCAGGGCGGCGGGCTTGCCCTGGCTGTCCCCGTGCAGGCCGGTGATTGCGGGGCCCGAACCGGAATCCAGGCGTGGCGGCAGGTCACTCATCGGTTCAGCCTTTTTCGTTCAGCGGGCGGCGATCAGCCACTGGCGCGGGCGGACGATACTTTCGCCCCGCACCAGGAGCAGAAGCCCCCAGACGCCGCGCGCCAGCAGCCACACGGCCACAAAGAACAACGCAAGGACGCCCAGAAAGCTCACCGGGATCAGAAGAACGCCGATGACGGCGACGATGGCGGCGATCCAGAGGCTGCGTTTCTGGAATTCGAAATGACTGCGGGCCAGCGGCTGTTGCGGCAGGGGACGCACGGTCACCGCGACCAGGGCGATGGCGGCGGCCAGCCCCAGGGTCGGTACGGCGAACAGGATCAGGGCATAGATGGTGAACAGTCCCATCGCCCCCTCGGCGCTTTCGCCCGGCGCGGGCTTGATCCCGCCGGAACGTCCGAAGGCCGGCCGCGTCGAGCCGGCCGGCGGCCGCAGATCTGATGGAGGGGCGGGGACGTCGTGATCGGGGAAGGGCGGCGTGTGGGCGGACGGCTGTGTCGACCGTGCAGGACGCAATGGGGTCGCGCGCATCACGGGCGGATCGAACAGGCCGACCTGTTCAGGCTCGTCATTCCGGACGTCGGAGATGTCGGGTTCCGGCGGGGCCGCCCGGCGCGGCGCACCGGCGAGTGAGGCAGGAGAGGTGAAGCCGACCAGGTCGTCGTGGGCATGGTCGTCGGGGCCATGCCGGGCGCGCGACGCGGCAGGCCCCGGCCTGGTTCCCGGCGCGAGGTCCGGAGACGCCTCGCCCGGGCCGGGCGTCAGGGGATCAGAAACGGGGGACTCGCCGGGTTCGGCCATCGGGACTCTCCGGGCTTCTCGGACGCTCGGTGCGTCCGGCCCTGCTTTTTCGCCAGACCTTCGGAGGTTCGGATCAGAATGACCCGGCCCGGACGAGGTCCAGATTCATACCGCGCGACAATGGCCGGGGCGACGGACGAGCGCAACCGCCCGGGCCAGACCCGTTTACGGATTCAGCGCGCCAGAACCACTTCGCAACCGGCGGCGCGCGCGCCGTCCAGCGCGGTCGGTTTTTCAACCCGCACGGTGGCGCGTCGGACCCGCACATCCTCCAGACAGGCGGCGGCCAGACGTTCGGCGAACGTCTCCACCAGCCCGATGTGGCCGCCGGCGGCGATGTGGCGCGCGGCGCGGGCCACGTCCTCATAGTTCACGGTATCACCCAGGCTCTCGACAGGTGCGGGATTGAGCTCGAGCGCCACGTCAACGATCAGCGGCTGCAACCGGCCGTGTTCATGGTCATAGACGCCGATCCCGGCCTGAATCTCCAGACCCCGCACAAAGACGGTCAGGGCCTCGACCCGCAATGCGGCGGTCGCAACACGGGAAACGGTCACGTCGCCGTCCATCACGCGGGCGTCCCGGCTGCTGTCGTCAGTTCATTGACCGTCTCGTCGGCCCGGTCGACCCACAGACCCGCCATCCAGCCGCGCTCGGCCCCGGTCAGGGTTTCGCCGACGACGACGGCATTGGTCGGGGTCTCCTCAAGCGTCAGTCCCGCACAGCGGAAGGCGGAGGCCTCGTCCAGAAGTATGGCGTCCAGCTTGCGCCGCAACGCGATGGCCAGGGCCTCGGTGGTCGGGTCGCCGTCGAACACCATCAGTCGCGGCGTCCGCGCCGGTTCATTCTCCAGAAACCAGGCCAGCAGGGGATCCGCCGCATTCAGCTGAAACGCGTGATCCACCGCACGGTCGATGAAGCCGTGCCAGCGCGTCTTCAGCCGTTCAAAGGAGGCGACATAGTTGGTCCCGCCGAAATCGATCTCCCTGTCGGTCCGCAGGGTCACGTGCACGAACTCGTTGTGCCCGTGCGGCACGGCGCATTTCGAACTCGCATCGGTCAGCAACCGGTGCGCCATCGAGAAACGGCGGGTGAAGCGGATGTCAGGCACGGCGATCGGACTCCATGGCCGGTCGGGCGAACAGCCCTGTCGGCCGGGCGCGGTGCATGAACATCAGCGACGCGGCGAAGTAAAGGCGAGCCATGGTTCAGACCCCGTCGAAGGCGACGTCGCGGGCCCGGCGGACAAGGCTCTCGCCCCCGTCGACCGCCAGAATCCGGCCGGTAAGGGCCGGGGTGTCGACGATGTAGCGCAGGGTTCGGGCGATATCGTCGAGCGTTGCGCCGCGGCCGAGCGGGGTATCCACCCAGGCGCGCTCGAAATCGGCCTGGGTCTGGGCGCCGCTGGGCAGCAGCAGTCCCGGGGCGATCCCCATCACCCGGATGCGCGGCGCGAGGGCCAGGGCCAGGGTCTCGGTCAGTCCCGCCAGCCCGGCCTTCCCGGCCGTGTAGGAAAAGAAGTCCGGGTTGGGGGCCAGAACCTTCTGGTCGAGGATGTTGATGACCACGCCGTCCCGGTCCGGGCCGACGGCCTGTGCGAAATCGCGGGTCAGCATCACCGGCGCCGTCAGATTGGCGTCGATATGGGTGCGCCAGCTCTCGTCGGTCAGGGTCTGAAGGGTGTCATAGGCGAAGGTGGAGGCGTTGTTGACCAGCACGTCCAGCCGGCCGAAGGCGGTGATGACATCGGCGATCAGGACCGGTCGCGCGGCGGCGTCGGTCAGATCGGCCTGAAAGGCGACGCAGTCGGCCCCTTCGGCGCGGAGGGTTGCGGCCAGACCCTCGGCCTCGTCCTGCCCGCTCCGATAGTGCAGGGCGATCCGTTGGCCCGCCGCAGCCAGTCGTCGGGCGAGTCCGGCGCCCACCCGCCGGGCGGCCCCGGTAATCAGGATGACCGGAGCCCGGGTCACGCCTGCGGCCTGTAGCGCGTCACCTCGACGCCCGCCGCCGCCGTCTCGGCGAATATGTCGGGTTTGACGATACGCACCCGACAGGCGGTTACGGCCGCGTCCTCGAAGATGAAGCCCGTCAGCTCGTTCAGCAGCGTTTCCAGCAGGTCCACATGGTCCCGGTCGCGCCATGACAGGATCCGGTCCCTCACCCGGTCATAGTCGACATAGCCGGCGAGGGGCGCGCCATCGGCGGCGTGCGTCGGGACAGGCCAGTCGGACGTCATCTCGACATCGACGATCAGGCGGTTGGGGCGCTCGGGGTGGCGCTCCCAGGGATGCAGGCCGCAGCGCACATCGACCGCAACGCCGACCAGCAGGGCGCGCGCGCTGTCGACCTTCGGCCCGCCCGCTCGATCCGGTGTCGGAAAGGGGTCAGTCAATCCGGCCGAACTCAAGCCAGTTGATGGCGCCGAGGACGGCGACGAAGCCCAGGATGATATAGAGAGCCAGCATGGCGATGCTCCTTTGAATGGCCCGGGCCTTACCGGGCCGGGGCCGTATGTTCAACCCGCGCCGTCAGGCCATGAGACCACGTCGCATGCCGTCGGACCAGGGCGACGCCCCTCCCGTCGCCAGATCGACATGGACATAGACCAGCTCGATCAACGCGCGGCGATCCTCCCTGTCGGCGCCATGCAGTTCGATCCGCATGACCATGCTCGATCGGCCGACCCGGTGAACCTTCACCAGGCCGTCAATCTCTTCATCCAGGCGAATGGGTGTTTCAAACGTCACTGCCGCATGGGCGACATGAGCCTTGAACGGGGACCGGCCCTCGCCGATCAGCGCACGGCTGCGCAGGAACTCGGTCGCGACCGCATCGGCGTATTCCAGATAGCGCGAGTTGAACACCATCGCATACGAATCGACCTCGGCGTGGCGCACGCGAAAGCGGTGGGCGAAGGGGAAATCGGCTCTGGCCATAGGGAAACAGAGTACAAAGGCGGCGTGGCGGGGGTCAATTCAAACCGGCCCGGTTCGCATCGGTCCGCGAGTCTGCCACTGTCCGGCCATGACCCCATGGCGCATCCGTATCGAGCCCCTCACCCGTCCGTTGTTCTTCGCCTTTTCGCGGATGACCCGGGGGATGACCCTTGGGGTGCGCGGGGTGGCGACAGACGATGAAGGGCGGGTGCTGCTGGTCAAACACACCTATCTGGCCGGCTGGTGGCTGCCGGGCGGTGGTGTGGATCGCGGCGAGACGACACAGGCTGCGGTCCTGCGCGAGTTGCGCGAGGAGGCCGGGGTGGTCGCCCAGGGCCCGGCGCGACTGATCTCGGTTCACTCCAATGAGCGGTTCTTTCGCGGCGACCATGTGCTGGTCTTCGCCGTGGATGACTTCACCCTGACCGCCCGCACCAGCCATGGCGAAATCGCCGAGATCGGCTGGTTCGACCCGGCGGATCTGCCCGCCGACGCCCATCGTTCGACCCGGGCCCGGTTGGGCGAGATCTTCGGGGGAGCGCCGGTCGATCCGGCATGGTGACGAGAGGCGCTTGATCTGAAGCCGGCTGGCCGCGACGGATATGCTCAGGCTTGACGTGCAAGTCTCGGGTGGGCCTGCTGGAGATCTGTTATGCGTGACCTGAATCGCCGCGCCGCCCTGACGGCCGGCCTGGCCGCAGCCCTTGTCGCCGGAAGCGCCGCCGCCCGGGACGGGTCGCGCCTTCCGCGGCGTCGCCGTCAGCGGGGCCTGGGCGGAAACGGGGTGTCGGACGCCCCGTACACCACGGTCTCGACCGGCGCAGATCCGAAACAGGCCGTTGATCTCTACACGGACGGCCTCGCAACCGGGCCGGTGCTGGCCTTCATTCATGGGGGCGGGTGGTCGAAGGGCGACAGGTCGATGGTGCACCGCCTGCCGGAGTACGCCCGACGTCATGGCCTGACCCTGGCCTCGATCGGCTATCGCCTCGTGCCGCAGGTGACGCCGCGCGAACAGGCGCAGGATGCGGCGGCCGCCGTCGCCGTCCTGAAGCGCCGTCACCCGGGCCGACCGTTGTTCCTGATGGGCCATTCCGCCGGCGCCCATCTGGCCGCCCTCGTCGGCGCCGATCCGGTCTATCTGGCCGGGCAGGGGATGAGGCCGTCCGATCTGGCCGGCGTCATCCTGCTGGATGGCGCGGGCTATGACGCCACAGGCGACCGCGGCGGCGGTATCGCGGGCCGGCTTCTGGGTCATCTGTACAGCGAGGCCTTCGGGGATCAGGCTGCGGCGCTGTCGCCGACCCTGCGGGTCCAGCCCGGCGTCGCCTGTCCGCCCTA
Source organism: Brevundimonas sp. FV1ye29L (assembly GCF_058681095.1). Taxonomy (NCBI): domain Bacteria; kingdom Pseudomonadati; phylum Pseudomonadota; class Alphaproteobacteria; order Caulobacterales; family Caulobacteraceae; genus Brevundimonas; species Brevundimonas sp. FV1ye29L. The sequence continues at coordinate 518,327 of NZ_CM178730.1, forward strand.
TCTGATCTTCCATATCGCCAGCAGGGATGATTCCAGGGGCCAGAGCGAAGGCCTCGCCGCCGCCCTGCGAAACGCGGGAGGGCAGGCGGAGGTTGTCGTCGCACCCGACGACAGCCATCGCGACATCAATGTCGAGTTTGGCGCGGCCGGCGATGCTGAGGGCGAGCGCGCCGCGCGCTTCATGGCCCAGCACAGCGTCCCGCCATCTCGCTGAGACCGCAGGCCCATGCTAACCGGGCGGAATGAACCCCTCATGGCTGACTCTCGGTCTCATCATTCTGGCAGGCGGCGCCACGGCCCTGCAGGCGCCCACCAATGCGCGGCTGATGGGGGCCGTAGGCTCGCCGGTGAACGCCGCCTTCATCTCCTTCGCCGTCGGCACGGTGGCGCTGGGCCTGGCGGCGGCGGCGATCCAGGTCCGGCCTGACGGGGCGGCGATGCGCGGCCTGCCGGCCTGGGCCTGGATGGGCGGCCTCTATGGCTGTGTCTTCGTGATCGCGGCGGCCTGGTCGGTGCCGCGCTACGGCGCCGCCCTGACCATCACCCTGATGGTCGCCGGCCAGCTGGCGGTCAGTCTGCTGCTGGACCAGACCGGGGCCTTCGGCGTGCCGAAGCAACCGCTGAGCCTCGGCAAGGCGGCCGGCGTGGTGCTGGTGTTCGCGGGCGTGGTCCTCGCCCGCCGGGGATGACGCCTCGTCCCCGGCTCCGGACGTCCTATATTGCAGGCAATGGACGAGGCGGACGAATCGATTCCCGACGACAGGGCTCGTGAAGCGGGGGGGCTCACGGCCGCCGCCCTGATTGCGGACGAGGCCCGGCGCGCCCCCGACAAGCCCGGGGTCTATCGCATGTATGGCGAGGACGGGACCTGCCTCTACGTCGGCAAGGCGCGGTCGATCAAAAAGCGCATCCTGCAGTATGCACAGGGTCGGTTCCACACCCAGCGCATCGGCCTGATGGTGTCCCTGACGCGGTCGATGGAGCTGGTGGTCACGGCGTCCGAGACCGAGGCCCTGCTGCTGGAATCCAACTTCATCAAGAAGCTGAAGCCGCGCTTCAATGTGGTTCTGCGTGACGACAAGTCGTTCGCCGAACTGATGATCCGCCGTGACCATCGTGCGCCCCAGGTCAGGAAACACCGCGGCGCCCACACGACGCCGGGCGACTATTTCGGGCCTTTCGCCTCGACCTGGGCGGTCAACCGGACCCTGGGCACGCTACAGAAGGCGTTTCTGCTGCGGTCGTGTTCGGACAGCGTCTATGAGAGCCGGACCCGGCCCTGCATGCTGCACCAGATCAAACGCTGCTCGGCGCCCTGCACCGGGCTGATCTCGCTGGAGGACTACGGCGAACTGGTCACCGAGGCCGAACAGTTTTTGCGCGGCAAGTCGCGGGCCGTCATCGGCCGGCTGTCGACAGAGATGCAGGCGGCGTCGGACGATATGGATTTCGAACAGGCGGCGCGGGTCCGGGACCGCATCCGCGCCCTGTCGGCCATCACCATGGAGAATTCGGTCAGCGCCGAGGGGGTGGCCGAGGCCGACGTCTTCGCCCTGTTCTCGGAGGGCGGGCAGGCCTGTGTGCAGGTCTTCTTCTATCGTGCGGGCCAGAACTGGGGCGGTCGGGCTTATTTCCCGCGCGTCGACCGGTCGGACACCGATCCTGAAATCCTCTCGGCCTTCCTCGGCCAGTTCTATGAGGACAAGCCCGTCCCGCGCCTGATCCTGTCCAACGTGCGGCCGCACGAGAAGGAACTGCTGGAGGAGGCCTTCTCGATGAAGGCCAAGGTCGACGACGGACGCCGGGTGGTGACCATCGACCGGCCCCTGCGCGGCGACAAGGCGGCCCTGATCGACCATGCCCTGACCAATGCGCGCGAGGCCCTGGGCCGGCGGATGGCGGAGGGATCGGCCCAGGGCAGGATCCTCGACGAGGTGGTCGAGGCCTTCGGTCTGGACGCCCGGCCCGAGCGGATCGAGGTCTATGACAACGCCCATATCCAGGGAACCAATGCGGTCGGCGGCATGATTGTGGCCGGATCCGAGGGGTTCCAGAAGTCGCAGTACCGCAAGTTCAACATCCGCGGCGAGGACCTGATTCCCGGGGACGACTACGGCATGATGCGCGAGGTCATGCGCCGTCGTTTCGCCCGGCTGATCAAGGACGAGGAGGGCGACGAAGCGGTGGTGAGGCCGGACCTGTTGCTGATCGACGGCGGCGCGGGTCAGCTGGCCGAGGTGCTGGCGGTCATGGCCGATCTGGGCATCGACGACATCGCGGTCGTGGGCGTGGCCAAGGGGCCGGACCGGGACGCCGGGCTGGAGAAGTTCTTCATGCCGGGCAAGCCGCCCTTCATGCTGCCGCTGAAGTCGCCGGCGCTGTACTATCTGCAGAGGCTGCGCGACGAGGCGCACCGGTTCGCCAACGGCGCCCACGCAAAGCGCCGCTCGATGGACATCAAGAAGAACCCGCTCGACGAGATTGAGGGGGTGGGCCCCGGCCGCAAGAAGGCGCTGCTGCACGCCTTCGGTTCAGCCAAGGGGGTGGGCCGGGCCGCTGTGGTCGATCTGGAAAAGGTCGAGGGCATCAATCGCGCTTTGGCCGAACGGATTTACGGCTTCTTCCATCCGGAGACCCGGCGCTAGGATGGCCGCCAGGCGCCATTGACCGGGAGACGTCGGGTGAGCGATCTGGCACAGGGCACGGTCCATCGGGCCGGAGCGGACATGGAGTCCGCCCTCCGGTCGGACCCTGAGGTGCTGGCCCTGTGGCAGGGTCTGACGCCGCTGGGGCGCAACGAGTTCATCTGCTGGGTCGAGGACGCCAAACAGGCGAAAACCCGGGAGCGACGCATTGGACGGACGCGCGAGGAACTGCTTGAGGGCAGGACCCGCCCCTGCTGCTGGGCAGGCTGCATCCATCGCACCGACAAGGCGCCAGGCCCCTGGCAGCAGGCCGTCCTGATCGACGGCAAGCGCCGCCCGGGGCCATAGGCGGGCGTGGCGCCGCACCCGGCGCGGGGCCTCTCCCCCGACGGCCCCGGATTGCCTATAAGGCCCGCATGTCCCACGATTCACCCGACCCCCTGCTCACGGGCTATCGCCGCTTCCGCCGGGATCACTGGCCCGAGGCGCGCGCAGAATATGAGGCGCTCGCGTCGGACGGGCAGAGGCCGCATACGCTGGTGGTCGCCTGTTCCGACAGCCGGGCCGATCCGGCCCTGATCTTCGACACGGCGCCCGGCCAGCTGTTCGTGGTCAGGAACGTCGCCAATCTGGTGCCGCCCTATGAACCCGATGGCCAGCTGCACGGGGTTTCGGCAGCCCTGGAGTTCGGGGTCAAGGTGTTGGGCGTCTCACGCATCGTGGTCATGGGCCACGCCCACTGCGGCGGGGTGAACGCCATGCTGACCGGCGCGCCGGACAGCTGCCGCGACTTCGTCGCCCCCTGGGTGGCGCAAGGGTCGCCGATCGTGCGACGGGTGGCCGAGGCCGTCGAACCGGATCAGGTCGAGGGCGCAGCCGAGGAGGCGGTGGTCCGTCTGTCGCTCGACAACCTGCGCACCTTCCCGTGGATCGCCGAGCGCGAGGCGGCCGGGGCGCTGGAACTGACCGGCCTGCATTTCGGCATCGCCGACGGCATCCTGCGGGCGCTGAAGGGGCCGGGCCGATTCGAACCGCTGGTGTGATTTGGCGAAAGTAGTGAAATCCACTACTCTCTACTGATGGACCGCGTCGTGACCGCCTCCGAGGCCAATCGGAACTTCTCCGAGCTGCTTCGCCATGTCGAACAGGGCGAGACGGTCGCCGTGACCCGGCACGGCAGGGTCATGGCCCATATCGTTCCTTCGGACGACACGAAGGAAACGGAACGAAAGCGTCGCGCCGCAGCTATGCGCGAGCTGCTCGACGATCTGGCCAAACGGCCGGTTCTGAATCTGGGCAAGGTGACGCGCGACGACGGCTACGACTGAGGTGCTGGTCGCGGTCGACACCAATGTCTTTGCCTATGCCGAGGGCGGTGATGATCCGGGCAAGGCCGCGATCGCCATGAGATGGTTGCGCGGCCTGGATGGGCAGGTCGTCATGCCTGCACAGGTGGCCGGCGAACTCTACAATGTTCTGACCCGGAAATATGGATGCGCCCGGGCTGTGGCGCTCGACCGCGTGCGTCTGTGGCGCGGAGCCACCCTGTTTCTGCCCCCGTCGGCCGAGGATTTCGATGACGCCCTGGCCTTGGCGGGAGGCCACGACATGCAAATATGGGACGCGATCATTCTTGTGATTGCGTGCTCGGCGGGTTGCCGGTTGCTGCTTTCGGAGGACATGCAGGACGGTTTCGTCTATCGCGGCGTGACCGTCGCCAATCCCTTCGCGGGACGGCTTCACCCCCTGCTGGCTTCTATGCTCGACACCCTGTCCGGAACGCCCGAATGACCGCCATGCCCAAGGCCAACCCTATCCCCAACATCCTGACGGGCATCCGCCTGCTGGCCGGGGTGGTGATGTTCCTGATCCTGGCGGGGGCGACGGGCGGCATTCCCTTCCTGTCGGCCTATCTGAGCCCGGACGATCAGTTCTCCCTGTACCGGACCGCCTTCTGGATTTTCGTCATCGCCGCCTCGACCGACTGGGTCGACGGCTATCTGGCGCGGCGCTGGAACGCGACGACCCGCTGGGGCGCGATCCTCGACCCCATCGCCGACAAGGTGCTGGTGACCGGCGCCATTCTGGGGGTGCTGACCTCGGGTTCGGTGCCGCAGATCGCGATCCCTTGCGGTCTGATCCTGTTTCGCGAGTTCGCCGTCTCGGCCCTGCGCGAGACGACGGCCGGGGAGGTCAAGCTGGAGGTCACCCTGCTGGCCAAGTGGAAGACGACCCTGCAGATGGTGGCTTTGGCCGCCCAGCTGCTGGCCCGCAACTGGGACGGCTTCGGCTGGGACTTCGAATATCTGACCTGGTTCCAGACCTTCGCCGACCTGCTGATCTGGGCCGCCGCCTTTGCCACGATCTGGACCGGCTGGCAGTATTTCTCCAAGGCGCGCCGCCAGATGGAACAGACGCCGGTCAGCCGGCTGGACCCGCTCTAGAGCCGCTTCCCGAGCACAACAAACTCAAGATCGCGCTTCGGCAGGTCGCCGAAGTCGTGCGCCTCGGCGGGAAAGGGGCGACGTTCGCCAGTGAGGACATAGCCCCGCCGTTCATACCAGGCGATCAGTTCGGACCGGATCGAGATGACCGTCATCTCCATGCTCGAGGCGTCGAAGCGCGCGATGGCCTCGGCCTCGGCCGCGGCCAGCAGCCGCCGCCCGTCTCCCCCGGCCTGCCGGGCGGGGGAGACGGTCAGCATGCCGAGATAGGTCGAGCCGTCGGCCTGACGCATTAACCGCACACAGCCGACGGCCTCGCCGCCGTCTTCGGCCATCAGCATGACCTGATCGGGATCGGCGAGAATGTCCGCCAGTTCCGCCTCGCTGGTCCGGGCGCCGCCCAGCAGATCGGCCTCGTGGGTCCAGCCGGCCCTGGCGCTGTCACCCCGATAGCCGCTCTCGATCAAACGGCGCAGGGCGGCAATGTCCTCGGCGGTTGCGGCGCGAAAGCCCGCCTCGCTCACCGCACGCCCAGCTCGGTCAAGAGGCCGGTCATGCCATAGACGTCGCGCAGGGCGGCGGTCACCGCCCCGGTCGCGACGATGACGCTGCGGTTGACGTTGCGGTCATAGCCATAGGCATTGCGCTGGGTCAGGACGGTGGAGTCGAAATTAGCCCCCAGAATGTCTCCGTTCGCGGTCACGACCGGGGAGCCCGAGGAGCCGCCGATGGTGTCGGACGAGACGGCCATGTTCAGCACGGTGTCGGGCGCGATCCGATCCCGGGCCGCCAGCAGTTTCGGCGCCACGTCGAACGGCGCCGCGCCCGTGGCCCGGTCCCACAGGCCGGCGAAGGTGGTGAAGGCGCCGAAGCGCTGGCCCGGGACGTCGGTCCCCTCGATCTTGCCGTAGGTCAGACGCAGGGTGCCGGTGGCGTCGGGATAGACGGCATCGCCATAGGCGGCGAACCGGGCGGCGGCGAGGGCCTCGGAGGCGCGGTCGGTCGGGGCCTGGACCTTTTCCTCCCACTCGGTGCGGATCGCGCGGGTCGGCTCCTGAAGGGTCAGCAGATACTGGATCAGCGGATCGTCGGACGCCTCGACGGCGGCGAGACCGCCCTCCCACAAAGCGCGGCGCACAGCCGGATCGGCCAGTTTCGTTCCGGCGACCAGACGTGCAGACCGTTGTTCGGGGCTCTCGGCGCCGAGCAGGACGCGCACGCGCGGATCGTCGACCGTCAGCCATTCGCGGGTCTTGGACAGCCACCACTCCAGCCGCACCTGATCCAGCGCCGGATAGACGGGCCGTTCGGCGAACAGGGCGGTCTGCGTCGCCGACAGCCGGCTGTCGGCGAATTCGGGCAGACGTTCGGCCGTGGGCTTCTGACGTTCCTGCGCGCCGCGCACCAGGGCCCGGGCCCAGAGGAACAGTTGCGATCCCCCCGCGACCGGGGTTGTGCCGATCCCGGTCCCGCCCTCCAGCAGGGCCATGGCGGGATAGAGTTCGCGCAAGGGCGGTTGAACGTCCGACAGGTCGCGCCAGGGATTGCCGACCCGGGCCGACAGGTCGGCGCTGTTGAGGATCCGGCCGCGGAATTCGCCTTCAGACGCCTCGCGCCGGGCCATGAAGGCGGCATCGGTCAGGGCCCGCATGCGGCCGAGACCGCGCTTGTAGGTGTTCTCCAGACCCACGATGGGGTCCATGGCGATGAAGGCGTTCTGATCGCTCTCCTGTGAGAACCGGATCAGCCGGCCGCGCAGTTCGGAGGCGATCAGCTGGTCCATCGGCAGGACGACGTCGCGCACGGTCGCCAGCTGGTCCTGGGTCAACAGCCGCTGGGTGGCGCCGGGACTGCCGGAGACGAAGACCGGCTGGCCCTCGACCGGTTTGTCGGCGTTCCAGCGGAAGTGGCTCGGGGTCGCGGCCGGGGCGCCGTTCTCGTACAGGCGGATGAAGGCCGCATCGATGGCGAAGCGCGGGAAGGAGAAGTTGTCCAGATCGCCGCCGAAGGTCGCGGCCCGGTCCTCGGGCGCCCAGGCCAGGCGGACGTCGGCGTACTTTTTGTAGGTATAGAGTTTGAACTGGCCGCCGCGATACAGGCTGACGACCTGGCAGCGTTTGTCGGCGGCGCTGCTTCCATCCGGATTGGCGCAGGCCTCCTGTTCGATCCGCCCGGCCTCGGCGTCGCGGGCGCGGGTGAATGCGACGCCCGAGAGACCCTCGCCGGCCTTGTGCATCCGCTCGGTCACGTCGGCGATATCGGTCAGGATCTCGGCCGATCCGCCGGGGCATTTCAGCTCTTCCTCACGCGTCTTCGGCGTGAAACCCGTTTCGGCGTAGTTCGTCTGCGGCGTCGACAGATTGGCCACGCAGGTGGCGACGCAGTGGTTGTTGGTCATCACCAGCCCCTCGGCCGAGACGATCCCGGCCGAACAGCCGCCGAACTTCACCGAGGACAGCCGCACCCGGTCGAGGAAGGCCTGATCGATCGCCGTCCCCAGGGTCTGGTTGGCCCGGGCGATGGGGAAGTTGTCAAAGGTCCACATGCCTTCTTCCGCGCTGGCCGATGAGGCGGCGGCGAGGGCCAGGACGGCGGCGGAGGCGGCGAGGGCGGGGTGACGCATGGAAAACTCCTGTCTCCTCCCTGTCGCGAAGCGATGGGGAGGTGGATCGGCGCACTTGCGCCGAGACGGAGGGGTTCTTGAGGCGATTGATCGTCTTCAAGTCGTGGCGTGGAAAAAACCCCTCCACCACTTCGTGGTCCCCCTCCCCATTCGCCAGGAGGCGAACAGGGAGGAGAGTTGGTTTACCGGACGCCCAGTTCTTCCAGCAGGTGGGGCTGCTGGTAGACGTTGCGCAGGGCCTCGGTGATGGCGGCGGTCGAGACGGTCACCGTGCGGTTCAGCGTGCCGTCATAGCCGTAGGATCCGCCCAGAGAGTGGATGTTGCCGTCGAAGGCGGCGCCGATCACTTCCCCCCTGGCATTGATCACGGGCGAGCCCGAGTTGCCGCCGATGATGTCGTTGGTCGAGACGAAGTCATAGACGACGTCCTTGTTGATCCGGCTCTCGGCCTCGACGAAACGCGCCGCGGCGTTGAAGGGCTCGGCACCCGTCGCCCGTTCGTACAGCCCGCCCATATAGGTGAAGGGCGGCACGGTGACGCCGCGATAGGTCCAGCCCTCGACCGCGCCATAGGACAGGCGCAGCGAGAAGGTCGCGTCGGGGTACAGGTTGGAGCCATAGGCGGCGAAGCGGGCCTGGGCGATCTTTTCGGCGGCCTTGCCGGTCGGGGCGTTGACGGCGGCGTCCCACTGGGTGCGGATGGCCTGGGCGGCGTTGTCATTGGCCATGACGAAGGCGATCATCGGGTCGCCCGAGGCGGCCAGCTCTTCCGGCGTCATGGCGAACAGGCGGGCGCGTTCGGCAGGGTCGCCCAGTTTCGTTCCGGCCACCAGACGATCGGCGATGTCGGCCGGGGCCTCCTTGCCCAGCATCGCCTTCACGTCGGCATTGTCGACGGTCAGGTATTCGCGGGTCTTGAGCAGCCAGTGGGTGAGGTAGAGCTCCTCCAGTCCGTTGTCGATCGGCGTGACCGCGGCCAGGCGACGGCCGGTCTGGGTAATGGCGGCGTCGGTATAGCCGGCGCGGCGTTCGGCGACGGGCCGGGCGCGTTCCTTGGCCGTACGGACGATGGCGCGGGCGTAGCTGTAGAGGGTCGAACCGCCGCCGGCCGAGGCTTCCAGCTGGCGATAGGGCAGGAACAGGTCGCGGGCTGCAGACTGGACCGCGTCCAGTTCACCCCAGGGGTCGCCGATGCGGGCGGCCACGGCGGGGTCGGCGGCGACCCGGGCGCGCAGCTCGGCTTCTTCCTCGCGCTTCTTCGCCATGAAGGCAGGATCAGTCAGGGCGCCTTGCTGACCGTACCAGACCTTGAAGCTGTTCTCGAGACCGAACAGGGGGTCGACCGAGACCCGTTTGGCCTCCTCCGACGTGGTCGCATACTCCTGAATCCGCCCGCGCAGCTCCGAGCCCTGGATCAGGCTGATCGGCAGTTGCTGGTCGCGCAGACGCTCCAGCTGGGACATCGTCAGAAGGCGCGAGGTCGAGCCGGGGTTGCCGGCGACGAAGACGGCATCGCCCTCTTTCGGAGCCTCGGCGTTCCAGGTCAGGTGGTTGGGGGTCGTGACCGGCTTGCCGTCCTCATAGAGGCGCAGGAAGCCGGCATCGAGGGCGTAGCGGGGGAAGTTGAAATTGTCAGGATCGCCGCCGAAGAAGGCCGCCTGGAACTCGGGGGCGAAGGCCAGCCGGACGTCCTCGTATTTGCGGAACTTGTACAGTTTGTACTGGCCGCCGCGATAGAAGCTGATGACCTGGCAGGTCAGCTTGCGGTCATCGCCGCAGGTCTCGTCCTGGATCTTCGTGATTTCCGCGCCGCGGGCCTGAACGAAGGCCGCGCCCTCCGTGCCGGCGCCGGCGGCCAGGACCCGGTCGGTGACGTCGGTGATGTCGGTCAGGATCTCGGCCGTCTGGCCGGGACACTGTTTCTCGTCCTCGCGCGTCGCGGGCATCCAGCCGTTCTTGACGTAGTCGTTCTGCGCGTCCGACAGGTCCTGGACGCAGCCGATGACGCAGTGGTGGTTGGTCAGGACCAGGCCCTCGCCCGAGACCAGGGAGGCCGAGCAGCCCTGCAGGCGGACGGCGGCGTTGCGCACCCGGTCAAGCCAGGCCTGATCGATCGACGTGCCGTATTTCGCGTTCACCGTGGCGATCGGGAAGTTGTCAAAGGTCCACATCCCCTCGTCGGCCCGGGCCGGGGCGGCCGCGGCGGCCGAAAGCACGGCTATGGAGCCCCCGATGGCGAAAAGGGCGGCGGTGAAGCGAAGCGACATGAACATATCTCCCGAGGGGGTGGAGGCTGGATGTCGCCCCCATCTGTTATAATATAGCTAGCGGGCGGGGGCGGCTGTGCGCAAGTCGTCTTGCCGGCGCCGTCGCATCCCTCATGCCGTTTTCCTCGCGCCGTTGGCGACCCGGGTCAAGAGCGGGCGACCGCCGCAGCCTTACCCCGATTTAACTTGGCCGCAGGGCCGGGCGCCGTCAGATAGCGGCGTATTCGGGGTTGAAACTTTCCTTCATGTCTCTCGCTCTTTCCACACTGCTGTTCGAGTGGCGGCGCTACATGGCCGCCGTCATGGCCCTGGCCCTGTCCGGCCTGCTGGTTCTGGCCATGACCGGCGTCTTTATCGGCATCGGCAAGGGTTTCACGGCCACCATCGAGCGCTCCAGCGCCGATGTCATTGTCATGCAGCCGGGCGCCAAGTCCCTGATCGGCGGCCCGTCCGGCGTGCCGCGCCGCTTCATTCCCCAAGTCTACAACAACCCCGAGGTGGTCGAGGTTCAGCCGCTGGACGGCGCCGGCGGCAGCTTCCAGTCGATCAAGACCGTCGACCCGACCATGAGCCAGGCGGATCGCGCCAAACAGGGGGCGCCGCGCCAGCAGTTCGTCCAGTCCTTCGTCATCGACACGACGCCGGGCGCGGTGACCATTCCGACCGACTATTCCCAGGAGCTGATCGACGCCCTGCGTCAGCCCTATACGGTGGCCATCGATGAGACGGCGCTGAAGCCTCTGGGCGTGAAGCTGGGCGACAAGGCCCTCTACAATGGTCAGACGGTGACGGTGGCGGCGGTGCTGCGCGGCTATCCGAACATGATGCAGTCGACCATCATCATGTCGCGAGACACCCTGCGGATGCTGGGTCAGGCCGACACCGGGCCGCGCGTCGGACCGCTGATGGTCAAGGTGCGCGATCCCGCGCGGGCCGCGATCGTCGCCGCCCAGCTCAATGCCCAGGGCAATGGCCAGTGGAAGGCCTGGACCCGTCAGGAACTGGCCGACGCCAACGCCAGCGCCATGTTCGAGGAGGGTATTCTCGTCATCATCATCGGCGGCTGCGTGGTGCTGGGCATTATCATCGGCGTGGCCATCACCTGGCAGACCCTGCGCGGCGCAATCATGGCCAATATCAAGGAGTTCGCCTCCCTCAGGGCACTGGGCGTCGGCATGGGGTCGCTGAACCGGATCGTCATGGAGCTGAGCTTCTGGGTCGGTTGCGTCGGGGTGGCGGCGGCGATCCTGCTGACCTGGCTGGTGTCGCTTCTGGCCCTGGCCAATGCGGTCATCATCGCCCTGCCGCCGATGCTCCTTGTCGTCGTCGGCGGCGGCCTGATCCTGATCTCCATGGTGTCGGGCCTGCTGTCGCTGGGCATCCTCAAGAACAGCCAACCGGCGGACCTGCTGCGATGAACGCCCAACATACGAAGGTTCACGGCAAGCACGGCGACTATGCGATCGAGGCCAGGGGTCTGGTCAAGCGGTTCAAGTCGGGCAAGAGCTTCGTCGAAGTGCTGAAAGGCGTCGATTTCGACGCGCGCCACGGTGACCTGACCATGGTCATGGGCCCGTCGGGCTCGGGAAAGTCGACCCTGATCGCCGCCCTGTCGGGCCTGTTGCGCCCCGAGGAGGGCCGGGTCGACGCGCTGGACGTGGACGACCTGTGGAAGCTGTCGTCGGGCCGGATCGACCGGTTCCGTCTCGCCCACTGCGGCTTCATCTTCCAGGGCTTCAACCTGTTCCCGGCCCTGACGGCCCTGCAACAGGTGACCACGGTGCTGAAGTTCCAGGGGCTGAGTTCCGGCCAGGCCAACCGGCGGGCCACCGAGGCCCTGACCGAGGTGGGGCTGGCCCATCGCCTGCACCAGCGGCCGGCCATCCTGTCGGGCGGCGAGAAGCAGCGCGTCGCCATCGCCCGCGCCCTGGCCAAGGACCCCAAGATCCTGTTCGCCGACGAACCGACCTCGGCCCTGGACGGCGAGAACGGCCAGATCGTCATCCGCCTGTTGCGGCGGGCCGCGACCGAACACGGCGCTGCCGTCATCTGCGTCACCCACGACCCCCGGCTTGAGGAATGGGCCGACCGGGTCGTCAAGATCGAAGACGGCGTCATCATTTCGGATGAGCGCCGCAGTCCCAATCCCGACGCCCGTCTGGCGTCGCACTGACCTGTCTGAAGGACACGAGACAATGCCCGGTTTTCTGAAGTTGAAGCGGACCTGGATCGGCCTGCTGTTGGTGATCCTGCTGGGGGGCGGCTTCTTCGTCGTGAGCAAGCAGAACGCCGCCAAGAAGGCTGATGCGGCCAAACAGGAGGCGACCAAGCCGGCCAGCCCCTATGCGGCCATCGCCAACGGCAAGGTGGATATCGAGGGCGGCATCATCCAGGTCGCGGCGCGTCGCGGCGGGGTGGTGCGCGAGGTGCTGGTGCAGGAGGGCGATCGCGTCTCGGCCGGCCAGATTCTGGCCCGTCAGGAGGACGACGAGGCCCGGCTGTCGGTCCAGACCGCCCGCGCCTCCGTCAATCAGGCCGAGGCCCAGTTGGCCCAGATCCAGGTCGACATCCGCACAGCGGAGCGTGAGTACGACCGCCTCCAGAAGCTGGTCGCCACCAACTTCGTCGCCGCCCAGCGCGTCGACCAGGCCCGCGACTCGATCGCCAGCGCCCGCGCCCGTATGGGCTCGCAGCAGGCCGCCGTCCAGACCGCCCGCGCCCAGCTGGCCAGCGCCGAATACGATCAGGAGCTGACCGTGATCCGGGCGCCCGCCGACGGCCGCATCGTCCGCCGCTACGCCAATCCGGGCGCCGGCGCCTCGACCCTGAACGTGTCCAACATGTTCGATCTGGAGCCTGACGCCCCGCGCATCGCCCGCGCCGAGATTGTCGAGAGCGACATTCCCAACGTCACCGCCGGCCAGAAGGTCGAGATCACCCCGGAAGGCGATCCGTCCAAGGTCTATGTCGGCGAGGTGCTGCGCCGCGCCGCCGTCTTTGGCGCCCGCAAACTGGCCTCCGACGACCCGTCACAGCGGACCGACGAGCGGGTGGTCGAGGTGGTCGTTTCCGCCGGTGACGCGCCCCTGCTGATCGGCCAGCGGGTGCTGGTCAAGTTCATGAAGCCGGGCGAAACGGCCGGGGCTCCGCGCACCGTCTCTACGGGTGTTCCGGCCAACCGGGCGATGCGCTCTCCGACCCAAGGCGGCTGACGCTTCCTCACTCGACTTGAGCATTTGAGGCCCGGACGCGCGAGCGTCCGGGCTTGTTCATGTCCTCAGCGCGCTGGCGTCGGCGATACGCGCCAGATCACATTGCCCACGTCATCGGCCACCAGAAGCGCGCCGCGCGCATCGGTCTGGACCCCGACCGGACGACCTCGCGCCTCGCCATCGGCGTTCAGGAAGCCGGTCAGGATGTCCTGGGGCGGACCGGCCGGCCGGCCGGCCGCGAAGGGTACGAGGATCACCTTGTAGCCGTTCGGCGGGTTACGGTTCCATGAGCCGTGCTGGCCGACAATGGCCCCCTCCCGCCACGCCGGGACGAGGTCGCCGTCATAGAAGGTCAGGCCGAGGGAGGCAGTGTGCGCCCCCAGCGCGTAGTCGGGACGGATGGCGGCGGCGACCCGTTCCGGATTGGCGGGCTTGACCCTCTGGTCCACCGTCTGGCCGTAGTAGCTCCAGGGCCAGCCGTAGAAGGCCCCCGGGGTGATCGACGTCATATAGTCCGGGACCAGATCATTTCCGATCTCGTCGCGTTCGTTGACCGCGACCCACAGCTTGCCGCTCTGCGGGTTCCAGGCCATGCCGACCGGATTGCGCAGGCCGGAGGCATGGATGCGGCGCGCGCCGGTCGCCGGGTCGATCTCCAGTACGGCCGCCCGCTCGGCCTCCTCGGCCAGTCCGTTCTCCGCGACATTGGAGTTGGACCCGACGCCCACATACAGGCGCGACCCGTCCGGCGAGGCGACCAGGCTCTTGGTCCAGTGATGGTTGCGGCCGGCGGGCAGGTCGGTGATCTGGACCGGCGTAGCGTCGATGCGGGTCTGGCCGGTCTGATAGGGGAAGGCGACCACGGCGTTGGCGTTCGCCACGAACAGCCGGTCCCCGACCAGCGCCATGCCAAACGGCGAATACAGACCGGTCAGGAAGGGGGTTTTCAACTCCGCCACGCCGTCGCCGTCGGCGTCGCGCAACAGGGTGATCCGGTTGGCGCTTTCGGTCACCGCCCCGGCCTTCTTCATGAACAGGCCCTGGAAGAAGCCGCGCACGCCGCCCGACTTCTCTTTCGGCTTCGGCGGGGCATTGGTCTCGGCCACCAGGATGTCGCCATTGGGCAGGCGATACAGCCAGCGCGGATGGTCGAGACCGGAGGCGAAGGCCTGAACCCTCAGACCCTGAGCCGCTGTCGGGGTTTCTCCCGTCGCCCAACCGACGGCCGGGGCGACCTTCACAGTTGGAAACAGACCGCTCTTCGGCGCCGGCAGCCGTGGATCGGGTCCAAAGCCGGCAGAGGGGGGCAGGGCCTCGCCGCTGCCGCAGGCGGCCAGCAGGACGGCGAGCGAGACGGCGGTCAGGGCTGGCGTTTTGGGGGGCATGGAGGTTCTCATTCGTTCAGGCGGGCTGCGGTGGCGGCGACATCGGCGGTGGCCAGCGGGGCGGGAAACTCCAGCCGGGAGACATCATAGCCCAGGGCCGTGACCCGCGCCTTCAGCCAGTCCAGCGTCGCCGCATCCGGCGCGGCCCGGGTGTAGATCCAGAGCCGGTCGAAGGTCGGATCGGCCGAAATAAACCAGCTGTAGTCGTCCGCACGATCCAGAATCCAGTAGTCCCAGGTGACAAGACCCCCGAAATAGCGGGCGCGAAATTTCGCATTGGCGCCCGGGTCGAGGATCACGGCCGAGGCGCCGATGGCCTTCTCCTTGCCCTCGGGCGTATCCGACCGGCAGGTGTCGCGCAGGTCCAGTCGCTCCGGACTTTCCAGTCGATAGGTCGTGGTTCCCGCAACGCATCCATCGGTCAGCCGCATGGGCGTGCGTCCGATCTCCAGCCACAGGCCGTCGTAGAGGCGGGCGGCGTCGATGGATTTCGCGGGGGCCGGCGCCCGGTACTGATCAGGGGACGGGGCCGTGACGCAGCCGCCCAGCAGGCTGGTCGACAGAAGGCCGGCGACGGCGAAAAGGCGTAAGGACGACATGGTGGCGCTCCGGACGTGGACAGAACCTTTCCATGCTACGCCGGTTCCGCCGGTTCGGTTTGCCGCCTCATTTCATCAACGCCCTTGAGCGTGGCCTCCGGCGGGCCATATTGCGCAGGCGCGGGCCTGCCCCGGGGACGGGGAGAGCATGCGGAAATGACGACGGCGATCGCCATTGAGGGTCTGACCAAGACCTACAAGTCCGGCCATCAGGCGCTGAAGCGCGTGGACCTGACCATCGAGAAGGGCGAGATCTTCGCCCTGCTGGGCCCCAACGGGGCGGGCAAGACGACGCTGATCTCCATCGTCTGCGGCATCGTCACGCCCACAACCGGCAAGATCACCGCCGACGGTCATGACATCCAGACCGACTATCGATCGGCGCGGAAGAGTATTGGTTTGGTGCCGCAGGAACTGACCACCGACGCCTTCGAAAGCGTCTGGGCCACGGTCACCTTCAGCCGGGGCCTGTTCGGAAAGGCGCCTGACGCGGCCTTCATCGAACAGCTGCTGCGTGATCTCAGCCTGTGGGACAAGAAGGACGCCAAGCTGCGCACCCTGTCGGGCGGGATGAAACGGCGTGTCATGATCGCCAAGGCCCTGAGCCATGAGCCCGACATCCTGTTCCTTGACGAGCCCACCGCCGGGGTCGACGTCGAGCTGCGGCGCGATATGTGGGAACTTGTGCGACGGCTGCGGGATCGGGGCGTCACCATCATCCTGACCACCCACTATATCGAGGAGGCCGAGGAGATGGCCGACCGGGTGGGGGTGATCCTGGGCGGGGAACTGATCCTGGTCGAGCGCACGGCGGCCCTGATGAAGAAGCTGGGCAAGAAGACCCTGACCCTGAATTTGACCGAGGTCATGACCCGCGTCCCCGACGAACTGGCGGATTGGAAGGTCGGGTTGAAGGGCGAGGGACACGAGCTGGAATATGTCTTCGACGCCAATGCCGAGGACACCGGGGTGCCGTCCCTGATCCGGCGGCTGGAACAGCAGGGTATCGGCTTCAAGGATCTGAACACCCGCCAGAGCTCGCTGGAGGACATCTTCGTCAGCCTGGTGCATCGCGACAAGACGCAAGACGGGGACGCCGCCTGATGACCTTCAATCCTCGCGGCGTCTGGGCCATCTATCGTTTCGAGATGGCGCGCGCCCTGCGCACCCTGTGGCAGAGCGTGGTCACGCCGGTGATCACCACGGCCCTGTATTTCGTGGTCTTCGGCTCGGCCATCGGCAGCCGCATGACCGAGGTTGACGGCGTACAGTACGGCGCCTTCATCGTGCCCGGCCTGATCATGCTCAGCCTGTTCACCCAGTCGATCTTCAACGCCTCCTTCGGCATCTATTTCCCCAAGTTCACGGGCACGATATACGAGATCCTGTCGGCGCCCGTGTCGCCGCTGGAGATCGTGATCGCCTATGTCGGGGCGGCGGCGACCAAGTCAGTGGTGCTGGCCCTGATCATCCTGGCGACGGCCGCCCTGTTCACGCCGTTGCAGGTGCTGCATCCGGTCTGGATGCTGCTGTTTCTGGTGCTGATCGCCACGACCTTCAGCCTGTTCGGCTTCGTCATCGGCGTCTGGGCCGACGGGTTCGAGCAACTTCAGGCCATCCCGATGCTGATCGTGACGCCGCTGACCTTCCTCGGCGGGGCCTTCTATTCGATCGACATGCTGCCCGGGGTGTGGCGCACGATCAGCCTGTTCAACCCTGTCGTCTATCTGATCTCCGGTTTCCGATGGACCTTCTATGGCGCGGGCGATGTCGGGGTGGGGATCAGTGTCCTGGCCACCCTCGGATTCCTCGGCGTCTGCATGCTGCTGGTGAGCTGGATCTTCAGGACCGGCTACCGGCTGAAGAGCTGAGGCGACACGCCGCCATCAAAGCGACCCACTGGCGAGGAAGGCTGAGGCCCGGCTAGTGTGGCGTCCCTCGCCCAGGCAGGCGTGACCCCGATCCCGGACCCCGACCCAAATTCACGGAGCCCCAGTGGCGCGAAAACCTGCAGACCCAGACCCCCGGGCGGACGCCGCTACGGCTTCCGGACCCGAGGAGGCGCAGACGCCGGCGAAGGCCCGCCGTCGGGCCGCGCCGAAGCCGAAGCCTGTGGCGGACGAACCGGCCGCTTTGGACGCGACCCCCGCTCCGACCCCCGTACCGGCCCCTGCTCCCGCACCGGCGGCCGTCGCGCAAAGGCCGTCGGTCGGGCGGGCGCCGATCCAGTGGGGGCGTCCGCCGCCGACCGTGTTCCGCGTCGGCCCCCTGCCGACCGCCGGCGCGGTCCGGCCGGGGCCGAGGCCTGTACCGGCGCCTGCGCCGACGCCCCGACCGGTCCCCCGGCCGATGTCCGCCCCCCTGCCGGGATCGCGCCCGATCGGCGGGAGCATCCTGAGCGGGTCGCTGATCCCGCAGCTGAGGCCCGGGGCGACGCCCGCGCCTGTCCCGAACCCGGTCTCGAGCCCCGCGCCGACCGCCCGCCCGACCCCGATCCCGACCGGGGTCCCATTGCAGACCCCGACGGCGCCGCCGCGCCCGGCCCTCGCCCCGACGCCCGAACCCGCCCCGGCTCCGGCCCCCGGGCCGCCCCCCGAACCGGCCCCGCAGGCGGCGGCGCGGCGGGGCCCCGGCGGGCGCTGGATCATCGCCGGCGGCGTCTTGCTGCTGGCCGTCGCCTTCGTCCTGTGGCTGGCGCTGCGGCCCGGGCTGGAGACGGACCGTCTCCCCACCCCGGCCGCCCCCGCACAGGTTGCGGCGCCGGTCGCGGACCCCGCTTCAGAGCCGGCGCCGGACGCCCGTTCCGGTCCGGCGACCCCGCCCGGTGCGACCCCGCCCGGTGCGACGCCTGCGCCTTCCCCGACCCAGACCCCGGCTCCCGCCCCCGCCCCGGCCTCGCGACCCGGGGCGAGGCCCGCGACGCCGGCGATCCGAACGGCGCCCCTGACGACGGCCCCCGTCGAGAGCGCCCCCGTTCAAAGCGCCCCGGTCCAGAGCGCGCCCACAGCCTCCGCCCCCGCCCCGGCGTCGCCGCCGGTCGTCACGGTTCCGCCGTCAGGTCCGGCGCCGACCGCCGCGCGGCCGTCGTCCAGCGATCCGGACGCCCCGATCTCGACCCGGCCCCAGCCGCTGGACCCCGACTGAGCCGGGCGCCCGGCCGGGGGCCTCAGCCCAGGGTCAGATAGTTGCGCTCGACCATGCGGCGCAGCGCCTCATAGGCCTCGGCCAGCTCCTCATAGGCGGTGCGGGCCGTGGTCAGGCGGGCGATCTGGTCCGGGGTGGCCGGCGAGCCCGATTCCGACAGCCGCAGCGCCTCGGCGACCCAGCGGGTGCGGGCCGTCGCCACGGCCACGGCCAGTCGCTGAAAGGTGCTGGCGTCGACCTGGGCCAGGGCCGGGCCGATGATCTCGCGGTTGGAGATGAAGGCGGTGTAGTCGATCTGCTCCAGCTGGCCGCGCAGACGGCGCTGTTCGTGCGGATCGGTGTCCTGCGGCTCGAAATGATCGCGCGAGCGGCGGGTGGAGTTGGTCATGATGGTCGACATCGGTCGCGAGCCTCCGGGCGATGCAGCCCTCCTGGACCCGAGGGTGCGCCCGGGTCGTTAAGGATCGGTTCAGACGATCAGGGCGGCGCCCAGGGCCACGAGCGAGCTCCAGGCCATCACGGAAAACAGGGCTGCGGCGATCAGGCCGATCCAGCGCCGGCGACGGTCGATGAACACGATCAGCCCCCCACCCGAGGCGGGCCCCACGCCCGCCCCGCCACCCTAGGCCGGGGCGGACGGCTGGCGCAACAGCGTTCTGGCAGACGCCCGCGTCCGCTGTCGCATCCGCACTGGCGCCGCCGCCCGGCGGGCCCATATGCAACCCATCCCGCTCCCCTTGCCGGAACCCGCCATGACCGCGCCCGCCGAGACACCGCAGACCCTGCAGCCCCTGACGACCCTGAAGATCGACTTCGTCTCCGATGTGGTCTGCCCCTGGTGCGCCGTCGGCCTGGGCGGGCTGGAGACGGCGCTGGAAACCCTGAAGGCCGAGGGGATCGCCGCCGAGATCGCCTTCCAGCCGTTCGAGCTGAACCCGCAGATGGCGGTCGAGGGCGAGAACATCGTCGACCATATCGGCCGCAAATACGGCTCCACCCCCGAACAGTCGAAGGCCAACCGGGCCATGATCACCGAACGGGCGGCCGAGGTCGGCTTCGACATGCGGATGACCGAAGACAGCCGGATCTGGAACACCTTTGACGCCCACCGGCTGCTGCACTGGGCCGGCACGGTCTCGGCCGGGGCCCAGAAGGCGCTGAAACAGGCCCTGTTCACCGCCCATTTCACCGACAACCGCAACCTGACCGACGCCGGCGTCCTGACCGCCGCCGCCCAGGCCGCCGGCCTGGACCGGGCCGGGGCGGCCGAGGTCCTGGCCTCGGGCCGCTATACGGACGCCGTCCGGGCCGAGGAGGCCCTGTGGCGCCAGCGCGGCGTCGCCTCCGTCCCCGCCGTGGTGATCGAGGGCAAATATCTGATCTCGGGCGGCCAGCCGGCGGCCGTGTTCGAGGACGCCCTGAGAAAGATCGCCGCCGTCCGCTAGGGACGGCGAAAACACCGTCTCAGCCGGTCGCATCGGTCGCATCGGTCGCATCGTCGGGGTGCGGGGCGTCGGCGGGGTCGCCCCGCTGGAAGGCGCGGGCCTCGTCGCGTTCCAGCCATCGGGCCATCTCGGCCTCCTCCTCATCCATGGCCAGACGCACGCGACGCCAGCGCAGCGCCTCGGCGGCGTCGCCGCGCAGCACGGCCCGCATCATCCGCCGGTGGGCCACCCAGGCCAGGGCGCCGATCTCGACCCGGTCCAGATCGCCGTCGACCCGGTCCTCCAGCTCCACCCCCTCGTCCCAGGGATCCAGCCGGTCGGGCGGCGTCCACGGCTGGTCGACCCGTCGCCAGCGCTCCAGCCCGGCCCGTTTGCGCAGGGTGGTCAGGCCGACGCCGTGGCGGCGACAGCATTCGGTCGCCGGAACCCCGGCCAGATAGTCCTCGCGCACCGCCGCCCAGACCTCGGGCGGGGCGATGAGACGGGCAGGGCGAAAGGCGGGCGTATCGGATCCGGTCATGGCGCGAGTGTGCGCCCGCCCGATCCTGAGGCGGGTTCAGCCGCTCCGGGCCCTCCGCAAGTGGTTGAAATCGCGGGCGGAGGGCGTGTTTTCGGGGGATGGGAAAAAGTTTCGGGCGCCCATCCGGGATAGCCGCGTTGCGGCTTCCGGGATGACGGGGGCCGGTGCTGTCTTACGCCGCCTTCGGCTTGCGCGGGGACTTCGGCTTCAGGTCGTCGAGTTCGCCGGGGGCGCCGGTGATCAGGCGACCCTTCCAGCCGGGGGGCGGCAGGAACTTGCCGGACTTCTCTTCGCGCGTGCCGTGCTGGGCCGTATGGGCGGCGGCGCGCCCGGCCTTCAGGACGGTTTCGGTGTCGAAGATGCGGTTCATGACGAGCTCCTTTCTAGCAGAGACAGGCCCTCGTCGCTACTCGCGAAGACCTCCCAGCTATCGACGATCGGTTTGTAGACGGTCTCCAGGTATTCGAGGCTGAGCAGGAAGCGCCGCCGCAGAGTGTCTTCCGGTATGCCATGGCCGCCGCGCTCGACGCGCCGGGCCACGCGCGCGACGGAAAAGTCGGCCGAGGGCACGCGCAGATAGATCAGTTCGACGCGATAGCCCGCAGCCTTCCATCGGCGGATGCGCACGGCGTGGGAACGGGTGGCGAGCGTTGTCTCCAGCACCACATCGACCCGGTCGGCGAACAGCTCATCAAGCCGTTGGATCACCAGCCGCCCGGCCACCAGATCCCGCTGTGGCCCGGGCGGCAGCCCACGCGCCACCTCGTCCGGGTTCACGAACCGGAACGCCTCCGCCCGCTGCCGGAGGAAGTCGTTGATGAAGGTGGTCTTCCCGGCTCCGTTCGGTCCGGCGAGGAGGACGAAGGTGGGCATGGGGGCAGCTTACGGCTGTATTCTAATCGGTCAAACGTTGTGTTGGCGCGCGCCCTTGAGCGAGATCACGGTCCATCTTCTTTCGTCATCCTCCGGCGACCCCCGCGAAGGCGGGGGGAGACCGGGGGACCCATCGTCATCCTCCGGCCGATCGAAGATCGGACCGGGGGAGGCGCCGAAGGCGATCTGTTCAGGCAGGATGTTGGAAGCGCCGCGTGCGCGACAGGGTCCTGCTCGCGCAGGCCGCCGGGTCCCCCGGTCTGCGCCGCGAAGGCGCGGCTTGCCGGAGGATGACGAAAGAGGAGGGACAGATACACCCTCCACCCGCCGGGAGAGGGGAGCGGAAGGCGGCGGAGGCCCTGTGGGTCTCGCCCGGCATCAACAGCGTGCCCGCCGGGGTGGTGGAGGGGACGGGACGGATCCCGGGCGGGGCAGCCGGCGGGGGTGTTTGAGGAGGCGTTGCGGGGGATGGCCGGGGGGCTGATCCTTCTCCTCCCTGTTCGCGTAGCGAATGGGGAGGTGGCGCGGCGCGGCTTCGCGTCGTGACGGAGGGGGTCTTGAAGCGGGCAGGGTCGGTGGGGCGTGAAGAACCCCTCCGTCTGCTCGCAAGCGCTCGCATCCACCTCCCCATCGCTGCGCGACAGGGAGGAGACGGGTCAGGCCGCCTTGCGCGGCGCGTTGTCCGGGGTCACGAACCGGAACGCCTCGGCACGGTGAGGCAGGAAGCGGTGGTTGAAGGGGGCTCTCCGGCCCCGTTCGGCCCGGTGAGGAGGACGAGGGTGGGCATCACGCAATCTGCCTGCACCGCGACCACCACGACAAATGCGTCTGAAACATGATGTTGTTCCACGTTGTTCCAGACGGGTTGACATTCGCTCCCGCTGGACGCATTGGTACAACGCGGAACAACAAGGAGCTCTTCCCATGGCCGTCTATCTCGCTTCACGCTCTCAAGCTCAGGGTCGACCTGGGTGGAGCATCAGCTTTCGCCACCCCATGCGCCGCGACGCCCGCAAAAAGCCAGGGCTGAAGATGCGACGTGGGTTGAATACCACCTCATCCGAAGAGGCAGATGTCCTTGTCCAGCAGATGAACGAAATTCTCGCTGACGATCAGTGGTGGACCCCAGCCCGACGCGTCGAAGCTTCGAAGCGATTCGACGCCCGAGTAGTCGATGCATTTTATGACGATATTGAGCCTGCAAGTATTGACAACCGGGCCATTCGAGAAAGCATCATTGCCTTGCCGGGCAAAGCGGAAGGGTATTCGAAAGTATTGTTCGTTGGAACGACCGGTGCAGGAAAAACCTCGCTTGTTCGCCACCTGATCGGTTCCGACCCCGAGGAGGATCGTTTTCCTTCTACCTCGACCGCCAAGACTACGATCGCCGAGACTGAACTGATCCTGGCTGAAGGCGACTACGAAGCCGTTGTGACATTCTTCTCAGAAGCGGAAACGCGGGTCGCCATTGAAGAATGCGTTATCAACGCCACCACTGCTGTGCTCGACAAGGCGACGGACGAACGGGTCGCTGATCGCTTTCTAAACCATCCTGACCAGCGCTTCCGGCTTGGCTACACGCTTGGGTCGTGGAGAAAGGGGGCGAAGCAGGGCGACGTTTCCGAGGATGACTGGGATTTCGGCGGCGATGTCGAATCCGATGATGTCAAAATCGAAGACCCGGATGCGGTTCCGTCTTCGGAAGTGCAGGGAAATCAAGAGCGGCTGGAGCGATATGTGAGCCGCATTCGAGCCCTTGTCGCCCAAACGGCTATTAATCTTATGACGACCTTGGACATTGATTACGACAAGGCGTCGCCAGACGACCGCGACTCGTTCTTAGATCTTCTTGAATCGGAACTGTATCAAAATGTATCGTTTTCCGAGCTAATACATGATGTAACTGATGACATTCAGTCACGAATGGATTTGGTAACAGCGGGATCGTTCGAACGCCGCAAGTCGGGCTGGCCAGAAACGTGGACATTCACGACCTCCGATCGTGCCGAATTCATTGAGCAAGTTCGCTGGTTTTCCAGCAACTATGCGCCGTCGTTTGGGCGGCTGCTCACTCCGCTCGTAGATGGTGTGAGAGTCAAAGGCCCGCTTTACCCGACTTTTGATTCTAGCCGACCCGCTCTCGTTCTGCTTGACGGGCAGGGACTCGGTCACACACCAGACAGTTCGGCGAGCGTTACGACGCAGATCACTCGCCGGTTTGCCGAGGCAGATTTGATCCTGCTCGTGGACAACGCCGAACAACCGGTTCAGGCTTCTCCTTTAGCCGTGCTTTCCGCTGTCGGCACCAGCGGTCACTACGGAAAATTGGCAGTCGTCTTCACCCATTTTGACCAAGTCAAAGGTGATAACTTGCCAACACCGTCGGCCAAGAAGGAGCATGTGCTGGCGTCTGTCCGCAACGGCGTAATGTCCCTGCGTGAAGTTGTGGGCGGAGCGGTTGCAAACTCACTAGTCAAAGCCCTCGACGCCGACTCCTATATGCTTGGTGGCTTGCAATTGAAGAGCAGCAAGCTGCCTCAAGGAGTAATCCGCGAACTAGATCGCCTAATCCAGCGGTGCGCTGACGCGATCAAACCAGCACCTGCGCCAAGCGTTTCGCCGATTTACAACCTGATCGGCTTGGATTTTGCCGTTCAGGCAGCGACGAACAAGTTCCACGATCGATGGTCAACGCGTCTGGGCTTGGCCGTAAGGGCCGGTGTGTCGAAGGAGCACTGGACGAGGATCAAGGCGCTGAACCGGCGTATTATCATCGGTCAAGACCACTACAATAGTCTTGCGCCTGTGGCGGACCTCATCCGAGAACTTCAAACACAGGTTTCTAGGTTTTTGGACAGCCCGACCTCTTGGACCAGAGACCCCGTGGACGAGGAAGAAGCGCAAGAAGCTCTCGCGTCCGTTAGGCAGGGTGTATTCACTGCCCTGCATGATCTTGCCCGAGAGCGCATAATGGACGACCAGCAGCCGCAATGGCAGCGGGCCTATGATTTCCGGGGGCGCGGCTCGACATTTGAGCGTGCTGAATTGATCGACGCCACCTTCAGAGATGCGGCACCGATCCCGGGTCCATCGATGCCGCCGAAGGCCGCAGTCTTCTTAAATACTGTTCGATCTCTCGTCTCAGAAGCCATTCGCGAGACTGGAGGTGAGGTGAAATCCGTCAACTGATTTTGCCGGCGGGTGATCGGGATAGTACCGATCACCCGCACTTTCAGACCTTCACCTCGATGGCCCCGCCCCCCGCCCGGAACTTCGCGCTCATCTCCGCCATCCCGGCCTCCGCCTCCGCCAAACTCGCCCCCGCGTCGTTCTGCGCGGCCGCATCCCGGCGGATGTCCTGGCTGATCTTCATGCTGCAGAATTTCGGGCCGCACATGGAGCAGAAGTGGGCGGTCTTGTGGGCCTCTTTCGGCAGGGTGGCGTCGTGGTATTTGCGGGCGGTTTCGGGGTCGAGGCCGAGGTTGAACTGGTCCTCCCAGCGGAACTCGAACCGGGCGCGGGACAGGGCGTCGTCGTGTAGCCGGGCGGCGGGGTGGCCCTTGGCCAGGTCGGCGGCGTGGGCGGCGATCTTGTAGGTGATGACGCCGTCCTTGACGTCCTGACGGTCGGGCAGGCCCAGATGCTCCTTGGGCGTGACGTAGCAGAGCATGGCCGTGCCGAACCAGCCGATCATGGCCGCCCCGATGGCGCTGGTGATGTGGTCATAGCCGGGGGCGATGTCGGTGGTCAGTGGCCCCAGCGTATAGAAGGGCGCCTCGTGGCAGTGTTTCAGCTGCTCATCCATATTGGCCTTGATCTTGTGCATCGGCACATGGCCGGGGCCCTCGATCATGACCTGGCAGCCCCTGGCCCAGGCGATTTTGGTGAGCTCCCCCAACGTGCGCAGCTCGGCGAACTGGGCCTCGTCATTGGCGTCGGCGATGGAGCCGGGGCGCAGGCCGTCGCCGAGGCTGAACGACACATCATAGGCCCGCATGATGTCGCAGATGTCCTCGAAATGCTCGTAGAGGAAGCTCTCGCGGTGATGGCTGAGGCACCATTTGGCCATGATGGAGCCGCCGCGTGAGACGATGCCGGTGACGCGTTTGGCCGTCATGGGCACGAAGGGCAGGCGGACGCCGGCGTGGATGGTGAAATAGTCGACGCCCTGTTCGGCCTGTTCGATCAGGGTGTCGCGGAACACCTCCCAGGTCAGGTCCTCGGCGATCCCGTTCACCTTCTCCAGCGCCTGATAGATGGGCACGGTGCCGATGGGGACGCTGGAGTTGCGGATGATCCAGTCGCGGATGTTGTGGATGTTGCGGCCCGTCGACAGGTCCATGACGTTGTCGGCCCCCCAGCGGGTGGCCCAGACCAGTTTGTCGACCTCGTCGTCGACGGACGACAGGACGGCCGAGTTGCCGATGTTGGCGTTGATCTTCACCAGGAAGTTGCGGCCGATGATCATCGGCTCGACCTCGGGGTGGTTGATGTTGTGCGGGATGATGGCGCGGCCGCGGGCGATCTCCTGACGCACGAACTCGGGCGTGACGAAGTCGGGGATGGCGGCGCCGAAGGATTCGCCGTCTCGCGCGGGGGTGTGGGGTGTGGGGTGTGGGGTGTGGGGGAGCGGGACGGTCGAGCCGTCGGCCAGGGTGACGTGCTGGCCACCGGCCACACCCCACACCCCATCCCCCACACCCTCGCGGCGCAGGTTCTCCCGGATCGCCACATATTCCATCTCCGGCGTGATGATCCCGGCCCGGGCGTATTCGTACTGGGTCACGGGGCGGCCCTCGACGCCCTTGAACACGCGGTGGTGCGAGGTGTCGAAGCGGGGGGCGAGGTGGCGGCCGGAGGCGTGGCCGTTGTCTTCCGGCTTGACCTCGCGCGGGTTCAGGACGGGGGCTATGTCGCCGCGATCCAGCTGCCAGCTGGACTTGACCAGGGGCAGGCCCTTCTTGATGTCGATGGCGACGGTCGGGTCGGTGTAGGGGCCGGAGGAGTCATAGATGGTCACCGGCGGCTCATTGGCCGACGGATGGACGGCGACCTCGCGGAAGGGGACGCGGATGTCGGGGTAGAGTTCGCCGGCGACATAGACCTTGCGCGACCCGGCGCGTTCGCCGGTCGGGATGGTCCCGGTCTCCTTCATCACCTGATCGCGGGCGTCCTTCAGCGCGAGCTCGACGTTGGGCTCGTGGGGTGGCTCGGCGGGGGTGACGTGAACGTTCATGGCGGCCTCTGTGCTTGCAGAGGGTCGCGCCGGCTCGGGGCGTCCCCGCTTTCGCGGGGATGACGACGGGACTGTGGCGTGGTCCCGAAGCGTACTCATCCCTTCGCCGGCATGACCCGGATCAGGTTCGGCCGGTCAGGCGCTTACGCCTATCTCAGCGGCTCAGGCGCCGCCCCCGGGAGAACAGAGACACCCTATGACGATTGCGTCGGCGGCTCAATGCACTGACGCGGTCTTCGCATTGACGCGGGGACGACCTAGGGTCCGGGTCTGAACCGAAAGGCCCCAAACCATGCATCTCGCCCGTTTCCCCCGTGTGCGCCTCGCCCATCTGCCGACGCCGCTGGAGCCGGCGCCCCGGCTCAGCGAGGCCTTGGGGGTGGAGATCTGGATCAAGCGGGACGACTGCACGGGGCTGGCCGGCGGGGGCAACAAGACGCGCAAGCTGGAGTTCCTGCTGGGCGAGGCGATGGAACAGGGGGCCGATACCCTGGTGACCCAGGGGGCGGTGCAGTCCAACCATGTGCGCCAGACGGCAGCGGCTGCGGCGGCCCACGGGCTGGGGTGCGAGATCATCCTTGAGGCGCGCACCGGGTCGACGGCGGTCGACTATACCCGCAACGGCAATGTCCTGCTGGACCGGCTGTTCGGGGCGACGATCCGCACCGTTCCGGGCGGGTCGGACATGGCCGCCGAGCTGGAGGCGACGGCGGACGCCGTGCGGGCGCGCGGCGGGCGGCCCTATGTCATTCCCGGCGGCGGCTCCAACCCCGTGGGGGCCCTGGGCTATGTCGACTGCGCCCGCGAGATCGTGGTCCAGGCCGATGAGCTGGACCTGCCGATCGACCGGATCGTGACAGCGACCGGCAGCGCCGGCACCCATGCGGGGCTGGTGGCCGGTCTGGCGGTCATGGGCGCCGACATTCCGGTGCTGGGCATCGGGGTGCGGGCGCCGAAGGACCGGCAGGAGGCCAATGTCCTGAAGCTGGCCCGCGAGACCGCCGCCCTGCTGGGCCGGCCCGATGCGGTGACGGAGGCGATGGTCACAGCCGACTGCGACTATGTGGGAGCCGGCTACGGACTGATCGATCAGGCGGTGGTCGACGCCCTGGTGCTGGCCGCGCGGACCGACGGACTGGTGCTGGACCCCGTCTATACGGGCAAGGCGATGAAGGGGCTGATCGCCCTGGCGAAGGCCGGTCGGTTCGAGGGGGAGACCGTGGTCTTCCTGCACACCGGCGGGGCCCAGGGGCTGTCCGGCTATCAGGGCGAACTGGACGCGATGCTGGCCTAGACGGCCGGGGGCGGAGGACCGGGCGGCGGCGGGAAGTCCAGCGGGGCGACGGCGGCGCCGGGCGAGCCGGCCACGACCGCGTCATAGAAGGCGGTTCCCAGCGGCGAGAAGGTGAGGACCTCGATCGCGACGATCATGGCCGCCTGGACCCCCAGACCCCAGACCCAGGCCGGGTGGATCCGGCCGCTTTTCCTCAGATCGACGATCATGCCGATGACGGGAAACAGCAGGGTGACGACGGCGGTCGCTTCCCACGCCCATGGGGTCAGCAGCGGCATGGGCAGCAGCCGGCCGACGCCCGGCCCCATCAGGATGGCCATGGCGGAATAGTGCAGACGCCGGTGCCAGTCCGTCGACCGGCGAAGCGTGATCGCCGCAATCGTCAGCCCGACAAAGGTGACGAGCGACAGGGGATCGAAGATCAGAAACTGAAGGGGCCTGAAGAAGAAGGGGACGTGGCCCTGACGCACCATGGCCTCGGTGACCAGCCAGCCCAGCACCAGCATGGGCGCCAGCCAGACGGTCGCCAGCCACCCCAGCGGCCGGTGCCAGCGCACCTGACCCGTGGCGATCAGCAGATTCTGGGCGAGAAAGATCGCCAGCCAGCCCATGAAGACGACGGCGTGGGCATGGACCAGCAGCGGCGCGTTGAAGCTGGAGCGCCCCGTCGCCAGCTGGAGCGAAAACCCGGCCACGACAACCACGGCCATGGCGATGGCAAGCCCTGGAAACATGCGCTCGCCGCCCGGCGTGCGCGCCATATTCGATGTTGTCATGACCCCGCCCCCGATGTCCCGGGGGGAACCCTATCGCCCGCGACAGACGCTGCAATCTCGAATAGCAATGAAATTTGAGTAATGAATCGGGCTGGCCTCTCCGCGAGGCCGCCCTTGTGACGGCGTCTCCCCGGGGCGGGGGCGGGCAAGGGGCTCCGGTCGTCGCCGGAGCCCCCGCCGGGCTTCAGACCTGGGCCAGGCCGCCGTCGACGAAGACCTCGCCCCCGGTCATGAAGCTGCTGTCCGACGAGGCCAGGAAGGCGGCGACGGCGCCGATCTCGGACGGGTGGCCCATCCGGCCCAGCACCGTCGAGGCGCCCATGGCCGCCAGCCCCTCGTCGCCGAGAACCTCCTGCGCCAGTTCGGTCGTGGTGGGCCCCGGCGACAGGACATTGACGCGGATGCCGGTCCCCTTGAGGTCCAAAGCCCAGCTGCGCGCCAGATTGCGGATCGCCGCCTTGGTGGCGCTGTAGATGCTGAAGGCCGGGGTGCCCATGACGCCGGTGCTGGACCCGGTCAGGATGATCGAGCCGCCATCGGACATCAGGGGCAGGGCCTTCTGCACCGTGAAGACCGTGCCCTTCACATTGATGTCGAAGGTCTGGTCGTAGTGCTCCGGCGTGATCTCGCCGAGCGGCGCGAAGCCCCCGGTCCCCGCATTGGCGAACAGGATGTCGAGCCCGCCGCGTTCGGCCTTCACCGTGGCATAGAGGCGGTCCAGGTCGGCGGGGTTGGTGATCGATCCCGCGATGGCCCGGGCGTCGGCGCCCAGTTCGGCCACGGCGGCGTCAAGCTGGGCCTGTCGACGGCCGAACAGATAGACCACCGCCCCCTCCTCGACGAACCGCCGGGCGGCGCCCAGGCCGATGCCGGTGCCGCCGCCGGTGATGACGGCCGTTTTACCCTGTAGTCTGCTCATGATGTGCTCCTCTCATTGAGTTGCACCGAGCTGGCGAGCCGCCTACCTAAGGACAAGTATGCACCTTTTGGTAAGTGCCAAGGAAAGTTCAGATCCGATGTCCGATGCGCCCAATTCCCCGTCGCAGTCCGTCGAGGCCCCGACCGAGACCTGCACCCCGACCCTGCCGGGTTTCACCTGCGGGCTGGATGCAACGCTGCGGGTCATCGCGGGCAAGTGGAAGCCGCTGATCCTCTACTTCCTCGCCCAGGACGGGCCGACCCGCTATGGCGAACTGCGCCGCGCGATCCGCGACGTCAGCGACAAGATGCTGATCCAGCAGCTCAAGGAGCTGGAGGCCGACGGTCTGGTGAAGCGGACCGACTACAGGGAGATTCCGCCGCGGGTCGACTACAGCCTGACGCCGCTGGGGATCAGCCTGGCCCGGGCCCTCGTGCCGCTTTGCGCCTGGGGGACGGAGAATATGGAAGAGGTCACGCGAGTGTTCGCTCGCCGCGAGGCCACGCACGGCAAACGCGCGGCCTGAGGCGAGGCGAAGTCGAGGGAGAGTTCAAAAAGAACAATAGCCAATCCGGCGAGCGAATTGGCTATTGCTTTTAGCCCCTTGCGGGGCGGGGACCGCGCGCGGTCCAACGGCCGAAACCGTGAGACATATATACATCCAGCGTCCCGTGGTTTCAAGTTTCAGTCTTCGGCGTCTCGATACCCAAGCCGAGAAATGTACCCAGGGCTCTGCGCCTGCGGAGGCTGATTTCGCGAAGATCGTCACGATGTAGTTTTTCTGCGGTCAGACGATTGCCCTTGGCGTCTCGCAAAGGCTGCAGTCGCTCTGACGCGACGGAATAGACCTGATTGCAAACCGCCCAGGACACGTCTGCGGAACCGGGGTTCGGATTATGTAGCAACCTGTAGCCATGAGGATTTTCAGAGTTGTCCGACTTTGTGAGCGGCAAGACGACGTGAATGTCGTTGGCGATCTTGCCGCCCCTCACGATCACAACCAGATGCTGGTAGTCGAATTCCGGGGTCCAGTTCATCGGGCTAAAGTCGCACCAGTAAACCTCGCCCGTCCTCGTGTCGCGTGTCAGGTTCGACTTCGGCCTCGCTGCGGGTTGCGGCGGCGGTCGATCGGCGGCGGCATTCCGCATGGCGGGCGTCGCAGTTAATGTCCTTCGAGGCGGCCTCGTCATGCGGGGATGTTGAGCGGGCAAGCTTCGCCTTACAAGACGGGTTCAGCATCCACCACGCGTGTCAGAGGTCACGGATCATGAAATTTCTGGGTGTTCTGGGCGGGATGGGGCCGGCGGCGACGACGGACTTTCTGATGAAGCTGCAGGCGGCGACGCCGGCGGGGCGGGACGCGGACCACATCCGGGTGCTGATGGACCTGAATCCGCGCGTGCCGGACCGGATGGCCGAGCCGGAGGCGGCGACGGCGGAGCTGGGCCGGATGGCCGAGCAGCTGAAATCCATGGGCGCGGAGGTCCTGGCCATGCCGTGCAACACCGCCCATGCGACGGCCGCCGGCATCCGGGCCGTGGGACTGCCCTTCGTGGACATGATCGCCGAGACGACGAAGGTCGCGCTGCAGGGCGGCGCGCGCACCGTGGGCGTGCTGGCGACGCCGGGCGGGGAGGCCCTGTATCGCGCGGCGCTGGAGGCGGCGGGGGCGGCCGTGGTCCTGCCCGAGGGCGGGGACCGGGCGCGGCTGCTGGCCTTGATCCAGGGGGTGAAGGCGGGGGCGACCGGGGCGGAGGCGCGGGCCGCCATGGCCGGGCTGGCGGCCGCTCTGGTCGCGCGCGGGGTGGAGGCGGTGATCGCCGGATGCACCGAGGTTCCGCTGTTGCTGGCGGCGGGGGATGTCAGTGTGGCCTTCGCGGACTCGGCCGAGGTGCTGGCGCGGGCGTGCGTGGAGGCGTGTCTCTAACGGCCGTCACCCTCGGGCTTGACCCGAGGGTCGGATCATTCGCGCATCGGCGACAGGAACGGGGCCTCATCGCGAGGCGCGTCCTCTGTCTTCAGGTCCAACGTCCGGCCCTCGGGTCAAGCCCGAGGGTGACGGATTTTTCTGGGGGCGTTTACTGCCCCGTCCCCCCGTTGACCCTCACCGGCTCGCCGTAGCCGAGGGCCTTGAGCCGTTCTCCTTGCGTCGCCGCGTCGCCGACCACGACATAGATCATGGCGTCGGTGTCGATGTAGCGGTCGGCGAGGGCCTTGATCTGGTCCACGGTCATGGTGTCGATGACGGCCGCCTCGCGCGTCAGATAGTCGGCGGGCAGGCCCAGTTCGCCGATGTTGGCGAGGACGCCCAGCTTGGCGCCGGCGGTTTCGAACGACCGGGCGCGGCTCTTGCTCATGGCGCTGCGGGTGACGTCGAGATCCCCGGCCGTGAAGGTCGCGCCATAGTCCCTCATGATGTCGCGGGCCAGGGTCGAGGCCTCCAGCGTGACGTTCGAGCGGACCGAGCTGGACAGGGTGAAGTCGCCGAACCGCTCGTCGCCCGAGAAGCCGGAACGGACGCCATAGGTATAGCCCTGACCCTCGCGCAGCTGCTGGGTCAGGCGCGAGGCGAAGCCGCCGCCGCCGAGGCGGTAGTTCATCACACTGGCCGGATAGAAGTCCGGATCGGTGCGGCGCAGGGCCGGGCCGCCGAAGACGATGACCGACTGTTTGGCGCCGGGCACGTCATGGAAATAGACCTTTGACGCGGTCGGGGCGGCGGGCGTGGGCCAGGTCGGGACCACCGCGGCGCGGGCCGTCCAGTTCCGGCCGAGGCTGGACAGGGCCGCCGTCACCGCCGTCTGGTCCGATGGCGAGACGATACGGAAATGGGCCAGGCCGGGGGCGAGGTTGGCGGTCTGGAAGGCCTTGAGGTCGTCCATGGTCAGGGCCGCGACCGAGGCCTCCGTGCCCAGGGCATTGCGTGACAGGATGTGGTCGGGGCCGTACGCGATCCGGTCGAAGAGCAGGGCTGCGATGGCCGTGGGCTGGGACGTCTGGTCCTGGATGTCGGAGAGTGTGGCGGCGCGGGCCAGTTCGAGTTCGGCCGCGTCCCAGCGGGGATGCAGCAGCATCTCCTCGACCAGGGCGAGGGTGGGGGCCAGGTTGCGGTCCAGGGTCCGGCCCGAGATGACGAACCGTTCGTCGCCGGCCGAGACCGAGACGGAGGCGCCCAGGGCCTTGAAGGCGTTCTCCAGCTCGGCGGGGGTCTTCGTCGCCGTGCCCCGGTCGAACATCCGGGCCAGCAGGGCCGCCGCGCCGGGCTTGTTCGGATCGTCGAACAGCCGTCCGCCCTCGATGGACAGCTGGAAGGTGGCCAGAGGCAGCTCGGTGTTGACGACGCCCGAGACCTGCATCCCGTCGGGCAGGGCGGCGGTCCAGATCGTCGGCGGCGCGACCATGGGTGCGGGACCGGCCGGGGGCTCGACCGTGCGGTCGAAGCTGGAGGCGGTGCGGGTATAGGGTTTGTCGTCGGCGCGCTGGTTCACGGCGGGCTCGGCGCCGGCGACGATGGGCTCTTCCACGACATCGGCGACCGTCGACCCTTCCAGCGCCAGTTCCGGCTGGCCTTTCGGCGTGAAGGAGGTGGCGATATGGGGCCGGCCCGCCACGTACTGGCGGTAGACGCGCATCACGTCATCGGCCGTGACGGCGCGAAGCCGGGCGAGGTCGGCGTCGATGGAGCCGCCCGCCCGGTCGTAGAAGGCCAGGGTCTGGGTCTTGCCCAGCACGCTCTCGATGGCGCCATAGAAGCCGGCCTCGGCCGAGGTCTTGATGCGGGCCAGGACCCCGGGGCTGACGCCCTCGGCCTCGAAGCGTTTGAACCCTTCGTCGAGGGCGGTCTGGACGGCGTCCAGATCAACGCCGTCGAAGGCGCGGACCGAGATCTGGATCTCGCCGGCCAGCAGGTCATTGCCGGACCGGGCGCCGACCTCGGAGGTCAGTTTTTTCTCGTCGATCAGGACCGCGTTGAGCGGCGCCTCCTTGCCGTCGGTCAGGACCGCCATCAACACGTCGAGGGCGGCGCCGTCCGGGTTGTTCCGCTCGACGCCCGGCCAGGTCAGGGTCAGTTCGGGCAGCTGGGCGAAGTTGTCCTCGTGCAGCAGCCGTTTCGTTTCCGTCAGCCTGGCCGGACGGGCCTGCTCGGTCGGGACGCCGGGGCCGCGGGCGATCTCGCCGAAATATTTCTCGATCCAGACGCGGGCCTGGGCCGGGTCGAAGTCGCCGGAGATGATCAGGCTGGCGTTGTCGGGCGTGTACCAGCGGCCGTAGAAGGCCTTCACATCGTCCAGGGTCGCGGCGTTCAGGTCGGCCATGGAGCCGATCACCGACCAGCTGTAGGGGTGGTCCGCCGGATAGAGGGCCCCGGCGATCACAGGCCCCGTCTGGCCATAGGGGGCGTTGTCGACGGACTGGCGTTTCTCGTTTTTGACGACCTCCTTTTCCTTGGTCAGGACGGCGTCGGTGACGGTGTTGATGAAATAGCCCAGCTTGTCCGCCTCGGCCCAGATCATCTTCTCGAGGGCGTCATTGGGGACGGTCTGGAGATAGACGGTGATGTCGTTGGAGGTGAAGCCGTTGGCGCCCGATCCGCCGATCCGCGCGCTCATCCGGTCCAGACCGCCCGGGCCGAGGTTCTCGGAATCGAGGAAGAACAGATGTTCGAACATATGGGCGAAGCCGGTGCGGCCGGGCGTCTCGCGCGCCGAGCCGACATGCGCGGTCAGGGCCACGGCGACGACCGGATCGGACCGGTCGATGTTGAAGATCACCGTCAGGCCGTTGGGGAGCCGGTACGTCTCATGCGGCAGGAGGGAGGGAGCGGCGGCCGGGGCAGCGGCCGGGGCGGGCGCGGCTGCGGCCGTCGCTTCGGACGCCAGCACGGGGGCGGCGGCGAACAGGGCGCAGGCGGCGACGCCGGTCAGGAGATGACGCTGGAACATGTTGGTTTCCCCGGGAATGTGCGGCGTCACGATAGGGAAGCCGGGGCGGGACGCAAGTTAAGGCGCGGACAGGAAGGGGCGGCGAGGCGCTGTCTCGCAACATCTTGCCCGCAGGCCCGGCGCGGTTCAAAGCTGGCCCGATGACCCAAGACCTGATGCGCAAACAGGCCCTCATCATCGATTGCGACCCCGGGGTGGACGACGCCGTGGGTTTGTTGCTGGCCTTCGCCGCGCCGGAGCTGGAGCTGCTGGCGGTGACCACGGTGGGCGGCAATGTCGCCGGGGCGAAGACCCAGAGAAACGCCCGGATGATGCGCCAGATCGCCGGGCGCGAGGACGTGCCGGTGTTCGGCGGGGCCGAGCGGCCGCTGGTCCGCCCGCCGTCGGACGCGTCTGATTTTCACGGGGCGGAAGGTCTGGGCGATCTGGCGCCGTTCGAGCCGAGGGGCATCATCGGCGACGGACCGGCCGCCAACGCCATCGTCGATCTGGTCATGGCCCGGCCGCAGGGATCGGTGGCCGTGGCCGTGATGGGGCCGATGACCAATCTGGCCCTGGCCCTGAGGCGCGAGCGACGGCTGGCCGACTGGCTGGGGCCGGTCGTCGTCATGGGCGGGGCGCGGTCCGAGGGCGGCAATATCACCGCCTCCGCCGAGTTCAACATCTGGGCCGACCCGGACGCGGCGGCGGCGGTGTTCGGCTCGGGCTGCGAGGTCATCGCCCTGGGGCTGGACGCGACCCATCAGGTGCGGGTGACCGGGGCCGCGATCGCAGAGGTCGAGGCGATCAACAGCGAGGCGGCCCGGGCGACGGCGGCGATGATGCGGTTTTCGCAACGGATCGAACGGGAGGTGGTCGGGGGCGAGGCGGCGCCGCTGCATGATCCCTGCACCGTGGCCTGGCTGTTGCGGCCCGAGCTGTTCGGGACCCGGCCCTGCCGGATCGAGGTCGAGACGGGCTCGGACCTGACGCGCGGCCATACGGCGGTGGAGTTCCGCGTCGACCCCGAGACGGCGCGGCATCGCTGGACGATCACGGCGGACGGCCCGGCCGTCATGGCCCTGATCGCTGAACGGCTGAAGGCGGCGGCCGCGTGAACATCACCGTCGTCGGTTCGATCAATCTGGACCTCGTCGCCTCGGCCCCGTCCCTGCCGGCGCCGGGCGAGACGGTGACGGGAGCGACCCTGGCGCGCTATCCGGGGGGCAAGGGCGCCAACCAGGCCCTGGCGGCGCGGAAACTGGGCGCCGGGGTCTGTCTGACCGGCCGGGTCGGCAACGACGGCATGGCCGACGAGGCTTTGGCGCTGCTGGACGAGCATGGCGTCGATACCTCGCGGGTCGAGACCGACGAGGAGGCCCCGACCGGGGTGGCCCTGATCGCCGTCGATCCCTCGGGCGAAAACCAGATCGTGGTCGCGGCGGGGGCCAATCACCGCCTCGCCCCCGGCCACCTGCCGCCCCGGATCGAGGCGCCGCTGATCGTTCAGCTGGAGCTGCCGATCGAGACGGTCGAGACGGCGGTGGGACGGGCGCGGGGCTTCGTCTGCATAAACCTGGCCCCCGCCGCCCCGGTGTCGGACGCCCTGCTGCGCCGCGCCGACCTGATTGTGGTCAATGAGGTCGAGGCGGCCTTCTATGGCGAGATGCTGCACCACGGCGGCGGCCGTGTCGTGGTGACCGAGGGGGCGAGGGGCGCGGTCATGTACCATCGCGGGGTCAAGATGGCCTGGGCCACGCCGCCGACCGTCGTCGCGGTCGACGCCACCGGAGCCGGGGACGCCTTTGTCGGGGCCATTGTCGTCGCCCTGCTGGAAGGGATGGAGCCGCAGGCGGCGCTGGAGTTCGCCTGCGCAGCCGGGGCGGCGGCGGCGTCGCGGGCGGGGGCCCAGCCCTCCCTGCCGACGCGGGCCGAGGTCGAGGCCTTGATTTCCGGGACGCCTTAGCTAACCTTGGTCAGCACACCGGAGTGGGCGACATGACCACCGTCAACATGCTCGACGCCAAGACCCGCCTGTCCCAACTGGTGGAGGCAGTGGAGAGCGGCGCGGAGGCCGAAATCCTGATCGCCCGAAACGGCAAGCCGGCGGCGCGTCTGGTCAGCCTGGCCCCGGTCGCCGCGCCCCGCCCGAAGATCGGCGTCGCGCGCGGCCGGTTCAGTGCGCCGGCGGATCCCGGCGCCGATGACGAGGCGGCGGCCCTGTTGTTCTCCGCCTCGTGAGGCTGCTGCTCGACACCCACATCGCCCTGTGGGCCATCACGGACGATGCGCGTCTGACGTCCCGCGCCCGTGACCTGATCACGGCCGATGACGCTGAGGTCTTTATCAGCGCTGTGGTCCTGTGGGAGATCGCCATCAAATATGCGCTCGGACGCACCGGGCCGAACGCCATGCCGGTCTCGGCCGCTGAGGCCCAGGGCTGGTTCGAGGCCTCGAACTTCCGCTCACTGGCGATTACGGCGGCGCATACCCTGGCGGTCGAGACCCTGCCGGCTCATCATACCGATCCTTTCGACCGCTTGCGGATCGCCCAGGCGGTGACCGAGCCGATGCATCTGGTCACCCATGACGCCGCGATGGCGGCCTATGGCGATCTGGTTCTGGCGGTGTGAACGAAGACGAAGCCGACGATCTGACCGCATTTATCCGTGGTCGGATGATGCCGCAGGCCGCGCCCGGCATCCCCGAAATTCGCCTGCATCTGGCGGGGCCGTCCAGCGGGCTGGGACGGCGGTTCGGGGAGGCGGCGGCGGAGCCCTACTGGGCCTTCGTCTGGGGCGGGGGGCTGGCGCTGGCGCGGCATCTGCTGGAGCGGCCGGGGGTCGTCGCCGGGCGGAGGGTGCTGGATCTGGGCTCGGGGTCGGGTTTGGTCGCCATCGCGGCGATGAAGGCCGGGGCGGCTTCGGTCCTGGCCGTGGATGTCGATCCGCGCGCGGCGGCAGCGGTGGAGCTTAACGCCGCCCTGAACGGGGTCGAGGTGAAGGCCGTCGCCATTGATCTGCTGGACGGGCCGGCGCCGGAGGGGGTCGACGTCGTTCTGGCCGGAGACCTGTTCTATGAGGCGGCGCTGGCGGCGCGGACGCTGGGCTTTCTGCAGCGATGCCGGGCCGCGGGGCTTGAGGTATTGATCGGCGATCCGGGGCGGAAGACCCTGCCGGTCGGGGCGCTGGAACAGGTGGGCGCGGCGCCGGACAGGGATTTCGGCGGGGAGGCGGACGGCGGGGGGGTGTTCGTCCTGCGTTGAGGTAGCTCTTCGCCGTCACCGCCCAACCGTCACCCTCGGGCTTGACCCGAGGGCCGGACGATCCAGGGTCTTGTCCAGTGACGAGGTCGCACAGTCATCGCCTCGCGTCGTCGTATGGGACCTGGGGCATCCGATCCTCGGGTCAAGCCCGAGGATGACGGAGTTTGGGAGTCGTGGTGGGTTCCGGGTTCGGCTGGTCCGACCTGGAATGACGGGAAGGGACGATCTAGAACGTCACCACCAGCCGGACGACCTCGCCGGCGTGGAGGCGGTCGAAGCCGGTATTGATGTCCTCCAGAGGGATGGTTCCGCTCATCAGCCGGTCCACGGGCAGGCGGCCCTGTCGGTAGAGGGCGACGTAGCGGGGGATGTCGCGGCTGGGCACACAGGTCCCGATGTAGGAGCCCTTCAGCGTGCGCTCCTCGCCCACCAGCGACACGACATTGACCGGCAGGGCGGCGTCGGGGGGCGGCAGGCCGGCGGTGACGGTCAGGCCGCCGCGACGGGTCATCTTCCAGGCGGCCTCCAGCGCGCGGACCGAGCCGGCCATCTCGATCGCGACGTCGGCGCCGCCGTTCGTCAGGGCGCGGACCTGATCGACGGCGTCAGGATCGGCGGCGTTGACGGTCTGGACCACTCCAGGTCCTGGGCCGAGCGAGCGGGCCAGGGCCAGTTTGTCCTCCGACAGGTCGACGGCGATGACCGGCGAGGCGCCGCTGGCCAGGGCGCCGAGGACGCTGGCCAGACCGACGCCGCCCAGGCCGACGACGACGACCGACTGGCCGGCGCGGACCTGTGCGGTGTTCACCACGGCGCCGACGCCGGTCAGGACGGCGCAGCCGAACAGGGCGGCCTCCCCGAAGCTGAGGTCCGGATCGATCCTGACCAGGGAGCGACGCGACACGACGGCGCGGTCGGCGAAGGCCGAACAGCCGAGGTGGTGGTTCAGGCTCTCGCCCTCGCGGAAGATCCGGCGGCCGCCGCCCAGCAGTTCGCCCCGGCCGTTGGCGGCGGCGCCGGGTTCGCACAGGGCCGGCCGGCCCTCGGCGCAGGGGCTGCAATGGCCGCACGACGGCATGAAGACCATCGCGACGTGGTCGCCGATGGCGAGGTCGGCGACGCCCTCCCCCAGGGCCTCGACCACGCCTGCGGCCTCATGCCCCAGGGCCATGGGCAGGGGGCGGGGCCGGTCACCGTTGATGACGCTGAGGTCGGAGTGGCACAGGCCCGCCGCCTTGATGGCGACCAGAACCTCGCCGGGGCCGGGAGGCGCCAGTTCGACGATCTCGATCGAGAGCGGCCGGCTGTCGGCATAGGGATGGCCGGCGCCCATGGCGCGCAGGACGGCGGCGCGGGTCGTCAACCTGCCAGCATCAAGGCTCATCCGGTCACCCCTTCGTCATCGACACCCCTCGATAGTCGCTTGACGCAACGGAGGCCAAGCTCGAGTTTCGGGGTTCAAATTCAGGAGGAAACAAAAACAATGCCCGCCCGTGAAGAAGGCAAGCTGGCCGAACGCAACACCTACAAGGCCTTCCACATGGTCTCGACCCGCTGGGCCGACAACGACCAGTACGGCCATATCAACAACGCCAAATTCTATGAGTTCGTCGACTCGGCGGTGAACGCCCATCTGCTGATCGCCGACGCCCTGGACGAGTCCATCGGCCTGGTGGTCGATTCGGGCTGCCGCTACACCTCGTCCCTGGCCTTTCCCGATGTGATCGAGGTCGGGATCAAGGTCGACCGTATCGGCAATTCCAGTGTCAGCTATGGCTTCGCCGTCTTCCGTCGGGGCACCACGACCCCGGCCGCCATCGGCCATTTCGTCCACGTCTATGTCGACCGGGAAACCCGTCGGCCCAAGCCGATCTCGGGCAAGCTGCGGGCCGTGGTCGAGAATCTGAAGGCGGACTAGGTTCGTCTCAATGCAGGCGGGCGGCAACCGGCCCGCGAATGTGACGACTCTCCATGATCGTCATCCTCGCCCTTGTGGCGAGGATCCAGACTCGCGGTCTGTCCAAGGTTCGCGCCGTCGGCTCGGCCCATCCGTGGCCCCCACAAACGACGGTGTTTCTGGATCCTCGCCACAAGGGCGAGGATGACGAATTTGGTTTGGTACGAACCTCAGGCCAATGGGGGGCAGGTCGTCACCCGCGCCTTCATGGACAAAGCTTCACTTGCTTGCAGTCCGGTTGCGCTACAGGCGTAGCGTCTGGTTGTTGGCGAGGCTGGATCTATGCGCGGAACGGTATTGTGTCTGATCGGGCTTCTGGCCGCCGGAAGCGCCCAGGCGGAGCCCGAGACCTGGCTGCTTTCCATCGACCGATGGGGCAATGTCGAGCGGCGGATGGCCGTGCTGGACGCCGCGCCCGACGGGTCGGTCACCGGGCGGCTCGGCGACCGGTCGCTGGTGGGCCGACTGGAAGCCGGAAGACTGACCGTTTCGACGACGGGCGAGGGCGATCTGTTGCGGCTCGAGGCGACCCTCGTCGACGGCCGGCTGACCGGCGAGGCGGATTTTCCCGACACCAATGACGACGCCGCGCGCCAGCGGCATGCGGTGACCGGCCGACGCCTGCCCGAGGTTCAGGCCGGTCCACCGGGGCGGCGGGCGTACGCCCCGGACAGCTGGTCCAACGCCTTCACGGCCGAGCGCGAACCCGTGCTGTTCATTCGTCCGGACGAGATAATTAGTACACAGACGATTGACTCCGGCGGGGTGGACGCCGCGGGTGTGACACGGGCCCTCTACGGCAATCCGCAGACGGGTCCGTTCTTCGTTCTGGGGGCGGAGCCGGGGCAGGTGCTGGCAGTCCGGATCCGCAAACTGTCGCTGAACCGCGACTGGGCCGACAGTCTGAGCGGGCTTGTCGGCCGCGCCCTGACGCCCGGGATGGCGGCCAATGGCGCGGGTCGCAGCGAGCGGGTGCGCTGGCGGCTGGACCGGGCGGCGGGGACGGCGCGGCTCGAGACCCCGCCCGAGCGGCTGAGGGACTATGTCGTGCCCGTGCGGCCGATGCTGGGCGGACTGGGTGTCGCGCCCGACTTCGGCTTCCAGCCGTTCTCGGCGGGGGATACCGGGCGGTTCGGCGGCAATATCGATTTCAACGGGCTCGGCGAGGGGGCGACGATCTATCTGCCGGTCTATCAGCCCGGCGCCCTGCTGTATCTGGGCGACGGCCACGCCCTGCAAGGCGACGGGGAAACGACGCAATGGGCGCTGGAGACGTCGCTTGATGTCGAGTTCAGCGTCCGGTTGCTGCCCGGCCGGCCGATGAGCGGACCCCGGGTCGAGACGGAGGACCGGATCACCACGATCGGTCAGGACGGATCGCTGGACGATGCCCTGAAACAGGCGACGACCGGCATGATCCAGTGGCTGGCCCAGGACTATGGACTGACCCCGACCGAGGCCTCGTTGATCCTGGGCACGGCGGCGCAGTACCGGGTGGTTACGCTGGCGGGACGCAATGCGGGCATGGCGCTGAGCCTCGACAAGGCGCGGCTGACCGGTCTGCCGACGAAGACGGCGACGCCCTAGAGTCGTCAGATCTCAGTCGTCGTAGTGGCGGGTCAGGGCGAGGATGGCGACGGCGGTCAGGGCCCCCAGGGCGAAGGCGCCCAGGATCGAGCCGGTGGCGGCGGCGGTCGACAGGGTGACGGGCCGCGCCTCGTACCATTCCACGATGTCCGCCTCCTCATAGTCGCCGAAGGCGCCGAGGTCGTCGTGACCCTCGGCGTCGTAGAAGGCGGTCTGGTCCTCGCCGGGCAGGTCGTGGTCGTTGGTCATGGCAAGGCTCCCTGAAGGCTTTTCGTCACAATACGCCGAAGCGGCGCCGGTTCCGATAGGGGATTGCAGATCGCGGGCGACCGGAGCCCCGTCCTTCTCGACCGGCGACGGCGCCGATGCTAGAGGCGGCGGCTCAACTTCGTGACGCGCCCGCCCGAAAACGGCCGCGTCGCCCTCGACAGCGACGACCCGCACCCGATCCGCGAGGCTCCGTGAGCCGAACCCGGGCGCCCCTTGAAGAGATACCTCATGGCCGGCCATTCCAAGTTCAAGAACATCATGCACCGGAAGGGGCGCGCCGATGCGGTGCGGTCCAAACTGTTTTCCAAACTGTCGCGCGACATCACCGTGGCGGCCAAGGCGGGCATGCCCGACCCGGCCCTGAACCCGCGCCTGCGTCTGGCGGTCAACAACGCCAAGGCCGAAAGCCTGCCCAAGGACGTGATCCAGCGGGCCATCAACAAGGCCTCGGGCGGCGACGTCGATACGATGGAAGAGGTCCGCTACGAGGGCCGGGGCCCCGGCGGCGTCGGCATCATCGTCGAGGCCCTGACGGACAATCGCAACCGCGCGGCGTCGAACATCGGCGCGGCCTTCAAGAAGAACGGCGGCGCGCTGAGCGAGATGAACTCGGTCGCCTTCATGTGGGACAAGGTCGGCCAGATCATCTACAAGGCCGAGGCCGGCACCGAGGACGAGGTCATGGAGGCCGCCATCGAGGCCGGCGCCCAGGACGTCGAGAGCGATCTGGTCAAGCCCGACATCTATGAGGATGCGCCCGGCCATACGATCTGGACGGCGTTCGAGGATCTGAACGAGGTGGCCGAGGCCCTGTCGAAGACCCTGGGCGACGCCAAGTCGACCGCCATCGTCTGGAAACCCCAGACGGAAGTCGCCGTCACCGGCGAGGCCGTCGGCACCCTGATGAAGCTGCTGGATGCGCTGGACGCCGAGGACGATGTGTCGTCGGTCTATTCCAACGAGGACATCTCCGACGAGGATCTGGCGAAATACGCGGGGTGACGACGGGCGGCTCGATCCCCCGGCGTCGGAGAGGTCGGTCGCCCGGGCTGT
The DNA here is from genome assembly GCF_058681095.1 of Brevundimonas sp. FV1ye29L. Classification (NCBI taxonomy): domain Bacteria; kingdom Pseudomonadati; phylum Pseudomonadota; class Alphaproteobacteria; order Caulobacterales; family Caulobacteraceae; genus Brevundimonas; species Brevundimonas sp. FV1ye29L. Next base: position 560,763 of record NZ_CM178730.1, read on the forward strand.
GACTTTCGCCGTGTCAGGTTCGGAGACTTGCGGAACGGACAGGGCGCGATGATGGTCGCGGCATGATGACGGTCCGCGCCCTTCCCCGACTGACCGGCCAGCCCGACCCCCGCCGGGTCAGGCCAGGGTCAGGGGCTTTGGCGGGAATGTCTGTCCTGTGCGCCGGCCTCTGTCTGATGGTCATGGCCCCTGCCGAAGCGGCGGCGGCAGGCCGGGGGCTGGACGGTCAGGCGGAGGCCGGGCCCGAACCTGATAAGGCGGGCGATCCGGTCGCCCGGGCCCAGGCGACCTGGGAGATGGCGGCCGCCGGCGGGGCCGAGACGGCGGCGGCGCTCACCGCCCGGTTCGCCCTCGCCGACGCCCTCGGCTCGGCCGGCCGGCATGAGGAGGCCGAGGGCCACTGGGCGGCGCTGTCGCCGGTGGTGCGTCGGTTGACCGGCAAGGGGTCCAGCGAGGACGTGATCATCCAGAGCCGCCGGGCCGAGAGTCTGAGCGCCCTGGGCCGGGACGCCCGGGCCGTGGCGGTCGCCGATCCGGGACTGGCGCTGGCCCTGCGCCGGTTCGGGCCGGACAGCCTGCACACCGAACGGCTGAGGCTGGCCCTCGCCACGGCGGCCATGCGGCAGGGCCGGTTCGCCGAGGCCGTGCCCTGGATGGAGGCGTCGCTGGACTACAATGTGGAGGCCGGTGATCTGGCCAGCGCCCGGGTCGTCGGCGACGCCCTGGCGCGGGCCTATGCCGCCCTCGACCGGTCCGCCGACGAGCGCGGCGTGCGGATCCGTATGGCCGGGCTGGGCGGCGAGGCGGGCGCGATGTCCGCCGGGGAACAGGAGCAGGCCCTGGCCGATGCTGCGGCTCTCGCCCGTTCGCGCGAGGCGTTCGAGGCCGCGATTGAACCGGCGCGCGACCTGGCGCGGTTGAGGCGCGAGCGGCTCGGGGAGGCCGACAGCCTGACGCTCGACGCCGACTATGATCTGGCGGACACCCTGGCCCTGGCGTCCGGGCGGCTCCTCGAGGATCCGCGCACGGCGGAGGCGGAGGCGCTGTACCGGCACGTCATGGAGCGTCGTCGGGGGGCGGACGACCGGAGCCGGATTGGCCGGGCGCGGGCGATCGACGGCCTGGGCGAGTTGCTGACCTTTACCAGCACCCCCGGCGAGCCGCGTTTCGCCGAAGGACTGGCCCTGATCCTGGAGGCGCTGGAGATGGCCGCCGCCGATCTGGGCGAGGGCCATTCGACGGTGCATTCGCGCCTGATCGTGGCCGCCTATCAACTGATCCAGGCCGGACGGACGACCGAGGCCGGGGTTCTTCTGGACCGACTGACGGCGGCGGCGGCGGCCGGTCACCGGGTGTCGCCGCAGATGCGCGGGATGGCGGCCCTGATCCAGGCCCGGCTGGCCTATGCGTCCGGGGGCCGGGCCGCGACCTATCGACAGGTGGCGCTGGCGGCCGATGCGTTTCGCAGTCGCGCCATCGAAACCGGCGACAGCGCCGAGATGCGCCGCTCGCTCAATGACTGGTCATTTCTGTACCAGGCCCAGGTGATGATGGCCTGGCGCGCCGCGGCGTCCCTTTCCGCGGAAGCCTGCTCCGGTCATTGTCCGTAAACCTTGTTTCGGGCATGACGGGAACGAATGACGAACGCAGCGACTCACCCTGTCCGGATTCTGGGGCTTGATCCCGGCCTGCGCCGCACCGGCTGGGGCGTGGTGGCGGCGGAAGGGTCGCGCCTGCGCTGGATCGCCCACGGGGTGGTGACGCCGCCGGAGACAGCGCCGTTCAGTGAGCGGCTGCTGCATCTGCTTGAGGCCGTCGGCGAGATCTGCGCCGCCTATTCCTGCGACGAGGCGGCGATCGAGGAGGTGTTTGTCAACGTAAACCCGTCCTCTACCCTGAAGCTGGGTCATGCGCGGGCGGCGGTGATGCTGGCCCCGGCGCGGCACGGGCTGTCGGTGGCGGAATATTCGCCGAACCTGATCAAGAAGGCCGTGGTCGGCGCCGGCCATGCCGACAAGGCCCAGATCGCCTTCATGGTGAAGCGGCTGCTGCCGGCCGCCGGAGATGTCACCGCCGACGCGGCCGATGCGCTGGCCGTGGCCATCACCCATGCCCAGATGCGCAAGCGGGCCTTGCTGACGGCGCTGCGGGGGGCGGCGTGAGGGGGGGCTTTCCTTCGTCCTCCCTGTTCGCGCAGCGAATGGGGAGGTGGATCGACGGCGAAGCCGGCGAGACGGAGGGGGCGACTCCGTCGAGGAGGCCTCGCATGCTGTCGACGCCGTCTCGCCCCCTCCGTCACGGCGCGAAGCCGCGCCGCGCCACCTCCCCATCGGCTACGCCGACAGGGAGGACAGGCTCATGATCGGAAGATTGCGCGGGGTGCTGGCCGAGGTCGAGGAGGGGCATTGCCTGATCGACTGCGCCGGGGTGGGCTATGTGGTGGCCTGTGGCGCGCGGACGCTGCAACGGCTGCCGGCGCCGGGCGACGAGGCGACCCTGTATATCGAGAGTTCGTGGTCGGCCGAGAACGGGCCGCGGCTGTACGGCTTCCTGAGCCGCGACGAGCGGCGGGCCTTCACCACCCTGACCGGGATCCAGGGGGTGGGACCCAAGGCGGCGCTGTCGGTGCTGGATGTCCTGCCGCCCGGCGAACTGGCGGGGGCGGTGGCGCGTGACGACAAGGCCGCGATCGGCCGGGCCAATGGGGTGGGGCCGAAACTGGCGCTGCGGATCGTCACCGAGCTGAAGGGCAAGCCGCTGGGCGATGTGTCGTTCACCCCTTCGGCGTCGGGGGTCCATGTCGAGATCGCGCCGCCGCCGCCGTCGATCACCGGCGAGGCCGTCTCGGCCCTGCTGGGTCTGGGCGTGGCCGAGGTGAATGCGCGCCGGGCCGTGGATCAGGCCCTGATCCGGCTGGGCGAGGGGGCCGAGCTGTCGGCGGTCATCCGGGCGGCCTTGCAGGAGTTGGGGCGGTGACAAGGAAGTGGCGAGTGGCTGATGAGTGGCGAGTGGCGAGTGGCGAGTGGCGAGAAGACGCCTCTCCTGTCGCATCCTCGTCGGCGAGATCGACGGACGCCTTTCTCAAGCTGAGCGACTTTCCTCGCCACTCGCCGCTCGCCACTCGCCACTCGAGTGCGCCATGACCGACGACCGCATCATCTCGCCTGTCCCCGCCCCCGGCGAAACCTATGACCGGGCGCTGCGGCCCCAGACCCTGTCGGACTTCGTCGGGCAGGAGCAGGCCAAGGGCAATCTGAAGGTCTTCATCGACGCGGCGCGGGGGCGCGGCGAATCCCTGGACCATGTGCTGCTGTTCGGCCCGCCCGGGCTGGGCAAGACGACCCTGGCCCAGATCGTGGCGCGCGAGCTGGGCGTGGGCTTCCGGGCCACCTCCGGCCCGATCCTGGCCAAGGCAGGCGATCTGGCGGCGATCCTGACCAATCTGGAACCGCGCGACGTCCTGTTCATCGACGAGATTCACCGGCTGGCCCCGACGGTGGAGGAGATCCTGTATCCGGCCATGGAGGACCATGTGCTGGACCTGATCATCGGCGAGGGGCCGTCGGCGCGGTCGGTCAGGATCGATCTGGCGCCCTTCACCCTGGTCGGGGCGACGACCCGGGCGGGGCTGCTGGCCACGCCGTTGCGGGACCGGTTCGGCATTCCGCTGAGGCTGGAATTCTATACCGCCGAGGAACTGACCCGGGTGGTGATGGGCACGGCCCGCAAGATGGGGGCGGCGATCACCGAGGAGGGCGCGCGCGAGATCGCGGCGCGGTCGCGGGGCACGCCGCGCGTGGCCGGGCGACTGCTGCGCCGGGTGCGCGATTTTGCCTCTGCTGAGGGGGCGGCGACCATCGACCGGCTGGCGGCGGCGCGGGCCCTGGCGCGACTCGAGATCGACGAGGTCGGGCTGGACGCCAACGACCGGCGTTTCCTGAAGGCCCTGATCGAGAACTATGGCGGCGGGCCGGTGGGGATGGACACCCTGGCGGCGGCGATCGCCGAGGCGCGCGACGCGGTCGAGGACGTGATCGAGCCCTATCTGCTCCAGCAGGGCTTCATCCAGCGCACGCCGCGGGGACGGATGGCCTGTGCGCGGGCCTATAGTCACCTCGGTCTGGCGGAACCCCCGTGACGTGACCCCCTGAAACTCCTCCAGGAATAGCTAGAGTCCGCCCCTCGAAAGGACGGACAGATGAAGCGATCACGGTTCACGGAAGAGCAGATCATCGGGATCCTGCGTGAGCAGGAGGCGGGCGTTGCGACGGCAGAGGTCTGCCGGCGTCACGGTGTCAGCTCGGCGACCTTCTACAAGTGGAAGGCCAAGTTCGGCGGCATGGACGTGTCGGAGGCCCGGCGTCTGAAGGCGCTGGAGGACGAGAACACCAAGCTGAAGCGGATGCTGGCGGACGCGATGCTCGACAACGTCGCGCTGAAGGACCTGCTTGGAAAAAAGTGGTGACGCCCGCTGCGCATCGAGAAGCGGCGGCGCATCTGCAGTCGTTCTACGAGATGAGCGAGCGGCGGGCGTGCCGGGTGCTGGGCACCGATCGGGCAAGCGTGCGGTATCAGGCCACGCGGCCGGATGACGGCGTCCTGCGGGATCGATTGAAGGCCTTGGCGCAGGAGCGCCGGAGGTTCGGCTATCGACGTCTGCACGTGATGCTTCGACGCGAGGGCCATGCGGTGAACCGCAAGCGGGTCCAGAGGATCTATCGGGAGGAGAGGTTGACGGTGCGCAGGCGCGGCGGCCGAAAGCGGGCCATGGGCACGCGACGTCCGCTGGAAACGCCGTTGGTTGCCAACCAACGCTGGTCGCTAGACTTCGTGTCCGACCAGCTCACCGACGGCAGGCGCTTCCGCATCCTGACGGTGATCGACAACTGCACCCGCGAGTGCCTGGCGCTGGTGGCCGATACCTCGCTGTCGGGCGCACGGGTCGCGCGTGAGCTAGACATCATCATCCAGCAGCGCGGGCGTCCGGAGACCATCGTCAGCGACAACGGCACGGAGTTAACCTCGAACGCCATACTGGCCTGGGCTGACGATGCGGCGGTCGGCTGGCATTACATCGCGCCGGGCAAGCCCCAGCAGAACGGCTTCAACGAGAGCTTCAACGGCCGCCTACGCGACGAGCTGTTGAACGAGACGCTGTTCCGCTCCCTGCCGCATGCCCGGGTCGTGCTGGAAGCCTGGCGGCGCGACTACAACGAAACCCGGCCTCACTCGAAGCTGGGGTGGCTGACGCCGCAGGCCTACGCCGATGCGCTCACCGGACAGATCGGCCGGCCTGCTGCGCGAGTTGAAAGCTGCGCAGACCGGCCTCTTGCCAACCCCACCAACCCCGGCTCAGATCAACCAAGGACTCTCGTTATGGCTGGATGAGAAACGGGGGTCACGTCATTGAAAAGCTCGCTCGCGGGCACGCTGCGTTTGAACTTACCGACTGGCCCGACGATGCTGACCCGCTAATCAACATAGTGCCGCTACACATTTTGGATCTAGAAGCGCGGAAAGCGTTCGAAACACCGCCACGTTATCCGGGTTGGCCGGAAGTTGGGTCCCGTGCCTTACATCGCCGGATACACAAGTTCCCCTCTGATGATAATTTTGGTTGGGTCTCCATACAGGCTGGACGGTATCGTTACGTAGCCGACGGAAGCGGAAACAACACAACCGTACGGATCGTGTTCAGTGAATATCTAGCTGCGGAAGTGATTTGGCACGATTAGGCGCTGCCTCGATTTGTCGTGCTACTGCACCGCCTCGTCCGGCCTCGGGGTGTAGCGGAAATTGAGCGCTTGGATCGTGGGCGGCGTGGTCGGGGCCAGCAGCAACCGCCCGTCAATGCGGCCGTTCAGGCAGGTCCAGGCGAAATTGGCCGACAGGGCGCCCGTGGCGGTGAAGGGTGCGTCCGGGGCGCAGGCGCCGGCGTCGGCCTTCAGCGTCGTCAGCACCGTGCGCCAGTTCTCGACCGAGCGGTCCATAAGAAAGTTCATCGCCAGCCGGTCTTCGGCCACGGCGACATCGCCGGCCATCCAGATCTCGCCGAGGGCCTCGTAGGCCGAGGTCAGGGCGGGGGAGGCGGGCAGGGCCCGGGCCGGGGCGAGGCCCGCGACCGCCAGTTTGACCGCCGCGTCGAACGTCGCGCCCCCGGTTCCGGCATAGGTGCGGTTGGCGAAGCTGAAGACGCCGAGGCCCCGGTCGGGCGCCAGGATCATGTTGGAGCCATAACCCGGATAGCCGCCGCCGTGGGTCAGATAGGCGCCCAGTTCGCAGTCGGTCCCCGAGGTCAGTCCCTTGCCATAGGCGGTGGCCACCGCGCAGGGCTTGCCGTCCGATCCGGTGCGCGAGCGGGCCGAGACGAAGTTCAGCCCCTGGGCCATCTCGCGGACCGTGGAGCGGCGGACGGGGCCGGCATCCGGATCGTCGCGCGCCGGCCAGGCCGACAGCAGGAAGGCGATCCATTTCGCATAGTCCTCGGCCGAGGTCTGGACCCCGCCCATGGCGCCGAAGACGCCGTGGGCCATATCGGGCTCGCGGGTCCAGACGTCGTTCTCCCAGCGGTAGCCGAGGGCGCGTCGGTCCGGATCGGAGGCGAAGACGTCATAGCCGGTGGAGGTCATGCCGAGCGGGCGCATGATCTCCTGTTCGATATAGTCATTGTACGGACGACCGGAGGCGTTGGCCACGATCCGGCCGAGCAGGGCGTAGCCCAGGTTGGAATATTCGAACGCGGTCTGGGGCGTGCGGGTGAAGGGCAGGCCGCCTTCGAGGAAGGCGGTGAATTCCGCCTCGGTCATGACCTGTTGCCGGTCGCCCCAGGGGTCGTCGGTGACGAAGCCGCCGAGATGGCTGAGCAGGTCGCGCACGCGGATGCGCGGCGAATCGGCGGTGGGATAGGTCAGGTTGGCCAGTTCGGGGACATGGGTCTCGGCCAGATCGTCCAGTGACAGCCGGCCGTCGTCGCGCAGCCTGAGGATGGCCAGGGCGGTGAAGGCCTTGGACATGGAGGCGATGCGGAACAGGGTGTCGGGGCCGACCGGGGCGCCGTCCACCGTCTTCACGCCCGAGGCGTGGAGGTGGATCAGCCGGCCATCGAGGACCACGCCATAGACATAGCCGGGGACGTGCGCCCCGGCCTGCCAGCGGTCGAAGGCGGCGTCGATCTCTGTCAGCGTGGTGGTTAAACCGGCGTTTTCAGGGGCGGCGGCCTCTGTCACGGTGCGCGTCTGGGCCGCCAGGGGCGTTGTGGTCAGGGCTGCGGCCAGCAGCACGGCTGCGGCTGGAAACACGGCGGCGGAGTGTGGACGTCGCATGATGAGCTCCCCTGAACGGGGCGAGCTAAACATGGCGCCGCTGCGCGCGCCAGCACCCGGCATCCGCCCGGACGGGGTTCCCTGTCGCGACGAAGCCCGGCATGATCCCGGCCGGACGGGGAGGATCAGGTGGCCAGACGCCTGAACGTGCAGCGGCTGATCATGATGATGGGCGTCCTGGTTCTCGGACTGGGGGCGGTGAGCGCCTATGCCGTCAGCCAGGGCGGTCGCTGGACCCTGGAGCCCGAGGCCCCGGGGGAGCGGATGAACCAGCAGGTGCGGACGCAGATGGGGCGCGGGGCCGAGGTCCGTTACGCCACGGCCGGATCGGGCCGGGTGATGTGCGGCTATGCGGGGTTCAGGGGGCGGCCGGGGGCCATCGCCTTTATCTCACGCCCCAATCGCATCCTGTTCGAGACCGACCCGCTGGCCGCCGAGTTCGCCGCCATGAAGGCGCGCGACTGTCCGAACCTGCCGGAGCCGGCCGTCAATCCGGTCTATCACTGATGTCCGGGCCTGATCTGCCGAGTTCCGGTCGGTTCATCGGACGGGAACATATCCTGCCGGTCCGGGTCTATTACGAGGACACGGACTTCACCGGTCTGGTCTATCACGCCAACTATGTGCGGTATTTCGAGCGCGGCCGGTCGGATTTTCTGCGTCTGACGACGTCGGGCCACGCCGCCCTGATGGAGGGGGATCGGCCGATCGCCTTCGTTGTCGCCGGGATGGCGCTGAAATTTCTCAAGCCCGCCCGGATCGACGACGCCCTGATCGTGCGCACCGCCTATGATGCGGTGAAGGGGCCGAGGCTGATGATCCGCCAGAGCGTCGAGCGCGCCGGCGAGGTGCTGTGCCGGGCCGAGGTGACGGCGGTCTGCATCCATCTGGACGGCCGCCCCGCCCGCCCGACGAAGGCGCTGATGGACGGGGTGCGGCCCTGGCTGGCGCCCACGGCCGGCGATGCCCCGTCAGGCTGACCGGCGAAACCGGAACGGGGAACAGACATGCCATCCGAAGGCATGAGGGCCGGCGCCGTGATCACCGTCTCTCTTCTGCCGATCCTTCTGGTCGGAGGGGGGCTGGCGGTCAATTCGAACGCAGGGTGAGGCGCGGGCCGGGCTCTCCGTACGGTGCAGCGGCGACGGAAGGGGTGTCAGGGGCGCCAAATCACGCCCCTCGCGCGCATCGGCTTGACGGGGGCGTGCGGGGCGGGCTTTGACGGCCTTACTATCGTCACGGGGCCCGGCATGCTGGCCCGACGCGAATCCGCACCCTGAGAGGCCCCATGATCGAGCCCGCCGCCGCAGAATCGATGCTGAACCCCGTCGCCCTGTTCATGGCGGCGGACTGGGTGGTGAAGGGCATCATGATCGGACTGGCGATCGCCTCGATCTGGTCCTGGGGCGTCATCATCGACAAGGCGCTGAGGTTCGCCGCCCTGAACAGTCAGGCCGAGGCGTTCGAAAAGGCGCTGTCGTCCGGCCGTTCGCTGGAGGATGTGGCGGCCGAGGCCGGGCCGCACCCCGACCATGCCCTGCCGCGCATGCTGGTCACCGCCCTGAACGACTGGCGCGAGACCCGGGCACGGGGACCGCTGACCGAACAACAGGGCAATCTGCTGATCGCCCGCATCGACCGGTCGCTGGACTCCATCATCGCCCGCGAAGGCCAGAGGATCGAGAACGGTCTGGGCGTGCTGTCGGTGGTGGCGACGGCCTCGCCGTTCATCGGCCTGTTCGGCACGGTCTGGGGCATCATGCGGGCGTTCGGGGCCATCGCCTCGGCCGGCAACACCAATCTGACCACGGTGGCGCCGGCGATCTCTGAGGCCCTGTTCGCCACGGCCATCGGCCTGGCGGCGGCCATCCCCGCCTATATCGGCTACAACAAGTTCTCGATCGACGCGGGCAAGTTCTCGGGGCGGCTGGAGAGCTTCGCCGATGATCTGCAGGCGGCCGTGGCGCGGCGGCTGGGCGCGCCCAGCGCCTCGCGCCCCGCCTCGGACCTGCGCCCCGACACCCGCCGGGACGACTGAGCATGGCCATGGGCGGAGGCGCAGGCCAGGGCCATGTGCGGGGCCGGAGACGGGCCCGGAAACGGCCGTTGAGCGAGATCAACGTCACCCCTCTGGTGGATGTGATGCTGGTGCTGCTGATCATCTTCATGATCTCGGCGCCGCTGCTGACCACCGGCGTCCCGGTCGAGCTGCCCAAGACCGAGGCGGGCGCCGTGCCGACCGACAATGAGCCGGTCACCGTCTCCATCGACCAGTCGGGCGCCATCTTCATCGACAAGGACGAGGTCGCCTGGGACTCCCTGCTGGACCGGGTCGGGGTCCAGGCGGGCGAGACCGGCCTGGGCGAAAAGCCGATCTTCGTGCGCGCGGACGGCCGCGCCCCCTATCAGGCCGTGGCCCGGGTCATGGCGCGGCTGTCGGCCGGCGGCTTCACCAAGCTGAACCTGATCACCGATACGGCGCCTGAGGCCGCCGTGGCGCCCGAGACGGCGGCCGGGGGGGAATAGGGGGTGCGGCGTCCGTCACCGGCGATCCTGGCCTCGATCCTGTTGCATGCGGGGGCGGCCGGCCTGCTGTTCGTGGCCTGGCCCACGGATGAGGTGCTGACGCCGACGCCCTCCTCGGTGCCGGTGTCCATCATTTCCAGCGTCGAGATCGCGGCGGCGCCGGCCGACAATCCGGCAGAGGAGCGGGTCACCGAGGACGGCGCCGCGGCCCCGGTCGAGACCCCGCCGGATCCGACGCCCCCGACCCCGACGCCGCCGGCCCCGACCCCGCCGCCGCCCGCGCCGCGACCCACGCCGTCGCCGCGTCCGACGCCGCTGCGGCCGACCCCGCCTGCGCCGGCCCGCCCGACCCCGCCCCGGCCGACGCCCGCGCGGCCCACGCCGCCGCGTCCGACGCCGCCGTCTCCGGCCGCGAAGCGCAATACGCCGTCCCTCGATCTGGACGCCCTGGCCGGCCCGCCCCGGCCGCGCCCCAATCCGGGCCGTCCCTCGACCGGCCAGCAGGGGGCGGGCCAGGCGGCCCAGGCCACCGGACCACAGATCCAGGCGATCATGCGTCAGGTCATCCCCAACTGGCAGCTGCCGTGCGACACGCCGGGGGCGCGCGAGCTGAGGATCCGGGTCAACCTGACGGTCTCGGCGGACGGGCGGATCACCTCGGGACCGCGCCTGCTGGACGGGCGCTCGGACCCCATCTACCGCGCCACGGCCGACGGCGCCCTGCGCGCCATCCGCCAGACCGCGCCGTTCGATGTGCCGGCCGGCTTCGGCGGCGCCGAATTCAATCCGACCTTCAATGTCGAGCAGGCCTGCCGGAATCAGTAGCGACGGCTGGTTTCAGGCGACGGGAATGAGATGAAGCGCCTGGGCTCCATCGCGGACGGCGCGGGTGGACAGGCGGCGGTCGAAGGTCGCCAGTCGGCCGCCCTTGCTGGCGGCCAGGGCCAGCAGATAGCTGTCGGTAATCTGGCCGTGGGATGTGACGGCTCCCATGTCGATCCAGTCCGAGCCGACGAGGCTGACGTCGTCGGGCCAGAAGACGTGGTCCGCTCTTTGGGTGGCCCGCAGGAGCGAGGCCGAGGCGTCCCTGATGCTGGCGGCGCGCGGGTATCGGGGCGATCCGACGATTCTGATGAGGCCGTTCTGGGTGATGGGACAGGTGGCCCAACTGTGGTTGCGATCCGTCTCGAACCACGCCTGGGCGGCCTCATGTGCGGAATGATCGGGATCAAGGAGCGCGATCAGGACGTTGACGTCCAGCAGGAAGGTCACGGCAGTTCGTCACGCAGGCGGTTGACCATTTCCATGGTGACGGGCGGCCCGCCGCGATCCGGCAGCAGCAGGAAGCCGTTACGCTCGCGCGCGCGGGTCACCGGAAGATCTAGCGATTTGCGTGCGAGGGACGACAGAACCTGACCCAGACTCCGGTCCTCGAGTTGTGCGATGGCGCGGGCGCGTTCCAGAACGTCGTCGTCGATGGTTACGGTGGTCCGCATGTTGCGAACATACCGCATCACGCATCGGGCATCAAACGGCCGTCGGTCCCAAAGTCGCCCCAATGACAACCATGCTGGCGTTTGGCGCCTGGTCTGGCGATAAGGGCCGGGCGACACGCCCTTCACGACCGGAGCCCTTCATGCGTCTGAATCTTCTCCTTTCGACGGCGGCGGCCCTCGCGATCGGCGCGGCGGCCATGGTCTCGATGTCGGCTCTCGCCCAGACCCCGCCGGTCGCCCAGCCCGGAGGTCAGCCGGCGGGCGGCCAGCAGGGACCGATCGAGGTCGAGATCGACCAGGGCGTGCTGCGGCCGTTCCAGATCGCCATCGCCCCGTTCAGCGGCGCCGGCGGGTCGCAGATCTCCAGCGTCGTGACGACCGATCTGAGGCGGTCGGGCTTTTTCGAACCGATCAATCCCGCCAGCTTCATCGAGACCGGCCTGACCCTGGCCAATGCGCCAGATTTTCCGCAGTGGACCCAGATCGGGGCCCAGGCCGTGCTGTACGGCTCGGTCACCCAGCGCCCGGACGGCCGCAATGACGTGGGCTTCCGCCTGTATGACCCCTACCGCCAGTGCCAGCTGGTCAGCTACCAGTTCACCGCCACGGCCGAACAGTCGCGCCGGATCGCGCACAAGATCGCCGATGTCGTCTATCAGCGGATGACCGGGGAGAGCGGCTTCTTTGACACCCGCATCCTGTATGTGGCCGAGAGCGGCACCGAGCTGAACCGGCTGAGCCGTCTGGCCATCGTCGACCAGGACGGCTACAATCCGGTCTTCCTGACCCAGGGCGAGGAGATCATCCTGACGCCGCGCTTCTCGTCCAGCCCGGACGAGATCGTCTATATGGCGCTGGGCAAGGACTACAGCCGCATCTATCTGTACAACCTCTCGACCGGACGGCGCGAAAGCCTGGGCGAGTTCGACGGTCAGGCCGTGGCCCCCCGCTATTCGGCCGACGGGTCGAAGGTGGCCTTTTCGATCATTCGCGGCGGCAATGCCGATGTCTATGTGATGAACCTGAGGACGCGCCAGCTGTCGCGCCTGACCTCTGACCCCGGCATCGACACCTCGCCCTCGTTCAGTCCGGACGGGCGCCAGATCGTGTTTAACTCGGACCGGTCCGGGACGCCGCGCCTGTATGTGATGGATGCCGACGGCTCGGGCCAGAGGCCGATCAGCCGGGGCGGCGGCAGCTATACGGCCCCGGCCTGGAGCCCGCGCGGCGACATGATCGCCTTCACCAGGTCGTCCGGCGGCCGGTTTTCGATCGGGGTGATGAACACGGACGGGTCGGGCGAGCGCCAGCTGTCGACCTCCTATTTCGAGGAAGGCCCGTCCTGGGCGCCCAACGGCCGCTATCTGATGTTCGCACGCCAGACGCGCGGCGGCTCGACCAACCTGTGGATGGTGGACCTGTCGGGACGGGTCATCGCCCAGTCGGCCTATCAGGGCCGCGGCTCGGACCCGGCCTGGTCGCCCCTGCTGGATGCCGCCCCGACCAACCTCGGGCTGAACCAGGGGCCGGACAGTTGTCCCTCATAGGGCGAATTCGGTGACGTACGGAGCCGAAAAGCTCAACAGTGCGTTATCGCCAGACGCAAGGCCACCATTTCGCCACCCGAGACATCAAGGCTAAGCTTATACATGCGGCAGCCGCCGCCGCCCCCGCCGGCGCGGGCCAGACAGGAGACGACCTCGATGACGACATCCACCCTGATCAAGCTGGCCGCCGTAGGCCTTGTCGCCGCCGGAATGGCGGCCTGCACCCCCAAGCGCGCCGTGGAGCCGGCGGTGCCGAACACCCCGACGGCCCCCTCGACCGGGCCGGTCTATCCGGGACCGGGGGGCGGCGTGACCGGCGCCCCGGCCGGGGCGGTTCGCCCGGGCTCGGAACAGGACTTCGTCGTCAATGTCGGCGACCGGGTCTATTTCGACCTCGATTCCTACCAGGTGAACCCCGAGGCCTATCCGCGTCTGGACGCCCAGGCCGCCTGGCTGGCCCGCTATCCCCAGATCAACGTCCGGATCGAGGGCAATGCCGACGAACGCGGCACCCGGGAATACAATCTGGCCCTGGGCGCCCGGCGCGCCGAATCGATCCGCACCTATCTGGTCAACCGGGGCGTGCCGGCCGGCCGGATCGACACCATCAGCTACGGCAAGGAGCGGCCGATCTCCCCCGGATCCACCGAGGAGTCCTGGGCCCGCAACCGCAACGGCCACACCGCGATCGTCTCCGGCGCCTACTGAGCCGGGGCTGACGCCAGAGCGGGCAGGAGGCGTCGATCCGGCAGGGTCGGCGCCTTTTGTCTGTCCGCTTCCCGACGCGGCTTGACCGGATGACGGACGCACGGTCATGGTCGGCGCTCAACGGGCGGGGATCCCAGAATGGATATCGAAGCGGCCGGCGGAGCGGTGTCCGGCGGGCTGATCGCGGGCGCGATCGAGAAACCGGCCGGTCATGCCGGAGAGACCCATGCCGGCGTCTGTTCGGACTGCGGCGCTGAAACGGGCGGAAACTTCTGCGCCAACTGCGGTCAACCGACCCATGTTCACCGCACCCTGCTGCACCTGGGCGAGGAGCTGCTGCACGGGGTGATGCATTTCGACGCCCGCATCTGGCGCACCCTGCCTCTGCTGGCCTTCAATCCCGGCCGTCTGACGCGCGAATGGATCGAGGGCAAACGGACCCGCTATGTGTCGCCGCTGGCGATGTTCCTGTTCACCGTCTTCGTCATGTTCTTCCTGCTGAGCTTCGGCGGGGGGCTGGAGGTGCAGCAGGCGCCGCTGGAGGAACGGATCACCGCTGCAAGGGCGGGCGTGGTCGAGGCGGAGGCCGCCCTCGCGGAGATCCGGGCCGAGACCCACCCCGACATGCCCGGGGCCGAGGGCATGATCACCGGGGCCGAGGCGGCCGTCAGAGGCGCGCAGGCCAACCTGGAGGCCCTGGAGAAGGCCCGGACCGCCGGTCCCCGTGAAGACGGGCTGGAGGCGGGAAGCTGGCAGGCCCAGATCGCGGACGCGGCCCGCAACGGCAAGGTCACCATCGGGGTGGGCGACAAGAAGATGAAGGAGAAGGTTCTGCACAAGCTCGCGAACCCCGAATTCGCCCTCTACAAGGTCCAGCAGACCCTCTACAAATTCGCCTTCCTGCTGGTCCCGCTGTCGATCCCGTTCGTCTGGCTGATGTTCGCCTGGAAGCGGGGATTCACCTGGTACGACCACGGCGTCTTTGTGCTGTATTCCCTGACCTTTATCGCCATGCTGACCATGGTCATCAGCGTGGTGGGTCGATGGGACGGATGGTTGGCGGGCCTGATCGGCGTCCTTCTGGCCCTGTCCGTGCCCGTGCACATGTTCGCCCAGCTGAAGGGAACCTATGGCCTGTCCGTGTTTTCGGCCCTGTGGCGGACCTTCCTGCTGCTGAACTTCTGCCTGATCGTCATCACCCTGTTCATTGTGGCGGTGATCCTGCTGGGCCTGGGCGCCTGACGCCTTGCGGCGGCCTCAAATCGGTGAAAGCTGTAGGGTCATGACGATCAACCTGCCCAAACTTCCGCGCCGCGCCCGGACCCTGCTGCTGGCAGGGGTCGGCCTCAGCCTGCTGGGCGGCGTCGCTGTGTCCCAGGTCGCGCCCCTGCCGGCCGTCCAGTGGGATGTGCGCCGCCTGGACACCCTGGACCGCAATGTGCGTCGCCTCGAACGCGCCCTGACCCAGAGGAACGCAGCGGGTCAGCCGGTTCTGGTCGAGCCGGACCCCGAGGTCATCCAGCTGCAGACCCTGGTCTCGGGCATGGATCGCCGGCTGTCGGATCTGGAGCAGACGGTCCAGCGGATGAACGCCGACAATGAGCGGCTGACCTTCCAGCTGGATGAGCGGGGGCGCGAGGCCGCCTCGCTTCGGACCGGGCTGACGCGCGCCGAGACCCGGATCAAATCCCTGGAGGACGCCGCCGCCGCCCTCGCCGCCGCCCAGGCCGCCGCCGCCGAACAGGCCGCCCAGGCGCCCGCCAGTCCCACGGGCGACGCCGCCGGGGATCTGGCCGCCGCCATGCGTCTGGTCACGACGGATCGCGAGGCGGGGGTCGAGGCGCTGGAAGCCGTCGCCGCCGCCTGGCCGGACGCTCCGCAAGGCCGGGAGGCCAGCTATCGTCTCGGCGACGCGCGCCGGGCCGGAGACGATCATGCGGGCGCCGTTCAGGCCTATGCCGCCGCCCTGCGCGACTGGCCGACCACGTCATGGGCCGGGGAAGTCACCCTGCGGCTGGCCCGGTCGCTGGTCGCCACCCGCCGCAATGCCCAGGCCTGCGCAGCCCTGGCGGAGTTCAACCGGCGCTATGCGGCCTCGGCCTCGGCGGCGCTGAAGGGCGTGGCGTCCCAGGTCGGGGCGCAGGCGCGCTGCGCCTGACGCCTGACCCGGCGCTGACGGACCGGGTTCGGGCCCGGCTGGAGGCGCGGCTGTCGACCTCCCTGTCCGCGCCGGTGCTGGTCGCCCTGTCCGGCGGCGGCGACTCCATGGCCCTGCTGGCCCTTGCGGCCGGCTGGGCCGCCGATCACGGTCGCCGGCTGGTCGCCGTGACCGTCGATCACGGCCTGAACCCCGACAGCCCCGACTGGAGCCGCCGCTGCGCCCGGGCTGCGCGCCTCTTCGGCGCCGACTGGAGGGAGTGCCTGTGGACCGGCGACAAACCCCGCACCGGACTGACGGCGGCGGCGCGGACGGCGCGTCACGCCCTGATCGCGGAGGCGGCGCGTGAGGTCGGGGCGAAAGTGATCCTGACCGGACATACGGCCGATGACGTGGCCGAGGCGGACTGGATGCGGGCCCGACCGGTCGAGGAGGGCGGATCGACGCTGGGCCGGTTGCGGGATTGGTCGCCGTCGCCCGCCTGGCCTGAGGGGCGCGGCCTGATGCTGCTGCGGCCCCTGCTGGGCGAGCGTCGCGAGGCGTTGAGGCTATGGCTGCGCGCGGCCGGGATCGACTGGATCGACGATCCGGCCAATGCCGACATCCGGTTCGGCCGAACGCGGGCGCGTCAGGCCCTGGGCGGCGCCGGACCCCTGCCGGCCGATGCCGCCGGGATGGCGGCGGACCCGCCCCCCCTGAGGGCCCTGCCTTTCGGGGCGGGGTTCGAAACCGGTCGCGGCCTGGCGCCGCAGATACTGGCGGCGGCGCTGGTCTGCGCCGCTGGAGGGTCAGCCCCGCCGCGCGGCGAACGGCTGGCCGCGCTGGCGCGCCGGCTGGTCTCGGGCGAGGACTTTACCGCCACCCTGTCGGGCGGCCGGATCGAGGCGGCCGGCGAGCGGGTGATGATCGGCCGCGAGCCCGGAGAGATTCGCCGTCGGTCCGTCGCCCCCCTGGACCTGACGCCGGGCGTTCCCGGCGTCTGGGACGGGCGGATTGAGGTCGTGGCGGCCGAGCCCGGCTGGCGCATCACCGCCGCAGACGGGCGGCTGGATCGCTTGCCGGACGCCGATCGGGCGGCGCTGGCCGTCCTGCCGGCCTGGGCGCGAGGCGCGGCGGCCGTGGGCGTGCGGGACGGGGGAATCGCCCTGGATCAGGAGAACCCTGTCCTGATCCGGGACGCCGACGATGCCCCGGTTCTTGCACGGACGGGGCTCGAGGCCCGTTTCCTGTCGTCGCGCCGGCTGAACCTGACCCTGTCGGGTTTCGGCATCGCCTTTCCGGGCGAAACGACGCATGAAACGGGTCTGTTTGATCGCGTGCATGGCGAAACCCCGATGACTGACCTATTTTCAGTCGCAACAGACGAACCGGCGCCGCAGACGCGCGCGCCGCAGGACCGGAAACCAAGATGAACCTGCGTACCATTGCGATCCTGGCGGTCATCGCCCTGGGCCTGGCCGGCTTCTATGCCGTGGTCAGCCAGAACGGGGCGCCGATCCTGCCGACCATGGCTGACAAGGCCGCGCCCGCCGCTGTCGGCGCCGCCGCGCCGGGCGCCCCCGCCGGGACCAACCCGGCGGGCGCCAATCCCGCTGCGGCCACCCCGGCCGCCGCCGCCGGCCGCCGTGAAGAGATCGACTATTCCCAGCTGAAACAGGCCATCGCGGCCCGGTCGATCCAGTCCGTCGTCGCCCATGGCGACCGGCTGGAGGGCGTCTATCGCGACGGCGGCAAGTTCGTCGCCATCATGCCGACCCCGACCCAGTCGACCATCGACCAGGTCGAACAGTCGGGCGCCCGGGTCCAGATCAAGACCAGCCGCCAGTCGATCTTCATGGCCCTGCTGGGGCTGGTGCTGCCGGTGCTGCTGATCGTGGCGGTGTGGATCTTCTTCATGCGCCAGATGCAGGGCGGGGCGCGCGGGGCCATGGGCTTTGGCAAGTCCAAGGCCAAGCTGCTGACCGAACACAAGGGCCGCAAGACCTTTGACGACGTCGCCGGCGTCGACGAGGCCAAGGAAGAGCTGCAGGAGGTGGTCGACTTCCTGAAGGAACCCTCGAAATTCCAGCGTCTGGGCGGCAAGATCCCCAAGGGCGCCCTGCTGGTCGGCCCTCCCGGCACCGGCAAGACCCTGCTGGCCCGCGCCGTGGCCGGGGAGGCGGGGGTGCCCTTCTTCTCCATCTCGGGCTCGGACTTCGTCGAGATGTTCGTCGGCGTCGGCGCCAGCCGCGTGCGCGACATGTTCGAACAGGCCAAGAAGAACGCCCCCTGCATCATCTTCATCGACGAGATCGACGCGGTCGGCCGTCATCGCGGCGCCGGCCTGGGCGGCGGCAATGACGAGCGCGAACAGACGCTGAACCAGTTGCTGGTCGAGATGGACGGCTTTGAGGCGTCCGAGAACATCATCCTGATCGCCGCCACCAACCGTCCCGACGTGCTGGACCCCGCCCTGCTGCGTCCCGGCCGTTTCGACCGTCAGGTCGTGGTCCCCAACCCGGATGTCTCGGGCCGCGAACACATTCTGCGCGTCCATATGAAGGATGTGCCGCTGGGGCCGGACGTCAACGTCAAGACGATCGCGCGCGGCACGCCCGGCTTCTCGGGCGCCGACCTGGCCAACCTCGTCAACGAAGCGGCCCTGACGGCGGCGCGCAAGGACCGTCGGATGGTCACCCACCGCGACTTCGAGGACGCCAAGGACAAGGTCATGATGGGCTCTGAGCGCAAGTCCATGGCCATGAACGAGGAAGAGCGCCGCCTGACCGCCTATCACGAGGGCGGCCACGCCATCGTCGCCCTGAACGTCAAGATGGCCGATCCGGTGCACAAGGCGACCATCGTCCCGCGCGGCCAGGCCCTGGGCATGGTCATGCAGCTGCCGGAAGGCGACCGCTATTCGATGAAATACCGCCAGATGGTCGATCGCATCGCCATCATGGCCGGCGGCCGCGTGGCCGAGGAGCTGATCTTCGGCAAGGACAACATCACCTCGGGCGCCAGTTCCGACATCCAGCAGGCGACCAAGCTGGCCCGCCGGATGGTGACCCAGTGGGGCTTCTCCGACGTGCTGGGCACGGTGTCCTATGGCGAGAACGAGCAGGAGGTCTTCCTCGGCCACTCGGTCGCCCGCAGCCAGAACATCAGTGAAGAGACCGCCCGGCTGATCGATTCCGAGGTCAAGAAACTGGTCACCTCGGGCTGGAACGAGGCCCGCAAGATCCTGAAGTCCAAGTCCGGCGATCTGGAAAAACTGGCCCAGGCCCTGCTGGAATACGAGACCCTGTCGGGTCAGGAGATCAAGGACCTGCTGGAGAAGGGCGCGGCCCCGAACCGTGACGAGAACAACTTCCCCAACGCCGGGCCTTCGGTCTCCGTGCCGGTGACCCCTGTGTCGGACGGGACGGACGTCGTCACAGTCCACTGAGCGTCGTCAGATCGATGCAACAAAAAGGCGGCCCCGATATCGGAGCCGCCTTTTTCACGCCGCCCGCCCTCGCCGGACGAGGGCGAGACGACTGTCGCCACACGGGCTGCAATTTCAGGTTTGTAATTCAAACAAGTCTGATATACATTGTCTGTATCGCCGATGGGGGCGCGGGCGCCGCGCACGTTCTCCATCCATGTTGCAACCCACGCCCCTCCCACCGAGAGGCTGCCGGATTCAGGGATGTCGTCATGGCCGCAAAGCCCCGCCCGCATTCGCCCGAGGAAGACCTCGCCTTCATGCGCGCCATCGTCGAGGGCGGAGGCCGTCCCTCGCTGACACTGGCGGTCTGCTATCTCGCCGGAGGCCTGATCTACGGCGCCCAGTGCCTGTTCCATCTCGGCCAGGCCTTCGGCCTGATCCGCCTGCCGGAGCTTGCCAATCTGATCATCGTGATCGGGTTTACCGCCGCCTTCCTGGCGGTCCTGACCTGGGCCATCCTGCGAGATCGCAAACAGGGTTCAATCCATCGCGGCCCGCTGGCCTCGCGCTCGATGAACGCCGTGTTCAGCGCCACCGGCATGGCCAATACGGCGGTCATCATCGTCTTCGGCGCAGGGGCGATCCGGGACAACGACTTCGCCATCTGGCTCTATTACGCCGCCGTCGTCTTCGCCCTGCAGGCGGCGGCATGGTACGTGGCATGGATGCTGAAGAAGAAGCTCTGGATGCTGGCCACGGCCCTGGGCGGCTGGGTCACGGCGGCGACCCTGGGCCTGCTGGTGCGCGAACCTCTGGCCTATCTGGGCGTCTGCACGGTCGCCCTGTTCCTGCTGTTCGCCCTGCCGGGCTGGGTGATGTACCGGGATGCCCGCGCCGGGTCGAAGGCGGCCTGACCGATGGGGGTGGCCGATCTCGGACGGATCGACGAGGTCATCCACGGCCGCATGCGGCTGGGGGTGATGGTCTATCTGGCCGACGTTGAGGTCGCCGACTTCACCGAACTGAAGACGGTGCTGGAGGCGACCCAGGGCAATCTGTCGGTGCATCTGAAGACTCTGGAAAAGGCGGGCTATGTCGCCATCAGGAAGAGCTTCCAGAACAACAAACCCCTGACCCGGGTCTCGATCACGCCGGAAGGGCGCGAGGCCTTTGCCGCCTATCTGCAGGCGCTGGGCGGATTGATCGGAGGGCGGGGCTGATGGCGCCGGTGATTGTCGACCCGGAGCGGATGCGGACTTTTGCCGACGAAGCGGCCTTCCACGACTGGCTGAGCCGCAACCACGACCGCGAGCCTGAGGTCTGGATTCGAGTGTTCAAGGTACAGTCGGGCACGCCCAGCGTCACCTGGAAGGACGCCATCCCCGTCGCCCTGGCCTGGGGCTGGATCGACGGGATGCGGAAGTCGCTGGATGAGGTCAGCTTCCTGCAGCGGTTCACTCCACGCGGGCCGAAAAGCAGCTGGAGCCAGATCAATGTCGCCCACGCCGAACGGCTGATCGCCGGGGGGATCATGCAGCCGTCGGGGCTGAAACATGTCGAGGCGGCGAAGGCGGATGGCCGGTGGGAGAAGACCTATCGGGTCAAGGGCGCCGAGGTCCCGGAGGATCTGCAGACGGCGATCAACGCGGACCCGAAGGCAGCGGCCCTGTTCGCCGTCCTGACCAGCCAGAACCGCTTCGCCCTGATCCACCGCACCAATGCGCTGAAAACCGAGGCGGGCCGGAGAAAGAAGATCGCCGACCTGGTCGCCATGCTGGCGCGGGGCGAGACGCCCTATCCGCAGGGGAGGACGGCGTGACCCCCCCTCAGCGCAGGCCGCTCGTCATGGGCATCGTCAATGTCACGCCGGACAGTTTCTCCGACGGCGGGCGGCTGGGGTCGGTCGAGGCGGCGACAGCGCACGGGATGCGGCTGGTCGCCGAGGGGGCGGATGTGCTCGACATCGGGGGCGAGAGCACACGGCCAGGCGCCGATCCGGTCGGGGAGGCCGAGGAGATCGCCCGCGTCGTTCCCGTGATCGAGGGCCTGCGCGCCCGCTGGAACGGCCGGATCAGCGTCGACACCATGAAGCCGGACGTGGCGCGCGCCGCCGTCGCGGCCGGGGCGACCATGTGGAACGATGTTTCCGCCCTGACCTGTTCCCCCGACAGCGCCGCAGTCGCGGCGGAGCTCGGCTGTGAGGTCGTGCTGATGCATATGAAGGGCGAGCCGCGCACCATGCAGGCCGACCCCCGCTATGACGACGTGGTCGCGGAGGTGCGGGATCATCTGGCCGAACGGGCCGAAGCGGCGATGGCGGCGGGGGTGGCGCGCGAGAAGATCTGGCTCGATCCCGGCATCGGCTTCGGCAAGACGCTGGCGCACAACCTGGCCCTGACGGCGGGGTTGGAGACGCTGGTCGCGCTGGGCTTTCCGGTCCTCTATGCGGCCAGCCGCAAGCGGGTGATTCAGGCGGTGGACCCGACCGCGACCGACCCCGGCGACCGTCTGGGCGGGTCGCTGGCCCTGGCGTTGGAAGGCGCGCGGCGTGGAGCGGCCATGGTCCGGGTCCATGACGTGCGCGAGACCGTGCAGGCGCTGAAGGTGCAGGCGGCGCTGCGGGAGGCTGGACGGCAATAAAGCCTCCCTCTTCTCCGTCATCCTCGGGCTTGACCCGAGGATCGGACGCTCAGCCTGCATTGTGTCGGGTGAAGGCCCCAACGTCCGGCCCCCGGGTCAAGCCCGAGGGTGACGGGACAAGAAATGCATCTTGCCCGTCGCCGGTGAGTCAGCCATTTGCGACGGATGACCCTTCATCGCGGACGCGTCCTGATCATCGCCGGCTCGGATTCCGGGGGCGGGGCGGGGATACAGGCCGACATCAAGGCCGTGACGGCCATGGGCGGGTTCGCAGCCACCGCCATCACCGCCATCACCATCCAGAACACCCTGGGCGTCCACGGCGTCCACCCCCTGCCGCTGGAGGTGATCGAGCAGCAGGCGCGGGCCGTGCTGGACGATATCGGCGCCGACGCCTTCAAGACCGGCATGCTGGGCACGGTCGAGGTGGTCGAGCGGGTGGCGGCCATTCTGGACAGCCATGCGGCGCCGGCGGTGGTCGATCCGGTGATGATCGCCAAGGGCGGCCATCCGCTGCTGGCCGAGGTCGCCGTCGGCGCCGTGCGGTCGCTGATGGTCCCGCGCGCGACCCTGTTGACGCCCAATGCCCCGGAGGCCGAGGCCCTGACCGGGATCGCCGTCGCCGATCTGGACGGCCAGAGGCGGGCGGGGGAGGCGTTGCTGACGCTCGGCGCCCGGGCCGTGCTGATGAAGGGCGGTCATGTCGGAACCGGGGCGACGGTGACCGATCTGCTGCTGACCCAGGCCGGAGAGACCCTGCTGGAGGGGGAGCGGATCGAGACCACCAGCACCCACGGCACGGGCTGTACCCTGGCCAGCGCCTGCGCCGCCGGGATCGCGCAGGGACAGACGCTGGAGGTCGCCGTGGCCGAGGCCTGGGCCTATGTCGCCGAGGCCATCCGCCGGGCGCCGGGGCTGGGGCAGGGCCACGGGCCGCTGGACCACGGCTGGAGGTTGCGTCGATGACCGCGGCGTCACGCGAGGCCGAACGCGAGGCGCAGCTGGTCGGGATCCTGCGCGCCGATCCGGTGCTGATGCAGGTGCTGGCCACGGTGCGGGATCTGGACCTGCCCGACTGGCGGCTGTTCTCCGGGGCGGTCTATCAGGCGGTCTGGAACGGGCAGACCGGTCGGCCGGTCGGCCATGGCGTCAAGGATTACGACATCGGCTATTTCGACCCGGATACCTCGTGGGACGCCGAGGACGTGTTCATCAAACGCGCCGCCGCCGCGTTTGACGAGCCCCTGCGGTCGCTGGTCGAGGTGCGCAATCAGGCGCGGGTGCATCTGTGGTTTCCCGACCATTTCAACGAACCCTATGAGGCCCTGACCCATACCGACGAGGCCCTGGGCCGGTTCGTGGCCCCGACCTTTGCTGTCGGGGTGCGGCTGGAGGCGGACGACCGCCTGACCGTCGCTGCGCCGTTTGGTCTGGCCGATGTGTTCGACATGGCCATCCGGCCCAACCCGAACCGGCCCCGGGCTTCGGGATGGGACAAGGTCATCGCCTCGGCCCGGTCGCGCTGGCCGGAGCTGACGGTGATCGAGTAGCGAAAGGGGCGCAACCCTTGCGGATTGCGCCCCCTGTTCAGGCCTGCCTCCCGGCGTCCGGGCCCGCGTCAGGCCCGGACCGCCTAGTGGCGACGGTTGTCGCGGTCGCGACGTTCGCTGCGGACCTGGGCCGACAGACGGTCATAGCGACGGTCCAGATCGATCCGCTCCGAACGGCTCAGACCGCCGCGCAGATAGGTGCGCTCCAGCCGGACCAGGCTGTTCAGCTCGGCCTTGAGGCGGGTGGCCTCACGACGCGACAGGGAGCGGTCGCGCAGGCCCTGGTCGATGCGGCGGTCGAGGTTGTATTTGCGGTCGTTGATCGACTGCCAGTTGCGGTAGTTCTCGACCACCGGGGGGCGCGCCGGGCCGTGGCCGGGGCTGTACTGGCCGGGGGCGTACTGGGCCGGGGCATAGCGTGTCGGTCCATGGCCGGGGCCGTAGGACTGGGCGGCGGCCGGGACTGCGACCGAAGCAGCAGCCAGGACCAGGGCGGGGATGACAAATTTTTTCATCGTATCGTTCCTTGGGTTCGGTCGCGGACCGGGTGGCCAGCGATGACGGCAGATAACCACCCGCCGGCTGAGCCCGATCTGAACGGCGGCGATCAGGTTCCATTCATCAAGATGAGAAATGCGTCATGATCAGCGGCAGGCGGCGCCCTTGGTCCGGTCGCGCCCGTCGGTCACGTCGCGAGCGGAATCCGGCCGGATTTTCGAGGCCTTATGCGCCGTCCGGATACGGGGGGCGGCAGCCGGCCCGGCGACCCGGACCGGCGTCCCCTGATGTATGGCCGCCACGGACGGGCTCCGGCCGTCCGGAGAGCCGCGTCCCGGTTTGTCGCAGGGCCCGTCCTGACCTATACGGATCATTCAGCCCCTGTTCAGGCGACAGCGCCTAGATCGAACGCCATGTCTCGCAAGTTCGCCCCTCTGATCGTCGCTGTCGCGACCCTGGCCTTCGCCGCCCCCCTGGCGACGGGGGCGGAGGCGCAGGACCGCCGCCGCGAGCGTGAAAGCGAGTCGTCGGAACCGCAGCGGCCCCCTCCGCGCGTCAGCCCGGATGAGGCGCGCCGCAGCGCCGGCCAGTACGGCCGCCCGATCGACACCCAGCCGCGCCGTGACGGCAACTACAGCGTCCTGGTCGAAAATGGCGGCCGGGTGCGAGAAGTCGTGGTCGACGGCCAGACCGGCCGGGGCCGCCAGAGCAACAGCGACAACGATCAACGTCCCCGCAGGCCCAACTGATATGCGTGTTTTGCTCGTCGAGGATGACGCCGACCTGTCGCGTCAGCTGAAAAACGCCCTGGGCGACGCGGGATACGCCGTGGACCACGCCGCCGACGGCGAGGAGGCGCATTTCCTCGGCGACACCGAACCCTATGATGTGGTGGTGCTGGACCTCGGCCTGCCGCGCATCGACGGGGTCTCGGTGCTGGAGCGCTGGCGGCGGGACGGCAAGACCACGCCGGTGCTGATCCTGACCGCCCGGGGCGCATGGTCGGACAAGGTGTCGGGCTTTGACGCCGGGGCTGACGACTATCTGACCAAACCCTTCCATACCGAGGAGCTGCTGGCCCGGCTGAGGGCCCTGCTGCGGCGATCGGCCGGGGTGGCCTCGGCGACCCTGTCTTGCGGTGGTCTGAGGCTGGATCCCCGTGCGGCCCGGGCGACGGTCAACGGCGAACCCCTGCGCCTGACCTCGCTGGAATACCGGCTGCTGCACTATATGATCATGCACCAGGGCCGGGTGATCAGCCGCACCGAATTGGTCGAGCATCTGTACGATCAGGACTTTGATCGGGATTCCAACACGATCGAGGTCTTCATCGGCCGGGTGCGCAAGAAGGTCGGACCGGACCGGATCGAGACCGTCCGCGGCCTCGGCTACCGGTTGACGCCCCTGGCCGGCGAAACCGAGGCGGCGTGACGACGGAGCCGCGTGTCGACCGGCCCCCACGCGCCCGCTGGGGACGGTGGTTCGGGCGGCCCGGCCGGTCCCTGACCCGCCGGCTCATCTGGCTGGCCTCGGCCTGGATCGTGCTGGCGCTGATCGTCGCCGCCCTGACCCTGACCCAGGCGTTTCAGGACTCGGCCCTGCGCCGGCTCGGCAATGTGCTGACCGATACGGTCAATGAGATCGTCGTCGCCGCCAGCCGCACCCCGGCCGATGAACCCATTCCCCAGATCCAGGACGCGCAGACGCTGCGGCTGCTGTCCGGAAAATACTGGGCTGTCCTGCGTCCCGAGGCGGATGGCCGGCTGACCACCCTGGCCCGGTCGGACTCGCTGTGGAATTCCGAACTTGAGGTGCCGCCGGATCTGGCCGGCCGTCTGGACGGCGCCTTCGGCGATGTCATCAGCTTCAACGCGGTCGGCCCCTCGGCAAGGGAGCCGCTGCGCGTGGCGGCCAGTATGAAGTCGATCCCGCGCTATGATCACCCGGTGATCTTCCTGGCCGCGATCAACCGGTCGAACATCGACGCGGACACCCGCCAGTTCGCCCGCCTGACCTGGATCGCCATGGGTCTGCTGGGCCTGGGACTGGTGGCGGCGGTCTTTACCCAGGTCCGGATCGGACTGCGCCCGCTGTTCGACCTGCGCACCGAGATCGCCAATGTCCGCAAGGGCAAGGCGGCGCGGATCGAACAGGCCTATCCGATCGAGATCCAGCCGCTGGCCGATCAGGTCAACCGGCTGCTGGACCACAACCAGGAGGTGGTGGAGCGCCAGAGGACGCATGTCGGAAACCTGGCCCATGCGCTGAAGACGCCGATCTCGGTCATGCTGGCGGAGGCGGGAACTGCCGAGGGCCCGCTGCCGGAGCTGGTGCGACGCCAGACCGAGGTGATGAAGGGCCAGGTCGATCACCATCTGCGCCGCGCCCGCGCCGCCGCCCGCGCCGCCCACGGTCTGGGCGAGACCACGCCGGTGGCCGAGGTGCTGGACGAATTGGCGGTGATGCTGGAACGGGTCTTCCAGTCGAAGGAGGCGGAGATCGACTGGCGCGCGCCCGACGACCTGGCCTTCCTGGGCGAGCGCCAGGACCTGCAGGAGATCCTGGGCAATCTGATCGAGAACGGCTGCAAATGGTGCCGGCGCCGGGTGCGAATCTCGGCCGGCGCCAACGGCCTGGGCCAGATGGTCGTGGTGGTGGAGGACGACGGTCAGGGTCTGAGGGAAGACCAGCGCGAGGACGCCCTGAAACGCGGTGCGCGCATGGACGAGGCGGCGCCGGGGTCGGGGCTGGGACTGTCGATCGTCGACGACCTGACCCGCGCCTATGGCGGGCGGATGACCCTGGCCGCGAGCGATATGGGGGGGTTGAAGGTGGTGCTTGAGCTCCCCGCCGCCGGGGGTTAGCCCGGATGCGGGGGGGCGTGACGCTTTCATTAACCGTTTCGGGGCAGACTGGTTTTCTTCGTCATGTGGGTGACGGATCGGAGCGATAGGCATGGCCGGATTGACGGTCGCATCCAGAACGGCGCTGGCCCAGGTCATCGAAGCGGTGCCGGATCAAGCGCTGGACATCATCCTGACCACGGTCGCGCGTATGCCGGGCGAGCGGGCCCGCGACCTGGAAGACATGCTGGAGACGGTGGGCGTGGATCGCCGTCGTCGCACCCAGGCCTTTGACGCGATCATTCCCCTGTTCCGGCCGCGGCGCGACGGACTTCAGGCCCTGACGTTTCCAGACGCGGTGCTGCCTCGGCTGTGGCGCGCTGCGGCGGAGCGAACGCCGGCGTTGCTGACCCGGCTGGACAGTGTCGTCGACGAGGACGCCAGCCGTCGGGCGATGGCGCGTTCGCGCCTCTACAGCGCTGCCGCCGCCGCCGTCCGCGAACAGCCCGATCTCATCTGGCCGCCGGCCGACGGCGCCTCCCCGGCCGAGGCGGCCGCACGGGAGGCCGCCCTGGTCGAACTGGCGCTGTGCTGCGACATGGGGGTTCTGGCGCACCGCGCCACCCGCGGCCTGTCGGACTGGATCATGCGTCCCGATGAGGATCGGCTGGTCGAGCTGAAGCTGGCGGCGCGCGACGCCGCCGAAATGGACGTCGACGGCGCGCGCCGGCTGATGGACATCATGGTCGCCCACCTGGACGAAGCCTGCCGGATCCTGCGGCTTGTGGTGCACGCCATCGGCGTGGGCGGGCAGGAATCCATGATGAAGCTCTCCGAGATGGCCGTGGTCATCGACCGGGTGCTGGACGGGCTTGAATTGAGGGCGGGCCGGATCGCGGCCTTCCGCACCGGCGACCCGACCGGACCGCTGGGCCGGGACCTGTCCTGGTGCGCCGGCGTCCTCGAGACGATGGACCTGGTGGTGCATGCCGATCCCAAGGGCGAATGGGCGCAACGGGCCGGGACCGCCCGAAGCGCCATCAGCGACATGATGGACAAGCGGCTGAAGGCGGCGGCCCCGGCGATGATGCGGGTCCTGCCCCGGCGACCGACCCAGACGGCCGGCAGGATGACCCGGAAACTGCCCCGGCTCGACATCGCTGTGGCGGCGCCAGTTGTCGATGAGGCGCGCCAGTTCGCCGATCTGGTCGCCGTCGCAAGACCCACCGCCAGCCGGTTCGGTTGCGAGAGCCTTCGCCAGGTCGTGGTGAAGGAAATGACCCTGGAACTGCTTGAATACGCCGAGCAGACGATCGAGCTCCTGAACAGCGGCGACGCGCCCGATCCGGCCCTCGGCGCGGAGCGCGCCGGCCATGTGGCCGACCTGCTGGAGCGGATTGAGGCCGAGACGGAAGCGCGCACCGTGCGCCGGCGTATCGCCGCCCTGGCCCCGTCGCAGAACCGTCCGTCCCAGGCCGCCTGAGCCGATCGCCCACAGCGGCGCCGCAAGGCTTGCGCCTGCGACGCCGGATGTGATCGCGCGCGGCCCGGAAATGGTCTAGAGCGCGGCCATGCTGATGTTCTGGATCCTGGCCGCCCTCGCCACCAGCCTGGCCGCCCTGCTGGTGCTGGGCGGGGCGCGGCGCGGCGCGGATGTCGCCGCCTCTGGCCCGGAGGCCGCCTTCGACCCCGCCGCCGAGGCCGCCCGCCGCGAGATGGCCGCCCTCGACCGGCTGAAGTCCGACGGCCTGCTGGCCGAGGCCGAATGGGCCGGGGCGCGGGCCGAAGCCGGGCGACGCTGGCTGGATCGCCCGGTCGCAGCCGCGACCCCGCCTCGCGCCGGGCGGAACGACCGGCGGGCCATTCTGATCGGGGTGGTCATCGCCGTCGCCGCCACCCTGGGTCTGTACTATCTGCTCGCCGCGCCGGGGTTCCCCGACCAGCCCTATGCCGCCCGGGTCGAGGCCTGGGCGCAATCGACGGATCCGCTGGAGCCGGTCCAGGTGGCCGCCGTGCTGGAGCGCGAGGTCCGGGCCGCGCCGGCGGACCAGCGGATGTGGACGATGCTGGGTTCGGCCCGGTTCCAGGCCGGGGATCCGGCGGGAGCGGCCTCGGCCTTCCGGCGGGCCCTGGCCCTCGATCCGGAGGACGCGCGCAGCTGGGCGCGACTGGGCGAAAGCCTCGTGAGGGCCCAGGAGGGCGAGGTCGGCCTGGACGCCGAGGCTGCCTTTCGCGAGGCCCTGAAACGCGATCCGGGCCAGCTGGGGGCCCTGTATTTCCTTGGAGAGGCGGCGCTGAAACGGGGCGAGACCGATGTGACGCGGACCCTGTGGACGCCCCTCATCGGGGCGCTGGATCCGGCCGATCCGCGTCGTCTCGATCTGGAGCGACGGCTGGCGGCGGGGGCGTCCCGACCGGCGGACGGGGGCGCCGCACGATGACCGCTTGGACCAGTGCGATCCGGGCGGTATATGCCCGGCCCATCCTTTCCGCCTGCGGACATTTCTGCTGATGAGCTGGCTCCCCCGATCACCGAAGGCGCGTCGCCGCCTGTGGATCGTCGCCGCCGTGGCGCCCGTGCTGGCGCTCGCCACCGGCCTGTCCCTGTGGGCGATGAACGACAACGTCACCTATTTCTTCTCCCCGTCCGAGGCGACGGCGGACAAGGCCCCGGCAGGGCGGTCGGTCCGGCTGGGCGGGCTGGTCGAGGCCGGCAGCGTCGTTCATGACGGGGCCGAGGTGGCCTTTACCGTCACGGACAATGCCGCGACGACCCGCGTGATCTTCCGCGGCGATCTGCCGGATCTGTTCCGCGAGGGGCAGGGGATCGTGGCCGAGGGCAGCTTCCAGCCCGACCGCAGCTTCGTCGCGCGGCAGGTCCTGGCCAAACACGACGAGACCTATATGCCGAAAGAGGTCGCCGACCGGCTGAAGGCCAAGGGCGAATGGCGGCCGGAGGGCGAGGCTCCGCGAGCCGAACGTAGCGCCCGGGCGACGCTGTGATCGTCGAGATCGGGGCCTTCGCCCTGCTGCTGGCCCTGGTGTTGTCAGTGTTGCAGGCCGTGCTGTCCGGCGTCGGCCGCCGGCTGTCCAGCCCCGTGCTGGCCGGGGGCGGTCAGGGCGCCTCGATCGGCGCGGCTCTGGCGGTGACGGTGGCCTTCTGCGCCCTGGTGTACGCCTTCGCGACCTCTGACTTCTCGGTCGCCAATGTCGCCGCCAACAGCCACACCGACAAGCCGATGCTGTACAAGCTGGCGGCCGCCTGGGGCAGTCATGAGGGATCGCTGCTGCTGTGGTGTCTGGTCATGACCGGCTTCGGGGCCATCCTCGCCCGGGCGCGGACCGGCGGTCAGGGCGGCGGCGATGGCCTGCCATTCGGGCTCAAGGCCTCGGCCGTGGCGGTGCAGGGCGGTCTGTCGGCCCTGTTTCTCGCCTTCACAGTCTTCACCTCCAACCCGTTCGCCCGGCTGGACCCGGCGCCGTTCCAGGGCGCGTCGCTGAACCCCCTGCTGCAGGACCCGGCGCTGGCGGTGCATCCGCCGCTGCTTTACGCGGGCTATGTCGGCTTCTCGGTGACCTTTTCCCTGGCCGTGGCGGCCCTGATCGAGGGCCGGGTCCTGGCCGGACTGGGGCAGGGGTTCTGGCCGGCCTGGGGGCGCTGGGTCAGGCCCTGGGCCCTGGCGTCCTGGGTTCTGCTGACCCTGGGCATCACCCTCGGGGCCTTCTGGGCCTACTATGAGCTGGGCTGGGGCGGCTGGTGGTTCTGGGACCCGGTCGAGAACGCCAGCTTCATGCCCTGGCTGGCGGGGGCGGCCCTGCTGCATTCGGCCATCGTCACCGAGCGGCGCGGCGGTCTGGCGGGCTGGACGGTGTTCCTGGCCCTGCTGGCCTTCACCCTGTCGATGCTGGGCGCCTTCCTCGTGCGTTCGGGCGTGCTGACCAGCGTCCACGCCTTTGCGGTGGACCCGGAGCGGGGTCTGACCCTTCTGGCCATTCTGGCGGTGACGGCCGGGTCCGCCTTCGTCCTGTTCGCCTGGCGCGTGCCGCAGCTGAAGGGCGGCATCGTCTTCGCCCCCGTCAGCCGCGAGGGCGGACTGGTGCTGAACAACCTGTTTCTGACGGCGGCGACGGCGACGGTGCTGCTGGGGACCCTGTATCCGCTGATCCTGCAGGCGGTGAACGGGTCGACCATTTCGGTCGGTCCTCCCTATTTCAACCTGACCTTCACGCCCCTGATGGCCTGCGCCTTCCTGATCCTGCCGGCCGGGCCGCTGCTGGCGTGGAAGCGGGGCGACCTGAAGGGCGCAGGCCAGAGGCTGGCGCTGGCGGGGGCGCTGGCGATCGGCTGCGGCTTCCTCGGCTGGCTGATGTTCGATCCGAAGAAGGCCCTGGCCGGCGCCGGCCTGGCCATGGGGGCCTGGCTTGTCCTCGGGGCCCTGGCGGAGTGGGCCGAGCGGACCCGGCTGTTCCGGGCCCCGGCCGCAGAGACCTTGCGTCGGGCCCGGGGCCTGCCTCTGGCGGCCTGGGGCATGACCCTGGCCCATGCCGGCCTGGGCGTCTTCGTCCTGGGCGCGGTGGCCGAGACGGCCTTCAAGGCCGAGGCGGCGGCGGCCCTGTCGACGGGCGGCACGGTCTCGGCCGGAGGCTGGGTCGCGCGGCTGGATGAGGTCAGGATCGTCGAGGGCCCCAACTATCTGGCCGAGCGCGGGACCCTGACGGTGATGCGCAATGACGGGGCCGCGCCCCGGACCGTCACGGCCGAGCGGCGCTTCTTCCCGACCGGAGGCCAGACCACGACCGAGGTCGGGCTGGATTTCCGGGGGCTGGATGACGTCTATGTGGTGCTGGGCGAGCGGCGGACAGGTGCGAACGGCGCCCCGGCCTGGGCCGTGCGTCTGTACTGGAACCCCTGGGCGCGGCTGATCTTCCTCGGCCCCGCCATCATGGCCCTGGGAGGGCTTTTGTCCCTGCTGGACCGGCGGTTGCGGCTGGGCGTGGGCGCGCGGCGCAGGGTGAAGGCATGAGAGGCCGGTTGATCGCGGCGGTCGCCGCCCTTTTCATCGCTCTGCTTTCGACCACAGCCCTCGCCGAACCGGCGGCGGCCCCCGACCGGCCGCTGGCGGACGCGGCGCAGGAGGCGCGGGCCCAGGCGCTGTTCGACGAGGTCCGCTGCGTCGTCTGCCAGCACGAATCGATCGCCGACTCCCCGGCCGGGATCGCCGCCGACATGCGCCGGCTGGTGCGCGAGGAGATCGCCTCGGGCGCCTCGGACGCGGCGGTGCGCGAGGATCTGGTGCGCCGCTGGGGCGACTATATCCTGTTCACCCCGCCGGTCCGCTGGACGACGGGACTGCTGTGGTTCGGCCCGTTCGCCCTGGTGCTGATCGGGGGTCTGGTCATGCTGTGGCGCGCCCGGCGGCGGGCGGAGCCGGCGGCGGCCCTGACGCCGGACGAGCAGGCGCGGCTGGACGCCCTGCTGGCGGATGAAGCGGTTCGCCCCGATCCTGACGCAAACCCGCCCCACGACTAACGTCCGGGGCGATCAAGGTTTTCCCGGGGCCTTGACGGACGCCGGTTGGCCAATCCGCCCAAGGGCCTATATCAACAGATGAACGGTCCGCCCGGCGGATCATCACAGGGTTTCAAGGACGACGATGCTGAAGCGCAAGGAGTTCATTCTGGGGGCCGCCGCCGGCCTGATCATCGCCGCAGGCGCGACTGCGGGCGGGGTCATCAGCTGGCCCACCGCCCAGGCCGAGACCCGCCCCGGCCAGCTGGTGCCGTCGGCCGGGGCCTCGGGCCTCGCCTTCGCCCCGCCGCAGGGCGCCCCGCTCAGCTTCGCCGACATCGTGCAACAGGTCGCCCCGGCCGTGGTCCAGATCGAGGTCGAGACGCCCGTTGAACGCCCGACGGGCGGCGGCATCCAGATCCCCGGCTTCCCGGGCTTCGTCATCCCGAACCCGCAGGGCGCAGAGCCCGATCCGGACGCCGAGCCGGAAACGGCGGCAGGCGCGGGCTCCGGCTTCTTCATTTCCAAGGACGGCTTCATCGTCACCAACAACCACGTTGTGGCGAACGCCACCTCGATCAAGGTCGTGCTGAACGACGGACGAAAACTGGACGCCAAACTCATCGGGCGGGATCAGAATTCTGATCTGGCGGTCATCAAGGTTGAGGGCGATGACTTCAAATTCGTGAGCTTCGAGGAAGAGGCTGAGCCGCGCGTCGGCGACTGGGTCGTGGCGGTCGGAAATCCGTTCGGGCTCGGAGGCACGGCCACGGCCGGCATTATTTCGGCCAAGGGTCGCAACAACCTCGACGCTTCCACGCCCTATACCGACTATCTCCAGATCGACGCGGCCATCAACCGGGGCAACTCCGGCGGTCCGACCTTTGACATCTACGGTCGCGTGATCGGCGTGAACTCGGCGATTATTTCGCCGACGGGCGCCTCGGTGGGCATCGGGTTCGCCATCCCGGCTTCGGTCGCCAAGCCCGTCGTCGATCAGTTGATGCGCGGCGAGCGAGTCCAGCGTGGCTATGTCGGCATTGGTATCCGCAGTCTGACCCCCGAAATGTGGGAGGCCCTCGGCCAGCCGGAAGATTTCAAGGGGGCGCTCATCGAAAGCGTCAACGAGGATGGTCCTGCCGCGACAGCCGGGGTGCGGGCCAATGACATTGCCGTCGCCGTGAATGGCGTTGCCGTCAGCAACGGTACAGAGCTGACGCGTCAGGTCGGGCGCGCCAAGCCCGGCGACATGATTCGGCTCGAGGTCATCCGCGACGGCCGTCGTCAGACCTTGAACATCCGGGCGGGCATTCGTCCGCCGGAGGAGGAGTTGAACGCTCAACGGGACGGTTCCGGCCCCGCGACGCCGGGGGCGCCTTCTGCTTCGGGCACGACTATCGAAGGCATGACGGTCGGAACGATCACGCCGGCTGTCCGGCAGCGTTTCGGGATCGCCGACACCGTGACGGGCGTTGTGATTTCTCGCGTCGCTCCGAATTCAATAGCGGCGCAACTGCGGATACCCGTGGGCGCCGTCATCACCCGTGCGAACTTCAAGGTGATTGGCTCGGCGGCAGACCTGACTGAAGAGGTCGCCGCCGCCCGTAGAGCCGGTCGCGCAAGCATCCTCCTGTTTGTCTGGACCTCCATAGGGACGCAGACGGTCGCCCTGGAGCTTTCCAAAGCTGAATAATCCCTAACTCACCAGATCGCCGCCGATGTGCAATCATCGGCGGCGATTTTGATTCCGGGCAGGGTTTTGGGCCTTGGGTGTCGGGGGGAGTGAGCCATGAAGATTCTGGTGGTCGAGGACGATGCGGACGCGGCGGCGGCGATGCTGCGCGGCCTGACCGAGGCCGGGCATCAGGCGGCCCATGCCGTGGACGGCGCCTATGGTCTGCTGGAGGCCCAGCGCGGGGGCTATGACGTCTATGTGGTGGACCGGATGATGCCGCGCCTGGACGGCATCGGCATGGTCGAGACCCTGAGGAAGGACGGCGACCAGACGCCGGTTCTGTTCCTGTCGGCGCTGGGCGAGGTCGAGGATCGGATCACGGGTCTGAAGGCCGGGGGCGACGACTATCTGGTCAAACCCTACGCCTTTGCCGAACTGATCGCCCGGGTCGAGGCCCTGGCCCGCCGTCGCGAGACCGGCGGGGTCCAGACCGTGCTCAAGGTCGGGGATCTGGAGATGAACCTGATCGCCCGCACCGTGTTCCGGGGAACGACCGAGATCGACCTGCAACCGCGCGAATTCCAGCTGCTGGAGTTCCTGATGCGCCACGCCGGCCAGTCGGTGACCCGCACCATGCTGCTGGAGAAGGTCTGGGAATACCATTTCGACCCCCAGACCAATGTCATCGACGTCCACATCAGCCGCCTGCGCTCCAAGATCGACAAGGGCTTCGACAAGGCCATGCTGCAGACGGTGCGGGGCGCGGGGTACCGGCTGGAGGCTTAGGAGTGATTGGTG
Organism: Brevundimonas sp. FV1ye29L; assembly: GCF_058681095.1. Lineage (NCBI taxonomy): Bacteria > Pseudomonadati > Pseudomonadota > Alphaproteobacteria > Caulobacterales > Caulobacteraceae > Brevundimonas > Brevundimonas sp. FV1ye29L. The sequence continues at coordinate 595,442 of NZ_CM178730.1, forward strand.
AGTAGTGAGTAGTGTGCAGGGGTGTGTCGGGCGGCTGGATGATTGAAATGCACTACTCACTACTCACGACTCACTAGTCACCAGGACCATGCGCCTCCCCTCCCTCTTTCGTCGCACGCCGTTCCGGCTGACGCTGCTGTTCCTGGCCCTGTTCGCGGCGGCGGCGGCGGCGATCCTGGCCTATGTCTATATCGCCTCGGCCGAGGAGGCGCGGGCGCGGGCGCGGACGGATGTCGAGACCGAGGTCGCCAGCCTGACGGCCATCTATCGGACGCGCGGGCCTGACGCCCTCAATGGCGCCCTTGTCGAGCGGGTCGTCAGGGGCGGCCACTATCTGTATGTGCTGGTCGGGCGGGACGGACAGGTCATCACCACCAGCCTGTCGGACTCTCCGCTGGACCGGGACGTCGGCGAGCGGGCTGTGTGGGACACTTTCACCTTCACCGACACCGCCGAAGACGGCACGGTCGAGCGGCGTCAGGGTTTCGGCGTCGAGATGAAACTGTCGGGCGGCGAACGGCTGTTCGTCGGTCAGGATCTGGGCGACACTGAAGCCTATCTGGGCCGGCTGACCCAGGCCCTGTGGATGGCCATGGGGATGGTGCTGCTGCTGGGCGCCACCGGAGGGCTGATCGTCAGCCGCAATCTGGAACGGTCGATGGGCCGGTTGAACGCCGTGGTCTCGGCCGTTCAGGAGGGCGATCTGAAGGCGCGCGTACCGCTCCGGCAGCCCGCGCGGGGCCCTGTGGAGGGCGGTGACGAACTGGAGGAACTGGGCCGGGGTCTGAACGGGATGCTGGACCGGCTGGAGGCCTCGATGGCCTCGATCCGCCACGCCGGCGACGCCATCGCCCACGACCTGCGCTCGCCCCTGACCCGGATGCGGGCGCGGCTGGAGGTCGCCCTGATCGACGCCGAGGCGGGTCGGGTGACGGGTGTCGACGCCCTGTCGACCGCCCTTGAAGAGGCTGACAACCTGCTGAAGACCTTCAATACGGTGCTGGCCATCGCCCGGCTGCAGTCGGGCGGGGCGCCCGATCCGGTGGTGTTCGACGCCGCCGACCTGGCCGCGGACATGGCCGAACTGTATGAGCCCGCCGCCGAGGACAAGGGGCTGGAGTTCTCGGCCGAGATCGAAAAGGGGCTGATGATCGAGGGCAATCCGCCCTTCCTCGCCCAGGCCCTGGCGAACGTCATCGACAACGCCATCAAATATACCCCGTCCGGCGGGGCGGTGATGCTGCGGGCGCGGCGGCGGTCGTCGGGCGAGATCGAATATTCGATCACCGATACCGGCCCGGGCGTCCCGGACGAGGATCGCGAGCGGGTCATCCAGCGCTTTGTGCGTCTGGACAACAGCCGGTCGGAAGCCGGGTCCGGTCTCGGCCTGTCGCTGGTCTCGGCCGTGCTGGAGGCGCATCAGGGCCGTATCCAGCTGGATGAGGGGCCCGGGGCCTATGGCGGATTCGGGCCCGGCCTGCGCGTGGCCCTGGTCATCCCGCCCGCGACGACGACGGCGTGAGCCCGCTCGGGGAACAGTTGCGCCCCTGCGGGCCCGTGGTCGATGCGGAGGCGGCGGCGCGGGCGCTGGAACGGCTGGGGGAGGCCGCGAGAGACGGCGGCTGGCGGCCGGTGCTGGACGCCGCCTGGCCCGCCCTGGAGCCCGTCTTCTCTGCCTCGCCCTATCTGTTCAGCCTCGCGCGGCGGCGGCCCGATCAGCTTCGCGACATCCTGTCCGGGGCGCCGGAGGGGCGGTTGCTGGCCATCCTGTCGGCGACGGAGGCGCTGGAGGGCGGGGCCGAGGCGGCCAAGGCGCCGCTGCGCCGTCTGAAGGGCGAACTGCATCTGCTGACGGCCCTCGCCGATCTCGGCGGGGTCTGGGACCTGACGGCGGTGACCCACGCCCTGTCAGCCTTTGCCGACGCCTCAACCCAGGCGGCGCTGAGGGCCGTGGCCCATGACCTGCGGGCGCGGGGACGGCTGATCTCTGCGGCCGATGATCCGGCGGGGCCCGTCCCCGGCCTGTTCGTCCTGGCCATGGGGAAACACGGCGCGTTTGAGCTGAACTATTCCTCCGACATCGACATCTCCTTCTTCTACGACCCCGACCGGCTGGCGCCCGCCCTCGCCGACGGGGTGGAGATACAGGGGTTTGTCGACCGGCTGGCCCAGTCGCTGTCGGTGCTGATGCAGGAGCGGACCGCCGACGGCTATGTCTTCCGGGTGGACCTGCGGCTGCGGCCCGACCCCTCCTCGACCCCGCCGGTCGTGGCTGTGCCCATGGCCCTGGCCTATTATGAATCCGTCGGCCAGAACTGGGAGCGGGCGGCCTTCATCAAGGCGCGGGCGGTCTGCGGCGATATCGCGGCGGGGGAGGCGTTCCTTGAGGACCTGACCCCCTTCATCTGGCGGCGCAGTCTCGACTATCAGGCCGTGCTCGATATCCAGTCGATCAAGCGCCAGATCCACGCCCACAAGACCGGCGTCGGCATGGTCGCCATGGGGGCCAATCTGAAGCTGGGACGGGGCGGCATCCGCGAGATCGAATTCTATGCCCAGACCCAGCAGTTGATCCTGGGCGGGCGCGACCCGTCCCTGCGCAGTCCGCGCACCGAGGCCGCCCTCGCCGCCCTGGTCGCCGCCGACCATGTTCCGCCGCATGTCGCCGATGAGCTGTGCGCCGGATATCGCCGCCTGAGGGCGCTGGAACACCGGGTCCAGATGCTGGACGATGAACAGACCCACACCCTGCCGTTGGACGGGGCGCGCCGGGCAGCTGTCGCAGCCCTGTCGGGCGAGGGGGATCTGGCCGTCTTTGACAACCAGGTCCAGGCCCTGCTGATCGGGGTCAACCGCCGCTATGGCGAGCTGTTCGAGGGGGAGGAGGACCTGTCCTCGTCCTGGGGCAGTCTGGTCTTCACCGGGGTGGAGAACGATCCGGAGACGATCGAAACCCTGAAGCGGATGGGCTTTGCCGAGCCGGCCTCGGTCGCCGACACGATCCGGGGCTGGCACCACGGCCATATTCCTGCGACCCGGACCTCCCGTGGGCGCGAGCTGTTCACCCGGCTGGCCCCGAAACTGCTGGAGGCGGTCGCCCGGACCGGGGCGGCCGACGCGGCCTTCACCCGGTTCGCCACCTTCTTCGCCGGGATGAACTCGGGGGTGCAGGTCCAGGCCCTGTTCCTGAACCAGCCCGAACTGTTCGAGATGATCGTCGGGGTCATGGCCTTCGCCCCCCGGCTGGCGCGGACGCTGGGCCGCTATCCGGCGGCGCTGGATTCGATGCTGGACGCCCGGTTCCATGCCCGGCTCGGTCCCTCCACCGGCCTGTTCGACCAGATGGCGGAGGAGGCGGCCGCGGCCGGCGATTTCGAGGGGGCGATGAACGCCGTCCGCCGCCTGCACCGTGAACAGCAATTCCGCATCGGCATCCAGACCCTGAGCGGCCGGGTCGGGCCCGAGACGGCCGGACAGGCCTTCACCAACCTGGCCGATGCGGTGATGAAGGTGCTGGCCGATGCGGCCCTGACCGAAACCGTGCGGCTGGGGGGCGCCTTCCCCGGCGCCTCGGCGGTGATCGCCCTGGGCAAGGCCGGGTCGGGGGAGATGACCGCCGGGTCCGACCTGGATCTGATGACCGTCTATGAGGCCCCGCCCGAGGCGGTGTCGACCATCAAGGGCTGGTCCGCCGATGTCTTCAACATCCGCTTCACCCAGAGGCTGATCTCGGCCCTGTCGGCCCATACGGCGGAGGGCGGCCTGTATGAGGTCGACATGCGGCTGCGGCCGTCCGGCTCCAAGGGGCCGGTGTCGGTGCGGCTGTCGACCTTTGACGCCTACTATCTGGAAGAGGCGGCGACCTGGGAGTTCATGGCCCTGACGCGCGCGCGTGTGGCCTGGGCCAGCGACCCGGCTTTCGGACACCGGGTGCAGGCCTCGATCGAGGCGGCGTTGAGGCGGCCGCGTCCGGGCGTCGATGTCGCCCATGACGTGCGGGCCATGCGCGACCTGATGGACCGGGAGCGGCGGCCCTCCGGCTTCTGGGATCTGAAACTCTCGCCGGGCGGGCTGGTGGATGCGGAGTTCGTCGGCCAGTTCCGTCAACTGCAGGCGGCTGCGGCAGGCGAGGCCCTGACCCCCTATACGCTGGAGCAGCTGGCCGGCGACCCGGTGCTGGCCGACGCCTGGCGTTTGCAGCAGAGGCTGGGTCAGCTGTTCGCCTGCGCCTTCGACGACCGCCCCGAGCCGGAGGATGAGCCCGGGCCGTTCCGCCAGCGTCTGGCCCTGGCCGCCGGATCCCCCGATTTCGACGCCCTGGTGGCGCGGCTGACGGCTGATCGGATCGCCGCCCGCGCGGCCTTTGACGCCGTGCTGCCGCCTGTCGGCGATGATGACAGGACGTCCGGCGACGGAGAGACGGCCGGTTCGCGTTGAACCCCCTGAACGGCGCGGACCCCGCGCCCCTGTGGTGGAGACGACCATGACCCGATTGAAGCTTCTCAGCGGCCTTGCGGTCGCCTGTCTGACCCTGTCGTCAGGCGTCGCCTCGGCCCAGACGGCGGCCCGGACCGCAACCCCGATGGCCGGGCCGGCCTCACCGGCCCGTGGCGGTGCAGGCGGTCTGATGCGCGCCGATGCCGACCGTGACGGTCGCCTGTCGAAGGCCGAGTTCGTCAATGCCCGACTGGCGCCGCTGACGGCCATGGACGCCGACCGGGACGGCACGGTGACGGTCGCCGAACGCACCGCCTCGCGGGAGGCGAGGGCCGCGACGCGCACGACCCGTCGCTTCGAGCGACTGGACGCGAACAAGGACGGGGTCATCAGCCGGGCGGAGTTCGACGCCGCTGCGGAACAGGGCCGACCCGGGCGCGCCGCCGGGCCCGGTCGCCATCAGGGGCGTCACGGCGGCGCCCGTCACGCCGGGCGCCAGGGCGGTCCGGGACAGGCTGGAATGGGACAAGGCATGGCACAGGCCGGCAACGTTCAGGCCGGCAACATCCAGGCGGGCATGGCGCGGGCCGGCGGCCGTCCGGGCCTGCAGGCCGGCGGGGCCCGGGCGGCAACACCCGTCGTCCTGGCCGAGGCGCGGGTGAAGGCGGAAGCGGCCTTTGATCGCCTGGACGCGGACGAGGACGGCTTTCTGGTCCGGACCGAACTCCAGGCGGCTCGAGGCGCGATGCGTGAACGTCGCGAGGCGCGCGGCGCCGGCCAGGGCCCGCGTCAGGGCGGACGGGGCGAGGCCCGGCGTATGAGGCGGGAGGCTCCGGCCGGTGCGAATTCGACGCCGACCGCTCAAATCCCGGCGTCGCCTGCGACCCCCGCTTCGGAGTAGTGTCGTGTCAGGCCGGGTCACTGACGACAGGCCGTTCCGGATGGCAGGCGAGGCGAGTGGTCGTATTGGCGCGTATCGTCGACCCCGACGAGGATCTGGTCCGACGTGTCGGCCAGGGCGACGCGGCGGCCATCCAGGCGATGGTGGCGCGCAAGCTGCCGCGCATCCTGGCCCTGGCCAGACGGATGCTGTCCGATCCGGTCGAGGCCGAGGACGTGGCCCAGGAAGCCATGCTGCGGGCCTGGCGTCAGGCCCCGAAATGGACGCCCGGCAAGGCGAAGTTCGACACCTGGCTGCACCGGGTGGCCCTGAACCTCTGCTACGACCGGCTCAGGCGGCGGCGCGAGGTTCCCACCGAGACGCCGCCCGAGCGGGTCGACGACGGGCCCGCCCCGGATCAGGGCCTGCTATCGGCCGAGACCGGGGTGCGGGTGGATGCAGCGCTTGCCCGCCTGCCCGATCGCCAGCGCGAGGCGATCGTGTTGTGTCATTATCAGGAGCTGACCAATATCGAGGCGGCGTCGCTGATGGCGGTCAGCGTCGAGGCGCTGGAAAGTCTGTTGTCGCGGGGCCGTCGGGCCTTGCGGATTTCACTGGCCGACCTGGCCGACGATCGGGGGGCTGATCGAGGATGAGTATGAACGCCGAAAGGCTCCAACAACTGGTCGCCGCCTATGGCGCCGATCCCCGTCGCTGGCCAGAGGCCGAGCGCGAGGCGGGCCGCGCCCTGCTGGCGGCCAGTCCGGATCAGGATGCGCCGGATTGGGCTGCGGCTGTCGAGGCGGCGCGCGACCTGGATCATCGGCTGTGGGCCTCGCCCCAGCCGGCCGTGTCGATGGCCCTGAGGGACCGGGTGCTGGCCTCGGCCGCGTCCGCGGGCCTGACGCCGCGCCGGATGAGGCTGTGGCGCGACCGTCTGGCCCTGGTCTTCGGGGCCGGATGGGCGGCGGCCGCCTGCGCCGGCGTGGCGGCGGGGATCGTGCTCAGCGCCCAGATCAGCGCCGACGCGAGCGCCGACGCGGTGCTGTATCAGGCGTCGCAATCGACGCTGGACGACAGCGAGATGGCGGGATGAATTCCCGCCTGCTCGCCATCGCCCTGGCCGTATCGGTGGCCGTCAACCTGTTCGCCGTGGCGGCCGGGGTCACCGTCTGGACGGGGATCAAACGCCACGAGGCCAGGGTCGCGGAGATGCGGGCGCCGGCCCAGCGCGGTCCGCTGCGCGAGGTTCTGGCCGATATGGATCCCGCCGTGCGCGACCGGGTGCGGGCCTCGATGCGCGCCTCGGCCCTGGCCGCCAGGCCGGATTTCGAGGCCGCCCGCGCCGCCCGTCGCCAGGCGGTCGATCTCGCCGGGTCCCCGACCCTGGACGCCCCCGCCGTCACCGCCGCCCTGGATCGGTCGCGCGCCGCCGAACTGCGCGGTCGCGCCCGGCTGGAAGCCGATGCCGTGGCCTTGCTCGGCACGCTGGGCCCCGCCGACCGGACGGCGCTCAGCCGAATCCTGAACCGCCGGGGCGGGCGCGAGGATCGACCCCGTCAGGGCCGCGGCGCGCGACCCGATACGGGCCCGGATACAGGCGCAGGCGAAGCGGCGCGGGGCGGCTGATTCCGCGATCAGTCGCCGGTGAAGACGCCCGGGCGCTTGTCCAGCACGGCATTGACGCCCTCCAGATGGTCGTCCGTCAGATGGGCGAGGGCCTGCATGGCCGCCGACATCTCCAGCACCTGGTCGAAGCTCGCCTCACGTCCCTGACGCAACAGGGCCTTGGACATGCGCAGGGCGCGCGGCGGCTGGGCGGCGACACGGCCGGCCATCTCCAGCACCGCCGGCATCAGGTCGTCGTGGTTGACGACCTGGTTGACCAGACCCCAGTCCAGCGCGGTCGCCGCATCCACCGTCCGGGCCGTGAACAGCATTTCGGCGGCGCGGACATAGCCGACATTGCGGGGCAGAAGCCACGAGCCCCCGTCGCCGGGAATGATGCCCAGCTTCAGGAAGGGCACGCCGAAACTGGCGCGGTCGGAAGCGATGCGAAGATCGGCGAGGCCGGCGATGTCGCAGCCCAGACCCATGGCAGGGCCGTTGACGGCCGCCACCAGCGGAACCTCCAGCCCGTAGAGCGACCGGACGATCCGGTGGACGACACGGCGATAGCGTTCACGGATGGCGGCGCCGGACCCCTCGAACAGGTCGCGCCGGTCGCGCATGGCGGTCAGGTCGCCCCCGGCCGAAAAGGCGCGCCCGGCCCCGGTCAGCACGACGCAGCGCACCGACAGATCGGCGTTGACCGCCTCGCACAGGGCCGCGACCTCATCGCCGTCCGTCAGGTCGGGGAGGGCGTTCAACCGGTCGGGCCGGTTGAAGATCCAGACGACGACCGCGCCGCCGCCCGGCTGTTCCACCCGTTGCTGCGTGATCAGACCCGTCATGAGACACCCCCGACAATGTAAAGCCCCGGCCTTTTCGGGGCCGGGGCTCTGACGTGCAAGCCTGAATGTCAGGCGGGGTTCAGTTGAGATCAGCGCAGGGGGTCAGCGCGGTCGTTTGATCTCGATCGGCACGAAGCTGGACGGGTGACTGACGACGCGATCATTCGCGCGCGCCTGTCGGTTGGTGGTCACCAGCATGCCGCCCCAGTAGGCGAAGGACGTCATGGCGTGCTGGAGGTTACGGTCCTTATCGTTCATCTTGTGATGTCTCCTTTCGTTGAACGATGAAAAGAGACACGTCGTGCTTGCAGGGGTTTGCACCCTCTTAGTCGTTTCGCGTCGCAGCCTGTATCGCACAGGATGACGCAAACTGCAAGTTTTTAGTCCGTTAGCGGAGCAGTTGTTGCCTAACTGTGATGAACCTTCGCCCCGAATGGGTCCGGCGCCGACCGAGGCGGCGGAGGGCCCGCCCCGACCTGTGGCGACGCCCTGTATCCAGGTCTGTATCGTCGATGGCGGGTCGGGCCTGTGCCTCGGCTGCTTTCGAACCCTGGCCGAAATCGGCGGGTGGAGCGCTCTGACCGAGGCGGCGCGGGCCGCGATCATGGCGGAGTTGCCGGAACGTCGCGGGCGTATCGACCCCGTCCGGCTGGGAGCGAAGCCAGGCGGTAACCCGGCGTAAACCCTCTCGCTTCACCCCAATCAAACCCTGTCCGTGCAGGATGGTTGTGACCGCAGAAGCGTCACTGTCCTCCCCGCGTGATCCAGAATGAGCGTTTTCGACCTGAAATCCGCCGGCATCGTGGTCGTGGCCACCACCTGCGCGCTCAGCCTCGGCCTGTGGCTGAACCACGGCGGGGGTCGGGGCGCGTCGGCCGTCGCCGCCGTCGCGGCCGATTCCGTGTCCGGGGCGCCTGTCGAGGCGGACCATCCTGTGGCTGAAGCCAGACCCGGCCGCCCCGGCCAGGTTGTGCGCGCCGCCGATGGCCACTACTGGGCCGAGGCGAAGATCGACGGCCGCGCTGTGCGGGTCCTGGTCGACACCGGGGCCAGCGTTGTCGCCCTGACGCGCGAGGACGCCCTGAGACTGGGGCTGAAACTCACGCATGAGGATTTCACCAGTACGGTCAACACCGCCTCTGGTCCGGCCCGGGCGGCGAAGGTCACCCTGGCCTCAGTCTCTGTGGCCGGCGCGCGGGTGGACGGGGTCGAGGCCCTCGTCGTTGAGGAGGGCCTTTCCCAGTCGTTGCTGGGCATGAGCTATCTGGGTCGGCTGGCGGCATTCGAGGCCACCCCGGCCGCCCTGACCCTGAGGCCCTGACCTGAGGCCCTGACCCTGAGGTCCTGACCCTGAGGTCCTGACCGGTTCGCGCCTACAGAGCCTTGATCACCACCAGACCGGCAGTGACCAGCAGATAGACGGCGAAGGCCTTTCTCAGCACCCGCTTGTCCAGACTGTGGGCCAGTCGCGCCCCCCAGGGCGCCACGAGGGTCGTCAGCACCCCCATAACCACGGCGGCCGGTACGTTCACATAGCCGAGCGACAGTGGCGGCCGTCCCGGGGCGCCCCAGCCGAAGATCACGAACCCGACCATGGCCGCCGCGCCGATGGCGATGCCGAAGCCTGACGCCGTGGCCACCGCCTGATGGATCGGGCGGCCGCACAGGGTCATCATCATCCCGCCGAAGCTGCCGCCGCCGACCCCCATCATGGCCGAGAGGCCGCCGATCAGGCCGCCGACCGCCCGTCTCGCCCAGCCGGTCGGCAGATCGCGCGCCAGGGTGAATCGCTCGGGGAGCAGCCCCATCTGGGCGGCGACGACGGCCAGGCAGACGCCGTAGACGATGGCCAGTCCGCCCATGGAGGTGAAGCCGGCCACGGCCGCCCCGGCCAGGGCGCCCGCCCCGACCCAGGGCGTCCAGGCTTTCAGCACCGCCTCGTCCACGGCGCCGTGCGACCTGTGGGCCTTCAGCGACCGCCAGGAGGTGGCGACAATGGTCATCAGCGAGGTGCCCACCGCGACGTGCAGATTGCTCTCTCCGCCCAGGTGCAGGGTGGCGAAGGCATAGAACAGGGCCGGCACGATCACCGTCCCGCCGCCGACGCCGAACAGCCCGGCGATCAGCCCTCCGAACAGCCCCGCAGCGATGACGGCGGCCATGAGGCTGAGGATTTCGTTCAGGGGCAGGTTGAGCATGCCCGTCCTTACCGGGCGTGGATCAGAACTTGTAGTTCAGACCCAGCTGAAGGACCGGATAGAAGCCGTAGTCCTCGACGTCTGACTGCAGGGAGGCGCGTTCTTCCGCCAGCCGTGCGCGAAAATTCGGGTCGTTCGACAGGGTTCCGCCGGTCGAGGTCAGGTCGACCTCCGGCTTGTCGCTCCACGCCACCCCCGCCAGGGCGCGAAAGCCCCAGCGCGAACGGCGGGTGAAGGTGTTGTCGAAGCCCAGGCCGGCGAAGGGGGCGACGTCCTGCAGGCGGATCTCGCCGGTCAAGGTCCCGACCTGGGCCGGGGTGAAGGTCTGGCCGCCGATATTCACCGGCGCGGTCGGGGTGGCGTTCAGGCCGATATTGCGCTGGCCGATATAGGCTCCGCCCGAGACAAAGAAGCCGTTCGCCAGGGGATGCAGGTCCACGAAGGCGCCGGCCGTGTCGAAATCCAGGCGGCCGGCGTAGTCCACGCCGTCATAGGTTTCGTCCAGATCATAGCCGAGGGTGTCCAGACCCCCGCGCAGGACGAAGATGGGCCCGAGCGCGAACTGGGCCTCGATCCCGACGCCTGTCGTGCCGATCTGGCCGCCGACCGCGACGGCCGGGTCTCCCGCCGTCTGGGCCAGGGCGGGCCAGGCGGCCAGGGTGCAACAGGCGGCGGCCGTGGCGAGAAGCAGGCGGGTCATGAAGGCGGCTCCGGAAGGGACAGACGCACCTTCTCCCAACAGGCTTAATGAAGGCTTGCGGCCGGAGCCGGCGTTCAGGCCGCCTGATCGTCCCGGATGCGGCGCGCGGCGGCTTCGTGGACGGCCTCCACAGCCCGGTTCAGAACCTCCAGACCGGCGCCCGGCCGGATTGACTCGACAGTCAGGATACGACGGAAGGCGCGCGCCCCGGGCCGGCCGTGCATCAGGCCCAGCATGTGCCGCGCCATGGCCGCCAGCCCCACGCCCTCGTCCAGCCGGGCCGCCAGATAGGGCCGGTAGCGTGCGATGGCGTCGAACGGATCGACGTCTGGCGTCGCCGCGCCGAACAGCCGGCGGTCCACCTGACCCAGCAGGGCCGGCTCATGATAGGCGGCGCGACCCAGCATGACGCCGTCCAGTCGGACGCCGTCGGGATCCGGCGCCAGCAGGGCTTCGGCCTGGTCCAGGTCGGCGATTCCGCCATTGATCGAGATCGTCAGATGCGGCCGCTCGCGCTTCAGCCGGCGCACCAGACCATAGTCCAGCGGCGGGACGTCGCGGTTCTCCTTCGGCGACAGGCCCTTCAGCCAGGCCTTGCGGGCATGGACGATGAAGGTGGTGATCCCGACGGCGGCCGAGGCGTCGACCGTGGCGAACAGGCTCTGTTGCGGGTCCTGGTCGTCCACCCCGATCCGGCATTTGACGGTGGCGGGCACGTCGACCGCCTCGCGGATCGCGGCCATACAGTCGGCCACCAGCTCAGGCTCGCGCATCAGACAGGCGCCGAAACGGCCCGACTGGACCCGGTCGGACGGACAGCCGACGTTGAGGTTGATCTCGTCATAGCCGAACGCCGCCCCGATGCGCGCCGCCTCGGCCAGCTGCGCCGGGTCCGACCCGCCCAGTTGCAGGGCCACCGGATGCTCGACCGCGTCAAAGCCCAGCAGCCGCTCCCGGTCGCCATGGATCACCGCCGGGGCGGTGACCATCTCGGTGTAGAGCAGGGCGCGAGACGACAGGGCCCGGTGGAACGCCCGGCAATGCCGGTCGGTCCAGTCCATCATCGGGGCCACTGAAAATCTGTGTGGAGGCGGAGGGGTCACCGGCGCGCTCATAGCCGAAACCGCTCGCGGCGTCGAACATCTGACCCGAGAAGCCGATGGTGCGGGCGGTCGGGCTCGAACCGACACTCCTTTCGGAACCGGATTTTGAGTCCGGCGCGTCTACCAGTTCCACCACGCCCGCATGCGTCGGAGGGTCCGGCGGGCCGGACCGGATGCGTTTAGCGCAGGGCCGGGGGCGAGCGCCAGTCCCTTCGATCAGCCATCCGGACTGGGCACGCGAAGCCGGGAACCGGTCGGGGTCTCCTGACGCCGGCCGGGCTGCAGACCCTCGACATAGAAGGTGGTTGTGAAGGTCACCAGCGAGTCGATCGCATCGGTCATGGGCTGCAGACGCGCCCGCTCGACCGCGCGTACGGCGGCCCGGCCGAAGCCTTGCCGGGGCGGGTATTCGGCCTCGACGACACATTCTTCGACAAGTCCGGATGCGCGGCCGATACAGCTGAGGGTGGCGAACCCCGAACCAAAGTCGGTCGCGGGGTAGACCGGCCTCGGCGCACGGGCCCACTCCCGTCCGCGCACGGTTCCATCGCCCGGCGCATCCGGCAGCAGGGCGTCGCGTGGATCTTCCAGCGGCCGACCGCAGGCGCCCAGCGTCTCGTCGATCGCCATGGCCGATGCCGGGAGTTCAATGACATAGCGAATGTTGCGGCCGCCTTCGCCCGCTCCCGGCACGATGACGTCCATCCGGCCGCCATTTCTCAAGGCTCTCGCGAAGGGCGCCGGAAGGCTGCTGATCGCTGTGCCTCGATCCGAGGCGACGAACCAGGTCTGTTCGCCGGGCGGCCTGGCATCGAAGCCGATGCGGAGCATCCGCGAATCCAGGTCGCCCGGGGCAGGGGGCAGGCCGGCGATGGCGACCTCATAAACCCCGTCCGTGCAACGGGCCCCGATGGCGAGACCATTGTCGAAGGCGGTGAAGGCGACCTTCAGCTTCGCTCGTTCGTCGCGTCGCATGTCCCAGTCGGCGCCGGTCTGGGCGAGGGCGGGCGTGCCAATGAGAAGGATGGCGAGGGATAGGCCTGTGGCGCGTCTCATGCCGCCAACTCCACATGGCTGTCCGTGCCGCCGGACTGGATGCGGCGGGCGCGGATGAAGATTTCGACGCGCTGGAACACGATCAGGCCGACGGCCAGCAGCATGAAGGCGTCGGTCAGGGCCATGAGGTTCAGATGCCATTGGGCGGCGTGGCCTTCGAGCAGGGCCTCCAGTCCTCTGCGGCCGGCGAAGACGGCAAGAAGAATGATGACGCCCAGAGGCGAGGTCCGGGCCATCAGCTTGCCGTCCGGTTCCTTTTCGATGGTGACGGTCTTGCCGCGCCACCAGCCGGCGATGCAACCCAGCGCCAGACCCGTGGCCAGCATGGCCCATTCCGCCGGCCCGAAGGCGACAGGGCCGACATCGGGGTTCATCGTCATTCCCCACATGCCGAACAGGATCAGGGCGGTGAGAAGGGTGGGGAGGATCCAGAGCCGCTGCGGCTTCAGCTCGCGCGTCTTCCGGCCTTTCAGCACGGCCAGAACCAGCACGACCGGGATGACCATAAGCGGGATCAGATGTTCAGGCGCCAAGGCAGAAGTCCCCGGGTGTGCGGCGGACGACCCTCGCCCGCCGGAAGCAGCCTATGACGGCTTCGATCGTCAGGAAAGCGGTTCCACCGTCTGTTCGATGGCGCCGAAGATCGAGTGATTCGTGTCGTCCAGCATCTCGATCCGGACGGTGTCGCCATGTTTGAGGAAGGGGGTTTCGGCGGCGCCGCGCAGGATCGTCTCGACCGTTCGCACCTCGGCGATGCAGGAATAGCCGAGGCCGCCATCGGACACCGGCTTGCCCGGACCGCCGTCGGCGTCGCGGTTGGAGACGGTGCCCGACCCGATCACTGATCCGGCGCCCAGGGCGCGGGTCTTCGCCAGATGGGCGATCAGGGTCCCGAAGTCGAAGGTCATGTCCACGCCGGCATCCGCCTTGCCGAAGTCCCGGCCGTTCAGCTGGACCGACAGTTCGCCGTGCAGTTTGCCGTCCTTCCAGCGGTCGCCCAGGGCATCGGGTGTGACCAGGACGGGCGACAGGGCGCTGGCGGGTTTGGACTGGACGAAGCCGAAGCCCTTGGCCAGTTCGCCGGGGATGAGGTTGCGCAAGCTGACGTCATTGACCAGACCGACCAGCCGGACGTGGTCCAGCGCCTGTTCACGGGTGACGCCCTGGGGCACGTCGCCGGTGACGACGACGATCTCGGCCTCCAGATCGCAGCCCCAGCTCTCGTCGGCCAGGGGGATCGCATCGCGGGGCCCAAGGAAGCCGTCGGAGCCGCCCTGGTACATCAGGGGGTCGCTCCAGAAGCTGGCGGGCATCTCGGCGCCGCGCGCCTTCCGCACCAGTTCGACATGGTTCACATAGGCCGAGCCGTCGGCCCACTGATAGGCGCGGGGCAGGGGGGCGGCGGCCTCATGCTCGCGGAAGCGGCCGCGCGGCACGGCCTCATGCTCCAGACTCTCGGCCAAGGCGCGCAGGCGGGGTTCGCACCGCTCCCAGTCGTCCAGCGCGGCCTGTAGCGTCGGGGCGATCAGGAAGGCGTCGGTGAACCAGTGCAGGTCGTTCGAAACGATGACGAGGCGACCGTCGCGGCCGTGTTTGAGCGAGGCGAGTTTCATGACCGGAGGTTAGCCGCCTTTTCCGCCCGGGCAAAGGCGGCCAGGGCGGCCGGCCTTCGCCCACGATCAGGCGGAGACTGCGAAGGGCGTTCGATCCAGCGCCCGTCGCGCGGCCCGGAGCTCGGCGATCCGCAGGTCCGAGCGGCTCCAGTGGTCGTGAAAGGCGCGGACGGCGCGGCTGACGGCCTCGATCTGTTCCGGGGCGGACAGGCGGGGCTCAGGCTCAGGCCCAGGCTCTTTGGCGGCATGGTGGCCGGTGTCAACGTGATGGGCGGCATCGCCGTGAGGCGGCGTCACGGACACCGGGGCCCCGACGAAGATCTGGGTCACGGCGGCGGGTGCGCAGGGGCCATGGCCGGGACCCTGATCGCCCGCCGCGTGGCCCGCCGCGCCATGAGCCGCCTTCGCACTGTGCGCCGGTTCGTTCGCCCTGCCCTCCAGCGCCAGGGTCAGGGCCTTGACCGGACCGGCCAGGGCGCCGCCCACCACCATCAGGGGGCCCAGTCGCGCGTCGATTACGGACTTCAGGGCGTCGGCCCGCTCGATCAGCTGCCGACTGCCGGCGCCCAGGGCGGCGGTGGCGGATTTCAGGACGGCGGCGTGGATGTCGGCGCAGGCGCGGTCGGCCTCGGCCTCGCGCGACCGGCCAGCCGTGATCCAGCCGAGGACGAAGGCCAGCCCCGCCACGGCCGCGAGGGCGAGCAGCAGCCACACGGCGCCGACCGGATCAAGGCCGCCGGACACGACTTCGCCCGCCTGCTCGGGAGCAAACCCCGCGTCCTGGGGCGCGGAATAGAAGTCTGTGGGATAGGCAGTCATGGGCGGCCCGGCGCAGCACGCGGTCGCGGACATGATGGCGGACCGGGCGGGCTTGGCAATGAAAAATCGAACCCGGTTCGACGAAATCGGGGGAGAGGTTCTCCTCCGACGTTCAATGCGGCGGAGCGAGGATGGCGCGGGCCTCGGCCCCGGTGCGGGCGGCGGCGTCACGCACCTCCACCTCGACCACCACGGCGCCCTCGGGTTCTACGGCCCACAGGTAGCGGCGCTCGACCTCGACCGTGCGGCCCGAGGGCGCGAAGCCCTCGAAACTGTCGCCCCATGGGGTGATCCGCCGGATTTCGGGCCAGCTGAGGGCGATGGCGGCGGCCAGTTCCTCCTCGGCCATGGCGGTGAGTTCGTCAGGGCTCACGGGGGCGGTCACCTGTTCTCCTCGTCGGCGTAGATGGCGACGTTGGGGGTCGGCTGGTCGGACGAGACCCGGCCGCGGTACATGCCGGAGGTGGACATGGCGAAGGCGGCGAGGCCGTCGAGGCCCATGACGATGACGCCGCCCTTGCCGCCGAGGTTGTCGGCGTCGGCGATTTCCGCCCTGGCGGCCACGGTCTGGGGCAGAAGCTCGTGCACGACGCCGATGGCGTTCGGGTCGCCGCTGCGGGCGACCGCGGCGTCGGCGCCCTGACGCAGCCGGGCGGTGCGGGTCTCGTTCAGCGCTGCGATCCGGGCGCAGATGTCGCGCGCCACTGTGGCGCGGATGAAATATTCGCCGTCGCCGGTGGCCGAGACGGCGCAGCCGTCGGCGTTCGACGCATAGGTGCCGGCGCCGATGACCGGGACGTCGCCGACGCGGCCCCATTGTTTGGCGGTCATGCCGCCGGTGGATGTGGCGGCGGCGAGCCGGCCCTGACTGTCCAGGGCGACGGCGCCGACGGTGCCGAACTTGCGCTCGTTCAGGGGCGGGGCGGAGGCGTCGTTGGCGGCCATCGGCGTCGCGTCGGCGGGCGGGGCGCCGGCGGGGCGGGCAGGGAGGGGCAAGGTCTTGGCCGTCAGGGCCTCGACCAGACCCTGCCAGCGACGTTCGGTGAAGAAGAAGGCCGGCTCGACCTGCTCCAGACCCTGTGCGGCCGAGAAGGCGTCTGCGCCGGGGCCGATCAGCATGACGTGGGGCGACCTTTCCATCACCGCGCGGGCGGCGGCGATCGGGTGGCGGGTGGTGGTCAGGCCGGCCACGGCGCCCGCCGTCAGGTCGGCGCCGTTCATGATGGCGGCGTCCAGTTCGTTGCGACCGGCGGCGGTGAAGACCGCGCCCCGCCCGGCATTGAACAGGGGGTCGTCCTCCATCCGTTGAACCGCCGCCTGAACGGCGTCGAGGGCCGATCCGCCCGAGGCTAGCACGGCCGACCCGGCCTCCAGCGCCCTGGTCAGGGCCGCGCGATAGGCGGCGTCCTGGGCCGGGGTCATGCGGTCTCGCTCGATGGTTCCGGCGCCGCCATGGATGGCGAGAGACCAGCCGGGGGCCTCGGGGGTCTGGGCCAATACGGGGTTCGAGAGTCCGAAAACCGCGAAAACGGCGAGGAGCGCGCGGCGGATGTGTGCGCATTGGCTGGAGAACATGGACATACCTCTTTCGCCTCGGGAAACGCAGACGGGAGTATAGCCCGGTTTGGCAGGGGTGTTGGAAAACCGTCGAAATCAGGCTCTCGCCGTGCGTCCGCCTCGGCCCCCGGCGGGCTCCATTTGCAGGCCCGTGCCGTGTATGGCTCCCCGATGACCAGCGAAACCGTCACTCTTGCCGACTCCGATCCCGCCGAGTTCGCGATCTTCAAGGCCGAGTTGCAGGCCGCGTTCGCCGTGGCGGTCGTCGATGAGTTCGGCAACCGGCCGGATGAGCCGATTCCCTCGGACGAAGTGTTGGACGCCGCCGTCACGGCGCCTGGCGCCGTGGTTCTGCGCATCATGTGCGATGGCCGGAAGGTCGGCGGCGCCGTCGTCACGATCGACCCCGTGACCCATCGTAACTCTCTCGACCTGTTTTTTCTGAAGATCGGCGAGGAGGGGCGGGGGCTGGGCCTCAAGGCCTGGCGCGTCATCGAGGAGCGCTTTCCCGAGACGATCGCCTGGCAGACGCACACCCCGTATTTCGAGAAGCGAAACATCCACTTCTACGTCAACAAGTGCGGCTTCCGGATCATCGAGTTTTTCAACAGATATCACCCCGATCCCCATCATCCCGGGGCGCAGGACGATCTTCCCGGAGACGGGGATGCGTTCCAGTTCGAGAAGATCATGGGAGCGTCAGGGTCGGAACCCTGAGCCGATCGGGGGAAGCGCTTTCCGCCCGCCTCCGCACGGACCTCACCGCCTGTGGTGCAGTCGCTTCCACAGGCGGTAGGCGATGATCGGGGCGAAGCCGCAGACCAGGGCGACGGCGAGGGTCGGCCAGAAGCCGATTTCCAGCCAGTAGCCGACCCCGCCCCCGGCGCCGGCCGCAAGGACCGGGCCGAGGAAGGGCAGCCAGCTCGGGGGCCGCAGCCTCATTCAGGCGTCAACCTTGATGACGCCGCGACGGATCTGGTCCAGCTCGATGGAGTCGAACAGGGCCTGGAAATTGCCGTTGCCGAACCCTTCATTGCCCTTGCGCTGGATGATCTCGAAGAAGATCGGGCCGAAGGTGTCCTGGGTGAAGATCTGTAACAACAGGCCCTCCTCGTCCGAACCGTCGATCAGGATGCGGTTCCTGCGCATCCGCTCCACGTCCTCGCCATGGTTGGGCAGGCGTTTGTCGATCAGTTCGAAATAGGTCTCGATCGTGTCCTGGAACTCGACGCCGCGCGCGCGCATGGCCTCGACCGTCTCGAAGATGTTCTCGGTGGTCAGGGCGATGTGCTGGATGCCCTCGCCGTTGTAGCGGCGCAGGAATTCCTCGATCTGGGAATTGTCGTCCTGGCTTTCGTTCAGGGGGATGCGGATCGCCCGGTCGGGCGCGATCATGGCTTGCGAGAACAGGCCGGTCGCCTTGCCCTTGATGTCGAAATACTTCTGTTCCTCGAAGTTGAAGATCGAGTTGTAGAAGCCGGACCAGGTCCGCATCTGGCCGCGCCGGACGTTGTGGGTCAGGTGGTCCAGAACCTCCAGCCCCATGGAGTTCTTGCGCTCGGCCTCTTCCCAGCCCTCGATCTCGTCCCACTGGTCATACAGGGAGCCGGCCTCGCCATACTGGTCGACGACATAGAGCAGGGAGCCGCCGATGCCCTGCAGCACGTAAGGATAGTCCGCGCCCAGGGCGCCGGCGCCGTTTTCGGCCTTCACGGCCCCACGGGCGAGGGCGCCCTCATAGGCCGTACGGGCGTCGGCGACGCGGAAGGCCATGCCATTGGCCGAGGGGCCGTGGTCGCGGGCGAAGTCGGCCGCCTGGCCTTCGGGCGTCGCGTTGACCAGCATGGTGATGTCGCCCTGTTTCAGCCGGATGGCGCCGGTCACCGGGCTGACGTGGGTGCGGGTGAAGCCCATCAGCTCCAGCCGGGCGATCATGGCCTCGGGCTCGGGTCCCGTGAATTCGACGAATTCGAAACCGTCGACGCCCAGCGGGTTGTCGAGGTCGATGGCGGCGGCAGTGTGGGGGGTAGTCGCATCAGACATGCGGGCGGCTCCCTTGAGTGAACAGGCGGCGGGTCGCCGCGATTGGCGGGGAACCTAGTGGTGAAGGCGGGGCGGGACAACCGTGGCCCGGGCGCCGCGCCTGTGCGGCGCCGGCGCCGCTGGCTCCCCGGCGCCCGCCTTGCTAGGGAGACGGTCGTTCCAGGGATCGCCATGCTTCGCAAACTGTATGACTGGGTCTTCGTCCAGGCCCGCAAGCCGAACGCCACGCGCGTCATGGCGGTGGTGTCGTTCACCGAAAGCTCTTTCTTCCCGATCCCGCCCGACGTCATGCTGGCGCCGATGGTGCTGGCGCGGCCGGACCGGGCCTATTTCTATGCAGCGGTCTGCACCGCCGCCTCGGTGCTGGGGGCGTTGCTGGGCTATGCGATCGGCTTCTTCCTCGAGCCCGTGGGGATGTGGCTGCTGACGGTGCTGGGCAAGGCCGACACCTTCGAGGCGTCCAAGGCCCTGTTCCAGCAACACGGCGCCTGGGTGATCCTGGTCAAGGGACTGACGCCGATCCCGTTCAAGCTGATCACCATCGCCTCGGGCATCTTCGCCTTCAACCTGCCGCTGTTCGTCCTGCTGTGCGCCATTACGCGGGGCGCGCGGTTCTTTCTGGTGGCCTTTGTGCTCAAGACCTGGGGGCCGGCCATGCTGACGGTGATCGAGAAGCGTCTGGCCCTGTTCACCGTCATCGGCCTCGTCCTTCTGGGCGCCATCATCGCCGCACTGAAGTTCCTGTAGGACGCGGTTTGTCGGATGCGGCGGCGGGGAGTAGGAACAGCGACGATGATCGAGCTTTACCGTCTCCTCACCCGCTGGTGGACCGCCTTCGCCCTCGCCGCGTCGCTGGCGATGCTGGGCGCAGCCCATGCGTTCCAGACCTTCGGGGGCATGGCGCCCTGTAACCTGTGTCTGAAGCAGCGCGAGGTGTTCTGGGGCGCCGTGGCCGTCTCGGCCGTGGCCACCCTGTGGGCCGTGATCAGCCGGGCCAGCCGGGGGACGCCGCGTATCGCCTCATTCCTGCTGTTCGTGATCTTCCTGACCGGGGCGGTCACGGCCGCCTTCCATGCCGGGGGCGAGCTGAAGTGGTGGGCCCTGCCGGCCAGTTGCTCGGCGGCGGGCGGCCCGGCCGACCTGTCCAGCCTGACGGCCCTGGCCCTGGGCGAGGGGCCGGCGCCGAAGATCGTCTCATGCGGCGATATCCCCTGGTCCATGATGGGAATTTCGATGGCAGGGTGGAATGCGTTGATTTCGGCCGGTCTGGCCCTCTTCAGCCTGATTGCGGCCAAACGCCCGAAAGACGCCCGTGCCCCCAGAGCCTGAGTTCGCCCCCCGCTCCCCCCGACCGCCGCTGGCGCGACCGGGCCTGGGCGCCAGCCGTCGTCGCCGGGGCGAGATCCTGCGCGTGGACCATGCCGGCGAATATGCGGCGGTGCAGATCTATCGCGCCCAGCGCGCTGTCTTCGCCGGTCGTCCGGGGCATGAGGCCATCGCCGCCGATATGGAGGAGATGGAAGGTCAGGAGGCCGTTCATCTGGCGCGGTTCGAGGCCCTGCTGACCGAACACCGGATGCGGCCCACCCTGATGCTGCCGGTCTGGCGGCTGGCGGCCCAGGCCCTCGGCGCCGGCACGGCCCTGATGGGCGAGAAGGCCGCCCACGCCTGCACCGAGGCGGTGGAGAGCGTGATCGAGGAACACTATGCCGATCAGGTCGCCGAGACGGCCGACCGCGATCCGGCCCTGTCGGCCGAACTGGCCCGCTTCCGCGACGAGGAACTGGCCCACCACGACCATGCCGTGGCCCAGGGCGCGCGAGAGGCCCCCGCGCACCGACTGCTCAGCGCGGTGATCAAGGCGGGCTGCCGGGCGGCGATCAAGGTGAGCGAGCGGGTCTAGGCTCCCGCAGGCCCTGGCGCCCGGTCACAGGCCGCCCGACCCGATCCGGCCCACGCCCACGGACGGGTTCTGAGCAAGTGCAACAAATATGTTGCAAGTGCGAAGCGATGAGTCATTCTTTGGCTGTCTTCCTTTTCCCCAGGGACCACAGCCATGATTATCGCCCTGCTGGCCCTCGCGGCCGCCCTGCAGACCCAGGCCCCGGCCCAGCCGGTGACGCGGGTCGCCCTGACGCCGCCCCCTCCCGCCGCCGAGGCCCCGCCCGCCCCGCCCGCCCCGCCGGCGCCGTCCGCCGAGGCCGAGCCGGAGGCGGAACCGGAACCCCGGACCCGTGAGGTCTGCCGCTATGTCGAGGTGGCGGGCCAGCGGTTTCCGCAAAGGCGCTGCCGCACGGTCGTCATCGACGATTGACGGCCGCAAGGTCGAACGCCAGCAACAGGGTGCGTTGCAGCGGATTGGCGTTATCGTCGGACAGGATATAGAGCCGCGTCCCGCCGCCCCGGGCCTCGGCGGCGACGCCCTCGAAATTGTCGGTCGTGCCGGGCAGTTTCAGCTCGATCAACACGGGGCCGAGGGCGCCGTCGCGGGTCATGCGGCGGATGCGGGCGCGGGGGCCGGCGGCCAGGCTGAAGGCGCGCTCGACCACGAACCATCCGTCCCCTGACGGATCGCGATCCATGCCGGTGATGCGGTAACCGGCGTCGGACAGGGGCGTCGCGGGCGGCGGCGTGATCGTCCGGCAGGCCCGGGCGGCGCAGTCCCAGACGCCGCCGCCTTCACCGGCGACGATCCAGCCGGACGGAGAGGCGGCCAGCCCCTCCATGCCGTCATTCCCGGCGAAGACGGCGTCGGGACGCCGGACGGCGACGGGACGGGCGCTCAGGGACGGCAGGCGGCCGTAGCTCCAGATCCTGTGGTTGCGCTCGAAACTGATCAGCAGCCGACCGTCGGGCAGGACGGCCAGACCCTCGGCGTCGCCCATGGGTTTGGCGTCGATCGGCTGGCCGTCGGTCAGGGTGAGCCGGCGATACGACAGGGCGTCGACGCCCTCCAGCCGTCCCGTCGCGTCCAGCCGGATCCGGCCGCGCACCAGATCGCCGGAGTCGGACACTGTGACGAAGCCGCCGTCGCCTCCGGTCAGTTTCAGGTCCGACAGGCCGTGCAGCGGGGATCCGGCGGGAGCGGCCAGCTCCACACCCCCGGCGAACCGGACGCCATCGGCCAGATCGGCGCCGCCCAGGCCGAGGCCGACCGGCCGGACAGCGGTCTCGGCGGCGATCCAGCCGTCCACGGCGGCGACATAGGGGACCGGACCGCCGCCCATGCCGGCGCAGGCCGACAGGGCCAGCAGGGCCCCGACAGCGGCGAGGCGGGTCAACCGTTTCATGCCGCCCTCCGACGCGCCGGGCGAAGGCGTTCACGACCGGCGGCCGGTTTCGGGTCGTTGTCGAACAGTTCGGCCAGTTTCTCGATCATGGCGCCGGCCAGTTGCTCGACGTCGACGATGGTGACGGCGCGGCGATACCAGCGGGTCACATCGTGGCCGATGCCGATGGCGATCAGTTCGACCGGGCTCTGGGTCTCGATCCGTTCGATCACCTGACGCAGGTGTTTGTCCAGATAGAGGGCGGCGTTGGCCGACTGGGTGGAATCGTCGACCGGCGAGCCGTCGGAAATGACCATCAGGATGCGCCGGGCCTCGGGCCGGGCGACGAGTCGGTCGTGGGCCCAGGTCAGGGCCTCGCCGTCGATGTTCTCCTTCAGCAGCCCCTCGCGCATCATCAGGCCGAGGTTCTTCTTCGCCCGTCGCCAGGGGGCGTCGGCGGACTTGTAGATGATGTGGCGCAGGTCGTTCAGCCGTCCCGGATTGGCCGGCTTTCCAGCCGAGATCCAGGCCTCGCGCGACTGGCCGCCCTTCCAGGCCCGGGTGGTGAAGCCGAGAATCTCGACCTTGACCCCGCACCGCTCCAGCGTCCGCGCCAGGATGTCGGCGCAGACGGCGGCGACCATGATCGGCCGCCCGCGCATGGAGCCGGAGTTGTCGAGCAGCAGGGTCACGACCGTGTCGCGGAACGGGCTGTCGCTCTCCATCTTGAACGACAGGGGACTGGTCGGATCGGTGATGACCCGGGTCAGGCGGGCCGTGTCCAGCACGCCTTCCTCAAGGTCGAAGGTCCAGGTGCGGTTCTGCTGGGCCATCAGCCGCCGCTGCAGCTTGTTGGCCAGACGGGCGACGATGGAGGACAGGGCCGTCAGCTGCTGGTCCAGCAGGGAGCGCAGCCGCTCCAGCTCGTTGGGATCGCACAGGTCGGCGGCGTCGATGGTCTCGTCGAAGGCGGTGGTGAAGACGCGATAGGCGTCCACGCCCCGGCCGTCGTCCTGGGTCTGTTGCCGGTTGGGCAGGTCGCCTTCGGACAGTTCGGGCCCGTCGTCGGACATGTCGCCGTCCTGCTGGGCCGGGGCGCCGTCGGGGCGGGCCTCGCTGTCCTGATCGCTGTCGGAATCAGGGGAATCGCCCTCCATCGACTGGCCGCCCTCGCCGCCGCCGTCGTCCTCCTCTTCGTCCTGCTGGTCCTCGGGGGCGTCGGGTTCCCGGGGCGAGGGGTCGTCCTCTCCGGCCTCTTCGGACGTGTCGTCGGCCGTGCCGTCGCCGGGATCGAGATCCAGCGCGGTCAGAACATCGCGGAGGGCGCGGGCGAAGGCCGTCTGGTCGTCTGCGGCGCCGGCCAGCCGGTCCAGCGGGCCGCCCGCCTTGCCCTCGATCTGGTCGCGGACGAGGTCCAGCATGGCGGCGGCGCCGTCGGGCGCACGGCGCCCGGTCAGGCGCTCGCGCAACAGCAGGCCGACGGCCTCGGCCATGGGCACCCGTTCCGCGTCGGCGCGCAGGGCGCCCATCCGCTCCAGCCGGGTCAGCAGGGCGGCGTCCATATTGGCGCGCACGCCCGCGAGCACCCGCGAACCGACGGCCTCGATCCGGGCCTGTTCGGCGGCGTCATGGACCTCGGCGGCGGCGGCGTCCGCCGGGCGGAAGCGGGCGTCCAGCCGGTCGTCGTGGTGGGCGAGGCGCAGGGCCATGCGGTCGGCCTGGCCGCGCAGGGCGGCGCTCTCGGGACCGGAGGGGTCGCGCGGCGGATGCGGCAGGGTCAGGAGGCCGTTCGAAAGGCGCGGGCCGTCCGAACCGAAGGCGACCTCCAGCTCGGGCTGTTCCGCCAACGCCCGCGCCGCATGGGCGAGGGCGCGCTTGAACACTTCGGCGGGACTGTCGGTAGCGGCGGCCATGGATACTCAGCTACCTCGCCGGGCGTCCCGACGGAAGGGCTTCAGGCCGCGTTGGCGGCCTTGGCGGATTTGGCCTGCTTGTCCTGATGCGCCTTCATGCCGATGGCGATCAGTTCGGCGGCCTCTCCGGCGTCGCCCCAGCCCTTGACGGTGACCGACTTGCCCTTCTCCAGATCCTTGTAGCGGGTGAAGAAATGCTCGATCTGCTCGATCAGGATGACCGGCAGCTGACGATAGCTGGCGATCTCGGTGTAGTAGGGGTTCAGCTTGTCGACGGGGACCGCGAGGATCTTTTCGTCGCCGCCCGCCTCGTCTTCCATCTTCAGCACGCCGATGGGGCGCGAGCGGATGACGCAGCCCGGCACGACCGGCGTCGGGTTCAGCACGATCACGTCGCAGGGGTCGCCATCGTCCGAAAGGGTGTGGGGGATGAAGCCGTAGTTGCCCGGATAGTACATGGCCGTATGCAGGAAGCGGTCGACGAACAGGGCGCCGGAGGCCTTGTCCATCTCGTATTTCACCGGCAGGCCGCCCTGCGGAATCTCGACGATCACATTGATGTCCCAGGGGGCGTTGGGACCGACCGGAATGGCGTCGAGGTTCATGGCGAGCTCGGAATTGTGCGGTTGCGAAATGAAAGTCCGGCTCAATAAGCCCGGAGCGGTGTTTGAGCAAGCGGGGATGCCTTATAGGGGTATCGACCAAGGTCCGATGCGGGCGCCAGGATGAAGAGCCGGAGATGACGACACTGGACTGGGCGGCGTTGGCCCTCTTCTTCCTGTGCTGGCTGGGCTACGATCCGCTGCTTCGCCTGTTGTCGCGCCGCTTCGGGGCGTTGAACCGCGACATGCTCTCGATCCGCCAGGCCTGGATGCTGGCGATGACCCGGCGTGAGGTGAAGCTTCTGGACAGCCAGTTGCTGGGCCATTCGATCAACTCCGGCTCCTTTTTCGCCTCTTCCAACCTGCTGTTGATCGCCGCGGTGGGCGGCGTTCTGTTCGGCGGGGAGACGGCGCTGAAGAGCTTCGCGGCGGTCGGCGCCGAAGCGGTGCCGGCCCCGGTTCTGGAAGCCAAGCTGGCGCTGGTGCTGGCCTGTCTGGCGCGCGGCCTGCTGGATTTCATCTGGTCGATTCGTCAGATGAACTATGCGCTCGCCCTGATCGGGGCCTCGGAGCGGCTGACCGAAGACCGGGATCTGGACGCCTTCGGGGCGGCGACGGCGGCGGTGCTCAATCCGGCGCTGGCCTCGTTCAGCCAGGGGGTGCGTGGCTACTATTTCGCGCTCGCGGCCGGGGCCTGGCTGTTCGGTCCCTTCTGGCTGGCGGCGGGCGTTGCGTCAGCCTTCGCCCTGCTGGTCTGGCGCCAGACGGGCTCGCCCGCAGCCGGAGCGATCCGCGCCGCCCATCGCCTGCTTGAGCGTCCCGCCCGCGACTGAGGCCGCGCGCCTTCGCACCTGCAACATAACGGGCGGGGTGTCCGGGGCATACTTTGACCGTTGGAGGCGGTTTCCGACTCCTGAAACCGCTTACAATGACGTAACAAGGCGTGATGACGGGTCATAAATCGCCCCTTGACCCATGGTGCATCGCAACCTAGATTGATCTTCGACGCCTTCGGGCGTCTTGCCCTTCCTGGGCGTTTCCTCCCTATAGACTTTTATGCCGCGCCCTCGGGCGCGGCTTTTTTTTGCTCCGGGCGCGAGTTCGCCGGCGCCCGCTTTCAGGCGGCCCCTCCGCCGATCACGCAGGGGCCGGCCAGCCGTCCTGGCGCAGGGCCGTGGCGACCCGGTCGATGACCCCCATACAACGCCCATGCCCCGACGAGGGGCGTCGGGTGGCCTCGTCCAGATACAGGGCCCGGCCCAGTTCAACCTGGATGGCGTGAAAACCCTCGGCGGGTCGGCCCCAGGTCCGGGTCGTATAGCCGCCGGCATAGGGGCGGTTGAGCGCCACCACCCATCCCGAGGCCTCGAACAGGGTGCGCAGGCGCCGCGTCAGACGGGCGTCGCAGGCCGTGCCGTGCCGGTCGCCGAGCACCACATCCGGGCCGCGCACATGCCGGTCGCCGGCCAGGACTCCCGAGGGCATGGAATGCCAGTCGATCAGCACCGCCGCGCCATACCGGCCCCGGGCCGCCTGCATCAGTCCGGCCAGGGCCGCATGATAGGGGGCGTGCGACCTCTCGAGACGCGCCCGCACCTCGGCCATGTCCAGACGCCGGTCATAAAGATCGGCGCCGTCGCCGGTCCTGCGGGGGATGACGCCGAAACCCGCCGCGACCTTGGCCGCCGACGGTCCCTGGCCCGCGTCCGGCGGCGCGTCGGCGATCAGGACGGGGTCGAGATCGCCCGGGGCCCGGTTGAGATCGACATAGGCCCGGCTGAGCCGGGCCGTGATCAGGGGGGCGCCAAGATCGGCGGCGGCGGCGGCCAGCAACTGGTCGACCCCCGTATCCTCGGCGCTGCGCAGCGAGGCCGGATCCAGGCCGGGGGCGGCGTTCATATCGGCAGGACAGAGTTCGCCCGAATGCGGGGAGGCAAAGACGAACGGCCCGGCTGCTCCGGCCGGGAGCCGGATATCGAATATGGTTTCAGGCGCCCGGTCGGTCGAACTCATCCTTCGCGCATAAACGGTTTACCCCCGCTGTCCACAGCCGGGCGTCGTCCGGGATCGGCCTTTTTCATGGGGAGTTTACCCTTCTGCCGCTAACCTTGCCGCTCGAAACGACGGGGACCATCCATGGCGCGCATTCTGCTGGCTGAAGACGACGCCTCGCTGAGGGGCTTCCTGACGCGGGCTCTGGAGAAGGCCGGCCATCAGGTCGTCGACTGCGAGAACGGCGACGACGCCATCGACGCCCTCGAACACGGGCCGTACGACCTTCTGCTGACCGACATCGTCATGCCCGGCGCCGACGGGATCGAGGTCGCGCGTGTCGCGGCGGCCCGCATTCCGGGCCTGCGCATCATGTTCATCACCGGCTTCGCCGCGGTCGCCCTGACGGCGGCCCAGTCCTCGCCCCAGGCCAAGGTGCTGTCCAAGCCCGTCCACCTGCGCGACCTCGTCAATGAGGTCGACCGGATGATCGCGGCCTGACACGCCCGGGGTCGGGCTCCCAGATTTTTCTCCGCAATCCGGGTCAGGCCCGGAGGCGAAGGATCGGCGGGATCACCGGACCCTAGGGCCGGCCGATCCCCGAATAGACAAAGCCGCGCGCCCGCATGTCTTCCGGGCGATAGACGTTTCTCAGATCGACCATGACCGGGCGCGTCATCAGGAGCTTGATCCGGTCCAGATCCAGCGCCCGGAACTGGTCCCATTCTGTGACGATGACGACCACGTCCGCCGCCCGGACCGCCTCATAGGGGCCGGCTGTCATGATCACATCCGGCATCAGGGCGGCGGCCTCATGCATGCCTTCCGGATCATAGGCGCGCACTGTGGCGCCGGCCGCGATCAGGGCCGGGGCCAGGTCCAGCGACGGGGCGTCGCGCATGTCGTCGGTATTGGGTTTGAACGTCAGGCCCAGCAGGGCGACGGTCCGACCCTTCAGGTCCGCGCCCAGGGTCTTGCGCACACGGTCGGCCAGACCGGCCTTGCGCGCATCATTGACGGCGACCGTGGTCTCGATGAGCCGCACCGGACTGCCGGCGTCGGTCGCGGTGCGGACCAGGGCCAGGGTGTCCTTGGGGAAGCAGGAGCCGCCATAGCCCGGGCCGGCGTGCAGGAATTTTCCGCCGATCCGCTTGTCCAGACCAATACCGCGCGCCACCTGCTGGACATCGGCGCCGACCTTTTCGCACAGGTCGGCCATCTCGTTGATGAAGGTGATCTTCATCGCCAGGAAGGCATTGGCCGCATATTTGATCAGCTCCGAGGTGCGCCGCTCGGTGAACAGCAGCGGGCTCTCGTTGAGATTCAGCGGGCGATAGATTTCGGCCATGACCGCCTTTGCCCGGGCGCCCACGGGGCCGTCCATGTCGTTGACGCCGATGACCACCCGGTCGGGCCGTTTGAAGTCCTCGATGGCCGCGCCCTCGCGCAGGAACTCGGGGTTTGAGACGACGGCGAACTCGGCGTCGGGACGGCGTTCGCGAATGATCCGCTCGATCTCGTCGCCCGTGCCCACCGGCACGGTGGACTTGGTCACGACCACGGTGAAGCCCTGGATCAGGTCGGCGATCTCGGCGGCGGCGGCGTGGACATAGGTCAGGTCGGCATGGCCGTCGCCGCGCCGCGAGGGGGTGCCCACGCCGATGAAGACGGCATCGGCGTTCCGGATGGCCTCGGCGCCGTCCAGGGTGAAGGACAGCCGGCCGCCGCGCACATTGGTTTCAACCAGGGCCTCGAGACCGGGCTCGAAGATGGGGATCTCGCCCTGTTCCAGCCGCGCGATCTTGGAGGCGTCCTTGTCGATACAGGTGACCACATGGCCGAAATCGGCGAAACAGGCTCCGGAGACGAGGCCGACATAGCCCGTTCCGATCATGGCGACACGCATGCGAACCTCGATTTTGCGGCGACCGCCGCCGCCATGGGTTGAAGGGGCGGCTTGCCGCTTCAGGCGATCCGGCGCAAGGGCCGGCCGACGCAATCGCCGGGGATCAGTAGGCGTTTTCGCGCGAAAGCAGCAGGGGCACGGTCTTCAGCACGATGCGCAGATCCCCGGCCAGCGACCAGTTGCGCGCATAGGCGGCGTCGGCCTCCACCCGCCGGGCCATACAGTCCAGCTGCCGGATCTCGCCCCTGAGCCCCTTGATCTGGGCATAGCCGGTCAGGCCGGGCCGGACGCTGAACCGTTCGGCATAGCCGGGCAGCAGGGCGCCATAGTGGGCGTCGTGGGCGAGGGCGTGCGGCCGCGGCCCCACGATCGACATCTCGCCGCGCACGACATTGAACAGTTGCGGCAGCTCATCGAGGCTGGACTGGCGCAGCAGGGCGCCGACCGGCGTGACCCGGCTGTCGCCGCGTCGGGCATGGGTCACGGCGTCGCCGTCCTCGGTGACCGTCATGGTGCGGAACTTGTAAATGGTGAAGACCCGGCCGTTCAGCCCCGTGCGGCGCTGCCGGAACAGGACCGGTCCCGCCGAGGTCAGGCGGACCGCCAGGGCGATGACAAGCAGGGCCGGCGCCAGAAAGATCAGGGCCAGCAGGGCTCCGGCCATATCCAGCGCCCGCTTGAGCCGCGCCGGGTGGGGGCGGGCCGGGCTGACGCAGGGACGGAAGGCGGGCGTTGACGCGCTTGCCGGATCGACCGACCAGCTACCAAACATACCGTCTTCCCCCGTCCTGCCCGCACGCGCGTCGTGGTTAATCGCGCGTTAATAATCAGGGGCTGCAGGGGCGCAACCCCGTTCTCGCACAAGGCGAGACGGAAACGGGGCGCCGGCCGGGCCGGGCTTCACGGGGCGGCCGATGGACAGCGTCAGGGTCGCAGGCGCGAGGGCAGGGCCGCGATCTGCTCATCGGTCAGTTGCCAGACCATCCGGGCGCGGCAGACCTCGACGGGAGCGGCCGAGCCGGGCGTGACCAGGGCGACCATGTCGCCGACGCAGAGGGAGGAGACCCCGGCGATCGGCGCGACCGCCAGCTGGAACGAGGAATCCAGATCCCGGCAGGCTCCGGCGGCGTCCAGCTGATAGACCGCCTTCTGTCCCACCTTCAGATAGACGGTCTGGCGATCGGCCCGGAAATTCCGGATCTGCGAGGGCTGGAAGCAGCGCCGTTCGGGCGCCGCCGCGACAGAGGCGGAGCCGGCGCCCGGGGGCGTTGTCGGCGCGCAGGCGGACATCAGCGCCGCCGCAGATGCGAGGACAATGACGCGGGAGGAGACATGCATTGGCGGTTCCTGACATGGCGAACAGCCCCCGGGGTCACTGTCCTCCCAACCGGCGGCGACGGCAAGCCGCTTCAGCGCGAAAGCCGGGCGGGGGTGAGGCGATCGGCGAAATCCGCTGCAAGGGGGGACGGCCGGTCTGCGATCAGGGCGGCCAGATGCTCGCCCAGCAGGGGGGCGACGCAGAGCCCGCGCGACCCCAGCCCTCCCAGGACGAACAGGCCCGCCCGGCCGGGCGCCGGGCCACAGACCGGCAGGCGGTCGGCGGTGGTGGCGCGCACGGCGGCCCGGCTCCTGGTTGCCAGATCGGCGATCATCCCGGCGCGCTGCGGCAGCCGCGCCGCCAGGGTCTGGCGATTGCGCTGGCTGTCGGCCGCCCGGGTGCCGGTCGAGGTCTGGTCGCGGTCGTGGGTGGCGCCGAACAGGAAGCCGTCCCCGGTCGGCGCCAGATAGCCGCCCCAGGCCGTCGCGCCGGGCGAGGGCGTACCCTCGACCCAGTCGGCCTGGCCCCGCACGGGCCTGAGGCCGAGTTCGGGCGCGAGGGCGGCCAGACCCCATCCGGCGGTCAGGACGAGGGCGTCGGTATCCGACAGGACGGCGCCGTCGGCATCAAGGGTGCGCCAGCCGGTATCGGAGGGCTCAACGCGCGCGACCTGGCCGATGCGGACCTCCGCCCCGCCCAGAAAGGCCTCGAGCGCCGTCGCCGGACGGATGGCCAGGGCATTGCGCATCATCAGGCCGGTCGGGCCGGGCTCGCCGAGGCGGTCGGCGGCGGAGCCGGGTTCGACCACCTGCATGGAACCGGACGGCCAGATCGGCTGGTCGGCGATGCGGGCGAACCGGGCGGCGTCACGGTCGGCCTGGACCAGCTGAAGCACGCCCCGGGCCGTGACGGCGTCGTCGATCGAATCATAGAGGGTCGTCGCCCTGGACAGGGCCTGGGCGTGGAAGCCGGCGATCACGGGGTCTCCGGCGTCGAGGCGGGGCGTGACCAGACCGGCCGGAAATCCGGATCCGCCGGCGCCCGGCCGGTCCTGATCCAGTACAATGACCGGGAGGCCGAGTTCTGTCAGCGCCCGGGCGACCGAGGCTCCGGCGATTCCCGCGCCCACGACCGCTACCGATAGAGGCGCCTCTGCGGAAGCGGGATCGCCGGCGAACCGGGCCTGCAGCCGCTCGCGCTTGCGACCATGGCCGGGACGTTTCTCGACCGCGAACCCCCGTTCCGAAAGCCCCCGTCTCACGGCCCCTGCGACGGCGAAGGTGGCCAGACGGGCGCCCGGAGCCGAGCGGGCGGCAACGCCGTCCAGCACAGCGTCAGACCACATCTCCGGGTTCAGGGCGGGAGAAAACCCGTCCATGAACCAGGCGTCGGCCCGGCCCCGCCACTGATCCAGAGCCCGGCCCGCGTCGCCGACGGCCACATCCAGAACGGCGTCCAGCCCGGGCAGGTCGATGCGGTGAAATCCCGGCGTCCAGTCCGGCCAGCGGTCCAGCATGACGGCCGCGAGGTCGGCCAGTTCGGGCCAGGCGACGAGGGCGCGCCGGGCTTCGGCCGCCTGCATCGGATAGGCCTCGATGGAGAAGATGTGCAGTCGCCCGCCTTGCGGCCGGGTCCTTCGCCACAGATCGAGCAGGGCGAGCACGTTCAGCCCGGTGCCGAGACCCAGTTCGGCGACCACGAAGGTCCGGCGATCCCGCCAGGCGTCGGGCAGGCCGCAGCCGTCAAGGAAGACCGCCCGGCTTTCGGCAAGGCCATCGTCGCGGGAAAAATAGACGTCATTGAACCGGGTCGAGCGCGGTTCGCCGGCCTCGGTCCATTCCAGCGATGCGGCGGAGGTCTGGAACGGGGGCGGGGCGGCGTCGGCGGACATGATCCTGTCCTACAGCCGCAGGCCGGGACCGGGAACGAAAAAGGGGGCCGTCCGGAGACGACCCCCTCCCGTCCGTCCCCCGAAAGGGCGGAACGTCAGGTCTCAGTGCTTCTCGGCGGGTGCGTGGGCCGGGGCCTCGGCGGGGGCCATGGCGCCAGCGGCCGGAGCCATGGCGCTGGTGGAGGCTTCGCCGGCCTTTTCGGCGGCCATGGAGGCGGCGGCGCCGGCCTCGCCTGCAGCGGCGGCGGCCTCGGTCGCGGCGGCGTCAGCGGTGGCGGCGGCGTCCGTGGCTGTTTCGGAGGCTGCGGTCGCCGTGTCGGCGGCCTTTTCCTCGGCGGCGGGGGTGCAGGCGGCGATGGCGAAGGCAGCGGCGGCGACAGCCGAGGCGGCGATCATCTGGCGGATGGTCATGGTGGACTTCCTTCCTGTGCAGCGGGCTCTTGACGACCCGCATGGAGAGATAACGGGATCGTGAGCGAAACTGCAAGGCCTCTCACGGGGGCGTCACAGGCGCTCCGTCGGGGGCTCCAATCGCCTCCGCAGCCTGTGAGCCGGGGGGAGGCGCATCAGGGTCAGGTCGGTCGGATGGCGACGGCCCGGCGGCGGCGCGCTCAGCGGGCTTCGACGGCGTCGGGGTCGTGTGCGCGTGGTCGTCGCAGCCGGCCGACAGGATCGTCAGGCCGAGAACCAGGCCGAGGGCGAGCGGGGCGGGAACTCGGCGGGGCGCCACGGTCGGACTCCGGGAGGGGCGGCCCGCGGGATCAGGCGTCGGCGCCGACGGTGGACAGGTGTTCTTCCATCTCACTGAAGGACGGCTGGCAGGTGGAGGGCACGTCGCCCCGGCCGATCTCACAGGAAATTTGCGCCGCATTGCCGTGCAGGTGGGCGACCAGCACCGACTGGATGATCTTGTAGAAGGCGGCCTCCTCGTCGACGATCGACTGCAGGCGCGAGGCGAAGGGGCCGACCAGCCCATAGGCCAGGAAGACGCCGAGGAAGGTGCCGACCAGGGCGGACCCGATCATGCCGCCGAGGACTGCAGGCGGCTCTTCGATGGCGCCCATGGTCTTGATGATGCCCAGCACGGCCGCGACGATGCCGAGGGCCGGGAGGCCGTCAGCCAGGTTCTGGAGCGCATGGGGCGCATGGGCCGCCTCGTGATGGTGCTTTTCCAGCTGCTTTTCCATGGCGTCCTCGATCTGGTGAGGATCCTCCAGGTTCATCGTCATCATCCGCAGGGTGTCGCAGATGAAGTCGGTGGCGAAATGGTCCTTCATGATCTTCGGGAATTTCTGGAAGATCGTGGACTCGCCCGGCTTTTCGATATGGCTTTCCAGGGCGATGACGCCCTTGGACTTCATTGTCTTGGTCAGCAGGAACAGCAGCGACAGCAGATCCTTGTAGTCGCCCTTCTTCCACTTGGGTCCGGCGAAACATTTGCCGAAGCCCCCCAGGGACGACTTGATGACCGGGATGCTGTTGGCGATCAGGAAGGCGGCGATGCCCGCGCCGAGGATGGCCATCAGCTCGTGCGGGGCGGCGTGAATGATCACGTCGAACTTGCCGCCCGCCATGGCGAAGCTGCCGAAGACGAGGCCGAACAGCAGCACGATGCCGATAATCTGAAACATGGTCGGTCCGGTCGCGCGAGGAGAATGCGCCGAACATGGGGATTAATGATTAAGGCCGCGTTTCCGCCGGGGCGGCCCGGATCCGGGTCATCCGGAATGGCGTCCGACCCGTCCGTTCGACGCTACAGCCGCAGATCACCGTTGAGGATCTGGGCATGGATCGCTGGTGTCAGCTTCTGATAGCCGTTCCGGCCGCCGCGGATATAGAGCGGCCCCTGGACCTTTTGCGGGTCGAACCCTTCGGTGACCAGGTCCACCTTGCGGTATTTGAAGGTGCCGGTCGTTTCCATCGCCCGGGTGATGCGGACGAAGACCGGGCGGGCATAGGTCGGCAGTTCGGCGTCGGCCCAGTCGGCGAAGGCCCGGGGCTGGAACTTCCCGTCCACAGTCACCGCAACCATCCCGGCCTTTCCGTCGGCATGGGGCACGGGAACCCCATAGGAGATGACCTCGCGCACGGCGGGCGCATCGGTCAGCCTCTGTTCGACCTCGGACGTGGAGACGTTCTCGCCCTTCCACCGGAAGGTGTCGCCAACGCGGTCGATGAAATAGAAATAGCCCTCGGCATCCTGGCGCATCAGATCGCCGGTCCGGAAATAGCGATCCCCCCGCACGAAAACGTCGCTGAGGGTCTTCTTCTGCGAGGCGGCCTTGTCGGCATAGCCGGAGAAGTCGTGTTTCGGGTCGGCCGAGATCAGGCCTATGGCCTCGCCGATCTCTCCCGGACGGCACTCCTCACACAGGCCATTGGCGCCGCGCACCGGCTCCTCGGTGTTCACGTCGAACCGGATCAGGCGAATGTTGATCTGCTTCTTCAGCAGTTTCGGCACGCGGCCGATGGCGCCGGGCTTGCCGTCAAAGTTGAACAGCGAGACGTTGCCCTCGGTCGAGCCATAGAACTCGAGGATCTGCGGGATTTTGAACCGTTTCTGGAAATCGGGCCAGACGTCGGGCCGCAGTCCGTTGCCGAAGGCGAGGCGCAGCTTGTTGACGCCGTCGTCCTCATGCGGCGGGCTGTTGACCAGATAGCGGCACAGCTCGCCGATATAGACGAACATGGTGGCCCCGGTGTCGCGCACATCGCGCGAGAAGGATGAGGCCGAAAACCGTCGGCGGATGATCAGTCGCGCCCCGTTCAGCAGGGCGGCGCCGACGCCGACCAGGCCGCCGGTCGAATGATAGAGCGGCAGCACATTGTAGATGCGGTCTTCCTGCGTCGAGCGGGTGCAGCCGGCGAAGGCCCGCATATAGGTCCGTGCGCGCGAATGCGGCACGCGCGCCGCCTTGGGCAGGCCGGTCGTCCCCGAGGTGTAGATGAAGACACAGGTATCGCGATTGGTCAGGCCCGCCCTTGCGGCGGCCGGCGGCCGCACCGACGAGCCGCTGCGCACGGCGTTGTCGAGGTTGCGACGGTCGCTGGTCTCCTCGGCCGGCTTGAGGCCCAGGACCCAGAGCATCAGGCTGCGTGACGCAAAGGGCCGCGCTTCCTCGACGCGACCCCAGCATTCCTCGTCCGACACCACCTGGGCGACGTTGACGATGTTCAGGCAGTGGGCGAGGGCCTGGCCGGTCAGATTGGTGTTCAGCAGGGCCGTCGGCACGCCGACCTTGGAAAAACCGATCCAGGCCGCCAGGTAGTCGGCCCGGTTGGACATGAACAGGCCCACGACATCGGAACGCCTCAGGTTCCGGCTCCGCGCCCAGTGGGCGTAGCGGTTGGCGAGGGCGTCGAGCTCGCGATAGGTCAGGCTGCGCTGTTCATCCTCGATGGCGATGTTCTCGCCGAACCGGTCCACGGCCTCCTCGAAGTCGTCACAGAGCAGGACGGGACTGTCGAGCGTGATCGGTTTGATGCGGCCCAGCAGCCGGCGAAGACTGCCGAAGAAATGAAGGTCACGCCGGATTTTCGCTGCGAGACCCATGGTCGCGGCCGCTCCTGATGATTGTGGTTCAAAAGCTTTGATGAACAACCGATTCACCGGGGTCAACCGGAGCCGGGCCGGATCGGTCGGTTGTCGGGCGGTCGTGTCGCCGGAGTCCCGGCGCCGCAAGGGAAGGTCCGGCGGCTTGATCCCGCGCAAGCTTGGCCGTCTAATCGGCCGGCAGCGGCGACGGGTCTTCCGGACAGGCCGCCAGAGGAAAGACCGACCCATGCGTATCGCCGCCTTCGCCATGCCCGCACTCGCCGTTCTCGCCCTGACGACGGCGGGGCCGGCCGCCGCCCAGGATTTCGACGCCGACCCGACCTATGGCGAGTTTCATCTGGAGCCCGGCTTCACCCCCGATCCCGCCCTGCTCAGCGTCATGGCCGGCGGCGATCTGGACGCCTCTGACAAGTTCGAGGACTGCAAGGGCTTCATCAGCGAAGCCCCGGACGTGCGGCTGTTCTGGGATTCCGAGAGCACAAGCGGCCTGACCATCAAGATCTCGGCCCTGTCCAACGCCGACACGACCCTGGTGGTCAACGGCCCCGATGGCAAATGGTACTGCGATGACGATTCGGGCGAGGACTCCAATCCGTCGGTCGAGCTGACGCCCGACACAGGGCGGTATGAAATCTGGCTCGGCACCTATTCCGAAGGCGAGATCAAGAAGGCCGTCCTGGGGATTTCGGAAGTGTCCAGCTTCTGATCCGGGGAAGCCGTCGCTCCGCCGCCATGGTTCCGGAGGCGGCGGGCGTCAGGCCGCCCGGGCGATGTCCGCATCCCCGGGGCCTGCGGCGGCGGGCTTGTTCACCGGCACCTCGAAGCTGACGGTGGTGCCGCGGCCGGGCTCGCTGTCGATCACCATCGCGCCGTGGTGGATTTCGATGAGGGCCTTGGTCAGGGCGAGACCCAGACCGGTGCCCTGGGTGGTCTTGGAGTGCTGGCCCTCGACCTGTTCGAAGGGCCGGGCCAGACGGCCGAGGTCCTCGGCGGCGATGCCGATGCCGGTGTCTGTCACGGCCACCCGCTGGCGGCCCGGCGCCGGGGCCGAGGTGGAGACGGTGATCGATCCGCCCTCCGGGGTGAACTTCACGGCGTTGGAGATCAGGTTCAGCATCACCTGTTTCATGCCGCGGTGATCGGCGTCGATATCGGGCAGGTCCGGGGCGTCGATCACCAGCGTCAGGCCCGCCTCGTCGGCCTTGCCGCGCATCAGGCGAGCGGCGTCGGTGCAGATCTCCCGCAGCGACACCTTTTCATAGTGGACCGTCATCTTGCCGGCCTCGATCTTGGCCATGTCCAGGATGTCGTTGATCAGGCTGAGCAGATGCTGTCCGGACTTGAGGATGTCATTGGCGTAGCCCTTGTAACGAGGGTCGCCGACGGGGCCGAACATCTCGGCGGCCATGATTTCGGAGAAGCCGTTGATGGCGTTCAGCGGCGTCCGCAGCTCATGGGACATATTGGCCAGGAATTCCGACTTGGCCTGGTTGGCCGCCTCGGCGCGGGTCATGGCGACCTCATATTTCCTGGCCAGGAGGCTGAGCTCGGCCTGGCTGGCCTCCAGCCGGGTGACCATGGCGCGCAGGCTGTCCGCGGCCTGGCGGGTCTGGGCCTCCTGCCGCCGGATCACGGTGAGGTCGGTCGCGGTGACCACCGTGCCCCCATCGGAGGTGAACCGTTCGGCGATCATCAGCCAGCGGCCGTCATTGAGCTCGAGTTCCCGGATGCCGGCCGTCGTCGAGGGGTGGTCCGCCTTGATGGCCAGGCCGGCGATCCGGTTCAGCTCATCCTTGGCCGCGCCGCGCCTGACTGCCTCCGGGGCCAGGCCGAAGGCGTCGGAGAACGCCTGGTTGGACAGGATCAGCCGGCCGTTCCGGTCAAACAGCGCAAAGGCGTCCGAGACGCTCTCGATCCCGTCCCGCAGACGGCTTTCCGCCGCCTGGGCATGGGCCTTGGCCCGGCGCGCCTCGGTGATGTCCAGCGCCACCCCCATAATGCCCGGGTAGCCGTGTTCGTCCCGTTCGCCGCCGGCCTGGCCCCGGGCGTCGATCCAGCGAACGCCGCCCTCGTCCGCGACCACGGGGAAGGTGCTTTCAAAGGCGCCGAAGGCGGCCGCCTGGCTGAGGGCGTGTTCGAAGGCGTCCCGGTAGCGCGGATGAACCCGGTCGATGACCGCAGAGGACGGCAGGGTCCCGCCTGACGGCAGGCCGAGCAGCGCCGCCATATAGTCCGACAGCACCACCTCCTCGCCCTTGAGATCCCATTCCCAGACGCCGCAACGCGCAGCCTCGACGGCGACCTGGAAGCGGTGTTCGGTCTCGGCCCACTGGCGCCGCGCCCGGGACTGACGCCAGTACTGGGCGGTGATCAGGGCGATGACGATCAGCCCGAGGGCGGCGGGCGTCAGCAGCACCCAGAGGTCGGACAGGAAGGCGGGCGCCCCGCCCCGCGCGGGCCGCCAGGCCGCCACGACCAGACCGGTCTCCCCGACAGCCGCTGCCGAGACCTGGAGGTCGTCGACGGTCGTCGGGCCGGACTGTGTCGCCGCCTGCTGCAGGGCGGCGAAATCGACGGCCGGGGCGGTCGTTCCCGCGCGGGTCGAGACCCGGCCTGTCGGTGAGGCGGCGAACAGGTCGACGCCGTCGACCCCGGCCGGTCCGGTCAGGGGGATGCGCGCCGTCACGCGCTGGTCCCCGGCGGCGCGGGACAGGATGATCGCCGCTCCGGCCGCGTCCAGTCCGGGCTGATCGCCGGGCGTCGCTGTCGCTGCGGCGAAGGGCTCGGCGGGCGAGCCGAGCACGGCACGGACCTCGCCGCCGGCGGACATGACCGCAATCGCCAGGCCGGGATCGACGCGACGGGCGGCCTCCAGAGCGTCCAGCCGCCGGTCTGGGCGGGCGGTCAGGGCCACGGAGGCGGTCTGGAGGGCGGCGCCGGCGGCGGCCAGCCGATCCTCGAGGGAGGCCGCCAGCCAGCGGGCGTCATGGGACAGGGCGCGGGACTGAAGCTGTTCGATCTCGCGCTCGGGGCGGGCGGTTTCCCGCGCCACCAGAAGGACATAGACGGCCACGGCCAGGGTCAGAAGCAGGACGGCGATCCGGGTTCCGGTGACGAGGCGTGACGACGCCTCATCCGAAGCGCGTCGGCCCTTCCCCTGCACGCGGCGCTCCATGCCCCGCAAGGCCACCCCCAAAACGATTCGACAACGACGCCGAATCTAGGCTGCGTCGCGGATTCCTGTCGAGAGTCCGTCTGCGCCGTGCGTCACGCGGCCCGGGAGCGAGTCCCGTCTGCCACAACGACAAGATCCTCTCCGCGGGCGCGACGGGCGACAGCGGACTGGTCCGCGGCCGGCGCCAGAACCTCCCGGATGGATCTCAGCAGGGCCGCAGCGCGACCGGCGAGCGCCCGGCCGGCGGGAGAGGCCTCGTCCGGTGCGGCCTCGACCGAGGCCGCCATGGCCTCGACCAGGGCCATCAACTGCGGCGCAGCGGTAATCAGCCGGGCCTG
Source organism: Brevundimonas sp. FV1ye29L (assembly GCF_058681095.1). Taxonomy (NCBI): domain Bacteria; kingdom Pseudomonadati; phylum Pseudomonadota; class Alphaproteobacteria; order Caulobacterales; family Caulobacteraceae; genus Brevundimonas; species Brevundimonas sp. FV1ye29L. The sequence goes on from NZ_CM178730.1 coordinate 634,261, forward strand.
GAATTCGATGCGTTCGGGGTTCCGGTCGTACTCTGCGCCGGGTACGCGCCAGCCGCCCCAGTCGGCCGCGTCCGTGACGACGACCGGATAGGTGCCCGGGAAGGGGTGATGAGGAACATCCTCGGCCGCCTGCCACTTGTTGCGCGCGCGCAGCATCCGCCAGGCGCTGAGGTCCGGTTCGACCGTATCCTCCACCGGCGTCATCAGTTCAACGGCCTGGAAATCGCGCCCCAGTCCGATGTCATAGGTGATGCGGACCGGCTCATCGAAGCCCTTGGCCCAGATGGCGTTGATCTTTTCCACCTCGGCCCAGGCGCCGACGCTCTCGACCCAGACCCTCTGTCCCTTCTGGAACTGTGCGCGCGCCATTCAGGCCCCCTCGATTTCGACCGCGACCCTAGGCGTGACACGGTTACGATCGGATTGGCGAACGCGGTGAACGAAACCCTGACGCGGCCAGGAGGCGCCGGAATCGGGGTCGATGGCGGGGCGCGGCGCTCAGCCGGGGCGGGAGATCGTCTCCAGCGCCTCGCCGGCGTATTTTTCCTTCACCCGGGTAGACAGGTCGCCGAGGGAGACGACGCCGACCAGCCGGCCATGTTTGTCGACCACCGGCAGCCGACGGATGCGGGCGTCCGACATGGCGTCCAGGGCCACCTTGAGATCGTCGGTGTCGAGGACCGTCACGACCTCGGCCGTCATGGCCTCCGAGACGGGGGTCGAGGACGCCTTGCCGGCGCCGATGACGCGCACCGCGATGTCGCGATCGGTCAGGGTTCCGACCAGACGATCGCCCTCGGCCACCGGCATGAAGCCGAAATCGCCGGCGCCCATGCGGGCGGCGGCGGCCTCGACGGTGTCGCCGGGCAGGGCGACCTGGACGTCACGGCTCATGAGGTCGCGGATTTTCAAGACGGCGTCTCCTGTGAAAAGCTCATGTCCAGAACCGGCGGGAACGGTGACGGTTCCGGAACGCCGCTGGTCCTTGCGCCACTGGTCCTCTCACCGGCAGGAGGCTATGGCCACGCCTCATCATGCGGAGAACGACCATGACCACGGCGGCCAGTGAAGCGCGGGCGATTCTGGACCGGCTGGGCGCCTCGACCTCGGGGTGGTCGGATGCCGGGACGATCGAGGCGCGTTCGCCGATCGACGGCTCGGTCGCCGGGACGCTTGTCGAGGTCGATCCGGACGGGGTCGAGACCGTCATCGCCGCCTCGGTTGCAGCCTTCGCCGACTGGCGCCGCGTCCCGGCCCCGCGCCGGGGCGAGCTGGTCCGGCTGCTGGGCGAGGAGTTGCGCGCGTCAAAAGACGACATCGCGCGGCTGGTGACGCTGGAGGCGGGCAAGATCGTCTCCGAGGGTCTGGGCGAGGTGCAGGAGATGATCGACATCTGCGACTTCGCCGTCGGCCTGTCGCGCCAGCTGAACGGCCTGACCCTGCCCAGCGAGCGACCCGGCCACCATATGCGCGAGACCTGGCAGCCGCTGGGGCCGGTCGCCATCGTCACCGCCTTCAACTTCCCCGTCGCCGTCTGGGCCTGGAATGCGGCCCTGGCCCTCGTGTGCGGCGATCCGGTGATCTGGAAGCCGTCGGAGAAGACGCCGCTGACGGCCCTGGGCGTCCAGGCGGTATTTGACCGGGCGCTGGCGCGGTTCGGCGCGGACGCGCCCGACGGACTGGCGCAGCTGCTGATCGGCGGCCGGGCGGTCGGCGAGGCCCTGGCCGCCGATCCGCGCATTCCGCTGGTCTCGGCCACAGGCTCGACGCGGATGGGCAAGGCCGTGGCGACGACCGTGGCGGCGCGTCTGGGCCGAAGCCTGCTGGAACTGGGCGGCAACAACGCCATGATCGTGACCCCGAGCGCCGACCTCGACATGGCGGTGCGGGCCATCGCCTTCTCGGCGGTGGGAACGGCGGGCCAGAGGTGCACCACCCTGCGCCGGCTGCTGGTGCATGAGAGCGTGGCGGATGGTCTGGTGGACCGGCTGAAGGCCGCCTACGAGACCCTGCCGATCGGCGATCCGCGCACGGATGGGGTTTTGGTCGGGCCGCTGATCGATGAAGCGGCGGGACAGGCGTTCGACCGGGCGCTGGACCGGGCGGTCGAACAGGGCGGGACGGTGGTGACCGGCGGCGGCCGGGCGTCGGATGCGTCAGGCGGCGTCTATGTCCGCCCCGCCATCGTGCGCATGCCGGCCCAGGGCGAGGTGGTCATGACCGAGACCTTCGCGCCGATCCTTTATGTCCTGACCTGGTCCGACTTCGACGCGGCGGTGGCCATGCAGAACGACGCGCCGCAGGGGCTGAGCTCCTGCGTCTTCACCGACAGCGTGCGCGAGGCCGAAAGCTTCCTGTCCGCCTGGGGCTCGGACTGCGGCATCGCCAATGTCAACATCGGCCCGAGCGGCGCCGAGATCGGCGGCGCCTTCGGCGGGGAGAAGGAGACCGGCGGCGGCCGCGAATCCGGCTCCGACAGCTGGAAGGCCTATATGCGCCGCCAGACCCAGACGGTGAACTTCTCTCGCGACCTGCCGCTGGCGCAGGGGGTCAGGTTCGAGGTGTGAGGGCGGCGGCGCCGACCCCCGGGGATATCCGGGACGGCTCGTCCGCCAGAGGCGAGGCCTGGGCGTCTGTCGCCGGTCGGGGCCAGGTCAGACGGGCCGCCGCACCTGGATGGGCGGGGCGCAGGGTGAAGCCTCCGCCCAGTTGCCGGGCCAGGGCGGTGATGATGCGCAGGCCCAGACTGTCCGGCGCGCCGGAGGGCGCATCCGGCAGTCCGGAGCCATTGTCCGTCACCTCAAGGATGCGCAGGGCGCCTTCATCGGCCAGTCGGATACGGATGTCGCCCGAGCGGCCCTCGAAGGCGTGCTCGAGCGCGTTGTTGACGCATTCCAGCATGATCAGGACGACGGGCGTGCCCTCCTCGGCCGACAGGACTGCGCCGTCGCTGGTGATCGAGACGGTCACATCATGGCGCCCGGCCGCCTTGAGCGCATCGCCGACGATGGCGTGCGCCAGATCCTCGAAGGCGGCGGGGCGTGCGTCCGCGCTCGCGAGACTGCGCTGGATGCTGGCGATCAGGGCGGTGCGGGCCGAGGCGTCCTGCAGGGCCTTGCGGGCGCCGGGGTCTGTGGCGCTGCGGGCCTCCAGGCTCAGCAGCGCGCTCACCACCTGGATGTTGTTGGAGACGCGGTGTTGCACCTCCCGCATCAGAACGTCCCGGCTGCGGGCGAGCGCGGCGTTGCGCTCGACTTCCTGGGCCAGCCGCCGGGTTGCGCCGTCCATGCCCACGATGAAGAAGATGTCGACGGCGACCACGAAGACGTAGAAGCCCAGGGCGACCGCCGTGGCGACGCCGAGGTCGAAGCCCGACGGGCCGATCCAGAACCACCAGGCGGCCAGACCCGACAGAGTGGCTGTCATAATCGCCGGGCGTAGCCCTGCGTAATAGGCGACCAGGACCACCGCCGGAAAAAAGGTCAGATAGGGAAATCCCGGGGGGAACCAGTCCGCCAGTCCATAGCGCAGTGCGAAGGCGAGGCCCCAGGCCGCGACCGCCAGGGCATATCCCCGCCATCCAGTGCTGCGAAAATGATCTCTGGGCATTCTGGCCTCGCAGGCGCTCAGCGCGGTTGATCCCTGTTGCTATCAGGCGCGGAGGCCGGGAAGTCCAGACGCCCGGCGACAGGCGCCGGAAGGGCGTCCGACCTCCGGCCTGTGATCCCGCCTGCATCCATCATTGTCGGGCAGCGTCAGGTGGTCAATCGGGGCGGGCGTAGGCGCCTTCACCGCGTCACCGGCAGGACGTCGCCCAAAGCCCCCGCCAGGTCGCCTTTCTGCACCACCTCGACCCGCTGCAGTCCCAGCCATCCCGCCATGCGGTGAAGCTCCGCCGCCAGCCGTATGGGCGTCTCCGCCGTTGCATCCGGTTCCCGCCACGCCGCCTGGACCCGCAGAACTCCCGACTTGCGGTCGGACTTCAGGTCGACGCGGGCGGTGATCGCCTCGTCCTCGAGGAAGGGCAGGACGTAGTAGCCGTGGGCGCGCCTGTGGGCGGGGACATAGATCTCCAGCCGCACCCGGACGCCGAACAGCCGCTCGGTGCGGTCGCGATGCCAGATCAGATTGTCGAACGGCGACAGCAGGGCCTGACCCGCCACCTTCCTCGGGATGCGGGCGCCGGGGGACAGGAAGGCGGGGTTGCGCCAGCCCCTGACGGTCACGGGCATCAGTTCGCCCGCCTCGACCAGATCGGCGATCCGGGCCTTCGTGTCGGCGACCGGCATGCGGAAATAGTCCCGCAGGTCGACCTCGGTGGCCACGCCCATGGCCCGGGCGGCGATGCGGATCAGGGCGCGCTGGGCCTCGGCCTCGGTCGGGGTCGGCCGGTCGACGATGTGGGCGGGCAGGGCGCGTTCGGTCAGGTCATAGACGCGCTCGAAGCCGTTCCGGGTCCTGGTGGTGATCAAGCCGGCCCAGAACAGCCACTCCAGCGCCCGCTTGCCATCCGACCACTCCCACCAGCCGGGGGCGCCGCGCGGACCTGTGGCGAAGTCGCCGCCGGTGACCGGACCGCGACGTTCGATCTCTTTCAGGACCTCATCGATATAGTCGCGTCGTTCGCGGCCGAAGCGGGCGATGCCGGTCCAGGTTTCTCCGGCCTGCGCCCGTTCCATTCGCCAGCGGAACAGGGGCTGGCTCTCCAGCGGCAGCAGCGACGCCTCATGGCCCCAGTATTCGAACAGGCTGCGGCGCGGCCCCCAGGCCTCGGCCTCCAGCGCGTCTCGCGGATAGTCGCCCAGCCGTGAGAAGCCCGGCAGATAATGGGTCCGGGTCACCACATTGACGCTGTCGATCTGGATCACGCCCAGACGCCGCGCCGTGTCGCGCACATGACTGCGGCCGGGCGCTGCGGGCCGGGCGCGTCCGAACCCCTGTGCCGACAGGGCGATGCGGCGGGCGGTCCTGGCGGAGAGGGCGTCGGTCACCCGGCGAGACTAGCGGGAAGCTGGCCGGGCGCCATCGGGCTTGAAGGACAGGGGGGCCGGATTCCGCCGATCGCAAGACAGCTAGCGCTAGCCTTAAACGAACACCCGTCACCCTCGGGCTTGACCCGAGGGCCGGACGGTCCGCTGACTGTGCAGATGGACAGACGCCCGTTCATCGCCACCTACATCATGGCCAGCCGCCCCCTTGGCGTCGTCTATGTCGGCGCGACCTCAAATCTCTATGAGCGTGCGCACCAGCATCGTGAGGGTCTGATCCCCGGCTTTACCAAGGACCATCAGTGCAACCTCCTCGTCTGGTATGAGCCGCATGACTGGATGATCGCCGCCATCAAACGCGAGAAGGCGTTGAAGCACTGGAACCGCGTCTGGAAACTGGAGCTGGTCGAAAAGCGCAATCCCGACTGGGCCGACCTCTACCCGGCATTGTGCGGCACGGCGCCCGATCCTCGGGTCAAGCCCGAGGATGACGGGGAGGATGGGGTGGCGAAATTCCTGAGGACGCTACCGCGCGAATAGGCTTCGTCAAACGCCGGACCCCGCCCTTGCATCGGGCCCTCGGGTCAAGCCCGAGGGTGACGGAATGGAGCAGGATTGCCCCTTACGGCGTCCGCCGCTCCGGCAATCCCTCGGCGGCGCGGATCAGCTGGACGAACCCGGCGCGGTCGCCCCAGGGGTCTTCGCCGCGCGACCCTTGCGCCTGTTCCAGCACCCGGGACCAGTCATGGTCGGCCGCCATCCACGGATCGCCGCGCAGCTTCTGGCCGAAGGCGGCGACGGCGAGGGCCCAGCGGGTGGCCTCCGGCGGTGCGCCGGCGGCGCTGCGGATCGGCTGCTGGATCAGGCGCGAGGTCGGCTGACCCGGCAGTTTGTAGCGGATCTGGATAAAGCCGAGTTCATCACCCCGTGCAGCCACGGCGGCTTCGGGCCGGCCGGAGCCGTAGCGCCGCTCACCCAGCTGGGTCGGACCGCCGACGGGAGTGATCTCATACAGGGCCGTGACGCTGGCGCCCGAGCCGACCTCGCCGGCATCGACGCGGTCGTTGTTGAAATCCGCCTCGTTCAGGAGGCGGGTCTCATAGCCGATCAGCCGGTATTCGGCGACCCGGGCCGGGTTGAACTCGACCTGGATCTTGACGTCGTCGGCGATGGGGAAGGCGCCCCGGTCGAAGCGGGGGCCGAACGCACGACGGGCCTCCTGCAGGTCGTTGATATAGGCCGCCGTGCCATTGCCGGCCTGGCTGATGGCCTGCATCCGTTCGTCCTGGTAGTTGCCGCGCCCGAAGCCGTAGACCGACAGATAGATGCCTGTGCCGCGCTTTTCGGCGACATAGTCTTCCAGCCGCTTGTTGTCGGTGACGCCGACGTTGAAGTCGCCATCGGTGAACATCAGGATGCGGTTGACCTTGTCGCGGGCGAAGGAGGCCTGGGCCTGGTCATAGGCGTTGGTCATGCCGGTGGCCCCGGCGGTGCCGCCGGAGGCATACAGGCTGGCGACCGCACAGCGCATCCTCAGCTTGTCGGTGCCGGGGGTGGGGGCCAGGGTCGTGCCGGCGCCCTCGGCGTAGTAGGTCACGGCCAGGGTGTCCTGGGGCCGCAGCCGGTCGATGGCCAGGTTCATGGCCTGTTTCGCCAGACCCAGCTTGTCCGGGCTGCCCATCGATCCCGAGACGTCGACGAGGAAGGTCAGGTTCAGCGGGCGGCGCTGACCGGCCGGAAGCTCATAGCCCTGCAGACCGATGTGGACCACTTCCCGTCCGGGGGCCCAGGGCGCGGCGGCGACCGTCGTCGAGACGGCGAAGGGTTCGGACGCCGAGGTCGGGGCGGCGTAGCCATAGTCGAAATAGTTGATCAGCTCCTCGACCCGTACGGCGTCGCGGGGCGGCGGCGTCCCCTCGCCCAGGAAGCGGCGGACATTGGCATAGGCGGCGGTGTCGACATCGATAGAGAAGGTCGAGACGGGGTCGGTCGCCGTGCGCTTCACCGGATTGGGGGTCGCGTCGGGATAGCGTTCGGTATCGGCGGCGGGCGGAACAATCGAGTTGCTGAGGGCGGGAACGCCCGCGACCGGGCCCGGCCTGACCCGGCTGCCGGTGACGACGACATTGTTCTCGACGACTGCGGGACGCGGCGGGGCCGGCGGCGCCGGCGGCGGGGGCGGGGCGGGAGCGATGACGGGCGGGCCCTGATACTCGACACGGTCCTCTTTCCGGGTCGGCGAGATCGGCAGGGTGACCGGCGGCGGAGGGGCGTATTGCGGCGCGCGGGGCATCGCCATGGCCACGCCCGTCGGCGACGGCTCCTGGCCCCGCGTCAGGTCGAAGCCGAGGGGCGCACAGGCGGCCGGGGTGGCCTCGCCGTCGGTGACCCGTCCGGACGGGGCCGGGGTGTCGGGGCGAGCCGGGGGCTGGGACGCCCCGATCATCGACAGGCCGGCGACGACGGCCATTCCTGTGCGGCCCTGGCGATGGGATGTGCGCATCTGATCCTCCCGGCGATGTCGTTAAGGCCATTGGCGGGGTCGTGTTCGGCGGAACTGTGGCGAGAGGGCGACAAATCCGGACAGGGCCGGATGTGTGTGGACCGTGGCGCGCGCAATCCATCGGCTCGGGCTCGCAAATGCGAACGGCAGCCCCCACTATCGCAACTCGACACGGGACGGCACGGGGCGGTGACGGCATGGCGGACGCGGCAGGCGCGATGAATCTGGGGCACGGGGTCGTGCTGCTGGCGGCCGGGGTGCTGGCGGTGCCGCTGTTCAAACGGCTGGGGCTGGGCGCCGTACTGGGCTATCTGGCCGCCGGTCTGGCCATCGGCCCCTTCGGCTTCGGCCTGATCCAGAACGCCGAGGCCATATTGCACGTCGCCGAACTGGGCGTGGTGCTGTTCCTGTTCATCATCGGGCTGGAGATGCGGCCGGCCAAGCTGTGGGGGCTGAGGAAGGAGATCTTCGGCCTCGGCGCGGCCCAGGTGATCGCCTGCGGCCTGTTGCTGACGGCGGCGGCGATGAGTTTCGGCGTTGCGGCGCCGATCGCCTTCGTCGGGGCCATGGGCTTTGTCCTCTCGTCCACGGCCGTCATCATGCAGATGCTGGACGAGAGGAACGAGATCAATACTCCGTCCGGACAGCGGGCGGTCTCCGTCCTGCTGCTGGAAGACCTCGCCATCGTGCCGCTTCTGGCCATCGTCGCGGTGATGGGGTCGGCCCTGGGCTCGGCGGCGGACGGGCCGCCCCTGTGGCAGACCATCGCCCTCGCCGTCGCCGCCATCGCCGGAGTCTTCCTCGCCGGCCGGTTCGCGATCAACCCGGCCTTTGGCCTGCTGGCCAAGTACGGCGGACGCGAGGTCATGCTGGGCGCCGCCCTGCTGGTCGTGTTCGGGGCCGCCCAGGCCATGGCCCTCGGCGGCCTGTCGATGGCCATGGGGGCGTTTCTGGCCGGGGTCCTGCTGTCGGATTCCAGCTTCCGGCACCAGCTGGAGGCCGACGTCGACCCGTTCCGGTCGCTGCTTCTGGGCCTGTTCTTCCTCAGTGTCGGCATGTCGCTGAACCTGTCGGTGGTCATGGCCGAATGGCGGTGGGTGATCGGCGGGGTGCTGCTGTTCATGGCGGTCAAGGGGATCGGCATCTATGCCATCGCCCGCCTGTTCCGCTCGGGCCATCGCGAGGCGCTGGAGCGGGCCTCCCTGTTTGCGCAAGGGGGCGAGTTCGCCTTCGTCCTCTATGCCGGGGCGACGGCGGCGGGACTGTTCGATCCCCGCACCGCCGCCGTCCTGTCGGCCATCGTCATCCTGTCCATGGTGCTGACGCCGCTGGTGACCCTGGTGGTGCGGCGGTTCCTGCTGAAGCCCGAGGTGGTGTCGGTGGAGGGGCTGGACGGGGTCGAACGGCCCGAGGGGCTGCGCGAAAGGGTGCTGATTCTCGGCTTCGGCCGTTTCGCCCAGGTCGTGTCCCAGCCCCTGCTGGCCCGCGACATCGACGTCTCCATCGTCGACAACGATGTGGAGATGGTCCAGGCCGCCGCCAATTTCGGCTTCAAGGTCTATTATGGCGACGCCACCCGGCTGGACGTGCTGCGGGCCTCGGGGGCGGCGACGGCCGAGACCATCCTGGTCTGCGTCGACAAGCCCGAGGCGGCCGACCGGATCGTGGAACTGGTGCGGTCCGAGTTTCCCCTGACCAAGCTTTTCGTGCGGGCCTTCGACCGGGGCCATTCGCTGCGGCTGATCGAGGCCGGGGTCGAATTCCAGATCCGCGAGACCTTTGAGTCCGCCCTCGCCTTCGCCGACCATGTGCTCAAGGATCTGGGCGTCGACGCCGATCAGGCGGCCGAGACGATCGAGGATGTGCGGCGTCGCGACGAGGAGCGGTTGACCCTGCAGCTGACGGGGGGGCTTCAGGCGGGACGCAGCCTGATGCGCGGCAATGCCGTGACCCCGACGCCCGAACCCTATGTCAGGCCGCGCCGGCCCGGTCAGGTCCTCAACGACACGCCGGACGAGGCCGGGGCGGCGCTGGAGGCGGCGGACGCCGGCCTTTGATCCGTGCGGCAGCATCCCCACTGATGCAGGGGGAACACAGCCGCAGCCTATCCACAGACGCCGTCGCCCTTTGACGGAACGGCGACAGGTGAACGGCATTGGCTTGGGAAGGAGGCCCCATGGCACGCTCGACCAAGAAACCCGATCTGCATCTCGTCCCGCCCGTTCCGGCGTCGGAGGCGGCGACTCCTCCAGCCGCCCCCATATCCGGATCCAGCGCCGTCTATGACCTGATGCGGGCGCCCGAGACCACGGCGGACCGGGTCAGGCGATTGCAGGCCGAGGCCCGGGCCCTGGCGGTGGAGGAGGTCGAGGCCCTGGACCGGCTGCTGGTCCAGACAGCGGCGGCGGCGAAGGCCATTGCCGAGGGCGGTGACGCCTATCCGGTCGGTGCGCGCGAAATCGCCTCGCGCCTCTCGGCCGACCTGCCGTCCAGGGCTGAGACCCTGCGCATGATCCTGAGCCGGATGGACTGAGCCAGATGGATTGAGCCCGGGCGGACTGAGCCAGATGGACTGAGCCGGGGCGGACACAGGCTCCGCCATACGGAACGACGGCGGGGCTCGCGGTTTTTGCAGGGAGACCCCCTCTATTCCGGAGCCCGCCCCATGGACGACCGATTCAGCCGCGCCGCCGAGGCCGTCGCCGACGACCAGCGCGATATCCAGGCCCCCATCGACCGCAAGGACGCCGCGTCCGGCGACGATGGCGGGCAAGGCGGCGCCGTTCAGGCGGGCGCACGGACCTATCCCGAACCGCCGTTTCCGCAACAGCACCAGACAAAACCCGGCGACGAGGCGGCGCTTGACCCCGCCCCGATGTACGACGCCCCCTTCTGGAAGGGGTCCGGCAAGCTGGAGGGGTTGGCGGCCCTGATCACCGGCGCGGATTCCGGCATCGGCCGGTCGGTGGCGGTGCTGTTCGCGCGCGAGGGCTGCGACGTCGCCATCTGTCATCTGGACGAGGACAATGACGCGGAGGACACCCGCAGGGCCGTCGAGGCGGAGGGCCGCCGCGCCATCGTGCTGAAGGGCGACGTCGCCGATCCCGAGTTCTCGAAGATGGCCGTGGCCGAGACGCTGAAGGCCTTCGGCCGGATCGACGTCGTCGTGCCTAACGCTGCGTTTCAGGAGCATGTCGAGGCGTTCGAGGACATCAGCTATGACCATTTCGACCGGACGCTGAAGACCAACCTCTATGGTTACTTCAACCTGACCCAGGCGGCCGTGCCGCATATGAAGTCCGGCGGCGCCATCGTCATGACCGGCTCGGTCACCGGCATCATGGGCAGCAAGGCCCTGCTCGACTATTCGATGACCAAGGGCGGCATCCACGCCTTCGCCCGGGCGCTGGGGACCCATCTGGCGCCGCGCGGCATCCGGGTGAATGTGGTGGCGCCCGGCCCGGTCTGGACCCCGCTCAACCCCGCCGACAAGTCGGCCCCGGACGTCGCGCAGTTCGGCGCTGACACCGTGATGAAACGCCCGGCCCAGCCCGAGGAGATCGCTCCCGCCTATGTCTTCCTCGCCTCGCCCCAGATGTCGAGCTTCATCACCGGCGAGATCCTGCCGATCATCGGCGGGTATGGCGGGGGGTAGAAGTCACCCCTCCCACTGGAACACCTCGCCGATCTCGACGCCGAAGACGACGGCGATGCGGAAGGCGGCCTCGAGACTGGGGGAATATTTGCCCTGCTCGATGGCGACGATGGTCTGGCGCGTCATGCCGATCTTCTCCGCCAGCGCCGCCTGGGTCATCTCTCCGGCGTGGAAACGCAGTTCGCGGATGCGATTTCTGATCGGCGGCGGGGCCTTGCCCAGCCCGAAGGCCTTCGGTGGCGCCATCAGACCCGCTCCAGACGCGCGGGCAGGGGGCTGTCGTCGAGGATCAGTCGGCAGCCCGCCTGCCCGAGATTAAGGCTCAGGGCCAGCGACACGATCAGTCCAAGGCCGAGCCCCGCGCCGGTCAGGGCGCGGATCGCGTAGAGAATGCATCCGCCGAACCCGCCTGTCTTCCTATCGGCCCCCATCAGCGCAGCCCCCGCAGCAGGACCAGGGTGACGGCGGCGCGGAGCAGTTCGGCCAGCACCACACAGGCCAGCAGCACATTGGCCAGCAGCACCATCAGATTGCCGCTGACGTGGAAGACGTCGCGACCGCCGACCAGGTTGTCGTCGATCAGCCCGGCGAAATACGCGACGATGGCGACGCTCATGACCAGGGCGATCAGCCCCATCAGGGCCACATGGCTGGCCTTGAGTGAGGCGAGGATTTCGCGCTCGTCCCGCGTCTTGCGCTGGATCTTCGGCGTCGTGACCGTGGCGATGAAGGTCAGCACCACCTCGATCACGACCACAATGACCAGACAGGCCGCGAAGGCCATGCCGAGATCGCCGGTGAAGTGATCGTCGCCCAACTGTCCGTCCAGCAGACGCCGGATCACGAACCAGAAATACCAGCCCCAGACGCCGACGGTGGCGACGATGCTGATCCAGAGATGTTTCTCGCGAAAGGTCATGATGCAGGCCCGGCGGCGTTGAACGACACCGTCGTGTCGCATTCACTGGACGTTATGTCCAGTATTTTTTACATCAAGTCGATTTGGGTCGACATTAATTCAACCGACCCCTGCCATCTCGCCCAGCTTCAGCACCGTGTTCCAGTTGCGGCCTGTGCCCATACCCAGCACTTTCGGGGTCGCCTTCTTGAAGATGCCGCTGTCGCCCTGGCCGTTGGGGAACCAGAAATAGAGGACATCGCCCTCGCTCTCGAGCGTGATGGCTTCGACCGCCTCGCCGCCCGAGGCGAGGTCGCGGCAGGCGTTCAGGGCGCCGGGATTGATCCCGGCCTTCATGACCATGGCGACGACCTTCGCCGGATGGGCGGCGGCCTCCGTCGGGAAGGGGTTGGCGGCGATCAATCGGGACCATTCTGTGGGCGTGCGGGCCATGGCGGCGATCTTCAGGCCGAAGCGTTTCTCCATCTCCTGCTCGATGGCCGTTTCCAGCGCGGCGCTCGCCATGCCGGTCTCGACCACCAGATTGCCGCTCGCCGCGAGTGTGCGCGGGTTCTTCAACCCCATGGCCTCTGCCATTGCGCGCTGCTCGCCGACGGGTGCGCGGACGCCGCCGGTGTTCATGCCGCGAAACAGGATGATGCGGTGGTCGGTCATTCTTTGAGTGGCGAGTGGCGAGTGGCGAGTGGCGAGTGGCGAGGGTGACGAGTGATTAGTGAGTGGTGATTAGCGATTGGGAGTCGGGAAGTCGCTAACCCCTAACCATGCGGCACGCCTTCATCGTTTCTGACACCCCGGGCAATAGAAGGTCGAGCGGCCGCCCTGGACGATGCGTTTGACGACGCCAGTGCAGCCCTCGCCGAGACACGGTTGCCCCTCGCGGCCATAGACGTCGAAGCGGTGCTGGAAATAGCCCTGCCCACCCTCGGCGTTGGCGAAGTCGCGCAGGGTCGAGCCGCCCGCCGCGATGGCGTCGTTCAGCACGTCGCGCACGACCGAGGCCAGGGTCTCCAGCCTCGGCTTCGTGACCTTGCCCGCCGCGATCAGGGGCGAGATGCGGGCGCGGTACAGGGCCTCGCAGACATAGATATTGCCCAGACCCGCGACGGTCCTCTGGTCCAGCAGGCTGACCTTCACATTCTGCTTCTTCCCGGCCCAGGCCTCGGCCAGATGGACGCCGGAAAAGCCGTTGCCGAGCGGCTCTGGACCCAGATCCGCGAACCACGGATGGGCCTCGACCGCGTCGGTCGGGATCAGCCCCATGAAGCCGAAGCGACGGGCGTCGGCGTAGCCCACGCGCGTGGCGCGCCCATCACGCACAGCGCACAGGCTCATATGCTCATGCTTGCCGGCGATGGGGGCCGCCTCCTCGAACTCGCCGAGTTGTTCGCCATCGACGGTAAATCGGCCGGTCATGCCCAAGTGCGTTACCCAGGTCTCGCCGGTCGACAGCCGCATCAGCAGATATTTGGCGCGGCGGTCGATGCGTTCGACCACCGCCCCCTCCAGTCGCTCGACGAAGCGCTCGGGAAAGGGAAAGCGCAGGTCGGGCCGGTTCTGGCGCACCCGCGTCAGGCGCGCGCCGGTCAGCACGGGCTCCAGGCCGCGCCGGACGGTTTCGACCTCGGGAAGTTCGGGCATGGTCCCATGTAGGGCGCGGGCCGTCGGGTGGCGAGAGGGGCGGGGTCGAAGGCGCGGGCGGACATGAACCGGTCACAGATGATCTGCCTTGCAACCGTTGCGGTAATTCCACCGATCCGTTGCAACTTCGTCGCCGATCTGTGTTCGCCCGAGGGCAGTGGACGATCCAGCCGCCAATTTCCGGGGGGAAGGGATGGACGGGACGTTTTCAACCGGGACGCCGCTGCGCCCCCGGATCGAGTGGCGCATCGAACGCCTGTCCTTGCAGGGTCTGGGCCTGCGCCGGCGTCTGACCGATCCCGTGGCCGCGACGGCCCTCCTGACCCTGGCGGCGTCGGCGGTCTTCATGCTGTTCCCGGCCATCGATCTGGCGGTCAGCGCCGCCTTTCACCGGCCGGACGAAGGCTTCGTCGCCGCCGCCGATCCGGCCCTGCGCGCCCTGCGCAAAAGCTCGACATGGGTCATGGCGGGGCTGATGCTGGCGGTCCTGGTCCGTCTGGCGAGCGGTCTGACGGCGGCCCTGCGTGGCGGAGGCGCGGCGCCGGCCTGTGTGCGCCGGCCGCTGTGTCTGCTGGCGGTGTTCGCCCTCGGTCCCGGTCTGCTGGTCAATGGGGTGCTCAAGGCCCTCTGGGGGCGGGCGCGGCCGGTCGATGTCGTCGATTTCGGCGGGACCGACCTGTTCACCCCGGCCTGGACCCTGAGCCAGGCCTGCGCCGACAACTGTTCCTTCACCTCGGGCGAGGGCGCCTCGGCGGCCTGGATGGCGACGGCCCTGCTGCTGGTCCCGGCGCCCTGGCGCGCGCTCGTCGCCCTGCCACTGCTGCCCTATGCCCTGATGCTGTCGCTGAACCGGGTGGCGTTCGGCGGGCATTTCCTGTCGGACGTGGTCCTGTCCTGGTGCCTGACGGGCCTGATCGCCGCCGTCGCCTGGCGGTTGATGGTCACCACCCCCGCAGCCGGGCGGGCGCGACGGACGCGACGGCTCACGGTCCGGGGTGGATCGACCCTGCCCGTCTTCTGAGCCGCATGTTCCGCCCGGCCCTTTCGGCAGGGTTTTCAGCGGGTGACCGCCCTCAGGGCGCTGGACCCGGCGCCTGTTTCCGGCTTACCTCCGCAGCCTGAGAGGGAACCCGATGACCGATACGCCGAAACCCGGCCCCGCCAAGCGGGTGGAGCTGACCATACGCGCCCTGATCCTGGGCTGCGTCCTGGCCGCGATCTTCACCGCCGCCAATACCTATCTGGGCCTGAAGGTCGGGCTGACCTTCGCCTCGGCCATACCGGCGGCGGTCATCTCCATGGCCATCCTCAGGGCCTTCAAGGGGTCGACCATCTGGGAAAACATGACCGTCCAGACCGTCGCCTCGGTCGGCGGGGCCATGAGCTCGATCATCTTCGTCCTGCCCGGTCTGGTCATGGTCGGCTGGTGGCTGGACTTCCCGTTCTGGGAGTCGGTGATGATCTGCATCCTCGGCGGGGTGCTGGGGGTGACCTTCTCCATCCCGTTGCGCCGGGCCCTGGTCGTGAATGCCGGCCTGCCCTACCCCGAAGGCGTGGCGGCGGCCGAGGTGCTGAAGGTCGGGTCGCCCGGCGTCGACCAGACCGAGGCGGCGATTCGCGAGAACAAGGCCGGACTGTGGGTCGTGGTCGTCGGCGCCGTGGTGGCGGCGGCCTATTCCTGGCTGGCGGCGGCGCGGGTGTTCGCGGCCGAGGCGGCGGCCTTTCTGAAACTGCCGGCCCTGATGGGCGGAGGCGCGACGGGCGTCGGTTTCGGCCTGCAGTTCGCCCTGCTGGGCGCCGGCCATCTGATCGGCCTGACGGTGGGTCTGGCCCAGCTGTTCGGTCTGGTGATCGCCTGGCTGGTGGTGGTGCCGATGCTGACCTCGCCCGATTTCGTCGGCTGGCTGTCGGGCTTCGGCGTCCAGTCGCTCGGCGCGACCCTGCAGGGCTCGCCTGCCGAGGAACTGGCCGTCACCGTGTGGCGCAACGAGGTCCGGTTCATGGGGGCGGGCGTGATCGGCGTGGCCGCCATCTGGACCCTGATCAAGCTGATCGGTCCGCTGGTCGGCGGCCTGACCTCGGCCCTGGCGGCCCAGGCGAAGCGCGCCTCGGGCCAGGTGCTGGACCTGACCGAACAGGACATCCCGATCCGGACGGTGGGTCTGCTGTCGCTCGCGGCCCTTGTGGGCATCGCGATCCTGTTGACCCTGTTCACCCGGGGGACGCCGGCCCTTGCGGCCAGCGCCCCGGCGCTCGTCATCGGCGGTCTGGTCTATGTGGTGGTCATCGGCTTCGCCGTGGCGGCCATCTGCGGCTATATGGCCGGGCTGATCGGCTCGTCCAACAGTCCGGTGTCGGGCGTCGGCATTCTGGCCATTGTGGTGGCGTCGCTGCTGATGCTGGCGGTCATGGCTGTGACGGGCGTGCCGGCCGACCCGGCCTTCGTCGCCTATGCCCTGATGGTCACGGCGGTGGTCTTCGCCGTCGCCGTCATCGCCAATGACAATCTTCAGGATCTCAAGACCGGACAGCTGGTCGAGGCCACGCCCTGGCGGCAACAGGCCGCCCTGCTGGTCGGGGTCGTCGCCGGCGCCCTGATCATTCCCTTCGTTCTCAGCCAGCTGAACGCCGCCTTCGGCTTCGAGGGCGGACCCAGGGGCATCGCCGACGAGCCGCTGGCCGCCCCCCAGGCCACCCTGATCTCGGCCCTGGCCCGGGGGGTGATCTCCGGCGAACTGCGCTGGGACCTGATCGCCGTCGGCGCCGTGATCGGGGTGCTGATCATCATCCTCGATATCGTCCTGTCGAAGACCTCGAAGGGCCGGATCAAACTGCCGCCCCTGGCCGTCGGCATCGGCTTCTACCTGCCTGCCGCCGTGACCATGATGCTGGTCGTCGGCGCCCTCGGGGGCTGGCTGTATGACCGGGCCATCAGGTCGACCCGGTTCGCCGATGTCGGGCGGCGGATGGGGGTGCTGCTGGCCTCGGGCCTGATCGTGGGCGAGAGCCTGTTCGGGGTGTTCAACGCCGGCATCATCGTCGCCACCAGCAACGAGGCCCCCTTCGGCCTGATCCCGGACGGCATGGCCTGGCCGGCGATGCTGCTGGGCGTCGTCGCCTTCGCGGCCATCGCCCTTGCGCTGTACAGCTGGATCCGGAGCGTGTCGGCGAAGGTCTAAGCCGTCCCTCTCCCGGCGGGAGAGGGCTTGAGGCTCGCAGAGTCTAGCGATGCGCCAGCCGAAAGGGTGAGGGGGTACGGCGCCCGGTCGTTGAAACCGTGACCCCTCACCCGGCCGCGCCAGAACGACGGCTGCGCCGCCGTGCGCGGCCTCCCTCTCCCTCGGGGAGAGGGATCATAAATGGGCGAAATCCACCACGACCGGTTCACGGTCCAGCAGGGTCAGGAACCGCCGGAAAGCGTCCTGCGTCAGGGCTGTCGTGGCCGTGTTCGTCAGGGGGTGAAAGTTGACGATCTCCGCCTCGTGCAGGCGGTGGTCCAGCACGAAGGTGACGCGGCTGTCCGCGTCGTTGATCAGCCCCAGCGCCGTCACCGAGCCGGGCCGCACCCCGAGCGTCTCGAACATCAGGGTCTCGTTGCCGAACGACAGTCGGCCGGCGCCCATCGGCACGTGCGCCCGCTTCAGGTCGATCACCGTGTCCTGGGCCGCCGAGATCAGCCAGAGGCGGCCCTTGGCGTCCTTGAGGAACAGGTTCTTGGTGTGGACGCCGGGCAGGGCGGCCTTGAGCTCCAGCCCCTCCTCGACGCGGAACACCGCCGGGTGGTCGTGCGTCGTTTGAGCGATCCCCCTGTCCGCCATCCAGTCCAGCAGGCGGTCCCGATCAAAGGGGGCGCGATCAAAGGCAGGTTGAGCGGTCATCGGTTCAGAGGCTAGGGAAGAGGGCAGAGATCAGTCGTTACCTTGCGGAGCCCGGCCTTGGAACTCGAATGCTATCCGATGGACGACACCCCCTGCGATCTGGTGCCCGGGCGCCAGTCGCGGGACTGGATGGACGCCTTCGCCAGCCGCCACCCCTATCGCTGCCTGCCGCTGAACATGGCCAACACCACGGGGTGGGAAATCCTGTGCCCGTTCGGCTTCAAGGCCGAGTGGAACGGCGGCCCGCGTCAGGAAGACATCGTCATCACGCCCGACCGGCCCCAGCCCAAGCTGAAGTATTTCGTGACCTCGCACTTCTCGCGCGGGGTCCTGACCATGCATCCGCAGTATCTGTTCCGCACCCCGCCGGGGTGGGGGCTGCAATGTTCCGGCTCGCCCAACCATGTGAAGGACGGCATCCAGGCTCTGGTCGGGCTGATCGAGACGGACTGGCTGCCCTTCCCCTTCACCATGAACTGGATCTTCACCCGGCCGGGCCGGATCCGGTTCGAGAAGGGCGAACCCTTCTGTTTCATCAGCCTGGTCGAGCAGAAGAAGGCGGAGGAATTCCAGCCGGTGATCCGGACGCTGGAGTCCAATCCGGTGATGAAGGGCCAGTTCGAGGCCTGGAACCGCCAGCGCACGGACTTCAATACGCGGCTGGCGTCAGGCGATCCGGACGCGGCCAAGGAGGCCTGGCAGAGGTTCTATTTCAAGGGCGAACTGCCCGAGGAGATGGGTCCGGCGCCCGCCAGCCACGTCAACAAGCGCCGCATGAAATCGCCCCGGATCGGCTGATCCGGGGCGGCTTCGGGGCCATCAGACGCCGGCTGCGACCCGGTCAGGCTGCAGGGGCAGCGAAGCTCGGGCCAAGGTTCTGGATCACCTCCATGGCGGTGAAGGCATTGGGATCGCCGGCCGGCTTGACGCCCCGCCCCATAATGATCTCGGCCGTGGCCTCGAACCGTTCGGTCTGGCGAAGGTCGAAATCGCGCGGACCCCAGAAGGGGTCGTTCCACGGACCCCAGTAGCCGCGGTTGTAGAAGCGCCACGACGGGCCCCAGTAGCGCGAATAGGGCGAAAAGGGCGAATAGCCGAAAGGATCGCGATCGACGCGGTAGCGAGTGTCCACATCGGTGGCGCGGTTGGTGGTGGCGAACCAGTCATAGCCGCTGTCGCGCGTCAGTTCGGCGGCGCGCAACAACAGTCCGGTCTCAACCCGCTCACGCGACGTGAGGGAATTGCCCTGGAAACTGACCCGGAAGCGGTCCGCGTCAATCCGTTGCTCGGCATAGCCAGTCCGGGCGCCGTCGACGCCGACGGGGCGATAGATGGCCTGTGTCGCACAGGCCGACAGGGTTACGGCGGCTGCGGCGGCGATCAACACGGCCCTGGCGGCCCGGCCTCTTGAGGCTTTGTGGATCATGGTAGTCTCCTTTGCGCCAGCATGGCGCTTTCGGGCTGAACGGGACCTGAACAAGGACCGCCCCCGGCCGCCGCAGGTCTCAACCCAAGTCCCTATAATCTGGAGACGATCAGCACGGATGCAAGCAGCAACATGGCGCCCACGGCGATGCCGAAACCGCGCCGGAACCGGGGTTGCGACATCCGGCGGGCCAGGGCGGCGCCGCCAAGGCCATAGGCGCTCATCGACAGCACATCCATGCCGATGGTGGCGATGGCGAACAGGGCCAGTTGCGGCGCGACCGGGCGCTGTACATCCAGGAAGGGGGGCAGGACGGCGGTGAAGAACAGGATGGCCTTGGGATTGGCGATCTGGACCATGAAGCCGCTGCCGATGGCGCTGGTTCCGGCCCCCGGTCCCGCCGCTGCATCGGCTGGCTTCGGTTGGTCCGGGTGGCGAACGGCGCCGAACAGGGCCTTGAGGCCCAGCCAGGCGACATAGAGGGCCCCGCCTACGGTTACCCATCGGAAGACCTGTGGAAAGGCGATGACGAGGGCGCCAAGGCCCAGGGCCGCCGCGGCGAACCAGACCAGGGTGGCGGCGTTCATCCCGACCATGGCGGCCATCGCCGCCCGCTTGCCGCGCTCCATCCCCGTCGCGACGGCGAAGAGATTGGCCGGGCCGGGCGTCACCGCCATCACCGCCATGACGCCGAGAAAGGCGAGGTACAGATGGGGATCGACGGGCAGGGACGGCATGGCGCGGCGTTTCGGCTGCGCCGGGGTTCAGGTCAAGACCGGCAGGGTGATCAGGGAGCGGGAGGGGCCGGGGGCTGGTCCGCGTCCGCCGCCTCGGCCTCGGCGTCAGCCTCGACCGCGTCCAGGGCCTGATCCAGTCCGTACTGGGCCATCAGACCATAGGTGACCATCTGTTCCGGATCGGCCTGGGCCCAGGCGCCGTTGGCGGCCATGCCCTGGGCCCCGACCATGGCCTGCTGCACCTCCGGGCTGGTCAGGGCCTCGTCAACGATGGTTTTCAGGTCGATGTCGACGTCGACGTCGGCCAGGGCGGCGGCGGCGATAGAGCCGGCGTGCTGGGCGATGGCGGCGGTGAAGACGGCGACTTCCGGCTGGTACTCGCTCCACAGGGCGGCCATGCGGCTTTCGCGCTGGGCCTCGGTCAGGCCTTGCGCTTCGGCGATGGCCTCTGCCCGCTTGCCGAAGCCCTCCATCCGCGCCTCAAAGGCGGCGGCGGCGGCCGCCATGGACGCCTCGATCGACGCCTCGAACGCGGCTTCAGCGGCGGCCGGAGCCTGGGGCGGGGCGGGGGCCTGAGCCGGGGCGGGGGCATGAACGGGCGTCTGGGCCAGGGTCGCCGAGAACGGCAGCAGGGCGAAGGCGGCGGCGAGGCTGGCGACGCGGATCATGACGATCTCTCCGGAAGGGGCGCGCGAAACGTCTCCCCAACCGCCCCGCTGCTCAAGTGAAATCGCGGTAAGGGGCCGGGCGGACGACCCTGTGCAGCGTGCGGACCCCGGTCTATCGTCCAGCCATGCGCCGTGTTTTCGCCCTTGTCGCCCTGACCGGCGGATTGTTCGCCGCCCCGGTTTCGGCCCAGCCCGGCGCGCGCCCCTATGCCGTCCAGGGCGAGTGCGGCGGGCGGCCGCGCGTCCAGGTCGAGATGGCCGCCGGATACTGTACGGGCCGGGTCTGGCAGAGGGCGGGGACCGAGGGGCCGCGCATGCCGCGCACCCTTCTGGCCCTGTCGGACACCGACTGGCTGGTCGCCGATCTTGGCAGCTGGGACGCCGGGCGCGGGGCGATCTGGCGGATGCGGATCGGGGCGGACGGCGCGGTCGGCTGGACCCGGATGGTCTCCGGCCTGTCGATGCCGCACACGATGGCGCGCGGACCGGACGGGCGGATCTATGTCGCCGAGATGAGCCGGATCTTCGTGCTGGACCCTGACCGGCCGAACGCGGCGACGGCGGTGGTCGAGGGGCTGCCTGACAACCGGCTGCACGAGAATCGCCACCCCCTGTCGGCCTTCGTCTTCGACGGGGACGGGGCCCTGCTGGTCAATGTCGGGGCGCCGTCGGACCGCTGTCTGGATGCGCGGGGGCGGCCCAATCGCAACGCGCGCGGTCAGTGCGCCGAGCGGGCGGAACAGGCCATGGTCCGCCGCTATCCCTATCTCGGGAACGGCCGGTGGAGCCGCGAATGGACGCCGTACGCCACGGGTCTGCGCAACTCGGTGGCCATGGTCCGCCACCGGTCGGGCGCAATCTACCAAGGCGAGAATTCGGTCGACCTGAACACGCCCGAACGGCCGTTCGACGAGATCAACCGGCTGACGCCCGGCGCCGACTATGGCTGGCCGTATTGCACCGACAGGGCGACGGCGATGGCGGGCTGGACGGCGGCCGAGGCCCGGTGCGGCCGACGGCAATCGCCGGTCTCCCTGCTGCCGCCCCATGCCGCGCCTCTGGACATGCTCTACTATGACGGGCCCATGTTCCCGGAGCTGCGGGGGCGGATGCTGATGACCTGGCACGGCCACCGTCGCGCCGCCGGACGCATCGCCGCCATCGAGACCGACGGGCAGGGGGCGCCGTTGACCGATGTCCGCGCCCGCTACGCCATCTATCCACGCGGCTCCATGCCCTATCCGGCCGAGGCGCCCGCCCCGCGCGCCCGCATCCTGACGCCCGGCTGGAACGCAGCGTCGGGCCGCCGCCCGCAAGGCTCGCCGGTCGGCATGGCGGTGGCGCCGGACGGATCGATCTGGGTGGCCGACGACCGGGCGGCGGCAATCCTCAGGATCGCGCGCGCCGCACCTTGAGACGGGCTGGAGCACGTCGCCGGGGCTGGACGCGCGGCTTCAGCGTTTCCGTCTGGGGGGAAGAGATACGAAGGTCAGGACTATTGCGGGCGAGCCGAGTTCTGGTGGTTCACGAAGGCGCGACTGCTCGAGCGGACGCTGGCGGTTTCCCGGACCAGCTGCGCGTTGCGGGCCTGCTCGGCCAGGGTTTCGGGCAGGGCGCGGACACGAGACGACAGGCGCTCAGCCAAGGCGGCCTGCCCCTCGGCGACGGCCTTTTGGGCGACCAGCTCGGCATAGGCGTCAACCCGGGGCTTGAAGCGGGCGATGACCCTCTGTCTCTGGCGTTCCGAGAAGGCGTTTTGCAACTCGCTGTTCATGAGGTCCACCTCGGCGCTGAACGCCCGGGTGGCGTCCGCGAAACCGACTTCGGCGCTCGCCGCCGGCTGGCCGAAACCGCCGGAAAGGAATGTTCCATCGGCCGAAAGAGCTGCGGCCGGAGTGGCCAGGACCAGGGCGGAGGCGAGGATCAGGAGGCGCATGTCGAACCCTTCTGCAAATAGTATCGGCGACACTTGCAGATAAAACACCGGTCGCACATCGCCCCGCCGTCACATGCGCGTGATCGGTGTTTCACAGCCCGGGTGCAGGTCAGCTCTCCCGCGCGTCCCGTTTCGCCAGCACCCGCAGGCGCAGGGCGTTCAGCTTGATGAAGCCGGCGGCGTCCTTGTGGTCATAGGCCTGGACGCCTTCCTCGAAGGTGACCAGGTCCTGGTCGTAGAGGCTGTAGGGGCTCTCGCGGCCGATGACCGAGACATTGCCCTTGTAGAGCTTGACCTTGACCGTCCCCGTGACCTTGGCCTGCGAATGGTCGATGGCGGCCTGAAGCATCTCGCGCTCGGGCGAGAACCAGAAGCCGTTGTAGATCAGCTCGGCGTATTTCGGCATCAGCTGGTCCTTCAGGTGCATGGAGCCGCCGTCCAGGGTGATGCTCTCGATGCCGCGGTGGGCCGCGATCAGGATGGTCCCGCCCGGGGTCTCATAGACGCCGCGCGACTTCATGCCGACGAAACGGTTCTCGACCAGGTCCAGACGGCCGATGCCGTTGTCGTGGCCGTACTGGTTCAGGGCGGTCAGGATCGTGGCGGGGCTCATGGCCTCGCCGTTGATCGAGATGGCGTCGCCCTTCTCGAAACCGATCTCGATGACCGTCGCCACATCCGGCGCGTCCTCGGGCGAAATAGTGCGCTGGTGAACGAACTCGGGGGCCTCGACCGCAGGGTCTTCCAGCACCTTGCCCTCGGACGACGAGTGCAGAAGGTTGGCGTCGACGCTGAACGGCGCCTCGCCGCGCTTGTCCTTGGCGATCGGGATCTGGTTCTTCTCGGCGAAGTCCAGCAGGGCCTCGCGGCTGCGGAACTCCCACTCGCGCCAGGGAGCGATGACGCGGATGTCGGGCTCCAGGGCGTAATAGCCCAGCTCGAACCGGACCTGGTCGTTGCCCTTGCCGGTCGCGCCGTGACAGACGGCGTCGGCGCCGACCTGACGGGCGATCTCGATCTGGCGCTTGGAGATCAGCGGGCGGGCGATGGAGGTGCCCAGCAGATAGTCGCCTTCATATTGGGCGTTGGCGCGGAACATCGGGAAGACGAAGTCGCGCACGAACTCCTCGCGCAGGTCGTCGATGAAGATGTTCTCGGGCTTGATGCCCAGTTTCAGCGCCTTCTCGCGCGCCGGGCCAAGCTCCTCGCCCTGGCCCAGGTCGGCTGTGAAGGTGACCACCTCGGCGTTATATTCGGTCTGCAGCCACTTCAGGATGATCGAGGTGTCCAGCCCGCCGGAATAGGCGAGGACGACCTTCTTGACGGGCTTGTCGGCGGCATTGGACATGGGGAACCTCGGGGAGCGGTGTTGTCGCGTTTGCGCGCGCTTAAACGGCCTCAGGCCCTGCGATGCAAGAGCGGGAATAAGGCGACGCTCATTGGGCCTCCCTCAGGCGGGAGATGCGCTCAGAGCAGGGCTGAAATCGCCGTGCGGGCGGCGGCCCCGAGGTCGGGGCGTTTCAGGGCCAGGGCGACATTGGCCCGCAACAGGCCGATCTTGTCGCCGCAGTCGTGGGTGACGCCCTCATATTCGACTGCGGTGAAGCTCTGGTCGGCCATCAGCCGGGCCATGGCGTCGGTCAGCTGGATCTCATTGCCGGCGCCGCGCCCCTGGGTGGCGAGGAGGTCGAAGATCTCCGGCTGCAGGATGTAACGGCCCGAGATCGACAGGGTGGAGGGCGCCGTGCCGGGGGCCGGCTTCTCGACCATCCCCTTCATCGCGATGCGATTGCCGTCCCGGCTGACCGGATCGACGATGCCGTATTTGTGGGTCTGGTCATCAGGGACGGACTCGACGCCGATGATGTTGCCGCCGGTCTCGGCATAGACGGCGGCCAGCTGTTTCAGCGCGCCCTGGGGGGCGTCGACGATGACGTCAGGCAGGATCACGGCGAAGGGTTCATGGCCGATGATGTCGCGGGCGCACCAGACGGCGTGTCCCAGCCCCTGGGGCTGCATCTGGCGGGTGAAGCTCATTTCGCCGGGGCGGGCGAGCTCGGCGTTCATCATTTCGAGGATGTCGAGCTTGCCCTTGGCGAGCAACTGGGCCTCCAGCTCGATCTGGTGGTCGAAATAGTCCTCGATGGCCTCTTTCGAACGGCCGGTGACGAAGACGATATGCTCGATCCCGGCCTCGCGGGCCTCCTCGACGATGTACGACAGGATCGGCCGGTCGACGACGTTCAGCAGTTCCTTGGGCGTGGTCTTGGTGCCCGGCAGGACGCGGGTTCCCAGGCCGGCGACGGGCAGGACGGCCTTGCGGAGGCGGGCGGGCATGAGGGGCATTCGGAATCCTGGACGACCTTTGTCGCCTGTCTTTAGGCGCAATCCGCCCGGGCTCCAAACGTCCTTTGCCGTATCGGGTTGCCCCTATTCCACCGTGACGGACTTGGCGAGGTTGCGCGGCTGGTCCACGTCGGCGCCCTTCAGCACCGCCACATGATAGGCCAGCAACTGTATGGGCGCGGACATCACGAGCGTCGAGATCAGAGGGTCCGAGGCGGGCGCTGTGACCACGACCCGCGCGCCTTCCGGGGCGTGTTTGGCGCCTTCCGGATCGGTGATGAAGACCACCTGGCCGCCCCGGGCCATGACCTCGCTCATATTGGAGGCGGACTTCTCGAACCAGGCGTCGAACGGGGCCAGGATGATGACGGGCGTGGCCTCGTCGACCAGGGCGATAGGGCCGTGCTTCAACTCGCCGGCGGCATAGCCCTCGGCATGGATATAGCTGATTTCCTTCAGCTTGAGCGCGCCTTCCAGGGCGAGGGCCGACATCGGGCCGCGGCCGAGATAGAGGACGTCGCGAGCCTTGGCGATCTCGGCGGCGATCTCCTTGATGGCGCCTTCCAGACCGATGGCCTCGGCGATCAGTCGCGGCGCTTCCAGCAACACGCGGACCAGCCGCATCTCCTCGGCCTCGTCGATGCGGCCGCGCGCCCGGGCGGCGGCCACGGCCAGGGCGATCATGACCGAGACCTGGGCGGTGAAGGCCTTGGTTGAGGCCACGCCGATCTCCGGACCGCAATGGATCGGCCAGACCACATCGGCCTCGCGGGCGATGGTCGATTCTGTGGCGTTGACCACGGCGGCGGTCTTCATCCCGGCCTGGGCGCAGTGGCGGAAGGCGGCCAGGGTGTCGGCGGTCTCGCCCGACTGGCTCATGGCGATGGCCAGGGTGTTGGGCCGCAGGGCCGGCCGGCGGTAGCGGAACTCCGAGGCGATCTCGACGTCCACCGGCAGGTCGGCCAGTTGTTCGATCAGGTAGCGGCCGATCATGCCGGCGATCCAGGAGGTGCCGCAGGCGACGATCTGGATGCGGTCGATGGCGGCGAAGTCCACGCCCTCGACCCGGGTGCGGTCCGTCAACGTGTCCACATAGGCCGCGATGGTGCGCTGGCACCCCTCGGGCTGGTCGTGGATCTCCTTCTCCATGAAGTGGCGATAATTGCCCTTCTCCATCAGGACGGCCGAGGCGGGCACGATGGTGATGGGGCGCTTCACCTCGGCGCCCGTGGCGTCGAACACCTGGGCCCCGGCGTGGTTGGCGATGACGTGGTCGCCGTCGTTCAGATAGGCGACGCGGTTGGTGAAGGGGCCCAGCGCCAGGCCGTCCGAGCCGATGAACATCTCGCCCTCGCCATAGCCCACCGCCAGGGGCGGGCCGTTGCGCGCGGCCAGGATGATCTCTTCCGGGCCGTCGACCAGAACGCACAGGGCATAGGCGCCCGACAGCCGGTCGAGGGTGGCGCGGAAGGCGTCCAGCGGGGCCAGTCCGTCGGCCAGGTTCGAATCGAGCAGATGGGCCACAACCTCCGAATCGGTGTCGGACGAGAAAACCCGGCCGGCGGCGATCAGCTCGGCCTTCAGCTCGGCGAAATTCTCGATGATGCCGTTGTGAACCACGGCTGCACGCCCGGCGATGTGCGGGTGGGCGTTGCGCTTGGTGGGGGCGCCGTGGGTGGCCCAGCGGGTGTGGCCGATGCCGACGGTGGCGACCAGCGGATCGGCCTCCAGCACCTTTTCCAGCTCGCGCAGCTTGCCGGGGGCGCGACGGCGGTCGAGGCCGCCGGGGACGCGGGCGGCGATGCCGGCGCTGTCATAGCCCCGGTATTCCAGCCGCTTCAGGCTTTCGACCAGACGGTCCGCGACAGGTTTCACCCCGACGATGCCGATGATGCCGCACATGGGAAGCTCCTGACGCGAGTGGGAAGGACCGAACGACCCCTCCGGGGTGACGCCTCGATCCGCGTGTTCTAGGTAGGGTTTAGTCCGGCGACACCTAAAAAGCGGTTTCTCAAGATTTCCGCCCTATGTCGGAGCCTGGGAACGACGGGAGCGGCCATGGGCGAGCGCAAATATTTCGGCACCGACGGCATTCGCGGCCGGGCCAACGCCTATCCGATGACGGCCGAGGTGGCCCTGCGCGTCGGGCTGGCGGCGGGCCGGCTGTTCAACACCGGCGACGACCGACGCCATCTGGTGGTGATCGGCAAGGACACGCGGCTGAGCGGCTATATGATCGAACCGGCGCTGGTGGCGGGCTTCGCCTCGGTCGGGATGGACGTGCGCACCTTCGGCCCCCTGCCGACGCCGGGCGTGGCGATGATGACCCGGTCGATGCGCGCCGACCTGGGCGTCATGATCTCGGCCAGCCATAACGACTATGCCGACAACGGCATCAAGCTGTTCGGCCCCGACGGCTACAAGCTGTCCGACGAGCTGGAGCTGAAGATCGAGGCGATGATGGACGCAGACCTGGATGAGGGTCTGGCCCCGTCCAATCGTCTGGGCCGGGTCAAGCGGATCGACGACGCCCCGCCCCGCTATATCGAGATCGCCAAACAGGCCTTCCCCAAACGTCTCAGTCTCAAGGGGCTGCGCGTCGCCATCGATTGCGCCAATGGCGCCGGCTACAAGGTCGCTCCGACCACCCTCTATGAGCTGGGGGCCGAGGTCTTCCCTGTCGGCGTGGAGCCGAACGGGACCAATATCAACGCCGATTGCGGCTCGACCCATCCCGAAACCCTGTCGGCGGCGGTGAAACGCTACCGGGCCGACATAGGCATCGCCCTGGACGGGGACGCCGACCGGCTGATCGTCTGCGACGAGACCGGGCGGGTGGTCGACGGCGACCAGCTGATGGCCCTGATCGGGCTGGATTTCCACAAGCGCGGCCGGCTGAACGGCGGCGGGGTGGTGGCCACGGTGATGTCCAACCTGGGGCTGGAGCGTCGGCTCAGGGCCGAAGGCCTTTCGCTGGAGCGGACGAAGGTCGGCGACCGCTACGTCATGGAGCGGATGCGCGAGGGCGGCTTCAATATCGGCGGCGAACAGTCGGGCCACATCATCCTGCACGACTTCGCCACGACCGGCGACGGCCTGATGGCGGCGCTGCAGGTGCTGGCCGTGCTGGTCGACACCGGCAAGCCGATGAGCGAACTGGCCCGCCAGTTCGACCCTGTGCCCCAGTTGCTCAAGAATGTCCGCTTCACCTCCGCCGCCCCCCTGGCCGATGCGACGGTCAAGGCCGCCATGGCCGAGGCCGAGGCGGCGCTGGACGGAACCGGCCGCCTGCTGGTCCGCCCGTCCGGCACCGAAAAACTGATCCGCGTCATGGCCGAGGGCGACGACGCGGCCCTGGTCAAACGGGTGGTCGAGGACGTGGCCGGGGCGGTCAAGGCGGCGGGGTAGGGATCAGAGCACGGCCTGGACCAGGCCGAGTTCGGCCGCCTCGCGGGCCTCGACGTACCAGTTCGAGGGCGCCCTCTGCAGCAGGTGGTCCAGCGTCACCGACGATCCGGCGATCAGGGTCTCGAAGCCCTCGTTCTGGATCAGGATCGATTGCTCAATCTCGTGAACGAGCGCCTGTACAGAGGCGAGACTGGACGTCAGCGGGCCGACCACGTGCAGCGTCTTGTCCATCTTGCGCTCGTGGATCATCAGCCGCGTGCCGCGTGTCAGATAACGGTTCTCTCGCGTGAAAAAGCCCATGAAGGTCACGCCGGCCGAATAGACCGCCGTCTTGCCCAGGAAGACGAACCGCCGCAGGGGTTCCTGCTCCGACCGGAAACGAACGTCCTCTCCCATCATCCGCGCCACTTCGGGGTCGCCCCCCAGCGTCGTCAGTTCGATGACGATCAACCCCTCGGCCGGGGCCTCGGCCAACTGGCCGCGAAAACGCTCGTACATCGCGTAATCGACGTCGCCAGCTAGGAGGATGGCCGGGTTCCTGAAATCGGGCGGCAAGAGATCGGGCATGGGCGAAACAGCGCATCATGCGGCGCGGGGTTCCGGCCACGCTTGCTGATCTTTGAGCAGGAGGGATATCCGGAGATCATGATCGAAAGCGAACGCAAGACCGCCATTCTGAACGCAGAGCGGGAATTCGAACGCAAGGAACGGCTGGCGCGCGCCCTGGCCGTCTAAGGGGTGACGCTGGTCGGCGAGATCACCAGCGCCTCGCCCGAAGCCGACCCTCCCGGGGCTGACGCGACCGACGGCCCGGCGGACTAGGACGGCGTCAGCGCAATCGCCACATCCTCGATCCGTCGGCGGATATCCGGCACGGCGATGGTCTCCCAGAAAGCGGCGCGGGCGGGCGGGCCGAGGACGAACAGGGCGGTGTCCGCCACACCATCCGTATGCAGAACGCGTCCGTCCGTATCGAGGTCCAGCCCGAGGCCAAGCGGGTCCATCCGGGCGCGGCCCGAGGCGATCAGCGGAGCGGTCAGCGGGTCGGTCGCGGCCGAATGGGCCGGGCCGGTGCAGTCGATCAGCCAGTCGGCGCGCAGGGGACCGGCCGATCCGCCGCCGCGCGGCGTCCAGCAGGCCGTGACGCCGTCAGCCGTCTGCGTCACCCGCCCCAGCCGCCCCGCGACCACCGTCAGACGGCCCTCGCCGGACAGGGCCTCCAGCGCCCGGGCGATGCGCGGCGCGATCCGGTGGCGGTGCACGTCCCACCACGGGCGCAGGTGGCGGACCATCCGCGCCCGCTCCGCTATGCCAGTCTCCGCCCAGAGCCGGGCGGTGATCGGTCGATAGGCCTCCATCACCTCGCGCCACCGTCCCTCCCGGACCAGCGCCCGAACGGCGGCCAGCCGTTTCGACACGGGGCCGGCCAGCGCATCCGGGGGCAGGGCCGCCGGGGCGTCCGGCTGGTCGCCGTGGGCGCGGGGCGTCAGGCCGCGACGGGACAGGGCCGTCGCCCGCCCGCGCCAACCGCGCGCGACCAGCAGCTGGAGCATGTCGACCATGGTCAGGCCCGTGCCGACGATCAGAACCGCGTCGTCTGGTCCGATCTCCTCCAGCGCGCCCGGGGCCCAGGGATTGGAGATGATGCGGCCGCCGTCCTGGCCCGACGTCGCGGCGGGGGCCGGATTGCCGGTGGCCAGCACCACGGCGCGGCCGTTGATCCGGGCGCCGTCGACCAGAATCACCCCGTCCGCCCCGATGAACCCCACCTCGCCGATGCACGTCTCAATCAGGCCGGGACAGGCGGCCTCGACCGTCGCCAGCCGGTCGCGGACATACTGGCCGTAGACGCGGCGGGGGGCGAAGTCGTCGGGGTCGGCCAGATCGGGCCGGTGCGTCACAAGCCAGTCGACGAAATCGCCCGGCCGGCTCTTGACGGCGCTCATCCGCGCCGAGCGGACGTTCAGCAGATGGCCCTCGAACGGCGTGGAATAGGCGACGCCGAGGCCGAAATCGCCGGTGCGGTCGATGAGGACCGAAGCCTGTCCCTGCTCCGCCAGCCGCGCAGCCAGCATGGCGCCGGAGAAGCCGCCGCCGACAATGAGCACAGGAAGGCAAGGGGTCACAGGCCAGACCTTGGGCCAGCTCGACCGCCGGGTCAAACGGCCTCCTCCCCGGCGCGATGCGGCGTGGAGGAGGCCGCCGGGTCAGATTTCCTGGTTGTAGGCGCCGACCTCGGGGTGGGCCGCAAGGCGGGGCTTGACCTCCTCGCGGAACAGGGCGCGCATATCGTCCGCAGAGCGCATGGATTCGACCACCACGACCAGCTCCGGCTTGTTCGACGAGGCGCGGACCAGAACCCAGGAGCCGTCTTCCAGATGGACGCGCGCGCCGTTGACCGTGATGACCTCGACGATCTTGCGTCCCAGAATCGAACCGCCTTCGGCCGCCAGTTTTTCGTATTCGGCGACGATCTTTTCCAGCACCCCGTATTTGACCTCGTCCCCGCAATGGGGCGACATGGTCAGGCTGGTCCAGGCGTCCGGAAGGGCCGTCTTGAGTTCAGACAGAGCCTTGCCCGGATTGCGGTCCATCATCTGCAGCACGGCGGCGGCGGCGACCAGGCCGTCGTCGTATCCGCGGCCGATCGGGTTCGCCAGGAAGAAGTGGCCCGACTTCTCGAACCCGGCAAGGGCGCCCAGTTCGGCGGTCTTGCGCTTGATGTAGGAGTGGCCGGTCTTCCAGTAGACGGTGGTGGCGCCATTGGCCTTCAGCACCTCGTCGGTCTTGTACAGGCCGGTCGACTTCACATCGACGACGAAGGTGGCGTCCGGGTAAAGGGCCGACAGGTCGCGGGCCAGCAACAGGCCGATCTTGTCGGCGAAGATCTCCTCGCCGGTGTTGTCGACCACGCCGCAACGGTCGCCGTCGCCATCGAAGCCGAGGGCCAGATCGGCGCCGGTCTCGCGCAGCCGTTCGGCCATCGAGACCAGCATTTCGTGATCTTCCGGGTTCGGATTGTATTTGGGGAAGGTGTAGTCGAGGTCGCAGTCCATCTCGATCACCTCCGCGCCCATCATGCGCAGGGCGTCGGGGGCAAAGGCGCCGGCCGTGCCGTTGCCGCAGGCGGCGATGACCTTCAGTGGGCGACTCAGCCTGATGTCGCCCACCACTTCCTTGAGGTATGTCTCACGGAAATTCTCGACCCGCTCCAGACGACCGCCGGGGCGCGCCACGCCCTCGCCGCCGAGGACGATGGCCTTCAGCCGCGTCATTTCGTCGGGCCCGAAGGTCACGGGCGGATTGGCGCCCATCTTCACGCCGGTCCAGCCGTTTTCGTTGTGCGAGGCGGTGACCATGGCCACGCAGGGCGCCTCCAGGGCGAACTGGCCGAAATAGGCCATCGGCGACAGGGCCAGGCCGATGTCCAGAACCTCCATCCCGCCTTCCAGCAGGCCCAGGATCAGGGCCTGTTTCACCATCAGCGAATAGGAGCGGTAGTCATGGCCCACGACGATGCGCGGCTTGACGCCGACCTCGTGCACATAGGTGGCCAGCCCCAGCCCCAGGGCCTGGATGCCCAGCAGGTTGATCTCCTTGTCGAGGATCCAGCGCGCATCATATTCGCGGAAGCCGGTCGGCTTGACGAAGGGAACATTCTCGAACTCCGCCGAGTTCGGCGTGAGATCCTGGCGGGGCTTGAGCATGAAGATGTCCAGAGATTTCAGAAGGGTTGGGGCCAGACCAGGGCGAGCGATGTCATAAGGATTGCAGCGAGCGCCGCCATGACGAGAAAAAGCCGATCCGACATGGCGACATCCTATAGACGTGCGATGACAGGGCCACAACAGACGCCGAAACGACGGTCGCCGAGGCGATGGACGGCGCCCCGAGCCCCCTTGATCCATATTCGCCTCTGGGTGGCGGGCGGTTGACCCCTGCCCGCGGTCGCCCTAGGCCAGAGGGCTGATTTCCGGAGATCGCCATGCCCCGTCTGATCCTGCTCCGCCACGGCCAGAGCCAGTGGAATCTGGAAAACCGTTTCACCGGCTGGGTCGATGTCGACCTGACGGCCGAGGGCGAGGCGCAGGCGCGACGCGGCGGCGAACTGATCGCCGCCGAGGGCTTCAGGCCGGCGGTCATGTTCACCTCGGTCCTGACCCGGGCCAAGCGTACGGGCGCGCTGGCGCTGCAGTCGGCCGGGCTGACGGACGTTCCGGTGATCGAGGACTGGCGGCTGAACGAGCGCCACTATGGGGGGCTGACCGGGCTGGACAAGGCCGAAACCGCGCGCATCCACGGCGAGGACCAGGTCAAGGTCTGGCGCCGCAGCTATGATATTCCGCCGCCGCCGATGGAGCGGGGCTCGGAATGGGATTTCCACGGCGACGCCCGGTACGCGGGGCAGGATATTCCTGACACGGAAAGTCTGAAGACCACTCTGGATCGCGTCCTGCCCTACTGGAATGCGGCCATCGCGCCTCGCCTGATGGCGGGCGAGGATGTCCTGATTGCAGCCCACGGCAACTCTCTGCGGGCGATCGTCAAACACCTGTTCGACGTGCCGGATGACCGCATCGTCGGGGTCGAGATCCCCACCGGCAATCCGCTGGAGATCGATCTGGATGCCGCGCTGAAACCGACCGCCGCCCGTTATCTGGACAAGGGGCGGGCCGAGGCGCTCCCGGCGGTCGCATGAGCGACGCCCGCACCGACACCGTTTTCATGCGCCGGGCGATCGACCTGGCGCTGGCCCGGATGGGCGAGACCTGGCCCAATCCGGCGGTCGGGTGCGTCATCGTCAAGGACGGGACGGTTCTGTCGGAGGCCGCCACCTCGCCCGGGGGGCGTCCCCATGCCGAGGAGCAGGCCGTGCCGGCGGCAGGCCCTGAGGTTGAGGGGGCGACGGCCTATGTGACGCTGGAGCCGTGCGGGGCCCGCTCGTCGGGTCGGGCGTCCTGCGCCCATTTTCTGGCGGCGGCGGGGGTGGCGCGGGTCGTCGTCGCCTGTCTTGATCCGTCGCCGTTCGCGTCCGGACGGGGCACCGAGCGGTTGCGGCAGGCAGGGCTGGTCGTCGAGACCGGACTGCTGGGCGAGGAAGCGCGCGTGCTGTGCGAAGGCTTTCTGCACCGCCTTGAAACCGGCCGTCCGATGGTGCGCATCAGCGCGGACGGCAAGGGCTTCGACGGCCGGTTCGCGGCGTCACCGCGTGCGGATCTGGTGGCTGAACTGACCCGTCTCGGAGAGGCCGGATACACCCGGCTGTGGACCGGTCCGGGCGAACTGGCCGAAGCCCTGGGTCAGCAGGGGCTGCTGTCAGGCTGAGGCCCGCGCCAGCCCGCTGTGGCAAGGCTTCATTAAGCGCGTTGCTTCACACTGAGTCCCATGAGAGCCGTGGCAGAGGACGTGCGATACAGACGTATCGGCCAGCGCGAGCTGGACGACGTCTGCGTTCGCCATGATCGTCTGTGGCAAGCCAGACCCGGCGGGGCCCGGGCGGTCTTTGCCTGGATGGACCTTTCGGGCCTCAGTCTGCGCGGCCGTAACCTGGCGGACGCCGATTTCGCCGCCGCCCGTCTGAATGGCTGCGATCTGTCCGGAGCCAGGCTCGACAACGCGATATTCTTCGGAGCTGATCTTCAGGACGCGGTCCTGGCCGAGGCCAGCCTGCGCCGCGCTGATCTCAGGGGCGCCTGTCTGCGCGGCGCGGACCTGTCGGGGGCCGATCTCTTCGAGGCCGATCTCCGTGAGGGCACGATGGCCACGGCTGACAGCCACGCCGGGTTCCGGGTCGTGGAGCCGCGCCATCGTCAGGAGACCGTGGCCGGGGGCGCCTGCCTTGCCGGGGCCAACCTGCAACGATCCCGGCTCTCCGGCGTGATGGCCGTGTCGGCCGATTTCTCCGACGCCGTGATGAAGGACTGCAAGCTGGTCCGGGCCAACCTCAAACAGGCCAATTTCCGCGGCGCCGATCTGGCCGGAGCCGACCTGTCGGGTGCGGACCTGTCGGGCGCCGACCTGCGCGACGCGATTCTGGTCGGGGTCACCGCCACCCAGTGGCGCACCGACGGCGCCGATATGGACGGGGCGCTCACCGACGCCCGCTCCAGCGGAGAGCCCGTCGACAGTCTGCCCGCCGCCGGCATGCTGCACGACCATGCCGTCTGGTGCGAAACCCTGGGCGCCGAGGGGCGGCCTTCGGTTTTCGACGGCGTCGACCTGCGCGGTTTGAAGACGATCTCCGGGCTCAATCTGACGGCGCTGTCGGCGCGAAACGCTGTCTTCTACGGTCTCGACATGGAGGGGGTTCAACTCCAGGGCGCCCGGCTGGACGGGGCAGACCTGCGTTCGACCCGTCTCCGGCGCGCCGACCTGAGAGGCGCCCGCCTGACGGGCGCCCGTCTGAACGGGGCAGATCTACGCGAAGCCCAGCTGGGCCCGTTGATCATCACCGGCGACCGGCTTCTGCCATGCGATCTCACCGGTGCAAACCTGAGGGGGGTGGATTTCACCGGCGCGGACCTGAGGCATGCCGTCCTGGCGCGCGCCGATCTGAGTCGCGCCCGGATGCACGGGGCCCTGACGCGCCATATCGATCTGACGATGGCCAGCCTTGCGGGGACTCTCGGGCTGGATGATGGAGCAGGTCCGATATGACACACGCGCGCCGCCGACTGGGTCAGGGCGACCTTGAGCTGTTCATCACGGCCCATCTTCGGTTCGTCGAGGGGCGAGCCGGCGGCCGTCGTCTGGCCCTGAAGTTCATGGACCTGAACGGCCTGGACCTGTCCGGCCGGGTCCTCGATGACGCTGATTTCACCGGGTCTTCCATGGAAGGGGCAAACCTCCGGGGCGCACGGCTGGAGCGGGCGATCCTGTTCGGCTGCGACCTGCGCGGGGCCGATCTGACGGGGGCCTGTCTGCGCCGGGCGGATATTCGCGGCGCCTGTCTCCAGGGCTCGGACCTGAGCCGCGCGGACCTGACCCAGGCCGATTTCCGCGAAGGCGTCATCGCCATCCCGCACCCCACGCGCGGGCTGGCCCAGATCAAGCACGAGACCCGGTTGGGGCTCGCCGACGGCGCCACCTTTGCAGGGGCGACGCTCAACGGTTCCCGTTTCGACGGTGTGAGCGCGCACAAGGCCGACTTCACCGACTGCAGTCTGCGAGGCGCCCGGCTGACCGGCGCGAACTTCAAGGACGCGGACCTGTCCGGCGCCATGCTGGAGGGCGCCGAGGTGGGCGGGACCAATTTCGCCGGTGCGCGGTTGATCGGCGCGGACTTGTCGGGCGTGGTCATGGAAGGCGCCAGGCTGGACCGGACCGACCTGTCGGGCGTCCTGCGCGCCCCGACGGCCGAGGCCCTGGCGCGCGCCGACGTCCTCTACCAGATGGCGCTGGACGCCAACGCCTGGGCGGAGAGCGGTGGCGTTCTGGGGGAGACCGCCAAGTTCGACAATGAGGATCTGCGGCCTTTGGCGGCGCGGCTTGAGGGTCTGTCCATGCCGGCCCTCAGCGCGCGTGGAGCCTGTATGGTCGGAATGAACCTGCGCGGCATGGCGCTTCAGGGGGCCCAGTTGGCAGGGGCCGACCTGCGCGGCTCAGATCTGCGCGGCGCCGACCTGCGCGGGGCCCGATTGACCGGCGCCCTGCTGAACCAGGCCGATATGAGCGGTGTCCGTCTGGGCGCCCTGCCGCTGGGCGCCGGGCGCTCGATGCCGTCATCTCTCGCCGGCGCGCGGCTGCGCTATGCGCGCCTCGCGGGGGCCGATCTCAGCAAGGCCGTTCTGGACGGGGCGGACCTGTCCGGGGCGATCCTGACAGACGCCAATCTGCAGGAGGCCAGTCTCGAGGGCGCCCGTCTCGACCACATCACAGGCCTGCCGTCCTCGCTCGCCGCCTGAAAAAAAGGGCGACCCTGCGCGGGCCGCCCTTTCCGTCATGCCGAGGCAGGATCCATCAGGCCGCGACGGCCTCGCTATCGATCAGGGCGGCCCGACCCGAAGCGATCTCGATGCGCCGGGGCTTGAGCGCCTCGGGCAGTTCGCGCTTCAGGCTGATGGACAACAGGCCGTTGTCGAGGTTCGCCTCGGTGACAATCACATAGTCGGCCAACTGGAAGCGGCGCTCGAAGTCGCGCTCGGCCAGGCCGCGATGCAGATAGGTCTTCTGGACTCCGTCGTCATTGGCGACCTTCCGGCCGGTGACGGTGAGCAGGTTTTCCTTGACCTCCAGCGTCAGTTCCTCGGGGCGGAAGCCGGCGACGGCGATCTCGATCCGGTAGGCGTTCTCGCCCGTCGTCTCGATATTATAAGGCGGCCAGCCGTTCTCCTGACCGGTGCGCGCGGCGCTTTCCAGCAGGGAGGCCATACGGTCGAAGCCGACGGCCGAACGGTAGAGGGGGGTGAAGTCGATGGTACGCATGTCAATCTCCTGACGATCAGCAAGTTTGAAGCCGTCCCTGCCCGGGGAATCCGGGCGCCCGGAACGGCGGTGGGGATCAGATCAGCGGTCCGGATATCGGCCCCGCCGGTCTGTGAAGACCCGGTGACCGGCGCCCTCAAACGCGATGTGGGAAGTCGTTTTCGACGTGCAAGAGGCGCGGGGTGCGACGACGACGGCCTTCTTTCTGCGCCGGCTCCCGGCTAGGGAAGAGGCTCAACCGGAGACATCGCCCATGGCTCGCCGCCTGATACTGCCCGCCGTCGCCACAGCCCTGCTGATATCGGCGCCCGCCTTCGCCCTGGCCCAGGAGGGCATGGCGCCAATGGAAACCCCGGCGCAGCAGGCCGCCCGCCGCGCCGCCATGGCGCCGCCGGTGGTCGAGGAGGATGCGGCGCTCCAGGCGGCCATCGCCTCCACGGCCCGACCCGAGGCCGACCGGGCGCGCGACGCCGCCCGCCATCCCTATGAGACCCTGACCTTCTGGGGGCTGACGCCCGGCCTGACGGTGGTGGAGGTCCAGCCCGGTCAGGCGGGCTGGTGGAGCAATATCCTGAAACCCTATCTGGCCGCGACCGCCGGCCGCTGGATCGGCGCGCCGAGCCCTGCCGAGACCATGGGCGCCGAGGCGGAATCGGCCGACATGGTCGTCGTCGCACGGGCCTTCCACAACTGGGCGCGTCAGGGGTCGACGCCTGCCCTGATGACGGCCTTCTATACGGTGTTGAAGCCCGGCGGCGTCCTGGCGGTTGAACAGCATCGCGGACCTGAGGGGCTGAATGCCTCGGCGACCGGCGCGACGGGCTATGTCTCGGAAAGCTACGTCATCCACGCGGCCCAGGCCGCCGGTTTCGTGCTGGAGGCGCGCACCGAGATCAATGCCAACCCGAAGGACGACCGCGATCATCCGTTCGGGGTCTGGACCCTCCCGCCGGTGCGCCAGTCGGCCGCCCGCGACGGTTCCGGCACCCTGACGCCCGAGCAGCGCGCCGCCTTCGACGCCATCGGCGAGAGCGACCGCATGACCCTGCGGTTCCGAAAGCCGTTGTAGTTTGTGGGCCCCAGCCTTTGGATCACGCGACCTGAACGCGGGGCCCTATCCCGGCTTTGACCCCCGGAACGAACATGGCTAAGTCCGAACCTTGGACATTGGGTGCACGAACCCGTCCCCCCCGGGAGATCTGAATGCATGATCGCGCACAGGACCGGTCTGTGAGGGCTGAAGCATGATCGCGTCGCGCCGCGCGCTGTTGATCGGCGCGGTCGCCTCGGCCGCCCTGTCCTCAGGTCTGGCCGCGTGCGACCGGAAGCCGAAGCCTGCGCCCGAGGCGGAACCCGAACTGCCGACCGGTCCGCCCGAGGGATCACTGGAATGGGCGGTCGAGGGCTCCTGGCGCGCGGCGGATCGTCCCCGGGACGTCTGGCGGCATCCGATGGAGACCCTGCGTTTCTTCGATCTGCAGCCCAGAATGACGGTTGTCGAATTCTGGCCCGGCAGTGGGTGGTACACCGAGATCCTGGCGCCCTATCTGGCGCGCGGGGGCGGAGTCTACTATGCCGCCGGCTTCCCGACGGGGCCGGGCGCCGACAAGGACCAGGCGTCTCTGATGGCCGCCTACGAGCAGCGGTTCACGGCGGACAAGAAGTTGTATGGCGAGATGAAATTCAGCGCCTTCGGCATGGGGACAGGCCCCGTGGCGCCGGCCGGCTCGGCCGATCTGGTCCTGTTCATGCGCAGCATCCATGCATGGATGGCGGCGGGGATCGTCGAAAAGGCCTTCAGGGACGCCTTCGCCGCCCTTCGCCCCGGCGGGGTGCTGGGCGTCGAGCAACATCGCCTGGCGCCGGAAGAGGACCAGGACCCGGCCGCCGCCAACGGCTATGTACAGGAGGCCTTCGTGCGCCAGCTGGCGGCCGAGGCCGGTTTTGTTTTTGAGGCCGCCTCGGAAATCAACGCGAACGAAACAGATACCAGGGATCATCCGTTCGGCGTCGAGACCCTGCCCCCGCAGAGTTTGACGGCCCCGCGCGGAGAAGCCCCGAATCCCGCTTTCGACCGCAGCCGCTATGACGCGATCGGCGAGAGCGATCGCATGACCTTGAAGTTCAGGAAGCCCGAGTGAACCGCGCCGCCGCCTTTGCCGCCAATGCCCCCCTGATGGGAGTTCCGGGCGCCGCCTCGCCGCCGGGCGGCCAGGGCGACTGGTTCCGGGGCGCCGGCGGTCTGCGTCTGCGCGCGGCCTTCTGGACCCCCACGGGGGCAGCCCGCCCGCGCGGCACGGTGGTGCTCAGCCCCGGCCGCACCGAACCGATCGAGAAATATTTCGAGCTCATCGGCAATTTCCTCGCCCGCGGCTGGTGCGTTCTGGCTCACGACTGGCGGGGTCAGGGCCTGTCGGCGCGGTTGTTGCCGGACCGGCTGAAGGGCCATGCCCGGGCGGTCGAGGAGTTTCTGGACGACTACGCCCGGCTGATGGACGCCTATGAGGCGCGGGCGCCCCGCCCCTGGGTCATGGTCGGCCACTCGATGGGCGCCGCCCTGAACCTGTTGACGCTGGAGGCCGGGGAAACCCGGTTTTCCGGCGCCCTGCTGTCCGGGCCGATGCTGCGGATCAAGACCGACAACCGATCGATGTGGTCCGTCAAATTGGCTGTGCGGTGGAACATTCGTCATGGCCGGGCCGGCGAGTTTCTGCTCGACAATCCGGACGACCCCTTCGATCACACCTTCGAGAAGGACGCCCTGACCACGGACGAGAGCCGCTATGAACTGTGGCGTCAGCAGCTCTATGCCTGTCCGCACCTGGCGGTCGGGGGGCCGACCTGGGGGTGGCTGAATTTCGCCCTCGACGCCGGTGAACGTTCGCTCAAGGTCAAGGCCCTGAAATCTGTCAAGATTCCGACGACTATCGTGCAGGCGGGGGATGATGACCGGGTGTGGAAACAGACCAATCGATGGGCTGCCCGTCGCCTTGGCCGGGGACGCTATGTCGAGGTACAGGACGCCAAACACGAGGTGATCATGGAGACGGACGACAAGCGCGCCGTCTTCCTGGCGGAGTTCGACGCCCTGGCGGACTATGTCTCCCCGATCGAGGATCTGGCCCCGATCGGCAAGGGCGCGGCGGCCGTTCCCGCGGCGCCGGACGAACGGGACCAGCAGACCGCCTGAAAACAGAAACCGGTCGCGTTGGACGCCGTCCAGCGCGGCCCGGATGTCGCTCCAGTATTGGTCTAGAGGGCGGCTCGTCGCAGGGTCACAAGCGCCTGTTCGCGGATGGCGACATCGCCGACGGCCAGAATCTGGCCCGTGTCGTCCGGCGCCTCGCCGCGCCAGTTGGTCACCGCCCCGCCGGCGGCCTCAATGACGGGAACAAGGGCGGACCAGTCCCACGGTTTCAGACCAGCCTCGACCACCAGGTCGATGCGACCGGCCGCGAGCATGGCATAGGCATAGGCGTCGCACCCGAGCCGGGCGAGACGGGCGGTCGCCCTGACCTGGGTCCAGGCCCCCCGTTCGGAACCGGTGAAGATGTCGGGATCGGTGGTGGAGATGACCGCATCCGTCAGGGTGTTGCAGGCGCGGACCCTGATGGGGCGTGTTTCGCCCCGGCCGATCAGCACGGCGCCCGACGGGCCGCCGAGAAAAATCTCGTCGAGATAGGGCTGGGCGATGACGCCAACCTCGGGCCGGCCCCCGCGACGCAGGGCGATCAGGGTCGTCCACAACGGCAGGCCGGCGATGAAGGCGCGGGTGCCGTCGATCGGGTCCAGCACCCAGACCTGTTCGGCGTCCGGCCGGTCCTCGCCATATTCCTCGCCGACGACGCCGTGGTCGGGATAGCGTGCGGAGATCAGGCGCCGGATCGCCGCCTCGGCCTCCCGGTCGGCCTGGGTGACCGGATCGAAGCCCGCCGCGCCGCCCTTGTCCTCCTCGGCGTAGACCCCCCGGAAAAACGGCAGGGTGACGGCGGCGGCGGCATGGGCCAGTTCGACGGCAAAGGCTTCGTATTCGGTCATGGACGGCGGGATACTACACGCCCCGCCGTGGAGCCATCCAGATCGTCAGACGATCCGGGGTGGATCAGTTGGCGACGTCGCCGTCGCCGTGCAGCGACTTGGCCAGATCCAGCAGACGGCGTCGCGGACGCTCGCCCAGCTGATAATAGGCCTGGATGAGGTCCATGGTCTCCTTGCGGGAGAACATTTCACCGGCCCCGCCGTTGGCGCCCTCGCTGCGCTCCATCGCCTCGGTCAGGCCGTCATAGAAATAGTTGACCGGGGATTCCAGCGCCTCGGCCAGTTGCCACAGGCGGGCGGCCGAGATGCGGTTGGCGCCGCATTCATATTTCTGGATCTGCTGAAAGCGGATCCCGACCTGAAGCGCGAGCTGTTGCTGGGTCAGGCCCAGCAGCCGGCGACGGCGGCGCAGGCGGCGACCCAGGTGGAGATCGATGTCGGTGGCCATGGCCCCAGTTCCCCTCAAATGGCGGGCCGTCCCGAAATGGAACGGCTCGCCCTGATCGCCGCAAGCCCCGTGCCGCATTCGCCTGTCGCGCGAGCCATCATCAACAAATGCAAAGGTTGTCGCAACCACCCGCTCTCTACAGCATTCTTTGCCCAGAGCTTGAGCTTCTGGAGAATAGAAAATGGGTCTCGGTATCATTGGCTGGATCGTCATCGGCATCGTCGCCGGCTGGCTGGCTGAAAAAGTCATGGGTCGCAATCACGGCCTGGTGACAAATCTTATCGTCGGCGTCGTCGGCGCCCTGCTGGGCGGCTTTATCGCCGGCAATCTTCTCGGCATTCCCGTCGGCGGTTTCAACCTGGTGACGTTGATCGTGGCCTTCGGCGGCGCCTGCCTGCTGCTGTTCCTTCTGGGTCTCGTCAAAAGGCGCTGATCGCTTCGGCGAACAGACGAAAGGGGCGGCCCGTCGGGCCGCCCCTTTTTTGTGGCGTCAGATCGCGTCCGGCAGTCAGGCCTGGGGCGAAACCGGGGGCGAGGCGGGCTCGGACGGAGCATCGGCGTCAGTGCCGTCCGTCATTGCGCCATCGGTCGCCGGCGGTGTGACGGCGTCGGGAGCAGGCGCCGGTTCGCTGATCGGGGCTGCGGCTTCAAACTCGGGCCTGGTCCAGGCGACCGCAATGCCCGCGCCGTCCGGCTTCAATCCGCCCAGCGGCACGCCGCGCAGAACGCCGTCCGAGCCGCGAACCTTCAGTTCCTGGGCGCCATCGACGGTGTGAACGCCCTCGAGCTTGCCCAGCACCATGCCGTCCGAGCCCTTGACCTCGGAGCCG
Organism: Brevundimonas sp. FV1ye29L; assembly: GCF_058681095.1. Taxonomy (NCBI): domain Bacteria; kingdom Pseudomonadati; phylum Pseudomonadota; class Alphaproteobacteria; order Caulobacterales; family Caulobacteraceae; genus Brevundimonas; species Brevundimonas sp. FV1ye29L. Next base: position 676,103 of record NZ_CM178730.1, read on the forward strand.
GGCTGGATCTGCATTGTGCCCGGAGCGGGGGCGGCGGCCGCAGGCTGGCCGGCTTGCGAGGCCGGGGGCGGCGTCTGGGTCATGGCGTCCTGGGCGAAGGCCGGGGCGGAACCGAGAACAAGCACGGCGGCGCCGGTCAGAAAGGCAGTTCTTGCAAACATGATCGTTTCCATTTCGGGACGGCCGGGGCGCCGCCTGACAAAACAACACCCCCCATTTTCGATTGTTTCGCGCGCCCAGAAATGACCCCGGAGCCGCCCCGATTGCCCGATTCATGCTATCGGCGGCCACAATGAGCATCCCCAAGGTCAAAACACGCGGCGTGGCGCTGCGCCTCGCGGCGCTGGCGGCTGAGGCGACGCCGCAAATCTTCGCCGTGGCTGTGTTCGCCGTCGGGGCGGCAATGACCGTCTCCGCCGTGACCCCGGCGTTCGGATACCGGCTCAGGACCCTGGCGGGTTCGGTCACGCCGCTGTTGATCGACCTGTCCCATTTCGCGGCCAGCGTGGTCGGTTTTCTGCTGTTGCTGTTGTCGGCCGGTCTGTGGCGCCGGCGTCAGGGGGCCTACTGGGCCGCCCTGGTTACGCTCATCGCCGGGGCCGTCTTCTCCTTGCTGAAAGGACTGGACTGGGAGGAGGCCGGCGTGCTGGCCTTTGTCGCCGCCCTGCTCATTCCCTGCCGGTTCGCCTTCAACAGGCGCTCGCGCCTGCTGGAGCCCCTGCGGCCCGGCTGGCTGGCCCTGCTGGTCTGTTCGGTGGCGGCGGCGCTGTGGCTGGGGTTCTTTGCCTGGCGGGACGTCGAATACACCGACGAGCTGTGGTGGAGCCTGCTGACCGACCGGGAGGCATCAGGCTTCATCCGGGCGGCGGCCGTTCTGTCCATTCTCGCCCTGGCGGTAGCGGCGGTGTCGCTGCTCTCGGCCCCCGGCGCCGGGCGACACCGTCCGGCCAGTCCCGAAGACCGCGCGCGGGCGCTGGAGGCCCTGGCGGCGGCTGACCGGGCGACCCCCGAGGCCTGGCTGGCGGCGCTGGGCGACAAGGCCCTGTTGTTCAGTCCGTCGGGCGCCAGCTTCCTCGCCTACCGGGTGCGGGGCCGGCGATGGATCGCCATGGGCGAGCCGGTCGGTCTGGTTTCGGAACGGTGCGATCTGTTGTGGGCCTTTGCCGAGCTGGCGGATTCATGGGGCGGGGCGGCGGTCTTCTATTCGATCAGCGAAGAGCTTCTGGGCGATATCGCCACCCTGGGGCTGGCGGTGCGCAAGGTCGGGGAGACGGCCGTGGTGCCGGTCGAGGACTTCACCCTGGAGGGCAAGGCGCGACAGAACCTGCGGACCGCCGTCAACCGGGCGGAGCGGGAGGGGGCCTCGTTCGAGGTCCTGCCGCCCGGCTCGGCCACGGCCCTGGCGGAACCGCTGCGCGCCGTCTCGGACGCCTGGCTGGCCGGGCACACCGGCGACGAAAAGGCCTTCTCCATGGGCCGGTTCGATCTGGACTATCTGGACCTGACGCCCCTGGCCGTGGTGCGGGTGTCGGCCGACGGCGGACCTTCGCGAATCGTCGCCTTCGCCAATCTCCTGCCGGGCGCGGGTCAGCCGGGCGAGATCGCCGTCGACCTGATGCGCCATACGCCGGACGCCCCGCACGGCGTCATGGACTATCTGTTCATCCGCGCCATCCAGTGGGCGGGCGCCCAGGGCTACAGCGACTTCGATCTGGGCATGGCGCCCCTCGCCGGTCTGGAAGATCGCCGTCTGGCGCCGGTCTTCGCCCGCGTCGGCGCCCTGGTGTTCGAGGAGGGCGGCGCCCTCTACGGCTTCCAGGGCCTGCGCGCCTACAAGGCCAAGTTCTTTCCCGAATGGCGCGCCCGCTTCATCGCCGCCCCGGCGTCCAGCCCCCTGCCTCTGGCCCTGCTTGACGTCGCCCTGCTGACCTCCGGCGGTTGGCCCGGCCTGCTGGGTCTCGGCAAGCGGCGCAGGGCGGGTTGAGGCGATGGGGCTGGAACGTCGGAGCCTGATCCTGGCCGGGGCCGGCTTCGCCCTGGCGGCCTGTGCGCCCCGGACCGCCGCGTCGCCGCATCGCGACGTCTTCGCGGCGGGCCAGCCTGCGGCCCTCCTGATCTGGGCCCTGGCCCCCGGGCGGCTGATCGGCTGGCCCCGCCGGCCAGCATCCGTCGCGCTGGATCTGATGGGCCCCGGAGCGGCGACCCTGGCCGAGACGGGCGCCCTGGCGTCCGGAGGGCGGCCGGCGGGTCTGGAGGCGGTGGCGGCGCTGGAGCCGTCCCTGGTTCTCGACTATGGCGACCTCGACCCCGCCTACCGGGCCATGGCGGAACAGGTGCGGCGGCGGCTGTCGGTCGACTATCGCCTGATCGACGGCGCCCTGGAGCGGACGCCGGACGCCCTCGCCGAGGCCGGACGACTGCTCGGCGCAGTCGAGCGCGGAGCGCGGCTGGCGGATCAGGCGCGCACCGTCCTGTCCGGATGGCGCCGTCCGCCCGGGTCCGGCCCGAGGTTCTATTATGCGCGCGGCGGCGACGGTCTGGAGACCGCCTTCGGCGACGCCCTGGCGGTCCAGGTCATGACGGGCGCCGGCTGGACCAATGTCGCGGTCGGAGGGGGCGAACTGGGCCGGGTGTCGCGCGAACAGGTCGCGGCCTGGGACCCCGAGATCGTGGTCACCCTCGATAGCGGCTTCGCCGGGGCGGCCGCGCAGGACCCGGTCTGGCGCCGGCGGCGTGACGGGCGTCGTCGGGACCTGTTGCTGATGCCCGACCGGCCGTTCGGCTGGATAGACCGGCCGCCGTCGATCAATCGGCTGATGGGGTGTGCGGCCCTGTCGGGCGCCAGCCCGCAGCGTCTGGCCGAACTGGTCGCCCTGCTGTTCGGGCGAACGCCGGACCGGGCGCAGATGGCCGCCCTGACCCCGCGACGGATCGCATGAGCGCCGCCCGCGCCTCCGGGGGCCAGGTCCGGTTTGCGGGTGTCGCGGCGGGACTGGCGCTGGCCACGGCAGCCCTGTCTCTGGCGTCCCTGGCCACCGGGCCGCTGGAAGTCAGCGTGCCCGATCTGGTCGCCGCCCTGTTCGGCCGGGGGTCGGAGACCGCCGCACTGGCCCTGGGTCTGCGCGGCCCGCGCGTCCTGACCGCCCTGATCGTCGGCGGGGGTCTGGCCGTCTCGGGCGCGGCCTTCCAGACCCTGTTCCGCAATCCTCTGGCGGCGCCGGACCTGCTGGGCGTGTCGTCCGGGGCCGGGCTGGGCGCGGCGATCGCCCTGCTGGCCGGGGCGGCGGCCCTCATGGTGCAGGCCGCGGCGTTCGCGGGCGGTCTGGCTGCGGCGGGGCTGGCCGTGGGCTGTGCGGCGATGGCCCGCGCGGCCGACCCGCGTCTGGCCCTGGTGCTGTGCGGGATCGTGGTCGGGGCCCTGGCCTCGGCGGGACTGGCCCTGGTGGTGATCCTCGCCGATCCCTACAGCCAGCTTCCGGGCGTCACCTACTGGCTGCTGGGGGCCTTCTCGCGGGCCGACGGACGCGAGGCCCTGATCGCCCTAACGCCCGCCGGTCTGGGCCTGGCGATCCTGTTCGGGCTCGGCTTCCGCCTCGACGCCCTGTCGCTGGGAGACGATCAGGCGCGCGCCCTCGGCCTGCCCGCCGGACCGCTGAGGCTGGTCGGGGTCGCGGCGGCGGCGCTGTTGACCTCGGCGGCGGTGTCGATCGCGGGCGTGGTGGGGTGGATCGGCCTTCTGGCGCCCCACGCCGCCCGGCTGATGGTCGGCCCGTCGGCGGGCAGGCTGCTGCCGGTCAGTCTGTTGACCGGCGCTGTGGCGGCCCTGCTGATCGACCGGCTGACGATGCTGGCCGGACCCGCAGAACTGCCCGTCGGCCTGATCGCCGCCGCCCTCGGCGCGCCCGCTTTTCTGGTCCTGTTCGTCCTGACCTCGCGGGACCGGACATGAGCGCCGGATTGACCGGGGCCGGGGGGGAGGCGCTGCGTCTGGAGGGTCTTGTGGCGGGGGAGGGGGCGTTCCGTCTCGGACCCGTCTCGCTGGAGGTCGCGCCCGGCCGCAGCCTCGCCATCGTGGGGCCGAACGGAGCGGGCAAGTCCAGCCTGTTGCGCGTGCTGGCGGGTCTGCGCCGTCCGCGGGCCGGTCGACTCTACAGTCCCGGCCCGGTGGCCTGGTTGCCGCCCCCGGGGTCCGTCCAGAGCGGGCTGGAGGTGCTCACGATGGTGGCGCTGGGCCGGGCCGCCCGCCGCCGGTGGGCCCTCGCCCTTTCGGCCGCCGACCGGGCGGCCGCGCTTGAGGTCCTGGATCGACTGGGTCTGGAGGGGCTGGCCTACCGGTCCTTCGACACCCTGTCCAGCGGCCAGCAGCAACTGGTCCTGATGGCGCGACTGACGGTCCAGGACGCCGCCGTCTGTCTGGTCGACGAGCCGACCGCCCTGCTCGATCCCGTCCATTCAGCGCGCGTGGCCGAGGCCCTGTTCGATCTCGCCTCATCGTCGGCCCGCGCCCCCGCCGGCCGGATCGTCGTCATCGCCACCCACGACCTGAGCCTCGCCGCGCGCGCCGACAGGCTGTTGCTGCTGGCCCGGCCGCCGGTGGAGCTGGACCCCCGCGAGGGCCTGACGCCCGGGCGGCTGGAAGCGGTCTTCGGGAGGCCTGTCGCGGTCTGCCCCTGCTGCGGCCAGCCGTCCCCGACGATGCCGTAGGGGCGCCCCGGTGACATGATCAGGTCACGAGGCTAGACTAGGCTTCACGACTTCGCCGTTGCGTCCGGACTGCTCCGATGAACATTCCAGGGATCGACCTTTCCCGCCACTATCCCACTCCCGGCGCCCGCATCGCCGACCTGATCGTGCATCTGACCGGACTGGTGCTGGCCCTGTTCGGCGGCGGCGTATTGCTGGGTCTGGCGGTGTCGCGCGGCGATGTCGGATTGATCGCCGGTCTGATGGTCTATGCGGCGGGCCTGCTGGCCATGCTCGGCTTCTCGACCGCCTACAACTTCGCAAAACCCGAGTGGCAGCCGGTGCTGCGCCGGCTGGACCACGCCGGCATCTTCCTGATGATCGCGGGGTCCTACACCCCCTTCACCACCCACAACCTGGACGGGGTCTGGTCCTGGGCCATGACCACGGCGGTCTGGACCATCGGCGGGCTGGGGGCGCTCGGGAAGCTGTTCCTGCCGGGGCTGGGACGCAAATTCTGGATCGTCCTCTATCTGGCGCTGGGCTGGCTGGTGCTGATCGCCATCAAGCCGATGCTGGCCAGTGTGTCCTGGGTGGCGATGCTGCTGCTGGCCATCGGCGGGCTGGTCTATACGACCGGCGTTCTGTTCTATGTGCAGAAGCGGCTGAAGTATTTCCGCGCCATCTGGCACGGCCATGTCGTCGCCGCCGCCGGGGTCCACTGGGCGGCGATTCTGGTCGGGGTCGTTCTGACCGCCGGGGCGCACTGATCGGCGGAGGCCCGCAAACGTCCAGGGGCTATTGGGCGTCGCGACCGGCGGCGAGGGCCTCCAGAACGCCCTTGCCATAGCGGTCCAGTTTCGACTGGCCCACGCCGGAGATACGGCCCAGCGCCTCCAGCGAACCGGGCTCGGCCAGGGCGATTTCCAGCAGGGTCTTGTCCTGAAAGATCACATAGGGCGGGACATGCTGCTCGCTGGCCCGGTCGCGGCGCCAGTTGCGCAGGACATCGAACCGGGCGCGGACGTCGGCGTCCAGCGCCTCGACGGCGGCGTTGCGGTCGTTGCGGGCGCGGTTCCTCGGATTGCCTGACCGGGTCGAGGCGTCGAAGCCGGCGGGGACGCGGCGGACCTCGATGGGGCGCATCCCCCGATAGACAGCGCGTACGGCCTCGGCGTCGCCCAGACCGACCAGGGGCTTGCCGTCGTTGGGGTCCTCCAGCAGCAGGCCCTCAAACAGAAGGTGGTCGATGATGTCGCGCCAGCCGTTGGGCGAGGTGTCCTTGCCGATGCCCCAGGTGGACAGGGCGGTCTCCCACGGCTGGACCTCCTTCGTCTTGCCCAGCAGGTGGTCGACGACCCGGCCCCGGCCAAACTGGCCACCCAGACGCTGGACGGCGGCCAGGGCCTTCTGGGCCGGGACCGTGGCGTCATAGAGGGGCGGGGGATCGCTGCACACGTCGCAGACGCCGCAGACATCGGCGTCGATCTCCCCGAAATACCGGCGGACGGCCTGGGGGCGACAGACGGCCCCGTCCAGCATGGCGAACAGGCGGCGGACCTTGGCGGTCTGGACGGCCTTGACCTCCTCGGCCATGGGGCGGCCCTCGAGCCGGCGCAGGGACCAGGCGATGTCGGAGGGGCCGTACAGGGTGATCCCCTCGGCCGGTTCGCCGTCGCGGCCGGCCCGGCCGATCTCCTGCCAGTAGGCCTCCAGCGATCCGGGCGGATCGGCGTGGATGACGAAGCGGACGTCGGCCTTGTCGACCCCCATGCCGAAGGCGATGGTCGCCACCATCACCGCCCCGTCCTCGGCGAGGAAGCGTTCGAGGCGGCGGTCGCGGGCCCGGGCGTCCATGCCGGCGTGATAGGCGATGGCGTTGACCCCGGCGGCGGACAGGGCGTCGGCGACGCGTTCGCAGCCGTCGCGGCTGCCGCAATAGACCACGCCCGACTTGCCCCGTCGCTGGCGCACCAGTTCGATGACGGCGGCGTCGGTCCGGGCGCGCGAGGCGCTCTCCTTGCGGACGGCCGAAAGCTGCAGGTTCGGCCGGGCGAAACTGTCGACGAAGACGGCGGCGCTCTCCAGCCGCAGGGAGCGAACGATGTCCTCACGCGTCCGGGCGTCGGCGGTGGCCGTGACGGCGATGCGGGGCACGCCAGGGAACAGCTCGGACAGGCGTCCGAGCGTCCGGTAGTCGGGCCGGAAGTCGTGCCCCCACTGGGAAACGCAGTGGGCCTCGTCGATGGCGATCAGGCTGAGCGGCAGCTCATGCAACCGGTCGATCAGATGCGGCTGGGCCAGGCCTTCGGGCGAGACATAGAGCAGGTCCAGTTCGCCCTCGCGCGCGGCGCGAAACACCGCGGACCTCTCGTCCATCGACAGGCCGGAATCGAGCCGGGCGGCCCGCACGCCGAGCTGCTTCAGCGCCTCGACCTGATCGGCCATCAGGGCGATCAGGGGGGAGACGACCAGGCCGAGGCCGGGGCGCAGGATGGCGGGGATCTGGTAGCAGACCGACTTGCCGCCGCCGGTGGGCAGGACGGCCAGGACGTCGCGCCCGGCCATGATCTCTGCGACGACCTGTGACTGCAGGCCCCGAAAGTCGGCGTGGCCCCAGAGGCGGGACAGGATCGCGCGCGCCTGGTCCAGCCCGGGGGCGGGGTTTGCAGCGATTGCGAACGAGTCGGGAGGCATCGGCGGGTTGTGTCACCGATGCGGGCGGGAGGCCAGAGCGGCTGACGCGTCTCCTCCCTGTTCGCCGCCTGGCGAATGGGGAGGAGACCTTGACCTCAGTCCCCCTTGCGCTGGTCGGCGGTCGGGGCTCGGGCGGGGCCGAACTCGGAGCCGGGCTTCCATTCGGGCCAGTCGCGGCTGTCGGCGAGGGCGCGGCCGACCTGATAATAGACCGTCAGATCCTCGATCTGGCCGCTGTAGTCCCAGTCGGCCGACCATTCGTCGTCGGCCTGATGGTAGCGGCGGGCTCGGTAGTCGTCGCGGGCGGCGTTGCGGGCCGCCAGAGGCTCGTCGCGGAAGTCGCCGGCCGAGGCGCCGTAAGCCATCGGCACGCCGCGCTTGGCCAGCGGGAAGTGGTCCGAGCGGAAATAGATCCCGGCCGGGGCGCCGCCGTCGGGGGTGACGACCCGGCCCTGGGCCTCGACCGCGGCGCTGGTCCGCTCGTCCAGTTCGGAATGTCCGAAGCCGACGATGCTGAAGCCGGTCGTCCGGCCATAGATGTTGGCCGAGTCCATATTCACGCCGCCCGCCGTGGTCGCCAGCGGATAGAGGGGGTTGGCGGCGTAAAACTCCGAACCCAGCAGGCCGCTTTCCTCGCCGGTGAAGGAGATCATGACGATCGAGCGGGCGGTGCGCGGGGCGGCGGCGAAGGCGCGGGCCAGTTCCAGCAGGCCGGCGGTGCCCGAGGCGTTGTCGACCGCCCCGTTGAAGATGGCGTCGCCATTGGCGTCGGGCGTCCCGACCCCGATGTGGTCCCAGTGGCCGGTGAACAGGACGGTCTCGTCCGGCCGGGTCGCCCCCGGCAGGCGGGCGACGACATTGTGGGTCTCGATCCTGCTGGAGGCCAGGTCATACATGCCCGAGAAGGTCGCCCCCGGCAGTTCGACGGGGCGGAAGTCGCGGCTGCGGGCCTGACGCTTCAGGGCCTCGAAATCCAGACCCGCCTGCTGGAACAACTGGACGGCGACGTCGCGCTGGATCCAGGCCTCGACCGGCACGCGCTCCTTCGCCGGATCGGCGCGGACGATGTCGAACTGGGGCGCGGTCCAGGAGTTCCTGACCGTGCCCCAGCCATAGGAGGCGGGGCGGTCCTCGTGGACGATCAGCACCCCGGCGGCGCCCTGACGGGCGGCCTCCTCGTACTTGTAGGTCCAGCGGCCGTAGTAGGTCATGGCGGCGCCGCCGAAGGTGTCGAGCGAAGGGTCTTCAAAGTCGGCGTCATTGACCAGAACGACGAGGATCTTGCCGCGGACGTCGACGTCCTTGAAGTCGTCCCACTGCCGCTCGGGCGCATCGATGCCGTAGCCGACGAAGACCAGCGGCGTGTCCTTCAGCATGACATGGGTCGCGTCGGTCTGGCCGGGCAGGCGGGTGGAGATGACGATCTGCTCGCCCTGCGTCAGGGGCTGGGTCCAGTCGCCGACCTTGAGGCCGGCGCGGGCGTTGGAGACCTGGAAGCGGTTCAGTCCGACGGCCTGGGTCCACAGGCGCGATCCGTCGGCCTGCGGGTCGCCGCCGGCCTCGAAGCCGGCCGCCGCATAGCCTTTGGAGAGATAGTCGATGACCTTCTGCTCCGCCGGAGTGGCGATGCCGCGTCCCTCGAAATCATCGGCCGACAGGATGCGGATGTCCTCGGACAGGCGTTCGGCGCTGAAGGCCGGGCTCGGGCTCGGGCTCTGGGCCAGGGCGGGACCGGCGAGCATCAGGGCGGCGGCGAGGACGGCGTGGGACGGGACGATGCGCATGGGGACTCCGGAGACGGACACTGTCGCGACCCTAAAGGCTGATCGACGGCGGGAGCAAAGAAAAAGCCCGCCCCGGCGGACCGGAGCGGGCTGATGGTCTGTGACCCGGTGTCGCGCCTAGTGGGCGATGCCGGCCCAGATGCGGCGGTAGCTGGCGTAGGTCAGACCGGCGAACAGGGCGAGGAACAGCAGGACGCCAAAACCGGCCTGTTTGCGCTCAACGGCGTGCGGCTCGGACGCCCAGGCGATGAAGGCGGAAACGTCCTTGGCCATCTGGCTGCGCGTGGCCTGGTTTCCGTCGTCGTAGGTGACGAGGCCGTCGCTGGCCAGCGGGTTGGGCATGGCGATGAAGCCGCCCGGCGGAACGTGGGCCCCGGCCGGCATGAAGGGCGTCAGATCGCCGGCCATATAGGCGTTGTAGTGCTGGGTCGAGGTCATCTTCAACTCGGCGGGCGGCGTGTCATAGCCCGTCAGCAGGGAGTAGATGTAGTCGGCCCCGCCGTGACGGGCCTTGGCCATGACCGACAGGTCGGGCGGGTTGGCGCCGCCGTTGGCCGCCGCGCCGGCCGTGGCGTTGGGATAGGGCGCCGGGAACTTGTCGGCCGCGATGCCGGGCCGTTGCAAGGTCTCGCCCGTCTCTGTGTCGATATCACCGATCTGGAACTCGGCCGCGATCGCCTTGACGAAGCGGTTCTCGGCCGGGTTAGCGGCGTGCTCGTCGTAGAAGGGCCCGCCCTTGATGCCCAGGTCGCGGAAATGCAGCAGGTTCATCGAGTGGCAGGCGGCGCAGACCTCGCGATAGACCTTGTAGCCGCGCTGCAGCTGGCCCTGGTCGAAGGTGCCGAAGGGACCGTCGAACGAGAAACCGCCGTCCTTCAGCTTGTGGGCGCCGCCGGAGGCCAGGGCCGGGGAGGCGGCAAAGGCCAGGCCGGCGACGGCCGCAATGGCGACGACCGAGCGTTTGAGGGTCTTGGAGATGGAAAGCGTCATCGCGCTCAGCCCTTCTTTTCGGCTTGGGCGGGGGCCGCCTGCGGGATCGCAGCGGCGCCGGTCAGGACCGGGTCGGAGATGGTGGCCGGGATCGGCAACGGCGTTTCCTTCAGCCCCACCAGCGGCATGATGATGAAGAAGAAGGCGAAATAGTAGGCCGTCAGGAAGCGGGTCAGCCACAGGAAGGAGTTCAGGTCGCCGTCGATCAGGTTGAAGGTCTTGAACGAACCGATGACCGGAGCGTCGGGCAGTTGACCCCCGCACCAGCCGAGGCCGAGGCCGACGATGACGAAGATCACGAAGAACACCTTCATGGTCGGACGATAGCGCATCGACCGGACCTTGGACGTATCCAGCCAGGGCAGGACGAACAGCACGCCGATGGCGCCGAACATGGCCACCACGCCGCCGAACTTGTCAGGGATGGCGCGCAGGATGGCGTAGAAGGGCAGCATGTACCATTCGGGCACGATGTGGGCCGGAGTCTGCAGCGGATTGGCCGGGATGTAGTTGTCGGCGTGGCCCAGGGCGTTCGGCATGAAGAAGACGAACAGGGCGAACATCATCATGAAGACCAGAAGGGCGAAGCCGTCCTTGACCGTATAGTAGGGGTGGAAGGGCAGGGTGTCCTTGGCCGTCCGGTCCTTGGGGATCAGGATGCCGACCGGATTGTTCTGACCGGCGGTGTGCAGGGCCCACAGGTGCAGCACGACCACGCCGAAGATCACGAACGGCAGCAGGTAGTGCAGCGAGAAGAAGCGGTTCAGCGTCGCATTGTCGATGGCCGGGCCGCCGCGCAGCCAGATCAGGACGGGCTCGCCGATGACCGGGATGGCCCCGATCAGATTGGTGATGACCTCGGCGCCCCAGTAGGACATCTGGCCCCAGGGCAGGACGTAGCCGAGGAAGGCCGTGGCGATCATCAGGAAGAAGATCACACAGCCCAGGATCCAGATCATCTCGCGCGGCGCCTTGTACGAGCCGTAGTAGAGGCCGCGCAGCATGTGGACATAGACGGCGATGAAGAACATCGAGGCGCCGTTGGCGTGGACATAGCGGATCAGCCAGCCGCCGTTGACGTCGCGCATGATGCGCTCGACCGAGGCGAAGGCCAGGCCCGTGTTGGGCGTATAGTGCATGGCCAGCACGATGCCGGTGATGATCTGGATGACCAGGCAGACCATCAGGATCGCGCCGAAGGTGTACCAGTAGTTCAGGTTACGCGGCGTCGGCAGCGACATGTAGTCGGCGCCGAAACGGATGATCGGAAGACGCGTATCGAGCCACTTCTCGATGCCGGTCTTCGGGACGTAGGTGGATTCGTGTTCGCTCATCGCTGTCGTCGCCCTCAGCCGATCTTGATGGTGGAGCCGGCCGTGAACTCGTACTCGGGCACGACGAGGTTCAGGGGCGCGGGGCCTTTGCGGATACGGCCGGCCACATCGTAGTGGGAGCCGTGGCACGGGCAGAACCAGCCGCCGAAATCACCGGTGCCGAAGGTCGGAATGCAACCCAGGTGGGTGCAGGAGCCGATGACCACCAGCATGTTCTCGTGTCCGGGCTTGGTCCGCTCGGCGTCGGTCTGGGGTTCTTTCAGACCGGAGGCGTTGTCGTCGGCCTTGGCCCGGGCCACCTCGGCGGCCGTGCGGTTGCGCACGAAGACCGGCTTGCCCTGCCAGGTGATGACGACCTGCTGGCCTTCCTGGACCTTGGAGGTGTCGAACTCGAGCGTCGACAAAGCCAGGGTGTCGGCGGCGGGGTTCATCTGGTTGATCAGGGGCCATGCCACCATGACGCCTGCGCCGACCGCCGCAGCGCCGGCCGCGATGTGGATGAAGTCGCGGCGGTTGGGATCGCCCTCGGGCCCATGGCCCACATCTGCTGTCACGACCGGTTCGGCCAAGTCTCACCTCTGAATGTCCGCGCCCCGACCCCGGGAAGCCGGGTCGCCGCGTCGGTTGGGTCTCGCTCTCGCAGCCCCCGAAGGACATCCGGCCGGTCAGTTGCGGGACTTTCCCAAGCGACGGAAGTCACTTGCGAAACACTCGCAATTCAGGCCGCGACAAACCCCCGGGTCGCGCGTATGAGGGCCTTAGAATGCGGCTCGCCCTTTTTCAACCGGACATTCCTCAGAACGTCGGCGCCTGTATCCGTCTGGGCGCGTGTTTTGGCGTGGAATTGCACGTGATCGAGCCGGTCGGGTTCGATTTCGGCGACCGGGCCATGAAACGGGCGGCGCTGGACTACGGGCCTCTGGGCCATATGCGGCGGCATTCCGACTGGGACGCGTTCCAGCGGGACCGGGGTCCGGGACGGCTGGTGCTGTTCACGACCCGGGGGGCCCAAACCCTCGACGCCTTCCGTTTCGAGCGCGACGATATGCTGCTGTTCGGTCGCGAGACGGCCGGGGTTCCCGATGTCGTCCATGCGGCGGCGGACGCCCGGGTCTTCATCCCGATTCGGCCCGAGACGCGGTCGCTGAACCTGTCGGTCAGCGCCGGCATCGCCCTGTGGGAGGGGCTGAGGCAGGTGGAGGGGCTTTCGTAGCCTTCCTCCTCTCCGTCATCCCCGGGCTCGACCCGGGGATCGGACCGTCAGGGGCTTTGCGCCTGACATGAGGCCGGTCCTGCCATCGCGCGCCTGCATCTCTGCATGGTTGGCGGAACGTCCGGCCCTCGGGTCAGGCCCGAGGGTGACGGACTCGGGGGGGCTGGTCCGCCCGTAGCCCCCGCCGCCCGGGGTCTCGATGACGAAGACGTCGCCGGGGTTCATGGCGGTCCCGGCTGTGGAGCCGAGTTGCTCAATCTGCCCGTCTACGCGTTCGATCCGGTTCTGGCCGACCGCGCCCGGCTCGCCCCCGTCGACGCCGAAGGGCGGGATGCGGCGGCGATTGGACAGGATGGCGGCCGTCATCGGCTCCAGAAACCGCATCCGCCGCACCGTCCCGTCGCCGCCTCGCCACCGCCCGGCGCCGCCCGAGTCGCGGCGGATCGAGAATTCCTCCAGCCGGACGGGAAAGCGGGTCTCCAGCACCTCGGGGTCAGTCAGGCGGCTGTTGGTCATATGGGTCTGGACGGCCGAACCGCCGTTGAAACCAGGCCCCGCGCCCGAGCCCCCGGCGATCGTCTCGTAGTACTGTCGGGTCGCGTCGCCGAAGGTGAAGTTGTTCATCGTGCCCTGGCTGGCGGCGAGCACGCCGAGGGCGCCGTAGAGCGTATCCACGACGGCCTGTGAGGTCTCGACGTTGCCGGCGACCACGGCGGCCGGATAGCGGGGGTTCAGCATCGACCCCTCCGGCACGATCAGGCTGATCGGCCTCAGACAGCCCTCGTTCAGCGGAATCGCGTCGTCGACCAGGGTGCGGAAGACATAGAGGGTCGCCGCCCGGGTGATCGACAGGGGGGCGTTGAAGTTGCTCTCCAGCTGGGCGCTGGTCCCGGTGAAATCGACCACGGCGGTGCGGGCCTCTGCGTCGACGTCGATGCGAACGCGGATGAGGGCGCCGGAATCCATCTCCCAGGCGAACATCCCGGGCTTCAGGGCGGAGATGGCCCTGCGGACCGCTTCCTCCGCGTTCGACTGGACGTGGCCCATATAGGCCTCGACCACCGGGCGGCCGAACTCGGCGACCATGAGATGAAGCTCCTCGGCGCCCCGGGTGCAGGCCGCCACCTGGGCCTTCAGATCGGCCAGGTTCATGTCGATGTTGCGGGCGGGCCAGCGGCCCGAGGCGAACAGGGCGCGGGTCTGCTCCTCGAGCAGCCGGCCTTCGTCGATCAGCAGCACATCGTCGATCAGGACGCCCTCGTCCTCGACGGTGCGGGAGGTCGCGGGCATGGAGCCGGGGGTCAGGCCGCCGACGTCGGCGTGGTGACCGCGCGCGGCGACGAAGAAGGCCGGCGCCGCGTCCTCGTCCAGGAAGACCGGCAGGATGACGGTGATGTCGGGCAGGTGGGTGCCGCCGTTGTAGGGGGCGTTCAGCATATAGATGTCGCCGCGCCGCAGGCCGCGACCGTCTCTTGCGTCACCGCGCGACCGGACCACGGCGGCGATGCTCTCGCCCATCGAGCCGAGATGGACCGGGATGTGCGGGGCGTTGGCGATCAGGGCGCCGCCCGCATCGAAGACGGCGCAGGAGAAGTCCAGCCGCTCCTTGATGTTCACAGAGTATGCGGTGGCGCGCAGGGCCTCGCCCATCTGTTCGGCGGCGGCCATGAAGCGGGCGTTGAACACCTCCAGCAGGATGGGGTCGGCTTCCGTGCCGACGGCCTTGCGGGGCGCGAGCGGCCGGATGCGGGTCAGGATCAGGGTCAGGGCCGGATCGACCTCGGCCCGCCAGCCGGGCTCAACCACCGTGGCGCCTGTGCCCTCGAAGATCAGGGCCGGGCCGTCGATGCGGGCGCCGGGCGCCAGGGTCTCGCGACGGAAGACGGGGGCGTCGTGGTCGGCCCCGGCCATGCGGACGCGGACCCGGCTTTCCGCCTCCACCGCATGGGCGGATGCAGGTCCGGGCGTTCGGGCCGTCTGGTCTGTCGCGCCATCCCATGACACGCGAGGCGAGGCGATGGCCTCGACCTGAAGGGTATCGATGATCAGGTCGTGCCCGGCGACGAAGCCGAACCTCTGGCGGTGAACGGTCTGGAAGTCGCGGCGCATGGCGCCGGCCGCGCCGAACGGAACCATCAGGGCGGTGTCGGACCCGGCGTATTTGATCTCGGCGCGGGCGACGGTGGAGACGATGTCGTCCGGTCCCTGTCCGCTGAGACCGGCCAGGGCCGCCCGGGTCAGGGCCTCGACCCGGGCGGACAGGGCGGCGACCGGCCCGTCGTCAAGCGCGACCCCGACCGTTTCCTGACGCAGGGCCCGGACATCCGCCAGACCCATGCCATAGGCCGAGAGGACGCCCGCCAGCGGATGCAGCATGACGGTGGTCATGCCCAGGGCGTCGGCGACGAGGCAGGCGTGCTGGCCTCCGGCGCCGCCGAAGGCGTTGAGGACGTGGCGGGCAGCGTCGTGGCCGCGCTGGATGGAGATGGTCTTGATCGCCTCGGCCATATGCTGGACGGCGATGGCGATGAAGCCCTCGGCGAGGTCGAGGGGGTCCGCGGGTCGGCCGGTGACGGCCGTGACCTCGGCCGCCAGGGCATCGAAAGCGGCGTGGACCGCATCGGCGTCCAGCGGCTGATCCGCCTTCTGCCCGAAAACCGGCGGGAAATGGTCGGGGTGCAACTTGCCGAGCCGGACGTTGCAGTCGGTCACCGTCAGGGGGCCGCCGCGCCGGTAGGCGGCGGGGCCCGGCACGGCGCCGGCGCTTTCGGGACCGACCCTCAGGCGCGATCCGTCGAAGCGGCAGATGGAGCCGCCCCCTGCCGCCACCGTCTCGATGGCCAGCATCGGGGCGCGCAGCCGGACCCCGGCGACGACACTGTCCGAGGTGCGCTCATACTCGCCGGCATAGTGGGAAACGTCGGTGGAGGTGCCGCCCATGTCGAAGCCGATGACCTGGTCGAAGCCGGCGTCGCGGGCGGTGGCGGCCATGCCAACCACGCCGCCCGCCGGCCCGGACAGGATGGCGTCCTTGCCCCGGAAGGCGTGGGCGGAGGTCAGGCCGCCGTTCGACTGCATGAACAGCAGGGGCGTCGCCTCGCCCAGATCCGCCCCGACCCGGTCGACATAGGCGCGCAGGACAGGCGACAGATAGGCGTCGGCCACTGTCGTGTCGCCGCGCCCGATCAGCTTGATCAGGGCGCCGACCTCGTGACTGACGGAGATCTGTTCGAACCCGACCGCCGCGGCGATCTCGGCCAGTCGGATTTCGTGGTCGGTGAAGCGCCAGCCGTGCATCAGGACGATGGCGACGGCCTTGATCCCCGCAGCCCGGGCGGCGGTCAGGTCGGCGCGGGCCTTGTCCGCGTTCAGGGGGGTGACGACGTCGCCGTCGACGGCCAGCCGTTCCTCGATCTCGAGGACTGCGTCATGCAGGGGCGGGACCGGAACGACATGGCGGGCGAAAATGTCGGGCCGGCTCTGCCAGCCGATGCGCAGGGCGTCGCCGAAGCCCGCTGTGATGGCCAGCAGGGTCGGCTCGCCCTTGCGCTCCAGCAGGGCGTTGGTGGCGACCGTCGTGCCCATGCGGACCGCCTCGACCAGACCGGAAGGCAGGGGCCCCGGACCCGATCCGGTCAGACGTCGCACCCCCTCGACCGCCGCATCAGCATAGTGTTCGGGGTTGCTGGACAGAAGCTTGGCGGTGCGGACCTCTCCCGACGGATCCCGCGCCACGATGTCGGTGAAGGTGCCGCCCCTGTCGATCCAGAAGCGCCAGCCGGGCTGGGCAGGGTGCGTGGCGGGTTCGGTCATGGGGGGATTTGACGCGCCTTCCCCTGCCATACAAGTGGCAGGGACAGGCCAGGCGTCGCCGTTTATGACGACACGGTGGACATGATACGGTGTTCGCCAAGCCAGCCCGTCAGGGGCGTCGCGTTCCGGGGGGGAACAGAATGAACGATCAGGTCACACGCACCACCAGCACCTCGTGGTTCTCGCGTATCGGCGGCGCCTTCAGCGGCGTGCTGATCGGGATCGTGCTGATTTTCGTCTGCGTGGGGGTGCTGTTCTGGAATGAAGGCCGGGCGGTCAAGACCGCACGGGGCCTGGCGGAAGGCGCGGCGACCGTCACCAGCATCGGGTCCGAAGCCGTCGATCCGGCCAATGACCAGAAGCTGGTCCATGTCTCGGGTCCGGTCGCGGTGACCGCCCCCCTGACCGATCCGGCCTTCGGCGTCAGCGGGACCGGCGTGCGCCTGGCCCGTCAGGTCGAGATGTATCAGTGGCGCGAGACCTCGAAGAGCGAGACCCGCACCAAACTGGGCGGCGGCGAGGAGACGGTGACCACCTATAGCTACGCCCCGGTCTGGTCGGGCGCCGCCGAGAATTCGGACGGGTTTGCGGAGCCGAACGGTCACCGCAATCCCGAGTTCGATGTCGAGGCCGCCGACTTTCTGGCCGAGGATGCGACGCTCGGCGCCTTCAGTCTGGGAGAGGACATCGTCGGCCAGATCGACGGCGCTGCGGACCTGACCCTGTCGCCGGATCTCCTGCCGGCCGTTCGCGAGGCGGCAGGGAGCCTGCGGCGGCATGTGGCCATCGTGCAGAACCGGATCGTGCTCTCGGACCGGCCGCTGGCCGACGCCGAAGCCGGCGACGCCGCCGGCGCCGGCCAGGCGGCGGCCGTCGTGCCGGCGGGCCCCGCCATCGGCGATCTGCGGGTAACCTACGCCCTGACGCCGGCCGCCGAGACCAGCGTCGTGGCCCGTCAGACCGGCGAGGGTTTCGCGCCATACCGGGCCCGGAACGGCGAGGAATTCCTGCTGGTCGCCAGCGGCGACGTGCCGGCGGCCGAGATGTTCGAAGGCGCCCAGAACGCCAACAGGATCCTCACCTGGATCGTGCGCGGCATCGGCCTGATGGTGCTGATCGCGGGCTTCGGCATGATCCTGGCGCCGCTGGGCGTTCTGGCCGACGTCCTGCCCCTGGCCGGCACGATCGTGAGGATGGGGACGGGTCTGATCGGCTTTGTGCTGGGGCTGACGGTGGGGACGATCACGATCGCCCTGGCCTGGTTCACCTTCCGGCCGCTGCTGACGGCGGGCATCCTGATCGTCGGCTGCGGCATCGCCTTCGTGGTCTATCGGTTCGGACGCGGACGGGCCCGGAAGACGGTCGCGGCCGAGGCCGCATCAGCCCCGGCGGCCTAACCCGGGGCGGCGCCCACCGTATTGCGGGGATCAAGCGGCAGGCCCGCCGCCTGGCGGTGTTTCAGGACGCGCAGCCATCCATGCATGGCCTCTGAGTCCAGACCGTGCATCATCAGCCGGTAGCCGGACTGGAGCGTGGACAGGGCGACCAGAGGGTGGCCGTTCTTGACGAAGCTCATGTGGTAGTCGGAGCCGAGGATACGGCCGATATAGATGGCCATGACCTCGTCCAGCTGCAGCGAGTTGGAGGCGCGCACAAAGTCGTCGCGCGGCAGCATCAGGGCATAGACCGGGGTATAGAACTCCACCGCCGTCTGGACGTCGATGCGGTTGAGGGCCTTGCGCGGAAACGGCTCGAACGGGACGAATTCGTCCGAGATCATCGAGAAGTCGATGTCGCGGGGCGGCGTCAGATCCCGTCCCTCGGCGCGCAGGGCGGTGTTCAGCTCGATGATGAAGTTGAAGATGTTCAGGTCGTGTTCGAGGAACAGGTTGTTCTCGATGTCCCTGAGCCGGGTGGGGCGCAGGGGACGCGACGGCACCTTGTCGGCGACGCCGGAGTTCATCCGCACGAAGGCGGTCAGTTCCGTGCCGACGTGAAAGTGGCGCAGGATGACGGTGTTGGCCTCGGGCGTGGCGAAGGTGCGCAGGCCCCAGTGGATGGTCCGGTGCAGCAGGCCGTTCAGATTGGGGTGGCGAGGCGAGAGGGCGCGCAGCACCTTCACCAGACAGAAGAACAGGAGCACCACCGGCCGGGCGACGGGAAACAGCCAGCGCCGCGACCACGAGCGGGCGCCGAGCAGGAGGGCGCGCTTGGCGCCCTCGTCGATCGGCAGGCTGTGATCCAGGTACAGGGCCAGCCACGGGTCCGGATCCGCCGGATCGTGGCGCGCCGGATCGAACGGATCGGCGAGACCGGGGGACGAGGCGGACGTCATGCCGTGATCTCCTCGATCTGCAGCGCATAGAGGCGGGCGGTGACGCGGGCGGTGGTGACGATGCGTTCGGCCACGGCCTCGTCAGGCAGGACCATGGCCAGCATCTGCTGGAACTCCTGCATATGTTCGACGTCGTTCTCGCCGTGATAGAGCAGGAATCGAACCGCCTCGTCGGGCAGGTTCAGCCTCGCCTTCACCAGCCGGCCCCAGGGCGCGGCCTTGATCGATCCCAGCCCCTCGATCACGAACATGGCGCCCAGCAGGCCGAAGGGGTCGGGTTGCGACGCCTGATGGAACATCCAGGCCGAGAGAGCCTCGGACCCGATGTTCTTCGGGGCCGAGCGAATAGCGTCGAGCTGTCCGCCGGCTGCGACGAAGTCGGCCTCCAGCAGGCGGAAGTCGCGGTGTTCGGTCACCGCATGGCGCATCAGGGTCGAGCGCAGCTCCAGATGGTCCTCGCCGATGTGGGAGGCCGCGCGGCTCATCCACAGGGCGCCGTCCTTCACCTGTTGCCTGAGGTTGATGAGGAAGGCGTGGTAGTCGGCGATCTCGAACCGGCCGCGCGTCAATTTGCGGATCAGCGGCGTGGCCTCCAGCCGCTGTTCGAACCCGGTGAAGACGACGGTCAGTTTGCGCAGGGTGTCGGCGACCTGATCGTGGGGCGGGGGTCCATCGGCCATTACACCACCTCCAGCATCATGAAACCGACCATGGCGCGGCCGCTCTCGGGAACGATGAGCAGGAGGCGTTCGCCGCGCTTCGCCCGCCCGCTTTTCATGAACGCCTCCAGCATGACCCAGATCGAGGCGGAGCCCACATTGCCGACGGTCGCCAGATTGCTGAACCATTTCGTCTCGGGGATCATGGCGCCGGTGGTCTCCAGGATCGAGACGATGTCCTGGCGCAGCGACCGGGCCGAATAGTGACACAGCAGGTGGTCGACGCGGGCGGGGTCGATGCGGTCCTGATCCACCTTGTCCATCCAGACGCCGATCCAGGCGCGGATGACGACCTTCAGAAGCTCGAAATCCTGCAACAGGGCGACCGCGCCCGAGGCGTGGGCGGGCAGCGGTCCGGCGTGGCTCCAAGCGCTCAGCATGTCCGCCCGGTCGGCGAAGGTGGAGCCGGCCCACATACAGGGGTCGAACCGGCCGGCCAGCGAGGTCAGGTCGATCCACTCGATTTTCAGGGACAGTCCGTCGGGCCGGGGGCGGGGCTCCATGACCACGGCGCCGGCGCCATCGGACAGGGTAAAGCGCAGGAAGTCGGCCTCCATGCGGGCGCGCCCCTTGTCGTCGACCAGGGCCGTGCCCTCGTAGAATCCGGGGCGGAACCAGCGCGACGAGAACTCGCTGCCCGAGGCGGCGGCGACCCGGGCCTCACCCGCCCGGACCTGCAGCCAGGCGCCCTTGGCCGCCATCAGGGCCGAGGCGCAGACCGACTGGTAGGAGGCGAGCTCCAGCGGCCCACAGGCCAGTTCGGCATGGACCGCCGAGGCGTGGCCGGGGACGAGATAGTCGCCCTGGGTCGTCGCCGTCGCCAGATGGTCGAGGTCGTCGGGGCCGAGGCCCGCGTCATCCAGGGCCGCCCGGACAGCGTTCGCCGCCATGGAGGCGTTGGACTGAAACGGCGTCCCGTCCGGCGTCAGGGCATAGTGGCGGGTCTCGACGCCGTTCCAGCGCAGGGCGCGGCGACCAACGGCGGAGGGGCGGCCATGGATGCGGCCGATATGGTCCTCCATCGCCTCGACGCCGACCGGGTCGCCCGGGAGGAAGGCGCCGGCGCCGGTGATGAAGACGTCGCGAAGGGCGGTCATGGGGTGGGTCTAGCAGAGGATTCGCGACGACTCACCGGTCCGGGCGATCCGCAGGCGATCTTGCCCAGCGG
Organism: Brevundimonas sp. FV1ye29L; assembly: GCF_058681095.1. Lineage (NCBI taxonomy): Bacteria > Pseudomonadati > Pseudomonadota > Alphaproteobacteria > Caulobacterales > Caulobacteraceae > Brevundimonas > Brevundimonas sp. FV1ye29L. The sequence goes on from NZ_CM178730.1 coordinate 696,839, forward strand.
CGGCTGCGGAACCGTCTGGCGTCCATTCGCGGCCTCGGCGAAGGACGCCGGCCCTTGTGTCCCCCGGCCCCAGCGGGCAAGAGGGCGCGTCAAACATCGGACCCGCCCCTGTTCGCAGGAGGGGGGTGGCTATCCTGACCGCCGATCCGTCAGGAAACCCGAGCCGCGGGATGCGGCTCACCCGCACGAAGAACCCCATGTCCATCATCGCCTCCGCGCGCGAGCAATGGCTCGCCAACCCTCGCCGCGACCTGCTGGCCGGGACCGTTGTGGCCCTGGCCCTGATCCCCGAGGCCATCGCCTTTTCCATCATCGCCGGGGTCGATCCGGCGGTGGGCCTGTACGCCAGCTTTATCATCGCCGTGACCATCGCCTTCGTCGGCGGCCGGCCGGCGATGATCTCTGCGGCCACCGGGGCCATGGCCCTCTTGATGGTCACCCTCGTGCGCGACCACGGCCTCGAGTATCTGTTCGCCGCCTCCCTGCTGTGCGGGGTGTTCCAGATCGTCATCGGCCTGTTCCGGCTGGGCCGGTACATCAGGTTCGTGTCGCGCAGCGTCATGACCGGCTTCGTCAACTCACTGGCCATCCTGATCTTCCTGGCCCAGATGCCCGAGCTGATCGGGGCCAACTGGCAGACCTTCGCCCTCGTCGGGGCGGCCCTGATCATCATCTACGGCCTGCCGCGCCTGACGAAGGCCGTGCCGTCGCCGCTGGTGGCCATCGTCCTGCTGAGCGGTTTCGTGATCTGGAGCGGGCTGGATGTCCGCACCGTCGGCGACATGGGTCAGATGCCCTCGACCCTGCCGATGTTCCACATCCCGGTCGTGCCGCTGACGTGGGAGACGCTGGTCATCATCGGGCCGATCGCTGCGACCCTGGCGTTCGTCGGTCTGCTGGAGAGCCTGCTGACCGCCAACCTGCTGGACGACATCACCGACACGCCGTCGGACAAGGATCGCGAGACGCGCGGTCAGGGCATCGCCAACATCGCCTCGTCCCTGTTCGGCGGCATGGCCGGCTGCGCCATGATCGGCCAGTCGATCATCAATGTGACCAGTGGCGCGCGCGGCCGGTTGTCCACCCTGTGGGCCGGGCTGTTCCTGCTGTTCCTCATTCTGGTGCTGCAGGACTGGGTCGCCCGCATCCCGATGGCGGCCCTGGTGGCGGTGATGATCATGGTCTCGGTCGGCACCTTCGACTGGGGTTCGGTGCTGAAGCTGCGCTCCACCCCGGTCCAGTCCTCCATCGTCATGGTCGCCACCACCGCCACCGTCGTCCTGACCCATGACCTGTCGAAGGGGGTGGTGCTGGGCGTGGTCCTGTCGGCCATCTTCTTCATGCGCAAGGTCGGCAAGACCGTGGTGGTCGAGGAGATCCCGACGCCGGAGGCGGGCGTCCTGCGCTACCGCGTCACCGGTCAGCTGTTCTTCGCCTCGGCCGATGTCTTCGCCGCCGCCTTCGAACACCACGGCCACCCCACCCGCGTCGAGATCGACATGACCGGCGCGCACCTGTGGGACCTGACCGGTGTGGCGGCGGTGGACAAGGTGGTCTTCCGCTATCGCCGTCAGGGCGCCGAGGTCACGGTCATCGGCATGAACCAGGCGGGGCAGACCCTGATCGACCGGGTCGGCCGCCACGACAAGGATCACCTGCCGCAGGCCGCCGCCCACTGACCGAAGGTTCTATCGCGTGAGGGTGAACCGCGTCGGCGTTCCGGTCTGGGCCGAGGGGACGAGCCAGAGGTCAAAGGCGCCGGGTTCAACGGTCAGGGTCCCGTTCGCGCCGATGAACTCAAGCTGGCTGCGTTTCAAGGTGAAGGCGACCGTCACGGTCTCTCCGGCCTTGATGGCGACCTTGCGGAAGTCGCGCAGGCGCTGGCCGGGCTGGGTCAGGCTGGCGACGCGGTCGCGGACATAGAGCTGGACGGTCTCCACCACATCCACAGGGCCTGTGTTTGACACAGCGACGGAGGCAGTGATCTCGCCGTCCCAGGCCATTGTGGCGGACGACAGGGTCGGGCTCGAATAGGCGAGGCGGCCATAGGTCAGGCCGTGGCCGAAGGGATAGAGGGCGGTGTTGGTCGTCTCGCGATAGCGGGCCGTATATTCCTCGACGGCCTTGGTCGGGTCGGCGGGTCGGCCGGTGGTCTTGTGATCGTAGGAGAAGGGTTGCTGGCCCGACTTGTGCGGGAAGCTGACCGGCAGGCGGCCGGACGGGGAGTGGGCGCCGAACAGGACATCGGCGACGCTGTGGCCCATCTCCGAGCCCAGGAACCACGACACGACGATGGCCGGGGCGTCCTTGACGGCGCCCGACAGTTCCAGCGCCCGGCCGTTCCGGAGCAGGACGACGACGGGCTTGCCGGTGGCGGCCACGGCCTCGGCCAGGGCCTGTTGCGCCGGCGGCAGGGTGATCTCGGTGCGGGCCTGGGCCTCGCCCGACATGCGGCTGCCCTCGCCGATGGCCAGGACGACCACATCCGCGCGTTCGGCTGCGGCGACCGCCGCCTCGATCCCTCCGGCCAGAGGGCCCTCGATGTCGGAGCCGCGGGCGATCGCGAGACCTTGCGGGTCGGTCATGGCGGCGCGGAAACCGGTCTCCAGCGAGATGCGGTGCTTTTCGTCGCCCCAGATGGTCCAGGGACCGAAGACATTGTCGACGTCGTCGGCGAAGGGGCCGATCAGGGCGATCTTCTGGCCTTCGCGTTTGAGCGGCAGCAGGTCGCCGTCGTTCCTGAGCAGGACGATGGACTTGGCCCCGGCCTCGCGGGCCAGGTCATAGTGGGCGCGGGAGCCGCAGATGGCCTTTTCCCGCACGGGGTCCATGCCGCGATAGGGGTCGTCGAACAGGCCCAGCGCGGCCTTGACGGTCAGGACGCGGCGCACCGCCTCGTCGAGACGGGCCAGGGGCACATCGCCCTTTTCCACCAGATCGGGCAGGTGCTCAAGATACAGGCCCGAGACCATGCTCATGTCGACGCCGGCCAGGATGGCGATGCGGGCGGCGTCACGGCCGTCCTCGGCGAAGCCGTGGGCGATCAACTCCTGTTCGGAGGTGTAGTCGGAAACGACGAAGCCGGCGAAATCCAGCTCGTCGCGCAGAACCTCGGTCAGCATGTGGTGATTGCCCGAGGTGGGCACGCCGTTCAGGTCGTTGAAGGCGCTCATCACCGACATGGCCCCGGCGTTCACCGCCGTCTGGAAGGGCGGCAGGAACACCCCGCGCAGCGTCGCCTCCGACATATCGGTGGTGTTGTATTCCATCCCGCCCTGGGCCGCCGAATAGGCGATGAAATGTTTGGGCGTGGCGACGAGGGCGTCGGGGTGGTTCAGGCCATGGTCGCCCTGGATGCCGCGCACCCGGGCCTCGGCCAGAATCTGGTTGAGCAGGACGTCCTCGCCCCCGCCCTCGACCACCCGGCCCCAGCGCTGGTCGCGGGCCACGTCGATCATCGGGGCGTAGTTCTGGTGAATGCCGGACACGGCGCCCTCGAGCGCAGCGGCGCGGGCGGTGCGGCGGGCCAGGTCGGCGTCGAAGGCGGCGGCCTCGGCGAGCGGAACCGGGAAGACGGTGTAGAGGCCGTGGATGATGTCGGCGGCGAACAGCAGCGGGATCTTGAGACGGGTCTCCTCTACCGCGATGCGCTGGATGCGCCGGCCGGCCTCGGCGCCGACGCCGTTGAACAGATTGCCCAGTTCGCCCGAGCGAATCAGTCGGGCCACCCGGCCGGGATCGCCCTGACCATCCAGCGGATTGACGTTCTGGGGCCGGAAGCGGAACGGGTCGCCCAGCAGGTTAAGCTGTCCCGCCTTCTCGACCAGGGTCATCTGGCCGATCAGCCATTCGATGCGGGCCGCGTGGTCCAGACCGGCCGGCGGCGTCGGGCCCGCCGTCTGGGCGCGCGCGCCGGACGGGACCGAGAAGAGACCGGCGCCCAGTGCGGCGAGGGAGGCGAGCTTGGACATGGCGGACCGGCGGGACATCTGGGAGGCTGAATACGTCATGGCGGCGGTCGAAGCGATCATCATGACGAACTTCTAGTCGGAATGTAACCGGTTACGCCAGACTCGCAATCGCGAAGCCGACGAAAAGCCGCAGGGAACCCTGCCTCAGTCGTGGATGAAATGGGGAAGGAAGCGCGAGGTATTGCGCGTGATCGGCCCCGAATCCTCGCGCAATCCGATGCCGGCCGGCTCGTTTCCGACCAGCCAGGAGCCGATGATCACGTGGTTGCCGCCGAACACGGGCGGGGCGTGCAGGGCCTGCCGGATATGGCGCCCTTCGCCATAGCCGCCGTCGAGCACCGGCTGGGCGGCGCCGTCCAGCGTCATCTCCACATTGGCGCCCTCGCGGGAGAACAGGGGCTTGCGGACGTAGGAGGTTCCGAGGGAGGCTGCGGCCGGGTCGTCGTCGAAATACGATTCCAGCAGGTTGGGGTGGCCGGCATGGCGTTCCCACAGCAGGGGCAGGATGCCCTTGTTGGACAGGATGGATTTCCACGCCGGCTCCAGCACGGTCACTCCGGCATCGGGCAGGGGGCGGGCGTAGTCGTCGCGCAGCATCTGTTCCCATGGATAGAGTTTGAACAGGGCGCCGATCAGGAAATTCTCGTGATCAACGAAACGACCGTCGGCATTCAGCCCGATGTCGCCGATGGCCACGAACTGGGGGTCGAGCCCGGCCTGTTTCGCCAGATCCTCAAGGAAGCGCACGGTCTGTCGATCCTCGACGAAATCGGGGTCCGAGGTGAAGTGGACAAAGCCGCGCTCTCCCGACTCATTGGGCGGGAAGATCGCCCGGAACCGGTCGACCAGCTGCTCGTGCAGGCTGTTGAACTGGTCGGCGTCGGCGGGCAGGACGCCGGCCTCGATCTGTTGCTCCAGCCACAGCCACTGGAAGACCGCCGTCTCATAGACGCTGGTCGGGGTGTCGGCATTGTATTCGTAGAGCTTGGCCGGGCCGCGCGACCCGTCCTGAAGGCCGTCGAAGGCGAAGTCGAACCGGCCGTAAAGGGACGGGTCGTTGCGCTTCCAGCTGTCGGCCACATAGTCGCGCATCGGCTCGGGGATCTCGAGCCGCTCCATCAGCCGTTCGGACTGGACCACCTCGTCGACCAGGGCCAGGCACAGGTCCTGAAGCGCGGCGGTGGGCGCCTCGATCCCCTCCTCGATCTCCTGCAGGGTGAAGGCGTAGGCGGCGGTCTCGTCCCAATAGGTCGCGCCCGTTTCATGGCTCCAGGTAAAGCCGACCTCGCGGGCGGTGTCCTGCCAGTCGGGGCGGGGGTCGAGGGTGATGCGTTCCATGGCGGTTTCCTTTGTCCTCCCTGTCGCGCAGCGATGGGGAGGTGGATCGGCGGCGATCAGCCGACGAGACGGAGGGGGCGGCCCGGTGGCTGGAGTGAGCGGCGGGACGTAGCCGGAGTTACGGGCGACACCCGGTCGCCCCCTCCGTCACGGCGCAAGGGCGCCGCGCCACCTCCCCGTTCGCCAGGCGAACGGGGAGGACAGACGTTACGCCGGGTCCTTGTCCGCCGACTTCATCTCGATCTGCGGCGTGACGATTGTCGTGTTCGGCGCCGAGAGGCGGGCGAGGATGTCGTCGGCGGAGGAATGGCCGGGCAGGATGCCGGCTTCCTTGAGCTTGGCGTCGAGGTCGGCGCCGGTGCGGCGGTCCTCCAGCTCCTGACCGACGCGCAGCTTCTCTTCCTGCACCGCCTGTTTCTGTTTGATCCGGGCCAGGCTGTCGGCGGCGGAGCCGATGCGCGAATGGGCGCCCTGGGACTGGAGGGCGACCGAGGTCTGGGCGCGCTGGACCGAATCGTTGACCTTGACGATGTCGACCTCGCGCTTGAGCGTCTCGATCTTCTGGTCGGTGGCGGCGATGGCCTGACGCAGGCGCGCCTCGGCCTGTTTCATCCCCTCGATCAGGGGGCCGCGCGTGCCGATTTCCGTCTCCAGCTCGGCGATGCGCTGGGCGACCTCGCGGGCCAGGTCGGTCTTGCCCTGGGCCAGGGCCGAGCGGGCGGAGGATTCGTATTTGGCGATCTGGTCGCCGAAGCTCTGCATCTCGTTTTCCGCCATGCGGCGGCGGGCGACGAGCCCGGCGAGGTCGTCGCGGGCCTTGCCCTGGTTGGTGTCGGCGTCGCGGATTTCCTGATCGAGGATCTTCAGCGCATTGGCGTCGACCAGCGACTGGCCGGCCTCATGGGCGGTGCCGCGGAACAGGGCGGAGAGTTTGGCGAGCATGGACATGTCTGGTCTCCGGATCAGGCGGCGTCGGCGGAGGGCGCGCCGAAGGTCTGGCGCAGTTCGGTCGCGTCGATGGCGTTCTCGGCCAGGGTGCGCAGTTCGATCAATATGGTCTGGAGCGTCGTCTTGGAAGACAGTTCGCCCATCAGTTCATAGACGTCCTGATCGCCCACCGTGGTGATGGCGAAGTTGGACAGGGGCACCACGCGCTGGGCCTTCAGCAGGAATTCGTTGAAGGCGGCGGCGTCGGCCTGTTCGGCGACGGGCCAGAGCAGGACGGAGGCGACGATCTGGGCGCCGCCGACCGACAGATAGACCGGCAGGTCGCCGTATTCATGCATGGTCGCGAGAAGCACCGGGTCGGCGCCCTCGACCACACGCAGGGTCATTTCGCCCTCGCGGACCAGGGCGGAGGCTTCCAGCGCATCGCGAATGGCGGACACGGTCCAGGGGGTTTCGATCACGGCATCCATCTGATGGGGCTCTCCGGGGGTGATGGCTTGTGAAGTAGGGCGTCGCGGGCGGGCGGCCAAGGTCGGGCCGCGCGTCGAGTCGGTCACAATGGCGCGGACGGCGGCCCGGACATCGTCGCGCACGGCCCGGGGCACCCAGAGCTCGAGCTTGACCATGCCGGCGTCGCGGCGGGCCTTTCGCCAGGCGCGGATGCGATCCGAACCGGGGGCAGGCGAGATGTTGTCGTCTTTCGTCATGTACATGTAACGCGTAACATGAACGCTTGACGATAGGCAAGCGGCGTGTGAGGTTCGGCCTATGCGTTATGCGCGACATCAGTATGCCAGGCGAAAATCCGCGATTGCGGCCGCCGTGACGCTCGCGACGACGCGGTTTCGGGGCTAGAGATCGGCCATGTTCAAGCGTCTGTTCGGCGGAAGTGATCCGGCCCCGGCCAACCGGCTGGCCGAGGTGCGCAACATCACGATCGGGCGAACCGTGTCGCTGGATCCCCTGGCCTGGCGCCGGCTGGGTGATGAGACGGTCTTCACCCTGGATCGCGACGTGCTGAACATCTCGGCCCAGGGCTCGATCGCCCTGGACAGCGGTCAGCATGTGCATCGCTTCTATACCGACGACCACGTCATGCTGCAGGCCATGAGCGATGACGCCGAGGGGCGGGAGGCCTATGACTTCAGCCTGTTCACCCCGTGGACCTCGGCCTATCCCCCGGGCGAGCGGGAGCGGCGGATCTGGCGCGACCGGCTGTCGGAACCGGTGTTCAGGGGCGGCGCCGAGGATCTGCCGGACTATCCGCGCTACTGGTTCGCCGAGAGCGATGCGATCCAGCCCCCGGTGACCCTGTGGGAGACGATCTGGGACGATCGCGCCGCGACGACGCCGTATTCGAAGATCTTCCAGACCTGCATGCTGTATGCGCGGGATCTGGCCGGTGGACGCGAGCTGATGCTGGCGCTGGAGATGCAGCCGCAGGACGCCGCCGGCAAGGCGGGCGACACGAGCCACGAAATCATGGTTGGCATTCCGCTGGAAATGGCCGAATTCAACGCCTGACCGGCGCCTGTTTTATCCTGCGCTTCAAGCGCCGGGGAAGGAGACGAGAATGTTCGATCTTTACGGATTTCAGCACGGGGCCACGGCCTTCCTGATGGCCTTTGCGGCGGCGGCGGCCTTCACCATTGCGTTCAAGCTGATCTATCAGTGGATCACGCCCTATCATGAGCACACCCTGATCCGGGCCGGGAACACGGCGGCCGCGATCACACTGGGCGGCGCCCTTCTGGGCTATGTCCTGCCGCTGGCCTCGGCCCTGTCGCAGACCGTCAGCCTGCCGGAGTTCGCGGCCTGGGCGCTGCTGGCCGGCGGCATACAGATTCTCGTCTTCCTCGTGGTCAGCCGGCTGGCGCTGCGCGACCTCAAGGCGCGGATCGAGGCGGGCGAGATGGCGCCGGCCCTCTATCTGGCGGCGATCTCGATCTGCGCCGGCCTGCTCAACGCCGCCTGTATGACGGCCTGATCCCATGACCGACCTGACCAAGAAGGCCCCGGAGGCCGACCTGCCGCAGTCGACCGCGATGCGCCGGATGATGCGCTCGCGGGTCATGCATGTGACCAGTCTGATGGCCACGGCCACCTTCACCCTCGCGGCCTGCGGCGCACCGCAGGTGGCGGCCCCGGAGACCGCGCCGTCTCTGGCCTATACCTCGCTGGACGAATGCAGGACGGCGAACGATATCCCGGACTCCGAATGCGACGCCGGCTACGCCAATGCCCGGGCGGATGCGGAGAAGACCGCGCCACGCTACGCCACGCGTGAGGAGTGCGAGGGCCAGTGGGGGCCGTCCCAGTGCCAGCCGAACAACGCCAACTCGGGCGGTGGTTCCTTCTTCACCCCCCTGTTGACCGGTTTCATCGTCGGCCAGATGTTGAATGGCGGAGGCTATCGCGGCGGCGGCGCCCTGTATCGCGACCGCGACGGCCAGTATTCCAACGGGGCCGGCGGTTATCTGGGCCGTGACTATCGCACGGGCCGGAATGTGGCGCGCGGACGCGACGACGTTCCCGCGACGCGACAGGCGCCGAGCCGGGTGCAGAGCCGGACAACCGTGGTCTCGCGCGGCGGCTTCGGCGGCGGCGGACGCAGCTACGGCGGCTGATCCATCCGGAGCCTGGCCAGAGGTGGAATTCTGACCTGAAATTGAAAACGCCGCCCGTGTCTCACTCCACGGGCGGCGCCTTGCTTTTTACCACTCGTCGCCAGGAAGGCGGCGGTTGTTCCCGATCTGGCTCTAGAAGGCCGCCTTCAGGGTGGCGACGATGCGACCGTCGCTGATCGGGATGGACGGGGTGTCGACGTCCGTGTCGTGATAGCGCAGGTCGGCGGCGAGCGGCGTCCCGGCGAAGGCATAGGTCGCGCCCAGATTCCACGTGACATAGTCGTCGCTGACATTGAGCCACTGCTGGCCGAGGGCGCCCGAGACGGTCAGGTTTTCGATCGGCGACCACGCGGCGTTGACCTCGACATAGGTCGCCTCGTCGTCAACGCCGAAGAAGTCCGGCGAGAAGTAGATGGCGGCGCCGGCCGTGACCGGGCCGATGGCGCGCGACGCGGCAGCCTTCAACTCGACATAGTCATAGTCGGAGTTGGCACCGGGCGCGTAGCCGTAGAAGACGATTCCGCCGTCCCAGGAGAAGCCGGCCGCTTCGCCCCGGAAACCGCCATAGACGTCGATCTCGACGTCAGTGTTGTCGCCGAAATCCACGTTGGAGGCCCAGGCGCCGGCATAGAAGCTGCCGATGGTCACATCGACGCCGCCCTGCAGGGCCGGATCCTCGGCGGTCTGGCTGAAGCCGCGGAAGACGTAGTCGGACGTCACGGCGGCGTTGAAGGCCACATCGACGTCCTGGGCCGAGGCGGCGGAGGCTGCGGCGGACAGGCCCAGGGCCAGGGCGGCGGCTGCGCAGGCGGTGGTGAGTTTCATTTGGTATCCCCGATGATTGTTGTTGTGGGTCGAGAGTGGCCGGACGCGAGGGAGGTCGCGTCCGGCCGGTGGTCGTTGACGGATCAGCTGTGATCCAGGGCTTCGCCGTGCAGCACGGTGTCGAGACCTTCGGCCTCTTCGGCTTCAGAGACGCGCAGTCCGGTGGTGAACTTGCAGATCAGCAGGATCACCAGGGTGCCGACGGCGCTGTAGGCGATGGTCCAGACCAGGCCGATGGCCTGATCGACGACATTGGCGCCTTCCGACAGGCTGTTGATCGCGGTCGAGGCGAACACGCCGGTCAGCAGGGCGCCCAGCAGGCCGCCCGCGCCGTGAATGCCGAAGGCGTCCAGGCTGTCATCGTAGCGCAGCAGCTTCTTGATCCAGACGGACGAGATGTAGCAGACCGGTCCGGCCAGCAGGCCGATGATGACCGCGCCCTTGGGATCGACGAAGCCGGCGGCCGGGGTGATGGCGACCAGACCGGCGACGATGCCGGACAGCATGCCGATCAGGGAAACCTTCTTCTTCTCGATGACCTCGATCAGCTTCCAGGTCAGGGCGCCGGCAGCGGCGGCCAGGACGGTGTTGAGCAGGGCCACGGCCATCAGATCGTTGGCTGCGCCGGCCGAACCGGCGTTGAAGCCGATCCAGCCCACCAGCAGCAGGGAGGCGCCGATCATGGTCAGGACAGGGTTGTGAGGCGTGATGGACTCGGTGCCGTAGCCTTTGCGACGGCCCAGGAAGAGGGCGCAGACCAGGCCGGCGACGCCTGAGTTGACGTGAACGACGGCGCCACCGGCGAAGTCCAGCACACCGGCCGAACCCAGGAAACCGCCGCCCCAGACCCAGTGACAGATGGGCGAGTAGATGAACAGCGACCACAGGGCCGTGAACAGCAGCAGGGCCGAGTACTTGAACCGTTCGGCGAAGGCGCCGGTGATCAGGGCCGGGGTGATGATGGCGAAGGTCATCTGGAAGGAGATGAACAGGAACTCGGGAATGCCCGGCAGCAGGCTGTTGGCCGTCTGGAGGCTGACGCCATTGAGGAACAGCATCTCGAGGCTGCCGACATAGGGCTGGAGCCCCGCGTTCGGATTGGCGCCGAAGGCGATCGAATAGCCGGCGATGAACCACACAAGGGTGACGACGGCGAAGACGCCGACGGATTGGGTGATGGTGGCGATGACGTTCTTGCGGCGCACCATGCCGCCATAGAACAGGGCCAGGCCCGGCAGGGTCATCAGCAACACCAGGGCGGTCGAGGTGCCGAGCCAGGCCGTGCCGGCGGCGTCGAGTTCAAGCGCAGCCTGGTGGCCGAGCAAGGCCGGTGCAGCCTCCTGGGCCGAGGCTGCACCGGCGGCGAACAGCCCGACGGTCAGCGCGGCCAGGGCAAGGCCGCCCGGTGTTACGCGTTTCAATAGGTGTGACATGTTTTCCCCTCATGCGATCTCGCAGTTGCGAAGTAGCCATCACGCTTTCGCGATATGCAAGGGGGAAGCGGGGCCTCCGGCGCAATTTTCATGCCCCTGTTGCGAAGATGACCGAGAGGTAAAGGTCATAATCACCGGAATCACTGGCTCACGGACAAATTCACATTTTCGCGAGCGCAAAATCACGGCGCGATGAAAAGCTTGGCCTTTCGCGCACGATTCGTGTCCTCACGGCCGCACAGGGGCGCCACACCCTTAGATGTGGGGCATTGCGGCTGAATCGCCGGGCGATGTCGGCCGAAGATCAGCCCCAGTGCATCTGTACGCGATGGGCGGCGGCCCAGTGGATGGCGCGGATGGCGTCGATGATCGCCTCGGAGGCGGCGCGGGTGCCCAGTTCGCCGCCCAGGTCGGCGGTGGTGGCTCCGGCCGCGAGAACGGCGGCCACCGCCGCCTCGATGGAGTTGGCCTCGTCCTCGAGACCCAGGCCGTGCCGCAGCAGCATGGCGGCCGAGAGGATGGTCCCGGCCGGATTGGCCAGGTCCTGGCCGGCGATGTCCGGGGCGGATCCATGGATCGGCTCGAACAGTCCGGGGCCGCCCGAGCCGAGCGACGCGGAGGGCAGCAGGCCGATGGAGCCGCCCAGAACCGAGATCTCGTCGGACAGGATGTCGCCGAACATGTTCTCGGTCAGGATGACGTCATAGTCGCGCGGCTTCTGGATCAGATGCATGGCCATGGAGTCGACCAGGGCGTGTTTCAGCTCGACCTGCGGAAACTCCTCGGCATGGATCCGGGTGACGACCTCGCGCCACAGGCGGCTGGTCTCCATGACATTGGCCTTGTCGACCGAGGTGACCTTGCCCCGGCGTTGCAGGGCGGTGCGGAAGCCGGCGCGGGCGATGCGTTCGATCTCCGCGACGGAATAGGAACAGACGTCATAGGCTGAACCGTCGTCCTTCCTGCCCTTGTCGCCGAAATAGACGCCGCCGGTCAGCTCGCGGAAGACGATCAGGTCAACGCCCTCGACGATCTCCTTCTTCAGCGGCGAGCGGTGGGCCATGACCGGGGACACCTGGAGCGGGCGCAGGTTGGCGAACAGGCCCATGGCCTTGCGGATGGTCAGCAGGCCCTCCTCCGGGCGACGCGGGGCGCCGTCCCACTTCGGCCCGCCGACGGCGCCGAGCAACACGCCGTCCGAGGCCAGGCAGGCGTCGAGGGTGGCCTGTGGCAGGGGATCCCCGACGGCGTCGATGCCGGCCCCGCCGATCAGATGTTCCGAGAACTCGAAGCGGTGGCTGTAGAAGTCGCCGATCACCTCCAGAACCGCGCGCGCACAGGCGGTGACTTCAGGCCCGACGCCGTCGCCGGGCAGCAGGACGATGCGATAGGTCTTGGTGCTGGTCATCAGGCGGTTTCCGCTTCTCTGGCGCGCTCGAAAGCTTCGATGTCGGGCAGTCTCGATTCCAGCCAGCCCAGGGTGTCGACCCCGTCCAGCAGGCATTGGCGGGCGAAGGCCTCGACCTTGAACGCAACGGGATGGGCATTGCCGCGCCGGATCTCATTGGCCTCGAGGTCGATGGTGACCGGCTGGTCGGGATGGGCGGCCAGATCGTCCCAGACGGCCTGATCGACCACCACGGGCAGCAGGCCGTTCTTCAGGGCGTTGGACGTGAAAATGTCGGCGATCTCGGTCGATATCACCGCCCGGAAGCCGTAGTCGGCCAGGGCCCAGGGCGCATGTTCGCGCGACGAACCGCAGCCAAAGTTGCGGCCCGCCAGCAGGATGCGGTGTTCGGTCGGGTCGATGCGGTTGAGGATCGCCTCGGGCTTCAGCGAACCATCGGCCTCATAGCGCCAGTCATAGAAGGCGGCCTTGCCCAGACCGTCGCGCGTGGTCGTGGTCAGGAAGCGCGCGGGAATGATCTGGTCGGTGTCGATATTGGCCTGGCTGAGGATGACGGTTTTCGACATCAGCGTCCGGATGGGCTCGATCTCAGACATCGGCCGTCTCCCTCAGATAGACCCGCGGGTCGGTCAGGACGCCGGCGATCGCGCTGGCGGCGGCGGTGGCCGGGCTGGCGAGGATGGTCCGGGAGCCCTTGCCCTGCCGGCCCTCGAAATTGCGGTTGGAAGTCGAGACGGCCAGCTGTCCCGGTCCGACGAAATCGCCATTCATGGCGATGCACATCGAACAGCCCGGAAGACGCCACTCGGCCCCCGCCGCGATGAAGACCTGGTCCAGTCCTTCCGCCTCCGCGTCGCGGCGGACGGCCTCGGAGCCCGGCACGACCAGCATGCGCAGGCCCGGCTTGACCTTGTGGCCGCGCAGGACCCCGGCGGCGGCGCGCAGGTCGGGCAGGCGGCCATTGGTGCAGGAGCCGATGAAGACGACGTCGACCGGCTGGGTCGTGGTCGTCTCGCCGGCCGTAAAGCCCATATAGGCGATGGCCTTGCGGTCGCTGTCGGATCGGGGCTGGGGCACGACCTCGCCGATGGGGACCCCGGCGTCAGGGGTGGTGCCCCAGGTGGCCATGGGACGGATCGCCGAGCCGTCCAGCCGGACCTCCGTATCGAAGGTCGCGCCAGGATCGGTGGCCAGGGTCAGCCAGTCGGCGGCGGCCGCCTCCCAGGCCTCGCCCTTCGGCGCATGGCGACGGCCGCGCAGCCATTCGACGGTCTTTTCGTCCGGGGCGATCATCCCCGCGCGGGCGCCCGCCTCGATCGACATGTTGCACAGGGTCATCCGCCCTTCCATGTCCAGCGAACGGACGGCCTCGCCGGCGTATTCGATGACATGGCCCGTGCCGCCGCCGAAGCCGATCGCGGCGATGACGGCCAGGGCGACATCCTTGCCCGAGACGCCGGGCTGCAGCTGGCCGTCGACGGTGACGCGCAGGGTTTTCGCCCTACGCTGCAGCAGGCACTGGGTGGCCAGGACGTGGCCGACCTCGGAGGTGCCGATGCCGAAGGCCAGGGCCCCGAAGGCGCCGTGGGTGGCGGTGTGGCTGTCGCCGCAGACCACGGTCATGCCGGGATGGGTCAGGCCCTGTTCAGGCCCCATGACGTGGACGACGCCGCGCTGGTCCGAGCCCCAGCCGGCCAGTTCGACGCCGTGGCGGGCGCAGTTGGCCTCCAGCGTCGCGACCTGGGACCTGGCCGCGGGCGTCACATAGGGCCGCTCGCCGTCGACGGCGGGCAGGGTCGGGGTCGAATGGTCCAGGGTGGCGAAGGTGCGGTCGGGACGACGGACCTTCAGCCCGCGCGCCTCGATCTCGCTGAAGGCCTGGGGGCTGGTGACCTCATGGACCAGATGCAGGTCGATATAGAGGACAGCCGGCGTCGCCTCCGTCTCGTCGACGGCGAGGTGACGCTCCCAGACCTTTTCGTACAGGGTTTTCGGACGTGACGCGCCCGGGACGCCTTCAGTCATCAGGCGGCCTCGGAGCGAAAGGCGGCGTCGTTCGAGATGCGGCGCGCCCCCACCAGGCGGTCGATCTGCAGGCCCAGATTGTCGATCGAACGACCCGTGTCCCGACCGCGGACGGTCAGGGCGATGTTCAGGGCCGCGCCCTCCGGCGCCATGGTGATGGCGTCGATGTAGAAGCCCCGGCGCTCCACCAGACCGATCAGACGCTGAAGCGCGCCGTCGGCCCGGTCGATCAGGATGTGAACGGTGTCGGTCATCGTGCGCCCTCCAGCATTTCGGCGTTGTTCTTGCCCGGCGGCACCAGCGGCCAGACGTTGTCGTTCGGATCGATGATGACGTGCATCAGGATCGGCCCCTCGGCGGCCAGCAGCCGGTCGATGCCGTCCGAAACCTGATCGCGGCGGTCGATACGGAAGGCCGGGATGCCGAAGGCCTCGGCCACCTTCACGAAGTCGGGGTTGTCGGACAGGTCGACCTCGGAGAAGTTCCGCTCGAAGAAGAACTCCTGCCACTGACGCACCATGCCCAGACGCGAGTTGTCCAGCAGGATGATCTTCAGCGGGATCCTGAACCGGTTGACGGTCGCCAGCTCCTGGATGTTCATCATCACCCCGCCGTCGCCGGTGATGGTGACGACACAGGCGTCCGGCTCGGCCAGTTTGGCGCCGATGCCGGCGGGCAGGCCAAAGCCCATCGAACCGAGGCCGCCCGAGGTGATGTGCGCCTGCGGGCGCGAGAACTCGCAGTACTGCGCAACCCACATCTGGTGCTGGCCGACGTCACAGGCGGCGATGAAGCCGGGGCCGGCCTTCCTCGACAGTTCGTTCAGCAGCTGGGGGGCGAAGACGCCTTCGCCGGGGGCGTTATAGTCGAACGCCTGGGCCACGGACTGCGCCCGCCACCGGTCGGCCCATTCCGACACCTCGATGGCGGCGCCGGTCGACAGGCGCGCGTTCAGCGCCTCCAGATTGGGCCTGAGATCGCCGACGACCCCGACCGCAACCTTGCGCAGCTTGCCGATCTCCGACGGGTCGATATCGAAATGGACGACCCCGGCGTGGGGGGCGAACTCGTTCAGCTTGCCGGTGGCGCGGTCGTCGAAACGGGCGCCGACGACGATCAGCAGGTCGCTTTCCTGCACCGCCTCGTTGGCGCAGCGGGCGCCGTGCATGCCCAGCATGCCCAGAAAATTGTCCTGGCCCGTCGGGATGGTGCCCAGGGCGTTCAGCGTCGAGACCTGAGGGATGCCTGTCATGGCCGCGAAGGCGCGCACCGCATCGACGGCCCCGGAAATCTTGGCCCCGCCGCCGATATAGAGGACGGGGCGACGGGCGGCGCGAATCGCGGCCTCGGCCTCGGCGATGACCGCGGCTTCTGCGATGACCGCGTGGTTCGGGACGTGGAAGGCGCGCGCCTCGCTGGTCAGCTCGAACTGGACGTCCTTGGGCAGGTCGATCAGGACCGGTCCGGGTCGACCCGACCGGGCCAGATGGAAGGCCTCCTCGATCACCGCCGGAATGTCGGCGGCGCGACGGACCAGATAGGAGTGTTTCACGATCGGCAGGGTGACGCCCAGGATGTCGACCTCCTGGAAGGCGTCCATCCCCATCACGCCCTGGGCGACATTGCCGGTGATGCAGACCATGGGGACGGAATCCAGCATGGCGTTGGCGATGCCGGTGACCAGATTGGTCGCCCCCGGACCGGAGGTGGCCATACAGACCCCGACCTTGCCGGAGACGCGGGCATAGCTGTCGGCGGCGAAGGCGGCGCCCTGTTCGTGGCGGCACAGGTAGTGGCGCAGGGACGACCCGGCCAGGGCGTCATAGATCGGCATGATGGCGCCGCCGGGATAGCCGAACAGCACCTCGACCCCCAGCTTTTCAAGCGTGGAGACCACCAGCCGCGCGCCCGACTGGGGCGCGGTCTCGGCGGAGGGCTTCAATGCGGTTGCGGCGGCGCTCATCATGCTTGCTCTGGTTCAGTCCGGCTCAGGCGGCTTCGGATTTCGGCGCCTGCAGCCAGGCCATCCGTTCGCGCAGCGAGGCGCCGACGGCCTCGATGGTCTGGTCGCTGTCGGCCTTGACCAGGGCGTCATAGGCGCCCTTGCCGGCTTCATTCTCGGCGATCCACTCGCGGGCGAAGGTGCCGTCCTGGATCTCCGTCAGGATCTCCTTCATGCGGGCGCGGGTCTCATTGTTGATGACGCGCGGACCCGAGACGACCGAACCCCATTTGGCGGTCTCGGAGATGAACTCGTTCATCTTGGTGATGCCGCCCTCGTAGAACAGGTCGACGATCAGCTTCAGCTCGTGCAGGCATTCGAAATAGGCGATCTCGGGCTGGTAGCCGGCCTCGACCAGGGTGTTGAAGCCCGAGATGACCAGCTCCTTGGCGCCGCCGCACAGGACGGCCTGTTCGCCGAACAGATCGGTCTCGGTCTCTTCACGGAAGGTGGTTTCCAGCAGGCCGCCGGTGGCGCCGCCGTTGCCCTTGGCATAGCCCATGGCGCGGTCGCGGGCCTTGCCCGTGACGTCCTTCTCGATGGCGAACAGGGAGGGGACGCCGCGGCCGCGCTGGAACTCACGGCGGACCAGATCTCCCGGGCCCTTGGGCGCGACCAGGATGACATCCATGTCCTCGCGCGGGGTGATGCGGCCGTAGATGATCGAGAAGCCGTGGGCGAACAGCAGGGCCGAACCCTGTTTGGCGTTCGGCTCGATGACGGTCCTGTAGACCTCGGCCTGGATCATGTCGGGGGTCAGGATGGCGATGATGTCGGCGCCCTTGACGGCCTCGGCCGGCTCGGCGGTCGGGACGCCGTCGGCCTGGGCGTGTTTCCAGCCCTTGCCGCCTTCGCGGACGCCGGCGACGACGTCGTGGCCGGAGTCCTTCAGGTTCTGCGCGTGGGCGCGGCCCTGCGAGCCATAGCCGATGATGGCGATGCGCTGGCCGGCGATGACGCCCGGACGGATGTCGTCATTGGTGTAGATCTGCATGGTTCAGGCCTTCTCATGGGATTTGGCGGCGACGGACCGGGGAGTCTGGGCCGGGGGAGGGTTGGGAATGGTCACGGCGCCCTGGGCGGCCGAGGCCACCGAGGCGCGGTATTTGGCAAAGACCCCGACGGCCGGGTTCAGGGGCGGGGGGACATGGGCGGCGCGACGGGCCGCCAGGTCGGCGTCCACATCGATGCGGCGGTTGGTGACGTCGATGGTGATGCGGTCGCCGTCGCGGATCAGGGCGACGGGGCCGCCCGCCGCCGCTTCCGGTGAGACGTGGCCGGCGACGAAGCCGTAGCTGGCGCCCGAGAAACGGCCGTCGGTCAGCAGGGCGACGTTCTCGATCCTGCGGCCTTTCAGGGCGGCGGTGACCTGCAGCATCTCGCGCATGCCGGGGCCGCCTTTCGGCCCCTCATAGCGGATGATGATGACGTCGCCTTCGCCGACCGATCCATCCTGGACGGCGTGGAAGGCGTCTTCCTCGCTGTCGAAGACGCAGGCCGGACCCTCGAACCTGTCGACCTTGTGGCCGGTCAGTTTGATGACGGCGCCCTCGGGGGCGACGTCGCCATAGATGACGGCATAGGAGCCGCGCGCCATGACCGGAGCGTCGAAGGTGGCGACGACCTGCTGGCCGGGGGCTTCCTCCGCTTCGGCGGCTTCGGCGAACAGGCTTCGGCCGGTGACCGTCGGCGTGTTTGCGATCTTGCCGGCCGCGGCCATGCGCTGGGTCACCAGTCGCGTGCCGCCGGCGGCGAACAGGTGGGAAGCCAGGAAGCGGCCGCCGGGCTTCAGGTCGCAGATGACCGGCGCCTCGACGCAGGCCTGGTGGCAGTCCTCGACGCCGAAATCGACGCCGGCCTCGGCCGCGATGGCCGTCAGGTGCATGACGGCATTGGTCGACCCGCCCGAGGCCGAGACGGCGACGGCGGCGTTCTTCAGGCTGGCGCGGGTGATGTATTTGCGCGCCGTGTCGCCGGCGAAGACCCGCTCGACAATCAGCCGGCCGCAGCGTTCGCCCTCGGCCGCCTTGGCCGGGTCGACGGCGGGGACGTCGTTGGCGCCCATGGGCGACAGGCCCATGACCGACAGGGCCATGGCCATGGTGTTGGCGGTGAACTGGCCGCCGCAGGCGCCCGCGCCGGGACAGACGGCGCTCTCGACCGCCTTCAGGCCTTCATCATCCAGGGTCCCGGCCGCATGGGCGCCGATGGCCTCGAACACCTCCTGGACCGAGACCTCCCTGTCGCCCTGCGGCGACGGCAGGACGCCCGGCAGGATGGTGCCGCCGTAATACACCAGGCCGGGGATATCCATTCGCGCCAGGGCCATGGCGGCGGCCGGAATGGTCTTGTCGCAGCCGACGATGCAGATCACGCCGTCCAGCTGGTGCCCCTGAACCGCCAGTTCGATGGAGTCGGCCACGACCTCGCGTGAGATCAGCGAGGCCTTCATGCCCGGCGACCCCATGGAGATGCCGTCGGTAACGACGATCGTATTGAAGTCGACGGGCCAGCCGCCCGCGGCGATGATTCCCGCCCGGACGTCCCTGGCAAGACGGTCCAGATGCATATTGCAGGGGGTGACCGTCGACCAGGTGTTGACGATGGCGATCATCGGCTTGTCGAAGTCGGCGTCCTGCATCCCCGCCGCGCGCAGATAGGAACGCGCCGCCGCCCGGCCGGGGCCGGCGGTGATCGTGCGGCTGCGGCGATTGGCCGGGCCGGGATCGTCTACGGGCGTTTTTGCGGGGGACGCTTGGTCAGTCACTGTGTCGGGCTCTTCTGGCAGGCGGTCTGGAGGGGTGATTTCAGGTGCAAGAAAAAACCCGCTTCCGAAGGGGGAGCGGGTGGGTGCGTTCGAACCTGCGGTGTTTGTCAGGTCAGCGGCATCCATCCCGCCGGGGCGAGGAGGGTGAGAAGTACGCTGAGAATAAGGGTGGTCAGGGCCGCGACGGGGGCCGCCGGGCTTCGCTCGCGGACCGCCGCGACGGCGATGGCCGACGGCTTCCGGGGGTTATGACGATAGGCTTGCGGCACGGCCCGCTCCTGATTGCCCCCGCATATAGCCTTAACCTCGGGAACGGCACAAGCGACCGAAAGGAGAAATATTCCAAGGAATGCCGGATTGCGCCGTCTGTGACGCAAAAACATTCCGCGTTTTGATGTTTTGGAAAAATTCCGTTGGGCAAAATGCTGCGCCGCGAGGGATTCTGTCCGTCCCGGGCGCTGTTTCACGCACCATCGCCGTCTTTTTGGCGCGGGGCGGGCGCCGCGGTCAGTTGTCGATGAGGTCCTGCAGGGTCGAGGCCAGCCGTTTGCACATCTGGTCGCACTGCTCTTCGGTCATGCCAAAGCCGCCGGTGATGTCGCGGCTGATGGCCAGCCCCATCATCATGCCGCCGGCCAGACGGGCCTTGATCTCGGCGTCAGGGCCGCCGACCCAGTCGGTGAAGGGCTGGTAGAAGCGCTCACGGCTGTTGCGCTGGACGATCTCGGCGGCCTTTGGCGAGGCGATGGACCGCAGCATGATCAACAACCACTCCAGCTTCCCCTCCTTCTTGGGGCCATAGACGAGGTCGTGGGCGATCCGTTCGCCGAAGGTCTCGCGCGGACCCTCGGTGATGGAGGAGCCATTGCCGCAGTCCTCAAGCACCGAAACGAACAGATCTTCCTTGGAGCCGAAATAGCGGGAGATCAGGGCCGGATCGACGCCGACGTCGCGCGCCACGTCGCGCATGCCGACCTGGTCGTAGCTCTCGGCCGAAAAGCGTCGGTTCGCCGCCTTGAGAATGGCTTCTCGCGTCGCAGCCGCATTACGCGGTCTTTGGCATGGCGCCAGCATGACCTTCGTCACTCCAATAATTCCCCCACGCCTCTTATGGCTATGTCATCGCCTGTTGACAAGCGTCGCCGGGCGTCTAATGTCATCAGCTGTTGACCTGCGTCAGCCCTCCCCCGGTCTCGCAGGCCGAAATGCAATTCCCCGGACCTGGAGACGCGCGCATGCGCCGGCTGAAAATTCTTGCACTGTCCGTCATGGTGACGGGCGGCCTCTACGGCTGTTCCAGCAAGGGGGAGGCCCAGGGCCCGCCCCCGGCGGCGCCGGTGACGGTGGCCAATCCACTGGCCGAACGGGTCATTGACTGGGACGACTTCACCGGCCGGTTCGAGGCGACCCAGACGGTCGATGTGCGCGCCCGGGTTGGCGGCTATGTCCAGGCGGTGCATTTCCGCGACGGGGACTTCGTTCGCCGCGGCCAGTTGCTGTTCACCCTCGACCCCCGTCCGGCCCAGGCCCAGCTGGCCGCCGCCCGCGCCGCCCTCGCCCAGGCCGAGGCCCAGGTGACCCTGGCCCGCGCCAACCTGACCCGTTCGCAAGGCTTGCTGGCCGCCCAGGCTGTCAGCCAGGCCGAGGTGGACGCCAACACCGGCGCATTGAAGACGGCCGAGGCCAATATCGCCGCCGCCCAGGCGACGATCCGCGCCCGCCAGCTGGACGTTGAGTTCACCCGTGTGACCGCGCCTGTCTCGGGCCGGGTGTCGGATCGTCGCGTCGATCCGGGCAATCTGGTCGGCGGCGGGTCCTCGGCCGGAGACATCCTGACCACCATCGTCTCCTCCGCCCCGATCTATTTCGTCTTCGACGGCTCGGAAGCCACCCTGCTGAAATATCAGCGTCAGGTTCGCGCCGGTTCGGCCGCTCCGGTTCGCATCCGCCTTCAGGACGAGAGCGATTTCAGCCGCACGGCGACGCTGGACTTCACCGACAACGCGATCGACGCCGCATCGGGCACCATTCGCCTGCGCGCCGTGGTGCCGAACGGCGACGGCTTCCTGAAGCCGGGCATGTTCGGCCAGGCTCGCGTCGCCGGCGCCGGCGCCTATGACGCCCTGCTGGTTCCGGATTCGGCCATCGGCACCGACGGCGCCCGCCGAACGGTCTCGGTCGTGGCCGCCGACGGCTCGGTGACGCCGCGCGCGGTGGTTCTGGGTCCGCTGGTCGACGGCCTGCGCGTGATCCGGTCGGGCGTCACCGCCCGCGATCGCATTATCATCAACGGCGCCCAGCGGGTGCAGATGCCCGGCCAGAAGGTGAAGCCCGTCAACGGGACGATCACCCGCACGCCGCAGTCGGCCAATGCGCCCGTCACCTATTCCACGCCTGCGGCGACCGGCACCTCGGCCGCCGCCCTGGTGAGCGGCGACTGATCTCATGAACATCTCACGCTTCTTCATCGACCGGCCGATCTTCGCGGCCGTGCTGGCGGTGTTCATCACCCTGATCGGGGTGTTCGCCTATCCGCTGCTGCCCCTGTCGCAGTATCCGGAGATCGCGCCGCCGACGATCACGATAAATACGGCCTATGCCGGCGCCTCCGCCGAGACCCTGGCCGAGACCGTCGCTGCTCCGATCGAGCAGGAGGTCAACGGCGTCGAGGGGATGCTGTATCTGACCTCGTCCTCCACCTCGGACGGGGTGGTGGCGATCACCGTCACCTTCCAGCCGGGGACGGATCTGGATTCGGCCCAGGTGCTGGTCCAGAACCGGGTGGCGCTCGCCGAGCCCCGGCTGCCCGCCGCCGTGCGTCAGGTCGGGGTGACGGTCAACAAGGCCGAGACCGGCTTCCTGATGATCCTCGGCCTGACCTCGCCGGACGGCTCTCTGGATACGGACTATGTCGGCAACTACGCCAACTCGACCCTGCGCGACCGGTTGCTGCGGATCGACGGCGTCGGCTCCGTCCAGGTGTTCGGCGGCGGCAACTATTCCATGCGGATCTGGATCGACCCTGCCAAGGCCGCCGCGCGGGGCCTGTCAGCCAGCCAGATCGTGGCCGCCCTTCAGGCCCAGAACGTCCAGGCCGCAGCCGGTTCGCTGGGCCAGCCCCCCTTCGCCACCAACGGCGCCGCCTTCGCCCAGCCGGTCCAGGTCCAGGGTCGTCTGACCGATCCGCAGGAGTTCGCCAAGGTCGTCATCAAGACGGACGCCGAGGGACGGGTCACCCGCATCAGCGACATCGCCCGCGTCGAACTTGGCGCCCAGGACTACGGCATCCGCGGCTATTTCGACGGCGAGCGCGGCGTCGGCATCGCCATCGTCCAGCAGCCCGGCGCCAACGCCCTCGGCACGGCTGAACGCGTCCTGGCGGAGATCGAGAAGATCAAGGCCGAGGCGCCCCGGGGCATGGCGGTGTCGGTGCCCTACAATCCGACCGAGTTCGTCGCCTCCTCGGTCGAGTCGGTGCAGCATACCCTGATCGAGGCCGTGATCCTGGTGGTTCTGGTGGTCATGGTCTTTCTGCAGACCTGGCGTGCGGCCCTGATCCCGATCGTGGCCATTCCCATCGCCCTGGTCGGCACCTTCGCCGTGCAGCTGGCGCTCGGCTATTCGATCAACTCCCTGTCGCTGTTCGCCCTGGTTCTGGCGGTCGGCATTGTGGTCGATGACGCCATCGTCGTGGTCGAGAACGTCGAGCGGTACATCCGCGAGGGCCTGTCGCCCCGCGACGCCGCCTATCGGTCCATGCAGGAGGTGTCCGGCGCCCTGATCGCCATCGGTCTGGTGCTGATCGCCGTGTTCGTGCCCACCATGTTCGTACCGGGCATTCCGGGCATCTTCTATCGCCAGTTCGCCGTGACCATTGCGGCGGCCTCGGTGATCTCCCTGTTCGTGTCCCTGACCCTGTCGCCGGCCATGGCCGCCCTGCTGCTGAAGCCGCACAGGCCGCACGACCATCATGCCGTGATCCTCCGCAAGCCCGGCTTGTGGGGCTCCATTGTCTGGTTCATCCGGCGCGCCTTCCACTACGTCGGCTGGGCCGGTCGCAAGTTCAACGAGGGCTTCGACTGGCTGGCGGACCGGTACGGCCGCCTGACCGCGAAACTGGTCCGTCTGGTCGTGCTGATGCTGGTCGTCTATGTCGGGCTTCTGGCCATGACGGCCTGGCGGCTGGTGGAGACGCCCGCCGGCTTTATTCCCGAACAGGATCAGGGCTTCCTGATCGGCGTGGTCCAGTTGCCGGCCGGCGCGTCGCTCGAGCGCACCGAGCAGGTCATGCTGCGGGCGCGCCAGATCATCGAGAGCACCGAGGGGGTGGACGGCACCGTGGCTTTCGCCGGCCTCGACGGCTCCAGCTTCTCGTTCGGCTCCAACGCCGCAACCCTGTTCGTGCGTCTCGACGCCTTTGAGGATCGCACGAAGGAACAGGCGGCGACGGCGCTGGCCGGGGCCATCACCCAGGCCACCGGCGGCATCGAGGAGGCCAGCATCTTCGTCATCGCCCCCCCCGCCGTTCAGGGTCTGGGCAATGGCAATGGCTTCAGCATGATGATCCAGGACCGTTCCGGCGCCGGCTACAAGGCGCTGGAGGGGGCCACATTCGCCATGATGGGCGCGGCCGCACAGGCGCCGACCGAGGTCCAGCAGGTCTTCTCGACCTACAATACGGGGTCGCCGCGCGTGGCCGCCGATGTGGATCGCGACCGGGCCCTGATGATGGGCGTCCAGCCGTCGGAGGTGTTCAACACGCTCGGCATCTATCTGGGCTCGTCCTACATCAATGACTTCAACATGCTGGGCCGCACCTTCCGGGTGACCGCCCAAGCCGAGCCCGCCTATCGCGACGACATGGCCGACATCGCCAATCTGAAGGTGCCGTCAAACACCGGCGCCATGGTGCCGATCGGCTCCGTCGCCAATCTGCGTCAGGATTCCGGTCCGGCGCGGGTGGTGCGCTACAACCTGTTCCCGGCGGCCGAGCTTCAGGGCCAGGCGGCGCCGGGCGTGTCGTCCGGTCAGGCGCTCGCGACCATGGAGGGCATGGCCGGGGCGACCCTGCCGCAGGGCTTCTCCTATGAATGGACCGGCCTGGCGCTGCAGGAGAAATCCGCATCAGGCGGGGCCACGCTCATCTTCGCGATGTCGGTGCTGCTGGTCTTCCTGGTGCTGGCGGCCCAGTACGAGGCCTTCACCCTGCCGCTGGCGGTTATCCTGATCGTGCCGATGTGCGTGCTGGCGGCCATGCTGGGGGTCAACGCCCTGGGTCTGGACAACAACATCCTGGTCCAGGTCGGGCTGGTGGTGCTGGTGGCGCTTGCGGCCAAGAACGCCATCCTGATCGTCGAGTTCGCCAAACAGGGCGAGGACGAGCACGGGCTCAACCGCTGGGACGCCGCCGTCCAGGCTGCGCGGACCCGTCTGCGGCCGATCCTGATGACGTCTTTCGCCTTCATTCTGGGTGTGCTGCCTCTGGTCCTGGCCGAGGGACCGGGCGCCGAGATGCGGCGTTCGCTGGGGGCCGCCGTCTTCTTCGGCATGATCGGCGTGACCGTCTTCGGCCTGCTGTTCACCCCGGTCTTTTATGTGATCTGCCGGGGCCTGGCCGCGCGCATCCCGCATGAACCCGAGAAGTCGCCGCCCACGCCCACCACCTATTCGCCGACCGAAGATGACGGGCTCGCCCCGGCGGTCCGTGCCGGAGACGCCTGATGTCCGTTCGAGCCTTTTCCCTGATGACAGTGGTCTCGGCCGCCGCCCTGCTTTCGGCCTGCGCCGTTGGTCCCCGGGCGCCTGACGCGGCCCTGCCGTCGACGGCGACGGGCGCGCTGGTCGGGGCCGTCCCGGCGGCCGCCAGCGGGGCGGTCTCGACCGCCGAGGCGCGGAACGACTGGTGGCGGCTGTACAACGACCCGGTCCTCGACCAGCTGATCGCCCAGGCCTTCGCCGAGAACAACCAGCTGGAGGCGGCCGAGGCCAATCTGCGGGCGGTGCGGGCCTCGCTGTCCGAAAGCCGTGCCGGGCGTCTGCCCACTACCGCCCTGTCTGCTTCGGGCCAGCGCAGCCGGGCTTCGGCCGCAACCGTGCCGGGTTCCGACGGCGTGACCCAGGATGAGGTCGACAGCTATTCCGCCGGGCTGGATGTCGCCTACGAGATTGACCTGTTCGGCCGGGTCGGATCCTCGATCCGCGCCGCCCGCGCCGATGCGGACGCCGCTGCGGCGGCGCTGGACATTGTCAGGGTCACCGTCGCGGCCGAAACGACGCGGGCCTATGCCGACGCCTGTTCGGCGAAAGCCCAGATCACGGTCGCCGAACGAACCATCGAACTGCAGCAGGATACCGCGCGTCTGACCCGGACCCTGCTCGACGGCGGGGCCGGCACCGGGCTGGACGTGGCGCGGGCCCGCTCGGCCCTCGCCTCGACCCGCGCCGGCCTGCCGTCGCTGACGGCGCTGCGGGATGCGGCGCTTTTCCGGCTCTCGACCCTGACCGGTCGCACGCCGGCGGAAGCCTCGGAGGCGGCGCGTCAGTGCGCCCGTCCGCCCCAGCTGAGCCAGCCGATCCCGGTCGGCGACGGCGCCGCCCTTCTGGCCCGACGTCCCGATGTCCGTCAGGCCGAGCGCAACCTCGCGGCCGCCGCCGCGCGGGTGAATGTGGCGACCGCTTCGCTGTTCCCCACCGTCAGCCTGGGCGGATCTATCGGGTCGACGGCGCTGGACGCGGATGGTCTGGGCGATGAGGGCAATCTGCGGTTCAGCGTCGGGCCGCTGATCAGCTGGTCCTTCCCCAATATCGCCGTCGCCCGCGCCCGGATCGCCCGGACCGGCGCCCTGTCGGAGGCGGTCCTGGCCGACTTCGACCAGACGGTGCTGACGGCCTTGCAGGAGACGGAGACGGCCCTGTCGGCCTATGCCAACGAGCTGGACCGCCGTGCGGCCCTGACCGAGGCGCGGGACCAGGCGGCGACAGCGACCCGGCTGTCCCGGCTGAGGTTCAACGCCGGCGCCGACAGCTTCCTGGCCGTGCTGGACGCCGAGCGAACCCTGGCGGCGGCGGATGCGACGCTGGCGGCCTCGGACGCCCTCGTCACCACCTACCAGATCGCCCTGTTCAAGGCGCTGGCGGGAGGTTGGGCGGCAGGATAGGCCGCGTCGGGTCGGGAGGTCCCGCAGGGCCGACGACCGCGGCCCAAAAAGAAAGGCCCGGGATCGCTCCCGGGCCTTTGTCGTTCTGGGCGATGCCCGGTCCTACTGGACCGGGTTGCCGTAGTTGTCGACGACCACGACCTCGCCGAGGTTCAGGGCCTTCAGCTTGTCGGTGATCGCGGCCGCGTCCCCGACCACGACCCAGCTGGTCGGACCCGTGCCGACCACGGTGCGGGCGGCCTCGGCGGCGTCTGCCGTCGTGGTGGCGCGCACATTGGCGGCGTAGGTTTCATAGTAGTTCTCCGGCAGGCCGTAGACGACCATCTGGGTCAGTTCTCCCATGACTGCGCCATTGGTCTCCCAGCCGCCGGCCATGCCCTGGACGATGTTGGCCTTGACCGCATTCAGCTCGGTCTCGGTCAGCGGGCGACGGGCGGTGACCTCGTCGAGTTCCTTGCGGATCTCGGCCAGGCTCTCGACGGTCTTGTCGGATTGAACCCCGGCCGAGGCCGAGAACATGCGCGGGCCGAGGCCGGTGCGCACGCCCGAGCCGGCGCCGTAGGACCAATGCTTGTCCTCGCGCAGGTTCATGTTGATGCGGCTGGTGAAGGCGCCGCCCAGGGCCGTGTTGAAGACGTCCTGCTCGGCCTCGACGGCCGCGTCGAACGGAGCCGTCAGGCGACCGGCGACGATGGTCGCCTGCGGGCCGGGACGGTTGACCACCAGGATGCGCGGCGTTGCGGACGCGGTCGGCAGCGGGCGTTCGGCGCGGGCGGGCAGGGGACTGGCGGGCGCCTTCCAGCCGGCCAGGGCGCGTTCCAGCTGGGCGGTCAGGTCGGCCATGGACACGTCGCCGACAACCACCAGGGTGGCGTTGTCAGGGCGGAACCAGGCGGCGTGGAACGCTTCGGCGTCAGCGGGGGTCAGTGTGGCGACGGTCGCCTCGGTGCCCTGGGTCGGACGACCGTAGGGGTTCTCCGGTCCGAAGACGCTGGCCGACAGGACGCGGCTGGCGATGGCCCCTGGCGTGCGGTTCGACTGCTGGATGCCGGCGATTTGCAGGGCCCGGGCGCGGTTGAAGTCCTCGGGCCGGAAGGCGGGGTTCTGGATCACGTCGGCATAGAGGTCCAGCGACGGGGCCAGACGCGACGACAGGGCCGACATCGACACCGAGGTGTAGTCGGCCGCCGAACCAGCGCCCAGGGTCGCGCCGAGCAGCTGCAGCCGGTCGCTGATTTCCAGGGCGTCGAGTTCGTCCGTGCCGTTGGTCATGACCGATGGAGCCAGCGAGGCGAGGCCCAGCTTGCCCGTCGCGTCCGCCGCAGAGCCGGCGCCGACAATCAGGTTCATATTGACGGTCGGCACGCCGGAGCGCGAGGCCAGAACCACCTTCAGCCCGTTTGACAGGGTGGCGTGTTGCACGCCGGGGAAGACGGCGGCGGGCACTTCACCCGGCGCCGGTACGCCGGCGGACCGGTCCACGCCCGCAGTGGCGGCGGCATAGTCGGGGAAGGGCAGGACGTTCAGACGGTAGCTGCCGTCCGTCAGCCAGGCCCGGCCGGCAGCCGTCACATTGGCGGGAGTGGCGGCCAGCAGCCGTTCATAGCTGACCTTCCAGGCGCCCGGGTCGCCGTGGAAGACCTGGCTCTCGGCCAGAAGGTCGGACTTGCCGCCGAAGCCGCCGATCCGCTCCAGCCCGCGCACCAGACCGGCGCCGACATTGGTGCGGGCCCGTTCCAGCTCCTCGGCCGTGGGACCGTCACGCAGCAATTTGGCCATTTCCTCGTCGACGATGGCCTCGATGCGAGCCATGTCCTGACCGGGCTTGGCGGTGACCATGACGAGGAACTGGCTGCCGATCTCGCCCTCGGACTGGAAGGCGGCGACCTGGGTGGCGATCTGGTCGTCGAACACCAGTCGTTTGTAGAGGCGCGAGTTACGGCCGGAGGTCAGGGCCTGGGCCAAAAGACCGAGGTAGTCGCTGTCGGCGGCGCCGGCCTCGGGCGTGTTCCAGACCTTGTACATGCGGGGCTGGCCCACACGGTCGTACATGGTTTCGGTCTGGGCGCCGGTCATCTTCGCGATCATCGATTCCGCGTGGGTCACCGGAGGTCCGGGCGGGATGTCGCCGAAATACTGCTCGACCTTGGCGCGGGCTTCCTCAGGGGTGATGTCGCCGGCCAGGACGATGGTGGCGTTGGCGGCCCCGTAGTAGTCGCGGAAGAAATTCTTGACGGTGTCGAGATCCGCCGCGTTCAGATCGTCCATCGAGCCGATGACCGTGTGGCCATACGGGTGGTCGGCGGGATAGGTGGCTTCGGTGATCGCGTCCCAGACGCGCCCGTAGGGCTGGTTCTCGCCCTGGCGCTTCTCGTTCTGGACGACGCCGCGCTGCTCATCCAGCCGGGCCTGGTCGATGGCGCCGACGAGGTGACCCATCCGGTCGCTCTCAAGCCACAGCATGGAGTCGAGCGCCGAGGTCGGGACGTTCTGGAAATAGTTGGTGCGGTCGTTGTTGGTGGTGCCGTTCTGATCCGTGGCGCCGAGCAGTTCGGTGCCCTTGAAGAAGTCGTTGTTATAGTTCTCCGACCCGTTGAACATCAGATGTTCGAACAGGTGGGCGAAGCCGGACCGGGCAGTCGGCTCGTTCTTGGACCCCACATGATACCAGATGTTGACCGCCACGACGGGGGTCTTGTGGTCCTCATGCACGATCAGGGTCAGGCCGTTGGGCAGGACGAAGCGGGTGAACGGGATGTCCACGGCCGGCAGGGGGGCGAGGCGTTCGCCCCGGGCCTGGACCGGCATGGCGGCGACAGCTGCAGGAGCGGCGGCCGAGGTTGTGACGGCCGGGGCGAAATCCCCGGCAAGGGCGGACGAGGCGATCAGGACGGAGGCGGCGGCGCCTCCCAGAAGGGCAAGGCGACGGGCGGTCGAACGCATGGAATACCTCGGTCTGAGTGTGGCGATCCTGTGACCGCATCTCTTGCGTAGCGACTGGGGGCCATTCGGCAAAGGCGCTTCGTCTTAACTTTTGGTCATGTTTGCGTTGCAGTCGCGAACGACTCGCAGGTCAGGCCTTGCTGCCGAAGAACAAAATGATCCCGTTGGCGCGTGTTGGTAGTTAAAATCTGCGCAAAACCCGCTGAAACGCGGCTTTACCGGAAACCATTTGCTGAAAAGCGCCGATTAGGCTTTATGCCGCGCATGCAAAAGACCGGATCCATGCCCGCCAAGGGCTTTGTCGTGCAACCTCGCCGCCTGCCCAAGGCGGAGGCGGAGAAACGCGTGCAGGACTTCGGCGAGATCATCGTCAAGCCGACGGCGGCCAATGTCGAGACCCAGGCCGGTCGTTGCACCTCGTGTGGCGTGCCCTTCTGCCAGGACGCCTGCCCTTTGCAGAACAACATCCCGGACTGGCTGAACCTGGCCGCCGAGGACGCGCTGCGCGACGCCTGGCGGGTATCGTCCGAGACCTCGACCATGCCCGAGATCTGCGGCCGCATCTGTCCTCAGGACCGGCTGTGCGAGGGCGCCTGCACCCTGAATGTGTCCGGCTGGGAGGCGGTGACCATCGGCTCGGTCGAGGCCTTCATCGCCGACACCGCCTTCGACAACGGCTGGGTCGAGCCGATCCGGCCCCTGCATGAACGCGGCCAGTCGGTCGGGATCGTCGGCGCCGGTCCGGCCGGGATGGCCGCCGCCGACCGGCTGCGCTCGGCCGGCTATCAGGTTACCGTCTATGACCGGCACGACCGGGCCGGCGGGCTGCTGATGTACGGCATCCCCGGCTTCAAGCTGGAGAAGCGGATCGTCCAGCGCCGGCTCGACCGTCTGGCCGAGGGCGGGGTCCAGTTCGTCACGGGCTGCGATGTGGGCAGGGACGTGACGCTGGATCAGCTGCGCGAACGCCATGACGCGGTCCTGCTGGCCATGGGCGTGTACAATGCCCGGGCCCTGTCGGTTCCCGGCGGCGGACCCGCCGACACGATCGCGGCGCTGGACTATCTGATCCACCAGAACCGCCGCGACCTTGGCGATGCCGAGGGCGAAGGCTGGCACAATGCGAAGGGCCGTCGCGTCGTCGTCGTGGGGGGCGGGGACACCGCCATGGACTGCGTCCGCACCGCCATCCGCCAGGGCGCGGACTCTGTCGTCTGCCTCTACCGCCGCGACAAGGCCAATATGCCCGGCTCGGCCCGCGAGGTGCAGAACGCCGAGGAAGAGGGCGTGGTCTTCGAATGGCTGGGCGCGCCCAAGGCCCTGATGTCGCGCGATGGATCGGTCACCTCGGTCCGCGCCGCCCGCATGGCCCTGAGCGAGCCCGAGTTCGGCAAGCGGCGCGAGATCATCCCCGTGCCCGGGGGCGACTTCGACCTCCAGGCCGATATGGTGATCGAGGCCCTGGGCTTCGAACCCGAGGCCTTTGCCGACCACCATCCCGAACTGGCCCTGACCGAATGGGGCACAGTGGTCACCCGCCAGCAGGTCAATACGACCGGTTTCGCCACCAGTCTGGACGGGGTGTTCGCCGCGGGGGACGCCGTGCGCGGCGCCTCGCTCGTCGTCTGGGCGGTTCGCGACGGCCAGGACGCCGCCGCTGAAATCGACCGCTATCTGCGTACGCGTACCGAGGAACAGGCCGCATGACCTGGCTGAACCAGTATCAATCCGACCGCGCCCGTCTGATCGCGGGCCACGCCTATGATCCGGCTTCCGAAAAGGACGCCTGCGGCGTCGGCATGGTCTGCGCCGTGGATGGCAAGCCGCGCCGCGAGGTCGTCGAGCTGGCGGTGAGGTCTCTGAAGAACGTCGCCCACCGCGGTGCGGTGGATCCCGACGGCCTGTCGGGCGACGGCGCCGGACTGATGGTCGAGGCGCCCCAGGGCTTCTTCGCCGAACAGGTCCGCGTCATCGGCCAGACCCTGCGCGCCGGGCCCATCGCCATCGGCCAGATCTTCCTGCCCCGCACCGACCTGGGCGCCCAGGACCGGGCCCGGGCCATCGTCGAGACCGAGGTCCTGCGCGCCGGCTTCTATATCTATGGCTGGCGCCAGACGCCGATCGACCTGTCGGTGGTTGGATCCAAGGCGGGCGCGACCCGGCCCGAGATCGAGCAGATCATGCTGGCCGCCCCCGCCCATCTGGCGGGCGAGGAGGACGGCGAGGCGCTGGAGCGTGAACTGTATCTGTGCCGCCGCCGCATCGAGAAGGCGGTCCAGGCCGAGGCCATCCCGGGCTTCTACATCTGTTCGCTGTCGTCGCGGTCGCTGATCTACAAGGGAATGGTGCGGGCCGAGCTGCTGGACCAGCTCTATCCCGACCTGCTGGATCCGACCTTCGAGGCGGCCTACGCCATCTTCCACCAGCGCTATTCGACCAACACCTTCCCGGAATGGCGGCTGGCCCAGCCGTTCCGGATGCTGGCCCACAACGGCGAGATCAACACGCTGAAGGGCAATCTGAACTGGATGCGGAGCCATGAGATCCGCATGGCGGCGCAGGCGTTCGGCGATCGCGACGGCGAGGTCAAGCCGGTGGTCCAGGCGGGCGGATCGGACTCTGCGGCGCTGGACAATGTGTTCGAGGTCCTGGTCCGGGCCGGGCGTCCCGCGCCGATGGCCAAGGCGCTGCTGATCCCCGAGGCCTGGTCCCGGGACGCCGGGCTGATGAAGCGCGAGCACCAGGCCCTGTACGCCTATTGCAATGCGGTGATGGAGCCGTGGGACGGACCGGCCGCCATCTGCGCCACCGACGGTCGCTATATCGTCTGCGGCAAGGACCGGAACGGCCTGCGCCCCCTGCGCGCCATGGTCACCCACGACGGCCTCCTGCTGGCGGGGTCCGAAGCCGGACTGGCGGGGGTGCCGGAGGCGCGGATCGCGCGGCGGCTGCCCATCGGTCCGGGCCGGATGATCGTCGCCGACCTGAAGACCGGGATCCTGCTGGACGAGGGCGAGGCCATCGACGCCCTCGCCGCCGCCCACCCCTATGCCGACTGGCTGGACAATATGGTCGATCTGGAGCCGGTCATCGGCCCCGGACCCGAGCCGCGCGCGGCGACGGGCGAGGCCCTGACCCGCCGCCAGATCGCCGCCGGCTACAGCCGCGAAGACCTCGAGATGCTGCTCGATCCCCTGATCACCGACGGCAAGGAGGCGGTCGGGTCGATGGGCGACGACAGCCCTCCGGCCGTCCTGTCCGTCCTGCCGCGCCCCCTGGCCCACTATTTCCGCCAGAACTTCTCCCAGGTCACCAACCCGCCGATCGATCCGCTGCGTGAAGCCGGGGCCATGAGCCTGAAGACCCGGTTCAAGAACCTGGGCAATATCCTCGCCGAGGAAGAGGCCCAGACGAACGTCTTCGTTCTCGACAGCCCGGTCCTGACCACCGGCATGTACGAGCGGATGCTGGACGTCGTCGGCGCGGGGTCGACGGTGACGCTGGACTGTTCCTATCCGCTGCCGGAGGAGGGCGCCCTGTCGGGGGTCTCGCTGCGGGCGGCGATCGACCGTATCCGCGACGAAGCCGAGGCGGCCGTGCGCGGCGGCGCCGGCCTGATCGTCCTGACCGACGAGCGTGCGTCTGAAACGCGGCTGTCGACGCCGATGATTCTGGCGACGGCGGCGGTGCACGGACGGCTGACGGACACGGGCCTGAGGTCCTTCGTGTCGATCGTGGTGCGGTCGGCCGAGGTGCTGGACCCCCACGGCTTCGCGGTCCTGGTCGGGGTCGGGGCCACGGCGGTGAACCCGTGGCTGGCGCAGGAGATGTTCCAGGAGCGTCTGGACCGGGGCGCCTATCCGGGCCTGTCGCTGCGCGACGCCTGTCTGAACTACAAGGCCGGGATCGAGGCCGGCCTGATGAAGACCCTGGCGCGAAAGGGCATCAGCGTCATCTCCGCCTATCGCGGCGGCTGCGAGTTCGAGGTCCTGGGCCTGTCCCGGGCCCTGACGGCCGAGTTCTTCCCCGGCGCCCCGTCGCGCATCTCCGGCATCGGCATGGCCGGGCTGGAGCAGGCGTCATTGCGGCGGCACCAGGCGGCCTGGACCGAGGCGACGCCCGTGCCCTCGATCGGCGGCTTCTTCCGCATCCGGACGGGCGGCGAGGCCCATGCCCACGACGCCCGCACCATCCACCTGCTGCAGGACGCCTGCAACCGCGGCGACTACAAGCGCTTCAAACAGTACTCCGAAGCCGTCCGGAACCAGGCCGACCTTGCCCCGCGCGACCTGCTGGACTGGCGCGAGGGCCTGACCCCGGTGCCCGTCTATGAGGTCGAGAGCGTCTCGGATATCCGGAAGCGTTTCCTGACGCCCGGCATGTCGCTGGGCGCCCTGTCGCCCGAGGCCCACGGCGTCCTGAACGTGGCGATGAATCGCATCGGGGCCCGCTCGGTTTCGGGCGAGGGGGGCGAGGATCCGGAGCGTTATGCGACGCGTCCGGACGGCGACAATATGAACTCGGCGGTCAAGCAGATCGCGTCCGGCCGGTTCGGCGTCACCGCCGAATATCTGAACCAGTGCCGCGAGATCGAGATCAAGGTGGCCCAGGGCGCCAAGCCCGGCGAGGGCGGCCAGCTGCCCGGCTTCAAGGTCACCGAATTCATCGCCCGGATGCGCCACGCCGTGCCGGGGACGACCCTGATCAGCCCGCCGCCGCACCACGACATCTATTCGATCGAGGACCTGGCCCAGCTGATCTATGACCTGAAATCGATCAATCCGGACGCCCGGGTGACGGTGAAACTGGTCAGCGCCTCGGGCATCGGGGCCATCGCCTCGGGCGTGGCCAAGGCCAAGGCCGACTGCATCCTGATCGCCGGCCATAACGGCGGCACGGGCGCCTCGCCCCAGTCGTCGATCAAACACGCCGGCCTGCCGTGGGAGATCGGCCTGGCCGAAACCCATCAGGTCCTCAGCCTGAACAACCTGCGCAGCCATGTCGTGGTCCGCGCCGACGGCGGGATGCGCACCGGCCGCGACATCGTCATCGCCGCCATCCTGGGCGCCGAGGAATTCAACATCGGCACCGCCAGCCTGATCGCCATGGGCTGTCTGATGGTGCGCCAGTGCCATTCCAACACCTGTCCGGTCGGGGTCTGCTCCCAGGATCCGCGCCTGCGCGAGAAGTTCACGGGCACGGCCGACAAGGTCGTCAACCTGTTCAGCTTCATCGCCGAGGAGGTGCGCGAGTATCTGGCCGTGCTGGGTGCGCGGACCCTGGACGAGATCGTCGGCCGGACGGACCTGTTGCGTCAGGTGCGGCGCGGCGGGGCGCATCTGGATGATCTGGACCTCAACCCCCTGCTGGTGCGGGTCGAGGCGCCCGGGAAGAAGCTGTGGGCCGAAAAGGGCCGCGCCGAGGTTCCGGAAACCCTGGACGCCCGCGTCCTGAACGACGCCTGGGCCTTCCTCGACCGGGGCCAGACCTCGGAGCTCAGCTATCCGATCTCCAACGTCATGCGGACCATCGGGGCGGGCCTGTCCTCGGCCATCGTGCGCCGCTGGGGCCCGACGGGCCCGGCGGGCGTGCTGACCCTGAAGCTGACCGGCTCAGCCGGCCAATCCTTCGGCGCCTTCGGCGCGAAGGGGCTGAAGCTGGAGCTGACCGGCGAGGCCAATGACTATGTCGGCAAGGGGCTGTCCGGGGCCGAGATCGTGGTCAAGCCGATCGAATGGCGCGAGCACCAGCCGGCGGTGGGCAACACCACCCTGTACGGCGCGACCTCGGGCCGGCTGTTTGTGGCCGGGTCGGCGGGCGAGCGGTTTGCGGTGCGCAACTCGGGCGCCGAGGCCGTGGTTGAGGGACTGGGCGCCCACGGCTGCGAATATATGACCGGCGGCCGGGTCGTGGTGCTGGGGCCGGTCGGCTGGAACCTCGCGGCCGGCATGTCGGGCGGCGAACTGTTCGTCCTGTCCGATGAAGCGCGGGTGAAGCTCGCGTTGAACGGCGACATGGCCGGGATCGTCCCCTTGACCGAGGCGGCGGGCGAACGGCTGCTGGCCCTCGTCCAGGCTCATGCCGCGGCGACCGGATCGCCGCTGGCGCGGAAGCTGGTGTCGAACTGGGCAGACAGTCTGGGCCGGTTTGTGCGGATCGTGCCGTCCACCGTGGCGAAGGTCGAAGCCGCTGAACGCGAACCCCTTGCCCAATCCCTCGCGGAGCCTGCATGATCCGGGTTCGGTCAAATAACCCCTGTCGATAGGCCTCCCCGCCGATGACCCAGCCGCTTGCTCAAGCCCCTTGTCCCTCGTCATCCTCGAGCTTGACCCGAAGATCGCGTGTGCAGCGAGATGGGAGGCCGGAAGCGGGTAAGGAAAGGGGGACTGCGGACAGGCACGGCCCTTCTCGAGGTCCGGCCCCCGGGGCAAGCCCCAGGGTGACGGCGGGGGTACTGAGCCTGCTGTTGTTCGCCATGATGGCCGGCCCGGCCCTTGCGCAGGAGGCGCCCGCCCTGCTGGATCATCAGGCGGCGCTGGACCTGAACACGGGGGCCACGGCCTGGATCCTGACGTCCACGGCCCTGGTGCTGATGATGACCCTGCCCGGGCTGGCGCTGTTCTATGGCGGCATGGTCCGGAAGAAGAACATCATCTCGGTCATCGCCCAGTCGACGGCGGCCTTCGCCCTCGTGACCGTGCTGTGGTTCATCGCCGGATACAGTCTGTCGTTCGGCAAGGGGCCGGAGGCGATCGACGGTTTCGTCGGGGGGGTGCAGGCCGCCTTCTTCACCGGGGTCACGCCGCAGACGGCGCACAGCCTGTTGCCCGGACTTCCGGAACTGTTGTTCGCCGCCTTCCAGATGACCTTCGCCATCATCACCCCGGCCCTGATCGCCGGGGCCTTCGCCGAACGGATGAAGTTCTCGGCCTCGATGCTCTTCTTCGGCCTGTGGCATCTGATCGTCTATGCGCCGATCTGCCATCAGGTCTGGGGCGGCGGCTATCTGGGCGGGCTCGGCGTCCTGGACTTCGCCGGCGGGGCGGTGGTGCACGTCAATGCCGGGATCGCGGGGCTGGTCTGCTGTCTGGTGCTGAAGCCGCGTCACGGCTTCGGGCGGGACAATATGGCGCCGTCCAACCTCGCCTATACGGCCATCGGCACGGGCCTGCTGCTGGTCGGCTGGCTGGGCTTCAACGCAGGCTCGGCGGGGGCGGCGGATGGCCTGGCGGCGACGGCGGCGTTCAACACCATCCTGGCGGCGGCGACGGCGGCTCTGGGCTGGCTGACCATAGAGTGGATCGACAACAGGCGGGCGACCCTGCTGGGCCTGCTGTCGGGCATTGTGGCGGGTCTGGTGGCCATCACCCCGGCGGCGGGTTTCGTCGATCCCAAGGGCGCCTTCTTCATCGGCCTGATCGGCGGTCCGGCCTGCTATGCCGGGGCGGTCTGGCTGAAGCGGGCGCTGAAATATGACGACAGCCTCGACGCCTGGGGCATTCACGGCATCGGCGGCATCGTCGGCGCCCTGTTGACCGGCCTGTTCGCCTCGGCGGCGGTCAACCCGCTGGCCGAAGGGGCGTCGGTCTGGAAACAGGCCATCGGACTGGCCGGTGTCATCGCCTGGAGCGCGGCGGGCACCTTCATCGTCCTGATGATCTGTCGCTTCACCACCGGTCTGAGGGTCAGCAAGGAGCAGGAGGTCGAGGGCCTCGACTACAGTCTGCACGGCGAAACCCTGCACTGAACCCTGCCGGACGGAACCCATGGGGTCGCCCGCGCGCTTGAGTGACCTACAGTCACGCTTGCCGGGCGCCGCCATGATCATTTCGACCCGTTCGCTTTTCCTCCTGATCGGGGCGCCCCTGGTCGTGTCGTCGCTGGCGGCGTGCGGCACGATGATGCCGACCGGCCTGGAACTGAACCGGAACCAGGCGGCCCAGGGTGCGGCGACCTTCCAGAGCGGCGTGGGACAGGCGGCGACGGCGCCGCTGGACGACCTGAACCTGCGCCGGCAGGAGGTGCCCGAGGTTCTGATTGCGGCCCGTGGCGCACCCTATGCCACCGCCGGACTGCGCCCGTGCTCAGCAGTCATTGCCGGCATCGACGCCCTGGACGAGGCGCTGGGGCCGGACGTGGATCAACCCGAACAGGCCGCCGGGACCGGCGATCAGGCCGCCGGCGTGGCGCTGGACATGGTCCGGGATACGGCGACGGATTTCATTCCGCTCAGGTCCTGGGTCCGGCGGCTGTCTGGCGCCGCGGCGCATGATCGCGAGGTTCAGGCCGCGATCCGGGCCGGACTGGTGCGCCGCGGCTTCCTGAAGGGCATCGCCCATCAAAGGCGCTGTGCGCGGGCGCAAACGGCGAACTGACTCTGTCCCGGGACGCGCCCGACGAGGCGGGCCATAAGGGTACAGGCGTCCGAGCGCCTGTTTATTAAGGACGTTTTCGTTTCTCGACCGATTCAACCCACGCGGCCGCCAGTTCGGCTATCCTGATGTCCGGTCTTTGACATCAGCCCCGCGATCCCGACTCTCCCGACTCTCCCGACTCTTTTTCCGAGCGGCGCCGTCAGCCAGGCATCCGGATTTGACCCCGGAATGCGTCCTTGCCCCGTCTGTTCTGATCGCCGGTAAACCAGGCGCGGCCCGCAGGCCAATAACTCTTTGCAATTCTAACAGAAAGTGGTGGTTGGAGGCGGGATCGAACCGCCGACCTGTGGGTTATGAATCCACCGCTCTAACCATCTGAGCTACCCAACCCCGAGGGAGCGTCAAAGAGCCGCCCTACGCGCGAGAGGGGTCGCTATATAGTGGTCGAACGGCGGGTTCAAGGCCGCCGTTCAATCCGTCGCGAGACAACCTAGCCCCGAAGCGGAACAGCCCTGACCGGCGGCCGTTCGTCACCCGAGATAACGCCCATTTCTGACTGGAGCCTGTCGATGTCCCTCACCAAGCGAACCGGCCTGATCGCCGTATCCTCCGCCGCCCTCGTCCTGGCCGCCGCCTGCGGCGCCAATGGCCAGAGCGAAGGCGGCGCGCCGGGACAACCCGCGGCCCCGCTCGAGACCCGTCCCGCCCAGGGCGTGGGCCAGACCCCCGCGTTCGAAGGGCAGACCCGGGCGCCGGGCGTGCGGACGGAGGCGACCTTGACCCATACGGTGATCGCCTCGGGTCTGGACCATCCCTGGGGTCTGGCGCTCCTGCCGGACGGACGCTGGCTGGTGACCGAGAGGCCGGGCCGGATGCGGATTATCGGGGCCGATGGCGCCAGGGGCGAGCCCGTCTCGGGACTGCCCGCCGTATCGGCGCGCGGACAGGGCGGTTTGCTGGACGTGGCGGTCAGCCCCGCTTTCGCGACCGACCGGAGGGTGTTCTGGACCTATGCCGAACCGCGTGAGGGCGGCAACGCCACCTCGATCGCCAGCGGCCGTCTGTCGGAGGACGGGCAGAGACTGGACGATGTCCAGGTCATTTTCCGGGCCCTGCCGGCCTATGACGGCGACAAGCATTTCGGCGGCGCCCTGGCCTTCGCGCCCGACGGCAAGCTGTTCCTGACCCTCGGCGAGCGGTCGGACCGGCCGATGCGTCCCCAGGCCCAGGACCTGGGCTCGCACATGGGCAAGGTGATCCGCATCAATGCGGACGGCTCGGTCCCGCAGGACAATCCCTTTGTGGGCCGCCAGGGCGCCCTGCCCGAGATCTGGAGCCTGGGTCATCGCAATGTCCAGGGGGTGACGGTCGCGGCCGATGGCAAGGTCTGGACCGTCGAGCACGGCGCCAGGGGCGGGGACGAGGTGAACCTGACCCGGCCGGGCGCCAACCATGGCTGGCCTGACGTCGCCTATGGGGTCGAATATTCGGGCGCCACCATCAGTGCGGGGACGACCGCGCGCGAAGGGATCGAGCAGCCGGTCTACTACTGGGATCCGGTGATCGCCCCGGGCGGCACGACCCT
The DNA here is from genome assembly GCF_058681095.1 of Brevundimonas sp. FV1ye29L. Taxonomy (NCBI): domain Bacteria; kingdom Pseudomonadati; phylum Pseudomonadota; class Alphaproteobacteria; order Caulobacterales; family Caulobacteraceae; genus Brevundimonas; species Brevundimonas sp. FV1ye29L. The sequence continues at coordinate 736,243 of NZ_CM178730.1, forward strand.
GTATTCGGGGGCGATGTTCCCGGGCTGGAACGGCGACCTGCTGGTCGCCGCCCTGAAGGAAAAGCACATTGCCCGGCTGGTGATCCGCAATGATCGGGTTATCGGCGAGGAGCGGGTGCTGACCGATCTGGGCGAACGGGTGCGCGATGTCGCTGTGGGGCCGGACGGTGCGGTCTGGGCCATCACGGACGAGTCTGACGGCAAGCTGGTTCGTCTGGCGCGCTGAGGCGCCGCAGATCCTGGAGGCCTGGCCTCCGAGTCGAACGGAGGGTTTGCGGGCTTTCGGGCCCACCGCGTATCCACTCCGCCACCAGGCCCTGTCGCGAGACGACGGGGCCGGCGGGGAGACGCTCCGGCCCTGTGACAGGATGTCGCAGAACTAGGGCCAAAGTCTGAACGATCGGTTTCAACGCGGAAACCCTTGTCCTCAAACGCCAAATTTATCTGCGCCGGAACACCCGGGAGGCCGCATAGCCTGTGGCCGCAGCCAGAACCACGCACAGCAGGCCATAGAGCCAGGGCCGACGGTGGGCGAACTCATAGATGTCGCGCTCCAGACCGACCTTGTCGACGGTGAGGGTCAGGTTGGAAACCGAACGCGGCTCCCCGTTCTGGAACAGCCAGACCTCGGCATAGTATCGACCGGTCGGCGCGACGGCCGGCAGGGTCAGCTGGGCGCGGAACAGGCCCTGATCGACGAACTTCACACCGGCTGCGTCGGTGTCGTAGAGGGCGACCGCCTCCTTCAACCGGATCACGGCGCGCCGCCAGTCCAGATAGTCATCGCCCAGCTGGCTGATGACCACGTCCCGCACGCCGTAACGGGTCACCGTGCGCGCCTCTTCCGGGGCCGCGATCCGCAGGTGGTCGACCCCCAGGCCGAGGCGCCGCAGCTGGCCGAAATCGGCGATCTGGTTCAACGGGCGCGTCGAGGCGGTCATGTAGAAGCCCGGCGCGCCCTCGAACAGCACTGGCCGGCTGTTCAGCCAGACACCCATATGCCGCGTACGTTTGACCAGACGGACCGGGGCGTCGGGGCCGCGCACGACGATGACGACGTCAGCCGGATCATCAGTCGGATTGAACACCGCCCCGTACAGGACGATCGACGCGCCGGTGAAGCCGGAATCGACCCGGACCTGGGCGTCAGTCAGGGCGGCGGCGACGCGAAGATCGCGTACCGTGGCCTGTGAGAGGTCGGGGGCCGGCGTCTCGACCACAGGCGGCGGCGGGGGGGGCGGGGCGATCTGGACCATCAGTCCGACACTCCCGGCGCGAGGAGGAAGATCTCCGAGGGGCGGACGAACAGTTCCAGCCCCATATGGATGCCGACCAGCAGCACGATCAGGCCGAGCAGGGCGCGCAACTCCTCCGCGCGGAACCGGCCGGCGAAACGCGCCCCGACCTGGGCCCCGACCACCCCGCCGAACAGCAGCAGGGACGACAGCACGATGTCGACCGTCTGGTTTCGGCCGGCCTGAAGCACGGTGGTGATGCCGGTCGTGATGATGATCTGGAACAGGCTGGTTCCGACCACGACCCCGGCGCGCATCTTGAGCACATAGAGCATGGCCGGCACCAGGATGAAGCCGCCGCCGACCCCCATGATGGCCGAAAGCACGCCGGCGAAGATGCCGAGGACAAGCGGCGGGATGATGCTGATGTAGAGGCCGGATTTCGGAAAACGCATCCGGAACGGCAGGCCGTAGAGGAACAGGGGCCGACGCCGGTCCTTGTGCGGGGCCGGCTCATTGCGATGGCGGCGCAGGATTTCGGTCAGGCTCTCGTTCAGCATAAGGACGCCGATGGAGCCGAGGAAGACGAGGTAGGAGACCGAGACCACCAGGTCGGCCTGACCCAACAGTCGCAAATAGCGGAAGGCCTCGACGCCGCCATAGGCGCCGAGTGCGCCGCCCAGGGCCATGATCGCGCCCATGCGGAAGTCGACCGCGCCCTGTCCGGAATAGCGAATGACGCCCGAGGTCGATGACGCCACCACGTGGCTGGCCTGGCTGGCCACCGCCACCGTCGGGGGAATGCCGAGGAACACCAGGATCGGCGCCATCAGGAAGCCGCCGCCGATGCCGAACAGTCCGGACACGAAGCCGACCAGCGCGCCCAGCAGCACCAGGAGCGGCCAGTTCACCGAAACCTCGGCGATCGGCAGATAGATATCCAAAGGACGCGCCTTCGGTTGGAGGCGAAAGACAGGAGGCGAAAGACCGGGACGGCAGACCCGGGGGTGACGTCCGGTCGCCCGCAGGCGAAGGCCGCTCATATCCAAACGGGGTCGCCCCGGCCACCCCCTTCACCCCGTGCGCGCATCGCGCGGGGTGAAGGGGGTGGCGGGCGTGGGCCCGATCAGGCGCCGGCCGCCGAGTCCACGACGAAGGCGTTGGCGGCGTCCCGGGCGGCCTGCCGGCCGGCGGACGGCACCCTGGCGGCCAGACGATCCGCCGCAGCCCGCGCCTGCTGGTCACCGGCCTTGGCCGCGATGAGATACCATTTCAGGGCGTCAGCCGGATTGGCGGCTATGCCCTCGTCGCCCGTCTCATAGATTTTGGCCACATTGAACTGGCTGTCGACGAGCCCGCGATCCGCCGCCTTCAGCAGCCAGTTCAGGGCCTCGGGCCGGTTGCGGGCGCCGCCGACCGCATCGAACAGATACATGCCGAAGGCGTGCATCCCGCGCGGATCCCCGGCTTCGGCCGCACGACGGGCCCATGCGCGGGCCTCGGTCAGGTTGCGTGTCGCGCCCCCCGTACCGGCCTGGTAGAGGTCGGCCAGTTTGAGCTGGGCCAGGGGCAGACCGAGGTTGGCGGCCTGGGTCAGGGTCTCGAGGCCGGCCTTGTCGCCCGCATCGATCTGGGCGAGCGCCTTGTCGAACAGGACCTGGGCTTCGGGCGACGGCCCGGCGCTGCCCGTCAGGGCGACAGCCGCCAGCGGCTCGTTCACCGCCCGGGCGTCGACCGGCGTGGCCGGGGCCTCGGCCGCGCCGAGGCCGAGGGCGCGGTCCAGGGCGGGAACGGAGAAGGCATCCACGCCGGTCAGGCGGCCAGTGACGAAAAACGCGCCCACAAGAGCCGTGGCCGTGACCGAGGCGAGCAGCGCCTTCTTCACCACCGACGTCTCGCGACGGGCCTGTTTGTCCAGCCGTTCCTGAAGCTTGGACTTGCCGCCCCGTTTCAGGCCGAAGGCGCCACGCGCCGGCGCCTCCTCCTCGGCGGGGCTCGCCATGGCGGCGCGGGCGGCGTCGATGGCGCTGCGGGTCGACTCGGCCCGGGCCGTGGCGACGCCGGCGGTGAGCCCCGCACGCAGGGCATGGGCGTCAACGAATTCGGTATCGTCAGCGAAGGTGTCGGACGCGGCGTCAATATAGTCAGGGCCGAGCGGATCGTGACCGGTTCCGGCGGGCCCCGGCGTCGCAAAGGCCTGGGCCGCGAAGGGGGCGTTGGCCGAGGTGGCGGCCAGGGCGTCCGCGACATCGGCTCCGCCAAAGGCCGGGTGCGTCACCGGAGGTGTCTGGGCGTCGGCGACGGGCGTTTCCCATGCGGCCGCCACATCGTCGGTCAGCCGATCGACCGGCGCAGTGGCGGCGACGGCGCGGGGCGCTGCATCAGGCCGGGGCGTCTCAAAGGCGGGGAAGGGGGCCGGGCCGGCGCCGTCGGCCGTCGCCCACAGGTCGTCCCCGTCGAAATTCTCATCGGGGAAGGCGGCCGAGCGCCAGTCGGGCTGACGGAGGTCGGAGTTCGGGGCCGCCACCTCGGCGACAGCGGCCGGCTGGCGGCCCTCCGCCGCGCGTTCGGCGCGTCGCTCCATGGCCTCGCGCGCCTGATCAATAAGGGCGGCGGTGCGTTCCTCGCTGAGTCGCAGGCGTTCGGCCATCTCGCCGGACACCCGGCCATAGGCCTGTTCCATACGATCCGAACTGTCGCCGAGGCGACGGGCGACGTCGTCCAGCGCCTGGGCCGACTTGCGCTCGGACTGGACGATCCGGTCCGACAGGCGGTCGGATATGCGGGTGATCTCGTCGCCAAGCTTCTCCAGCGCCAGGGCGTGCTGATCCTCCGAGCGCGTCAGGCGATGGTCTATGGCCTGGGTGTGGCGCGCCATGTCGCGGTCGAGCTTCTCGCCCAGGGACCGGCCAAGGTCCGAGGCAATGGCCTGACCCACGGCTGAAATCTTGTCGACCGCCCCGGCCTCGACCTGATTGATGCGTCCGTCCAGGGTTTCGACGCGGCCGTTCAGGTTCTGGGCGATCCGCAGAACCTCGCGTCCCATCGTCTCGATGCCGCGGGCCGAGCGCTGTTCGGCGGCCTTGATGTGTTCGCCGGCCGCCGCGACTGCGGCTTCAATCCGGGCCAGCCGGTTCTCCTGTTCGGCGGTGTCAAGCCGCCGCATCATGTCGGTTCGATTGGCCTCAACCTGACGGGTCAGGGTCTCTGCCAGTTTCTCGAACCGCGCCGCCTCGCGGACGCCCTGGGGTTCGACCCGGCCCTCAGCGGCGCGCAGCCGTTGATCCAGGCCAGCGAACGAGCGTTCAAGTCCGCGCAGGGCGGCCGTGGTCTGGGCCTGGGCCTGGTCGAGCCGGGCCGAGGCCTGGGCCATCAGATCGGCGCCATGTCCGGGCCCGGCCCCCTTCTCGGCGGCCTCCATACGCTGGCGCAGCTCGTTGAAGCTGGTGCGTTGGCGCTCCTCGATATCATAGAGGCGCGAGGCGAGCGCGCCGAGGCCGGCCTCGACCTTGCCGAAGGTCTCGGCCGTCTTTGGTCCGGTGTCCTGTTCGAACTGGCGCAGACGGCGGTGGCCCTCGCGCAGTTCCTCGGACAGGTCGTCAATGCGTCGACCGTAGGTGCGGCCGATATGCTCCTGACCGTCGAGCCGCCGGACCAGACCATTGACGGCCTGGTCGACGCCCTGGATCGCGATGGTGGAGCGACGCTCCGCAGCTTCCAGCCGGGCGGCGATGGCGTCAACCGAGGCGGCGACGCGTTGAAGGGTGTCGTCCGGTCCGCTGTAGACGTCATCAAGGCGTCTCGACCGGCCCCGGCGCTCGAACGCATCAGAGGCGTGGCTGCGTCGACTCAGGGGAACGACGGATTCCTCGTCATCGACATCGTCCATGATCATGGTGTTCAGCCACTCGCCGAGCGTCATCCCCGAACGGCGAGCCAGGTCCTTGGCGACTTCGCGAGCCTTGGGGTCGATCCCCTTCACGCTCCACGGCGCTGCGCTCACTGATTCGCTCCTCGACCCATACTGCATCACGCTAACTGGCCATATCCGGGGTGTAAATCTGTCGTTAACCCCAAGATATGGGGGCCGGACAACTTCCTGTGGAAATGAGCCGTCCCCCTTCGAGGTTCTTCGCTTCGTCATGGTTAATGCCGTGTGAAGATTAACGAAACGGCAAGGGTTTCAGGCCTTGCGCGACAGGCCTCCTGTCGACATCTGGGCGGTCATGACGATGACCCTGACCCTGTCGCTGCTGGCGGCCAGCCTGACGACAGCGGCGTTCGCCGGATGGCGCGGCGCCCGGCCCGTAGACCTGGTGGCGGGACCCCGAATGATGCCCTGGCGGTTCATCATGCTGCTCGCTGCGGCGTTCGCGGTGCTGCTGATCATCCATGTGGGGACGCTGCTGGGGTTCCGGCGCCCGGGTTGAAGAGCTCGCGCTTCAGCCTTGGCCATATGGAACGTCCCCCCGCGTCGCCCGCTTGAAGAGCGCCCCCTCAACAGGAGACGCCCGTGAGCGACAAGACCCTGACCCCCGCCGAGGCCGAAGACGCCTTCTGGAAAAGCCTCAAGGATTCCAACACCGGCATGCTGGGCCTCGACCAGCCCGGCTATCATAACCAGCCAATGACCGGCTTCGGCGAACCCGAGACCGGGACCATCTGGTTCTTCACCCGGGATGACACCGACTTCGCCCGCGATGTGGCGACCGGCGGTCAAAGCGGCATGTTCACCTATCAGGCCAGGGACCAGAAGGTGCATGCCTGCATCCACGGCGATCTGTCGATCGACAACGACCGCGAACGGATCGACCGCTACTGGAACCCCGTGGTCGCCGCCTGGTATCCGGACGGCAAGGATGACGCCCACCTGACCCTGATCCGCTTCGACGGTCAGGACGGCCGCGTCTGGGTGTCCGACAAGGGCGCGATCGGCTTTGGCTATCAGGTGCTGAAGGCCAACCTGACGAAGACCGTCCCTGACGCGGGCGGCGTATCGGACGTCAATCTGAACTGATTGGCGAGTGGCGCCGAGTGATTAGTGATTAGTGACTAGCGGATGGCAGAGCGATCCTGCCGCTTCTCACCCACCAATCACCAGCCACCAATCACGCCTTGCACGGAATCAGCCCCCGAAACACCAGGCGAGGACCGCCTTCTGGGCGTGGATGCGGTTTTCGGCCTCGTCCCACACCAGCGAGCGCGGACCGTCGATGACGGCGTCGCTGACCTCCTCGCCCCGGTGGGCGGGGAGGCAGTGGAGGAAGATCGCATCGGCGTCGGCGCCGGCCATCAGGGCCTCGTCCACGCCATAGGATTCGAAGGCGGAGAGGCGCGCCTCATAGTCCTGATCGCCCATGGACACCCAGGTGTCGGTGACCACGACGTCGGCGCCCTTGACCGCCTCGCGCGGATCGCTGGTCAGGGTGACGCAGTTTCCGCCGACGGCGAGATCCCGCAGGTCCGGATGGTATTCCGCCGGACAGGCGACGTTCAGGTGGAAGCCGAACTTCGGCGCCGCATGCATGAAGCTGTGGCAGACGTTGTTGCCGTCGCCGATCCAGGCGATCGTCTTGCCGGCAATCGGCCCGCGATGCTCCTCGATGGTCTGGAGGTCGGCCAGGATCTGGCAGGGATGCGAGCGGTCGGTCAGGCCATTGATGACCGGCACGGTCGAGACGCGGGCGAACCGCTCGACATCCTCGTGATTGTTGGCGCGGATCATCACGGCGTCGACCATGCGCGACAGGACCCGGGCCGTGTCCTCGACCGGTTCGCCGCGGCCCAGCTGCATGTCCGAGGCGGTGGCGATGATCGAGTCGCCGCCCAGCTGGCGAATGGCGGCGTCGAAGCTGAAGCGGGTGCGGGTCGAGTTCTTTTCGAAAATCATCGCCAGGACACGGTCTTGTCCCGGCGCGTCGGCGTCAGCCCGACCCTGCGGCCAGCCCTTGCGGGCGGCCTTGCGGGCATGGGCGTCGTCGAGGATGGACCGCAGGTCGGCGGCGTCCAGCCTGTGAATGTCGAGGAAGTGCCGGACCATAATCAGGCCGCCATCTGTTTGCGCGCGGTTTCGCAGGCGCCCTCGAAGCGGCGCACGGCTTCTCGCGCCTCGTCGATGGACAGGTTCAGCGGCGGCAGGATGCGGACGCAGTTGTCGCCGCCGCCCGCCACCAGCAGCTGCTGGGTGTCGCGGGCCAGGGCCATGAAGTCGCGGTTGTTGGGGACCAGCTTGACCCCGATCAGCAGGCCCTTGCCACGCACATCGACGATGACGTCCGGGAAGCGTTCCTGCAGGCCGGCGAGCTGCTGCTTCAGATAGCCGGCGATCTCGTTGACGTTCTGGATCAGCTCCGGCTTCACCAGTTCGCCAAAGGACGCCAGGCCCACGGCCATGGCCAGGGGGTTGCCGCCGAAGGTCGAGCCGTGGACGCCGACGGTCATGCCAGAGGCGGCCTTTTCGCTGGCCAGGCAGGCGCCGACGGGGAAGCCGCCGCCCAGGGCCTTGGCGATGGCCATGATGTCCGGCGCCATGCCCGCCCATTCGTGAGCCCAGAGCTTGCCGGTCCGGCCCATACCGCACTGGACCTCATCGAAGATGATCAGGACGCCATGCTCGTCGCACAGTTCCCGCAGCGAGCGCAGGCAGTGTTCCGGAATGGCGCGGCATCCGCCCTCGCCCTGAACCGGTTCGACGATGATCGCGGCGGTGGTCGGGGCGGCGATGGCCGCTTTCAGTGCGTCATGATCGCCCCAGACCAGCTGGTGGAAGCCCTCCATCGGCGGGCCGAAGCCGTTGGTATAGGCGGGGTTGGCCGCCGCATTGATGGCGCCATAGGTGCGGCCGTGGAACGAGCCGTCGAAGCCGTAGATGTCGATCCGCTCGGGCGCCCCATTGTGGAAATGATAGCGGCGGGCCGTCTTGATGGCGCACTCGACCGCCTCGGTGCCCGAGTTGGTGAAGAAGACCGCGTCGGCAAAGGAATGGGCGCACAGCCTGTCGGCCAGCGCTTCCTGGTCCGGAATGCGGAAGATGTTGGAGACATGCCAAAGCTTCTCGGCCTGGGCCTTGACCGCCTCGACCAGGATCGGATTGGCGTGGCCCAGGGCGTTGGTGGAGATGCCCGAGACGCAGTCCAGATATTCCGTGCCGTCCTTGGCCCAAAGACGCGCGCCTCGGCCGCGATCCACTTCCAGCGGAGCACGATTATAGACACCCATCAGATGGTTCACGGACACGGGACTGGACCTCCAAAACGCACACGGCCCCGCCGTTGACGACGGAGCCGATAAGGGACGCGTCTTGTCGGGCGGATAGGGGGGTTAGTCAACACCGGGGCAGGCCTGCTGTCCTCCCCATGCTCCGCACGGGGAGGACAGGTTCAGCCGACCGTGGCCAGGATCGGGCGATCCGCCGCCCTGGACTTCGCGACGGCCTCCACGGCGCGCATGACGCGCAGCATGTTCTCGCCGGCCAGTTTGCGGATGTCGGCCTCGGTCCAGCCGCGCTTCATCAGTTCGGCCAGCAGGGCCGGGTATGTGTCGACGCCGTCCAGACCGACCGGCAGGCTGTCGACGCCGTCGAAGTCGCCGCCGAGACCGACGTGATCGACGCCCGCGACCTGGCGCACGTGATCGATGTGGTCGGCGACGTCTGAGATCGAGGCGGTGGGGGTCGGGTGGGCGTCGGTCCAAGCCTTGAGACCGGCGACGACAGCGGCCGGGTCGCCGGGGTTCAGCGCCTTCAGCCGGGCGTCCTCGCCAGCGCGATCAGCGCCCCACTGACGCACCTTCTCCGAGACGAAGCCGGGCACGAAGGTGACCATGACGATACCGCCGTCCTCGGGCATCAGGCGCAGCACGCTGTCGGGCACGTCGCGCGGGTGGTCTGTCACGGCGCGGGCCGAGGAGTGGGAGAAGATGACCGGGGCGTCGGACACGCGAATGGCGTCCAGCATGGTCTCTTCCGAGACGTGGCTGAGGTCGACCATCATGCCGAGGCGGTTCATCTCGCGCACCACCTCTTCGCCGAAGGGCGACAGCCCGCCCCATTTCGGCGCGTCTGTGGCGCTGTCGGCCCATGTGGTCGTCCTGGAATGGGTCAGGGTGATGTAGCGGGCCCCCGCCTCATGGAACTGGCGCAGCAGGCCGAGGGAGTCGTCGATCGAATAGCCGCCCTCCATGCCGATCAGGCTGGCGATCTTTCCGGCGCGGTGGATGCGGACGATGTCGTCGGCGGTGGTGGCGATCTCAAAGGCGGACGGGTAGGCGGCGACGAGGCGATAGACGGTGTCGATCTGCTCGAAGGTCGCCTTCGCCGCCTCTGTCGGCGCCAGGCTGGCGGGGACATAGACCGACCAGAACTGCGCCCCGACGCCGCCGGCGCGCAGGCGGGGGATGTCGGTGTGAAGGCGGGTTGAGGCCTCGAGATCAGTGGCCAGATCGACGGCATGGGGATTATTGCCATAGGTCTGACGCAGGGCCCAGGGCAGGTCGTTGTGACCGTCGATCAGGGGGGTGCGGTCGAGGATGCGGCGCGCGCGCGTCTCGTCGGCCGTCGCCGTCGTCTGGGCCATGGCCGGCAGGGCGAGGGCCAGAAGGGATGCGGCGAGCAGGCAGGAACGGATCACGACGACCTCCGGGGGATGGATCGGGGACTTTGACGGCGTGACCGCCCCGATGACAAGGGGCGACTAGGGCTCGCCGAGGCTCAGGCGCGAGATCAGGACGGCGGCGCGCTGGGCCTGGCGGACCAGACTGTCGAGATCCACCGATTCGCCGACGGCATGGGCGCCGCTGCCGGCCATGCCGAGACCGCCGAGGGTCGGAACATCGGCGGCGACGAAGCCGCTGTCGGCCGCGCCCCGCCGGGCGGGGTCGTACTCGGCCATTTCGGGCAGGCCGAGGTCGCGGTTGACCGCGTTCAGCCGGGCCAGCAGGTCGCGGTTGCCCTCGGTCGGGGCCATGGGCGGATAGCCGGTGTCGCCGAAAGCCAGGTCGGCAGTGGTGCGCGGCAGGTGGTCGGCGACGATGGCCTGCATCCGGTCACGGGCGCGCATCTCCTGTTCCGGCGTCAGGGCCCGCAGGTCGCCGCGGGCGACGGCGGTCTCGGCCACGATATTGGTCTTGCCGGAGGCTGTGACGCGGAAGCCGTCGGCGTCGAGGGTCGAGGGCGTGCCCCCGGCCATGACGCCGACGTTGTAGGTCAGGTTCGGCTCGCGCAGATCGCGGCGGAAGGCGTCGAGGATGCGGGTTAGTTCATAGATCGCCCCGAAGCCCAGGGTCTCGTTGAACACGCCGCTGGAATGGCCGGTGCGGCCGCCGGCGGTCAGGGTCCAGTTGGTCGAGCTGCGGCGGGCGACGGTGCCGAAATCCTTGCCGCCCTCCATGGCCAGGCCCTCGAACTCCAGGGCGAAGTCGGCCGCCTTGCCCGCCTCGATCAGGTCCTTGCGCGAGATCGACAGGGGCGCGCCGGTGCGTTCCTCGTCGCCGGTCAGGAAGACGGTGACATTGGCGTCCTTCAGCGTGCCCGCCGCCTGCATGGCGCGCAGGGCCGAGAGGATGACCACCACCCCGCCCTTGTCGTCGCCGACGCCCGGCCCGGTGGCGGTGTTTCCGTCGCGGACGAAGCTCTGGAACGGGCTGTCGGGCTCGAACACCGTATCCAGATGACCGATCAGCAGGACGTTGCGGCCGGGCCCGGCGTGGGTGGCGAACAGATGGCCCGCCCGCGCGGTGGCGCTCATGTCCAGCCAGCGGACCTGAAAGCCGAGCGCCTCGAGTTCGGGGCGGACCATCTCGCCGACGGCCCGGACGCCTGCCAGGTTCAGGGTGCCGGAGTTCTGGTTCACCATCCGCTCGATCAGGGCGATGTGGCGGTCGTGGTCGGCGACCACCGTGGCGGCCATGACACGTTCGGCGTCTGAAGTCTGTGCGATCGCGGGCGAGGAACAGACGACGGCCGCGACGGCGGCGAGGAGGGCGAGGCGCATCGACGGGTCCTGCATTCAAGGATGGAACGGATCATGGCCCCACGGACAGCGGCGGTCTAGAAGGCGCGGATGAGCGACATCACCCCAGACCCCCTTGCCGTGCAGAAGACCGAGACCCGCGCCTGGTTCGAGGAGCTGCGCGACCGGATCCACGCCGCCTTCGAGGCGCTGGAGGACGCGGCGCCCGCCGACCTCTATCCGGGCGAACCGGGCCGGTTTGTGCGCACCGCCTGGCAAAGACGCGAGGGCGGCGGCGGGGTCATGGGGATGATGCACGGGCGGCTGTTCGAAAAGGTCGGGGTCCACTGTTCGACCGTGCACGGGACCTTCCCGGCCGACTATGCGAAGTCGGTCCCCGGCGCGGCCGAGGATCCGCGCTTTTTTGCGACGGGGATCAGCCTGATCTGCCATCCGCGCAATCCCCGGGTGCCGGCCGTGCATATGAACACCCGCTTCATCGCCACGACGAAGAGCTGGTTCGGGGGCGGCGGCGATCTGACGCCCGTGCTGGACGTCGACCGGCATGCTGAGGCTGCCGATACGATCGCCTTCCATGCGGCGATGAAGGGCGCCTGCGACACCCACGGGGCCGGCTACTATGAGCGGTTCAAGGCCTGGTGCGACGAGTATTTCTGGCTGCCGCACCGGAACGAGCCGCGCGGCACGGGGGGCATTTTTTATGATCACCTCGACACCGGCGACCACGCGGCGGACTTCGCCTTCACGCGGGACGTGGGCTCGGCGTTCGCCGAGGTCTATCCGGCCATCGTGGCGGGTCGGATGGGCGAGGCGTGGACGCCGGCGGAGCGGGAGGAACAGTTGATCCGGCGCGGGCGGTATGTGGAGTTCAACCTGCTGTATGACCGGGGCACGACCTTCGGCCTGAAGACCGGCGGCAATGTCGAGTCGATCCTCAGCTCCATGCCGCCCGAGGTGAAGTGGCCCTGAGGGCGTGTCAGTGGGCGGCGGGATAGGCGCCGATATGGCGCCAGTGCCCCTCTGACGTACGTTCCAGCTCGGCGAACACAGGCGTCTGGTCCCCCTCCCGGTAGCGAACGAAGACCGAGGCGTCGTGGATTTCAGGGCGGCTGAGGACCACGCGGGCGCCCGTGGATACGAACTCGGCCTGGATGGCGCGGCAACCCTGCAGGGACAGGGCCTCGTGTCCGACCTGTTCGGGACGTTGGGGCCGGAAGGACGGCGCGACCGGCAGGGCGACGTCGGACACCTTGAGCGGGGAGCCGTCCGCAGGCCGGGAGAACAGCTCGAGCGTCATCGAGATCACCGCGCAATCCTCAGCCGAGGCCGGACGGGTCGGGATGGCCGCGACCGGCGTTCCGCGGCCTGTCGTCGTGGCGCAGGCGCCGACAGTCAGGCCGCCGAGAGCGGCGAGGATCAGACGGGAGCGGGCGAACTGTGTCATCGGGAGACCTCTCTCGGTCGGAACTGCAAGTCAGATGCCGCTGCCCTGATCCTCGGCCGGCGGCGGGGTCAGCATCAGGAAGGCGCGGATCCACGCGGTCAGGACGGCGCGATCATTGGCCCGGGACAGGGTCTGAAGGGCCGCGTCGGCGATGTCATGAGGGATTCTGTGGCCGCGCCGCGCCTCGATGAGCGCCGCCGCGTATTCGGGCTGGAACTCGGGATGGCACTGGAAGGAGACAGCGCCGTGCTGACCGCCCGGAGCGGGATCGTCCCACGCCAGGGCGGCATAGGGGGTGAAGTCGCTGGACGCGATGACGCGGGCGTCGGCCGGGATGCGCACGACCTGATCCTGATGGGAGACGGGGATCGCGATGGAGGCGGCGCGCGGATACATCCATGGCTCGTCGGCCCCGACCTCATAGCGATGCAGGCCGACGCCCCAGCCGCGCGGCGACTTCTCGACAAGGCCGCCAAAGGCCTGGGCCAGGGCCTGATGGCCGAAACAGATGCCGACCAGCCGGGTCTTGCCGCGCGCGTCCCTGAGCCAGTCCAGAAGGGGGGCGATCCACGGCAGGTCGTCATAGACCCCGGCGGCAGAGCCGGTGACGATGGCGCCCCGGAATTCGGTCGGGTCGTCAGGCAGGCGGCCGGCCTGGACGTCGAACCGCACCGTGGCCACGCCCTCGCCCAGCAGGGCGCGGAACCGGGCCGGGTAGTCGTCAAACGAGTCCCGCAGGTCCGGCGGCGGGGTTCCGGTCTCAAGGATGGCGACAGGCTTCACGGCGGGCTCCGGCAGGCGCCCTGTATGGCGACAGAGGCGGCGTGGGAAAAGGGCGATCCGGCGTCCAGGCGACGTTAACCGCGTCCGCTCACGCAACCTTGAGACCCGACGCGGCAGGATCGGGCCATGGCCGAGACCGTCCCTGACCGGATCCAGACCCTGCCGGCCGACCGGCGGGGCAAGACGCGACAGCCGTTCCGGCGCGAGCGGCGGCCGCAGGAGCGTGTGCGCCTGCTGGGCCAGGCGGTCGATCTGGTCCGGCCCGAAGAAGTGCTGCACCATATGCAACGGTGGATCGCCGAAGGCCGCCAGACGGTGTTCGCCAACCACAATCTGCACAGCCTGTCCCTGATGCGCCGTTCGGCCCCGATGCGGGCCTTTTACGAACGGGCCGACCTGATCGAGCTGGACTCGACCCCGCTGGTGGCCTTTGCACGACTGACGGGGCTGAACAGCCGGGGCTTTCACCGCTGCACCTATCTGGACTGGCGCGACCATTTCTGGAGCCTGGTCAACCGGCACGGCTGGCGGGTCATGTATGTCGGGGGCACGGCCGAGGTGTGCCGCGTTGCCGTCGAGCGCCTGACCGCCCGCTATCCACGCGCTGTGATCGAGGCCCGGGACGGCTATTTCGACGTCACGACGGGCTCTGAAGGCAATCAGGCAGTGCTGGACCGGGTGGCGGCTTTCCAGCCGGATATCCTGTTCGTCGGCATGGGCATGCCGCGGCAGGAAGAGTGGATCATCGCCAATATCGACGCCCTGCCCCAGGCGGCCATCTTTTCTGTCGGAGCCGCCTTTGACTATGAGGCCGACGCCCAGAAGACTGCGCCGCGCTGGATGGGACGAATGGGGATCGAATGGCTGTACCGGCTGACGGCTGATCCGAAGCGACTGTTCCACCGCTATTGTATCGAGCCCTGGAGCCTGATCGACCTGATCTGGGCCGATCTGGTCGCGGCGGCAAGGCGTCGCGGCCGCGAGGCGCCGGACGTCTAGTTTCCTCGCCGGTCGCAGGTCATTTGATAGAAGCTGGCGTCAGGATTGGCCGAAAGGCCCAGTCGCCCGCCGTCCAGCATTCTCCCGCCATAGCCCGCCCACGGCCCGCCGTTAAAACGAAGGCGGCGGCTGGCGGCGTCGTAGCTGTAGCCCCCTGTCACACCCTGGGCGTTGGCGTAGCGCCCCCCGGGAAGGATGCGCAGGGTCAGGTTTCCCGCCGCCCCGCTGACGCACTGCCAGGACCCGACCGCAGGGCCGGAGCCCGCAACCGGGCGCGTGGGCGTCGGCGTTGCGGGGCGGGCGGGCGTCGGCGCAGCGGGGGCGCCGCCCGGGGCGGCGCTCAGCATGAAGGGGGCGTAGGTATCGGTGAAGGACTGGCCATCGACCCGGATGACGCAGGCGGTGCCGTTCAGGGACACCACCGTCGCCGGACGCCCTGCCGGGCTCAGCACCCGCTGGCCGATGGTGCAGCGGTCAAGCGCCGACACCGGCGAGGGCAGCCCGACGATGGCGAGGCCGGCCGCCCCGCCCGCCAGGATAAGACCGATCCGCAGGCCCGGGGCCGAGGGCGTTCGCCGGCGGGTCACGACGCCGGCGCCTTGGGATCGACGCGGAGCCAGCGCGGCAGGACGTTGTATTTCGAACCGGCGCACTGGATCTCGTAGCCATTGGTGGTGGCGACGTTGTTTTTCTGGACGATGCACAGCTGCCAGTGGTCCGCCAGGCCCATGATCGAGGCGAGAACGATCGAGCCGCGCGCGAAGGGTTCGCCCGTCACGGGCCTGGCCGCCGTCTGCGTCACGGGCTGGCCGCCCACCGGCCTGACATGGATGTCGCGGCGGATCGAGCGCGTATGGTTGCAACTGACCTCATAGGCGCCCTGAAACGCCTCGATCACGGTGCATCTGTCCCAGAAACCCGGCTCGACCGGATCCTCGACCTCCACCTCGTCATAGGCGGCGTACAGGGGCGCTGCAGGGACCGTAGGAACATTGACCGGGGCCGCAACTGCGCCGGGAGCGACCGGAGCGACGTCCGGCGGGATGACGGGATCGGCCGGCGCCCCGGCCGGAATGGGGGCGTCCGGAATGTCCTGGGCCAGGGTGCGACCGGACAGCCCCAGAATCCCGATCACTGAAACCGCCGCGAGCGCGAGACGCGGAGCCCTGGCCATCAGTAGCTTCCCGGCGCGATGCTGCGGAGCGATGCGCCGTCGTTGGCGATCAGGTTGCCGGCCCCGCCCGCGACGATGTTTCCGGCTCCGCCCGCCACGATGGAGGCGGCGATGATATTGCCGGCGCCCCCGGCGACGATATTGCCGGCGCCGCCCGCGACAATCCGGCCCCCGGAAACGGTGATGTTGCCCGCGCCGCCTGCAACGATATTGGTGCTGCTGACGCCCCGGGAACTGGCCAGGGCGCGGCCGGGCGGGAGGCTGGTCATCGGGGTCGAGGCGCTGATCCTGTAGCTGGCCGTGCCGCCGCTGGTGGCCGTGTACCATTTCTGGTTCATTCCGCCATGGCAGCTCCACCCGACGATACGGGCGCCGGACGCGCGATTTCCACCTTCGACGTCGGCGCAGACGCCCAGTTCATTGCGCATCTCACCGTTGGACTGGATGCCCCAGCGCTGGTTCTGGCCGTTGTTGCAGGTCGCGGCGCTCAGGGGCGCACCCTGACCGTTCGACTGCAGGCAGGTCTGGTTGCCAAGGGAGATCATGCCGTAGGCGCCGGAGACGAACCGCCAGCCCTGGGCGCCGCGACCCGACTGGCAGGCGGCGTACATGATGACGCTGCTGTTGCCGACGTCGAGGCAGTGGCCGATCTGGTAGTAGCTGGCGATGGTCGGGCTTCCGCCGGTGACCGAGACGGTGACCTGCGCCCGGGCGGCGCCGGCCGCGGCGGTCAGGCCGAGGGCGGCGACGACGGCGATAGCGAGGCGATGCGACATGATATCCTCCAGTGCGAGGGGGGCTGCGCTCAGGCCCCGGTGAAGACAAGAATGACGGCGACGAGCAGGAAGGCCGCGCCGATGAAGAGGCCGGCGAAACGCAGGGTGCGAACGTCGCCGGTGGGTTCCAGGACGGCGTAGTCAGGCCTGTCCGGGTCATAGCGGGCCTCGATCTCGGCGCCGGACGGGTAGCGGGCCAGAACCGCGTCTGCCTGTGGACCGGTGAGGTTGGTCTGGACGAAAGACAGGCGTGTCGACTGATGCTGTGCGCCGCGCACCTCGTAGGCGTAGCGGATGGTGGCCCAGCGGCCGCCCTTGGAGTTTCGGTTGATCCTTGACTCGACGACCCGGGCGCGGGCGATGGGCCAGTGGCGCGCCTCGCGGATTTTCATCTCCGCTCGCGCGGCCAGCCAGAAGGTCAGGATGGGCGCGAGCACCCCTGGCGCGACGGCGAATAGCAGCATGGGCCAGTCTTGCATCGTTCGTCTGCTCCCCGGGCGTGAGGGTGGGCGCCTCTCATGGCCAACAAACCCTGTGGTTGTTTCGGAGCCGCGCCAAGCCACACGCGACGAAGCCGTCTCCGGTTGCGACGAACGGGGTTGGCCGAACGAAAATTGATCTTCAGTGTGGAGTCCTGGCTTTCGAGTGGCAGGCGGGGAGGGGCGATGCGGCGACAGATGGCGATCCGGCTGGGTCTTCGGTTTCGCCCGGGCGGTATCGGCAAGGCCGGCAGGATGGCCCGCTCCGGAGAGATCGATTTCACGACGGTGCGCGAACCCGCTGTCACGTCGGTGACGGTGCGGCTGGTGGTGCTGGTATGGGTATTCGCCGTGCTGATGGCCGCCACCGGGCATGCCATGCAGGGGAATGACCCGTTCAACTTTCTGCTGCTGAACTATATCCCGCCCATGCTGACCAGCATCGGCTGGAGTCTGGGCCTTATCTCGCTACTCGGATGGTCGCGGCCGCTGAACCTGCCGCTCAGGCTGATGTTGATGGCGTCGGCAGTGCTCGCCGTCAGCGCCATCCAGACCGTGATGGACATGGTCTACAATCGGCAGTTGGCCCTCACGGTGGCGCCGGTCTGGCGCGACTGGGCGGTGGACCTGACCAGTGCGCGCTTTGCCTTTGCCCTCATCCTGTACGTCTGGACCTTCGCCTTCTCGGTGCTGCTGATCTGGGCGCTGCGGGCCAATGACAGCGCCAGGATGAACGCGGCTCGCGCCGCCGCCTTCGAGGCCGCCACCCTGAAGGCCGAGGCCAATGCGCTGCGTCTGCAGCTGAATCCGCATTTCCTGTTCAATACCCTCAACGGGATCGCCAGTCTGACGGTGTCGGGCCGCAAGGCGGCGGCGGAGGAGATGATCAATCTGCTGGCTGACTTCCTCAGGTCGTCCATCGCCTCTGACCCCGCAGCCGAGACGCCCTTGAGGGACGAGGCGGCGACGGTTCTCGCCTATCTACGCATCGAGGCGGCGCGCTTCGGCGAGCGTATGCAGATCGAAATGAACATCCCGTCCCGACTCGATCACGCGCTGGCGCCCAACTTCATACTTCAGCCCCTGGTTGAAAATGCCGTCAAATACGGCGTGGCGCCGTCGCGGCGGCCAGTGACGATCCGGGTAGCCGCCGCAGCGCGCGACGGCGTTCTGTTGCTTACGGTCGAGAATCGCATTTCGGGCGATCGGGGCCGGGCGGCCAATTCGAGACCAGCCCCGGTCGATGTCCAGGACCGGCACGGCATTGGACTGAGCAATATTCGCCAGCGACTGGCCCTGGCCTATGGCGACGCCGCCTGGTTGACGGTGCTGCCGCTGGACGACGGCTATCGCGCCGAGATCGGCCTGCCCCTGCGTCTGGCGCCGGAGGAGTCGGTCAGGCCGGCGCGCCGTCGCAGGTCCGCGACATGAGGGTTCTGCTCGCCGACGACGAACCCCTCGCGCGCGACCTGCTGCGCTGTCTGCTGGCGGGGCAGCCCGGGGTGGAGGTGGTGGGCGAGGCGGCAGATGGGCGGCAGGCGGGTGATCAGGTCGCCGCCCTCGACCCCGACGTGCTCATTATCGACATCGAGATGCCCGGTATGGACGGGATGGAAGCTGCGGGGCTGTTGCGCGGACGCGTTCGGCCGGCGGTGATCTTCGCCACCGCCCATTCCGGACGGGCGCTCGATGCCTTCGATGTCGACGCCGCGGACTATCTGCTCAAGCCGATCCGGCGGGAAAGGCTGGCCGAGGCGCTGGACCGGGTGCGGCGGCGGCTGAAGCGGGTGACGGAGGCTGGCGTTCCAGCGTCCGATCCAGCGGCTGGGCCCGCAGTCTGGGTCGCCGTCCGGCAGGGTCAGGTCCGGGTGCCGATGCCGGAGGTGTCGCACATCACGGCGGCCCGGGACCATGTCTTCCTGCATGTGGACGGGCGAAGCTGGATGCACCGCATCACCATGGCCCGGATGGAGGCCCTGGCGACGCCGCACGGACTGGTGCGTATCCACCGCTCGGGCATGGTCAGGCCGTCCCGCGTCGAGACCGTCGTCCATTCAGGCAAGAGCCTGAAGCTGCGACTGGACAACGGGGCCGACCTTCCGGTCGGCCCCGCCTATCGCCGTCTGGTGCGCAGCTGGACCCTGAAGGCCGGCGGCGCGATACAGGACTGAGACTCAGTCCGGGCCGTGGCCGTGGCTGTCGCTCTCGCTGAAGGCGGCGCCGGCGGGCTGGCCCTCGCCGTCCGATGACTGGTGCCAGAACGGCTTGCGGGGCAGGTCGCGGCGGCCGACCTCGTTCATCCCGCTGTCGTAGATCCGGCCGTTGATCATGGTGTGGCTGATCGCGGTGGTGTCGCGGATATTCTCCAGCGGATTGCGGTCCAGCACCACCAGATCTGCCAGTTTGCCGGGCTCCAGGGAGCCCAGATCCCGGTCCAGGCCCAGCGATCGGGCCGGGTTGATGGTGCCCGTGCGCAGGGCCTGCATCGGGGTCATGCCGCCCTGGGCAAAGGCCCAGATGTCCCAGTGGGAGCCCAGGCCCTCGCGCTGGCCGTGGGCGCCGATATTGGTCAGCACCCCGATGTCGTTCAGGCGACGGGCCTCGCGGGCGATGGAGATGTGGTTCAGCTCCTCCGGCTCGACATGGACCGGACGCCGGGCCCGGGCGTCGAGGATGCGGCGGGGGACATATTGGCGCAGGATCGGCTGGTCCCAGACCTTGCTCTCCTGATACCAGTAGTTTTCGCCCCAGTTGCCGCCATAGGCCACGACCAGGGTCGGGGTGTAGGCCACCTCGGTCTGGCGCCACAGCTGATGCACGTCTGCGTACAGGTTGGCCAGGGGGATCGAGTGTTCGATCGTGGTGTGGCCGTCGACGATCATCGACATATTGTGCTGATAGAGGGAGCCGCCCTCGGGCACGACCATGATCTCCAGCTCGCGCGCGGCCTCGATGATCTGCTGGCGCTGGTCGCGGCGGGGCTGGTTGTAGCTCTTCACCGAAATGGCCCCGACGGCCTTCATGCGGCGCAGGTTGGACAGGGCGTCGTCCAGACTGTCGACCTGGGCGGTGAAGGGGGTGGCGGCGCCGTACAGGATGGTGCCGGTCGAATAGATGCGCGGCGCGACGACCCGTCCGGCCCGGGCCAGTTCGGCATGGGCGAAGATCTCCGAGGTGTCGTTGGACGGATCGTGGATCGTCGTCACCCCGAAGGCCAGGGAGGCGTAG
Source organism: Brevundimonas sp. FV1ye29L (assembly GCF_058681095.1). Lineage (NCBI taxonomy): Bacteria > Pseudomonadati > Pseudomonadota > Alphaproteobacteria > Caulobacterales > Caulobacteraceae > Brevundimonas > Brevundimonas sp. FV1ye29L. Next base: position 756,329 of record NZ_CM178730.1, read on the forward strand.
TTGACCCAGCTCTGTTGCGGGATGATCTCGTCCGAGCCCATCGAACCGTGCCAGTGGGCGTCGATCAGGCCGGGAATGATGGTCTTGCCGGTCATGTCCATCACCGTTGCGCCGGTCGGCACGGGGGTGGAGGCGGCCGGGCCGATGGCCTCGATACGGTTGTCATTGATGACGATGACGCCGTTTTCCACCACCTCATCGCCCTTCATCGTGACGATGCGGGCGCCGGTCAGGACGAGGCGGCCGGTCGGCCGGGCCGTTTCGGCGGAGAAGCCGATGGTGACGCCGGTCTCGGGCGGCTTGGGCAGTTCGGCGGGGGCGCCTTCAACGAATTTGAAGGACTGGTCGAGGCTGCGGCTGAAGAATTGCGGGCCGAGCGACCAGGTCAGACGGCGGCTGTCGCCGGACCAGTTCAGCCATTCGCCGGCGTCGCGGGTGACGCGGCTCTGCGGGATGGCGTCGCCCTTGGCCGAGACGGTGACCGGCCGGCCGGTAGACACGAAGGGCGCGACATAGGCGTTGAACCGCTCGGTCCAGGCGACCCATTTCTCGTCGGGGCTGATGGCGAATTCGGCGACGTTCTCGCCCTGCAGATGGGTGCGGGGCTCATGGCCGTTCAGGTCGATGGACTTCAGGGCGCGATTGGCGCCCTCGCGGCCGGTGAAGAAGATGCGGTCGTTGGCGGCGCCGAAGCGGGGCGCGCTGCCGGCCCCGGTGATCAGGGTTGGCTCGCCTCCCGCCGTCGGCACACGATAGATCCCCGTCTCGCGACCCCACAGACCCGTGGTCAGGAAGCCGTCCGAGGTGGCGCGATAGACGACCGTGCGGCCGTCAGGGCTGAAGGTCGGCTCGACATAGTGGCCGGGATTGCGGGTGACGACCCGGCCCTCGCCGCCCGATGCGGGCACGACGCGGACCGTGCCCAGGGCCTCGTCCGACCATGTGGTGTAGACGATGGAGCGGCCGTCGCGGGACCATGACGGATAGAGCTCGAAATGGTCGGACTGGCGGGTCAGACGGCGCGGGGCGCCGGGTTCGCCGTCACCGTTCAGGTCGCGGATCCAGAGGTTGCCCAGGGCCTCGAACACGACACGCGACCCGTCGGGCGAGGCCTGGGCCCAGCGGATCATTTTCACATCGAACCGCTCGGGCGAGACCTCGACCGGGAAGCGGACGGCGGGCTCGATGCGGCGGGTGTCGGCGATGTGGAAGGGAATGTCGGCGACGGCTTTCGAGGCCACATCGACCCGGCGGATCTGGCCGCCGGCCCAGAAGACGATGGCTGAATTGTCCGGCGTCCAGCTGATGGCGGGGTAGACGCCGTGGATCGCCCAGGTTTCCTGAAGATCGCGGTCCAGCCCGTCATAGACCGGCGTCTCCCGCCCCGAGGCGATGTCCATGACATAGAGGACGGACTTGTAACGGACGCGGCGGATGAAGGCGATCGACTTGCCGTCCGGCGAGGGGGTGGGGCGGATCGAACCGCCGGGACCGGACAGGAAGGTCTCGGTCTCGCCCGTCTGGCGATCCAGTCTCTGGATGACATAGATCTGGGTGTTGGGGTCCTTGGAATACTCAAAGGTCCCGCCGGGCGTGGCGTCGTCGCTGAAGTAGAGATAGCGGCCGTCGGGCGAGAAGGCCGGCTCGCCCGTGTCCTTCTGCTGGGTGCGCCGCTCGGTCAGCTGTACGCCCGAGCCGCCGGAGCGGTGCCACAGCCACATCTCGCCGGCGCCGAGAGAGCGGGACGAGGTGAAGTGTTTGCGGCCGACGATGAACTCGCCGTCCGGCGACCAGTCGGGCTGGGTGACGAGGCGGAAGGTCTCCTTCGACACCTGGGTCGGATTGGAACCGTCGCGGTCCATGACCCAGATGTTGTCTCCGCCGCCCCGGTCGGAGGTGAAGGCGATCTTCGTGCCGTCCGGCGACCATTTGGGCTGCATCTCCCAGGCCACGCCCGAGGCGATGTTGCGCGCCTCTCCGCCGCCGATCGGCATGACATAGATGTCGCCGAGCATGTCGAAGACGATCTCGCGTCCGTCGGGGCTGACGTCCAGCGACATCCAGGTGCCCTCGGTGACGTCGAGGTTGATGGTCTGGTTGGGCCCGGGCGGGTTCTGGACATCCCATTTGGGCTTTTCGGGCGCAGCGGCGGGCGCCGGCGGGGTCGTGGCGGGGCCGGCCTGGGTCACCGGCTCGGGGGCGGGTTGCTCAGGCGTGGGGGCGGGCGGCGTCGGCTGGGGTTGGGGCGGCGGCGTCTGGGCGAAAGCCGCGCCTCCGACGGCCAGAGCTGCGACAGTGGTCAGCCAGAAACGCTTCATCGCCCGATCCCCAAATTCTGTATGCGGGAGGTCTAGCCCGGCGTTTCCGGTCCGTCACCCTCGGGTTTGCCCCACTGGTCGGATTGTCCGGGTCCTGCACACAGATCGCGCCTGCAGGGCGCGGGCGGCGGTTCAGGCGGCCGGGGCCAGCAGGGCCAGAAGGGCGAAGCTGGCCAGCCAGTGTTCGCCCATATAGTCGCCGGTGACCTGTGGCAGGGCGGCGTCCAGATGAACATCGGCCGCCCGGAAGGCGGGGGCGCGGGCGGGATGACTCCGGTCGAGGCCCGAGGCGATCTCGCGCCAGCACCAGGCCCGGCTGAGGTTCAGCCCGTCCAGATGGGCGATCTTGCCGTCGGTGCGATCGCTGACCGAGGCCGGGATGAACAGGGTCGCCGGATGGCCCTCGGACATGCGGGGCAGGAAGGCGTCGAACCAGACGGTGAAGTCGGCTCCGTCCAGCAAACGGCGCATCAGGGCGGCCTCGGTGAGAGCGGAGGAGAGGAACTCATCCTGCGACGGCTCCCAGGCAGGGCAGTCATGATCGTCGCCATGCCAGGCCAGGGCGCGGTCGCGGCACAGGGCGGCGAGGTGGGCGTCATCGGCGGCCTGGGCGTAGTCGAGCGCCAGCCTGAGGGCGAAGGCCGTGTTGAAATGGGTTCCGACCCGGACAGGATAGGTCGCCAGCGGCAGCCATGCCTTGAACCGGTCGGCGAAGGCGTCGGCGAGCGGCTGTAGCGTCCGTGACCAGCGGCGGCCATGGTCGGTGTCGTGTCGGGACAGTTCCGCCGCCAGCATCAGCAGCCAGGCCCAGCCGTAGGGCCGTTCGAAGCCCCGGCTGGAGGGGCGGGCCAGATAGTCGGTCTCGGCCGCGACATGGGCGGGGGTAAACAGGTCGTCGGCCAGGGCGATGATGCGCCCGGCCTCGGGGCTGGCGGGATGGAGGCGCAGCAGGGTGAACAGGGTCCACCAGCCGTGGACGCAGGAATGCCAGTCGAAACTGCCGAAGAAGATCGGGTGGGCCGTGCGCGGAGCGATGACGTCCTGTGGCCCGGTCAGGACGTGATCCATCTTGTAGGGCCATTCGCGGGTGACGTGGCCAAGGGCCGTGCGGACGTAGAGCGAGGCGGTGTCGGCGGTGAGGGCGTGCATGGCTCAGAACCGGAAGGCGAGGAAGTACATCAGGGCCATATTGCCGACGAGGATCAGCAGGGCGGTCGGGGCCTGGGCGCGGATCACGCCGTTGAAGGCGGCGTTGCGGTCGGGCAGGTCCAGCAGGTTGGCGGGTACGACGTTGAAGTTGGCCGCCATCGGCGTCAGCAGGGTGCCGCAGAAGCCGGACAGCATGCCGATGGCGCAGACGATGGCCGGATTGCCCCCGAACTGGTGGATCACGAACGGCAGGCCGATGGCGGCGGTGATCACCGGGAAGGCGGCGAAGGCGTTCCCCATGATGATGGTGAACAGGGCCATGCCGAGACAGTAAACCACCACCGCAATCAGGGGGCCGGTCATGGGCACCACGTCCGAGACCAGACCGCCAATGACAGCGCCGACGCCCGCCAGGGCGAAGACGGCGCCCAGGGCCGCCAGCATCTGGGGCAGGATGGCGGCCCAGCCGACGGAGTCCATCAGGCGACGGCCTTCCTGAAGCGGGGCCGTCAGGGGCGGGCGGAACATGATCATACCGGTGATCAGGGCCAGGATCACGCCAAGCCCGAGGGCGATCAGGGTCGGGTCCTTTGCATCGAACAGCGGCGTGCCCCCGATGTCGATCCTGGCGAGAACGAGCGTACCGAGCAGGGCGGTGACCGGGATGATCAGGGCCGGAATGAACAGTTTCGATCCGAACCGGGCGGCGAAGGCGGCGCGTTCCCCGGGCGTGGTGGTGGCCGGTCGTCCCTGACCCAGGCCGCCGAAACCGGCCAGCAGGACGAGGCCGATCAGCAGAATGCCGTTGCCGAGATCCCCCAGCCACTGGCCGGCGAGAAAGCTGAGCGCCATCAAACCCCAGAAGGCCGCGTTCCGGAGCCGTTTCGGGTTCTCCCGGTCGGTCAGGCTGAAGACGGAAAAGGCGATGAAGGTCAGGCCCGCCAGACCATAGACCCAGGTCAGGGTGATCATCGGCCGGCCTCCGGATCGGCGGCGGGCGGGGCGAGGTTCGCCGCCTCGGTCTCGCGCGCGATCCGGCGGTCGAGCCGCAGCAGCCGCGTCCCGTGGATGGCGAAGGCGAGAAGGGCGGTCGGGATGGCCCAGACCGACAGGTCCAGAGGCTGGACGAAGATGCCGTTCTGTTCGAGGAACCCCTTGATCAGCAGGATCGAGGCGATGGCGATGAAAATGTCCTCGCCGAAGAACAGGCCGATGTTGTCGGCCCCGGCCGCATGGGCGCGGATCAGGAAGCGGGTCTTGTCCGGCAGGGCGCCATGCCGTGTCTCGGCGGCCGCCTCGGCCATCGGGGCGACAAGCGGCCGGACCATCTGGGGGTGGCCGCCGAGCTTGGTCTGACCGAGGGCCGAGGTGATCTGGCGCGCCAGAAGATAGGCGGCCAGAAGCCGGCCCGTGGTGACGGTGCGCAGTTTCGAGATCAGCCGCCGCGCCTGTTCCTGGAGCCCGTATCGCTCCAGCAGCCCGATGACCGGCAGAACCAGCCAGACGATGGAGATATAGCGGTTGTCGTTGAAGGCCTTGCCGAAAGCGGCGACCGTGCCGGGCAGGCTGAGACCGCCGGCGAGGCCGGTCACAAGGGCCGCCGTCAGGATGACCGGAAGCGGATTCAGCCGCAGCAGGAAACCCGCCACCAGAACCGCAATCCCCAGAAGCACAAGCATGAACGACTCTCCCCCTCGGGAGGACGCTATCGTCTGTGGCGGTGTGCGGAAAGCGGCAGTCGGCCGCCCGGGAAATCAGACCCCCAGGATCCAGCCTTCCTCGTCCGTGACGCGGGCGATCAGGGCCTCATCGGTCCCTTTGGACGGACCAAAGGCGGCGCCCAGTTCGCCCCGGTCGTCCAGACTGGCGAAATGTTCGGCCGTCAGGCGGACCCTCGCCTGATCCTTGAACTCGCCGGGCGCGGGTTTGGCGGCGTAGAGGGCGGGCCAGACCTCGGCGACGAGCACGGAGAGCGGCTCGACATCGGCGGCGTCCAGCGCGCGCCAGCCGGTGTTGAACGGCCAGACGGCGGCCGACGGGCCGAGGGCTTCCAGCAACCGCCGCGCGACCGGAATCCCGACCAGGGTCTGGCCGCCGACAGCGCCGGCGCCATGCATTTGCCAGACGCTTCTGGGCGCATGCCTGCCCGCGACCGGCGCCTGCTCGGTGGCGCGCAGTTCAGGGATGTCGGCGCCGGACCCAACGGGAGGCTTGGTCGTGGTCAGCCAGCGCTGGGCCTGACTGGCGGGAGCGCCCCAGAACGGCCAGGCCTGGTCGGTCATCAGCCGGTTCATCTTGGCCGCCACCTGATAGCGGTTGTTGGTGTTGTCGGGCTTGTCCTTGAGGTTGTCGTCGATGAATTTCCACGTCGCCGACCATGCGGGCCCAGCCTTCAGGCCCAGCCGCGCGGCCGTGCCGGCGGGATAGCCAAGGGTGAAATCGAAGCCGAGCAGGACGCGATCGCCGCGCTTCCTGTGATCCGCCAGCAGGCTGTTCAGCAGGGCCTCGCCCTCGGCGCGGGTCGCGACATTATGGGTCTCGGTATAGAGGCGAAAACGCACGTCGCGTTTGGCCACGCCGATCCACAGCGAACCCTCGCCCAGTTTCTTGCCCTCGGCGGCGGTCCAGTCGGCGATCACATAGGCGTCGAAAAGGCGGGCCAAGACGGCCTCCTTCAATAAGGCGAAAACTACAGGGATGGCGGCTTCTACTCTCTGGCGGGCAGGCGCGCCAGTATGCTTGGGCTGCGGTCGTCGGCCCTCCGGGACATCCCGACCCGACGCGGCCTGGCGGCTTTGCCGCCCACGAAAGAGGACGTGAGGGATATTGCGCTCAGGCAGTGAGCGACGCTTCGGTAGCGTCACATGGCGGGTCAGCGCCAGACCTAACGCATCAAGGCTTCAATGTGCGACAGCCAGCGGCGGCCGAGGCGCAGGGCTTCGGCGGGTGAGGCGGTGTGGGACGGCGCCTGCGACAGGGTGCGGGCGTTCCACAGCGCCAGTTCGAACTCGGGCCAGCGGGCGTCGAGGAACATCAGGCGAAGGGTCACCTCGGTCGCTTCCGGGGCCATGATATCCAGCGCCTTCCTCGGTTCGCCGCGTCGGACGCGGGCGACGACGTGACCGTCGACGATCATTTCGGCGCCCTCGATCTCATCGAAGGCGAAGACCAGACCGTTGGCGCCCCGGTCCCACAACACGGCAAGCTGGCCGCCTGTGAAGTCGAGACCGGCGGCGCGCCCCTCGGCCGGGGCGAAGGCCTCGGTCTCGGCGATCCGGCCCAGGCTTTTCAGCATGGCGCGGCGCAGCCGGCGTTCGGGCTCCATCCACCAGCTGAGCGTCAGGGCGCCGGTCGTCAGGGCGGCGGCGGCCAGCCCGATCAGCAGGATGACGCGAAAGGCCTCCCCCATCAGCGGGCCCCCATCATCTGGCGGTCCGTCTGTCGCGCGCCGTCATGCGGTCAGATCCAGCTCGATCACGACCGGCACATGATCCGACGGCTTGTCCATGTCCCGGGCCTCGCGGTGGGTTTCCACGCCCCGGAAGCGGTCGGCGGCCTGGGGCGACAACAGGTGGAAGTCGATGCGGATGCCGTTGTTTTTCGGCCAGGCGCCGGCCTGATAGTCCCAGAAGGTATAGGTCCCCGGGGCCTGGCCGGCCAGTTCGCCGGCCTCGGAGAGGCCGAGGTATTTCAGCGCGCGAAATGCCGCGCGGCTCTCGGGCTGGTACAGGGCGTCGCCGAGCCAGTTTTCGGGATGGCGGGCGTCCTCCGGCTCGGGAATGACGTTGTAGTCGCCGCACAGGACGAAGGGCTCCTCGAACCTCAGGAGGTCCCGGGCGTGGGCGTTCAGACGTTCGAACCAGGCCAGTTTGTACGGAAACTTCTCCGTCCCGACCGGATTGCCGTTGGGCAGGTAGAGACCGCCGACCCGGACCGGCACGGGCGCCTCGACGAGGGCCTCGATATAACGGGCCTGATCGTCGGCCTCGCCGTTCAGCCCCGATGTTTCGCCGCCGGGCAGACCGCGCCGGACGTCGGACAGCCGATGTTTCGAGAGGATGGCCACGCCGTTGTAGGTCTTCTGGCCATGGATCTCGACATTGTAGCCGAGGCTCTCGAACGCGTCCCGCGGGAACTTCTCGTCGATCGTCTTGATCTCCTGAAAGCAGACGACGTCAGGACTCGCCGCCTCCAGCCACTCCAGAACGGTGGGCAGGCGGGCATTGACGGAGTTCACATTCCAGGTGGCGATACGCATACCACGGACGCTAGACCATTTTGGCTTCAGGTCGAGCCGACCTGAAGCCAAAAATTGTCCCGAGGCTTGCCCTGACGAGGTCGCCGTGAGCGCCAGGGTGTCCGGACGGGATCAGGGCCGGGCGGCGAGCTTGCAACCGCCGCCGATCGTCGCGGCCTCGGCGCAGGAATAGACCTGCTGAACGGCGCGGGCCTGGTTGAGCCGCGCGACATAGCCCTCGCCTGCGCCGCATTTGGCCTCGTAGAACGCCCCGTTGGCGTTTTCACCCATGTAGCGGGCGTCGATGACATCGCAACCGGAGGCGGGGCTGGCGGCCAGCCATGCCTTGATGGTCGCGGCGCGTTCGTCCGCCGTGGTGAAATCGCAACTGGCGTTCTGGGCCATGACCTTGACGCAGTCGGTGGCCGTCCAGCGACCGCCCACACGCTCGACCCAATAGCCGCCGGCTCCGGCGCAACCGACTTCATAAACGGAGTTCCCGCCAGTCGATTCGCCGACCCAGGCGCCCTGGTCGATCGCGCAGTCGACGCCGGCCGCGCGGGCGTAGGAGGCGACGACGGCCTGGGCGTTCTGGTTGACGGGCAGGGTGCAGGTCACGCCCGGAGGTGCAGAGGGGTTCGCCGCGAGGGCCTTTGCGACGCGACCCGCAATGGCGACGCAGTCTGCGGCCTGCGGACGCGGAGACGTTGCGGCGATGATGTAACCGGGGCCTTCAAGGCAGCCGATTTCGTAGACGCTCAGGGCGTCGGGGTTCAGACCGCGCAATGTGGCGTGTTCCACCTTGCAGTCCAGGGCCAGGGTGTTGGCCATGCTCTGGGTGAGCATGATCGCCTGCTGGTCGGTCGCGATGGCGGCCACCACGCCGTTCTGCCGACGCAGTCGGCCGAGACGCGTCGCCTCCGTATGGGTGATCGTGGTGGAATACGGGTCGTCGGGCAGGCCCGGATTGCGTGGGCGCAGCGGATCGTCAGCCGTGGCGCCAGGCGTACCGCGCCCATCGCCTCCGTTCTGCGCAATCGCTTCGCCGGCTGAACCGAAGGCGCCGACCAAAATCGTCAACCCCAGGACTATCGTTATGAACCTTGCCTGCACGCCACCCTCCTGATCCAGAACTGACCCAGGACGGAACGCTAGATCAGGGAACAACGAAACGGCAAGGCATAACCGTGTCCGCAACGGCTCTCTCAAGGCGTTGCGGGATCACATTTAGCGGCGCGAACCCGGCGCGGGGGCAGAAGCAGGCTCGACAGGAGCGTTAGGGGCCGGGGCCTCCGTCAACTTGCAGCCACCGCCGATGCGTTGAGCCGTGGCGCAGGGATAGACCTGCTGGACGGCCTTTTCGGCATTGAAGCGGACGATAAGGCCGTCGGCGCCGGCGCATTTGGCTTCGAAGAAGGATCCATTGGCGTTGGCGCCCATGTAGCGGGCCTCGGTCACATCGCAGGCCGCGCCCTCGCTGTTGGCCAGCCAACCCTTGAGGGTCGCGGCCTGTTCAACGACGGTGGTGTAGCGGCAGGCGCCGTTCATGGACTTTATCTGGATACATGGCGTCGAGGTCCAGCCGGCGCCCTGGCGCTCGACCCAGTAACCATCCACGCCATCACAACCCACTTCATAGACGGTCTGGTTGTTGCGTACGCCGGTGGCCGATCCCTGATCGACCGTGCAGGGGACGCCCGCCGCCGCTGCATAGGCCGAGACGACCTTCAGAACATCCTGGTTGGCCGGAAGCGTGCATTGGAGACCGACATCGGCCGCCGGATCCCGCTGGCGGGCCAGGTCTGCCTGGCCGAAGAGGTCGACGCAGTCCGCCGCGGTGGCCGGCAGGGCGGGAGCGGGGGGATTGGCAACTTCGGCCGCAGCCGAGACCAGAAGGAAACCGGGTCCGGTTGCGCAGGCCGCTTCATAGATGGCCTGCCCCCGGTCGCTGTTTCCCCGCATGATGGCTTCGGTAACCTGGCAGCCGGGCTGCAGGGTCGACGCCAGTTCTACGGCCCTGGCCTTGATCTCTGCGGGCGTGGGCGCGCGGGGTGCACGCTGCTGGCGGCGGTTTTCACGCTGGGCGCGCTCGTTGCGTTCATTGACCTGGCCGCTTACGCCATTCTGTGTCTGGGCGGGGTCCCGGGCTCCGCCTCCATTGACTTGAGCCAGGGCCGGCGAGGCGACAATGAGCGCCAGTCCGGCAGCGAGGGTGAGCAGGCGTTTCAGCACAGAGGATCTCCCGGTCGATTGACCTGATTGAGCCCCGCCAATCCGGCAATGACGTGGCAGGGTCAAGGCCCGTTATGATCCCCGTCGACCTCGCCGCAGAATTTGGCGCGGGGATCGCGACTGGACGATCGGCCGAAGATCGGCCTATCTGGGATCGTTGCGATTGGAGACCGACTTGGCGGACGGCGGTTTGAAGACAATGCGAACGAACGACGGAGCGGTTGAGCCCGCCGGCGGACGCGGTCTGACCTACCCCCTCGGAGACGCGCCTGCACCGGGTGAGGCGATCGAGGCGGCTCCGGGAGTGCTCTGGCTGCGACTGCCGTTGCCGATCGCGGCCCTGAACCACCTCAACCTCTATGCCCTCAGGGATGGAGACGGGTGGACGATCGTCGACACGGGATTGAACACCGGCGAGTCGCGCGACGGCTGGGAGGCGGCGCTGGCGGGCCCTCTGGAGGGACGGCCGGTCCGGCGGGTGATCTGCACCCATATGCATCCCGATCATCTGGGTCTGGCCGGCTGGCTGTGCGAACGCTTCCAGGCGCCGCTGCTGATGTCGCGGCTGGAGTATGTGACGGGGCGGATGCTGTTGGCCGATACCGGTCGATCCGCGCCGAAAGAAGGTCTGGACTTCTTCCGCGGCTGCGGCTGGAACGAGGCGCAGATCGAAACCTACCAGCGCGAGTTCGGGCGGTTCGGCAAGGCGGTGTGGGCCCTTCCGCAGTCCTATATCCGACTCGGCGAAGGCGATGTCCTCAGTATCGGCGGCGACGACTGGCGGGTAGTCGTGGGCAGCGGACACAGTCCGGAGCACGTCTGTCTCTGGCGCGCGTCCGACGGCGTGTTTCTGGCGGGCGACCAGATCCTGCCGCGCATTTCGTCCAATGTCTCTGTCTGGCCGACAGAGCCGTTTCAGGACCCGCTCGACGACTGGATGCAGTCGCTGGACCGGCTGGAATCCCTGCTGCCCCCGGATACCCTGATCCTGCCCGCCCACGGCGAACCCTTCCGGGGCGTCACCGAGCGGCTGCAGGCCTTGAGACGGGGTCATGAGGCGTCGTTGAAGCGGCTGGAGCGCAGCCTGATGGAGCCGAAGCGGGCAGTGGACGTCTTCTCCTGTCTGTTTGCCCGGACCATCGGCGATGGCGTCCTCGGCATGGCGACCGGCGAGAGCGTGGCGCATCTGAACTATCTGGCCGGAAAGGGCCTGGCCCGGCGCGAGACCGACGCTGACGGCGTGGTCTGGTGGACGGCGACACGGGCCCACCCCCGCGAGGGTCTGGCCGACACCCCGATGATCGACCCGGAGGACGGACAATGAGCGACCTGATCAACAGCCATCTCGACGCCGGCGTACTGACCGTCACCCTGAATCGGGCGGACAAGAAGAACGCCATCACCCAGTCCATGTATTCGGCCATGGCGGCCGCAACCGAGCAGGCCCGGGCGGACGATGCGGTGAAGGTGCTGCTGTTTCGGGGGGAAGGCGACAGTTTCTCCGCAGGCAACGATATCGCTGACTTCATCGCCATCGGCCAGTCTGGCGGCGGCCAGATGATCGATGCGCCGGTGTTCCGCTTCCTGAAAGGCCTGGCCGATCTGGACAAGCCGGTGGTGGCGGCGGTGAAAGGGCGGGCCGTCGGGATCGGTCTGACCCTGTTGCTGCATTGCGATCTGGTGGTCGTGGCCGAGGACGCCCTGCTCTCGGCCCCGTTCGTGAACCTGGCCCTGGCTCCGGAGGCGGCGTCCTCGATCCTGTTGCCGATGGCGATCGGCCATCAGCGAGCGTTTGAGCTGTTCGCCCTGGGCGAGGCGGTCGACGGCCGTACGGCCCTGGCCTGGGGGCTGGCCAACCGTGCCGTTCCCGCCGCGGAGGTGGATGCGGTGGCCCTTGATCTGGCCGTCAGGCTGGCGACCCGGGCGCCCAATTCGCTGAAGAAGACCAAACGGCTGATGCGGGACGCCGAGGCCCTCTGGACCCACATGCAGCGGGAAGGCCAGGCGTTCGGCTCCCAGCTGTCCAGCCCCGAGGCCATGGAGGCCTTCATGGCCTTCAGCCAGAAGCGGGCGCCGGACTTTTCGAACATCGGCTAGGTCTGCGGACGACGCGGGGGTCTCGTAACCGTTGGGAAAAGCGGATAGGGGGCGCGCGTCATGACCGTCGCCTCTGTTCCTTCCCTGATGACACGCACCGCCGTCGCCCCGGAGCGCGGCGAGGACCGCGCCGCCGTGGACGCCCTGGTCATGGCCGCCTTCGGCCCCGGACGGTTCGCAAAGACGGCCGAGCGGCTGCGCGAAGACTCGACCCCGGCCGCCGGCTTTGTCGCCCACGACGACGGAGTCGTCATCGGCTCGGTGCGTCTCTGGCCGGTCAGGGTCGGCGAGACGGCGGCCCTGTTCCTGGGACCGATCGCCGTCGACGCGGGACGGCGCAGTGCAGGCCTGGGCGCCGATCTGGTGCTGGCCTGCATCGATCACGCGCGAACGGCGGGCGTGGGCGGGGTGCTGCTGGTCGGCGACCGGGCCTATTTTGAACGATTCGGCTTTCAGCCTGCGCTGGACGCCGTGTTGCCGGGCCCGGTGGATCGCCGGCGCGTGCTGTGGCTGGCGACCGGCGTCCGGACGGTCGAGGGGCCGGTCGGCCTCGCGGGCTGACGTCGGCAGGGTGACGAACGGCCCCGGCGCGCCTAAGTCTGGGACATGGCGGATCAAGCGACATCGACGAGCGGGCTGGACGCGGTCACCGCAGCGGTGAATCAGGCGCCGGGCCGTGGGCTGCCGCCCGTGCATCTGTGGCATCCGGAACATTGCGGCGAGATCGACATCGTCATCCGCGCCGACGGGACCTGGCTGCATGAGGGCTCACCCATCGGCCGCAAGGAACTGGTGCGGCTGTTCTCGACAGTGCTCAGGCTGGATCCGGACGGCTATCATCTGGTCACCCCGGTCGAGAAGCTGAAGATCGACGTGGAGGATCTGCCGTTCCGGGCGGTGTCGCTCGAGACCGATGGCGGGATGCTGCGATTTACAACGGACGTGGGGGACGTCGTCGAGGCGGGGCCGGACCATGCGATCATGGTCGAGACTGATCCGGCGAGCGGCGAACCCGCGCCGCGGCTGCATGTGCGGCGAGGGCTGGAGGCACGGATTGCGCGCCCCGTCTTCTATGAGCTGGTGGAAAAGGCGGTGGTGATCGAGGGCCGCCTCTGCGTGCGATCGGGCGAAGCGGTGTTTCCGTTGGGTCCCACCGGGCTTGGGGTCGAATGAACGGCGGGACGCTGAAGGCTAGGCTGCGCGAGCGGCTGACGCCGGTCGCTGACTGGCGGCCCGGTCAGGCTGCCGTGCGCTCGGATCTCGACCTGAATCCCGGTTTTGACCCTGGCCCGCGCGAACTGCGGCCGGCGGCGGTTCTGGCTCCCCTGATCGCGCGACCGGAAGGCGTGTCGGTTCTGCTGACACGGCGGGCCGACACCCTGACGAGCCACTCCGGCCAGATCGCCTTTCCGGGCGGGCGGCTGGATCCCGGAGAGACGGCGGTGCAGGCGGCCCTGCGCGAGGCGAATGAGGAGATCGCTCTTGAATCGGATCGTGTCGAGATTCTGGGTCTGGGCGACGCGTATGAGACCGGCACCGGATTTCTGGTCACGCCCGTCATCGGCTGGCTGGCTGAACCGCCGATGGTGACGCCCAGCGAGGCGGAGGTGGCCGACATCTTCGAGACCCCGTGGGCCTTTCTGATGGATGCGGCCAATCACCGGCGCGATTTTCTGGATATGGCGGATGGCGACCGGCGGTGGTTCTGGGCCATGCCTTGGGAGGACCGCTATATCTGGGGGGCGACAGCGGGGATCATCCGGGGCTTGCGGGTGCGTCTGTACGGCGAGATTGGCGAGGCGGCGGCGTGACCGCGGCGAACACGCGGACGCTGGCGGATGAACCGTGGTTGACCAGCCCGGCCACCCGGGCCGTGATCGCGGCGCTGGAGGCCGAGGGCGGCGAAGGATGCGTCCGGTTCGTCGGCGGCTGCGTGCGCAACGCCCTGCTGGGACAGCCGGTCGACGATCTGGACCTGGCCACGACGCTGGACCCGCAACGGTCGATGAAGGCGCTGAAGGCGGCGGGGCTGAAGGTCGTGCCGACGGGACTGGCGCACGGCACCGTCACAGCGGTCTCGGGCGGGAAACCCTATGAGATCACGACCCTGAGGCGGGACGTCGAAACCGACGGGCGGCGCGCGGTGGTTGCCTTCACCGACGACTGGGCCGAGGACGCGGCGCGGCGGGATTTCCGCTTGAACGCCCTGTATGCGAATGCGGACGGGACGATTTTCGACCCGACCGGCGAGGGGCTGGCCGATGTCGAGGCCGGCCGGGTCGTGTTTGTCGGCGAGGCGGAGACGCGCATCCGCGAGGACTACCTGCGGATCCTGCGGTTCTTCCGCTTTCACGCCTGGTATGGACGCGGCGACCCGGATGCCACGGGGCTGAAGGCCTCGGCCGGCCTGGCGGACGGGGTGCGCAGCCTGTCGGCGGAGCGGGTGTCGAAGGAACTGCTCAAGCTGCTGGCGGCGCCTGACCCGCGCGCGGCCGTTCGGGCCATGGTGGGGGCCCGGGTGATGGCCGAGGTGCTGCCGGAAGCGGAGCCGCTGGCCCTGTTTGAGGCGATGGCCCTGATCCGCGACGACGCCGCATTGCGCCTGTCCGCCCTGTTGCCCGCCGATGCGGAGGCGGTTCGGGCGGCCGCGCTGCGGTTGCGGCTGTCCAATGCGTTGCGGGACCGGCTGGTGGCGGCGGTGGGGAGGCTGCCCGCCCGGCTGGCAGACCGGGATTGTCGGGCGCTGTTGTACCGGATCGGGCGACAGGCCTTTGCCGACAGGGTCCGCCGGGCCCGGGCCGCCGGCGCCATGGATGCCGCCGATGCCGGGCGGGCCCTGGATCTGGCGGACCTCTGGGTGCGCCCGAAGATGCCGGTTGGCGGGCGTCAGGCCGCAGCGGCCGGTCTGGAGGCCGGACCGGAAACCGGCGCGGTGTTGCGGGCCTTTGAAGAGAGCTGGATCGCCGACGACTTTCCGTCGACGGGTCATGCGGGCCGGCTCGAGGCCGCGATCAGGCTCGTGTCCCCGCCCTCGTGAGCCGGACGATGACGGGTCGGTGATCCGAGCCGGTGGGCCGTCCCAGGCGTCGGTCCAGCAGCGCCAGCTTCGGGCTGTGGTAGATCTGGTCGATGGTGATGGCGAGCGGCGCGGGGACCCGCGCCGGCCAGGTGCCGGGCCAGCCGGGGGCCGGGGTCAGACCCATGTCCGTCCGGATCTGACGCCCGATCCGGGCGCTGGAGACGCTGTTGAAATCCCCGGCCATGATCAGGGGATAGGCGGTGTCACCGACGAGGGCGGTCAGGTCCATCACCTGACGGATCTGGGCCCACTGGAACTGGTACGGCCAGGGGCGGGTCAGGTGGACGCCCAGGATATCGATCGGGCCCAGAGACGTCTGGACCGTGGCGGCGACATGGGGCGCTTCGCTCCTGACCGGCGCGTGCGGCGTCAGGGGGCGACGGGAGGCGATGGTGATGCGGTCGCCGAGGCGTCCTGAAGGCCTGACCTCGATGGCGCGGTGCGGATAGTCCGCGAGCAGGTCCTCGATGCGGTCGGCGGCGGCGTCCGACATCTCGACCAGCACCACGATGTCGGCGTCGGCCTCCGCGATGGAGCTGGCGATCCCGACGATGTCTTCATTGCCCATATAGAGGTTGGCGAAATACAGGGTCACGACCGGTGCGCCGGGCTCCGGCTGTCCGCGCGCCGGCGCCCACTGGGGCAGGCCCGCGATCAGGGCGAGGCCAAGCACCACCCCGCTGGCCCCCGCAACCGGCCAGAGCCGCAGCGCAAGCGCGGCCAGGCCGATCAGAATGGCAGCGATCAGGGCCGGGGCGGTGAACTGTGCCAGGATGTCGACCCAGCGATGGCCGAATCCGCTGAGGGCCGCCAGGACGATGACGAGGGGACCTCCGAGCAGGACGGTGAGGCCGAGGGCGGTCAATCGCCGAAGACGACCGTAGACAGCCATGCGGACTTGTCTTTCTCACACGAGACGTGTGCAGATAGGGGGACGGGATGCCCCCCGCAGGAGCTGCGAATGGCCAGGCGGACGATCGCGGATATCGAGAAAATCTGGTCCAATGTCGAGGGGGTCAAGAAGCTCTCCGACCGGGCTGTCGGCCTCGGTCCGTTCGGCATCGGCCTGGATGGTTTGCTGGCTTTCGTGCCCGGGGTCGGCGCCCTCTATACTGTGGGGGCGGCCGGCTGGCTGCTGACCCAGGCGACACGAGCAAAGGCCACGCCGAAGACCCTGGCCCAGATGGCGCTCTGGCTGGGGATCGATACGGTCACGACCCTGACCGGGGAAACCTTCTTCATTCCTGCGGACCTGGTCGACGTGCTGTTTCCGGGGCACCTGCTGGCGGCGAAGGCGCTGCAAAAGGACATTGAGTCCACGCACTGGGTCGAGAGCTCGGAGGCCGAGGCGCGGGCGTCCGGCGAGCATGACCGCCATCTGGAGCGGGTAAAGGGCGACCGCCGGCTGCGGCGGGTTGTTTATCTGCACGACTGAACCCGGACGGTTGAAGGCGTCGGGGCGCTGATTTTTCGGGACATTCTCCGTCGCCGAGCCGCTATCCCCGCCTTAGGTGCTGCGTCCCGCAGACTGGTCTCCGCAATCGAACGGAGATCGACATGGACGCCACCGCCCGCCTCGGGCTGCCCTGTCTGGCCGCGGGCCAGATGCAGAAACACATCACCGTCAATGAGGCCCTGACCCGGCTGGACGTGCTGGTCCAGACCCGCATCGTCAGCCGCACGACCTCTGCCCAGCCCTCCGCGCCCGCCGACGGCGATCTCTACATCCTGCCCGCCGGCGCGATGGGCGCCCACTGGGCGGAGCAGACGGCCGGGGATCTGGTCCGGGCGGACACGGGCGGATGGACCCGGGAGGATCCGGCCGAGGGGATGATCGCGCTCATTGCCGACGAGTCCGTGGTCGTCGTCCGGCACGGCGGCGCATGGATCCGTCTCGGCGAGCGGCTGGGCGAGGTTCAGGCGCTGAACCGCTTCGGTCTGAACACCACGGCCGATGCCGGCAATCCGTTCGCGGCGAGGGTGACCAAGGCGTTGTGGACCGCGCCGGGCGGCGGGGAGGGCGGCGACCTGAGACTCGCCCTCAACAAGGAGGCGGCGGGAAACGTGCTGTCCCTGCTGTTCCAGCGCGGCTGGAGCGGACGGGCGGAACTGGGGCTGATCGGCGACGATGATCTGACGCTCAAGGTCAGCGCGGATGGCGGAAGCTGGCGCGAGGCGATGCGGATCAGTGCGGCGACCGGAGCGGCGACCTTCGCCGCCGGCGCGGGCCGGGCCGAGACGACCCTGCTGACCGCCGATGCCTCCTGGACGCCGCCCGAATGGGCGCGCCGGGTCGAGGCGCGGGTGATCGGAGGCGGCGGCGGCGGAGGGTCAGGCGCAGCCGGCGCCGGCGGCTCGGCCCGATATGGCGGCGGAGGAGCCGGCGCCGGGGGCGTGACGCAGACGGCGTGGGTCATCGCGGATCTCGGGGGCGATCTGGAGGTGACCGTCGGCGCGGGCGGGGCCGGTGCGGCCGGCGTCCTGTCCGGCGCAGGTCTCGCCGGGACCGACGGCCAGCCCAGTGTCGTCCGGCGGGGCGGGGTGCAGATCCTGTGGGCCGGCGGCGGCCGGGGAGGCGACGGCGGGACGGGAACGCAGGGCGCGGGCGGCGAGGGCGGCATCGGTTCCGGCCCGGCCAATCGCGGCGGCTACAGCGCGGTAACGACGGACGCCGGACCGGGCGCTGCCCTGGACCGCCCCGAAGCGGCAGGCGGAGGCGGCGGCGGCGGCGGGCTTGACTCCGCCGGCACGGCGCAGAACGGCGGAGCAGGCGGCGCCGGGGCCAGCCTTGGCGCTCAGGCGGCGGGAGGAGCCGGGGGGGCCGGGTCGGCCGGGACGGCCGGGAGCCCTCCGGCCCATGTCCTGTCGGCGGGCGGCGGCGGAGGAGGCGGCGGCGGCGGAGCCTCGCCTTCAGTCGGGCATCCCGGCGGCGCAGGCCACGTCGGCGCAGGCGGCGGTGGCGGCGGTGCGGGCGTCACAGGCTCGGGAGCCGGCGGCGACGGTGGTCCCGGCCTGGTCATACTGACGGCGATCGGCTGAACCATGACCCCGGAAGCCTTCGATCTCCATTCGCCGGAACTGCTTGATCCTGAGGTCTGGGACATGCCGCGCCGCCTCAGCCGCGAGACGGCCCGCGACCAGACGGGCGCCCCGCGCGACCGCAATCCGCATTTTCACCAGGACGACCTTGAGGAGGACGATCGATGACCCAGCCGCAACCCAGGCCCGTGCCGGACGCGGAAGCGGCGCCGCCGCTTGTCGAGGGGCGCTGGCTGTGGCGTCGCCTTTATGTCTTCGGGGCCACCTTCGGACTTTGGCTGCTGCTGGCGGCGGCCGTGCGTTCGGCCCCTCCCGAAGCGCTCGTACCGCTGGCGCGGGGCCTGATGGCGCTGCAGGCCCTGATTCTGGTGCTCTATCTCGTGGCCCCGACCGCCCAGCAGCTGGTTGAGCTTCTGGCCAGTCTGCGGCTGCGTCTGAACACGGGAGGGCGGTCATGAGCTTCCGCCTGTCGAGACGGTCGCTCGAGCGGCTCTCGGGCGTGCATCCGGCGCTGGTCGCTGTGGTCAGGGCGGCGATCCTGCACTCGCCGGTGGACTTCATGGTCACCGAGGGGCTGCGGTCGCCTGAACGGCAGTCCGCCCTGGTCCGGGCCGGGGCCAGTCGAACGCTGCGGTCCAGGCATCTGACCGGCCACGCCGTCGATGTCGCCGCCCTCGTCGAGGGGCAGATCCGCTGGGACTGGCCCCTGTATCCGCGTATCGCCGCCGCGTTCAAGACCGCCGCACGCGACCAGGGGGTGGCCCTCGTCTGGGGTGGAGACTGGCGCACGCTTCGGGACGGTCCGCATTTCGAGCTGGATCGTGCGGTGTGGCCATGAGGTGGGCGCGAGCCGCCCTCGCCTCCCTGACGCCCGTCGGGCGACTTGTCCTGATCCTGGTCGCCGTGGCGGGGGTTGGGCTGGTCGCGGTGCGGTCGGGGTTCCGCTGGGATCCGTTCGGGCTGTCCGCTCGCAGACTGGACCGGGCCGAGGCGAGGGCCGCCGTCGCCGAGTCCAATGCCGCCGCGCGGGAACTGGAGGTTCTCGGCGCACAGGATCAGGCGCGTCGTCTCGATGCGCGTGAGCGGACGGTCAGCGCCGCCCGGGCCGTCACCGCTGCCGTCATTCAACAATCAGGAACCGCCGATGATGCGTCCGTCCCTCTGGATCCGGCTCGCGCCGCTCGCCTGCACGCCCATGATCGCGAATTGTGCCGGATCGCCCCCGATCTCGTCGGTTGCGCCGCCCCGTCTGACCCTGGCTGAGGTCGCGATGCAGCCCTGCGCCCTCGCGGTGTTGCCGCCGGGACCGTCGCGCGGCGATCTCGATGCCGCCTATGCGACGCGCGGAGCCCAGATCGTGAGTTGCGACGCTGCGCGACGTCTGGCGGTCGAGACCTTGCTGGCCGAGCGGGCCTTGCAGGATCGCTGGCGGAAGGCGGCGGAGCCCCCTCCGGCGGGCTGGAGACGCCTGTTGGCGAGGCCGGCCCGGCAAGATTGACCGGGCGCCCGGCAAATTTCGCCGGGTCTGAAAGGATTCGGCAAGAAATGCCGGGCCCGGAGGCCCCTGTGTTCAGAAATAAAACCTTATAAAACAATGATCTGAAAATCAGGTTGGATTTCGTGCCCTGGCCTGGGTCTTGCGAGGGGCCCTGCGAGCAAAATGCTCCCGGCAGCCAAAATGGCGTCGGCATCACGAAGTGAACAAAGGAGCAGCCAAAATGGCTAGCATCAACACGAATTACGGCGCCGCTGTCGCTGCGCAGGCCCTTGCCGCCACCAGCCTGCAGCTGGACAAGACCCAGAACCGTGTCACGACCGGCCTCAAGGTTGCGTCGGCCAAGGACAACGGGGCCATCTGGGCCATCGCCACCACCCAAAAAGCCAATGCCATGGCGTTGGATTCAACGCTGAACAGCTTGCGCCGTCAGCAGTCGATCGCCGATGTCGGACTGGCCGCCGGCGACACCATCATCGCCGCCCTGACCGAGATGAAGGCCATCGCCGCCGCGATCGAGGCCGGTGGCTCAACCTCTGCCTATCAGTCCGACTATACCGCCCTGTCCAACGAGATCACCGCGGCCGTGGCCGCCGCGAGCTTTGACGGTACGGCGGCCCTGACGGCCCCTGGCGCGACCCTGAACGCCGCCGCCGCCGCGACCGCCGCCAACGTCCAGACTGTGCTCGACGCCTGGTCCGGCACGCTTCAGGGCGTCGGCACCACGGCCAAGTCCCTGGAACGCCAGGTCACCTTCAACACCAAGCTTCAGGACGCTCTTGAGGCCGGGGTCGGCAATCTGGTCGACGCCGACCTGGCCAAGGAAAGCGCCAAACTGACCGCCCTGCAAACCAAGCAACAGCTCGGCGTGCAGGCGCTGTCCATCGCGAACCAGTCGAGCGGCATCCTGCTCTCGCTGTTCCGTGGATAAGAATTCCGGACGATCCGGCGGGACCATAGCGCGTCTCGCCGGACCGGCCGGTCCACCTGAGCAAAACGCTCCCGGCAGCCAAAATGGCGTCGGCCATACTAAATGAAGGAGCAGCCAAAATGGCTAGCATCAACACGAACTACGGCGCTGCTGTCGCCGCTCAAAGCCTCGCGGCCACCAGCCGCAGCCTTGAGATGACCCAAAACCGTGTCACCACGGGCATGAAGGTCTCCAGCGCCAAGGACAACGGCGCCATCTGGGCCATCGCCACGACCCAGAAAGCCAATGCCAAGGCTCTCGACTCCACGATCAACACCCTGCAGCGCACCCAGTCGATCAACGACGTGGGCCTCGCCGCCGGCGACTCGATCATGGCCGCCCTGACGGAAATGAAGACCCTGGCGGCGGCCATTGAGGCCGGCGGCACCGTCACCGCCTATCAGGCCGATTTCACCGCCCTGGCGGCCGAAATCACCGCCTCTGCCGCGGCGGCGACCTTTGACGGCACGGCGGCCTTCGCTTCCGTTCCGGCCAACCCCGCAGCGCAGACGGCGGCCGCTGTCCAGACGTCCATCGACGCCTGGTCTACGACTCTCCAGACCATCGGCACCTCCTCCAAGTCGGTGGAGCGCCAGATTTCGTTCAACACCAAGCTTCAGGACGCTCTTGAAGCCGGTGCGGGCAATCTGGTCGACGCCGACCTGGCCAAGGAAAGCGCCAAACTGACCGCCCTGCAGACCAAGCAACAGCTCGGTGTCCAGGCGCTGTCCATCGCGAACCAGTCGAGCGGCATCCTGCTCTCGCTGTTCCGCTAAACCTTTCAGGCTTGATGGCGGGACCCCCGGGTCCCGCCTGATGGTCTGGAATCCCCGAGCAAAACGCTCCCGACGCCAAAACGGCGTCGGCCCTCACGAAGTGAACAAAAGGAGCAGCCAAAATGGCTAGCATCAACACGAACTACGGCGCTGCTGTCGCCGCTCAAAGCCTCGCGGCCACCAGCCGCAGCCTTGAGATGACCCAAAACCGTGTCACCACGGGCATGAAGGTCTCCAGCGCCAAGGACAACGGCGCCATCTGGGCCATCGCCACGACCCAGAAAGCCAATGCCAAGGCTCTCGACTCCACGATCAACACCCTGCAGCGCACCCAGTCGATCAACGACGTGGGCCTCGCCGCCGGCGACTCGATCATGGCCGCCCTGACGGAAATGAAGGCGCTGGAAGGCGCCATCCTGGCCGGCGGGTCGGGCACGGCCTCCTATCAGGCCGACTATGACGCGCTCCGGACCGAAATCGGCACCATCGTGACTGCGGCGACCTTCGACGGTACTGCAGCCCTGACGGCGCCGGGAGCCGGCACTCCGGCGGCCGTGGCCGTCTCGGGTGGCGTTCAGACCGCGATCGACGCCTGGTCCGGGACACTCCAGACCCTGGGCACTTCCTCCAAGTCTGTGGAACGCCAGATTTCGTTCAACACCAAGCTTCAGGACGCTCTTGAAGCCGGTGCGGGCAATCTGGTCGACGCCGACCTGGCCAAGGAAAGCGCCAAACTGACTGCCCTGCAGACCAAGCAACAGCTCGGCGTGCAGGCGCTGTCCATCGCGAACCAGTCGAGCGGCATCCTGCTCTCGCTGTTCCGCTAAGACCGCAAGACGTAAGGGCGGGGCCGCAAGGCTCCGCCCGACCGTCCGGTCATCAAACCGGGAGGCGCCATAGCGGCGCATGGAGATATGCCCAAGGAAGCCAATGCAATCACCGCCGTCCCTCCGCCCGCGCCCGCGTTCAACGTCAGCGCCGGCCCCAGGCACCATGAACCTCGCCAGCAGCCCGATCCCGCTCCGGATCTGCGTCTGGTGATCGAACAGGGGCCCAAACGGGGCAGCTTTGTCTACAAGACCGTCGACCGCCTGACGGGCGAGACCATCCGGCAGTTCCCCCGCGAGGAACTGGTCAAGCTGGTCGCGGATCCCGCCTACGTCGCGGGGACCGTGGCGAACACGACCGCCTGACACCAGGCCAGGGGCTGCGCGGGAGCGCCAGACCCTTTTTGCACCGCGCCGGATCCATCCGGACGCGGCGATCATGGTTATCGGGCGTTAACCATACGGATACGACTCACCCCATAGATTCCGTATCGAATCGACGAGGGGCGAAGACCCGATGGCCAGCATCAATACGAACGCGTCGGCGCAGGTCGCGCTGCAGAACATGAACTCCATCAGCGATCGCCTCACGGCGACGCAGAACCGGGTCTCGACCGGCTTGAAGGTGCAGGGCGCGCAGGATAACGCCGCCGTCTGGGCGGTGGCCCAGAACCAGCGGGCCGCGACCAAGTCCTATGAATCGGTCACCAACAGCCTGAACCGCGCCACCTCCATCGCCGATGTGTCGCTGGCGGCGGGGCAATCCATATCGGACCTCGTGACCGAGCTGAAACAGATCGCGGTGGCGGCGGCCGAGCCGGGCGGCAGTGCCGCCTCGCGAACTGCCTACAACAACGACTTTCAGCAAAAACTGCTTTCGATACAGAGTTTTGTCGACAACGCGACCTTCGACGGAAAGAACATCCTCAATGGCTTCGATGACGACGGGGTAACCCCGATCGCGACGCCGTTGCAGTTTCTGGCCAATGCGGACGCCACCCAGATGATCAATCTGGATCGCCAGAACATGTCGCTGACGGCGCTCGGCCTAAACCCAGCGCCCGACCTGAGCACGGTGGCCGGGGCCCAGACGGCGCTTGCGGCCGTCACGGCGGCCCTGTCCACCGTCAACACCAGCATGGCCGAGCTGGGCGCCCAGGCAACCCGGATCGAGAAGCACACCAGCTTCGTTTCCAAACTGGTGGATGCGCTGGAGGTCGGCGTCGGCAATCTGGTGGATGCCGACCTGGCCAAGGAAAGCGCGAAACTGCAGGCGCTTCAGGTCCAGCAGCAGCTGGGCGTCCAGGCCCTGTCGATCGCCAACCAGGCTCCGCAGATGATCCTGTCCCTGTTCAAGGGCTGATGGTGGAATGACGGCCGGGCGTTAACGCGCTGTTGCCTTCGAGGTCCTAGACTTCCGACCGGAGGCTTCTGTGATCAACAACAGCTATCTGCTCGGACTCTACGGCGGGACGTCGAACTTTTCGACGGGCTCGACGTCGACGGCTGCAGCGATCAAGCGCCAGCCAACCCCTCCCTGGTCCACGGAAGCCGTCGCCAAACCCTCGACCAACAGCCTGTTGCAGGCCGCCATGGCCGGGCGACGCCTGGTCGACGAATCCAAGGCGAAGCTCGATCTTGGCGGCGGCTCGGGCGATTACAAAAAGCTGTTCGCCCTGTACCGGGGCCTCGAATCCCTCAGCGCCCTGGCCGACCGGGCGAGCGTCAAGAACCTGTCCACGACCGAACAGGCCTTGCTGTCCAAGCGCTTCGACGCCGGGATGGCAGAGGTGGGGAGCTACCTGAAGACCGCGGGTCTGGCCGACGTGCGGCTGGTCCAGGGAATTGCAGCCGCCTCCAGCAAGACCACCGCCGCCGTCCCCCGTGACAGCGCCGTGTCGATCACCGGAGCCATCCACCAGGGCGACCTCAACACCCCGGTCACGGCCTTCGAGGGGGACACGCGGTTTAGCATCACGGTCAAGACCGCCGTGGGGTCATCCACCACGACGAAGACCATCGCCATTGACCTGACGGAGATGGGCGCGACGCCGCGCACCATGGACTCGGTCATCGCTCATATTAACGGCAAGCTGGAGGCCGAAGGCGTCCTGACCCGAATCGAGAAGCAGCGGGTTGTTGTCGAGCCGAAAACCGTAACGACCAATGGCAAGACGACCACCCTGCCGGCCGGGGCCGATAAATGGTCGCTTCTGGTTCGCGGCTCGCCGTCCGAGACGATCGGCTTCACCGCCGCAGAGGTGTCCGACGCCGTCTACGTCGTCCAGACGACCGGCAAGGCCGGCAATCCCGAGCTGCTGAAATTCCAGAGCGACGGCGGGGCCGCCGCCATGCCGACAACCGCGGGTGTGGGCGAGACACCCTGGGTTGACGGGCGGCTGGCGCAGGACGCCCTGCCGGCCGGCGTCAAGGCGATCCGGGCCAGCGCCGTGGCTCCCGACGGCTCTCTCTGGATGGTCGCTGATGTGGCGTCGGTGGACAACCAGGCGATCAAGGGCGTCCAGGACGTCGCCCTGATGAAGTTCGACACCACCGGCCGTCTGCTGATGACCCGCACGCTTGGCGCCGCCTCGACAGCCAGCGGCTATGCGCTGGCGGTCAATGCGGATGGTCAGGTCGCCGTTGCGGGCTCTGTCACCGGCGCGCTCGATGGAGCCACCGGGATGGCGTCAGCGACGCTGTCCGACAGTTTCGTCAGCGTCTTCAATGCCGCCGGTGAGGAACAGTGGTCGCAGAGGCGGGGGGCCCGGGCTGCCGACGAGGCTGCCTCGGTCAGCTTCGGCGATGGCGGCAAGGTCTATGTGGCCGGGCGCGCCCGGTCGGCGATGAGCGGGGCCGCAGCCGTGGGCGGCTGGGATGGCTATCTCCAGACCTTTTCCACCCTCACCCCCTATGAGGGCTCCAGGACCCTGGTCACGGCCCAGAGCGTCAGCCAGTTCGGGACCGCCGCCGAGGACCGCGTCGACGCCATGACGGTCGACGGCTCCAACCTCTATACGGCAGGGGTCGAGAACGGCCGCGCCGTCGTACGCCACTTCACCCTGGATTCCGCCGGAACGCCGACCCTGGCCGCCACCCGGGACCTTGGCGTCCTCGCCGGAGACATCGCCGGGATCGGGGTCGCCAACGGCAAGGTCGTTGTGACCGGTACATCAAAGAACTCCGGTCTGGGCGAGGGCGTCACCGCCAGCAATACCGCGCCGGGTGGTGCAGATGTGTTCGTCGCCGCCCTGTC
Organism: Brevundimonas sp. FV1ye29L; assembly: GCF_058681095.1. Lineage (NCBI taxonomy): Bacteria > Pseudomonadati > Pseudomonadota > Alphaproteobacteria > Caulobacterales > Caulobacteraceae > Brevundimonas > Brevundimonas sp. FV1ye29L. The sequence continues at coordinate 781,804 of NZ_CM178730.1, forward strand.
CGCCGACCTGACCGCCGCCTCCGATGAACGTGTCAGCTGGTACGGCGGCGCCGGCGACGACAGCGCCGCCGACGTCAAGGTCCAGGGCGGCAAGGTCTGGATTACCGGCGTCTCCGACCGGGGGATCGCCGCCAAGGACACAGACCCGACCAAGGCCTATCTGGCGCGGCTCGACCCGCTGACCGGCGCAGTCGAATATGAGCGCAAATGGTTCGGGACCGAAGATCAGGCCAAGGCCTCCACGCTGGCGGTGGCCACCGGCGGGGCCAGCGTTCTGGATCGTCTCGGCCTGCCACAGGGCGAGATCGCCCAGAACGATTCCCAACTGCTGGTGACCGCGACCGCCCTGCGCGCGGGCGACCGCTTCTATGTCTCCGGAGCCGACGGAGGTCGGGGAACGGCAGTGTCCATTACGGCTACGGATACGCTGGCGACACTGGCTCGCAAGATCCAGGCGGCGTCGAAGGGGCGGCTGGCGGTGACAGTCAAGACTGAACTGCCGGGCAAGGATGTGGCGGGCCGGACTGACGCGGCGGCGGGCGGCGTCCAGAGGCTTTCGATTCTGGCGCGCGACCCGAAGGTCGGGGCGGTCCTGACGGCGGGAGAGACGGGCCGCGACGCCCTTGCCGGGCTTGGGCTGTCAGCCGGCTATATCGGCTCCAAATCGGTAGACGGCGGAAAGACCACGTTCGGACTTGATCTGGCCGCCAACCTCAACGTGAATGACGCGGGTTCGGTGGCGACCGCAAAAGAAAAGCTGACGACCGCGCTGAGGACCATCCGCAACGCCTATGCCGCCCTTGATCCGGACGCGGCGGCGAAGAGGGCGACTGGCGCGGCGCCCGCCTATATCACCTCGCAGATCGCCAACTATCAGGCGGCGCTGGATCGTCTGGGCGGCTGAGGCGACGGTTCGCGGTTGACGGGCGGCGCCCCGGAGGGGTTATTGAACCCACCGGCCACCCGTGAGACCTGAATGCGCTTTCCGAAGGACAACCGGACCATACTGGCGCTCGGCGCCGCCCTCGCCGTCATCGCCGCCGTTGTGCTGGCCCTGATTTTCGGCGGCGTCGGTCATGAAAAGACGACCGAGGCGCCGCCGGCCGCCATGGGCGGGCTGAACATCGACCTCGCGGAGACGCCGACGCTGGAGCCGACCCGCGAGCTGCGGTGTTTCGTCGACGGCCAGTTCGTCGGCATGGCCACCCTTGCCGATTGCGCGCGCCGCAACGGGCTCGCGACCGACGCCCTCGATGTCGGACTGGACGAGACCGGCGCGCTGGCCGCCGCGCCGACGGCGTCCTTCTCCCCTCCGCCTCAACTGCCGACAGGCAATGTGCCCGATCAGGCGATCAAGCCGGTCGAGCCGTCGACAGAAGCGTCACGCCCGACGCCGGCCCCGCAACCGGTTCAGGGCACGCCCTGCCTGCGCTACACCGGTTCGGAATGGCGCACCGTGTCCAATGGCATGAGCCAGGCCGCCTGCGTCCAGGCCCTGTACGCCGGCTATTGCGTCGCGCGGCCGGGCGACGCCCAGTACGGCCGATGGGGCGACATCACCCTGCGGCTGGTGCCGCGTCGGGTGGAACAGTCCAACGACAACAACCGTTTCCGTGTCCTGGCCGAACAGGACCGTAACTGCCAGTTCCCGGGGCTGTAGAATGCGCAGACTGATCTTGACGGCGTCGCTGGCCGGTATCGCCGCCCTCGGGGCCTGCACCCCCCAGGTCAAGGCCCCCTTCGACAAGGGGGTCTGCTACAATGTCGTCCTGCCTGAAGAGGGATCCAGCGACGCCCCGGCCTTCAACGTTGTGGCGCGCGACCAGCCCCAGATCGAATATTGCGCCGCCCAGCTGGAGCAGATGCGTGTGCGCTTCCTGAGACTGGGCGGCAGCCGGTCCGAGGTGGTGGGCTCCTATCAGGGCCAGTTCATCTTCATTGACCGCGCCGGCGTCTGGCAGTCGCGGTCACTGGACGGCACACGTTTCTTCGCCCTGGCCCGTACGGGCGACGGACGGCTGGCGGTTCCAGGCACGATCGAACGGGCTCCGGCCGCCAAATAAACGCGGCCGATCGGAACAAAGCTGGAACATCCACAAGCTTTCGTCTAGATTTTGTTAATCGGTGGTCCCAACCGGCGCATGGCGCGCTAGGCGGGACGCGCGTGGCGCGGCGATGGTCCGCGCCCTGATAGTCAAGAGGTCGTCATGGCGGGCAGCGTCAACAAGGTCATTCTGGTCGGCAATCTGGGCCGCGACCCGGAAATCCGGTCCATGCCGAACGGCGACCGGATCGCCAATCTGTCGATCGCCACGTCCGAGCAATGGCGTGACAAGTCATCGGGCGAGCGCAAGGAAAAGACCGAGTGGCATCGGGTCGTCATCTTCAACGACAACATCGTCAAGGTGGTCGACAACTATGTGAAGAAGGGCTCGACCGTCTATATCGAGGGCGCGCTCCAGACCCGCAAATGGACCGACAAGGACGGCGTCGAGAAATACTCGACCGAAATCGTCGTCGGCAAGTTCAAGGGTGAGCTGACCATGCTGGGCGGCCGCGCCGAGGGCGGCGGCGCCTCCCAGGGCGGGGGCTACGGCGGCGGTCGCGGCGACGACGACTATTCCTCGGGCTTCTCGACCGGCGGCGCCAACAAGCCGAGCGGGCCGAAGGAAAGCTACGACCTGAACGACGACATTCCGTTCTAGAGCGCAATCCGTTGAGCGGGACGCTCGAACCCGCCCAGACCCGCTGCGGAAAGCCGGCCGGGAAACAGACGGTCACCGACTTTGACGCGCGCCTGTCCGGTGCATGTGTCATGGGAGGGCTGTGACCGATCCTTCCCCGCCCGCCACACCCGCGCCTCCCGGCTCCCACTCCCCCGTCTCCCGTCCCCCTGGCTCCCATCCGCTCGGGCCGCTGGAGATCGGGGCCATCCTGGCCATTATCGTCATCTGGGGCGTGAACAACGCCGCCGCCAAGGTGGCGACGGAGCATATGACTCCGCTGCTGGTCGGGGTGATCCGGTTCGCCATCGCCACAGCCTGTCTGGCGGTCTTCATCCGGCCGCCCTTCCCGGACTGGCGCAGTCTGCTGATCATCGTCCTGGTCGGCGGGGCGCTGCAGTATGGCCTGCTCTATGTCGCCTACTGGCTGGCGCAGGACCTCAGTCCCGTCACTGTGGCCAACCAGCTATGGATCCCCTTTACCGCCCTGTTCGCCTTCCTGATCCTGGGCGAACGGCTGAAGCGGGGCGCCCTGGCCGGTATGGCCGTGGCCTTTGCCGGCGTGGGGTGGATGATGCTGGACGCCCATGCCCTGCAGGACTGGCGCGCCATTCTGGTGGCGATCGCCGCTGGCGCCTGCTGGGCCCTGACCACAGTCGTGGCGCGACGGACGACCTCCATTCCGCCGGTCAAGATGCAGGGGCTGCTGGCGGCCGGCACCCTGCCTCTTCTGGCGTTCGGCTCGGCCGTGTTTGAGCACGGCCAGGCGGAGGCGATCCGCACTGCGCCGCCTCTGGTCTGGGTGGCGCTGCTGTGGGCCGGTGTCGTGTCTTCGGTCGTCGCGACCACCCTGATGTTCTGGCTGGTGCAGAGGCGGGAGGCCGGGCGGGTGACGCCCTATCTGCTGGCCACACCGGTGGTGTCCATGGCGATCGGCTGGGCCTTCATGGGCGACGTCCTGACGCCCCAGATCCTGACCGGCTCGGCCATCGCCCTTGCGGGGGTGGGCCTTGTGGCCCTGGCCGAGCGCGGTCTCAGGGCCGGTGCGGCGAAGGCCTGACGCCGCACCTCGTCGCCGTGTATTCAGGCAGCGGGCTCGAACACCCCACAGGCGATGCGGGCGCCGGCGCCGCCGATCGGCTGGCTGACATGGTCGTCGGGATTGGCGTGGACGAGGAAGGACAGGCCGTCGGCATCCATCAGGTCCATGCCGCCCATGCCCAGGCCCGAGCCGGCCAGATAGACCTCGGCCATCGCTGTACCGTCCGCAGCGGCATGGATGTTCTGCAGATCACCCAGATCCGGCCCGCCTGCGGTGTTGAGCAGGCCATGCGGGCGCGCGCCTTCGGCATGGTTCACATGGGCGCCGGCCGAGGTGAAGCCGGGGCTGTCGCAACGGCCGACCGCATGCAGGTGGACGCCGTGCCAGCCGGCGGGCCAGCCCTTGCCCTCGACCCGGAACAGCAGGCCCATCGGCCCCTTGTAGGCGGTGACACGGCCGGCGTCAGACCCGTCCGCCGTCTTGAGGGCGGCGGTCCCGATCGGCGCGGGCGCGGCGGCCATGGCGGCTGTCGCCGCCTGGGCCGGTGCGGGCATGGCGTGACCGCTGTGGCTGCCGGCGGGCGGGGGTGTCTGGGCCGTGGCGCAGCCGGCGATCAGGGCGGCGGCGGAGGCGAGGGCGATAGCGCGCATTTGGCAAAGGCCTTTCATCTGGTCACGGCCTAAGCCGGGTTGGGGCGAGGGTCCGGCAATCTTTGCCTGAATCAGTCCTAGCTGATAGAAAACCGGACAGCGGATCACGTTCCGATTCCGGCCATTTAAAGCCCGATTTCCTTGACCGACGACAGCTACGACAACGCCGCAGTTCCCCCCCCGGGCGCCGGCGGCGGATCAGACATTTCGACCATCACGATCGAGCAGGAGCTGAAGCGCTCCTACCTCGACTACGCCATGAGCGTGATCGTCAGCCGCGCCCTGCCGGACGCGCGCGACGGGCTGAAGCCGGTTCACCGGCGCATCCTGTATTCGATGCACGACCTGAACATGACGCCGGACCGGTCATATTCGAAATGCGCCCGCGTGGTCGGTGACGTGCTCGGTCGCTTCCACCCGCACGGCGACGCCTCCGTCTATATGGCCCTGGTGCGCATGGCCCAGCCCTTCTCGATGGGGCTGATGCTGGTCGACGGCCAGGGCAATTTCGGTTCGGTTGACGGCGATATGCCCGCCTCGATGCGATACACCGAGGCGAAAATGGCCCCGGCGGCGGTGGCCCTGCTCGCCGATATCGACAAGGACACGGTCGATTTCCAGCCCAACTATGACGAGAAGGAGCTGGAGCCGGTCGTCCTGCCGAGCCGGATTCCGAACCTGCTGGTCAATGGCGCGGGCGGCATCGCCGTCGGCATGGCGACCAATATCCCGCCGCACAATCTGGGCGAGATCGTCGATGCGGCTGTCGCCCTGCTCGACGACGAGAACATCTCCGACGACGCCTTGCTGGACATCGTGCCGGGCCCGGACTTCCCGACCGGCGGCGAGATCATGGGGCGCACCGCGCCACGCAACGCCCTGAGGGACGGTCGCGGCTCGGTCATCGTGCGCGGCAAGGCCTCGGTCGAGGAGATCCGCAAGGATCGCGAGGCCATCGTCATCACCGAACTGCCGTTCCAGGTGAACAAACAGACCCTTATCGAACGCATCGCCGAGATGGTGCGCGAGAAGCGTCTGGAGGGCATTTCCGACGTCCGCGACGAATCCGACCGTCAGGGCATGCGGATGGTGATCGAACTGAAGCGGGATGCGTCGGGCGACGTGATCCTGAACCAGCTCTATCGCTATACGGCGCTGCAATCCTCGTTCGGCGTCAACATGCTGGCGCTGAACCACGGCCGGCCCGAGCAGATGGGCCTGCGCCAGCTTCTGGAAGCCTTCCTCGAATTCCGCGAGGAGGTGGTGGTCCGCCGCGTCAAGTTCGAACTGGCCAAGGCCCGCGACCGCGGCCACGTCCTGGTCGGTCTGGCCGTGGCCGTGGCCAATATCGACGAGGTCATTCACATCATCCGTTCGTCGGCCGATCCGGCCGAGGCGCGCGAACGGCTGCAGGCCAAGAGCTGGCCTGTCGGCGACATGATCGCCCTGGTCGAGCTGATCGCCGATCCGCGCTCGATGCTGATCGACGGCGACAAGCTGAACCTGACTGACGAACAGGCCCGCGCCATCCTGGCCCTGACGCTGAGCCGCCTGACCGGCCTCGGTCGCGACGACATCTTCGCCGAGGCCCGTGGGCTGGCCGACACCATCCAGGGCCATCTGACCATCCTGTCGGACCGGGCCAATATTCTGGCCATCATCCGCGAGGACCTGATCGCGGTGAAGGACCAGTTCGCTGTGCCGCGCCGGACCACGATCGGCGAAGGCGACGCCGAGATGGAGGACGAGGACCTGATCCCGCGCGAGGACATGGTCGTGACCGTGACCCACGGCGGCTATGTCAAACGCGTCGCCCTGAACGCCTACCGGACCCAGCATCGCGGCGGCAAGGGCAAGTCGGGCATGACGATGAAGGACGAGGACGCCATCACCGGCGTCTTCTCCGCCTCGACCCACACGCCGGTGCTGTTCTTCGCCACCAACGGCAAGGCCTACAAGCTGAAGGTCTGGCGTCTGCCGCTGGGCGCGCCGACCTCGCGCGGCAAGGCCTTTGTCAACCTGCTGCCGATCGAGCCGGGCGACAGCATCATGAACGTCCTGCCCCTGCCCGAGGACGAGACCACCTGGGGCGACTACGACATCATGTTCGCCACCCGCTCCGGCGACGTGCGGCGCAACAAGCTCAGCGACTTCGCCACCGTCAATCGCGCCGGCAAGATCGCGATGAAGCTGGAGGACGGCGACCATATGGTCGGTGTCGCCCTGTGCACGGCCGAGGACGACGTCCTGCTGACCACGGCTCTGGGCCGCGCGATCCGGTTCAAGGCCGACGACGTGCGGGTGTTCAAGGGTCGGGATTCCACCGGCGTGCGCGGCGTGCGTTTGCAATCCGGTGACGAGGTCATCTCCATGGCCGTCCTGGGCCGGGTCGACGCCTCGCCTGAAGAGCGCGCCGCCTATGTCAAACACGCCAACGCCATGCGGCGCGCGGCCGGTGACGAGGACGACACGACGGCGGTCGAGGCCGATGACGAGGCGGTTGCAGAGGCCGCCCTGTCCGTCGAACGGATCGCCGAACTGGGCGCGGCCGAGCAGTTCATTCTGACGGTCACCGACACCGGCTTCGGCAAGCGGTCCTCGGCCTATGAGTATCGCCGCACCGGTCGCGGCGGGCAGGGGCTGACGGCCCACGGCCTGGGCGGTCGCGCCGGCACCCGGCTGGCGGCGGCCTTCCCGGTCGAGGAGACGGACGACCTGCTGCTGGTCACGTCCAATGGCCAGATGATCCGCACGCGTGTGGGCCAGGTCCGTATCGTCGGCCGGTCCAGCCAGGGCGTCACGATCTTCCGTACCGCAGAGGGGGAGAAGGTCGTCTCGGTCGAGCGTCTGGCGGAAACGCCGGGCGGGGACGGGGATGAAAGCGGCGTGGAGGCCGAGGGCGGACAGGACTGATCCCTCTCCCAGGGGGAGAGGGCTGGAGCGCACGGCGACGAAGCCGTCGTTCTTGCGCGAAAGGGTGAGGGGTTACGGTGCGGGCCGCTGAGGGCGTAACCCCTCATCCGTCCGCTTCGCGGCCACCCTTTCCGAGTGGGACAAGGATAGGACGCAAATGACCTCGACCCCGCCCCTCCTTATCGACGGCGAACCGGCCTCCACCGAAGACCTGACCTGTCTCGCCATGGTCAGCTACGGCGCCTTCACCTCGTTTCGTGTCGAGAATGGCGGCGCCCGCGGACTGGACCGGCATCTCGCCCGTCTCCACGCCTCGTCGGTCGAACTGTTCGGCGCACCGGTGCATGAGGCGCGTCTTCGCGATCTGATCCGTCTGGCCGTCGCCGGTCATGAGGCTTGCTGGCTCCGCGTCAGCCTGTTCTCGCCGGAAATACGTCCCCGCACGCCGTCCTGGCGTGGAGCGCCCAAGGTCATGACTGTCGTTTCACCTCCGCCCTCGCCGCTGGCCCGGTCCCTGCGGTTGACGGTTCAGGTTCATGCCCGCCACCTGCCCGAGATCAAGCACACATCGACCTTGGATCTGATCCATGCCCGTCGTGTCGCCAGAGAAGCGGGTTTCGATGACGCCCTGTTCGTCGACGCCGCCGGCGTCATTTCCGAGGGCAGTTCGTGGAATATCGGCTTCGTGAAGCATGACAGGGTGACCTGGCCCCGGGCGCCGATGCTGGCCGGCGTCACCCAGGGCCTGATCGAGGACGGTCTTGGCGCCGTCGGACTGACCTCGGAAACACGGCCGGTTCGCGTCGCTGAACTCGACGATTTCGACGGCGCCTTCATCTGCAACAGCACCACGCCCGCCTGCGTGGTCACCGCTATCGATAGCCTGTTGTTTAGCGCCGATCCGTCAATGATCGCGAGACTGGCCGAGGCCTGGTCCCGGGCCCCCTCAATGACAATCTGACCGACTACAAAGCGCTCTCCGTGCACGGAATGGCAGAGGCCGGGGCAAGGCGACGCCTTGATATCCCGCGCTTCAGGCCCCAACTGTCTGGCTCCCCCTCATTTCCGACGAGCCCTGACAAGGAGCGCCGATGCCGCATGACGACAGTCTGATCACCACCCTGGTCGCCGGTTTCGTGCTGGCCTTTGTGTTCGGAATGTTGGCCAATCGGCTGAAACTCTCCCCTCTCGTCGGCTATCTGGTGGCGGGAATCGTCGTGGGGCCCCATACGATCGGCTATGTGGCGGATACGACCCTGGCGCCGCAGCTGGCGGAGATCGGCGTCATCCTGCTGATGTTCGGGGTTGGGCTGCATTTCTCGCCGACCGACCTGATGAAGGTTCGCAAGGTCGCCGTTCCCGGGGCGCTGGTCCAGATCGCATCGGCGATCGGACTCGGCTGGGCGCTGGGCAAATTCGCGATGGGTCTGCCGGATGTCGAGGCCTTGCTGATGGGATTCGCCCTGTCGGTGGCGTCAACCGTGGTGTTGATGCGGGCGCTGGAGGAGCGACAGCAGAACAGGGGCGAGGTCGGCCGGATCGCCGTCGGCTGGCTGATCGTCGAGGATCTGGTGATCGTCATCGCGCTGGTGATGCTGCCGATGATCGTCGTCCCCGCCGGGCAGACGGTCGATGCGGGCGGCCTGGCCCTCAATATCGGCTGGACCCTGCTGAAAGTCATCGGCTTTGTGATCGCCATGCTGTTCGTGGGCGGCAAGGTGCTGCCCTGGGTGCTGGTGCGAATCGCCCATACGAAGTCGCGCGAGCTGTTCACCCTGGGCGTTCTGGCCATCGCGCTCGGTATCGCCTGGATCGCCTATCAGCTGTTCCACTCGTTTGCCCTGGGCGCCTTCCTGGCCGGGCTTGTGCTTAACGGCACGCCGCTGGGGCACAATGCGGCGGAGCGGTCGCTGCCGCTGCGAGACGCCTTTGCGGTTCTGTTTTTCGTCTCGGTCGGCATGCTGTTTGATCCCAGCATCCTGTGGCGTGAACCCCTGTCGGTGATCGGGGTCCTGGGCATTGTCATCGTCGGCAAGACCGTCGCGGCCCTGATCATCACCACCGCGTTCAGGCTGGATCGCCGGACCAGCCTCACCGTCGGGGCCAGTCTGGCGCAGATCGGGGAGTTCTCGTTCATCCTGGCGGCGCTCAGCATGACGCTCGGCGCGATGAGCCAGCAGACCCACGACCTGATTCTGGCCGCCGCCCTGTTGTCGATCTCGCTCAATCCGTTTGTGTTCAAACTGATCGACCGGTTGAGCCCGCCCGATGCTCCACAGCCGCCGAAAGACCAGCCCGCGGCCCTTGCCGAGGTGATGTGAAAAAGGGCGGGACCGAGGTCCCGCCCTTTCTATGTTCGCTCGGTCGGCGGAGAGCTACAGCACCCCGATCATGCTCGCGACCAGCGGATGGCGGACGATGTCCTGTTCGGCCAGGCGAACGACCGCGATTTCCGGCACCGCTTCCAGCCGCGTGGCGATGTCCGCCAGGCCGGAGAGCGAGGGCAGGAGGTCGGTCTGGCCGGGGTCGCCGGTGACGACCATGGTCGAATGCCAGCCCAGCCGGGTCAGCAGCATTTTCAGCTGCACATAGGTGCAGTTCTGGGCCTCGTCGATGACGATGAAGGCGTTGTTCAGCGTGCGGCCGCGCATATAGCCGACCGGCGCGATCTCGATCAGTCCCTCGGCCATCAGGGCCCCGACCCTTTTCATCGTCAGCCGGTCCGACAGGGCGTCATAGAGGGGGCGAAGATAGGGAGCGAGTTTGTCCTCCATCGCTCCGGGCAGGAAGCCGATCGATTCGCCCGCCTCCACGGCGGGGCGGGACAGGACGATTCGTCCGACCTTGCCGGCCTCCAGCGCCTCGACCGCCTTGGCCACGGCCAGATAGGTCTTGCCGGTGCCTGCCGGGCCCAGCGCCACGCAGAGGTTCGACGTGTCGATGGCGCTCAGCAGCGCCGCCTGGCCCTCGGACTTGGGTTTCAGCGTCTTCAGATAGCCCTGCTCGCGGTCGTCGTTGGAGGGATGGGGCGACCAGCCGGTCCCGCTGTGGGACGGCAGTCGCCGCACTTTCGAGTCCTGGATGAATTCACGCGAATCGAGGACGCCTTCACGCACCTGGCGCTTCAGGGCTGCACGCTTGGTCATGATTGTCTCCGGCAGTGGGGAGACGGCGGCCGGAGGCTCCGGTCGCCGCAGGGCAATAAAAAAGGCGATGCCGGAAAAGCATCGCCTCGGGTGGCGGGGGAAGGAAGGAGGGGAGCGCCGACGACGCGACCGGGATCGGCGGAGGGCCTGCCATGCGGCGACCGAGCCATGGGCGGGAACTCCCGCCGCCGTTCCGAACGCGTCACTCACGTCCCCCAGGCAGTGGCCGGACCGAAATCGATCCGGCAAGGGATTCGAGGCGCGAATTCAGCGGTCCCGAATCACTCAACCATCTGATGCTAACGTGGTTTAAGAAGGCTTAAAGGCCCATTCTTCAGCACGCGAAGGCGACCGGATGACTGTGTACTCCCTGCAAGGCGTGACGCCGCAGTTGCCGGCAGACGGCGACCACTGGATCGCGCCGAATGCCGTGGTTCTGGGCGACGTGGTGATGCACCCGGGATCAAGCGTCTGGTTCGGCGCCGTGGTGCGCGGGGACACCGACACCCTGACCATCGGCGAAAACTCCAACATCCAGGATCTGAGCGTCCTTCATGCCGACGCCGGCTCCCCGCTGGTCATCGGCCGGAACGTGACGGTCGGGCACAAGGCCATGCTGCATGGCTGCACCATCGGCGACAACAGCCTGATCGGCATCGGCGCGGTGATCCTGAACGGGGCGGTGATCGGCCGGAACTGTCTGATCGGCGCCAACGCCCTGATTCCCGAAGGGAAGGTGATTCCCGACGGATCGCTGGTCATGGGTCAGCCCGGGAAGGTCGTTCGGGCGCTGGAGCCGGGCCAGATCGCAGCGCTGGAGGCCAGCGCCGCCCACTATGTGCAGAACTGGAAGCGGTATGTGACCGGGCTGGTCGCTGTCTGAGAGCCAGGACGGGCGGGACCCTCAGGCGATCCGCCGCCCGTCAACGGCCGCGAGCGCGAGCGGCGGGCGGCCCGGAGCTCCGGCGGCTATCGAAAGGCGGGCGACCAGTTCGCCGACCGAATCGGCCTTGCGATCTCCGGCGTCGAGCGGCTGGTAGAGGCCGACGATCCGGTCCGCGACGCCCGATCCGTTCCGCATCGGGGTCAGAACGATCTCAAGGCCGCCCGCCATCAAAGGCGAACCAGCGGCCAGCACCACGGGACGCGCCTCACGGAACGCCTGGGCCACAGCGGCCGAAACCATCGGTCGACTGTCGGCGCGCCACAGCATCAGCCAATCCGAGCCCCCGAGGGGACGGCCGTGAAGCCGCTCGATCCAGCCTCCGGCCAGACGAACCCGGACCCGGCCGTGATCCAGCCGTTCGCCGCTCCACAACTGGGGGACCAGCACCCCCAGGGCCATCGGGTCGAATCCGGCGCGCGCCGGGATGCGCCCGGCGCCGGCGAGGCCGCTCCAGGCCTCGATCAGGGCCGATGTGCCGGAGTGGAACATGACGCCCCCTTTCGGAAGGGTCGCCGCAAGTCGCGCGCCGGACGCGATGGCCGGCAGGTTGAATCGGCCGTTCACCCTTTCAGCAACAGATTTTCAAGGGTTTTGCCCGAGGGTGCGGGATTGGAGCGGTCCGCATTCTGTCGGGACCGCCGATTTGAACGATTCGGGAGCCCGGCTCATGAAGGTGCGAACCAAGACCTGGTTGCCGGCGACGATCGGTCTGGCCGCCTTCTCCATGGGCGGCGCCGCCCTGGCGCAGTGCAACTCCGGCTGCGCCCCGCCGACCCCGCCGCCTTCCAGTTGCTGCAGCCCGCCGCCGGCGCCGCCTTCGCCGCCCGAACCGCCGTCCGCCTGCTGCCGTCCTCCTCCCGCTCCGGACTATCCCGGCGGCGGCTTCGGCGGCGGAAATTTCAATCTGAACGTCAATATCAACGGCAATTCCAACTCCAACTCCAACTCGAACCTCAATTCGAGCGAGACCCTCATCCGCGCGCGGGGCGCCGGCGACGTCTATGTCTCGGGGGGCGGGGGCGCCTATTTCAACGTCGACCAGCCCTATCCGACGGTCATCCAGGGGATGAATGTCGAGAGCGCGGCCATGGCGCAGGTCATCCAGGTGCCTGTGACCCTGTCGCGATGGATGGCCAGCCGGGTGGTGATCCAGGCGGTCTGTATCGACGATCGCAACATTCCGCACCCCGCCTCCCAGGTCCAGCCGGGCCGGGAGATCGCGGACGGCTATGAGGGCGAGATCTATCGCTGCATTGCGGGTTCGCGGTTGCAGGTCACCTATGCCGACTACCTGAATGACGTGGTCAACTTCGACCGCGGCCAGACCCTGTTGTGCGGCAAGGGCGAGAGCCTGTGGTACCGCCGCAGCCATGGCGGCGGCGCAGCCCAGGCGGCGGCCTATTCCACCGAACAATACAGCGCCATGTACGCCGAGGCCTATTCCGGCATGTACGCCCAGCAGGGCGGCATGACCGGCGGGGTCACCGTGCGGACCGAAGGCGGCGGACAGGTCGCGGGCGGCGGCATGGCCGTCGGCGGCGGTGAGATGATCTGCGCGGCCCAGAAGCCGGAGCGTGACTGCAATGAGCGGTCCCTGCTCCGTCGCTATGGCGCCGGGGTGAAGATCCTGACGCTGTGGCGTGAGGAATATTACACCGAATACCAGGAACAGGTCGTTCAGGCGGCGAGCGCGGTCTCGGTCAGCTCCAGCCTGACGCTGGACGGCGGCGTGGGCGGTCGGGTGTTCTGACCCACGGGTCTGCTGAAGGCCGGGTTTTCTGAACGAGGGGCGAACGTACCTGTTCAGCCCGGCGACAGGCCGGAACCCCTAGATTGGACGCCGTCGGTCATCGCCGGCGATCCTGAGGAACGACTGGCCCCGGAGCGAAAGCCCCGGGGCCTTTTTCTCAGTTGGAGGCTGTCGCGTCCGGCTGTTTGACCACCTCGGCCCGCCAGGCCCGGTCCGCACGCAGATATTCACGCGCGAGCCGTTGCAGATCGGCGGAGGTGACGGCTTCCAGGGTGGCGACGTGGTTGCGCGTCTGGTCCAGGGAGGCCGGATCTCTCTGGGCGTCCGAGAGCTGGCCCAGCCAGTAGCTGTTGTCGGCCATGTTCTTGCGCAGGGTCTCCACGGCCGGGCGACGGGCGCGGTTCAGCTCATCCTCGCTGACCGGCGTATCGCGCAGGTCTGCGGCGATCCGGTCCATGGCCTCGAAGAAGGCGCCCAGCTTGTCGGGCGCGGTCTCGGCCACCGCATAGATCGAGCCGTAGTTTTCGAAGACGTCCGAGGACGAGGCGCCCGCGCCCGGGGAATAGGCGATGCTGAGCTTTTCCCGGATCTCCTCGTTCAGGCGCAGTTGCAGGACGTCGGCCAGAACCGACAGCTGACGCGATTCTGTGCGATCGCCGATCTGATCCGTGGTCGGCCAGGCGATATAGGCCAGGGCCTGTTCAGCAGGGCCCGTGTGGAACAGCTTGACCGGTTCGGTCGTCGGGGCCGGGAAGCGACGCTGGTCGGAACCGGGCAGGGGGGCCGGCGCCTCGCCGCGAGCCGGCAGGGCGCCGAAGGTCGAGGCGACCGCGGCGATGGCGGCATCCACCTCCACATCGCCGACGATGGTGATGTCGATGGGGCCTGTGGCGCGCCCGGCAGTAACGCCGGCGCGGATTTCGTCGATCGTCATGGCCGACAACTGTTCCAGCGACGGCGTGGCGTCACGCATGTCGCCGCCCGCCAGCAGCACGCCGGAGTCGCGCTGGAACACGCCCGCCGGGGTAGCCGACATCTGGGCCAGGACCTGGGGGTAGATGCCCTTGATCTGTTCGAACGGCGCCGCGCGCAGGCCGGGATCGGTGAGGGACGCCGCCAGAAGCTGCATCTGCAGCTGCAAATCCTCCGGCTTGGTCGCGCCCGACAGGGTGAAGGCGTCAGCCCCCATGCCGGCGTTGAGGCTATAGGTCCGGCCGGACAGAACGCGGTTCAGCTCGTCGACCGTCAACTTGCCGAGGCCTCCGGGGCCCATCACGGCCGAGGCCAGACCCATGGCGGTGACGCGGTCCGTCGGCAGGCCCCGCTCGCCGATGCCCGTCTGGACATTGATCAGGATCTGTTCGTCGCGGAACGTCGTCGGCTTGATGTTCAGGCGCACGCCATTGGGGAAGCGGACAGTGGTCAGGCCCAGATCCTCGATCCGGGCCGTGGCGGACGGCGCGCCCACGGCGCCGAAGTCGGTGTAGGGCCAGGTCAGTTCGGACTCGGCCGCGCGGGCGGCCACCGGCGTGGCGCGCGAGGCGGTGAGGGCCTCGGTCACGGCGACCTCGCCCCCCTCGACCGGGACGGGACTGACAAACAGAACCAGCGGGCCCTGCCCCTCGAAGACCGTCGCCGCCTCGGCCTGGACGACGGCGGGCGTCAGGCCCTCGACCGTCCGGTTGAAGAGATCCAGATTCGTCTGGGGCGTGGTGAAGACCGTGTCGGCATTGACCGAGTTCAGCAGGGCGCTGGCCAGGGCGGGGGTCGAGCGGGTCGCGGCGGCGTTGACCGCGTTCTGAAGCGCGGTGCGGGTGTCGGTGATGGCGCGTTGCAGCTCGACATCGGTGATGCCGAACTGGACGAAGCGACGCTGCTCCCGCTCGGCGGCTTCCAGAGCCGGCTTCCACGCGCCGGGGTTGAAGGCGACCGACAGGACGCCGATGTCCAGACTGTCGAACAGCGACTGATAGCTGCCGCCGGCGCCGTTGAACGGCGGATTGTCGGCCCGGGCGATCTCGCCCAGGCGACGGTTCAGGATGGACAGACCCAGGCTGCGGCGAATGGAGGCCGCCCGCTCGGCGACCGTGTCGGGGTCGCGATCAGGCGCCTTGATCCAGTTGATCTGGATGGACGAGGTCGTGCCGGGCTCGACAAGGATTTTCGTCTCGGGCTGGCGCGGCGCGACGCTCCCCAGATCGGGTTCGGGGCCATCCGGGCCGCGGGGCGTCCAGGATTCGAAGTTCTGACGGACCTTGGCCTCCATGGCGTCGAGGTCGAAATCGCCGGCGATGATGAAGGTGGCCCGGGCCGGCCGGTAGTAGGACTCATAGAAGGAGACAAACCGGTCGCGGGGGGCTGTCCGGATGATGCTCACATCGCCGCCGGGGAGGCGGTTGGCCATGCGCTGGCCGGGCGCGAGCAGGGCAAGCTGGGCCTTGGCGACGCGCAGACCCGGGGTGTCGCGGGTGCGAAGCTCGCCCTCGATCACGCCGCGCTCGGCGTCGATGGCGGCCGGCGCCATCAGGGCGGCGGACATCATTTCACGCAGGATGTTCAGGCTGGGATCGACCGTCTCGTCCCGGGTGTTGGGCAGTTCCAGCATATAGACCGTCTGGTCCAGGCCGGTGGAGGCGTTGGTGTCGGCGCCGAAAGCCAGACCCAGCCGCTCCAGGATCCGCAGCATCTCGTTCTCGGGCACATTGGTCGTGCCGTTGAAGGCCATATGCTCCATGAAGTGGGCCAGACCCAGCTGGTTGTCCTCCTCCATCAACGATCCCGCATCGATGCGCAGACGGATCGAGGCGGCGCCCGGAGGGGTGGCGTTCTTCAGCAGGGCGTACCGCATGCCATTGGACAGTTGACCGAACCGGACGGCGGCGTCGGCTGGAATGTCGCTGGCCGCCTGGGCCCAGGGGGCGGAGGGCGCTGCATCCTGAACGGCGGCTGCGGCTACGGGCGCTTCGGCCCGGGCCATGGCCGGCAGGCCGGCGGCGGTGGTCAGGGCCAGGGCCGAGACGGCGACGAACAGACGACGATGCGACTTCATGCGGGGCTCCGGTCAGGCCCCGTCCAGGCCGCGTTCGGCCGACATGATCGGGGGCTGAGATGACGCGGCTGCGGGATCGCAGCCGACAACGACACTAGAGAGGCGCGGCGCGCGCCTCCAGCGAAATCGCGGGAACGGTGTTGCGGCAGGCTGTCGCCCGGGCCGGCGCCTAGTTCCCGGAGCCGGGCCGCGAGACGTAGAAGGTCGCGGCGTTGCCGACGGCGTTCGAACCCGTGATCACCGCCCGGCCCTGACCATAGACGGCGGTGTTGGCGGTGGCGGAGACCGCGCCATCGTTCACCTGACGGTTGGTGATCTCCATCGAGCCCTGGCACTGGGCGCAGGCGTATCCGGTCACCGTGTTGCCGACCGCCTCGGCCGAGACATAGGCGTCATAGCCGTTGGTTCCGGCGAAGCTGGCGCGCACCTCGACCCCGCCCGAGTTGATCTGGTCATTGTCGAGCTGGAGATACAGGTCGTTGTTGCCGACCGAGACGGCGTTGCCAGCCCCCTGGGCGGAACTGCGGGCGACGCCATAGTCATAGCTGGTCACAACCGAGGTCGACTGTACCCCCGAGAAGTTTTCCTGCTGCGTGCGGGCCACGACCGAGCCGCCGGCATTGGCGATGACGGCCTGGTTGGCGGTGGCGGCGGCGCGGCCGCTGAGATCCCAGGCATTGCCGGCATTGGCGCTGGTGTCGGCGACTATGACGCCGCCGGTCGACCGCTGGCCGACATAGAGGTCATGGCTGGAGGCGCCCGTGCCGTTCGAGGCGGTCGCATTGCCGATGGCCTGGCTCTGGAACACGGCTTCGGCCGGGATGTAGCGGGTCTCGGCCAGGTTCGAGGCGCGTACGGAGGCCTCGTTCAACTGGTGCACGGCGCCCGCGACATGGGTGTTCTGGCCGCCCAGGGCCATGACGTTGCCGTTGGCGGCCGCATTGACATAGGCGCCGTTCAGCAGGCGCACCGTGCCGCCGGTAATGCGGGTCGAGGCCTCGATCTCGCCGGGACCGACGCGCTGGTCCGAATCGATGACCATCTGGCCGCCATAGGCGCCGGCCGCCGTGTAGTTTCCATTGGCCTGGGTGGTGGCGTTGACCACGCCGCCGATCTCGCCGCCGCCCGGGGAGGGGGTGGTCACCGCACGAACGTCGCCGTTCATGTGCTGGATGTTGCGGAACGAGACGGAACCGCCCTCCACCACGCCGGACACGGTGTTTCCCGTGGCGGCATTGGACACCGTCACCTGATCAGAGGTCGTCTCGACGTTGAGCGTGACGCCCGAGATGACGTCGCCAAGTTGAAGCTGGTTGTTCAGGACGTTGGAGCCGTCCTGGGCCAGGGCTTCAGTAGCGGCTGCGCCGCACGTCGCGATCGCGACCAGAATTCCAGCGATTGGGTTCTGCGCGAGTCTGGCCATTGTTCTGATCCGTATTGGCGTAGGCGGGGTAGTAGCCGCCGGTCGGGCCGACGGGCCCCAGGGGGTCGCGAGCAGAGTCGAGGCAGATCTGGGGGCCGGGCGCGCCGTAGAGGTTGGCCATCATCTCAAGCGTCGCGCGTTCGATGAGCGCCCGCACCGCCAGCTGAACCGGCTCCATCCCGCCGGTGCCGGCCGAGATGTCGAAAACATTGCCGTCGAGGAAGTCGAAGACCCCGGCCGAGATTTCCTTGCCCACGACCTGCTTCTGGTAGGAAATGACGTCGACCACTTCCATGGTCGTCGTCTGGACCAGTCGCATGTCCAGGGCGATGTTCATGACGAACACCTTGCGTTGCAACAGGGTGGAGCCGCCACGGTCGCTGTTGATCTCGCCCTGGCCGATGTCGAAGCCGCCGGAGCGGATGTTGTAGTTGACCTCGGTGATGCCGCCGACAAGGTAGAAATCCGAGCCCGGCACCTGGCCGGCCAGGATGCGGCGATATCCGGGGTCCGCCGGATCCCCCGTCGCCTGATCGCCGATCAGCTTGTTGTTGGCGTAGCGGAGTTCCAACTCCGAAATCGAGGTGTCGTAGCGCTCCACCAGATGGGCGCCGGCCTTGGCGAGGGCCGAATAGGCCATGAGCGAGCCGCCCTGGGTCACCTGACGCCCGCCGTCGGCGGCGATCGTGCCGGTGTAGTCGCTGATCCGGCCCACCGCGATGCGGGGGGAGGGCAGGTTGTAGCGCCGGGCGTAGTCCGCCATGCAGTACAGGGCTGTGGAATAGGGCGTCGGATTGGCTGTGACCGGCGCATTGCCGATGGGCGTGGCGTACAGGCCGTTGGAGCCGGCGACGCCCGTGCCGCCGCAGCCGGCGAGCAGGGTCGAGACGGCCAGTGCCGCCGCCGCGCCGATGCGGCCCAGATGCATGGGTTTAATCATTGAGGTCCAGCGTCCCGTTCAGCACCGTGCCGGCGGTGATGTTTCCGTTGTTGGTCTGTCGCGAGTTGACGATGACGGTGTTGCGATTGCCCTGAACCACGACGTTCAGACTGTTGCCGATGGCGGTGGCGCCGCCGATGTTCGTGCCGTTGCCGCTGGTCGAGCCCGATCCCGAATAGGAGGAGGACACGCCGGAGGTGCGGCTGGAATAGCTTGAGGCCCCGGCCTGGATGACGCCGTCCACGATCAGGCGGTTGCCATTGGCGTCGCGCGTCGACCCGGTCTGGGACTGGGCGGTGGTGTAGCGCGAACCGCCATAGCCGGCCTGGAACTGGGCAAGGCCGGTCGAGCCGGCCGTCTGGGCCTGCGCCATGCCGGCGAAGGCCATCGCCGTCAGGCAGAATCCGGCCGGAACAGCGGCCTTGACGGCCTTCTGCATCCAATTCGCACACGTCATGGCGGTACTCCCAACCCAAACCCAAGTCACGGGTCGACAAGCAACCCGCGTGCCAAAATGGGAGATGGATATTAAGAACCGCTTGAGATTGTGGTTAGCGGTGCGCATTTGATCGCCATGAGCACCTCCGCGCCCGGCCCGCTTCAACCCCCGCGCGAACGGCTGATCAACGCCCCGCTGGCCCCCGTCCTGATCGCGGCCTCGATTCCGGTGCTGTATTTTCTGCAGACCCTGATGCCGGGTTTGGGGGAGGTCTGGGCCTTCCGGCCATTCATGCTGGTCGACGGAGGCTGGTGGCCGGAGATTCTGACGGCCGGGCTGCTGCACGGAAACTGGGGCCACGCCCTGCTCAATGCGGTCTTCATCCTGGCGGTCGGATCGCCGGTGGCGAGGCTGTTTCCCGGCCTCCGGGGCGGCATGGTGTTTTTCGCCTATTATATTGTGTGTCATGTCGTCGGGTTGCTGGGTCTTGGGCTGATGCAACTTCACAGCACGGTCGGGGTGGTGGGGGCGTCGGGCGCCGCCTTTGGCCTGCTGGGCGGCGCTGTGCGGCTGATGCGATCGCCGGGCAGGGTGAGGCCGTTGACCGATCGGCTGGTGGTGACGACCAGTCTGGCCCTGCTGACCATCAATCTGGTGACGGGTTTGCTGAACATCGCGCCGGGGGTGGTGGCGCCCGGCGACGGGTCGGTCGGCATCGCCTGGGAGGCGCATGCCTTCGGCTATCTGGCCGGCCTGCTGTTGATCGGTCCGCTGGCCCGGCGGTTTGGCGGCCACAAAGGTCGCGCCTGACCGGATCCCGGCGATCCCGGGGCACAGAGGATTTGCGCCCCGGGCCGGTCTGGGTGATCCTGTGGCTGCGGCGGTCGCGAACGGCCCACCAGAGGCCCGGCGTGGTCCGCTCCATTCTCAGGAGAGGAACACAGATGCTTGTATCCGAGATCATCCGGGGCAAGGGCGACGCGGTCTATACGATCAGCCCCGCCATCACCCTGACAGAGGCCTGCGCCGAGTTGCAAAGACACCGGGTCGGCGCACTGGTCGTATGTGACGGCGATCAGGTCGTCGGGATATTGTCGGAGCGTGATGTGGTGCGTGTCGTCGCCGATCGCGGCGCCGAAGGTCTCGACGCCCCGGTCTCCGAGCATATGACGGCCAGGGTGGTGTTCGCCCAGCTGAACGAGACGGCGGATATGCTGATGGAGCGGATGACAGATCGCCGGATCCGTCACCTGCCGGTGATGCGGGACGATCGTCTGGCCGGCGTCATCTCCATTGGGGATGTGGTCAAATGCCATATCCAGGAGGCCCGCCAGGAGGCCGAGAGCCTGCGAACCTATATTGCGGGCTGAAGGCCGCCATATCGTCCCTCACAGCGGTGAGATTTCAGGAGTCCGCGAGAATCTTCGCCGGTCACGAAAAAGCCGCTTGCGGACTCGGAAGCCGGTTCGTATATCGCCGCCTCGCTCGGAGACGGGCTGGCCGCCGGGCCCACGGGGACTGAAAAGTCACCGGGGCCCACCGGAAGAAGGAAGTCAAAAACTTCTTGCTTTCGTAACGCAGTCGACATAGTCTCCGCGCTCCAATCGAATCGCCTCGGTAACGAAACGGGGAGGGCTCCGGCTCCCTCGGGCGATTTTTTGCGGTCTTGAAAGCCTCGGTTTTCTCCTCTGCAAAATGGCTGAAAAGCCCGGTTGACACGGAGATCGGCCTTCTTTAGGAAGCCGCCTCCGCCGCCCTCCGGGGCGGACCTGAACACAGAGGTTCTTCTTTAAAAAGAACCACTTGACGCAGGAAAATGAGGCGCTAAACACCGCGCCTCACCCATCTCCGGATGGGGCCGCGGAAAAGAGGTTCTTCTGAAAAGAACCGCTTGACACGGAATACCGAGGCGACTACATCGCCGCCTCCGCCGACCACCGGCGCAAAACAGTGGGGTCCGGTTCTTCCGGTCCTGGTCTTTGAAATCGTTGATCTGGAAAGAGAAACGCAGGCGGCGGTGTCCTAGCGACAGTTCTTCGGAACTGTTTATCGACACTGACATCTGCGGTCTTTTTGAAAAGATACAACCATGTCGGTTGGCCCTCGGGTCGACCGAAGTGGTTCTCGTCAAGAATACGTAGAACTAATGCCAGACGGTCTTCGGACTGTCTAAGCTTAGGTCAGAAGTCAACTCAACCTGAGAGTTTGATCCTGGCTCAGAGCGAACGCTGGCGGCAGGCCTAACACATGCAAGTCGAACGAACTCTTCGGAGTTAGTGGCGGACGGGTGAGTAACACGTGGGAACGTGCCTTTTGGTTCGGAATAACTCAGGGAAACTTGTGCTAATACCGAATGTGCCCTTCGGGGGAAAGATTTATCGCCATTAGAGCGGCCCGCGTCTGATTAGCTAGTTGGTAGTGTAATGGACTACCAAGGCTACGATCAGTAGCTGGTCTGAGAGGATGATCAGCCACATTGGGACTGAGACACGGCCCAAACTCCTACGGGAGGCAGCAGTGGGGAATCTTGCGCAATGGGCGAAAGCCTGACGCAGCCATGCCGCGTGAATGATGAAGGTCTTAGGATTGTAAAATTCTTTCACCGGGGACGATAATGACGGTACCCGGAGAAGAAGCCCCGGCTAACTTCGTGCCAGCAGCCGCGGTAATACGAAGGGGGCTAGCGTTGCTCGGAATTACTGGGCGTAAAGGGAGCGTAGGCGGACATTTAAGTCAGGGGTGAAATCCCGGGGCTCAACCTCGGAATTGCCTTTGATACTGGGTGTCTTGAGTGTGAGAGAGGTATGTGGAACTCCGAGTGTAGAGGTGAAATTCGTAGATATTCGGAAGAACACCAGTGGCGAAGGCGACATACTGGCTCATTACTGACGCTGAGGCTCGAAAGCGTGGGGAGCAAACAGGATTAGATACCCTGGTAGTCCACGCCGTAAACGATGATTGCTAGTTGTCGGGATGTTTACATCTCGGTGACGCAGCTAACGCATTAAGCAATCCGCCTGGGGAGTACGGTCGCAAGATTAAAACTCAAAGGAATTGACGGGGGCCCGCACAAGCGGTGGAGCATGTGGTTTAATTCGAAGCAACGCGCAGAACCTTACCACCTTTTGACATGCCTGGACCGCCAGAGAGATCTGGCTTTCCCTTCGGGGACTAGGACACAGGTGCTGCATGGCTGTCGTCAGCTCGTGTCGTGAGATGTTGGGTTAAGTCCCGCAACGAGCGCAACCCTCGCCATTAGTTGCCATCATTTAGTTGGGAACTCTAATGGGACTGCCGGTGCTAAGCCGGAGGAAGGTGGGGATGACGTCAAGTCCTCATGGCCCTTACAGGGTGGGCTACACACGTGCTACAATGGCGACTACAGAGGGTTAATCCTTAAAAGTCGTCTCAGTTCGGATTGTCCTCTGCAACTCGAGGGCATGAAGTTGGAATCGCTAGTAATCGCGGATCAGCATGCCGCGGTGAATACGTTCCCGGGCCTTGTACACACCGCCCGTCACACCATGGGAGTTGGTTCTACCCGAAGGCGATGCGCTAACCGCAAGGAGGCAGTCGACCACGGTAGGGTCAGCGACTGGGGTGAAGTCGTAACAAGGTAGCCGTAGGGGAACCTGCGGCTGGATCACCTCCTTTCTAAGGATGTTCCTCCAGGCTGTCTCTCACGAGGCTGTCTATTGGAACTCCAATAAACTGCGGGGCGCCGCCGTCTCCGTTTCTCTTTCCTATTTCGCACATCGAGGCGTTCGGCATCTGGCCGGCGTGTTGATGTGTGCGATCGCGAGCCTGGTTTCAGGCTGTCGTGCGGCCATAGGCCCGTAGCTCAGCCTGGTTAGAGCGTACGCCTGATAAGCGTAAGGTCGGCAGTTCGAGTCTGCCCGGGCCTACCAGCCCTTACAGGCTGGCCAGCTCAGCTGGACTGCGCACGACGCGTAACCGACAGCTCTCCTGGGCTTCGCACTGTTCTCCTGTAGAACGGGGCCATAGCTCAGTTGGTAGAGCGCCTGCTTTGCAAGCAGGATGTCGTCGGTTCGAATCCGTCTGGCTCCACCAGGCGCCCACCATGTTGGGCCTCGTTGATCGCATCAAGAGATTGCCCCGGCTGCCTTGCAGCCGACGGCATTGATATTGTGAAGGAAGAATTGATCCGGCCTGTTCATAGGCTTTCAGGATCCGTTCGAGAGAAGACATTGTCTGACAAAAATCAGGCAGGGACCCGCCGGCATTTCTTTCCAGTCGGCTGGATCATCCCTGCATGAGTTTTGCTGAGAAACGATCAAACGTTGAAGGGCTTCTGACGGATGCCTTGGCGTAGAGAGGCGATGAAGGACGTGGCAAGCTGCGATAAGAACCGGGGAGGCGCTAGCACCCTTTGATCCGGTTATTTCCGAATGGGGAAACCCACCTTTACGGTCTTCCAACTTTGCTCTCCCTCGGGAGGGTACGGATTGGCGGATCGTTCAAAGGTATAATGACCTGAATACATAGGGTTCATTAAGCAAACCCGGGGAACTGAAACATCTCAGTACCCGGAGGAAAGGACATCAACCGAGACTCCCGTAGTAGTGGCGAGCGAACCGGGACCAGGCCAGTGCTCTTGTGATATAAAGCCGAACGATCTGGAAAGGTCGGCCATAGCGGGTGAAAGCCCCGTAGGCGTCAAATAGCAAGAGACTCGAGTAGGGCGGGACACGTGAAATCCTGTCTGAACATGGGGGGACCACCCTCCAAGCCTAAGTACTCCTCTACGACCGATAGTGAACAAGTACCGTGAGGGAAAGGTGAAAAGCACCCCGACAAGGGGAGTGAAACAGATCCTGAAATCGGAAGCCTACAAGCAGCCGGAGCCCCCAAGCGGGGTGACGGCGTACCTTTTGTATAATGGGTCAGCGACTTCATGTGTCGAGCAAGCTTAAGCCGTTAGGTGTAGGCGCAGCGAAAGCGAGTCTGAATAGGGCGCTAAGTTCGACGTATGACGACCCGAAACTAGGTGATCTATCCATGAGCAGGATGAAGGTTGGGTAACACCAACTGGAGGTCCGAACCCGTGAATGTTGAAAAATTCTGGGATGACTTGTGGATAGGGGTGAAAGGCCAATCAAACCTAGACATAGCTGGTTCTCCGCGAAATCTATTTAGGTAGAGCGTCCGACGAATTCCTTGGGGGGTAGAGCACTGGATGGTTGCGGGCTGCGCGAGCGGTACCAATACTAACCAAACTCCGAATACCCAAGAGAACTATCGGGCAGACACACGGCGGGTGCTAACGTCCGTCGTGAAAAGGGAAACAACCCTAACCATCATCTAAGGCCCCCAAGTACTGGCTAAGTGGGAAACGATGTGGGATTGCTTTGACAATCAGGAGGTTGGCTTAGAAGCAGCCATCCTTTAAAGAAAGCGTAACAGCTCACTGATCAAGCGATCCTGCGCGGAAAATGTAACGGGGCTCAAGCCAGTCGCCGAAGATATGGGTGTGCACTTTGTGCATGCGGTAGCGGAGCGTTCCGTAAGCCGGTGAAGGTCAGGCGTGAGCCTGGCTGGAGGTATCGGAAGTGAGAATGCTGACATGAGTAACGATAGGAGTGTGAGAGACACTCCCGCCGAAAGACCAAGGGTTCCTGCGTAAAGCTAATCTGCGCAGGGTTAGTCGGCCCCTAAGGCGAGGCTGAAAAGCGTAGTCGATGGGAAGCAGGTAAATATTCCTGCACCAGCTGGAAGTGACGGATGGCATAAGTCGTCGGGGCTTATTGGATTGCTCCCGGCGGTGGCGTTGTCCCTGGAAATAACTCCAGCAGAGACCGTACCCGAAACCGACACAGGTGGTCAGGTAGAGTATACCAAGGCGTTTGAGAGAACTATGCTGAAGGAACTCGGCAAATTGCACGCGTAACTTCGGAATAAGCGTGACTCTCCTTGGGCAACCAGGTGAGAGTGGCACAAGCCAGGGGGTAGCGACTGTTTAGCAAAAACACAGGGCTCTGCGAAGCAGCAATGCGACGTATAGGGTCTGACGCCTGCCCGGTGCCTGAAGGTTAAAGGGAGTTGTGAAAGCGACGAACTGAAGCCCAGGTAAACGGCGGCCGTAACTATAACGGTCCTAAGGTAGCGAAATTCCTTGTCGGGTAAGTTCCGACCTGCACGAATGGCGTAACGACTTCCCCACTGTCTCCAGCATAGGCTCAGTGAAATTGAATTCCCCGTGAAGATGCGGGGTTCCCGCGGTCAGACGGAAAGACCCTATGAACCTTTACTATAGCTTCGCCTTGGCGTTAGCGACCGTATGTGTAGGATAGGTGGGAGGCTATGAAACCGGGGCGCCAGCTCTGGTGGAGCCATCCTTGAAATACCACCCTTACTGTCGTTGACGTCTAACCGAGGGCCGTTATCCGGTCCCGGGACATGGCGTGGTGGGTAGTTTGACTGGGGCGGTCGCCTCCTAAAGTGTAACGGAGGCGCGCGATGGTGGGCTCAGACCGGTCGGAAATCGGTCGTCGAGTGCAATGGCATAAGCCCGCCTGACTGCGAGACTGACAAGTCGAGCAGAGACGAAAGTCGGCCATAGTGATCCGGTGGTCCCGCGTGGAAGGGCCATCGCTCAACGGATAAAAGGTACTCTAGGGATAACAGGCTGATTTTGCCCAAGAGTCCATATCGACGGCAAAGTTTGGCACCTCGATGTCGGCTCATCACATCCTGGGGCTGGAGCAGGTCCCAAGGGTTCGGCTGTTCGCCGATTAAAGTGGTACGTGAGCTGGGTTCAGAACGTCGTGAGACAGTTTGGTCCCTATCTGCCGTGGGTGTTCGAAGCTTGAGAGGATCTGTCCCTAGTACGAGAGGACCGGGATGGACATACCTCTGGTGGACCTGTCATGGCGCCAGCTGTGCAGCAGGGTAGCTAAGTATGGAATAGATAACCGCTGAAAGCATCTAAGCGGGAAACTAACCTCAAAACAAGGCTTCGCTGAGGATCGTGGAAGACTACCACGTTGATAGGCCAGGTGTGGAAGTGGGGCGACCCATGAAGCTTACTGGTACTAATAATCCGATCGGTTTGATCGTTTCTCAGCAAAACTCATTCGATTTTTCGAATACGACAATGTCTTCTCGCAAATCCCCCTATCCGCTTGGTTGACCTGGTGGCTATGTCGGAGGTTCCCCACCCGATCCCATTCCGAACTCGGTCGTTAAGCCCTCCAGAGCCAATGGTACTTCGTCTCAAGGCGCGGGAGAGTAGGTCGCCGCCGGGTCTACCAAGCGGATAGAGGGTTTTGCATTATCCAGGTTGTCCAGCCTTTGCGCGGACATCGCCTGGTTCTCTCGAACAGTCTTCCTTCACACTACCGTTTGCCGCGGGATGGAGCAGCCCGGTAGCTCGTCAGGCTCATAACCTGAAGGTCGCAGGTTCAAATCCTGCTCCCGCACCCAAGATCTGAAAACCCGCCTGACGCAAGTCGGCGGGTTTTTCGTCTGTCCGGGACCGCGCGTGCGGCAATCAGCCCTAGACCCGCTATAACCGGCCGATGACCGCAACGCCCGCATCCGCAAACCCCGACGGCCCCTTCCAGGTGGCGGCGCTTTACCGGTTCGCCCCGGTCGCGGAGCCAAGGGCCTGGCGCGACGCCCTTGAAGCCGTCGCCCGGGACGTCGATGTGCGCGGCACCCTTTTGATCGCCCACGAGGGAATAAACGGAACGATCGCGGGGTCCGACGCCGGCGTCGCCCGGGTGTTGACCGCCATCCGCTCCCGGCCCGGGTTCGCCGAACTGGAGGTCAAATACTCCCGCGCGGCCGAACCGCCGTTCCTCCGGCTGAAGGTCCGCGTCAAGGCCGAGATCGTGACCCTCGGCCGGCCCGACATCGACCCGGTCAATGACGTCGGCGCCTATGTGGCCGGTCAGGACTGGAACGCCCTGATCTCCGACCCCGGGACGCTCGTGATCGACACGCGCAATGGCTATGAGGGCGAGATCGGCGCCTTCGCCCACGCCGTCCAGCCCGACACCGCCAGCTTTCGGGACTTTCCCGCCTGGTTCGCAACCGAGGGGCGGGCGCTGATGGCCGAGCGCGGCGCCACGCGCGTCGCCATGTACTGCACCGGCGGCATTCGCTGCGAGAAGGCGACCGCCCTGCTGAAGGCCGAGGGCGTGCCGGATGTCTATCACCTGCAGGGCGGAATCCTGCGCTACCTCGAGACCGTGCCCGAGGCCGGGAGTCTGTGGGACGGCGAGTGTTTCGTCTTCGACGAGCGCGTCGCGGTCGGCCACGGTCTGAAGCCCGGCTCGCACAGCCTGTGTCGCGCCTGCCGCAGGCCGGTGAGTGAGGCGGGGCGACGGTCGCCGCGATTTGTCGAGGGCGTGGCCTGTGACCGCTGTGCGGATGAACGGACAGAGGACCGTCGCGCCGCCTATGCCGAGCGACAGCGCCAGGTGACGATCGCCGATCGCAAGGGCATCGCCCATATCGGCCAGGATGCCATGGATCGAATCCGGAAGCGGAGCCGTTAGCGCCGCCGTGCGTTTGAACTGGCAGGAGATCCAGATGCGCCAGACGATTCTCACGGCCCGGGTTTACGCCGCCCTCGCGACGACGGCCGCCGCCATGGTCACGGCCTGTTCAGCCGAGCCCGAGGCGGCTCCGGAGGCTCCCCCAGCCGGGCCCGTCGCGCAGGCGCCCGCCATGGCCGGCCCTCGGGTCGCCTATCTCTGTGACAGTGGTCGCAGCGTTGAGGTCGCCTACCCTGACGGCGCCACGGCCCGATTGACCTATGAAGGCAGGAGCCGGAGTCTGACCACGACCGCCTCTGCAAGCGGCGCCCGTTACGTCGGAGCCGGGCTGGAATGGCGCACGGCCACACAGGGCAGGGACGAAATCGCCACCCTGAGCCGACTGACCTCGGGCCCCGACGCCGTTGCCGTGCCTGTGGAACAGTGCCGTCGACCGGCGCCGGCGCCGGAGACGCCCCCGCCCTGTTCGAATGGTCAACTGGGGCTGACCGTCGTCGGGGGCGACGCCGGCATGGGCAATCGCGTGACGACCTTCGCCGTCCGCAACAATGGACCGGTGGCCTGCATGGTATCGGGCTATCCGGAGATCCGCCTGCTGGATTCGACGGGCGCGCCGCTGCCATCGGTCGCGGCCGAACAGAATCCGGGCAACTATTTCAACGCCAATTCCGCGCCTGTGCCGACGACTCTGGAGCCGGGAGGCGGCGCCTGGTTCGACATGGCCTGGAACGTCGTGCCGAACGAGGCCGGGGGCGAGACGGTTTGTCCGGATGCGGCCCGGGTCCAGGTCCGGATCGGGACCGGAGGGGCGCCTCTCGACATCGCCCAGGCGCTGGCTCCGTGCGGCGGGCGCGTGAGGATCGGCCCGCTCTATATCCCGAAGACGACGCCGGCGCGCTGAGGCTTCAGGCCGACGCCGGGCTCGCGGACAGCGTATCCCTGTTGCGGCGGGGTGGCGTGGCCGGCGGATTCGGCGTAACCCGACGCGCCTGAACCGCCACTCGCGAGGGCCCATGCCGACCGCTTTCCACGACCGCGTCAGCCGTGAACTGTCCGAAATCGACGCCCAGGGCCTGACCAAGCCGGAACGGGTCATCGCCTCGCGGCAGGGGCCGGTGATCGAGGTCGGCGGGCGCAAGGTCCTGAACTTCTGCGCCAACAACTACCTGGGTCTGGCGGGGGACCAGAGGATCGTCGATGCGGCCAATGCGGCGTCGGACCGGCGCGGCGGCGGGACAGCTTCTGTGCGGTTCATCTGCGGCACGCTGGATATTCACAAGGAGCTGGAGCGGTCGATCGCCGACTATCTGGGGTTTGAGGACGCCATCCTGTTCGCCGCCGCCTTCGACGCCAACGGCGGCCTGTTCGAGCCGCTGTTCGGGGAGGAGGACGCCATCGTCTCCGATAGTCTGAACCACGCCTCGATCATCGACGGGGTCCGGCTGTGCAAGGCGAAACGCTACCGCTTCGCCAACTCCGACATGGACGAGCTGGAGACGCGGCTGAAGGAGGCCCGGGCGGCGGGGGCGCGCGACATCATCATCGCCACCGACGGCGCCTTCTCGATGGACGGCTATATCGCCAGACTGGATGAAATCCGGGTGCTCGCCGACCGGTACGACGCCCTGATCATGGTCGACGACTGCCACGCCACGGGGTTCCTGGGACCACAGGGCAAGGGATCGTTCGCCCATCATGGGGTCAAGGTCGACTTCGTCACCGGCACCTTCGGCAAGGCGCTGGGCGGGGCGATGGGCGGGTTCATCTGCGCCACCTCGGCGGTGGTGCAGCTGCTGAAGCAGCGGGCGCGGCCCTATCTGTTTTCCAATGCCCTGGCGCCCTCGATCTGCGGGGCCTCGATGGAGGCCATCCGTATTGCGCAAGGCGAAGAGGGCGACGTGCTGCGCACCCGGCTTTCGGCCAATGCCCATCGCTATCGCATGGCCATGACGGATGCCGGGTTCGACCTGTTGCCCGGCGAACATCCGATCATTCCGGTCATGCTGGGCGATGCCAAACTGGCCCAGGATCTGGCGGCGCGGATGCTGGAGCTGGGCGTCTATGTGATCGGGTTTTCCTTCCCCGTCGTGCCGCGCGGCGCGGCGCGAATCCGGACGCAGATGTCGGCGGCCCACACCTTTGACCACATCGATCAGACGGTCGCCGCGTTCAAACAGGCGGGTAGAGAACTAGGAGTGATCGCATGACCGAGACCATGAAAGCCCTGGCGAAGACCGGACCCGTTCCCGGGCTGGAGCTGATCGACGCGCCGATCCCGGTCGCCGGCCCCGAGGACGTGCTGATCCGGGTCAAGCGGACGGCGGTGTGCGGCACCGATATCCACATCTGGAACTGGGACGAGTGGTCCCAGAAGAATGTGCCGACGCCGATGATCACGGGGCATGAATTCAGCGGCGAGATCGTTGCAGTGGGGTCCGACGTGGACCGGCCGCTGAAGATCGGCCAGCGGGTCTCGGCCGAGGGGCATGTGATCGACCTGAATTCCGAGGCGGCGCGGGCGGGACATTTCCATCTGGATCCGCACACGCGCGGCATCGGGGTGAACCGTCAGGGGGCCTTCGCCGAGTTCGTGGTGGCCCCGGCGTTCAACGTCATCGAACTGCCCGATGACGTGTCGGACGATGTCGCCTCGATCCTCGATCCGTTCGGCAATGCCGTGCATACGGCGCAGCAGTTCGACCTGCTGGGCGAGGACGTGCTGGTCACCGGCGCGGGCCCCATCGGCATGATGGCGGCGGCGGTGGCGCGTCACGCCGGCGCGCGGACCGTGGTGCTGACCGACATCAACGACTTCCGTCTGGAGCTGGCGCAGAAGGTGGCGCCCGGGGTGCGGACGGTGAACACCACGCGCGAGGACCTGAAGGACGTCATGCACGAGCTGGGCCTCAAGGTCGGGTTTGACGTGGCGCTGGAGATGTCGGGTTCGCCGATCGCCTTCAAACAGTGCGTCGACACCCTGATCATGGGCGGCGGCATGGCCATGCTGGGCATTCCGTCCAGGCCGATGGAGACCGACTGGGGCGCCATCATCCTGAAGGCCCTGACCATCAAGGGCGTCTATGGGCGCGAGATGTTCACGACCTGGAGGAAGATGCTGGGCCTGCTGAAGGCCGGGCTGGACCTGGAGCCGCTGATCACCCACCGCATGGGCTATGAGCGGTTCGCCGAGGGCTTTGAGGCCATGAAGGCGGGTCAGTCCGGCAAGGTGGTGCTGAACTGGGACAAGGCGGCCTGAAGGGGGGCTGAGGTCGCCGGGTCCTAGGCGTCTGCCGCAAGCGACCGGATCAGGGCGATCTCGAATCCTTTTGTCGTAGAGCCCGGCAAGGCGCCGAGGCGACCATCCGCGTACATCTCCAGCACGCGCGGATGGACGTAGGAGGCGCGGCAGACCGTGGGCGTGTTGCCGAGCAATCCCGCCACCGCCCGGATGCACAGATTGACCTCGCGTTTCGCCGCCGTTTGCGAGTCGGGCAGGCCTGCATCCTTCAGGGCGCGCGCGGTCGAGACGGTGGCGGCCCAGGTGCGGAAGTCCTTGGCCGAGAAGGTCTCGCTCATGGCCTCGCGGATATAGGCGTTCACATCATCGGAGGTGACGGGGCAGAGGTCGCCGTCGGCGTCGCGATACTTGAACAACTGCTGACCGGGCAGGTCGCGCAACGATCGGACGACAGCGGCCAGACGCCGGTCCTTGACGGTCACCTCATGATCCTTGCCGCTCTTGCCCCGGAAGGCGAAGCGCAAGGCCGCGCCGTCCATGTCGAGGTGGCGCTTGTTCAGGGTGGTGAGGCCGTAGGAGCGGTTCTGGCGGGCGTATTCGATGTTGCCGACGCGGATCAGGGTCAACTCCAGCAGGCGCACCACGGTGGCGAGCACCTTTTCGCGGGTCGCGCCGCGTCGGTTCAGATCGGCCTCGACGCGGGCGTGGAGTTTCGGCAGGGCGCGGGCGAAGGCGGGCAGGCGGTCGAACTTGGACTCGGCCGCATGGCGGCTCCAGTCGGCATGATACCGGTATTGCTTTCGCCCGCGCAGGTCGCGGCCGGTGGCCTGGATGTGGCCGCGCATCAGAGGGCAGATCCAGACGTCGGTCCAGGCCGGGGGAATGGCGAGCGTCCGGATGCGGTCGAGGCTCTTCGCATCCTTCACTGCGGCGCCTTTGGCGTCGATGTAGCGGAACCCCCTGCCGGCGGGCCGACGCGAGATGCCGGGGCCCTCGTCGTTGCACCAGCGGAGCCCTTCAGGGGCCTCGGGCAGGGAGGCGGCGAGATCGGAGGCGATGCGTGCGGACCCGTCGGGCATCAGACCCGCCCCCGGTTCGGCGAGACGAGGGTGGCGGCAAGGGCAGACGACATGGGCAGGTCCCGACGGTGACCGGACAGCAACGGCCTGTCGGTCGCGCCGGTTCCTCTTGACCCGGATCGTTCGGCGCGGGACGGAGCGGGATGAACTATCGTCACAGCTTTCATGCCGGAAATTTCGCCGATCTGGTCAAGCACGCCCTGGTGCTGTGGCTGCTGAAGGCGCGTCAGGCGGCGGGGCCGGTGACGGTGATCGACACCCACGCGGGGGCCGGGCTGTATGATCTGACCGGCGATGCGGTGCGGTCCAGAGAGGCCGAGGCCGGGGTAATGCGGCTGATGGCGACCAGGGGGCTGCCGACTGCGATCCAGGCCCTGGCCGACGAGGTGCGGGCGGTGAATGGCGAGGCCTCCGCGTCGGGCGGGGATGCAGTGCGTTTCTATCCGGGGTCGCCGCTGCTGGTGGCGCGGTCGCTGCGGGCCGGGGACGCCTATCGCGGGTTTGAACTGAACCCGCCCGTGGTCGAACTTCTGGATCAGGCCCTGACCGGGTTTGCGAACGCCGGGGGCGAGGCGGGCGACGGCTATGACCAGGCGCGGGAGACGGCGACAGGCGTCAAGGCGCCGCTGGTGCTGATCGATCCGCCGTTCGAGAAGCCCGACGACTATGTTCGGTCGGCGGAGACAGCGATGGCGGTGACGCGCGCCGATCCGGCGGCGGTGGTGGCGATCTGGACGCCGCTCAAGGATCTGGAGACCTTTGACGGTTTCCTGCGTCGACTGTCGGGCGATGTGCTGGTGGCCGAGGCGCGGCTGCGGCCGCTGACCAATCCGATGAAGATGAACGGCTGCGCCATGGTCGTGCTGAACCCGCCCGCGGGCGCGCAAGCCGTGGCGACCGAGATCTGTGGCTGGGTGGCCGACACCCTTGGCGACGTCGGGGCGAAGGGCGAGGTCTGGCGGCTGTAGCCCTATGCCCAGGTCGGGACCGGCAGGCCCCTGGACTTCAGGAACTCGACATTGAACAGTTTCGACGCATAGCGGGCGCCCGGGTCGCACAGGCATGTGACGATGGTTTTTCCGGGCCCGAGTTCGCGGGCGAGCCGGACGGCTCCGGCGAGGTTCACCCCGGCCGAACCCCCCAGCGACAGGCCTTCATACTGGACGAGGTCAAACAGGATCGGGAGGAACTCGGCGTCCTCGACGCGCCAGACGCGGTCGGGCCGGAAGCCTTCCAGATTGCCCGTGATCCGGGCCACCCCGATTCCCTCGGTGATGGACGAACCCTCGGCCTTCATCTCGCCGGTGGTGAACCAGTTGTAGAGGGCCGCGCCGCCGGGATCGGCCAGGCCGATGGCGACGTCGGGATTCTGTTCGCGCAGGAAGGCCGATACCCCGACAAGCGTGCCGCCGGAGCCGACGGCGCTGACAAAACCGTCGATGCGTCCGCCGGTCTGGGCCCAGATCTCCGGGCCGGTGGTGCGGTAGTGGGCCTCGCGGTTGGCGATGTTGTCGAACTGGTTGGACCAGATGGCGCCCTCGGGCCGCTCGTCGTTCAACTCGGCCGCCAGACGCCCCGAATAGTGGACGAAATGGTTGGGGCTGGAGAAGGGGGCGGCGTCGACCTCGATCAGCCGGGCGCCGAGGCCGCGCACGGCCTGTTTCTTTTCCTCGGACTGGGTGCGGGGCATGACGATGACGACGGGATGGCCGAGCGCCGCCCCGACCAGCGCCAGTCCGATGCCGGTGTTGCCGGCCGTGCCCTCGACAATGGTTCCGCCCGGTTTCAGGGCGCCTGACTCCCGGGCCGTCCGCACGATCGACAGGGCCGCCCGATCCTTGATCGAGCCGCCCGGGTTAAGGAATTCGGCCTTGCCGAGGATTTCACATCCGGTCTGGTCAGACAGTCGGTTCAGACGGAGCAGGGGGGTGTCGCCGATCAGGTCGAGGACGGAACCGGCAGGGGTCGGGGAGGACACGAAGGCAGCCTTTGTCAAAGCGTTTGCCAAGGCACCTTAAAAGGATTTGTCTTTCCATGGCTGATAGGATTTCTAACGGCATGGCCAGATCTCTTCTCCCCCTCAACGCCTTGCGCGCCTTTGAAAGCGCCGCACGGACGCTGAATTTTTCCCGCGCCGCAGAGGAGCTGTCGGTGACGCCCGGGGCCGTCAGCCAGCAGATTCGCTTGCTGGAAGATATCGTGGGCGGTCCCCTGTTCCTTCGGGAGGCCAAGGGACTGCAATTGACCGACCTGGGGCGAGGGTCGGCGCCCCTGCTGCGCGAGGGGTTCGAGCGGCTGATGGATGCCTCGGCCCTGTTGCGCGAGCCGCCCCGCCGGCGTCAGGTCTCGATCAGCGTGGCCCCGGCTTTTGCGTCGAAGTGGTTGATGCCGCGTATGGACGACTTTCATGCAGCCCATTCCGAGGTCGAGGTCTGGATTTCGGCGGACATGGAGCCGGTGGTTCTGGGAGAGGGCAAGGCCGACCTGGCGGTGCGTTATGGGCCGGGCGAGTATCCGGGCCATGTCGTCGAACGGCTGATGACCGAAACGGTGCTGCCGGTGTGCGCCCCGGGCCTGCTGTCGGGCGAAAGGCCGATCCGCAAGCCCGCCGATCTGGTCGGTCATCCGCTGTTGCACGACATGTCCAATGATGGAGACCCCAGCCGTCCCGACTGGTCGATGTGGCTGAAGGCCCGGGGGGTCAAACATCCGGACGCCCGACGCGGATCGCGCTTCAACCATTCCGGCATGTTGATCGAGGCGGCGGTGGCCGGTCGCGGCGTGGTGCTGGCCAAACGCACCCTGGCCCAGGCGGACCTGGAGGCCGGGCGTCTGGTGGCGCCGTTTGCAGACGGCTCAGAGGCGGTGGGGTTCGCCTATCACGTGGTCATGCCGCGAGACCGCCCGGCGTCGTCCAGCACACGGACCTTCGTCGCCTGGCTGAAGCAGCAGGCGGTGCATCACGAGAATTCAATGGGAGGGCTCTAGGTCCTCCTGTCCCCGGATCAGGCGTTCTGAAGGGCGCGCAGGGCGCGGACGCGGGCGTCGTCGGTCATCAGATTGGGGCGAGCCGGGCCGTGAATGACGAGCGGCGTGGCGCTTTCCTCATCGCCGGAGGGGGTCACCAGCCAGCCGCGGCGGGCGAAGGCGACGCCCGAGGCGCGTTGCGAGGTCCATTTGGCGATCGGGGCGGCCAACAGGAGCGGACCGACGATCGGGATGAAGAAGCTGGCCAGGTCAGGGCGGAGGCTCAGGGCGACCACGAAGGCGGCGCCCGCGATCATCTGCCAGCGCATGGAGCGGAACGCGTCAGTCCAGGTGATGCCGTCGGCGTCGCGCTGCTGGGCGTGCCAGCCGGCGTCCTGACCGGACATGATCTTCAGGACCGACACCGTGTTGGCGACCATAAGGATAGGGGCCAGAATCGCCGACAGGCAGATCTCGGCGATCATGCCGGAGACGATCCGGCGGCCGCCGCCGAAGGCCCGACGCTCACGCGGGCGCGAGAGTACCAGGGCCGCGCCCATGACCTTGGGACCCATCAGCAGCATGCCCGCCAGCAGGGAGGCCAGCATGAAGGGCGAGAACTGGGGATTCAGGAAATACAGGAAGGACGACCAGTCAGGCGCATACTGAAGCTCGATGGCCAGGCCGATGATGAGGGCCGAGAACCAGAGCGCCGAGGCGACATAGGCCAGGACGCCCATGAACAGCTGGGTGCGGTTGGCGAAGGACAGGCCGGGCGAGAACAGCAGGGCCATGTGTTGCAGGTTGCCCTGGCACCAGCGGTGTTCGCGACGGATGAAGTCGGTCAGCGTCGGCGGCGTTTCCTCGCACGATCCGTCGAGCGCGGCGGTGACGTGGCAGGCCCAGCCGGCGCGGCGCAACAGGGCGGCCTCGACCACGTCATGGCTCAGGATGTGGCCGTTGAACGGCGCCTTGCCTTCGAGGTGGGGCAGGCCCGAAGCCTCGGCAAAGGCGCGCGTGCGCAGGATGGCGTTATGGCCCCAATAGCTGCCTTCCGAGCCGGTCCACCAGGCCAGGCCCGCAGCGGCGACGCGGCCGTACAGGCGGGTGCTGAACTGGGAGACGCGGGCAAACAGGGTCGAGGCCTTGACGATGGTCGGAGCGGTCTGGATCAGACCAACGCCGGGGTGCCGCTCCATGGCGTCCACCAGACGCAGCAGGGTCTCGCCCGCCATGGTGGAGTCGGCGTCAAGCACCACCATGAAGTCATAGGCGCCGCCGAACCGACGCGTCCAGTCGGTGATGTTGCCGGCCTTCTTCTCGGTGTTGATCTCGCGGTGCCGGTAGAAGGTCTGGCTGTGGGCGCGCAGGCGGAAGCCGGCGAAGGCGCCCTGTTCAGACATCAAGGCCGGGGCCTTGTTCGTATCGGACAGGACGAAGAAGTCGAAGGCGTCCGACACCCCGAGACGCGCCAGACCGGCGTCGATCTTGCCGAGGCGCGACAGGGCGGTGTGGGCGTCCTCGTTGTAGAGCGGCATCAGCAGCGCGGTGCGGGTCTGGGGCGCGGGCGGGTGGGGCGCGAAGTCGAGATCGCGTTGCTCCCGGTTGGTCATCAGCACCCACAGGCCAATGGCGGCGTTCGAGAACCAGCAGGAAATGGAGCCGATCAGGATCAGGAACAGGCCGAAACCGATAGCCTCGAGCATGTCGAAGCCATGGCGGGCGTAGAGAATGAACGGCGTGACCGCAGCCAGGGCGGTCAGGCACAGGGTCGCTACGACCAGCAACCAGCGCCGTGCGGCGATATTGCGAGGCGTCGTCGCGACATGGTTCACCACGACCGTCTCGTCGATCGACTGGATGGGCATCGCCAGCGGAGCGTCGTCCGGCAGCCAGTCGGAGACCCCGTAGGTCTCGACGCCGGCCAGAAATTCCTCACTGCGAAGGACCAGTCTGTTCATCGCTTTCGTGACGTCCCCGAAGAGCCCGGGCGTGCGGAGAGGAGGCCGCCAGGCTACTGCATTGCACCATGAACGCATTTTCGTGAAAATCAATCACACGATCGTGATAACCGCGTGTTTTTTTAGGTCCCGTCCGCGCTGCCGGCGTCTTCGGGCTGGCCGCCGGCCATATCGCGGAGACGGCGGCTCAGGAGCCATGCGGCTATGCCCGTCCAGCCTACCAGAACAAGGGCATGGGCCCGTTCCCACCATCCCACATTGGCGTCGTTCACCGTGCCGGGAAGGACGAGATGCCGGGTCAACACGGTCAGGATGGCCATGATCACGAACACGGCGGCCAGAAACAGTTTCAGTCGGGGGGTGTCGCGACTGGCCGAGAGCCCCCAAAGCAGGATCAGGGGCGCCAGCTGGATGCCGAGCGCCAGGTACAGGACCTCGACATGGCGCGGGTCCGGCCAGGGGTAGATGCAGGAGGCCGCCAGACCGATTCCGGCGAGGACGAAGCAGGCTGCCGTCAGGATGCCGGCGATGCGATGGCGGGTAATCGCCATCAGCGCCAAGCCGAGGCCGACGCCGGCGAGCCCGGCCAGGATTCCCGCCACAAACACTCCGCCGTTGAAGATCAGCGGCATGGCGGCTCCGGCCCCGCCGAGCTCACTCAGATACTGTCGCGAATTGTCGAAGCCGGGATAGGCGCTGATGGCGAGACCCACAGTCAGTATGGCGAGCACCGGCGCCGCCACCCCGAGGGCCAGCAGCAGTCTGCGTCTGCGGAACGGGCCGGGATGCGGCAGGCCGAAGGTGGGGCGGCCCGGCAAGGGTTTGAGGCCCCAGATCGGACGCAACAGCGGCGTGCGGCGCACGATCTCGTAGATGACCAGACTGCCGCCGAGGGTGAAGGCGGTGAGGATCGGAGCCTCGACCCAAACCGGAAGGCCGGCCGGCCGCACCCACCACAGGGCGATGACGAGAAGGGTCTGGTGCGCAAGGTAGAGGGTGAAGACCGCATCGTTCAGATAGGCCAGCGCCGGTCCTGACGCCTTTCGGAGGTGCAGGCTGGCGAAGCCGAGAACGGCCGTCATCACCGCCCACTGGTCGAGGGCCACGACCACATTCCGGGGAACGCCCCAGAAGGCGCCGCCGCCGGGATGGGCGACCTGAAGCATCATCACAGGCAGGGCCAGCAGCCCGACGCCCAACCCGACCCAGCGATATCTTTCCAGCGAGCGCCAGATACTCGCGTCACGGGCTGCGAAAAAGCCGAACAGGAAGGCGGCCAGGGACTGGGCGTGATTGTACCAGTCCCACATCAGGTTGTTGGTCAGGCCGAATGACGGATAGAGGAGGACCCGGGCCGCGACGAGATAGAGGGCCGGGACCCAGAGGATGCGCGGTCCGGCGAGGACACGTCCGATGCGGCTCTCGATAGCCGCAATCCAGTCAGGCCGCCGCAGCAGGGCGACGACCACGAAGCTGTAGGCGGCGATGTAGATGACGAACCACAGGTGGTTGAAGGGCACGCCGTCAGCCAGTCCGGACGGACTGAACTCATGGACCAGCCAGGCGGGATAGCCGGCGGTCCAGTCCGCCTTCTCCATCGCCTCGATCCACGACTGGATGGTCACCAGGATAGCGACGCCGAAGATCAATGGCGGGCCGAGGCGGGCGATGCGCATCCGTGCCGTTGCGGCGGCCGTCCGATTGATGGTCATGAAACGCACGGCGGCGCCGGACACGAGAAACAGAAGGGTCAGGCGCCAGGGGTTGGTGATCAGCACCGCCTCGCGAATCCACTCCAGCGTATGCCGGCTGTGCAGGTGCCAGTCATAGGGGCCGTAGGCGAGCCCGACGTGATAGAGGATCAACAGGCCGAAGGCGCCAACCCGGATCCAGTCCAGATCATGACGGCGGGTTGAAGGGGGTGCGGCGGCGGTCACTGCGCCCCTATGCGTCAGGCGCGAACTGAAGTCCACGCGACAAAGCGGGCCCGGGTCAGACGGTCCAGCGGTCCTGTATTGCCCCGAATGTGGTCTCGCCCCGCCGATCAGGATCGACCCGGCCGGGGGTCATGGACAGGTTCGGGGCGGGGGCGGGCTGGGTGACGCCGTCCACCGCGATGAAGGTCCCGCGGGCCTTGTTGTGCGGGTGATCGGCGGCTTCGGCGAAGGACAGGACGGGGGTGACGCAGGCGTCCGTTCCCTCAAATATGGTGGTCCAGTGATCGCGCGGCGCGGCGGCGAATGCCGTTTCGAGTCGTGTCGCCAGTTCAGGCCAGCGGCCCCGATCGTATTGGCCGGCGGGATCGAACTCCAGCTCAAGGCCCGCGACAAGCGCGGCGAAAAAGGGCGGCTCGAGAGCGCCGACCGCGACGAACTCTCCATCCGAACACCGGTAGCAGCGGTAAAAGGGCGCCGCGCCGTCCAGAAGGTTGGATCCCCTTGCGCCGGTCCAGAGGCCCCCGGACGCCAGGGCATGGAACAGGCTGGACAGCACAGCCGCGCCATCAGTCATGGCGACATCGACGACCTGGCCTTGCCCGGTCGAGCGGGCCGAGGTCACGGCGGCGAGGAGGCCCGCAACGGCGAACATGGCGCCGCCTCCATAGTCGCCGACGAGATTCAACGGCACGGGCGGGGGCCGGTCCGCCGCCCCCATGGCATGCAGGGCGCCGGTGAGGGCGATGTAGTTGAGGTCATGGCCCGCGCGGGCCGCGAGCGGCCCGGTCTGGCCCCAACCGGTCATGCGGACATAGGCGAGGCGCGGATTGCGTTCGAGGCAGACGTCGGGGCCCAGACCCAGTCGCTCCATCACACCGGGACGCAGTCCCTCGATGAGGGCGTCAGCGCAAGCGACCAGATCCAGAGCCTGTTCGCGATCCGCGGGAGACTTGAGATCGAGGATCAGATGCGGCCGGTTGCGGTTCAGCACGGCGCCGCCGGTATTGTCCCAGAAACCGCCGCCCGCCCGGGCAATCCGCACCACGTCCGCGCCCAGATCCGCCAGGATCATAGCCGCCATGGGCGCGGGGCCGATGGCGTCGAACTCGACGATTCGCAGTCCGGCGAGCGGTCCCTGGACGGTGGTCATGGCGTCTCCCCTTTTTTGGGGGGAGGTTAGCGAGCGTCTGCCGCCACCGAAAGGCGGATCTGGATCACATCGGTCCTGCGCGTGGCGAAGCCCGCCTCGCAATAGGCCAGGTAGAACAGCCAGAGGCGGTCGAAGGTCTGGTCCATGCCGCTGCGCGCTCCGCGATAGTTCTGGCCCCATAGATTCAGGGTGCGGGCATAGTCGAGACCCAGGCTGCGTTCGGCGCCTGTGACCAGCCCCTGTTCGGCGATGACCTCGCCCAGGCGGGCGCGGCTGGGCAGCATGCCGCCGGGGAAGACATAGCGCTGGATGAAGTCGACGCGACGGCGGTAACCCTCGAAGAGGTCGTCACGAATGGTGATGATTTGCAGACCCGCCTGACCGCCGGCTCCGAGCCGTTCGCGAACCACGCGGAAAAAGGTCGGCCACCAACGCTCGCCGACAGCCTCGAACATCTCGATAGAGACGACGCGGTCAAACGTTTCGGTCTCGTCGCGATAGTCCCGGAGCCGGATGTCGACCTTCTCAGCGAGTCCCGCCGCCTCCAGACGGGCGACGGCATAGTCGCGCTGGGACGGCGACAAGGTCAGGCCCACGACCTCGCAGCCCATGCGCGCCGCGTATTCGGCGAAGCCGCCCCAGCCGCAGCCGATTTCCAGCACCCGGTGCCCGGGCTGAAGATCGATGCTTTCGGCGAGCGCGGCGTATTTGGCCGTCTGGGCCGCCTCGAGCGAAAGGTCCGGCGAGGTCCAGAACGCCGAGGAATAGGTCATCGAGCCGTCCAGCCAGCGGCTGTAGAAGTCGTTGCCCAGATCGTAGTGGGCGACGATGTTCTTTCTCGACCCGCGCCGGGTGTTCAAGCGGCCCAGACGGTGGGTCAGCCAGTTGAAGGCCTGGATCAGGGGTTTGCCGTTGGCGAACTGATCCAGACGTTCGAAATTGTCGGCGAACACGGCGAGGAGTTTGGCCAGATCCGGGGTGTCCCATTCGCCCGCCACATAGCCCTCGGCGAGGCCGATGTCTCCGCCGGTGAGGCCGCGCCGGACCATGCGCCAGTCATGGATGATCAGCCGCGCGGGATCAGCGGCCGGACCGAAACGCTGGACCCGGCCTTCGGGGGTTTCGATCACGAGACCCGCGCCGCGCCAGTCCGCCTCGATCCGGGCCAGAACCCAGAACAGAAGGCGCGCCGCCCGCGAGGGGGGGCGAAGGCTCGGGAAAGGCACATCGTCGATGACGGGGGCTGACATGACTGAACTCCGATACGCCCTCACGACGGTATGACGCGGTTACGACGGGCGGCCGGGGTCGGATGCGATGTCGTCCCGATTCAATCCCCGGCCCAGACCTGTGTGCCGGGCCCTGCCGTGCCAACGCCTTCGTCGTCGTGGCGTTCATCGTCAAGCCGTTCCGTGACTGATGTGTTCCGCAGCGGTGTTCACCGGCAGCCAGGGCGGGATCGCCGTCATGGCTGATTAACCGGCAGTTGATAGGGTGAGACCATGTCAGAGCGCCCGGTCGTCAGCGAGAATGATGCACCGCCATCGGAGGCGGGCTCGAGGCAGGCCGTACCGCGCGCCCGGGCCGCCTTACTGAAGCGGCTGGCGGACGTTGTGTCGCTGCCAGCCAGTCGCATCAACGCCTTCGAGCGCGCGGTGACAGGCGATCTCCTCCTCGAAATGCTCAGGCTGGCCGGTCCGCATGAGCGTCGGCGCGTGGCCGAACGTCTGGCGCCCCTCAGCGAGATTCCCAACACCCTGACCCGTATGCTGCTGCGCGATACGCCGGAGATCGCAGGGCTGCTTATCGAACAGTGCACGGCGCTGAACGACGCAGATCTGACGGCCTGTGCGCGAGACGCCGGACCCGAGCACCGGCTGATGATCGCGCGGCGGCGAGGCCTTTCAGAGATCGTAAGCGAGCAATTGATCGCGTCCGGCGAAGCGGCTGTGGTCGATCAGGTTCTGCGAAATGCGACGGCCCGGCTGTCCCAGTCGGCGGTTGAGAGCGTCGTCGGACTGAGTCGCGAGGCGCCCGATCTGTGCGGCCCCTTGCTCAAACGGCCGGAGCTGAGGCCGTCGGGCGCCTATGTCATGTTCTGGTGGTGCGGCCCCGAGGAACGGCGGATTATCCTGCAGCGGTTTGCCGTCTCTCGCGAGGTGATGCAGGAGGTGGTCGAGGATGTGTTCGCCATGGCGGCCGCCGAGGGCTGGCAGGATCCGGTATCGCGCAAGGCGCTGCAGTTCATCGAACGCCGTCAGCGTAACCGTGCCGCGATCGAGAAGAGTCCCTACGACAGTCTTGAACACGCGATCGCCGTGGCGGCCCAGGAGGGTCTGACGCGCGACCTTGCTGCCGAGATCGCCTATCTGTCTGGCATCAAGCCGCTGACTGGCGCCAAGATCATGGGCGACACGGGCGGCGAGCCGCTCGCCATCCTGTGCAAGGGAACGGGGTTGTCCCGGGCAGACCTGCTGAACCTGTGGCGCTCGATGCGACGTCCCGAGGTCACCGCCGACGGTCTGCCCCATCCGGCGTGGGAACGCGTGCTGGTCACCTATGAGATGCTGGCCGTCGACCGGGCGCAGACGGTGTTGCGTTACTGGAACTGGTCTCTGTCGTCTGCCCTGACGCCGGAACTGCTGCAGGCCATCCGTGATGGCGATGAAAGCGCCCTTGATGAATACTCGGCGCCCGAGAGAGCGGCAATGATGGCCTTGTCCGACAACTTCAAACGGTAAGACGGCCCGCCGATATCCCCCAGTTTCAGCGACGTCACGAAATGCTGGACGACATTCTCATTGCTCCCCGTCTCGAATAAAACTACTGCGTAGTCCCACACTCATGATCTTTGAAAGATCGGCGAAGGAGACGTAGCATTGGATAGTTTGGTTGCAGCCGACAAAGGCGAACTTCTGGAGATGACGGCAGACATCGTGTCGGCCTATGTGGGGAACAACAGCGTCTCCGCCAGCGAACTGCCGGGCCTGATTGCCAGCATTCACGCCGCACTGTCGCAGGTGACGACCGGACCGGTCGAGGCGGCGCCGGAGCCCAAGGAGCCGGCTGTGCCGGTTCGCAAGTCGATCAGCCCCGACTTCCTGATCTGTCTTGAAGATGGCCGCAAGTTCAAGTCGTTGAAACGGCACCTGCGCACCAAGTATGACATGAGCCCGGAAGACTACCGGGCCAAATGGAACCTGCCCAAGGACTATCCGATGGTCGCCCCGAACTACGCCAAGGCGCGTTCGGAACTGGCCAAGCAGATGGGCCTGGGCCAGGGCGGGCGCAAACCCGCCCGGACGACCCGCGCGAAAAAATAGGGTTCGGTCGAACAAGAACGGCCAGTACCACTGGAAAGACCCGCTGCCGCAAGGCGGCGGGTTTTTTCGCATGTTCGGGATCCGGCAGACCTATCCTGCGTGGACGCCCCGACGCATTCGCCAGAAGCGCACGGTGCGCAGCGCCTGATCCCGGGTGAGGTCGCCGTACAGGTGACCATATTCCTGGGTGCGGCCCAGGGCGTTATCGCCCCCCTCGCCGAGGATGACCACGACCAGGGTCATGAAGAGCGCACGGTCCAGGTCGGCCGCCTTGCAGAGCACTGCGAGGGCGTCGATCTCGCGTCGGTCAACGATCTGGGCGGCGAGGGGCATGTCGATGGCGGCAAGCCGTGACAGGGCGATCAGAAAGGCCGTCCGCGAGCTCTGACGCAACAGCCGCACCAGCGCCTGGGCAGAGATCGGCCCCTTGGCCGCAAGGGCGTCGACCTGGGCCTGGGCCTGGGCGTAGTCAGGCGGCAGGAGGCCGTCCTCGACGGCGACGCGGCCATAGGCCGCCGCGAGGGCCTCTTCGACAACCTCCGGAGCGAGAAGGGCGTTCTGCTCATGGATGCGTTGACGCAACCGACCCTCGACTACGAAATACATCTCGTTGAGGAGTTCCGGAGGCAGGCTCCGGCGTTCCACGGCGGCTTCGTGAAGAGCCGGGTTGGCCTTGGCGCGTTCGACTGCCGTGCGGGCCGTCGCATGGGAAAGCCGGGCGTCTTCGTTGCGAAGCAGGGCGCCCAGTGTGACGTCGTCGCCTCGCTGAACGATCACCTCGGACAGGGCTTCGCCGACGTCACGACGGCCGGAAATGGCGCGGAGGTGCGCCTGACCGTGTGAGCGGGCAATGTCGAGCAGATCCGCTTCATCCAGAACCGGCGACGCCGCCAGCACGGGTGCGGCGACCTCGGCCACGTCGGAGGCGAGCCGGCGGATCAGACCTCTGGGGGCGTCTGCGACGGAGGCGAAGCGACGGGACAGTTCGCTGCGTACAGTGGCCTCCATCTCGGTCGCAAGACTGGAAAGGACGTCATCGTAGAGCGCCTGTTCGTCGTCAGTCCGCGTCGGGGCGCCAAAAAATGAATCCGTCAGTTCACGCAGCAGGGCGCGACGG
The DNA here is from genome assembly GCF_058681095.1 of Brevundimonas sp. FV1ye29L. Classification (NCBI taxonomy): domain Bacteria; kingdom Pseudomonadati; phylum Pseudomonadota; class Alphaproteobacteria; order Caulobacterales; family Caulobacteraceae; genus Brevundimonas; species Brevundimonas sp. FV1ye29L. Next base: position 826,119 of record NZ_CM178730.1, read on the forward strand.
CTTTCGCTCGACGACTCCTGGGCCATGGCGATCAGTTCCGGCAGGCGTGACCCTGTCGACGGAGCGGCCCGGGAGGGGGTGAGATGGGCGGCCGGTGTCTGTGTCATGGCAGGCTGGGGTTGTCGCCCTGGTTGATGGCCTGAACCCGGCCGTTGATGGTTCGGGTCTGGACGGGCAGGGCGGGGGGGTCGGCCAGGTCCGTCCGGGCCGCGTCGAGGAAGGCGCCCTCGGGGATGACCGCATAGACGCTTTCCGGCATGGCGGTCGGATCCGGCTCATGGCCGGCGGCGCGGTGGACGGAATAGTAGCGGGCGCCGCCGCGGGCCGGGCCCTCGGCCGACACCGTCTGCTGGACGTGGCCTGCGGTCGGCCCCTGAACGGCGTTCGCAGAGGCGGGCGGCGTCTGGGTCTGCGCCTGGGACTGGGCTCCCTGGATGCGGAAGATCGGGGCGTCACGACGCGGCGCCATAGGGTCGGCGACCGGCGCTCCGGCGGATACCGGCTGGGGGCTGGCCCAGCCTGGACCGGTCACCGTCTGGTCCCCGCCGTAGGCCTGTTGCTGGACGTAGGGCTGTTGCGGCGCTTGCGGGGCCGGAAGGGGAGGCGTCGGCCGGCTTTCCACTGCGCTGTAGACCTGCGGCGCATAGCCGGGTTGGGTCCAGGCGGGGCCAGCGGCCGCAGGCGACTGCTGCAACTGGCGTTGTTGTTGCTGGAAATGCGGTCCCGGCATCGGCTGAGGAGAATAGGCCGGCTGCTCATGGACCGGCGCGGCCGACATCGCCGTCCGGGGCGCAAAGGTCTGGGGCGCAAAGGCTTGGGGCGCGTTGGTCGAAGGCGGCGCGGCCATGACGGGCTGCGGCTGCGCAGCGACCGGGGGGGTCATCCAGGCGTTGGCCGGGGTCAGACCGCCCGAGGCGACGGAAGGACTGTAGCGCGACGGGCGGCCTGTGCCGGACGCGATCGACGGATAGCGGTTGTTCGCCACCGGATGCATCTGCGGCGCAGTCGGCGGGGCGATGTTGGCGGGCTTTCCGGACCAGGACAGATAGCGCATGCCGTCCTGCGCCAGCACGGGGGAACCGACCAGAAGGCTGGCGGTCAGGGCCAGCCCGACCACGCGACCCGAAGGTTGAAACGCCTTGATACGCAAACTGCCTGCTCCTGCTCCCACAGAGACTGATCGTGAAGGACAAACCGCAGCGCGATTTCGCCGACAACGGGGGTCAGGCTCTTGTCGAACGCCGGACCAGAGTCTGGTTTCAGCCGGCATCTGCGCCGGCCGGACCCGCCTGATCTGGCGCACGTGGCGAGTGTAAACGGACGCCCTTAACTGCGGCCTAACGTATCCGCAGGTCAGATGCGGCGGCGAACGACGGAGCGGCTGGCGAGGGCAATCAAGCCATTGAGGGTCAGGCCCAGGATCGCCAGCCAGATGAGGGCGGCGATCATCTCGGCCGTCCGCAGTCGATTGGCGGCTTCCAGAAGACGCCAGGCCAGACCCTGGGTTGCGCCGGAGCCGGCGACAAACTCGGCGACGACGGCGCCTACAACTGCAAGCCCAGCCGCGACCCGCAGACCTTCGAGGGCGAAAGGCAGGGCCGAGGGCAGTCGCAGCCGGCGCAGCCTCTGCAGCCGGGACGCTCCATACAGATCGAACAGCCGCTCCAGATCCGGATCGGCGGAACGGAGGCCGGTCAGGACACCCGAAAAGATCGGGAAGAAGGCGACGCAGGCGGCGAGAATAACCACGGCCAGATCCGCTCGGTCCAGCCCGACCCAGATCTGGACGAGGGGAGCGATGGCCACCACGGGCGTGACCTGCAGGGCGATGGCCAGCGGGCGGGCCGCACGCTCGGCCGTTCGGCTGAGCGAGAGCAGCACCGCCAGACCCCCGCCGAGGACGCTGGACAGCACCAGCGCCTGGATCGCCATCCAGACGGTTTGCAGCGCAGCAGCAGTGAGCACCGGGGCGCGCTGCACGAAGGCCGTCGCAACCGCCTGTGGAGTGGGAAGCAGGTAGGCGGGCAGGGCGAAGGCGACACAGGCGGCGGCCCACCCAGCCACAATGACGGCGATCAGAACCACCGGCGCGAGAAGCCGCGAAAGTCGGCTCATTCCGCCGGCTCCATGCCGGCGTCATCCATGGCGGCGGCGAGATCGGCGGCGACGGTTTCAACCATGTCCCGGAAGGCCGGGGCGGCGCGCCAGTCCACGGGGCGCGGCAGCGGGCCCGGCGCGGGACGGGTCTTCAGGATGCGGCCCCCGGGTCCGAGAATGACGATTCGCCCGGCCAGAAACACGGCCTCCTCGACATCATGTGTGACGAAGACGATGGAGGGGCGGCGGGCAACCCAGAGCTGGTGGATCCGGTTCATCAGCCGACGACGGGTGACGGAGTCGAGCGCGGCGAAGGGTTCGTCGAGCAGAAGGAGGGCCGGGTCGGTCACGACGGCGCGGGCAAGGGCCACGCGCATGGCCATGCCGCCGGACAGGGCGTGAGGGTAGAGGCCGGCGTGGTCGGCGAGACCGACCTCGGCGAGGACGAGCCCCGCACGTCGGCGCGCCTCGTCAGGCGCGACGCCGGCGAGTTCGAGCGGCAGGGCGACATTGGTCCGGGCGTCGGCCCAGGGCATCAGGGTCGGGCTCTGGAACACGAACCCTGTCCGGCCCGCCGGGATATGACGTTCGACGCGCCCCGCAGCGGCTTCGAGGCCCGCGATCAGGCGCAGCAACGTGGACTTTCCGGCCCCGGAGGCGCCGACGACGGCCGTGATCTCCCCGGCGACAATGGACAGGGAAAAGGGGCCAATGGCGCGGTCGGGGCCGTAACAGACGCGCGCCCCGTCCAGAACGACGATCGGAGCCTCAGCCACGGCCCGGCAGATAGGCGGTGGTGAAGGCGTCGCGCCAGTTCAGATTGGCGGGATAGACGCCGGTCGCGGAGACGGCCTGGAAAAAGGCCTGCCAGCGGTCGGCGGTCATGGCGCCCAGGCCGTAGAGCGCCGCATCGCCGCCCTCAACCAGGCCGTTGGCGTTCATGGCCTGGCGCGCCTGATCGAGGATGACGTCCGTCATGTCGGGATTGTCGCGTTTGATCAGGGCGTTCGCCGCTCTCGGGTCGCCATTCATATAGTCGCGCCAGCCCTCGGCGGAGGCGGCGATGAAGGAACGAAGCGCTGCGGCGTTGTCGCGGGCGAAGCCGTCGGGAGCGAGGACCAGGGTGGCGTAAGACTCATAGCCGTCGTCGGCGAGAAGGAAGACCTTCGGCTCGAAACCTCCCTCGCGGCGAATGATGAAGGGCTCGCTGGTGACATAGCCCTGTTGCACGGCGCGGCGGTCCGCCAGGAAGGGGGCGGGGTTGAAGGTGTATTTGCGGACCTGGTCGTCGGTGAAGCCGTATTTCGCCTTCAGCCATGGCCACCATGCCGTGCGGGCGGCGTCGGACAGCAAGAACGGCCGGCCGGTCAGGTCGGCGATGGATTCGAGCGCCGGGTCCGGATGGGCGATCAGGACCTGGGGGTCCTTCTGGAAGAAGGCGGCGACGGCCTTTACCGGGGCCCCCTCCTGAACCAGATTCAGGGGGATGAAGCTGTTGGAGCCCATGCCGAGTTCGACGGCGCCGGAGGCCAGCAGCTGGGGCACATTGACGGCGGGGCCGCCCTGGATGATCTGGACGTTGAGGCCGCGCTTCTCATAGGCCCCTGAGGCCAGGGCCTGATAAAAGCCGCCATGCTCGGCCTGGGCCCGCCAGTCGGTGGCGAAGCGCAGACGGATACGGCCCTGATCGTCGACCGGGGCGGAACGGTCCTCACAGCCGGCGAGGGCGGCGCCCGTAACGGCAGCGGCGGCCGCACCGATCAGGGCGCGACGGCGGGTAAAAAAGGGGCGATTCTGGTCCCACGACATGGGCCGAGGCTAGAGGTCTGGAAAGGCGAAGGGAAGGCAGAGCGCGCGGGGCGGAAAGAACCCCTCCGTTCTGGCGCGTGCGCCGCTCCCGGTGGTTGCCGGGCCCGGAATTGAGTGAAGGGACGGAGGCCCGGTCGAACCGTTGCCTTCGTCCCTTCACCAAGTCCGGGTTGGACCTGGCCATGAGGTTCAGAACCCTGGCCCCAGCGCCTGCGAGGCGAACCCCGGAGGCCTTCGGCTGTATTCTGGCGGCTCCTGTCCGATGGCGTCTCGCCGGGTCTCTAAACCCCGCGTCGTCCAACGATCCCGGCCTGGTTCTCCCTGAACCGGAGCGCCGAAGCGTTCGGTTCGGGAGCCTGGGCCCTGCCTGATGCTGCCTGCGTCATCCGGAGATGATCTCGGCCGACCGGGTCAGAGAGCCGGACCGGTTCGCTTGAGCCCCGGGTCTCCCCGGATTTCCGCGCCGCCGTGTCCCTCGGCGTGATCAAGGTCTCTCTGAATCCGGAATCCGGCAATGGGTCCGGACACGGTAAATGGGGATCAATCGGGGGACGATTTTTGTCCGGATCTGTGGATAACGGGTCGATGACAAAAGGATGCTTTCAATGTCATGCATTTGTCACGATCCGGCCTTGGTTCGACAGTCTGTGGACAACTGACTCGCTCCAACATGCGAACCGTAGCGCCAGTCATCCCGCCAGCGCTTCTCGTTTGGCTTCCAGTTCGAGCCATTCCTCTTCCGCTTCGGCGAGCTTCTGCTGGGCGGCCTCAAGCGCCTTCATGGTCGAGGCGAAGCCGGCGGGGTCGCGGGAGTAGAAGTTGACGTCATCGAGCCGGGCCTGATGCGACTTGATCGTGTCGGGGAGGGCGTGGATCAGGGCGTCGAGTTCCTTGAGGCGGTGGGCATCCTTGAAGGAGAGTTTGCCTTTGGGCGTCGGTGCGGCCTTGGCGACCGGAGCCGGAGCCGGGGCTGGTGCGGCCTGCGTCGGACCCCGTCCGGCCGCGATCTGTTTGAGGAAGTCCGGGTTCTGGCCGATGAAGTCGGTCCAGCCGCCGGGGGTTTCGACAATGTCGCCGCGGCCGTTCATGCCGATGGTCGAGGTGGCGAGGCGGTCGACGAAATCGCGGTCGTGGCTGACCAGGATCAGGGTCCCGTCGTACTGCTCCAGAAGCTCCTCAAGCTTGTCGAGCGTGTCCATGTCGAGGTCGTTGGTCGGTTCGTCGAGGACCAGCATGTTGGCGGGTTTGGCCAGGGCCAGGGCCAGCAGCAGGCGGTTGCGCTCGCCGCCCGACAGGGTCGAGATGGGCTGGCGCAGCTGGGCCTCGGTGAAGAGGAAGTCCTTGGCGTAGGCGGCGACATGTTTGGAAATCCCGCGCACCAGGATGCTGTCGCCGCCGCCGGGGGTCAGGGCGTCCCACAGGGTCATGTCGGACCGCAGCCCGTCGCGCGACTGGTCGAGATAGACGGTCTCGAGACTGGCGCCGAGCTTGACCGTTCCATCGGTGGGCGCGAGTTCGCCGAGCATGATCTTGACCAGGGTGGTCTTGCCCGCGCCGTTGGGGCCGACGATGGCCAGACGGTCGCCCCGGAGGATGCGGCTGGTGAAGGGCTTGATCACCATTCGGTCGCCGAAGGATTTGGTCACGCCCTTGAGGTCGGCCACCAGCTTGCCGGATGTCCCGCCGGAATCGACGCCGAGATACATCTCGCGCGGGCGATCCTGGGCCTGTTCGGCGCGTTGGGCGCGCAGGGCGTCCAGCGAGCGGGCGCGCCCCTCGTTGCGGCTGCGGCGGGCGGTGATGGAGCTGTAGAAGGTCGCGGTTTCGCGTTCGATGGTCCTGGTCAGCTTCTGGAAGGCCAGCGCTTCTTCTTCCTGAACCTTGGTGGCCCATTCGTCGAAGGCGTCGAAGCCCTTGTTCAGGGTGCGGACCTGACGGTTGTCGAGCCAGTGGCAGGACTGGGTGACGCGGTTCAGGAAGGCGCGGTCGTGGGAGACGATGAGGGCGGCGCAACGGGCCGCGATGATCTCCTTTTCCAGCAGTTCGATCGCCAGAATGTCCATGTGGTTGGTCGGCTCGTCCAGCAGGAGCAGGTCGGGCTCCTCGGCGAAGGCCTTGGCCAGGGCGGCGCGACGGATCTCGCCGCCGGACAGGCCCCGGGTGGACTTGTTCGGGTCCATGCCGAAGGTTTCCAGCCAGGACTCGGCCGTCCAGGACTCCGCGTCATTGGAGGTGGCGTAGTCCAGCAGGGTGTCGCCGGCGATCACCGGCTCTTGCGGCACATAGGCGAACTTCACCGCCCCCTGGATCGAGCGGGTGCCCGAGTCCGGCTCGATCAGGCCCATCACGACCTTCATCAGGGTGGATTTGCCAGCGCCGTTGCGGCCGACCAGGCAGGAACGGGTGCGCGGCTCAATGGCGAGATCAACGCCGTCGAACAGGGGACGCTGGCCGTCCTGGAGGCGGACGTCCTTGAGGGCGACGAGGGGCGGGCGGGGGGAGGAGCGGGGAGCCATGTAGAACCTAAATCCTCACCCGCACAGCGGGGGAGGGGGACCGGGCGAAGCCTGGTGGAGGGGGCGAAAGCGAGGCTGATCTAGGGGGTTTGGCGTCGGGTTTCCATAGGAAGGTGCCTCTATTCGCCTCGAAGACGATGTCGGGCCCGGAGCCACATCTCTTCTGCGACCTCATCGGCGTTTCTCAGGACATCTTCGGCCCGGAAACGCATGACCTCAATCCCTCGCTGATTCAGCCAGCCGGTTCGGCGGGCATCATGCCTGACCTGCCCGTCAGCCAGATGGATCTGACCGTCGATCTCAACGCACAGGCGGGCAGCGGCGCAATAGAAGTCGAGAATATAGGGACCGAGAGCGTGCTGGCGGCGAAAGTTTGGCCGCCCCGGCAGACGGGCGCGGACAAGGACCCAGATCGCCGCTTCCGGCGGTGTCATCGAGCGCCGGAGACATCTTGCGCGTTTTTGGGTAAGAACCGGTGCTCTCATGATTAACATCTTACCCGTTTCCGCCCCCTCCACCACGCTTCGCGCGGTCCCCCTCCCCCGCTTTGCGGTGGAGGATGCAACGTGACGAACCAGATGACTTACAAGGGCTATTCCGCGGCCGTGGAGTTCGACGCGGATGACGAGATCTTCTTCGGAAAGCTGGCTGGCATCCGCGATGGTGTCGGCTTTCACGCCGACACGGTCGCGGAACTGAAGGCGGCGTTCCGCGAGGCGGTGGACGATTACATCGAGACCTGCGCCAAGATCGGGAAGTCGCCCGACAAGCCCTATTCCGGCAAGGTGATGTTCCGGGTCGATCCGGAGGTGCATGCCCGTGTGGCGAAGGCGGCGGAACTGTCAGGACGCAGTCTGAATGCCTGGGCCGAGGATGCGCTGAGGCGTGCGGCCGACGCCGACATGGCCAAGGCGGTGGCGGTCTGACCGCCGCGACGGCCCCGGCCGCCAAACCCTTCTGGCAGACCAAACGGCTGGAGCAGATGACCCGCGCGGAGTGGGAGAGCGTCTGCGACGGCTGCGGCCTGTGCTGCCTGATCCGGTTCGAGGACGAGGACACCGGAGTGGTGTTCGCGACCAAGGTGCATTGCCGACTGTTCGATCCCGACCGCTGCACCTGCATCGACTATCCGAACCGCAAGAAGCAGGTGCCGGACTGTATCAAGCTGACGCCGCAGAACATCGAGGCGCTGGACTGGATGCCGAAGTCGTGCGGCTATCGCCGGCTGAATGAAGGGCGGGGGCTGGCCGACTGGCATCCGCTGGTGTCGGGCGATCCGGAGAGCGTGCATACGGCCGGGGTGTCGGTGCGGGGGCAGACGATCTCGGAACTGGACCTGGACAAGCCTGAGGACGCCGTCGGCTATGAGGCGCCGGAATGGGACATCGAACGCGGCGTCTAGGCGGTCTGTTGGGCTGACGACGCGGGCTATGATGGTCGAGCAAAGACGTCCGTTGTTTCCTTTGATGGATTCCGATTCTCGCGGCGATGAACCCGCCTATGGGCGCTGGTCCGCTATAGTTTGCGAATGGCGAGACATGGGGATGCGGCCACAGGAGGCCCGGCAGGGGGACCGGCGGCGGACCTGACGCCCGGTCCCGCGGCGGTCGATCCGCTGGAGGCCATGATCGCAAGCCTGAAACAGGAGCTTCTGGACGGTGTCGGCGAAACGCCGCTGGAGCGGGTGCGTCGGGCCAAGGCGGTTTCGGCGACGGTGAGGGCCCACGCGGACATCGGCGGCCTGGAACGAAGCGCAGGGAGGTTGAAGGGCGTTGACGGACTCGAGGACGCCGCCGCCGAGCAGGCTTTCAGGGACAGGCTCATTTCCCGAATGGCTGGCCTCGTTGCCGACCTCGAGCAGGAGGACCTTGCTGTCTGCCCTGCCTGTGGCCGTGTTGAACCTGATCGAGAGGGACTGGAGGGGGTGGTCGCGGAGATCGCAAAGACCGCCTGAGACACCCTGGGCGACCTGGCTGTTTCTGGGCGGCCGGGGAGCCGGCAAGACCCGCGCCGGCGCGGAATGGCTGACGCAGAGAGCCCTGCCGGGACGGCGGCTGGCCCTGGTCGGGCCGACCCTGCACGACGTGCGTGAGGTGATGATCGAGGGGGCGTCGGGCCTGCGGGCCATCGCCCCCGAGGCGCGCCGGCCGGTCTATGAGAGTTCGCGCCGGCGGCTGGTCTGGCCGAACGGGGCGGTGGCCCAGGTCTATTCGGCGGCCGAGCCGGAACGGCTGAGGGGGCCGCAGTTTCACGATGCCTGGGCGGACGAGTTCTGTGCCTGGAAAAAGCCGGGCGAGACGCTGGCGATGCTGAGGCTGGGTCTGAGACTGGGCGACGATCCGCGTCTGGTCGTGACGACCACGCCGAGACCGCTGGCGGCGCTGAGATCGCTGATGGCTGAACCGACCGTGGTGCTGACCCGGGCGGCGACCCAGGAGAACCACGCCAACCTGTCGGCCGGTTTCCGCGAGGGACTGCGCACCCTCTATGCCGGGTCCCGGCTGGAGGCTCAGGAGGTGGAGGGTCAGGTGCTGGACATGGAGGGCGGGTTGTGGACGCAGGCCATGCTTGAGAGGGCCCGGGGGACCGCGCCGGAACATCTGGACCAGATCGTCATCGGGCTGGATCCGTCAACGACCGAGACCGGCGATGCCTGCGGCATTGTGGTGGTCGGGCGACGTGGGGGGACGGCCTATGTGCTGGCCGACGAGACCATGAGGGCGCGCGCGCCGATGCGATGGGCCGCGCGGGTCGCCGATCTGGCGGCGGTGCATGAGGCGGACTGGGTCATCGCCGAGACCAACCAGGGCGGCCAGATGGTGTCCCATCTGTTGAAGCTGGCGAAGTGCGGGGCGCGGATCAAGCCGGTACACGCCACGGCGTCGAAACGGATGCGGGCCGAGCCGGTGGCCGCCCTGTATGAGCAGGGACGGGTGGTGCATTGCGCCGCCTTTCCCGAGCTGGAGGAGGAGCTGATGGGCATGGGTGACGCCACCTGTGGCCGCAGTCCGGACCGCGCGGACGCCCTGGTCTGGGCGGTCGGGCATCTGTTGCTGAACGCGCGCGGAACACCCCAGGTGCGCCAGCTGTAAGCGGTTTTCGAGATTGAATTGACGTGATCCGTCCCGGTGTCCGCCGGGCGAGGAAGGATGACCTGTGGCCTGGATGCAGTGGATGCGACGACGGGATGAGGCGACGCCCGAGACCAAGGCCAGTCGGGCGGGGCCGCTGATCGCGTTTCAGTCGGCGGGACGCCCGCGCTGGACGCCGCGCGACTATGCCAGTCTGGCCAGCGAGGGGTTTGCGAAAAACCCGGTGGTCTATCGCTGCGTGCGGATGATCGCGGAGGCGGCGGCCTCGACCCGGATGACGGTGTTCGAGGGCGGGGTCCGGGCGGACGACCACGCGGTGGCGCAACGGCTGGCCCGGCCCAATCCGGAACAGTCGGGCGCGGAGTGGCTGGAGGGCGTCTATGCCGCCCTGCAGACGGCGGGCAACGCCTATGTCGAGGCGATCGGTGCGCCGGACGAAGCCGCGCCACAGGAGCTGTGGAGCCTGAGGCCGGACCGGGTGAAGATCGTGCCGGGACCGGGCGGCTGGGCCGAGGCCTGGGACTATACGGTGGATGGGCGCACCGTGCGGATCGGGCGCGAGCCGGACGGCTGGGCCCCGGTGATGCAGCTGAAGCTGTTTCACCCGACGGATGACCACTATGGCCTGTCGCCGCTGGAGGCCGCGGCCTTCGCCATCGATGTGCACAATGCCTCTGGCGCCTGGAACATGGCGCTGCTGAACAATGCGGCGCGGCCGTCGGGGGCTCTGGTCTATGGGGCGCGGGACGGGGAGCGGTTGACGGCCGAACAGTTCGAGACGCTGAAATCCGAGCTGGGCGCGACCCATTCCGGGCCCGCCAACGCCGGGCGGCCGTTGCTGCTGGAGGGCGGGCTGGACTGGAAGCCGATGAGCCTGTCGCCGGCGGAGATGAATTTCATCGAGGGGAAACATGCGGCGGCGCGCGAGATCGCCCTGGCCTTTGGCGTGCCGCCGCAGCTGCTGGGGATTCCCGGGGACGCGACCTATGCCAACTATCGCGAGGCCAATGCCGCCTTCTGGCGGGCGACGGTGATCCCTCTGGTGCGCAAGACGGCCGGGGCCCTGACCGGATGGCTGGGTCAAAGGTACGGCGACATCCGCATCGAGCCGGATCTGGAGACGGTTCCCGCCCTGCAGGCCGAGCGCGACGCCCTGTGGGCGCGTCTGGGTGCGGCGACCTTCCTGACCGACGGGGAGCGGCGGCGGATGGCGGGGGTCGAGGGATGAGCGACGACTGGAAACGGATGCCGCCGGCGGTGGTCGCCGCCCTGATCGTACAGACGGCCGCCGCCCTGATCTGGGCCGGGGCCGCCTCGGCGCGGATCGCGGCGCTGGAGACGGGCGCAGGTTCGCAAGGGCAGGTGGTCGAGCGACTGGCGCGGCTGGAAGAGCAGGGGGTGGCGACCCGGGCCGCGGTGGAGCGGATCGAGCGGCGGCTGGAGGGGAAATGACGGTTGAGGGTCGAGGGTTGAGGGTCGAGGAAGAAGGCGTAACGAGTTTGCCCCTCGTCCCTCGCCCCTCGGCCCTGTCCATTCACGGCTACGCCTCCCTGTGGGGCGTGGCGGATCTGAACGGGGATGTGGTGGCGCAGGGCGCGTTCGCCGACAGCCTGGCGCGGACCGGGGCGGCGGGGGTGCGGATGCTGCATCAGCATGAGGCGCGCGCGGTGGTCGGCGTCTGGGACGAACTGGTCGAGGATGACCGGGGCCTGTTCGTGCGCGGCCGGATCGAGGACTGGTCGGCCGAGGCCCGCTATGCCGGGGCGTTGAGCCGGGCGGGCGCGCTGGACGGTCTGTCGATCGGGTTTCGCACAGCGGCGGCGCGGCGCGAGGGACGGCTGCGGGTATTGAGCCGGGTCGAGCTGTGGGAAGTGTCGCTGGTGACGTTTCCGATGCTGCCGGGGGCGAGGTTCAGCGTTTCGTCCCGTTGAGCGCCTGCTGGTCCTGCGCCTTCTTCAGCAGGGCGGCTATGGCGTCGAGGACTTTGGGGTTCTGGACGGCACGGCCGAGGAAGAAGGCGCCGGCGAGGGCGAAGGCGAGCGGGACACGGAACAACAGGGTGGCGAGAATGGCGATCGCGCCGAGGGCGACCCAGAGGCCGAACAGGAGGGACTGCCGGTTCTCGGCGACGGGTTCCTCGATCGGCGGGCGCCCCGGGTTGCGGTCGAAAGCGCGGGCCGCGACGGAGAAGGCATTGACCGGACGCTCCGTCTCCTGAACGCGCTGGAGAGGCCCGACATTGACGAGGGGGGTAGGATCGGGCGGCGGCGCGAAGGCCTGCAGTCGCCGCTGGGCTGAGTGTAGAAGACCCTCACGCATGGTCGGCTCGGGCCTGAGGGTTTCAGGTCCCGGCTGTTCGAGCGTGACAGGCATGGAGCGGCCGGCGCTGTCGACGGTGAAGATCTCGCTGACGTGCGCGGTGGCGAAGTCGATGGCGCGGGTGTCCTGGCCATAGCTGTCGGCATGCAGGGCGATGACGCGGCCCCGATACATCTCGACCTGGAAGGCGATGGACTCGGGCAGGCCGGTGATCATGGCGTGGACTGCGCCAAACCGGCCGGAAACGCCCTGTGACGCGCCTGTAACGGGGTGATCGAAAACCACCTCTGTATAGGCGCCGAAGGCGGTGTTGCGGCGGCGGCCGGGACGGGCCCTGGCGAACTGGCCGGCGAGACCCGGCAGCACGGCGCGCTGGTCATGGGCGAGGGCGGCCATGACGGCGGTCTCGAGGCCGGTGAAGCGCGGCGAGGATCCGGGCGTATCGATATGGCGGCTCATGGGAGCGCCCCGTCAACAGTGACGATCAACAGATTTCGGGCGGGCTGAGGCACGACCCGACCCTAACCGCGACGGGCGGTTTCTCAAACCGGAGACATGATGAAAGAGACCAAACAGGCCTCGGGCACCCCCGAGGCGCGCGCCGCCATGCATGAGATGATGGCGGCGTTCGAGGCGTTCAAAGGGGCGAATGACGCCCGGCTGGACGAGATCGAGAGGAAGAGCGCGGCCGACGCCCTGCTGGAGGAGAAGGTGGCGCGGATCGACCAGGCGGTGGGTCAGGCGCAGGCCCGGCTGGACCGGGTGATGTCGGAGGCGCGGAGGCCGCAGCTGGGGGGTGGAGAGACCCCCTCCGGATCGCTGCAAGCGCAGCGATCCTCCTCCCCATTTCATGGGGAGGAGAAGGCCGCGTTCGACGGCTATATCCGCACGGGGGCCTCGTTCGGGCTGGAGGTGAAGGCGGGGTTGTCGTCGGCGCCGACCTCGGGCGGCTATGTCGTGCCGCCGGAGACCGAACGGGCGATCGAGCGGCGGCTGATGACGGTCAGTCCGATGCGCGAGATCGCGACGGTCCGGACGGTGGCGGCCGGGGTGTTCAGAAAGCCGGTCTCGACAGCCGGCGTGGCCTCGGGCTGGGTGGCGGAGACGGCGGCGCGGCCCGAGACCGACCCGGCGACCCTGGCCCTGCTGGAGTTTCCGGCGGCCGATCTCTACGCGAGTCCGGCCGCGACCCAGACCCTGCTGGACGACGCCCTGATCAATCTGGACGAATGGCTGGCGGCCGAGGTCGAGGACGCCTTTGCGGCGCAGGAGACCACGGCCTTCGTCACCGGCGACGGGACCAACAAGCCGAAGGGCTTCCTGGCCTATGACATCGTCGCCGACGCCGATCAGGACTGGGGCGAGATCGGCTATGTCGCCTCGGGCGCGGCCGGAGCCTTCGCCTCGACCAATCCGGCGGACCGGCTGATCGACCTGATCTATGCGCCCAGGGCCCAGTACCGGCCGAACGGACGGTTCGTGATGAACCGGCGCACGGTCTCGACGGTGCGCAAATTCAAGGACGCGGACGGCAACTACATCTGGACGCCGGCGTCGCGACCGGGCGAGACGGCCAGCCTGCTGGGCTATCCGGTCACCGAGATCGAGACCATGCCCGACATCGCGGCCAACAGCGCGGCGATTGCCTTCGGCGACTTTCAGCGCGGCTATCTGATCGTCGACCGGGCCGGGGTGCGGGTGCTGAGGGACCCCTATTCGGCCAAGCCCTATGTGCTGTTCTACACCACGAAACGGGTCGGCGGCGGGGTGCAGAACTTCGACGCCATCAAGGTGATGAAATTCGCCGCCTCCTAGAGGCGGAGTGACGAGTGGTTAGTGGCGAGTGGCGAGTGAAGCGCCGCTCGTCGCTGGCCGGAGCGCCCAACGGCGACGGTCCGACGGATGAGATTGGCGCTCGCCACTCGTCACTCGACACTCGCCACTTTCGAGCAAAGCGAGACCCCCATGACCGCACCCGTCTCCCTGGCGGAAGCGAAGCTGTTCCTGCGCGTCGGCCATGAGGCCGAGGACGGGCTGATCCAGACCCTGATCGACGCGGCCCGGGCGCGGGTGGAGGGAGAGGCGGGCTTGAGCCTGACCTCGACCTCGGCCGCGCCGCTGCGGCTGGCGATCCTGATGCTGGCCCTCCGGGCCTATGAGCGGGGCGAGACGGAGATGGCGATCAGGCCCGTGGAGGCCTGGATCGCACCGTATCGGGCGGCGCGGCTGTGAGCGGCCCGCCGAGGATACTGGCCGAGCTGCTGGAGCCCGTCGAAGCCGAAACCCCCTATGGCGGGCGGTCGACGACCTATCTGCCGCTGGGACTGGCGTGGCTGTCGCCACAGGGCGGGTCCGTGCGCGAGCGGGTGGTGGCGGGCGGCGACCATGCCACGGCGCGGCGGACGGTCGAGGCGCGGAAGGACGAGCGAATAGGCGCGGGGCGCGTGCTGCGTTTCGAAGGCGGCGACTGGCGGATACGCACGGTGGAGAGCTGCCGCTTCGGATGGACGCGCCTGGGACTGGAGGCGGCGCGATGAGCGGACACGAGAACGCCCTGACGAAAGGACTGATCGCCCGACTGGCGGACGATCCGACGCTGAAAGCCCTGATGGGGGATCCGGCTCGTATCGGGGATCAGCCGGCCGAGAAGGCGGTGTTTCCCTATCTGCTGATCGGGCGCGGCGAGAGCCGGCCGGTGGGCGCCGACGGGTGCGGGGTCGAACATCGATTGAGCCTGTCCTGCGTCTCGCGTTTCGGCGGCGCCGAGGAGGCGCGGGCCATCTGTTCCGCCGTACGGGCGGCGCTGACGGACGCGACGGTCGAGGCGGACGGGGTGAGGACGGTCAGTCTGGCCGTGACCTTTACCGACGTCTTCCGGACCTCGGACGTCCGTCGGACCTATGGCGTTATGCGGGTGCGCGCCGTGACGGAAGACGCCTGACCGCTCCCTCTCCCGCCGGGAGCAGGGTTTCATGAAGGACGATGCAATGGCCGCACAACGCGGAAAAGACCTGTTGTTGAAGATCGGCGACGGGGCGGCGCCGGAGGCGTTTACGACGGTCGCCGGGCTGAGAGCGCGGACGATCGCCCTGAACGCGCGGACGATTGATGTGACCGACGGCGACAGCGCGGGCCGGTGGCGCGAACTGCTGGGCGGCGCAGGGGTGCGGTCGGCGGCCGTGGCGGGGCAGGGGGTGTTTCGGGACGCGTCCTCGGACGCTGCGATCCGTGAGGTCTTCTTTGCCCAGGAAGCGCGACGATGGCGGTTGATCGTGCCGGACTTCGGCGTGCTGGAAGGGCCGTTCCTGGTGACGGCGCTGGAGTATGCCGGCGAGCACGAAGGCGAGGCGAGCTTCGCCCTGAGCCTGGCCAGCGCCGGCGAGATCGGGTTCACCGCACTGTGACGGCCAACGCAGCCCGGGGCGAGGCGTCGGCGGTGCTGGCGGGGCGGTCGAGGCGGCTCTGTCTGACCCTGGGCGCTCTCGCCGAGATAGAGGCCGGGCTGGGTCTGGCCGGGGTCGGCGAACTG
Organism: Brevundimonas sp. FV1ye29L; assembly: GCF_058681095.1. Classification (NCBI taxonomy): domain Bacteria; kingdom Pseudomonadati; phylum Pseudomonadota; class Alphaproteobacteria; order Caulobacterales; family Caulobacteraceae; genus Brevundimonas; species Brevundimonas sp. FV1ye29L. The sequence goes on from NZ_CM178730.1 coordinate 841,481, forward strand.
GCAGAGCGAATGCGGGCCCCGTCGGCGTCGGATCTGATGGTCGTCATGGCGGCCTTGCTGAGGGGCGGGGGCGAGGACGACCTGGCCGAGGGGCTGGCGGACGCGACCATCCTTCCGCGCGAGGCGGCCGAGGCGGTGGCGGCGGCCTTTGCGGCGGCCGGTTGATGTCCGGCGATGACGGCTGGGGCGTGATGTTGAGACGGGCGCTGGCGATGGGTCTGGCGCCCGAGGCCTTCTGGCGGCTGTCGCTCAGGGAGTGGCGGATGCTGACGGGGCCGCACCCGGGTGCGTGCCCGGGCGAGTCTCTGGGCCGGGCGGAATTGGAACGAATGGCGGAGGCGTGGCCGGATGACTGAGGCAGGCGGTTGGGGCGATCCGGCGGGCGCCGGGCTGGACGGCGTGCCGGAAAGGGCCGCGGAGGCAGCGGCCGCCCTGGAGTCCCTGAAGGAGCCGGCGGAACGCACGGCGGCTTCGATCGAGGCGGCGTTCGGACGGGCGGGCGACAGCCTGAGCCGGTCACTGGCCCGGGCCGCTGCGGACGGCGAGGTGACCCTGGCCGAACTGGCGCGGGCGGTGCTGGCGGCAGTGACGGCCGGCGCGGGCGGCAGGCAGGGCGGATCGGGCGGTCTGGGCTCGGCCGTCGCCGAGGCGGTCAGCGGCCTGTTCGGCGGCTCAAGGGCGGAGGGCGGGGCTGTCGTTTCCGGCGCCGCCTATCTGGTCGGCGAGCGGGGACCGGAGGTGTTTCGACCCGCGAGCCCGGGGGTTATCGACTCCACGGGCGTCGCAGGGACTTCGGTGACGGTCAATCTGTCGATGTCAGGCGGTCCGCAGGGCTTGCTGCGCTCGGAGGCCCAGATCGCCCAGATGCTGGCGCGCGCCGTGACCCTGGGCGCGCGCCGGCTGTAGAGGACTATTCGCCCTTGGGGTTGGGGCCGAAGCGGTTGGTTCCGGGCTGGCCGGGCGTCAGGCCGATCCAGAGCAGGAAGCCGAGGCCAATCAGGGCGACGATTCCGAAGATGCCGAAGGCCGGTCCCATGACCGCGAGAATGGCGGCGGGGTCTTCATTCTGGAACGCTTCCGCATTGGCGAAGATCGAGGCGCCGACGAGCATGAAGCCGGCGACGAGACCCACGACGGTCGCAACGTAGGGAATGGCGGCGAACCAGCCTGACTTGCCCATATCGTGGAGCCGCTTCACCGTGATGGCGAGGTTCGGCCAGATGAGGGCGATGGAAATCAGGGTTCCGATAAACGGGATCAGACCGAGAATGAAGCCGGCCCCGAACAGGATCAACCAGGCGATGCCGAAGTGGCTGCGCCGGATTCGGCCGTTGAACTGAAGCATCAGGTGCTGCCAGTCGATGGCGTCCGGCGACGCCACGCCCGCAGATGACAGGGCGGCGGCCGGCTGTGGCGCAGCCGCGAGGATCATGATCTGGGTCGCCAGGCCGTCGACCGGCACGAAGTCGACGCGCTGGGCCTGGGCGGCCGCGCCGCTTTGCACATCCGCCGCGTCGAACGCGTAACGAAGACCATCGTCGCCGCTGATCAGGCCAGCGCCCGTTGCTTCGTCAAAACTGATAATTTCACCGCGCATGCGCCCCTCCGATGTGATGCGGCCGTCCGGGCCGCCGCGCGAGAGTGGACGAGCGCGGCGCATCTCACAACCCATGGAAAGATGACAGATGACGGCGTTTGATGAGGCGCGGCTGCCGGCCCGTCTTGCGTTCGGATCTACGGGCGGGGTGGAGCGACGGACCGAGATCGTCACCCTTGGGTCCGGCCATGAGCGACGGTCCACGCCCTGGGCGCAAGGGCGCAGACGATATCTGATCGGGGCCGGGTTGAGGTCGCTGGACGATATGGCCGAGCTGACGGCCTTCTTCGAGGCGCGGCGGGGACGGCTGCGCGGATTCAGGTTCCGCGACTTCGCCGATTTCAAGTCGTGCGCACCGGCTGCCGCGATCACGGCCAGCGACCAGGACCTTGGCGAGGGTGATGGCGCCAGGACGCGCTTCCAGCTGGTGAAGGCCTATGGAGATCTGAGCCGCGAAATCCGCAAGCCCGTGGCTGGAACGATCCGGCTGGCGGTGGACGGGGAGGCGCTGGCGGCCGGCGAATTCGCGGTGGACGCGGTCAGCGGAGAGGTCGAACTGGCGTCGGCCCCCGCCGCCGGTTCACGCGTCAGCGCCGGCTTCGAGTTCGACACGCCGGTACGGTTCGATGCGGACCGGATCGAGATCACCCTGGAGAGTTTTGGCGCGGGGCGGATGGTCGCCATTCCCCTGATCGAGGTGCGGGTCTGAGATGCGCGATATTCCGGAGGCGATGGCCGCCCGAATCGAAGGCGGGGCGGCGACCCTGTGTCATGTCTGGTTGCTGCGGCCCCGGAGCGGCGTGGCGTGGGGCTTCACCGATCACGACCGGGATCTGAATGTCGAGGGCGTCCTCTGTCGCGCCCGGGGCGGGTGGGTGGCCGGCGCGGTCGATGCCGCGACGGGCCTGGCGCCGGGCGACATGACGATCGGCGGGGCGGTCGATGACCTGATTTCGGAAGCGGATATCCTGGCCGGGCGGTTCGACGGGGCCCGGGTCGAGATCTGGCGGGTCGACTGGGAGCGTCCCGATCTGAGGGTGCGGCTGTGGGTCGGGACGATGGCGCGCATTCGCCGGGACGGCGAGGCCTTCGTGGCCGAGTTGGACGGACCGATGGCGGCCCTGGAGCGGGTCGTGGGCCGGACCTATGGCCGGGGGTGCGATGCGGTGCTGGGCGACGGACGCTGCCGGGTGGATCTGACGGCATTCCCGGACGCCCGCTGCGACAGGCAGTGGTCGAGCTGTCGCGACGTCTTTGACAATGCGATCAATTTCCAGGGCTTCCCGGACATCCCGGGGGACGACTTCCTGACCGTCTATCCGGCGGCCAACGGGCGGCATGACGGGACGAGCCGCCGGTGAGGGCGGCGGCGGAGCGGGCGCGGGAGTGGCTGGGCACGCCCTACCGACATCAGGCCAGCCTTCGAGGCGAGGGCGCGGACTGTCTGGGGCTGGTGCGCGGGGTCTGGCGCGAGGTTGTCGGACCCGAGCCCGAACCTGTTCCCCCCTATTCGCCAGACTGGGCGGAGGCCGGCGGCGAGGAGACGCTGCTGGAAGCCTTGCGGCGCTGGCTGGTTGAGATCGCGCCCGAGACCGCCCGGGCCGGGGATGTGCTGCTGTTCCGCATGGCGCCGGGGACGGCGGCGAAACACTGCGGTGTGATGAGCGCCGGATCGCTGGCGAACGTCGCCGCCGAGGCGCGGATGGTCCATGCCTATTGGGGCCGCGCGGTGGTCGAGAGCTGGCTGGGGCCATGGTGGCGAAAGCGGCTGGCGGCGGCCTTTGCATGGCCGGGCGACGGCGAAGACCCGGATGAGAAGGAGCCGTTGAATGGCCCAGGTGGTGCTGAGTGCGGTCGGGCAGGCCGTGGCGGGGGACGTGGGTCGCGTGATCGGCTCGACCCTGGGCGGAATGCTGGACCGGGCGGCGATCAACGGTCTGGGCCCCGCCCGGCAGCGCGGTCCCAGACTTGAGGGGCTGAGACTCCAGTCTTCGGCCGACGGCGCGCCGATGGCTTACGTCCTCGGCCGGGCGCGGGTGACGGGGCAAATCATCTGGGCCGCGCAGTTTCGGGAGCAGCGCCACGAACAGGGCGGAGGCAAGTCGGGTCCAGGAACGGTCGAGACCGCCTATTCGCTGAGTTTCGCCGTAGCCCTGTGCGAAGGTCCTATCGACGGAGTGGGCCGGGTCTGGGCTGACGGCCAGCCGATGGACCTGTCCGGCGTGGTCATGCGGGTGCATCACGGCGGTCCGGATCAGACGCCGGATCCGCTTATTGAAGCGGTGGAAGGGGCTGCCCCGGCCTATCGCGGCTCGGCCTATGTGGTGTTCGAGGATCTGGCGCTGGGCCGATATGGCAATCGCCCGCCGCAGCTGAGCTTTGAAGTGTTCCGGCGGCCGCAGGGCGGGGTGCTGGAGGAGAAGCTGGAGGGCGTGTGCCTGATCCCCGGCGCCGGGGAGTTCGTACTGGCGACGGAGCCGGTGTTCCGGCGGGACGGCCTGACGCAATCCACCGTCGAGAACGTTCACCAGACCGGGGACCAAGCCGATCTGAGGGTCTCGATCGACCAGCTGGAGATGGCCTTTCCGAACCTGAAGCGGGTCAGTCTGGTGGTGGGCTGGTTCGGCGACGACCTGAGGGCGGGACACTGTCGGGTGAAGCCGGGCGTCGAACGTCGGGACAAGGCGACGACGCCCCGGACCTGGTCGGTCGCGGGGCTGGACCGGACGGGCGCCCATCTGATCTCCAGCCATGGGGGCGCGCCGGCCTATGGCGGCACCCCTTCGGACGAGAGCGTGCGGCAGGCCGTGGCGGCGCTGAAGGCGCGGGGGTGGGCGGTGACCCTGTATCCGTTCGTCTTCATGGACATCGCGCCCGGCAATGGGCTGGACGATCCCTATGGCGGGCCTGAGCAGGCGGCCTATCCCTGGCGCGGCCGGCTGCGGGGCGAGGACGGCGCCGGGGCGACGGTCCAGATCGCCAGCCTGTTCGGGACCGCCTCGGACTGGGGGCTGAGACGGCTGGCCCTGCACTATGCCGGTCTGGTCGCCGAGACCGGGGCGGACGGGTTGCTGATCGGATCGGAGATGCGCGGCCTGACATGGACGCGGGACGAGGCCGGCCGCCATCCCGCCGTCGACCAGTACCGGACCCTGGCCGCCGAGTGCCGGGCGGTGGTCGGGCCGGATGTCGACCTGTCCTATGCGGCGGACTGGTCGGAGTATGCGTCGCACCGGCCGGACGACGGTTCTGGCGATCTGATCTTCCACCTTGATCCGCTGTGGGCCGATCCGGACATCAACTCCGTCGGGATCGACTGGTATCCGCCGATGGGCGACTGGCGCGCCGGCAGCGGCGGCCTTGATGCCGCGGACTGGAGCGGGGCTGACGACCGTGACTATCTGGCGGGCCAGGTCGCCGGCGGCGAGGGCTTTGACTGGTACTATGCCACCGAAGCGGACCGGGCTGGGCAGGTGCGGACGCCCATCATCGACACCGCCTATGGCGAGGACCGGGTGTTCCGCATCAAGGATCTGGTCGGCTGGTGGTCGCACGCTCACCACGACCGGATCGGCGGGGTGAGGCAGGCGGAGGCCACGGGATGGTTGCCCGGGATGAAGCCGATCCGGCTGACGGAGTTCGGCTGCGCCGCCGTGGACCGCGGGGCCAATGCACCCAATCTGTTCCAGGACCCCAAGAGCGCCGAAAGCGCCCTGCCGCCGCATTCGACAGGCGCACGCGACGACCGGATGCAAAGGCGAACCCTGGAAGCGGTGCTGAGCCACTTCAGCACCGCCGGAAACAATCCCGTGTCGAGCCTCTATGGCGGTCCGATGCTGGCGGGAGCCGACGCCTGGTGCTGGGACGCGCGGCCCTTTCCGGCCTTTCCGTCGGCCGCTGCGGTCTGGGCGGACGCGGGCGCCTGGCGTTGCGGTCACTGGCTGAACGGACGTGCAAGCGGGGAGGGCGGCCTCATCCTGGCCGAAATCCTCAAGCGGGGCGGCCTCGGGGAGGACGCGTTCCGGATCGGGCCTTCGTCGGGCGTGCTGACCGGCTATGTCGTCGATCGGCCCATGCGGACGCGGGATGCGATCGAACCGCTGCTGGGCGCCCTGGGCATGACGGCGGCCGAACAGGGCGGGAAGGTGGTGCTGGGCGGCGAAGGGCAGCCCGTCTGCGTCCTGGCGCTGGAGGCGATGGCGCTGGCCGAGGAGGGCGCCGCGTTCGGCCGGTCGCGCGCCCTGGTCGAGACGCCGGACGTGGTGCGGGTGCGCTTCATCGACGAGACGGCGGACTATCAGACCGGATCGGTCGCCGTGCGCGCGGAGGCTGGCGCCAGCGGCAGCGGCGGCCCCGGGGGCGGGATCGACATCGATCTGCCGGCGGTGTGCGAGGCCCGTCTGGCCCACGGGCTGGCGACGCGAACGCTGAAGGACGTCGAGGCGGCCGAAGCGCTGACGGTGCGGCTGGGGCCGCTGGAGGCGTTGAAGCTGGAGGTCGGAGATCAGGTCCGGGTGGAGGGGCGTGACGAGGTCTGGCGGATCGAGCGGCTGGCCGTGGATGAGGGGGTGGTCGCGACCCTTGCCCCGGTCGTGGATGGGGACGGCGTCGATCTGGCGCCCGAGTGGCGGAGCCCGGCCGGGCCGCCGGTCCCGGGCGCGCCCTTCCTGAAGATCCTCGACCTGCCGCCGCTGCCGGCCGCGCCCGATGACGGGCGGCTGCTGGCGGCGGTCGCGGCGGAGCCCTGGACCCCGATGCAGGTCCGCGGTGGACCTTCGGTGGAGGCGCTGACCCTGAGGGGGCAGGCCCTGCGTCCTGCGACTGTGGGGCGGCTGGAGGCGGAGACGCCGCCCGGACCCGTCGGGCGGTGGGATCGGGTCAATGTTCTGATCGTCGCCGTCGAGGGCGCCGCGCCCGAAAGCCGCACGGACCTCGCGGTGCTGGGCGGGGCGAACGCTGTGGCGGTCGAGACGGAAGGGGGCTGGGAGATCGTTCAGTATCGCGAGGCGGCGCTCTTCACCGGCGGCCGCTGGCGTCTGGGCGGATTGCTGCGGGGACAGCGGGGCACGGAGACGGAAATGGCAGCCGGCCTGGGAGCCGGTGCGACCGTCGTGTTTCTCGACGAGGCCCTTGTGCGGCTGGCTGGTCAGGTCGGTGAGTTCCGCCTGCCGCAGCTCTGGCGCGCCGGACCCCTGAGCGGTCCGACAGGAGGTCCCGGGGTGACCGAGACATCGACGACGGCCCAAGGCGTCTGGGCGCGCCCCTGGCGGCCGGCGCACCTGAGATCGCGACAGGACGGCGCAGGTCTGGCGCTGAGCTGGATTGACCGGTCCCGACTCGACAGCGACGGCTGGGGTGACGAAGACCTTCAGCCTGATCCGAAGCGCTATCGGGTGCGGGTTCTGGCCGGCGGCGCTGCCTTGCGGACGTTTGAGGTGGATGGCGAAGCCGCCACGTATCTGAATGCGGATCGAACCCTGGACTTTCCCGGGGGGGCGGGGGCGGAAGCCAGGATCGGCGTGGCCCAGGCGAGCACGCGTGGAGGCTGGGGCGTGGAGGCTGTCATCGCCTTGTCGGACGGATAGCCATTGCGTTGGGGCGCGCATGGCTTAACTGACGGCTCTGGACATTGAACCGGGTGAAGTTCCGGGTCCGGATGCGAAAGCCTCCGGACCGGGCGCGCCCTGAAGCGGAGCAGGATCTGACGTGGCGGGCGATCCCTATAAGGAACTGGGCGTTTCCAAGGGCGCGAGCGCGGACGAGATCAAGAAAGCCTTCCGCAAACTGGCCAAGGATCTGCACCCCGACACCAACCCGGGCAATGCTGCGGCCGAAGAACGGTTCAAGCGGGTGACCGCCGCCTTTGACGTGCTGGGCGACGTCGAAAAGCGCGCCAAATACGATTCCGGCCAGATCGACGCCGATGGGCGCGAGCAGTATGCGGGCTTCAATCCGGGGGGATCCGCCGGCGGGTTCAGCGGCTTTGATTTCACCCGGGGCGCCGCGCGCGGCGCCGGTGGACCAGGAGGGCGGGCCAGTTTCGACGACATTGATCTGGACGAACTGTTCGGTCGGTTTGGCGGCGGAGGCGCACGCTCCGGCGCGGGCCGGTCCCCATTCAGCGGCGGCAAGGGCGCGGACGTGCGGGCCGCGCTGGAAATCAGCCTGGAAGACGCCATCAGCGGGGCGACGCGGCGGATCCAGTTCTCGGACGGACGCACACTGGATGTGACCATTCCCAAGGGTGCGGCGGACGGTCAGACGATCCGGCTGAAAGGACAGGGATCGCCCGGCCGGACAGAGGCGGGCGACGCGCTGATCGAGCTGAAGCTGGGCGCCCATCCGATCTTCAGGGTCGACGGAGCCGACCTGACCATGGACCTGCCGATTTCGGTGCCGGACGCCGTCCTCGGCGGCAAGGTGCAGGCGCCGACGCCGGACGGGGCGGTGTCGGTGACCATTCCGGCCGGGTCGAACTCGGGCCAGACCCTGAGGTTGAAGGGGCGTGGCGCCTATTCCGGCGGACGGCGCGGGGATCTCAAGGCCCGGCTCGTGGTCACCCTGCCCGATACGGTCGACGACCAGCTGAAGGCCGTGGCCGAGACCTGGCGCGCCAAACGGCCCTACCGGCCCGGGCGATAGGCGGCGAACGATGAGCATGATTGAGAAACCGGCCGTGAAGCCTGAGCGCCCCTGGTTTTCGGCCGGCCCGACGGCAAAGCGGCCGGGGTATTCTCTGGCCGATCTGCCGACCGACCTGCTGGGGCGGGGTATTCGCGCGCCTGAGGTCGTGGAGCGCTTCGCCCATGCCCTGGATCTGACCCGGGCCCTGCTTGAGGTTCCCGACAATTTCCAGATGCTCTACACGCCCGGCTCCCAGACGGGGGCCATCGAGGCGGCCCTGTGGTGCATGCTGGGCGAGCGGCCCGTCCAGGTCATGGCGTTCGAGAATTTCGGCAAACAGTGGCAGACGGCGGTGCAGGACCGGCTGAAGCTGGATCCTGAAATTCTGTCGGCGGCCTGGGGCGATCTGCCCGACCTGACGCGGGTCGATCCGAAAAAGGACCTGGTGTTTCCGTGGAACGGCACGACGGCCGGGGTGCGCGTGCCGAACGCCGATTTCATTTCGGATGACCGGGAAGGGATCGTGATCTGCGACGCGACCTCTGCGGCCTTCTCGATGCCGCTGGACTGGTCGAAGCTGGACGTGGTGGCCTTCTCCTTCCAGAAGGCGCTGGGCGGCGAGGCGGGGATCGGGGTGATGTGCCTGTCGCCGCGCGCCGTGGCCCGTCTGGACGGATTCACACCGGACCGGGCGATCCCGAAGGTGCTGAAGATCACAGACGACAAGGGTTTCGACCGGGCGCTGGCCAGGGGCGTGGTGATCAATACCTTTTCGGTCCTGACCATCGAAGACTGGATCGACGCTGTGACGTGGGGCGCGCGCGTGGGCGGGCTGGACGCCCTGATCGCGAGGACGGACGCCAATTTCGCCGTCCTGGCCGACTGGGTTGAGCGGACCCCGTGGATCGACTTTCTGGCCGCAACGCCGGAGACGCGCTCCACAACCTCGGTGTGTCTGAAGTTCATCGATCCGCGCGTGGCGGGGCTGGACGAAGCGGGGCGATACGACTTCGTCGTCCGGCTCAAGGCGCTGCTGGAGGCTGAGGGCGCTGCGTTCGACGTGGAATCCTATCGCCGGGCGCCGGCAGGGCTCAGGTTATGGTGCGGGGCGACGGTGGAGACGGCTGATGTCGAGGCGGTGACGCCGTGGCTGGACTGGGCGTTCGAGACGGCGGTGTCCGAGCTCGCATAAATCGGCGCAACAGGACGACACCGGATGATTCCCCGTCTATAGGCTGCGCCCGCAATATGCGGAGAGACGATCTTGGCGAACGTAGCGGTGGTCGGCGCCCAGTGGGGCGACGAGGGCAAGGGCAAGATTGTCGACTGGCTGTCAAACCGGGCGGATATGGTCGTGCGGTTCCAGGGCGGCCATAACGCCGGCCACACCCTGGTCGTGGACGGCAAGGTCTACAAGCTCGCCCTCCTGCCGAGCGGCGTGGTGCAGGGCAAGCCCTCGATCATCGGCAATGGCGTGGTGGTTGATCCCTGGCATCTGATCGGAGAGATCGAGAAGATCGAGGCCCAGGGCGTGAACATCACGCCCGAGGTATTGATCGTGGCCGACAACGCCTGTCTGATCCTTCCCATCCATCCGGCGCTGGACGTGGCGCGCGAGGCGGCGGCGAGCGCGCCGGGCGCCCGCATCGGGACCACGGGTCGGGGCATCGGTCCGGCCTATGAAGACAAGGTCGGGCGTCGAGCGATCCGCGTCTGCGACCTGGCCAATGAAGACGACCTGAAGGTCAAGATCGACCGTCTGCGGGCGCACCATGATCCGCTGCGAGCGGGTCTGGGGCTTGAGCCGATCGACCCGGACGCCCTGCTGGCGCAGCTGCTGGAGGTCGCGCCGCGCATACTGCCCTATGTCCAGCCGGCCTGGCGGGTGCTGGATCAGGCCAAGCGCGATGGCAAGCGGGTTCTGTTCGAGGGGGCCCAGGGCGCGTTTCTGGACGTGGACCATGGCACCTATCCCTATGTGACCTCCTCCAACACCGTGGCCGGGCAGGCGGCGGCGGGGTCGGGCATGGGGCCCAAGGGGCCGGGCTATGTGCTGGGCATCGTGAAAGCCTATACCACCCGCGTGGGTGAAGGCCCGTTCGCCTGCGAGCTGTTCGATGAAATCGGCGAGCATCTGGCGACCGTCGGCCGCGAGGTCGGGGTCAATACCGGCCGGGCGCGGCGCTGCGGCTGGTTTGACGCCGTGCTGGTGCGCCAGTCGGTGGCGATCAATGGCATCGACGGCATCGCCCTGACCAAGCTGGATGTTCTGGACGGCCTGAAGACGTTGAAGATCTGTGTCGGCTACCAGATCGGCGACCGCGTTTTCGACTATCTGCCGTCCAGCCTGAAGGACCAGGCGGCGGCGCGGCCGATCTTCGAGGAGATGGAGGGCTGGAGCGAGAGCACGGTTTCGGCCCGCAGCTTCCGCGATCTGAACGCCAACGCCATCAAATATGTGCGGCGGATCGAGGAGTTGACCGGGGCGCCGGTGGCCCTGCTGTCCACCAGCCCGGAACGGGACGACACCATCATGGTCCGGGATCCGTTTCTCGGCTAGGGCCGGCGGAAAGGCGCCGGAAATGAGGGCCGGCGCCCGGCGCTTAGCCCGACTTTAACTCCCGATGTGACAGGGTGGAGCCTCAAACGGGGGCCCCAATTGTTCGCAGCAGACGCCAAAACGCTTCAGCGGATCGCTCCGACCGTTCATCGGGTCGTGATCGCAGATCCGAACACAGCGTCAGCCAAGCTGCTTGGCGACCTGCTGAAGGGCGTCGGCGCGCGCGAGGTGGTAATCGAGGGCGATGGAAACCGCGCCTACCAGGCGGTCCACGACGTCGAGCCCGGTCTGGTCTTCACCGAAAGGGCGGGCGCCAGCCTGAACGGCGAGGCTTTGGCCCGCCGGATCCGCAAGTCCACCCTGGCCTGCCGCAGAGTGCCGATCATCATGGTGACGGCCGAGGCTACGGCCAGCAGCATCATCGGCGCCCGCGACGTTGGCATCCATGAATTTCTGCGCAAGCCCTTTACCTCGGCCGATCTGTTTCGTCGGGTGGAAAACGTCGCCCTGAAGCCGCGCAACTGGATTGAAGGCGTTGCCTATATCGGACCGGACCGGCGTCGGTTCAACTCGGGCGAGTACAGCGGGCCCAAGAAGCGCAAACAGGATCAGTCGCCCGACGGGCCGGCCGAAATCAAGGATCAGGCGCTGAGGATTCTGGCCTCGGCCCTGGCCCAGTTCGACAACGATCCGCCGCAAGCGGTCCGATCTGCAATCCGTCAGGCCGAGACGCTGAAGGCGCTGGGCGGCAGGACCTCAAATGCCGAGATGGCGGCGGCCGCCACACGGCTTCTGAACTGCCTATCGCTGGAGAGGGTCACGCGCCACCTGTTGGTGGAGCCCGTCAACGCCCTGCTGGCTATGGCCGATCCCGTGACCGAACCCCTCGCGCGCGCCAGCTGACCCGGCGCGAACACGCGTCGCCGTTTCGGTCCGGCAAGCGGCCCCAGTCTCAGGCGTCAACCAGGTTGCGCTCTTCCGCAGCGGCCCGCATGGCCTTCTGGAGCTTTTCGAAGGCCCGGACCTCGATCTGACGCACCCGCTCGCGCGACACGCCATACTGGCCGGCCAATTCCTCAAGAGTGACCGGATCGTCCTTGAGTCGGCGCTCGGTCAGGATGTGTTTCTCGCGATCCGTCAGCTCCGCCATGGCCTCCTGGAGCAGGCCCATGCGCAGCGACTTCTCCTCGTCGTCGGCCAGGCGGGTTTCCTGTGAGACGGCCGTGTCATCCGACAGCCAGTCCTGCCATTCGCTCTCTCCGTCAACGCGCATCGGCGCGTTCAGCGAGGCGTCGCCGCCGAGGCGGCGGTTCATATTGGTGACCTCCTCCTCGGACACGCCCAGCTTGGTGGCGATGGCCGAGAGGTGTTCGGGGTGCAGATCGCCTTCCTCAAAGGCCGAGATCTGGCTCTTGGCCTTTCGGAGGTTGAAGAACAGCTTCTTCTGGGCGGCGGTGGTGCCCATCTTCACGAGCGACCAGCTGCGCAGGATGTACTCCTGGATCGAGGCGCGAATCCACCACATGGCGTAGGTGGCCAGACGGAAGCCCTTGTCCGGGTCGAATTTCTTGACCGCCTGCATCAGGCCGACATTGCCTTCGGAGATCACTTCCCCGATCGGCAGGCCGTAGCCGCGATAGCCCATGGCGATCTTGGCCACGAGGCGAAGGTGCGAGGTGACGAGCCGATGCGCCGCTTCCGGATCTTCATGCTCGGACCAACGCTTGGCCAGCATGAATTCCTCATCCTTGGTCAGCATCGGAAACTTGCGGATTTCCGTCAGATAACGCGACAGCCCCTGTTCAGGCGACATTACCGCAAGCGTATTGTTGGCAGCCATATGGTCCCTCCGACCGATCATACGAGCGGGCGCTTCGGCGGCGGCCACCGAATGTGCGCCGTCGCCTGTCCCCTCAACCGAACAAGTAGCCATGAGTTGCCGACTTTTTTAGGGACGGCGGGTCGCACGAAAGCGTGACCGTGCCCTCGGCGCCACTTGCACCGGCCGGCAGGCGTATGCCACATGGTCAGTCCTGTTTCAAGACTTACTCGTCCGGAGCGCCTGTTTGTCGCACCACGCTCCTGATGGCCTCAGAGCTCGGCAAGGAGGACTTCGAGCGCCTGCATGTCGGGGGGCAGGGCGGTTTCGAAGCGCAGGGGCTCGCGGGTGACGGGGTGGACGAAACCGAGCACCGAGGCGTGAAGGGCCTGACGCGTCAGTCCGGCCTGGACAAGGGCGGCGCGCACTGAGGCCGACGGGCTGCCCGAGCCATAGACCGCGTCGCCGAGGATTGGTGACCCCCTGGACGCCATGTGCACGCGGATCTGGTGAGTGCGGCCAGTCTCCAGCGTACAGGCGACGCGGGCGGCCAATGGCGCGGCGCCGGCCTTTGCGGGCGTGCCGAAGACGCGCTGGACCACATAGTCGGTGACGGCTTCACGCCCGCCGGCCTTCAGCACCGCCATCTTCTTGCGGTCGGACGAGGATCGGCCGATGCGCGTCTCGATCCGGCCCCGCTCGGGCGCCGGCGACCCCCGCGTCAAGGCGATATAGGTGCGCTCGATGTCGTGGGTCGCGAACAGGGCCGAGAGGCCGGCATGGGCGCGGTCGGTCTTGGCGGCGACCATGACGCCGGAGGTGTCCTTGTCCAGCCGGTGGACGATGCCGGGGCGGGCCACCCCGCCGATGCCCGACAGGCTGTCGCCGCAGTGGGCCAGAAGCGCATTGACCAGGGTGCCGTCGGGCGTGCCCGGGGCCGGGTGGGCGGCCATGCCGGCGGCCTTGTCGATCACGATCAACTCCGCGTCCTCATAGAGAACGGTCAGGGGGATGGCCTGCGGCAGGGGCGTGGCGGAGACGACCGGCGGCACGGCGATCCCGTAGCCGCCGATCAGGGCTCTCGATTTCGACGTGACCGGCTGGCCATCGCGCGTGACCGCCCCGGCCTCGATCAGGGCCTGGATGCGGGCGCGCGAGAGGGCCGGCGCGACCTCGGCCAGCGCCTTGTCAAGCCGCATGCCGACAAGGCCCGCTGACACGCAAACGACGAGGCGGTCGCCCGCCTCGTCGTCCGTATCCTCGATGTCCGGCTCGTCGCTCATGCGCCAGACCTAGGGCGTTTGTCGGCCAAGCGACAGGGGCGTGTCGGGTGATCCGGATCAGGCCTGGCCGAAATGCGGATTCAGTTCGCCCGAGGCATAGCGTCTGGCCATCTGGGCGGTGGAGAGGGGACGGATCTTCGATGCCTGGCCTTCGCAGCCGAACTGCTGATAGCGTTCCTGGCACAACTTCCGCATGGCCTCCTTGGCGGGCTTCAGATAGGCGCGGGGATCGAACTCCCGGGGGTTCTCCATCAGGGCCTTACGGATGGCGCCGGTGATGGCCATGCGGTTGTCCGTGTCGATATTGACCTTGCGCACGCCGTGCTTGATGCCGCGCAGGATTTCCTCGACCGGCACGCCCCAGGTCTGGGGCATTTCGCCGCCGTACTGGTTGATGATGTCCTGCAGGTCCTGAGGCACCGAGGACGAGCCGTGCATGACCAGATGGGTGTCCGGCAGGCGGCGGTGGATTTCCTCAATGACGTTCATGGCCAGAACCTCGCCATCCGGCTTCTTCGAGAATTTGTAGGCGCCGTGCGAGGTGCCCATGGCGATAGCCAGGGCGTCGACCCGGGTGGCCCGCACAAAATCGACGGCCTGATCGGGATCGGTCAGCAGCTGCGAGTGGTCCAGCTTGCCTTCGAAGCCGTGGCCATCCTCGGCCTCGCCCATGCCGGTTTCCAGGCTGCCCAGCACGCCCAGTTCGCCCTCGACGGAGACGCCGCAGGCGTGGGCCATTTCGGTGACGCGGCGGGTGACCTCGACATTGTATTCATAGCTGGCCGGGGTCTTGGCGTCCTCCTCCAGCGACCCGTCCATCATCACCGAGGTGAAGCCGTACTGGATGGCGGTGGCGCAGGTGGCCGGGCCGTTGCCGTGGTCCTGGTGCATGCAGACCGGGATATGCGGATACAGTTCGGCCAGGGCGTCGATCAGCTTGGCCAGGACGATGTCATTGGCGTAGTTCCGCGCGCCGCGCGAGGCCTGGATGATCACCGGCGCATTGACGGCCTCGGCCGCCTCCATGATCGCCAGACCCTGTTCCATATTGTTGATATTGTAGGCGGGCAGTCCGTAGTCGTTCTCTGCCGCGTGATCGAGCAACTGTCGCAGCGTGATGCGCGCCATGTGTAGTCCCCTGAACCGATTGTCTTTTGCGGATGGCTTTAGACGAGCGGCCGGTCAAAGTCACGTCATGTTACAGGCTTGATGTCACAGCCGGCGTCAGAAACGGATGGGCGCGCAGCGGCGTCAGCGCGGCGACACGGTTCGTGTGATTCCCCAATCCAAGGCCGTCCAATGCAGCGCTTCCTCGTGATTTTTGCCCTGTCCGCGCTCGGCGCCTGTTCGTCGATCGACCTTGGCGACACGGACGATCTGTGTCGTCGGTCCGACCGTTGCGCCCCGCGTTGCGGCAGCGTCGCCACTGGCGCCTCTTCCGACTGCTCGAACGTCGAAAACGGCGGGCGGACGCGAGGCTAGATCAGGCTTTCAAGGCCTCGACCCCCGGCAGGGGCTTGCCCTCCATCCACTCCAGGAAGGCGCCGCCGGCGGTGGAGACAAAGGTCATGTCCTCGACCACGCCGGCATGGTTCAGGGCCGAGACCGTGTCGCCGCCGCCGCCGACCGCGACCAGCACCCCGGCCCTGGCGAGGGCGGCGGCATGATGCGCCACGGCGACGGTGGCCGCGTCGAACGGCGGCACCTCGAACACGCCGAGGGGGCCGTTCCAGATCAGGGTCTTCGACGCCGTAAGGGCCTCCAGCAGACGGGCGACCGTGGCCGGCCCGGCGTCAAGGATCTTGTCGTCGGCCGACAGGGGCTGACCCGCCACGACGGAACGAGAGGCGGCGCCGGGCTTGACCTCGGTGGCGACGACGAAGTCGACCGGCAGGAGGATTTCGCAGCCTTTCGCCCCGGCCTCGGCGAGGATCTCCTGCGCCGTGTCGGCCATGTCCCGCTCGGCCAGGGAGCCGCCGATGTCGACCCCTTGGGCGAACAGGAAGGTGTTGGCCATGCCGCCGCCGATGGCGAGCCGGTCGAGCTGGCCGACGAGGTTCTTCAGCAGGTCCAGCTTGGTCGAGACCTTGGCCCCGCCGACGATGCCGATGACCGGCTTCTGCGGATGGCCCAGGGCCGCATCCAGGGCCTCCAGCTCACGTCGCATCGATTCCCCGGCATAGGCGGGAAGATGATGGGCCACCCCTTCGGTTGAGGCATGGGCGCGGTGGGCGGCCGAGAAGGCGTCATTGACATAGAGGTCGCCGAGATCGGCCAGTTTCCGGGCGAAGACCGGGTCGTTGGCCTCCTCCCCGGCGTGGAAGCGGACGTTTTCCAGCAGGACCACGCCGCCGGCATCCAGGTCGGCGATGGCGGCCTTGGCCTCGTCACCGATGCAGTCGTCGGCGAAACGGACGGGGGCGCCCAGCAGATGTTCGAGGTCATCGACGACGGGCTTCAGGCTCATCGACGGCACGACCTTGCCCTTTGGCCGGTCGAAGTGGGCCAGCAGGGCGACCTTTGCGCCGGCGTCGCGCAGCTTGTTGATGGTCGGGATGGCGACGCGGAGACGGGTGTCGTCGGTGACCTTTCCGTCCTCCATCGGCACATTGAAGTCCACGCGCACGAGGGCGGTCTTTCCCGCGAGAGGGCCGGCGTCGTCGAGGGTGCGGAAGGTCATCTGTATCTCCGGTGCCCTCTCCCATAGGGAGAGGGCTTGAGGTTCGGAGAGCGAGAGCGATCCGCAAACCGAAAGGGTGAGGGGTTACGGTGCGAGCCGGTGAGAGGGAAACCCCTCACCCTTTCGCGCAACCGATCGCTTCGCTCTCGGGCGCTCAAGCCCTCTCCCCACGGGAGAGGGAACAAGCCTCTACATCAGTTTCGCCATCACCATCGCCGTGTCGCTCATCCGCGTGGCGAAGCCCCATTCGTTGTCGTACCAGGTCAGGACGCGGGCCAGTTTCCCGTCAACGACCTGGGTCTGGGGCAGGGCGGCGGTGGACGAGGCGGCGATGTGGTTGAGGTCGTGCGACACCAGCGGCTCGGTGGTCACAGCCAGCACGCCCTTCATCGGGCCGTCGGCGGCGGCCTGCAGCGCGACGTTGATTTCCTCGACGGTGACTTCGCGACCGGCGACAACCTTCAGGTCCACGACCGAGACGTTGGGGGTCGGGACGCGGATCGAGGAGCCGTCCAGCTTGCCCTTCAGTGCCGGCAGAACCAGTCCCAGGGCCTTGGCGGCGCCGGTCGAGGTCGGGATCATCGACAGGCCGGCGGCGCGGGCGCGGTACAGATCCTTGTGCATCGTATCCAGCGTCGGCTGGTCGCCGGTGTAGGAGTGGATGGTGGTCATATAGCCGCGCTCGATGCCGAACAGGTCGTGCAGGACCTTGGCGACGGGGGCCAGGGCGTTGGTCGTGCAACTGCCGTTGGAGACGATGATGTCGTCGGCGGTCAGGGTCTCGTGGTTGACCTTGTAGACGATGGTCTTGTCGGCGTTGTCGGCGGGGGCCGAGACCAGCACGCGTTTTGCGCCGGCCTTCAGGTGGGCGCTCGCCTTGTCCTTCGAGGTGAAGATGCCCGTGCATTCGAAGGCGATGTCGACCTTCAGCTCTGCGTGGGGCAGGTTGGCCGGGTCGCGCTCGGCCGTGACCTTGATCTTGCCCGTGCCGACGTCGATCCAGTCCTCGCCCGTCGTCACCGTGCCGGGGAAGCGGCCGTGCACCGAGTCATAACGGAACAGGTGGGCGTTGGTCTCCACCGGGCCCAGGTCGTTGATCGCCACCACCTCGATATCCGTGCGGCCGTGCTCGACGATCGAACGAAGGACAAGGCGGCCGATACGGCCGAAACCATTGATGGCGACGCGAACGGTCATGGGCGGGCTCTCCTGAAACAGCGTGTTCTCGTTGCGCGTCTCAATGGAACGCCGCCGCCTCCGGATCAACCCCGACGTTGTAACAACGGGTGATCGACTGTGTCACCCGCAGCGACCGTCACTCTTAACCCCGACGGGCCAGCGGCAGGCCCAGCCGGGCGCGCAGGCCGCCCTCGGGCCGGTTGGACAGCACGACATCACCGCCCGAGGCGCGGGCCGCCTGTCGGGCCACGGCCAGACCCAGACCCGCGCCGCCCGTCTCGCGATTGCGGGACTGCTCGCCGCGCACGAAGGGCTCCAGCACGGCCTCGAGCTCCGTCCCGGCCAGACCCGGCCCGTCGTCCTCGACCGTGACCGTCGCCAGTCCGTCGACGATGCCGGTGGAGACCCGGGCGGCGCCGCCGAACTTCACCGCATTCTCGATCAGATTGGCCACGGCCCGCTTCAGGGCCGCCGGATCGCCGACGACGTCCAGCCGTACCCGTCCCTTGAAGCTGACAGGTTCGCCGGTCTCGGCAAACCCGGCGGCGCAGGCCTGGGTCAGGGCCGTCAGGTCCAGAGCATCCAGCCTTTCGGGCGGCCGTTCCCCGCGCACATAGGCCATGGCCTGACTGATCAGGGCGTCCATCTCCTCGATGTCGTCCGCCATCCGGTCGCGCAGGGCCGCAGGGGCCTGTTCGGCCCGGAATCGCAGGCGCGTCAGGGGGGTGCGCAGGTCATGGGCGATGGCGGCTACCGTCTGGGTGCGCTTGCGGATATGGCCCCGGATCGCGTCCTGCATTTCGTTGAAGGCGCTGATGGCCGTGCGCACTTCGGAGGGGCCGCGCGCGGGCAGGGGATCCGCCTCGGGGTCGGCGCCCAGCCGCTTTGCTGCATCGGCAAAGGCCCGGATCGGCCGGGTGATCCGCTGCGCCAGAAGCCAGACGATCGGCGCCAGGATCAGCATCGACAGCAGCATCGACACCAGGATGCCCATCTGCCACGGCGCGATCAGGTCGCGCGGCGGCTCCACCGTCGCCCAGTCGCCGTTGGCGAGACGAAGCGAGGCGGAAAAGGGGTCGAAGGTCACCCGGTCGGCCAGCAGGGTGAACTGGCGTGTCGTCGTTTCCGTCAGCAGGGCGCTGCCCCCATCCGTTGAACCGGTATCGGCCACGACGATGCGCGGCGGGCCGTTCGGCGGGGCGCGGCCCTCCAGCCGCCATTCGGCCGCGCGCCCTCCATCATCGCGCCTCCGGATCACGACGAAATCGGCCCGGCCGGTCGCAGACGGTCCGGCCGGATCCCGGACGCCGCCCTCCATGCCCGGGGGCGGTCCCCGCCGACTCCGGCGGAAACCGGGCGGGCGTCGCCGGTCGATGCGGACGCGCACTGCGCCGGGATCGACCCCCAGCCTCTGCGCCAGCCCCGTCCTGAGGGCGATAGCCAGCGGATCCGTCTGTTGCCCCGCCGGAACGCCGACCGGCGTATCGGCAACGCGGCGAACCAGCGGGCGGCCGTCGCTGGTCTCGGCCGGCCGGCCTTGCAGGGCCTCGGCCGCAGCCCTCAGACTGTAGCCTGCGGGCCGGGGCTCGGGCGCCAGAAGCACCACCAGGAAGGTCACAGCCAGGGTCATCACCACCGCCAGGGCGGCGAGCGCCGCGACCGACGCGAGGACCGGCATGGACGACAGACCTCCGGGGCGATCCGCTGAGCCGGAGGCGCTCACCGGCGCGTGACCTTTGCGTCGAACATATAGCCCTCGCCGCGCACCGTCTGGATCATCTCCAGTCCCGACCCGTCGTCCAGCTTCTTTCTGAGGCGGCTGATCTGTACGTCCATGGCGCGGTCGAAGACATCGGCGTCCGAGCCGCGGGCCGCTTCCAGCAACTGGTCGCGGGTCAGGATGCGTCCGGCGCGTTCGGCCAGGGCGCGCAACAGGCCGAACTCTCCG
The DNA here is from genome assembly GCF_058681095.1 of Brevundimonas sp. FV1ye29L. Classification (NCBI taxonomy): domain Bacteria; kingdom Pseudomonadati; phylum Pseudomonadota; class Alphaproteobacteria; order Caulobacterales; family Caulobacteraceae; genus Brevundimonas; species Brevundimonas sp. FV1ye29L. Next base: position 861,171 of record NZ_CM178730.1, read on the forward strand.
CTCGACAACCCGACCTGCACGCCGTCCGGCCGCGTCAGTTCCCGCCGGACGAGATCCAGTCGCCAGCCCGCGAACGTCAGGGTCGGGGATGAACTGTTCTGCCCCTCCTCGCGCGGGCGTCGCAACACGGCGCGCACCCGCGCCAGCAGTTCTCGCGGATTACAGGGCTTGGCCAGATAGTCGTCGGCGCCGAGTTCAAGGCCGACGATCCGGTCGGTATCCTCGCCCATGGCGCTCAGCATGACGATCGGCGGCCCGGTCCGGCCGAGACGACGCACGACCGACAGTCCGTCCTCTCCGGGCATCATCAGGTCCAGCACGATCAGATCGATGCTCGCCGCCGCCAGCGCGCGATCCATCTCGGCGGCCGAGGCCGCGCCGGCGGCTTGATAGCCATGCTGTCCGAGGTAGTCGCACAGCACCTCGCGAATGCCGGGATCATCGTCGACGACCAGAATGCGGGCGGAGATATCGAGGGTCATGATCGCCCTATGGCGCAAGCGCGCGTCGCCGTCATTTCAGGCCTGAAACAATCGCGGGGTCGCATGAAACACCGGTGCAAGGCCCGTATGGAAAGAGGGCGACGACAAACAACCCGGAGGACAATGCATGATCGTCGCCCTTACCCTCGCCGCCGTCCTGTCCGGACAGGCCACGCCGTCTGCCGCACCCTCGTCGTCGCAGGTCCGGCGCGACGTGCGGATCGTCCAGTTCGGCGGTCCCCGGGGCGGATCGGCCGACGGCCCTCCTGTCGGTCCGCCCCGCCTCGACAGGGACGGCGACGGCTTCATATCCCGCGAGGAGTATGTCGGTCCGAGCCAGGAGGCCTTTCGCATTCTGGACAGGGACGGCGATGGCCGCATCTCGACGGATGAGCTGGATGAGGGCCGCAGGACGGCGCGGCTGATCCTTGGAGGACCCGGCGGGCCAGGCTTCATGGCCGGTCATGGCCCGGGCGGTCCTGGCGGGGTTATGAACTTCGCCCTTCGTCGCCCCGGCGGCGAAGGCGGACCGCCGGCCATTCTGGCCCTTGGCGCCGGACCGGAGGGAGACGGTCCCGGCGACCTCGACACGGACGGGGACGGCAAGGTCTCGCAGGAGGAATTCACGGCGCCGCTGCGTGACGCCTTCCGTCGCATGGACAAGGACGGATCCGGCGCTCTCGAGGCCGGCGAACATGGCCCGGGCGCCGATGTTCACGTCTTCACCCGCCGGGTGGAGCGCGACCGCGACTGATCCGGACCGCGCTTCAGGGAGGCTGGGGCTGGAGTGCGGCCGCCACTCCGCTACTATGCGGTTGATGTCCGTCCCGGGTTACGCCTCCACACCCTGCACCCTTCCGCCCCGCAGCCGCTGGGTCGAGGCGTTCCGGCGGGCCGCCTCGGGCGCGCTTGTCCTTGTCATTCTCGGCGTCGCGGAGCCGGGACCGGCGCGGGCGGACCCGGCAATGGCCGCCGCCGCCCCTGTGACCGCCCCAACCGCCGTCGTCGACATCCCGGCCGCCCGCCGACAGATGAACCAGCGCGTCTTCGACCGCGTATGGGAGGAGGTCCGGCGGGCCTACTATGACCCGCAACTGCACGGTGTGGACTGGGCCGCCGCCCGCCACGTCCACCGGCCCGAGGCCCTGGCCGCCGCTGACGATGCCGGCCTGTATCGCGTCCTCGACCGGATGCTGGGTCTGCTCGACGACAGCCATGCCCGGGCCCTGTCGCCGGCCATGGTCCGCCGCCAGCAGGAGGCGCGCTCGCGCCGGGCGGTTCTGGGCGTGACCCTCCACGCCGAAACGGAGGGCGAATACCGGATAGAGCGCGTCCGCGCCGGGTCGCCGGCGGAGGCGGCGGGCGTCGAGGTCGGCTGGCGGCTGAAGACGACCCCGAACGGCTGGAGTCTGGACCATGTGCTGGTCGACGGCCAGGCCCTGACCCTCGATTTTATCGACGAGGCGGATGTCGTCCGGCCCTTGACCGTTGTGCCGCGCATCATGGAGCCGTCGCCGGTGTTCGCCGCCGACGCCACGCGGCCGGGCGTGCTGGTGCTGCGCGTCGAGGGGTTCGAGCCCGGCCTCGGCGACTGGATGGGCGATCGCCTGTCAGAGGTGTCTCCGGAGACCGAGGTCATCGTCGATCTGAGGGCCAACCCCGGCGGCCTGCTGCGGGAGGCCGACGCCGTCCTGTCCTGTTTCCTGCCGGACCGGTCCAGATGGGCGGTGCGCACCACCCGCTCGGGCCGCCCCGTCCCCATGACGATCCGCCCGGGGTGCGGCGATCTGAAGACGCCCGCGCCCAACGCCCTGGCGATTCTGGTTGACGGCGCCAGCCGCAGCGCCGCTGAACTGACCCCGGCGGCGCTTCAGGAAGCCGGTCGCGCCATCGTCGTCGGTGAAAAGACCCCGGGGGCCGTGCTGATCTCGCAGGACGCACCCTTGCCGGACGGCGGCCGTCTGACGCTCAGCCGCGCCGACTTCGTCACCGCCGGCGGAATCCGGCTGGAGAAGCGCGGCGTCACCCCCGATATCCCGGCCATCGCCACCGCGGAGGATCGTCGAATCGGCCGCGACGTGGCCCTGGATGCGGCGATCCTGGCCTTGCAGGCGTCGCCGTCCTCGACCGGCGGAGCCGCAGGCCTCCTAACTGCGAACGGGCCGGACGCGCCCTGAGGCGTCGAGGGCGCGATCGCGGGCCTCTTCCACCGTTGCGCCGCGCGCCAGGGCCACGCCCATCCGGCGGCGCTCAAAAGCCTCGGGCTTGCCGAACAGCCGCAGCTCGGCAGTCGGCACGGACAAGGCCTCGGCGACGCCCTCAAAGGCAATCCCCTGTGCGTCCATGCCGCCATAGATGACGGCGCTGGCCGAGGGTTCGCCCTGACTTACGTCGACGGGCAGGCCGAGAATGGCGCGGGCGTGCAGGGCGAACTCGCTCTGGCTCTGGCTGACCAGGGTCACCAGTCCCGTATCGTGCGGTCGGGGCGACACTTCCGAGAACCAGACCTGGTCGCCCTTGACGAACAGTTCGACGCCGAAGACGCCGAGACCGCCCAGGGCGTCCGTGACCTTGCCGGCGATGTCTTGCGAGGCGGCGAGGGCGGCGGGGGTCATGGCCTGGGGCTGCCAGCTCTCGACATAGTCGCCCTTGACCTGGCGGTGGCCGATGGGGGCGCAGAAGTCCCTGCGGGTCGAGCCGTCGGCTGCGCGCGAGCGGACGGTCAGAAGCGTGATCTCGAAATCGAAGTCGATGCGGCCCTCGACGATGACGCGGGCGCCGGCGACCCGGCCGCTGTCCTGCGCATAGGTCCAGGCGTCGGCGATTTCATCGGGGCTTTCGACGAAGGATTGCCCCTTGCCGGATGAGGACATGACCGGCTTGACGAAACAGGGGTAGCCGACGGTCTCGGCGCCGGCGGCCAGTTCCTCGGCCGAACCCGCGAAGGCGTAGGGGCTGGTGGGCAGGCCCAGTTCCTCGGCGGCCAGGCGGCGGATGCCCTCGCGGTTCATGGTCAGCTGGACGGCGCGGGCGGTGGGGATGACCACGGCCAGGCCGGCGGCCTCGATATCGGCCAGGACCTCGGTGGCGATGGCCTCGATCTCGGGCACGATGATGTGCGGGGCCTCGGCCAGGATGACGCCGTTCAGGACCTGGGGGTCGGTCATCGGGATGACGTGGCTGCGGTGGGCGACCTGCATGGCGGGGGCGTTGGGATAGCGATCGACGGCGATCACCTCGACACCCAGCCGCTGAAGCTCGATGGCGACCTCCTTGCCCAGTTCGCCCGAGCCGAGAAGCATGACGCGGACGGCGGTGTCGGAGAGGGGGGTGCCGAGTTTCATCGACGTGTTCCTTTCGTCATCCTCCGGCGAGCGCAGCGAGACCGGGGGACCCAGCGGCGCCGAAGGCGAAATGGTTCAACAAGACCAACGGCCAGCGTGCGCGACAGGTTCGCGCTCTCGCGCGCCGCTGGGTCCCCCGGTCTGCGCCGCTTCGCGGCTTGCCGGAGGATGACGAAGACTACAGCCGCGCCTTGACCGCCGCGACCACCGCGTCGGCGGTGATGCCGAACTTGTCGTAGAGGACTTCGGCGGGGGCGGAGGCGCCGAAGCCGGTCATGCCGATGAAGGCGCCGTCCTCGCCGATGAAGCCTTCCCAGCCCTGTTTGATGGCGGCCTCGACGGCGACGCGGATCGTGCCGCGGCCGATGACCGAGGCGCGGTAGGCGGCGTCCTGTTGTTCGAACAGTTCGAAACAGGGGACGGAGACGACGCGGGTCGGGACGCCTTCGGCCTCGAGGGTTTCGGCGGCCTTCAGGGCCAGGGCCAGTTCCGTGCCGGTGCCGAACAGGGTGGCCTTGGCCTCGGCCGACGCGGGCTTGATCTCGTAGGCGCCCTTGGCCGAGAGGTTCTCGGTCGAGGCGACGGTGCGGACGGCCGGGGTCTTCTGGCGCGACAGGGCCATGGCCGAGGGCGAGGTCCGGGTCTCCAGCGCGATCTTCCAGCATTCCATGGCCTCGACCGTGTCGGCGGGGCGGAAGACCAGCAGGTTGGGGATGGCGCGCAGGGCGGCCAGGTGTTCGACCGGCTGGTGGGTGGGGCCGTCCTCGCCCAGGCCGATGGAGTCGTGGGTCAGGACGTGGATGGCGCGGACCCCCATCAGGGCGCCCAGACGGATGGCCGGGCGGCTGTAGTCCGAGAAGACCATGAAGGTGCCGCCGTAGGGGATGATCCCGCCGTGCAAGGCCAGGCCGTTCATGGCCGCGGCCATGCCGAACTCGCGGATGCCCCAGTTGACGTAGCGGCCTTCATAGGACGGCGCGTCCAGGATGGGGGTGCCGGCGACGAAGGTGTTGTTCGAACCGGTCAGGTCGGCCGAGCCGCCGACCAGCTCGGGGATGGCGGCGAACAGCTGGTCGAGCGCCGCACCTGACGACTGGCGCGTGGCCTGGGCCGGCCGGGTCTCGATCAGTTCGGCGATCCTGGCGTTCAGGGCGTCGAAGGCGCCCTCGGGCAGGTCGCCCTTCATGGCGCGGGTGAAGTCGGTCGCCTGCTTCGAGGCGGCGAGACGGGCTTCCCAGGCCTTGCGGTCCCTGGCGCCGCGACGCCCGACCTTGCGCCAGGCCGACAGGATCGTCTCCGGCATCTCGAAAGGCTCGTGCGTCCACGACAGGCCAAGCCGGGTGGCGGCGACCTCGGCGGCGCCCAGGGCGGCGCCGTGGGTCTTGTGGCTGCCCTCCATGGTCGCGGCGCCGCGACCGATCCTGGTCTTGCAGGCGATCAGGGTCGGGCGGTCCTGTTTCGTGGCCCATTTCAACGCGGCCTTGATGGCGTCGGCGTCGTGGCCGTCGATGGCCTTGACCGCCCAGCCGGCGGCCTTGAAGCGGCCCTTCTGGTCGGTGGCGTCGGACAGGGACACCTTGCCGTCGATGGTGATCTCGTTGTCGTCCCACAGGACAGTCAGCTTGCTCAACTGGTAGCGGCCGGCCAGGGCGATGGCCTCCTGCGACACGCCTTCCATCAGACAGCCGTCCCCGGCGATGACCCAGGTGCGGTGATCGACCAGGTCCTCGCCGTATTTGGCCGCGAGGTGACGCTCGGCCAGGGCGAAGCCGATGGAGGTCGCCAGGCCCTGACCCAGGGGGCCGGTGGTGACCTCGACGCCGGGCATGTGGCCGTATTCGGGGTGGCCGGCGGTCCTGGAGCCCCACTGGCGGAAGTTCGACAGTTCTTCCTTGGTCGCGGCCTTGTATCCGGTCAGGTGCAGCAGGGCGTAGATCAGCATCGAGCCGTGGCCCGCCGACAGGATGAAGCGGTCGCGGTCGGCCCAGTCGGGACGCGACGCATCAAACTTGAGGAATTTCGAGAACAGCACCGTCGCCACATCGGCCATACCCATCGGCATGCCGGGGTGGCCGCTCTTCGCCTTCTCCACGCCATCCATGGCCAGGACGCGGATCGCATCGGCCATCTGCCTGACGCCGGGCTTGACGGGGGCCTTGGCGGAATCGGACTTGGCGACGGTCATGAAGGGGGGCCTCGGGGCGGAAGATGTTGAAATGGCGCGGCGCCGCTTTACCCCGGCGCGCGGGCGGGTTCTATATGAAATCTGGAGGAATACGGATGGCAGACGCCACGACGGCCGCACGGGCCCGCATTGATCGGGCGCTGGCGGCGCTGGAGCGCAAGGTGAACGACCTCAAGGCGCGGCCGGCGACGGCGCGTCCGCTGGACGACGACGACCTGTTCGCGATTCCGTCCGTGGACGGCGTGTCCGGGGCGGGACTTCAGGGTCGGATCGCCGAACTGGAGGCGGCAGGGAAGGACGCCTCCCATGCGCTTGGCCGCGCCATCGAGGAGCTGCGCGCCGCCATGCTTCGAGAGGATGGCGACGAAGCCGAACCCGAAGTCGACGATCGCGACGACCTCGATGCCGAGGATGGGGAAGACTGATGGCCACCGTCACTGTGGACGTAAACGGCCGTCCCTATTCCGTGGGTTGCGCCGATGGTCAGGAGGAGCGGGTGCGCATCCTGTCCAAGGAAATTGACGCCCACGTGCGGTCGGTCGCCGAGGACGTAGGCCAGGTCGGCGACCTGAAGCTGTTCCTGATGGCGGCCCTGCTGCTGGCCGACCAACTGCATGAGGCCCGGCTGGCGCTCCAGAGCGGCGAGCCCGCCCCTGCGCCGCCGGCCCTGCATCCGGCCGCGCCGGACGGCGTGGCCGAGGCCCTGAACGCCGTCGCCGCCCGGATCGAGAAGATCGTCCAGTCGATCTGAAGCCGGCCGCCGGGCGTCTATTCGGTGTAGAGACTGCGAAGCCGAGCGAGATCGGCTGCGTCGACGCCCAGCTTCTGGTCCAGATAGGCCTCGACCGATCCGTACTGGCTGTCGATCTGGTCGAACACGGTGCGCAGATAGCGGGCGTCCACGCCCATGAAGACGGCGATCACCTCGGGCGGCAGTTGGGCGAAGGCGGCGTTCGCCTGATTGGCCTCGCCGTCACGCGCCCCGACCCCGCCGGTGAAATGGCGGTTGGACAGCTCATAGTCATAAAGGATGGTTTCGCGCGGCACGCCCAGGGCCGAGAGGATCAGGGCCGTGGCCAGGCCGGTGCGGTCCTTGCCCGCCGTGCAGTGGTACAAGGTCGCGCCCTCGCCCTCCAGCAGGTCCTCGAACAGGGCGGTTTCTTGGGGACGCTGCATCTCCAGCATCCCCGGATACATGGCGGCGAAGGCGTCGCGCGCCCGCTCGGCGGTGAGGGCTCCGCGGAACAGCGCGCCCATGCCCGACATGTCCATCACATAGTCATGGGCCACGACGCGCGGGGCGTCCGGCCCGGTCCAGGCGGTCGGCTCGGCCTGGCGTTCCTCGACCGACCGCAGGTCATGAACGCTCTCGATGTTCAGTCCGGCGACCTTGATCAGATCGTCAGGGGTCAGGTGCGACAGCTCCGCCGAACGGAAGATCAGGCCCCATTTCACCCGACGGCCATCCGTGGTGCGATAGCCGCCGATGTCGCGGAAATTCTGTACGCCTTCCAGCGGCACGATGCGGGGAGCCAGGACGGCGCTGTCGCCGGTCGGGGCGGGGACCTGTGCGGCGACCTGGCCGGCCAGACCGGTACAGGACAGGCTGAGGGCGACGGCAGCCGCGATGAACATGCGATTCACGGTCAGTCTCCGGCTGGATGGGGGAAGGGCGGTCATCAGAAGTTGAACCGGACGCCGGCCATCCAGCGCTGGCCGATCTGTTCGACCTCGCTGGGATGATCCAGATCGCCCTCATAGGCGATATAGACCTCGTCGGTCAGGTTGTTGCCGTCCAGGAACACCGACAGGTTGTCGTTGACCGCATAGCGCAGCGACAGGTCCAGGCTTTCATAGCCCTTGCGGTATTCGCCGCTGCCCAGGCTGTTCAGGGTGTCGATCCAGTCGTCGCGCCACTGATAGCTGAGCCGGGCCGACAGGCCGAAGTCCTCATAGTAGATCGAGGTGTTGGTGATGGTCCTGGACGTGCCGGGGAAGTCGGCGGTACGGCCGTCTCCGGTTTCGAACTCGCCGTCCAGCAGGGTGACGTTGCCCTGGAAGCCGAAGCCCGAGAGCCAGCCGGGCAGGAAGACGAACTGTTGCGAATAGGCCAGTTCCAGCCCGTACAGCCGGCCCTCGTCGCCGTTGCGGGTCGAGGTGAAGACATAGCCCGTGCGATCAATGCCGGCGACGTCATACAGGTCTCCGGTGACCGGGGCGCTGGCGTCGTACAGGACGTTGTCGACCTGGCGATAGAAGCCGCCGATCGAGACGACGCCCTGGCCCGGCAGATAGCGTTCCAGAGAGACGTCGCCGCCCCGGGTGCGTTCCGGCTCCAGCGTCGGATTGCCGCCGGAAATGGTGCGCGAGATGTCGTTGACGGCGGCGCCGGCGCGGATGGTGCCGAAGGAGGGACGTGAAATGCCGGTGGCGAAGGCCAGTCGGAAGACCACGTCCTCATTGACGTCGACCTTCAGGTTCACGCTGGGGAAGAGGTCGGTGTCCTCATTGGAGACCGACAGCGGGGTGTTGGTCGTCCCGACACGGAGGAAGCCGTCGATGTCCTGGTCCAGGCGCTCGACCCGCAGGCCGGCCACGACCTGGGCGGGCCCGAACTGGACCCTGGCCGAGCCATAGGCCGCCAGCAGTTTTTCGTTGATCGTGTAGCGATCGGCGGGGCTGATGTTGTTGGCGGGGTTGTAAAGGCCTGCCGCGCCCAGCGCATCCAGCCCTGCCTCGACGTCACGGCGCATCGCCTTGTTGTCGAGATAGAACAGGTTCAGGCCGCTGGCGAAGCCGGTGTCCCAGCGACGGTCGGTCAGATAGTCGGCATAGGTGAAGCTGCGGCCGACGCGGGGCAGCAGGGCGGTGAGCACCACGGTCGGGGCCGATCCGCTCAGAATGGAGCCCTCGACCTCGCGGTCGTCATACTGGGCGCCGAAGGCCAGCTGGACATCGCGGCCGCCGAAGACGACGTCGCGACGGGCGTCGGCCTTGTAGATCAGGGCATTGGATTCCACGGCCGAGGCCAGGGGCAGGACGAGGTTCAGCGAGAAGGCCGAGGGGGTGAGGGCCGCCAGATCCGCGCCCCGCACAAAACTGCCCGGTGTGGCGCCCGGGACCTGGGTCGCCAGCGAGAGGATCGGGAAGTTCACATCCGAACGATCGTAGCGGAGGGCGAAGCGCTGGGCCGAACTGGCCTGTTGCGACAGCACCAGCGGCAGGTCGGTGGTGTTCTCGGTCTCGGTGTAGTTCAGCCGCCATTCGACGTCCCAGCCGCCCAGCCGGTGGTCGCCGCCCAGGGTGCTGATCCAGTTGTTGTTGGCGTAGTAGCCGTCGTTGGCCGTCCCCCGGACGGGCACGCCGACCAGGTCGCCCGAGGTTGCTGTCCGCGTACCGCCCAGCGCCGACCCGATCTGGAACACATACTGGTTGCGCTCCTCATTGTCGTTGAACTCGGTGTAGAGGGTTTTGGCGAACAGCCGGTGATCGTCGTTGATCCGGTATTCCGCACCCAGGATTCCGCCGTTGCTTTCCCGTTCAAGGACGTAGTTGCGGAAGTCCAGCACCGTCGGCAGGCCGGCCGCGTCATAGGTGGTTTCGCGGTTGTCGGTGGTCTGGTCCCGCAGATAGTGGGAGACCGCCGCGATCACGCCCAGCTTCTCGCCGGACCAGGAACCGCGCAGCGAATACTGCTCCTGCTTGCCGCCGCCCAGAACCATCTCGCCGGCGCCGACGTCGCCCTGGACGTTCAGGCCGCGGTGATCGAAGGCGCTGAAGGTGCGCAGGTTGACCCGGGCCACAATGGCCTCGGCGGACAGGTCCGGCGTCAGCGACTTGTTGACCTCGAGCGCGCTCAGGATGACGGCCGGGACGGCGTCGAAACGGAAGGCGCGCTGGGTGCCGCCCTCATCCACGCCGATGACATTGATGCCGTCGATGGACACGCTGGTCCAGCGGTTCGGGGCGCCGCGGATCTGGAGGTAACGTTCCTGGCCCTGGTCGCGCTGGACCGCGACGGCCGGCAGGCGCGAAAGGGCGGCGGCCGCGTTCTGGTCGGGAAACTGGCCGACGGTGTCCGCAGCGATGACATTGATGATGTTGTCGGCGTTGCGCTGGCGCCGGATCGCGGCGGCCTGGCTGCCGACGATGGGAGAGCCGGTGACCACGATCTCGTCGACCGCCGTCGGGTCCTCGGGCGACCCGGAGGTCTGGGCCGAGACCGGTGTCGCCAGGGCTGCGGTCGACATGATGGACAGGGCGGCGCCCGCCAGCAGCGTCGAGCTGCGATTGAGGTGTCGGTAGTTCATGGCTGTTCCCCCTGCCCGGGCCGGGCCTTGGACTTGCCTACAATTCGAACGTATGTTTTCTGCAACTCTCCTGCGACAAATCCGTGTACCAATATTAAGTAGCGAAATAATAAGCATTATTTGTACAACGGTGTCTGGACCGAGGTTTTTTGATTCCAAATTCGAACGATTGTCCAAATTTGATCCGCCTGGTTGTCATCGTTCCGGAATCCTGAGCATTCTCGGGACTTGTCCAGCCACGCCGCCCAGAATCGCCTGACCGAGGCCGCCTTTGCGCTCATGACGGAGACGGGCGCCCACGGCGTCACGTCCCGGGCGGTGGGTGAGTTGTCGGGCGTCAAGGCGTCGGGCGTGAACTACCATTTCGGCGGCAGCGACGGGCTGCTGACGGCGACGTTCAGCCTCGCCCATGCGCGGGCGACAGCCTGGCGCGAGCGCTGGGCGCCCGTTCTGGCGGCCACCGCCCCCGCGGAGGCCTTCCCGGCCTGGTTGACGGTCGCTCTCGAGGACTATGCCTGCGCGGAGGCGCCGGTGCGGTCAGTCCTGCGCGAACTGGGTCTGGACGTCGCCCGCTCGCCTCTGCGTCAGGCCCTGGCCCGTCAGGAGTGCGAGGCGGCGGAAGCCTTCTGGGCCCGGGTTCTGCACGCCTTCGGCCTGTCCGGGGATCGCGCGGGTCTTGCGGCCGACTTCGCCGACGGTATGGCGACCCTGCACAATCACCGGTCGACCCATCCCGAACAACGGGCCTGGTTCAGCGAGACCTGCCTCAGGTTTTCCTCCCGCGTCGCCGACCTGTCTGTGTCGGCGGGCTGGGACGGCTGGCGTCAGGCCCTTCGCAACCGGTCTTCGCCACCGCCCGCCGATCCTCGCGGCGCCGGACTGCTTCCGGGCGCGGTGGCGATTCTGGGCCGGCAGGGACTCGGGGGCCTGACCCATCGGGCCGTCGCGAAGGAGGCCGGCGTGTCGCTGGCGGCCGTCACAGGACCCTTTCCAACCCGCGCCGCCCTGGTCCGGGGCGCGTTCGAGGCGTTGTTGGCCGACCTGTTGCGCCAGCCGTCTCTCGATAGCCTCACGGCCGGTTCGGTCAGCGTCGGGGCGGTGGCCAGCGGCTTCGCCGCCTCGACCTTCGCGCCCGACGGCGCGCCAGAGCCGACCATGCTGGCGATCGTGGAACTGCTTGGCGCCGGGGGGCGCGACGCCCAGCTTCAGGAGGGGCTGCTTGCGGCCCGCGTGGCGCGGGGGGAGACGACCTGGCGGCTCCTGTCCGCCATGCCGGGCGCCGAGACGGTCGACCGCCTCGACGCCCACATTCTCTCGACCATGAGCTTTGGCGCCATCCGGGCGTCCTTTGCGCGGGAACGGTCAGAGCGGCGGACCGAACTGGAGCGCCGCAGCCGCAACCAGTATCGCTGGCTGACCGGAATGCCGGACTGACCTCAGGCCAGCTCGACCGCCAGGGCCACGGCCTCGCCGCCGCCGATGCAGAGGGACGCTACGCCCTTCGTGCCGCCCCGCGCCTGCAAGGCGCCCAGCAGGGTGGCCAGCACCCGCGCGCCCGAGGCCCCGATCGGGTGGCCCAGGGCCGTGGCGCCGCCGTTCACATTCAGCTTCGCGTGATCGATGCCCAGGTCATGCATGGCGATCATCGGCACCACGGCGAAGGCCTCGTTGACCTCCCACAGATCGACGTCCTCGACGCTCCAGCCGGCCTTCTTCAACGCCTTCTGAATGGCCGGCACCGGGGCGGTGGTGAACAGGCCCGGCTCATGGGCGTGGGCGGCGTGGCCGACGATCCGGGCGATGACCGGCAGATGCATCGCCCGCGCCACGCTCTCTCGCGTCAACACCAGGGCGGCGGCGCCGTCCGAGATCGAGGCGGAAGAGGCGGCCGTGATCGTGCCGTCCCTGTCAAAGGCGGGCTTCAGCGTCGGGATCTTCTCGGGCATGGCCTTGCCGGGCTGTTCGTCGACGGAGACGGTCTCGACGCCCTTGCGGGTCTTGACCTCGACAGGCGTGATCTCGGCGGCGAAGGCGCCGGAGGCGATGGCGGCCGAGGCGCGGGTCAGGCTCTCGACGGCATAGGCGTCCTGGGCCTCGCGGGTGAACTGGTAGGACCGGGCCGCATCCTCGGCGAAGGCGCCCATCGGCTTGCCGGGAGAATAGGCGTCTTCCAGTCCGTCCATCATCATGCTGTCGACGATAACGTCATGGCCGATACGGGCGCCGCCGCGATGCTTGTTCATCAGATAGGGGGCGCCGGTCATCGACTCCATGCCGCCCGCGACGATGATGTCGGCCGATCCGGCGCGGATCGAATCTGCGGCCATCATCACGGCCTGAAGGCCCGATCCGCACATCTTGTTCACGGTCGTCGCCTCGACGTGCAGGCCCAGACCTGCGCCGATGGCCGCCTGCCGCGCCGGGGCCTGGCCGAGGCCGGCGGGGAGGACGCAGCCCATATAGATCTGGTCGACCTTCTCCGGCGGCACGCCCGCGCGCTCGACGGCGGCCCGGACGGCCGTGGCGCCCAGATCCGTAGCCTTCACCCCGGACAGCGCCCCCTGAAAGCCGCCCATGGGCGTGCGGGCGAAGGCGACGATGACGACAGGGTCATGGGCGGTCATGGGCAGGATCCTTGCTGTTCGGGTGTCAGATCGGCGCTCGCGGCCGGGGATGCAAGCGGTCGATGTCAGCCTCGGTCGGCGGCCCGGATCGCTGCAACCTTGCGCCGCTGGCGTCCGATGGCCAGGGCCGTGCCGTCCGCGCCCCAGACGGTCAGGTCGTCCACCGTCCAGCCCTTGCCGAGGTCCAGCATCCGGAACTCGAAAAAGGCCCATCCGTCGGGCGCCGTCTCCGGCGACGGATCCGCCAGGATGTCGTAGCGCAGGTCTACGGTCGCCATCCGCAGGGGGGAGGTCGCGGCTGTCCAGGCCGGCGGATAGAGGGCGTCCATCAGATAGCAGAGACGCAGCTCATCCAGCGGCGCGCCGTCTGTTGTCCGCATCCACAGACGTTCGACCGCCTCTGGCCCCGATTTGCCGCCCAGCAGGTTCGGCCCGGTTTCGAACCGGTATTCGACGTGTTGGGAAAAACGCGGCGCCATGGGCCCGGACAGGGTCCGGCGCGGGTCCAGACTGTCCAGCGGCGGGGGCGGCGCGGTCAGGACGGGTACGGCGGACGCACTGTCGTCGTCGTCTCCCCATGTCGCCTGGGCGTGATGGGTCAGCCGCTCTCCCTGGAGCACTTCCAGCGCCGTATAGGCGATCGTTCGTCCGCCCCGCAGCAACCGGGGCGTCAGGGCCACCGGCGGGCCATAGGCGGGCGCTGCCAGATACTGGATGGACAGGCTGCGCAGCGGCGCCGCCAGGCCCAGGCCCTGCCGCATCGCACGCGCGCAGAGGGCCGCCATCAACCCGCCGAACGGAAAGCCCTTCTCGGGCGGCGCGCTGATCGGGCCGTTGGAGAAGTCCCCGGTCAGCACGGCGGAAAGCCGGCCCTCGTCATCGGGGGTCAGGGTCAGGGCGTCATTCAGGGTCTGAAGCGTCATCCGCGTCCGATACCGTCACAGGAAGGCGGGCGGAAGCCCGGCTCCTGCCCGCAAGTCGAGGAATGCAGCCGCCCGGAGGCCGGAATGCCCCAATGCGTTGCGAAACAAGACTGACCCGGACCGTTCCCTTTGGCAACCCACTTGCCAAAAGCCTGACGCCGGGTCACTTTCCCGGAATGGGCCGCACCGCTGACTATTCCAAACAGAGCTGTTCCATCGCCGCGACCCTGGAGGTCATCGGCGATCCGTGGACCCTGCTCGTCATCCGCGACGCCTTCAATGGAACGACCCGCTTCGAGCAGTGGCAGGAGCAACTGGGCGTAGCCCGCAACGTCCTGGCCTCGCGGCTGAAAAGCCTGGTCCAGCACGGGGTGCTGGAGCCGCGCCTGTACTCGGAACGTCCGCCGCGCAATGAGTATGTCCTGACGCAGAAGGGGCGCGACCTGTCGGACGTGCTGCTCACCCTGCATGGATGGGGATCGAAGCATCTGTATTGCGACGTCGACCCGGGCGTCAGCTTCCGCCACACGACCTGCGGAGCCGAGCTTTCACCGCGTCTGGCCTGTTCCTGCTGCGGCGAGATCGTCAAACGGCGCGATATCGAGACCCGTCGCACCGCCGACTGCCCGACCGTGGGTGAAGTGATGCCCAAGGACGAGGCGGCCTGAAGGCAGCGTCGTCGCGCCCGACAGTCGCCTCTCAGCCGAGCTCGTCGCCTCGCGTGGCGATAAGGGGGATGACGATCTCCTCCTCGTCGTCGAGGTGGCGCCGGAGCCGCGGACCTGCAGTCCCGATGACGTCCGCCAGCATCATCGCCCTGTCGCGGGTGTCCGCCGCACCGGTCTGAATCCCCTGATGGAAGGCGACGGCGGCCTTGAACAGCCGGTCGATGTCCTCATGAACGACATCATGGTCGCGGTCGAGCAGGTCCACCCCATGGGCGATACGGGGCTCGACCCGGCGGAAGACCGGGAAATACTGACCGCTCTCGATCCTGTGGTGGGCGTCCAGATGCTGCAGGAACTGCTGCACCGTGGGGATCAGCCGGCCATGCAGGTCGCGCAGGTCCGTCTGATCCCCGCGCGAATGGTCGGCGACAGCCGCCATATGCGCATGGTGGCGCCGGAAGTCGTCGTGGATGTCCAGCCAGAAGCGAGCCATCCCCGCCAGGCCCGGCTCGCCCCAGCGCGCCCGGGGGTAGTCGGCCAGAAGCACCCGCATGTCGTCCGGCAGGCCGCCCCGCGTATGCAGGTGCAGCGGATCGCCGCCTGGGTCGGCCACAGGCGTCTCAGGCAACGGCGGTGGTGCCCGTGATGAAGCCCCCGCCCAGCAGGCGGTCGGGGTCGGCGGGGTCATAAAGGGCGCAGGCCTGACCCGGCGCCACGCCTTCCTCGCCGATCTGGAACGTCACCCCGACCACGTCGCCCTCGAGGGTCAGTCGGGCCGGGGAGGGCGGGCGGGTCGAGCGCACACGGGCCAGCACCGCCGCGCCTTCGCGGGCGGCGTCCTCAAGGGTCGGCTGGTCGCCCAGCCAGTTGGTTTCGCCCAGCGTCAGGGACGCGGTCAGCAAGGCCTCGCGCGGGCCGACCACGACGCGGCGCGTCTCGGGCTCCAGCTTCGTGACGAACAGGGGCTCGCCCACGGCGACGTTGAGCCCGCGGCGCTGGCCGATGGTATAGTCCGTGATGCCGTCGTGGTCGCCCAGAACCCGCCCGTCCGTATGGACGATCTTTCCCGCCTGCCGCCCTTCGGGCCGCAGCCGGTCGATCAGGGTGCGATAGTCGCCCGAGGGCACGAAACAGATGTCCTGGCTGTCCGGCTTGGCGGCGATGTTCAGACCCAGGGCGGCGGCCACGCCGCGCACCTGGGGCTTCTCCAGATCCGCGAGCGGGAAGCGCAGATAGTCGAGCTGGTCCGGGGTGGTGGCGAACAGGAAATAGGACTGGTCGCGCGACGGATCGATCGCCTTTCTCATCTGCGGCCGGCCGGTCGGGCCGACCGCCCGACGGACATAGTGCCCGGTCGCCATGGCCGCGGCGCCCAGATCGCGGGCCACATCCAGCAGGTCGCGGAACTTGACCGTCTGGTTGCAGCGGATGCAGGGCACCGGGGTGCGGCCCCGCAGATAGTCGTCGGCGAACTGGTCGATCACCGCATCCCGGAACCGGCTTTCATAGTCCAGCACATAGTGGGGAATGCCCAGGGTCTCGGCGGCCAGTCGGGCGTCATGAATGTCCTGACCGGCGCAGCAGGCGCCCTTTTTCTTCAGCGCCGCACCATGGTCATAGAGCTGCAGCGTCACGCCGACGACCTCGTAGCCGGCCTTGTGCAGCAGGGCCGCAACCACGGTGGAGTCTACCCCGCCCGACATGGCCGCGACCACCCGCGACCCGACCGGCAGGCCGACCGCCCGGCGCGCGCTCTCGACCGCCGCGTCCATGTCGGCCGGCGACGACATCGGGGCGATGTCCGGGATCGGGCAGGCGAGGGGCTCCACAAGCGTCATGGCCATAATCTAGGCGTTGAGTCGGGGGATTTCGAGGGGCCGACGTCTGATGGACAAATCCGCCGGACCCGGCCAGATATTTGCAGCCGGCCTGGTCAGACGGCGTTTCGTGTTTCAAGGTGGGATTCCTGTTGTCGAACAGGCTGTTCGTTTCTCTGGTCGCCCTGGTTTCCGGTTTTCCGGGCCTGATCGCCCCGTCGACATCGACGGCGGCTGAGCGCCCGCGCGTGATGATCCGGACCCAGACGCCGGGGCCCGCGGTCACGCCCGCTCCGGCGTCGCCTGCGGCCATTCCGGTCTGCGGTCTGGATGGAGAGATCGGCCAGGGGCGCGGCCGGATCACCTCGCGCGGCGCGGATCGCGGCTATCGGGGCGAGCTGACATGGCGTGTCTCCGAAACCCCGGAAGTCGTGCTGACCATCGTGTCCGAATTTGTACCGCACCGGCCGGCTGTGGATCGCATTACCCTGTCGATCGCCCCTGACCCGGCGACGACGCTGGACACGAGGCTGAGCGGCGCTTTCGGTTCGATCGAGGGCGGTCGCTTCACCATCGTTCGCGGCCAGCCGGACGAGGAGCCTGAAGAGGGGACGGACCGCCGGTGGTTCGACGCCCTGGCGTCCGGCGCCACATTGACCGCTGCCGCAGGCCCGGACTCTGCGCCGGTCACCTGGCCGGCCGACCAGATGGAGTCTGACTACAACTATTTGCTGGACCTCCTCCAGCTGGTCGCCGGATGGGAAATCGCCGGCCTGTGCGCCAACCGCGCGACCGCAGGCTGAGAGCCTTTCGCTGCAATTGAAAACGGCCCCGCCTGGCGACGGGGCCGTCATTTTGCGTCCCGGGGCCCGGGATTCAGGAGCGGTAGGTCTGGATCCGCGTCGTGCGCAGACCCTGCATGCCCCATTTGTCGATGGCCTTCTGCCAGGCGAGGAACTCCTCGGCCGTCAGACGGTATTTCTCAAGCGCGTCTTCCAGGCTCAGGAGCCCGCCCCGGACGGCCGCCACGACCTCCGCCTTGCGGCGGATGACCCAGCGGTCCGTGTTGGGCGGCGGAAGATCCCGCAGGGTCAGCGGGGTGCCTGTCGGTCCGACCACGTATTGTTCGCCTTTGCTGTTCAGGCGTCGATCTTGCAACATGGGCTTTTGCCTCATTCCCCACCAAACTGGTCTGGTGAACAATAGGCCGTCGCGCCTAAAGGCCGTTTAAGCGTCGTGGTGAAGAAGAAGATAAACTTCTCCGCCGCCTGACAGCTTTGGCTAAGGATGCTGAAGTGACGATTCATGATTACTAATGATTAACTAATTGGCGATCAGCGTTTTATGTTAATCAGTTCGGCCAGCATCTCGTCGGCCGTGGTGATGATCTTTGACGAGGCCGAATAGGCGCGCTGGGTGGTGATCAGGCCGGTGAATTCGGCGGACAGGTCCACAGTGGAGGCCTCCAGTTGCGAGGCCCCGATCAGACCTGCGCCGCCGGTCCCCGCCGCCTTGAGGTTATAGGTGCCGGAGTCGCGGCTGACCCGGTAGGCGTTCTCGGACACCGATGTCAGGCTGTCGGTCGAGGGGAAGGTGGCGATCGCCACCTGGGCGATACGGCGGCTGACGCCGTTGTCGAAGTTGGCGGTGACGAAGCCTTCCTCGTCGATCTCTACCCCGGTCAGGCTGCCAAAGGGCGTGCCATTGGTGATCACAGCCTGGACGATGGAGTCGCTGTCATACTGCGTCAGACCGCCGGCGGCGGCGTTGAGGTCCAGGGTAATGACCTGATCGTCGATGCCCAGACCGGCGGACCAGTTGGCCGCGCCGGCCCCCGGGGCCGCCGCATCGGACGCGCCGAAGGTCAGGGTCGCGTCATTGACGTCCGTGAACAGGGCGCTGGCGCCCAGGGCCGCCATGCCGGCCACGTCGAGACGCCCGTCCTGGGTGAAGGCGATGATGCCGGTCTTGACCTGGCCGTTGGCGAGCGGGGCGCCGGCCGTAACGTCCGAGGCCGGCGTCGAGACGATCTCGGCGTACCACTGGTTCGGCACGGAGCTCTTCAGCAGGTTGAGCGTCAGGTTGCGCTGGCCGCCCTTGGAGTCCGAGATCGGCAGGTTCATCTTGAAATCGGGCTTCACCCCGGTGCCTGCGACGGCGTCGTACTGGGCCATGGAGTTGGCGGCGGGATCATAGGCGCCGGCGCCGGCCGGAACCGTACCGGCGGCTGCCGCCTCGACCGAAACCGTCTGGCTGGACTTGAGGTTGGCGTTCAACTGGGCGCGGGTGGTCGCCTCGGCCGCGCCGCCCACCGAGGCGACGTTGATCGAGCGAAGCCGGTTCAGGTCCGACGGATCGAGGGAGACGTTGCCGTCTGCGTCGACGGGCCAGCCTTGCAGGTACAGGCCCGCGGTGTTTTTCAGATAGCCAAGGTCATCGACCCGGAACGCACCGGCGCGGGTGAACAGCCGCGCGTCGCCGGAATCCAGACCTTCAGACTTTTCCGTGGTGACGAAGAAGCCCTGACCGGCGATCGCCAGATCGGTGGAGTTGGTCGTGCGCTGCGTCTGACCCAGTTGACTGATGAAGTTGCGGGTCGAGGCGATGACGCCGCCGGCGGAGTAGCCCGTCCCGCTGGTAGAGCCGCCATTGCCGGCCTGGCTGTTGACCAGGGTCGAGAACTCGGCGCTCACGCGCTTGTAGCCGACGGTGTTCACATTGGCGATGTTCTGGGAAATGGCCGCCATCGCCGCAGAGTTGGCGGCCAGGCCGGACACGCCGGCGAGAAGGGCGCTGTTGATGCTCATGTTTCAGTCCTCGACGAAGGGGGAAGGGTTCAGGAATTCAGGTGCTGTTTGAGGCCGATGACGGCGCTCAGCGGGACGATGGAGGTGCCGACATTCAGGTAGGGGAGGCCGTCATAGAGCTCGACGCCGGTCACCTCGCCCTGGGTCAGGACCTGGCTGGTCACGGTTCCGGCGGCGTTGGCGGCGGTGATCTTCAGGCTGTAGACGCCGCCGTCGGCCGCCTTGCCTCCGGCGGTGGTCGTGCCATCCCAGGTGAAGTCGTGCTGGCCCTCGCCCAGTTCCGGCGCATCGCCGGTCCAGACCACCTTCCCGGAGCCGTCCACGACCTGCAGCGTGGCCTTGGTGGCCGCCGCCCCGAGTTCATAGCTCCAGTTGGCCTTTCCATCGGTCAGCCGGTCCGCCGCCCAGACGGCGGTCACATCCTTGCCGATATAGCTGGAGGCGTCGCCCATGCCCTGGCTCTGCTGGGCCGCCAGCAGGCTGGTCAGGAGGTCATTGGTCAGCAGCTGCTGCTCGACCCCTGTCATCTGCGTCAGCTGGGCCGTGAACTCATTTGAATCCAGCGGCGACAGCGGATCCTGGTTTTTCAGCTGGGCGGTCAGAAGCGTCAGGAAGGTTTCGAAATTCGAGCCCAGGCTCGCGCGCGCGGCGCTGGTGTTGGTCGCAGCGGCGGTGTTGGAGACGGCGTCGACCATGGGTCAGACTTTCAAATCAACGCCTTGCGGCGTCTGTGAGTGTGGAATCCAGGCGTGTGCGGCATCGGCGATGCCCGGGTCATCCATGAGGCGCGAGGCTCCCGCGAAGGCGCGGCCGGCGTCGCGGTCGAAACGGCGGTCCGACCCCCCGCCGGACGAACCGGACTCGCGTTCCGAGAAGCTCAGGGAATCGGCGCCGACGTTGAAGCCGGCGTCCTGCAACTGGCGGCGCAACTCGTCGGCGCGTCCCCGCAGTTCGGTGGCGGCCAGGGGGTTGTCGAACGCCAGCCGCGCGGTCAGGCCGCCGTCAGCGTCGATATCCAGACTGACGTCGACACGACCGAGGTCGTCGGGCGTCAGAGCCATTTCAAACCGGGTCGACCGGCCTTCAATCCGGCGCGCGATCTGGGCGGCCAGCTGTGCCGTGGTCTCTACCGCGACGGACGACAGGCCGGTCGTCGGAGCGGCAGTCGGAGCGTCAGAAGAGACCAGGCCGCCGGTGGAGCCCGGTTGCAGGGACAGGGACGACAGCGCCTCGGGCGCGTCCGCCATTTCGCTCGGTCCGGGCGTCAGATCTGGCATGGGCGAGGCGGGCGAAGCGGGCTTCGCGGCGTCTGCGCCCGCGACCGGGACCTGGGATTGCGCGGCCATCTGCGTGGCGACCTGCGCCGACAGGCCCGGAGACCCGGCGTCCGGATCCGCAGGGGCGACCTGGCCGGAGCCGGTCGCGGCAAGGGTTTCTCCGCGGATGACCGCGCCGGAAAGCGGAGAAGGGGGGGGCGGGGCGGCTGTCGGCGGCGGTGACGAGACCGAAGCCTGAACGGCCGGTTTTATCGCTGCAGTCGACGTCGATGCGCCCGCAGGATCGTTCGACAGGGCCGCTTCCGGACCGGCCTTGCGCCCTGCGGGCGGCGCCAGGAGATTTGCCGCGAGCTTGCCAGCGACATCGATGGCGGCAGCGACCGGTGTCGGAACTCCCGCCTTGATGGCGTCCGTTGCGATTTCGACGGCGGCGAGCGCGATTGCAGCCGCCTGCCCGGAGACGGGGGCGCTGGCGGGCGACGGGGATGGCCCCTCCTCGACGGGCATGGCGTCCGGTGCGGGGCTGGCGGTTTGAATGGCAGCCGTCGCTGGCCCGGCCACGCGATCGGCCGCCCCGGCGGCGATCGCCGGTCCCGTCGTGACCGGTGCAGGCGAAGACGCGGGAGGGGCTTCTGGAACCGGTACAGGCGAAGACGCGGGAACGGCTTCAGGGTCCGGGTCTGTGGCGACCCCTGCGGCCCGGGCGACAGGCGTCTCTGCGGCGACGGGCGCTGCAACGACGATGGGCGTTTCATTGACCGGCGCAGAGGCGGCGGGGCTTGCGGGCGCAGGTGCAGGGACCGCCGCGACCTGGGAGATGGACGGAAGCATTGCCGGGCTTTCCTCTCGGCCTGGCGTCCCGACGTCTGGCTCCCCGGCCGTTTCGCGCTCCGCCCCGTCGCCCGTCAGGGTCGGTTCTTCAGCGCCCGGCATCGGAAGGGTGATCCGGGGCTGTCCGTCCGGCGTGATCAGCGCCGCCTCGGCGGACTCCCCGTCGGTCAGCGCCCTGTCGGTCGGAATTCCGTTGGCCGGTGCTTTCGTCGCGGGCCGGGCTCTGGCCGTCCCGCCGTCGGGCTGGGCCTCCCCGACCGCGCGAGTCTGCTGCAGCACGGCGGCGAAGGACCCGTCATCCGTCGCTTCGCCGCCCACCCCGCCTGTGGACACAGGCAGGGCGGCAGTCGCGGCAAGGGAGGAGACGGCGGTCATGTCGCAGGCGGTTCCGGCGGAATATTCGGCGGCGCCTGCTGCGCCAAAAGGTTCGGTGGCCTCGTCGCAAGGGCCGGGCCAACCGGGAAGTCCAGCCTAAGTGCATGAAAATAAGAATGAAAAATGATCCGTCGATGGGCGGCGGGTCAGGCGCGGAGGCGCTTTTTGCCGTGCCGCCGCCATCTTTTTGCCCGGCGGGATCAGGGCGCGAACCCTTGGTTCCAATGCGCCCCCCGCGCCTGCCATTCGATTGGCCCGACCCTTGCGCCGTGATCCGGCATGTACGCAGCCGCCACAGCGATAGCCTTTGAATTCAGCGCCTTGCCAGCAAGGTGTATGAAGACGGCCGGGCAAAAACCGCAAATGGGGGGGCAAGTCTTGCCGGGCCAGCCGGCGGCGGCGCGTGGGGATGAGGAGCGCGCCCCATGTCGCTGAACTCCATCTTCAACATCGCCAATTCAGGGTTGATGACGGCGCAGCAGCAGTTGCGCGTGGTTTCGGACAACGTCGCCAACGTCAATACGCCCGGCTATATCCGCAAGGTCGCCGAACAGGTCAGCCACACCACCCAGGGAATCGGCTCGGGCGTCGATATCGGCCGGGTCAGCCTGGCCACCGACCGGTTCCTCCGCGCCGCAAGTCTGGATGCCGGCGCCGAGGCCGGCCGCCAGGGCGTGAAATACGAACTCTACGACCGGATCCAGAGTCTGTTCGGCGATCCGGGCGGCGACAGCAGTCTGTTTTCGCGGATCGATGAGGTCTTCACCGCCTTTTCGGCCCTTTCGGAGGCCGCCTCGTCGTCGCCGCTTCGTCAGGAGGCCCTCTACAAGGCCGGGGCAGTCTTCCAGGAAGCCTCGCGTATTTCGGGCCAGATCCAGACTGTGCGCGAAGACGCGGACAGCCGCATTGGCACGGCGGTCCAGTCGGCCAACGATCTGCTGCAGCAGATCGAGGCGCTGAATGTCGAGATCACCCGGGCGCGCGCGACCAGCGGCGATTCCACCGGGGTGGAGACCACCCAGGCCGCCTTGATCGGCCAGCTGGGCGCGCTCATGGACATCAACGTCACCCCGCGCGGTCCCGGCGGGGTGTCGATCCGCACCGGTTCCGGGGTGCTTCTGGCGGGGGCGGGCGCGGCGACGCTGGAGTATCGCCAGGCCGGCGCCGTCAATGCCGAGAGCACGTTTGACGACGTCTGGGTCACCGAGCCCGGCGGCCAGAAACGGTCCCTGACCGACGGCTTGAAGACGGGCGAAATCAAGGGATTGATCGAACTCCGCGACGTCGAGGCCCCGGCCGCCGCCGAGCGGCTCGGCGAGCTGATGACGCGGCTGGCCGACGAACTCAACCGCGCCCACAACGCCAATACGGCGGTTCCCGCCCCGTCGACCCTGACAGGCCGCAACGTAGGCCAGTCGCTGGAAACGGCCCTGACCGGTTTCAATGGCACGACCACCGTCGCGGTCACCCACCCGACGACCGGCGCGATCGTCACGAGTGCACAGATCGTCTTCTCCGGCGCGACCATGACGATCAACGGCGTCGCAGCCGATCCCTCGACCTTCCTGTCGACCCTGAATACCCAGCTTGGCGGGGCGGCGACCGCGTCGTTCACGAACGGCCGGTTGAGCATCGCCACCGGCAACGCCAACGGCGTGTCCATCGGCGATGACGCCACAACCCCCGGCACGAAGGCCGGGCGCGGCTTTTCACACTATTTCGGGTTGAATGACCTGATCGTCACCGATCGCACCTCGAACTATGACGTCGGGCTGACCGCCAGCTCGCTCCACGGGTTCACGGCCGGCGAGACCATCAAGCTGCGCATTTCGGATGCCGAAGGCGTGGGGTTGCGGGACGTCACCGTTTCGGTGCCGGGAGGCGCGGGCACGGCGACGGAATTGCTCGGCGCCCTGAACAGCCCCATCACCGGTGTTGGCCGCTATGGCGTCTTCGCCCTGGACGCGACGACCGGGGCCGTGACCTTCACCGCCAACAGCCAGCCGGCGGCGACCGTATCCGTGACCGAGGACAACACCACCCAGGTGCCGTCCGGCGTCTCGCTCAGCGAACTCTTCGGCATCGGGGCCGGGATCCGGGCCTCGCGCGCCGACGGCTTCTCGGTCAGGTCCGACATCACGACCAATCCGAAACATCTGGCTCTGGCCCGGTTGAACCTCGCGGCGCCGGCCGGAACGCCGGCCCTGGGCGTGGGCGATGGACGCGGCGCGGAACGTCTGGCGGCAGCGGGCCAGAATGCTGCGAACTTCCAGGGCGGCGGCGGATCCGCCGGCGGCCTCATGTCGATCGCCCGGTATGCCTCGGACCTGTCCGGCGACATCGGCGCCCGGGCCTCGGCCGCCAAAACCCGGGCCGAAAGCGCCACCGCCATCCAGACCGAGGCCCGGGCTCGCCAGAGCGCCCAGGAAGGCGTCAATCTGGACGAGGAACTGGTTGCCATGACCACCTATCAGCAGGCGTTCAATGCGTCGGCGCGCATGATCCAGGCGGCCAAGGAAATGTACGACACCCTTCTGGGAATGACCTGATGACCCGCATCTCGACCGCCGGCAGCTATCAGTCGGCCCTGCTGAATCTGATGGCGGCCCAGACCCAGCAGGCTGACGCCCAGAACCGGGTCACGACGCAGAAAAACGCCACCGACCTGGCCGGGTTCGGCCGCGGATCGGAAAGCCTCACCGCCTTCAAGTCGGCCCAGGCGCGCATTCAGGGCTTCATTACCGCCGGCGAGGGAGTCACCGCCCGGCTGGAGACCCAGGATCTGGCCTTGACCCAGGTCGATGCCGCCGTCGGAGACGCGCGGACAGCCGTAGCCAACGCCATCGCCAGCGAATCCTCCGTGACGCTGGTTCAGGATATCGCCAACCAGTTCCAGGCTATCCAGGGCGCGCTGAACGCCCGGCATCAGGGCGCCTATCTGTTCGCCGGCTCCCGGACGGACACGGCTCCGGTGTCGGTGAGCACCCTGGCGGCGCTGACCGCTGCGCCTGACGTGGCCTCGACTTTCGCCAATGACCAGCTCGCGCCGATGTCGCGGCTCTCGGAATCCGGGCCGATCCAGACCGGCGTTCTCGCCGACGACGTGGGATCGACGGTCTTTCAGATTTTCCGCGACATCCAGGCCTACAATGACGATCCGGCGACCGGCCCCCTGAGTGGAAGGCTCACGGAAGCCCAGAAGACGTTTCTGAACACCCAACTGGGTCGTCTCGACGCCGCCAAGATCGAGGTCGTCAATGTGGTCGCCAACAACGGGTCCCTGGCCAAACAGGTCGAGACCATCACCGCCTCCAACACCGCCCAGTTCGACGCCC
The DNA here is from genome assembly GCF_058681095.1 of Brevundimonas sp. FV1ye29L. Taxonomy (NCBI): domain Bacteria; kingdom Pseudomonadati; phylum Pseudomonadota; class Alphaproteobacteria; order Caulobacterales; family Caulobacteraceae; genus Brevundimonas; species Brevundimonas sp. FV1ye29L. The sequence goes on from NZ_CM178730.1 coordinate 886,149, forward strand.
TGGACGCCCTTGTCGGCAAGCGGACCGACGCCGATCTGGCCCAGGCTGTCACCGACCTGAAACTGTCGGAGATCGCCATCCAGGCCTCGGCCCAGGTCATCAGCCGTCTCAGCGAAGTCTCCCTGCTGAACTACCTGCGCTGAACAACGATTTTCTTCCGGCCACGCTGGACCTCTCCCGTTTGAGTGAACATAACGGGAACATGGCTCAACTGGATCTTCGCGGAAAGCTGGCGGTGCTCGCCGACGCCGCCAAATACGACGCCTCCTGCGCCTCGTCAGGCACAAGCGCGCGCAATTCGTTGGGCGGCAAGGGCGTCGGCTCGACCGAGGGCATGGGCATCTGCCACGCCTATACTCCCGACGGTCGCTGCGTCTCGCTGTTGAAGGTGCTGTTGACCAACTTCTGCATCTACGACTGCGCCTATTGCATCAACCGGGCGTCGTCGAACGTCGAGCGGGCGCGGTTTTCGGTTCAGGAGGTCGTCGACCTGACGCTGAACTTCTATCGACGGAACTATATCGAGGGTCTGTTCCTGTCATCGGGCATCATCCGCTCCTCCAACTACACGATGGAGGCGCTTGTCCGGGTCGCCCGCAGCCTGCGGGAGGATCACGATTTTCGCGGCTATATCCACCTGAAGCTGATCCCTGAGGCCGATCCGCTTCTGGTGGAGCAGGCCGGCCTCTATGCGGACCGCCTGTCGGCCAATATCGAACTGCCGCGCGACGAGGCCCTGTCGCGGCTCGCCCCGCAGAAGAGCTCGGCCGTCATCCGCAAGGCCATGGGCCAGGTGCGGCTGAAGGTGGAGGCGGCCAGACCTCGGAAGTCCGATCGGGTCCGCCCGCCGCGCTTCGCCCCGGCGGGCCAGAGTACGCAGTTGATCGTCGGCGCGGACGGAGCGCTCGACAGCGAAATTCTGGACCGCAGCGCCTCTCTTTACGGAGGCTATGGTCTGCGCCGCGTCTATTATTCGGCCTTCAGCCCGATCCCGGATTCCAGCGCCGCCCTGCCGCTGATCAAGCCGCCGTTGATGCGCGAGCACCGGCTTTATCAGGCCGACTGGCTGATGCGGTTCTACGGCTTCTCGGCGCCCGAGATCGCCGGCGCGGCCACCGGCGGCATGCTGGATCTGGCCGTCGATCCCAAACTGGCCTGGGCCCTCGCCAATCGCGGCGGGTTTCCGGTCGACGTCAACCGCGCTGATCGCGAGACCTTGCTGCGCACGCCCGGCCTCGGCGTCAAGTCGGTCAATCGCATCCTTCAGGTCCGTCGCTACCGCCAACTCCGGCTCGAGGATGTGGCCCGCCTGTGTCGCGGCATCGACAAGGTTCGCCCCTTCATCACCGCGCTCGACTGGTCGCCGGGCGGCCTCACCGACGCCGTCGATCTCAGGAGCCGGCTGGTCCGCGCGCCGGAGCCGACGCAACTGTCGCTGTTCTGATGCCGACGGCGACCCTTGCCTCGCAGACCGATTTCGACGGATGGCGCGCGGCTGCCCGGGCCTTCCGTCTGTCTGACGTTCACCCCCGGGACGCGGTCTTTCGCGTTGCGGGTTCCGAAACCCAGGGGGGTCTGTTCGACCCGGCGGCGGCGCCGTCGGCCCGGGCTGCGAGTGCGGATGCACCCTTGGCGGTGTCGCGAGCCTTCGTTGAGGTCGCCCGAAGCGTGGTCCTGCATCGGTCCGAAGACCGGTTTGATCTCCTGTATCGCCTGCTCTGGCGCATGCGTGAGGAGCCGGATCTGATGCGGATCGTCTCCGACCCCGGGGTGGCGGATGCGCTGGGCCGGGCGAAGAACGTCAGCCGGGCATCGCACAAGATGAAGGCCTTCGTCCGTTTTCGGCGCGTCGAGGCGGCTGTGGACGATGACCCGGAAAACTGGGTGGCCTGGTTTGAGCCTGCACACCGGGTGCTTGAGCGGACCTCCCCCTTCTTCGTCGCGCGGTTCACCACCATGCGCTGGTCGATCCTGACCCCGGACGGTTCCGCCTTCTGGGACGGCCAGGCGCTCCGTTTCGGTCCCCCCGCCCGTCAGGACGATGCGCCGCAGCACGACGAGGTCGAGGGGTTCTGGAAGACCTACTACGCGTCGACCTTCAACCCGGCCCGTCTCAAGGTTCAGGCGATGACGTCGGAGATGCCCAAACGCTATTGGGCCAACCTTCCCGAGGCGGCCCTGATCCCCGGCATGATCGCGGCGGCGGCGGACCGCGCCGTCGCCATGGCTGTGAAAGACAGTACGCCGTCCAACCCCCGCATGGCCCGCGCCCATGCGCCGGCGGCGCGGGTCCCGACGCCGGCGACCGCCCCCGCGCCCGTGACTGCCGGGGAATTGCGCGACCAGGTGGACGGGTGCCGGCGATGTCCGCTGTGGCGCGACGCCACCCATGGCGTCTGCGGCGAGGGGCCGGAACATGCCTCCCTGATGATTGTCGGCGAACAGCCCGGCGATCACGAGGATATCGTCGGTCGCCCCTTCGTCGGCCCCGCCGGTCAGATGCTGGACGGCGCCCTGGTCGAGGCCGGCATTGACCGGTCAGACGTCTTCGTCACCAACGCCATTCGCCATTTCAAGCACGAGGCCCGCGGCCAACGCAGGATCCACCAGACGCCGACGGCGGGCGAGGTCCAGGCCTGTCGCTGGTGGCTGGACGCCGAACGGGCGCGAATCCGCCCGCGGGTCATCGTCGCCCTGGGCGCCACAGCGGCGCTCTCCGTTCTGTCGCGCAAGGTCGCCGTGACCCGGGAACGCGGACGACCGTTGCCGCTTGCGGATGGATCCCGGGCCGTGATCACGGTGCATCCGGCCTATCTGCTTCGTTTGCCGGACCCCGAGGCGCGAGCGCGCGAAAAGGCGGCCTTTGTCGCGGATCTGAAGCGGGCCAGGGCTATGATTCAACCAGAATCGTCGCCTCTCGTCGAACCTTGACCGTTCGTCGGCGTTGATCCGGGTCGCTCTGGTCTGCGTAGAGCGGTTGGACGTGGGCGATCGCCCCGAACTCGGCTATTGGAGGCGTATGACGACAGCGGATTTCCAGATCGACGACCGGGAGGGCGGCCCCGTTCTGCGCCTGACCGGCGACTGGACGACCGCCGGTCTCGGCGCGGCCGTGCGCCAGCTCGAGACCGGTATCGGTGGGCGATCGATCGCGGCGGTCGACGTCAGTGAGCTGGGCCGTTTCGATACGGCCGGCGCCCTGATCCTGGCCCAGGCGACAAGTTCGGCCTTGCCGGCGGATACCTGGACGTCGCGCCCCGAAGCCGGACGGATCTACGCCAAGGTCGAGACCCTGGAGCGCCTCAGCGCCCCCCCGCCGAAACGCCCCGACGCCCTGACCCGGGCCTTCGCCAAGATCGGTCTGGGGGTTTTCGATATCGGCCACGAGATCGTGCTGTCGATGGCCTTCCTCGGGCGGTTGATGACGGCCGCCGGCGGGGCTCTGCGGAAGCCCTCGACGATCCGGTGGCCCGCATGGGTCAGTCAGGCCGAGCGCGCCGGACTGGACGCCATCCCGATCGTGGCCGTGACCAACTTCTTCATCGGCGCGGTCATCGCCTTCCTCGGGGCCAATCTGCTGACCCAGTTCGGGGCCGGGGTGTTCACCGTGCAACTGGTGGCCGTCGCGACCCTGCGGGAGCTGGCGGTGCTGATCACCGCCATCCTGCTGGCGGGACGCTCGGCCTCATCCTTTGCGGCCGAGATCGGGTCAATGCGCATGAACCAGGAGGTGGACGCCATGCAGGTCATGGGCGTCAATCCGTTCCAGGCCCTGGTCATTCCCCGACTGGCGGCCATGGTCGTCATGCTGCCGCTGCTGACCTTCATCGGCATGCTGGCCGGCTTTCTGGGCGGCATGCTGGTGACGTGGAGCCAGCTGGCCTACGGCCCCGCCTTCTTCCTGCAGCGGGTCAGCGAGGACCCCAACATGGGCACGCACCTGATGGTGGGCATGGTCAAGGCGCCGGTCTTTGCGGTCGTCATCGCCGCCATCGGCTGCCGCCAGGGCATGTCGGTCGCCGGCGATGTCGAAAGCCTCGGCCGGCGGGTGACCGCCGCGGTGGTCCAGGCCATCTTCGCCATCATCTTCCTCGATGCCGTCTTCGCCATGATTTTCCTGGAGCTGGACCTGTGAAAGCGGTCCAGCCCGTCAAGGGAAAACGCAAGCCGGCCTCGGCGCCCGCTTCCGCCTCTCCGGCGCCGCCCGCTGAAGTCCTCATCGAGGTTCGGGGCCTGCTCAGCCAGTTCGGAGACCAGGTCATCCATCAGGACCTCGATCTCGACGTCCTGCGGGGCGAGGTGTTGGGAGTGGTGGGCGGTTCGGGCACCGGCAAGACGGTTCTGCTCAATTCGATTATCGGTCTGAAACAGCCCGAGGGCGGGACGATCCGCCTGTTCGGCCACGATACCGGCGATCTGACGCCCGAACAGGCCGCCGATATCGAACGCCGCACCGGCGTCTTGTTCCAGCAGGGCGCCCTGTTCTCGTCCCTGACGGTGCTGGAGAATGTCGCCTCGCCCCTGGTCGAGCACACACGCCTGCCGCGCGAGACCATCCGCGAACTGGCCGAGATGAAGATCGCCATGGTCGGCCTCAAGCCCGAGAGCCACCACCAGAAGCCGGCCGAACTCTCGGGCGGAATGCGCAAACGCGTCGGACTGGCCCGCGCCCTGGCGCTGGATCCGGAACTCATCTTTCTTGACGAACCCACGGCGGGCCTCGACCCGATCGGGGCGGCGGCTTTCGATCAGCTGATCCGCGACCTGTCGGACGACCTGGGCCTGACGGTCTTCATGATCACCCACGACCTCGATAGTCTTTACGCCATCTGCGACAAGGTCGCGGTTCTGGCCGACAAGCATGTTGTCGAGAAAGCCACGGTTCAGGACCTCGAGCGTTCCGATCATCCGTGGATCCGCGAATATTTCCTCGGCCCCCGCGGCCGGGCTGCAACCAAGGCCGCCTAGGAGGGCGGACAGATGGAACGAGACGCCCACTATGCCGCCGTCGGCATCGCCACCGTCGCCCTCATGCTGGCGCTGGCGGTGTTCACGATCTGGCTGGCCCGCCTGCAGTTCAACAAGGACTACGATGTCTATGACATCGTCTTCTACGGCCCTGTGCGCGGCTTGTCGGAGGGGGGCGAGGTCCACTTCAACGGCATTCGCGTCGGCGAGGTCACCGACCTGAATCTCGACCCGCAAAAGGGTGATCAGGTCATCGCCCGGGTGCGGCTGAACGGCACCACGCCTGTGCGCGTCACCTCGCGCGCCCAGCTGGAGCCCCAGGGCATCACAGGGCTGAACTACATCCAGATCACCGCCGGCGATCCGGACACCGCCCTACTGAAATCCCAGTACCCCGCCAGCGCCGTGCCGGTGATCCAGAGCCAGCCCTCGCCGATCGCCGAACTGCTCAGCGGCTCCGGCACCGTCCTGGCCCAGACCGTGGACGCCCTGAACCGCATCAACCGCGTCATGTCGGACGACAACATCCGGTCGTTCTCGACCAGTCTGAAGAATTTCGAATCCGTCACGACCGAGCTCGAGGCCCGCAAGGGCATGCTTCAACAGCTTGAGGAGACCCTCGCCAACGCCAATGCGGCGGTCGTGGAGTATGAGGCTCTCGGCGCCGACGCCCGTCGACTGGTCAACACCGACGGTCGTCAGGCCATCGCCAATATCAACAAGGCGACGGAGGAAGCCCAGGCGACCATTGCGTCCCTGAACCGCTCGGTCAGCGGGCTTGAGCGGCCGCTCGGCGACTTCGCCTCGACCGGCCTGCCGCAGCTCAACCAGACCATCCAGGAGCTGAACGAGGCGACCCGTTCGCTCCAGGGCCTGATCGAGGACGTCCGGTCGAGCCCGCGCGATTTCATCGGCCGTCCGCCGTCCCGTGAACTGGAGGTCCAGCCATGATCCGTCGTTTCCCCGGTTCCGCCCAAGCCGTGGCGGCTGTCTTTGTCGTCAGCCTCGCGCTCGGCGGCTGCGCCCTGCTGTCGACCCCTGATCCCGTCCAGACCTACCGGTTCGGGACTGCGCCCGCCGATGCCGGGATGTCCGTCCCGGCATCGGGGCCTCCTGTGGCGGTGGCCCTGCGCCGGATCAGCCTCCCGGAGGCCTCGCGCGGAGACCGGATCCTCGGGGTCACCGGAACCGAGGCGGCCTACATCAAGGGCGCACGCTGGATCTCTCCGGCCGAAACCCTTCTGGACGACAGCCTGCGCGGCGCCTTCACGGCGCGGCAAGGCCGCATCCGGTTGCTCGGCGGCCGGGATGTCGGCGCGGCGGACCGGATCCTGGGTCTTGAGATCACGGCTTTCGAGGCGCGCTACACGGCGCCGGGCGCCATACCCGAGGTCGTCATCACGGCGCGCGGCCGGATGACGGCCCTTCCGGACCGTTCGGTGGTCGAGGATCGCGCCTTCACCGTGGTCCAGCCCGCAACCGAAAACCGCGTATCCGCTATCGTCGCTGCTTTCGATGCCGCCGTGGCGGATCTCAATGCCCAGGTGGTGGACTGGACCGGGAACACAGCCGCCCCGCGCCCATAGGTCAGATCGCCCGGCGCGCAGCCTCCATACGGGCGTCCGCCTCCTGCCGGCGTTTGCGGGCGAACTCCAGCTCCCGCGCCGTCGCCTCCAGCATGGCGCGGGTGGTGTCGCGGCCGGAGTCCAGCCGTGTCCGGTCCGGGCGCAAACGCTCCGACGGCGCCCGTGTGCGCCCGCGCCTGTCGCGACTGTCCATGCCCAGTGCGGCGCGCCAGTCGATATGCCATTCCATCAGGGCGTCGCAGACCGCCCCGATCCGCCGAGCCGCCTCGGCGTCGGCGTTCTGGGCGCTCCGGACCTGGGGCAGAACGCGAACCGCCGCATCGCGCGTCGCCGCCAGCGCCCGGGCGCGGGCTGCCTGGGGACTGTCCCCGGCCTCTCCCCCCGCCGCAGCGGCGGCCAGTACATGGGCATCCAATTCCAGCACCGCGGTGCGAAGCTCGCTCCACATCCGCTCTGCGGCCTCGGAGCGGCGGACGATGGCGCCGCGCCTCAGCTGAAGGTCGTCCAGCGATTCCGACAGGGTTCGGGTCGTTTCGGCGAAGCGGGCGCGAAAGGCGCGAAGCCGGCGCTTGCGGCTGTCGAACAGGCCCGCCAGTCCCCGACGCTTTGACAACTGCGACGGGTCGAGAGCCTCCAGCCCACTGCGCAAATGTCCCAGCACCGCCAGACACTCGGTCAGCTCGCCACCCCTCATCTCGGCCCGGACGCGGTCGACTGCGTCCCCGAGGGCCTGACGCGACGGCTCGCCGAAGGTCCCGACATCGCCATCCCGGGCTTCGGTGGCCAGTCTGAGCAGGTGGGACCGCTCATGAGGCGGCGCTCCCGGAAGAACGCGATAGACGGCGGCGACGGACATCCCGCGCTTATCAACCGCCGCTCGCCCAAGGCCAAGGGGGATCGCCCGTGACGACGCCGGGGTACGGCCCGGATTCGGGTTCCGCGCGAGTCCGCTCAGGCCATGAGCGAGGCCGCGACGGTATAGTCGGCCTCGGTCCTGGCTGCGACCTCGTCCAGCGTCACCCCGTCGGCCAGCTCGATCAGCTCCAGCCCCGACCCGTCCGGCTTGACGTCGAAAGTGGCCAGGTCGGTGATGATGCGGCTGACCACGCCTGTGCCCGTCAGGGGCAGGGTGCAGGTCTTCAGCACCTTGGACTGGCCGTGCTTGTTGGCGTGTTCCATGACCACGACCACTCGCTTGACCCCCGCGACCAGATCCATGGCGCCGCCCATCCCCTTCACCAGCTTGCCGGGGATCATCCAGTTGGCGATGTCGCCATTCTGGGCCACCTCCATCGCGCCCAGGATGGACAGATTGATGTGGCCGCCGCGGATCATGGCGAAGCTGTCGGAGCTGGAGAAGTACGACGACTCCGGGATCGCCGTGATCGTCTGCTTCCCGGCGTTGATCAGGTCGGCGTCGACCTCGTCCTCATAAGGGAAGGGGCCCATGCCGAGCATGCCGTTCTCGGACTGAAGGGTGACCTCCATGCCGTCCGGAATGTAGTTGGCGACCAGCGTCGGGATGCCGATGCCCAGGTTGACGTAGAAGCCGTCCTGCAGCTCCTGGGCGGCGCGTTCAGCCAGTTGTTCGCGGGTGCGGGGCATGGAGTGATCCGGGTGTGGGGGATGGGGTGTGGGGTATGGGGTGTGAGGCGGAGTATTAGCTTCAGTCGTCTTTCGCTCTGAGAGAGCGGATCAGGGCGCCGAGGCCGCGCCCGATTTTATCACAGCGGGCTAGTGCCGGTTCGATGTCACTCTTCGCCGCACAGTCGACTTCGGCGGCGATGATCAAGTGCGTCTCCAGTTCCTTCAACGATCCCTGCGCGATCATGAGGTGCCTGACATAATCCTTGCGAGTGCCCCGGCCGTATCCCTCGGCGATATTGGCGGGAACGGAGACTGAAGAGCGCCTGATCTGCGACGTCAGACCAAATAGCTCGTCCTTAGGAAAGGTGCGGGTGATGAGGTAGCAGGCCTTCACCAGCGCGATCCCGTCGCGCCAGACGGTCAGCTCACGGTATGAGGAAAGCCTCTCGGTCACCCCCTACACCCCACACCCCACACCCCTGTCAGACGGCCTCCCGTTGCCGCACCGTCCGCTGTTCGATGCGCTTTTCGGACACGGTCTGGACGATGCGGTCGACGTAGATGCCCGGCGTATGGATGTGGTCGGGGTCCAGCGAGCCGACGGGGACGATCTCCTCGACCTCGACGACCGTGACCTTGCCGGCCGTGGCCATCATCGGGTTGAAGTTGCGGGCCGTCTTGCGGAAGACGAGGTTGCCGCGCTCGTCGGCCTTCCACGCCTTGATGATCGCCAGGTCGGCCACCAGCCCGGTTTCCATGACATATTTGCGACCGTCGAACTCGCGGACCTCCTTGCCTTCGGCGACCAGGGTGCCGACGCCGGTGGCGGTGAAGAAAGCGGGGATGCCGGCGCCGCCGGCCCGGATGCGTTCGGCGAGCGTCCCTTGCGGGTTGAACTCCAGCTCCAGTTCGCCGGCCAGATACTGGCGCTCGAACTCCTTGTTCTCGCCGACATAGGACGAGATCATCTTGGATATCTGCCGCGTGCCCAGCAGCTGGCCCAGGCCGAAGCCGTCGACCCCGGCGTTGTTGGAGATGACCGTCAGGCCCTTGACGCCGCTGTCCCGCAGGGCCGCGATCAGGTTCTCCGGGATTCCGCAAAGGCCGAAGCCGCCGGACATGACGGTCATGCCGTCGAAAACCACCCCCTCCAGCGCAGTGGCGGGGTCAGCGACAATCTTTCCCATGGGCGTCCTCTGGATTTCATCTGTTGATGAATATTGCTTGGGGCCAGTCATAACGGTGACAGGCTACAGCGGCAAGCCACATCACGGCCAGAGCCGGTCCGTGCGCGAGTTCGCTTAAGGCGCGCGGACAGTGGCGGCGGCGGCGGGACCGGCTATGACGGTTGACCGGGAGAGGGCGAGGCGCATCGGGCGTGAAGGCGGACATCAATACACTGACGGCGGCCTTGCTGGCCGGGGTGCTGATCGGGGTCGCCGCGACGCCCGACGGTCGCGCGTGGCTGCGCCACCCCACTTTCATGTTCGGCGCCGGCGCGCGGGCATCGGCGTCGCCTGAGTCTCGATCCACCCGTCTCTCCGCGCCCGTCGTCGCGGCGCCCGCGTCCCCGGCCCTGACGCCCCCCACATCCCTGAAGGCGCGCATGGCCCGGGGTCGGTTGACCGTGGCGGTTTTCGGCGACTCCATGGCCGACGGGGTCTGGACCGCCCTCTATCGCGATCTGAAACCGGTGGAGGGGGTGGAGGTCGTGCGGTTCAGCACCGTGTCCACGGGTCTGTCGCGCTATGACTATCTGGACGTCCAGGCGCAGACGACACGCCAGATCGCCGACCAGGCCGGGGCCGGCCGTCCCGTCGACGCGGCCGTCATCCTGTTCGGCACGAACGACGCCCAGGCGATCAGCCTGGACGGCCGCATCCTGGCCTTCGGCACGGACGAGTGGAAGGCCGCCTATGCCCGGCGCGTCGATGATCTGGTGGTCCTGCTGCGAAGTCGTGACATCGTGGTCTATTGGGTCGGCCTGCCCCGGATGAAGCGCCCGGCCTTCGATGCCAAGGCGGAACAGATCAATGCGGTGGTTCAGGCGCGCATGTCGGCCCTGGGGGTCCCGTGGCTGCCGACGACGGGCCTGACTTCGGACGCCTCAGGCCGGTATGACGCCTTCGCCCCGGCGGACGCCTCGGGGCGGCGCCGGCTGTTGCGGGCCAATGACGGGATCCACATGTCGATGACGGGCTATCTGAGGATCGCCGCACCCGTCGCCCGCCTCATCCGCACCGACGCGGGGATCCAGGCCGCCGCCGCCGGCGCGGCCGGATGAAGGCCCGGGCGCTGGCGGCCTGCGTCCTGGGCCTGACCGCCTCTGCGGTCCCGGCCGCCGGTCAGGTCCGCCCCTGGACCCCCCTGCCGTCGCCCATTGGCGTGACCTGCCCTGGCGGCCTGTGCGGGGCCGCGGCGCTGACGCCCTTTTTCCGGACGATGGATCCGCGCGGCGGGCCGCCCGTCCGGATTGTCCAGTTCGGCGACAGTCATACGGCGGCCGGATGGATCACCGGCGCTCTTGAGGAACGGCTGCGGGCCGCCTTTCCCGACCGGGACGTCCGGGTGATGGCCATCGGCCGGGTCGGGGCCGTTCTGGCCGATCCGGCCCTGTTGACGCCGCCGGATCAAGCGCGTGACGCGGCCCTGTTCATCCTGGCCTATGGCACCAATGACGGGTTCGACGACGCTCTGGACATTCCCGCCTGGACGCAACAGCTGCAGGACAGGATCGCGAACCTGAGACGGTATTCGCCGCACGCCGCCGTCCTGGTTCTCGGTGCGCCCGAGGCGATGCGCAGCGAAGGCGGCGGGGTCTGTCCCGGCGACGTGGAGGGTCGCTGGCGCGCGCCGCCTATGCTGGCCGCCGTGCGTCGGGCCCAGCGGGATGCGGCCTTGTTCGCCGGCGCCGCCTACTGGGACTGGAGCGGGCGTATGGGCGGCGCCTGCGCGGCCCACCGCCTGAGCCTGCCCGACATCGCCGGCGAAAGCCTGATGCGAGCCGACCATGTGCATTTCAGCCCGTCCGGGGCCGACTGGATCGCCGGCCTGCTGTTCGACGACCTGATGACCGCCGGCCGCCTCTGGTCGGACCGCAGGGCAGGGGCGCGCTGATGCTGTTTCCGACCCTCGCCTTCGGCGTCTTCTTTCTGGTCGTCTTCTTCGTGGCCTGGTCGCTGGATCGCGAGAACGGCCGTCGCAAACTGTTCCTGCTGCTGGCCAGCTGGTTCTTCTACGCCCAGTGGGACTGGCGGTTCGTCGGCCTGCTGATCGCCTCGGCCGTGCTGAACTGGGCCGTGGGCGTGATGATCGCGCGGCGCGAGACGGGCGAGGACGGCCGCCGCATCGGGGCGGGGGGATGGATCGCGCTCGGCGTCGTCGTCAACCTGGCCGTGCTGGCGACGTTCAAATACTATGGCTTCTTCGTCGAACAGGCGGGCGAGCTTCTGACCCGGTTCGGCTGGGGCCGCGACCTGCCTCTGCTGCAGATCGTCCTGCCGGTCGGCGTCTCGTTCTTCACCTTCCAGGGCATCAGCTATATCGTCGATGTGGCGCGCGGAAAGACGCCGCCGGCGCGGTCCCTGCTGGATGTGATGCTGCTGCTCAGCTTCTTTCCGCATCTGGTCGCCGGGCCGATCGTGCGCGCGTCTGACCTGTTGCCGCAGTTCGAGCGGCCGGCCCGGCTCAGCCGCGAAATGGCGGTGCACGGCCTGCTGCTGATCGTCTGGGGCCTGTTCAAGAAGACGGTGATCGCGTCCGAACTGGCGACCAACCTCGTCGATCCGGTCTTCCTGGACCCTGCCGCCCACGGGGCGCTGGATATCGCCGCCGCCGTCTATGGCTATGCGGTCCAGATCTATTGCGACTTCTCGGCCTATTCCGACATGGCGATTGGGCTGGCGGCCCTGCTGGGCTATTCGTTCGCCCGGAATTTCGACCAGCCGTATCGCGCCCGCTCGCTGCAGGATTTCTGGCGGCGCTGGCACATCAGCCTGTCCAGCTGGCTGCGCGACTATGTCTATGTCCCGCTGGGCGGCGGTCGTCACGGCCTGGTCCGCTCCTGTCTGAACGTCCTCATCACCATGCTGCTGGGCGGCCTGTGGCACGGCGCCGCCTGGACCTTTGTGGCCTGGGGGGCCCTGCACGGCGGCGCCCTGGCGGTCGAACGACTGGGGCGGGCGGCGCTCGGCGGGGCGTATCGCGTCCCGGTCTGGATCGGGATCTTCGTCACCTTCCACATCGTCTGCCTCGGCTGGATCCTGTTCCGCGCCGAGAGCTTCGATCTGGCCACCGCCATGCTGGCGGGTCTGGGCCGGGTCCAGCCCATCGCCGTGCTGACCCCGCTGAGTCTTGCCCTTGTCGCGGGCGGTCTGTGCCTTCACGCCCTGCCGCCGCGCGCCGTCGAGGGCCTGGCCCGGCGCATGGCTCCGGCGCCGTCCCTGACCCTGGGCCTGCTGACCGGAGCGGCGATTCTGCTGGTCGAGGCCATGCGTCCGGACGGCGTGGCGCCCTTTATCTATTTCCAGTTCTGAGGCGGAGGCGGCGATGAGCGGGTTTCCCGAAGACGACGACGCCCCGGCCCCCTTTCCCACCGGGCCCTTCATCCCCGGGCCGGTGACGTCTCCCTTCCCGCCCCTGGGTGAGGAGATGCAACCGCCGGCGGCTGCATCAGTGGCTGCGTCACCGACGGACGCTCTTGCGGACCCCGCGACAGATTCACCGGCTGGCGCCGGGCCTCACCCGGCGTCGTCGCCGCGCAGACCGACCCTCCCGCGGCCTCTGGTCGCCCTGGGCCGCTTCGCCTTTCCGCCCGAAGACAGACCTGACGAAGCCGGAGAGGCGGCGCGCACGGTGCGCTGGGTCGGGCGTTCGATCCTGACGTCCACGGCCTTTCTCGTCCTGTTCAACATTGCGGCGGTCCAGGACTGGGCGGACCGACAGCCGCCCGGCTGGGTTGTGACGACGGTGCGTCGCCTGGCCGACGTCTGGGCGGAACAGACCGCCGAACTGGGGGCTGACCGTCCTCGCCAGATCGTGCATGACGGCTGGCGTACGGCCCGCGACGCGCGGTTTCCTGACGCCTCTTCCCAGAAGGACCGCATTGGTAACCTGCGGTAGAGGTTGGGCGGTTATGTTGCGCTGTCTCGTCGCACCCTGGCTGAAGGATTGCAGCCCCGGGGGCGTTCGTTCTGAAGTGTTTCAATATGGTCGGCGCTGTGCGGTCCCTTTTCGTGGAAATCCTGCCTGCTGCGGCCCTGCGCCCGGCGGATGCCGCGGCGTGGATGGCGATCCAGTCCGACCAGCCCGCCTTCGCCAGTCCCCTGCTCGGACCGGGATTCGCCATGGCCGTGGGCCGGGTGCGGGAGGACGCCCATGTGGCGGTGTTCCGGCGTGACGGCCGGGCCGTCGGCTTTCTGGCCCATCACCGGCGGCCGGGAGGGTTTGGCCGCCCGATCGGGGCGCCCTTTTCCGACTACCACGCGGTGGTCGCACACCGGGATGCCTTCGGTCCGGATGACAATGTGGTGGCCCTGGCGGGGCTCAAGGCCTTTCGCCACAGCGGGCTGATCGATCCCTACGGCCTCTTTCCGACGACCGGACGGGACCACGAGGCCTTCTCCATCGAACTGGACGGGACGGCCGAGGCCTATCTGGAGGGGGTGCGCGCCGCCAGTCCCAAGAAGTTCAAGAACTACCGCCGCCTGCAGAACCGCCTTGCCGAACTGGGGGCGCCGGCCCTGCGCGCCGACGGCGACACCGGGACCTTCGAGACGCTGCTGCGCTGGAAGAGCGAACAGTTCGTCCGCACCGGCGCCCAGGACGTCCTGCGGCCCGTCTGGGTCCGGGCCCTGATGAGGGAGCTGTTCCGCACGACCGAGGGTCCGACGACCGGGCTGATGCTGACCCTTCATGCCGGAGATCGTCTGGTCGGCGGCCATTTCGGCATCCGTCAGGGCGGCGTCTACCATCCCTGGATCGCCTCGATGGACCCGGATCTCGCGGCCTATTCCCCGGGCAACGCCTTCCTCGATCAGGCCATTCGCGCCATGCCGGCCCTGGGGCTGAAGGTGTATGATCTGGGCGTCGGCCATGACCACTACAAGCGGCCGTTCACCTCCACGGTGAAGACGGTGACCAGCGGGTTCCAGTCGGCCCCGGGCGTCCCGGGCGCCTTGAGCCGGGCCGGGGAAACGGCCTGGAGCCTGGGCGCCCTGGGCCGTTCGGGCGCAGTCGACAAGGTCCGTCGGCGGCTCGACCACATCGCCACCACCGATCCGTCGGTTCGGGGACGGATGCACGGCCTGCTGGAGGCGGTCGCGGCGACGCGACGACGTTCCCTGACGGCCGGGGACTGAGGGTGGCGGTGAAGCCTGCGATCTCGATCGTTATTCCGACACGCGGCCGCCCGGGTCCGCTGGCGACGGCGCTCGCCTCGGCCCTGTCGCAGACCGGGGTGACCGGCGGCTTCGAGGTCGTGGTGGTGGACAATGACGCCGATCCGACAGCCCGACCCGGGGTGATGGCCATGGCGGCGACAGCCGTTGCGCCGGTCGTCTATGTCCACGAACCGCGTCCGGGCGTGGCTCACGCGCGCAACAGCGGGGTGGCGGCGGCGCACGGCCCCCTGATCGCCTTTCTCGATGATGATGAGGAGGCCCCGGCCGGCTGGCTGGCGGAACTGATGAAGGTCCAGGTCTCGACCGGCGCCGATGTCGTCTTCGGCCCGGTGCAGGGCCGCATCCCCGACACGGTGGGCCGGCATCGCGCCTATCTGCAGCGGTTCTTCTCCCGCACGGGGCCGGAGGCGTCAGGACCCATCCCCAACTACTACGGCTGCGGCAACAGCCTGATCCGGCGCGCCGCCCTGCCGGATCCGGTCACGCCCTTCAACCCGATCCGCAACCTCATCGGCGGAGAGGACGATCTGCTGTTCGGCGGCATGCAGGTCGCTGGCGCCCGGTTTGCCTGGGCCGCCGACGCCTGGGTTCACGAGGACCCCGTCCCGGCCCGGCTGAACCTGGGATACGCCCTGTCCCGCGCCTTCGCCTACGGCCAGGGCCCAAGCTCGCACTGCGCCGCCCGCACCCCGCCAGACTGGGCCGGCGTCATCGGCTGGATGGGCGTCGGCGTGGTCCAGTCGGTGATCCATGGCGTGCCGGGCGTCGTCCAGTACCTTCTCGGCGCGCCCGGCGCGGCCGACCGTCTGGATCGCGCGGCGCGCGGTCTGGGCAAGACCTTCTGGGGCGGTCCGATGAAGATCGCCTTCTATGGACCCCGGTCCCGAAGCTACACGACGGCAAGCGACACCCCATGACCATCATCACCGACTGGACCCCCGAAAAGGCGGCGCAGATGACGCGCGCCAATCTGGCGTTCGAACACAGGCTGCACGAACGGCCCATGTTCGATGACGCGGGCCTGATCTCGCTGCTCGACCGCTATCCACGCGAAAAGCTTGGCGTGTTCACCATGGGCGAGGATCCGGTCGACTGGCAAAGCTGGCGGCGCGGCTCGCCCGGCGACCTGTCCGGCGAGCAACTGCTGCGCGCGGCGCAGGAGGGCCGCATCTGGCTGAACCTGCGTCACGCCAACGACCATCTGCCGGAATACGCCGCCCTTGAGGAGGAGATCTTCGCCGAGAAGCGCGAGCGGTCCGGCCTCAACGGCTTCAAACGCGACCTCGGCATGCTGATCTCTTCGGCGAACGCCCAGGTCTTCTACCATCTGGACGTTCCCCTGGTTTCGCTCTGGCAGCTGCGGGGGGAGAAGCGGGTCTGGGTCTATCCAGTGGCTGAACCCTGCGTCGGCGACGCCCAGCTGGAGCGTATCGTCCTGCGCGAGACCGCCGAACAGATGGCCTTCGCCCCGTCGATGGATGCGGTCGCCGAGGTGTTCGACCTGACCCCCGGCAAGATGGTCACCTGGCGCCAGAACGCGCCGCACCGGATCGTCAACGGCCCCATGCTCAATGTGTCGCTGAGCATCGAATTCATGACCCCGGCGGCCCTGATGCGCGCCAATGTCCTTTACGCCAACGGCCTGCTGAGGAAGTCGGGGTTGCGACCGCGCATCCAGGCCGCGCCCCACCCGGCCGCCCTGGCCAAGATCGCCCTGGCGCGCGCCGCCAAGGCCTCGGGCCTGGCCCGAACTTTCGAGAGAACCCTGCCGGAGACCTTTCGACTGGAAGGGTAGCGGCAAGTTTTCGCCTTACATCGCTCTTTCCAGCGATAATCTTTCCTGGAGGCGGCTTCGGTCGAAATTCGGTGTGGAAATGTGCGCGATTTCGTGAAAGGCGATCGCGCCGCCGCTTCCGGTGACGCTGCCTGCATGTCCTGAATGTCCTTCCCGTTCTGCCTGACCCTCGTCCATGCCCTGATGCTCCCGCCGGGGGCCGTTGAGCCTGCCGCTCCGGCGGACACCGTCGACGCCATCGTAGTTACAGCCCAGCGCCGCGCAGGCCGGCTGGAAGGGACGCCCGTCGCCGTATCGGTACTGCCGGGCGCCCTGCTGGATGATGCAGGGGTGCGCGATATCAAGGATCTGGCGGTTGTGGCTCCGGGCCTGCTGGTCGCCTCGACCTCGAACCAGACCTTCACCACCGCCCGTATTCGGGGCGTGGGGACCGTCGGCGACAATCCCGGGCTGGAAAGCTCGGTCGGCGTGGTGATCGACGGGGTCTTCCGCGCCCGCAACGGGGTGGCCCTCGGAGATCTTGGGGAACTGGCGCGGATCGAGGTGATCCGGGGGCCGCAGAACACCCTGTTCGGCCAGAACACCTCGGCCGGCGTCATCAATGTCGTGACCCGTCCGCCAACCTTCACGCGCTCGGCGGGTGGCGAGGCGACGGTGGGAAACTATGACGCACGCGGCGGTTCGATCATGCTCAATGGCCCCCTGATCGAGGGCCGACTGGCCGGGCGGTTGAACCTCGCCGTGCGCCGCCGCGACGGCTTTTCACGTGTTACTACAGGGGAGGGGCCCCGGACAGCACGGGAGGACCAGACCGAAGCCTATGAAACCCTTCGCGCGCAGCTGCTCTATACCCCGTCAACGGGTCTGGTGGCGCGTCTGACGGCTGATGTCACCGAGCGAGACGAGCGCTGCTGTGTCGGTGTGCAAACCGTCGTCGGATCCGCCGCTGCCCTGCTGGCCGCCTTCTCTCCGGATGGGGGCGTGGCCGCGATTGCCGATCCCTGGGCAAGGGTCGCCTGGTCTAACCGCGACACCCGCACCCGGATCAGCGACAGCGGGGTCGCCCTCCATATCGAGGCCGATACGGCCTGGGGCAAGCTGACCTCGACCACGGCGGCGCGCCGCTGGCGCGCGGTTCTGGGCCAGGACTGGGACTTTTCCTCGGCCGATCTGGCTTACAGGCCGGACGATGGCTCATGGTCCAACCGTTTCCACACGCTCAGCCAGGAATTGAGGCTGGACGGATCGCGCGGTCGTGCCGACTACAGCCTCGGGGGCTATGTGGCGCACGAGCGATTGTTGCGTCGCGACAGCCTGTTCTACGGGTCTGGCTATGAGGCCTATGTCTCGCGGCTATTGTCGCGGACGACCGCCCTGCCGATGGGCGATCCGAACCATATCTCGACCTTGACCGGACGGGCCCCGGGCACGAATTTCGTGGTCGGACAGGGGCTGGTGGACGTCTATCGCCAGTCGGCCGAAACCCTGGCCCTCTTCGGCCAGCAGACCACAGCCCTGAGCGACCGTCTCTCCGTGACCACCGGCCTGCGGTGGACCCGTATCGAAAAGACGCTCGAGGCGGATCAGGACAATACCGATGACGGTCAAGCCTGTGCGGCCGCCCTGTCGCATGGTGTGGTCAGCGGCACCCTTTGTCTGCCCTGGTCCAACCCGGCCTTCAATGACCGCCGTCACACCGAAGGCTTTACCGATACCGCATGGTCCGGAAATCTCAGGGCCGAGTACCGCCCGGTGTCCGGCCTGCTGACCTATCTGTCCTGGTCGCGGGGTCTGAAGAGTGGCGGGTTCAATCTGGACCGGACCCAGACCGGCCTTGTTCCCGATGCGTCCCTGGCCTTCCCGGCAGAAACGGTCGAGGCCTATGAGGCCGGACTGCGTTCGGCCCCTTTCGGCGGCCGACTCCAACTGGGTATCACGGCCTTCCATCAGGCCTATGAGGATTTCCAGCTCAACACCTTCCTCGGCACGACCTTCCTCGTCCGCTCGATTCCGGTGGTTACCGCCAGGGGTGGGGAGGTCGAGGCGACCACGCGACCGTTCGACGGCTTCAGGCTGCAGGGCGGGGTGGTCTATGCCCAGACGGAATACGGAGACGCGGCCGTGGCGGGCCTGCCGCGTCTTGCCGGGGCGAGGCTTTCGTTCGCGCCCCTGTGGTCCGGTACCCTGTCGGCGTCACTTGAGCGACCGTTGACCGGGACGTTGACCGGACGGCTGCTGCTGGCGGCCAAATTCAGCTCGGACTATAACACCGGCTCGGATCTTGAGCCGTTCAAGGTCCAGCCTGCGCACTGGACGGTCAATGGACGCGCCGTCGTGGCCGGTTCTGATCGTGACTGGAGCCTCGAGCTCTGGGCCGCGAACCTGTTCGACCAGGATATTGTCCAGGTGGCGTTCGGCGCCCCCTTCCAGACGGGGACGACGGGCGCCTTCCCCGGCGCCCCCCGGACTGTGGGACTGACGGTCCGCATCCGTCGCTGATGTACCGGCGGCCGGTCGAAAGAGTGGTGTTGACCCTGGCGGTCGGGCGGCTCTAGCCTTCGCCAGCCGTGCCGCGTGGGCAGGGGCCGTGGGGTAGTGTCATGCGTCTTCGTCGTTCGCTTCGGGCCGGATCGGGCCTTCTGTCCATCATGCTCGCCGCCGGTCTGGTCGCGGGGACGGCACAGGCTGGTGCTCTGGCCCTGTCCCAGGCGTCGTCTCCGGCTGCCGCCGATGCCGCCCCTGCCTATCAGCACCCCCCCGCGCCGATCCCCGCCATCCTCGACGCGGCGCCCACTCCGGCGCCGTCGATCAGTCCGGATCGCAAGTCTCTGGCCCTGTTCGACCGGTCCAATCTGCCGCCGATTTCCGAACTGGCCGAGCCCATGCTGCGTCTGGCGGGCTATCGCATCAACCCTCGCAACAACGGCCCGGCCAACAGCCGCGCGGCATGGCTGACCGGGCTCAGCCTGCAGCCGGTCGAGGGCGGCGCCGTCCGTCGTGTCGCCCTGCCAGAGGGCGCCCGGTTCCTGTCGCCGTCCTGGTCGCCCGACGGCCGCCAGATCGCCCTGACGCTTGATCGTCCGACCGGGCTTGAGCTGTGGGTCGTCGACGTCGCCGCCGGCACGGCGCGCAACCTGACCGAGGCGCGGGTCAATGCGGCCATAGGCTCCGGCTTCAGCTGGCTGCCGGACAGTTCGGGCCTGATCGTGCGCATGACGCCGGCCGGCCGCGGCGCCGCCCCGGACGTGACCTCGGCCCCGACCGGCCCCATCGTGGAACAGACCATCGGCCGCTCGGCCCCGGTCCGCACCTATCAGGATCTGCTGCGCGATTCCGGCGACGAAGCCCTGTTCGACCATTATTTCACGGCCCAGCTGACCCACGTTCCCCTGTCCGGCGCGGCCCGCAGCCTCGGCGCGCCCGGGGTCATCCTCGGCGCCTCGACCTCGCCGGACGGAAAATACCTGCTCCAGACCCGGGTCAAGCGGCCCTACAGCTACAATGTCCCCGCAGGCCTGTTCCCGGCCGAGGTCGTTGTCACCGACCTTCAGGGCCGCATCGTGCACCCCGTCGCCGACCTGCCGCTGCGCGACGACATTCCCTCGGCCTTCGATGCCGTGTCCAACGGACCGCGTTCAGTCCAGTGGCGTGACGACGTGGACGCGACCCTGGTCTGGGTCGAGGCCCAGGACGGCGGCGACGTTCGTCGTGAAGCCCCGGTGCGCGACCGCGTCTTCAGCCTGGCCGCCCCCTTCACCGGTTCGCCCTCCACCCTGATCGATCTTCCGGAACGGTTCGGCGGCGTGGCCTGGGGCGACGCCGACACGGCCCTGGTGTTCAGCCGCTGGTTCAACACCCGTCATGAGACCCGCTATCTGGTCGATCCGTCGAAGCCGGGAACGGGGCGCGTCCTGCTCGAGCGCAACTATCAGGACCGCTACAATGATCCGGGTTCGCCCCTGATGGAGACCAATGCGCGCGGCCGTTCGGTCATGCAGTTCATCGACGGCGGTCGTCGCATCCTGACCGAAGGCGACGGCGCCACGCGTCAGGGCTCCTATCCCTTCCTCGCCGCCCTGGACCTGTCGTCCGGAGAAACCGAGCGCCTCTGGACCTCGGCGCCCGGCGAGTACGAGACCATCGTCGGCACGCTGGACGAGGAAGGCCGTCGCCTCGTCACGCGTCGTGAGACCAAATTGGCGCCCCCGAACATCCAGATCCGCGACCGGGCCTCCGGCGCCACCACGGCCCTGACCAGCTTCCCCGACCCGGCGCCGCAACTGGCCGACGTCCAGCGCAGCCTGATCACCTATGCGCGCGAAGACGGGGTCCAGCTATCGGGCACCCTCTATCTGCCGGCGGGCTACGACAAGACGCGTGACGGTC
This sequence comes from Brevundimonas sp. FV1ye29L, assembly GCF_058681095.1. Taxonomy (NCBI): domain Bacteria; kingdom Pseudomonadati; phylum Pseudomonadota; class Alphaproteobacteria; order Caulobacterales; family Caulobacteraceae; genus Brevundimonas; species Brevundimonas sp. FV1ye29L. The sequence goes on from NZ_CM178730.1 coordinate 906,872, forward strand.
CCCTGCCGCTGGTCATGTGGGCCTATCCGGCCGAGTTCACCGACGCCGCCGTGGCCGGCCAGGTCGTCGACACCGACAACCGGTTTGTGCGACCCGGCGGCTCCAGCCACCTGTTCCTGCTGACCCAGGGCTATGCGGTGCTCGACAATCCGACCATGCCCATCATCGGCCGTGACGGCGCGGAACCCAATGACACCTATATCGCACAGCTCAGGGCCTCGGCCGAGGCGGCGGTCAAGGCTGTGGTCGATCTGGGCGTGGCCGATCCCGAAAGGCTGGCCGTCGGCGGCCACTCCTACGGCGCCTTCATGACCGCCAACCTGCTGGCCCACACCGACCTGTTCCGCACCGGCATCGCCCGGTCGGGCGCCTATAACCGGACCCTGACGCCGTTCGGCTTCCAGGCCGAACAACGCACCTACTGGGAGGCGCTGGACACCTATACGGAGATGTCGCCTTTCACCTACGCCAACAAGGTCAATGAGCCGATCCTGCTGATCCACGGCCAGGCGGACGACAACTCGGGCACCTTCCCGGTCCAGTCCGAGCGCTTCTATGCGGCGCTCAAGGGCAATGGCGCGACCGTGCGCTATGTGGTCCTGCCGCTGGAGGCCCACGGCTATCGCGCCCGCGAATCCGTCGGTCACACCCTGTGGGAAACGATCCGCTGGCTGGACCAGTATGTGAAGAACGCCCCGCCGCGTACACCGGCTGCGCAATAGGTCGTCGGGCCAATCGCGCGGGAAGGGGCGGTCCATCGGGCCGCCTCTTCTGCCTTTGGTGGTGGAAGACGATCCGCGTGAACGCGCGCGTGGTGGTGCATCCGAGCAGTTGCCGTCGCCCGGGCGCGACAAGCGCTGCGATCCGTGAGGCTTCACGCAAAAAATCATCCCCCGCAGTCGCCTCCGCCGCCGGCCCGCGTTAGAACCGCGGCGACCGACGCCGCGTCCGAAGGAAGTCCCGCGTGAACATTCTGCCGCATACCAACCCGACTCCCGCCGACGAGCGTGCGCGCCTGATGCTCGATCCCGGCTTCGGCCGGATCTTCACCGACCATATGGCGACGATCCGCTGGACCACGGCCGACGGCTGGCACGATGCGAAGATCGAGGCGCGCAAACCCTTCCAGATCGATCCGGCCGCCAGCGTCCTGCACTACGCCCAGGAAATCTTCGAGGGGATGAAGGCCTACAAGGCCGGCAACGCGGTGACCCTGTTCCGCCCCACCGAGAACGCCCGCCGCTTCAACGACTCGGCCGAGCGTCTGGCCATGCCGACCATCCCCGAAGACCTGTTCATCGGCGCCATCGAGGCCCTGGTCCGCGTCGATCGCGACTGGATCCCGGAAGGGGAGGGAAGCCTCTATCTGCGGCCCTTCATGATCTCGACCGAGGCCTTCCTCGGCGTGCGGCCGTCCAATGAATATCTGTTCTGCGTCATCGCCTCGCCGGCCGGCGCCTATTTCAAGGGCGGCGCCAAACCGGTGAAGGTCTGGGTCTCGGACGACTACACCCGCGCGGCCCCCGGTGGCACGGGCGCGGCCAAGTGCGGCGGCAACTACGCCGCCAGCCTGGTCGCCCAGGCCCAGGCGGTGAAGAACGGCTGCGACCAGGTCGTCTTCCTCGACGCCGCCGAACATCGCTGGGTCGAGGAGCTGGGCGGGATGAACGTCTTCTTCGTCTTCGATGACGGCTCCATGCGCACCCCGCCGCTGGGCACCATCCTGCCCGGCATCACCCGCGACTCGATCCTGACCCTGGCCCGCGACGAGGGCATCGCCATCGAGGAGGCGCCCTACAGTTTCGACGACTGGCAGGCCGACGCCGCCTCGGGCCGGCTGAAAGAAGTCTTCGCCTGCGGCACCGCCGCCGTCGTCGCCGCCATCGGCGAGATACGCTTTACCGGCGGAACCCGGCTGATCGCCGACGGCAATGACGGCCCGGTGACGCAACGCCTGCGCGCCCGGCTCACGGGCCTGCAGCGCGGCCTGGAGCCCGATCCCCACGGCTGGCGCCACGTCATCGACATGGGGTGAAGGCGGCCTTTGAGGGGTCTTGCGACTGTCGAGGTGGCGATCCCGGAGGGGCGGGGCAAACGGATAGATTCCGATCCGATAGACGGGCAACCCACGACCGATCGAGTCAGGCTGCCATTGACGATGCGGGCCAGTGTCAAACCCGGGAATTCAAAAAGCGGCGCCCCGGGGAGGGGACGGGCCTTTGTCACCTTGACTGGAACACTGCCTCTATTCGGTAGTAGGCATGCGGCATGGGCGATCGGAAATGGATCGCAGGCGGAGGGCTCAGCGAATGCTGGCAGATATCATCGCCAATCTGGTCGGGGGCATGATTGTCGCCGCCTTGGGAGGTCTTGCTTGGCTAGGCTTTAGTCACCCACGAACTTTCGAGCCAATGGCAGCAATCGTATTGGCGCTGGGCGCCGTGGCGAGCATAGTCGTGATTGCGCATGACACAGGCGTGGAGGCCAGCTGGCAAATCGCCTTGGGCGACACGCGCTCCGCTCCAGTTGCACCCCTAATACAGGCGAAAACGATAGGCCTTCACTGGGCTCTTTTGGGAAATCTCACTCTCTTCGCTTTCCTGACCTTCACCTGGTCATTTCGGCTTTGGCTCAAGCCCACTCAAACCGCGCTAGCAAGAGAGACTAAGGCCAGTCGAGACGCCGCCTAGCCCGGATCGGGCGGCGGACACGCGACGAGCATCTTCGCCCCGTTCGCCACCGCCCAGCGGCAAAGCCGGCCGACTGTTGCCCAGCCCTGCCCGCCCTAGGTCTCCAGGGCTATGTCGTGGGCGTCCAGCGCGGCCTCTGAGTTCAGCGCCGCCGCCTGGCCGAGGTCGAGACCTACACCCGCGCCGCCGACCAGAGCCGACTCGCTGACAAGGCCATGCAGAAGCTGATCGAGGCCGAAACGAGAACGGCCGCTGTCAAACCTTGGACTGTCAACCCTCACAGGCCACTGACATTATTCAGGAAAACAGGGGAGGTGGCGATCCCGGAGGGACTCGAACCCCCGACCTCTGCTTTAGGAAAGCCTTGCTCTATCCGGCTGAGCTACGGGACCGTTGTCGCAGGCTGTAGCGTCAGAGACGGCGCGAGGTAAAGCGGCGGCGAGCCGGAAGGTCATATTTCCCCGGATTCGCCACCCCGGCCCCGTCCGCCCTCCAGCCGCGCTTGTGGTTAATCCCCGTTTAGATACAATATGCTGTAGGGAACAAAGCCTGAATCGGGCCGTGTCGGCGATTCGGTCCTGATTCGTTTCGCCCCTGTTCCGCCCCCCTGCCTTTCAACGTTAACGCCCGGTCCGTCGGAACCTTGCTCAACCCCGTGCGCTATCGGTTTGTGGCCGGACAACGGCGCTGTCGATTGAGTGGAGTAGAGCGGAAATGGCGCGGATCGGGACCGGCATCATGGTCATCCTGTTCTGGACCGGTCTGACCATCGGGTCCGCCGGGGCCTCAAGCGACCGCAGCGCTGCCGCGCCCCTCTCCCCCCCGGCGGCCGGGTACGCCATGACCGCAAACGCCCATGACGATGCGATCGAGGGCTGGCTGGCGGATGTCGCCGCCTGTGAAGCCGGCGCCCAGCACAGGTGCGCGCCGGTCCTGCGCTGACGTCGGCGACCGGTTGCGCTTGCCGCCAGGCGAATCCGGCCCCACCTTCCGGACATCATGAGCGATCGCGCCACAGGTCTGGCTCCCTCGCGCGTCGTCGCGGTTCTGGGCCCCACCAATACCGGCAAGACCCATCTGGCGGTCGAGCGGATGCTGGGTCACGCCTCGGGCATGATCGGCCTGCCGCTCCGGCTTCTTGCGCGCGAGATTTATGAGCGGATCGTCAAGCGACGCGGCGCCGCCGCCGTGGCCCTGATCACGGGCGAGGAGAAGATCATCCCCGACCGGCCCCACTACTGGGTCTGTACGGTCGAGGCCATGCCGCTGGAGCGGGAGGTCGAGTTCCTGGCGGTGGACGAGATCCAGCTGGTCGCCGACCCCGAGCGCGGCCACGTCTTCACCAGCCGCCTGCTGCACGCGCGCGGCCGGTTCGAGACCATGTTCCTCGGCGCCGGAACCATGGCCCCCCTGATGCGCCGGTTGATCCCGGATCTGGAGGTGGTCACCCGGGAACGGCTGTCGTCCCTGACCTACGCCGGCTCCAAGAAGCTCACCCGCCTGCCGCGTCGCTCGGCCGTCGTCGCGTTCAGCACGGAGCAGGTCTACGCCATCGCCGAACTGATCCGGCGCCAGAGGGGCGGGGCGGCGGTGGTCATGGGCAGTCTCAGCCCCCGCACCCGCAACGCCCAGGTCGCCCTGTTCCAGTCCGGCGAGGTGGACTTTCTGGTCGCGACCGACGCCATCGGCATGGGGCTGAACATGGAGGTCGACCATGTCGCCTTCGCCGGCGTCAGAAAGTTTGACGGCCGCCGCACCCGCTGGCTGCACGCCCATGAGATCGGCCAGATCGCCGGCCGGGCCGGGCGGCATGTGCGTGACGGCACCTTCGGGGTCACGGGCGAGTGCGAGGATCTGGACCCCGATCTGGTCGAACAGGTGGTCGAGCACCGGTTCGATCCGGTCGAGGCGGCCGAATGGAGGAACGCCCGGCTGGACTTCGACACCCTGCCCGATCTGCTGCGGTCCCTGACCCTGACGCCCGGCGTCCATGGTCTTCGGCTGACCCGGCCGGCGCTGGACGAGACCCTGTTGCGCCGGGCCATGCAGGACGAGGAGATCAAGCGGGTCGGCCGCTCGCGCGGCACGATCATGCGGCTGTGGGACTGCTGTCAGCTGCCGGACTTCCAGAAGACGACCCTGGACGAGCATGTCCGCCTGTCGCGCGACATCTTTCAGGCCCTGACCGGAAAGCGGGGGCGGCTGACGGACGACTGGATGGCGCCGCGCCTGGCCGAGCTGGATCGCGATGACGGACAGATCGACCAGCTGTCGGCGCGACTGTCGGGGGTCCGGACCCTGTCCTATATCGCCAACCGCCCCGACTGGGTCGAGGGGGCGAGGGGCTGGCGCGAGAAGACCCGGGCGCTGGAGGACCGGCTGTCCGACGTGCTGCACGAACGGCTGACCGCGCGGTTCGTCGATCGCAAGACCACCGCCCTGATGCGCTCGCTCAACGACCGGGAAGGCGCGTCGGCCGAGGTTGCGGCCGACGGGGCGGTGACGGTGGACGGTGAAACGGTCGGCCGGCTGGACGGAGTCCGGTTCACCCCGGATTCCGGCGGCTCGGCGCCCTTTTCCACGAAGCTGGCTGACCGGACCCTGAAGACGGCGGCCCTGCGCGCCGTCGGACCGGAGGTGGCGCGTCGGCTGGGCCGGCTCGCCGCCGACGAGGATGCGGCCTTCGCCGTGACGCCTGAAGGCGAAGTGTTGTGGCGGGGCGCCATCGCCGGCCGGGTGGCCAATGACCAGCCGTTCAACCCTCGTGTCCGGCTGATCGGCGATCTGGGCCCGCAGACGGCCCGTGACCGGGCGCAGAGACGGCTGGAGGCCTGGCTGGCGGCCGAGGCGGGTCGGGCCCTGCGGGATCTGAGGCGGCTGAAACAGGCCATCGAGAATGGCGGGCTGAAAGGCCTGCCGCGCGGCATCGCCTTCCGCCTGCTGGAGGCGGGCGGGGTGATCGACCGCCGCGACGTGGAGCGCGACCTGGCCGCCCTCAGCCAGGTCGAACGGCGCACGCTGAAGGTCTTCGCCGTGCGGGTCGGCGTCCATTCCGTCTGGCTGCCCGGCGTCCTCAAACCGCGCGCAAAGGCGATGGCCCAGGCCTTCACCGCCGGGGAGTCTCTGCGCGCCACGGGGGAGGGGCCGGCCCCCCTGCCACAGACGGCGCCGTCCGCCCGCGCCCTGTCGGCGCTCGGCCTGCGGCCGGCCGGGGGCTGGATGGTCCCGGTCGAGGCGCTGGAGCGGGCGGCCGAGTTGAGGCGCGACGGCAGGGGGGCCTTGTCCGACACGGCCCTCACGGAACTGGGCTGGACGACGGAGCAGGCAAAATCGATCCTCGCAGGGCTGAAGACGGCCCGCGCCCAGATGCCGGATCGCGAGGGACGGCCGCAGCGGGCGATGACCGATTCGCCGTTCGCCCGTCTGGCGGAGCTCACAGCGCCGCCCTCCGCGCCTGCGCGTCGCAAACGGCCCGGGCGCAAGCGCGCATCGGCGACGGCTTGAAGGCGCGGCCCGGTGACTGAGGCGTGCCGCATCGACGTCTGGCTTTGGCGGGCGCGGTTCGTAAGGACGCGGGCACTGGCCGCCGATCTCGTGGAACGGGGCGCGGTGCGGCTGACCCATCAGGGCAGGCAGTGGCGGCTGGACAAGCCGAGCCGCAGCGTCCACCCCGGCGATGACCTGACCTTCGTCATCGAGGGGCGTGTGACCTCGGTGCGGGTCGAGGCCCTGGGCGAACGGCGCGGACCCCCGGAGGAGGCCCGCGCCCTGTATTCGCCGATCAGTTCTTGAGGACGAACTCGCCCTCGATGTGGAGCTTCACCTCGTCCGAGACAGCGGGCAGGGCGTAGTTGATGCCGAAGTCCGAGCGTTTGATCACAGCCTCGCCGTCAAATCCGGCCTTGTAAACGCCGCCCATCGACGGACCGGCCTGGTTGAACTCGACTTCGATCGTGACGGGTTTGGTGACGCCGCGCAGGGTCAGGTCCCCGACCACGGTCGCCTCGTTGGCGTCGTCGGCATCGACGGTCACTGAACGGGAGACAAAGGTCGCTGTCGGGTGGTTGGCGGTGTCGAAGAAGTCGGCGGTCTGGAGGTGGGCCTTCAGCCGGTCGTCCGCCGGGTTCACATCTGTCAGCGGAATGGTGGCGGTCAGGGTGCTGGCCGACGGGTTGGCGGTGTCGAGCTTCAGTTCGGCCTTCACGTTCACAAACTGGCCGTAGTAGGTCGAGAACCCGAGGTGATTGACGGACCAGGTGATCTTGCCGTGGCCGGAATCGAGGTCATAGGCGCCGGCCGTGACCTCTGCCGGAACCTTGGTCAGGGCGGCCTGGGCGACCACCCCGCCGGCGACCAGCGAGAGGGCGGCGGCGCTGACAAGGACGTAGCGGGTGAGCGGTTTGCGGAACGACATGGATTTCAACTCCGTGGGGGATGGGGGTTTGTATCTGTAAGCACTACTGATGCAAATAGGGCTCGCGCCCGGCAGGCCGCAGTTCTGCTGTTCAACGCATTCAGAACCGTTCGGTTGACAGCACCCCGTGCGAGGGTCATTTGCCCGGGCTCAACCCTCCCAACCGACTGCGTTCCCTGCCGCCATGACCTACATCGTCACCGATGCCTGCGTGAAATGTAAGTTCATGGACTGTGTGGAGGTGTGTCCAGTGGACTGCTTCTACGAGGGCGAGAATTTTCTCGTGATTGCTCCGGATGAGTGCATCGACTGCGGCGTCTGCGAGCCGGAATGCCCCGTTGACGCCATTGTGCCCGACACTGAGGACGAGCCCGACGGCAAGTGGCTGCAGGTCAATGCCGAATACGCCAGGGTCTGGCCCAACATCACGGTCAAGGGGACGCCCCCCGCTGATCGCGAGCAGTTTGAGCGCGAGACCGGCAAGTTCGAGAAATACTTCAGCACGAAGCCCGGAAAGGGCTCCTGAAAACCTGAATTCCGCGCGTTGTGGAGCTCTGGAATTTCCCGCCGCATTGCGGACGCAGTCCATTTTGCAAGGCATTCGTGCCCGGACGTTTTGAAATACCGCGCTTTTGTGATATGTTCCCCACATTGGATCGGGCGGTCCGCACATTCTGTGCGCCGCCCGAGTTTGCGACAGAATCCCGTCCATTGCAGGCGGGATCGGCCAGAGGTTGGGTGATCCGTTTCCGCATTTGACGTCCAGGATATTGTCTCCGACGGCGCGCCCAGCGTTCCGGCGGACGAAACCTGTTGTCGCCGAGTGCGCCTTCGCTTCCCCCGGCCGCTGAAGCCGGGAAAGGAATGACATGACGAACAAGACCGGTCTGGAATTCAAGGTTGGCGACGCTGTCGTCTATCCGGCGCATGGCGTCGGCAAGGTCGCGGCCGTCGAGACCCAGGAAGTCGCGGGCATGTCGCTGGAGGTCTATGTCGTGACCTTCGATCACGAGAAGATGACCCTGCGCGTCCCGACCAAAAAGGCCAAGACCGCCGGCCTGCGCTCGCTGGCCGCCGACGATGTGGTCACCAAGGCCCTGACGACCCTGAAGGGCCGCGCCCGCATCAAGCGCACCATGTGGTCGCGCCGCGCCCAGGAATATGAGGCCAAGATCAACTCCGGCGACCTGATTTCGATCGCCGAGGTGGTCCGTGACCTCTACCGCGCCGACACCCAGCCCGAGCAATCCTATTCGGAACGTCAGCTTTACGAATCGGCGCTGGACCGGATGGCCCGCGAAGTCGCGGCCTCGAACCGTATCGACAAGGACGCCGCCCTGGAGCTGCTGGCCAAGTCGCTGAGCGCCAAGAAGGCTGTCATTGCAGCGGCCGAGGCTGCGGAAGAAGACGCCGAGGCCGAAGCGGCCTGATCCTTCAGGGATCGATCCGGATACGAAGAAGGCCCGGGAGCGATCCCGGGCCTTTTCCGTTCGTGGAAGCCCCAAGCCCGGGGCTCAGAAATATTCCGCATTCGCCGGGCAGGCGGCGCTGATCCGGCGCGCCGTGATCGAGGCGGGGATATAGGGGGTGCCGCGCACCAGCTGGGCGCCGCCGTTGAAGGTGAAGCTCTCGGGCCGGTATGTGCCGTTCAGCCGGACGTTGACCCGGCGGTCCTTGCGGTCGCGGCAACTGCCCTCGAACCGGGCGCGGCCGTCGCTGACCTCGCGCACAGGATAGGTGCAGGTCCACCGCCGCGTCGACAGCCCCCCGAAGAAGCGGTTGATCTCGCTTGGCCGGACGCATTTCTGCTCGGTCTTGCGATCCCCGATGGCACTGGTGGTGTATTCCCAATAGCCGGGCAGGACGGGCGGCGCATTGGAGGCCGTCTGGCGGGCTCCGGCAGGGGCGGCCAGCACCATCAGGCCGAGTGCGGCCGGCGCGACGATCAGGGCGAGGCGGGGGAGGCGGATCATGGTCAGTCTCTGCGTTCCGGACGATCCGGGTTATGGGCGCTATATATGGCGGGATTTGAACAGGGGCTGAACAGGATGAACGGCCGGGCGTCAGGGCGATCCCGCCTTGACGCGGGAAGGGACTCTCCTCTATACGGCCCCCTCTCGCGCGGGATGTCGTCCCGCGCGTCTCCGTTTCTTGCGTCCGCTGCTGCTGCGGGTCGCCGCCTTTGAGGATAGTCACATGTCGCGTCGTTGCGAACTGACCGGTATCGGTCCGATGGTTGGCCACAGCGTCAGCCACTCGAACGTCAAGACCAAGCGCCGCTTTCTGCCGTCGCTGAAGAAGGTCAAGCTGGCGTCGGAGGCCCTGGGCCAGTCCTACACCCTGCGGATCTCCAACGCCGCCCTTCGCACCCTCGACTACAAGGGCGGCCTGGACGCCTATATCGTCAAGGCTGGCGACGAGCAGCTGTCCGACGCCGCGCGCAAGATCAAGCGTCAGGTCAAGGCCCGGCTGGCCGAGCAAGCCGCCGCCTGATCTTCGGATCTTCCCAGACTATAAAGAGGGCCGGGGGCAACCCCGGCCCTTTTTGCTTGGCCGGGCGAGACCCTGGATACCTGTCTCCCGGAGACATCAGCTCCGGACCAAATCCGCCGGGCGGACCTGTCTTGCCGACGCTGTGCCGGCGCGAGGGTCAGCGCCAGTTCGATCCGTCGCCGTGTTTGCCGATGCTCTGCCACTCGGGCGGGGCGGCCTTGTGGACATATTGCTCGGCGACCAGCCAGCCCTTGAAGGGGCGCAATACGCCCAGACACAGGCCGACGATCAGGGGGAAGGTGAGGGCCAGATGCACCCAGACCGGCGGATGGACGGTGAACTCGAAGGCCATGAAGGCGATCATGCCGACGACGCCGACGCCGGACATGACGAAGAAGGCCGGACCATCGGCGGGCTCGGCGAAGCCATAGTCGAGGCCGCACTCGGGGCAGTGGTCGCGGATGGTCAGATAGCCCTTCAGCAGCGGGCCTTCGCCACAGCGCGGACAACGGCAGCGGATGCCCGTGGAAAGGGTGCTGAGCGGCGGATAGGCGGTCGGCTCGGTCATGGGGGGCTCCTGTGGCCGCCGGTGTCCGCCTCAAGCGCCGGGATTGCAAGGGGCGGGCTGTCGCGCCCGCGCCTCAATCCGCCATCCGGTCGGCCGTCCAGACGAAGACGAAGTTGCGCTGCTCCGCCCAGGTCTGCCCCTCCACCCGATCGCCCCTCAAACAGGCGGCGGTGTGATAGGGGCCTGCGCCGTCCGTGGTGCGGAACGACACGCAGAGGCGGCCATTCTGGGCCTTCCAGCGCCCGCCGAGGATCTCGCTGTCGTAGAAGTCCCCGGTGACCTGGCCGTCCTCCGCGAGCCGCAGACGCATGGGCTTTCGATAGGGTTGCGCCGGGTCGACCCCGAGGTCGACGCTCCAGGCGCCGGACAGGGCCGTCGGCCCGGGTGTGGCGGGGAGCGGAGCCGTCTGCAGGGCGAGTGCAAACGGAAGGGCGGACAGTGTGGCGATCATCGCAGTCTCCGATGAGTGACATCCGCCCTGGTTCAGGCGGGTTTCATTAACGGGGTTGAAACGCCGGCCCGGGCATTGTGGATGATGATGGCAGGCGCATCCTCGAGAAAATCACTCGCGAGGGCCTCCGTGGCGCTGGGCGCCATGGGGACGGTGGCGTTCGCCCCGCTGCTGGGCGCTGTCCCGGTGCTGGCCCAGGAGGCCTCGCGGGCCCTGGATCCGGTCACGATCAACGTCGGCGCCAATAACGGCTTCACCCGCCTGGAGTTCGCGGGCGTCATCGGTTCACGCGCCCGCGTCCGGCGCGACGGTCAGGCCGTGATCGTTCGCATAGGCTCCACGGCCGCCCCTGATATCAGCCGGCTGAAAAACGATCCGCCGCCGGGGGTGGAAAAGGTCGAGACCCGCGCGGTCCCGGGCGCCACCGAACTGGTCCTTACGCTGAAGCCAGAGGCCCAGGCCCGGACCGGGGTCGCCGACGGCGCTGTCTGGCTGAATCTCTATGCGACCGATGCCGCCCCGGCGGCCGCCGCGACGGCGGCTGTGCCGGCTGGCGGGGTGGTCCCGGTGACAGCGACCGCCGATGCCGCCAGGACGGTTTTCAGCTTTGAATGGGGCGCGCCGGTCGGCGCCGCCGTGTTCCGGCGCGGGGGAGCCGTCTGGATCGTCTTCGATACGGCCGCGCGTCTGTCCCTGCCAAAAACCAGCCGGGCGTCCGGGGCTGTCGGAGAAGCGCGCTGGGCGGTCGGTCCCGACTATACGGTGGTGCGCATCACGGCGCGCGAGGGTCTGGCCGTCTCTGCCTCGGGGCAGGGCGCCAACTGGACCGTCACCGTGGGCGGCGAGCCGACCCCGGCCGCCACCGAGATCGGCGTGGCGCGGGATGATACGGCCCGGACGTCGCTGGTCGCCACCATGGCCGGTGCGACACGGGCCATCTGGCTGACCGATCCCATGGTCGGCGACCGGTTTGCCGCCGTCACGGCCCGGGCGCCCGGAAAGGGCTTCGGGTCGGAACGGCGCACCGTCGATGCGACCCTTCTGCCGACCGCCCAGGGGCTGGCGGTCGAAACCCTGACCGATGATCTGACCATTCGCACCGAGGGCGACCGGGTGGTGGTCAGCCGGCCGGCCGGGCTGACCATGTCGCCGCCCTCGGCGACCCTGGATGTCGCCCAGACGGAAAACGGGGCCCCGAGGAAGGCCCCCTATCCCGCACTCATCCTGACCGAATGGGCCGACGCTGGTCCCGAGGGTTTCGCCTCGCGCTACAAGGCTCTCCAGGACGCCTCGGTTCAGGAAACCATCCTCGCCACAGACGATCCCCGGACGCCGATCGAGGCGCGCATGGGCCTGGCCCGGTTCCTGATCGCCTCGGGTCTGGAGTTCGAGGCGATCGGCGTGATCAACGCCATGGTGCAGAAAACGCCCAGTCTCCAGGGCGAGCCGGAACTTCGCGGGCTGCGCGGCGCGGCCCGGGCCGCCATCGGTCGCCACGAAGAGGCGGCGGCTGACCTGTCGGCGGGATCTCTGGCCGGCGATCCCTCCATGAAGGTCTGGCAGGGGTATCTGGCCAGTCAGCGCGGCGACTGGGAAGCGGCGCGAAAGGACTTCGCTGCGGGCGCTTCGGTTATCGACCAGTTTCCCGCCGTCTGGCGCGCCCGCTTTGGCGCGGCCCATGCCCTGGCGGCGCTCGAGCTGGGCGATCTGACGGCAGCCAATGCGCTGCTGACCTACAGTTTCAGCCAGACGGCGCCGGCTGAGGATCAACTCACGGCGCGGCTGGTGCAGGCCCGGCTTTTCGAGCTTCAGGGTCAGAGCGACCGGGCCCTGGCGGTCTATCAGGCGGTGGCGCGGGCCCCCCTCGACGGGATCGCCACGCCCGCCAGACTGGGCGCAGTCAGGCTGCAACTCGCCAAGGGGCAGATCAAGCCTGATGCGGCGGCGACCGAGCTCGAACATCTGAAATGGCGCTGGCGGGGGGACGCCACCGAAATGGCGGTGATCCGCACCCTCGGCGGCCTCTATCTGTCACAGGGCCGCTATCGCGAGGCTCTGGAGGTTCTGCGCGGCGCGGGCAAGCGGATGAGCGCCTTGCCGGGCGCCAATGAACTGCAGGCCGATCTCGCCAATGCCTTCCGCTCCCTGTTTCTTGAGGGGGCCGCGGACGGCATGCAGCCGGTCCAGGCCCTCGGCCTGTTCTTCGATTTCCGCGATCTGACGCCCATCGGCGCCGATGGCGAGGAAATGGTGCGCAAGCTGGCGCGGCGGCTGATCGACGTCGATCTGCTCGGCCCGGCGGCGGAACTGCTCAAACACCAGGTCGACGAGCGGCTGGAGGGCGTCGCCAAGGCCCAGGTGGCGACCGATCTGGCCACCGTCTATCTGATGGACCGCCAGCCCGAGAAGGCCCTGCAGGCGCTCTGGGGCTCGCGCACCACCCTGTTGCCGACGGCGATGAACAGCGAGCGCCGCGCGCTTGAGGCCCGGGCCCTGATGGACCTCGGCCGGTTTGACCATGCGCTGGAAACCCTGGATCGCGACGTCAGCCCCGCAGCGCAGGATGTCAGGGCCGAGGTGTTGTGGAAGCAGCAGAATTGGGCCGGGGCGGCGAAGATCTATGAACAGCGGATGGGCGACCGGTTCAGGGACACGGCGACGCCGCTGACGGCCGACGAGGAAAGCCGGGTGATCCGCGCCGGCATCGGCTATTCGCTGGGCCAGGACGCTGCGGCCCTGGCCCGACTGTCGCGGAACTACAGCCCGTTCATCGAACGCGCCCGGTCCGCGGCGGCCATGCGGATTGCGCTGGATACCGCCAGCGCCGGCGAGGAGGGCCCGGCCCCCCAGGACCTGGCCGGCCTCACAGCCCGGGTCGACACCTTCGCCGGCTGGGTCTCGGCGATGAAGGCGGACTTCAGAAAACAGACCGGCGGCTGAACGCAAACGGGCGGAAACGGCCGAACCGTTTCCGCCCGTGCGCCTGCGCCGGGATCCGGCGTGGGCGACGCCTACTTGTTGACGGCGTCTTTCAGCGGCTTGGACACGCGGAAGCGCACGGCCTTGGAGGCGGCGATCTTGATCGTCGCGCCCGTGGCCGGGTTGCGGCCCTCGCGCTCGGCGCGGGCGGCGGTGTCGAAAACACCCAGGTTCGAGATACGAACGTCGCCGCCGTCGATCAGCGACGAATGGATGTTCTTGACGATGGCTTCCAGCACGCGGCCGGCGTCAGCCTGGGACACGCCCGCGTCCTTGGCGACGGCGGCGATGAGTTCAGCTTGAGTGGTCATATGGGTCGTTTCCAAAAACTCGCCCGATTCCGGACGATGACCGGGGGATCAACCAGCTTTTCGATGGGGTTGGCAAGCGTCGCCTCGCCGGAAACGCCCACAGGGCGGGAACACAGCCCTATCCGGGCGGGGTCTGGAAGCCCTGGACCAGGCTGCCGGCGACCAGTCTCCAGCCGTCCACCAGCACGAAGAAAATCAGCTTGAAGGGCAGGGAGACCACCACCGGGGGCAGCATCATCATACCCATGGACATGAGCACGCTGGCGACCACCAGATCGATCACAAGGAACGGAACGAAAAGAAGAAATCCGATCTGGAATGCGGTCTTCAGCTCGCTGATCATGAAGGCGGGCGTGACGACCCTGAGCGGCAGCTCCTGCATGTCGGCCGGGGCCTCGATCCGCGATAGTCTTGTGAACAGCGCAAGGTCGTCCGGATCCACCTGGGCCAGCATAAAAGTTTTCACAGGTTCTGACGCCGCGTCGAAGGCCTGGGGCAGTTCCATCTGCTGATCCATCAGGGGACGGATGCCCGAATCATAGGCGTCCTGCCAGGTCGGGGCCATGACGATGGCCGACAGGAACATGGCCAGGGCGATCAGAACCGCGTTCGGCGGCGACTGCTGCATCCCGAGGGCGGTCCGCAGCAGCGACAGAACCACCACGATCCGCACGAAGCTGGTGGTCATGATGACGATGGACGGCGCCAGCGACAGGACGGTCATCAGCCCGACCAGCTGCACCACCCGCTCGGTCAGGCCGGCGCCCGAGCCGAGATCGACATTGATCGCGGCGCCGGCGCCCGGCGCGTTCTGGACCGCGTCCTGGGCCATGGCCGCCAGCGGCCAGGCCAGACAGACCAGGGTGGTGATCAGCGACAGCAGGGCCGCCCGTTTCAGCTCATCGCGCGTCGGCAGGCCGAACAGGGCGGGGCGGCTGCGGGTCACTTGCCGCCTCCGGGCAGCCGGGGCTCGATCAGTTCGCGACCCTCGCCAAGCAGGATCAGCCGCTCCTCATCGTCGATCCGGACCAGCACCAGACGGCGCGCGGGATCCAGAACCAGGGTCTCGACCACCTTGAGCCGGCGCTCGCCGCGCTCGGCGCTGAGCTTGGCCAGCAGTTGCGGCGCATAGCGGCGGGCGGCCCAGGCGGCGAGGCCGATCAGGCCGAGCACGAAGGCAAGGCCGAAGATGGCGCGGGCGAGATCAAGGAAATTCATGTGTCGGCCGGCCCCGGGTGAGGGCCCCAGACTTCGGTCAACGTGGTTAACGGGCCGTTGAGATAATCACTCATTAACCATGCAGGCGGCATTTTCTGCCCATCGACCGCGAGGTCATCCGCACGGAGGTGCGCCGTGGGCTATGCCGACCTGCCGCTGCTGAGCCAGATCAAGGGCCGTCTGGCCTGGCTGGACGACCGTCAGCGGGTGGTCGCCCAGAACGTGGCCAACGCCGATACCCCGGGATACGCCGCGCGGGATCTGAAGACCCCGACCGATTTCGCCGAGGCGCTGCGGACCGGCGGCGGGCTGCAGATGACCCGCACCAGCGCGATGCACATCGCACCGGCCAACGCCAGCGTCGCCCGCTTCTCCAGCCGGTCCGCGCCCGATTCCGAGACGACGCTGGACGGCAATTCGGTCGTGGTCGAGGAGCAGATGCTCAAGATGGCCGAGAGCCGCATGGCCTATGACGCCGCCATCGGCCTGTACCAGAAATCCATGACCATGCTCCGCATGGCCGCCCGGAAGCCGGGCGGTTGAGGAAAGCTGATCGATGACCGACGCCGTCCCGCCCCGGAACACCGCCATGGCCGTGGCCGCAGGCGCCCTGAAGGCCCAGCAGTCGCGCATGCGGGTGATCGCCGAGAACATCGCCAACGCCCAGTCGACGGCCGAGACGCCGGGCGGCGAGCCCTATCGCCGCCAGATCCCGGTGTTCGAGGCCCGCAACGTGGACGGCGCCACCGGGGTGGTCCTGGCCGAGGTCCGGCCAGACCAGAGCGCCTTCAAGCGCGACTATGATCCTTCGCATCCGGCAGCCGACGCCGAGGGCTATGTGCTGCGCCCCAACGTCGACACCCTGATCGAGGCGATGGACATGCGCGAGGCGCAACGGGCCTATGAGGCCAATCTGAACGTCATCGAGACGGCGCGCTCGATGGAGATGCGCACCCTCGACATCCTGAAGCGCTGAGGAGCTGATCCATGAACCCCATGATGGCGGCAAAGGCCTATGCGGCGGTCCAGGGCGGCGGGATGCCGGCCGGCGGGGCGACCCCGACGGCGGCGCCGGGCTTTGGCGAACTGCTGCAGAACGTCATGGGCGACATGACCCAGACGACGAAGGCCGCCGAGGGCCAGATGACCAGCGCCATTCGCGGCCAGGGCAGTATGATCGACGTGGTGACGGCGGTGTCCAGCGCCGAGGCCTCGCTGGAGACGGTCATTGCCGTTCGCGACCAGGTGATCGCCGCCTATCAGGAAATCATGCGGATGCCGATCTGATCCTGGCCGGGACGTCAGCCTTCCAGTGAGACCACCGCGCCGCGTTCGACCGGGGCCGGGCGGCGGCGACGCGATTTCAGCCATGCCTTGATCCGGTCCTGCATCGGCTGGTCGATCAGGCTGTGGAACAGGAACGCGAAAGCGAAGGCGGCCGCGACGCCCAGCGCCCACAGACCCCACTGGACGGACACCGGCAGGGGCAGCCGCGCCTCCACGGCATTGACGATGCCGAACCAGACGATGCGCACCGGCTCATTGGTGATGAACATCGAGAAGGACACCACCGACAGGCGCTCGACCAGCTTCGACGGCCGGGTGACGGGCACGGCGCCGGCGGCCAGGAGGATCAGGCTGATCAGGGTCAGGGACAGCAGGGCGTGTTTGTCAAAAAACTGGACGACGGCGAGGGTCAGGGCGGCGCCGACGCCGATCCATCCCGCCAGGCGCGGATCGACCCAGACCTTCTCGGTGAAGACCGCCAGACCCATGCCCAGCACGAACAGGGGCAGGGCGCGCCAGAAGCCGAACTTCATCGGCATCTGATAGACCGGAAAGTCCAGCAGGGCGTGGGTCAGGGCGTTGGCCAGGAGATACAGGCCGACGACGGCGACCAGAACCGTCCAGGGGCCGGGACGGGCGAGGCCGCGCAGGATCCAGGGGAAGGCCAGATAGCAGCCGATCAGGCCGGACACCGACCAGCTGGGAGCGTTCCAGCCCAGACCGCCGTGGACGCCGAAGGCCTGGGTCAGGGTCAGCTGGGCCGGCAACTGGTCCCAGGCGAACCATTCCGGATTGCGCGGGGCGAAACCGAGGGCCCCTGCGCCCACCACGAAGGCGACAAGGGACAGTCCCATGATCAGATGGGCGGGATAGACGCGCAGGAACCGTTTGGCGAAGAAGTCGCCGGCGGACATCCGTCCATCGCCGATCGAGCGGCCATAGACCCGCATCAGCACATAGCCGCTGTCGATCAGGAAGAAGTTGGTCAGCAGGAAACCGCCGCGCTCGAACACCGGATTGATCAGTTCGGCCAGGGGGGCCGGGCCGGCCGCCTGGAAGTGGTGCAGGATGATCAACGAGGCCACGATGAAACGCAGGGCGTCCAGCCACCCGCCGCGTGCGATCGGCGGTGTCTCATTTCGGGTCGAAATCGCGGTCCAGGCCATCGGCAGGGCTCCTTCGAGCCTATGGTCGCAAGGGCCGGGCCGAAGCTGGACCCGAGGCTTCAGGCGCGCTCGGGTCGCCGCGGCGCGAACGGGCGCATCCATTGCGACAGCACCCATTTCTCGCCGCGCGCGGGCGGCAGGCCGGCGTGGCGGCTGAGCGGGTCCGGGCGGCCGTCCGGCGTGACATTGGCCCACAGGATGGCGTCGCCCTTGCGGCCGCGCAGCTTCAGGTCCGGGGCGGAGAAGGCGGTCTCACCGCCGTCATGGTCGTGGTCCAGCCAGACGAGGCAGGTGGCGATCCTCTGGCCGCGCCGGGCCAGATCCTCGCGATGGCCCGGCGTGGCGGGATCGAGGAAGTCGACGTGCCAGTCGAACTTCTGGCCCGGTGTGTAGCGCAGCACCTGACTGGCCTCGAAACCTGTCGCCGGCAGGCCCGCCAGACGCGCGATCCGTTCGCGCAGCAGCACCAGAACCATGTCGGTGCCGGCCAGGTCGAAGGCATGGGCGGTGTTGGAGCGAACGTCCTCGACCCGGCCCTCGCCCGTGTCGAGATCATAGACGCGCGCCGGCGCCAGATGCGGCCGCGCGCGGGCGATCAGCCAGTCGCAGACGGCGGGCGAGACGAAGCCGTCGCAGACCAGCACATGCGGCCGTTCGCTGACGAGGCGCGGGGCGGGTGGATGCAGCCACGCCTCGAGGCCGCCGGGTTCGGCCTCGAGGACCGCAAGACTGCCCTGCGCCACGGCGTGCCCCCGTTCAGCCGCACGACCGAGACGCCGCAGGGCCGTGGCGAGATCATGGGGGCGGCCCAGACCGATGCCCGCCAGGAGGGCCGCCCGGTGTTCAGCTTCGGCGTCGCCTCCTGCCGCCAGTCGGTCCAGGTCGGCAGGACGCCAGCAGGGATCGACCGACTCCATCACGACGGGCTCAGCGCCGCCGCGTCAGGCTGAGGAACTCCTCCCGGGTGCGGGGGTCGTCCTTGAAAAGGCCCAGGAGGGTGGAGGTGGTCAGGGTCGTCCCCGGGGCGTTGACGCCGCGCAGGGTCATGCAGCTGTGCTCGGCCTCGACGACCACGCCGACGCCATGGGGGCGCAGCACCTCCTGGATGGCGCCGGCGATCTCGGCCGTCATCTTTTCCTGGATCTGCAGGCGGCGGGCGAAGCCGCGCACGACCCGCGCCAGTTTGGAGATGCCGACGACCCGGTCGGTCGGCAGATAGGCGACATGGGCCACGCCGACGACCGGGAGCATGTGATGCTCGCAGAAGGAGACGAAGCGGATGTCCTTGAGCACCACCATCTGGTCATAGCCGCCGACCTCCTCGAAGGTCCGCTCCAGATAGGCGCGGGGGTCGGTCTCATAGCCGGAGAACAGCTCCCGGTAGCTGCGCGCGACACGGCCCGGGGTGTCGAGCAGCCCCTCGCGGTCCGGATTGTCCCCGGCCCATTTGATCAGGGTGCGGACGGCGGCCTCGGCCTCGGCGGCGGAGACTTGCGGGTAGGATTGATCAGTCATGGGGCGCATATAGCCGCCGGCAGGCGTGAGGGGGAGGGGGCGACCATTTCGCCGCAGGCGGGGTCATCCGCGCTTTGGCCCGCCCTCATGTTTGACGGGACAGACGCGGCGCGATCCGGTCTGGCGGAACGGCGACAGCCGCAGTTTGGATTCATGGTCGGCCGGACCGGGGTGACCCTCTGGATGCAGGCCGCGATAGTAGAGTTTCTGCCACTGGTCGGCAGGGGCCTTGGGCCGGGTTTTCCTGACCCATTCCTGAAAGGCGAGGCGAGAGTCGCGCCAGGCGTCATAGGATTGGAGAAGTTCGGGCTGGTCCTCCATGGGACGAAGCTCCGGCTTCAGCCCGTCAAGCACGCCGCGCGGGGTGGGGAAGAAGAAGCAGAACGGCTCATCCTCCTCGAACCGGATCCAGACGTCGGGACGGGTGAACCGCCAGTTCATGGTGAAGGTGTAGGGCGACCAGTCGGTCTCGATGATTCCGCCCATCGGGGCGATTCCGTCCTTCATGGCGTTGGGCGGGCCGCTGACCCAGAGGTTCCAGCCTTCCGACGTGCGGAAGATGCCGTCGGCATGGAACGTCAGGGCGCCGCTGCCGAACAGGGAGACCGGACCCTTCTTCGGGTCGCTGCCCGGATCCAGAACAATCTCGACCGAACGGGCGTCCACGCCGCCGTGCCAGCGCGCCTTGAACCCGCAAGGGCTGAGCATGACCCAGCCGTGGGTGTTGGCGATGGCGAGGGGCAGGCAGCGGTAGGCGAAACTCTCCGGCGTATCGCTCATCCATTCGCGTTTCGGAGAGGCGGGGGCCAGGCGCGGGGTCCAGCCCTCGCGCACATAGCAGACCAGCTCGGTCTCCGCCGCCCGGGCGGGCGCGCCACGCGGCCGCTCCGGCGCTGACCCCTTGAGCCGCTTCCTCATCCCGGACCCTTCCCGACGGTTGACGCGGCAATATGGCATGGGCCGTATCGGCTCGTAAGGGCGGGCCGCCCTGTCGTCCGGGTGTGCGGTCCCGGGCGGGCGGCGCATGGGCGGCAGGCTGCAAGCCGCGATCAGGGGCCGCGTTCGGGGTCGAACCGACCCGGCCAGCTCCGACCGCTGGCGTGCGATGCGGGCCCGCGACGGCGGCGGTTCGTCTGCACAATCGGCGGCTCCCTAACCTCCCGTTAACCACGCTCCCGGCATTTTCTGCCCGGTATCGAGTGGGGTTTGACGATGAACGGCGCTGAAGTTCTGGATGTGGGTCGCGACGCCATCTGGCTGACGATCCAGCTGTGTGCGCCGGTCCTGCTGGTCGGTCTGGTGGTCGGCGTCGGCATCGGCCTGTTCCAGGCCCTGACCCAGATCCAGGAACAGACCCTGGTCTATGCCCCAAAGATCATCGCCATCTTCGTCTCCCTGCTGCTGTTCCTCCCGCTGATGGGCGCCCTTCTGGGCGGGTTCATGCGGACCATCGCGGCCCGCATCGCGGGGATGTAGCGACCGCGCATGGAACCCTATGCGACCGCCGATCAGGTCTGGGCCGGCGGTCTGATCTTCGCCCGGATCGGGGCCATGCTGCTGACCTTGCCGGGGATCGGCGAGGCCTATGTGCCGCCGCGCATCCGGCTGTCGCTGGCCCTGCTGATTTCGCTGGTGCTGTGGCCCGTCGTGGCCCCGGGCCTGCCGCCCCTGCCGGCGACCATCGGGGGTATGGCCGGGTGGGTGATCCGTGAGGCCGTCACGGGGCTGATGGTCGGCTATATGCTGCGCATCTTCATGTCGGCCCTGGCGACGGCGGGCGAGATCGTCTCGCTGCAGACCACGCTCAGCTTCGCCCAGACGGCCAATCCGCTGCAGGCCCAGCCCGGCACGACCATCGCCGCCTTCCTGATGCTGTTCGGGACGGTTCTGGTCTTTGCGACCAATACCCATCACCTGTTCATCGCCGGCCTGGTGGGATCATATGAGGTGATCCCGCCGATGAAGCCGCTGATCATGGGCGACTTCACCCGGATGGCGGTGCGGACGGTCGCCGACAGCTTCGCCCTGGGCGTGCAGCTGGCGGCGCCGGTGATCGTCTTCGCCCTGATCTTCAACCTGGCGTCGGGGCTGGTGGCCCGGGTCATGCCGTCGTTCCAGGTCTTCTTCGCCGCCGCGCCGCTCAGCGTCATTCTGGGGCTGTCGGTCTTCGCCCTGTCGCTGGGGGTGATGGGCACAGTATTTATCGACCGCTACCGCGTTCTGGCGCGGGTGTTTGCGGCAGGGGCGGGAGGCGCCGGTGGCTGAAGGCGCCGATCCCGAGTCCAAAACCGAAGAGGCCTCCGGCAGGAAACTCGACGAGGCCCGCAAGAAGGGCGATGTCGCCAAGTCCCCGGACGTCGGGCAGACCCTGAGCCTGATGGGGGCCTCCGCCGTGCTGCTGATCGGCGGCGGCTGGTTCTGCGGCCGGATGGCGGAGGAGCTTCTGCCCTTCATCGCCGCGCCCCATACCATGATCGGCGGGCTGGAAACCGGCGCCGGGGTCGAGATCGGCATGCGGGCCCTGTGGGCGGCCGCTCCCTTTCTGGGGGCGGTGATGATGGCCACCATCCTCGGCGGGGTGGGCGGCAATGTCGGTCAGGTGGGGGGGCTGATCTTTTCGGCCGAGAAGCTGAAGCCGAAATGGGAGACGCTGAACCCCATGAACGGGTTCAAGCGCATCTTCGGGCCGGACGGCCTGATGCATTTCGCCCAGACCCTTTTGAAACTGGTCGCCGTGGGTGTGATCTGCTGGTTCGTGCTCAAGCCCCATGCGCGGGAGATGGAGAACCTGGCGGCCATGAGCCCCCTGGCCATCCTGCCCCTGGCGCGCGATCTGGCGGTGTCGCTGCTGGCGGCCACCCTGGTGTTCATGGGCTTTACCGCCGGCGGGGACTTCATCTGGCAGAAGCTGCGCTTCGCCAAAAAGATGCGAATGACCAAGGAGGAGGTCAAGGAAGACTACAAACAGTCCGAGGGCGACCCCCACATCAAGGCCAAGCTGCGCCAGATCCGCATGCAGCGCAGCCGTCAGCGGATGATGCAGAACGTCCCGACGGCCACCGTCATCGTCACCAACCCGACCCACTATTCGGTGGCCCTGAGATACGAGCCGGACAAGGGCGACGCCGCCCCCCTGTGCGTCGCCAAGGGCGTCGACGCGGTCGCGCTGCGCATCCGCGAGGTGGCGCGCGAACACGATGTTCCGATCGTCGAGAACGTGCCTCTGGCCCGCGCCCTCTACGCCGTCGTCGATGTCGACGAGACGATTCCGCGCGAACATTTCGAGGCCGCCGCCAAGGTCATCGGCTTCGTCATGCAGAAGCGGAAGCGGCGCGGATTCTCCTGAGGCGAGAACGACGGCGTTTGGGGATATGATCAGCGCACTGATTCGCCGTGAGGTCGCATGACCGGAGCCGTTCACAGTCCGTCGCGTCGCGCCTTCGATCCGTTACTGGTCGTGATGGGCGTGGGCTTCGCCGTGGCGGTCGGAGCCCTGGCCTGGCCGGCTTTCCGGGCGGGTCCGCTGACGACGCCCGGGCTGGTCCTGCTGGTCACGGTGGCGGCCGTAGCCCTGATCGGGCTGTTCGCCTTCGGCCGTGTGGACGCGCGCCGTCCCGCCGGAGACGTGGCCCTGGAGATGCTGGAGGCCATGGCCGAGCCGGCGGCCCTGGTCTGGGCCGGGGGGCAGGTGCTGGCCTTCAACGCCGCATGGGCCGGGCAGAACGGCGCCACCGCGACCCTGCCCCATGTGCGCACGGCACGGGGCAAGCCGGCGCAGGCGCTGTACATGGCCTTCGCCCAGGCGCGGAAGGGCGGCGAGGGCCGCGCCATCATCACCCTGGGCGCACGCGAGATCGAGGTCCTGATCGGTCAGGCGGGCGAGGGGCGGTTCCTGGTGCGACAGGCGCCCGAGGCGGCCCTGACGTCCCCGGCGGCGCCGTCCTCGCGCCCGCTGATGGCCGACAATGGCGAAGGCCGGGCCATGGCCGCCGGGGCCCCGTTCGGCTCGGCTGTGATTGCGGGCGAGGATCTGTTCGCCGGCCGGGCCGATGAGCCCAACCCGGCGCTGGCCGTGCTGACCGGCCCCAACGCCGCCCGCGACGCCGCCTTCGGCCATCTGTTCGATCCCGGCAGCGTCACGGCGGCGCGCAAGGCGATGGAGGCGGGCTCCAGCGGGCCGGTCGATCTGGTCCCCAGGGCCTTCCCCGACCGGATGCTGCACCTCTATGTCGCGCCGGAAGGCGACCGGAGACGGGTCTGGCTGTTCGACGTCTCGGCCCAGAAGACGATGGAGCTGCAACTCTCGCAGGCCCAGAAGATGCAGGCCGTCGGCCAGCTGGCGGGCGGGGTGGCGCACGACTTCAACAACCTGCTGACCGCCATCCAGATGCAGCTGTCGGGCCTGCTGGAGCGCCATCCGGTCGGCGATCCGTCCTATGAGGGGCTGAACGAGATCCGCCAGACGGCGATCCGGGCGGCGGATCTGGTGCGCAAGCTGCTGGCCTTCTCGCGCAAGTCCACGGTTCGCCGCGAGCGGCTGGATCTGGGCGAGCTGGTGTCGGAGTTCACGGTGCTGCTGCGCCGGCTGCTGCGCGAGGACGTCCGGCTGGAGACCGACTACGGCCGCGATTTGCCGGTGGTTCTGGCCGACAAGAGCCAGCTGGAGACGGCGGTGATGAACCTGGCCGTCAACGCCCGCGACGCCATGCGCGGGGTGGTCGAGCCGGGCGCGGGCGTGGTCACCATCAAGACCCGGCGGCTGACCCGGGACCAGGCCCAGACCCTGGGCTGGCGGGCGGCGCCGGAGGGGGACAGCGCCCTGATCGAGGTGTCCGACACAGGGCCCGGCGTGCCGCCCGAGCTGCTGGACAAGATTTTCGAGCCCTTCTTCACCACCAAGGCCGTCAACGAGGGCACGGGCATGGGACTGGCGACGGTCTATGGCATCGCCCAGCAGGCGGGCGGCCATATCACGGTCGCCAACCTGACCGGGGCGGGGGCGGCGTTCCGCATCTTCCTGCCCGCCGCCACGGTCGAGGAACTGGTCGAGGCCGCGCCGATCGCGGTCAAGGCCAAGTCCGCGCCCCGGGACCTGTCCGGGGCAGGCCGCATCCTGTTCGTCGAGGACGAGGCCTCGGTGCGCGTGATTGCGGCCAAACTGCTGCGTCAGCGCGGCTATGAGGTGATCGAGGCCGAGGATGGCGAACAGGCGCTGGAGCTGGCGGAGGAATGGGCCGGCAAGATCGACATGCTGATTTCCGACGTCATCATGCCCGGGTTGGACGGGCCGTCCCTGCTCAAGAAGGCCCGCCCGTATCTGGGCGACGCGCCGGTTATGTTCATCTCGGGCTATGCCGAGAGCGATTTCTCGGACCTGCTGCAGGACGAGGTCGGGGTGTCGTTCCTGCCCAAGCCGCTGGACATCAAGACCCTGGCCGAGCGGGTCAAGCAGGAGCTGCACCGCGAGCCGGACGCGGTCGGGATCGAGACGTCAGGCTTCTGACGCCGGTTTTCCCGAGGCGTGACGCCTTCTGACGGTTTGCGGCCCCGAATTCACTTGCCGTATGGCTGGCGGAGCGATCCATTGTCCCTGCATTTCCGGAGCCCGCCATGATCGATCGTCGCCGCCTTCTGTTCACCGCCGCTGCCGGCGCCGCCCTGTCGGCCTCGGGTCAGGCCCTGGCCCATCCCGCAGCCGGTCTGGCCCAGACGGCGGCCGCGCCCGCAGCAGGTCCGGCGGGGCAGCTGACCGCCCTGATGGACAGCATCTTCCAGAAGATGGTCATGACCTCGCCCGAGACCCTGACGAGCCTCGGCTTCGACAAGGGTCCCAATGCGGCGATGAAGTCGAAGCTGGACGACCGGTCCCAGGCCAGGATCGACGCCGACAAGGCCGACTTCCGCGCCTCCATGACGAAGCTCGCGACCATCGACCGGTCCGGCCTGACCGGCGCCCCGGCCGTCCACTACGATACCCTGAAGTATTTCGGCGAAACCGTCGTGGCCGGCTATGACTTCCCCTACGGCGGCGGCTTCTTCCCCTCGCCCTATACCGTCAGCCAGCTTGGCGGGACCTATCAGAGCCTTCCGGACTTCCTCGACAGCCAGCACGCCATTGAAACGGCCGACGACGCCGAGGCCTATCTGTCGCGCCTGTCGGCCTTCGGCACGGCGCTTGATCAGGAAACCGAGCGGATGAAGGCGGAGTATTCCGCCGGGGCCGTGCCGCCGGACTTCATCATCGCCAAGACCCTGACCCAGATGAATGCGATTACGGGGACGCCGGTCGACCAGCTGACCCTGGTCGCCTCCATCGTCCGCCGGGCGGGCGAGAAGGGGCTGGCCGGCGACTGGGCGGGCCGGGCGACCGGCATCGTCAATGCTGACGTCCTGCCGGCCCTGAACCGGCAGATCGAGGCGCTGAAGGCGGTGCAGCCGACCGCCACCCATGACGCCGGCGCCTGGAGGCTGCCGAACGGCGAGGCCTATTACAATTTCGGCCTTCGCTATTTCACCACGACCAATATGACGGGCGACGAGGTCCATGAGATGGGTCTGGCCCAGCTGGCCGAACTGTCGGCCCGCGCGGACGTCATCCTGAAGGCCCAGGGCATGACCCAGGGCACGGTGGGCGAGCGGATCGGCGCCATGGGCAAGGATCAGCGCTTCATCTATCCAAACACCGACGAGGCCAAGGAAGAGCTGCTGCGCGATCTCAATACCCAGATCGTGGCGATGGAGGCCCGGCTGCCCGAGTACTTCGGCCGTATCCCCAAGTCGCTGGTCGAGGTCCGGCGCGTGCCCAAGGCGATCGAGGCCGGGGCGCCCGGCGGCTACTACAACTCGCCCGCGCTCGATGGATCGCGGCCCGGCGCCTACTACATCAATCTGCGCGACACGGCCGAGTGGCCGAAATGGACCCTGCCGACCCTGACCTATCATGAGGCGACGCCGGGCCATCACCATCAGATCGCCCTCCAGCAGGAGAACGACGACACGCCGATGCTCATGAAGATCATGGGCTTCTCGGCCTATTCCGAGGGCTGGGCCCTCTATTCCGAGCAGCTGGCGGACGAGATGGGCGTCTATGAGGGCGATCCGTGGGGCCAGATCGGCTATCTGCAGTCGCTGATGTTCCGGGCCACGCGTCTGGTTGTCGATTCCGGCCTGCACCACAAACGCTGGAGCCGCGAGCGGGCGATCGCCTTCATGGTCGCCGCCACCGGGGATCAGGAAAGCTCGGTCACTACCGAGATCGAACGCTACTGCGTCTGGCCCGGCCAGGCCGCCAGCTACAAGGTCGGCCATACGACCATCGTCGATATCCGCGAGGGCGCGAAACGCCGACTGGGATCGAAGTTCGACATCAAGGGCTTCCACGACACCCTGCTGGGCGTCGGCGGCGTGCCGCTGGAGGTTCTGCGCGGGGTCATGGCGGACTGGGAGCGGGCCCAGGCCTGACCTCGCCGGCTGCGGCCTTTGGACTGAAGACGCGACCCTGAAGACCGGCCACTGTGAGCGCGGGCGTGGGGCCCGCGAGGAGACCGCCATGATCGACCGCCGCCGCCTGTTAATGACCGCCGCCGCGACGGCGGTCGTCGCGCCCTCGCTCGCTCCGGGATTCGCCCGGGCGGAAGATGACGCCGATACGCGGCTCAATGCCCTGCTGGATGGCTGGTTCGAGGCGGATATCGACGAGTCGCCGGAACGCGCGACCAATCTGGGTCTGGATCGCGGCGCCCGTGCGGGGCTGTCGTCGAAACTGGGTGAGGCGGGGCCCGAGGCGATCCGCAAGGACCGCGAGAAGGCGATCGCCCGTTGGGCCGCCTTGCAGATCTTCGACCGGACCGGGCTCAGCGAGGCGGGCGCACTCAACTACGCCATCGCCGCCTTCGGCCGCGAGACCTCGGCGGAGACGGCCCGTTTCGCCTATGGCTCCGGGCCGGGGCGGCCCTCGCCCTATGTCGTGACCCAGTTGTCGGGCGCCTATTTCGAGACGCCGGACTTCCTCGACAACCAGCACCGCGTCGAGGATGCGGCGGGCGCCGAGGCCTTCCTGTCGCGGCTGGAAGCCTTCGCGGGAGTGCTGGACGGGGAGACGGAGAAGGTGCGCGAGGACGCCGGTCTGGGCGTCATCCCGCCCGACTTCATCATCGACCGGATGCTGCCGCAGGTGCGGACCCTGCATGATACGAACGCGGCCGATCTGGCCATGATCCGGTCTCTGGCGCGCAAGACCGCCGCCTTGAACCTGTCCGGCTATGACGCCCGCGCCGCCGCCATCGTCGACGGCAAGGTCAAGCCGGCGCTGGCCCGCCAGCTCGAGACGCTGGAGGCGATCCGACCCCGGGCGGGGCATGAGGCCGGGGTGTGGCGGCTGCCCGAGGGCGAGGCCTTCTACGCCAACGGGCTGAAGGCCAATACCACCACGACCCTGACGGCCGCCGAGATCCACGCCCTGGGCAAGGAACAGGTGGCAGAGATCAGCGCAGAGATCGATACGATCCTCAAAAGTCAGGGCTATACCCGGGGCACGGTCGGCGAGCGCATCCAGGGGCTGAACAAGGATCCCGCCCAGCTCTTCCCCAATACCGACGCGGGCAAGGAAGAGCTGCTGGCTTGGCTGAACGAACAGGTGGCGGCGCTGGAGCCGAAACTGCCGCAGGTCTTCGGCCGCCTGCCGAAGTCACACGTCGAGATCCGCCGTGTGCCGATGTCGATCCAGTCAGGGGCGCCGGGCGGCTATTACCAGGGGCCGCCTCTGGATGGGTCGCGGCCGGGCGCCTATTACATCAACCTGCGCGACAGCGGGAACTGGCCGCGCTTCGCCCTGCCGACCCTGACCTATCACGAGGCCTCGCCGGGGCATCACCTGCAGGTGGCGCTGCAACGCGAGTCGGGCGACCTGCCGAACTGGCGGCGGGCAGGCGGCTTCTCAGCCTATAACGAGGGGTGGGCCCTGTATGCCGAGGCGGTCGCGGCCAACGATCTGGACGCCTATGCCGGAAACCCGCTGGGCCGGGCCGGCTTCCTGATGTCGTATCTGTTCCGGGCCGTGCGGCTGGTGGTCGATACGGGCCTGCATTCGGAACGCTGGAGCCGCGAGCAGGCCGTCGAATACATGGCCGCCTCGGGCGCCAAGCCGTTGGACGCCTCCAACAGCGAGATCAACCGCTACACCGTCTGGCCGGGTCAGGCCTGTTCCTACAAGGTCGGCCACACCGTGATCGCCCGCCTGCGGGCCGAGGCCGAGGCCCGGCCCGGCTTCGACCTGCGCGCCTTCCACGACAGGGTGCTGGAAAGCGGCTCCCTGCCGCTGGCGGTGCTGGAAGCCCGGATGAAGGCCTAACCGCCCCTCTGTTGCGCCAGCCGGGCCTCGGCGGCGCGGATGGCGGCGTCGTCAGAGGCTGAGGCGACGAGCCAGTCGCGGAAGCGGGCGATCTTGGGCGATCGCCGCCGGTCGGCGGGCCAGGCGATCCAGTAGCCGAGGCTGAGTTCGACGAGGTCTGGAAAGGGCTGGACCAGCATCCCGGACGCGATCTCCCGCGCATAGAGGATGGGAGAGGCGAGGGCGACGCCCTGACCGCCGAGGGCCGCCGCCACCTCCAGCGCCTGGAAGTCGGCCCGCAGCCGAACCGACGGATGACCGACATCTGCGACCCCTGCAGCGGCGAACCAGACGGCCCACTCCTTCTCGTCGCCGATGCGGGGCGCCGCGATCAGGCGCGACGGGGCGGTCAGATCCAGAGAGGCGGCCAGTTCCGGGGTGCAGAGCGGGGTGAAGACCCCGGGCATCAACCGCGCGGCCTCCAGCCCCGGCCAGTCGCCCGAACCGGCGCGGATGCCGACATCGAAATTGTCCCGTTCAAGATCCAGCAACTGGCTGGAGGTGTCGACGCGCACGGCCAGACCGGCGTTGGCCACCTGAAAGGCGCCGAGCCGGGGCGCCAGCCACTGGCTGGCCAGGGTCGCCAGGGCGGTGATCGACAAAACCCCCTGGTCGGCCTCGGTCAGGTCGGCGAAGGCGCGGCGCAGCAACAGCATGGCCTCTGTCGCGGCGCGGGCCAGTCGCTCGCCGGGCTCGGTCAGGGCGACCTCGCGCGGCAGGCGGCGAAACAGGCTGAGGCCCAGCTTCGTCTCCAGCGCCTTGATCTGCCAGCTCACCGCCGCCTGGGTCATGCCCAGTTCGGCGGCCGCCCGGGTGAAGCTCTTCAGGCGCGCAGCCGCCTCGAACACCCGGATCGAGGCCAGGGGCACACCGGAGAGGGGATCGTTCGTTCGCGGTCCGGACATAAGCAAGCCTTGTGTATCTATCCGATCATCCGGTTTGCCGCCCTGTGCGGTCAAGCCCATTCTGCGAACATCGCAGGCGGCAAACACAGGGGGCTGACATGGAAGAGGCGCATCGCACTCATAAGGACGTCATGTGGGGCTGGGTGAGCCTTCTGCCGTCGCTGGTCCGCGCGGCCCGCGCCGTGATCGTGGCGTCCCTGCTCCCGCGCGACCGGGTGGTCATGCCTTGGAGCCTGCGCGCGCGCGACGACGGTTCGGCCTGAGACCGCGCGCCCCCGTCCTTCTCAGACCGTCTGCCCGTCTTCGGTGCGCAGTTCGTTGTGAATGGCGGTCGCCGCGACCGCGGCCTCGGCGGTGGCGACGGCGATCTGGTTCAGACCCCGCACGACATCGCCGGCCGCGTAGAGGCCCGGGATGCTGGTCAGCTGATGGGAGTCCACCACCATCCGGCCGTCGTCGCCGGTGCAGGCGCCAAGGCGCTCGGCCAGGGACGCGTTCGGCGACGTGCCCAGGGCCGAATAGACCAGATCGAAAGCCGTCTTGCGGCCGCCCCAGGACAGGGCCGTGACCCGGTCGCCTTCGAGTTCGACGTTGTCGATCGGGGTCTCGACCAGGGCGACGCCCAACCGGGTCAGCGCCTCGCGTTCGCTCAGGTCGCCCGGCGATCCGACGTGGATCAGGGTGACGCGATCAGTGTAGGTGCGCAGGAAGGCGGCCTCGCGCACCCCCATGTCGTCCTTGCCGATGATGGCCACGGCCTTGTCCCGCGCCTCATAGCCGTCGCAGATCGGGCAGATGCGGACGAGGGCGCGCTGGATGGCCCGCTCCACCCCGGGCAGGTCCGGATGATGGTCGACGACCCCGGTCGCCAGCAGCACGGCCCTGACGTTCAGATCCCGGCCGTTCAGCGAGGCGACGAAACCGCCCTCGACGGCGCGCAGGGTCTCCACGGCCCCCGCCTCGATCACAGCGCCATACTCTTCGGCCTGTTCGCGCAGGCGGCGGACGATGTGGGTTCCGCTGATGCCGGCGGGGAAGCCGGGCATGTTGTGGCTGAGCGGGATCCAGTCGGCGCGGGTCTCTCCGCCGTCGGCGACGACAACCTGGCGCAGGAAACGGCCGAGATAGGTCGCTGCGGTCAGGCCAGCAGGTCCGGCGCCGACGATCAGAACGTCGGGATCACGCGGGTCACTCACTGCGGCTGCGCCAGGTCGTCGGCCAGCGTTCGGCCCCCGCGCCCCAGCATTCGCCCATGACGCTTTCCTCGGTGAGGGTGAATTCGCGGCCGGTCCAGGTCCAGGTCGTGGCGACGCCGCAGTCGCCAATGCCCCGTCCCTTGGCGAACTGGCTGAGGGTGCGGGTCTCGGCCGAATAGCCGGCGTTGGTCAGGACGTCCTCGGCTTCGCCCGTCCCCTTGAAACTGACCAGACGAGGGTTGGAGCCGCCCGGCCCGGTCAGGAAGTAGCGGGTTCCGAAATTATAGGCGCCGACGAAACAGGGCACGCCCCAGAGTTCGGTGGACGCGTCCAGCCTGGCGGACTGGACCTCCTTCTGGATCTCGGGGGAGAAGTCGGTGTCGGCGCGGCACTGTTTCGCCTCCGTTGTCGCCTCGATCGCGGCGGGCAGGATCTGGCCGGTATCGCCAAACCCGGTCTGGGAGACGGCGGGTGCGGCGGTCACCCGCGGCAGGGCGGGCGTCGCACGCACAGCCGACGCCGGCTTCGATCCCTTTCGGACCAGGGCCGTGACCGTGTCCAGCCGTCCCTGACGCTCGTCGATCCACAGCAGGGCCGCCGAGGCGCCGGACAGGTTCATGGCCTGGACCTCCTCTCCCAGTGTCAGGGTCATGGCGCGTCCTGCGGTCAGGGCCGTAACCGCCGCGAGGGGGTCGGACAGGGTCACGTCGGGTTCGTCCGGCTGGCGCGTCGCCGTGGCGAATATCCGCCCGTCGATCGCGACGCGGATGGACGTCGTCGCGGGATCGCCCTCCGCCGGCCAGAAGCCCGCCATGACGTCAGGGCGCGCTTCTGGCCCTGCGGGCATATGGACGCGCACCCAGCCCGTGGCTCCGTCTCCGGCCGCAGGGCCGAAGGCCATACAGTCGTTGCCATTGTCGCAGACGGCGAACCAGTCGCGGAAAGTCTTCGTCTCGGATGGCATGGCGGGCGCCGCCGCCGCCGCCAGCTCGCCGGCGTCGGAGGGCGATGCGCCCTGCCCGGATGTCCGGGCATCCGCCGCTTCCTGCCCGCAGGCCGCCAGCGCCAGCGCGGCGAGCGCGACGCGACCGGTCTTCAGCCTGCGGTCCTGTCCTGTCCAGCGCATCCCGTTGTCTCCCGTTGGTACGCCACTCAGCCAGGGCGAATACGGCCAGGATAGTGTGCCTCGCGTCCGTGAGCTGCAAGCGACGTCATGATGACAGCCGGGGATCGCGCGCGTCATGTTCATCCAGCAGGCGTCGCATCAACTCGACATCGATCAGGACCGGCGCCTCGCAGAAGGCGAGGATCCATCTCTGGGTCAGGGTCTCGATTTCATCGATCATCAAACACGCCTTCGAACGCACGAACCCGGGGATCGAATAAACCCGCTGCAATCGCCGAAGTTCGGTCGTGGGCGGATGACTTTTTCGGGGCAGGGCCAAGACGTGACGCCTGACCCTTTGCGCAGCCGTCGGCGCCTCGCTATACCCGCCGCAATCCTGCTTTTCCCAAACGTCAGAGGCGCAAATCGCATGGCCAAGATCAAGGTCGCCAATCCCATCGTCGACATCGACGGCGACGAAATGACCCGCATCATCTGGCAGTGGATCAAGGACAAGCTGGTCTTCCCGTTCGTGGACGTCGAACTGGACTACTACGATCTGGGGATGGAACACCGCGACGCCACCGACGACCAGGTGACGATCGACGCCGCCCACGCGATCCAGAAGCACGGCGTCGGCGTGAAATGCGCCACCATCACCCCGGACGAGGCCCGGGTGAAGGAGTTCGGCCTGAAGAAGATGTGGAAGTCGCCGAACGGCACCATCCGCAACATCCTGGGTGGCGTCGTCTTCCGTGAGCCGATCATCTGCTCGAACGTGCCCCGTCTGGTGCCCGGCTGGACCCAGCCCATCATCGTCGGCCGTCACGCCTTCGGCGACCAGTACAAGGCCACCGACTTCCTCGTTCCCGGCCCCGGCAAGCTGATGATGACCTTCACCGGCGACGACGGGACGGTCATCGAGCATGAGGTGTTCCAGTTCCCGTCGGCCGGCGTCGCCATGGGGATGTACAACCTGGACGACTCGATCCGCGACTTCGCCCACGCCTCGTTCAGCTACGGCCTGAACCGCAACTTC
The DNA here is from genome assembly GCF_058681095.1 of Brevundimonas sp. FV1ye29L. Classification (NCBI taxonomy): domain Bacteria; kingdom Pseudomonadati; phylum Pseudomonadota; class Alphaproteobacteria; order Caulobacterales; family Caulobacteraceae; genus Brevundimonas; species Brevundimonas sp. FV1ye29L. The sequence goes on from NZ_CM178730.1 coordinate 939,597, forward strand.
CCGGTCTATCTCTCGACCAAGAACACGATTCTGAAAGCCTATGACGGCCGCTTCAAGGACATCTTCCAGGAGGTGTTCGACGCCGAATACGCTGACAAATTCAAGGCCGCCGGCCTGACCTATGAGCACCGGCTGATCGACGACATGGTCGCGGCCGCGATCAAGTGGTCGGGCGGCTTCGTCTGGGCCTGCAAGAACTACGACGGCGACGTCCAGTCCGACGTCGTGGCCCAGGGCTTCGGCTCGCTGGGTCTGATGACCTCGGTCCTGATGACGCCGGACGGCAAGGTGATGGAGACCGAGGCCGCTCACGGCACCGTGACGCGCCACTATCGCCAGCACCAGAAGGGCGAGGCCACCTCGACCAACTCGATCGCCTCGATCTTCGCCTGGACCAGCGGCTTCAAGCATCGCGCCAAGCTGGACGACAACGCCGGGCTGATGACCTTCGCCGAGACCCTCGAACGGGTCGTCGTCGAGACCGTCGAGGCCGGCTTCATGACCAAGGACCTGGCGCTGCTGGTCGGCGATCAACAGGGGTGGCTGACCACCGAGGGCTTCCTCGACAAGGTCGCCGAGAACCTGAAGGCCGCCCTGCCCGACATCGGTTGAGAACCGGCTTTCCGGCGCCATGCGCGTGACGCGGCCGCTCGCGGTCTGAGCGCGCGCAAATTGGATCGAATACGCCCGCCGGAGCGATCCGGCGGGCGTTTTTGCGCCCTGTCGAAGCGGTCACGCTTGCCCTTGTCGAAATCCGCCGTAGCCTTGTCTGTATCGTTGGATCGGATCCCCTGTCTTGAACTCGCCGCCCGCCCCCGATGACCGTCCGACCGTCTGGCAGCAGGCGCGGGTCGAGCGCGAGGCGGAGGGACGACGCCCCTCGGTCAAGCGGCTGATCCTGAATGTGATCACGGTCGGGCTGGTGGTCGCGGTCGTCGCCTTCTTCGCCGCGCCCCTTGTGGCCTTCTATGGCATCCGGGCGGCGGCCGGGGCCGGGGATGTGCAGGGTCTGGCCCAGCTGATCGACTATGACGCCGTTCGCGCCTCGCTTCGACCGCAGTTGTCGAGCCGTCCGGCACCCCAGACGCCGGCCCCTTCGATCCTTCAGGACCCCCTCGGCGCCATTCGCCGCCAGTTCGATCAGGCGGTTCAGCCTGCCGCGCCCGCAGGACCGGATGTGGAGGCCTATCTGGCGCCGGCGGCGCTGGAGGCCCTGTCTCTGGGCCATGGCCGGGCCTCGCCCCGGTTCGGTCTGGCGGGCGCCGCGGCTGCGCCAGAGACGCGGCGATCCCGCCCCCGGCCGGTCTACTGGAGCGTCAACCGGGCGCGCCTCGACGTGCGCGATCCTCAGGCGGCGACCGGAACGGTCTTCACCTTCGAGCGGCGCGGACCATTTGAGTGGAGACTGGTGCATATCGGCCTGCCGGACCGCACAACAGCGGTCGTGGGCGGGTGAACGGCCAGGCCTCGAATGCGTTGAGTGTGCAGACCCCAATGGAGCCCCTATGAGCCGCAAACTATTGACCGGCGTCGTCTTCCTCGCGGTCGTCGTCCTTGCGGCCGCCTTCCTGGGATCTCCGGTGCTGGCTGTGCAGTCGCTCGTCCGGGCGGCAGAGGCGGGCGATGCGACGGCGCTGGAGCGGAAGGTCGATTTTCCGGCCCTGCGCCAGAGCCTGAAGTCCGAGATGAGCGGCGCCATGCGCGACGAACTGCGCGACAAGGCCGGCGATCTCGGCACGGGGCTGGGCGGCCTCGGCATGATCCTGGCGCCCAGTTTCATGGACAGCGCCGTCGACGCCCTGGTCACCCCTCGCGTCGTGGCCGAGGTGGTGCGGACGGGGCAGAGGCCAGAAACGCGCGATGTGGCGCGCGATGCGGTGCGCGGGTCCGACCCGGGGCCGAAGCCGACCGACAGCCGGCTGCACCGCGCCTATGGCTATCGCGACCTGAACACCTTCGTCATTCGCCTGACCCGCGAGGACCGGCCCGAACAGCCCCTGCGCCTGCTGATGACGCGCCGGGGGTTGTTTGACTGGAAGCTGTCAGGCGTGGAGTTGCCGCCCCGAGCCTGACGCGCCTACTTCGCCTTCTGCGTCTCGATCCAGGCGTTCATCCGCTGGTCCAGAAGGTCCAGCGGCAGGGGGCCGTCGATCAGAAGGGCGTCGTGGAAGTCGCGGACGTTGAACCGGTCGCCCAGGGCCGCCTCGGCCCGGGTGCGGATTTCGCGCAGCCGGATCTCGCCGATCTTGTAGGCCAGGGCCTGACCCGGCCAGCCGATATAGCGCTGCAACTCGGTTTCGATATTGTGCGGCGAGAGGGCCGAGTTGTCGGTGAAACAGGCGCGCGCCTGTTCCGTGGTCCAGCCCATCCAGTGCATGCCGGTGTCCGCGACCAGCCGGCAGGCGCGCCACATCTCATAAGACAGGCGGCCGAACCGCTCTTCCGGCGTGCGATAGAAGCCCATCTCCTCGCCAAGGAATTCGGAGTACAGGCCCCAGCCCTCGGTGAAGGCGGTGACGTCGACGTTCCTGCGGAACCAGGGGCCCTCCGCCGCCTCCTGTTGCAGGGCGATCTGGAGGTGGTGGCCGGGGACCGCCTCGTGCAGGGTCAGGGCCGGCAGTTCGTACAATGGCCGCTGATCCAGCTTGCCCGTGTTGACGATATAGCCGCCGGGGACACCCTCGGCGAGGGAACCGCCGTTATAGCGGCCGGTCGTATAGGTGGCCTCGATGTCTAACGGCACGGGCCGGACATTGTAGGTCAGGCGGGGCAGGGTGCGGAACAGGGCCGGCAGGCCGCCGTCGGCCCGTTTGGCCATCTCCGACGCCTTCTCCATCATGTCCTCGCGCGAGGTCGCGTAGAATTTCGGGTCGGTGCGCAGGTGGTTGAGGAAGCCGGCGAAGTCGCCGGTCCAACCCGAGGCCTTCATCTCCCCATCCATGCGGGCCCGGATGCGGGCGACCTCGTCGAGTCCGATCTGGTGGATCTGGTCCGGGGTCAGGTCGGTGGTGGTGTAGGAGCGGGCCTGGAAGGCGTAATAGGCCTTGCCGCCCGGACGCGAGCCTATGCCGACCACGGCCGAGGCGGCGGGCAGGTAGTCGTCACGCACGAAGGCCAGCCAGGCGGCGCGGCGGGGCGCGATCTGTTCGGCGACGATGGCGGCGGCGCGGGCCCGCAGGGCGGTCTGGTCCGCCGCCGGGATGGAGGCGGGCAGGGCGGCAAACGGCTTCATGAGGGGTTCGGTGTCGGCCGTGTAGGCCGCCTCATTGCCGAGGGTGATCAGCATGCTCTCGACCACGGACCGGGGCTGGGTAAAGCCGGTCTCCAGCCCGCGCCGGGCGTTGGCCAGGCCCTCGTCATAGAGTTTGGGCAGGCCTTCCAGCCGGGCGATCCAGGCGTCGGCGTCGGCGCGGTTGGTGATCCGCGTCAGGGAGGCGAGGTAGTTGGCCATCTGGCCGATCCCGCCTTCGGAATCGAAGGCCAGACGGCCGCTGTCGAACTCTATGGCCCGGATCGACCGGTCCAGCACCCAGATCAGGAAGGCGCGGTTCAGGCTGTCCCCGGACGAGAGGCCGGCGGTCGGAATGGCCTCCGCCCGCGCCTTCAGCGCCTCCAGCGGGGCCTTGCGCGCCACCTCGGCCGCGCGGCTGATGTCGGGCAGCTTCGACTTGGCCGCCTGATCCCCCTCCAGCCCCGCGCTGATGGGGTCATTGGTCTTGAGGAAGGCTTCGTAGTCGGTGAGCAGGGTCGCCAGCGCCGCATTGGAAGCGGGTGTCGGGGCTGTCGCCATCGCGGGGGTGGCCGTCTGCGCCACGGCGAGGCCGGACACGGAGCTGAGCAGAAGTGCGGCGAAGCCGGCGGCGGCCAGATGGTTCATGCGAGTCCCTGTGTGTTTCGAGACGGCATGGGGACCGATGCGGCGGGGTTCGTCAATGGCGGCGTCTTTATAGTGCCCTCTCCCATAGGGAGAGGGAGGCCGCGCACGGATGCGTCAGAATCCGTTCTGGCGCGGGCGGGTGAGGGGATAAGGCGGCAGCCGGTAAGCACCGTAACCCCTCACCCTTTCGCGCAAAGACCGATCGCTTCGCTCCCGGGCGCTCAAGCCCTCTCCCGCCGGGAGAGGGAAGCGCGTTGAAGTATCAGCCGGCCAGAGCGGCCCGGATGGCGGCCAGACCGGCCTCGGCCTTCGACCCGTCCGGGGCGCCGCCCTGGGCGAAGTCGGGTTTGCCGCCGGCGCCCTGACCGCCCATCGCCAGAACGGCGGCGCGGGCGAGGTCGGCGGCGTTGACGCGGTCGGTGACGTCAGAGGTCACGGCGACGGTGACGGCGGCCTTGCCGTCGGTGACGCCGATCAGGGCGACGACGCCGGCGCCGACCTGGGTCCGGAACTCCTCGGCCACGCCGCGCAGCCCCTTGCCGTCGACGCCGTCGAGGACGCGGGCGATCAGTTTGACGCCGTTGATCTCTTCCGGGGCGGCGTTGGCCGATGCCCCGCCGCCGCCGAGGGCCAGTTGTTTCTTCAGCTCGGCGACCTGTTTCTCCAGGGCCTTGACCGAGCCGGTCAGGGCCTCGACCCGGACAGGCAGGTCGGCGGGCTGGATCTTGAACGACTGGGCCAGGGACCGGGCGATCCCGGCCTGGCCCAGCAGATACTGGCGGGCGGCCTCGCCGGTCAGGGCCTCGATCCGGCGGACGCCGGCGGCGATGCCGGTCTCCTGCACGATCTTGAACAGGGCGATGTCGCCGGTGCGGGCCACATGGGTGCCCCCGCACAGTTCGACCGAATAGGGTTTGCCGGCCTCGACCAGCGACCGGCCGAGCGTCAGGACGCGGACCTCATCGCCATATTTCTCGCCGAACAGGGCGATGGCGCCGGCCTCGATGGCCTCCTGCGGGGCCATCAGCTTCGTTTCGGCCGGGAGGTTCTGGCGGATGACGGCATTGACCTCGGTCTCGATGGCGGTCAGCTCGGCCTCGGTGACCGGGGCGTTGTGGCTGAAGTCGAAACGGGCGCGATCAGCATCGACCAGCTGGCCCTTCTGGGCCACGGCGGCGCCCAGCACATTCTTCAGCGCCGTATGCAGCAGGTGGGCGGCCGAGTGGTTGGCGCGGCTGGTGCGGCGCTTTTCGGCATCGACCGACTGGACTGCGCGGGCGCCCAGTTCGAGCCGGCCCGTGGTGATCTGGGCCGACAGGACGTGCAGGTCTCCCGCGTGCTTCTTGACGTCGATGACCTCGGCCGCGCCGCCGGGCCATTCGAGCGTCCCGTGGTCGCCGGCCTGACCGCCGCTTTCGGCATAGAAGGGGGTCGCATCGAACAGGACCTCGACGATGTCGCCGGTTGCGGCCGCATCGACCGGGACGCCGTCCTTCATCAGGGCCAGGACCTCGCCCGAGCCGTCGATGGCCTCATAACCGGTGAAGACGGTCGGCCCCAGACGGTCGCGGATCGCCAGCCATTCGTTGGTGTTGGCGGTCTGGCCCGAGCCCTTCCAGTGTTCGCGCGAACGCTGGCGCTGTTCGGCCATGGCGGCCTCGAAGCCGTCGATATTGACCGAATAGCCGCGACGGCGGGCCTCGTCCTGGGTCAGGTCGAGCGGGAAGCCATAGGTGTCGGACAGGGTGAAGGCGGTCTGGCCGTCCAGCATGTCGCCGGGGCGGAAGCCCTGAACCGCCGTGTCGAACAGGGCCATGCCGCGGCCGAGGGTGGTGCGGAAACGGATCTCCTCCTGTTTCAGCGTGTCCTCGATGAAGGGCCGGGCGCGCTTCAGCTCGGGGTAGGCCTCGCCCATTTCCGAGACCAGGGTCGGGACCAGACGGTGCATCAGCGGGTCCGAGGCCCCCAGCAGGTGGGCGTGGCGCATGGCGCGGCGCATGATGCGGCGCAGGACATAGCCGCGGCCTTCATTCGACGGGGTGACCCCGTCGGCGATGAGGAAGGAGGAGGACCGCAGGTGGTCGGCGATGACCCGGTGGCTGGCGGCATGGTCGCCGTCCGACCGGGTGGAAGTGGCGTCTTCCGAGGCCGCGATCAGGGTCTGGAACAGGTCGGTGTCGAACACCGAATTCTTGCCCTGAAGCACCGAGGTCATCCGCTCCAGACCCATGCCGGTGTCGACCGAGGGCTTGGGCAGGTTGCGAACGATCTGGTCGTTCTCCTTCTCGTACTGCATGAAGACGTTGTTCCAGATCTCCACATAGCGGTCGCCGTCCTCGTCGGGGCTTCCGGGAGGGCCGCCGGGCACGTGGTCGCCATAGTCCCAGAAAATCTCGGTGCAGGGGCCGCAGGGACCCGAGTCGCCCATGGCCCAGAAGTTGTCGGACCCGGCGATGCGGATGATCTTGTCGTCAGAGAAGCCGGTGACCTTTTTCCAGATCGCGGCGGCCTCATCGTCGTCGATATAGACGGTGACCAGCAGGCGTTTCGGGTCGAGGCCGAAATCCCGGGTGACCAGTTCCCAGGCCCGCTCGATGGCGTGGTCCTTGAAATAGTCGCCGAAGGAGAAGTTGCCGAGCATTTCGAAGAAGGTCAGGTGCCGGGCGGTGTAGCCGACATTGTCCAGATCGTTGTGCTTGCCGCCGGCCCGGACGCATTTCTGGGAGCTGGTGGCGCGTGGATACGGCGGCACGGCCGCGCCGGTGAAATAGTCCTTGAACGGCACCATGCCCGCATTGACGAACATCAGGGTCGGATCGTTCTGCGGCACCAGGGGCGCGGACTGGACCTTCTCGTGGCCGTCGGCGGCGAAGAAATCGAGGTAGGTCGAACGGATCTGCTTCAGGGTGGTCATGGTGGTCTTCGGTTTCGATCGGGCGACGATGGACGAACGGGCGTCATATAGGGGTTTGACCCGGAACGCATCATTGCTGGAACCGGATCGGCGCAGCGGGGCGGGTTTGCGCTGCCGTCGATGGCGGGATGCGGGCCAGGGGGCTCTCTAGCGGGGGATGAGCGGCCCGTTGAGGTAGCCGGATCGCATCGTCACATCGACGGGGACCCCCGTCCTGACGACGACCGGTTTCAGGATCTGGCCGCCGGACCCGGGATCGGCCGGCTGGGGCGAGGTGATCTCTGTGATCAGCAGGTAGCGGCCGTCGGGAACGGACGGGAAGGTGAACGATCCGTCAGCCCGGCAGGAGGTGGACCGGATATAGGGCGACCAGTCCGTCGGCCATGAGTTGAACTGGATGGCCGGCCAGACCCAGTCGCCCCGGTCGACCACCCTGAGGGTATAGAGACGCCCGACCTGCCAGCGCATCTGTTCCGTATCGGGTATCAGGCTGACCTCGTGGCCGGCACAGGTCAGGGTGCGGGCGGGAACACGCCGGAGCGTCCCGTACTGTTGCTCATACTCCGAAATGACCGCGACCCGGCCGCTGACAGGGGCGGCGTCGGCCAGGGCCCAGGCATGGGCGGCGGGATCGATCCGGCGCATGACATCGGCCTTTCGCTCCTCCTGCGCCAGCGAGTAGGCCGCCAGGGTCATGCACCCGGCCTGGGTGGACAGGAGCCCGAGAGCCATCAGTGCGGCGGCGAAGGGTCTGTAGCTGTCGAATGTCATGACTGCGGCTTCCCGGGTCAGGGTGTGGTGTTGATCGTGGTCCGGTCAGGGCTGATTTACCCGTTGTCCGCCACGGCTTCATCGCTCTTGGTTTCGCCGTCGACGGCATCGGCCGCATCATCGTCGGCCAGGAGGGCGTCGAGGGCTTCGATGATGGCGTCGATCTGTTCGGCGCTGGCCTTGAGACGCACCAGGGCCCCGCCGTCGCCCCCGATCTCCAGCAGATAGCCGTCGTCGGCCTCGGCGAGATTGAACTGGCTCAGGGTCTGGATGTCGTCGTCGGTCATGGGGTCTTTCCTTCAGGACGGTCAGTCGGCCCGCAGTGGCAGGGTTCGCCGGTTTCGGCCGGGGAGCCGTGCGGACATGGCGTCGCAGGGTGGAGACGCAGGCTAGCAGGAGGCGTAGGACGGTTTGATGGCAAGGCTTGAAGTCTGGTTCGATGGCGACTGTCCGCTGTGCAGGCGGGAGATCCATCTGTTGCGGCGGCTGGACCGGCGCGGCGCGATCCGGTTCACCGATGTGGCGACGGGAGAGGGGACGTGCCCCGTCGACCGGGCCGAGCTGCTGGCCCGGTTTCATGCTCGCGAGAACGGACGGATGGTGTCCGGCGCCGAGGCCTTCGCCGCCATGTGGCGGGCCATCCCCCTGCTGGCCCCGTTCGGGCATCTGGCGCGCAACCGGCTGGTGCTGGCCGGGCTGGAACATCTCTATATCGGGTTTTTGAAGGTCAGGCCCCGGCTGCAGCGGGCGCTGCGCGGACCGTGAAGCCGCAAGGGCGTCCGGCGAACGCAGGCAGCTGGTGACGGGCGGCGACTGGCGATCCCGAGGGATGGCGATGAGGGGCCGATCACGGGTGGGCTGACAGGGTCGGGCCGCCCGGGTTGCCCCGGACGGCCCTGCTCCACCCGGCCGATCCCCACAAGGGTCGGTGGCGGGTCGCGAGGACCAGCCGGGCGGAGTGTCTGGTATTCCCCCGGGTCGGGGGAGGATGATCGAGGGGAGACGTTAAAAAGGAAGTGCACTTTCGTGCACTTCCTGGTCCGGAGGTATCAGCCTTCGAGGTCCTGGCCCTCGTCGGGCTCGGGCGTGCCCAGCAGCTCTTCAGCGATCTTGTTGGTCGAGGCGCGCACGGCCTTTTCGATCGAGGCGGCGATATCCGGATTGGTCTTGAGGAAGGTCCGCACGTTCTCGCGGCCCTGGCCGATCCGGGTCGAGTCATAGCTGAACCAGCTGCCCGACTTCTCGATGATCCCGGCCTTGACGCCCAGGTCGATGATCTCGCCCAGTTTGGAGATGCCCTCGCCGTACATGATGTCGAAGATGACCTCCCGGAACGGCGGGGCCACCTTGTTCTTGACCACCTTGACCCGGGTGGTGTTGCCGACCACCTCGTCGCGGTCCTTGATCGCGCCGGTGCGGCGGATGTCGAGGCGGACCGAGGCGTAGAATTTCAGCGCATTGCCGCCCGTCGTCGTTTCCGGCGAACCGTACATGACGCCGATCTTGTGACGGATCTGGTTGATGAACAGGACGATGCAGTTCGACTTGGAAATGGAGGCGGTCAGTTTGCGCAGGGCCTGGGACATCAGGCGGGCCTGGAGGCCCGGCAGGCTGTCGCCCATCTCGCCCTCGATCTCGGCGCGCGGCGTCAGGGCGGCGACGGAATCGACCACCACGATGTCCACGGCCCCCGAGCGCACCAGGGTGTCGACGATCTCCAGCGCCTGTTCACCCGTGTCGGGCTGCGACACCAGCAGGTCGTCGAGATTGACGCCCAGCTTCTGGGCGTAGCCCGGATCGAGGGCATGTTCGGCGTCGACGAAGGCGGCGGTGCCGCCGGCCTTCTGGATCTCGGCCACGGTGTGCAGGGCCAGGGTGGTCTTGCCCGAGGACTCCGGACCGAACACCTCGATCACCCGACCGCGCGGCAGGCCGCCGATGCCCAGCGCCATGTCCAGGCCCAGCGATCCGGTCGAGACGGACGGGATTTCCGCCACCACCCCGCCCTTGCCCAGCTTCATGACCGAGCCCTTGCCGAAGGCGCGATCAATCTGGGCGATCGCCGCCTCGAGCGCGCGCTGTTTGTCGCCGTCGTCCTTGCCCACCAATTTCAATGCCGCCTGCGATGCCATCTTGTTCGTGTCCCTTGCCATGATTCCCGTCGACCCGCCGGCAGGCCGGGAAATGTCCCGCTGTCCGTGAACAGAACTAGAACATGGTTTCGGCCGGTTGCCAATATGTTCTTTCGGGTCTGACGCCGTCCGTCCGCACGATACGTCCGGTTTTGGCGTAGGTCGGGCCGGCCGACCCCGGACGTTGATGAGGCGGCCGGGGCGTGTCAGGTTCGGGGGGCGGAATGGAGCGGCGTCATGATCCTGCTCGTGTTGATGCTTTTGGCGGGGCAGGAGGGCGCTGCGCCCTCGACCGTGGACGATGTGGTCGTCCATGGCGTGCGGGACGCCGCTCGAGCCTATGTCTCCGGGACAATCCAGCCCCGGCGCAGCGGGCAGCAGGTCGCGCAGATCGCGCGATGGTCCTCGCCGGTCTGCGTTCGGGTCATCGGCCCGGACCGCGAGGACGCACGGGCTCTGGAGGCGGGTATCGCCGCAACCCTGAAGGTTCTGGACGTGCCGGTCGCGGGGCCGAGGTGCACCGCGAATGCGGTGATTGCGATCACCGACCGGCCGGCGGAATTTTCACAAGGGGTGGCGCGTCGGCACCGTTTCGGCCTGTTTCGCAACAATGCGGAATCCATGGCGGCGTTCGTTGATCCGGACCGCAGGATGAGCTGGATGCACCGCATCACCTATGGCGGCGACCTGGCGCCCGGCGCCATGAGTATGATGACCGGGGCGCCGGGCGGGGAGTCGGGAGGGACGCCCACGCCCGTTGGCCGCTCAATGCTGACCGGCGGCGGCGGCGGCGCGATTCTGTCCCTGCCCTATTCCCGCATCGATCTCAGCACCGGCGCGCAGATCGATCGCGCCATGGTCGTCGTCGACACCAGGGTCGCGGAGGCGGCGCCGCGTCAGCCCCTGATCGACTATCTCGCCTATACGGTGGCGGTGGATCGTCGCGATCCGGGCGAAGGGCAGGGCGATGGCGTGCTGTCGCTGGTCGGGCCGGAGGGGCTGCGCGATCCGGAGGCGGTGCTGACGGAACAGGACGTGGCGTTTGTGCAGGCCCTCTACGCCAGCGACGACCGGCGCTCCGCCTCAATGCAGAGCGTGGACATCATCAACCGGATGGAGCGGAAGGCGCGGGAGCGGGACGCCCGCCCGGGCGACTGAACCCGCTGGATTCACTGCGTCGAGGACGGCGGCGCGGGCTCCGCGACCTGCGCCCACAGGCTCACGCCGGTCCCGAGGATCAATACCGCACAGGCGGTCGCGGCCAGCAGGCGCGGCGCCGGAATGATCCGCCCCAACGGATAGGCGAACACCAGCGCCAGCAGGGCCAGCGGGGCGAGCACGCCCGGGAGATCCATGCCGACGCCGAGGAAGACCGGGTGCGCCAGATAGACGATCCATGCGCCGCCCAGAACGGTGGCGATCGCCGGCGCAATCAGGGCGACCGGACCGACCAGCCGGGCGCTGATGACCATGGACGCGGCCAGGGCGGCAGCGGCGAGCAGGGCGGGCCACAACAGGAGGAAGGCGGCCTCCGGGGACAGGACCTGAACGACGCCGCCCAGCAGGGCCACGAGGCCGATCAGCCCGATCCAGCCGCCGCGCGTCGAGCGCGGGCCTCGCACGGTCCAGATCAGCAGGATCGAGAGGGCGGCCGCCGCCGGAACGACATAGCCGAACCCGCCCATGATCACGGCGAACAGGGCGGCGAGGGCGACCACGGCGGTCAGGGCGATCCGGCCGAACGCCTGACGCCCTGCCAACAGGGTCAGCACCACCGCCAGGATCACCAGCACGGCGCCCCCCTCGATCCAGGGCAGGCGACGCAACAGGGTATAGTAGGTCTCCGGGCTGTCGGCGCGGCTGGACAGGGGGCCGGCCAGCAGGCGGACGGCCGTGGTCAGGACCAGTCCGGTGGCGACCAGCCAAAGGCCGTCGGCGGCGCCGCGCAGGACCTCGCTGAACCGGAGCCGGGTGGCGTGGCGCGCGCCCCAGTAGCCGAAGGCGGTCAGGGCGAGGGTGACCGCAAACACCCACCAGCCGGCAGCGGGGGAGTGGCTGATGATCACCTGGCCCATCAGGTCGGCGTAGACGCGGCGCTCTCCGGCGACGGGCAGGGCGGGGGTTCGGACGAAGGCGTCGGCCGCCTCCAGCGCCTGACCGCCGATATGCTGGACCGCGCCCTGGTCGAGGGCCCCGGGCGTCGCATTCGGGGCGTGGTACTGGTCCGGACGGCCGATGAAGGCGAGATTGATCCCGGCCAGGCCCCGCTGACGCGCGATGGTGAAATCGGTGCCGTTGGGCATGTTCTCATAGACGACCACGGCCAGGGAGTTCGAGGTCGGTCCGCCCGGCGCGCGGGCGGATGCCCGGGCGAACAGTTCGATGGTCTGGCGGTTGCCGGGGCCGGTCTCGAACATCATGGCCCGGCCGCCTCCGCCCCGCGCCTCCAGATTGACCACGGCGCCGATCCGTTCGCGCAGCGGGTGCTCGCTGAAGAAGGCGCGCGCCCCGTCGAGATTCAGCTCCTCCCCGTCGGTCAGCAGGACGATCAGGGGGCGTCGGATCGGGCCGCGCGCCTTGATGGCGCGGACGGTCTCCAGCACCGCCGCCACGCCGGTCGAGTCGTCGGCCGCGCCGGGGGAGGTCGGGCTGGTGTCATAGTGGGCCATCAGGAGGACGGCGGGGGCGTTCGGCCGGGCCTGTGGTCCGGAGGCGGGAAGGACGCCGACCAGGTTCACCACCGGACTGGCCGGATCCAGACCCCAGCGCTCCATCCGACGCACGGCTTCGGGCGACAGGACGCCGGTCTGGCGTTCGGGATTGAGGCCGAGCGCGGTCATCCGCGCGAATAGATGGTCCTGGACCCGCCGATGCTCCGCCGAACCGACGGGATGCGGCGCCCGGGCGATGGCGCGGACATCGACCATGGCGCGCGCGGTGGAGAAGCCGGTCGCGGCGGTGTCGAGCCCCTGCGGCGACGGAACCTGAAGGGCGGCGATGCCCAGCGACAGGGCCAGGGCCAGGGCGCAGGGAAGGAGCGCGATGCGGCGCAGCGCCATCGGCCATGAAGGCGCCGGATCGACGCGGGCCGGATCGACGCGGGTCGGCTCTATCCGAGATGAGTCCAGCTGCATGTCATTCCCCCCGAGGCGAAGTGTAGGGCGGGAAAAAGCGGGGTGTCACGCGACTTTGGCGCGGTGGGCGGGAATCAGGCGGCGCGCGAGATCGAGGACGGCGACTTCACGAACAGTCCCTTGCGGCCGTTCACCGGTCGGAAGGCCACACTGTCGTTTTCCAGCCGTTCGTCGGCGCCGACGAACAGGCAGCCGTCGTCCACCAGCCGGCGCTCCAGCGCCTCGATGACCGCAGCCCGACGGGTCGGCTCCATATCCTTGAGTACATGGCGGCAGAAGATGACGTCGTAGCGCGGCCCCTCCAGCGGTTCGTCCAGAAGATTGGACCGGCTGAAGCGGACGGCGTCCCTCAGGTCCGCGCGGGCCACCCAGTGGTCGTCCAGCGGCTCGAACCAGCGCAACATCGTGGCGGCGGACAGGCCGCGCTGGATCTCGAAACCGGTGTAGGCGCCCGATCTTGCGCGATCGACGGCCCGGGCCGACAGGTCGGTGGCGCTGATCTCGACATGGGCCCGGGCGTCCAGGGCGGCCATAGCCAGCGAATAGGCTTCCTGACCGTTCGAACAGCCGGCCGACCAGACGCGGACCAGTCCGCCGGGCCGGGCCTTGCCGAGCGCAGGCAGCAACTCGCGGGCAAAGGAGTCGAACGGCGCGCGGTCGCGACGGAACCATGTCTCGCTGTTCAGCAGGGCCTCGATCACCGACCAGCCCAGTGAAGCGACGGGCCGCGCCCAGAGGGCGTCAAGCAGGGCCTGAACGGAGTCGAAGCCTTCGCGCCGGGCGATCGGCCCCAGGCGATGTTCGGCCAGATGCATGCGGTCCCGCGTCAGGCGGAAGCCCGCGCGGGTGGCCATCAGGGCCTGCAATCGCTCGAAATCGTCAGGAGTCATGCTGATCGCGGCCGTCAGACGGCGCCCACCTCCGCGAATTTCGACTGGAGGATCTCTCCGTCAAACGGCTTCATCACATAGTCATCGGCGCCGGCGGACAGGGCCTCGGCGATCCGTTCAGGGGCCGTCTCTACGGTGCAGAACAGGACCTTTGGCGCCTCGCCGCCCGGCAGGGCGCGAAGGCGGCGCAGGAAGGTCAGACCGTCCATCACCGGCATGTTCCAGTCCAGCAGGACGACGTCCGGCATGGCCGAGCCGCACCAGGTCAGGGCCTCCACGCCGTCCGCCGCCTCATCGACCTCAAAGCCCAGCCCCTCGACGATGCGACGGGCGACCTTGCGGATGATCCGGCTGTCGTCGACGATCAAACAGGTCCTGGGGTCCAACAGAGGTCTCCGGCGCCGGGGAATCGAGAGCGCGCCCCGCCGCATCATCGCAGGGCGGCGGTTAACGAGGCGTTGGCGTTAAGGTTTCCATGCGGTTTCAGGCGGGGAGGGCAGCCGTCAGCACGACCCGTCCCTCCTCGACGTCCAGCTCCAGCCGGCCGCCGGCGTCGCGGGCGGTCAGCCAGAGCCAGTAGGGCTGGATCCACTGGCCGGCCAGGCCGTCGGTGAGCCGCTGTCCGCGCAGTCCGGTTTCCGCCTCGGGCTTGAGCCGCGCCCGGGCGCCTTCGGCGAGGCCGCGCAGGACCAGGCCTTCCGCCGTGCGTTCGCCGGTGATGACGGCGGCGCCTCCGGAGGGCAGGGCCCCCACGGTCAGATAGGCGAGATTGATCAGGGTTCGCGCCTCCGGCTTGCTGAACGTCGATACCGACACCCGCCAGTCCATCGTCGCCCGGCCGCCCTTGACCAGTCCCTCGACCAGACCTTGAAGCTCGGCGGAGGAAAAGCTCTCGCTGCTGGTGGCGGCGCCGAAGGCGACGCGGGCGAAATGAACCAGGGCGACCATCTTGGCCGCGCTCTGGGCCACCAGGTTCAGGGCGTCCTCGCGCATGTCCTGGGCGGTCGGATCGTTCATCAAATCCAGCCCCTGCATGATCGCACCGGCCGGGCTGATGAAGTCATGGCACAGCTTTGCCGCGACATAGGTGGCCAGTTCCGTCGGTTCGAACGGCAGGGCTGAGGCGGGCATTTCGACGTCAGTCATGGAAACTCTTGAGGACGTTCGGGGGGCATTGGCGGATTTTCCGACAAACTGGGCTGATTTGCCGGTTCGCGAAACCGGGGATGTCGGCTATCGGAGCCGCATGAAGACCGACGCTCTCGCCCGTGACCTCGCCTCCGGCGCCCTCCACGACACCATCGCCGACATCGCCGAGGAGGCGGCCCGTGTGATCCTGCCCTACTGGCGCGCCGATGCGGCGGTGCAGACCAAGGCGGACGACAGTCCCGTCACCCTGGCCGACCAGCAGGCCGAGGCCCTGATTCTGGAGCGGCTCTCCGCCCTGTGGCCCGGGGTCCAGACCGTGGCCGAGGAGGCGGTCGCGGCCGATGGCGCGCCCGATGCCGCCGAGGCGGTGTTCTGGCTGATCGATCCGCTGGACGGCACGCGCGGCTTTGTGGCGGGCAAGGAGTCCTTCACCGTCAATATCGCCCTGATCCAGAACGGCTATCCGGTCGCGGGCGTGGTCACGGCGCCGGCGACGGCGACCAGCTACCGGGTCGGCCCCGACGGCGCCCAGAGGCGCGGCTTCGGCGAGGCCTGGCGCGCCATCAAGGTGCGGGAACGGCCTTCCGACGGCGTCGCCCTGCTGAGCCACAGCGTCACGGACGCCGAGGCCGACCGGCTGATGAAACAGCATGGCTGTGTGCGCTGGCAGGGCGCGGATTCCTCGCTGAAATTCTGTCTGATCGCCGAGGGCCGTTTCGACGCCTATCCGCGCTCGGGACCCACCCACGAATGGGATACGGCGGCGGGTCAGGCGGTGCTGGAGGCTGCAGGCGGCCGGGTGCTGGGCCCCGACAGCCAGCGGCTGGCCTATGGCAAGCCCGGCTTCAGGAACGGGCCGTTCACCGCGCTCGGCGGATAGCGGCCTTTCATTGATCGACCTCGGCGGTGCGGATCCGGTCCCGGGCTGACGCGTCGCAGAATTTCAGACGTTGATCGAACGCCCGGGCATCAGGGCCTCGGCGGCGGCGGCCAGGTCGGGCAGGCCGCGGTCGCGGGCGATCTCCGCCGCCTCGAACAGGGCGAAGCCGGATGGAGGGCAGTCCGTATCCCCGGTCAGGCGCGCGCGTGCGGCGTCCAGACGCGCCAGGGCGATCTGATCCACCGCCCAGTCCAGGTCGCCCGCCCCGTCCTCGACGGGGTGTGCGGCCGCAGCGTCGGTCCCTGAGGCGAGGGCCGACGTCGAGGCGCGGCGAACCACGCTCAGCCGCCGCAGGATGGCGTCGCGCTGCTCCTGCATCAGGTCGCGGTCACGGGCGGCCGCCGCGGCGCGGGTCTCGACCTCCTGCCGTCGGTCGCGGGCGAGGGCACCGAGCACCAGCCCCTGACCGCCGCCCAGGGCCTCGGCCTGACGCAACAGGGTCAGGGACACGGCGCCGGGCGTCGCCGAGCGGGCCAACTGGATGGCCACCCAGTCCAGCGGGCTGTGGTCCGGGGTGAACTGATCGGCGGCGCCGTCGAACATCAGCCGGGCCTGGGCGTGGGCCTCGTCGTCGCCGGCGAGGGCGGCCAGGGCCGACAGCCCGGCGGCGCAAAGCGTCAGGGCGCGGGCGCGGCTCAGCGGCCGCCGGTCGGGATCGGCGCCCGAGACCAGACGGCGAAGCTCGCCGCCGGCCTGATCCAGCAGATGGGCGTCCCGTCGCATGACCCCGGTCTCCAGAGCCAGGGCCGCGCGTTCCAGCCGCAGGTCATCCGAAGGCCCGGCGCGGCACGCCTCGATCAGCGCAATGGCCGCATCCATCAGGGCGGCGGCGCGCAGCAGGATTTCGGGTTTGTTGGCCAGCCGGGCCTGACGCAGGCGCAGCCGGGCGTGGACGCCGGCCAGAGCGGCGGCGGTCGTCGGGCGCAGGTCGGGCGTTTGTCGGGGCGCGGCCGCGACCGCCTTCTCAAGGGTCGCTATTCCGCCGCACAGGTCGAACCGGGCCATCAGGCCGAGGGCGGTCTCGATCTGGGCCCGGACCGTCTCCTCGGGCGTGCGGGCGGCGCGTCGGGCGTCGTCCGCAGCATTCAGGGCGCGTTTCAGACTGTCGGCCGAGCCGGTGCGGCGGGCGTGCTCGCGCCACAGCAGCGCGCCGCGCATCCAGCCGATGAAGGGTCTGGCGCAGGACACGCGACCGGCGTCGGTGCACTGGGTCCGGGCCTCGCGCGACAGCAGTTCCGGCCCGATCAGCTCCAGCCAGCCGAGGTCATCGGCGTCCCGCGATGACCCGAACAGATTTCGCAAACCCTTGCCGAACTCGAACATGCGCCTCGCCAGCCTTTCGCCCGTCCCGGATCGGGACCGATGGGAGGATCCCCCCGTCTCTCCTGCAAACGCAGCGCCGCCGGCGGAGTTCGCCAGAACCGGGGCCAGTCGCCAGAGGGAAGGCCGAAGATCAGCCAAGGTCGGGCGTCCTCTGACGGCAACGCGCCAGAACGGCGCGGGTGGCGGCGTCCCCGGCGTTGAGCTCGCGCACGGCCCGGATCCGCGCGCCCGCCTGATCGGCATCGGCGGCGGCGGGCGTCTTGCCGGCGGTCACCGCCGCCTGACCCGCCGTCAGCGACCAGAACAGGGCCGCGTCCGACAGGGCCCGGCCCTCGGCGCTCTCGCCGCCCTCCAGCTCCGACGCCGCCTGGGTCACCCCGGCGCACCGCACCGTTTCCTCATAGGACATCAGCCGCGCGGGCGGTGACGCCCCTGAAGGCGCGGCCTGAAGGATGGAAAGGCTCAGCAGCGAGACGATCATCGGGGCTCCGCGACGCGGCGACGTCAACCGGAGACTACCAAACCATGCGGAGGCGTCCGAAGGAAGGCGTCGGCATGGGCGCTCGTGCCCTGCCGGGTATCTGTCGCTACCCCCGTTCCTTCGTCTTCGAGAACCGCACCTTCGGGAAACGCTCGCCGACGTAGCCGGTTTCCCAGCTGGATTTGGCCAGGAAGACCGGGGACTGGTCGATGTCGGTCGCCATCTGGGGGCGGTATTTGCCCATGAAGTCCTCGAGGTCGGCCCTTTCCCCCAGAAGCCAGCGGGCCTCGGCCCAGGGGCTGTGCTCGAAGATGACGTCCAGGCCGTATTCCTCGCCCAGACGGTCGGCCATCACCTCGAACTGCAGCTGACCGACGGCGCCGACGATGAAGTCCGCGCCGAGTTCCGGGCGGAACAGCTGGGTCACGCCTTCCTCGGCCAGACCGTCCAGCGCCTTCTTCAGGTGTTTGGCCTTGAGCGGGTCCTTGACCCGGACGCGCTGAAGGATTTCCGGGGCGAAGTTCGGCAGGCCGGCGAAACGGACCATGCCGCTTTCCGACAGGCTGTCGCCGACCCGCAGGACGCCGTGGTTGGGAATGCCGATGACGTCGCCGGCATAGGCGTCCTCGGCCAGTTCGCGGTCGCTGGCGAAGAACATGATCGGGGCGTTGACCGACAGCTGTTTGCCGGTGTTCTGGACCTTCAGCTTCATGCCGCGCTGGAACTTGCCAGAGGCCATGCGGAACATGGCGATGCGGTCGCGATGGTTGGGGTCCATATTGGCCTGGACCTTGAAGACGAAGCCGGTGACCTCGTCCGACCCGGGCTCGACGGTCAGGTCGACGGGGGCGGGGGCGTTGCGGGTCTCGGGCGGGGCTTCCTTCCTCGCCTTCATGACCTTGGGCGGGGGGGCCCATTCGCCGATGGCGGCCAGCAGCTCGTCGATGCCGAAGTGGCGCAGGGCCGAACCCCACAGGATCGGCGTCATATGGCCCTCCAGGAAGGCCTGACGGTCGAAGGCCGGATAGCCGCCCTCGACCAGTTCGGCGGCGTCGCGCAGCTCCTGCAGTTCGCCGGGTTCGAAATATTGCGAGGCGGCGTCCAGATGCAGGGCCTCGGGGTGGCCGGCGTCCTCGACGGCGCCGGGGATCTTGCGGGCATAGGGCTGGAACCGGCCGGTCCCGACCTCGACCATGCCGCGCAGCCGGTTGCCGCTCTGGGCCGGCCACCAGATGGGGGCGGGGTCGAGCTGGAGCTGGGAGGCGATCTGGTCCAGCAGCTCCATCGGGTCCAGGGCCTCGCGGTCCAGCTTGTTGATGAAGGTGATGATCGGGATGTCGCGCAGGCGGCAGACCTCGAACAGCTTCAGCGTCTGGGGCTCGATGCCCTTGGCGGCGTCCAGCACCATGATGGCGCAGTCGGCGGCGGTCAGGGTGCGGTAGGTGTCTTCCGAGAAGTCCTCGTGCCCGGGGGTGTCCAGCAGGTTGAACATCCGGGCCAGGCCGTCCGCGGGCGTGTGCTCGAAGGTCATGACCGAGGCCGAGACGGAGATGCCGCGCTCCTTCTCGATCTTCATCCAGTCGGACTGGGTGCGCCGGTTCTCGCCCCGCGCCCGCACGGCGCCGGCCGCGCGGATGGCTCCGCCCGCCAGCAGGATATGCTCGGTCAGGGTGGTCTTGCCCGCATCGGGGTGGGCGATGATGGCGAAGGTCCTGCGGCGCAGGGCCTCTTCGGCGACAGTGAGTTTCGACATGGGCCGGGGCGTTAGCCCTGATCGGGTTCGCCCGCAACGTCCGAACCCGCCTCCGCTTCCGGTGCGGCCTCGGCGTCGGGACGGATCTGTTGCAGGCGCTGACGGGCGCGGGCGGCGCCGGGGCCGCCGTGGGGGTCGTTGGCGAGCGGCAGCAACAGGGTTGCGGCGACGTCGTTCTGTCCGGCCCGGCTGAAGGCCTCGGCCGCCTCCCAGCGCACGGCGCCGACCTGGGGCGCCAGCTGCGCCGCCAGGGCCCAGGTCGCCAGATCGTTGTCGTCCGGATAGCCGGCGGCGGTGCGGCGACTGCGGCCCAGCGCCAGATAGATGCGATAGTCGTCGGGATCGGCGTTCATCGCCCGGCCGAGAAAGGCGCGGGCCTGACGCTGCAGCCGGTCGCGGGTCTCGCGGTCGTTGGCTTCCCCGGCCTGATTCGCAGCCCGCATCCGCAGTTTCGCCATCCAGCGCAGGGCCTCCTCGTCCGCTGGATCGGCCGCGAGCATCGCGTCGAGGGCGGCCTCGGCGGCGGCGGCCTCGCCCAGCTGGAACTCGGCCCTGGCGAGGGTCATCCGGGCCAGCCGGTCCTCGGGCCAGCGCGCCGCCAGGGCCCGCACCCGCGCCAGCACCTCCGGTCCGTCCGGACCGCGCTGGGGATAGGTCAGGCGGCGTGAGAGGGCGAACAGGGCGTCGGCGGACGGCCCGAGGGTCTCGATGCGGATATCCAGCGGGGGCGACGGGGGGGTGGAGAAGACGGCATAGGGCATGGTCCCCGCGCGATAGCGTCGGACCGCGGTCTCCAGCTCGTCCGGCGTCATGCCGAAGGCCGGCTGGATGGCTTCCAGGGATCCGGCGCCCTCGCCGACCGCGCGCAGATAGGCCTCCAGCTGACGCAGCCGTGGCGGATCACTGAGCAGATAGTGGGTCAGCAGCCACGACTGGGCGTAGAAGGCCGCCATATGCTCCCGGCTGGATGACAGGGCGCGGCGGGTCATCAGCACCTCGATCGGCATCCAGGGCAGCCGGTTCATCGTGGCGATGCGGGCGTCGTCGCGATAGCCGACGCGGGTCTCCCGCGCGTCGATACGCGCGGTCTTGTAGTAGTCGGCCACGCCCTCCGTGAACCATGCGGGGGTCGCCCCGGGGAAGTTCTGGCGCATGACGTGGTGGACGTACTCATGCAGGAGGATCGTCTCGTCGCCCTGGCGCGGCAGGGCGGCGTAGATGTCGTGCTCGGTCGCGGAATAGTAGCCGCCGGCGTTCCGGGGTACGCCCGGCCAGACGTCTTCCATGCCCTGACGCCCGCTGGTCAGGATGATGGTCAGGGGCCGCGCCGGCGGATCCTGACTGAGACCGAACGGCGCACGGATCAGGCGGTCGAACCGGTGCAGTCCCTCGGCCCGTTCGCGCAGGCTGGCTTCGCTGCCTTCGGAATAGATGATGAAGCGGTCGGTCACGGCGCGACGCCATTCGGCGAAGGCGACGCCGGGGGCGGCGATGAGGGCAAGGCCCAGAGCCAGGGCGGCGAGGGCGGGCAATCGATGAAACAGGCGGATCATACGGGCGGTCCGTGAGGGAGACGCGGGGAACAGAGGAGGCGGGGTCGGACCGGGCAGGGTCGGGATCAGATCAGTCTGGCCCAGGTCAGTGACAAAACGATGCCTCTGGCCAGGAGCGGGTTTCGGGTTCATCGTCACCGGCGACGAGACGCATCGGCCACGCAGCCGGGCGCCGTCGGGACATGGAAACGCGCGAAAGGAATGCGCCAATGGCTATGCTTGATCCTGCGGACGGCCGGTCCGACGTCTCCCGGACGCCGCCCTCCGAGGCGCCGACCCGACACCCGATGATCTGTCTCGCGGGCGGTTTCGGCTTCATTATCGGGACGGCGCTGCTGGTGCATCTGGTGTTCAACGCGGTCATCTGACCAGAAGGCGCGACCGGTCAACCGACTGAGTCGCCGCCTTCATCGCCGCCGCCCTCTTCACCCCCGCCGTTTTCTTCCCCGGCCGCCTCTTCGGCCTCAAGTTCGTCCCCGGTCGCAGTCCCCGGCAGTCCGGCCTTGCTGCGGACCTCAGCCAACTGGCGTCGCAGGGCAGCCATCCCCGATCCGCCATGGGGATTGTTGGCGATCGGCGACAGGATGGCGATCGCATTGGCGTAGTCGCCCTTCTGCGCCAGGATCCGGGCTGCTCGAACGCCCAGCGCCTGGACCTGGGGCGCGAGGGCGCGGCCCATCAGCAAGCTGTTGAGGTCGTTGTCGGTCGGATAGCCTTCGGTGGTCCGGCTGGCCCTGTCGAGGGCGAGGTAGAGCCGGTAGTCCGAACTGTCGAGCGGGTAGGCCTGGGCCAGGGCGAGCCCCGCCTGATCGAAAAGGTTGCGGTAAAGGTCGGGATCGCTCTCCTTGACGGCGTCTCCATGGTCCATCAGGGCGACCGCCTTCATCCGCAAGGCCAGCGGGTCGTCCGGCTGTCGGGCGAGGCTGGCGTCCATGATGCGCACGGCCTCTGCGGGCTGTTTCATGTCGAGATGGGCCTGGGCCAGGACGCGCGCGGCCCAGGGATCGTCGGGATATCGCGCAGCGATGCCCCGGGCCTCGGCCAGGTTTCCGGCCCGCAGGGGCTCGGGCACAAATCGGGCGAGGCGCAGATCCAGCCAGATCAGATCGCCGGCCGAGGCCGGCAGGCGGGTCACGGTCACGTCAGCGGGCGGCGTTTCCCGCTGTTCAGGACGAAAGGCGATCCGGCCGAGATAGGTCTGGACCTCGCGTTGCAACCGGGCGGGCGTAAAGCCGGTCGCGGGCTCAAGCGAGGCGACGGGATCGCCGCCGTTCATCACGGCCCGCAGATAGCGCCCCATCGCCGCCCGGCGTTCATCCGTACTCAGGAAATAGTGGGTCAGGGCCCAGGACTGGGCGTAATAGAAATGCCCGCGTCCCCGGAAGGCGGACGAGCGCGATCGAAGCACAGCCTCCATCGGCAGCCAGCTGTTCTCGCCCATCGTCAGGGAGTTCATACGCCCGGGGCTGTGCAGGCCCACACGCATCCGGCTGGGCGTCAGGTCCGCCGTGGCGAAGAACTCGGCAAAACCCTCCACGAACCAACCGGGATAGGCGCCCGGCATGTATTGATACATGAAATGGTGGCCATATTCATGAAACAGCGTGTGGTCGTTTTCAGTGCCGCTGCCGCCCGTGACGGCGAAAATCCGCTCCTCGCCTGGCGTATAGAAGCCGCCGACATTGGCCGGGATGTCCGGCCAGATCTTGCGCATATCCTCGCGCCCGTCGGCCAGGTAGATCGTCAGCTTCGCCGCCTTGATCACCTGCGCACGCGGCGGGAACCAGATGCGCAGCAGGCCGTCGAACCGTTCCACCTTGCGCGTATAGTTGCGGATCGCGGCTTCCGAGGTGTCGCCATAGACGACGAAATGTTCGCTCTCGGCCTTCAGCCATTCGGCCTGAACCGGACTGGCCAGGGCCAGCGCGAGGAACAGCGAGGCGGCGGCGCCCCAGGATTTCAGTCTGTCAAACACGATACGCCCTCACCCCGATACGGGATTGAGGCCACAGGCCGGCCGCCCACGCAAGCGCGGCCATGACTCTCGCGGACTGGAACCCCGATCTGTGCAGCGCCGGCGAAGCGGCGATCAGGCCGCCATACGGTTCCAGACCGCCCGGTCGGCCGTCACCGGGGTCAGGGCGCCCAGATGGTCGCTGGCGTTCAACTGATGCATGACCGCCTCGGGCAGGGCGCAGAAGCGGGGTTCGACCAACTCGGGCGGGCAGTTGCGGGCAGGGGCGGCGAACAGGGCGGCGTTCACCTCCGGCGACCGGTCGGCGATCAGCCAGGCCAGACGGCGGGCGCGTTCGGGATCGGTGCGGTGCAGCAGCGGCTCCTCGGAGAACAGTTCGCAACCGAGTTCCAGGATATAGTCGAAGTCCAGCCTCTCGAACCGGCGCGCATCGACGGCCGAGACCGGGCAGGCCTCGTCAAGATCGAAGACGACGTCGTTGAGAAGGAAAAGCATGGACGGCCCCACTGGCTTCGACCGGATCAGCCGACATGCCAATCTATCGCGGGGCGCTTGCAGTCCCGTTCACGAACGCGGTTAAGGATTTATGGCCTGAGGGGAGGGATCAGGGACAGGGGTGTGGGGTGTGGGGTGTAGGGAAGAGGAAGGTCCAAAGGCCGTCGACGTGGGGGCTCAGGCCGGCAAGGCGGCGTCGGGGCGCTGTTCGCCCACACCCTGCACCCCAGACGCCACACCCTAGTCCCTGTTCTTCTCGCCCTGCACCGTCTCGGTGATGAAGTGCCGGCCCTGCCGGTCCTCGATCTCGACCACCCAGAGGTCCGGATCGTAGCCGATCTGGCGCTCGATATAGGCGTCCAGTTCGGACTCCGTCTCGCTGGTGACCGGCTGGATCCACAGGCGTTCGCCGTCCGGCCCGAACGCTTCCGCAAACAGCCGCGCCTGGCGCGTGGTGGTATCCCAGGCCTTGACTATGACCGTGCCCGCGCGGTCGTCTCCGCGCCGGGCCACAGTGGCGAAACCGCCGCCGATCTCGGCGCGGCGGACCAGGGCGCTGACCCAGAGGTCGCTGGACAGAAGCAAATGGGTAACCCTGCTCGGAAACGGGACCGGAACCCCCTGGCCCTATGGTCGAGCGATGATGATAGGCCATTCGCTTCGATCCGTATGCGTCAATCCGCGCCGCAAACGACAGCGCCGGCTGGCCATCGTCTGCGCCGCGGCGATCGGCTCGGGCGCCGTCACCGCGCCGGCGGGGGCGCAGTCGGGGGCGTCGGCGCCCCTGTCGAACACCTGGTACGAACGTAGCTTCATTGTCGCCGCCGACGCCCGTTGCCGGCTGTTCAGCCCCGCGCTGGGCGCCGCCCTGTCGGCCTCCGCGCTTCAGGCGCGGGGGGCGGCCGCGCGCGCCGGGGTCCCGGATGAGGCGCTCGCCGACATCGTCCAGCGCGCCCGCGGCCGCGCGGCGGCGACGGCGTGCAGCGATCCGCAGCTGGCCGTGGTGCGCGACCGCGTGGCCTCGGCCTATTCGGCCTGGGCCGGACTGCGGCGCATGGAGTTCCCCGGCGACCGGGGCGTCTGGAAGGCGGATCGCACGGCCTTCCAGACCGCAGGCTGGCGATTGATGCAGACGACCGTGACCGGCGCGACCCCGGTCAGCTTCGGCCTCGTCGCGGGCGGGGACCGGACGGATACCGTCTCGGTCGTGGTCTCCTTTGTCGGCAAGTCGAGGCCCTATGCCGTTCGGGTCGTGATGCGCGACGTCGAGCGGGCGCCGCACCCGTGGCTGAAGGCTGGTCGCGCCGACCTTCCGCCGGAAGCCGCCCGTCGCGCCTTCTTCGCCGCCGGCAATCTGGAGGCCGACAAGGCCCTGCTGGCTCCGGACCACAGACAGGGCGAGGTCTGGCTGTTTCGCAGCGACATGGCTGACACCCTGGCCGGTCTGGACCCGCGCGAGCCCTTTGTGGTCGAATTCCTGTTCCGCGACGACAGCGTCGCCCGCGCCCGTTTCGAGGCCGGGGATTTCGCCGCCGGCCGCGCCTTCACGGCCATGGGGCCGATCTGATCGTGCGGACCTAGCCGGCGATGTCCGGCGCAGGCCGCAAGGGGATGATCTCGGCGCCCGTGTCCAGCGGCAGGGCCTTCTGGATCGCCACCACGGGCAGGCGCACGGTCACGGCCGCGCCCTCGCCCAGGGTGCTGTCGATGGTCATCCGGCCGCCGTGCAGTTCCGCCAGGGAGCGCACCAGCGACAGGCCGAGGCCGGTGCCCTGGGCGCGCTGCTCGACCCCGCCGGCCTGTTCGAACGGTCGGCCGAGCCGCTGCAGATCCTCGGGCGCAATGCCGACGCCGGTGTCGGACACCACCAGCTCCAGATAGGGGCCGACGGCCTCCAGGGTGGCGGTCACCGTGCCGCCGGCCGGGGTGAATTTGATGGCGTTGGACAACAGGTTCAGCGTGATCTGTTGCAGGGCGCGACGGTCGGCGTCGACGCCCACGGCCTCGCCCGGCATCACGGCGGACAGGGCAAGGCCCTTGTCGGTCGCCGCCAGCCGAACCATGGCGACAGCGGCGGAGACGGCCTCGCGCGCATCGAACCGCTCGATCGCCAGTTCATAGCGCTCGGCCTCGATCTTGGAGACATCCAGCACATCGTTGATCAGGGCCAGCAGATGGCCGCCCGCCTGATGGATGGAGTCGGCGTATTCGGCGTAGCGCACGGGCAGGGGGCCGAACAGCTGCGTCCGCATGATGTCGGAAAAGCCCAGAACGGCGTTCAAGGGCGTGCGCAGCTCATGGCTCATATTGGCCAGGAACCGGCTCTTGCCCTCGTTGCGGGCCACGGCCTCGGCGCGGGCGGTTTCCAGCCCGTGTTCCCGGGCGAACTGGACCGTGCCGTCGAAGGCCTGGGCGATCAGCCGCGCCGAGGTCCCCAGGCCGTCCAGCCGCCGAACCACCAGCAGAACCCGCCGATCGAGAGCCTGACGGGGGGCGAAAGTGATCTGCAGGCTCTCGGCGCCCTCGCCGGCGCGGGCGGCGCGGTCGAGCGCCGCCGACACCAGCGGCCGGTCCGGCGCATGGACCGAGGCGATCAGCCCCTGCTCCATCAGGTCCGCCACGATCAGGGCGGGCGGGGCGGCGCCGTGGGTGGTCAATACCCGGCCGGCGGCCGTCAGCACCAGGGTCAGGCCGGGCTGACTCTCGAGCAGGGCCTCGATACGCCGGCGGGCGGTCAAGGCCGCCTCCAGCGCGGTCTCACGCGGGCCCCAGCTCCAGACCATGGCGGCGGCGAGGGCTCCGGCGGCGATCAGCCCGCTGATGGCCGCCAGTCCATCCGCCGGGGGGGGCGCGCCGCCCAGGCGGACGGATAACCAGCCCACCAGGGCCGAGATGACGACCGAGGCCAGGCCGGCGAGAGCCCCGTTCAGGCCCCAGGCTGATCCGCCCAGCATCAGTCCGGCCGCGACGGGGAGAAACAGGAGACCGGCCAGCGGTCCGGCCAGGCCGCCGGACAGGGCCGAGGCCGAGGTGGCGGCCAGACACCACAGACCCAGGGCCAGCACGCGGTCGCGAGGCCCGTCGGCGTGGAGCAGCCAGAGCCCGAGCAGGCCCGGCGCCGTCATCAGGACCAGCGCCGCCCGGACCGACAGCCCCGTTGTCCCGCTCAGGCCGCCGGACAGGTAGATCGCCGGCGCCAGCAGGGCCAGGACCAGGGCGCAGCCGCCATGCCACATCGCCAGCCGCCGGAGGCCGGGCGGGCGTATCCTGTCTGCTGTGGCGGAGGGGGAGGGCAATCGGCGGCGCCGGATTTGAGGGACGATCAGGAGGCGGATCTAAACAGGGAAGAAAACTCGGGGGAGGCGTCGGGCTGAAACGGCGGCTGGAACCGGCGAACCCGGACAAATCCTAGACGGGGCGGCCTCCTAGCGCGAGATCGCTCACGCGCGAGGCGATTCCGGTTCGCAGGCAGTGGTTGTCCCGCCCGCCCGCCCGGACTATCTGGCCGGCATGACCTCCGTCCCCGCCGACGCCACGATCCAAGACGCCCTGACCGCCCTCGTCGAGGATTTCGACCTGTTCGACGACTGGGAGGATCGCATCGCCTATGTCATCGATCTGGGCAAGGACCTGGCGCCCCTTCCTGAGGGGGACCGGGTCGAGGCCAACAAGGTGCCCGGCTGCGCGTCACAGGTCTGGCTGGCGCATGAGGCGCGCGACGGGCGGCTGTTCTTCCGCGCCGATTCCGACAGCGCCATCTCCAGGGGCAATGTGGCCCTGCTGCTGCGGCTGTATTCGGGTCGGCCGCCGGCCGAGATTCTGGCCTTCGACGCCCGGGCGGCGCTGGACCGCCTCGGCCTGCCGCAGGCCCTGACCCGGCAGCGCGCCAACGGGTTGAACAATATGGTCGGGCGTATCCGCCAGGAGGCCCTCGGGGCCTGAGGCCCGCCGCATCCGCATCAGCCGATGGCGTAGTGGCGCGCCAGGGCGGCCAGACCCCGCTGCAGGGCGAGCCGTCCCGAGCGGCGTTTCAGACCCAGGGTTCGTTCGGCGATCTGGAGCGGCGACGCCCGGATGCAGATGGCCTGAACCATCGCCCGGTCGGGACCGCAGGCGGTCAGGGCGGCGGTCACCCGGGTTGAGGCGGCAAGGGCCGTATCGCCCGGCTCGAACCGGGCCGACGAGCCACAGCCCGGGCGCGGCAGGGCGTCCCAGCGCATGGTGACCGACGGGCCCTTCGCTGCGGTCTCGGCGTCCCGGCGCAGCCGTTCTCCGGCGGCCAGCTCGGCCGGCCCCAGCAGGGGCCGCCCATCGGCGTCGCGCCGACGCGCCAGCCAGACCAGCGGACTTTCCCCCAGATTGGCGCGGTGCAGGGTCAGGCCGCCATCGACGTCCATCACCACCCGCTGACCCTCGATCACACCCGGTCTTCCCGCGCGGTCCGCGGCCTCGCAAGAGGCGGGCCGCGCGATCCAGCCGCCGTCCGGCCGGGCACGCAGGCCTGGGTCGGCGATCAAGGCGGCCAGGGTCGTTTCGTCCAGCCACAGACTGACCCGGCCGCGCCGATCCGGCGACAGCCTCAGGGGATAGGCCGCCCGGCGCGGGTCGGCCTTCCGGTCGATCCAGGCCCCCGTTCGGGCCAGCAGCCCCCGGGCCCGTCGCAGGACGGCGTGGTTGCTCAAGGCTTCAGCTCCAGCCGCGGCGTCTCGCAGACGTCGCGGACCAGATCGGTCAGCCGTTCCAGAAGGCTGTCGAAGGCCGGGTCGTCGCGGGCCTCCTCGGCCCAGCGGCAGCCGTGACCGGCGGTGGCGCGATTGACGCCGAACGCGTGGCTGACGCGCTCCAGCGGCCAGCCATAGCCGATGTGGGCCAGATACAGGGCGACCCAGCGCGCCCGGCAGCCCTTGACGCCCAGCCGCCCCCGCGCCCGGATATCCTCCGCCGGGACGCCGAAACACAGGGCGATCAGCTCCACCACCAGCCCGGCCCGCACCCGGTCGCGCTCCGTCACCGGCACCTGATAGGTTGTCTCCAAATCCGTCTGTCTCCCCGCCTGCGGCGCACTGAACCATACGGCGCGCCTGTCCGAGTGATAGGAATATAAACCTGTTCAACGTCAGCTTCGGTCGCAGCCGGGCTGCGCGGGAAAGGCCCCCGATCCGCCCCGGCCGGCGACTGCCGGAAATATTTCGAATCGTTGACTCAGGCCCCTCGACGCCGATTCGCAAATCAGCCT
This sequence comes from Brevundimonas sp. FV1ye29L, assembly GCF_058681095.1. Lineage (NCBI taxonomy): Bacteria > Pseudomonadati > Pseudomonadota > Alphaproteobacteria > Caulobacterales > Caulobacteraceae > Brevundimonas > Brevundimonas sp. FV1ye29L. The sequence goes on from NZ_CM178730.1 coordinate 968,220, forward strand.
ACGATTCGCCTCAATGGGGTGGCGTTAACCGTTCTTAAGGTTTTCGCCGGTTAACTCGCGAACAAGGTTACCCGGCTCTTTGCCGTGGATTGACGATCAAGCTTTGCCTTGGAGGGGCACGAATGCGCGTTCTGCTTATTGAAGACGATCACGCGACGGCCCAGAGCATCGAACTGATGCTCAAGTCCGAGGGCTTCAACGTCTACACGACGGACCTCGGCGAGGAAGGCATCGATCTGGGCAAGATCTATGACTATGACCTCATTCTTCTGGACCTGAACCTGCCTGACATGAGCGGCCTCGAGGTCCTGCGCCAGCTGCGCGTCGGCAAGGTCAATACGCCGGTGATGATCCTGTCGGGCAGCCATGAGATCGAAACCAAGGTCAAAACCTTCGGCGGCGGCGCCGACGACTATATGACCAAGCCCTTCCACAAGGACGAGCTGATCGCGCGCACCCACGCCGTGGTCCGCCGCTCCAAGGGTCACGCCCAGGCCATCATCCATACCGGCGAGATCGCCGTGAACCTGGACGGCAAGACGGTCGAGGTGAACGGTCACCGCGTCCATCTGACGGGCAAGGAATACCAGATGCTGGAGCTGCTGAGCCTCCGCAAGGGCACCACCCTGACCAAGGAAATGTTCCTGAACCACCTGTACGGCGGCATGGACGAGCCCGAGCTGAAGATCATCGACGTCTTCATCTGCAAGCTGCGCAAGAAGCTGGCCACGGCCGCCGGCGGCAAACACTATATCGAAACCGTCTGGGGCCGGGGCTATGTGCTGCGCGACCCGTCGGAAGGCGCCGCGCAAGTCGCCGCCTGAGCCTTCAGGGAAGAAACGACCAGAAAACCAGACGCCCGCCGGGAAACCGGCGGGCGTTTTGCATTGCGCCGCGTGAGCGGGCCATCTTGCGGGGCGAGACAGGAGACGACCATGCCCGGCCACCGCATCTACACCACCCCCTTCGCCAGCGTTTACCCCCACTATGTCGCCAAGGCGGAGCGGAAGGGGCGGACCAAGGCCGAGGTGGACCAGATCATCCTCTGGCTGACCGGCTATGGCGCCGGGGCGTTCGAGGCCCTGCTGGCCGACGGGACCGACTTCGAGACCTTCTTCGCCAAGGCGCCGAACCTCAACCCGGCGCGGGAAACGATCACCGGCGTCATCTGCGGCGTCCGCATCGAACAGATCGAGGATACGCTGATGCGAGAGGTTCGCTACCTCGACAAGCTGATTGACGAACTGGCCAGGGGCCGGCCGATGGAGACGATTCTGCGGAGATGACGGTCCTTCTCCCGGCGGGAGAAGGTGGCTCGCGAAGCGAGACGGATGAGGGGTTGGCGATGCAGTCGGCGTAGGCCGTCGCACGAACAGGGATATGGATTCGGCGCCGACCCCTCACCCTTTCGCGCCAGAACGACGGCTGCGCCGCCGTGCGCTCAAGCCCTCTCCCGCCGGGAGAGGGAAGCGAAGCCTACCCCCGCCCGAACACCCCGGCCACCGCCGCTGTCAGGGGTTTGGCCCGGCCGGCGTCGTCGAACAGCAGCGGCTGGTCCTGACCGTCATCCTTGCCGTCGCGCCGCAGCCAGCTGTCGCTGTCCCTCAGCCCCCAGGCGGTGAAGGCGAAGCGCTGGCGGGCCGGCAGGGCCATGAAGGCCTCGGCCAGTTCGACGACCCGGGCCTGTTGCTGTGCCAGCCGTTGGGCGCGTGACCGCAGGTCGCCGCCCCGTTCGCGGCGCAGGGAGGCGTCCAGCTCGGAAACATGGATCGGCAGGCCGAAACCGGCGAGTTCGCGCATGAAGGCGGTGATCTGTCCGGCCGGAATCTCGATGTCCAGATGCGACTGGGTCCCCAGCCCGCCGATCGGCGCCCCGGTTTTCAGCAGCCGTTCGACCGTGCGCAGGAAGGTCGCGCCCTTCACGGGATTGTTCTCGAGGTTGTAGTCGTTGAGGAACAGGACGGCATCGGGATCGGCCGCCTTCGCCTGTTCGAAGGCGCGGATCATATAGGCGTCGGCCCCCAGCATCCGGGACCAGTGGTGGTCGCGCAGCCCATTGCCGTCCTCGGCGATCGGCTCATTGACCACGTCCCAGCTGACGACCTTGCCGCGATAGCGACCGGCGACCTCGGCGATATAGCGGTCATAGGCGGCGGCGAAGGCCCGGCGGTCGAGGCCGGCGAAGGCCTGTTCGCCCTGGGAATACCAGATCAGGGCGTGGCCATGCAGACGCACGCCCTCGGCGGCGCAGGTCGCGGCGATGCGGTCCGGGGCGTCGAAGGTCATCCGGCCGGGAGACTGGAGGATGTACTCCATCTTCATCTCCCACTCGGGCGTCAGCTGGTTGAACTGGGCGCGTGCGAGATCCACCCAGGCCGGGTCGTCGAAATGGCCGGCCATCACTGCGGCCCCGACAGGGAAGGGGGCGATGGATTTCAGCGGCGGGACCGCCGGCGCAGGAGAGGAGGCGGGCTCCGCCGCCGCGAACCGGTCACAGGCGGCGAGGGCGACGAAGGGCAGGGGGGCGGCGAGGAGGGCGCGGCGACTGAAAGCCGTCTCGCCTCGGGAGTGGAGGTGGCTCTCGGAGCCGGGCGAATGAGGGGGCTGTGTCATCTGACGGGCTCCGAACTGTGAGACCTGAAAGGCGGACGCATCCCCTCATCCGTCTCGCTTCTCGAGCCAGCTTTTCCCACGAGGGGGAGAAGGAAGATTTAAGCCGACTTCCGGCGCAAGCCCATTTCGTCGAATGCGGCGGTCTCGCGTTTGGCGATGGCGATCAGCTGGTTCAGGCGGGTCGTTTCGGCGACATGCTCGAACTTTTTCAGCTCCTCGAAGGCGCCGGTCAGGGCGTCACGGGCGCCCTCTTCCTCGGCGTCGAGGGTGGTCAGGGCGGTCTCGGCGGCGCCCTTGCGCATCTTCCAGCCGGTCATATAGGCGCCCAGCATGACGGCGGCGGAGGCGTCGGCGCGGGCGCGCTCCTGTTCGATCTCGATCTCGGCGTCCAGCACGGCCAGCCGCATCTCGGCGGAGGCGCGGCGCGTGGTGATCTCGGCCAGACGCTTCTGCAGCGTCTCGACCTCATAGTTGGAGATGCGGATCAGGGAATGGGCCCAGCTGGTCATGAGGTCACAATGCGGTCTTGGGGGTTAAGCGAGTCTAACGAAGTGGCGAGTGGCGAGTGGCGAGTGGATAGTGATTAGTGAATGGTGATTGGTGAGCAGGCTCCACAACGACGGTTTGATGCTAGCCACTCGCCACTCGCCACTAGTCACTAGCCATTTCCCAGCATCCCCTGATTGAGAATACCCTCAAGGCGCGTGAACGAGTCGGCCAGGCGGGTGGCGTCGTCCTTGTCCTGACCGAGGAAGGCCTCCAGCGCGGGGTTCAGGGCGATGGCGCGGTCGACGATGGGGTCGGCCCCGGCGCGATAGGCGCCGATGCGGATCAGCTCCTCCATGTCCGAATAGGCGCTCAGAGACTGGCGGGCCCGCTTGTTCAGCTCGCGCTCGGGCGGGGTCTGACAGCCGGGCAGGGTGCGGCTGACGGATTTCAGCACGTCGATGGCCGGGAAGCGGCCGCGCTCGGCGATCTTGCGATCCATGACGATGTGGCCGTCCAGAATGCCTCGCACCGCGTCGGCGATGGGCTCGTCATGGTCCCCGCCGTCGACCAGGACGGTGAACAGGGCGGTGATCGGCCCCGCCGTGGTGCCGTCGGGGCGGACCGGGCCGGGGCCGGCGCGCTCCAGCAGTTTGGGCAGTTCGGTGAAGACGGTGGGGGTATAGCCCTTGGTGGTCGGCGGCTCGCCGGCGGCGAGACCGATCTCGCGCTGGGCCATGGCGAAGCGGGTGACCGAGTCCATCAGACACAGAACCTCCAGATCCTGATCCCTCAGATATTCGGCGATGGCCAGGGTCATATAGGCCGACTGGCGGCGCTTCAGGGCCGGTTCGTCGCTGGTGGCCACGACGACGATGGCGCGACGCAGGCCCTCCTCGCCCAGGGTCTCCTCGATGAATTCGCGGACCTCCCGGCCCCGTTCGCCGATCAGGCCGACCACGACGGCGTCACAGGTGGCCTGTTTGGCCAGCATGGACAGCAGCACCGACTTGCCGACGCCCGAGCCGGCGAAGATGCCCAGCCGCTGGCCCCGGCAGGTGGTGGTGAAGACGTCCATGGCCCGCACGCCCAGATCCAGCCGCTCTCCGACCCGGCCGCGCGAATGGGCGGGCGGCGGCGAGGCGCGCAGAGGATAGGGGACCGGCCCCTGGGGCAGGGGACCCTTGCCATCGATGGGCTGGCCGAAGGCGTCGATGATCCGACCCAGCCACGCCTTCGTCGGCCGCACCGACGCGCGCTGGCCGATGATGCGGATGTCGGCCCCGGGCGCCACCCCCTCGACCGGGCCGAACGGCATCAACAGGGCCTTGGCGTCGCGGAAGCCGACCACCTCGGCGGGCAGGGGAAAGGTCCCCCGCCGCTCGATCTCGGCCCGCGCCCCGACCGCCAGCCGCGACAACCCGCCCCGCGCCTCGATCAACAGACCGCTGACCCCGGCGACCTTGCCGGTCACGACCAGGGGGTCGATCGCTTCGACGGCTTTGACCAGGGTTTCCACCCGTCAACCAGATGCGGGATCGTGGTTAACGGGGGGTGAAGGGGCGGGGGGCGTAGCCGCGTGTCGGACGTCAGTCTGCCCATGCCCGGGCTAGTCCTTCACGGGTTCATCGCTGGCGTCTTCCCGACGCAGCAGGTCCTCGGCGGCGTCGTTGACGGGCGGTTGAAGGGGCTGCGCGCCCGGAGGATCAGACCGGCCGGGCTTTGCAGCCGTTGGAACGTTCGGAACGACGGGGCCGCCACCGGGCCGCAGTCCGAGAACCTCGAGTGCGGCGTCTCCCTCGCGACCGAATACGCTGCGCAGGCGCAGATCGGTCTGGGGGTAGGGGATTTCGACGCCGGCCGTCTCCAGGGCATCGGCAATCAGCCATGTATAGGCCGCGTGCATGGCGGCGGGCCTTTTGACCGCCTCCTGCGTCGGCCAGACCAGAAGTTCGAAATTCAGGTTGCTGTCCCCGAACCCCGTCAGCCAGACCTGGCTTTTGCGCGCCTCGGTCTCCGGGAGGGTGAAGGGACTGGCCCGCGCCGCAGCCAGCACGGCCTCGCGAACCTGGGTTCGATCGGCCCCGTAGGCGACGCCGAACGGGATATGAATCCGCCGCGTGTCGCCTTTCAGCGTCCAGTTGGTCACCGGGCCCTCGATCAGATGCGAGTTGGGCACGATAATGTTGACGTTGTCATTGGTGCGGATCCGCGTAGCCCTCGGGCCGATTTCGGCAATGGCCCCGCGCGTGCCCGAGTCGAGTTCGACGTAGTCGCCCACCGACACCATTCGATCAAAGATCAGGAAGATCCCGGAGACGAACTCCTTCACCACGCCCTGGAGGCCGAGACCGACTCCGATGCCGATCGCCCCGGCGAAGACGGCCAGCGAGGACAGATTCAACCCTGCGCTCGACAGGGCCATGAACATGCCGCCGATGATCAGTGAGTAGCCTGCGAGTTTCTCCAGCAGATACAGCGCGCCGTTCGACCGCGGATTGCCGCGCAGGCGGATGCGCTGGATCGTCCGTGTGAGGAGCCACGACAGGATGATCGCCAGGGAAAAGATAAACACGCCCGAGACAAGGCCGCCGACAGTGAGGCTGCTGCCGCCGATGCTGAAAATGCGGGTGTCGTCTAAATGGTCAAGGTTGTCCGGCATGGGCTACTAGCGGCCTGGCGACGTCGCGGTTCCCTGCCGGACGGCGGACCAGAGCGTGTCGATAGCCGGGCTGACGGCAGAATGCAGAAATGATCGCCGCAACGACTTTGCGGATCGGTTAGGCGACCTATCTGTTAGTCCGCCGTCGATGAAACCGGAGATCCACGATGACTTACGACGCCAGCCGCCACCTGAAGACGGGCCGGGGCAAGGTCTATGACTCGATCATCGACACCATCGGCGACACGCCGATCGTGAGGCTGCCGCGGCTGTCGGCGGAGTATGCGCCCAAGGCCACGGTGCTGGCCAAGCTGGAGTTCTTCAACCCGATCGCCTCGGTCAAGGACCGGATCGGCGTGGCCATGGTCGAGGCGCTGGAGGATGCGGGGCGGATCAGCCCCGACACCGTCCTGATCGAACCGACCAGCGGCAATACCGGGATCGCCCTGGCCTTTGTGGCGGCGGCCAAGGGCTACAAATTGATCCTCGTCATGCCCGAAAGCATGTCGATCGAGCGCCGCAAGATGCTGGCCCTGCTGGGCGCCGAACTGGTGCTGACCCCGGCCGAGAAGGGGATGAAGGGCGCGATCGCCATGGCCCAGGAGCTGCTGGAGCGTACGCCCGGCGCCCTCAGCCCGTCGCAGTTCGACAACCTGGCCAACCCCGCCATCCACCGGGCGACGACGGCCGAGGAGATCTGGAACGACACGGCCGGGGCGGTCGACATCGTCGTGGCCGGCGTCGGCACCGGCGGCACCATCACCGGCGTCGGTCAGGCCCTGAAGGCGAAGAAGCCGTCGATCCGGATGATCGCCGTCGAGCCGACCGCCTCGCCCGTGCTGTCGGGCGGCGCGCCCGGCCCGCACAAGATCCAGGGCATAGGCGCGGGCTTTGTGCCCTCCATCGTCGACCGGTCGGTCATCGACGGCGTCGAACAGGTCTCCAATGAGGACAGTTTCGACATGGCCCGCAAGGCGGCGCGGGTCGAGGGCATTCCGGTCGGCATCTCGTCGGGCGCCGCCCTGACCGCCGCCTTCCGTCTGGCCGCCCTGGAAGAGAATGCGGGCAAGACCATTGTGGCGATCATCCCCAGCTTCGCCGAACGCTATCTGTCGACGGCGTTGTTCGAAGGGCTCTAGGGCCCTTCCATTCATGCGTTCCGTCACCCTCTGGCTTGACCCGAGGGCCGGAAGCCCGGCCGCTGTGCGCTGAACGTTGTGGCCGTGCTCATTGAACCTCCGATCCTCGGGTCAAGCCCGAGGATGACGGATCGGGGGGGCGTGGCCCGGCTCTAGGCGAACACCTTCGCCAGCAGCCGTTCCAGACATTCGGCGTCCACCGCATCAAAGGCGGCCGTCTCGGTGGCGTCCACGTCAAAGACCGCGATCAGGGCGCCGTCGGGTCCGAACACCGGAACCACGATCTCGCTGGCCGAACGGCTGTCGCAGGCGATATGGCCGGGAAAGGCGTGGACGTCAGGCACGACCTGGGTGACCCCGGTCTGCGCCGCCGCGCCGCAGACGCCGCGGCCGTACGCGATCCTCAGACAGCCCAGGGTCCCCTGGTAAGGCCCCACCACCAGCTCGCGCTCGCGCGTGGGATCAACGACGTAAAAGCCGGTCCAGAAGAAGGCCGGGAAGGCGTCGTTCAGGATCGAGGCGACCGTCGCCATCCGCGCGGTGAGGTCGGGTTCGCCGTCCAGGACGGCGAGAATTTCATCCTCGACCTCGGCATAGCGTCCGGCCTTGTCGGCAGGGCGATCGTCACGGGCGACATAGGACATGGGGGCGTTCCGCAAGCGACTCAGAGGGACGTGGGGACATAGGCGTCCGGCGCGGCGGCGGCCACCCCGACCGCCGTATTCGTGTTCACGGCGAGTATTTCTCCCGCCCGGTGAAATGCGGGGCGAAGGGAGGGATTTTTTCCTCCACGGAACGTCGAACATCGAACGCAGGTCTATGGACCCGCGCCCCGGAATGGGGAATGGTTAACGCGGATCAAGGATCCGCGTCGGTGGGGAATCGGATGACTCAGCAGCCGGGAGGCGCGCGGATGCGGCGTGGGGCATGGCTGCTGGCGGCGGCCGTCACGGCGGCGGGCCTGTCGGCCTGCGGTCCGTCGGGAGCGCCGTGGCGTCGCGGTGAAACCGCCAACGCCTGCCCCCGGCCCGAGGCCATCGCCGACCGGGAGTTCAATGTTCAGGAGCAGGGGCTGCGCGCCCTGCGTCGCGCCGGGTTCCGCGGCGACTTCTTCGCCCAGCTGGAGCTGGGTTCGCGCTATTCGGGCGCCCGCGCCACCGACAAGAATGTCGAGGACGTGATCGAAAGCGCGACCTGGACCGGCATGGCCCTGGCCAATGACCAGGGCTACGCTCCGATCAACCGCGTTGAAAAGCGCGGCATGTTCGGGCGGTTGCGATCATTGTCGCGCTATGACGATTGCCGGGCCTGGGAACGGTCGGTCGCCTATGACCGGCTGGAAACCCTGTTGTCGCGTATGACGCGCGAGGAGCAGGAGGCGGTGCGCGACCGCATCATCTATGTGCTCTCGACCCAGGGCGCCGAGGGTTTCCGCACCCTGGCCCGGCTGCACGACGGCCTGTACGGCCCCTTCGGCGAACCCCAGGACAATGCCGAGGGGCGGGCGGCGGCCGGCAGCAAGTCCGGCGTCGGCAAGGACGCCCAGTGGGCCGCCGCGCGCCCGGCCTCGGTCAGCCTGTTCCAGCGCAATGACGTCGACGCCTATCTGTTCAACTATCTGGCGACCCAGACCGGCGACGTCGGCGCCTATGTCCTGCTCAAGGATTTCGAGCGGTCATCGCCGTCGCGGGCGCGGCAAGGGGCCCTGGTCGAGGCCAAGGCGCGCCGCTGGACCCCGCCGTTCGAATTCTATCCGAATGACGCCCCCGCCTCGGGCGTGCCGTTCTCGGACGAGTCCGACGTGCGCGGCGACGCCTCGGATCTGGCCCTGGGCCGGCTGGACGAACTGCCCTTCGTCCATATCGGCCGGGCGTTGCATTTCCTCGGGGTTACGGCCGCCCCCGCGACGGCGCCCGATCAGCTGCCCGGACGTGACGTCCAGACCCTGGAAGCCATGCTGGGCCGCCCGATGGACGGCGACCTGTCGCCGCTGGAAAAGGTTCGCGCTGTCCAGCTGGCGGCGGCCAACGGATCGTCGGAGGCCCAGCTGGTGCTGGCGGTCATGTATTCCGAGGGCATCGGGGTGCCGGCCGACTACGCCCGCGCCTTCCACTGGTATTCCACCGCCGACCGGCAGGGCAATGCGGAGGCCAAGTTCGCCATGTCCACCTTCTTCGCCCTCGGCGTGGCCGGGGTGGCCGACCAGAACAAGGCCCAGGCCGTCGCCTTCCGGCTCGATTCCGCCCTGGCGGGCTTCGGCCCGTCCGCCCAACGCCTGCGCGCCGTCCTCGCCCAGGTGTCCCGTGCCGACCGGAGAGCGTCATGACAGCCCTGCGCACCCTCAGCCTTGCCGCCCTTGCCCTGACGGTCGTCGTCGCCGACCTGGCGATCTCCGCACCGGCCGAGGCCCAGACGGCCGCGCGGCTGGAAAGCCGGACCCGGCCGAATTTCGGCCTGCTGCTCGAGCCGCCGACCCGTCGGGCCCATCGGCGGTCGCGGCCCTATGCCTATGCCGACCACAGGCCGGACCGGGGGCGTCGCCCGGGCGGCGAACGGGACGAGATCCTGGTGGATTGCAGCGGACCCGACGGCCGAGATCTGGAGTACGCGGTGCGACGTCTGCGACCCGGCGGGGTGCTGACCCTGCGCGGTCGCGGGGGCGTTTGCGTCGGCTGGCTGAACATCGACCGGCCGGTGACGATCCAGGGCGAGGGAGGCTTCGACCCCCGCACCGGCGCGCGGGTCCCGGCCGCTGTGCTCCAGGCGCCGGACGGCCGGCCCTGTATCACCGTGGAGCCCGGCGTGCAGGTGACGATCCAGGACCTGACGCTGGAGTCTCCCCGGGCCGGGTCCGCTCCGTGTCTGGCCAGCCAGGGCGGCGACATCATCCTGCGTCGCGCCGCCCTGAGGCATGAGGGGATGGAGCCCGCCATCGACCTGCGGGACGGGACGCTGGACGTTTCGGACGCGGTGATCGAGGCGCGGACCGGCGGACCGGCCGTGGTGGCTGAAAACGCGACCCTGCTGACCCGCAATCTCATCGTCACAGGCGCCGTGGCCGGGATCGAGCTGGAGCAGGGCGCGCGCGCCGCGTCGGTCATCCACAGCACCACGCTGACGGGGGTGGGATCACCCAACAGCTTCGGTCCGCGCGCGATCGGGGTGTCGGTGCGGGCGCGTCAGGACTCGGCCCGGGCCGAGATCATCGGCGGCCGGATCTGCGGGTTCTCTGAAGGGATCGCGGTCGAGGGGGTGGCGGTGGCCGTCCGCAACGCCCGTATCTGCCGGTCCGACAAGGGGCTGGTTCTGTACAACGGCGAACTGGACCTGCAGGACTCCCGGGTTCGGGCGCGTGAGGTCGGGGTGGCGGTCGTGGCCGGCCGTGCGGTGGTCGTCGGCAATGTCTTCGCCGGCGTCAGCCAGGTCTTCTGGGATGAGGACCGCGCCAGTCTGGAGGCGCGCGACAACCGGGTCTGGAGCCGGGCCGACCTGTGCCGTCCCAACTTCCGCCCGCAGTTCCGGGATCGTTATGTCCCGGTGTTCGAGACAGACGGCAGCCGCGGCTATGTCTGCCAGTACACGGCCTATCCCTATGGCTGGTGGGCCGAGGAGGACGGCGCCCTGGGTCAGTCGTTCGCCGACGACGCCTATGTGCTGGACGGCTGGAACGGGTTCCGGTCGGGCTATGGCTGGTACGATCGCGAGGGCCGCTATGTGGCGGACCGCGCCTTGCTGGGCGATGACCGCTGGACCGCCCGTCCGGCGCGCCGGACCCGGGAACAGCAGCGCCGCCGCTGGTAGGCGAGGAGGGCCAGTGGTTCGCCCCTGTTATCAGACACTTAGCCATGTCTAACTGGCCAATTGGCCTGTAGCCCAATCAAACACTTAGCTCGGCGTGTCTAACCCTTACGAGCCAGGACAAGAGGACCAGAGGCACCCAGGGGTCGTACCCAGAGAGCCTTGTAGGCAAACTTCAAAGAACAGCCCGCCAGGCGCAGCGACTTCCCGCCGAAAAGCGGACTCTCGTAGAGTCTGCTATGGGGGGTAAAGCGGACTCGTTGATTTGCCGTCACGGGCCTTGATAGTAAGCGCGTTGGTCAGTGTAGGCGTCACAGGCTGCGAGAGACGGGAGTGGTCGGCTGCATCCTGCCGGGACGCGACGCTGGAAGAGACCCGCAGGTTCGTTGAAGGTCCCCCTGAGGGTTTCCTTGGAGATCCCGAGCGGTTCCGAGACGGCCACTACTTCATCGCAGGCGCGGCTCTCGTAGACCATGGAAGATACGCTATCGTAGGGAACGAGGTCTGCGTGCCTCGCAAAATCCCGGGCAGCGATACCTCTAACCGCTGCCGAAAACTGCGGCTCTGTCCCGCTGGTCCTGTAGTCAGCGTGATACCGGACGAGATGTCCAAAACTCTGGGACCCACGACCCGCGCTCGACAGGCGGTGGAAACTAATGGCCGATGAGGGTCGAAGCCGGTCAAAGGTACCGTGCCGGATAGCGGAACTGCCAAATGAGCGTCGGGGGTGGTTGGCGGACCTCCCTCCACGGCTGCACAACGGATGCCCGTGCCCGTTGCAGGAGATCCGACGCCGCATCACCGTCGAGACCCTGACCGGCAAGATCGCCAACCTGGTTCAGGAAGCCTAGAGGCCACGACACGGCGTTGATCCAGCCCTCAATCCGCGATCACTGGGTTGCACGAGACTAACCGATGGGCGAGCGGGGGCTTAAGCCCAGGGCGGCGTAGATTTCGACGTGCAGCTTGTCCCGAAGCATATCAGCGCTCGGCGGCATGAGTTGCGTCATAAAAACCACCGTCAGCGCGTTGACCGGATCGACCCAAAACGTGGTGCTCGCCCCGCCGCCCCAGCTGTACTCCCCCGCAAAGGCAGGAACATGAGCAGGCGGCTCAACGACGACCGCGCCGCCGAGCCCGAAACCCAGACCGTCCCCCGTCCCGCCCAGGCCGAAGGCGGCAAGCGCGGGGAGTTCGTCGAGCTGGGCCGGCGCCAGCCTGCTCTCCATCATGGCAGAGACTGAAGCTTGGGAGAGCACGGATCCTGCGACGCCTTTTTTGCCCCGGCGGAGCATTTCTGCGAACCGCGCATAGTCATCGATCGTCGAGACAAGGCCGCCTCCTCCCGACAGTCCCGGCACCGGACCGAGCAGACGGCTATCACTAGCGGACTCCAGCAGCACCAGCTGGCCATCGGGCCCGTGGCTGTAAAGGCTGGACAGTCGTTCACCCTGATCGCGGGACACGGTAAATCCAGTATCCGACATGGAAAGCGGGGCAAACAGCCTCCGCCGCATAAACACGTCAAGCGGTTCGCGGCTTGCCCGTTCAATGACCATACCCGCGACTTCGAATGACATGCTGTAGTGCCATCTCTCGCCCGGCTGGCCGACAAGCGGCAGACGGGCCATGGAGCGGGCCAATCCCTTCAGCCCGCCGAGCGCCGGATCAAAACGCCATTGTTCGTGAAGGCCGATCCCGGGATCGTCAGCGTAGAGCTTGGAAACAGGGTGCTCGGGATAGAACCAGTAGCTGAATCCAGCGGTGTGGGTCAGCAGATGCTCGATCCGGATCGGTCCCGTCAAAGGAACGGGCGAGTTGTCTCCCGCGTGCACGACCACATCGGCGAGTTCGGGCAGATAAGCCCGGATGGGGTCTTCAAGGGAGATGACGCCATCATCGACCAGGGCCATGACTGCCGCAGCCGCGATGGGCTTTGTCATCGAAAACAGCCTGAACAAGGTATCCCTCTGAAGCGGGCTGTCCGACTCCAGATCGCGTCGTCCGGTGGCGTGGAAGCAGATCTCCTCGCCGTCCTGAAGAACGAGCACGCTGGCCCCTGGCAAACGACCCGATCCCGCTAGATCGTCTAGCATCCGTCTAAGGCTGTCGAAGTTTTTCGGGCTTTCAGATTCAACCATCGTCATTCCTTTTTTATTTCCTCTTTTGAGCTCGGTCTTCAGTGTTCTGCCGCGTCGCCCCACGCTTCGCTGACCGTTCCTGATATGCCGGACGCCGAGACCCATGCGCGACGGTTGGGTCCCGACGATCAGCCCTCCAGAAAGCGTGACCGAAAGGAGCGTTAATTCCAGACGCGCCCTGGGAGCGACAGGCCCACTATCGCCCGCGGACTGGCGTCTTAGCCAACACGCGGACGACTCAGGTCGCGGAGAGATACATACGCATGGAAGGCGGCATCCTGTTTGGCAGGTGCGTTCGTTGCGCGCCCATCCCATTTCCTCGATCCCTACGGTGTGACGCTCGGACGTCGCTGTCTGTCCGCTCTAATTGGGGACAGGCGGGCTCATTCGGTCGACTACGATCACGCCTGTCCCGCCCGCCTAGATGCCTATTTGGGAGTGTCCTGATGCCCTTAGACCCTCAAGCCTCCAGTCAGGCGAAGCCTCCCGCTCGCCAAGAAATGACGACGGAGGGTTTGCCGGAGCAGATCTGGGCCACGTTGAACATCTACCGCACCATGGCGCGTCACCCCCCGCTGCTCGAGGCTTGGCGGGCGTTGCGGGATCACGTCGTGCTGCGCAGCAGCCTGCAACCGCAAATGCTGGAGATGGTGATCCTGCGAACCGGACACCGTCGCGGATCGGCTTATGAGTGGAGCCACCACGTCGTCAGGGGCCGGCAGGCAGGTCTTGATGATGGTCGTATCGGCAGCGCAAGGCTGTCGGCAGGCTGCGCGCTGGGCGCGCGGGATGACCTACTGCTAAGGTGTGTCGACGCGCTTATCGACGACAACGGCCTTACCCCGCGCCTCAGAACGGAGATCATACAGGCCGTCGGCGAGGACGGCCTTCTCGACCTGATCGCCGCTGTCGGTATGTATTCAACATTGGCGTACATCTTGCGGACCTTCGAGGTTCCCCTCGATGCTGAGATCGCCGCCGCTCTGGACGCCACACCGCTCTCGGCCATCGATCGCGTGGATCGTTAGTCTAGCGGCGGGAGGGTCTTGCCAGAAGGCTGATCCCACGTACGCCCGCGCGATCAAGCGGCCGCCGCGGTCGTCAGTCGATGGGCGTCAGCCGGACCCGTCGCCGTCGCGAGGACGTAGCGGTCAGGCCGAAGGAGCGCGGCGGCCACACCCATCGCTTTAAGGTCCGCAGCCAGGGTGGGCGCGTCGTCACTTGTGATCACGGCGACGCCGACGGTCGATGGCAACGCCTTCGCCAAGGCCGCGTCCGCGAGGATAACGGGGGCATAGCCGACCACATCGTCGATCAGGCGACCGTCCCGAAGTCGGGGTTGTCCGAAGAGCCGGCCTCGTTGCGGACCGGAACCCAGCCCCGGGCCGAGGTCGGCGATCAGGCTTTCCATTCGGGCGTCGCCGCCGCCCCCCGGCTGCGCCATTTGAAGGGCAGTCTGCGGGTCCGTGGCGTTGATGAGGCCGCCGAGCCGGACGGCTGCGGAGATATAAGCCCTGACGTTGGGCGCGCGTTCGGATTGGTAACTGTCAAGCAGCGCATCGCCCCCCTCCCCACGCAACGCAACTTCGAGTTTCCAGGCTAGGTTGGCCACGTCCCGGATGCCCGCGCACATGCCTTGGCCCATGAAGGGCGGCGTTTGGTGAGCTGCGTCCCCGGCGATCCAAAGTCTGCCGAGACGCCATCGATTGGCGATAAGGGAGTGGAAGGTGTAGGTCGCCATTCGCTCAATGTCGGCGTCGTCTGGTGTGATCCAACGCGACAGGAGGGGCCAGACAGTCTGCGGCTGTGTGGCGGCGCTATCCGCGACGTCGGCGGTCAGCCGTAGCTCCCAGCGCCGCCGATCGCCGGGCTGGCGGGCATAGGTCGCCGAACGTTCAGGGTCGCAATACTGAATCGAGTGATCGCCTAGGTCGGGTCGTGGCCGTTTCAGAACGACGTCGACCACCAGCCAGCGCTCGTGGAAACCCAGATCCTCCATGTCGGAGCCGATGAAACGACGGACCAGCGACCGGGCGCCGTCGCAGCCGACGACGTGTCGCGCATGCGCGACATTGATGCTGCCGGACGCCATGTATTCGTAGCGCACCTCGACCGCATCGCCTGTTTCCTCAAGGGCGAACGCGTCGCAACGTCGGCGCAGATCGACGTTGGGAAAGCGCAGCACTCCGGCGTTGAGCGCCTGCTCAAGCGCGGGCTGGTGGAAGCGATAGCTGGCGTTCCACTGATGTCGGCCGATATCTTGCGGCCGCGACCAGTCGAGGATCAGCTTGCCTGCCGGGTCCACGAAACGCATGCCGGGATTGATCCGCGTCCCCGCCAGGATCTCATCCGCCAGTCCAATGGTCTGGAACACGCGCATGACTTCATCGTCGAAATGAACCGCACGGGGAAACTGACAGGGCCCCCCTTCCCGATCAAGAACCAGGACCCTGAGGCCCTGCATGCCCAACAGGTTAGCCAGGGTGGCGCCGCTGGGCCCGAAGCCGATGATGGCGACGTCGTAGAGTTCCGAAGACGGGGTCATGCCGGTGAACTGATCCAATGGGGGCGCGGTCTCGCGCTTCACGTGACAGCCTCGTCCGACGCACGTGCGCGGCGGAAAAGGCGCCTCCCGTGATGGTCGGAACGGGTGCGGACCGTCTGTCCTCAATAAATGTGGACAGGCTCCCGACGCCATCTCCAAGGCATTCAGATGGCTGACGTTTGGCCGTGCGGCAGCAAATGATCGCCGCCCCGAACCTAGGCGATCATTGGACCTGCGGTCGTCGACCGTAGGACGAAGCCTGACCTGACGTCAGCGATAACTCCGGGCTGGCGGTCGCCTGGCTCCCGCAAATAACAAACGGCGGGTGACCCGTTTGGTCCTCCTGCCGCTGGTTGTTCTCCCCATCTTTGATTTAGATTTTAGACAGGACGCGTCGTGTTAGATATCGACTGCGCCGGCGCGGCAGGCGTCGACCATCGCCGTGACTTCACCTTTAAGGATTTTGCCGCCCGCGTTTCGCGGCAGGTCCTCGTCGACGATGACGATGGCGACCGGAACCTTGTAAGCCGCGATCCTGGCCGCGACCCAGGCTTGCAATTCCATGCCTGTCGCGGTTTCGCCAGGCTTCAGTCGCACCGCTGCGGCCGGCTCCTCTCCGAGGGTCCGATGAAAAACGCCCACCGCAGCGACATCAGCCACCGCCGGGTGCTGGGACAGGGCGGTCTCGATCTCAACAGGGTGGATGTTTTCCCCCCCCCGAATGATGATGTCCTTGAGGCGGCCGACGAGGGTGCAGAACCCGTCCGCGTCGAGACGCGCCAGATCGCCCGTCCTGAGCCAGCCGTTGCGGATGGCCCTGCAGGTCGATTCGTGATCGTTCCAGTAACCCTTGATGACCTGCGGCCCTCGTATCCAAAGTTCGCCCACGAAACCCGGCTCGGCGATCGTGTCGCCCGTCGGATCTGTGACTTTAAGGTCGCTGACCGGGAAGGTCGGGCCGCAACTGTCGGGACGGCGCAGATAGTCCTCTCCCGCGTGCCGCGTCCCCGCCGCGCACACTTCGGTCATCCCCCAGCCCTGGCCGGGCTGTGCGCCCAACAGCATCTCGACCTGCCCGGCCAGTTGCGGCGCAGACGCGGCGCCGCCGTAGAACAGGCTCTGAAGCGAACTGAGATCGCGCCTCGTACGATCGGGATGTTCAACCAGATCCCAGGCGACCTTTGGGACGCCGCCGAGGGCGGTGACGGCCTCCTGTTCGATCAGTTCAAGCGCTACTCCGGCGTCCCACCGGTGCATCATGATCAGGGCGCCGCCCGCATCCATGAGGGGCAGCAAACAGGCATTGAGACCGGTCACGTGAAAGAGAGGCACCGCTGTGAGCAGCCTGGCCTGGGCCAACGGGGAGGCCGAGGTCTGGCCGGCCCGGAGAGCGGCCGACTCGGCTGCGTAGGCGCTGCCGAGGATTTGAACGAGGTTGCTGCGGTGGCTGGCCAGCGCGCCTTTCGGCGCAGCTGTCGTTCCGCTCGTATACAGGATGGTGGCGTCGTCCCCGGGCTCAAGCTTGACCTCCGGAAACGCTTCGCAAGACAGATCGCCATAGCCTTCGGGACGACCGAGGACGGTCTCAAGGCCCAGAACGCCGACATCAGGGTTCCCACGCGCTACGATGATGTTTTGCAGAGCCGGTAGACGGGCGCATTCGGGCTGGAGACGGCGCCAACGCTCCTGATCGCAGATCAGCATCCGGGCCCCCGAATGCTCCAGGCTTCGTCTCAGTTCAGGCCCGGTCCACCAGGCGTTGAGCGGCACGGCGACGGCGCCGGCGCAGACCGCCGCAAAGAAGGCGACGGGCCATTCGGGTAGATTGCGCATGGCGATGCCAACGCGGTCGCCTTTCTGGACGCCGGCGGCCACCATGTGGTTGGAGAGCCGAGCTGCGGCGCGATACCACGCATCGTAGCTTACGCGTTCGTCGCCGCTGACAAGGAATTCGCGGGGGCCGAAGCGATCTCGCGCGGCGTCGGCGAGATCCCTGAGTGTGCCATGCTGCGACTTCCACGTCCGCAGGCGCTGTCCGCTGATCTCCACGGATTCCATCTCAAACCGGCCGCCTGGCCCACAGAGACGCGCCTTAACCTCGTCCAGCGAAAGTCGCGGCCACGCGCTTTCGGGCCAGGCGGCCTGTGGCGCTTGTTCCGGTGTGACGGCTGCTGACATCGATGTGCCTCCCACGCGGCGCGGGCGTTGATCGCCCCGTGACGCCGCCGTGCTAGACCCGCTCGCCGCCAGTAAATCAACTTAATTATCATTATCCGAGATTATGCGACGTTATTGGCTGTCATAACCGCCTAGGTTTTGCTAATTATCTCACCACGGCGAGGCGTAATTCTCATCTAGGGCGGCTGCTTCGGTTCCCCGCGTCGCGCCAGTGCACCAGTTCAAGGGACGTCATGAAACTTGCCAGCCTTAAATCCGACAGCCGGGACGGCGTCTTGATCGTTGTCAGCCGCGACCTGTCAAAGGCCGTCCGTGTTCCAGAGATCGCGCCCACCTTGCAGGCCGCCCTGGATCGCTGGTCCGACGTCGAAGATCGTCTGAAGGCGGTCTATGCATCGCTGACGGCCGGGACGATCGAGGGGGCCATAGCGCTCGATGCCGCAATGTTGGCCGCACCGCTGCCTCGCGCATATCAGTGGTGCGATGGCTCTGCTTATTTGTCTCACGCGGAACTCGTCCGAAAGGCGCGGGGAGCGGAGATGCCCGAGAGCCTTTATCACGACCCGCTCATGTATCAGGGCGGCAGCGACACCATGCAGGGCCCCCGGGACGACATCGTCGTGGCTGACACGACCTGGGGCGTCGATCTCGAAGCGGAGATCGCAGTCTTTACCGACGATGTGCCCGCCGGAACATCGGCGGACGAGGCGATCAAGCATATTAAGCTCATTACGATCCTCAATGATGTCAGCCTACGCCTGATCATGCCTGCTGAACTGGCCAAGGGCTTCGGCTTTTTCCAGTCCAAGCCGTCGACGGCCTTCGCGCCCGTCGTCGTGACGCCCGACGAACTCGGGTCTGCTTGGGACGGTCGCCGCGTGGCCTTGCCCCTCATCAGCCACGTCAACGGGACGCTGCTTGGCCGTCCAAACGCCGCCGTGGACCTCGACTTCGATTTCGCGACGCTTATCGCTCACGCTGCTAAGACGAGAGCGCTCAGCGCCGGAACGATCGTAGGGTCCGGCACGGTCTCGAACCGCGATCATTCGGTAGGATCCTCCTGCTTGCAGGAGCGGCGAATGATCGAAAAGATCGAAACCGGGGAAATTACCACGCCGTTTCTCGACTACGGGGACGTGGTGCGGATCGAGATGCTCGATGCGGCGGGAGAGACGATCTTCGGTGCCATCGAGCAACGTGTCGCTGCACCAGCAGTCAAAGCGCGTCAGGCGTGAGTATGCACCTTAAAAGTCTCGGCTATGTGGGTGTTCGAGCGCGGACGCT
Organism: Brevundimonas sp. FV1ye29L; assembly: GCF_058681095.1. Taxonomy (NCBI): domain Bacteria; kingdom Pseudomonadati; phylum Pseudomonadota; class Alphaproteobacteria; order Caulobacterales; family Caulobacteraceae; genus Brevundimonas; species Brevundimonas sp. FV1ye29L. The sequence continues at coordinate 987,066 of NZ_CM178730.1, forward strand.
CGACGACTGGCGCGCCTTTGGTCCGGGCTTCCTGGGCCTGGAACTCATCGACCGAAGTCGCGATACCCTCGCCTTCCGGATGGATGACCGGTCTCAAAGGATCGTTGTCAAGGCCGGGGATACCGACGGCGCGGAGTTCTTTGGGTGGGAAGTTGAGGATGCAGCCGCGATGCAGGCGGTCGCGGCGAGGCTCCAGATGGCGGGGATCGAGGTCGCTTATGGCCCTGTGGCCCTAGCCCAGGAGCGCCAGGTCCGCGAACTCATTAGTTTTCATGATCCGGCTGGTAACCGGTTGGAGGTCTTTCACGGCCCGACGTGCCTTACCGACGCTTTTCGCCCGGGTCGCAGCATCTCCGGCTTTCGGACCGGTCCATTGGGTATGGGTCACATTGTCCTGACCGTCGAGCGCATCGACGAGGTGATGCCGTTCTACGTCGACATTTTGGGCTTCCACCTGAGCGACTACGCGTTGCGCCCGTTCAAGGCTTATTTCTTCCATCTCAACACCCGCCATCACAGTCTGGCGTTGATCGAGACCGGCCAGAACGGCGTGCATCACCTGATGATGGAGTTGTTCAATCTCGACGACGTCGGCCAGGCGTATGATCTCGCTCAAGGCGAGGAAGGCCGGATCGGCGCGACCCTGGGACGTCACACGAACGATTTCATGACCTCCTTCTACGCCTATACCCCGTCTGGGTTCATGGTGGAATACGGCTGGGGCGGCAGAGACATCGACGTTCAAGCCTGGTCCCCGTTCGAGCTTGAGCATGGTCCCAGCCTTTGGGGACACGACCGCACCTGGTTGCCACCGGATAAAAGACTGGAAGCCCGGGAAATGCGGTTACGCGCCGCGCGGCTCGGGGTGCGGCAGCCCGTGCAAGTCCTGCCGGGCAACCATCAGTTCCTGAAGACCCGATAAGAGGACCACCTTCTTGAGCCTAGTGGTGATTGCTTAAATTCGCGGGCGTTGCGTAAGATCGGCGTCTCCGGGCTCTGGTCTGGTAAGGGAAGGGACCGGACAGGCGTGGCTGAGACGAAACGCCCAGGTCTGTCGAGCGTCCAGAAGGTCATTTCCATCCTGGACCTGTTCAGTGTGGAACGTCCGACCTATTCGGCCGATGAGGTCGTCGCTGTCCTGAAGTGCAGCCGACCCCAAGGGTATCGGTACCTCAGGGACCTGTGCGAGACAGGCTTTTTGATCCGGTCTGCGGCCGTCTACCGTCTGGGCGCGCGTGCGATTGAACTCGACTACATCGTCAGGCAGAGCGATCCTCTTCTCCAGGCGGCAACGTCGACCATGCGCGACATCTGCACCCAGAGCGGCTGCGACGTTCTGCTGACAAGCCTGGTCGGAGATCGGATTCTCACAATCCACCACGAGCGGGGGACCGATCCGACAACGGTGAGCTACAGTCGCGGACGCATGATGCCGCGATTCCGGGGTGCGGGGTCCAAGGCGATTCTGGCCGCCCTACCGCTCGCGCGGCAACGTGCATTCTTCCGCGCCTACAGCGGGCTTGAAACCGGCACCGCCCTCGGCGACAGCTGGGAAGACGCAAGAGCGGCGCTGAAGGCGATCAAGCGCGCAGGTCTGGCGATCTCGGAAGGCGAACTCGATGCGGAGAATATAGGGATCGCCGCTCCGATCGCAGCAGAACCGGGCGGCGCCTGTGCGAGCCTGGTTCTCGTTGTTGGCGCCCAGCGGTATCGAACTGCCGATCCGACCTCGATCGCCCATCTGGTAAAGGCCGCAGCGGACCGCATATCCAAACAGATGCAACTGCCGCCTCTGCCCCAGATCGCCCTTCGGAACCAGTAGGCTGGGGCGCTTGGGGACATCGCGGGATCGGCGCGGAGATCCGTCTGTCCCTGATAGATGAGGACAGAGCCGCGGGAGCCAGCGGCCTAAGTTGCCTGGCCACCCGCGAGGACCGGGTCGAACGCCACGGGAGTCGAGAATGCAGCAGACTTTATCCTCGAGAGCCGACACGGACAATCCGGACCAAGGCGCGGTGACCTATCCCTTGCCCGACGGCATTATCATCGATCGAGACGTGCAGGTCCGCATGCCTGACGGCGTTCATCTGCGGGCCACAGTTTATCGCCCTGAAGCCGAAGGCCGCTACCCGGTAATCCTATGCGTCACGGCCTACGGCAAGGATTTCGGTCCTGATGAGTATTCCACCCTGCCCAAGATCAAGCAGGCAGGCATGGCCGTCGGCACCTTGCACATCTCCGACGCCACAACCTGGGAAGGCGCCGACCCCGGCTTCTGGGTGCCACGCGGCTACGTCGTCGTGGTGGCTGACGCCCGGGGCTTCTACATGTCCGAAGGCGAGCCCTCGCTTTATGCGCCGGGAGACGCCGAGGATTATGGCCACCTCATTGACTGGGCCGGCGTCCAGCCCTGGAGCAATGCAGCCGTCGGCCTTAATGGCGTGTCCTATCTCGCGATCACCCAGTGGATGTGTGCGTCGCAGGTCAGGTCCGAATATCTAAAAGCGATCATACCCTGGGAAGGGGTCACCGATCAGCGCCGCGACGCGCTACAGCACGGCGGCATACCCGAAACCCGCTTCTTGCAGGCTTGGCTGGAAGGATCGTTGGTTCGGGGCGCGGGACCCAAAATCGCCGAGCGCGGTCCGGCGATGCTCGAACAGGCCATGGCGCACCCCTTTCCCCTTGAAGCCATCGACACCCCGACGCTTGTCTGCGCCTCGTGGTCCGACCACGGCCTGCATTCTCGCGGATCAGTCGAGGGCTTTCTGAGGATTTCCTCAACACAGAAGTGGCTCTTCACCCACGGGCGGAACAAGTGGGAGGTCTACTACAGCGCCGAAGCGCTGGAATGGCAGAAGAGCTTTCTCGACCACTTCCTGAAGGGTGAGGACAACGGCTTCGACAAGCGACCGCGCGTCAGGCTGGAAGTCCGCCGCGACGCCCAGCGCTACGAGGTCCGCAGCGAGACGTCCTGGCCCCCTGAGGGAACGACCTTCCAGCCGGTCTACCTTAATCTCGATAGCGGCCAACTGGCGCATGCGGTCCCGAGCGAGCCGCAGTCCCGGTCCTATGAGGCGACGGTCAAAGAGACCCAGGATTTCGACATCCGGTTCGACACGCGCACGGAGGTCACAGGGCCGATGGCGCTGCGGCTCTGGGTTTCACCTGAAGAGGCCGACGACCTTGATCTGTTTGTCTCCGTTCGAAAGCTCGACGCGCAGAGCCGCGAGGTCTTTTTCTGCGGCAAGGACGGCTTCCGTGAAGGCCCGGTCGCCTTGGGTTGGTTGCGCGCGTCCCAACGCCACCTCGATCCACACCGATCAAGCCTCGCGCGGCCCTATCTCAGCCATGACCGGGTAGAGACCGTTTCGCCGGGCGAAATTATTCCGGTCGATATCGAGATCCTGCCCTCGGCCACGCTGTTCGAGGCTGGCGAGACCCTACGCTTGTCGATCAGCGGGCGCGACATCATGGAACATCCCCGTTTCGGACACGACGACACAGTGAACCGCGGCCGCCATCGCCTGTACGCGGGGGCGGACCATCCCTCCCGCCTGCTTCTCCCCCTCCAGTCGTGACGGCTCGCAGGACCGAGACTACGACGCGATCGCGCCGACGGCGGCGGATCACCGCACAAGCCTCTCCCAAAACCCGGCGACACCCCGCTTCATCAAAAAGACTTTCATGGCGAACACTGTTGAATACGCGACCCTCCCCGGTGCCCGCCTCGGTTACGAGGTTCGTAACGACGGCGCGGGCAGCCCTCCTCTAATCTTTGTCCACGGCGCCTTCATGCGCTCGACCTCAGGCCCCTATGAGGTTCTGCTAGACCGCCTTAGCCAGCGTCATACCGTCTATGCGGTGGACTTGCGGGGGCATGGAGCCTCGGCAAATGCTTTGCAGGATTGGACCCTGAACGCCGTGGCGGACGATGTCGCGGCATTTGTCCGCATGATGGGCCTAGACCAGCCGGTCTTCGTCGGTCATTCGCTGGGCGCCTTCACGGGCCTGCTGGCCGCGATCCGCCATCCGGACGTTTTCTCGGCCCTTTGTCTTGTCGCGCCTGGTCCGGCAGATCCTAGGCGGGACCCCGTAGAGGCTTTGGCGTTCCTCATCGCTCACGGTCGCGACAAGGATATGCTCAGGGAGGCGTTCGGCGGGATGTTCGTTCACGCAACGGATACGCTGGACGCCACTCTTGACGCGGTGGGCCTCGTTGATGAGGCCCTCTACCGCGCTCTAGGCGCACAAAACAGGATAACCTCTATTGACGACCGTCTACACACAATCGCCGCTCGATCGCTGCTTCTGATCGGTGGACGCGACAGCGTCATCACCCCGGATCGCCAACTTGATATGGCCAGCAAACTTCGCGGTTCGAAGGCGGTGCTTTTCCAAGCCGAGGGTCACATGATGCCCAATGAGAGCGCGGCAATTGTTGACCGTGAGATCATGATCTTCCTGGACGGCCAGACAACCGAGAACTTGGGCTACGCGCGAAACCCGACCTGACGAAGCGCCCGAGTTGCGCGTTAAGCGGCGTCGGATCGCGACGTCCAAGCTCGGCAGAGGGAGAAGAGTTGGCCTCGCGATGAGATGCCGAGCTTCTGATAGGCACGCTGACGATAGGTGACGACCGAGCTCGGGCCTACGCCGATCTCGGCCGCGATGATCTCGGCTTTCTTTCCCGCCAGCATTCCGATGCAGACCTGTCTCTCTCGTTCGGAAAGAACCGACAGAGGCAAGGGAAAGGCCTGCGGCGCGAGCCCCACGAAATGAACCGCCATGGTCCGGCCAATCAAACGATAGAGGCTATCAGCGTCCTGGCCTGACGGTCGCTGTTCTGCGGTGTCGGCGTGGAAATAGAGGTTGAGCGCCATCCTGAACGGACCCTGCGCTACAAGGACGGCCGCTTTGGTGCGGAATCCAGGCGCGCCAAAAAACTGCGCCAGGTAGTCCCGAGACATCGATGCCGACAGCTGCTCGAGAGATCGAACGACGCAGGTGCCCTCCGGCAGCGCGGCGGCCTGCGCCCACAACGGATCATTCCGGTATCCCCCCTCCAAATAGGCCGCCGCGAGAGTCCCTCCTCGGTCCTCAGACAGAAAGTTGCGGCTGAGCAGACATCTTACCGCTACCCCTTCATAGGCGAAGGCGGTCACCTGACTGGCGCCCATCAGGCTGACGATGTCGAGCAAACGATCGATGAACGCCGCCGCGCCGAGCGCGCGTATAGCCTCTGACGTGGCGTCGATCAGGTCCGCGGTTGAAGGACCCCCTTGGATTTTACCGCTCGTCATCCATTGTTCCTGAAGGGACAGGCCAGCCCGGGTCGGGCGCCATCTTCCGCTGGCCAGCATAGGACAGACCTGCTGATCTAACGGTAGTCCTCCGCTTGGATCAAGCGATCAGACGAGAAGGTCTTCGGGCGACAAAGCGAGAAACGTGTCGTCCAGACTTTCGACGATCACGAACGCCGCCAGGGCCGAAGGGAGCCGGTAGAGAAAGGCATAGCGACAAGCCGCCATCTTGGTCCGGTAGAACGCCGCGTCGGCCGGCGACGGGCCCGCCGCAAGCGCTGCTGAGGCCACGAGCGCCTGCCAGAGCCAGAGCCAGCAGACCACCACTTCGCCGGCCGAATCGAGAAAAAGGGTAGCGTTGGCCAGGCTTCGGGCCTGATCCAGCTCCGAAACCGCGACGCAAGCAGCTTCGTTCATGCGGTCGACGGCACCGCCCAGGGCTGTTGCATGGTCCACGAGCAAAGGAATCTGTGAGGCCTTATCGATCGTGTCCTGGATTCGACGAGACAGCAAAAGCAAACCCCGGCCTCCGGCGAGGCGAACCTTCCGCCCCAGAAGATCCAGCCCCTGGATAGCGTAAGCGCCTTCGTGGATCGGGTTAAGCCGGTTATCGCGGTAGAGCCGCTCGACCGGATGATCGAGAGTATATCCCGCCCCGCCCAGGATTTGAATCGCCAGATCGTTGGCGCGAAGCCCATGTTCCGAGGGCCAGGACTTTGCGATCGGCGTTAAAACCTCAAGAAGGAGATTGAGGTCCTCAGCCTCTTCACCTGTCGCCAGCCCAGCCTCGTCGACGAGCCGTGCGCAGAAAGTGCTAAGCGCCAGAGCGCCTTCAACGATCGCCTTCTGGGCCAGGAGCATCCGGCGGACGTCGGGATGTTCGACCAGCGGGATTTGGGGCGTGGAGGGATCCTTGTGGTTCAGCGCACGGCCCTGCAACCGGTCACGGGCGTAGTCCCGGGAGTAGAGATAGCCGGCCAAACCCAGCATCGTCGCGCCGTGGCCGACGTTGATGCGCGCCTCGTTCATCATATGGAACATATAGCGCAAACCCTCGTGGGGATTGCCCACGAGGTAGCCGACCGTCGGTCCGGTCTCGCCGAAGTTCAGGAGGCAGTTTGTAGTGCCACGCTGGCCCATTTTGTGGTTCAAGCCGACAAGCGTGACGTGATTGTCCGCTCCCGGTTCGCCGTCCACATCGACAAGGCGCTGGGGCACGATGAACAGGGATATGCCTTTCACCCCAGGCGGTGCGTCCGGGAGTCGCGCCAGTACGAGGTTGACGATGTTGTCGGTCATCCGATGGCCGGCACCCGAAATCCACATCTTTGTTCCGCTTAACCGGAAGGTTCCATCCTGGTGGGGAACGGCACGGGTCGTTATGTCGGCGAGCGATGACCCGGCCTGGGGCTCGGAAAGGCACATGGTGCCCGTCCAGCGTCCTTCGATCATTGGCCGGGCGAAGCGCGCCTTCTGCTCTTGCGTGCCGAACGTTATGAGGAGGTGGGCGGCAGCCCCAGTCAACATCCAGTAGTTCGCGACCGAGATATTCGCAGCCGCAAACATGCCGTTGACGGACATCCCGATGGCATAGGGCAGTTGCAAGCCGCCATCCTCGATTTCGAACGTCTGCCCGCAGTAGCCGGCGTCGGCGTAGGCTACCAGAGTTTGGGAAACCTCAGGCAAAATCCGTACCTCGCCATCGTTCAGCGAGGGCGGCGTCGCGTCGAGGCGGGCCGCCAGGGGAAGGTATAGGTCTTCCGCCAACCGCTGGGCGCCGTCGAGGATTTGGTCCACGACGGCGCGGTCGCAGTGGGAGAACCTTTTATCCGCCAGGATCCGGTTCAGATCCAAAAGTTCGAATAATGTGAAATCGAGGTTCCTGCGATCGACAATAGCGGACAACCAGACCTCCCAAGCAGCGGGCGCTAGGCCCAATTTTTGAAATTTTATACCGTTTTATCGGCGGTCGCATTACTTTGTGATCTGAGTCTCATAACCGCCTTTCACGAGTTCGACCTCGGCCTGCGTCCACCCGCTAGGCGGCACTCGTTCCCCCGCCCTGTCTTCGACCTCCGAATATCCGGCCAGGAGGCGTTCGGCGACGTCCTCGCCGGCTCCCAGATGGACGCCCGCAGTCAGGGTGATGTTGGCCTGCTCAAAACTTCCCGCACCAGCGCAAACGATGCGTCGGTTGGGAGCCGCCTCGGAAACCAGCGCGAGAACTGCGGGGCTGACCCGGTCCGGGGTCAGCGCCTGCAGGGCCTCGGGTGGCATCAGTCCATCCAGCATCCGGGTGGCTGCGGACGGCGCCAGACAGTTGACGCGGATATTGTGCTTCTCACCTTCCAGGCCGAGCGTCTGCATAAGACCCACGAGAGCCATCTTGGCCGCCCCGTAGCTTGACTGGCCGAAGTTCCCGAACAAGCCGGATGACGAGGTGGTCATCACAATGCGGCCATACCCGCGATCACGCATGTGGTTCCATACTGCCTTGGTGCAATGGACGGCTCCCATAAGATGAACGTCGACGACAGCGCGGAAGTCATCCAGATCGCATTTTGCAAATGTCCGGTCGCGAAGGATGCCGGCATTGTTGACGAGTATGTCGACCTGCCCCCAACGGGCTACCGCTTGCCGGACCATAGCCTCGACCTGCTCGTTGTCGGTGACCGATGCGCCATTTGCGATCGCCTCGCCTCCGCGCGCCTTGATTTCTTCGGCTACCGCCTGCGCTGCAGAGGGGGAACCGCCTGTCCCATCGGTCGCTCCACCGAGGTCATTGACCACCACGCGGGCCCCACGGCTGGCCAAAAGGAGCGCGTGCTCGCGCCCCAGCCCTCCGCCGGCACCAGTGATGATGGCCACCCGGCCTGCCAGATCAATACGCATTCGGACCTCCAGACGCACAGACCTGAGCTAGGCCTGCCAAGCGTGGCGGCTTTGACGCCGCCGCTTTCCGTAGGGGAGCGGCCTATAGGCGTCAAGTTTTTCGAAAGAACGTACCAGTTAATTCGCGCGGAACCAGTGTCGACCCTCGGCCAGGGCGCGAAGGTCGTAGGCGAATTCGCTGCGGACTGCGGCGAGAGCCGCCGTGTTCGAGCCCGTCGAAAGGAGTCGGAGCAGTTTTCCCGTGAACAACGCGTGCATCATCCAGGCGTCAGCTGGACAAGAGTTTGGGTTAAGCCGTCTCAACACCTGATCCCAGCGTCGTTGCAACGCACCGTTGATCGCCCATAACGCCGGGCGCAGGGTGGGATCCCGGCGGGCGTGAATATACACGCCATACGTAGCCAGACTGAGCTTACGGAACTCGGTCGCCTCCCGCAGAAACACGGCCGCAGTCAGATCGATAAGCCGGTCGATGTCCAGTGTCGCATAGTCCACCTCACCCATAACGGAACGGTAACGGCGCTTGGACTGTTCAAATATGCGCAGCCGGGCAGCGTTCGCCAGGAGCGCAATCGACGGGAAATAATAGGTAGGCGCAGCGAGGGTCAGGCCGGCCCGTTCAGCCACCGCGCGGAACGACAGCGCCTCGGCACCCCTGTCTATGAGGAGCGCCGTCGCCGCCTCAAGCACGCGCTCGCGGGTTTCCTCCGACTTGCGGGTGCTTTGCCGGGGTCGACTTGGCGCTTCGCTTTCCACGGCCCCCGTCGTTGGCTGATCAACCACGCCCTGCGAGAGCAGGGCGCGGAGTTCGGCTTCAGGGAGCGCGAGCGGCGACAATACGAATAAGGCTCCGATGACGCTGTCGATCGCGGAGATGACAGCCGCATCGGCATCCTGGACGTTCAGCAGACGTGCGATGTCAGACCAGACCTCCCTAAGAGTGAGGAACCACGCCTCCGACGGGGGCTGAAGGCTAGGCCGGCGGGCGGCCTCGACCATGATTTCGCACCATGCCAGGGAATCGACGCCATGGCGCCCGGCCGCATTGGCGACCAGGGTAATGGCGAACTCGCGGAGCGTAATAGCGGAGGATACGTCGGCCTCACGCTGGACGAAGCGCCGGAACCCGACAACATACCTGTCGAGCAGCGTGGAGGCAGCGTGTGCGATAATGTCGGTTTTGGTTGCGTAGTGATAGGTCGTGGCCGCTAGGGAGACGTTACCAGCGTCCGCGACCCGACGATGGGTTAGCGCAGACATTCCGTGTCGGGCGATCGCCAGCACGGCGCCTTCCGCGATCCTCTGTTGCTGAAGCACCGACCGGTCTTGCAAGGGGAGCCTGCGCCGCAGGTCAGACAGTGTCAGCAAAGGGGCCTCGAGCTCGTTGGTCATCGGGTGACACTGACGCAAGCGAACGCAGGACGTAAGCGAAGATTAAGCGCGCCTGAGGTTGTCACGCAGAACGCCAAGCCCAACAAAGGGCAGCAGGCGAAGCCAACCGCCCTAAGCCGATGACTACAGCGCCGCCATAGCGTCAGCAACGAACCCCATCCATAGCTCCAGTGTGTTGGTGTTGTGGCGTCCCGGTGTGCGACCTGCGCCGACCTCGTGATATGTACGTGCTGCCTTTCAGACTTCATTGACTGGGTCCGCCACTCAGGGCGTGGCCAAGTGCAGGGCGACCATGAGCCTTCAAAGTGGTCGTAGATATCGAACAGACACCCACGATGGATGAGCCTTGACGAAATTACCCGCCCCCGAGCAGCGCACCGTGCCTTTGGATCTCACTGCCTCGGTCCAACGAAGTCGGCGACGTCAAAGGCCCGCCCGCGCCCTTTCGATAGAACTATCGCGACTGGCGCCAAAAGACCTCGAGCATGTTGGATTTTGTTGGGCACCTTGCCCATTTCCTCGCGCAGGATGCAGCGCGTAGTCAATCAGGGTACATGCGAGCCGACGCTAAAAAACTACAGCCCCCTGCTGGCCGTCGCGCGTGAGGTGATCACCGAGCATTGGGCCGACGCGTCGCTGCGCGATGGCGCACTGAGGGCCGAGGTCGGACTGGCCACGCTGTATCGTCAGTCTCCACTCGGGAGGCGCTGCTGGAGGCCCTGCTTCGCGCGACACTCGACGAGCTGACGCAGAAGGCCGCCGAGCTCGAAACATCGAGTTCACCTGATGACATCTTGGCGTCTTGGCTTCGTGAGGCGGTGGCCTTTGTAAGGAGCTACAATGGCGTTGTGGACCTAATGGCGGCCGCCCTGGCTGACCCCGGTTCCGCTCTTCATGCTTCCTGAACCAACTTGCGTTTAGCAGGCGCACGGCTCCTTCACCTTGCACAGGCCAAGGGAGCGGCCCGATCTGATCTTGATGGCATCGACCTGTTCGCGCTGATCGGCGCGCTAGGATGGCTGGGCGACCAACCCACGTTCGCGCCGCGCGCCGATCATCCATCTGCCATCATCGCTGGCACAACCCTGACGAACGAGCCGAACAGCGAGGCCGAGATAGGATAACAAGTGTCCTTATCGGACGTGGGTCGCGGTTGCGAATAAGCCGCTATTCCTAATCGACCCCGCATCCCGACCCAAACATTCCGGTCGAAGGGGACCGTGAAGGCACCGCGGGTGCGGACCGCGCTCGCGGTGATTCCAACACCCATGGCTGCGCCCCCGATTAGACCTAAGCGTCGCAAGACATAAGCATCCGGCGGCTGTGCATCTAGTCCGGAATCCTCGGACCGCTCTGTCGCATTGAGGGGGACAGACAACCTTCTACCCCCGATCGCGGCGGTTGGTCTGGTCTCAGTTTCGATGTCGGCTTGTCCTCTTCCTAAGAGGACAGACACAGGTGGTTAGCCCTGACATTTTCTCGGACCCGCTTGTCTGAAAGCTGGCTGGCGGGAACCACCGCCGCCACTGGCCTAGCAGCGGATTACGTCTGCAACAACAACGCTGAAAAACAGCGATCAAACTTAGGGGAAACACCATGATCAATCGTCTCAGACTCGGAGCTTCCGTGGCGGTCCTCGCCGCTCTCTCTGCGGCCTCAACCGCCGCTGCACAGGCATCAGCAGTCCCAGCAGAATCGCAAGACACTGCGAACGTTGATGACATCGTCGTCACGGCACGGCTTCGCCCGGAGACCCTTCAAAATACGCCGATGTCGGTCAGCGTGGCGACCGCCGAAGCGATCGAAAACGCGGGCGTGACGAGCGTTCTCGATCTTCCCCGCGTGTCCCCAGGTCTGGTTATCGAGCGGGCGCCAGCGGCCCTCAACTCCAATGTGACCCTGCGAGGCCTCGGAACGTCGGGCGGTCCGGGCACTTTCGAGAGCTCCGTCGCCTTTTTCATCAACGGCGTCTACCTGCCCCGCACCAGGGAGTTTTCGACTGCTCTATTCGACGTCGAGCGCATCGAGGTCGTGCGTGGTTCGCAAGGGTCTTTGCTGGGCAAGAACACCAGTCTTGGCGCCGTTAACCTCATCACCCGCAAGCCGGGCGATAGGCTCGCAGCAAACATCTCATTGACGCGCGAGTTCGAGGTGGGATCGACGACGCTTACCGGTGGCGTTTCGGTTCCTCTCACTGACACTCTGTCGATGCGAGTGGCCGGTATTTACGACGACGAGGGCGGGTGGGTTCGAAATGTTGCCATCAACGAGGACGTCGGAGGAGGAACGCGCAAAGCGGGGAGGATCACTTTCGCCTGGACCCCATCACCCGATTTCGATGCGACCCTGGTCTATGAAAGGCAGAACGTTGACCTCAAAGGCCTAGCCGCAGAGATCGTGCAAGCCAACGGCGGCGTCAACGGCCTTGCCGCATTGGCGGGATTTCCAAGCTTCGTTGCGAACCTGGACCGTGAAAACTCGAATAGCGACAGCCGCATCCCCCACGGCTATTTTGATCGTGATAACATCCAGCGCGCTTCGCTTACAGCGAACTGGAGCCTCGGAGAATATCTGCTTACAAGCCAAACGGCGTGGTCAGAAACCTCAGGTTTGTCTGCCGCTGGCGTTGACTACCTGCCTGGCGACTATTTTCTTTACACCGTTCCCACGGACACCTCGGGTTACAGTCAGGAGGTTCGGCTGACCTCGCCCAGCGACAGGCGCCTTACCTATGTCGCCGGCGTTTGGGTGGGCGGCAACGACTACGCCCAGACGGATGACTGGAATATTACCTATCCCGCCCCCCTAGGCGCGACCCGGTTCGTGAACTCGGTCGATCAGAAGACCAAGGCCTGGTCAGTCTTTGGTCAGGCGGACTTCCACATTCTGGACCAACTCACACTGTCCGGCGGCTTGAGGTACACCTCGGAAGACAAGGACGCGGATCTGTCCCGTGTCGTCCTGACGCCGGGCGCGTTTACGCCGGCGTTCCCTGCCTATGCCCCCTTTACGTTGTCCCGGTCAGAGTCCGCAGTGGATGGCCTGGTCAACCTGCGATACAAGATTTCCGACGATATGATGATCTATGCCGCCTGGGCCCAAGGCACCAAAAGCGGGGGCTTCGCCAGCAGCGCAGGCCTGCTGGATCAGTCCGAGTATCTGCCCGAAGTCGCTCAGACAGCGGAACTGGGCATCCGCTACCAAACCGGCGATCGGTCTTTGATCGCAAATGCGACGGCTTTTTCGACCGAAGTCACCGACTATCAACTCGTGACGTTTAACGGAACGACCTTCATTATAGGGAATACCGACCTGAAATCAGAAGGAGTCGAGTCTCAGGTCATCTGGCGACCGGTCTTCGCGCCGGGCGTCAGAGTTGAGTGGAGCAACACCTACGCCGAGACATCCGACACGATCACCGGCGGGGCGATCCCCAACGCACCGCTTTGGAGCGGTTCGGTCTCCGCCAGCTACGACCATCCGCTGACGAGCAATGTCAGCCTGAGCGTCAACGGCGGCGTCTTCTATGAATCCGGCCAGACCCGTCAGCAAGATCCGAACTTCCCGCCGCCGTCGGACAGCATCACCAAATATGACGCCTCGGTGGGATTGGAGTTCGCTGCTGGCTATTCGCTGAGGTTATCTGGCCGCAATCTTACGAATGAGAACCGGTCGGTCTTCGCCTTCCCGACCCCCTTCGTGGGACCCGGCAGTTACACAGCGGTCTCTGAACGGCCGCGCACCATCTCCCTAGTTTTGTCATTCAAATACTAGGGCGACCCTCGCCGTCACAGACGGCGACCTTCCTGTCCTAACAACTGCAGCGCCCGGCTCTGTTTTCAGGGTCGGGCGTTTTTTGGCGCCTTGGTAGTTATCCGACCTAGAAACTCAAGGCTACGACAGACCGAACATAGACGATCGCCGGGTTCTGAGCGTGATCACTCGTGAACCGTAACGGGTTTTAATGGTGCCAAGCGTCGGCGGCCTACGGCCCACATTAAATCCAATACATCGCTGGAACGGCTGGAGCGAGACCCGCGTCTTGCTCAGCGTGTTGCAGCGCTTGACCAACGCCAACGCCGAACGCTGCACCGTGATAACCCACGCGACCCTTCTGAAGGCGCACCGCACAGCTTCGAGACTGGTGTTAAAAAGGGGCCCTGGGCGGCTCATCGGACGAACCAACGGCGGCATGAACACCAAGCTGCACGCCGTGACCGACGCGACCGGGCGCGCGATCAGCTTGTCAATAACAGCGGGCCAGATCAGCGACCAAACCGGCGCGGCCGCCCTGTCGGCCAGCCTGCCGACAGGCGCAGTGGCTGCTGAGCGACCGGGGCTATGAGGCGGACGGGTTTAGGAACCCGTTGCAGGCCAAGGCGATCACTTCACGCGTCCCCGATCGAAAATCCCGGAGCGCGGCTGTCCGCTGCCATAGGCGTCGATACAAAAGTCGAATCCACATCGAGATCATGGTCGGCAGGTTCAAAAACTGGCGGCGCGCCGCCACCCGCTACGTTAGATGCACGACCGTTTTCCCGTCCGCCATCGCACTCGCCGACCGTGCTCTTCTGATTATACGTCTAAGTTTAGGGCTTGAGAGGTGGGAGGGGATCAAGCGCCTCGAGGGCGTCAATCAACCCGTCAGGCAGCCCGGGAAGGGGGGCAAGCATCTGTGCGGACCATGCTTCGGCTTCCCCCTTCAATCGGGCAAAGATTTCCGGGTGTTGAAGTTTCAGGTTGGCGTGCTCGGTCGGGTCGTCGTCCAGATCATAGAGATATTCCCGATTGTGCAGCCTGAGGTATTTCCATGGATAGGTCAGCGCCGAAAGCTTTTCGCCCGGCGTGGTCCAAAAAACGGTTCGTTCGACTGCCGACGCACCTAGAAAATGGGCCGAAAGGTCAATGCCATCGAGCGGCACCGATCCGTCGGGTTGAACGCCAGCCAATGCCGCCAGTGTCGGCAAGAAATCCATCGACATGGCGACCTGACCGCTTTCGGTGCCCGCCGCGATGTGTCCTGGCCAGCTTACCAGAAGCGGTGTGCGCACGCCGCCCTCCCACAAGTCGCCCTTTTCGCCACGCAGAGGCCACATCATCGAGAAGCGTTCGCCGCCATTGTCCGATGTGAAGACCAGGATCGTGTCCTGCGTCAGTCCGTGTTTGCGGATTGTCTGCAACACGCGACCGACCCCGTCATCCATGGCGCGCATCATGTCTGCAAAAACGGCGGGCGAGCCGCCGTCGAAATGGACATCGCTTATTCTGGGCGTTCCGCGAGCGGTGCGGCTCTGCCAAGGCCAGTGTGGCGCAGTATAGTGCAATGATATGAAGAACGGCAGGTCTGCATTGTCGTCGATGAAGCGGCACGCGTGATCGGTGAATAGGTCGGTCGCGTAGCCCTCGACCTGCACGGGGTTCTCATTTTCGTACAGATCCGCTTTGCGGACGCCGGACAGATCCGCCTGATCGTGTTCCCAATAGTCGGAATAGCCGCCCATGACGCCGAAGAACTGGTCGTAGCCCGCCTTGTTGGGACTGTAGGTCGGCAGTTCGCCGAGATCCCACTTGCCAAACAGCGCCGTTCGGTACCCCGCGCCCTTGAACATTTTCGGCAGAGAGGGAAGTTCGCCGGAGTAGCCTATAACGTCACTCGGGTAGCCCCCGCCTTCCCCAGAGCCGACCAAAAAGCGATTTTGGTACCTTCCGGATAGCAGCGCGGTCCGCGTCGGCGCACACGAACTGGAGTTGGCGTACCCAAGTTTGAACTTTAGCCCGTCCCGCGCAAGGCTGTCGATGTTGGGTGTTTCATAGTCGGGCCGACCATAACAAGACAGATCGAAGGCCCCAAGATCATCAGCCAGAATAAAGACGACGTTCGGCTTCTTCCCGGGCTCTGCACGTGCGGCTGTCGCCGCGATAGCGACGGCGACGGCGGCTGCGCCCCCGAGTACGTCTCTACGCGAAAGACCCAATTCTTGCTCATCCATGCGGCACCTATATTCTTGCTAACCATTGCGCGAACACACGTCCCGGTGGGCGGTAGATCGAAGACGAACGACAGGAGACCCCGCAGCACAGTCCTCAATCATCACACCCGATGAAGCGTCTAACTATAGAGCCTCTGCAGTTCGAGCGATCGTTGATCTCAACACCACCAAGGTGAGCGATTTTATAGGCTCACATCAGTACAGCGACATAATCAGCCGACCCTTCAATTGTCTGTCCTCAATATGAGGGGACAGAGCTTTGGATATCACCGCTCACCTTCCCTGTTGAAAACGAGAACGAAGACAGAACATTCTGTTGCCCTTACACGTGGCTGATGACTAGATCGAACTCGGTCGGCGCAATGGAGGATGGTCATGGAAGACATGACCAACGCGCTCGTGGACGCCTTGAGCAAGCTTGACCTGACGAGTGCAGATGAGCTTGAGGCTTGGCGATGCGCTGGACGTGCAGTGTGACTGCCTCGCGAATCTCGCAAACCCCCACTTCAGACACTCCGAACGTAAGCTGCCGGATGGTGTATCCAAAACGACCGATTGCGAGCCCCTCCCCGGAACTTGACGTGACCCCCGTTTCTCATCCAGCCATAACGAGAGTTCTGGGTTGATCTGAGCCGGGGTTGGTGGGGTTGGCAAGAGGCCGGTCTGCGCAGCTTTCAACTCGCGCAGCAGGCCGGCCGATCTGTCCGGTGAGCGCATCGGCGTAGGCCTGCGGCGTCAGCCACCCCAGCTTCGAGTGAGGCCGGGTTTCGTTGTAGTCGCGCCGCCAGGCTTCCAGCACGACCCGGGCATGCGGCAGGGAGCGGAACAGCGTCTCGTTCAACAGCTCGTCGCGTAGGCGGCCGTTGAAGCTCTCGTTGAAGCCGTTCTGCTGGGGCTTGCCCGGCGCGATGTAATGCCAGCCGACCGCCGCATCGTCAGCCCAGGCCAGTATGGCGTTCGAGGTTAACTCCGTGCCGTTGTCGCTGACGATGGTCTCCGGACGCCCGCGCTGCTGGATGATGATGTCTAGCTCACGCGCGACCCGTGCGCCCGACAGCGAGGTATCGGCCACCAGCGCCAGGCACTCGCGGGTGCAGTTGTCGATCACCGTCAGGATGCGGAAGCGCCTGCCGTCGGTGAGCTGGTCGGACACGAAGTCTAGCGACCAGCGTTGGTTGGCAACCAACGGCGTTTCCAGCGGACGTCGCGTGCCCATGGCCCGCTTTCGGCCGCCGCGCCTGCGCACCGTCAACCTCTCCTCCCGATAGATCCTCTGGACCCGCTTGCGGTTCACCGCATGGCCCTCGCGTCGAAGCATCACGTGCAGACGTCGATAGCCGAACCTCCGGCGCTCCTGCGCCAAGGCCTTCAATCGATCCCGCAGGACGCCGTCATCCGGCCGCGTGGCCTGATACCGCACGCTTGCCCGATCGGTGCCCAGCACCCGGCACGCCCGCCGCTCGCTCATCTCGTAGAACGACTGCAGATGCGCCGCCGCTTCTCGATGCGCAGCGGGCGTCACCACTTTTTTCCAAGCAGGTCCTTCAGCGCGACGTTGTCGAGCATCGCGTCCGCCAGCATCCGCTTCAGCTTGGTGTTCTCGTCCTCCAGCGCCTTCAGACGCCGGGCCTCCGACACGTCCATGCCGCCGAACTTGGCCTTCCACTTGTAGAAGGTCGCCGAGCTGACACCGTGACGCCGGCAGACCTCTGCCGTCGCAACGCCCGCCTCCTGCTCACGCAGGATCCCGATGATCTGCTCTTCCGTGAACCGTGATCGCTTCATCTGTCCGTCCTTTCGAGGGGCGGACTCTAGCTATTCCTGGAGGAGTTTCAGGGGGTCACGTCAGATTGTCTGTCGTTGTCGCTAGCAAAGACCGATTTCTTGACCACCCAATAGGCGTGCAAGCCGTGGCCGCTGTCGATCAACCAAGTCGGCTGCATCGGCAAACCATCGACGAAAGCGATTGCCTCTTGGTACGTAGCTGGCAGCTCCGACTGAGCATGAGCGACTCCATGCTCATCCTTCACGTCGATGTCCTGGAAGAATCCAAAGAAGTGCACCGCATCCTTCGCCGATGGGCGAGTCCATTTGGGTCTGTCGTAGGCTTCCGAAAGAGGGGTAAGGCCGATCCAAACCCGGCTCGTTTTGCTGAACTCCACTAGCTCGTCGTAGATGTCCGAAAACAAATCGGCTGGAAATCTGAATGTTTCCTTCTTAGTGTCGCCCGCCAGTCCGGGCATGATCCACGCGTAACCTTGAGTATTGGCGGATTGGCCAATCACATCGGCCATAAAATTTTCTGCGTCAGTTTTCATTTACTTCTCCATGGCCGTGATGGGCCTATGGAGATCCAGATATGACAATCAGACGCGCTGTTTCACATCGTTCGGGCGAAAGCGGCGTTGCGGGCTCCGGTCACCATCGTAAGACCGCCACCAGCTCGCCGACGGTCGTCGTCGTCTGTCCGACCCCCGGCCAGCCGGTGCCCGTCCTGCCACGTATCTACGGTATGATATTGCACCGAACTTGTCGGGCCCTCGCGTCCTAGGGCGCGGCACCCGAGAACATCTGCTGGGATGTCATAGCTAAAAGGTATGGCCCCTCCTCAACCCTCACTGGACGATGTTCCCAACGCCGCAAACGATGGCGTACGCCGACGCGCCTTGCCCAGGAACACGGCGTCAACGCGTTTCACCCAGGCTGACATCAAGCGGGCGGTCCGCGCTATTGAGTCTGCTGGTAAGCCGGTGGCCGCCGTCGACTTCCCGCCCGAGGGCGGCTTCCGGCTTTTGCTGGGCGAGCCCGCCGTGCTTAAGGTGCCGACCCTTGGCGGGCCGAACGAATGGGACGACGTCCTGCCCGCGTCATGACGAACCTGGCGAACCCCTTGGCGAAGATCGAGCTGGCTTATGTTAAGGCGTACAAGGACCGGCATGGCCGGCTGCGCCACTACTACCGGCGATGCGGGTTCGCGTCCGTCACTCTGCCCGGCGCCCCGGGATCCGCCGAATTCATGGCCGCCTATGCCGAGGCTGAGGCTCGCACGCCCAGGCCCGCCGCTGAACCAGCCGACCGCGTCCAGCCGCATTCGATCAACGCCCTAATCATCGAATACTATCGCTCGCGCGAGTTTCTGGACCTGAAGGCCACAACCCAGGCCAACTATCGCAACATCCTGGATCGCTTCCGCACCAGATTCGGCGACCGGGGAGCCGCCTCGATCCAAACGGTTCACTTTGACGCCATCTTCCACGGCATGGCCGCGACACCCGGCGCCGCCGTCAACCTGCGTCGCCGTCTCAGCCGTGTGTTTCGCCTCGCTGTCCGCCTGGGCTGGCGACCGAACAACCCGGTCCGCGACTCCGAGGCTAAGCGCAAGAAAACCGGCGGATTCATCCCCTGGACCGAGGACGAGATCCGGCGGTTCGAGACGCACTGGAAGCCCGGCACTCGCGAGCGGCTGGCCCTGTCACTGTTGCTCTACACCGCCGTCCGTCGATCCGACGTCGTTACCATGGGTCGCCAGCATCTCAGCCGCGACGCCGAGGGCCATGACCGGATTAGTGTCGTACAGGCCAAGGGCGGCAAGCGCATCCGCATCCCGATCCATCCGAAGCTCAAGGCCGAGCTGCCGACAACCGGCCTGACCTTTCTCCAAACCCAGTACGGCCGCGCGTTCACCGCCGCCGGGTTCACCCAGTGGTTCGTCGAGCGCGCCATCCTCGCCGGGGTGCCCAGCCGAACGCCCCACGGCCTGCGTAAGGCGGCAGGCCGTCGCCTCGCTGAGGCCGGGTGCACGACCAAGGAAATCGCGGCCATCCTCGGTCACTCGACCCTGACTGAGGCCGAGACCTATACCCGCGACGCAGACCAATCCCTGCTGGCCGACAAGGGCATGTCCAAGCTCGTCGAGACCGAAAAGGGAACAGCCACTGTCTAACCGGTTAGACAATCCCGCCTAAGCCTGTTGTATTCACACACAAAAATTATGGGGGTGGTAGGCGAGGAGGGACTCGAACCCCCAACCAGACCGTTATGAGCGGTCGGCTCTAACCATTGAGCTACTCGCCCCCAAAGACGCGCGGGGTGTGGTGAGGCGTGGGGTTAGCAGGTGGCGGGCGGGCTGCAAAGCCGCCCGGACCCTTGCCGCGAATTCATGGCGATGAATGAAAACTGAGCGAAAGCGTCGGCGTGGCGTTCAGGGTGTATCGGCCAAGGTTAGGCCATGCCCGGCGGCCATATGACCGCTGGGCTTCGTTCCAGAGGAAACCCATGACCCGCACGCTTTCCGCACCGACTTTCCGCCTTCTGGCCCTCGGCGCCGCCCTGATGGCCTCGACCGCCCTGACGGCGACGGCCGCCTCGGCCCGGACCTCACCGCAGGGGGCCCTCCAGCAGACCCCCGTTTCGAGCACCATCCAGATGATCCAGACCCAGCCCTCGCTCAATCTGGCCGCCACCGGCGAGGTGCGCGTGGCGCCCGACATGGCGACCGTCACCTTTGGCGTGCTGACCGAGGCGCCGACGGCGCGTGAGGCCATGGCGCAGAATGCGACGCGGATGAACGAGGTCTCCGCCGCCCTGCGCCGCGCCGGCGTGGCCGAGCGCGACATCCAGACCTCGGGGCTGAACCTGCAGGCCCAGTATGACTATCAGGAGAACCAGCCGCCGAAACTGCGCGCCTACCAGGCCTCCAACCGCGTCACCGTACGGGTCATGGACCTGACCAGGGTCGGATCGACGGTGGACGCCGTGGTGGCGGCCGGCGTCAACCAGATCGATGGCGTGGCCTTTGGTCTGAAGGATCCCTCGACCGCCGAGAACGAGGCGCGGCGTCTGGCCGTGCGGGCGCTCCAGGCCAGGGCGCAGCTCTATGCCGAGGCCCTGGGCGTCCAGCTTGGCGGCATCCGCAGCCTGAACGAGGGCGGGGGCTATGCGCCGCAACCGCCGATGCCGATGTATGCCCTGCGCGCCGGGGCGATGGAGGCCGACTCGACCCCGGTCTCGGGCGGCGAGCTGTCGGTGAAGATCGATGTGACGGGCGTTTACGACATCGGGCGGTGAGGCAGCATCTCCTCCCTGTTCGCCGCTTGGCGAATGGGGAGGGGGACCGCGAAGCGGTGGAGGGGTTCTTGACACATCCCCGCCGGCCGTAAGGGGAAAGAACCCCTCCGTCTCGGCGCAAGCGCGCCGATCCACCTCCCCATCGCTGCGCGACAGGGAGGAGAGGCGGATCAAGCCGCGCGTTTGATCCGGTTGTCGTCTTCGAGCAGCACGACGGTGGGGTTCCACTGACGGGCTTCCTCTTCCGGCAGCTGGCCGTAGGTGACGACGATCACCTTGTCGTTCTTCTGGACCAGGCGTGCGGCGGCGCCGTTGACGCCGATGACCTTAGAACCGCGCGGGGCCTCGATGGCGTAGGTGGTGAACCGCGCGCCATTGGTGATGTTCAGGACATCGACCTGTTCGTGCGGAAAAATGCCCGCCGCATCCAGCAGGTCGCGGTCGATGGCGATCGAGCCCTCGTAGTCGAGATCGGCCTGGGTCACCGTCGCGCGGTGCAGCTTGGCCTTCATCAGGGTGACCAGCATGGCAGGTGCGGTCCAGTCATGACGCGGGGCGATAGGCCCCCGCTCGCAGGCGGCTGATATAGGGATTTCTGTCTCCTGTATCAATCGCGCTGCCGCGCCGCAGCAAAAACGTCGTTATCCGGCGTCAATACCGACGACCTGTCCAGACCTTCATTTGACGGTGAGGGTTGGACCGCTATGGTCGCGCCCGGTCGCTGACGGCCGGATGACGGACAGACTTGTCTCGATGAAACAGTTCTTTCTGACGGTTCTGGGCGTCTTTACCGGCCTGATCCTGTTCCTGGTGGTCGTGCCGGTCGTGCTGATCATGATGGCGGCCGGCGCCGCCTCGTCGAAGCCGACGACCCCCGCCAACGCGGTGCTGGAACTGGATCTGCGCGAGGGACTGACGGACCAGGCTCCGGCCAATCCGTTCGCGGCCTTCGGCGGCTCCAGCCTGTCGGTCATGCAGATCGTCGACACCCTGGCCCAGGCCGAGAAGGACCGGTCGGTCAAGGTGTTGCTGCTGCGCCTGCCTGAAACGGGGCTGACGCCCGCCGCCGCCGACGAGATCCGCCAGGCGGTCATCCGCTTCAAGGGGGCGAACAAGGCCGTCATCGCCCATTCCCAGGGTTTCATGCCCATCGGCACGGTCATCTCCGCCTATATGGTCGGGGCCTCGGCCAGCGAACTCTGGATGCAGAACACCGCCAGCTTCCAGGCCGCAGGCTTCTCGACCGACGAGATCTTCCTGGGCCGCGCGTTCGACAAATATGGCGTTCAAGCCGAGTTCGAGCAGCGCTACGAGTACAAGAACGCGGTCAACCAATATACCCGGAGCGATTTCACAGAGCCGCATCGCGAGGCGATGACGGCCTGGATGACCTCTATCTATGACAGCGCCATCAACAATGCGGCGGCCGACCGCAAGACGACGCCGGCCGCATTGAAGGCCGTCATCGAAGCCGGCCCCTATTCGGCCCAGCAGGCGCTGACGGCGAAGCTGATCGACCGGATCGGCCAGGTGGAAGAGGCCGAGAACGCGGCCCTCACCCGCGCGGGCAAGGGCGCGAAGATCGTGGAGTTCGACGACTATGCCTCGGCCCAGGGCGAGCGCACCGGCTCCGGCCGCGACGCCATCGCCATCGTCGGCGGGGAGGGGGCGATCACCACCGGCACGGGCCAGGGCGGGTTCGGCGGCGGATCCTCTATCAAGTCGGACGACACGGCCGAGGCCCTCTATGACGCCATCAAGGACAGGGATGTGAAGGCCATTGTCTTCCGCGTCTCCTCGCCGGGCGGTTCGCCCGAGGCGTCCGAGCAAATCCTGGCCGCCGTGCGCGCGGCGCGGGCGGCGGGCAAGCCAGTGGTGGTGTCCATGGGCGCCTATGCGGCCTCGGGCGGTTACTGGATCAGTTCCGAGGCCGACTGGATCGTGGCCCAGCCCTCGACCCTGACAGGCTCGATCGGGGTGTTCGGCGGCAAGTTCGTGCTGGCGGACGCGCTGGGGCGGTTCGGGGTCGATATGCGCGGTCTGACCGTCGGCGGCGACTATGCCTCTGCCTTTTCACCGAGCGAGGCCTTTACCCCGGCGCAGCGCGCGGCCTTCTCGGCCTCCATGGACCGGACCTATGACGACTTCATCACCCGTGTTTCGACCGGCCGTCGCCTGCCCGCCGACCGGGTGCGAGAGATCGCGCGGGGTCGGGTCTGGACCGGGGCGCAGGGCCTGACGCTGGGGCTGGTCGATCAACTGGGCGGCGTGACGGAGGCCGTCACCAAGGCGCGCGAGCTGGCGAAGATCCCGACGGGGAGTTCGGTGCGGTTCAAACGCTATCCGACGCCGGAATCGCCGTGGGAGGCCCTGTCCTCCGCCTTCGGCGTCTCCGGCGAGGCGGCCCAGGTGCTGGTGAGGCTGGGAGGCGTGATGGCCGACCCCCGCGCGCGGGCCCTGACCGGGGCGGTCGAGGCGGACCGGATGCGCAGCAGCGGCGCGGTGGTGCTGGCGGATCGGCCCCTGGATTGAGCGAAAATGTCGCGCCCGGCCGCGAACACTCGCGTTTGACCGGCTCGTACATTGACGGTTCATGTAGATGGACCGACATTGTCGGTCAGGCGTCCGGGTCCGGGCGCCGATGAAGGGATGTCGATGACCCACGACCCTCTGATGAACGCCGCCGCCGCATTGGGCGTCCATGGACGTCGCCGGACCTGGGGCTGGATGACGCCGCTGGTGTCGCTGGCCGGTCTGGTCGCGACCGTCGTCGCCCTGGCCGTGGGCGCCGTTCTGGCGGTCTTCACCGCCGCCGCTGTGGCCGTCTTCGCCCTGTGCGCCAGCGTCCTGCTGTTCTTTGCCGGCTTCGCCCTGCGCGCCCGTCGTCAGGTCGGGGGCAAGGCCCGCCGGGCCGGCGATACGACCGGAGACGTCATCGAGGCGCGCAAGGTGGGCGACACCTGGGTCGCCTATGGCTGGGATCGATCCGGCCGTTGAGGGCGGGCCGCTGAGGCCGGACCATGCTCCCTGTCATCGAGGCGCCCTCGCCCAATTTTGACGCCCGGCGCGGCCCGCCTGACATGCTGGTGCTGCACTATACCGGCATGAAGACCGCCGCCGAGGCCATCGCCCGGCTGCAGGATCCTGCGGCCGGGGTCTCGGCCCACTATGTCGTCGACGAGGACGGAACGATCCTGCGGCTGGCGCCCGAGGAGCGGCGCGCCTGGCATGCAGGACGCGGGGTCTGGCAGGGCGAGACGGACTGCAACGCCGCCTCCATCGGCATAGAGATCGTCAATCCGGGCCACGAGTTCGGCTATCGCGACTTCCCGGAGGCCCAGATCGCGGCGGTGATCGATCTGGTCGCCGACATCCGCAGCCGCTGGTCGATCCCCGACGCCCGCATCATCGCCCACTCCGATCTCGCGCCCGACCGCAAGGAGGACCCGGGCGAGCGGTTTCCGTGGAAACGGCTGGCGGCGGCCGGGCACGGCCTGTGGTTTGAACCGGCCCCCGAGCGGATCGCGGCGCTGGGCGCCCTGCTTCAGAAGGGCGACGAGGGGCTGGGCGTTCTGGTCCTGCGTTCAGGCCTGCATCGGCTGGGCTACGGCCTGACGCCGGCCGGCGGCTATGACGAAGAACTGGTCGCGGTGGTCCGCGCCTTCCAGCGCCACTGGCGGCCGTCACGCGTCGACGGGGTGGCCGACGGCGAGACCCGTGCGACCCTGATGGGGGTGCTGCAATTGGCGACGGCCGAAAGCGTCACGGGCGTGCTGAACTAGACTACCGACCGGTCCTGAAACGGCGCAAAGACGCGCACAATGCGGACCTCCAGGGCCGATACGTCGACGCGATAGGCGATGACGTGCCCCTCGACGACATGCTCTCGAACGCCTTCGTGCCGGCCGACTGGCCAGCGGGTCGGCGTGTACCGCAGTTCGGCCAGGGCGCGACTGATCCGCGCGATTTTCAACCGGGCTCTTGATCCACTCCCCGGCTGGCTCAACCATCGTCTAATGGCGTTCAGATCGCGCCTTGATCTCGCGGAAAAGACGACGACATAGTCGGGCATCTAGACGATAGCCGGGTCTTCCAGTTCATCGCCTGCGGCCCATTTGTCCAGCCAGTCGAGCGCCTCATCTCCTGCAATCACGCGGCCTGCTGCTATGTCAGCATCGCCCTCGGCGATACGGTCGCGCTCCCAAAGCCGTCGGACCTCTGCCGGGTCCGGCGTTTCGGCCGGGTTCGTGAGGGCTTGGAAAAGGGGCTGGGTCATCGCCACATCTTACCACGATCTCGTCCAGCCTTCACACCTCCGGTTGACGACCCGGCTGGTCTGCCTCACTAACCGCCCCGTCAGACGGCCGGGCGGTCGCGGCAGGGGCTTGCTCCTGTCGAGGAAAGTCCGGGCTCCACGGTGAAAAGGCGGCGGATAACTTCCGCCCGGGGCGACCCGAGGGAAAGCGCCACAGAAAGCAAACCTCCTCCCTTTCGAGGGGGGGAAGGGTGAAAGGGTGGGGTAAGAGCCCACCGCATCGGCGGCAACGTCGATGGCAGGGCAAGCCCCGCCTGGAGCAAGACCAAATAGGGACGTCGCGCAGTCTTCGGGCTGCAGGGCTCACCGCCCCAGGCGTCCGGGTAGGTCGCGAGAACCGTCCCGCGAGGGCCGGTCCAGAGGAATGATCGTCGCCGCATCTCCGGATGCGGAACAGAACCCGGCTTACAGGCCGTCTGACCCTTTTTTTCATGTCCACAGGCGGTTTTCGGGGGCGTCGGGCGCCCCGGGAATGCCGGTGCTCTGGCCTGCATCCAGGCGATTGATTCCCTTCGTTAATCCCCTGCTTACCCTGTTCAGCCAGGATCAGCTGCAGTCTATCTGGCGTTCATGTTCTGTGTATGTTCTTGCCGGATGCGGCCGGTGGAGTCGGAACACCTGCGGAACATGGTTAAATTCCGTCAATCAGTCCCATTGAGGCCCATTACGTCCCATGTTATCCCATCAATGTGGTGTGGGGATGGGCGTCGAATCTCTCGGCGTGACGGGATTTCAGGGACGGGCCCCAGGGCTCGATGGGGCAGGGCGTGTTTCTCGGAACCTATGAGAAACAACTGGACGGCAAGCGCCGTCTTCAGATTCCCGAGGAGTTCCGGACGGCTGCCAATGGCGCGGAGACCGGGGTCTTCTGTCTGCTGTCCGCCACCGACGACTGCCTGGAGGCCGGGGGCGAGGCCCTGATGGCCGAATATGTCGCCCGCATTCAGGCCCTGCCCTTTGGAAGCGACGAACGCACGGCGCTGGAGGAGGTCCTGTACGGGGGCCAGCGCGTCCTGGCCTATGACGGGGGCGGGCGCATCACCCTGCCGGCCAGCCTGTGCCAGGACGCCGGTCTGGGCGATGAGGTCGTCATCATCGGCATGGGCGAGAAATTCCGCATCTGGAGCCGCGCCGCCTGGATCGCCCGCCGCCCGGGCAGCCGTTCGCTGGCCGGTCGGGTGATGAAGTCGCCACCCCCGGTTTCGGGAGGGGCCGTATGAGCGGTCCGCACGCCCCCGTCCTGCTCGCCGAGGTGATCGAGGCCCTGTCGCCCTCGCCCGGCGATGTCATCGTCGACGCCACCTTCGGCGCCGGCGGCTACAGCCGTGCAATCCTCGAGGCCGGGGCGGAGGTCATCGCCCTAGACCGCGATCCGACGGTCCAGCCGCACGCAGACGCGGTTTCGGCCGACTTTCCGGGCCGGTTCACCCTGGTCCGCACCCCCTTTTCGGGCCTGGCCGAGGCCTTCGCTGCAAGCGGCAGGGCGCGGCTGGACGGCGCCGTGTTCGACATCGGCGTCTCGTCCATGCAGCTGGATCAGGCCGAGCGCGGCTTTTCGTTCATGCGCGACGGGCCGCTGAACATGCGGATGGGCGACGAGGGGCTGACGGCGGCCGACATCGTCAACACCTACGAGCACGGCCCGCTGGCCTGGCTGATCAAACTGTATGGCGAGGAACGGCAGTCGGGCCGGATCGCCACCGCCATCCTGCGTCGCCGGCTGGAGCGGCCGTTCGAGCGGACGCTGGATCTGGCCGAGGTGGTGGAAAAGGCGCTGGGCGGCCGACGCGGGGCTCCAACCCATCCGGCCACCCGCACCTTTCAGGCCCTGCGCATCGCCGTGAACGACGAACTGGGCGAGCTGCGCGCCGGGCTGGCGGCGGCCGAGGCGGCCCTGTCCCCCGGTGGTCGGCTGGCGGTGGTCACCTTCCATTCGCTGGAGGACCGGATCGTGAAGGCCTTCTTCACGGAACGAACCGGCAATACGCCGGGCGGTTCGCGACACGCGCCCGTCGCCATCGAAACCCGCAAGCCCAGTTTCGCCCTTGCGTTCAAGGGGGCGCGTGAGGCCGGAGAGGCGGAACTGGCCGCCAATCCCCGCGCCCGCTCCGCCCGTCTGCGCGTCGGCGTGCGCACTGACGCCCCGGCCTGGGGAAGGATCGAGGGGGTGATGGCCGCATGACCGCCGCTCTCTACATCGCCCGCTCCGGCCTGCATCGACTGCTGAACTGGAAGATTCACGGCATCCGCTGGATCGACATTTTCGGCGTCGTCCTGGTGGCTGTGCTGGTGCTGTCGGTCTATGTCGCCAAGGCGGCTGCGGATCGCGAGAACCGGCGGATTGCCGCGATTGAAAGCGAGATCGCCGAACATCGTCAGCGGGTGCGCCTGTTGCGCGCCGAGATTGCGCGGCTGGAGCAGCCCGGCCGGCTGGAAACCCTGTCCCGCTCGGTGGGGCTCGAGCCTGTCGATGTGCATCGTCAGGCGACAGAAACTGAACTGGCGGGGCTGAGGCCGGCGCCCGCCGCCGCTCCGACGGTCGCTCCCGCGTCGTCGCCCCCGGCTGTCGAGGCTCCGCAATGAGCGTGCAGGACCATCGCCTCGGCTATCGTCCGGCCCCCGGGGCGCGGCCGCCGCTGGCCTCCGCCCTGTCTCCGGGTCTTCGCTGGTTCGGGTCGCTGGTCTGGTGGATCGAACACGCCTTCGAGCGCGCCCGGGCCGACGGTCGGCCCGAGGAGGACACCCGGGTGCGGATCGTCCTGTTGCTCGCCCTGTTTTCACTGGTTTTCGCGGGTCTGGCCGTCGGAGCGGTGCATGCCGCCCTGTTCGCACCTCGCGGCGCGGCAGGGGCGACGGGCAATCCGGATGCTCTCGTTCGCGCCGATCTGGTGGACCGCAACGGCGCCCTGCTGGCGACCAACATCACCCACTACGGCCTCTATATCGATCCCGCCGAAGTCTGGGACCGGCGCGCGGCGTTTGACCAGATCCGCTACGCCCTGCCCCGTGTCCCGCTCGAAAGACTGAGGAAGGTGATCTTTGGCGAGCGCCGGCTGATCGTTATGCCGGGCCTGACCCCGGCCGAACGCGCCGCCGTTCACGATCTGGCGCTGGGCGGCGTCTCCTTTGAGCCTGAAGACCGGCGCGTCTATCCGCTGACCGGCCTGTCCAACCAGTTGATCGGGGTGGCCGACAGCGGCGGCGAGGGTCTGTCGGGCGCCGAGCTGGCCTTCAATGCGCAGATCCGGGCGGCGGGTCAGGCCGGCCAGGACTTCCCCCTGTCCATCGACATGCGCATCCAGGGCGTCCTCGAGAACGAACTGGCCGCAGCCGCTGAAACCAACAGGGCCAAGGGCGCGGTCGGCATCGTCACCGACGCCCGCACCGGCGAGGTGCTGGGCATGGCCTCATGGCCCGCCTCCAACCCGCGCAACCTGGCCGTGTCGGCGGTGTATGAGATGGGGTCGGTGTTCAAGACCTTCACCATCGCCGCCGCTGTCGATACCGGCCGGGCGGATATGAACACCATGCTGGACGCCTCCGCCGCCTATATGATCGGCAAACGGCGGATCAGGGATTTCCACGCCACCAATCGCGTCCTGTCGCTGGAAGAGGTCTATCTCCATTCGTCCAACATCGGCACCTCGCGCCTGGCCGTCGGCATGGGCGGCGACGTCATGCGCGACTATCTGGGCCGCTTCGGCCTTCTGGAGGCGGCGCCGATCGAACTGAAGGAATCGGCCCGCCCGATCCGGCCGCGCGACTGGTCCGACACCACCCTGGCGTCGCTCTCGTTCGGCTATGGCGCCTCGGTTACACCCGCCCAGATGGCCGCAGCCATGAACGCCATCGCCAACGGCGGACGCTATATGCCGCTCAGCCTTCGCAAGGGCGGGGCGGTCAATGCGCAGCCCCGGCAGACGGTCTCGCCCGAGACGTCGCTGACCATGCTGGAACTGATGCGGCGCAATGTCGTCACCGGCTCGGGCAGTCGCGCCGAGGCGGCGGGCCTGCGGGTCGGGGGCAAGACGGGATCGGCCAACAAACTGGTCAACGGCCGCTATGACGCCAGCCACGCGGTCGGCAGTTTCGCCGCCATCTTTCCGGCCGACGGACCCGCAGACGCCCAGCGCTACGGCATCCTCATCCTGATCGACGAGCCGGGGGCCTATCCCCGCACCGGCGGTTTCGTCGCGGCGCCGGCCGTCGGGCGTATCGCTGATCGCATCGCGCCGTTCCTGAATGTCCAGCGTCGCGCCGACCCCTGGCGGACAGCTCTCGGCGACCGGGTCGCCCGCTTTGAAGACGTCGAGGGCGACGGACGATGAGCGCCCTGCCAGCCGTCAAACTGTCTGATCTTCTGCGTCGGGACGTCATGTACGATCCGGTGATTACCGGGGTGACGGCCGACAGCCGCAAGGTCGCGCCGGGCGCCCTGTTTGTGGCCCTGCCCGGAACCACCGCCGATGGCCGGGCCTTCATTCCCCAGGCCCTGGCCCAGGGCGCGGCGGCTGTGCTGGCGCCGACCGATACCCCGGCGGGCGCTGCGCCGGTGCTGGTGACCTCGGGCGACGTTCGCCGGGCCTATGCGGTCGCGGCGCGCGGCTTCTACGGCGCCCAGCCCGCGACCTGCGTGGCGGTGACCGGCACCAACGGCAAGACCTCGGTGGCCGCCTTCTGTCGCCAGATCTGGGCCGCCATCGGCCACAAGTCGGCCAGTATGGGCACTCTCGGCGTCGTCGGTCAGAAGGGCGACCGGACCTACGCCCTGACGGGACCGGGCCTGACCAGTCCCGACGCCGGCGACGCCGCCCGGTTGCTGGCCGAACTGGCGCGCAAGAACGTGACGCATCTGGCGCTGGAGGCGTCCTCGCACGGAATCGACCAGAGACGGCTGGACGGGGTGACGCTGAAGGCGGCGGGCTTCACCAACCTGACCCAGGATCATCTCGACTATCACGGCACGATGGACGACTATCGCGCCGCCAAGCTGAGACTGTTCGAGACCCTGTTGCCGCGTGGCCGGACGGCGGTGCTGAATGCCGATTCCGATGCCTATTCCGCCTTCGCATCAGCCGGGATCATGTCCGGTCTGGGCATTATGGGCGTGGGCGAGCGCGGCCGCGACCTGGCCCTGATCGAGCGGCGGGCGACCCCGGAAGGCCAGAGATTGACCCTGGACGTGCGCGGCGTCCGGCATGAGGTGCTGCTGCCTCTGGCCGGCGCCTTCCAGGCGGCCAATGCGCTGGTGGCGGCGGGCCTCTGCATCGCGGCCGGCGACAGCGCGGACCGCGTCCTGCCGGCGCTGGAGAGCATCACCGGGGCCCAGGGCCGTATGCAGCGGATCGACGGTGGCGGCCCGAAGGCGGCCGGCGGCGAGGTCTATGTCGACTACGCCCATACGCCCGATGGACTGGAAACGGTGCTGAACGCCCTGCGTCCCCATGCGACCGGGCGGCTGATCGTGGTGTTCGGCGCAGGCGGCGACCGTGATCGCGGCAAACGGCCGCTGATGGGCGCCATCGCCGGCCGGCTGGCCGACGTCGCGATCATCACCGACGACAATCCCCGTTCCGAGGACCCGGCCGTCATCCGCGCCCAGGTGCGCGAGGGCTGTCCCGAAGGGCTGGAGATCGGCGACCGGGAGGCGGCGATCGGCGAGGCCATCCGGATGATGCGCACGGGCGATGTGGTGGTGATCGCCGGAAAAGGGCATGAACAGGGTCAGATCGTCGGCGGGACTGTATATCCCTTCGACGACGCCGCCGTCGCCGCTGAAGCCCTGAGCCGGAATGCCTGATCTCTCGCCGATTCCGCCCGTCGCTCCGGCGGCCGCCCCGCTCTGGACAGCGACCGACATCGCCCTGGCCACCGGCGGCCGGGTCGAGGGCGGCGTGTTTGACGTCGCCGGCGTCACCTACAACAGCCGCGAGATCGAACCGGGCGACCTGTTTCTGGCCCTGCAGGGGGCGCGTGACGGCCATGACTTCGCAGCGGCCGCCTTTGCCGCAGGGGCGTCCGGCGCCCTGGTGGAGCGGCCGGTCGACGGCGGACCCTGTATTGTCGTCGACGATACGCTGAGGGCTCTGGAGCGTCTGGGCGCCGCCGCCCGCGATCGCGCGCCCCAGGTCCGGCGCGGCGCCGTCACCGGCAGCGTCGGCAAGACCAGCGTGACCCAGGCCATCAAGGCCGGGCTCGATCTGGCCGGTCCCGCCCACGCCTCGATCAAGAGCTATAACAACCATATCGGCGTGCCCCTGACCCTGGCGCGGATGCCGGCCTCCGTCCAGCGCGCGGTGTTCGAGATCGGCATGAATGCGCCCGGAGAGATCGGGCCGCTGTCGCGTCTGGTCCAGCCGCATGCGGCCTGCGTGACCACCGTCGGCCCCGTCCATATCGAGGGTTTCTCTGACGGCGAGACCGGGGTGGCGCGGGAGAAGGCGGCCATCTTCCAGGGGCTCGGGCCGGGCGGGGTCGCCGTCATCAATGGCGACAACGTCTGGGTCGACGTGCTGCGCGAGGCCGCCCTGCATGTCGGGGCCCGTATCGCCCAGTTCGGCTCGGGTCCGGGTCACGACGCGCGGCTGATCGACTTCCAGCCCGGGCCGGCGGATATGGATGGGAAGGGCGCACGGGTTACGGCGGAGATCTGGGGCCGGACCCATGTGTTCACCCTGCGGCAGTCCGGCTTCCACTGGGGACTGAACAGCCTCGCGGTCATCCTGATGCTGGATGCCCTGGACGTGCCGGTCGAGACGGCCCTGGACGCCCTGGCGCATTTCGAACCGCTGGCGGGACGGGGCGAAATCCGGCAGGTGCGGGCCGCGGGCGGCGCCTTCACCCTGATTGACGAGAGCTACAACGCCAATCCGCTGTCGATGCGGGCGGGCTTCCTGAGCCTCGGGGCCCGGCCCGTCGCGTCGGGCGGCCGCCGTGTCGTCGTCCTGTCCGACATGCTGGAACTGGGCGACCAGTCCGAAGCCCTGCACATCGGCCTGGCCGAGACCATCGACGCGGCCGGTCTGGACGTCGTCCACGCCGCGGGCCCGCAGATGCGCCTGCTGTACGACGCCCTGCCGGCGTCGCGGCGGGGTCTCTGGGCGCCCACGGCCGCTGAACTGGCTACCCGCGCCGCCGAGCTGGCGGGGCCGGGGGATATCGTCATGGTCAAGGGGTCGAACGGCTCCCGGGCCGCACTCGTCGCCCGGGCGCTGGCGGCTCTGGATCAAACGGCGCAGGGGGCCGTCTAGATGTTCTATCTGCTCTATCTCCACTTCGCCGATGTGGCGAAGGACTATCCGCTGCTGCACCTGATCCAGTACCAGACGGTGCGGGTCGCGCTGGCGATGGCGACCGCCATGATCGTGGCCGTGGCCATGGGCAGCCGGTTCATCAACTGGATCCGCGCCAAACAGGGCCGGGGCCAGCCGATCCGCGACGACGGGCCGGTTTCGCACCTGTCCAAGGTCGGCACCCCGACCATGGGCGGGCTGATGATCCTGGCGGGCATAGGCGTGGCCGTGCTGCTGTGGGGCGACCTGACCAACCCCTATATCTGGATCGTCAGCTTTGTGACGGCGGCCTTCGGGGTGCTGGGCTTTGTCGACGACTACGCCAAGGTGACCAAACAGACCTCGGCCGGACTGACCTCGAAACAGAAGCTTGTGGCCCAGGTGGTCGTGGCCGTGGCGGCGGGCGTGATGACGGTGGTCTGGATGACCTATTCGCCGACCTCGCCGGGGCTGGAGACCTCGATCGCCTTCCCCTTCTTCAAGAATGTGCTGCTCAATATCGGCTGGTTCTATGTGATCTTCGCCGCCTTCACGATCGTGGGCTTCTCCAACGCCGTAAACCTGACGGACGGTCTGGACGGTCTGGCCATCGTGCCGGTGATGATGGCGGCGGCGGCCTTCGGGGTGATCGCCTACCTCGTCGGCAACTTCATCTTCTCGGAATATCTGGTCGTCCACCATGTGCCGGGCGCGGGCGAGCTGGCCATCTTCTGCGCCGCCATGATCGGCGGCGGGGCGGGCTTCCTCTGGTACAACGCCCCCCCGGCCAAGATCTTCATGGGCGACACCGGCTCGCTGGCGCTCGGCGGGGCCCTGGGCGCCATCGCCGTCACGACCAAGCACGAACTGGTGCTGGGCATCGTCGGCGGCCTGTTCGTGGCCGAGGCGGCCTCGGTGATGATCCAGGTCGGCTACTACAAGCTGACGAAGAAGCGCATCTTCCTGATGGCCCCCGTCCACCACCATTTCGAGAAGCTGGGCTGGCCGGAATCGACAGTGGTGATCCGCTTCTGGATCATCGCGGCGGCCCTGGCCCTGGTCGGGCTGTCCACCCTGAAACTGCGTTGACCGGACCGTATTCACTCCCTTTGACCGTCATCCTCGGGCTTGACCCGAGGATCGGATGTCGTGCGGGTCGGTGCGCCCAGGGCGGTGCGCCCCACTCGACGCAAGGCGCCCGCGCGCCCGGCCCTCGGGTCAAGCCCGAGGGTGACGGCGTGGGGGGATGGGGTCGATGATCCCGGTTCCCGGTTTCGAAGGCAGACGCGTCGCGGTCTTCGGCCTGGGACGTTCGGGGATCACGGCCGCGCGTGCGCTTCAGGCCGGGGGCGCCATCCCGATCCTGTGGGACGACGGCGTCTCGGGCCGGATGCAGGCGGGGGCCGAGGGTTTCATAGTCGAGGACCTGACCACGGCCGACTGGTCGGGCTTTGCGGCCCTGGTCCTGTCCCCCGGCGCGCCGCTGACCCATCCGCGTCCGCACTGGACCGTGGACAAGGCCCGGGCGGCTGACGTCGAGGTGATCGGCGACATCGAACTGTTCGCCCGCGCCCTTGCCGCCCTGCCGGACCCGGAGCGGCCGAAGGTCGTCGCCATCACCGGCACCAACGGCAAGTCCACGACCACGGCCCTGATCGGCTGGGTGCTGAAACAGGCCGGGCTGACCGTCCATGTCGGCGGCAATATCGGCATCGGGGTCCTGGCCCTGCCGAAACCGACGCCGGACGCCGTCTATGTCATCGAGGTCTCGAGCTATCAGCTGGACCTGACGACGACCTTCGCGCCCGACGTGGCGATCCTGACCAATGTCTCGCCCGACCATCTGGATCGGCATGGCGGGATGGGGGGCTATGTCGCGGCGAAGCGACGGCTATTTCAGAGCCAACCGGTCGGGAGTCTGGCCTTGGTGGGCGTTGACGAGGGCTGGGGTGAGGCGATCGCTCGCGATCTGGCGACGTTCCAGAAGCGCGATGTCACAGCGGTCTCCACGCGAGACCATGGTCCCCCGGTCATGGAGGACGCGAAATCCGTCCTTTGGGCTCATGATCGGACCCTTTTCGAAGTCGCAAAGTCGATGCTTCTCGAGACGTGGCCCAGCGAAGATAGCCCTCTTGTCGACCTGACCCCGGCCCGCTCCCTCCCCGGCCGCCACAACGCCCAGAACGCCGCCTTTGCCTATGCCGCCGCCCGCGCCCTGGGCGTCGGGCACGAGGACGCCGTGGCCGGCCTGATGTCCTTCCCCGGTCTGGCCCACCGGATGGAGACAGTCGGTCACATCGGCTCCGTCCGGTTCGTCAATGACTCCAAGGCGACCAATGCCGACGCGGCGCGGCAGGCCCTGCTCAGCTATCCGACCAGCTTCTGGATCGCCGGGGGCCGGGCCAAGGACGGCGGCATCGAGGAGTTGCGCGACCTGTTTGGACGGGTGGCCAGGGCCTATCTGATCGGCGAGGCGGCGGAGGATTTCGCCACGACGCTGGGCGATACGTCCTATATCGTCTGCGGAACCATGGAGGCCGCCGTGGCCGCCGCCGCGCGCGACGCCGCGACCGCCGGGGGCGAGCAGGTCGTTCTCCTGTCGCCCGCCTGCGCCTCCTTCGACCAGTATCCGGACTTCGAGGCGCGGGGCGAGGCGTTCCGCGCCGCCGTTCTGGCCCTCGGCGCCCGGCCCCTGTCCGTGTCCGATCCGGGAGGCGCGTGACGATCCGATGAGCCAGACCTACAGCCGCCCCTTTTCCCGCAACGACCCGGGCGTGATCGCCCAGTGGTTCTGGACCGTGGATCGCGGACTGCTGACCGCTGCGCTCGGCCTGATGGCGACGGGGGTGGCGCTCAGCTTCGCCTCCAGCCCGGCCGCCATCCTGGCCGATGAATCGATCACCGATCCGTTCCACTATTCCTGGCGCATGCTGGTCTGGGCCACGGGCGGGGTGACGCTGATGTTCCTGACCTCGCTGATGTCGCCCCGGGGCGTGCGTCGCATCGCGGTCCTGGGCCTGCTGGGCGGTATTGTGGTGATGGCCACGCTCCCCTTCATCGGCAATGAGGTCAAGGGCGCGGCCCGGTGGGTCAATCTCGGCCCGTTCAGCCTGCAGCCGTCCGAATTCGTCAAGCCCAGCCTGATCGTCTTCGCCGCCTGGATGTTCTCCGAGGGCCAGAAGGGGGAGGGGGTGCCGGGCGTCTCGATCGCCTTCGGCTTCTGGGCCCTGGTGGTCGGCCTGCTGCTGATCCAGCCGGATATCGGCCAGACCCTGTTGATCACGGCCACCTTCATGGCCGTGTTCTTCATGGCCGGCGTGCCGTGGAAATGGATGGCGGTGATTGCGACGGCGGGCGCCGGCGGACTGGTCTCGCTCTATTTCACCTTCGGCCATATGCGCGACCGGCTGAGCAGGTTCACCAATCCGGAGGCCACCGACACCCACCAGATCGACCGGGCGTCCGAGGCCATTCGCGCGGGCGGTCTGGTCGGGCGGGGCGTGGGCGAGGGGGTGATGAAGCGCCATGTGCCCGACCTGCACACCGACTTCATCTATTCGGTGGGGGCCGAGGAGTTCGGCCTGATGCTGAGCCTGACCCTGATCGGCCTCTACGCCTTCATCCTGATACGCGGCCTGCGTCGGGCGATGAAGCTGAACGACCCGTTCGAGCAGACGGCGGCGGCGGGCCTGTTCACCCTGATCGGGCTGCAGGCCTGTATCAACGTCGCGGTGAACCTGAACCTGATCCCGACCAAGGGGATGACCCTGCCCTTCATCAGCTATGGCGGGTCCTCGATGCTGGCCATGGGCCTGACCATGGGGTTCGCCCTGGCCCTGACCCGGCGCCGTCCGGGCGCCTATGAACCGGGCGCCGCCCTGGGTCAGGGACGCCGCATCCTGTCGTGAGGGGTGAAGAGTGCTAGTGAGGCGTGAGTGGACGCTGATGTCGGCGACGCACTCACTACTCACGACTCACCAGCACTCTTCACCCACTGACAAGCTCCAGCCAAAGACCGAGAATGAACTCCAGAGTCTGTGTCGTCGCCGCCGGGGGCACCGGCGGCCATATGTTCCCCGCCGAGGCCCTGGCGCGGGAGATGGCCGAACGCGGCTGGCGCGTGGTGCTGGCGACGGACCGGCGCGGCGAACAGTATGCGGCTAATTTTCCGGCCGAGGAGAAGCTCTATCTGGACGCGGCTACCGGCTCCGGTCCTGTCGCCCTGCTGAAGGCGGGAGTGGCCATCCTCAAGGGCGTGTCGCAGGCCCGGTCGGCCTTCAGGCGGTTGAACCCCTCGGTCGTGGTCGGCTTCGGCGGCTATCCGTCAGCCCCGGCCCTGGTCGCGGGCCTGAGCCAGGGGCGGGCGACCCTGATCCACGAACAGAATGCGGTGCTGGGCCGTACCAACCGGATGCTGGCCGGGCGGGTGAAGGCCGTCGCCTCGTCCTTTCCGACCCTCGTCCGAGCGCCGGCAGGGCTGCAGGCCCATCTGGTCGGCAGTCCGGTGCGGGCCGAGATCCGCGCCCTGTTCGACCGGCCCTGGGTCGCCCCCGCAGCGGACGGCCCGATCCATGTTCTGGTGACCGGCGGCAGTCAGGGCGCGCGCATCCTGTCGGAGACCACGCCCCGGGCGCTGGCGGCCCTGCCCGAGCCGCTGAAGCGCCGCCTGAAGGTCCAGCAGCAGTCGCGGCCCGAGGCGATGGAGGCCGCGCGCCAGATCTATCTGGACGCCGGGATCGAGGCCGAGGTCGCGCCCTTCTTCCGTGACATGGCGGCGCGTCTGTCGGCGGCCCATCTGGTCGTCGGCCGGGCGGGCGCCTCGACCTGCGCCGAGCTGGCGGTGGCGGCCCTGCCGTCGATCCTGATCCCGCTGAAGATCGCCACCGACGACCACCAGCGGTTCAACGCCATGGCGCTGACCGATGTGGATGCGGCCGAGGTGATCCTGGAGGACGATGTGACCGTGGAAAGGATGACCGCCGCCCTGTCCAACGTCCTGTCCGATCCGGCGCGGCTGGCGGCCATGAGCGCGGCGGCCCGCACCGTCGCCATTCCCGATGCGGCCGGGCGTCTGGCCGACCTGGCGGAGGCGACGGCGGGCTGACCCTTTTCCTCCCTATCGCTCTTGCGATGGGGAGGGGGACCACGAAGTGGTGGAGGGGGTCTTGAAGCGGCCTCGGCGTTTTCCGAGCAAAAAACCCCTCCGTCACGGCGCAAGCGCGCCGCGCCACCTCCCCATTCGCCAAGCGGCGAGCGGGGAGGAGACAACCGCCTCGCGTCTTGCGCGTTACGCTTCCCATGCCCCCCGAAATACAGGATCTGACCCGACGCATTGCGGCCCTGTGGCGCGAGTTCGCCTGGCTGCCCGAATGGGCCGTGATCGCCATCGTGCTGATGGTGTTCGTCGGCGGAGGCTGGCTGGTGCACGGCATCGCCTTCGCCATCCTTCGCCGGATCGTGAAGTCGCGCGACGTCTTCTGGCGGGGGGTGGTCGAGCGGGCGCGGCAGAAGCTGCGCGTCCTGATCATCTTGGTCGGCATAGGCATCGGGGTGACGGTCTCGCCGATGGATCCGGAGCCGTCCGCCCGGATCCGTTCGGTGCTGGTCTTCGTCGGCATTCTCGCCCTCGGCTGGCTGGCGGCCGGGGTTCTCGACATGTGGACGGCGGTCCACCTGAAGAAATTCAACGTGGCGGTCGAGGACAACCTGGCCGCCCGCAAACACCTGACCCAGACCCGCATCCTGCAACGGGTGGCGCGGGTCATTCTGGTGATCGTGACCCTGGGGCTGGCCCTCATGACCCTGTCGGGCTTCCGACAGTGGGGCGTCAGCCTGCTGGCCTCGGCCGGCGTGGTCGGCATCATCGCCGGTCTGGCGCTGCAGCCGGTGCTGACCAATCTGGTGGCCGGCATCCAGATCGCCATGGCCCAGCCCATCCGCATCGATGACGCGGTGATCGTGGAAGGGGAGTGGGGCAATGTCGAGGAGATCACCTCCACCTATGTCGTGGTGCGGCTGTGGGACTGGCGCCGGATGGTGCTGCCGCTCAGCTATTTCATCACCAAGCCCTTCCAGAACTGGACGCGGGAGAGCGCCCGGCTGATCGGGACGGCGATGTTCTACGTCGACTATGAGGCGCCCATCGACCGGCTGCGCGAGGCGTTCGAGCGGATCGTACGGGCGTCCAGTCTATGGGACGGCGACGTCCAGGTGTTGCAGGTCACCGACATCACCGAACGGGTGCTTCAGGTCCGCTGTCTGGCCAGCGCCCGCTCGGCGCCGGTCGCCTTCGACCTGAGATGCGAAATTCGCGAGAAGATGATGGCCTTCATGCGCGACGAATGCCCCGAGGCCCTGCCGAGGGACCGCCTGGAGTTCGGCCGTCCGGGCGCGGAGGACGACCTCAGTCCCCGATCGCCGCCCGCCCCAGTCTGACGGCGTCCTCGACGGTGACGGCCTCCACAGCGCGCCGCTCGACTGCGCAGGCCACAGCCGCCAGTTCCTCGGCGTCGCCGCCGCTCACGATGGGGAAGGCGGGCTGGTCGTCGGCCGTCGCCGGGCCCTCGACGCCGCCCTCGCGCACCGAGGCGAAGTCCAGCCGGTCAGCCGTGCGGGCCGCGCAGTCGAAACTCCACCACGACCAGCCGCCCCAGTAGGCTGTGCCGCCGACGTGAAAGTCCTTGTCCGCCACCTGCAGCACCCGCATGCGCGCCGTATCGCCGTCGCGCATGATCGAGGCCGTGTCCGCCGCCTGGGCGAACCGGCCGGCGCCGGTGATGACGAAGGCGTGGGGTTGTGTCTGCGGCGCCGTGGCCAGCAAGGCGGCGATCAGGCCCCCAAAGGCGATCATGGTGTCAGTTCGGGCGGAACAGGCCGGCGGGGCTGGCGGTGAAGATCTCCAGACCGTCCTCCGTCACCCCGATGCTGTGTTCGCACTGGGCCGACAGGGACTTGTCGCGCGTCACCGCGGTCCAGCCGTCGGACAGCACCTTCACATGCGGCTTGCCCAGATTGACCATCGGTTCGACGGTGAAGAACATGCCCGGCTCCAGTTTCGCGCCCTCGCCGCGACGGCCGTAGTGCAGGACGTTGGGGGCGTCGTGGAAGATGCGGCCGATACCGTGACCGCAGAAGTCGCGCACCACGCTCATGCGGTTTTCCTCGACGTAGCGCTGGATAGCGTAGCCGATGTCGCCGAACGTATTGCCGGGCTTCACCTGCTCCAGACCAAGGCGCAGCGATTCATAGG
The DNA here is from genome assembly GCF_058681095.1 of Brevundimonas sp. FV1ye29L. Taxonomy (NCBI): domain Bacteria; kingdom Pseudomonadati; phylum Pseudomonadota; class Alphaproteobacteria; order Caulobacterales; family Caulobacteraceae; genus Brevundimonas; species Brevundimonas sp. FV1ye29L. Next base: position 1,026,545 of record NZ_CM178730.1, read on the forward strand.
TGACGTCGATCAGTTTGCGGGCGCGGGCGTTGATGGCGCCGACCGCATACATGCGGCTGGAATCCCCATGCCAGCCGTCGACGATGACGGTGTGGTCGATGTTGACGATGTCGCCGTCCTTCAGCACCCGGTCGCCCGGAATGCCGTGGCAGACGACATGGTTGATCGAGGTGCAGACGGTCTTCGAATACCCCTTGTAGCCCAGACAGGCGGGCAGGCCGCCGCGCTCGATCGTATAGTCGCGGATGCGATCGTCGATTTCCTCGGTCGTGACGCCGGGCACGATGAAGGGCGTGATCATGTCCAGCGCCTCGGCCACCAGCCGGCCGGCCAGACGCATGCCCTCGAAGTCATCCTTTGTGTGGATGCGGATATTGCTGGACCGGATCAGGGTCCCGGCGTCGAGGTCGTCTGGGGTTTCGTACATTGCGGTGGAGAGCTCGGCATGGGCGGAAGACGCAGTGGAGATGGCTCCTGTAGCACAAAACCTCAACCCCGTCCGACTCCGGGCTGACGCAAGGCGGCGTCTGTCATCCCCGGATCAGGCCGCGACGATCTGCTCGGCCTGTTTCAGATCGACGCTGACCAGCTGGCTGACGCCGCGCTCGGGCATGGTGACGCCATAGAGGCGATCCATCCGGCTCATGGTCACCGGGTTGTGGGTGATGACGATGAAGCGGGTGTCCGTCCGCTTCCGCATCTCGTCCAGCATGCGGCAGAAGCGATCGACATTGGCGTCGTCCAGCGGCGCATCGACCTCGTCCAGCACGCAGACGGGCGCGGGATTGGCCAGGAAGACGCCAAAGATCAGGGCCGCCGCCGTCAGGGCCTGTTCGCCGCCCGACATCAGGCTCATCACCGCCAGCCGTTTGCCGGGCGGGCAGGCGTAGATCTCCAGCCCCGCCTCCAGGGGGTCGTCGCTCTCGACCAGTTTCAGCTCGGCCTGGCCGCCGCCGAAAAGGGCTTCGAACAGGCTCTGGAAATTGGCGTTGATGACGTCGAAGGCGGCCACCAGACGTTCGCGTCCCTCAGCGTTCAACTCGTCAATGCCGTCGCGCAACCGGGCGATGGCGCCGGTCAGGTCGGACCGTTCGATCCGCATGGTGTTCAGCCGGTCGCCGTATTCGACCGCCTCGTCCTCGGCGCGCAGGTTGACGGCGCCCAGGGCCTCGCGCTCGCGCTCCAGCCCGAACAGCAGGCTTTCGGCGCCGGCGGCGTCCGGCGGACGGGCCACGGCGTCGTCTGTCAGCTTCCGGCCCAGGTCTTCGGGCGACATCTGCGCCGCGTCGCGCAAATTCTGTTCGGCCTCGACCAGCCGCTCGCCAGCGGCCTCGGCGCGGACCACCAGACCGGCGCGGGCCTCGCGGGCCTGGGAGGCGGCGGCCTCGGCCGCGCGGCTGGCCCGGTCGGCCTCGGCGGCGGCGGCATCGGCCAGCGACAGGGCGTCGGCCGCGGCCTTGCGGCGGGTCTCGGCGACGGTCAGGGCGTCCAGCAGGGCGTTGCGTTTCGCCGCCAGTTCCTCGGGCGCGCCCGACGCCTGGGCCAGCAGGGCGGCGGCGCGCCCGGCGTCCCTGTCCAGCGATCCGATGCGGGCCGTGCTGTCCTTCGCGCGGGCGGCCCAGCCGTCGCGTTCGCGGGTCACGCCCGCCCGTCGGGCCTCACGACCGGAGCGTTCCCGGGCCTCGGCGTCGCGGTCGGCGCGGGCTGCGGCGGATGCCATGCGGGCCTTATCGCCGGCGGTGCGGACGGCGGCCAGCTCGGTGCGAAGGGCGTCGAGAGTCCCGGACGACGCCTCGACCGTCAGGGCTTCGCTCAGGGCCGCCCCGGCCGCCTCGACCTCGGCGGACTGGCGCGTCAGGGTTTCGTCCAGAGCCTGGGCGCGGGCCTCGCGTCGGGCCTGATCGCGGGCCAGGCTTTCGACCCGGTCACGGGCGGCGGTCACGGCCTTGTCGGCGGCGAAGGGCTTGAGGCGGGCGGCCTTCACCGTTTCCTCGGTGGCGCGGAAGGCCTCGGTGGCGGCCTTGAGTCGGCCCTGCGCATCGTCGAGCGCGGGCTTGCCGGCGTCGATCCCGGCCTCCAGCTCGGCCAGCCGCGTGCGCTGGGCCAGACGGACGGCGGCCGGACGCGGCGCCTCGGCCCGGCTGACGAAGCCGTCCCAGCGATAGAGGTCGCCCTCGGGCGTGACGAGCCGGGCGCCGACGGGCAGGGTGCGGGCCAGATCGGCCGCCTGGGCGCGCGGCGCGACGCCGCACTGGGCCAGGCGTGCAGCCAACTGATCGGGCGCCTGGACGTGGTCTGACAGCGGCTCGGCCTCGGCCGGCCAGACCGGCGGGCGGGGTTCGGCGCCGCCCCAGTAGGCCGCCGCCCGCGCGTCCAGCGCAGCATCCAGATCGTCGCCGAGCGCTGCGGCCAGCGCCGCCTCATAGCCCTTGTCGGCCGAGACCTTGTCCAGGGCGGGTGGATGGTCGCGCCGGGCCGAGACCAGCAGGGAGGCCAGGCCCCGCGCCTCGGTCTGCATCCGGCCCAGCCGGTCCTCGGCGGCGCGGGCCGCGGTGCGCGCCTCCTGTTCTGCCCGGGCCCGGTCGCCGCGTTCGGCCTCGGCGGCCTCGACGCCGGCGCCGGCTGCGGCCAGCTCGGTGGTGGCGATTTCCAGCGCCGCACGCGCCCCGGCCAGTTCAGGGGTTTCCAGCGGACCCAATGCATCCCGCTCTCGACGGGCGGCCTCCAGTCCGGCGGTGGCCCGCGCCACCCGCGCCTCGGCGTCGCGCTTCCTTGCGGTCTCGGCATTGGCCCGCGCCTCGATGGCGGCGAGGGACGAGGCGATGCGTTCGACCTCGGCGTCAGCCGCGCGGCGGGCCTCTTCGGCGGCGGCGAGGGCCTGGTCCAGTTCGGGGCCCCGCGCCGGGGCGGCGGCGATCTCGGCGTCCAGGGCCTCCAGCTCGCCCGTCAGCCGCTCCAGTTCGTCGGCGGCGTCGCGCGCCATTGCCGTCTCGCGATCCTGATCGGCGGCGATGCGGGCGACCTCGGCCTTCAGGCGTTCAACCTCGGCCCGGGCCTGCTGCTCGGCCATGTCCAGCCGGTCGCGTTCCAGACTGGCGCGGTGCAGCAGGGCCCCGGCGACCGCATCCTCCTCGCGCGCCGGCTTCAATGCCTCCTGCGCCGCCAGCGCTGCCGTGGCGGCGCGGGCGGCGGCGGCGGCGGCCTCTGCGGCGGCCCGTTCGGCCTCGCGCAGTTCCTCGCCTGCGGCCTCGGCCGCCAGCCGCGCGTCGTTCCAGCGCACGAACAACAGGGCGGATTGCAGGGCCCGGATCTCGGCCGAGATCTTCTTGTACTTCTCGGCCTGACGCGCCTCGCGTCTCAGCCGGTTGAGCGAGGTCTCCAGCTCGCGGCCGATGTCGTCCAGGCGTTCGAGGTTCGCCTCGGCCGCCTTGAGCCGCAGCTCCGCCTCATGGCGGCGGGTGTGCAAACCGGCCACGCCGCCCGCCTCTTCCAGAATACGGCGGCGGTTCTGCGGTTTGGCGGCGATCAGCTCCGAAATCTGCCCCTGCCGCACCAGGGCCGGGGAGTTGGCGCCGGTCGAGGCGTCGGCGAACAGCAGCTGGACGTCGCGAGCGCGCACCTCCTTGCCATTGATCCGGTAGGTCGAGCCCTGACCCCGGTCGATGCGGCGGGAGACCTCGAGCACGGCGCTGTCGGTGAAGGGCTGGGGCGCCCGGCGCTGCGCATTGTCGATGGTCAGCTGGACCTCGGCGTGATTGCGCGGCGGACGGCCGGTGGCTCCGGCGAAGATGACGTCGTCCATGCCCTGACCGCGCATGGCCTTGGCGGAGTTGGCGCCCATGACCCAGCGCAGGCCTTCGAGCACATTGGACTTGCCGCAGCCGTTCGGGCCGACGACGCCGGTCAGGCCGGGTTCGATCTGGACCTCCGCCGGATCGACGAAGGACTTGAAGCCGACAAGCCTCAGCCGCTGGAACTGCATAGGTGCTGGTTAGAGGCGAATCGACGGCTTGGCGATTCCCGCCATGCCATGAGCCGCGATCAGATGTGGATCAGCGATTGGCGGCGCCGATGGCGGCGGCCAGTCCGTCCAGGCTGGTGTCCTCTGTGATCACCCCGTTGACGAAGAAGGTCGGGGTCTTGCGGACGCCGGCCGCCACGCCGCCGGCCATGACGCGCTCGATGGCCGTCAGGGTGGCCGGATCGGACACACAGGCCCGGACCTGCGCCTCGGGTCGGCCCGAGATGGCGATCGCCCGGTCGTACCATTCGCTGACGGGCCCGAAATTCCGCGCCGTCGCCTGCCAGCGGAACAGGACGTGGATGACCTCGAAATAGTTCTCCGGGGCGGAACAACGGGCCACGGCCGCCGCCGTTGCCGCCATGTCCGACGGATCGGTCAGGACCTCCCGGAAGACGAACCGGACCTGGCCGGTGTCGATGAACCGCTCCTTGAAGGCGTACCAGCTGCCCATCTGCCACTCGGCGCAATAGGGACAGGCGAGGGAGCCGTATTCGATCACCGTCACCGGGGCGTCGGGATGTCCGATGACATGGTCTGCCGCCGTGACGCGCGGTGGGGCGGTCTGGGCCAGGGCGGGGCCTGCTCCCGCCGCCGAAAGCACCAGCGTCAGGACAAGCATCAGGCTCGAAAAGCCGGACCGAAAGGCGTTCATGAGTTCAGTTCCCGCCGCCTGCCGCTGCGATGGCTGCGGCCAGACCGGCCATGGAATGGTCGGTGACGGCGCGTCCGTTGACGAAGAAGCTCGGCGTCGAGGCGACGCCCGCCGCCACCGCGCCCTGGATGTCGGCGTTCAGCGCGGCTTCCGTCGCGGGGTCGCGGAAACAGGCGGCGATCTCGGCCTTGCTGCGGCCGCTGGCGGCCACGGCGTTGTTGAACCAGGTCTCCGCGCCGCCCGCATACAGGCCGGCCTGTCCGGCAAAGAGCGAGCGTGTCACATCGAAATAGCGTTCCGGCAGGGCGCAGCGTCCGATGGCCGCCGCAGCGAAGGCTTCATTGGCGGGGTCGGTGGGCAGGTTGCGAAACACCAGCCGCACCTTGCCGGTGTCGATGAAGCGGGTCTTGAGCTCGGGCAGGACCTGATTGTGCCAGTCGGCGCAATGCGGACAGACGAACGACGCGTATTCGATCACCGTCACCGGCGCATTGGCCTGGCCCAGAATACGATCCGAGGCGCCGACCGGCGGCGGCGTGCCGGCGCGGGCCGTTGACGTCACCCCGACCGACGCCGCCAAGACCAGGGCCAGGGCTGCAAGGAGTCTGGCAAGGCGCATGGCCTACTTCGCCAGTTCGGCGTCGATCGCCGTCGACAGGTCGGCCAGGGACGGGCCTTCGCTGCTGCCGGGCGTCTGGACGACCGTGCCATTGACGAGGAAATAGGGGGTGCCGGTCACCCCGGCCGCCTGGGCGGCCTGAACCCGCTTCTCAAGGGCCGCGATCGCCTTTTCGTCGGTGATACAGGCGGTGAAGGCCTGTTCGTTGATGCCGAACGAGCCGGCGGTCTTGACCAGGGAGGCGCGCGGCGTGATGGCGCCGGACATCCACTCGCCCTGGTTGGCCATCAGCTCGTGGATGACGTCGAAATAGCGGTCCGGTCCGGCGCAGCGGGCCAGCAGCACGCCGGCGGTGGCGATGTCGGCCGGCGGGGTCGGCAGTTCGCGCATCACGAAGCGGATCTTGTTGTTGGCGACATATTTGGCCTCGAACGCCGGGCCGATGTTCTTCTGCCAGGCGGCGCAGTGGCCGCAGGTGGGCGAGGCGTATTCGACCACCGTGACCTTGGCGCCCTCGGGCGCGCCCATGGCCATATCGCCCTCGGCGGAGGCGCCGCCTCCGCCGCCGCAGGCAGCCAGGGCCATCAGACCGACCGCCGATGCAGCGCCGGCGAGGAAACGGGTCGTCTTGCGGGTCAGGGTCATCGAAATGCGTCCGTCGGGTTGAGGCTTGGAATTCGGTCCGGCCCGTTTTCATACAGCCCGGGTCGGGGGCGGCAAGTTCCGGGCCATTCAGAGCGACCCGGGGCCGCCGGGTCAGGGTTTCGCGAGGGCGGCGTCGATCTTTTCTGACAGACCTTTCAGGCTGCTGTCGACAATCTTCTCGCCGTTGACGAAGAAGGTCGGGGTGCCGTCCACGCCGGCGGCCAGTCCGGCGCGGACCCGGGCGTCCACCCTGGCCACGGCCCCGGCGTCCGCCAGACAGGTCTGGAACTGCGCCTCGCTCAAACCGGCCCTTGTCGCCACATCCAGCAGCAGGGTGCGCGGCGGGCCGCCGCCGAGCAATTCCGCCTGACGCGCCATCAGTTCGTGGATGACCTCGAAATACCTGTCCGGGCCGGCGCAGCGGGCGACCAGAAAGCCGGCCGTGGCCACATCCACCGGCTGGGTCGGAAACTCGCGGAAGATATAGCGGACCTTGTTGGTGTCGACATATCGGGCCTTGAACTCGGGCCAGACCGCCGCCTGCCAGACGGCGCAGTGGCTGCAGGTGATCGACGCATACTCGATCACGGTGACCCGGGCGCCTTCGGGGGCCCCCAGCGCCATGTCGCCCTCAGCCGGCTTCATCGTGTTGTCGCAGGCCGCCAGCCCCGCCATCATCAACAGCGCTGCGCCGGTCACCGCCGCCCGGCGACTCATCCGGCCCAGCCTGCGGTTGGCCAAATTGTCATGACGCATGGATCGGTCCTCTCGCAGACGGGTCAGGCTGTGCTTTTCGGGAACGGGTGAGGCGAAGTTTTGTCAATGCGACCCATGGTCTGCCGACGTCAGGCTTCGCCTTCGGAACGCCGTGTCAGGACAGCCCGTCCAAGGGCGGCGAGCGCCGCCTTCAACTCGTCCGGTGCGGCTTCGATGGAGCGGGAGAGGGCGGCCTCGGCGGCGGCGTCCAGCGGCGGCGCGCGGCGGGCGGACCGGGGCGGTGCGGCGACGGGCGTCGCCAGGGGCTTCACCGGCCCCTGGGCAATGCGGAGTCGGTCGACCGATCCGGCGCCGAGGAACAGGTTCACGCGCGCCAGAATATCCGCCGACTGATGCTGCACCAGCAGGGCCGCCGGCCCCGCCACACGCAGCTCCAGCGTGCCGCCGGCGCCGCCACGCCCCCTGGTCAGCTTCTGCGGACGCGTCACGCGGGCCAGCTGATCACCGACGATTTCCCGCCACCGCGCCTCCAGCGCCCCGGCCCCGCGTCCGTAACGATCATCCAGTTCGCGCACGAATTTGGTCAGGGCCCGCCCGGCCGGCGGCGCGGGGCGAGGCGCTGCCCGGGTGCGTTTCCGGGCCAGTATGTCCCGTGTCTCGGCTTCTGTGGGAAGAGGGCGCGCCATGAAAACAACCCTAGCCGGTTTTGCTCCGCGACGCAGCCGTTGGGGTGCTATTTGCCCGACTGTAAAGGAATGTAACCGGACCCATTCTCGGCTGGTCCTCTCTGGACGGAACGATTTCTGGTTCGTTAGGTATTAATTATTACTTCAAATCTGTCCGGGGGGACGGACGCGTGGCCACAATTCTCAGCTATTCCGCGTACAAGTCCGGAGTGCGTTCGGGCGTTGGCAGGCGAGCAATCGAGCCCATCGTTGCCGAGATCATCGACGCCCTGCTCATCCGTGGGGGATCGGCCCACCGCCAGGTCGTGGCCGACCACATCGCCTCGTCTCGGGCCGGCCGCCCGGTGCAGGCGACGCGGGCGATCCAGGACGAGGTCTTCGACGGTTTCCAGCGGTATCTGGATCTGGCCGCGACGCGGCGCCCCGCGCCCCTTCTGTGCCGCCCCCTCGGTCCGGGCAGCTATCGCTGGGCGCTGACCCCCTCGGCCGAAGCCCTGTTTGCGCATCGCAACACGACCCCCGTGCGCCAAGTCCACTGATCGCTTCACGCTCGACGTTACGCGACTGCCCAACCGGAACCCGATGAGCACAAGCGAAAATGTCGCCTCGATCGCCTGGCTCAACGCCCGGCTGACTCTCGACGTCCTCACCATCGCCCGTGTCATGATCGTCGATGATCTGGTCTCGGCCGTCTTGCTGGCCGCCGTCTCGAACGCCAACACCAGCTATCTGGATGCGCGCCCTGACCTTAGCCAGCAGCATGTCGCCGTCGGATCTGTAACCGACGAGATGCGGCGTCCTGCAGCCGTCAGCAGCCTGGCCCGTTCGCTGGGCATCCCGCGCGAGACCGCCCGGGGCAAGGCGCAGGCCCTCGTCGCGCGGGGACTGGTTCGCGCCACGGACGAGGGGCTGATCATCCGCTCTGACGCCATTATGGTCGAACCGGTGCGGTCTGCTTCGGCGACCCTTCTGAAGTCGATGAGCGAATTCATAGGCGGACTGGCGGGTCTGGGCGTGTTCGGGCTCGACGAGAGCTGGCGATTTGCCGGACCCTCAGAGGATTTCGGCTGGGGCGCCCAACGCCTGCTCACCGCCCATCTGCTCCGTAGCGTCGTTCACGTCACTTCCATGGCTCCCGACGTGAGCCTGTTGAGCGCCTATGTCATGCTGGCCGTGAAGCACGAAACGGGCGCGCACCTGATGCTCGACAGCGCCCCCTTCCCTTCTGATGCCCTGGGCCGACCCCGGATGGGGCCGGTGCGCGGAGCCGCCATCGCTTCCGGGCTGAAAATGCCGCAGGAAACCGTCCGCCGACATCTTCAGTCGCTCGTTCGCTCCGGACGGCTGCGGGTCGAAACGGCGGGATATGCAATCGAGATCAGCGAAGACCGTCTGCCGCTCTGGCGGGAGTACCAGGCGCAATCCGTGATCAACACGCGCCAGTTCATCTGGAAGCTCAGGGCCGCCGGAATCCTCATCCAGGACTGACGCCGCAGTCGCACGGCTGGTTCGGCCGGCGGGGACAGTCTATCCACGGCCGATGATCGCCGCTGACGCCCGCGCCGCCCTGCTCGACTGGTACGACGTCCACGCGCGGACCTTGCCCTGGCGGTCGCCGCCGGGCGCGAATGGGCGGCCCGACCCCTACCGCGTCTGGTTGTCCGAGGTGATGCTGCAACAGACCACGACGGGCCATGCCGCCCCCTATTTCGCCGCCTTCACCACACGGTGGCCGACGGTCGGCGATCTGGCGGCGGCCGAGGACGGGGACGTCATGGCCGCCTGGGCAGGACTGGGCTACTACGCCCGCGCCCGCAACATGCTGGCCGGGGCGCGGGCGGTGGTCCGTGACCACGGCGGGGTTTTCCCCGATACGGAGGCGGGGTTGCTGGGCCTGCCCGGCGTCGGCGCCTATACGGCGGCGGCCGTCGCTTCCATCGCCTTTGCCCGCGCCGCCAATGTCGTGGACGGCAATGTCGAGCGGGTCATGGCCCGGCTGTTCGCGGTCGAGATCCCGCTTCCCGCCGCCCGACCGGAGCTGAAGCGGCGGGCTGCGATGTTCATCACAGATCACCGACCCGGAGACTGGGCCCAGGCCCTGATGGATCTCGGCGCCACCGTCTGTCGCCCGAAGTCGCCGCTGTGCGACCGTTGCCCCGTCGCCTTCGCCTGCGAGGGTCTGAAGTCGGGGTCGCCCGATCGCTTTCCGCTGAAGATGAAAAAGGCCGGCCGCCCGCATCGACGGGGCCATGTCTGGGTTCTCCGCGACGACCGGGGCCGGGTCGCCCTTGTGCGGCGGCCGGACAAGGGTCTGCTCGGCGGGATGCTGGGTCTGCCGACCTCCGACTGGTCGGCGGCGCCGGGGGAGACGCCGCCCGTCGACGCGGACTGGCGGGACGCAGGCGCGATCGAACATGTCTTCACCCACTTCTCCCTGACGCTGTCGGTTCAGACCGCCGACGGGACCGCAGCGGCGCAGGGCGGCGACTGGATCTGGCTGCCGGAAGGCGAGGCCCTGAACGGCCTTCCGACCGTCTTCGCCAAGGCGCTTATCGCGTCGTCACGATCCTGAGCTCGCCGGACCGGTTGCGCGGCGTGACAACGACGTGGTCGTCCACGCGGCGGAAGTCGAGATCGACCCGCGCCTCGCCGACCTGCAAACGGGTGACCGACAAACGCTCGACCCCGGCGGGCAGTGTGGGGGCGTCGATGGTGATGGTCTTCGCCAGGGCATCCACCGTCACGCCCAGCGCCGCCTGCAGCATCAGGAACACCGATCCCGCCGCCCAGGCCTGGGGCAGACAGGCGACCGGATAGGCGATCGGCGGTTCGCCCGGCTGACGCTCGAAGCCGCAGAACAGTTCGGGCAAGCGCATGTGGAAATGGCTGGCGGCGGAGTAGATCTCGCCAAGGATGACGGCCGCAGCATCCCGCTCGCCGTAGGCCGCCATGCCTGCGACCCCCAGGGATGTGTCGTGGGGCCAGACCGAGCCATTGTGGTAGCTCATCGGATTGAACCGGGCCTGACCGGTGGCGAGGGTGCGCAGCCCCCAGCCGCTGCGGAACTCGCTGGACAGCAGGCGGCGCGTCACCGCCTCGGCCCGGGCGGCCGTCGGCAGGCCGGTGAACAGCAGGTGGCCGGCATTGGAGGCGATGGACTCGCAGGGCGCGCCGTCCCCGTCCAGGGCGATGGCGTAGAAGCCTTCGTCCTCCATCCAGAACCGGTCCTCGACGAGGAAACGGATTTCGTGGGCCCGATCCTCCCAGGCCTGGGCCCGGGAATCGCTGAGCAACACGCCCAGTTCGCCCATCGCCTGCCAGGCGGCATAGGCGTAACCCTGAACCTCCAGCAGGGCGACGGGCCCCTTCGGGAAGCGGCCGTCCTTGTGGAAGATGGAGTCTTCCGAATCCTTCCATCCCTGGTTCGACAGGCCGGTCTCTGCGGCGCGCTGGTAGTCGATCAGCCCGTCGCCATTGCTGTCGCCATAGTCGCGCATCCATTCGACCGCCGCGATCAGGTTGGGCCACAGCCGCCGGATCAGGTCCAGATCGCCGGTTCTGCGTGTATAGGCGCCGGCAAGGGCGACGAACAGGCAGGTGGTGTCGACGCCGCCGTAGTAGAGGCCGAACGGCACCTCGTGCAGGGCGCTCATCTCGCCGCCGCGTGTCTCGTGCATGATCTTGCCGGGCTGGCTGTCGCGGAAGGCCGAGACCTCCGTCGCCTGACGCGCCGCCAGATAGGTCAGGACCCCCTTGGCCAGTGACGGGTCCAGCCACAGCATCTGCCAGGCCGAGATGATGCCGTCCCGTCCGAACGGCGTTGAGAACCACGGCGTCCCGGCATAGGGATAGGGGCCGGTCGGCAGGTCTGTCGTCAACAGGGCGATGTCGGCGCGCGACTGGTCCAGCCAGTGGTTGAACAGGGGATTGCGCGTCCCCCGGACAGAAGCGCCGCGACGGCGTCTGCGCCGCATGGCCAGCCGCGCCTCCACGGCGTTCCGACGCCAGCGCGCCCGATCAGGCGCCTCGCAGCTGTCCGCCCCGCACTCTATGAACAGGTCGACGTGTCGTCCGGCCGGCAGGCTGAACATGAAGTCGGCGCGGTTTCCGGTCAGACGCGCGGGCGGCTCGGAAAAGGACAGGCAACTGGTCCGCCGGACGCCGTCCAGCCCGGTATAGGCGAACTGCACCCGGCGGCCGTCGACGGTCGGGTCGTGCAGCGCCCCGCGCTGGTCCCGCAGCGTTCCGCGCACCTGGAAGATGTCGGCGAAATCGGCGCCGAATTCGAGGCTCAGGGGAAGCAGCACCTCCTCGATGCCGTGATTGGTGATCTTGATCCGCTCGTACATCCGCCCCGACCACAGATAGCGACGGCGCTCGAGATGCAGCACGCCCGCCGGGGCGGAGCGCCCGCCCATCGGCGGCAGCGGCCTGTTGGTGGTGTGGGCGGTGAAGAAGACGTTGTCGCGTGACACCGCAGAACTCAGTCGCGACGGCCGCGCGGCGCCCGCCGTCAGGGTGAAGCGCGACAATATCCGGGTGTCGTGGTCGAACAGGCCGTCCGCCCCGCCCTTCAGATCCCCCCAGGCGTCGGCCACCAGAAACAGGTCCCCGTCCTTCAGCGCCTGAAGCGTGTCGAGCGACCCGGTCTCGCCGGTTTCAGCAGCCGTCGTCTGGACCGAATAGCCGTCGTCCATAAAGCCTCCGCGCGGTTGAATTGATCCCGAGCGTCTCACCCGAATGCAGCCGTCGCCGGCCGTCGTCATGATCTAATGAGTGAGCCGGCCTATGGTTCAGCTTGGGCCGTCGTTATCGGGCGAAGGCGAAGCTCCGGTCTTCTCCCAAAGGCCCCGGTGGCGTGATCGTCTCAGGCACGGCGGCCTCTGCGAATGGACGGCGGGCCAGCAGATCGCCATAGACGTCCAGATAGCGCCGGGCCATGGCGGTGGCCGAGAAACGCAGTTCGAACCGGGCGCGGATCGCCTCCCGGTCCAGCAAGGGCGCCCGGTCTGCGGCCGCAATCGCCTGCTCCATGGTGTTGACCAGATAGCCTGTCGCCCCGTCCTCGATGATCTCGGGGGTGGAGCCGCAGCGGAAGGCGACGACCGGCGTGCCGCAGGCCATGGCCTCGATCATCACCAGGCCGAACGGCTCGGGCCAGTCGATGGGGAACAGCAGGGCGTCGGCGCCGCCGAGGAAGTCCGACTTCTGGTGATCCCCGATCTCGCCGATGAACTCGATCAGGGGATTGCCCTCGATCATCGGCCGGATGGTCTCTTCGTAGTAGACGCGATCGGCGGCATCGACCTTGGCCGCGATTTTCAGCCGCCGCCCCAGCTTGATGGCGATCTCGATGGCCCGGTCCGGGCGCTTCTCGGGTGAGATACGGCCGAGGAAGGCCAGATAGCCGTCGGATTTCGGCGAGAAACGGTAGGATTCGGACGGCATGCCGTGATGGACCGTCGCCTTCCAGCTGGCGAAGGGCAGGGGTTTGCGCTGGTCGTCGGAGATCGACACCAGGTTGTACTCCGGCCAGCGGCGATAGACGCCCGCCAGATCCTTCATGTCGAGGCGGCCATGCAGGGTGGTCAGGGTCTTGTTCGCCCAGGGCCGGAACATGGGGAAGTGGATCATGTCGGTGTGGAAATGGACGACATCGAAGTCTTCGATCCGCTCCATCACCATGTCCAGCATGGTCATATGCGCCGCCAGGTCGGACTTGAGCGGCGCGGGATCCAGCCGGATCGCCTGATCCCGAACCGGCACCAGCCGCGCCCTGGTGCGGGCGTCGGCGCTGGCGAACAGGGTCACCTCATGGCCCAGATCGACAAGGGCGTCGGTGAGATGGGCGACCACCCGTTCTGTGCCCCCGTACAGTTTCGGCGGCACGGCCTCGTACAGCGGGGTGACCTGGGCGATCTTCATATGCGGGCGCTCCGACCCGGTTTGTCGGGCCGAAGAGATCAATGGTCCCGCAAGTGCGAAGTTCCCGCGTCGTCGATGAATTTCTTCAACGATCCCGAACATTTATGCTCAGGGTGAGCTCGGGCGATCTCGACCCTACATCGTCGCGCGGATTTCCATTCTCAGGGTGTCGATCAACTTGAACCCCTGGTCCGTCTTGAAGCGCCAGTAGGTCCAGCCGTTGCAGGCGGGAGCGTTCTCGAACAGGGCGCCCAGTTTGTGGATCGATCCGGACATGTCGCCGGAGATCAGGGAGCCGTCGGCCCGCACGCGGGCCTCGCGGTCGCCCTTGGGGCAGTACAGCCGGTCGCCCGGACGCAGCAGCCCGGCCTCGACCAGGGCGCCGAAGGGCACCTTGGGCTCGGATTTTTTCGACCCCATAACCTTCAGGTCCTCGGGGTTGGCCGGGACGACGGCGGCGATGCGTTTCTCGGCCACGTCGGCATAGGTCGGGTCGCGCTCGATGCCGATGAATTTGCGGCCCAGACGGCGGGCGGCCGCCCCGGTGGTGCCGGTGCCGAAGAAGGGGTCCAGGATCACGTCGCCGGGTCGGGTCGCGGCCATCAGCACGCGGTGCAGCAGGGCCTCGGGCTTCTGGGTCGGATGGGCCTTCTTGCCGTCGGCGTCCTTGATCCGCTCTTCGCCGGTGCACAGGGCGAAGGTCCAGTCGGACCGCATCTGGGTGTCTTCGTTGAAGGCCTTCAGGGCGTCGTAGTTGAAGGTGTAGCGCTTCTGCTCGCGCGACCGGGCGGCCCAGATCAGGGTCTCATGGGCGTTGGTGAACCGGGTGCCCTTGAAGTTCGGCATCGGGTTGGACTTGCGCCAGATGATGTCGTTCAGCACCCAGAAGCCCAGGTCCTGGATCGCCGAGCCCAGGCGGAAGACGTTATGATAGGAGCCGATCACCCAGATCGAGCCCTCGGGCTTCAGCACCCGGCGGCATTCCTTCAGCCAGTCGCGGGTGAAGGCGTCATAGGCGGCGAAGCTGTCGAACTTGTCCCAGTCGTCGTCGACCGCGTCGACCTTCGAATTGTCCGGCCGCAGCAGGTCGCCGCCCAGCTGCAGATTATAGGGCGGGTCGGCGAAGACCATGTCGACCGAGGCGTCGGGCAGGGACCGCAGCACCTCGATGCAGTCGCCCCGATGGATGACGTCGGTCTGGAGTGGGGACATGAAAGGCGGCCTCGGGAAGGTGAAGCCTGGATGGTGAATCCTTGTGGTTAAGGCGGCGTAACCACGGCCTGACGTCGGCCGTCTTTCAGGGGTGGGCGAGGTAGTATCGGTCCATATGGGTCCTTGCAGATCGATGGTCGGGGTGGGTCGGCCGGCGCTCGGCGAATCCGGGCTCGCATGCCATCCGGATGACGCGGTGACCCTGCGAGCCCGGCGTCAAACGCTCGGCCGGGCCGACGTCGGTCACGCGAAAGACCTGTGTTCCCTTCAGAAATGTCTCGGCCAGGAGAATCCGGCGCGTACCGGCCTGGCAGTCTATGCGAACCCTCATCGCCGCTGTGTCCCATGTTCGATCACCGACCGTCAGCGGGCTCCGGTAGAAGTCCCATTGCCAGACCTCGACCGGCGTTGTCGGGATAGCGCTGGGCATGTCGCCGGCAACCATTGTGAAAGAGCCGGCGGAACCACCCGCCTCGCGCAGCGGACCGCGCTCGGCCTCGGCCTGCTGCGCCATGGCGGGAGCGGCGATGACGCCGGTGCACAGCAGGGCGATCAGTGTCCGGGAAACAGACATGGCAAGCGGCCTCCAGAGGTTACAGGCGGGAAGTCCCAACAGAAGGATAGGCCGGGCAGGTCATCGCGTCCGCTCCGGCATTGCCGCATAGGCGGCCTTGGCCCAGATGCGGGCGGCTTCCCTGTCGGCGACGACCGTTTGATGCTGCGGCTCTGCGGGGTGGCAGGCATAGGCGAGAATGGCTGCCTTTTCCGGCCCGTTCGCCGGCCGCATCCTGAACGGCGGCGTCATGTCATCGACCGGCACGTCGGACAGAAAAATCTGGTGATGCCTGTCGCCGAGCGTTGCCGCGTCACAATCGACCCGCGTCACGCTGATGCGGGTGTCCCACTCCGAGGTTTGCCCGAGCCGTGTCGGGGCCTCGAAGAAGGTATAGGTGCTGACGTCTCTGCTGGCGGCGGCTCGAGGCATGCCGTCACCGGCGTCTTTCATGAAGACGATCGAGAACGCATCGGCATGAACCAGCCTCAGGCTGTCGTCCTCACCTGCGCAGGCTGTGAGCGGAGTGGCGGCGGCCAGCAGTAGCGCGACCCAGACATGCCTGAGCCCGCTCACTACGAGTTCGCCGGCTGGGGTTTCAGCCGCAGAACGGCGAAGGCGCGCGCCGGGGCCAGGTCTGGATGGACCGCGCGAGAGGAGGTCGGAGCGGGTTCGTAGACGGCCTTGACGGGCAATGCGCCCGAGGCCATCGCGACCGCATCGGCGCTCTTGCCCATATCGACGAAGTTTCGCTCATCATCGGCGGACCGGGCGGTCGCCGGCGCTGTTGTCGCGACAACGGCGGACGACAGGACAGGTGTAGCCAGCAGGCTCGTGGACATAGAATTCCTGCCCCCTCCTCGGGTGAGTATTCGTCTTGATAGGCGAACGGGCGGATGGGGCCTGCTTTCGGTTTCTGACGGGCGCTGCCATCTGAAGAGGAGAGGCGGCTTCAGGCGCCGCCAGGGGAAGCCGAACGCCGCGCGGCCCTTTTGAGCTTCCCCTCCGCAGCGGCGGTTGTGCGAACGGCCCGAGCGAACACTCCAGCCATAGTTGCCCGGGCGACAACCACTTCCTGTGGGCGCGGACGTCCGTCCAGGGATGCCCTATTCGATCCAGGCAACAAGCCTTCCTGGTCCGCCAATGCCCATTGATCTTTGGGCGAAAACCGAAATCACCACGCAAGATTAAAGCAACCCCATGCTCGTAGAGCGCGCGAAATCACTATGAATTCTTAACTTTGATTTGGCAGGCTGCTGCATCTTCGGATGTCTGGAGGGAGCGGATGCGGGCGGCCCGTCAATACAGAACCATCGCTATAGGCGTCCTGGCGATCTTCGGGGCATTGATCCCCGCCCTTGCCGTCGCCGCCCAGCCGCGGTCGCCGTTCGTGGTGGCCGCCGCCTTCCCGGTGTGGTGGAGTGCTGCCCGGGTTCAGGCCGCCGCTGACGCAGCCGGCGTCGTGTCCCGCACAGGGCGTTGGAACATCGTCGTGGTCTACGGCGGGGTGGATGTCGGTCGCCAACTGAGCCGGAACGGGGCGTGGGCGATCTTCGATCCGAGGGTCGCCGACTGTACATCGCAAGGAAATATCGAATGATCTTTCAGGCTGGAACGCTGGACGGCCAGCGTCGGGGCGGGGCTACGATCGTCGTTGGGCTGTCCTGGCTGCTCGCTCTGGTCGGGGCGGGGGTATCGCTGATTTCGGGCGCGTCGGCCGGCCTTTGGGGCGTTACCCCCTTCGTGGGGCTGGCCGCCGTGATGACGGCCGTGTTGCTGCTTGTCGGGCACGGGGCCATGGGCCGCGCAGTCCAGTGCATCCTGCTGATGGGGCAGGTGTCCCTGATCGTCGCGGGATCCCGCGACACGCCGTTCCAGCTCGATATGCACATGCTCTATTTCGCCGCCCTCGCGGCGACGATCATCTTCTGTGACTGGCGGGCGATCCTGGCCGGAGCGGCCACGGTGGCGGTCCATCACCTCGTGCTCAGCTTCGTCATGCCGGAGATGGTCTTCCCCGGCTCCGCAAGCCTCCTGCGCGTGGGCATCCATGCGGTGATCCTCATCGCCGAGGCCGCAGTTCTGGCCTGGGTCGCCATCAGCACAGTGTCGATGTTCGGCATCAACGCCGCCAGCATGAAGGCCGCGTCCGAGGCCAGCGATGCGGCCCGGGCCGCCGACTCCGAAGCCGCCAGGGTACGCGAGGCGGCGGCGGAACAGGCTGCGGCGCGCGAGCGAGCCCTCAGCGAGGCGGCCGCAGCCCACGACCGGGCCCTGATGGAACAGGCCGCCGCCCGCGACAGGGCGTTGCAGGAGGAACAGGCCCTGGTCGTGACCGAGACGGCGCGTGGACTCGCGTCCCTGATGCGGGGCGAGCTGGACTATCGCATCCACGCAAGGTTCCCGCAGGCCTATGTCGCCCTTCGGGACGACTTCAATGCGGCGCTTGACAAGATCGAGCAGGCGATGCGGGTTCTGGATCAGAATGCCGGCGGCATCAGCACTTCGGCCGGCGAGATCAGCGCGGCCTCGATCGACCTGGCGCAGCGGACTGAACATCAGGCCTCGACCCTGGAGCAGACGGCGGCGTCACTTGAGGAAATCACCGCCACGGTGATGACCACGTCGAAAAAGGCGACCGAGGCGGGCAGCCTGGTGGCCTCCGCAGAGGTCGAGGGTCTTCGCAGCGGCGAGGCGGTGACCCTTGCCATCACGGCGATGGCCAACATCCAGCGCTCTTCGGAACAGATCGGGCAGATTATCGGTGTGATCGACGAAATCGCCTTCCAGACCAATCTTCTGGCCCTGAACGCCGGAGTGGAGGCGGCCCGGGCCGGCGATGCCGGGCGCGGCTTCGCCGTAGTCGCAACCGAGGTGAGGGCCCTGGCGGAACGCTCGGCCAACGCGGCCCGCGAGATCAAGTCGCTGGTTGCGGCCAGCGCGCGCCAGGTCGATGAAGGCGTTGAAGTCGTCGGCACGACGGGCAGCGCGTTGAGCGCCATCGCCGGCAAGGTCTCTGCCCTGAGCGCCCTCATGTCGGAAATCGTGGCCGCCGCCCAGCAGCAGGCCGCCTCGCTCGCCGATATCAATCAGGCCGTATCCAGAATGGACCAGGCGACCCAGCACAGCGCCGCGATGGCGGAGGAGTCCACGGCGGCCAGCACCAACCTGGCGCACGATGCCGCTGAACTGGCCGGGCTGGTGCGTCAGTTCAGGATCAGCCGACCGAACGCGGCTGCAGGACGATTCGCCGCCTGAGCCGCCGGCCTCGACCGTGATGCGCATAGCCGGTCCGCCGGGGGCGCTTCACAATGCGCGCATGGCGGGTTTCATCGGCCAAATGAGGTCGCTATGACGCTTTCATGATTGCTCGCCTTCGCCCCGTTCCGTTCGACCTCGGTCCTGTTCACTTCGTCGGTATCGGCGGCATCGGCATGAGCGGCATCGCCGAGATCATGCTGAAGATCGGCTATTCGGTGCAGGGCTCGGACGCGAAGGCGTCGGCCAACACCGAGCGGCTGGAGAAGCTGGGGGCCCGCATCTTCATTGGCCACGATGCCGCCCATATCGGCGAGGGCGTTTCTGCCGTGGTCTATTCGACAGCGGTCAAGGCCGAGAACCCCGAGTTGAAAACCGCCCGCGAGCGCCGCATCCCGCTGGTGCGTCGGGCCGAGATGCTGGCCGAGCTGATGCGGCTGCAGTTCTCCATCGCGGTCGGGGGCACCCACGGCAAGACCACGACGACCTCCATGGTCGCGGCCCTGCTGGATGCGGCCGGTCTGGACCCGACGGTGGTCAACGGCGGGATCATCAACGCCTATGGCACCAACGCCAAGGTCGGCGACGGCGACTGGATCGTGGTCGAGGCGGACGAGAGCGACGGCAGCTTCCTGCGGCTGAAGTCGACCGTGGCCATCGTCACCAACATCGACCCGGAGCACCTCGACCACTACGGCGACTTCGACGCGGTGCGGAAGGCCTTCGTCGATTTCGTCGAGAACATCCCCTTCTATGGTTTCGCGGCCGTCTGCCTGGATCATCCCGAGGTGCAGAAGCTGGTGGCCTCGATCGATAATCGGCGGCTGGTCACCTATGGCCTCAACCCCCAGGCCCAGGTCCGGGCCGAGAACGTGGACATGGCCGCCGACGGCTGCCGCTTCGATGTGGTTTTCCAGGGGGCCGGCGAGGCGACGCGGATCGATGGCCTGCACCTGCCCATGGCCGGAGGGCACAATGTCGCCAACGCCCTGGCCGCCATTGCGGTGGCGCGCGAGCTGGATGTCTCCGATGAGGCCATCAAGGCAGGTCTGTCGGGATTCGGAGGGGTCAAGCGGCGCTTCACCACCACCGGAGTCGTCGGGGGGGTCCGCATCATCGACGACTATGGCCACCATCCGGTGGAGATCGCCGCCGTGCTGAAGGCCGCGCGTCAGGTCACCCAGACGGCCGAGGGCTCGGGCCGGGTCATCGCCGTGGTCCAGCCGCACCGCTACACCCGGCTGCGCGACCTGATGGACGAATTCTCGACCGCCTTCTCCGATGCGGACTCCGTCATCGTCGCCGACGTCTATCCGGCGGGGGAACAGCCGATCGAGGGGGTCGACAAACACGCCCTGGTCGAGGGCATCCGCCGCTATGGCCATCGCAGCGTCCAGGCGCTGGAGACCGTCACCGCCCTGCCGCGCGTGATCCGCGAGGAGGCGTCAGACGGTGATCTGGTGGTCCTGCTCGGCGCCGGCGACATCACCAGCTGGGCCTATGCCCTGCCGGCGCAGCTGGAAGCGCTGGGGTAAAGCGCGGAGCCTTTCCTGCAGGGGGTCTGGCTTGTATTGGCCAGAAAGTATATACATCGAGGCAAGAGGTATATCCCGGAGCGCTGTCATGGCCCTTTATGTGAAGGATCCCGAGGTCGATCGGATGGCCGAACGCCTGAGCCGCATCGGGGGGATCAGCAAGACCGAGGTGGTGCGTCGCGCCCTGCGCCACCAGCTGGAGCAGGTCGAAACGCCGTCTGACTTCGTAGAGCGCGGCCTCGCCTTCACCCGCGCCCTGGTGGCCCGGGGCAACCCCCACGAGGGCCTGCCCGTGGACAAGGCCTGGATCGACAGCCTCTATGAGGACGACTAATGTTCGTGGACGCTTCGGCGCTTACGTCCCTCCTGACCGAAGAAGAGGACGCGGGCGCACTCTACGCGCGCCTGGCGACCTATCCGCGACGGACCACATCCCCGATGGCGGTCTGGGAGACGGTGCTCGCCGTCGCGCGTCGGTTGACGCTGGACATCGCCGATAGCGAAGCCGCCGTTGAAGCCTTTCTGAAGAGCTTCGCAATCGAGGTGGTCGACATACCCGCCGAGGCGCGACGCGAGGCGATCCGCGCCCACGCCCGCTTCGGCAAGGGTCGTCACCCGGCCGCGCTCAACTTTGGCGACTGTTTCGCCTATGCCTGCGCCCGCCACGCCCGTGCGCCCATGCTCTACAAGGGCGACGACTTTTCCCGAACCGACATCGAATCCGCATGACCGAGATCACCCTTCCCCCCGTTCGCGGCAAGCTTCTGCGGGACGAACCGCTGGCCCCCTTCACCTGGTTCCGGGTCGGCGGCGCCGCCGAGGCGCTGTTCATTCCCGCCGATGCCGACGATCTGGCCGATTTCCTCAAGGCGCTGGACCCGGCGATCCCGGTCACCGTGCTGGGCGTCGGGTCGAACGTCATCGTCCGCGACGGCGGGGTCGAGGGGGTGGTCATCCGCCTGGCCGGGCGCCCCTGGGCGCAGGTGACGACCCAGGGCGACGTCATCACGGCCGGCGCCGGCGCGCTGGACTCCATGGTGGCCAAGGCCAGCGCCAAGGCGGGGCTGGCGGGGCTGGAATTCTACGCCGGCATTCCGGGCACGGTCGGCGGGGCGCTGACCATGAACGCCGGCTGCTACGGCGCCGAGACCAAGGATGTTCTGGTCTCGGCATGGGGGCTGACGCGGTCTGGCGAGCGGGTCGACTACGCCCTGGCCGACTTCGGCTACACCTATCGCCATTCGCAGGCGCCGGCCGACATCATCTGGGTCGAGGCCGTCTATCGCGGAACGCCGGACGATCCCGCCGCCGTCCAGGCCCGCATCACCGAGATCACCAGCCGCCGCGAAACCACCCAGCCGATCCGCGAAAAGACCGGCGGTTCGACCTTCAAGAATCCGCCCGGCCATTCGTCGTGGAAACTGGTCGACGAGGCCGGCTGGCGCGGCAGACTGCACGTGGAGACCGGGGGAGGGGCCATGTTCAGCGACCTCCATTCCAACTTCATGATCAACCCCGGCGAGGCCACCGCCGCCGACATCGAAGGCCTGGGCGAGGCGGTGCGGGCGGACGTCCTGAAAAAGACCGGCGTTCAGCTGGAGTGGGAGATCAGGCGGATCGGCCGAGTTGGCTGAGTTCCAGACCTGCCCCGGCTGCGGCTCGTGTCTTCCGGGCGTCGATGGACCGACCCACGCCTATATGACCTCCAGCCCGGCCTGCTGGGCGGCATTCAACGAGGTCATCGGCCGTGAGTTCTCGAATCCCGACCTTATGCCCATCCATTGTCTCAGCGTCGATGCATGGGCCGTGCAGCACCCGGGCGACGGCTCGCGCCGGGCGATCCAGTCGGTCGGTCTGCATCTGGCGGGGCTTTGGGTGCAACTTGAACAGGGCTTGTCGGGCGAAGAGGCCAGTTCCGTCATGCAGGCCTTCGCCGCGCGAAAGGCTGAACTGCCCGAACTTCCAGCGCGCCGGGCCTATATCCTGACGGTGGCGAATGTGGCGGGCGTCGCCGAGCCGGAGGCGCATCGGGCCGCGGTCCGCCGCTGGGCCGAGGCAACATGGGCCGATTGGTCGGATCAACACCAATTTATCCAGGGCTGGGCGCGTCAGGGTTGACGGCCTGTTAAACATCTCGGCTGCAATCGGAGAGCCCATGACCCGCGCATTCGAAGACCTTCATGTCGCCGTCCTGATGGGCGGTCTTTCAGCCGAGCGGGAGGTGTCGCTGACCTCCGGCGAGCAGTGCGCGCAGGCGCTGGAGCGGCAGGGCGTGCGCGTCAGCCGCGTGGACGCGGGTCGCGACCTGGCCAATGTGTTGTCGGGTCTGATCAAGCCGGACGTGGTGCTGAACTGCCTGCATGGGGCCTGGGGCGAGGACGGCTGCGTCCAGGGCGTGCTCGAGACCCTGCGGATCCCCTATACTCATTCCGGCGTCCTGGCCTCGGCCCTGGCGATGGACAAGGACAAGTCCAAGGCGGTGCTGAAGGCGGCGGGGCTGAAGGTGCCCGGCGGTGGGCTGTTCGACCGGCACGAGGTCGCCCGCCGCCACGTCATCGACCCGCCCTATGTCGTCAAGCCGAATGCCGAGGGGTCGTCCGTCGGCGTCTATCTGGTGCGAGAGGGATCAAACGACTTCGCCACCGAGGTCGGTGCGCCCGGCTGGGCGTATGGCGAACAGGTGATGGTCGAGCCGTTCATCCCCGGCAAGGAACTGGCCGTGACGGTTCTTGGGGACAAGTCCGGGCCGCGCGCCCTGACCGTCACCGACATCACCCCGGTGAAGGGGTTCTATGACTACGAAGCCAAATACGCCCCGGGCGGCTCGGTGCATGTCCTGCCGGCGGTCTTGCCCCCCGCCGTGTTCGAGGCGGCCCTGCGGCAGTCCGAGGCGGCCCATGTCGCCATGGGGTGTCGCGGCGTGTCGCGGACCGACTTCCGTTATGACGATGTTAAGGACGAATTGGTCTTGCTGGAGGTCAACACCCAGCCCGGCATGACCCCGACCTCCCTCGTTCCCGAGCAGGCCGCCCATGTCGGCATGGGATATCCTGAACTGGTTCAGTGGATGGTGGAGGACGCCTCATGCCCGCGGTAGTTCGCGGCGGTCGGCGCCAGGGCGCGGCGCCCGCAGCCAATCGCAACTCGGGGCGCAACTCCGGGCGCAAACCCGGCGCCCGTTCGGCCGCGCCGCGTCATGCCTCCGGCGTGCCGGGAAAATTCGCCGCGATCGGGAAGCTGGACCTGTCGCCGCGTGCGGTGGTCATCTGCATCCTCGCCGGGCTCGGCGTCCTGGCCGTGGTCCTGGCCACCGGGGCCCGGGCCGAGCGCATCGGCGCCTCGATCCGTCACAGCCTCGACTCCGCGACGACCGGCCTGGGCCTGTCCCTGCGCCGGGTCCACATCACCGGAGCCTCGGCCGAGGCGACCCCGGCGATCCGTGAATCCCTGAACCTGTATGCCGGCCAGCCGATCACCAGCCTCGATCTGGACCAGTTGCACAAACAGGTCGCCGCCGTGAGCTGGGTCAAGGAGGCGAGGGTGGTGCGCCTGTTGCCCGACACCCTGATCATCGAGGTGGTCGAGCATGACCGCCTCGCCGTCTGGCAAACGGGCGGCAAGGCCGTCGTCATCGACAGCAATGGCCGGGTCATCGAGGGCGCTGACCCGGGCCGCTATCCGCAACTGCCCCTGATCGTCGGCAAGGGCGCCGACGCCGCAGCCGCCGCCCTGTTGCCCCTGCTGAACCAGCGCCCGCGCCTGATGGGGCGCGTCGACGCCCTGGTGCGGGTGGATGAACGTCGCTGGGACCTGCGGCTCAAGGACGGCAGCCTGATCCAGCTTCCGGCCGTGGGTCAGGAATCGGCCCTGATCCGGCTCGACGCCCTGGACCAGCGCGAGCGGCTGCTCGATCTCGGCTTCGCCCGCGTCGACATGCGGGCGCCGGACACCATCGCGGTCAGACCTGGCGCCGTCGCGCCCGTCGCCGGCTGACCATGCAGGGCTCCAAGACGATGAACACGCGCAAGGGCCAGACCCCGACCGATCCGACCCGGGCCCGCGCCCCGGTTGTCGCCGCCCTCGATCTCGGCCAGTCCAAGGTCTCCTGTTTCATCATGAAGCCCGACGGCGTGCGGCATGCCGACCACACCATCCGGGTCGCCGGCGCCGGCCATGTCCAGTCCAGGGGCGTCAAGGGCGGGGCCATCATCAATATGGACGAGGCGGCCCAGGCCATCGGCCGCGCCGTGGAGCGGGCTGAACGCTCAGCCGGCAGCCCTGTCTCGGGCGTCGTGGTCACCACCGCCATCGGCCAGATGCGCAGTCACCGGCTGCAGGCCCGGGTGTCCCTGGGCGCCCATCCGGTCGGGGACGCCGACCTGGCGCGTGCGATCGGCATGGCCCTGGCCACGCTTCGCCTGCCGGATCGCCGGCCGATCCATGTCCTGCCGGTGGCCTGGTCGGTGGATGGCGCACGCGGCGTCCACGATCCACGCGCCATGCGGGGCAATTCGCTCGGACTGGACCTTCTGGTGGTGTCGATGGCCGAGAGCGCCTTCGCCGCCCTGGGGCACTGTCTGGAACTGGCTCATCTCGACCTTCAGGGGGTCGCCGCCGCACCCGTCGTCTCGTCGCTCGCCGCCCTTGAGGATGACGAGATGGACCTGGGCTGCGTCTGTATCGAGATGGGCGGCGGCGTCACCAGCGCAGCCGTGTGGGGCGGAAAGTCGCTGTTGCATATAGAGTCCCTCAGCATCGGCGGCGACCACGTCACGGCCGACATCGCGCGCGGCCTGTCGACGTCAAAGGCGGGCGCCGAACGGCTCAAGACCCTGCACGGCTCGGCCATGGCCGGCCCCAATGAAGATCGCGAGATGCTGGAGGCGCCGGCGCGCGGCGAGGATCCGTCTGCCGGGTCGGTCGTCGTGCCCCGCGCCATGCTGAAGACCGTCATCGCCCCGCGTGTCGAGGAAACGCTGGAGCTGCTGCGCGACCGGCTGAAGGCCTCGGGCGCGGGTCTGGATCCCGGCGCGGGCGTGATCCTGACGGGCGGCGCCAGCCAGTTGAACGGCGTGCGGGAGCTGGCCATCCGGGTGTTCGACCGGCCGGTGCGGCTCGGGCGGCCGCAGCGGGCCCCCCACCTGGCCGATGCGGCGTCCGGCCCGGCCTTCTGCGCCTCGGCCGGCGTCCTGTTGCGGGCCGCCTATGGTCCGCGCGAGGCCGTGTCGGCGCGCAAGCTGATGGCGCGTCAGATCACAGCCGCCGATGCGCCTCGCGCCCACCAGGGCAATCTGGTGGCCCGCGCCGCCGGCTGGATCCGCGAAAACCTCTGATCGGCAAACGGCCGGCGCGCCGGTTTCGCCCTTGCAGCACGCCGCCGAAGGCGGCGGGCGTCGCCGCATTGTCGCCCGCGTGTGTCTGCGCTGTGACTTACTGGTAACAGAAACGTCGGGAAGTGGCCGCATTGCGGCCCCAAAGGTTGCCCGCCCCCCATAATCCTCTAAGCCAAACTCAAGATGCGCTCCGACTCCCTTCGGCGCGCGATCGCAGTTCAACGGTTGGGGCCATTCCAAAATGAATTTGAAGCGCAACTATCTCTTCGGGACCACAATCCTGGCCGGCGTTCTCGCCGTCTCGGCCCCCGCATTCGCACAATCCACGCCGGCTGCCGGTCCTGACGGCGACGTCGTCGAGGAAGTGGTCGTCACCGGTTCGCGTATCCGTCGCGACCCGACCACCGCCCCGACCCCGCTGATCCAGGTCAGCCGCGACCAGCTGCTGGAAACCGGCCTGTCGACCGTGGTCGACTATCTGGCCACTATCCCGGCCCTGTCGAACTCGCTGGTGCCTTCGGACACCACCGGCTCGGGCCTGAACGACGGCGGCCTGTCGCTGCCGAACCTGCGTTCGCTGGGCACCGGCCGCACCCTGACCCTCGTGGACGGCCTGCGTCACGTCGGCTCGGGCGCCGGCTCGCTGGCCGTCGACATCGACACCATCCCCCGCCTGATGATCGAAAACATCGAGATCGTCACCGGCGGCGCCTCCTCGGTTTACGGCGCGGACGCCGTTTCCGGCGTGCTGAACTTCGTGCTGCGCAAGGACTATGAAGGCGCCGAGATCGACGCCAACTACGCCTGGATCAACGAGGACGGACAGGAATCCAAGCGTATCTCGGGCCTGATCGGCAAGAACTTCTTCGACGATCGTCTGAACCTGTACGCCCACGCGGAATACGAGACCCTTGACGCCGTCACCTCGCTGGACGTCGACTGGATCCGTCGCGCGCCGACGATCTTCGGCATCGACGCCGATCCGACCGCGGCCGCCAACGGCCCGATCTATGACGGCATCCTCGACTCCATCCTGATCACCAGCAATGCGATGACCCGTCTGGATCGTCCGCGCTGGGGTTCGCTGACCATCGCCAACAACCAGCAGCCCTCGGCCCTGAACAATCCGCTGGTTCCGATCCAGTCCTGCACGGCTTCGACCTCGGCCGCCTGCTATTCGGTTGACCCGGCCAAGACCTACTGGTTCACGGGCACGACCGCCCGCCTGGCCAACTTCGGTCAACGTCTGGGCGCCACCGGCGCCAGCCGTCCGTTCACCATCGGCGGCGACGGCGAACACCCCGCCCTGTTCTCGACGGAAAGCCGCCTGCCGGAATCGGAGTCGCAGCGCTACCAGGTCGGCGGCACCTTCAAGATCAGCGACTCGATCACCGCCTCGCTGGAAGCCAAATACGTGACCGAGAATACGGTCGACATCTCCCAGCCGACCTTCTTCGATGTCTATCTGTCGGACCTTCAGGCTGCCGACGAGACCAACGAGATCCGGGGGACCAGTTCCTTCCGTCTGCGTTACTCGGACAACGCCTTCCTGCCGGCCAACGTCAAGGCCGCGATTGCGTCCAACATGGTCCAGAACTACGCCAGCCCGACGCTGACGGCGCCGGGCGCCCCGACCACACAGACGGCCCGCGCCTGGGCTGACCACCGGATGTTCGGCCCGCAGCGCTTCCAGGACAACACCCGCGAACTGATGCGCTATGTCGGCCGCCTCAACGGCGACTACGACCAGGTTCTGTTCATCAAGAACTTCAGCTGGGATGCGGCCTACACCTACGGCAAGATGGAGAACGTCAACCAGGAGAACGGCGTTGACGTCCTGCGCTTCGCCCTGGCCGCCGACGCCGTCGTCGACACCGCCGGCCGCGTCAATGGCCGTCCCGGCGAGATCGTTTGCCGGGCCAGGCTGATCGCTGCCAGCGGGGGTTCGCCCTATGACTACAACTGGGGCAACAACGACCTGCGCGACTATGCGACGGGCGCTGCCGCCCTGAGCCAGTGCGTGCCGTTGAACATCTTCGGCGCTGGCAACCAGTCCGAAGAAGCTCTCGACTATGTGAAGGCCTTCATCACCGTTCGCGAAGAGAACGAGCAGCACGACGCCATCTTCTCGGTGTCCGGCCAGCTCTGGGACTTCTGGGGCGCTGGTCCGATCGGCGTCGCCCTCGGCGGCGAATATCGCAAGGAATCGACGCAGGGCATTGGTCGTTCGGCGGACACCGGCGATCGCTGGCTGTTCCTGAACACCGGCGCCGACTTCCCGGAAGCCTCCTATGAGTCGAACGAAGGCTTCGCCGAACTGTCGATCCCGCTGTTCCGCGACTCCTTCCTCGGTCAGTACGCCGAACTCAGCGGTTCGTACCGCTATTCGGACTACACCACCGTGGGCAACGTCGACGTCTATGGCGTGAACCTGGTCTATCGTCCGGTTTCGGACATCGCCTTCAAGACCAGCTTCAACTCCTCGATCCGGGTGCCGTCGCTGGGCGAGAACTTCTCGCCCCAGTCGCAGACCTTCTCGAACGGCTTCTCTGATCCCTGCGATACCCGCAACATCAACGCCGCCGGCCTGGCCGCCGACATCAAGGCCAACCGGATCTCCAACTGTACGGCGCTTGCGGCTGCCAAGGGTCTGACCTACGACTTCGCCGGCACCACGGCCTCGCCGGACGACGACTACAACCCGCTGTACGCATCGGGCGTGGCCGGCGTGAACGGCGGCAACCCGTTCCTGCAGCCGGAAGAGTCGGAGTCCTTCACCTTCTCGACGGTCCTGCGTCCGCGCTTCATTCCGGACTTCAGCCTGGTGCTCGACTACTATGAAATCGAGATCACCAATGTGATCGCGGCCGTCTCGGCCCCGGTTGCGGCTTCGAACTGCGTGAACGGTCCGACCCTGAACGCCGCCGCCTGCTCGACCATCTTCCGCAACAACCCTGCGGCGGCCGGCACGACGGCCCAGCTTCGGTCCGAGGCCTTCAAGGTCGGCGCCCCCACGGGCGACCCGATCGGCGGCTTCATCCAGGGCTCGATCAACTACGCCAAGCGTAGCGTGCGCGGCATGGACTTCACGGCCACCTACGCCCTCGACTCGTCGGAAATGTTCGGCCGCGACTTCGGCCGCTTCACCTACTCGATCAACGGCTCGTGGCTGATGGAGCAGAAGTTCTTCACCAACATCTCCGACCCCGGCGCCTTCACCGAGAACTCCAGCCTCCTGTTCTACCCGCGGGTTCGCTTCACCTCGCGTCTGGCCTGGGCTCCTACCGACACCCTGAGCGTCACCTGGATCGCGGACTGGCAGTCGTCGCAAGACATCAGCCAATATCGCGACTTCCTGGCCAACCTGGACTCGCGGCCGGTCGAATACCTGCGTACGGGCGACTTCGTTCGCAACGACCTGACGGTCCGCTACGACGTCACCGACGACGTGACCCTCCGCGCCGGCGTGACCAACATCTTCGACGCCGAACAGGCGCCGTATCTGGGCACGACCCTGTACTCGAACTTCGACCCCTACGGCCGTCGCTTCAACATCGGTCTGAACTACAAGATCTGGTAGGCCACCGCCTCCGGATCGACGGAAAGGGCGGCTCGCAAGGGCCGCCCTTTTTCTTTGGCCGTCTTTCCGGCCAAGCTTTCGGCCAAGCTTTTGTTTCGTCGATCTCAACACTTTTTTGACCGGTCGGGGCCCGTTGCGCCTTGGTCAGGCGCCGACTCACGCTAACCGGTAACGGCGCGTTAACCTGTTCAGCGCTTGATTAACGCGCTCATAACCAATGCGAATCGGCGGGGCGTCGCATTGTGGATCGAGGGTAGGGTCGGAAGGTCGGAACGAAAATGTCACTCTCACTGGTGCGTCCTCAAGCGACGGAATTGAAGCCCCGGATCGTCGTCTTCGGCGTCGGCGGCGCGGGCGGCAATGCCGTCAACAACATGATCGACGCCGGCCTTGAAGGGGTCGAGTTCGTCGTCGCCAACACCGACGCCCAGCATCTGTCGTTCGCCAAGACCGACCGCCGCATCCAGCTGGGCGAGACCATCACGCAAGGCCTGGGCGCCGGCGCCCATCCCGAGGTCGGCATGAACGCCGCCGAGGAATCGGCCGAAGAAATTCACGCGCACCTCGAAGGCGCGCACATGGTCTTCATCACCGCCGGCATGGGCGGCGGCACCGGCACCGGCGCCGCCCCGATCATCGCCAAATGCGCGCGCGATCGCGGCATCCTGACTGTCGGCGTTGTCACCAAGCCCTTCACCTTCGAGGGGCGTCATCGGATGCGTCTGGCGGACTCCGGCATCGCCGAGCTGCAGCGCTATGTCGACACCCTGATCGTCATTCCGAACCAGAACCTGTTCCGCGTCGCCAATGAGCGCACGACCTTCGCCGACGCCTTCGCCATGGCCGACCAGGTGCTGCACTCGGGCGTCCGCTCGATCACCGACCTGATGATCCTGCCGGGCCTGATCAACCTCGACTTCGCCGACGTCCGCGCCGTCATGTCCGAAATGGGCAAGGCGATGATGGGCACGGGCGAGGCCTCGGGCGACGACCGCGCCCTGCTGGCCGCCCAGAACGCCATCGCCAACCCCCTGCTGGACGAGACGTCGCTGAAGGGCGCCAAGGCTGTTCTGGTCAACATCACCGGCGGTCTGGACATGACCCTGCTGGAAGTCGACGAGGCCGCCAACGCCATCTCGGCCGAGGTGGACGGCGACGCCAACATCATCTTCGGCGCCGCCTTCGACCCGGCGCTGGACGGCAAGATCCGCGTCTCGGTGGTCGCCACAGGCATGGATGAAGGCGTGGCCCAGAAGGTGGAGCCGACCGCCACGACCGCCTTCCACGACCAGCGCCGGCCGGCCGGCCCGTCCTATGCGACGTCGCGCCCCGAGCCCCGTGTTGAGCCGGCCCGGGCCGAGCCCGTCCGTTCCGAGGCTCCGCGTTTCGAGCCCGCGCGGACTGAACCGACCCGGTCGGAGCCTGTCCGTCAGCCTGCGGCCCGGATCGAGACCCCGGCCCCTCAGCCGGCAGCCCAGCCGACCTATGCGGCTGCGCCCGAACGCGCGGCCGAGCCGGTCATTCATGTCGCCGAGGACCGGACTCTGGAGCCGATCGTGGATCCCTGGGTCGAGGCCTTCGAACAGGACCGCGCTCCCGCCCGCCAGACGGCAACGGCAGCTGCGCCCACGCAGGACGACCTGTACTTCGAGCGCAACGCGCCGGCCTCGGCCGATGCCGGTCATGACGACCGCGATCATCGCCGGCAGGGCTGGAGCCTGTTCGGCAAGAAGCCGCGCACGACCTCCAACTATGCCGCGCCGCAGTTCGAGGCTCCGGCGCCGCGCAGTGCGCCGCAGATGCGCCCGGGCTCCAGCGCCCAGCCGGTCGACGCACCTGATGCGGAGGATGAGCTTGAGATCCCCTCCTTTCTCCGCCGGCTCGCCAACTAGGGGCCGCAGGCCGGATTGATCCAGAACGCCCCGGTTCGCCGGGGCGTTTTTCGTTCGGAGGCCTTCGACGCACGAAACAATCCGAAACCGGAGTTTCGTTTTAACCTTGAAGCGCTGCCCCTAGTTTGGCCTCATCCGCCACTCCCCGAGGCGGCCGTCACCGGATCTAACCTTGTTCCCACGCCACGATCATCGCGAACAGACGATCGTCGCCCCGGCCATCTGCGCCGGGGTGGGCGTCCACACGGGCCAGCGCGTCCGTCTGGCGATCCGGCCTGCGCCGGCCGGTGCGGGCATCGTCTTCGTTCGCACCGACATCGCCGATCGTGACAATCGCATCCGGGTGTCGGGCGAGGCCGTGGTCGACGCCCGGCTGAACACCATGATCGAGAATGCGGCCGGGGTTCGCCTGTCCACCATCGAACATCTGATGGCCGCCTTCTGCGCCCTGGGCGTCTCCAACGCCGTGGTCGAGGTCGACGGGCCGGAGCTGCCGATCCTCGACGGCTCGGCCCTGCCCTTCGTCCAGCTGCTGGACCGCGCCGGGTTCCGCCGCCAGTCCAACCCGGTCCAGTATATCGAGATCCTTGAGCCCATCCGCGTCACTGACGGCGACAAACATGCGGCGCTTCTGCCCTGCGACCGGTACGAGATGCGGTTCGAGATCGACTTCGACGCCCCCGTGATCGGCAACCAGGTCGTGGATTTCGTCGTCGACGAGGAGACCTTCCGCAACGAGATCATGGCCGCCCGCACCTTCGGCTTCGCCCACGAGGTTCAGGCCCTGCGTCAGGCGGGTCTGGCGCGTGGCGGCAGTCTGGAGAACGCGGTCGTCATCGACGACGGCCAGATCCTGAATCCCGGCGGCCTGCGCATGGAACGTGAGTTCGTGCGTCACAAGGCGCTGGACGCCATCGGCGACCTGTATGTTCTCGGCGCCCCTCTGCTGGGGCGTTACGAAGGCTATAAGGCCGGCCACGCCGTAAACAATCTTCTGGTTCGCGCCCTGCTGGCCAACCCGCAGGCCTGGCGTACGGTGACGCGCGCGCCTGAGCTGGCGGCCGTCGGCTGATTCTCAGCCCAGGCTGATTGCGCTCATCAACCGGCCGAAATCGGGTTCATCGCGCTGATAGGCGCGTCGGTTGGAATAGAACCGGCTCTCATCCGCGCAGGTGTCATGGCCGGTCCAGGCCGCCTCGCCGACGCCCGCCTGTTCCAGACGCCACAGGACGAATTCGGGCAGGTCGAACTGCCGCTTGTCGGTCGCGGCGCCGGGACTGAAGAAGCGCGCGCTGCCCGGGTCGTGGTGGGTGAACCTGTCCTCGAAATCGACGCCGACCTCATAGCTGGCCCGGGCGATGCAGGGACCGACGACGGCGATGGTGCGGGCAGGGCGGGCGCCGAGGGTCTGCATGGCCGTGACGGCGCTGTGCACCACCCCGCCCAGGGCGCCCTTCCAGCCGGCGTGGACCGCCGCGACAACGCCAGCCCCGGCGTCGGCCAGCAGCACAGGGGCGCAGTCGGCGGTCAGGACGGCGCAGATCACGCCGGGCGTCGCGGTCGCGACGGCGTCGCCCTCGGGCCGGTCGCCGCGCCATGGGGTGTCAGCGACCCGGGTGATGGCTGAATGGATCTGGTAACAGGCCGCCAGGTCGTCGGGCCCGCGCCCGAACCAGTCCGCGATCCGCCGCCGGTTCTCCGCCACTGCCGCCGGATCGTCAGAGGAGCCGATCCCGGTGTTCAGGCCCTCATACAGGCCGGTGGAGACGCCGCCCTGACGCGTGAAGAAGCCGTGCAGGACGCCCGCCTTTTGCAGCAGGGGATGGGTGATGGGGTCCAGGGGCTCGCTCATGTCTCGAACCCCGGGATTGACAGGCTGCGTGGCGAGAAGATCGCCGCCGCCTTGAACAGGGTCCCCATCTGGTCGGCCGCCGTCAACCGGTCGAGCTGGCGAGCGATGACCGGGGCGGCGTCCGGCCGGGCGGAGGCCAGCCGTTCGGCCCGCGCCTCAATGCCCAGGGCCCTGAGGAAATCCCCCTGACCCCGACAGCCGGAGACGTCGGCGCCGGCGCGGACCGCCGCCTCGAGCACCGCCGGGAAGTCCGCCCATTGCGTCAGATCGGCCTCGCCGGGCGTCGCCAGCGGATCGACCTTATGGTGGCGATGCAGGGCCTGAAGCGTGTCGCCCGCCTCCGCCCGGTCGCGGCCGTAGTCTATCAGCAGGGCGGCGCCGGCGGTTTCGGCGATCAACCGCCCCAGATCGCGTCCGAAGGCGGCCTGTTGTTCGGCGATCTCCCGCACCTGTCCGACCTCGATATCGATCTCCGGCGTCCCGGACCCGCCGGTGACGCCGACGAGGCCGAAGACCAGATCGCCGTCGTCGGTCACGCCCACGCATCGCTCAGCCCAGCCGTCTTCGGTCCGCACGAACTGGCGCGCCGGCATACAGTCCAGCACCTCATTGGCGATCAGGATGACGGGGGCGTCGGTCTCGATCCGGTCCAGCGAGGCGACCCATCGCGGGGCGATGTCGGCCGTGGCCAGACGCCGCGCCTGCAGATCCCGCAGCGGCGCGCTGGGTTCGATCAGGATCAGGTCGCAGGCCTCCAGCAGCCCTGGCGCCAGTCGTGCGGCCCCCGCCATGGCGCGCAGGGCGTCCTGCATCAGGGTCCCGTCCCCGGGGCCGACCTCGACCAGCCGAAATCGCTCGGGCGCCCCGAGCCGGGTCCAGGTCTCCACCACCCAGAGGCCGAGCAGTTCGCCGAACATCTGGCTGATCAGCGGGGCAGTGATGAAGTCGCCGCCCTCGCCAAGAGCGGGCCGGGCGGCGTAGTAGCCGTCCGTCGGATCATGCAGGCAGCGAACCACATAGTCGGCCACGGTCATCGGTCCGGTCAGGGCGATCTCGCGCGCCAGCCGCGCCTTCAGGCCCATGGTCTCGGGGGCCGTCACGGTTCAGTCGACGACCGGCGGCCGGCTCCACGCCCGCCAGACCAGCCAGGCCCCGACCGCAATCATCGGCAGCGACAGGATCATTCCCATGGTCAGGCCAAGCGGCAGATGTTCGAAACCGGCGTCGGGCTGACGCACCGTCTCCAGCGCCGCCCGTGAAAGGCCATAGCCCAGCAGGAACAGGCCGGCGACATAGCCCGGCTTGGACAACAGTTTGAACGCCCAGATGGCTGCGGCCAGCAGGAGGAACAGCAGCAACCCCTCCAGCCCGGCCTCATAGAGCTGGCTGGGGTGACGCACCACATCGCCCGGACCGACGACCACGCCCGATTCGACCATGATCGCGCAGGTCTGGCCATAGATGTCGCGTGCATGATTATTGCAGAAGTTGATGCCCCAGGGCACGTCGGTCGGTCGGCCCCACAGTTCTCCATTGATGAAGTTGGCCAGTCGCCCGAAAAAGAGGCCGATCGGCGCGGTGGCGAGGGCCATGTCCCCGACGCTGAGGGTGCGCAACCCCTTGGCGCGACAGTACAGGACGACCGCCAGTGTCGTGCCGATCAGGCCCCCGTGGAACGACATGCCGCCGGTCCACAGCTGGAACAGCTCCAGCCGCTCGCCCAGGCTGTCGCCGGTGAACAACTGCGCGAACATCACGGGTTTGTAGAACAGGGCATAGCCGAACCGTCCGCCCAGGATGATGCCGAGGGTGATCCACATCACCAGATCGTCCAGCTGCACCGAGCTGAGGGGCGGCTTTGCCGGGGCCCACAGCCGCGCCCGCTTGATCAGCTGTCCGGCGTACCACCAGCCCAGCACAATGCCGGCGACATAGGCCAGGGCGTACCAGCGGATGGGCAGGGGACCGAGGTTGAACAGGACCGGGTCGAATTCGGGGAAGATCACTCGGGCGCTCCGGACAGTGGATGGTGTGCGTTTAGCAAGCCCGGGGGTGTGGCGCTATCGGCCTCGTCTTCGCCACAGCAGGCGGTATAACCGATGTCGACGGTAAGGTTTCGTTCACCATA
Source organism: Brevundimonas sp. FV1ye29L (assembly GCF_058681095.1). NCBI lineage: Bacteria > Pseudomonadati > Pseudomonadota > Alphaproteobacteria > Caulobacterales > Caulobacteraceae > Brevundimonas > Brevundimonas sp. FV1ye29L. The sequence goes on from NZ_CM178730.1 coordinate 1,061,156, forward strand.
TCGGCTGACCCTTCCTTAACCCTGCCGGCGATGTCCGGCCCGGAGACCGACATGCAGACGCGCAACCCGATTCTGGACGAGTTCGCCAAGATCACCACCGGCGCCATGGGCCTGGCCCAGGCGGCAGGCGATGAGGCCAGGGCGGCGTTCCGGGCCCAGACCGATCGTATGGCCGCCGAAATGGACCTGGTCCGCCGCGACGAGTTCGACGCCCTGAAGGCCGAGATCGCCGTCCTGCGCGCCGAGATCGCCACCCTGAAGGCCGGCCCGGGCAAGACGAAAAAGCCTGCGGCGGGAACGTCCACAGCCGGAACTCCCGCCGGGGACGCAGCCGGTTGAGCCGAATCTGCGAACGCGTCTACCGTCCGGGCGAGGGCGACGAATCGCGCCCGGGGCCGCGATCGGCCGCATCAAATATGAGTGGGAACATCTGAATGGACGCCGTAAGGCCCGAAGAGGTCGATGTTCCTTTCGATCCGCTCGACGTGGTCGAGCATGTCCTGAATGCCGAAAACCTGCCGTTCGACCGCACGGACGACGGCGACCTGGCCTTCGCCCTGGCCGGCGACTGGAAGGACTATGAACTCTGGTTCGCCTGGCGGCCGGAGGGGGACTGCCTGCAACTGTGTTGCGCGCTGGACCTGCGCGCCACCCGGGCGCGCCGGAACGCCGCCTATGAGCTGGTTTCGCTGGTCAACCAGCGCACCTGGATGGGTCATTTCGAGGTCTGGTCCGAGGATGGAGAAATCGTCTTCCGTCATTCTCTCGCCCTGCCGCACGGCGAGCGGCCGACCCTGGCCCAGGCTGCGTCGATGATCGATGCGGCGGTCGAGACGGCCGATCGCTATTATCCGGCATTTGACTTCATGATCCGCGGGTCGAAGAAGCCCCAGGACGCCATCGACGCCTGTCTGTTCGAGACCATCGGCACGGCCTGATCGGACCGCAAGGCGGATATCGTCCCTGACCGGAGCGGTATAGGATCGGGTCCATGATCCAGCCTCTCACCGAAATACCTGTCGCCGAGATCCCGGTGCTGCTGATCGGATGCGGTCGGCTGGGCTCGGCGATGGTCGAGGGATGGCTTGACCATGGTCCTGTCGATCCACGTCGTCTGATGATCACGACGCCCTCTCGCAAGTCCGTGGCCGACCGGGCGGCTCGCGCCGGCGCAGCCCTGAATCCGGCACCCGCAGCCATCGCTGCGGCGAGGGTCGTGGTGATCGCCGTCAAGCCCGCCCTCTGGCGCGGTGCGGTCGAGGGGCTGGCGGACCATCTGGCGTCCGACGCCGTCATTCTGTCGGTCATGGCCGGGGTGCGCGCCCACGACCTCGGGACCGCGCTTCAGCGGCCGGTCGCCCGCCTCATGCCCACGACGGCTGTCGCCCAGGGCCAGGGCGTGGCCGCCCTCTGGTCGGCCGACGTCCGTGCGGCCGACCTCGCGCGCGCGCTGTTTAGGCCCCTGGCCGATGTGGTGGATTTGCCGGATGAGGACCAGATCGACGCCGCGACCGCCGTCGCCGGGTCGGGGCCCGCCTATATCCACGCTTTCACCCGCGCCCTGGCCGAGGCCGGGATCGAGGCGGGGCTGGGTGCGGATCAGGCCGTGCGGCTGGCGCGCGGGGCGGTGCGTTCAGCGGCGGCGGGATCGCCGGATGAAAGCCTCGCCGAACTGATCGCCCGCATCGCCTCTCCCGGCGGTACGACCGAGGCAGGCCTTCGGGCCGCAGCCGACGCCGGGCTGGACCAGGCAGCCCGCGCCGCCGTCGCGGCCGCGCTCAAACGGGCGCGTGAACTGTCTTCCGGCTAGCGGCTGACCAGCCGTCCGCGCCGCATATTGGCCGCCAGGCCGTCGAAAGCGCGGTCCGCGTCGCTCCAGGTATTGTAGCCGAACACCTCGCCCAGATTGCTGGAGTAGCGCTCGTACCGCACAGGCAGGCGCTGGCCGTCGGCCGTGACGACCTCGCCCTCGATGGTCGCACCGCCGATGGACTTTGAGTCCATGATCGACAGGCCAGGCCGGTCAATGGCCTGCTGCATGGTGGGACGGTTGGGCTTGAGGTCGGTCAGGACCAGATTGGCCCGGGCGCCGGCCCAGCGGCTGTCCGCGCGGTTCAGTTCGGTCTGGATGACGCGGGCCAGATCCTCGACCTGTTCCCGGACGTCACGCTCGCCGAGCTTGTCGACCTCTTTCAGCAGGTCGCCGCCCACGGTGACGCTCACCTGGGGCGTCTGGGCGGCGGGTTGGGCGGCAAAGGCGGCCCCGGCCATCAGGGTGGCGGCGGCTGCGGCGGCGATGAGGGTGGTCAGTTTACGCATCACAGGCTCCAAAAATCCGGATCGTAGCGAGTTGAACCTGAACATGAGCTGACAGCCGCCGCCGCGCCAGAGGCCACCGCACATTGTGATCGGATCAGCCGGGCAGGCGGATCAGGGCGCGCAAGCCCCCCATATCGCTGCGGCCCAGGGTGATGTCACCGCCGTGACTGCGGGCCACATCCCGCGCGATCGCGAGGCCCAGACCGACGCCCTTGGAGTTCTGGTTGCGCGAGGGGTCCAGCCGGGAAAAGGGCGTGAAGGCCTCCTCGTACATCTCTTCCGGAATGCCGGGACCATCGTCATCGATCGCGATCTCCAGACCGCCCGTTTCCAGCGCCCGGGCGCTGAGACGCACATGGTCGCCGTGGGCGGCGGCATTGCCGGCCAGGTTGGTCAGGGCGCGCTTGAAGGCGATAGGGCGAAGGACGGCGGTCAGGCCCGCCGGCGCCGCGATCCTGACGTCCGCCCCGGCGCGGCGCGCATCATCTCCGGCGGCCTTCAGCAGGCCGGCGATCTCGATCGTCTGGGCCGCCTCTCCCGCCTCGCCGCGCGCGAAGGCCAGATATTCGTCGATCATATGCTCCATTTCGTCGAGATCGCCCTGCATCGCGGCCGCGCGCTTGAACGGCGGGGCGAGCGCCAGCTCCAGCCTCAGCCGCGTCAGGGGCGTTCGCAGGTCATGGCTGACGGAGGCCAGCAAGGCGGTGCGTTGCTCGATGTGGCGCTGGATACGGTCACGCATTGCCAGGAAGGCGGTGGCGGCCTGCCGCACCTCGCGCGCGCCATGCGGCTTGAACCGGGGCGACACCTCGCCACGCCCGAAGGCCTCCGCCGCCTCGGCCAGTCGCTCAATGGCTCGGACCTGGTTGCGGATAAACAGGATGGCGACCGACATCAGCAGGACCGTCGCCAGGGTCAGCCACAGGACGAAGATGTGGGCCTGGGTCGCCACCGCCCGCTCGCGCGGGGCGATGATGCGCAACACGCCGTCCGCCTCCTGGACCTGGATGTCGATCACAGCGGGATAGCGGGTGGTGTCGAACCAGAAGGGCTGGTCCAGCCGTGAGGCCAGCGCCTGTTCCAGCGTGCGGTCGACAATCCCCACCGGGCCCCGCCTCTGGTCCGTCGGCAGGGTCTCGCCGGCGTCCAGCGCGATCGACAACTGCATGGACCGCTGCGCCCGGCCCGCGATCACGGCCAGATTCTGGGGGGTCGGGTCGTCGCGATAGCTTTCGGACGCCCAGGCGATGTCTCCCGCCAGCCCTTCAGACAGGCGGGCGGTCACCGTCTGCCAGTGGGCGTCGAAGAAGGCCCATGTCACCGCCCCCTGCATGATGAGCACCGGCAGGACGATGATCAGCAGGGATCGCCCCCAGAGGGACGACGGCAGCCTTCGTTTGATGAACCGGCCAAGGACGGGAAAGGGGACCAGTCTCACGTGAACCTGCCCGGCGCGCCGCTCAATCCGGCGCCAGCATATAGCCGACACCCCGCACGGTCTGGAGGTAGCGGGGGTTCTTGGGATCGGCTTCCAGCTTGCGGCGCAGGCGGGTCACCTGGACATCGACGGCGCGGCCGGTGATGTCCGCCGTGTCGGGCGACAGGTCCATCCGCTCGACCGGGGCGTGGGCGTGCAAGGCCAGGGTCTTGAGCAACTGCGCCTCGGCCTCGGTCAAACGCTGGGGCACGCCATCCCGGGTCAGCTCCAGCCGCTCCAGGTCGAAGGTCGCCGCGCCCAGCCGCATCTCGCGCGGCATGATCGGCTTTACGCCGGTCCGCCGCAGGATGGCGTCGACGCGCAGGGCCAGCTCCTTGGGGTCGAACGGCTTGGCCATGTAGTCGTCGGCCCCGCGCGACAGGCCCTCGATCCGGTCAGCCGCCTCGCCGCGCGCGGTCAGCAACAGCACCGGGGTTTTCGACAGCTGCGCCTTGTTGCGGACCCAGCTGGTCAGCTCCAGCCCGCTTTCGCCCGGCATCATGATGTCCATGATCACCAGATCGAACTCGATCAGTTCCATCAGCCGGCGGGCCGCAGGCGCGTGGGCGGCGCCGGTCGTGCGATAGCCCTCGCGCGCCAGATATTCTTTCAACAGCTCCCGGATGCGGTCGTCGTCGTCGACGATCAGCAGGTGTCGCCCGACTCCGGCGCCGGCGACCGGGCCGGAACGGCTGCCGCGGGTTTCATGGCTCATGGTCGAAATCCGTGCGCTTTCAGGCGCATCTCTCCATCGGTCACATTGGCGCTTTCGGTCAACCTATACGGTGATCCCGGCGAAGTTCCACCCTTCAGCGTGACCGCCGGGCGCCGGCGAGGCAAGAACGCCGGCGCCGCGCAGGGCCTCTTGCGGTAAGGGCCGTATCCGGGCTCAAAAGGAAACGGGAACCGGCGTCGCCGGATCGGGGATAGTCTTGATGTTCAGCCTGCTCAATCTGCAGAGCCTTTTTGGTCTTGTCGTCATTGTCGCGATCGCCTGGGCCATGTCCGAGAACCGTCGGGCCTTCCCCTGGCGGCTGGCCCTGGGCGCCATCGGGGTCCAGGCCCTGCTGGTGCTGGCCCTGTTCGGCATTCCCGGGTCCCAGGTCGTGCTGGCGGCCATCACCGGGGCGGTGGACGGCATCGCCATCGCCACGGCCGAAGGCACCCAGTTCGTGTTCGGCTATCTGGCGGGGGGGGACCAACCCTATGTGGTGGGCAACCAGGGCGCCCTGTTCACCTTCGCCTTCAATGTCCTGCCTCTGATTCTGGTGATCTCGGCCCTGTCGGCCCTGTTGTGGCACTGGCGGATTCTGAAGTGGATCACCCTGGGTTTCGGCTTCCTGTTCCAGAAGACCATGGGGCTGGGCGGCGCCTCGGCCCTGGCGGTCGCGGCCAACATCTTTCTCGGCATGATCGAAAGCCCCATCGTCATCCGCGCCTATCTGGACAAGCTGACGCGCTCGGAGGTGTTTCTGATGATGGTGGTGGGTCTGGCCACCGTCGCCGGCTCGACCATGGTGGCCTATGCGGCCATCCTGTCGGCGGTCCTGCCCAATGCCGCCGGCCATGTGCTGGTCGCCTCCATCGTTTCCGCCCCGGCCGGCGTCCTGCTGGCCCGGATCATGATTCCCGAAAAGCCGGGCGAGGGCGGGGCGGTTGCGGACTATGGTTCGGCCCTGAAATACGACTCGGCGGTGGACGCCATCGTCAAGGGCACGGCCGACGGCCTGATGGTCGTCATGAACATCTCGGCGGTGCTCATCGTGTTCGTGGCCCTGGTGGCGCTGGTGAACGTGATGATTGGCGGCATTGTCATCCATGACGCCCCCCTGACCCTGGAACGGGCCCTGGGCTGGCTGTTCATGCCGGTGGCCTGGCTGACGGGGGTGGAATGGTCGCAGGCGGGCAAGGCCGGCTGGCTGCTGGGCGTCAAACTGACCCTGACCGAGTTTGTCGGCTTCATCGAACTGGGCAAGGTTCCGGTCGAGGTCATGAACGAGCGCACACGGATGCTGATGACCTATGCCCTGTGCGGTTTCGCCAACATCGGCTCGGTCGGGATCACGGTCACCGGCCTGTCGGTCCTGATGCCCGAGCGCCGTGAAGAGGTTCTGGGCCTGATCTGGAAGGCGCTGTTCGCCGGCTTTGTCGCCACCCTGATGACGGCGGCGGTTGTGGGCGCCATGCCGGCCGCCATATTCCGCTGAGATCGGCAACAGGAGACGGGACGATGAAGCTCTATACCTCCCACCGCGCGCCAAACCCTCGCCGGGTCCGCTGGGTCATGGCCGAAAAAGGCATCGAGGACGTGGAGCTGGTGGAGGTCGACATCATGACCGGCGAACATCGCCGTCCCGAATATCGCAACCGGGTCGGGGTGGCCCATGTGCCGGCGCTGGAACTGGATGACGGGACAACCCTGTCGGAGTCCGTGGCCATCTGCCGCTATCTGGAGGCGTTGAACCCCGAGCCCAACCTGTTCGGTCGCGACGCGCGGGAACAGGCTGTCATCGAGATGTGGACCCGCCGTTGCGAGTTCTATCTGGCCAATCCCCTGATGCTCAGCGTGCGCCATTCCCACCCGGCCCTGGCGGCGCTGGAGGCGATGCAGGTGCCCCAGGTGGCCGAGTACAACCGCGTCGGCGCCGAGCGCTTCATGCGCACCCTCGACCGGCGTCTGGCCGAGAATGCCTTCATCGCCAGCGACCGGTTCACCATCGCCGACATCGTCGCCGTGGTGGGCCTCGACTTCGCGCGACTGGTGAAATACCGGCCCCCGGAAGAGCTGACGCACCTCAATCGCTGGCTCGAGGAAGCCCGCGCCCGCCCGGCAGCGAAGGCCGGGGCCTGACGTCAGCCCGGATTGAAAATTTGGGTTAGCCAGGTTAGCTTGCTGCCATGGCTGTGACCGCGAACATCCATGAAGCGAAGACCACGCTTTCGAAGCTGATCGCCCGCGCGCTCGCCGGCGAGGACGTCATCATCGCCCGGGCCGGCAAGCCGCTGGTGCATCTGACGCCGGTGGCTCAGGCCGCGTCAGGCAAGCGGAACATCGTCGGATGCAGGGAGGGCCGAATCTGGTTCGCGCCGGACTGGGACAGCCCCGAGACCAACGCCGAAATTGAACGAAGCTTCTATGAAAGCGAAATATTCCCCGATCGTAAGGGCTTCGCGGAAGAGTGAGGTTGCTCCTCGACACCAACGCGGTGCTTTGGCTGCTCGATCAGCCATGGCGTCTGCCGGATGTTGCGGTCACGATGATCGAGAATCTGGACAACGAGGTGATGATCAGCACGGTGTCGATCCTGGAGATCGCCATCAAGGTCTCGGTTAGCAAGCTGAAGCTTGATTTTGACCTGGTTGAAACGTTGTCGGGTCTCGGTTGCACCATCCTGCCCGTCCTGGCGCAGCATGCATGGCGGGTCGCCGAACTGCCGCTGATTCACCGCGACCCTTTCGACAGATTGATTGTCGCTCAAGCCTTTGTCGAACATGCCACCCTGATTACGAGCGACCGGATCTTGCCTGCTTACGGCGTGGCGAATGTCTTGATCTGATTACACCCTCGGCGTGAACTTCCGGATCACGCCCGAGAAGGTCATCAGCATCTTTTCGCCTGTGGTGATCTGGCCGCGCACGAAGATCAGACTGCCGCCGGCGCGTACGACCTCTCCCGTCGCCTCGACCAGGTCGCCGACCACGGCGCCGTCGATGAAGGTCGAGTCCAGCTGCACCGTCACCCCGTTGCGCCCCTCCATCTCCTGATAGGCCGTCTGGAACAGGGCGATGTCGGCGAAGGTCATCAGGCAGCCGCCGTGCATCCGGTGGCCGGCGTTCATATGTTTCTGTTCAGCGCGAAAGGCGCAGCGCATCCGTCCGTCGGGGTCGGGCCGGAAGTAGAACGGGCCAACGGTCTGGTCGAAGGTTCCATGCAGGTCATAGGTCTGCCAGCCGGCGAATTCGCCATCGCTTACCGTGATCTTTGCGACCATTGTTTTTCCCTGTTCTCCGGATGGGCTTCTTATCGCCCTCGCCATGCAGCATAATGCAGGAATGAGCGACCCCATCGAAGCTGCCATCCTTGAAAAACTCTCCGCCGTCGATCCCAAGGGGACAAATGGCAAGAGCATCGAACCCTCCGAAGTCGCCAAGGCGCTTCAGCCCGAGCAATGGCAGCGGATGCTGCCCAAGGTGCGCGGCGCCGCGCTGGGCATGATGCGGCAGGGCCGGCTGACGATCACCAAGAAGGGCAAGCCGATCGATCCGACCGCCTTCAAGGGCGTGATCCGCCTGCGGCTGCCGACGGCGGAAGAGACCGCCGCCGCCCTGGCCGCCAATCCTCCGGTCGTGTCTGACGACGACGACTGATCTCTCCATGTCGCCAGTTTGACGGGCCCGGATTGAAGTCATGCGTCGCCTTGCGCTCCGCTCCCTGGCCCTTGCCGTCGCCTTCGTCGTCGCGGGGTGCGCGACGCCCTATGTCCAGCCGCCGCTGACGCCGGGAGCGGGCTTCGCGGGCGTCCGTGTCATCGAACCCGCGCGTCCGGGGACGCCCGGCGCCTTTGTCGTCGGCGACGGCGGGCAACTGCCCTTCCTGCGCTGGAGCCCGGCCCAGGGCGATCCGAAGGTGGTGATCGTCGCCCTGCACGGCATGAACGATCACAACGCCTCGTTCCGACTGGCCGGACCGTGGTGGGCGGAACAGGGCATCGAGACCTGGGCTTATGACCAGCGCGGCTTCGGCCAGGCGCCGGGGCGCGGCGTCTGGGCCGGGGCGGACCGGATGGTCCAGGACCTGCGCGACGTCGTCGCCCTGGTCCGGGCCGCCCGGCCGGGCGCGACTGTGGCCGTCGTGGGCGAGAGCATGGGCGGGTCCGTCGCCGCCGCCGCCTTTGCATCGGGGATGCCCCCCGACGCCGATCGTGTGGTGCTGCTGGCGCCCGGGGTCTGGGGCTGGGAGAGCCAGAACCTGATCAACCGGACCAGCCTGTGGATCACGGCGAGAACGTTTGGTGATGTCGCGGTGGAGCCGCCCGACTTCATCGCCCGGAATATCCTCGCGTCCGACAATCTGCTGGAGCTTGTCCGCAACGGCCGCGATCCCGACAGCCTGTTATCGACCCGGTTCGACGCCATCTATGGACTGGTTGATCTGATGCAGACGGCGTCGGACAGTCTGGGCGTGCAGAAGCGGCCGACCCTGCTGATGTACGGCGGCCATGATCAGGTGGTGGAGAAGGGGCCGATGCGGCGGGCCCTGTCTCGCGCCGTCTCGGCGCGTAACCTTCGCACGGCCTGGTATCCCGAGGGGTGGCATCTGCTGAACCGCGATCTGGGGGCGGCGGCGGTGTACGGTGATGTGGCCGCCTGGCTGGCTGCGCCGGTCGGGGACCTCGACAGGGCGGCCCTGCCGTCGGGAGCGGGCCCGATACCGTCGCGCTTTCCGGACAATCGTTAACCGCCTTAACGCGCCGTTTACCAGGCAGGCGGCAGTTTCTGCCTAGCGGGCGGTGACTGGGCTCCCGTCGAGTTCTGGCGGGCCAGCGTTTTTCAGGCGGTGTGGGTGGGCGGCTTTACGGCGGCGTTGCAGAGATTCGGGATCGGCCGGCTGGCCGCTGTGCTGGGCGTCGCCGCCGGCGTGGCGGCGGTCATGGTCGCCCTGATGCTGCGCGTGGGCCAGGCCCCGGACGCGCTCCTGTATTCCAATCTGGACCTGAAAGAGGCCGGGGACATCACCGCCTCGCTCGAACAGGCGGGGATCAAGTACAAGACCCGGGGCGACGGCTCGACCATCATGGTCAGCCGCGACGACGTCGGCGCCGCCCGTATGATGGTGGCCTCCAAGGGGCTCGTGACCTCGGGGTCTGTCGGCTACGAACTGTTCGACAACCAGTCGGTGCTGGGTCAAACCGAATTCCAGCAGAACCTCAACGAAAAGCGCGCCCTGGAAGGGGAGTTGTCGCGAACCATCCTGTCCTATCGCGGAATTTCGTCGGCCAAGGTCCTCATCGCCCTGCCGCGTCGCGAGATGTTCGCCTCCGAGGCCGGGGAGCCTACGGCCGCGGTGGTCGTGGGCGTGGGCGGCCGGGCCCTGACCGCCGACCAGATCCAGGGCATTCGCAATGTGGTGGCCTCTTCCGTACCGGGCCTGAAGCCCGAGAAGGTCACGGTTACGGACACGGCCAACCGCACCCTGGCGGCCGGCACGGACGACGGCGGCTTCTCGGCCGCCTCGGCCGCCGACGCCAAGACGACGACCGAGGCCCAGCTTCAGGCCCGGATCAAGGACATTGTCGAGGGCGTTGTGGGCGCCGGAAACGCCAGGGTCCAGGTGACGGCTGACATCGACCACAGCCGCTCGACCACCCAGGAGCAGAAGTTCGATCCGGACGGTCAGGTGGTTCGCTCGACCTCGGCCAATGGCTCGGAATCGACCGATACCAGCGGCGACCCGGCCGGCGGCGCGACGGCGGCCAACAATATTCCGGGCGGCGCTCCGCCGGTTGTGACCCCCGCCGGCTCCGCCGAAAAGGCGACGACCGAAACCACAAACTACGAGATTTCCAACACGACGACGACGACGGTCAAGGAGGCCGGAGAGGTCAAGAAGCTGGCGGTCGCCGTGGCGGTGGACGGCATCTGGACGCCCGCCGCCGACGGCAAGGGCGAGCCCACCTACGCCGCCCGCTCCGCCGAGGATATCGCCAAGATCGACGCCCTGGTGAAGGCCGCCATCGGTTTCGACCAGACGCGCGGCGACCAGGTGAAGGTCGAACAGACCCGCTTCAGCCGCGATGCCTCGGCCCAGGGCGGCACAGAAGTGAAGTCGTCGCTTCTGGATTTCACCAAGGCCGACATCATGCGCGGCGTGGAACTGCTGGTGCTGCTGATTACCGGCCTGCTGTTGATCTTCTTCGTCCTGCGACCGCTCCTGAAGGCGACCCAGGGCGGCGGCGGGGGCATGACGTCTCAGCTGGCGGGTCCTGGCGGCATGCCCGCCACCATGCTCCAAACCACTGAAATGGGCGGTATCGCCGGCCAGCTGTCCGGGCCTCCGTCCGAGATCGAGCAGCGGCTCGATATCGCCCGCGTCCAGGGTCAGGTGAAGGCCTCATCAGTCAGAAAAGTCGCTGAATTCGTCGACAAACACCCCGACGAGTCCGCCACTATCCTGCGCGGCTGGGTGCACGAAAGCTGATGGCCAGGGCCGCTGGAAAAAAGTCCTCGATCGACGACGTCAAGAGAATGTCGGGGCCTGAAAAGGCTGCTGTCGTGCTTCTGGCGCTCGGCGAGGAACATGGCGGCCTCTGGAAGGCGCTGGACGACGAGGAGATCAAGGAAATCTCCCAGGCCATGGCCGGCCTCGGCACGGTTACGTCCGAGGTGGTCGAGGAGATTCTGGTCGAGTTCGTCTCGGGAATGAGCGGCTCGGGCGCGGTTCTGGGGTCCTTCGAACAGACCCAGAAGCTGCTGGCCGCCTTCATGCCGCCGGACCGTGTCGAAAGCCTGATGGAGGAAATCCGGGGTCCCGCCGGCCGGACCATGTGGGACAAGCTCGGCAATGTGAATGAGGCTGTTCTCGCCAACTACCTGAAGAACGAATACCCCCAGACCGTCGCCGTCGTCCTGTCCAAGGTGAAGCCTGAACACGCGGCCCGCGTGATGACGTCGCTGCCGGAAGACTTCGCCCTGGAGTGCGTCCAGCGGATGCTGCGCATGGAGCCGGTGCAGCGCGAGATCCTCGACAAGATCGAACAGACCCTGCGGGTCGAGTTCATGTCCAACCTCGCCCGGACGTCGAAGCGCGACAGCCACGAGATGATGGCCGACATCTTCAACTCGTTCGATCGCCAGACCGAGGCCCGCTTTATCGGGGCCCTGGAGGAGCGCAACCGCGAGTCCGCCGAACGCATCCGCGCCCTGATGTTCGTGTTCGAGGATCTGAACAAGCTCGACCCCGGCGGCGTGCAGACCCTGTTGCGCGCGGTCGAGAAGGACCAGCTCGCCATGGCGCTGAAGGGCGCCTCGGAGCCGGTGCGGGAGATGTTCTTCTCCAACATGTCCGAACGCGCCTCCAAGATCATGCGCGAGGACATGGAGTCGATGGGGCCGGTCCGTCTGAAGGACGTCGACACCGCCCAGATGGCCATGGTCCAGGTCGCCAAGGATCTGGCGGCCAAGGGCGAGATCATGCTGGCGGGCGCCGGCGGGGCCGACGACGAGTTGATCTACTGACATGAACACCCGCCCCGACACCCGTGGATCGAGCGTCAGCCGGCCCTTCAGCTTCGACACCGAGTTCGACGACGTGGGCGGCGTACGGCCGGGCGCAGGCTTCCGTCCGACCAAACGCGCCTATCTGCCGGCCGAGGTCGAGGCCCTGACCGCCCAGGCGCGACTGGAGGGACGCGACGCCGCCCTGGCCGAGATCGAGTCCATGCGCGTCATGGCCATGGCCGAGATCGCCCGGGCCGTGGCCGGCGCCGCGCCGGCCCTGGCCTCTTTGGCCCAGGCCCATCGCGAACAGTCCGCCGGGCTCGCCCTGGCCGCGGCGAGGGTTGTCGCCGGCGCCGCGCTGGACCGTTTCCCGACGGGCCCCCTTCAGGAGGCGATGGAGTCTCTCGGCTCCGAGATCAACGCCGCCCCGCGTCTGGTCATCCGCACGCGGGGACTGGATGAGGCCGGACAGAACCAGCTGCAGGCGGTGGCCGTCGAGGCCGGCTTTCCGGGTCTCATCGCCTTCCGCGACGACCCGTCCATGTCCGTGGCCGCCTTCCAGCTGGAATGGGCTGACGGGCGCGCTGACTTCGACCCCGTTGAAACCGCCGCGCGTATCGAGGAGGCGCTGGTCGCCGCCCTCGCCGCCGAGGCGGGCCATGCCGAGGCCCTGGCCGAGGCGTCATCTGATCACAGGAGGCCTGTCTGATGGCCGAAGACTTCGCCCTTGAGGAATTCGGTTCCTCAACCGCCCTCGCTCCCGCCGACGACGCGGGGGGCAAGAGCGCCATGGACCTCGCGACCGTCTTTGACGTGCCGGTCAACATCTCCGCCGTCCTCGGCAAGGCGCATATGACGGTCGCCCAGCTGCTGAAGCTCAACCGCGGATCGGTGCTGGAGCTGGATCGCAAGGTCGGCGAGGCCATCGACATCTTCGTCAACAACCGGCTCGTCGCCCGCGGCGAGGTGGTGGTGGTCGAGGATCGTCTGGGCGTGACCATGACGGAAATCATCAAGACCGAGGACTCGGGCGCCTGATCGGCGACCGTCTGTAGAGATTTAAGGGAGAAGACCCATGCGGCTTCTGGTGGTCGGGAAAATCAACGGTCAACTCGCCTCGGCGGTGAAGATGGCCATGGCGCACGGGGCCAAGGTCCAGCACGTCGAACGGGCCGATCAGGCGACCGAGCAACTGCGTCGGGGGCAGGGCGCCGACCTGCTGATGGTCGACTACAACCTCGACATCGCCGCCCTGATCGCCGCCAATGAGGCCGAGCGGATCTTCGTCCCCGTGGTCGCCTGCGGCGTGGACAATGACGCCGACAAGGCCGCCGCCGCCATTCGCGCCGGGGCCAAGGAGTTCATCCCGCTCCCGCCCGACGCCGACCTGATCGCTGCGGTGCTGTCGGCGGTGGCCGACGACGACCGCCCCATGATCTCGGCGGACCCGTCCATGAAGGCCGTGACCCAGCTGGCCGATCAGGTGGCGCGTTCGGACGCCTCCATCCTGATCACCGGCGAGAGCGGCGTCGGCAAGGAGGTGATGGCCCGCTATCTGCACAGCCATTCGAAGCGGGCCGAGCGGCCCTTCATCAGCGTCAACTGCGCCGCCATTCCCGACAACCTGCTGGAATCCGAACTGTTCGGGCATGAGAAGGGCGCCTTCACCGGCGCCGTCGCCCGCCGTATCGGCAAGTTCGAGGAGGCCGAAGGCGGCACCCTGCTTCTGGATGAAATCTCCGAGATGGACGCCCGGCTTCAGGCCAAGCTGCTGCGCGCCATCCAGGAACGGGTCATCGACCGGGTCGGCGGGTCGCGTCCGGTGCCGGTCAACATCCGCATCATCGCCACCTCCAACCGCGATCTGGCCCGCGCGGTCAGCGAGGGGACCTTCCGCGAGGACCTGCTCTATCGCCTGAATGTCGTGAACCTGCGGCTGCCGTCCCTGCGCGAGCGGCCCGGCGACATCGCGGTTCTGGCCGACCATTTCGTGCGCAAATACGCCGCCGCCAATGGCGTTCCGGTCCGGCCCGTCTCGGCGTCAGCGCGCCAGGCCCTGACCAGCCACCGCTGGCCGGGCAATGTGCGCGAACTCGAGAACGCCATGCACCGGGCGGTGCTGCTGGCCGTCGGCGCCGAAATCGACGTCGAGGCGATCCGCCTGCCGGATGGCCAGCCCCTGACGGGGATCGGTCATAGTCCGGATGCCGGGCCGGCCGCCCGCGCGGCCCAGACCGCCGACGCCATGAGCCGCGCCTTTGTCGGCCAGACCGTGGCGGCGATGGAGAAGACGCTGATCCTCGATACGCTCACCCACTGCCTTGGAAACCGCACCCATGCGGCCAACATCCTGGGCATCTCGATCCGGACCCTGCGCAACAAGCTCAACGAATATGCAGACGAGGGGGTCTCCATCCCGGCCCCGCAATCCGGCATCGCCGCGACCCATGCCGCCTGAGATGAGCCCTGCACCGGACCGCAGGCGCGTTCTGACCGGCCTTGCCGCCCTGGGCGCCGCCGGCTGCGGCAAGCTGCCCGTGACGGACGTCACCGCCTTCGATCTCAATCTGGACCTGGCGGATCTGGAGCGGCGTCATGGCGGCCGGCTGGGCCTCTGCGCCGAGGGCCGGCAGGGACGGGTCGGCTGGCGCGCCGCCGAGCGCTTCAACTACTGCTCGACCTTCAAACTGTTCCTCGCAGCGGCCACCCTGGAGCGGGTGCAGCGTGGTGAGGAGGCGCTGGATCGCGCCGTCCCGGTGACGGCTGCGGATATCGTCACCCATGCCCCGGTGACCGGGCAAGCGGTCGGCGGCGTCTTGACCATTGCGGACCTGATGAAGGCCACGGTCGAGGTCAGCGACAATCCGGCCGCCAATCTGCTGATCCGCGAGCTGGGCGGGCTCGACGTCTGGCGCGCCTGGTATCGCTCCATCGGCGACGAAACGACCACGGTGGATCGTTTCGAACCGACCATGAACCTGAAGGACGGCGACAAGGACACCATCCAGCCCCGACAGGCTGTGGCCAACCTGAACGCGGTCTTCGCAGCCGGTCGGCTGGACGTGGCTCACGCCGCCCTTTTGCGTCGCTGGCTGATCGACAGTCCGACCGGCCGCGGACGCATAAAGGCCGGTGCGCCGGCTGGCTGGACGGTCGCCCACAAGACCGGAACCGGGGGTACAGGCCAGACCAACGACATCGGTCTGATCCAGCCGCCCACCGGCGACCCTGTGCATATCGCGGTCTATTTCGAGGCGCCGGGGACGGCGCCGGCCGCCGATCGGGACGCCGTCATCGCCGACGCGACGCGCCGCGCCCTGGCCGCCCTGGGCCTTGAGACAGCTCCCGCATGACCGACATCCCCGCCGCACCCGGCATGATGAAGGACGGAATGGCGCCTCCGACGGGGTCGGATGTGCGCGGCTGGCTGCTGCGCGGCGAGGTCGGGATGGCGGTCGGGGTGATCGGCGTCATCCTGCTGCTGATCCTGCCGGTCCCGGCCATCCTGATGGACCTGCTGCTGGCCATTTCACTGGTCTCGTCTGTCCTGATCCTGATGACGGCGCTGATGATGAAGCGGCCGCTGGATTTCGCCATCTTCCCGACGGTTCTGCTGGTCTCGACCCTGTTCCGGCTGGGTCTGAACCTGGCCTCCACGCGCCTGATCCTCAGCCACGGCCACGAGGGCCACGACGCCGCCGGTCAGGTCATCAACGCCTTTGGCCAACTGATGATGGGCGGCAGTTTCATCATCGGGATCATCATCTTCGCCATCATCCTGGTGGTGAATTTCGTGGTCATCACCAAGGGTTCGACCCGCATCGCCGAGGTCTCGGCCCGCTTCACCCTGGACTCCATGCCGGGCAAGCAGATGGCGATCGACGCCGACCTGTCCTCGGGCCTGATCAGCGAAGATCAGGCCAAGCTGCGACGCAAGGAACTGGAGCAGGAATCGACCTTCTTCGGGGCCATGGACGGTGCGTCCAAATTCGTGCGCGGCGACGCCATGGCCGGGCTGATCATCGTCTTCATCAATGTGATCGGCGGCATACTGATCGGCGTCATCCAGCACGACCTGCCGTTCGCCGAGGCCGCCAATACCTATATCCAGCTGACCATCGGCGACGGTCTGGTGACCCAGGTCCCGGCCATCATCATCTCCATCGCCGCCGGCTTCCTGGTGTCCAAGGCGGGGGTCGAGGGCTCGGCCGACAAGGCCCTGGTCCAGCAACTGGCGACCAATCCGATCAGCCTCGGCATGGTCTCGGCCGCCTCGGGCCTGATGGGCCTGATCCCCGGCATGCCGATCATCCCCTTCGCGGCCCTGTCGCTGGGGGCCGGCTTCATGGCCTGGCGGTTGGGCCGGGGTCTGCTGAAGCCCAAGGCGCCAGAGGTGGATCCGGCCTCCGTCAAGCCACGCGAGGATGTCGAGGAGCCGATCAGCACGGCCCTGACCATCGACGACGTCAAGATCGAACTGGGCTATTCCCTGCTCTCGCTCATCAACGATCTGGAAGGACGGCGTCTGACCGACCAGATCCGCGCGCTGCGACGCGCCCTCGCCCAGGAGTACGGCTTCGTCATGCCGTCGGTGCGCATTCTCGACAACATGCGCCTGCCGGCCCAGGGCTACGCCATCCGCATCAAGGAGATGGAGGCCGGGGCCGGGGAGGTCCGTCTGGGCCATCTGATGGCGATGGATCCGGCGGGCCGTCAGGTGGAGCTGCCCGGTGAACACACGCGCGAGCCCGCCTTTGGCCTGCCCGCGACCTGGATCGAGGACAGCCTGAAGGAAGAGGCGACCTTCAGAGGCTACACCATCGTCGATCCCTCGACGGTGCTGACCACCCATCTGACGGAGATCCTGAAGGAGAATATGGCCGACCTGCTCTCCTATGCGGAGGTGCAGAAGCTGCTCAAGGAGCTCCCGGACGAGGAGAAGAAGCTGGTCGACGAACTGGTGCCCTCGGTGGTCACCGTCACGACGCTACAGCGCGTCCTGCAGTCCCTGCTGCGCGAGAAGGTCTCCATCCGCGACCTGGGCGGCATCCTCGAGGGGCTCGCCGAGGCCGCACCGCATTCGACCTCTGTGACGACCCTGGTCGAACATGTCCGCAGCCGGCTCGCCCGTCAGCTGTGCTGGCAGTACAAGGGCGACGACGGGGCCCTGCCCATCGTCACCCTGTCGCCGGAATGGGAGGCCGCCTTCGCCGACAGTCTGGTCGGACCCGGCGAGGACAAGCAACTGGCCATGGCCCCCAGCCGCCTGCAGGACTTCATCCGCGCCGTGCGCGACACCTTCGAGCGCATCGCCCTGTCGGGGGAAAGCGCCGTCCTGCTCACCGGCCCCCAGACCCGCCCGTATGTCCGCTCGATCATCGAACGGTTCCGCGGCCAGACCGTCGTCATGAGCCAGAACGAGGTCCACCCCAAGGCGCGTCTCCGGACCGTGGGATCGGTCTGAGGCCAGAGGTCGCTCTAGCGCTGCGCCCATCCCCCGGACGAGGCGGACATCGCCTCCGCATTCACCGGCCGGGCGATCAGGCCGGACTGGGTGATCCAGACCTCGTAGCGGCCGCCGTCGACCATCGGCATATAGGCCGCCCCGCCGTACAGGGTGTCCACGGCGTCGAAATGAGGCCGGAGTCTCTGCGCGGTCGTCCAGACGGTAGGCCGCCAGGGCAGGGTGAAGCCGGAAAGGTCCAGCGCCGGCTCACCGCCCGAAATGTCGTGGACGCTGCGGGCGCCGTGGCGTTCCTGCTCGATATCCTCATAACGACCGGCCAGTCGCTCCAGTCGATACTGGCTGTCGAGACCCAGCACATTGGCCCACGGCTTCCATTTCAGTACCCGCGCCTCCATGCGCCAGTCGTCGCCGTTGACGGGCCAGGTGCGGACGTCCTCGATCATGCCGTCGCGCCCGGGACGCGTCAGGGTCGCCTCGAAATACTGCGGTCCGACCTGTTTCAGGGACAGGGTGGCCACCGGGCGCTCATACGACAGCCTGGCATAGGTCTGGACGTTAAACCCCACGAGGGCGAGACCCAGAGCGCCCCAGGCGACCGCCGTGCCCCCGATCAGCTTCAGCGGGCCGCTCACCCAGCGACCGCCGAGGAAGGCGGCAAGCCCGTTCAAGGCCAGGATTACGCCCAGAAATCCGATCGCCGCCGGCGGAATCCACCACCAATGCACCATCCTGTCACTCCTGTGGGTGCGCGCCCGACCGTCGTCACCGACGATCCTCTGGTCCGGCGGCCCCCACGGCGCTGGACAGGTCACACGACCACGCTAATCCTTGCGGCATGACATTGGAAAAAGCCACGTCCTTCGCCTCACAGGCGCGTCCTGACCGCGGGCGTCTGGGTGACGCGCTCCGGTTTCTGCGCACGCCGTCGCTCGGACGGTCGGTCATTCTGTTGCTGGCGGGCGTGCTGGTCCTGTTGCTGGTGGTCAATATCTCGACCTTCGTGATGATCCGCCGGACGGTCGAGATCAACGCGAGCATCGAAGAGAGCTGGCGGGTGCGCCGCCTCACGCGCACCGTCCTCATCACGGTTCAGGAGGCGGAGACCGCCCAGCGCGGCTTCCTGCTCACCGGACAGGCCGGTCTGGTCGCCGCCCACAATGACGCCCGCCGACGCAATGCCGAGGCCCTGGCTGAACTCGCCGTCGCCGCCGACGATCCTGAAGTCGCTGCCTCTCTCCAGCGATTGACCTCGCTCTCCCGTGCCAAGTTCGAGGAGATGGCCCTGACCTTCGAAGCGGTGCGGCGGGGGCGGATCGGTGAGGCTGTCAGCATCGTCCGCAGCGGGCGCGGCCAGATCCTGATGGGCCAGATCAATGCCGAGATCGCCGCGGCCGACGGACTCACGGGCCGGGCGGTGGCGGCGCTAACGGCCAGGTCACGCCGCTCCGCCGCCTGGGCGGTGGGGGTCAACGCCCTGTCCGGTCTGCTCACCCTGATTCTCGCCGTCGCGATCGCCCTTCTTGTCCGCCGCTATCTCGTCGATGTGGAGCGCGCGCGGGACGAACTGGACCGGGTCAACGCGGGGCTGGAAGAGACGGTGAAGGCCCGCACCGCCGCCCTGGTGCGCGCCAATGAGGAGGTCCAGCGCTTCGCCTATATCGTCAGCCATGACCTGCGCGCCCCGCTGGTCAACGTCATGGGCTATACCGCCGAGCTGGAGCAGGCGGGCCGGACGATCGACCGCGCTCTTGTCCGGGCCGGCGCCGACGGCGAGGTCGATCCCGAGGTCATTACAGCCGTCCGCGAGGACATGCCGGAGGCCATCGGCTTCATTCGCGCCTCGACCGAGAAGATGGACCGGTTGATCAATGCCATCCTCAAGATGTCGCGCGAGGGCCGTCGCATACCGGTGCCCGAGGTTCTGGACGTGGCCGCCATGGTCCAACGCATCGGCGACAGCCTGCGCCACCAGCTTGACGAGGCCGGGGCGGAAATTGTCGTCGAACCTCTGCCCGTCTTCGAGAACGACCGTCTTTCGATCGAGCAGATCCTCGGCAATCTGATCGACAACGCCGTGAAATATCTGGAGCCCGGCCGGGCGGGTCGCATCGTCGTGTCGGGCCGCGCGCTCGACGACGGCCGGGTCGAATACGCCATCGCCGACAATGGCCGCGGCGTGGCGGAGCGCGATCTTGAACGCATCTTCGAGTTGTTCCGGCGGGCCGGACGCCAGGACCGGCCGGGCGAGGGCCTCGGTCTGGCCTTTGTCCGCAACAGCGTCCGGCGACTCGGGGGCGAGATCGCGGTTGAGTCCCGACCGGGCGAAGGCTCGACTTTCCGCCTGAAATTCCCCAAACGGCTGGCACAGTCGCATGTTGGAGATGATCTGTGAGCACCGCCGTCAAGATCGTGATGATCGAGGATGACCACGGTCATGCCAAACTGATCGAGAAAAACATCAGACGGGCGAACATCAACAACGAAATCATGCATTTCGACGCAGGCCAGCCCGCGCTCGACTATCTGTTTTCGGACGAGGTGCGCGCCAACGGTCCCCTGCTGATCCTGCTCGACCTGAACCTGCCTGACATGCAGGGCACGGATATTCTGGCCGAGGTGAAGAAGGATGACCGGCTCAAGCGCGCGCCCGTGGTGGTCCTGACCACCACCGACGACAAGACCGAGATCCAGCGCTGCTATGACCTGGGCTGCAACGTCTACATCACCAAGCCCGTCGACTATGAGTCCTTCGGCACGGCCATTCGCCAGCTTGGCCTGTTCCTGTCGGTGATCCAGGCCCCGGAGATCGAATGAGGGAACCTTCGCCGGGCGCCGGATCTCCTGTTCGCGTCCTGTACATCGACGATGATCGCGGCCTGTCGCGGCTGGTCCAGAAGGACCTCGGCCGCCACGGCTATGACGTCGTGTGCGCCGGCGACGGGGATGAGGGTCTGGCCCTGCTCGCCGGCCAGCCGTTCGACGTCATCGCCCTGGATCACTATATGCCCGGGCGTGACGGCATGGATGTGCTGCCGGACATTCTCGCCCACCCCGGCGCGCCGCCGGTCGTCTATGTCACGGGCGCCCAGGAAGGGCGGCTGGCGGTGGCGGCGCTGCGCGCCGGCGCGACCGACTATGTCATCAAGGACGTGTCGGAGAATTTCACCGCCCTGCTGCGTTCGGCGCTTGATGACGCCCTGTTCCGCGCCAGGCTGGAGCGGGAGAATGCCGCCGCCCAGGACCAGATTCGCCTCGCCCGCGATCGGGCCGAGATCATGCTGAGCGAGGTCAATCACCGGGTGGGAAACTCGCTCCAGCTGGTGTCCACCTTCATGTCGCTGCAGTTGCGACACGTCGAGAATGAAGGGGCGCGCACGGCCCTGAAAGAGGCCCAGGCGCGGATCGAGGCTGTCGCCCAGGTGCATCGCCGTCTCTACACCTCCGGCGATGTCTCCGGCGTGGCGGTCGATGAGTATCTGCAGGGGCTGGTCGACGAGCTCTCCGCCTCGCTCGCCGCCGGGGAACGGTCGCCCCGTCTGGTTCTGGACGCCAGTCCGCTGCGCGTCAGCGTCGATCAGGCGGTGTCTCTTGGCATCGTCGTCACCGAGCTGGTGACCAATGCCTTCAAATACGCCTATGAGCCCGATCAGGGCGGCGAAATTCGCGTCCGGATCCGGGCGGACGGTGAGGCGCGGGCGCTGCTGACGGTCGAGGACGATGGTCCGGGCCTCGGCGACGGCGCGGTCAAGGGCACGGGTCTGGGCGGCAAGATCATCGGAGCCATGGCTTCGGGTCTGCGGTCTTCCCTGTCCTACGATCCCGCCCACCGCGGCGTCCGCGCCCAGCTCTCCTTCGACCTTTGAAAGCGCCCATGCTGCAGTTCGGCCTCGCCGATCCCGATGTCGCCTATGCGGAACGCCATGCGGTATTCGGAATCCTCGTGCAGGACGGCCGGATCGCGACCGTCCGTGTGACCCGCGGCACGCCCTACCACGACCTGCCGGGCGGCGCCGTGGAGGCGGGCGAGAGCGAGGAACAGGCCCTGATCCGCGAGTTCCGGGAGGAGACAGGCCTGACCGTCCGGCCGGTCACGCGACTGCTCGAGGCCGGGCAGTATTTTCGCAAGTCCGATGACGTCCCGGTCAACAATACCGGCGGCCTCTGGATCGTGGAGTCGGTGTCCTGGGACCCGGACTCCAAGGTCGAGGACGATCACGAGCTGGTCTGGCTGGACCCCCACGCGGCTCTCGATGCCTTGCGTCATGACGCCCATGCCTGGGCGGTGACCCGGTGGCTCAGGCAGTAAAGCCGAGGCGCCGTCCGACGGGGCTCCGGCAGAAATACGGGAACGGGCCGCGCTGACGTCCGTTCATATCCTGAAGGCGCGCCGACCGGGCGGGCCCCAGTTCAGGAGTAAGTCCCATGGCCGATCATGATCGCGTCGAAGGCGCCGCCAAGAATATGGGCGGCAAGATCAAGGAAGCCGCCGGCAAGGTCACCGGTGACGAGAAGCTGAAGGCCGAGGGTCGCGCCGACCAGGTCGAAGGCAAGGTTCAGAACACGGTCGGCGGCGTCAAGGACGCGGTCCGGGACGCCGATCACAAGAGCTGATCGCGGATCCCTCGTTCTTCCGGAAGGGTCGGCCCCGGGGCCGGCCCTTTTCGTTTGTCGAGCGTCAGTCGCCGCCGAACAGGCGAAGCGACAGACCGTCGCGCGACGGTGCATTTTCGGCCCGGCAGATGCGCTCGAAGGTGACGCCGCCCCCGGGCACGGCGCGCGGCCGTTCCTCGCAGATCTCGGGCGCGGGCGCCGTCCGCACGGTCAGGCTGCGTTCCTCGGGCGCGCAGGACAGGTCATAGCCGCCCGCGCCGTTCGAGACCTGCCGGCACGAGGCGATGCCCTCGGGTTGCAGGCCGGCCGGCAGGCGGTCGCCCAGGGCGGCCTTGAGCTGGGTGCGCACCCGGACCTGGCACCGGTCCATCGCCTCCGCTCCCCGGAGAACAGGGTTGCACCGGGACCTCTCCCAGGAAAATGGATCCGCCAGGGCCCAGCCGGGCAGGTCAGGGACGTCAACCGCCGTCGTGGCCGCTTCCGCCGCCGTCTCCTCAATAGCCGAGGGTTCGACCGGGGTTTCCCAGACGATGCCGCCGCCGGCCGCGACCTGAATGGCGGCCAATACTACCAGAAGGGTCGAGGTCACCACGTTCTCTCCTTCGTATGCGCGGCTATTTGCTCAGCAGCCGCATGGCCTTGTCCAGTCCGTCCAGCGTCAGGGGGAACATCCGCTCCTCCATCACCTCGCCGATCAGCTTCACCGAGGCCGTATAGGGCCAGTAGCGTTCGGCCACGGGGTTCAGCCAGACCGACTTCTCCCACTGCTGACGGGCCCGTTTCAGCCAGACCGCGCCGGCCTCCTCGTTCCAGTGTTCGACCGATCCCCCGGGCATGGTGATCTCATAGGGCGACATGGTCGCGTCGCCGACGAAGATGGCCCGCCAGTCGCCGCCGAACGTGTTCAGCACCTCCCAGGTCGGGGTCTTTTCGGCATGGCGCCGCCGGTTGTCCTTCCACACGCCTTCGTAGAGGCAGTTGTGGAAGTAGAAGAACTCCAGGTGTTTGAACTCGGTCTTCGCCGCCGAGAACAGCTCCTCGACCATCCTGATATGGCCGTCCATCGAGCCGCCGACGTCGAGGAACAGCAGGACCTTGATCGTATTGCGCCGCTCGGGCCGCATCTGGATGTCCAGCCAGCCCTGACGCGCCGTGCCGTCGATGGTGCCGTCGATATCCAGTTCGTCGGCCGCCCCCTGGCGCGCGAACCGGCGCAGCCGACGCAGGGCGATCTTGATGTTGCGGGTGCCCAGCTCGACCGTGTCGTCCAGGTTCTTGTATTCGCGCTTTTCCCAGACCTTGACCGCCCGGCCCTGTTTGCCCGGCCCGCCGATGCGCACGCCCTCGGGGTTGTAGCCGCCGTGGCCGAACGGACTGGTCCCGCCGGTCCCGACCCATTTGGATCCGCCCTCATGGCGCTCCTTCTGTTCTTCCAGACGCTGTTTCAGCGTCTCCATCAGCTTGTCGAACCCGCCCAGGGCGTCGATCTCGGCCTTTTCCTCGTCGGTCAGGAATTTCTGGTTCAGCAGGTTCAGCCAGTCCTCGGGAATGGCCGTGGTCAGGTCCTCGCCGGCGCCGAGGCTCTCTATGCCCTTGAACGCCTTGCCGAAGGCCTGATCAAACCGGTCATAGTGTTTCTCGTCCTTGACCAGCACCGCGCGGGACAGGTGATAGAAGTCGTCCACCCGGTCGCTGGCCAGCCCCCGGTCCATGGCCTCCATCAGATGGAGCCATTCCTTCATCGACACCGGAACCCTGGCGTCCTTGAGGGCGGTGAAGAAGGGGATGAGCATCAGTTTTCCGTGATTTGGGACAGAGCGTCCCTGAGTTGAGGGACGCTGACGGTGGCGATGCTCCAGAGCAGGGAGGGGCTGGCTGCGCCGTAGTCATGCGCCAGCATATGGCGCAGGCCTGCCATGCCGTGCCAATTCAGGTGAGGCAGTCTGGCTTTGCCGTCGTCGGTGAGACGATTGGCGGCCTCGCCAATGACGATCAACCGCATGCAAACGGCATCGCGTGTCCGCATGTCGGACCGAAAACTCCCGGCCGAATGCCCGGCCAGATACTCCTCGATCCGGGTGACCGACTCGCGGAGTTCCGAGAAGAGGACGGGATCCGGGCGATCAGACGACAATCGCATCTCGCAATGCTGTCCGCCGGATATACGGGTTATTCAGCCCATCAGCCGGGCACATATCGACCCTATGGCCAAGTCGCAAAGCGAGCTCGTCCTTGAGGCTGAAAAAATCCCATCCGATCGGCTTGGAGACATCTACCAGCAAATCCACGTCGCTGTCCGGCCCCGCCTCGTCGCGGGCATAGCTGCCGAACAGGCGCACATTGACGATGCCCTGCTCCTCCAGCCAGGGCTTCAGTTCGCGCAGTTTTTCGAGCAGTTCGGCGCGGTCCATGCGCCCGGTATAGTCTATCCGCGCCGCAAGATGAACTCGTCGTCCATCCAGCGCCCGACGGGGTATTGATACTCCCCCGCCTTTTCGAACCCGAAGGCGGTGTAGAGCTTCAGGGCCTTCTGATTGCCGCTCCAGACCCCTATCCACAGCGGACCTGTGCTGTGGACCTCCATCCACTCCAGCGACAGGCCCAGAAGCTTCGTCCCCAGACCCAGCCCCTGCGCCGCCTTCGACACATAGAGCCGCCTCAGCTCGGCGTGGTCTCTCGAGGCCTGCGGATGGGGCAGGGTATTGGGTCCGGCGTTGGCGAAGGCGAGAAGGTCGCCGCCGCCGGCGTTCGTGCGTTCGGCCACCCACCAGGCGGCGCCGGGCTCGGCCAGCCGGGCCGACGTCGCCGCCGGGCTGAAGCTGGCGTCCAGAAAGCCCGCAAGATCGTCCGGCGGATAGGGGATGCCGAACCCGTCGACAAAGGTGTCGATGAAGGTCCGTCGTCCCAGTGCGCCCAGGGCGGCGGCGTCCTCGGGGCGAGCAGGGCGGATCAGCGCGTCGGTCATGGGCGCCGACTACACCGGGGGCGTAGGCGCGTCATCCACCGCGTCTCCAATTTCAGCTGGCGGTCCTGTCCGGGTCAGTTGGCCCCCGCCAACGCCGAGGCGCTTGTGTCCGCCCCCGCAGCCGGTTACGACCCGGACGGGGTCGGCGGTTCGCGGACGCCATGTCGAGATATTCGGGGAGGATTGAGGGACGCCGACGACCGACCTGTCGCCTGCCGCCTTGCATCATGACCTTGCCCGCCCTCTCACCTGATCCTGTCGGAGACGCCGTGGCGCCCGGGCCTCCGGGTGCGATCATCCTGACCCGTCATGGCAAGCCCGCCCTGTCGCGCGACTGCCTGCTGACCGCCCAGGGCTATGGCCGCTGGTGGGCCGAGTATGAGCGGCTGGGTCTCTATCCGGGCCAGACCGCGCCGGAGGCTGTGGCCAGCCGGGCCGTGGTCGCCGGAACCCTGATCGCCTCCAGTCGCCCGCGCGCCCGCGAATCTGCGGCTCTGGCGGCGCCCGGTTGCGACCTCCAGATCGAGCCCCTGTTCATCGAGGCGCCCCTGCCGCCGCCGCCCCTGCCCGAGTGGATCAAGCTCTCGCCGCGCCTGTGGGGCGTGGTGTCGCGCTTCTGGTGGCACGTCTTCGACCATCATGGCGGCCAGGAGACGCGCGTCGAGGCCGAAGCCCGGGCAGAGCGCGCCGCCGACCACGTCATCGCCGCCGCAGCCGCCGGCCAGGACGTCGTCGTCTTCGCCCACGGCTATTTCAACCATATGGTCGGGACCGTGCTGAAGTCCCGCGGCTGGCGTCTGGCTGAAAACCAGGGCTTCAAATACTGGTCGCAGCGGCGCTTCGAAAAATCCTGACTGTGCGGGAGGTGTGATGGACCGGCGCGGCCTTTTCTCCATCGTTCTGGGGCTGACCTTGGCCCTTTCCTGTGTTCCGCTCGTGGCCCGTGCGCAGACCTTGGCGGCGGGGGCGCCCTCTCCGTCCGCCGCCGATACGCGCGAGCGGGTGATGATCGAAACGACGGCCGGCGGCATCGTCATTGCGCTTGAGCCGGCGGCGCCCGTCACGGCCGTGAACTTTCTGCGCTATGTCGATGAGAAGCGGTTCGACGGGACAGACTTCTACCGCTCCATGGTGCTGGGGTCGAACGTCGGCCTGATCCAGGGCGGGACACAGAACGCGCCCGACCGCGTGCTGCCGCCCATAGCCCACGAACCGACCAGCGCGACCCGGCTCAGCCATACGGACGGCGCCGTCTCCATGGCCCGCAACGAGCCGGGCTCGGCCACGGGGGACTTCTTCATCATCGTCGGCAATGTCTCGACGCTCGACGCCGACCGGACCGCGCCCGGCGACCCCGGTTTCGCCGTGTTCGGCCGGGTGGTTCAGGGGATGGACATCGTGCGGACCATTTTGGCCGCGCCGAAATCGCCAACCGAGGGCGAGGGCTTCATGGTCGGACAGATGCTGGAGCCGCGCATTCGCATTCTCTCGGCCCGCCGCCTGGCGACGACCGGGGCCGCGCCGCAGAACTGAGCCGCTCAGAGCCGGGATTGAACATTGAACCGGGGCGGCGCCGCCTTTAGGGTTCCGGCCATGACCGACGCCGCCGCCAAACTCGCCGACCTCAGCTTCGAAGACGCCCTCGCCCGGCTGGAGACCATCGTCTCCCGCCTGGAGTCCGGACAGGCCCCGCTGGAGGAATCCATCAGCCTGTATGAGGAGGGCGCGCGCCTGAAGACCCATTGCGAGGACCGGCTGAAGGCCGCCCAGCTGCGGGTGGAAAAGATCGTCGTCGGTCCCGACGGTGCTGCAAAGGGCGTCGAACCGGCCGAGTTCGGCTGATGACCCCGGGACTGGACGCGCCCGTCGCGCCGGGCATCGTTTTCGATGACTTCATGAAGGTCGACATCCGCATTGGCCGGGTGGTCAAGGCCGAGCCGTTCCCTGAGGCGAGAAAGCCGGCCTTCAAACTGGCCATCGACTTTGGCCCCTCCATTGGCGTCAGGCGATCCTCGGCCCAGATCACGCGGCACTATACGCTGGACCAGCTTCAGGATCGTCTGGTCGCCTCCGTGGTCAATTTTCCGCCGCGCCAGATCGGCCCCTTCATGTCCGAGGTCCTGACCCTCGGCTTTCCGGATGCGGACGGCGAGGTCGTGCTGGTCGGGGTCGATCGCGACGCCGTCGTGGGCGGGAGGCTGTTCTGAGCCCCAACCCCCGCGCCGCCAACTCCCCCGAACAGGCCGTCATCGACCGTGTCGCCGAGGTCGCCGACCTGGTCACTATCGCCCTCGATCGCCTGCTGCCGCGCGGCGAGGGGCCGGAGGCGAAGCTGACCGAGGCCATGCGCTATGCCGCCCTCGGTCCGGGCAAACGGCTGCGGCCCTTCTTCGCCCTTGAGGCCGGGCGGCTGCTGGACGCGGACGAGGGCGCTGTATTGCGCGCCGCCTGCGCCCTGGAATGCATCCACGCCTATTCGCTGGTTCATGACGACCTGCCCTGTATGGACGACGATGACGTGCGGCGCGGTCGCCCGACGGTCCACCGGCAGTATGACGAGGCGACGGCGGTGCTGGCCGGCGACGCCCTGCAGAGCGCGGCCTTCGAGATTGTGCTGGATGAGGACACCCACGACGACGCCGCCATCCGCTGCGAGCTGGCCCGGCGTCTGGCCGTGGCGTCGGGCGCCCTTGGCATGGCCGGCGGCCAGATGATCGACCTGCTGGGGGTGCGGGACGATCTGGGCGGGGCAGCGCGGATGCAGCGACTGAAGACCGGCGCGCTGTTCTCGCACGCCTTTGAAATTCCCATCGTCATCGCCCGCGCCCGGGAGGCGCATCGCAACGCCCTGATGAGTTTCGCCAACGACATCGGCCTGGCCTACCAGATCGTCGACGACCTGCTGGACGTCGAGGGCTCGGCCGAGGAGATGGGCAAGGCCGCCGGCGGCAAGGATGCGGCCCTGGGCAAGACCAATTTCGTCACGCTTCTGGGCGTCGATCAGGCGCGTCACAGGGTCGCGCATCTGGCGGATCAGGCCCGGGGGCATCTCGATCTGTTCGGTCCGGATGCGGAAAACCTCAAGGCGAGCGTGGACTTCGTGCTAAACCGCAGGTCCTGACGACCTCGCGCCCGTTCCGGTTGCCCTTCGCAGTGCCGGAATGTGGGCGTAAGGGATCGTCCGCCCGTTCTGCGACTTCTGAGTAACATGCCCGACACCCCGCTTCTTGATCAGGTCCGTCTTCCCGCCGATATGCGCGGCTTCGACCTTCCCCAGCTGCGCCAGCTGGCGGACGAGCTTCGGGCCGAGACGATTGACGCCGTGTCCACCACTGGCGGTCATCTGGGCGCGGGTCTGGGGGTGGTCGAGCTGACCGTCGCCCTGCACCATGTCTATGACACGCCGACAGACATCCTGATCTGGGATGTCGGCCACCAGTGCTATCCGCACAAGATTCTGACGGGGCGCCGCGACCGGATCCGCACCCTGCGCATGGGCGGGGGCCTGTCGGGCTTCACCAAACGCAGCGAGAGCGAATACGACCCGTTCGGCGCGGCCCACGCCTCGACCTCGATCTCGGCGGCGCTCGGTTTCGCCGCCGCCCGCGAGCAGAAGGGCGGGTCGAACAAGGTGGTGGCCGTGATCGGCGACGGCTCGATGTCCGCCGGCATGGCCTATGAGGCGATGAACAATGCGGCCGAGACCGCCGGCCAGCTGACCGTCATTCTCAACGACAACGACATGTCCATCGCGCCCCCGGTGGGCGGCATGAGCGCCTACCTGGCCAAACAGGTGTCGGGCGGCGCCTATCAGAACTTCCGCAAGTTCGGAAAGAAGGTGGCCGAGCATATGCCGCGCCCGTTCCGCAATGCGGCGCGCAAGGCCGAGGAATACGCCCGCGGAATGATCGTCGGCGGCACATTATTCGAGGAGCTGGGCTTCTACTATGTCGGTCCGGTCGACGGGCATGACCTCGACAATCTGGTGCCGATCCTCAGGAACGCCGCCGCCATCACCGACCGCCCGGTTCTGGTCCACGTCGTGACCCAGAAGGGCAAGGGCTATGCGCCCGCGGAAAGCAGCGCCGACAAGCTTCATGCGGTCGTCAAGTTCGACGTCGTGTCCGGCAAACAGTCGAAGTCCGTCTCCAACGCCCCCAGCTACACCAAGGTGTTCGGGACCGAGCTGATCAAGCGTGCCGCGCTTGATCCCTCGATCGTCGCCATCACCGCCGCCATGCCCTCGGGCACCGGTCTGGACCTGTTCGGCCAGGCCTTCCCTGACCGGACCTATGACGTCGGCATCGCCGAGCAGCATGCGGTCACCTTCGCCGCGGGCCTCGCCGCCGACGGGATGAAGCCGGTCTGCGCCATCTATTCGACCTTCCTTCAGCGCGGCTACGACCAGGTGGTCCATGACGTGGCCATCCAGTCGCTGCCGGTGCGGTTCGCCATGGACCGGGCCGGTCTGGTCGGCGCCGACGGCGCGACCCATGCGGGCAGCTTCGACATCGGCTTCATGGGGGCCCTGCCGGGCATGGTGCTGATGGCGGCATCGGACGAGGCCGAACTGGCCGCCATGATCGCCACCAGCCTCGAGATCGACGACCGGCCGAGCGCCTTCCGCTATCCGCGCGGCGATGGGGTCGGGGTCGAGATCCCGGAACTGGCCGCGCCTCTGGAGATCGGCCGGGGACGCATCGTGCGCGAAGGCGCGACCGTCGCCCTGCTGTCGCTCGGGACGCGGTTACAGGAGACGCTGAAGGCCGCCGACCTGCTGGCCGCACGCGGCGTCTCGGCCACGGTCGCCGACGCCCGCTTCGCCAAGCCTCTGGACGCCGATCTGATCCTGCGTCTGGCGCGCGAGCACGAATGCCTGATCACGGTTGAGGAGGGCGCCATGGGCGGCTTCGGCGCCTTTGTGCTGCAGCTTCTGGCCTCAAAAGGCGCCCTGGACGCCGGGCTCAAGGTCCGCACCCTGAACCTGCCCGACATCTTCCAGGACCAGGACAGTCCGGCCGCCATGTACGCCGCCGCCGGACTCAACGCCGAACAGATCGCGGCCTCGGCGCTGACGGCGTTGGGGGTTGATGCGGCGCGGGGCGCGGTGCGGGCCTGAGTAAAAAGGTCCTCCCCGTTCGCCGCTGGCGAATGGGGAGGTGGATCCGAGCCGCTTGCGAGGAGACGGAGGGGGCGACTCCGTCAGCGAAAACAACGCCGATGTCCAGGGCTGCCTCGCCCCGTCACGGCGCAAGGGCGCCGCGCCACCTCCCCACGCCAGCGGCACGGGGAGGACTTCTGGTCACGTCCCCGGCTGCACGTGGGGAGCCGTCGAGAAGAACGCCCGCTGATGGCCGCGCGGCTCGTCGGTCATACGGCTGTCGACGTCGAACACCATCGTCTGGCGGCGCGGCAGTTCGTGCCTGTCCCGTCGCGCCAGACCGCGTAGTCGGGATCGCCCCTGGCCAGCGGTCGCGGCCAGTGCGCCTCTGGATCGCGCCCGGTCGCCATGCGAACAAGGGCCCATGTTCGCCGTCCGTTTCGCTCCCAGCCCCACCGGCGACCTGCATCCGGGACACGCCTTCTCGGCGACCTATGCCGCTCGCGCCGGTCGGGCGTTCGGCGCGCGCTTCCTGATCCGGATCGAGGACATCGATCAGGGCCGCAGCCGGGCGGAGTTCATTGAGCGCAATCTGGAAGATCTGGCCTGGTTGGGTCTGGTTTCAGAGGGACCGGTATGGCGCCAGTCGGAACGAATGTCCGTCTATCGCGAGGCGCTGGATCGGCTGGAAGGGCTGGGCGTGCTCTATCCCTGTTTCTGCACCCGGGCCGATATCCGGCGCGAGATCGAGGCGATGGGCGGGGCGCCCCAGGAGCACGTCGGCCATGCCTATTCGGGCCGGTGCCGCGCCCTGTCGTCGAGCGAGCGCGCCGAACGGATCGGGCGAGGGCAGGCCTATGCCATCCGGATCGACGGCGGTCGTGCACTGGACCTGACCGGGCCGCTGCACTGGACCGACGTCCATCGCGGAACCTTCGCTGTCTCCCTGGCCGGGCTGGGCGACTTCGTGGTGGCGCGGAAGGAGACGCCGACCTCCTATCACCTGGCTGTCACCGTCGATGACGCGGCCCAGGGCGTGACGCGGGTGACGCGCGGTGAGGACCTGCTGGGCGCCACCCACGCCCATCGACTGCTGCAGGCCCTGCTGGGGCTGGAGGTTCCGGTCTGGGATCACCATCTGCTGGTCGTCGACGACGAAGGCCGTCGTCTGGCCAAACGCCTGGGCTCGCCGTCCCTGCGCGACATGCGCGAGGCGGGCCTGAGCCCGGAAACTGTTGTTGAGACCGTCGCCGCGCGGGCTATAGGACGCGCCTGATCTCTGGAGTTCCTGCAATGACCGTCAAGACGCGCGTGGCGCCGTCGCCCACCGGCGATCCCCACGTCGGCACCGCCTATGTCGCCCTGATGAACTATCTGTTCGCCAAACAGCACGGCGGCGAGTTCATCCTGCGTATCGAGGACACCGACCGGGCGCGCAGCACGCGGGAGTCCGAACAGGTCATTCTGAAGGCCCTGAAATGGATGGGCCTGTCCTGGTCCGAAGGCCCCGACGTCGGCGGCCCGAACGGCCCCTACCGCCAGTCGGAGCGCAGCGACATCTATGCGAAATACGCCGATCAACTGCTGACCAATGGCCATGCCTTCCGCTGCTTCTGCACGCCCGAGCGGCTGGACGCCCTGCGCGCGCGTCAGTCGTCCGAGGGTCTGCCGCCCCGCTATGACGGCCGCTGCACCCACGTGCCGCCGGCCGAGGCCGAGGCGCGCGTCGCGGCGGGCGAGGCCCACGTCCTGCGTATGAAGGTCCCGACCGAGGGCGTCTGCGTCTTCAACGACATGGCGCGCGGCGACATCGAGATTCCGTGGGACAGCGTCGACATGCAGGTGCTGATGAAGTCGGACGGCTTCCCCACCTATCATCTGGCCAATGTCATCGACGACCATCTGATGGGCATCACCCATGTGCTGCGCGGCGAGGAGTGGATCCCGTCGGCGCCCAAACACCAGCTGCTCTATCGCTATTTCGGCTGGGACATGCCGCAGCTTTTCCACCTGCCGCTGCTGCGCAATCCGGACAAGTCCAAACTGTCCAAACGCAAGAACCCGACCAGCGTCCTGTTCTATGAGCGGATGGGTTATCTGCCCGAGGCCCTGACCAACTTCCTGGGTCTGTCGGCGGTTTCGCAGGCGGACGGCGACGAGCTGATGGATTTCGCCACCCTGCAGTCGCGGTTCGACGTGTCCAACATCTCGCTGGGCGGACCGATCTTCGATGTGTCCAAGCTGGACTGGCTGAACGGCCGCTGGCTGCGCGAGGTGCTGTCGCCGGAAGGGTTCAAGGCCGTGATCGGCGCCTGGCTGACGCCCGCCTATCTGGATCAGGTGGCCGATATGGCCCAGTCGCGCATCACCCGCCTGTCCGACCTGGGGCCGACCACGGCCTTCCTGTTCGCCGGCCGGCTGGAGCCGTCGCTGGAGACCCTGCTGGACGGCAAGCTTGACCAGCCGACCCTGAAGCGCGCCCTGAACCTGGCCTCCATCGGGTTCGAGCGCGAGGCCGACTGGACGCAGGCGGCCATAGAGGGCGTGCTGCGCATCGTCGCCGAGATCACCGGCGCGAAGTTCAAGGACCTGGCCCGCCACATGTTCATCGTCATGACCGGCAAGCCCCAGTCCCTGCCGCTGTTCCGCTCCATGGAGCTGATGGGCCGCGACATCGCCCGCGAGCGGATGCGCGAATCCATCGCCATCCTGGGCGGCGGTTCGTCCAAGGAGATCAAGGTCTGGACCGGCGAATGGGACGCGCATCTTAAGGCATTGGCGGTCGAGGCGGCGGCGTCCGAAGCGGCCACAGCGGAGGATGAGGCATGACCCTGGCTTTTGAGGCTGCCCCGACCGTCCTGGCGGTCGTGTCCAACGGCGAGCAATTCCCGGTGCGCCGGGTCTTCTGCGTCGGCAGGAACTACGCCGACCATGCGCGTGAGATGGGCAGTGACCCTGACCGTGAGCCCCCGTTCTTCTTCACCGCCTGGGCCGAGGCGGTCGTGCCGTCCGGGACGACCATCGTCTATCCGCAGGCGACGAAGGACTATCAGTTCGAGGTCGAGCTGGTCGTGGCCATCGGCAAGGGCGGCCGCAACATCGCTGCCGCCGACGCCCTGACCCACGTCTACGGCTATGGCGTCGGGCTCGACATGACCCGGCGCGATCTTCAGGGCGCGGCCAGGAAGACCGGGCGGCCCTGGGATACCGGAAAGAATGTCGAACAGTCCAAGCCGCTGGGCGAGCTGAGACCGGCCGGGGGCTTCGATCCCGGCGCCGGGGGCCTTGCCCTGAAGGTCAACGGCGAGACGAAACAGACCGGCGACCTGTCTGACCAGATCTGGCCCGTGGCCGAGGTCATCGCCCATCTGTCGGGCCTCTATCGTCTTGAGGCCGGCGACCTGATCTATACGGGGACGCCGGCCGGCGTCGGGCCGGTGGTTCCGGGCGACATCATGGTGGCGACGATTGAGGGTCTGGCGGACCTGACCATCACAGTCGGCGATCCGGCGTGAGGGAAGGGGGGGGCGCATGATCCTGCACGGCTACTACCGGTCGACAGCCGCCTGGCGGGTGCGGATCGTCCTGGCGCTCAAGGGGCTGACGGTTGATCAGGTCCCCCATCACCTGCGCCACGGCGGCCAGCGCGCGCCCGACTATCTGGCCCTGAATCCGCAGGGGCTGGTGCCGGCCCTGGTCACCGATGACGGACAGGTCCTGACCCAGTCCCTGGCCATCTGCGAATACCTCGAGGAGATCGCGCCCGAGCCGTCGATCCTGCCGGGCGACGCGGCGATGCGGGCCCGGGTCCGCGCGGCGGCCCTGGTGGTGGCGGCCGACATCCATCCGATCCAGAACCTGAAGATCCTCAAGCGTCTGCGCGATCTGGGACAGGACGATCAGGCCTGGGCGCGGCAGGTGATCGAGGACGGGTTCGATGCGCTGGAGGCCCTGCTGGCCGATGCGCCGGGCCCCTTCGCCTTCGGCGCGGCCCCGACCCTGGCCGACGTCTTCCTTGTGCCCCAGATGGCCAATGCCCGCCGGTTCGGCTGCGTCATGCGCTGGCCCCGGCTGCAGGCCATCGAGGCCGAATGTCTGACGCTGGACGCCTTCCGCCTGACGGCCGCCGAACATCAGCCGGACGCGGAATAGTCTTTGAGCGCTCCGCCGCTTGTGGGGCGACAGGGTAGGGCCTATCTTGATCGACGGCGGGTCATGCTGTGGCTCACGTCGAAGGCAACATATCCTCGCGGCCTTAATTCACTCGAAGGGATCTGTCCCTGTCTGACCTCGTGGGGTCGGGCACACGGAGCCCACCTGGCTACCCAGGCTCGAGAGGATTTAAACCGTCCTTCACGGCTCTTACGGCGCCGCCAACCTCCCTTTTTTTAGTGCGCTAACCCTCGCGACGCGGTCGCTCGCTGCTTGAGCGCTGTTCTTGCGCTATGGTTCGCCGCGCGGCGGCTCGCTGCCTGAGCGCCGTCGGCGTGCCCTATCTCCGCTCTTGAGTTCTGCGCCTCGCCTTGCGTGTGTTTGGTCGTTCTGTTCGAAATGCGGTGTAGTCTGTCCGGATGATCGACAAGGCGGCCCTTCGCGCGGAAATGCGCGCCCTTCGCAAGCGTCTGGCCGAGGTCGAACCGGAGGCGGCCGAACGCGCCGCCGCCCACGTCGCGGACCTGCCGCCGGGGGCGCTGGCGGCCGTCTATCGCGCCATGGGGTCGGAACTGGATCCCGAGCCGCTGGCCCGCGGCCTGGCCGCAGCCGGCCGTCGGCTGTGTCTGCCTGTGGTGCTGGAACGCGACGCCCCCATGATCTTCCGCGCCTGGACCCCGGGCGAGCCGCTGGAGATGGACGCCGCCGGCTGTCCCGCGCCCTTGCCTCTGTCTGAAACCGTCGATCCTGACCTGATCATCACGCCCTTACTGGCCTTCGACGATGCGGGCGGGCGGCTGGGGCAGGGCGGGGGCTACTACGACCGGACCTTCGCGGCGCGGACGGACGTGGTCCGGATCGGCCTGGCCTATGCGGGGCAGAAGGTCGAAGCCCTGTCGGCAGAGGATCATGACGTGGCGCTGCACGGCGTCCTGACCGAGCTCGGCTACCGGCTGTGTATATCCCATTGACATATGGCGCCGGAAGCTCGAGATTGAAAGCATGAACGCGCCTTTCAAAGCCCCCCTCAAGGCGACGATCTTCACCTCCAACCGGTCCCAGGCTGTGCGTCTGCCCAAGGCGGCTGCGTTTCCCGATGACGTCAAGGAACTGCGGGTCATCAGGGAGGGGCGCAGCCTTGTGCTCGTCCCGGCGGACGCCGTCTGGTCCGACTTTCTCGCAGGACCTGGCGGGGACATTGTCGAGCCGGATGATCCGATCGACGACTCGGTCGCCGGGTTCTGATGCCGCGCTATTGCCTCGACACAAACATCTGCGTCCGTCTCATTCGAAATCGACCCCTCGTCAGCGGTGTGCTCGAGGAGCGCATGAACGCCCATGCCCATGGTCTTGCGACATCGACCGTCGTGCTCATGGAACTGCTGCATGGGGCCGCGATGTCCGCCAATCCCCAGCGCGAGCAAGGCTTTGTCGTCAGCCTGATCGCGCGGATGTCCGTGCTGGATTTTGACGCCGAGGCCGCTGAACATGCGGCGGACATCAAGGCTGATCTTCAACGCAAGGGACAGCTCATAGGCGGCAACGACATCCTGATCGCCGGCCATGCCCGCAGCCGAGGCCTGATCGTCGTCACAGGAAATCTACGAGAGTTCGAGCGGGTCGAAGGCCTGCGTTGCGAGGACTGGCCTGCCGGCCCAACCACAAAGATGATGACATGAGACTGGCCTTTTTTGGCGACGTGATCGGCAAGTCCGGGCGCGATGGACTGTCCGATCACCTGCCCGGGCTGAAGCGCGATCTGAAACTCGACTTCGTGGTGGTCAATGCCGAGAACGCGGCGGGCGGCTTCGGCATCACCGAGAACACGGCGCGTGAGCTGTTCATGGCGGGCGCCGACTGCCTGACCCTGGGCAACCACTCCTGGGACCAGCGCGAGGCCCTGACCTATATCGTGCGCGAGCCGCGCCTGATCCGGCCGGCCAACTATCCCCGGCTGATGGACGCCCCGGGCGCCGGGGCCAATCTGTTCGAGACCCACAGCGGCAAGACGGTTCTGGTCATGAATGTGCTCGGTCGCATCCATATGGACCCTAACGACGACCCCTTCAGCGCTGTGGACCGGGAACTGAACGCCGCACCCCTGGGCGCTGTGGCCGACGCGGTGATCGTCGACATGCACGCCGAGGCGACCTCGGAGAAGATGGCCATGGGCCATTTCTGCGACGGCCGGGCCTCGCTCGTGGTCGGCACCCACACCCATGTGCCCACGGCCGACTGCCAGATCCTGCCCGGGGGCACGGCCTATCAGACGGACGCCGGCGGCTGCTGCGACTACGACTCCGTCATCGGCAACGAGAAGGAAGAGCCCCTGCGGCGCTTCACCACCCGCATCTCCCAGGGTCGTTACGTCCCCGCCCACGGGCCGGCGACCATCTGCGGCGTCTATGTCGAGACCGACGACCGGACCGGCCTGGCGACCCGTATCGAGCCGATCCGGATGGGCGGACGGCTCAGTCAGGCGATCCCCGTCCCTACGGATTGACAGTCGGGATTACGTGCGTAATCTGAACTAATTACGTCCGTAGTCGTTGAGGTTCGCCGTGCCTGTCATCCGCCTGAAATCCGCTCTGGCCATCGCGGCCCTTCCGGTTCTGCTGCCCGCCGTCGCCTGGGCCCAGACCCGGCCGATGAATCCGGCCATGGTCGTCGGCGACGCCGCCCCGCCGATGAAGCTGGTGATGCTGATCCTGATCCTGGCCCTGATCGCCGCCGTCGTCGTGACGGCGCGAAAGGTCCTGTCGGGCCATCACCTGACGGGCGGATCGGCCTTCGTGTCGGCGTTGAGGCTGGGCGCGCCGTTGCTGGGCCTGCTGGGCGCCGCCTTCAACGGTCTGATGATGTTCATCGGCCTGTCAAACGTCGGCCCGCAGCCGATGAATGTGCTGGCGCCGGGACTGGCGGAGGCCATGTTTCTCATGGTGCTGGGCCTGACCGTCGGGGTGGTGGCCGTGATCTGTCACTGGGTCATCGAATCGCGCATCGACCGCATGGTGCTGAAAGCCTGATGGGACAGGCCGGATTTCCTGCGATCACCGAGGCCGAGGCCGAGGTCATGGCCGCCCTGTGGAGGCGCGGGCCCCTGTCCTACGTCTCGCTGATCGAGGAGGTGAAGGCGACCCGGCCGTGGGCCGACGCCACCATAAAGACCCTCCTCAACCGGCTCATGCACAAGGGGGCGGTCCGGTCGGTCCGGGAGGATGGTCGCCAGCGCTACCACCCCGCCTTTGAGCGTCAGGCGTGGGTCCGGGCCGAGGTGGACGCCCTGACCGACCGCCTGTTCGACGGCGACCGGGCTGCCTTGATGCTGTTCCTGACCGCAAAGGACGGCGCCTGAGCAGGCGTCGTCCGCGAGTGCGGGTGATCAGGCGCTGACGAGCCGGGCGTCGCCGGCCTCGATGGCCAGTTTCAGCCGCGTCGACAGGACGCCGTTGCGGTCGTGGATCTGGTCCAGAACCTTGAACTCGGTCTGCCAGCGTTCCTTCGTTACGTCACAGATCACATAGCCGCGCTGGCTGTTGCGGAACTTCAGCTGCGGGTTGGCGGCGAGGAAGGCCTCCTGATCCGGCCGCTGGTCCGATCCGTCGCCGCCCGAACTGATCGAGGTTGAGACGAATTCCGTGGCGATCGGCGCGCCTTCCGGATTGCGGCCGTCGATGTACAGTTCACCGGCATAGTTCTGATGCTCGTCCCCGGTCAGGACCACCACATTGTCTATGCGGCGGTCCTTGACGTGCTGCAGAAGGCGGGCGCGCGGCACGCGATATCCGGCCCAGCTGTCGGTGTTGACGCCATAGTCCGCGCCGGGGTTGCGATCCAGATCCATGACCATGATCTGCTGGGCCAGCACCTTCCAGGTCGCCTCCGAGCGATCCAGATTGCTCAGCAGCCAGGCTTCCTGCGCCTCGCCCAGCACCTGGGCCGCGCGGTCATTGATGCCGTCGCAACCGGCGTTGAACCGGTCCTCGCAGGGTTGGTCGGTACGGAACTGGCGGGTGTCGAGCAGGTTGAGGTCCAGCAGGTCGCCATAGACCGCACGGCGGTACAGTTGCATGGCCGATCCGCGCGGGAAGGAAGATTTCCGCAGCGGCATATGTTCGTAGTAGGCCTGCATGGCGGCTGCCTGACGCAGGGCGAAGACCTGCGGGTCGGTGCCGTCCTGATCGATACCGGAGACCCAGTTGTTGTCGATCTCGTGGTCGTCCCAGACGGTGAACCAGGCCGCCGAGGCGTGGCTGGCCTGCAGGTCCGCGTCCATCTTGTACTGGGCGTAACGCTGGCGATAGTCGGTGACGGTATAGACCTCGCCGCCGATGTGGGTGCGCAGGTTCTCCTGCGGGCTGGTGGAGCCGTAGAGACGGTTGCCGCGCCCTTCGTAGATATAGTCGCCGTAGCAGTAGATGAAGTCCAGGTCCTCGCCGGCGATCTTGCGATGGGCGGTATAGTAGCCGCTCTCATAGGCCTGACAGCCGACAACGCCGAACCGAACCCCTGCCAGGGCCGCGCCGGCGACGGGCATGGTCTTGGCGCGACCCACGCCCGACCGCTCGCGACCGGAGGTGAAACGATAGAAATAGGGACGGCCCGGCTCCAGACCCCCGACCTCGACATGGACGGCGTGGCCCAGTTCGGGGCGGGCGACGGCCTCACCCTTCTGCACCACGCTGTTTCCGAAGCCGGCCTCGGTCGCCACCTCCCACGAGACGGCGACGGGTTGCGACGGCATGCCGTGGTCAGGCTCCAGGGGGCGGGGCGCCAGCCGCGTCCAGATCACGAACCCGTCGGGCAGGGGATCGCCCGCGGCCACGCCCAGCTGGAACGGATTGTCCTCGTAGACCATCTGGGCCATGGCCTGACGCCCGGCGACCAGGGTCGCGCCGCCCGCCGCCACAGTCAGCAGCAGACCCCGCCGCGAAAGATCGATCCTGCTCATGGGGCTGCTCCGACTGTTCGGCCCCCTTCTAGCCCGGCCATGTGACAGTCCTCTTGCGACTGTCAGCCGCCGTCAGGTGCGCGGGCAGTTTTGTCCGCCTAGTTTCCACAGGATCAGGCGCGGAGGCAGAGTATGGGGCGGATCGAATGGGGGCGGACCCTTGCGGTCGTCTTGGTCTTCACCCTGGTGGGGCCGTTCATCGGCTTTCTGACCGCCCTGGGCTGGACGATCTCGCAGGTTCCGGCCGATGAGCCGAAGTTGAGATCGTTGTTGCTGCTGTCCGGCTTTTTCACGGTGATCATCGCCTATGTGATCGGACTGCCCTTCTCGATCCTGACCGGGCTGGCCGCAGCCTTTTCATCGCCATGGATCCGGTCGAGCCTGATCTGGGTTCTCGCCACGACAGCCTTCGGGGCGGCGGTCACCTTCCTGTTGCACCCGGTGGTCAGCCCGAACACCGGTCAGGGCATCGTGGTCGCCAGCAGCGCCGTGGCGTCCCTCGGCTGCGCTTTGGCGCTCGCCCTCGTCCGGCCGCGCGGGATCAGGCCGCAGGCGGCGTCCTTGCCCTGAGGCGCAGGTATATCGGCTCGCGGCCGCGCAGCGTGACCTGATGGACCGGGTGAGGCTCGACGGGGGTGACGGCCTCAATTCCGGCGGTGCGAAGGACCGTCGCCAGGGCGATCATCGCCTCCTGCATGGCGAAGGCCGCGCCGATGCAGACGCGGGGCCCGGCGCTGAACGGGATCCATGCATAGCGGTCGATGGACTTGCGGTTCTCAGGCAGGAACCGTTCGGGCCGGAAGGCGGCGGGATCGTCCCACAGCCGCTCGTGCCGATGCAGAACCCACGGAGAAATGATCACGGCCGTTCCGGCCTCGATCGCCTGGCCGCCGATCACATCCGCGCCCAGCGCCCGGCGGGCCAGGGTCGGCGCCGGGGGGAACAGCCGCATGGCCTCCTCGATCACGGCGCGGGTCCAGGGCAGGCGATCGGTCCAGTCGGGCGATAAGACATCCAGACCGTCGGCCTCGACCTTGAGGCGCTCCGCCACGTCCGCGCTGCGCGAGATCAGATGCAGGGTCCAGCCCAGGGTGCGGGCTG
Organism: Brevundimonas sp. FV1ye29L; assembly: GCF_058681095.1. Classification (NCBI taxonomy): domain Bacteria; kingdom Pseudomonadati; phylum Pseudomonadota; class Alphaproteobacteria; order Caulobacterales; family Caulobacteraceae; genus Brevundimonas; species Brevundimonas sp. FV1ye29L. The sequence continues at coordinate 1,101,517 of NZ_CM178730.1, forward strand.
TGGTCTCGTGACCGGCCAGGATGAAGGTCAGGATGTTGGCGGCGACCTCGCGGTCGGTCAGGGCGGCGCCGTCGGCTTCGTCACGCGCGGACAGGAGAGCGGTCAACAGGTCGTCAGGCGCAGCCTCCCCCGCCTCGATCCGCGCCCGCCGCGCCGAGACCAGGGCGGCCACCTTGCGTTCGAAAAAACGGGCCGTGTCGCCGGCGGCAAGGCGGCCGAGGCGCGGGATCCAGTTCGGGGCGCCGATCACATCCAGCGGGCTGATCCGCGCGCCAACCCCCAGATAGCGGTTCAGCGCCGCCTCGAAACCCTGCGCATCGCCGTCCAGTTCATCGGAAAACAGGGTGGCGGACAGGATGTCGAAGGTCAGGCCCGACATCTCCGAGTCGATGTTCAGGACGCGAGCGCCCTGATCCAGCCGCCAGCTGTCGACGCGGCGGGCGCAGACCTCGGCCATCCGGCCGGCGGTCCTGACGGTGCGGGCGGGGGTGAACAGGGGGGCGAGGATACGCCGGGCGCGCCGCCAGACATCGCCTTCGGTCAGCAGCAGGCCGTCAGCCAGCAGCGGCCCCAGAACCCGGCGCTGCAAGGCGCCCTTCTCATAGTTGGCGGCGTTTTCGGTCAGGACGTGGCGGACGCCTTCGGGGTGGCTGACCACCATGACAGCGCCCAGCGGGCCCTTGCCGTAAAGTTGCGGCTCGCGGAAATGGCGCTCGGACCAGATGCCCAGAGGGTCGCGCCAGGCCTGGAGCATGAAGGGCAATGTTCCGAGCGGCGCCGTGCGTCGCGCCGGCGTCCAGGGACGGAAAAGCGGAGAACCATCGGCCATGCCGCGAAGCCTAGGCCCCGAACGTGGCGCCGGGAAGACAGGCTGGGTTGAGGGCTCGGGATCAGGCCGCCGTTGCCGGCCGGTTGGTCATGTCGCCGCGCCCGGCGATCAGGCCTTCGACGGAAATATCCTCGTCGATTTCGTCCCAATGCAGACCTTCGCCCGCATAGCCTATGCGAACAGCATTCCGCTGGTCCGGCGTTGCATCCAGAAGGCGAGGAAACCAGGCTAACGGAATCCCCAACGTGCGACCGTCGTCGAGATCGACCCACATGGTGTAGTCGTCGAACCAAACCTTCTTAGCCGCTGAAGTGGGCATTCCATCTCCGTTCGATCCGTTCGCGCTCCTTGCGGATGATCCACGTGAGCTCGGCCAGCGTCTTGCGATCATAGCCCTTTTCGGATGCGACGCGAACCTCCGGCCATAACCAGAATTTCGCTTTCCCGTTCGCGCTCTCGACGTGGATGTGGACGGGTTCGCGAGGTGTGCCCTCGTTAGAATAGAAATGAAAGCGGTAGCCCTTGTGGCGGAAAACCTCGGGCATCGCCTTCAGCTCTCGATCCAGCCCGGCATCCAGCCCTCGTGCCATTCGCGCAGGTGGGTGAGGGGGATACGGAACAGGTCGCCCGAGGCGAAGTCCGCTCCGCCGACCCGGCCGACGACCGAGGCGTGCAAACCGGCTTCCTGCGCCGCCGCGATCAGGGCGGCGGGGTCCGACACCGCCGTCAGATAGCGGGCCTGATCCTCGCCAAACAGGAAGATGTGGGCGTGGGTCGCCGACGTTGCGTCCAGCTCGATACCGACATCCGAGGCCAGGGCGATGTCGGCTGCAGCGCCGATCAGGCCGCCGTCCGACAGGTCGTGGACACAGGTCAGGTCGCCGGCCTCGATCAGATCGCGGACGAAGTCGCCCGTCCTGCGCTCCAGCTTCATGTCGACCGGCGGCGGGGCGCCGTCCTCGCGGCCCAGCACCTCGCGCAGATAAATCGAGGCGCCCAGTTCGCCGACCGTCTCGCCGATCAGCACCAGAACATCGCCCTCGACCGCCCCGCCGAAGCCGACGACGACATCATAGTTGGGCAACAGGCCCACGGCGCCCACGGTCGGGGTCGGCGGAATGGCGACGCCGTTGGTCTCGTTATACAGGCTGACGTTGCCGCTCACGACGGGGAAGGCCAGTTCGCGGCAGGCCTCGGCCATGCCGTCGATGGCGCGGACGATCTGGCCCATGATCTCGGGCCGCTGCGGGTTGCCGAAGTTCAGGTTGTCGGTGATGGCGATCGGGCGCGAACCGACGGCGGTCAGGTTGCGCCAGGCCTCGGCCACGGCCTGTTTGCCGCCCTCATAGGGGTCGTTCTGGACGTAGCGGGGGGTGCAGTCGCTGGTCACGGCCAGACCCTTGTCCGTGCCGTGGACGCGGACCACGCCCGCGTCGGCGCCCGTCGCCGAATCCTGCAGCGTATCGGCCATGACGTGGCGGTCGTACTGTTCCCAGATCCAGCGTTTGGAGGCCATGTCGGGGCAGGCGATGACCTTCATCACCGCATCGGCCCAGTTCTCCGGCGCGGGCACGTCCGCCGCGGCGAGGCGCGGGTGCAGCTCGGGCTGGACCCACGGCCGGTCGTACAGGGGCGCATCGTCGAACAGGGGGGCGAGCGGCACGTCGCAAACGGTCTCGCCGTGATGCTTCAGCACCAGACGTCCGGTGTCGGTGGTCACGCCGATGACGGCGGCGTCCAGTCCCCATTTCTTGAAGATGCGGTGGCCGTCTTCCTCACGGCCGGGTTTCAGAACGGCCAGCATCCGCTCCTGGCTTTCCGACAGCATCATTTCATAGGCCGTCATGCCGGTTTCGCGCTGGGGCACGGCGCCCATATCCAGCTCGATGCCGACGCCGCCCTTGCCGGCCATCTCGACCGAGGAGGAGGTCAGGCCCGCCGCGCCCATGTCCTGGATGGCGGCCACGGCGCCCGAGGCCATCAGTTCGAGGGTCGCCTCGATCAGCAGCTTTTCGGCGAAGGGGTCTCCGACCTGCACCGTCGGGCGTTTGCTGTCCGACTCGTCGTCGAACTCGGCCGAGGACATGGTCGCGCCGTGGATGCCGTCACGGCCGGTCTTGGAGCCGAAATAGACCACCGACAGGCCGGCCGAGGGCGCGGCGGAATAGAAGATGCTGTCCGCCCTGGCCAGACCCACGCACATGGCGTTGACCAGGATGTTGCCGTTGTAGCCGGCGTGGAAATTGGTCTCGCCCGCCACGGTCGGCACACCGACGCAGTTGCCGTAGCCGCCGATGCCCGAGACGACGCCCTTGACCAGGCGCCTGGTCTTCTCGTGCGACGGATCGCCGAAGCGCAGGGCGTTCAGCAGGGCCACCGGGCGCGCGCCCATGGTAAAGACGTCGCGCATGATGCCGCCCACGCCCGTCGCCGCGCCCTGATAGGGCTCGATATAGGAGGGGTGGTTGTGGCTCTCCATCTTGAAGATGCAGGCGTCGCCGTCGTCGATGTCGATCACCCCGGCGTTCTCGCCCGGCCCGCAGATGACGCGGGGTCCGGTGGTCGGGAACTTGCCCAGGTGGATCTTGGAGGATTTGTACGAGCAGTGCTCGGACCACATGACCGAGAAGACCCCCAGCTCGACATGGTTGGGTTCACGCCCCAGCCGTTCCAGCACGACGGCGTATTCATTGGGGGCCAGGCCGTATTCGGCGGCCAGCTCGGCCATCGACTTTTCGGGGGTCTTTTCAGAAGCGCTCATGGCCGCGCCTTCTAGACGGACTCGCGACGAGAGTCAGCCATGGTCGGCCTTCCGTTCCGGCTAAAGCGCGCGCTCGACTCCGGGTTTCAGGCGGAAGGCCAGAAGAACGCCCGCCACGATCAGGATGACGGCAGCCGCAAGAGCCGTAAAGGCCAGGGTCGGGTTGCGTTCCTGTTCGGCCGCGAAGGCCCCGATCAGACCCCAGGCGATGGGCAGGGGATAGGCCAGAAGCCGCAGCCGCCAGGTCACGACCAGGGCCACCAGGGTCACGACGGCAACCGCAAGGATCGCCCAGCCGGTGGGCGAGAGGGCGGGGGGAAGCGCATCCAGCGCCGTCGCCGTGGTGATAAGGTTCAGCGGGGCCGCCACCGTCAGCCAGCCGGCGAGAGCCGCCAGCGGCCAGGCCACCAGCCAACGGTCCCGGTCGACGCGCGGCAGGCTGCGGATCGTTCCGGCATTGATCAACAGAGGGACCAGCAGGGCCAGCAGGGAGGCGAAGATGACGCCCACACTGGCGACCTTCAGGTTCATGGCCGCGACGATGATCCAGAAGCCGATCCCGAACAGGGCGACCGCCGAGGGCCAGCCCATCCGGTTGATCAGGGTGCTCTCGCCCGTCTGGGGCAGGGCCTGCCGGATCGCATAGGCCATCAGCCCCAGGTAGATCAGGCCCCAGATCGAGAAGGCATATCCCGCGACCCGAAGGGTCGTATTGCCGTCAGCGGCGAACTCGGCCTGGGTCAGTCCCAGCCCCGCGAGGTTCTGGACCAACGGCACGACGACCGCGAAGACGGCGGCGGAGAGGACGACCAGGCGTCGGGTGCGCTGGGTCGGGGTAGGACGGGCGATGGAGGACATGGGCGGACTTTCGGTGACGCTTGAACACCCCATACGCCGGACTGACGGCAAAGGTTCATTCCCCAGGCCATTCCGGCGGCGCATTTGACGATATGGAACCCCGGCGGGGCCGACCGGTTGTCTCATCTGGACCTCAAGGAGACCGACATGACCGACGTTGACAATCGCGACGCCGAGACCCCGCATTTCGAGACCGACGAGGTCGACGCCAACCTGGCCATTGAACAGGGTCTGGGCGTCGGCGCACGGGAACTGGCCGCCCAGCGCGATCCCGGCGGCGTCGTGACCCCGACTGAAGACGAGGATGCTGATCCGGACGCCCTTGACCAGACCGAAGGTCGCGACGTGGCCGACGCAGACGAGTAGCCACGGTTGACGCTAACCGCTTGAACCTCTCGTTTTGGGCTTGACGATCACGGATCGGCGACATCCGATCCGGGGATGGCGTTCAGCGACAGGGAAGACCTCCAGAGGCGGCTGGCCGAGGCCGAAGGACGGCTGGCGGCTGATCCCGGCGACATGGGCGGCCTGATTGCAAAGGGCGACGCGCTGGCAGGGCTTGGCGACGCCCGTGCGGCCTCAACCTTCTACAACGCGGCGCTCAGATCGGCCGGGCAGGCGCAGGGACAAGGCCGGGCCCTGCCGCCTCAACTCGTGCCCGAGCTGCGGCGGGCCCAGGCGGCGGTGAAGGCCCAGGCCGAGGCCTTCCAGACCCATCTGGCCGAGGGTCTGGCGGCCGCCGGTTTCGAACCGGCGACCTCCAGCGATCGTTTCGCCCTGTCGCTGGACCTGATGGCCGGACGTAAACAGCTGTATTTCCAGCAGCCGCGCTTCTATCTGTTTCCCGGCCTGCCGCAGGTGCAGTTCCAGCCGCGCGAGACCCTGCCCTGGCTGTCGGCCGTGGAGCAGGCGACGGACGACATCGCCGCCGAGCTGCGGGGCCTGCTGGACGAGCCGGGCCTGTTCCAGCCCTATATCCAGCCCCGCGACGACCGGCCCAACTCGGATCAGGCCGGAATGATGGCCAATCCCGACTGGAGCGCCCTGTTTCTCTGGAAGGACGGGACGGAGCAGCCGGACATCGCCCGCCGCTGCCCGCGCACCATGGAGGTCCTGGCCGACGTCCCCCTTTGCCGGATCGAGGGCCGGACCCCGTCCATCCTGTTTTCGCGGCTGACGCCGGGAGCGAGGATTCCGCCGCATCACGGGCTGATCAATACGCGTCTGATCTGCCACCTGCCGCTGATCACCCCGCCGGGCTGCAGCTTCCGCGTCGGCAACGACGTGCGCGAATGGGAGCAGGGCCGGGCATGGGCCTTCGACGACACCATCGAACACGAAGCGGTCAATCGCAGCGGCCGGGACCGCACCATCCTGATCTTCGACGTCTGGAAGCCGGAACTGACGGCCGAAGAGCGTGAACTGGTCGAGACCCTGTTCCGCACCATCGACGCCTATGGCGCCGGCGGGGCCGCCTGGGGGGTGTGAAAACGTCTGTCCCCTCCGTCCTCCTCGGGCTTGACCCGGGGATCGGAAGTTGAAGCCACCCCTCGGGTCGAGCCCGAGGGTGACGAATATCTGATCAGTCGGCCTTGAGCAGGCCCGGGAAGTCGGTGAAGACGGCGTCGACGCCAAGATCCGCGAAGGCTTGCGCATAGCCCGCCATGTCGCCCCGGCCGCCCGGCTTCTCGCCGAGCCGACGCTCCAGCGGCAGGAAGGCGTTTTCGGCGCGCAGGGTCCAGACCACGACCTTCAACCCTGCGGCGTGCGCGTCGGCCACCAGGGTCGTCGGGGCGGTGGTGCGGCCGTCCGTATCGCGGGGCAGGACCAGACTGGTGTCGACGCCGATATAGTCCGCGTGGGGGGCGATCGCGGCGAGAATTTCGGGCGATACCCGGTCGCCCCATTTCAGATCCGGCCGGTCCGCCGGGCTTTCGTTGACCGCCATCAGCTGCAGCAGGGGCGTGTCGATGATGGTCCGGAGCCGCTGCAGGGGGCCGACCTCGAAACACTGGATGATCACCGGGGCGTCGGCGCCCGTCAGGCCGTTGGCGCGCAGGGCCTTCAGCAGGGCCGCCTCCATGTCGAGGCCATGGGCGGCGAAATGCGACGGATGCTTCAGCTCCGGCGCGACCCCGACATTGCGACCCGCCAGGACGGAGGCGTCGCGGGCGATGTCGATGACGTCCTGAAACGTCAGGAGGCGCTGGTCGTCAAAGGCGGTATTGGCCGGACGCAGTTCGGGCAGCCGCTCCCGGGCGCGCAGGGAGCGCAGCTCCAGCAGGGTGAAATCCTCGGTGAACCAGCCCTCTACCGTCTGGCCGTTGATGACCTGACGGCGGCGGCGATCTGCGTATTCGGGATGGTCGGCGACATTGGTCGTGCCGCCGATCTCGTTCTCGTGCCGGACGACCAGATGGCCGTCCTTTGACATGACCAGATCCGGCTCGATGAAGTCCGCCCCCTGTTCGATGGCCCGTTCATAGGCCGCGCGCGTGTGCTCGGGGCGTTCGCCCGAGGCGCCGCGATGCGCGATGACGAGCGGCGAGGGGACGGGCTGGGCCACGACAGGGGTCGCCATGATCAGGACCGCGAGAGACAGGATGAGGCGAAACATGACCGCCGGATAGACTGCGACCGAGACAGGCGGATGACGTTCATCGTCCGACGTCGGGTCAACTGGCCTGCAGCACCCGGCGCAGCTGGGGATGAAGCTCGGCGTTGGTCGCCAGGATGGACACGCCCGTCTTGGGGTCGCCGTCGGCCTCGATGGTGGTGACCTGACCCCCGGCCTCGGTGACGAACAATATGCCCGCCGCCACGTCCCAGGGCTTGAGGTTGCGCTCGTAATAGGCGTCGAACCGCCCGGCGGCGACCCAGGCGAAGTCCAGCGAGGCCGCGCCCAGACGGCGGATGCCCGCGACGCGCTGACCGATGCCGTGAATATCCTTGATGGCCTGGGCGTGGCCGGACTTGCCGATGAAGGGCAGGCCGGTGGCGATCAGGCTTTCCGACAGGTCGCGACGGCCGCCGACGCGGATGCGCTGGTCGTTCAGATAGCAGCCCTTGCCCTTTTCAGCCCAGAACAGCTCGTTCATCACGGGGTTGTAGGTGACCCCGGCCACGATTTCCGAACTGCCGTCCGGCGCGGTGCGTTGCAGCCCCACCGTGATGGCGAAATGGGGCATGGCGTGCATGAAGTTGGTCGTGCCGTCGATCGGGTCGACGATCCACAGGTGGGACTTGTCGGTGCCCTCGGTCAGGCCGCGCTCCTCGCCCAGGAAGCCATAGCCGGGGCGCGCCTTCATCAGCAGTTCGTAGAGGGTGTCCTCGGCCTTGATGTCGGCGGCGGTGACGAAGTCGCCGGGGCCCTTGCGCGACACCTGCAGCTGGGCGACCTCGCCGAAGTCGCGCAGCATCGGCCGGGCGGTCTTGCGAACCGCGTCGATCATGACGGAAACGAGGGCGGAGGCGAGGGCCATGGGCGGGGGTGCTTTACGATGTGGGGGTCAGCCGGGTGGCTGGTGATCGGTGGCTGGTGGGTGATTAGTGGCTAGTGATTAGTGATTGTTGGCTCGGGTGCCGGTCTCTCGGGATCGGCACTGGTGCTGCAGCGACAATCACTCGTCACTAACCACTAACCACCGAAACGCACTGCGCCCCCCGACCCCCTATTCCGCGCGGCGGACGTATTCGCCGGTCGTCGTGTCGACGATGATGCGCTCGCCGGCGGACATATAGGGCGGGATCATGATGCGGACGCCGTTGTCGGCCAGGGCGGGCTTGTAGGAGGACGAGGCGGTCTGGCCCTTCACGGTCGGCTCGGTCTCGGCGACGGTCAGGGTCACCTGATCCGGCAGCGACAGGCCGATCGGGCGCTCTTCGTGCATCTCGATGACGACCTTCATACCCTCCTGCAGATAGGCGATGCGGTCTTCGCCGACCCAGTCCTTCTGCAGTTCGATCTGCTCGTAGGTGGCGTCGTCCATGAAGACCAGGCTGTCGCCGTTGTCGAACAGATAGGAGAAGTCCTTCTGCTCCAGCGTCACCCGCTCGACCTTGTCTTCCGACCGGAAACGCTCGTTCAGCTTGTTGCCGGTCTCAAGGTTCTTGGCCTCGACGTTGGCGAAGGCGCCGCCCTTGCCGGGCTTGACGTGGCTGGCCTTGGTCACGACCCAGAGGCCGCCGTTGTGCTGAAGGACCATGCCGGGCTTGATGGTATTGCCGTTGATCTTGGCCATCGGAGATTCACTGTCTGAAGGACGCGCCGGTCCCGTGACGGGCGCGCAAAAGAGGGCGCGATCCCTAGAGGAAGCGGTTCAAAAGGGCAATGGGGGCGGCTTCACCCGGCCTTCAGTGCACGGACGCGCGCTGCTCGTCGATCTTGCGCTCGACCATGTTGGCGATCCGGACTCCGGCGCCGGCAGGCGCGGCGGCCTTGCCCGCGCCGTCATCCAGCTTGCGCGCCTCGTGGGCGAAGGCGGCGGCGAGGCCGGCGCTGGTCATGGCCGCAGCCATCTGGCCGAACAGGGTCGAGGGGCGGGCGGCCAGCCACAGGGCGTTGACGCCCTGGGCCATCGCCCACAGGCCGAGCGAGCGGTTGCGCCCCGGCCGCGACGGCGCATTCCAGACCCGCAAGGCCGACAGTGTCGTGGCGGAAAAGACCGCGGGCAGGATCAGGCTCAGCGAACCCGTCGGCCGTTCGGTGATGGGGCCGGCCTGGTCACGCAGATGACGCGGCGTGCGGCGCGGCTTGATGGCCCCCGTGGCGAGAGCGGTGGCCAGGATGGCGAAGCCGGCCGTCACGGCAATGCCCAACGCCACATGCCCGGGGCTGCGTCCGTCGCTGTTCAGAAACTCCGTCGCCGCATCGGCCACGTCGTCCAGTCTGTCGTCGATGCTGCTCATGGTCCCGCCTCCTTAACCGTGAAGGTTCAATGGGCGGACTTGGGGACGGTTCCCTCAGACTGCCTCCTCATCCCCCTCCGGCGGCGCGAGGTCGGCCGGGTCGAGGTCGTAGTCGAGGAGGTCGCCGGGCTTGCAGCCCAGGGCCGCGCACAGCCGGCCCAGGGTGCGGAAGCGGATTCCCTTCACCTTGCCGGAGCGGAACAGGGACAGCTGGGTCTCGCTGATGCCGACCTGTGCGGCGAGATCGCGCGCCTTCAGCCCCTTCTTGACGATCAGGGCGTCGAGGGTGACGCGAACCGCCATCAGACCATCTCGTCCAGCTCGGCCTGAAGCCGGCCGGCCTGATCGATGACCCGGCCCAGCAGGAACAGGGCGCCGCCGATCATGCCGAGGGTCATGCCGGCCACGTCGAAATAGGCCCAGCTGCCGCGCCCGTCCCCGAGCAGCCGCACGATATTGGTGATGCCGAAGACGCTGAGCAGGCCGCCGACCCCGAGGGCCAGCCCGACCCGGCGCAGGGCCGCGGATAGCGTCGGCTGGATCAGCCTCCCACGGGACAGCTGCCCCAACGCCGACCCGATCGACCAGACCGCGAACAGATAGAGCAGGGCGGGCGATCCCCAGAGGACCTCTCGAAGCAGCAGGTCGATCTGGCGGCTTTCTCCCCGCAGGACAAACACCAGGGGCGCGATCACATACATCAGCGCCAGCACCGCCCCCACGCTGCACACCATGAAGATCGCCAGCCAGCGGAACTGGCGGCACATGCGGCGGAAACGGGCGAGATCGTCGGCGGCCATGGGGTCTGTCCGGGGCTGGAAACCTGTCTTGTCTTTAATCTTGACTTAAAGAGCAGGCCTGCGCAACTTTATATCTGACTTAAACAAACGGGAGGGCCGCCCGATGGCCGCCGCCATAGAAACCCACGCGCTCACCCGCCGTTTCAGGAGTCGAACGGCCGTGGACGCCCTGTCGATGACGGTGCCGGATCGGGCGGTCTATGGCTTTCTGGGTCGCAACGGGGCCGGCAAGACCACGACGCTGAAGATGCTGCTGGGCCTGATCCAGCCGACCTCGGGTTCGGCCGTCATCTGCGGCGTCGATGTGGCGCGCGACCGGATCGGGGCCTCGCGCCGGGTCGGGGCCCTGCTGGAGGCCCACGGCTTCTACGGCAATCTGACGGGGCGCGAGAACCTGGACCTGACCCGCACCCTGCTGGGCCTGCCTGCCAGTGAGATCGGGCGGGTGATCGAGGTGGTCGAGATGGCCGAACACGCCCCGCGCCGGGTCAGCGACTATTCCCTCGGCATGCGTCAGCGGCTGGGTCTGGCCCGCGCCATGCTGGGCGCTCCGCCGGTGCTGGTTCTGGACGAGCCGACCAACGGGCTGGACCCCGACGGCATCGCCGACATGCGCCGCTTCCTGCGAGACCTGCCGGACCGGACCGGGGCGACCGTCCTGTTGTCCAGCCACCTGCTGGGCGAGATCGAACAGACGGCCACCCATGTCGGCATCATCAACGACGGACGGCTGGTGCTGGAGGGGAAACTGGCGGCGTTGAAGGCGGGACTGGCGCCTCAAATCCTGATCCGGACGGCCGATCCGGAAAAGGCGAGGGCGGTGATCGCTGCCCGGGGCCTGTCGGGCGATCCGGCCTCCGAGGGCCTGACCGTCGACCTCAAACCCGGCGCGGATGCTGACGCCGCCTCTGCCGGACTGAATGCGGCCCTCGTCGAGGCCGGTGTGGCGGTGTTCGCCATCGGTCCCCGCCCGCGCTCGCTGGAGGGCCTGTATCATAGCGTGGCCGCCGCCACGTCCGTCCGAACCGAAGAGGCCGCCTGATGCTCGCCGTCCTGAATGTCGAGATCCGCAAGCTGAACCGGTCTCTGGCCCTGCTGCTGGCCGTGGCGGCGCCGAGCCTGATCGCCGTCTTCGGCTTCTTCATGGTGCTGCGAGGCGACAGGCCCCAGCCCTGGGACATGTGGATCGGCGCTGCGTCGGCGATATGGGCCTATTTCATGATGCCCATGAGCGTCACCGCCCTGACTGCGCTTGTGGCCCATATGGAGCATGGGCCGAAGAGTTGGGATCATCTGCGCGCCCTGCCGGTGGCGCGCTGGAAACTCTACGCCGCCAAGGCGATCTGCGTCATCGGTCTGGTGCTGCTGATGAGCGCGGGCGTGCTGGTCCTGACGGCGGGGTCTGTCGCCCTGGCCTCCCAGATCAAGCCCGTCGTGGCGCCGTCCGGGGCGTTCGAACTGGCGGCCTATGCCAGGGCCCTGGGTTTGATGGCGCTGGCCGGGACCCTGATGATCGCCATCCAGTTCTGGGTCGCGCTGCGCTTCGCCAGCTTCGTCCCGGCCCTGGTCGTCGGCATCGGCGGGACCTTCTTCGCCGTGGTGGCCACAGCGGCTAAACAGGGGGTCTTCATGCCCTGGCAGATGCCGGTCAACATCATGGCCTCCGAGGCCTGGCGGGTGAACACCGCACTGGGCCTCGGCGGCGGCCTGGGTCTGGTCGTTCTGGCGCTGGCGATCCTGCACCTCGCCCGGCGCGAGGTGCTCTGACCCCGATCAGCCCCCCGTGGCGCCGTTGTCGGTGACGATCTCCTTCATCGCCGACTGCAGATAGTTCGGGGCGCCCATCAGTTCGATCAGCTTGTGCTGGTTCTCGAGGAAGTCGATGTGCTCCTCGGTGTCGGCCAGGATCTTCATCAGCAGGTCGCGGCTGACATAGTCGCGGGCCTGTTCGCACTGGGTCACGGCGGCGGCGGTGGTCTCGCGGCTGTCGAGCTCCAGCTGCAGGTCGGCGCCCAGGCATTCGATGGGGTCCTCGCCCACCTTCAGCTTGTGCAGGTCCTGCAGATTGGGCAGGCCGTCGAGGAACAGGACGCGCTTGATCAGCATGTCGGCGTGTTTCATCTCGCCGATCGATTCCTCGTAGATGACCTGGCCCAGGTGGGCCAGGCCCCAGCTCTCGAACATGCGGGCGTGCAGGAAATACTGGTTCACCGCCGTCAGTTCATTGGTCAGAACCGCATTCAGGGTGCGGATGATCGCAGGATCGCCCTTCATGGTCAGGCCTCTTCTTCTGGTCTGGCGACGGAGTGACCGCCCGGGCGGCGAATCTGGATCCCCATCGACGGGTCCAACAGAAATACCACGGAAAATGCCGGGCGGGGCTTTTGAGTCGGAATATCACCGCATTGATATTGCGAGTGATTTTTGATGCCTTTTGGCGGCGAGAGTCGCGTCTGAACGCGGTGACCGCCCGGCTATTCCGCCGCCATGGCGAAGGCCTGACGGCTTTCGTCGATCATCTCGCGCATTTCGCAGACGCATTTGGCGCACTGGGCCTGGCACTGGTTGGCGGCGAAGATGTCGCGCGGACGGCAGGCCCCCGCCTCGATGGCGAGGGCGACATCACGCTGGCGCAGACCGTTGCAGTTGCAGACGTACAAGAGCGGCGAATCCGGTTTAATCCGACTGATAATCATTCTCTATCGCGATGCCAGAGCGAGTGCAAGTCGTTCGCAGAAGGCTGCGGCATTGACGACAGCGGCCCAGCGCGCCACTTCCGCGACATGGCCCGAACCCCGCAAATCCCCGACCGTCCGCCCACGCGGCTCTATCTGATCACCCCGCCCGTCATTGATGATCTGGACGCCTTCGCGCAGGATCTGGAGGCCGCGCTTGGGGCAGGAGACGTCGCGGCCCTGCAGGTGCGGCTGAAGCCCGCCGACGATGCGACGATCCGGGCGGCGGTCGAACGACTGGGGCCGATCGCGCGGGCCCGCGATGTGGCCCTGATCCTGAATGACCGGCCGGACCTGGCCCAGGCCCTGGGCTGCGACGGGGTGCATGTCGGACAGTCGGACGCCTCGGTGGCCTCTGCGCGACGGATCATGGGGGCGAACGCCATGATCGGCGCGACCTGTCATGACAGCCGCGACCTGGCCATGGAGGCGGCGGAGGCGGGGGCCGACTATGTCGCCTTCGGCGCCTTCTTCCCGACCGACACCAAGACAACGACCCACAGGCCCGATCCCGAGATCCTGACCGTCTGGCAGGAGACCGTCGAAATCCCCTGTGTCGCCATCGGCGGCATCACAGCCGCGACAGCGGGACAGCTGGCGCGGGCCGGCGCCGACTTCGTCGCCGTCAGTGCGGCGGTCTGGCGCCACCCCGACGGTGCTGCGGCCGGGGTCAGGGCGCTCAATGCAGGCCTCGCGGGTGCGCTGACCGCCCTGTGATCCGGTCATGATGCACCCACACTCACGATTCCTGTGGGTGACTTCAGGGGATATTTAGGAAGCTGATGTTCTGGTGCGGGACTTGAAGCTCTGCCGGAATTCTCATGAACCTCAGCCGCGCCATGGATATGGGTGAAGCCGCCGTCATCGCGGCTGTCTCTTCCGCGCGCCCCACCCCGATGAAAGATCCCGTCCTGCGGCCGGGCAGCGGCAGGGGGGAGGTCTTTGACCAGCCGCTGATCCCGATTGCGACGGCTCTGGTTGTCGCCGTCCTGACCATGCTGACCATCCGCCTGGGTCATGCTCCGGACAGGACTGTGGTGCTGTGGATCACCAATGCGGTCGCCGCCGGCGTCTGGTTGAGATCGGGCAGGGGCGGCGCCTATGACCTGTGCTTCGGCGCCCTGATGGCGTTCGGCATCATGGCGGGCGAGTTCCTGTCAGGTTATTCGCCGGCAGAGGCGGCCTTGCTGACCCTGGCCAATATGGTCGAGGTCGTGGCGGCGGTGCTGCTGATCCGCCGTCTGTCTCCGGGTCTGTCGATCGTTTCGGTGCGTTCGGCCTTGCAGGTCATGGCGGCTCTGGGTCTGGCCGCCCTGCTGGGCGGGGTCGTGGGCGCCCTTGTCCTGGCCGGGCTGCGCGGTACGCCTCTGGCGACAGGCCTTCAGGTCTGGAGCTTCGGGCACGCCCTGGGTCTGGTGATCGTCACCCCCCTGCTGTTGTCGGTGGATCGGCAGGCGATCGCGCAATTCCGCTCGCCGATCCGTCTGGTCGAGGCGGTCGTGCTCCTCGGGCTGACGATTGGCGCCGCCTATGTGTTGAGTTTCACCATCTCTTCCCCGTTGGCCTTTCTCATCAATCCCCTGCTGCTGGTCATTGCCGTGCGCCTGCGGATCAATGGCCTCGCCGTGGCGATGCTGGCGGTGTCGATCTGCCTTCTGGGAGGGATCCTCCTCGGGCGGGGGCCGGCGGCGACGGCGGGCATGCCGATCCCGATTCGCGTGGTCATGGCCCAGCTGGTCCTGATTTTCGCCTGTGTTCCCTATCTTATGGTCGCGGCCCTGATCGAGGAAAGGGACCGGCTCTGGGCCCAGGCCAGAGCCGCCCTGGCGGCGGCCGAAAGGGCGTCGGAGGCCAAGTCGCGTCTGCTGGCCAATGTGGCGCACGAGATCAAGAGCCCCGTCGCCGGCGTCATCGGCATCGGCGAGATGTGGGCCTCGGGTCAACTGGGAGAGGTCAACGCCACCCAGGCGGAAATGGCCGGAATGTTGGTCAAGACGGCGCGACAGGTGGAAACCCTGGCTCATGACCTGCTGGATGTGGCGCGGGCCGAGGCCGGAACGGTCAAGGTCGACCCCCGGCCGACGGAGATCGTCAACCTGGTCGAGGATGTGCGTCGTACGGCGGCCCTGCGACCCGAGGCGCGTGACGTCATCATGGAAGTCGTGCCGGAAGCGTCGAGCCTGATCGCCCAGGCGGACTCGCAGCGTCTGCGGCAGGTGATCGACAATCTGGCG
The DNA here is from genome assembly GCF_058681095.1 of Brevundimonas sp. FV1ye29L. Taxonomy (NCBI): domain Bacteria; kingdom Pseudomonadati; phylum Pseudomonadota; class Alphaproteobacteria; order Caulobacterales; family Caulobacteraceae; genus Brevundimonas; species Brevundimonas sp. FV1ye29L. The sequence goes on from NZ_CM178730.1 coordinate 1,116,642, forward strand.
GTGAACGCCCTGAAGTACGGCGGCACGGGCGGCTCGGTGATCTTCCGCGTCAAACACTGCGCGCTCGGCGTCCGGATCGAGGTGGCCGACAAGGGGCCAGGATTGTCTCAGGCCCAGCAGGCGCAGTTGTTCGAGCCGTTCAACCGGCTGGGCCTGGAGCGGACCTCCGTCGAGGGACATGGCGTGGGCCTCGCCCTCGCGCGGCGGCTGGTTGAGTTGCAGGGCGGAGAGATCGGCGTCATCTCGTCGCCGGGCCAGGGCGCAACCTTCTGGGTCGAGATTCCTGCGGCCTGAACGGCCTTGCTGTCGCCCCCTTTCCCGGGTGAATTACGGCCCATGAAGAACGCTGCTTCCCGACCTCATCTCGCGGCCGCCGTCGGCCTCGCCACCCTGGTTGCGACCGCGCCGTCCCTGGCGGCGGCGCAGTCTTCGGCGTCCGCATCACCGCAGACCGCCGTTCCGGCCGCTGAGGCCGGGCGGTCGTTGACCCGCAACCTGAACAGCAGCCCGCCGGTCGCCGCCCTGCCGTTCGCACCGCCCGCCCCCGCACCGCCCGGCTCTACGCCCCCCGTGGTCGACACGCCCGCCGCCCCGGTCGCCCGTCCCGGGACGGTGTCGCCGCCGGCGCTGGCCCCGTCCAGTCCTGCGACCGCGTCCCTGCGGACGCCGGCTTCGGACCGGTCGACGCCCGCGTCCTCCGGTCCGGCCCGAAACGCTTCATCCGCGGTCCCTTCGTCCCCGGCCCGATCCGCTCCGGCGACCGTCACGTCCGCGCCAGCCCCGCGTCCCTCGCCGGCCACGACACCGGCGGCCGCTCCGACGGCCCCGATGTATTCGCCGCCCCGGCTCCCGGTCTCGGGCGGGCCCGCTGCCTCTGCGCCCGCCACTACGACGCCGGTCGCCACCGCGCCGGTCGCCACCGCGCCAGCCCCCACCCGCCCCGCTCCGATCAGCCCGGCCCCCTCCGCCTCAGGGGCCATGGCGCCGTCAGCCGTGGCCGCCCTGCCATTCTCGGTCGATCTTCCGCAGGGTTTCAGCATCACCAGGGGTCGGCCGGGGGCGGGCTTTGACGTCTATGCGATCCGGCGCGGCGAGACGTCCTTCGTCATGATCTACACAGGACCGTCGTCCCAGTTCCCGATCTATATCGGTGACACCGTCCAGGCCGCCGGCCGGTCCTCGGTGGTGGTCACCGAGAACGGCCAGAGACATGCAATGGAGCATCTGTTCCAGCGTCCGGACGCCCCCCGTGAGATCCATGTCTGGGTCTCCAGCCTTGAGGGAGCCGACGCCGCCCTGGCCGAGCAGATCGCCCAGTCGGTCGATCCGCGCTGAGCTGCGTCCGGCCGTAACGGGTTCGAGCCGGCGGCCTGAATAGCAGCTTGCGAGACTCGCCCTGATGCGCAAACCTGCTAACGGTTCGCAATAGCAGGTGACGCCATGATTGTTCTGACCGCAGGTTCCGGACGCCTGTGTGACTGGATGGAGGCCGGGACAGCGAAAATGGTCGACGGGCCGGCTGCTCCAGACCAGCTTGACCGACCCCACGGCCCCGCCTGTTCAGGGTGGCGCGGACACGCGGTCAGCGGAAGCAGCCGTTCTCTCTGGCTGGATCGGCCGGAGGTCCTCGGCCAGCACGCGGTTGGCGACAGACCGCAGGCTCTCGGGGCGACCGCGCCAGGCGGAGCAACCGCTGGTCAACAGCCCCGGGACTGCGCCATCACGCAAACCGGCCAGGCCTGACGATGGCCATCGAATAGCACCCGAAGTTGATCAGGGGCCGTTCCGATCCGAAGGGCGATGAAGCCGATATCAGTGCGACCGGTTTCAGGATGTCGCTTCGCCGACCCTTGGTTTCTGCTTCATGGGTCGGGACAGAGGTCCGTCATCGGGTTGAACTCTTTCGCGCCCCAGGCATTTTTACACGCTGCTTCCACAATTCAAGGAGGACCCATGTGCGGTCTGAGCGGCGAGATCAATTTCGATGGACGGCCGGCCGACGCCGGCGCTGTCCAACGCATGACGGATGCGCTCTCGCCCCGTGGACCGGACGGGTCCGGCATAGTGATGCGCGGCCCGGTGGGGCTGGGGCACCGCCGGCTGAAGATCATTGACCTGTCCGAGGCGGCGCAGCAGCCGATGGTCGACGCCGACCTGGGCGTGACCCTGGCCTTCAACGGCTGCATCTATAACTACCCGGAATTGCGGGAAGAACTTCAGGGGCTGGGCTTCCGCTTCTTCTCGCACGGCGACACCGAGGTCATCATCAAGGCCTGGAAGGCCTGGGGCGAGGCCTGCGTCGACCGGTTCAAGGGCATGTTCGCCTTCGTCCTGCATGAGCGGGACACGGGCCGCACCGTGATCGCCCGCGACAGGTTCGGCATCAAGCCGCTGTATCTGGCCGAACAGGGCAAACGGCTGAGGTTCGCCTCGACCCTGCCGGCTCTGCTGGCGGCGGGCGACGTGGACAAGACCATCGATCCGGTCGGCCTGCACCACTACATGACCTTCCACGCCGTGGTGCCGCCGCCGCACACCATCCTGAAGGGCGTGAAGAAGTTTCCGCCGGCGACCATCCGGGTGATCGAGGCGGACGGGACGGCCAAGGACCGGCTGTACTGGCAGCCGGACATGACCCGCCATGCCGAGGACGCCGACCTGACGGCCGAGGACTGGCGCGACCGGGTGCTGGACAGTCTGCGCGAGGCGGTGAAGCGCCGCATGGTCGCGGACGTGCCGGTGGGCGTGCTGCTGTCGGGCGGGGTGGATTCCAGCCTGATCGTCGGCCTGCTGGCCGAACTGGGGCAGAAGGATCTGATGACCTTCTCCGTCGGCTTCGAAGAGGCCAATGGCGAGAAGGGCGACGAGTTTGTCTATTCCGACCTGATCGCCAGACACTATGGGACCAAACACCATCAGATCTTCGTGCCGCACCAGCGGCTGATGGAGGCCCTGCCGGGGACCATCGGGGCCATGTCGGAGCCGATGGTGTCTTACGACAATGTCGGCTTCTATCTGCTGAGCCAGGAAGTCTCGAAACATATCAAGGTGGTGCAGTCGGGCCAGGGGGCGGACGAGGTGTTCGCCGGCTATCACTGGTACCCGCCGATGCTGGAGGCGACCGACCCGGTCGAGACCTACGCCAAGGCCTTCTTCGACCGCAGCCATGCGACGCTGAAGACCCAGTTGAACGGCGCATACATGGCCGACACCGACGTCAGCCGCGCCCTGGTCGAGGCCCATTTCGCGCAAGGGCGGGCGGCGACGCCGGTGGACCAGGCGCTGCGTCTGGACAGCCAGGTGATGCTGGTCGACGACCCGGTGAAGCGGGTCGACAACATGACCATGGCCTGGGGTCTGGAGGCGCGCGTGCCCTTCCTCGACCACGAACTGGTCGAGCTGGCCGGCCGGATCCCGCCGGAGCACAAGCTGGCCCAGGGCGGGAAGGGGGTGCTGAAGGAGGCGGCGCGTCTGGTAATCCCGTCCGAGGTGATCGACCGTAAGAAGGGGTATTTCCCCGTCCCCGCGCTGAAATACATCCAGGGCCCGTATCTGGAGATGGTGCGCGAAGCCCTGACCAATTCGGCGGCGCGCGATCGCGGCCTGTTCGACAGGGGCTATCTGGACACCCTGTTCGCCAATCCGACCGAACATATCACGCCGCTGCGTGGATCCGAGCTATGGCAAGTCGCCGTGCTCGAGATGTGGATGCAACAGCATGGGGTCTGACACTCGCCCGACGCGCCCCAAGGCCCACCGCCTGAAGCGGCTGCGGCACGAGGGACTGAAGCCGCCGGTGCAGGCGGGCGAGGGGCCGACGCCGGATGCCGTGCTGGACTGCGGCTGGGGCCGTCTGCTGTTCGCCCAGACCTTCGCCTCGGCGGAACCCCTGGTCGAGGCCTTGCGCGCCGAGGGACCGGATCGGCGCGACATCGCCTTCTATGTCCGCAATCCCCACGTCCTGCTGGCCCAGGCGCCGCAGGAACTGTTCCTGGACCCGTCGCACACCTATCGGCTGGAACTGGCCACCTATCGCGCCAGCCCTCGTCAGCCGCGGGGGTTCACCGTCCGCCGCATGACGTCGGAAATGGACGCCCAGGCGGTCAACGACATCTACGCCAAGCGCAAGATGGTGCCGGTCCCGCCGGACTTCTTCTGGTCGCACCGGGACGACCGGACCCTGACCTATTTCGTCGCCGAGGATACGACGACCGGGGCGGTGATCGGCACGGTGACCGGGGTCAATCACGCCCGCGCCTTCGACGATCCCGAATGCGGTTCGTCGTTGTGGTGTCTGGCCGTCGATCCCCAGGCGACCCAGCCGGGCGTCGGGGAGGCGCTGGTCCGGCGCCTAGCCGAGCATTTCAAGACCCAGGGCCTGGCGCACATGGACCTGTCGGTCATGCACGACAACGACCAGGCCATCGCCCTGTATGAGAAGCTGGGATTTCGCCGCGTGTCCTTCTTCGGGGTCAAGCGCAAGAATCCGATCAACGAGGCGCTGTTCGTCGGACCGACGGACGATCACGACCTGAACCCCTATGCCCGGATCATCGTCAACGAGGCGCGGCGGCGGGGCATCCACACCGAGATCGTCGACGCCGAGGGCGGGCTGTTCCGCCTGAACTGGGGCGGGCGGACGGTGCGGTGCCGCGAGAGCCTGTCGGAACTGACCTCGGCGGTGGCGCTGAGCATCTGCGACGACAAGCGGATGACCCGGCGCATCGTCGAGGCGGCCGGGGTGCGCGTGCCCGAGCGGATCGACCCCGGCGACCCGTCCGCCATCGACGAGGCCCTGGAGCGGTTCGGGGCCCTGGTGGTCAAGCCGGCGCGCGGCGAGCAGGGGCAGGGCGTCGCGGTCGGCCTGAAGACCATGACCGAGGTGCAGGGGGCGCTGATGCGGGCGCGCCGGATCTGTTCCGAGGTGCTGATCGAGGAGCAGGTGCAGGGCGAGGACCTGCGCCTGGTGGTGATCGACTACAAGGTCGTGGCCTGCGCCCTGCGTCGCCCGCCGCGCGTGGTCGGCGATGGACGGTCCACCCTGCGCGCCCTGATCGAGCACCAGAGCCGCCGTCGGGCCGCCGCCACCGGCGGGGAATCGACCATTCCCGTCGACGCCGAGACCGAACGCACCCTGGCGGAGGCGGGGTTTGGTCTGGACGGGGTCGCACCCGAAGGGGTGGAGGTCATGGTCCGCAAGGCCGCCAACCTGCACCTCGGCGGCACTATCCATGACGTGACAGACGAGGTTCACCCCGCCTTGATCCGGGCCGCGATCGCCGCGGCCCGCGCCATCGACATCCCGGTGACCGGCATCGACCTGATGGTGAGGTCGCCGCGCGCGCCCGACTACGCCTTCATCGAGGCCAATGAACGCCCGGGCCTCGCCAACCACGAACCCCAGCCGACGGCCGAGCGGTTCGTCGACCTGCTGTTCCCCCTGTCCGCCCCCGCCTCCGTGCGTGCGGTGCAAAGATCCGATGCCTGAAGGAGACCGCTTGGCCCCCCCCGAGATCGACCTCGACTATCTGAAGGCCCGTCTGGCCGACCTGCTGAACACCCCCAGCCCGACCGGCTATACCGACGAGGCGGTCTGGATGCTGTGCCGCGAACTGGGCCGACTTGGGGTCGAATACGAGTTGACCCGGCGGGGCGCCATCCGCGCCCGCCTCCCCGGGAGGGATGCCAAGCCTGCGCGCGCCATCGTCGCCCATGTCGACACCCTGGGGGCCCAGGTCAAACAGGTGAAGGACAACGGCCGGCTGGAACTGGTGGCCATCGGCCACTGGTCGTCCCGGTTCGCCGAGGGGGCCCGGGCCACGATCTTCTCCGAAGGGGGTGTGCTGCGCGGCACCATCCTGCCGCTGAAGGCCTCGGGCCACACCTTCAACGAAGAGGTGGACACCCAGCCGGTCAGCTGGCGTCAGGTGGAGTTGCGCATCGACGCCGTCACCCACGGGCGTGACGACACCCTGGCGCTTGGCGTGGACGTCGGCGACATCGTGGCCATCGACCCCCAACCCGAGTTCATGGATTCCGGCTTCATCGTTTCGCGCCATCTGGACGACAAGGCGGGGGTGGCGACGCTGCTGGCCGCCCTGGAATGCATGATCCGCGAGGGGCGGACGCCGACGGTCGACACCTGGTGGCTGTTCACCATCGCCGAGGAAGTCGGCCTGGGCGCCTCGTCGGTGCTGATCCCCGACGTCGCGGCCATGGTCACGGTCGACAACGGCACGACCGCCCCGGGGCAGAATTCGTCGGAGTTCGGCGTCACCATCGCCATGGCCGACCAGACCGGCCCGTTCGACTGGCACCTGTCGCGCAAGCTGGTTCAGCTGGCGCGCGATCACGGCATTCCGCACCAGAAGGACGTGTTCCGCTACTACCGTTCGGATTCCGCCTCGGCGCTGGAAAGCGGAGCCGATATCCGCACGGCCCTGGTCGCCTTCGGCATCGACGCCAGCCACGGCTATGAGCGGATCCACCAGAGCGCACTCGTCGATGTCGCCCGTCTGCTGGTGGCCTACGCCGGGAGCGATGTCGAAATCGGTCGGGACGCCCATGCGGTCGGGGGGCTGCGCGGCTTCACCCACCAGCCCTTGATCGACCTTGCCGGAGCGAGGGCATCGGGGACCTGAAGCCGATGGTCCCCGGCGGAGCGCGGCCCTTGCCGGGTCGAGCCGCAGCGCGGGTCGGGCTCTGTTCAGCCTGTTTCGCGCGTACTCGCAGCCGGGCGCCTTCGAACGCGGCGGCCGGGCTGACGTTCGCGAAGCCTCCCGGGCAACGTCTCCGCCGCGAAGCCGTTGGCGTGTGAAGGAGAAAGCCGTGCCGGACTTCATCTTCAGTGGCTGGCAGGGGGTAGTGCGGATGCTGCTGGTCGCTCCCGCAGCCTATGGGGCGCTGGTGATCATCCTGCGTCTATCGGGCAAGCGAACCCTGTCCAAACTCAATGCCTTCGACTTCATCGTCACCATCGCAATCGGTTCGACCCTGGCTTCGATCGTGACCACTCGATCTCTCTCCCTCGTGGAGGGGATCGCCGCGCTCGCCCTGCTCGTGGGTCTGCAGTTTCTGGTCACGGCGACCTCCGTCCGCTGGCAGGGGTTCCACAGAGCCGTGACGGCCGAACCGACCCTTCTGCTGCGCAACGGCGAGCCGCTTGTCGCGGCGATGAAGCGGGAACGGATCACCGAAGACGAGCTGGAAGCCGCCGTGCGCCAGGCCGGTGGCAGGAGGCTCAGTGAGGCGGAGGCGGTCATTCTTGAAACAGACGGGTCGCTGACGGGCATCCTTCGGTCCAGCTGATGGAGACGCTTCACAGCCTGATCGGGACGCAGGGCCAGGACATCAGCGCCGGTCAGATGGCGCTGCGGGCGGTCCTGATCTTCCTGCTTGGCGTGATCATCGTCCGCTTCGCCGCCACGCGGGCGTTCGGCAAATGGAGCGCGCTGGACATCATCTTCGCCGTGGTGGTCGGGTCCAACCTCGGCCGGGCGATGACTGGCAGCGCGCCGTTCGTCCCCACCCTCGCAGCCACGGTCGTCCTGGTCGCCCTGCATGGCGTCCTGGCCAGGGTGTCGGCGAGATGGTCGTGGATCAGCGCTCTGACCAAAGGCCGGTCGGTGGTCCTCGTGGAGGACGGCGTCATCAATCGGGACCGCATGCGGCGCGCCGGCATCGGGGAGGGCGACCTGAGAATGGCGCTGCGCGCCGAAGGCCATCAGGGCCTTGATGAGGTCAAGACCCTGTCTCTGGAGCGGAACGGCGACATCACCATCATAACCCGTTGAACGCCGGTGCGGACTCTCCTCCGCTCCCGTCACGCCGGTGGCCAGGAGCGTATCCCGTCGACACACGGCGCAACGGGCTGTTGAACGAGGCTCTGTCCCGGCGCCTGCCCCGCACCGGTCCGTCCTCGACGCCTTCGGTGCGACTGGGACGACGCCGTCTGCACTCCGAGGCCGGAGGGCTGACGTCCGGGCCCTTGGCACAGGCGCTCACCGGACGTATCGGCCGGCCTGCTGATCAGGTGTGTGATGCTGGAAAAGTCTCTACGATGAGCGTCTGAGTCTCGGGGACCTGTGACGCATGATAAGCGACGTCGAGCTTTCGCCTTTCCAGGCCGCAGCGATTCTCATTGTGCTCAGCGCAACGCTCGGCTGGTTCAACCATCGCTTTTTCAAGCTGCCCGGTACGGTCGCCATGACCCTCATGGGGGCGGTTGCGTCACTGGCCGTGATCGCCACCGACGCAGTTCTGCCGGCCAGCCAAGTGTCCGGGACCGTCAGCAGGCTTCTGGAAGACATCGACTTCCACGAGACCCTGATGAACGGGATGCTGTCCTTCCTGCTCTTCGCCGGCGCCCTCCATGTCGATATCGAGCACCTGCGAAAGGGGCGTTGGCAGATCGCCATCCTCAGCACCATCGGGGTGGTCGTCTCGACCCTGATCGTCGGCGCAGGGCTGTGGGCGCTCAGCCGGCTGATCGGGATAGAGGTCCCGCTGATCTGGTGCTTCGTCTTCGGCGCCATCGTCAGCCCGACCGACCCTGTTGCGGTGATGGGCGTGCTGAAAACCTCCAGCGTGCCGCCGACTCTGCAGGCGACGATCGCCGGCGAGAGCCTGTTCAACGACGGCGTGGGCGTGGTCGTGTTCTCGATCCTCCTCGCCAGCGCCGTGGGCGGCGAAGCCTTTTCCCTCGTCCATGCGGGAGAGCTGTTCCTCGTCGAGGCGTTGGGCGGCGCGCTACTGGGAGGGGTGATCGGATGGATCGCCTATCGCGCCATGAAGGCCATCGACGACTATTCGGTCGAGGTAATGATCACCCTGGCCACGGTCATGGGCGGCTATGCCCTGGCCTCTGCGCTCCATATCAGCGGGCCGGTCGCCATGGCTGTCGCCGGCCTGATCGTCGGCAACCACGGGGTCAGCTACGCCATGAGCGCCAATACCAAGGACTACCTGTTGAAGTTCTGGGCCTTGGTCGACGAGGTTCTGAACGCCGTCCTGTTCCTGCTGATCGGTCTCGAGGCGGTGGTGCTGGCGGATCGTCTGGGGCTTCTGGGGCTCGGCGTTCTGACCATCCCTCTGGTGCTGATCGCGCGCGCCGTCTCGGTAGGGACGCCGCTGTTGTTCTGGCGCAATCTCCTGCCCTTCAGGCTGGCGTTTCCGGTCATGACCTGGGGCGGCCTACGCGGCGGGATTTCCATCGCCCTCGCCCTGTCCCTTCCGTCAGGCCCGATGAAGGACGTCCTCCTCGCGGCGACCTATGTCGTCGTGCTCTTCTCCGTCCTTGCGCAGGGCGGGACCATCGGCGCGCTGGTCAAGCGGTGGTCCAGCCGGGCAACGGCGCCGGCGCCGCGATAGGGGGCGGTGGGATTTTCACCGGGCCCGTGCGGATGTGGCTCTGCTGGAACCGGACCGGAACGGCGGCAAAGACCCGCGCGTGAGCTCGCCACATCCCGGGCTAACGTCGTGCGGGTCCACTCTCTTCCCGTCGGTCGGCGCGACGCCACGGCCAGCACCCCTCGATCTCCGTCTCGAGCGAGAAGCTGAGGAATGTGCGGATCAGAATCACGAGACCGAGCAGCCCGACGGTCTGCAGCGTCAGCGGCGCCGTTATCGTGCTGATGATGTCCGCCCCGACGAGAAGTTCCAGACCGAGCAGAATGCCGCGCCCCAGGTTGGCCCTGTAGTTCCTGTAGGCGCTGCGCCAGTCCCGATCCCGGGCGCCGTTCAGAATGAACAGGCAGGTCGAAAGCGCCACGCCGCCAATGATGATGCCGGCGCCAAGGAGCTCCAGAACGACGGCGAATGGTTCAATGAAGCCGTGCGCCCCGCTCAGCATCGACCGACTCCGCCGGGCTCGGGTTCGCCCGGTGCGACGACCACCGCAGCCGGCAATGCGCCCACGATCAGGCTTGCGCCCCGGAAGACGCGCGGGTTCATGTTGGTTCTGGCCATCGGCCTATAGCGTGGTGCTCCGGCCAAGGTTGCCTCCGCCGTCTACGGCCCCACTTTGGCCGGCTGGCGGATGCCCCCTCGTCGGGGACGAGCCCTCCGCCGCGGCCCGGGTTGAAAGCTCGACGCTGCAGTCGCCAGGATGGTCGACCGTCGGCCAGGCGAAGCTATGCGCAGGGCGAGGCGCAGCAGAACCGCCGACCCGCCCGGGATAAAATCGCGAAACGCGCTGAACCAATGGTCAAGCTGATGGTTGCCCTCTCTGGCGGCCGGTGAACCAGGAGGGACTTGTGAGTGTCAGCATAGCCAACCTCCGGGCTTCGGCGTCCGGGCGGCCGCGCGCCGTGCGCGAGGCGTCAGTACCGGCAGCTCCCGATCCGGGGCGGTAGGCGTGGCCATACCCATTGCCTATTGCGGACCGCCGCCAACGCCGGCCACGCTGGTGAGCAGTATCAATCCTGATCCCGCGGTCTGGATCGCACTGATCGTCATGGCCGTGGCGTTGCGGAAGCGCAGGGCGGGCCTCGTCGCGGTCGGGGTTCTGGCTCTCGCCTTCGTGTCCCCCCTGTGCGCCCTGTCATCCGCCCTGTTCTCCGCGCGGGTCGTCCATCATGTCCTGCTTGTCGCCGTGGCGGCTCCCCTGCTCGCGGTGGCGCTCCCCGCCCGCGCCTCCAGGGGTATTGCGGCGCCGTTTGCGGCGTCTACGGCCGTGCTTTGGATCTGGCACCTGCCTGCGGCCTATGACGCAGCCCTGGCGAACGTGGCGCTCTACTGGGTGATGCAGCTGTCCCTGCTGGGCGCCGCCCTCCTGTTCTGGAGGGCTGTTCTGGCTGACGACCGTTCTCCTGTGGACCGGATCGGCTTCGTCGTGGCGGCGTTCGCCCAGATGGGGATGCTGGGCGCGCTGCTCACTTTCGCGCCCGCACCGCTGTACGCCGCTCATGCTTTCGCGCCCCTGGCCTGGGGGCTGACCCCGTTGCAGGACCAGGCGCTGGGCGGCGTAATCATGTGGGTGCCGGCGGGCGTACCCTATGCGATCGCGGTCGTCTGGATCGCGCGCCGGGGGTGGAGTCGGCTCAGGGCGGTCGGCGCATGATTGACTGGCTGGCGCCCGCCGTCCCCCTTTTCAAGGCGGCGCATATCATCGGTCTGGTGATCTGGTGCGGCGGGCTTCTGGCCCTGCCGTTGATGTTGACGCGCCATGACCCGAACATCTCGGTCCTGGACTACCGGACGATCAGGACGGCCTCACACCTGACCTATACGATGTGCGTGACCCCCGCCGCCGTGACCACCGTAGTCGCGGGAACGTGGCTGATCTTTCTACGCGATGTTCACGTGCCCTGGCTGTTCGCCAAGCTGGCGTTCGTCGCGATGCTCGTTATGACCCATGCGTGGATCGGGCATATCGTCGCCGGGATCGGCGAGGAACCCGGCGAGCACAGGCCGCCCCCGGCCTGGCTGCCCATCGGCCTGGCGCTGGCGCCCATGCTGGTCATCCTGACGCTGGTGCTGGCCAAGCCGGTTCTGGACCGGGTCGCCTTCCCGGAGTGGCTGACTGAGCCTCGGAGCGGTCAGCTCCTGTTCGACACACCCAGTCGATAGTCGAAGACGAGTTTGCCGCCATGCCAGCCCGTTACCGCCACCACCCCGACACACAGCGCCGACAACAGGATGCCATAGGGCAGAACCGCCTCCTCATACCCGGACAGTCGATGTCCCCAGTTGGCCCCGAGCAGCGCCAGCAGGGTCACGGCGATAATGAAGTGGGTCCAGGCCGGCGCCCGCGCGCGGATACCGGACACCATCAGCAACTCCGCCGTGCCGGAGAAGCCGGCCAGCATACCGAACAGAAAGCCCGTGCCGGCGGACCAAAGCGCGACGCGGGCCCAGAAGCCGTCGCCCGTCCACCAGTACAGGGCGTCGGCCCCGAAGGTGCAGAAGGTGAGTGCGACGGGAAAGGCCACGCTCATCGCGTGGATCGGATGACCGAACACCGCGACACGCGACTCTGTGACAGAGAAGCCGGGAGCAGCGGCGATCGGGTCGATCAAAGCGTCGGCTTCGGCCTCGATGTCTTCGGTCACGGCGCATCCTCGCGGTTTCTGGTGCTTGTGTTGACAACGACGCTGATGCTGGCGGGTTGCGAAGGGCCCTTGTCGACGGTGGATCCAGCGGGTCCGGCCTCGCGCGCCATCGCACAGTTGTGGTGGGTGATGCTGGCCGGCGCGGGCGCCATCTTCCTCCTTGTCATGGCGCTCGTCGCGCTCGCCTTTGTCCGCGCCCGCCCGGATAGAGGCGATGAGACCCATCAGACGCGGCTATGGATCATCAAACTCGGCATCGTCTTCCCGACGGTCGTGCTGCTCTCGCTCCTGGCCTATGGTCTCGTCGTCGGTGAACGGCTTCTTCCGCGTCAAGGGCCCGATGTCGTCAGCGTCACTGCCGAAGCCCGTCGGTCGTCCTGGACCTTCGGTTACGGCGACCGGCCCGGGTTGAGGACCGAGAACGTCCTTCATATTCCCGCCCGGCGTCCGGTCGATGTCGCCATCACCTCGACCGACGTGATCCACAGCTTCTGGGCGCCGCGCCTGGCCGGCAAGATCGACGCCATTCCAGGCCATGTGAACGTCCTGCGTATCGAGGCTGACGCGCCGGGGACCTATGCCGGCCGCAGCGCCGAGTTCAGCGGCGTTGGCTACGACGATTTCGCCTTCACCGTGGTCGCCCACGACCCCGCCTCCTGGGAGCGCTTCGTCCGAAGCGGCACGCCATGAACACGCTCCAGCGCCATCGCCGCCTGACCGAAATCTGGTCGTCCGAGCCCGGTGCTCGCGGCCTGTTCTCGACCGTCAACCACACCGACCTGGGCCGCATGTTCCTGGCGGTATCCTTCTTCTTTTTCCTGATCGGCGGCGTCCTCGCCATGCTGATCCGGGCCCAGTTGGCCACGCCCCAATCGGCCTTCGCCGGGCCGGAGATCTACAACCAGATCTTCACCATGCACGGGACCATCATGATGTTCCTGTTCGCGATCCCCACGTTTGAGGGGCTGGCGATGTATCTGCTTCCGAAAATGCTGGGCGCCCGCGACCTCGCCTTCCCACGGCTCTCGGCCTACGGCTTCTGGTGCTATGTCTTCGGCGGGACGATGCTGCTGGCGTCGATGGTGCTGGGCATCGCGCCGGACGGCGGCTGGTTCATGTATCCGCCCCTGACCAGCGCCATCCATTCGCCCGGGATCAACACCGACTTCTGGCTGATCGGCATCACCTTCGTTGAAATCTCGGCCATCGCGGCGGCGGTCGAGATCACCGTCTCGATCCTCAAATACCGCGCCCCCGGCATGTCGCTGGACAAGATGCCGATCTTCGCCTGGTACGCCCTGGTCACCGCCCTGATGATCCTGACCGGCTTTCCGCCGCTGATCCTGGGGTCAATCCTGCTGGAGCTGGAACGGGCCTTCGGACTGCCCTTCTTCCAGGCCGAGTTCGGCGGCGACAGCCTGTTGTGGCAGCACCTTTTCTGGCTGTTCGGCCACCCGGAGGTCTACATCATCTTCCTGCCGGCGGCGGGGGTCATCTCGACCATCCTGCCGGTCATGTGTCGGACGACCCTCCTCGGCTATGGCTGGATCGTCGCCTCGGCCACGGGGCTGGCCTTCCTGTCGTTCGGCCTGTGGGTCCACCACATGTTCACCACGGGCATTCCGCACATGGGTCTGGCCTTCTTCTCGGCGGCCTCGACCCTGGTGGCGGTGCCGACGGGGGTCCAGCTGTTCGCCTGGATCGGCACCATGTGGAAGGGCCGGCCCAGCCTGCGCATGCCGATGCTTCATCTGCTCGGCTTCTTCTTCACCTTCGTGATTGGCGGGCTGACCGGGGTCATGGTCGCGATGGTGCCGTTCGACTGGCAGGCGCATGACACGGCCTTCGTCACGGCCCATCTGCACTACGTCCTGTTCGGCGGCTTCGTCTTTCCGATCCTGGCCGGCCTCTACTACTGGATGCCGCACGTCAGTGGGCGCAGGCGGTTCTTCCGACTGGGCGAGCTGGCCTTCGCCCTGGTCTTCCTCGGCTTCCACGTCACCTTCCTGGCCATGCACTGGGTCGGTCTGCTGGGCCAGCGGCGGCGGATCTCGACCTATCTGCCGGAGGACGGCTGGACGACCGTCAACCTGATCTCCTCGATCGGCAGTTTCGTGCTGGCCATCGGCATCGCCATGGTGATCGTCGACCTGGTCCTGCACGCCTTTACCGCGCGCCGCAGCCGTCGCGACCCGTGGCAGGCCGGGACCCTGGAGTGGGCGATGATGACGCCGCCGCCGGCGTATAATTTCGCCAGCCTGCCCCATGTCGACAGCCGTCAGCCGCTCGCCGACGATCCCGACCTGGCGATCCGCCTGGCCCGGGGGGAGGGCTATCTTTCCGAGCCCCGGGACGACTGGCGCGAGGCGCTTACGGTCGAGACCGCGAGCGGAACGCCGGATTTCCACGTCATCTATCCGACGAACAGCCGGCTGCCGATCCTGATGGCGGCGGTCACGGGCGTGTTTTTCGTCTCGCTTCTGCTGAAGTTCTACTGGACCGTTCCACTCGCGGTGGTCGGGGTGGCGATACTGGCGTGGCGCTGGGCATGGTCGCTCGGCCGCACCTCGGATCTGCCGCTACGCGCGATTGGCCGGGGACTGATGCTGCCTCACGCCACCCAGGTCGAACGATCACCCAGCTGGTGGGGCTCGGTCTTCCTGCTGACGGCCGACGCCACCTTCTTCGGCTCGCTGCTGTTCGGCTTCGCCTTCCTCTGGACGGTGGCTCCGGCCTGGCCGCCATCCGCATGGTTCGGCGCGTCGCTGCCTGAGCTGATCCTCGGCGTCACCGGAGCCGGTCTGGGCGCAGCGTCTATCCGGTGGGCCGCCAGGGCCAACGCGCGGGGCGGGGCGGTCGGCGTGGGCCTGGGTCTCGCCTTTGTGGGGGCGCTGTTTGTATCCGTCGCGGCGCTTGGGGTTGTGCTGCGGGCGCCCACGCCCGCCGATCACGCCTACGGCGCCACTCTGCTGGTGCTCGGCGGCTATGTTCTGTTCCACGCCGGTCTGGCCGGCATGATGGTGGCCTTCCTGGCGGCCCGGCGCGTGAAGGGCTTTACCTCGCCGCGACGCCTGGCGGAGTTTCCGGTCGTCACCCTCTGGATCGACTATCTCGCCGCAAGCTCGGTCCTGACTCTCGTCCTTGCCCACCTCCCCGGGATGCTGACGTGAGGGACATCGTCCGCATCCTCATCGCGCCGCTTGTCTGGCTGGCCAGTTTCAGCGCGGTCTATGGTTTGCACGGGCTCATTTGCGGGCACGGGATCGATGGCGCGATCTTCGGGGGTTTGTCGCTTCCGCGAGCCCTGATGGTGTCCGCCTACGGGCTGGCGGTCCTCGTTCAACTGGTTCTGGTATGGGGCCTCCATAGCGAGCGGTTTGGCGCGTCTTCGCCGTTTGTACAGTCGTTGAGCCGCGCGACGGGTTGGATTGGACTGGTCGCCGCCGTCTGGAGCCTGCTTCCGGCGATGACCACGACCTATTGCCTCTGAGCCCTGACCACGCAGGGCGTCCTGCCGAGTGATCCCCGATCGTCGCTGACGACGGCGGCAACGCGCCTGCGACCGGCCGTCTGGCCGTTCCGGAGGGGCGACTTCACCACCTGCGCCACAGGCATGCGACGACATGCCCCCGGGCGCCTGTGGCGAAATGTGGAACCTCCCGACGGAACCGCAGGTTCCTGTCTGGGGCACCGGGCCGGGACAGGAGTGGCGAATGACTCGATTCGACGGGAAGGGCGCATGGAGCGCGATGGCGGTGCGCGTCCTTGCGGGCGTGTTGGCCCTGATCGGGGTGGCCCTGACGGTCGGCGGGGCCTGGCTGGCGTCGCTGGGCGGGTCCTTCTACTACCTGCTGGCCGGGGCGGGCCTGATCGCCTCGGCCGTCATGCTGTGGCGCCTCAGGCTGCTGGGCGCCTGGATCTATGTCGGCGTTTTCATTCTGACCGTGCTGTGGGCGTTGTGGGAAGTCGGCCTGAACGGCTGGGCGCTGGTCCCTCGCGTGGTCGCTCCCGGCGTCCTTCTGGTCTTCGTGATCGCCGCGCTTCCCAGGCTGGACACGCGTCGTGGAGGGCGACTGGCTATGGGAGGGGCGACCGTTCTGGTCGTCGGCGCCCTGGTCTTTGGTGTGGTGGTCGCCCGGGCCAACCGGCCCATGCAGCCCGCCGACGTCCAGGCGTCGGGGCTCTCCGCCATGTCCGATCCCTCGCTCCGCGCCGCCGGGGCGGACTGGCCGGCCTATGGCGGCACGGAGGCCTCGCGACGCTTTTCGCCACTGACCCAGATCAACCGCGCGAATGTCGGCCAGCTGGAGCGCGCCTGGACCTTCCGCACCGGCGACACGCCGGACGAAAAATGGGGGGCGGAGACGACGCCCCTGAAGGTCGGAGACACCATCTACCTCTGTTCGGCGCGTAACATCCTGATTGCCCTCGACGCCCGCACCGGCAAACAGCGCTGGCGCCATGATCCCCAGGTCTCGGATGACTGGATACCCTACACCGCCGCCTGCCGCGGCGTGGCCTGGTACGACGTGGAGGCGTCCGCGTCGGCGGGAACGCCCGGCGCCCCGTCGCCGGCCGTGCCGGCGTCGCCCGCCGCGGGCGCCGCATGCGCCACCCGCATCATCGAGGGCACTCTGGACGGCCGGCTGATCGCCGTCGACGCCCGGACCGGCCGGCCCTGCGCCGGCTTCGGAACCAATGGCGCGGTCGACATCAAGGCGGGCATGGGCGACGTCATCCCCGGCATGGTGTCGATCACCTCGGCCCCGACCATCGTCCAGGGCGTGATCGTCACCGGCCACCAGGTGCTGGACGGCCAGTACAGGTCCGCCCCGTCGGGCGTGATCCAGGGCTTCGACGCCGTCACCGGCGAACTGCGCTGGGCCTGGGACATGACCCGTCCCGACCTGACCGGCCGTCCCGCTGCGGGCGACCAGTACACGCGCGGCACCCCCAATATGTGGACGACCGCCTCGGGCGATGAACAGCTGGGCCTGGTCTATCTGCCGATGGGCAACTCCGCCGCCGACTACTACAGCGGCGACCGGTCGGAGGCCGAGAACCGCTTCGCCACGGCCCTGGTGGCGCTGGACGTGAATACCGGGCGTCCGGCCTGGTCGTTCCAGACCGTGCGCAAGGACGTCTGGGACTATGACCTCGGCTCCCAGGCGACCCTGATCGACTATCCGACGGCGGCGGGGGTGATCCCGGCTCTTGTCCTGCCCAGCAAACAGGGCGACCTCTATATTCTGGACCGTCGCACCGGTCGGCCCCTGACGCCTGTCGAGGAGCGCCCGGCCCCCCGGGGCGGCGTCGAGCCGCAGGAGCGCACCGCGACCCAGCCGTTCTCGCGCTTCCACACCCTGGCCAAACGCGACCTGACCGAGCGCGACATGTGGGGCATGTCGCCGATCGACCAGATGATCTGCCGCATCGGCTTCCGCCAGGCCGCCTATGACGGCATCTATACGCCGCCGACCAGCGACCGGCGCTGGATCCAGTATCCGGGCTACAATGGCGGCTCCGACTGGGGCGGGGTGGCGGTTGACCCCCAACGCGGCTGGATCATCGCCAACTACAACGACATGCCCAACTATAACCGGCTGGTTCCGCGCGCTGAGGCCAATGAGAAAGGTTGGCTTCCGCACGGCGATCCGCGAGCCCGGAAAGGCGGGGCAGAGGGCGCCGGCGATCCACAGGTCGGCGTCCCCTATGCCATCGACGTCAACGCCGGCTGGCGGATGGGGTCGACCGGCATGCTGTGCAAACAGCCCCCCTACGGCGGCATCCGCGCCATCGACATCCGCAGCGGCCAGACGGTCTGGGACCGGCCTCTGGGCACCGCCCGTAAGAATGGTCCGTTCGGCATTCCGTCAATGCTCCCGCTCGACATCGGCACGCCCAACAACGGAGGTTCGGTGGTTACCGCCGGCGGACTGATCTTCATCGCCGCCACAACGGATGACCTGATCCGGGCCATCGATATCGAGACCGGAGAGACGGTGTGGTCCGACGTCCTTCCGGCCGGGGGTCAGGCCGGTCCGATGGTCTATGAGCAGGACGGGCGGCAGTATCTCGTCCTGATGGCGGGCGGACACCACTTCATGGAGACGCCCGTCGGCGACCATGTGATCGCCTGGGCCCTGCCTCAGCGATAGGCATCCATTCCGCGGAAGTCCGGAGCATGAGATGAAGGCGCACCTTCGCAAGATGGTCCTGGAGCTTACCGACGCTTTCTGGACGCTGCCGGCGGTCATCGTCCTGTTGTTGTGCGGCCTCGCGGTCCTGGCCGTCGATGTCCAGGCGATGGACGCCCTGCCGTCCTGGATTCCTGAAGGATGGGTCTATGGCGGCGGAGACACCGGAGCCCGGACCCTCCTCGGCGCGATCGCCTCTTCGACGATCGGCGTGGCCGGCACGCTGTTCTCCATCACGATCGCCGCCCTGACCCTGGCCTCCAGCCAGATGGGGCCGCGCCTGCTGCGCAACTTCATGCGTGATCGGGGCAATCAGGTGACCCTGGGCGTCTTCCTCGGCACGTTCGGCTATGCCCTGATCGTCCTTCGCTCCGTTCGGGGAGGGGAGAGCTCACCGTTTGTTCCTTCGCTGGGCGTGACGGTCGGTCTGCTCCTTGCCGGCGCGTGCATCGCCCTGCTGATCTACTTCATTCACCACGTCGCCAGCCGCATCAACGTCGACACCGTTATCGACCTCGTCCACGACGACGTCCTGAAGGGCATGGCGCGACTGACCCTCGATCAGGATCCGCCAGCCCGGCCGGACGCGATCAACTGGCGGCAGGGCCGCGAGGTCTCGATCGCGGCCGACGGCTATCTGCAGCAGATCGACACCGACTCACTCGGCGAATGGGCCGCAGACAATGACTGCGTCATCCGCCTTCTGAGACGGCCAGGCGAGTTCGTCTTCCCGCACACGCCGATCGCCCGCATTTCCAGACCCGTCGAAGGCGCCGAAGACGCGATCCGCAACGGCATCGCGCTCAGCCGGCAGGGCGGATCGCCCGGCGACCTCACCTTTCCCGTCGCCCAGCTGGTGGAGGTGGCGGTGCGCGCCCTCTCGCCGGGGGTCAACGATCCCCGCACGGCCATCAGTGTGCTGGATCGCCTTGGAGCCGCGCTGACCAGCCTGTCGCGCCGGTCTCTTGACGACGGCGCGCACGAAAGAGACGGGGTGGTCCGGGTGCGGGTTCCGCCACTCGCCTACCCGGACCTGACCAACGTGATGTTCGGGATGATCCGTGAGAGCGCGGGCGGTTCGCCCTCGGTCCTGATCCACATGGTGAAGGTCCTGACCGAGGTGGCCGGGGTCGAGACCGTTCCGGAGCGGCTGGAGGCGCTTCGTCGGCACGCCCGGATCGCCGACGCCGAGGGGCAGGCCCGGTTTCTCAATGATGCGGACAAGCAGCGGCTTTCCGCTGCCTGCTCCGCCTGTCTGGCGACCGCCGCCCGTTCGTCGGGCGCCGCACGATAGCGTTCACCCTGTCAAACCTGCCCGGGGCGACCTGGTCCATATGCAGCTCTCCCGCTTCCATGACCGGCCGGGATCCACCTGTTTCCGAACGGCGACGGCGTTCGGGCGGCTATTGACTTTGGCGCGCTCCTGATCGCGCGGCCAGGGTTGGGGTTTCGCACCGGTACACCCGAGCACAGGAATTGTCGGCCGTCAGCGGTCGGCCGACTTCGCCTTGGCGCCGCCAAGGGCCTCTGTGAGCTGACGCACGGCGTCGTTCAGAGCCCCGATGTCCCCAACGGTCATGGCAGAATTCTCAAGCAGCTTCTCGTTGAGGCATCTCGACCTGGCTTCCATGTCGCGACCAGCCGGCGTCAGGTCGATCAGGACCTGGCGCTCATCCTCCGGATTGCGGGTGCGCGTCACCAGGCCCCCGACCTCAAGCCTCTTCAGAAGAGGCGTCAGGGTGCTGGTCTCCAGAGACAGGCGATCGGCGATCGCACCGATCGGCTGGAGGCCGCTCTCCCACAAAACACTGAGCACGAGGTACTGCGGATAGGTCAGCTGCAGGTCGTCGAGCAGCGGCTTGTACGTCCGGCCGATCGCTAGGGCGGCGGAATACACGGAGAAGCAGAGCTGTTTCTCCAGGGGGCGGGTAGGGGATTTTGTCACGGGGGACCTCCTGAACAGACCCTGGTCGTGCGCCTTCGCCGATAAAAGATCGCGCGATAAACATTTTTGCTGGACAGGCCGGATCGCCGGGCGCAGAACACTATTGCGATAATCATTATCGCAATAACAAAATGGCGATGACGCCCCAGCATAAGGAATTTTCGCGATGATCAAGACCATTTCCGCCCTTACCGCCGCCGTCGCCCTGGCGACCGGGGCCGCCCCGGTCTCCGCAGCGCCCGCCGGACCGGTGCGCAATATCGTTCTGGTCCACGGCGCCTTCGCCGACGGCTCTGGCTGGCGCGGCGTCTATGACGAACTGACCTCGCGCGGCTATCGCGTCAGCATCGTTCAAAACCCGCTCACCTCTTTCGAGGACGACGTCGCCGCGACCCGCCGGGTGCTGGCGCGTCAGGACGGCCCCTCGATTCTGGTGGGGCATTCCTACGGCGGCACGGTCATCACGGAGGCGGGTTCCGATGCCAGCGTGGCCGGTCTGGTCTACGTCGCCGCCTTTGCTCCGGAAATCGGCCAGTCGTCGCTCGACCAGTACGCCGAAATGCCGGCTCCGCCGAGCTTCCAGCCTGACGTCCAGACCGATGGCTTCGCCTATCTGAAGACGGACACCTTCATCGCCGGGTTCGCCGCCGACGCCGGCGACGACGCCGCCTTCCTGCGCGACTCCCAGGTGCCGATCGCGATGCGCGCTCTTGAAGCGAAGGTCACGACCGCAGCCTGGCGTCTGAAGCCCAGCTGGTATGTCGTCGCGACCGAGGACGGGGCCATTGCACCCGAACTGCTGCGCAGCACGGCCCGTCGGATCGGCGCGGCGACGACCGAGGTGCGGGCCAGCCACGTCGTCTTCCTGACGCAGCCCCGGGCCGTCGCCGACGTGATCGAACAGGCTGCAAGGGGCGCCGCGACCGCGCCCACAGCGGCGCAATAGGCCCCTCTTCTTCCCCGCCGGACACGAACGTCCCGGCTCAACTCACGCCACCTGGTGGCGCAGGAGCAAGACCATGACAACCATCACCACACGCGATCACGTCGAAATCTACTACAAGGACTGGGGTCCGAAGACCGGTCCCGTCATTGTCCTCAGCCACGGCTGGCCGCTCAACTCCGACAGTTGGGAGAACCAGGCCTTCGCCCTGGCCACGGAAGGCTACCGGGTCATAACCCATGACCGTCGGGGGCACGGCCGTTCCAGCCAGCCGTGGGACGGCAACGACATGGATCACTATGCCGATGATCTGGCGCAGCTGATCGAGGCGCTTGACCTGCGCGATGTGTCGCTTTTCGGCTTCTCCACCGGCGGCGGAGAGATCGCCCGCTATGTCGGCCGTCACGGAACGTCCCGCGTGTCGCGCCTTGGCCTGATATCGGCCGTGACGCCGCTCATGGTGCAGACCCCGGCCAATCCGGGCGGCCTCCCCGTCGCGGTGTTCGACGGAATCCGGGCCGGCAGCCTGACGGATCGGTCGAGGCTGTACCAGGACATCGCCTCCGGCCCGTTCTTCGGCTTCAACCGACCCGGGGCGACCGCGTCCCAGGGGGTGGTCGACGCCTTCTGGCTGCAGGGAATGACCGGGGGGCACAAGAACACCTATGACTCGATCAAGGCCTTCTCGGAGACGGACTTCACCGAAGACCTGAAGAGGTTCGATCGGCCCACGCTCATCGTGCATGGGGATGACGATCAGATCGTGCCGATCGGCGCCGCCGCCCATGCCGCCAAAACGCTTGTCCCCCACGCCGAACTCAAGATCTACGCCGGGGCGCCGCATGGCATTACGGACACGCACAAGAGCCAGCTTTCTGCGGACATTCTTGCATTCCTCAGAGCCTGACGGCTTCAGGCGTCGGCTGGCGGTCCGCCTCGCGATCGCCAGCCGGGGCCCTGGCGGCAGCGGCGTGTGCAACCCTCCGTGACGAGCCCGGACGAAGCCGGAGTCCCTACGCCGGCAAAGGTCCCACATAGGCGGTCTTGAGGGTCCGGGCGGCGGCGGGCTGGAGCATCGCTTCCTGCGCATGGGCGATCCAGCCGATGGTCCGCCCGATGGTGCCCAGCGCCAGCTCGTTGCCGGCAAGGCCGAGCCGCTGTCCCAGGAAGGTGAGGAGCACGATGATACCGGGCTCGCCCCGGGTCAGGTCGTAGACGACCTCCGTCGCCTTCACCAGGCGTTCGAACCGGGGATCGTTGCCGAGCACCGTCCGGCAGGCCGCCATGAGAGTGCGGGCGCGGCTGTCGCCTGAGGCGTGGATTGCCAGGGTTTCAAATCCAGGCAGGGGTTCAGCCGTGCGAAAACGTGAAATGACCGGTTCGGCCGGATCTTCGGCCGTCAGGATTTCGAAGACCAGGCGTCGCACGGCCTCGTACCGCTGGATCTTCTCCCTCTGACCGCTGCCGGCGACCAGCCCGACCAGAACGGCGGCATAGGGGGTCAGGCCCGTACAGGCCGCCGCGCGGACCGCATAGGTGGTCGCCGCGAACTCGTGGTCGGCGATCAGGACCAGGGCGCGGCGGACCAGGTCGGCCAGTTCGGGCGGGGCGCCCGCCGCCCGGGTGATGGTCTGGTCGATCGGATCGGACACCGGGCCGTCCATGCCCAGGGTGAGGGCGGTCATCCAGCGCAGGGCATCGGCTCCGGCGGCTGCGAACCCGGACGGCGAGAGGTCGAAGGCGCGGGGGTTGGCGCGCTCGATCAACGGCAGGAGCGCCATGGTCCGATCCTGCGGGGGGGAGGCGCGCAGGGCTTTGGTGATGGCCGCGAATCCCGCAGGCGTGTTGGGAAGGCGGGTGGTGAAGATGTCGTTCGCCGACGCCTGCCACAACAGGGCCGCCACCTCCTCGACCGAGGCGGTGTCCGCCAAGGCCACGACGTCTTGGCCTCGATAATAGGTGCCGGTCTCCGTCAGCAGGGTGATGCGGGTCGTGGGCGAACGCGCCTGCACCTCGGTCCCGGACGGGTCGAGCAGACCCAGGATGTCGGCGCGCCAGTAGCGACGGCGACGCGTCCCCGGCGTGGGGAAGGAGCGCAACCCCTTGCGGCTGACGTAGGAATAGAGGGTCGCGATCGAGACGCCCAGCGTATCGGCCGCCTCGGACGCCTCCATGTAAAGATCGTTCTCCATGAGCCCTTCTCCGAACATTGACGCCATTCGTCAAGATTGACGAACATTGATCAAGGATGTGTTCTCCCGATCAGGCGGTCGAAGAGCCGCACCACACAGGGAGAGATGTCATGGAGAAGGCGATCTTCGCCGCGCCGCTGGGTGCGGTGCTACTGGCGGCCTCGGCCGCGTCGGCGCAGGTCCAGTCAGGGCCCGGGCCCGCCGACCAGGCGGCCCCGTCGGTCGACGACGTGGTGGTGACGGCGCAGCGGCGCGCCCAGAACGTCCAGGACGTGCCGATCACGATGAACGTCTTCGGCGCCGAACAGGTGGAGCAGGCCCGGATCGTCGAGGTCAGCGACGTCGCCAATCGCACGGTGGGTCTGAATTTCGACGCCTTCCCGGCCAGCCAGCCGCGCCCGGCCGTGCGCGGCATCGGTTCGTCCGACCGCGGCGCGGCGGGCGACCCGTCCACCGCCGTCTTCGTCGACGAAATCTACATGGGTCGGCCGGCGGCCGTCGCCTTCGACGCCTTCGACGTGGAGCGCATCGAGGTGCTCAAGGGGCCCCAGGGCACGCTGTGGGGCAAGAACGTCGTCGGCGGCGCCCTGCACGTCGTCAACCGCCGCCCGAGCGTGAACGGCTTCGACGCCAGCGTGTCGGCGACCCTCGGCGACTACGACCGGCGTGAGGTCGCGGCCTATGTGAACCTGCCGCTGCACGAGACCCTGGCGGCGCGGGTCAGCGTCAGTTCGCGCCAGCACGACGGCTATGTCCGCAACCTCTTCCTCAACAATCGGGTCGAGGACGAGGATACCCGGAGCCTGCGCGCCCAGCTGCTGTTCGAGCCCAATGATCGCCTGACGATCCTGGCGTCCGCCGACGGTACGCGGAACCGGCAGACCCTGGGCGCGCGTCACACCATCGGCGTGGATCCGGGCAGTTCGAGCGCGGCGGTCTGGCGGCCCGGCATCGACCGGAACCGCGATGTCACCCGGATGGAGACGAACGGCTATGACGACCGCGACACCTACGGCATGCGGCTGAACCTCGACTATGACTTCGGCGGCGCCATCCTGTCCTATGTCGGCAGCTACCGCTGGCTGGACTACGATTCCTACGGCGACGGCGACGGGGGCAATCCCGCAACCAA
Source organism: Brevundimonas sp. FV1ye29L (assembly GCF_058681095.1). Taxonomy (NCBI): domain Bacteria; kingdom Pseudomonadati; phylum Pseudomonadota; class Alphaproteobacteria; order Caulobacterales; family Caulobacteraceae; genus Brevundimonas; species Brevundimonas sp. FV1ye29L. Next base: position 1,141,101 of record NZ_CM178730.1, read on the forward strand.
CCGCATCAACATCCAGGGCGGCCAGTTCGAGGAGACGAAGTTCTGGAGCCAGGAGTTGCGGCTGACCTCGCCGGCCGGACGCCGTCTGGGCTGGGTCACAGGGCTTTACCTCTATCACGCCGACACCACGCGGACCGACCTTCTGGTGCTGGACAGCCCGCCGGCGCCGTCGGGTGCGTTCCTCGCCCGCGACCAGTACGATCAGGCCAACGAGACCGACAGCGCGGCCGTGTTCGCCGACGTGACCTATGCCGTGACAGACCGGCTGAACGTCTTCGGCGGCCTGCGCTATTCGCAGGACGAGAAGGACTACGCCGTCTCGACCCGGGCCAGCACCGTCCTGGTACGGTCGACCAGCCGCTATGCGATCAACGCCCCGGATTCCTGGAACCAGACGACCTGGCGTCTGGGCGCGGACTATGACCTGTCCGACGACGTGATGGCCTATGGCCTGGTCTCGACGGGATTCAAAAGCGGCGGCTTCCAGGATACGCCCTCGACCCCGACCTCGGCCGCCACGCCGTTCGACGCCGAGATCGCCACCAACTACGAGATCGGGCTGAAAGCCCGGTGGTTCGACCGCACCCTGACCTTCAATCCCAGCCTGTTCTGGATCGACTACGACGACCTGCAGGTCCGGCGGACGGTCGGCTTCGACACCATCACGACCAACGCCGGGTCCGCGCGGATCCGCGGGGCCGAGCTGACGGTGTTGTGGGCCCCTGAAGGCGGCGTCTCGATCGGCGGGGCCTATGCCTACACCGATGCGCGCTTCGTCGATCTGGTCACGGGCGGGGCGGACCTCTCGGGCAACCGGCTGAACCGCAACCCGCGTCACAAGCTGTCGCTGTCGCCGGCCTACGAACACAGGATGGGCTCGGGGGCGAGCGTCTTCGGCGCGGTCGATCTGAACTACGAGAGCTTCATCTTCGACGACATCGACAACAACACGATCAACGTCCGGCCGGAACGCACCCTGGTCGACGCGCGCCTGGGCTATCGCAGCGCCGACGGGCGGTGGGAGCTGATCGGCTGGGGCAAGAACCTGACCGACGAGATCACCATCACCCACCAGTACATCCTGGCCGGAGGGCAGTTCGCCTACTACGGACCACCGAAGACCTACGGCGCGACCCTGCGCTGGCGCTACTGAAGAGAGCCCGTGGTGAACCCTTCGCTTCTCGCCTTCGCCGGGTTCGGCATGGTCGCCGTCTTCATGGCGCTGATCATGACCAGGCGACTCTCGGCCATCGTCGCCCTGATTCTGGTCCCCATCGTCGTTGCGCTTCTTTGCGGCTTCGGCATGGGGGTCGGGGGGATGATCGTCGAGGGGATCATCACCGTGGCGCCGACGGCGGCGGTCCTGATGTTCGCCGTCTTCTATTTCGGCATCATGATCGACGCGGGCCTGTTCGCCCCCCTGGTGCGACGCGTCCTGTCCCTGGTCGGGGGTGATCCCCGCAAGGTCGCCCTGGGCACGGCGGCGGTGGCGGCCATGGTGTCGCTCGACGGCGACGGGGCGACCACGGCTCTGGTGACCATCACCGCGTTCTTGCCGATCTATCGCCAACTCGGCATGAACCCGCTGATCCTGGCGGTGCTTCTCGGATCGTCGAACGCGATCATCAACATGGTGCCCTGGGGAGGGCCGCTGGCGCGTCTGGCGGCCGTGCTTCAGGTGGATCCCAATGCGATCTTCCTGCCCCTGATCCCGGTCATGATCGTGGGGCTGCTGGGTGTCGCGGGTATGGCCTGGCATCTGGGGACGCTCGAGCGGCGCCGTCTGGGCGTACAGGCCATCGACGCCACCGCCCATCTGGCGGACAGGGACGCCGCCGCGATCGCGCGTCCGCGCCTGTGGTGGGTGAACCTGATCCTGACATTGGCCGTCCTGACCGCCGCCATTCTGCGCCTTGCGCCCCTGCCGGTCGTCTTCATGGCCGGTCTGGCCCTGGCGATGACCATCAACTACCCGCGGCTGTCCGACCAGCGCGAGCGGCTGGCCGCCCACGCCCCGGCCGTGATGGGCATAGTCGTCCTGATCCTCGCCGCAGCCAGTTTCACCGGCGTCCTTGAGGGCGCCGGCATGGTCGCGGCGATGGGCGAGGGCTTCCTCCATGTGCTGCCGCCGTCCTGGGGCCCGCACCTGGGCGTCGTCACCGCTGTGGCCAGCGGTCCGATGACCTTCTTCCTGTCCAATGACGCCTTCTTCTTCGGCATTGTTCCGACCCTTGCCGAGGCCGGTCAGGCCTATGGCCTGGCGCCCGAGGAGATCGCCCGCGCCGCGCTGCTGGGCCAGACCGTCCATGTGCTCAGCCCGCTCGTCGCCGCCGTCTACCTCGTGGCCGGTCTGCTGAACGTCGACATCGGGGCCATGCAGCGGTTCGGCCTGAAATGGGCGGTCGGCCTCATGCTGTTGATGATCGTGGCTGCGGTCGCCTTCGGGGCCGTGCCTCTCGCCGGACGGGCCGTCTCGTCCGCGGCTTCGCCCGCCATTGTTTCCTCGAGTGCTCCATGACCGCCTCTTCCGACACCGTCGTCGTCGTGCCCGTCGGGGCCCTGGGGGCGGGCATCGACCCCGCTCATCTGGAGGCGGGTCTGGCGCCTGGCGCCCACGCCATCGCCCTGGACGCCGGGTCGACCGACAGCGGTCCCTCCTGCCTGGCCACCGGGATCTCCAAATACAGTCGTGAGGCGGTCAGGAGCGACCTTGCGCTGCTGATGGCGGCCCAGGCCAGATACGGCGTCCCGCTCCTGATCGGCAGCTGCGGCACCGCCGGCGGCGACGACGGCGTCGACTGGACCTGCGGGATCGCCATCGAGATCGCCGCCGAACTGGGCCTCAGGCCCCGCATCGCCGCCCTCTACTCCGAAATTCCCGGAGCGACGATCAAGGAGCGGATGCGGCAGGGCAGGGTGCGCCCCCTCCCGCCCCTGGGTCCGCTGGACGAGGCGACGGTCGACCGGTGCGCCCATATCGTCGGTCTGATGGGGCCGGAACCCTATATCGCGGCGCTGGAGGCCGGCGCCGACATCGTGCTGGGCGGGCGCACCACGGATACGGCGGTCATCGCCGCCGTGCCCCTGATGCGCGGCGCGGGCGCGGGCGCCGCCTGGCATGCGGGCAAGGTGTCCGAATGCGGGGGGCTCTGCACCGTGGACCCCACGGATGGCGGCGTGGTGGTGAGCGTCGGCGCCGATGCGTTCGAGATCTGGCCGATGAGCGAGCGCAATCGATGCGATGTCTACAGCGTCTCGTCGCATATGCTTTACGAGAACACCGACCCCTTCCGGCTGACCGAGCCGGGCGGCGTCCTGGACGTCTCGGCGGCGCGGTACGAGGCCCTCGATGCGCGCCGGGTGCGCGTCGAGGGCTCGGTGTTCGATCTCAAGCCCTATACGATGAAGCTGGAGGGCGCCGCGCTCGGTCCCTACCAGACCCTGATGTGGGTCGGGATCGCCGATCCGGACGTGCTTGAGAACGTGGATATGTTCGTCCGGGCTCTGCACGCCGCGCTCGTCGGCCGGGTCGAGCGGGTCATGGGTCTGTCTCGCGACGCCTTCGACATCTCGCTGCGGCCCTATGGCTGGAACGCGGTGTCGGGCCTGCCTGCGCCGCAAGGGACGGCGGCGCCGCGCGAGATCGGCCTGATGTTCGTGGCGACGGCCGACACCCAGGATCTGGCGACCCGCATCGCCCGGACCTGCAATCCCTACTTTTTCCACTTCCCGGTGCGTCGCGAGAAGGAGTTGCCCAGCTACGGCTTTCCCTTCTCTCCTGCGGAAGTCGAGCGCGGCCGGACCTATGAGTTCGTCCTCAACCACGTCGTTGAGACGACGGACGGACAGGAGTTGGTCCGGCGTCGATGGGTGGATCTGAACGGGGAAGTCGCCTGACATGACCAAGCTCCGCAACGCCGCCCGCTATGTGCGCTCCAAGGCCGCAGGCCCCTTCTGGATTACGGTCGATGTCTTCTTCCCCTCGCGCGAGGCGTTCGACGCGCACCGTGACGCCGACGGCCTGACCACCGCCGCCGTCGAGACCTGCCTGTCGCTCGAGCCGGGCACAGCCAGGCGGATCGACGTCCCCGATCTGGCCGTGATCAAGTTCGCCTATCCCCGGCGATTCCCGCAGGGCGGTGTAAGCGAACGCGACATGCATGGCGGACAACAGTTCGCGCCGCTGCTGGAACTGGAAGTTTAACCCTGGCGCGCGTCCCGGCAGGCCAGAGAGACCGGGTTGGCCTTGTCGCGCCAGCGCAATGCCCGCGCCCACAGGATAGAGCGGGTCAAGGCTGTCATCCGCTGCGGCGGGATCCTGCGCCTCCACGGCCGCCATGGACGAGGGCAGTTCGAACGGCAACCGCCCCTCGGCGACCGACCGCCCGGTGAAGACGTCGAGCAGAGCAGCGTCGCTGGCCCCGAAGTTCACGAGCAGGGCGGCGACCTTGTCGCGCACATTGGTGAGGATGGCGGGCCGGTCCATATAGATGCTCGCCACGACCGGCACGCCGGCGGCGGCGGCCCGCTTCAGGGCCTCGTAGTCCTCGTCCCCGTCGCGGAAGTCGATCCGGCCTTCGTTCTGGCGGCTGCCAAAGACGTGGAAAGGATGAAGCGTCTCGTGCGGCGTGGACATCCGCATCAGCGCGACATCCGCCTCCTCCAGCCGATCAACGACAGTGAATCCGCTCGCCTGCACCGCCTCTGCGGACAGTCCGTGAATGAAGACCTTCAATCCGGGGCGGAGCGGAAGAAGGCCGCGGTTTTCGAGCAGCACCTGGGCCCGGCGCTGAACGGCGTCGGCCGCGGCGACGAAGCGCGAATTGCCGGCCACCTGCCCGGCATTGATCGGGTCGACGAACGGATTGTCAAAGAGCCCCAGACGGAACTTGACCAGCAACACCCGCCGAACCGACTCGTCCAGCCGTGACTCGGGCACGCGTCCCCCGCGAACGGCGGCGATCAGATGCTGCGGCTCATCCGTGCCGCCGAACTGATCGATCCCGGCGGCAAGGCCCGCTTCGAACCGTTCGCCGACGGTCTTGTCCTCGAGTCCCCACGGCATGCCGATCTCGCGGGGTGTCTGCTGACGGCTCGGCGCCCGGCATTCATCGTTGCAGTCATTGGTGATGTCCCAGTCCGAGATCACCAGACCCTGGAATCCATGCGTGTCGCGCAGAAGATCGTGCGTGATCTGCCGACTGAAGCCGACGCCGACCGGCTCAAGCGCCTGGCCGTCGATCGTGACGCCTTCGATGATCGTGTAGGAGGGCATTACCGCCCCGGCCTTGACGGCGAAGGCTCCCCGAAAGGCCGCGACATGCTCGGCGAAGGTGTCGTTGTCCAGACGCGAGATCCGGCCGTAGTAGTTGTGGCCATCGAACCCGCCCGGTTCGGCTCCATACCCGACCCAGTGTTTCACGATGGCCATCACGCCATCCGGCTCAAGCCCGTCGGCTCCGTGCTGGAAGCCTTCGACGTAGGCCTGGATGAGGGCGCTGACCGTCTCTGCGTTCGAGCCGAACGTCCCGGTCTGGCGAGGCCAGAGCGGTTCCGTCGCGAGGTCCGCCTGGGGCATGCCGGCATGGATGCCGACCGCCCGATACTCCTGCCGCGCCGCGTCGGCGAAGGCGCGGACGATGTCGGGGTCGCCCAGCGCGCCGAACCCCAGGGCGTCCGGCCACCGGGAGAAGCCGTCAGGGGCCGACGTGGCGCCGACCACATACTGGAAATGGCTTCGCGGGTCGGTGCTGATCAGCAGCGGAATGCCCAGGCGACCGGTCTCGGCCAGGGCCTGGGCCTCATTGTTCTGCTCGGCGAAAAGGCGCGGCGGCAGGGACTGTCGGGTCAGGAGGCTGGTGATCTTGCGCGTCACGATGAGGTCGGCGGCGGCCTCGAAATCATAGGAGGGCGACGGCAGGCCGTAGCGGCCGAACGGCGCGGGCGCGGTGCTCGGCAGCGTCGCATGCAACATCGCGCCGGCTTTTTCCTCCAGCGTCATCCGCGACAGCAGGTCTTCCGTCCTCTGTTCCGGCGTCAGCCGCCAGTCTTCGTAAGGCTCCAGGGCGCCGCTCCGATCGAGATCCCGGAACCGCTCGCCGTTCAGGGTCAGCACGGGAATAGCCCGGGTGGAGATCTGCGCCCCCGCATGCGCGACAGAGGTCAGGCTCGCGACCGTCAACACCGCGACGGAGGTGAAGGTGACGACCAGATGGATCCTGGACATGGAGCGAACCTTTGGAGGATGACCGGAGCAAGAGGCGAGGTGGGGCCGATGGGGAAGGGACAAGGCGTCAGGCTCGCCGCCTAGCGCAGGTCGCCCCGCGCCGCCTCCACGCGCGCCTTGAGCGCCGCCAGGTCGCCGGCCGAATAGTAGAAACCGGCCCGCACGACTCCGGAAATACGCCTGAGATTCCGCGCGTCCTCGACCGGGTTGGCGTCGAGGATCACGAGGTCGGCGTTCCGGCCCGGCGTCACGGTCCCCATGGTGCTCGTCCGGCCGAGGAAGCGCGCCGCATTGAGGGTCGTCATCTGCAGGATGCCGAGCGGCGGGATGCCGGCTCTGGCGAGTTCCTCGAACTCCTGCTGCATCGACTGGCCCGGCACTGCGGCGTCGCCGCCGTCGGTGCCCGCCATCATGGGCACGCCAGCGTCGTGGAACAGCCTGGTCAACGCCAGCTGGCGGCCGTAGGCCGAGTGATAGGTCGCAAGGGTCTCGGCCGGAAGCGCGCGAAACGTATCCGTCGCGGCCCTCCAGGTCTTGATATGGTCCTCCGGCATGAAGGCCAGCGCCGGGTCCGTCTGATAGGCCGGGTCGTCAGCCAGATACTGGGTCCGGAGCCGGACCAGGGTGGGCGTCTGCCATGTGCCGTCAGCGGCGAAGCGCGCCGCCAGGGCCTTGCACCTGTCCTCGCTGTAGGTGTCGAAGGCGCGCTGCAGACGCGCGACGTCGACCGGGTCGGCGAAGGCCGCCGGATTGACCAGCCGCGTCATGAGCCGCTTCATGATGAACCGCTGAACGAAGCCCGGAAGCTGGAAGGGCGGCGCCTTGATGAGGGGGCGGGCGGCGGCTTCGGCGAGCAGCGCCGGCGCTTCGGTCGAGCAGCCGATCCAGATCGTGTCGCCGGGGCCGAGATGTTCGACAGCGTGGAAACCCGCGTCGGCGGCCTGCCGGGGATCGACTCCTTCCTGAAGGTGGCCGACGATGGGCAGGCCGACCTTCTCCGCCTCGTCGATCGCGGCGAAGAAGATCGCGGGCGTCGCGATCGCCATCTTGATGAAGTCGGCGCCGTCCGCCGCCTGCCGGCGGACGAGGGCGCGGACCGCGTCCGGGGATCGCGCATTGAACGGCGTGATCACGTCGCTCGGCATCGTCAACAGGGCGGGGGCCTCCTGGCCGATCGGAAGCCGGCCCTCGCGCCGCGCCCGGAGCAACTCGGCCGAGCCCGACATCTGACGAAAGCCGGTCACGCCCTCTGTCAGCATGAGCGCCAGCTCGCCGGCCGGATTTTCCGGTCCCAGGGCGTGGTGGTGCATATTGTTGTAGCCGGGAACGACGAACTTTCCCGTGGCGTCGATGTGAACGACTGCGGGATCCGACGACGGGCTCGATGTCGGGGCGACGCCGACGATCCGCCCTCCGTCCATCAGCACGCTCATGTTCGGGGTGAGGTCGCCGGTCTCGGTGCTGACCACCGTCACGCCGTCGAGGGACAGCTTGCCCGCGACGGGCAAGGGCGTGACCGCAGGCTGTTGCGCCGCGCAGCCCAGCAGCCCGGCGATCAGGCCCAGGGTCGTGAAAATCGCCCCCGCTCGCGCCGTGCGGCGCTGTCTCACAGTGTGCCTGCCTGCCATGATCTTCCGCTCCCTTTCCCGGTCCGGTCTTTCGCAGCCGTCGGCTAGCCGCGGGCGACGACTCTGTTTTCGATGGCGCCGATGCCGTCGATCTCACAGCGGACCACATCGCCCGGCTGGAGGAAGACGGGCGGCTGCATGCCCGCGCCGACGCCTTCCGGGGTGCCGGTGCAGAGGAGATCGCCGGATTCGAGGGTCATGGCCGTGGAGAGATAGGCGATCTGGGCCCAGATGGAGTTGACCATCTGACCCGTGTCGCTCGATTGCCGGATCTCGCCGTTGACGATGCAGCGCAGCTTCAAGGCATGCGGATCGGCGATTTCATCGGCCGTCACGATCCAGGGTCCGATCGGTCCGTGGGTGTCGAACGACTTGCCGATCATGAAGGTCGGCGAATGCATCTGCCAGTCGCGGGCAGAGATGTCGTTGGCGACCATATAGCCGAACACATGGCTCCGGGCGTCGGTCTCGCTGACGGACTTGGCGGGCCGGCCGATGACGACGCAGAGCTCCACCTCGTAGTCCAGCTTCCCGGTCACACCCGGATCGGTGTCGTCATAGGGGCCGGCGATGCAACTGGTCTGTTTGTTGAACCAGAACTGCTGCCTGGGTTCGGCGACGCCCAACCGTTCGGCCTCGACGATGTGCTTGCGGTAGTTCATGCCGATCGCGAGGTATTTCCCGGGGTGTTCGACGGGCGCGAGCAACCGGACGCCTTCCAGAGGGATGGTCCCGGTCGCCGCGCTCACGTGGCTGGCCACGATCGCGAGCGCATCGGCGCCGCCGGCGATGATCGACATCATCGTCGGAAACCGGTCCCCCAGGGCGTCCAGCGGAACGAAGGCGTCATCGCGGAGCACGCCAAGCCGGGAGACTCCGGCCTCTTCAAATCGCAGCAACTTCATTGGACGTCTTCCTTGCGCGGCATCAACTGCCGGTTGGCGGGCGCCGGCTCAGACTGACCGGCCGTGTTTCTGGATGAAGTCCGCCGCCATCGCCTGATAGGCGGCCAGACATTCGGGGTTCGTCATGGCGGAGACGTCGAGAACCTTTTCGACCTCGGCGCCCTCGAACAGGCGTTTGATCGGCAGCTCCTGCTTCTTGGATGACAGGGTGCGCGGAATCGCCGGGACCGCGATGATCCGGTCCGGCACAAAGCGGGGGGACAAGGCGTCGCGGATCGCCTTGCGGACTGTCGCCTCCAGCTCGGTGGACATGGCGACGCCGGCTGCCGGTACCAGGAAGAGCAGGAGCTGACTGTCGCCGTCACGGACGCGAACGTCGATCACCATCGCGTCCGCCACCTCATCCAGCCGCTCGACAGCGGAGTAGATTTCGCTCGTCCCCATCCGGTGTCCGCCACGATTGATCGTGGCGTCGCTGCGCCCGAAGATTTCGCACGTGCCGTCGGCCTCCAGCCGGATCCAGTCCCCGTGGCGCCAGACGCCGGGGAATTTGTCGAAATAGGAGTCGCGGTAGCGGGAGCCGTCCGTGTCGCCCACGAGATAGAGCGGCATGGAGGGGAGGGGGCGGGTGCAGACCAGTTCGCCGACCTTGTCGATCACGGCGCGACCGTCTTCGTCCCAGGCTTCGACGGCGGCCCCCAGCTGGCGGCATTGCAGCTTGCCGGGGGCGGGCGTCAGGTTCGGATTGCCGGTGCAGAAGGCGCCGCAGATGTCGGTCCCGCCCGAACTGTTGAACCACCAGAGTTCAGGACGACCCAGAGCCTCCGACATGCCGGTCTGAACGTCCGCCGACAGCGGCGAGGCCGTGCTGCCCAGGGCCCGGAGTGCGGCAAGGTCGCCCACATCCCGGAAGTCGACGCCCGACTTGAGGCAAAGGGTATAGAACTGGGCGCCGGAGCCGAAGAAGGTCACCTTGTTGCGGGCCGCGAACCGCCAGAGCTGCCCCCAGTCGGGCGCGTCGCGCGGGCCGGTCGGGCTGCCGTCGAAGATGCAGATCGTCGTCCCGCCCAGGAGCCCCGCGATCTGGGCGTTCCACATCATCCAGCCGGTCGAGCTGAACCAGTGAAACCGTTCGCCGAAGGTGCGCCCGGCGTAGCTTGGGCCTATGTCCATGTGCAGACGCCCGGCGGCCGCAGTCAGCAGGATGCCGCCGTGTCCGTGGACCAGGGCCTTGGGCTTTCCGGTAGTGCCGCTGGAGTAGAGGATCCAGAGCGGGTGGTCGAAGGGGACCCAGTCGGGTTCGAACGCGGCGACGGCCGGATCGTCCACGGTTGTCAGGTCTGCGAAGGACAGCGTCCCGGCGATCGCGCCATCGACGAGCCCCGACCCGATAACGATGAGATGCTCGACAGTCGGGAGTGATCTCCGCAGCTGGGCGACGGTCTCGCGTCGATCCAGCACCTTTCCTGCGTAGTAGACCGCGTCTGTCGCGATCAGGACCCTGGGTTCGATCTGCTGGAAGCGGTCGAGGATGGCGGGCGCGCCCATATCGGGCGCGCAGACACTCCACACCGCGCCGATGGAGGCGGTGGCGAGGAAGGCGACGATGGCCTCCGGCCGGTTCGGCAGATAGGCGCAGACACGGTCGCCGGAGACCACGCCCAGACGGCGCAGGCACAGGGCCAGGGAGGCGACCTGCCGTTCCAGCGTCGGCCAGTCCAGCGTGCCCGCCGCACCCCGTTCGTCCTCGGCGATGATGGCGGACTGACCCGCCGCATGCGCCCCGGCGACGTGCCGAAGCACCTGACGGGCATAGTTCACCCGTGTCCCCGGAAACCAGACCGCGCCGGGCATGGCGTCCTCGGCGAGCGCGACCGTCGGCGGTTCGGGCGACTGGATGGCGTCGAACCTCCAGAGACTGGTCCAGAACTCCGACGCCTGCTCCACCGACCAGCGGTGCAGGCTTTCAAAATCCGCGAAAGCCAGACCGGACTCGCGTTCAAGCCAGGCGGTGTATTCGTCTATCGCTGAGGTGATTGGCATCGGCTGGCTCCCTGCGGCTCAGGACGGCAGGGTCTGCACGCGGCGTGCGAGCACGACGGCGGCGAGAAGGGCGCAGACGGCGAAGGCCGCCGAGACTTCGGCCCGGCCCCACCCCGCCCCGAACAGGGCGCCGGCGAGCGCCGGGGCGATGGCGCTGGAGATCCGTCCAACCCCGCTGATGAAGCCGCTGCCGGACGCCCGCCCCTCGTCAGAAAAGCTGATGGCGAGCGTGGCGTAGAGCCCCGCTGTTCCGGCGAACAGGAAGAAGCCGCAGGCCGCCGCCACGGCGACCAGAACGCCGAACTGGGCCGGGGCGAAGCCGAAGGCCGCGATGGCGACGCCCAGACCCGACATCATGATCACCGTCAGCCGGCGCACGCCCAGCGCTCCGCCCAGCAGGCCGAAAACGACCCCGCCGGCGACGCCGACGAGGTTCGCTGCAAGCGCCGCGACACTGGCTCTGGAGGGATCGAACCCGGCGTCCGCCACCATCTGCGGCAGCCAGCTCAGGGTGTAGTAGGCGACCGCCGAATAGAGGAAACCGGCCAGGGAGAGCTGGATCGTGATCGCGCGCGGCTGGCCGGAGAGGATGAGCGCATAGCCGCGACGCGCAGCCTCCGGCCGAAGCGGCAAGTGGTCGAGGGCCGTTTGCCGGAGCCGGCCAAGGAGACGGTTCAACGTCTGCAGCGCGTCGGTTTTGCGGCTGGCGGCGAGGAAGGCGGGCGACTCGGGCAGCAGCAAGGCGACGAGGGGAAAGAGGATCGCGGCCGCCCCCGCGCCGATCAGAAAGATCGTCGGCCAGGCGGACGCCTTGAGGACGATCGCCGCGAGCACGGCGCCGATCACCCCGCCGACGGGGTAGCCCATGGCCATCAGGGACATGGCCAGAGGACGCCGGCGGGCGTTGGCGAACTCGGCCGCGATCGGGTTGATGACGGCGACGCAGGCGCCGATGCCCAGACCGGTCAGGACCCGCCATGCCGCCATCTCCGGCACGGTCCCGGCGAACGCGGTCAGCAGAGAGCCCAGGCCCATCAGGCCCACCGCCAGAAGGATCAGCTTGCGGCGACCAAACAGATCGGCCAGAGGCGCGAGACAGAAGGCGCCGAGCGCCATCCCCGCCAGTCCGCTGGCGAGCACGATCCCCAGCGCGCCCTTGCCGACGCCCCAGGCGGCCGAGATCGCCGGGGCCGCGAAGGTCGCCGACAGCACGTCATATCCATCCAGCGCCGACAGGGCGACCGTGATGGCGATCGCGCCCACCTGGACCTGACTCATCGGGGCCTCGTCAATCCGGCTCCGCAGCTCTTCCGGCGATATGGCGGCGCTCATGCGGCCGCCCGCTTCTGATCGAGCGCCGTCACCCGCCCAAGGACGGATGTCCAGACGTCGCCGCGCCATGCGACGTGCTGGTCGGGACGGACGAGAGCGAGGTCCGCGCCGTACAGGGTCTTGATCGGCACGCCGGCGGGACGAACCACCGTCAGAGGCACGCCGAGGGCCGTCGCATCATCCTGCGCCTTCCAGATATCCGCGTCCGCCGCGAGGTCGCTGGCGATGAGCGTGAACCCGGAGCCGAAGGCGTCATAGAGCGAGCGACCGTCTTCCATCCAGGCGTGCGGGGCCAGCTGTCCCGGTCGCGCCGAAGGGTGATAGGTCTCCCCATCGCGAACCGGCCGGGGCGTTCCGTCCTCGACGATAATCGGCGAGGTCTCGTAGCCAAGACCCAGGACGGCGCCCAGGGTGTAAAACTCACGGCCCTTCGTCGCCTGGATCATGGCGCCGACCCTGGAGCGGATGGCCTGGCCTTGCGGCGTCGCGTCCTCCAGACCCGAAGGGAATTCGGCGGCGACGATCGCATGGTTGGCCATGGCTTCCGCCAGAACCGCCTTGTGGACGGGGCGTCGCTCGGCCTCATAGCTGTCGAGCAACTCGGGTCCGCCCCAGCCCTGAAGAACGGCGGCGATCTTCCAGCCAAGATCGACCGCGTCGCCGACGCCCATGTTCATGCCATAGCCGCCGAAGGGCGGATGAAGGTGGGCGGCGTCCCCCGCGAGGAAGATCCTCCCGTCGCGATAGGCGTCCGCCAGCAGTTCGCTGGCCACCCAGGCGTCGGCGCTCAGGATTTCGTAGGGCAGGTCGACGCCCGTACGTTGAACAATCAGGGCGGCGGCCTCCGCCGGCGACAGCGTCTGGCCTTCCGCCAGACCGGAGCCGAAGAACCAGACGTCGTCCTTGTCCATCGGCCCGACAGCGCTGACCCCGTTGACGCCGACCTGCCAGTAGACGACGGCGGGACCATGCGTGTGGGCCTGGGCCAGGCCCGGCGCGCGGAAGATGATGTTGGAGTGCCGCGAGAGCCCATAGGTCCCCACCATCGTCGCGCCGATGAGATCGCGCACGAGGCTTCGCGCGCCGTCCGCGCCGATCAGGTAGCGGGCGCGAATCGAGCGGGTCCCGGCCCCATCAACCTCGATCGTCGCCGTCACACCCCCGGCGTCCTGAACGGCTGTCGCCAAACTCACTCCAAACCTCAGGTCCACCGTCGGCAGCGAGGACGCGTGTTCGAGCAGCACTTTTTCCAGGGTGTACTGGGGGATCCACTGGGCGTGTTCGGGGTAGTCGTCGGACGTTTCCGGCGATGCGTTGAAGGCATTGGAAAAGCTCGCCAGGCGATCGCCTGTCAGACGCGTGACGAACACCATGTCGTTGGGATAGTCGATGCCGAACGGTGACGCCTCGGCCAGCTTGTCGGCGATGCCCCAACGACGCAGATGGGTGCGGGTGCGGACATTGGTCGTCTTGGCGCGCGGGGCTGAGCCGGTCCGGGCATTGCGCTCCACGAGCGTCGCCCGCACGCCGCGCATGCCCAGTTCGATGGCGAGCGACAGCCCGACAGGACCCGCGCCGACGATCAGGACGTCCGTGTCGATTTCCATTGTGTCTCACTCCCCAACACACTGTCCGCGCTTCTGACGAGAGCGGTTCACCCACCGACCGCCGCGATGGGACAGCCGCTTCTACGGCGGGGTCGGGGCAATGGGGCGATGGCGGCTCGACGGCTCTGATCACCATTTGGTATCGTAAGCCGGTGAACCGGACCTGTTTGGGTTCGCAGGACGACGGAGCCCGCGATGAAACTGATCCATCTGCGCGATGTCATCGCGGTGGCGGAATGCGGCAGCCTTCGCGCGGCAGGTCGGCATCTCAACATCGCCCAACCGGCGATCACCCGCAGCATCCACGAGATCGAACAGGAACTTGGCGTCTCCCTGTTCGAACGCTACGCCCGGGGGGTGCGACCCACCGCCATGGGCCGCGCCTTTCTCCGTCGCGCGAAATCGATCGAGAGCGACCTGCGACGGGCCGCAGAAGAGATCGAACAGATGAAGGGGCTGGCGACCGGACAGGTCTCGGTCGCGATGTCCAGCGCGTCGAGCCTGGCGCTCATGCCGTCGGCGGTCGCCAATTTCCGCAAACGCTATGCGGACGGCCTTCTGAAAATCTCCGAAGCCATGTTCCAGGCCGTCGAACCGGAGGTGCTGGATGGAACGATCGACTTCTACGTCGGGCCGATCGATCCGAACGTGTCGACCACCCAGTTGCACGTCGAAAAGCTGTTCGACATCGAACGGGTGGTGGCGGCGCGCAAGGGTCACCCCCTGGCCAAGGCCAGGAGCCTGCGCGAACTGACCGACGCGCGGTGGGTTCGACCGACGTCCTCGATGCGAAGCACGGAAGCGGACTTCGTCAGCATGTTCCCGGATCTGGGCCTGGACCCGCCGAACATCGTCATGCATGCGCATTCGACCCTCATCACCGTGGTCACCCTGGCGAACTCCGATCTTTTGACCATCATCCCGCAGCCCTGCGTGGAGATGCCCCCGACGGCGGACTCGCTGGTGGCGCTGGATCTCGTCGAGCGCTTTCCGCCGGTGGGGGTCTCAATTGTTCGTCGTCACGACATGCCGTTGACCCCGATGGCCGAGTATCTCTGCGATATGATCCGCCGCGCCGGCGGTCACTACGCCGCCCGCATAGCGAAGAGGGCGACCTGAGGTGGGCGATACCCTTATTCTATCGGCGAGCATGAAGGGCCATCGGTTCAAGATCGGCCAGGCGTTTTAAATCCCTCCCGGGCGATCATCGAACGACCGTCCGTATTCCAAGACAGCCAGCCGGCCGCGGGGTCGGAACTGGCGGGAAACATGGGGAGGAAGACTATGACCACGCGTATGGCATTGATGGCTGGCGTCGCCGCCTTGACGCTCGGGGCCTGGAGCGCTGCGCAGGCGCAAGAGGCGCCGGGGGCCGGCGGTTCGGCCCAGAGCGCCGATCAACTCGACGAGGTGGTGGTCACCGCCGAGCGTCAGGCGCGCAATCTTCAAACCACCCCCCTGGCCGTGACGGCGCTGAGCGCCGAACAGCTCGAGGATCGGGGCGTCCGCAACATCTTCGATCTTCAGAACCTGGTTCCCAGCCTGTCGGTGGCGCAGCAGACGAACCAGGGCGGCGCCAGCGGGGCGACCTTCTATCTGCGGGGCCTTGGCGGCCGCGGAGGCACCAGCGGCTCTGAACCGGCGGTGGCGCTCTATGTGGATGACTTCTACCAGCCCGCCGCCTCGGGCAATGCCTTGAGAGCGCTCGATCTCGAACAGGTCGAAGTCCTGCGCGGACCGCAGGGGACGCTGTTCGGACGCAATGCGGTCGGGGGCGCCATCCGCTACCAGACGCGCAAGCCGGCCCCGGAGTTCGGCGCCTTCGCCGAGGCGACGATCGGCAATTTCGATCGTCGCGACGTCTTGGGGGGCGTCAACATCCCGCTCGGCGACACCTTCGCGGTCCGTTTGAGCGGGGCCTCCTTCGACACCGACGGCATCCAGAAAAAGCAGACCAGCCCGGGAACGGTCGGCGCCAACCGGGATCTCATCGGCCGGATCCAGGCGCGGTACCGGCCGAACGGCAAGTTGACGATCGACCTGAGCTACGACCAGACGGAGAGCGAGCTGGACGGCTCGCCGACCTATGTGCCGGTCATCGTGGGAACGGGTCAGCTGTCGAGGATCTACAACCTGACCCATGCAGTGAAATACGACACCGCCTTCCTGTCGACCTGCATCCTCTGCGCCTACGGCAGCCTGCCTCGAGACAGTTCGGACAAGGCGTCAGCGCGCAACGTCCACGCCGTGATCGACTACCGCGTCAGCGACAGCCTGCAGATCAAACTGCTCAGCGGCTACAGCCTGAGCAAGGACAATTTCTTCAACGACATCGACGCCTCGCCGCTCCTCGTCGGTGAACAATACTCGATCACGCGTTCCGAGGCCCATTCGGAGGAACTCCAGTTCCTCGGCGCGTTCGGCCCGCGCATCCGCTACGTGGCCGGGCTCTACTACTACGACGAGACCTTCGACGCCTTTTCCGGCCAGACCCTGTTCCTCGGCATCTCAAGCGTCACCCAGGAGCGCCAGCGCAAGTCGGTCTCAGCCTACACCAATGTGAACCTCGACCTGACCGATCATCTGACCCTGACCGGCGGCCTGCGGGTCGGGCGGGAGTCGGTGGATACCGAGGCCGTCACGGGCACCGGTGTACGGGCGGCGAATGATCAGGAATACGATGTCGTGCTCCCTCTGGCGCGCCTTCAGTACCAGTGGTCGCCGGATGTCATGATCTATGCGTCAGCGGGCAAGGGACTGCGCGGCGGCGGCTTCAGCGTGGCGCCGAACCCGGCGTTGCCGAACGCCGGAATCGTCCCCTTCGATCCGGAAACGGTCTGGTCCTACGAGGTCGGCACGCGGGCCCAGTTCCTCGATCGCCGCCTGCGGATCAACCCGACGGTTTTCTACACCGACTACAGCGACATCCAGGTCCAGCGTATCGTCGGCACCACGCCGATTCTCGAGAACGCGGGAACCGCCCACGTCTTCGGCGTCGAGCTGGAAACCACCTTTGTCGTGACCCCGGCCCTGCGGCTCACTGCCTCGGCATCCTACCTGGACCCCGAGTACGACACCCTGCTGCCCGGCGTCGTCGGCATCAATCTGGATACGCCCTTCGCCTACACGTCGAGGTTCGCCTACTCGATCGGCGCCCAGTACACGACATCGTTCGACAACGGGTCCGAGGCGGTCTTCAACCTCGATTACAGCGACCGCACGAAGTACACGAGCTCGGCGCAAAACACCGACGACCTGCTCATCCCGGGTCAGGGTCTGGTCAACGCCCGCGCCGAGTTCCACAGCCCGGGCGGGCGCTACACAGTGGCCGCCTTCGCGACCAACCTGACGAACGAAATCTACGTCACCGGTGGTGTCGACCTCACCAGCCTGGTCGGTCTGCAGCGGTACGACATCGGCCGTCCGCGCGAGTACGGCGTCACCCTCAAGGCGCGGTTCTAGACCCATGCCCGACCTTGTCTTCAAAGACGCCGGAGTCCCGGCGCTCGATCCCATGATGCGCGCCGCCGCCGCGCCGCTGGTCAAGGTGTGGGACATCGCCAGTGTCGAGTTCGGTCGGCCCGATCTCGACAGGGCGCTGGCCTTCCTCAGCGACTTTGGCCTGGCGGTCGACCATCACGACGAGAGCTCTGCGCTCCTGAGCGGACGCTCCGGCTACGGACCCTGCTACATCCTGAAAAAGACCGACAGGCCCTGCTTTCGGGGCGTCGGTCTGGTGGTCCGGACGCTGGAGGAACTGGAGAGGGTCGCCGGCCTGCCTGGCGCGTCCGCCATCGAACCGGCGATCGGCTGGCCCGAGGGGAAGCAGGTCAGGCTGACCGATCCGGCCGGTTTCCCGCTGCGGGTCGTTCAGGGACCGCACCGCGAGGGGCAGGCCTCGCGCCGGTCTCTGGTCCAGAATCTCGAACAGCCGCGGACACGGGTGAACGCGATGCAGCGCCCGCCGCTTGGCGCGGCCAATGTGCTTCGCCTCGGCCATGCGGTGATCTCCGTCGTCGACTTCTTCAAGTCCGTCCGCTGGTACATGGACACCTTCGGTCTGCTGCCCTCGGACATCCAGACGATCGGCGACGGAGAGCCGGCCCTGGTCTTCATGCGCTGCGATCGGGGCGACACCCCGGCCGACCACCACACCTTCGTGCTCGTCCAGAACGTCGTCAATCAGTACAGCCACGCCGCTTTTGAATGCGTCGACCTCGACGACATCGCCATGGGTCAGGAGCACCTCCTGTCGAAGGGCTGGGACCATGCCTGGGGCGTCGGGCGCCATCTGCTGGGCAGCCAGATTTTCGACTACTGGCGCGACCCCTGGGGCGACAAGGTCGAGCATTTCGCGGACAGCGACATGTTCACGGCCGATCACCCCGCGGATGTGACGCCGCTGACGACCGGCGGCCTGTATCAATGGGGGCCGCCGGTGCCGTCGGACTTCGAAGCCCCCAGAATGACCCCGGCCTTCCTTTGGAAGGCCATCGGAAATGTGTGGCGCAGCGAGGAGATGACCTTCGGTCGCATGCAGCGTCTTTTGAAGGCGATCAGCGGCAAGCCGCGCCCATGGCTCGCCAAAGGTCACTAGGAGTCGTGTCCGCCGCCAGACCCGGACACCGCCCGCATGACGTCCACGCCTTTCCATGCCCCGCTCGGCCGCGCGCTGGCCTCCCGGCTGCGATTCGTTCGGCTGTGTGCGCGTGAAATTGGTTCGGATCGCGGGGCAGGGCGTGGCGTGAGGCGGCCGGCAACGGGTGAAACGCGCCGGGCAGGACGATTCTGTCCCCTGCTGGCTGATCCCCACGCTGTTCCCCCGCTAGAAATCAGCGGTCAGACGGGTCTGTGCGGTAGCCCGTAACGCGTTGATGTACAACGCAAACCGATGGTACGTCCTCTCGGGCTCGAACCGAGGACCCTCTGATTAAAAGTCAGATGCTCTAACCAACTGAGCTAAGGACGCGCCGTCGGGCGACCGCCTTCTGTTGCATCGGGCCGGGCGGGTCAAGCCCGTCGGATCAGCCGATGGCGGATTGTTTCTCATATTCCGCGTCCGCGACCAGTTCCGCGACGGTGCGGGCCAGCAACACAGGGTCGATCGGCTTGGTCAGGAAGGCGTTGGCGCCGACCTCCTTCCAGGCGGCGCGATGGACCTCCATGGCGTTGGCCGTCAGCGCGATCAGGGGCGTCTTGCGGTTGGCCCCGGACGCGCGAATGCGGCGCGAGGCCTCAAGCCCGTCCATCACGGGCATCTGCATGTCCATGAGGATCGCGTCGAACGGCTGCCCCTCTGCCGCCTCGACCGCCTCCAGGCCATTTTCCACAAGGGTCAGCCGACAGCCGTGCGGTTCCAGAAGCAGGCTGAGGATCCGGCGATTGACCGCGTGGTCGTCGGCCACCAGCAGGTCGAGGCCGGCAAGGCCGACGCGGTCGGTGTCGAGCGCGGTGGCCACATCCGGCTTGCCGGCGTCCTCCATCACCTGGACCGGCATGGTCAGGGTAAAGGTCGATCCGACATCCTTGCGGCTGGTGACGGTCAGGCTGCCGCCCATCAGTTCGGCGAGGCGACGGCTGATGGTCAGGCCCAGGCCGGTGCCGCCGTAGCGCCGGGTGGTTCCGATTTCCGCCTGCTCGAAGCTGTTGAAGATGTGGTCCAGCTGTTCCGGAGCAATGCCGCAGCCGCTGTCGCGAACCTCGATGACCATTGCGCCGGTCGCCGCCTGCCATCCGGCGACGACAACGATTTCGCCTTCGGTCGTGAACTTCACCGCATTGGACATCAGGTTGAACAGGATTTGCTGCAGCCGCAGGGCGTCCGTGGCCACCCAGGCCGGCGTCTCGTCCGACACCGACAGCTTCAACCGCACGCCTGAGGCGGAGGCCCGGGGCTGCCACAGGCGCTGCAGGGCGCCGAGCTTGTCCCGCACATTCATCGGCGCGATCTCGAGCTCCATCTTGCCGGCCTCGATCTTGGAGAAGTCGAGGACGTCGTTGAGCAGGCCGAGGAGCACATCGCCGGCATCCAGCAGCATGGCGACGTGTTCGCGCTGCTCTCCGTTCAGCCGGGTCCGGCGCAGCAGGTTGGCGGCGGATATGACGGCATTCATCGGCGTGCGAATTTCGTGGCTGACGACGGCCAGGAAGTCGGACTTGGCGGCGCTGGCGATCTCGGCCTTGCGGCGTTCCTCACCGGCGATCCGGTTGGCGTCGCGCAACACCTGGGTGGTCAGGGAGCTCTGCCTGACGGCCACAATCAGATGGGTCATGTAGAGCAGGCACCCTGCGGCCACCAGCAGGCCGGACGGGTTGCGCTCGAGGACCGAGGTCAGGATGGGCAGGCCCAGAAAATAGCCGGCGTGGGGGACCACGGCTGACAGCAGCAACGCTCTCGACTGGTGCATATGCAGGCTGACGTGAAGCAGCCCGCCGGCGCTGAGGATCATGGCGAAGACACGCCCGGTGACCCCGCCCTCGAACCAGACATAGCCGCCGATGCCGGAATAGACGATCACGCTGACGGCGGTCACGACGCAGCAGGCGATCTTCAGGCCCAGGACCGGCGCCGCGTCCGGACGAAGCCGCAGCGGACGACAGACCAGCCAGTCCAGGGCCTGGGTCGCCGCGACAGCCCCCAGCCAGGCGACAGGCCAGATCGAGGGGGCGAAAACCCAGGCCACCAGGCCGATGAAGACGGCAAGGGCGAGACGGCCCTTGAGTTCCTTCAGGCGGACCTGTGCGACGACGGCGTAGTTGCTGGCGGTCATGTCCAGAGGTTCCATGCAGCTTCACCGTACGCGCTAAACGCGAACAAGAGGTTTCCATACCCGGTTGAATACGGGGTTGCGGGGGTGACCTCGGCGCTGTCGGGCGTTATGGAACGGGGGCCGACCGCGAAGCGTTTCCAGCCGGGTTCGGGGAGATTCGAGATGAAACGACTGGTTCTGGCTGCCGTATTGGGCTCCGTCGCCCTGCTGGGCGGCTGTGAAGACCCGGCTCCAGCCCAGGTCGAGATTGCGCAGCCGCCTGTGGATGCGGCGCCTGTGGTCTCGGAACCCCCTCCCGTCGAGGAGAAGGCAGGGTCCGAGACGACACCGGTCGACCCGTCCGCCCTGCCGCCTGACGCCCGACCCTCCGAGGAGACGGTCAGACCCGAGAGTGAGACGCTCTTCTACTGAGCCGGCCTTGATCCGCGCCACCGGAGCCTGGCGCATTCGTGAACAATTTGAAGACGGTGATGTCTGCGGGCGGGGGCAGGCGTCAGCGGTTATAAAGGAACAGGTTTGATTTTCAGGCGTCCGCAGCGACCCGAACGCGCCGGATCGACGGCCTGGCCCCGGTCCGGCCTGGCGGGCGGAACTGCGGCCCTTTTCGGGGTCTGTCTGGTCGCCGGGCCCGTCCATGCCGAACCCAGGGCCCAGGTTCGCGGCGAGGTGTCAGGCGAATTGCGCGCCCAGCTTCTGCGCGCCGTCGGAGAAGCGGACGGGGCCCCGTCCAACCGTTTCGACGCCCGTCGTCGCGCCAGAAGCGCCGTCGAGGCCGCCACGGCGCTGCTCAGGTCCGAGGGCTTCTATCAGCCGTCGGTGGAGGACGTCGTGGAGGGCGAGGAGACGCCCCTGGCCATCATCGACGTCATGCCCGGCCCCCGTTTCCTGCTCGTCGAGCCGGCGATCCAGTGGATTGCGCCCGAGCCCGCCGCCGCCGCCGCGACGGCGGCGGCGGCCGAGGCGGGGATCCGGGCCGGCGATCCGGGGCGGGCCGTCGACGTGATCGCAGCGGAAGGTCGCATCATCGCCGGCCTGACGCGCCGGGGATATGCGGATGCGGCGGCCCAGCCCCGGCGCGTGGTGGTGGACCATGCGGCCTATACGGTCGCGCCGACCTATCGCATCGCCTCGGGCCGGCTGGTGACGCTGGATGGCGTCAGGCTGGAGACGGCCGGGCCGACCAACCCCGACTGGGTCGCCGGTCTGGCGCCCTGGGCCGAGGGGGATGTCTTCGACCCGGAGCAGGTGGCCGAACTGGAACGCCGTCTGACCGAGACCGGCATCTACGACACCGTCGGCGTCGCGCTGGCGGCGACGGACCAGACCCGGCCGGACGGCAACCGACCTGTCATCGTCACCCTGGCCGACCGGTCGCGGCGGTTGATTGAGGTCGGGGCCGGCTATTCGACCGCCGAGGGCATCGGCATCGACGCCATCTGGACCTGGCGCAACCGGTTTGGCCGGGCGGACACCCTGGCGTTCGAGGCGCGGCTGGCCGACATCGACAGCCGGCTGGGGGTGGACCTGTCGCTGCCGCACTGGCGTCGGCCGGGACGGACGCTGAAGCTGTCGACCGCCATCGTCAATGAAGACACAGACGCCTATGTCCGCACCGCCTTCACAGCCGCAGCGGACCTGCAGCAACGGATCGGCCGGACGTCGTATTTCAGCTACGGGATCGGGTTCGACGCCGGCCGCTATGCCGAGTCGCGCTTCGATCCGGTGACCGCCATGCCCCTGACCTTTGATCGCGACCTCGCCATCGTCACCGGCAGGGCGGGCGCCTATCTGGACCGGTCAGACGATCCCCTCGACCCGCGTCGGGGCCATCGACTGACGGTCAATGTCCAGCCGACAGCAGTGACCGGCGAGGACACGATCCTGTTCCTCAGGACGGAGGCCCAGGCCACCCTCTATCTGCCGTTGCAGCCAGGGGCGAAGACCCTGTTCGCGGGCCGGTTGCGGCTGGGCTCCATCATCGGCGGAGGCGAGTTGAGCGTACCGTCCGACCGCCTGTTCTATTCGGGCGGCGGCGGATCGGTGCGGGGCTATGAATATCAGGCCGTCTCGCCGCGCCTTCCGGACGGCACGCCGCGCGGCGGCCTGTCGCTGTTCGAGACCTCTCTCGAGATCCGGCGCGACATCGGCGCGAGCTTCGGCGCTGTGGCCTTTGTCGACGCCGGATCGGTGGGCTTCCAGGAGACGCCCGACCTGAACAACATGCGTTATTCCGTAGGGGTGGGCGGGCGCTACCGCCTGCCGTTCGGCCCGGTGCGGGCCGACATCGCCATGCCGCTGAACAAGCGCGAGGGCGACGCCAGCTTCCAGATCTATATCAGCATAGGCCAGGCGTTTTGACCGACGACCTGACCCCCGACCCCGCCGCAGCGCCCCCGGCCCCCGAAACGCCGGTTCCCGATACTCCGGCAAAGGCCGAAAAGCGCCGCCGCACCCGCCTGCAGTGGGCCCTGTTCATCACCAGCATTGTGGCGGCGGCCCTCGTCGGCCTCGCTGTTGTCGCGGTGGTCGGCGGGCGCATGTACCTGCTGACGGGGCCGGGTCGCGACCTGGTCTCCAGCTTCATCCAGGGCAAGAAGATCAGCCGCTATGGACGGATCAATGTCGAGGGTCTGAGCGGCGACCTGTTCGACGACTTCACCCTGCGCCGTGTGACGATCACCGATCAAAAGGGCGTCTGGCTGGAGGCGAGGAACGTCCGGGTCGACTGGTCCTATCTGCCGCTGCTGGGCCGACGGTTTCACGCTGACAGCATCGAGGCCGAGGTCATCCGCGTGATCCGCAGGCCCGAGGTCGACCCCCCGGACGGCCGGCCGCCCAGCCCGCAGGCGATCGGGGTCGATATCGACAGAGTTTCCGCCCGCATCGAGCTTCTGGAGGGTTTCTCACAGGAATACGGCCGGTGGGACCTCAGCGGCGACGCCCATATTCCGCGAACCGGCGACAAGACGGCGACCGTCGATGCGCGCAGCCTGAACCGGCCCGGAGACTTCCTCAAACTGGCCGCGACCTTCGGCGGCAGGATGGAGGACCTGCGCGTGGACCTGCGCGCCCGTGAGGCCCGGGGCGGACCCCTGGCCGGGGCCATGGGCTATTCGCCGGACCGGCCGTTCTCGGCCATCGCCCTGGTGGATGGCGAGGTGATCAATGCGGTGGTTCGCACCGGCGGCTTTACCCCCCTGTCGGTGCAGGGCCGCTATGGCAAGACCGGCGCCCGGGTCGCGGGCTATGCCGATTTCAGCGGTTCGGACCTGTTCAGGCCGTTCGTCGACCGGATCGGCCGCACCGTCCGCTTCGGGTTCGCCGCCGTCCCGGACGCCCGGCGCGAGGGCTTCCAGGGCGTGGCCTGGCGGCTGTCGGCCGAGAATCTTGAGTCGCATGCGGTCGGAATGGTCAAGATATCCGACCGGTCGGCGCCCGACGGGCTCCGGCTCGAGGTCTCGACCGCGTCCCTGTCACGGCTGGCCGGAACGCCGGTCGGCGGGGCGACGGCCTGGAGCGGCGTCTTCACCGGCAGCCCTGACGATTTCAATCTGAAGGGCCAGGCCAGCCTGCTGAACGCCTCCCTGGCCAGCTATCAGGCGACGCGACTCGCGGGTCCGCTGAACGCCGCCTGGAAGGGCGGCAAGCTGACCCTCGACGGCGACGTCCGCGGAGTCGGCGGTCGCAGCGAGGGCATTGTCGGCGCCCTGCTGGGCGCGGCGCCCCGGGTCCAGTTCCAGGCGGCGCGGGAAAAGGACGGGGCGATTGTGCTCAACCGCATCGACGCCCGGGGTCAGGCCCTGACCCTGACCGGCGCGGGCGGTCGCAATCTGCTGGGCGGCCTGTCGTTCCGGGGGCAGGCGCAAATCACCGATGTCGGCCGCATCCGCCCCGGCGCCAGCGGCGCCTTCGGCGGCCCCGTCTCGGCGTCGTCGGCCCGGTCCGGCGCGCCATGGAAGATCGCCTTTGACGGTCGCGGCGCCGGCCTCGCCACCGGCATGGCCGAGATCGACCGGCTGCTGGGGCCGACGCCGCGGCTTCAGGCCGAAGGCCTGCTGAACGGCGGCCGGATCGAGATCGATCGCGGCGAACTGACCGGCGCGGCCGGACAGGCCAATGCCAAGGGGCTGATCGAGGGCGACGGACGCCTGCGGCTGGCCCTGGACTGGAATGCGCGCGGTCCGTTCGGCGTCGGCCCGGTCGCCATCGACGGCACCATGACCGGCGAGGGGGCCCTGACCGGCGCCCTGGCCCAGCCGCGCGCCGACCTGACCGCCGCCTTTGACAAGGTGGCGGCCGGGCCCCTGACCCTGACCAATGCCAATCTGGTGCTGAGCTTCAGAAAGGGCGCCGACGCCTCGGATGGCCGGGTGGTCCTGACCAGCGGCTCGAACTACGGGCCAGCGCGCGCTTCAGGCAATTTCTATCTGGGCGGGCCGGCGATCCGGCTGTCGGATGTCGATCTGGACGCGGGCGGGGTCAAGGCCCAGGGGGCTGTCGCCCTCTCGGACCGTATTCCCTCCAGCGCCGACCTGACCTTCAGCGCCCGGCCCGGCGCCTTCATCGCCTCGGGCAGCGCCGAGGGCCGGGTCAGGCTGACCGAGGGCGGCGGGCCGGAGACGGCGGTTGTGGACGTGACCGCCCGCAACCTGCGCCTGACGGGTTCGACCTGGGTGATCCGCAGTCTGGACCTTGACGGACGGGGCACGCTGTCGCGATTGCCCATGACCCTTGCCGTGGACGTCGGCGGGGCCAATCCGGTCCAGTTCAACGGCACGGCGGTCTATACGCGGACGGGCGACAACCACGGCCTTGCCCTGACCGGCGGCGGCCGGGTGCGAGAGGTCGCCTTCACCACGCGCGGCCCGGCGGTGATCGCCCTGGCCGGCGACGGGGCTGTCGCCCGGGTCAATCTGACGGTGGGGGGCGGCGTCCTGACCGGCGAACTGCGTCAGGATGCGTCCGGCGCCTCCATCAATGCGGAATTGACCGCTGTGGAACTGGGGTCGATCGCACCGGACCTCAGGGGACAGGTGACCGGCAAGGTGGCGCTGCAGGGCCAGGGATCGTCCCTCAGCGGCACGGCCAATGTCGCGATGCGTCAGGTACGCAGCGTGGATGCGCCGCGGGGTCTGGCGGTCGACGGCGTCGTGAACGCCACTCTGGACGGCTCTACCCTGCGCATCCAGGCCCAGGCCAGCGACAATGACCAGGTGCGGGCCTCGGTCGATGTGGCCCTGCCGGTCGAGGCCTCGGCCGCCCCCCTCAGACTGGCCATCGCCCGGACGCGCGCCATGTCGGGCCAGGTCTCCGTCCGGGGCCAGATCCAGCCGATCTGGGATCTTTTCATGGGCGGTGAACGATCGCTGGCGGGACAGGTGGACGGCAACGCAACCCTCGCCGGAACGCTCGCGGAGCCGCGTATCGACGGCGCCCTGACGGTCAGGGACGGGGCCTTCCGCGACAACGCCACAGGGCTGAGGCTCAACGCCCTCAATCTGACGGGCCGGTTCGACGGCGCCACGGCCCAGGTCGAGAGCTTCACCGCCAATGACGGATCCGGCGGCACGGTGACCGGTGACGGCCGCATCGGGCTGCGCGAAGGCTCGGCCTCCAGCTTCGAACTGAGCCTGCGCCGGTTCCGCATTATCGACAATGATATCGCCGAGGCGCGGGCGTCCGGACCCATCACCGTCGTGCGCGGCACGGACGGCAATATCCAGTTGACCGGGCGGATCGACGTCGACGAGGCCCGGATCGAGGCCAATCCCCCGGGTTCGAACGGCGTGGTCCGTATGGATGTGGTGGAGATCAACAAGCCCGGCGGAGATCTCCCGGAAGAGGAACAGACCGCCCAGCGGGGCCCCCAGTTCGGCCTGAACATCCAGCTGCGGTCGCCGGGCGGGGATGTGCGCGTCGTCGGGCGCGGCCTCAACGTCGAGCTCAACCTGAACGCCCAGGTCACGGGCACCATCGCCCAGCCGACCCTGAGCGGGACGGCGCGGGTCGTGCGCGGCGACTATGAGTTCGCCGGCAAGCGGTTCGTGTTCGATCCGCGCGGGACCGTGGCCCTGTCGACCGATCCGGGCCTGATCCGGCTGGATCTGACAGCGGTGCGTGAGGACCCCGCCCTGACGGCCACGATCCGGGTGACCGGAACGGCGGCCTCGCCGAAGATCGAACTGACCTCCAGTCCCTCCCTGCCGCAGGACGAAATCCTGTCGCAGGTGCTGTTCGGCCGGTCGGCGTCGCAACTGTCCGGTTTCGAGACCGCCCAGCTGGCGGCCGGGGTCGCGTCGCTCGCGGGCGGCGGCGGCTTCGACGTGATCGGCAATCTGCGTGAACTGGCCGGACTGGACCGGCTGTCGTTCGGCGGCGAGGCCTCGGCCCTGACCGTGGCCGGCGGGCGCTATCTCACCGACGACGTCTATCTGGAGATCATCGGCGGAGGCGAGGGCGGGGCTGCCGTCAATGTCGAATGGCAGGTGCGCCGCAATCTGTCGATCAGCTCCAAATTCGGCGGGACGGGCGACGCCACCCTGTCGATCCGGTGGCGCCGGGCCTCACGACCTCCTGGGGCGCGAAACGCCGACAACCGGCCGAACGCCAGCCGGGAGTAGGGGCGGGGTCAGCCGCCGACGACCTCGCCGTCTTCCTTGGTGAAACGGCCCGGCGGATTGTCCAGCAGGTCGAACACCCGCTCCGAGGGACGGCACAGTCTCGCGCCCTTCGGCGTCTCGACGATCGGCCGGTTCACCAGGACGGGCTCGACGAGCATGGCGTCCAGGATGGCGGCGTCGGTCGCATCGGCCTGCGTCAGACCGAGGTCCTCGGCCGGCGTTCCCTTGATCCGCAACAGGCCGCGCACGCCCTCGCCGGTGGCGGCGGCCAGTCGTTCCAGCGTCGAGCGATCCCAGCCGGTCTTCAGATACTCCACCACGGTGGGCTCGACGCCCGAGGCGCGGATCATCTCCAGCACATTGCGCGAGGTGCCGCATTTGGGGTTGTGCCAGAGGGTGATCGTCATGGTTGGCTCCTGTCTGCCGCGTGTCTCCGGACCGCCGGGCCCTGCTCGTACCAGCCCTTTGAACGGTTCACGAGGGCGACGACCGACAGCATCACCGGCACCTCGATCAGCACCCCCACCACGGTCGCCAGCGCGGCGCCGGACCCCAGTCCGAACAGGCTGATGGCGGCGGCGACGGCCAGTTCAAAGAAGTTGGAGGCCCCGATCAGGGCCGAGGGGCCGGCCACGCAGTGGGCCTCCCCGGTCAGGCGGTTCAGACCATACGACAGGCCGGCGTTGAAATAGACCTGGATCAGGATCGGCACGGCCAGCAGGGCGATGACCAGAGGCTGTTCGACGATCTGTCGCCCCTGAAAGCCGAACAGCAGGATCAGGGTGACCAGCAGGGCGGCGATCGAGACCGGCCCCAGCCGGGCCAGCATCCGGTCCAGCAGCGGCTCTCCGCCCCGCGACAGGACCCGTCGGCGGATCAGCTGCGCAGCGATGACCGGGATCACGATATACAGGCCGACCGACAGCAGCAGGGTGTCCCAGGGCACGGTGATGGCCGCCAGCCCCAGCAAAAGGGCGACGATGGGGGCGAAGGCGATGACCATGATGGCGTCGTTCAGCGCCACCTGGCTGAGGGTGAAATTCGGCTCGCCGCCGGTCAGCCGGCTCCAGACGAAGACCATCGCGGTACAGGGCGCGGCGGCCAGGATGATCAGGCCCGCGACATAGCTGTCGATCTGCGCCTCCGGCAGCCACGGCCGGAACAGGCCGGCGATGAAGAACCAGGCCAGCAGGGCCATGGAGAACGGCTTGACCGCCCAGTTGACGAACAGGGTCACGCCGATGCCGCGCCAGTGTCGCGCCACGCCGGACAGGGCGGCGAAGTCGATCCTCAGCAGCATGGGAATGATCATCAGCCAGATCAGGCCCGCGACCGGCAGGTTGACCTCGGCGTATTCCAGCCGCGACAGGGCGGCGAAAGCCCCCGGGGCGGCCCAGCCCAGGCCGACGCCGACGACGATGCACAGCCCGACCCAGACCGTCAGCCAGCGCTCGAACAGGCTCATGCCGCCGCCTCGACGCAACAGGCCCGGCGGGCGGCGTCGGCCACGGGCGCGCAAATTTCCGGACGCCCGGAACAGCAGTCCTCGAGCAGATAGCCGATCAGCGAGCCAATGGCGGCATAGTCCGCCTGATAGACGATGGTGCGGCCCGCGCGGTGAGACCCGATCAGGCCGGCGCGGCTCAGCACAGCCAGGTGGTTGGACGTGGTGTTGGCGGGCGCCGCAATGGCCCCGGCCACCTCACCGGCGCGCAACCCCTCGGGCCCGGCCTGGACCAGCAGCCGGAAGACCGACAGCCGGGACGGGGAGGCGAGGGCCGACAGCCGCTCGATGGCTTGATTCATTTCCATCATTCCCGAATAATGGAAACATGACTCTTGATCAATCGCGGGACGACAGCCTGCCCGAGACCTTCCCCGCCCTGGACGAGAGCCGGTTTCGCCTTCCCGGCCCCGCCGATCTGGCGGCGCCCGTGCGGTTCGACCACCCGCCGCGCTTCCTGCTGCTCTACGGCTCGCTGCGGGAGCGGTCCTACAGCCGGCTGATGATCGAGGAGGCCGACCGGCTGCTGCGCCGCATGGGGGGCGAGACCCGCATCTTTGATCCCCGTGGCCTGCCCCAGCCGGATGACGCGCCTGCGGATCATCCCAAGGTGGCCGAGCTGCGCGCCCTGTCGCTGTGGTCCGAGGGCCAGGTCTGGTGCAGTCCGGAACGGCACGGGGCCATGACCGGCATCTTCAAGAGCCAGATCGACTGGCTGCCGCTGGAGTCCGGCGGCGTTCGCCCGACCCAGGGCCGGACCCTGGCGGTGATGCAGGTCAATGCCGGATCGCAGTCGTTCAACACGGTCAACCAGCTCAGGGTTCTGGGTCGCTGGATGCGGATGCTGACCATCCCCAACCAGTCGTCTGTGGCCCGTGTCTATGACGAGTTCGACGAGGCGGGTCGGATGAAGCCTTCGGCCTGGTATGAGCGGCTCGTCGACGTGATGGAGGAGCTTTATCGCTTCACCCTGCTGACCCGGGAAATCGCCGGCCCTCTGGTGGACCGCTACAGCGAGCGCCAGGCGGCGTCCGGGCCGATCCGGCTGTAGACACGATTCTCCGGGCGACAGCCGCTGCCGGGGCGCCGACGTTCCCGACCCGGCGCTGATCCGGGTTCACCGGGGCCGAATATGGCGCGCCTTCACCTTTGCCGTCCGGGTCGCTAGGCTGGCGTCATGCGCATTCTACCAGAGGACCAGGCCGTGCTCGACCATGTCGCGGCGCGCGGTCCGGCCCTGATCGATCGCACGGTCGCATGGGCCAATGTGAACTCGGGCAGCCGCAACGCCGAGGGCCTCAACGCCGTCCTGAGCCTGCTGGAGGCCGAGGCGCGGACCCTGTCCGGCGCGACGATTGAACGCGTCCCGACCCGGGGCTCGACCACCGTGACCGACGACGGGTCGGTCAGGGCCGAGGCCCATGCCGACGCCCTGAAGATCACCCTGCGCCCGCAGGCCCCGGTGCAGGTCGTGCTGACCGGCCACTATGACACGGTCTTTGCCTCAGACAGCAGCTTCCAGACCGTGACGGCCCGCCCGGACGGCGCCCTGAACGGGCCCGGCGTGGCCGATATGAAGGGCGGGATTTCGGTCCTGATGGGCGCGCTGGAAGCGTTCGAGACCCGCCCGGGACGGGACGCCGTCGGCTGGACCGTCCTGCTCAGCCCGGACGAGGAGATCGGTTCGCCCGCCTCGGCGCCCCTGCTGGCCGCACTCGGCGCGGCGGGTCATGTCGGCCTGACCTATGAACCGGCCCTGGCCGACGGGACCCTGGCGGGGGCGAGGAAGGGCAGCGGCAACTTCCACCTGATCGTCACCGGCCGCGCCGCCCACGCCGGCCGCGCCTTCGAGGAAGGCCGCAACGCCGTCGCCGGCGCCGCCCTGATCGCCGCTGCCCTGCACGGGTTGAACGGCCAGCGCCCCGGCGTGACGGTCAATGTGGCCCGGATCGCGGGCGGCGGGCCGTTGAACGTCGTCGCCGACAACGCCGTGGTGCGGTTCAACGTCCGCGTGCCCGACGCCGCGGCCGCCGACTGGATCACGGGCGAGATCGAACGGCTGGCCGCGACCCCGCCGTTCGAGGGGCTGACGCTGGACCTGCACGGCGGCATGACCCGCGCGCCCAAGCCGATGGACGCCGCCCAGACCGCCCTGTTCGAGGCCGTGCGCGAGGCCGGCGCCCTGCTGGGCCAGCCCCTCGCCTGGAAGCCCTCGGGCGGGGTCTGCGAGGGCAACAACCTGCATGCGGCCGGCCTGCCCAATATCGACACCCTCGGCGTGCGCGGTGGGGACATCCACTCGGATCAGGAATTCGCCTGGCCCGACAGTTTCGTCGAACGCGCGCAACTCTCGGCCCTGATCCTGTGCAAACTCGCGACCGGCGAGATTGACGGGCCGGGTCTGAAGGCCCTGCGTATGAAAGACCCTGTATGCTGATCGTTCGTCCCGCCGGCCCGGCCGACCTCGACCATCTGCTGGAGCTGGCCATCCTCTCGGGACCGGGCTTCACCAGCCTGCCCGAGGATCCGGACGTCCTGTCCGATCGTCTGGAGCTCAGCCGCGCCAGTTTCGACGGCGCCCTGCCGCCGGCCGAGCGCTGGTACACCCTGATGCTGGAGGAGAGCGACACCGGCGACATCGACGGCGTCGGTTCGGTCAAGGCCTCGGTCGGGCTGAAACGGCCCTTCTTCAGCTTCCGCGTCATGAGCAACGCCCAGTCGTCGCCGTCTCTGGACATCAAGCTGGAGCACCAGACCCTGGTGCTGGTCAATGAATGCAGCGGCTGGACCGAGGTCGGCTCCCTGTTCCTCAAGGCCGACCGGCGCAAGGGCGGGGCAGGGCGGTTGCTCAGCCAGTCGCGCTACATGCTGATCGGCGCCCAGCCGGAACTGTTCGCCGAGACCGTGCTGGCCGAGCTGCGCGGGGTCTTCACCCCCGACGGCGCCTGCCCGTTCTGGGACCATGTGGCGCACAAATTCTTCCCCATGGAGTTCGATCAGGCCGACCACATGACCGGCTCGACCGACAAGCAGTTCATCCTCGACCTGGCGCCGCGCCATCCGATCTATGTCAATCTTCTGCCCGAGCCCGCACGGGCGGTGATCGGCAAGGTCCATCCCCAGGGCGTGCCCGCCATGGCCCTGCTGGAGAGCGAAGGCTTTCGGCCTAACGGTCTGGTCGACATCTTCGACGCCGGCCCGACCGTGACCTGCGGCCGCGACAACATCCGCACCGTCCGCGACGCCCGCGCCCTGACGGTGCGCATCGCCGCCGAGGTGGAGGCCGAACTGCCCGGCCTGATCTCGACCGACAGCGTCTCCGCCTTCCGCGCCGTCCGCCAGAAGGTGGCCATCGACGGCGACACGGCGGTGATCTCGGCCGAAACCGCTGCGGCCCTTAAGGTGACGGCGGGCGACATCGTGCGAGTGAAATCATGACCCATCTGACCTCCGTCGACCCGGCCACCGGCCAGACCGTCTGGGAAGGCGCGGCTTCGACCCCGGCCGAGGTCGCCGCCGCCGTCGCCCGCGCCCGCGCCGCCTTCCCCGACTGGGCCGACCGCCCGCGTCAGGACCGGATCGACGCCGTGAAGCGCTATCAGGCCGTGCTGAAACGCCGGGCGCCCGAGATGGCCGGGGCGATCAGCCGCGAGACCGGCAAGGCCCTGTGGGAGACCACCGCCGAACTCGGCTCCATGGCCGGCAAGGTCGATATCTCCATCCGCGCCTATGACGAACGCACCGGCGAGCGCACCGCCGAGACCGCCTTCGGCCAGGCCGTCCTGCGCCATCGCCCGCACGGGGTGGCGGCGGTGCTGGGCCCGTTCAACTTCCCCGGCCACCTGCCCAACGGCCATATCGTGCCGGCGCTTCTGGCCGGCGACACCGTCGTGTTCAAGCCGTCGGAGGAGACGCCCTGGACCGGCGCCCTGATGGCCGAATGCCTGGCCGAGGCCGACCTTCCGGACGGGGTGTTCAACCTCGTTCAGGGCGGCCGCGACATCGGCGCCGCCCTGCTGGACCAGCCCATCGACGCCCTGATGTTCACCGGCTCCGGCGCGGCGGGGGCCTATTTCCGGCGCAAGTTCGCCGACAATCCGCACGTCATCCTCGCCCTCGAACTGGGCGGCAACAATCCGCTCGTCGTCTGGGACGCCGCCGACGCCGGGGCCGTGGCCGGGATCGTGGTCCAGTCGGCCTTCGTCACCACCGGCCAGCGCTGCTCCTGCGCGCGGCGCCTGATCCTGCCCGAGGGCCCGGCCGGGGATGCGGTCATCGAGGCCGTCGCGGCCATGGCCGACCGGCTCAACTTCGCCCCGTGGGATTCCACGCCCGAACCCTACGCCGGGCCGTTGATCTCGGTGAATGCGGCTCAGGGCGCGCTCCAGGCCCTGCAACAACGCATCGACCTCGGGGCGAAGGTGATCCGCGCCTCGGGGCCGGTCGACAATCTGCCGGGCGCCTTCGTGCGGCCCGCCATCATCGACGTGACCGGCCTGAACGTGCTGGACGAGGAGATGTTCGCCCCCTTCCTGTCGGTTGTTCGCGTCCCGACCTTCGAGGCGGCGATCGAGGCTGCCAACGCCACCCGCTATGGCCTGTCCGCCGGCCTCGTCAGCGACGACCCGAACAACTGGGACCGCTTTATCCGCCGCATCCGCGCCGGTGTGGTCAACTTCAACCGCCCGACGACCGGCGCCGCCGGCGACATGCCCTTCGGCGGCCTCGGCGACAGCGGCAACCACCGGCCGAGTGCGTACTACGCCGCCGACTACTGCGCCTGGCCGGTGGCGAGTTTCGAGGCCGGGGCGGTGAGGAATATCGAGGGTGAGATCAAGGGGCTGAGACCATGACCCTCTCCCGGAGGGAGAGGGAGACCGCGCACGGCGCCCCGGACTTGATCCGGGGCGTCGTTCTGGCGCGGTCGGGTGAGGGGTTACGGTCTCGACGATCAGACACCGTAACCCCTCACCCTTTCGGCTGGCGCATCGCTGCGCTCTGCGAGCCTCAAGCCCTCTCCCTCCGGGAGAGGGCTCTGTGAAAGCCCTCGAAGCCAACGCCGACGGCCTGATCGGCCCGACCCATTCCTATGCCGGGCTCAGCCCCGGCAACCTCGCCTCCAGCCTGAACAAGGGCGAGGCGTCCAATCCTCGCGCCGCTGTCCTGCAAGGCCTGGAGAAGATGAAGGCCCTGGCCGATCTGGGCCTGCCCCAGTTCGTCCTGCCGCCGCACGAACGCCCCGACATCCCCTTCCTGCGCCGCCTCGGCTTCACCGGCCCGGACGCCGCCGTGCTTGAACAGGCGTGGAAAGACGCGCCGTCCTTTGCCGCCGCCGCCTGTTCCGCCTCGGCCATGTGGGCCGCCAACGCCGCCACGGTGACGCCCTCGGCGGACTCCGGCGACGGCCGGGTTCACTTCACCCCCGCCAACCTGCACACCAACCTGCACCGGTCGCTGGAGCACGCCCAGACCCGGCGGTCGCTCGACGCCCTCTTCCCTGACCCGTCGCATTTCGCCGTCCATGAGGCCCTGCCGGCCGTCGCCCATCTGGCCGACGAGGGCGCCGCCAACCACGTCCGCCTGTGCGCCGACCATGGCGACCCGGGCGTCAATCTTCTGGTCTGGGGCCGCGACGCCTTCGAACCCTGGGACGGCGCCTGGCCCGCCCGGCAGACCCGACAGGCCTCCGAGGCCATCGCCCGTCGTCACGGCATGAGCGCGGGCGGGGCAGGGCGCCCGGTCCTGCCGCAACAGTCGCGCGCCGCCATCGCCGGCGGGACCTTCCACAATGACGTCGTCTGCGTCGGGGCCCTGGACACCCTCTTCTTCCATGAACAGGCCTTCGAGGACACCACGGGGACAAAGGCGACCATCCGCGCCGCCGCCGACGGCCTGTTCGAGCCGGTCTTCGTCGAGATCGCCGGGGCCGACCTGTCTCTGGCCGACGCCATCTCCAGCTACCTCTTCAACTCCATGCTGGTGCAGATCCCCGGCGAGGACCGTCTGATCCTGATCTGCCCGACCGAGACCCGCGACAACCCGCGCAGCCATGCGGTCGCACAGGGCCTCGCGGCGTCCAACGGTCCGATCGGCGCGGTCCGCTATGTCGATGTGCGCCAATCGATGCGCAACGGCGGCGGCCCGGCCTGTCTGAGGCTTAGGGTCGTGCTGACCGAGGCGGAACTGGCGGCGACCAACGCGGCCATGCGTCTGACCGACGACCTCCACGTCCGCCTGTCGCAGTGGGCGAACCGCTGGTACCGCGACCGCCTCACCGCGTCCGACCTGTCCGACCCCGCCCTCCTGACCGAGACCCGCGCGGCCCTGGACGACCTGACCGGCCTGCTGGGCCTGGGCGGCGGTTTCTATCCGTTCCAGCGGGAATCCTGACGTTTTGCCCTCTCCCGCCGGGAGAGGGAACAGATCGAAAAGCTGATCCATCACACATCAGCCCCTTCCCCTGTTGATTTCCAACCGCTTTCCCCAATCTCGCCGCCGCGAACCCGCCTGACCTCGAGTCCGGTCCATAATCCTCCCCGTCCCGCTGCGAGGGGAAGGCGTCCTGGGCCCAGGACCCGGACGTGCGGCGGGGGCGATCGAGCGGGAAACTGCATCGTATAATCCGGTCACGGACCGCGCCCCGGCGGAGACCTGGGGCGATGGACACACGACGCCGGTGGCGGTGCGGGACTGTCCGGGGGGTGAAATCCCCGGAGCCCGGAGAGCCCTGAACCTCTCCGCCCGTCGCGGGCTTAATGTCGGCCGGGCCTAAACGGTGAAGCGCAGGGTGCTGAATCCACCCGGCGGACCGTCCGATGCCCTCCCCGGCGCGCTCGTGTGAACCGGTCGTGGCGGAGCCTGCGGCGGAGGCCGAAAATTCTCACCGGTCCCCGTAACGCGAAAGCAGGGGACCACATCGGTTCCGGGTCGAGGCCCAGGCTCCGCCGCTTCCCCGTCACCCCTCCGAAACGAGGCGGCGAAGACGGCTGTCCGAACGCCATCGGCCCGCTATGGTGCGGTAAACAGGAGACGCCCGTTGACCGACGCCGCCGCCCCGAGTCCCGAACCCATGACCCCCGGCCGTCGGCTTCGCAACATCATCGGCGGATCGGCCGGCAATCTGGTCGAATGGTTCGACTGGTACGCCTATGCGGCCTTCACCCTGTATTTCGCCCCTCTGTTCTTCCCCTCCGCCAACGACACGGCGGAATTGCTGCAGGCCGCTGCGGTGTTCGCCGTCGGCTTCCTGATGCGGCCGGTCGGGGCCTGGGTCATGGGGGTCTATGCCGATCGCAAGGGGCGCAAGGCCGGGCTGAGCCTGTCGGTGACCCTGATGTGCACCGGCTCCCTCATCATCGCCTGTCTGCCGACCTATGCGACCATCGGACTGGCCGCGCCGGCCCTGCTGCTGGTGGCGCGGATGCTTCAGGGGCTCAGCGTCGGCGGGGAATACGGCTCATCGGCCACCTATCTGTCGGAGATGGCCACGGCGAAGCATCGCGGCTTCTGGTCCAGCTTCCAGTACGTCACCCTGATCTCGGGTCAGTTGCTGGCCCTGGCCCTGCTGATCGTCCTGCAGAACACGCTCAGCGAGGCGGCCCTGTCGTCCTGGGGCTGGCGCATCCCCTTCTTCGTCGGGGCGGGGCTGGCGGTGATCGTCTTCTGGCTTCGCCGCCGGCTGGACGAGACCCGGGCCTTCGTCGCCGAGGACACGCAGGCGGCGCCGAAGTCCAGCGCCCTTCTGCTGGTGCTGAAACACCCGAAGGAGGCCCTGCTGGTGCTGGGGCTGACGGCCGGCGGCACGCTCGCCTTCTATACCTACACCACCTATCTGCAGAAATTCCTGACCAACACCTCGGGCTTCTCCAAGGCGACGGCGACCGAGATCAGCGCGGCGGCCCTGCTGGTCTTCATGCTGATCCAGCCGGCCGTGGGCGCCCTGTCGGACCGGGTGGGGCGCAAGCCGGTGATGATCGCCTTCGGGGTGCTGGGCGTGCTCTGCACCGTGCCGATCATGTCGACCCTGGCCGTGACCACCAATCCGGTCGCCGCCTTCGGCCTGTCGCTGGCGGCCCTGGTCATCGTGTCCGGCTATACGGCCATCAATGCGGTGGTGAAGGCCGAGCTGTTCCCCGCCCATATCCGGGCCCTGGGCGTGGCGCTGCCCTATGCCGTCGCCAATGCGGTGTTCGGCGGCACGGCCGAATACGTCGCCCTGGCCTTCAAGCTGGACGGCCATGAAAGCCGCTATTTCTGGTACGTGACCGTGATGATCGGCGTGTCCCTGATCACCTACGTTTTCATGCGAGACACCAAGGCGAAGAGCCTGATCGTGCATGATTAGTGTCTCCTCCCTGTCGCGCAGCGATGGGGAGGTGGCGCGGCGCGCCTGCGCCGTGACGGAGGGGTTCTTTCTGCTTCACTCACGCCCGTCCCGCTTCAAGAACCCCTCCACCACTTCGCGGTCCCCCTCCCCATTCGCCAGGCGGCGAACAGGGAGGAAAAAGAGCTTAGGCCGCGAACCGGCCCCCTCGCGCGGCATAGGTCTGGGTCCCTTTGGAGAACACCCGATCGGTCGGCAGAATCGTCTCGACCGGCAGGTCCTTCGCCCCCTTCAGGGCCGCATAGACCGGTTCGAAATCCTGCAGGGTCACGGTCTTCAGGGCCTCGACCGAGGGGATGACGAAATAGGTCTGCTGGAAGTCGTCGATCCGGTACAGGGTCCGCATCACCCGCTCCAGCTCGAACCCGAGACGGTTGGGCGAGGCGTCCTCCAGCGCAAAGACGCTCTCGGTCGCCGACGACACGATCCCGGCGCCGAACAGCCTCAGGGCGCCGGCCTCCTCGATCAGGCCGAACTCGACCGTGTACCAGTAGAGTCGGGCCAGATTGGGCAGCATGCCCAGAGAGGCCGCCCTCTGCCCGCCCTGGCCGTAGGCCTGCATATAGTCGGCGAAATCCGGATCGGTCAGCATCGGCACATGGCCGAAGACGTCGTGGAAGATGTCCGGCTCCTGCAGATAGTCCAGCTGGTCGCGCCGGCGGATGAACTGGCCCGACACGAACCGCCGGTTGGCCAGATGATCGAAGAAGACGTCGTCAGGCACCAGACCCGGCACGCAGACCACCTCCCAGCCGGTCAGGGCCCTCAGTTTCGGATTGAGCAGGGCCAGGTCGGGAATGCCGCCGCCGCCCAGATCCAGCGCCCGGGTCCCCTTCAGAAAGGCGTCACACGCCCGCCCGGGCAGGATCTGCATCTGACGCGCATACAGGATGTCCCAGGTCGCGTGCTCTTCCTCGGAGTAGGCGCGCCAGTTCTGGCTGATGGTCCAGTCGGCCGCCGCGCCCGGTGGCGGCGTGTCGAAAACATGCTCGAAATCGGACATGCGGATACTCCTGCTGGCCCTCAATCTAGGCCCGCCGGCCCCGGCGATCTAGTGGATCGGCGAATGGCGCGGGGCGTGGTGGCCATCGGCGTCGATGGTGAACCAGCGGGCGGCGTCGTTGCGGGACAGCGGCGGCAGTTCGGGATCAGGCTCCAGCACGTCTTCGGCGGCATAGACGGTGAAGCCGGCATCCTCGCCGAGCGCCATGACGCGATAGAAGGGCTGGTCAGGCTCGTCCGGCCCCGGCGCT
Organism: Brevundimonas sp. FV1ye29L; assembly: GCF_058681095.1. NCBI lineage: Bacteria > Pseudomonadati > Pseudomonadota > Alphaproteobacteria > Caulobacterales > Caulobacteraceae > Brevundimonas > Brevundimonas sp. FV1ye29L. The sequence goes on from NZ_CM178730.1 coordinate 1,179,372, forward strand.
TCCGGCGCGCCCGCATAGGCGGCGTCGACATCCACCACCAGTCCCCGGAAGGCGTGGTCACGATGGCGAACGATCTGGCCGAGGGCGAACTGGGCGATCCGGTGCTGTGTCATCCTTGATGTCTAGGCGGGTGAACCTGAGCCGGACCGGAGCAGGCTGTTCATGTCCGGGTCATGTTTCACCGGTGTCACATTCGCTTGGCGTCAGCATACGGACGGGTCTAGTCTGGCGCCGACGGGCGCCTCTTCGGCGCGCCCCCCAGGAAAGTTCGGCCCATGCCGGAACCAGACGCCGCGCCTGTCGGGCGCGACGAACGGTCCCCGCGCCGCCGACCCGGTCGTCGCGCCTCCTCGGGCGGATCGGGTTCCGGCGCCTCGGGTCCAGGCGCCCCGCTGTACGGGGCCCTGGACCTCGGGACCAACAATTGTCGGCTGCTGATCGCGCGGCCGACCCGCGACGGCTTTCGCGTCGTCGACAGCTTCAGCCGCATTGTCCGGCTGGGCGAGGGCCTGTCCCTGACCGGTCGACTGGACGAGGCGGCGATGGACCGCACCTATGACGCCCTGGCCCACTGCGCCGAACGAATCGGGCGCAGGGGTCTGGAGGCCTCCCGCCTGACAGCCGTGGCCACCCAGGCCTGTCGCGCCGCCGAGAACGGTCAGGCCTTCGTGGATCGCGTCCGCCGCGGCACCGGTCTGGCCCTGCGTATCATCGACCCGGCCGAGGAGGCCCGGCTGTCCGTTCAGGGCTGTCTGAACCTGTTCGATCCCATGGCCGATGCGGTTCTGGTGATCGATGTCGGCGGCGGTTCGACGGAACTGTCCTGGCTCAGTCGCGCCGGACGCGAGATGAAGACCGTGGCCTGGATGTCCGCGCCGCTGGGCGTCGTCACCCTGGCCGAGCGCCACCCGGAACCCACGGCCTCGATCCCCGCCGAGGACGATCGCTGGTACGAGGCCATGGTCAGCGACATGTCCACGGCCCTGGCGGCGGGTTGCGCCTTCGATCCGGCGCTGGAGGCGTTACGGACGTCCGGCCGCAGCCATCTGGTCGGGACGTCGGGCGCCATTACCAGTCTGGCCGGGGTCCATCTGAACCTGCGCCGCTATCAGCGCGACCTTGTCGACGGGCTGTGGATGACCCGCGACCAGTGCGACGCGGCAACACGACGATTGCGTTCGCTCGGGGCTGCGGGACGATCGGCCGAGGCCTGTATCGGGCCCAATCGCGCCGACCTGGTGCTGGCGGGGGCCGCCATTCTGGAGGCCGTGCAACGGGCCTGGCCCTGCGAACGGGTCAGGGTTGCGGATCGCGGCCTGCGGGAAGGCCTGATTCTGGAGAGAATACGCGCCGACCGCACACCGCCGCGCCGCCGCCGTCGGGGGCGGGGACCGGGCGGGGTTCAGACGGCCGGGGCGGCAGCGCCGGAGACCTGAACCGGAAGGGTCACATCGCAAATGGAAAAATCCGCGCCGCGCGCCGTCCTCACCTGACCGGCCAGTTCCCGGAACCGCGCTGATTCGGTGTCCAGAACCTGTACGACGGGGCGATCCGCTTCTGGCAGGTCGGCGGCGATGCGGACGCGGGTCATCAGATCGGGCTGGGCCACGATGCCGCTGGCGTCGGTTCCGGCATTCAGCGCCCGCACCACATCCAGCCCCGCCACCGTCACGCCCCAGATTGAATAGCGCTTGTCCAGCGACGGATAGGCCTGGCGCATGATGAAGAACTGGCTGTTGGCTGAATCAGGATTGTCGTCCCGCGCCATGCCCGCCACGCCGGGGCAGTACAGGCCCCATCCATGCACCTTCTGGTCCGCCGTCTGCGCCATCAGGGCGTCCGGCTGGGTCTGGACCGGCAGGGCGTGGACGAAACCCAGGACGGCGCCGGCCGGGGTCGCGACCGGGGTGAAGGGCAGGTCGGAGCCCCGCCGGAAGGTGAACTCGGCCTTGAGGTCCGGCCAGGCGCTCTGGCCGTCGCCAGTGCCCAGCGGGTCGCCGGTCTGGGCCATGAAATAGTCGATCACCCGATGCCACTTCAGCCCGTCAAGGAAGGCCGCCCGGGCCAGCAGCCGCATGCGCTCGACGTGGAGCGGCGCAATCCGGGGCATGAGTTCGACCAGGACCCGGCCTTTGGTCGTATCGATGACCATCAGGTTCTCGGCCGCGACCGTACGCCACTCCGGGGCCGGGGTTGTGGCGGCAGGGCCTGATGTCGGGGCGGGAGCCGGCGCCTCCGTCTGGCCGAAGGCCGCTCCGGCCAGGCTGAAGGCCAGGGCCGCTGCCGCCGTGAAGGCCGCTGTCTTCCTCATGGTCGTCGCTCCCGAATCAGTGCGATCGGGCCTCAGCCGCCCGTCACCTCGGCGGGGACTTCGACATCACAGACGTTGAACGTCAATCCGGCCGTGGCGCGGGCGGCCTCGACGCGAGCGACGAAAGAGGGGCTACGCGGGTCCATGACCCGGGCCGCCGGGCGTTCGCCCTCCGGAATGGCGTCGGCCAGCCGAACGCGGGTCATGACGTCTGCGCCGGCGCCCACCGCCCCGTTGTTGCTCTCGGTACCGGCGTTCAGGGCCTTGAGCACATCCATGCCGGCGACCACACGGCCGAAGGCGGTATACTGGCCGTTCAGCAGATCCGAACGGCCCGTCATGAGATAGAACTGGCTGTTGGCGCTGTCGGGCGACCCGGCCCGCGCCATGCCGGCGACGGAGGGGCAGAACAGGGCATGGGCGCCGACCTTCATGTCCGCCGTCACGAACATCTGGGCGTCGGGCTGGGTCTGGACGGGCAGGCCATTGAAATAGCCGCGATAGCCTTCGCCGCCGCCGGTCACGGGCTGAAAGGCTCCCCGACCGCGCCGGAACGTGAACTCGCCCTTCAGATCCGGCAGGTCGCTGCCGCCCTCGCCCGTACCCTGGGGATCGCCCGTCTGGGCCATGAAACCGGTCAGGACCCGGTGAAATTTCAGTCCATCATAGAAGCCGCGACGGGTCAGGGTCCGGATGCGATCAACGTGGGCGGGCGCAATCACAGGGTCCAGCTCGACGAGGATCCGGCCCCTTGTGGTCTCGATGACCAGGAGATCTTCGGGCGCGATGGACCGCCATTGGTCGGCGCCGAGAAGAGCGGCCGGGCCGGGAGTGGCGGCCGGGCCGGGAGCCGGACGGGACTGGGCGGATGCGGAGGCGGCCCCCAGGGCAAGGACGAGGGCGGACGTGACCGCCGCAGAGACGCGGATCATGAGTGAGGCTTGACCTTCTGGCGCACCGCCGCCGCCACGGCGGGGGGTACGAAACTGTCGATGTTACCGTCCAGCCGGGCGATCTCCTTGACAAGACGCGAGGCGATGGCCTGGTGGCGCGGATCGGCCATCAGGAACACGGTCTCGATGTCCTGATTGAGGCGCTGGTTCATGGCAGTCATCTGGAACTCGTACTCGAAGTCCGCGACGGCGCGCAGGCCGCGCACGATGACATTGGCGTCCAGTTGCTCGGCGAAATGCATCAGCAAGCTGGAAAAGGGCTGGACGACGATATCGGCGTCGAACCGGGCGACCTCGGCGCTGACCATCTCCACCCGCTCGGCTGTGGTGAACAGGGGCCCCTTGTCGTCATTCTGGGCTACCCCGACGACAAGGCGGTCAACCAGCTTCATGGCGCGGCCGATGATGTCCAGATGACCGTTCGTCACCGGATCGAAGGTGCCCGGATAAAGTCCGATGCGCATGGCATTTCCTCCCCGCCTGGGCCGCGTTGTTAGCAGGTGCGAAACGAGGGGCCTAGAGGCCGATCAGGCCGCCGCCATGATGCTCTGGAACAGGACGGCTCCATCCGCCGAACCCAACTCGGCCTCGAAGGCGCGGTCGGGGTGGGGCATCATACCCAGCACATTGCCGCGTGCATTCTGGATGCCGGCGATGTCGGCCACCGAGCCGTTGGGGTTGTCGACATAGCGGAACACGACCTGGCCCTCGCCTTCCAGCCGCGCCAGAGTCTCTGCGTCGGCAAAGAAGTTTCCGTCACCATTGCCCTGGGTCATGACGACTTCCCGCTGGCCCTGATAGCCGGCGGTAAACCGGGTCTGGCCATTGGCCACGGTCAGGGCGATCGGCTTGCAGACATATTTCAGACCGCTGTTGCGCAGCAGGGCGCCTGGCAGCATTCCGGCCTCGCACAGAATCTGGAAGCCGTTGCAGATCCCGACCACGGCGACGCCGTTGTCGGCGGCCTTCTTCACGGCCTGCATGATCGGCGCCTGGGCCGCCATGGCGCCGCAGCGCAGATAGTCGCCATAGGAAAAGCCGCCGGGCAGGACGATCAGATCGAGGCCAGCGGGCAGTTCGGTGTCCTGATGCCAGACCATCTCGACCCGCTCGCCGGTCGAGCGTTCGATGGCGACCTTGCAGTCGCGGTCACAGTTGGAACCCGGGAAGACAATAACGGCTGCGCTCATGAGGCGGCGTGTAGCAGGCTCCGGCCCGAATGTCAGGACCGACTGCCGGTTTGCTGCAACAACTGCGCGACCCGGCGAACCGGATCAGGCCGCGATCCGAGATGTTCCCCGATGCGACCGCACGGACCGGTTCTCTTCACGGTTCGACACCTGGAACCTGCCGATGGACTGGCTCAGAGCGTCAGTTTCCTGGGCCAGGGCGTGGCTGGCCGCCGTCGTCTGCTCGACCATGGCCGCGTTCTGCTGGGTCACCTGGTCCATATGTCCGACGGCCGTGTTGACCTCGCGGAGCGCTGTGGACTGCTGCTCGCTGGCCGCCGCCATTTCTGTGATCAGTTCACCGACCCCGACCACCCGCTTCGCGATCCGGTCGAGGGTCGCACCTGCCTGACGCACCAGGTCGACGCCCAGCGTCACCTGCCGACCGGAGTCCGAAATCAGGGCGTTGATCTCCTTGGCAGCCTCGGCCGACCGCTGGGCCAGGGCCCGGACCTCGGAGGCCACCACCGCGAAGCCTCGCCCGGCGTCGCCTGCACGCGCAGCCTCGACCCCCGCGTTCAGCGCCAGCAGATTGGTCTGGAACGCGATCTCGTCGATGACGCCGATAATCTGGCTCATCTGGGTCGATCCGGAGTGGATCGCGTCCATCGCCGACACCGCCTCTGCGACGACCAGGCCGCTGGCGTCGGTCTCCTTGCAGGTTTCGCCGACGGCGTCGGCCGCCGCGCGCGCGCCCTCAGCCGACCGATGCACAGTCGCGGTGATTTCTTCCAGCGCGGCGGCCGTTTGCTCCAGGGTGGCCGCCTGCTGCTCGGTGCGACGCGACAGATCATCGGCCGCCTGGGCAACCTCGCCGGCGCCGCTGCGGATCGCCACGGCATTGGCATCGACCGATGACAGCGTCTGTTCGAGACTGTTCAACGCGGCATTGAAGTCGTCCTTCAGCTTCTCATAGCCTTCGGGGAATTCGCTGGAGATACGGTGCGTCAGGTCGCCCCGCATCAGATGCTCCATGCCTTCGGCCATGGCGGCGACGACCACTGCCTGTTGCTGCGCCGCCTCCAGCTGAGCCTGACGGGCCCGATCCTGTTGTTCCGCCTCCGCCTGCTCGCGCTCTGTGGCAGCCGACCGGGCGGCCGCCTCGATGGAGCGAGCCTGTTCCTGCGTCTCGGCCTCCGCCCGAGACCGTTCAACCATGAGCGCTTGCAGGGCCACGACCGACCGGCCAACGCCGCCGATCTCGTCCGCCCTGTCGGCGCTGGTCAGCACGACGTCAGTCCGGCCCTGGGCCAGCGCCGCCATCTCCTTGTTCAGAACGCCGATCGGGCCGGTCACTGTCCGCGTCGAGACGCGCATCACCAGCAGGCTGAGTCCGGCTCCAAGCAGGATGATCACCGCCATGGCGACCATACCAGCCATAGCCAGGAAATCGGCGCGGGCCTTGGTCGTCGCGACTGCGGACTCGATCTGGGTGGAAATGTCCGCCATCCGGCCCTCAAGCTCCGCAAAGCGAGTTGTGAACGCGGGCAGGGCTGCGGTCGCTGACGCGCCCTCGACCGCGGCGAGAGCGACGATTTCCTCCGCCGAGACGATATACTGCTCCAGCGGCTCATTGACGGTTTGAAGGGCGCGAACGGTTTTCGGCTCGGTGGCCATCGTCCGGTTCCGCGTGATCGCGGCCCGAAAATTCTCCGAATGTTCCTCAAGGGACGCCTGAATCTCGGGCATCTGGTCGCTCCGGCCCTGTTCGGCGGCGAGCAAGGCCGCCAGCACGTCGCTTCGGAGAGCGTCGTGCATCATGTCGGCTTCCATGTGGTTTCGCATGACGGACGCGCTGTTTGCGGAGTCCGCCATGGCGCGGCTCAGGGCTCCGGCGACCAGAAGGCCCGCGCCGGGCCCAAGGGCGCACAGCATTACCATTAGAAGGCCGGCGAACCTGACTTTGGAACGGATAGTCGACAGCATAGGACGCCCCCATTTCCGGTTATTAAGGATCAGACACCTAAAAAATGGGTTAATAAATAGATGATGAGAAATCGATATTTCTACTTTCGGTGCGTTGATCAAGTATTCAGTTTCTAGGCAGACGATGGGTCCCATCTATCTAAGTGAATACTGATAAGAATGGGGAAGAGACAGCATGTTGGAGCTTGATGTCGCGAAACGATGGGCGCTGGCGGTCTTCCCGGCGGCCGCATTTTTGATGTCGGCCGCTTCGGCCGCAAGTCAGACAGAAAAGCAGCAAGTCGAACCGGGGTCCGCCTGGAGTTGGGGGGCCGCCTATACGGCGGATGTGATCGGCGTGGTGGAGGGGATCGATCCCAGGGCGGGACGGTTCCTCGACAACCTTGCGATCGCCGTGGACGGAGACCTGGATCGACAGTTCGGCTGGACCGGCGCCCGTGCGCATATCAGCCTGCTTGCCAATCACGGGGGTGAGCCGAATACGATTGCCGGCACCTTGCAGGGGTACGACAATATCGAGGTCGCCGCCCAGGGCGTCAGGCTCTATGAGGCCTGGGTGGAGCAGGAGGTTGCCGGAGGCCGGGCCTCCGTGCTGGCCGGCCTCTATGACGTCAATAGTGAATTCTATGCGACCGGCGCCTCTGATCTTCTGCTGGCGCCGCCGTTTGGCATCGGTTCGGAACTGGCCGCGACGGGGCCCAACGGTCCAGCCATCTTCCCGTCGACGTCACTCGCGGTGCGCGTCCGCATCGGGACGCCGGATGACGCCTATGTTCAGGTCGCAGCCGTCAATGCCCGCGCCGGAACGATCGGGGATGACGGCGGCGTCGATACGACGCTGGATCATGGCGTCCTGTATCTGGCCGAGACCGGCTGGTCGGGACCCATGCGCATCGCCGCCGGCGTCTGGCGCTACGGCGACCGGCAGGAAGACATCCGCGAGACCTCGGCCGTGGGCCAGCCTTTGGGCAGTCGCGCCCAGGGGGCCTATCTGCTTGCAGAGGGCGTCATTCTGAGCGTTCCCGACGGCCCGACCCTGGCCGCCTTCACGCGGCTGGGCGTATCTGATGGCGACACCACCGACTTCAAGGGCGGGTGGCAGGCCGGGTTGAGGCTGGACTCGGTGGTCCCGGGACGGCCGGACAGCGCGGCCTCTATAGGCTTTCATCAGGGTTTTCTGTCCGACAAGGCGCGCGCAAACGCCGCCGATACGGGGGTGGCGTTCGCCGGGGAGGAGAGCGGGGTCGAATTGACCTTCTCGGATACTGTGGGGCCTTTCACGATCCAGCCCGACGTGCAGTGGATTCACCATCCCGGCGGCGAGCGCGACCGCGACCCATTGTTGATCGTGGGCCTGAGGGTCATCTGGACGCTCAAATAAGTGTTCAGGCCGACGAGGACTCAGCCCCTGACTTCGTAGGTCGCCGTGATCGAGGCCTTCGCCAGGGTGTGGAAGTGCAGGTTGAAGCCGAACACCGCCCCGGAGTCATTGGGTGTGACGTCCAGTCTGTCCACGTCCACAGCGAAGACCGTGAAGATATAGCGGTGCGGTCCGTGGCCGGGCGGCGGGGCGGCGCCGCCGAAGCCGGAAGCGCCAAAATCAGTACGGCCCTCGACAGACCCGCGGGGAAGGCCATCAGGCGAGGCGCCGGTCGCGAGTTCCGCCACGTCGGCGGGGATGTTGGCAACGGTCCAGTGCCAGAAACCCGATCCGGTCGGCGCATCCGGATCAAAACAGGTGACCGCATAGCTCTTCGTGCCCTGGGGCGCGCCGGACCAGGCCAGATGCGGCGAGGCATCGCCCAACGCTTTCACATGGGCGTCAGGCAGGACCCCGCCGTCAACGAAATCACTCGAGGTAAGGGTGAAGGTCATGAAGGTCTCCGTACGCGCCGAAATCTGAATGCCTGAACAGGCGATCCGTGGCGCCGTCAGGCGACGTCGATGCGGTAGCTTTCGATCACCGTATTGGCGAGCAGCTGTTCGCACATCTTTTTCGCCTCTCCGGCAGGATCGTCGACGCCGTCCAGATCGAACTCGATCAGCTTGCCGACCCGGGCTCCGGACACCCCCGTCCAGCCGAGACCCTGCAGGGCGCCTTCGACAGCCTTGCCCTGCACGTCAAGCACACCGGGCTTGAGAAAGACATGAGCCTTGATTTTCGCCATCAGTGCAGTCCCCCCTGAATCACGGTCGGCATGTCCTTCATGATGCCGAGGCGGCGGGCCACCTCCGCATAGGATTCGATCACATTGCCCATGTCGCGGCGGAACCGGTCCTTGTCCAGCTTTTCGCCGGTGGCTGTGTCCCACAGGCGGCAGGAGTCGGGGCTGATCTCGTCGGCAAGGATGACGCGGCTGAAGTCATTTTCCCAGATACGGCCGAACTCGATTTTGAAGTCGACCAGGGTGATGCCGACCGCGCCGAACATGCCGCACAGATAGTCGTTGACCCGCACGGTCGTGGCCAGGATGTCGTCGATCTCCTGGGTCGAGGCCCAGTTGAACGCCGTAATATGCTCCTCGGTCACCATCGGGTCGTTGAGCTCGTCCTTCTTGTAGTAGAATTCGATGATGGAGCGGGGCAGGGGCGTGCCCTCTTCCTGGCCCAGCCGCGTGGCCAGCGATCCGGCGACGATGTTGCGGCAGACCACCTCCAGCGGGATGATCTCGACTTCGCGGATGAGTTGCTCGCGCAGGTTCAGCCGCTTGATGAAATGGTTGGTGACGCCGATGCCATTGAGGCGGGTCATCACAAACTCGCTGATGCGGTTGTTGATGACGCCCTTGCCCTCCAGCGTGGCTTTCTTCTGGGCGTTGAAGGCGGTGGCGTCGTCCTTGAAATACTGGATCAGGGTGCCGGGCTCGGGGCCTTCGTAGAGGATCTTGGCCTTGCCCTCGTAGATCTTTTTGCGCTTGCTGTTCATCGGCGGTCGTCCCGGTGGGGAGGTTGTGCGCCCTGGCTGAAACAAAAAACGCGCAGCCAGACGACGGTCTGGGCGGCGCGATCCGGAATCGGGCGGACGGAAAATCAGTCGGCCGGACCTTAGCGGAACGAGGCGCCCGATACAAACGTCGCGGGCCCCTCGATCCCGGCAGGGCCCGTCACGGCGGGCGGCCCGTCGGGCAAGTGTTCCATATTGCGTTGGCCGACGGGCGGGCTATAGACCTGAGGTCAGCGCCTCGGGTACCGGGCGCATACGGAGCGTGTGGACGGCTAATGACGACTTTCGATGATCGGGAGAACGCCTTCGAGGCCAAGTTTGTCCTTGATCAGGATCAGGAATTCCGCGCCATTGCGCGCAGGAACAAGCAACTGGGCCTGTGGGCGGCCGAGAAGATGGGCCTGTCGCCCGAGAGCGCCGAGGACTATGCCAAGGCTGTCGTGCGCGCCGACTTTGAGCAGCCCGGCGACGAAGACGTGTTCCGCAAGGTGGCCGGAGACTTCAAGGGCGCCGGGATCAGCGTTTCGGAAGGCGAAATCCGCTCCAAGATGGACGAGCTCGCCTCGGTGTCACGCGACCAGGTCCGCGCAGGCGACTAGGCCGGGCGCAGCCGCAGGGCCGCACAGCGCGCGGCCCCACGAGCTGCAGGCTTCTCAGGGCGGCGTCAAAACACCGTCGATGACATGGATGACGCCATTGGCCGCGGCCACGTCGGCGGTCAGGATGTCGATATGGGCTCCGGCTGCGTCCGTAAGCCGTAGTCCGCCCTGTCGTCGGGTAACACGCAACGCGCCCCCTTCAACCGTCGTGACGGTCGCGGATCCGCCGCCGACGCGGATGGCGACGGCCAGATCCGCCGCAGTGATCCGACCAGCAACAACGTGGTAGGTCAGAATTCGGCTCAGATCGCCCCGACGGGCAGGGCGCAGCAGGCTGGCCACGGCCCCGTCCGGCAGATCGTCAAAGGCGGCATTGGTGGGCGCGAATACCGTGAAGGGACCCGTTCCGTTCAACGTTCCGACCAGTCCCGCTGCGCTGACGGCCGTCACGAGAGTCGACACATCGGGGTTGGTGGAGGCGACGTCCACCAGCGTGGGGGCCGTGCGCATGTGGCTCGCTGCCCGGGGCTTGTGATCGTGGGCCAGGGCGGGCGCAGCGGCGGTGACGGCGAGACCGCACAGGGCGGCGGCGAACAGGCATGTCCGGGTCTTCATCGGTCTGTCTCCTCTTCCGTCCCTCATGGACGGTAGATGGAATACGCACCCTGTTTCCGCCGGATGATGTTGGTTTGATTAAGAAAAAATCACGGAACGCGGATCATCCAAAAGGGGTCGGACGTCGTAGTGGCTGCCCATCGGGTTGGAGACCAAACCCTGGATGAAATGCCGAAGGGCCGCGCCCGGGGGGAAGCGCGGCCCTTCTTTATCGGGGGTCCGGGGGGAGACCTCACCCGACGCTGCGACTTGCGCGTCTCTACAATGCCCGGACGCGCAAGCGGTTCACCAAAATCGTCAGCCCGGCATCACGACGGTATCAATGACATGCACGACCCCGTTCGATTGCAGCACATCGGCCTGGGTGACGCGCGAAGTTCCGCCCGCCGCGTCCGTCAATGTGACGGAGCCGTCGGCGTTGACGTTGACCGTCAGCTTGCCGCCCTGAACGGTGTCCAGCTCGACCTTGCCGCCGTTGGCCTGGGCCTGCGAAGCCAGATCAGCGGCCGTCAGCCGGCCCGACACGACATGGTAGGTCAGGACCTTGGTCAGATCGGCCTTCATCGCCGGCGTCATCAGGGCTTCACGCGTGGCGGCCGGGATTTTCTCGAACGCGGCATTGTCAGGCGCGAAGACCGTGAAGGGGCCGGGGCCGCTCAGGGTCTCCACCAGGCCGGCGGCCTGAACCGCACTGACCAGGGTCGACAGGTTCGATGCCTTGGACGCATTGGTGACGATCGTGTCGTTGGGGCTCATGGACGCGCCGCCCACCATCGGATCGGCAGTGGCCGCAGCGGGAGCCATGGCGGTCGCGTCAGCCGGGGCAGTCGTCGTCTCGGAAGCCGGATTGCACGCCGAAAGGCCAAGCAGGGCGGTCGCGGATACGGCGGCGATGAGGGTCATCTTGGTGATCACTGGGAGTTCTCCACACAACACCGCATCTGATGGCGGCTGTGAGGGTTACGAACGAGCCCGCCATTGGATGCGCGGCCGGGGCGCCTTCCGTCGTGAATACCCTGCGACAGAACAGCGCTTGGCCCGGGCCGGGGGGCGCCTCCACGCTCGAACGGCATCAAGCCGATCAAGCCGGACTGCGACCTTGCGTTCAACGCTGTTCGGCGTCCTGGGGCCTAATCGCCGAAGACCACCGTCTTGCCGCCGTGTCGTAGAATTCGGTCCTCTAGGTGATAGCGGACCGCCCGGGCCAGCACCCGACGCTCGATGTCGCGGCCCTTGCGGATCAGGTCGTCAGGCGTGTCCCTGTGGCTGATGCGTTCGACGTCCTGATCGATGATCGGGCCCTCGTCCAGATCCGCCGTCACATAGTGGGCGGTGGCGCCGATGACCTTCACGCCTCGCGCGTGGGCCTGATGATAGGGCCGGGCGCCCTTGAAGCCGGGCAGGAACGAGTGGTGGATGTTGATGCAGCGGCCCTCGAGAGCCTTGGCCAGGTCGTCAGACAGGATCTGCATGTAGCGCGCGAGCACGACCAGTTCGGTCCCCGTGTCCCGGATCAGGTTCAGGAGCATCGCCTCCTGATCGGCCCTGGCCGAAGCGCTGACCGGCAGGTGGTGGAACGGCAGGTCCCCCAGGTCCACGTGACCGATCTGGTCGCGCGGGTGGTTCGAAACGATCGCCGTCACCTGCATCGGCAGCTCGTCGATTCGCCAGCGGTACAGCAGGTCGGCGAGACAGTGATCGAATTTGGACGTCAGGATCATCACCCGGCGCGGCTCCGGTCCGAGCAGGGTCCAGTCCATGCCGAACCGCTCGGCCAGGGGCGTGAAGGCGTCGCGGATCGTCGCCTCCGGATCGCCGGCGGCCGGTTCAAACACCACGCGCATGAAGAACGTCGCGCTGGAGGCGTCGCCGAACTGCTGGGCGTCCGAGATGTTGGCGTCCCGGTCGAACAGGAAGGCCGACACGGCGGCGACGATGCCGTGCCGGTCGGGGCAGGAGAGGGTCAGGATCATGATGAGGCAGAGGCGGCCGGGGGGAGGAAGGCCGCCAGTATGGCCCAGCTTTCGGCCTTTAGCGACAATGACAGGGTGAAGGCGGGGCTGGAGGACGGCAGGTGGATCAGGGTCAGGCCGGGCATTTCACCCAGTGCCCCACGCCCCAGCCGGGCGGCTGTCTTGCCGTTGAAGGCGATGGCGCGCAGTTGCGGCAGGCTGGCGATCAGGGCCTTCAGATCAGCCTGTTCCGGCTGGCGGATCGCGGCGTCGAGACTGCCGGCGCGCTCGGCTGAGGCGATGACGTCCCACAGGCCGACACCCGCCGTCTTCAGCGCCTCCAGCCGGGCCTCATAGGGCAGGGCGGCCAGATCGATCCCGATCGCGCCGCCCGTCAGCCGCCAGAAGGCGTTCCGGGGGTGGGCGTAGTATTGGGTCGCTGCGAGAGAGGCCTCGCCGGGCAGGCTGCCGAGGATCAGCAGGCGCGTCCCGGCATCGACGACGGGCGCAAAGGCGCGCTTCCGTTCAGGCGAGCCGCTCAGCCGCCGAACACCCGCTGGAAGACCACGTCCACGTTTTTCGTATGATAGTCGAGGTCGAACAGGGTCTCGAGCTGGTCGTGGGGCAGGGTGACGCGGGGGTCGGCCTTGAGGAAGTCGAGGAAGACGCCCTCGCCGCGCCAGACCTTCATGGCGTTCTCCTGCACCGCCGCATAGGCGTCCTCGCGGCTGATGCCGGCCTGGGTCAGGGCCAGCATGACGCGCTGGGAGTGAACCAGACCGCCGAGCCGGTCGATGTTCTTCTGCATGTTCTCGGGATAGACGTTCAGCCGCTCGATCACGCCCGCCAGACGGTGCAGGGCGAAATCCAGGTGGATGGTGGCGTCCGGGCCGATGCCCCGCTCGACCGACGAGTGGCTGATGTCGCGCTCGTGCCAGAGGGCGACGTTCTCCATGGCCGGCACGACGGCCGAGCGGACCAGACGGGCCAGGCCGGTCAGGTTCTCGGTGAGGATCGGATTGCGCTTGTGCGGCATGGCCGACGAGCCCTTCTGGCCCTTGTCGAAGAATTCCTCGGCCTCCAGCACCTCGGTGCGTTGCAGGTGACGGATTTCCGTCGCCAGACGCTCGATCGAGGAGGCGACGATGCCGAGGGCGGCGAAGAAGGCGGCGTGGCGGTCGCGGGGGATGACCTGGGTCGAGACCGGCTCGACCTGAAGGCCCATCCTGTCGGCGACATATTGCTCAACCGCCGGATCGACATTGGCGAAGGTGCCGACGGCGCCGGAGATGGCGCAGGTGGCGATCTCTTCCTTCGCGGTCAGCAGGCGGCGTTTCGCCCGCTGGAACTCGGCGTGATAGCCGGCCAGTTTGAGCCCGAAGGTCACGGGCTCGGCGTGGATGCCGTGCGAACGGCCGACGGTCGGGGTGTATTTATGCTCCTTCGCCCGGGTCTCCAGCGTGGCCAGAACCCGGTCGACGCCGCCGATCAGCAGGTCCGAGGCCCGGGCCAGCTGGACGGCGAAACAGGTGTCCAGCACATCCGATGAGGTCATGCCCTGATGCAGGAAGCGGGCCTCTTCGCCCACCGTCTCGGAGACGTGGGTCAGGAAGGCGATGACGTCGTGTTTGGTCGTGCGCTCGATCTCGTCGATGCGGTCGGCGTCCCAGACGACGTCCTTGCCCTTGGCCCAGATGGCCTCGGCGGCCTCGGTTGGAATGACGCCGAGCTCGGCCATCTTGGTGGCGGCATGGGCCTCAATCTCGAACCAGATCGAATACTTGGTCTCCTGCGACCACAGGGCGACGGCTTCGGGGCGGGAATAGCGGATGATCATGGGCGCGGGATGTCGGTGGAACCCCCTTCTGAGTCAAGCGGCGCTTGTGTCTGACGCGGGTAAACTTGAGCGTGCGGCTGTGGTGCAGACGGTCGAGTCGGAGCAAAAGATCGCCAACCCGCACAGGAGATCGTCATGAAGCTGATCATCGGACCCCGCCGCTATTCGACCTGGTCGCTGAGGCCCTGGCTGGTGCTGAAACGCTGTGGCGCGGACTTCGAGACCCATGAGATCGATTTCGGCACGCCGGAAGGTCATGCCGAGATGATGCGCCTGTCGCCGAGCGGTCTGGTGCCCGTGCTGCAGGTCGAGGGCGAGACGATCTGGGACAGTCTGTCGATCTCCGTCTGGGCGGCGGAGCAGTATCCGCAGGCGAAGCTATGGCCGGCCGATGCAAAGGCCCGCTGGCTGGCCCGGTCGGCGGTCTGTGAAATGCACGGCGGGTTCCAGAACCTGCGCACCGCCCTGACCATGAACGGGGGGCATCTGATGGTTGGCGACAGCCGGTCGGAGACACCCAACCATGCCGCAGCGATGCAGGACATCCGGCGGCTGATTGGGTTGTGGAGCGAGCTGCGCGGCCGGTTCGGCCAAGGCGCTGGAGCAGGGGCGGGGCCGTATCTGTTCGGCGACTGGTCGATCGCCGACGCCTTCTTCACCCCTGTGGCGACGCGGCTGAGGCACTATCAGATCGATCTGGCCGAACTGGGCGATGACGGCGCGGCGGCGGCCTATACGGCGACCCTGCTGAATGATCCGCATTTCCTGGAGTGGGAGGCGGAGGCGCTGGCGGGGATGCGGGGCTGACTAAGAGCGCGGGCCGGGAAAAAGGTATCGAGAGTATTCGGAAGCGGGTGTTTCGTTCATCGCGACCCCCTTCCCATGTCGGCGCTCGGACGGGGTGCCAAGGATATAATTAGACCTCACTGCGGAATTTGACCCGATTAAGCTCTGATGGCCGAGGCAGACTCGACAGGGACATTCTATTGCCATTGCAAGGGGCTACGAACTACGCGCCGTCGGAACGGGCCGACGATCGCCAGCCCTTGCAGGTCGCGCGGGCTGACCCGAGCATCAAACCGATAGAGGATTCGGGTACGGATGCCTTGGGGAATGCGCATGAACTGGACCCGGTAGCCCATGCGCGAGACATCGAGACTGCTGGTGCCGATCGTCATTACATTGGCGGGAATCTGACCGCCGTTTACATCGATCAAGGCGGACTCGTCGTTAAAATGCCAAGTCGCGTCACGATCCGGCTTTACGAAGGCCTCACATTCCACGTACCCGCGACGGTAGGTGCAGGGGCGCATCTCGACTTCAAAGTCCGCAATTCTCGTCCACATTGATTCGCCGACCAAGGCCTCGGGCACGCTTCGAAATGCGTTCACTTCTGCGCGGAGATCGCTGCAACCGACGGGAATTAGGGGCATCAGAACTTCGGCGGCCCCCGTCCGCTGGCTGCCCGGCGTATCGTCCCATCGCATTCCCCAAGAGCCGCATTGTGCAGGCGAATTCGTCTGCGGAGGCGTTGGTCCGGCTATTGAAAGGAGCAATGCGAGTCCGGCCATCATCATGGGCATCGTGAATAAACCTCCCCCTCATTCATTAGTCGACCGTTGGCGATCCAGAAGGTCGTCGCGCCGCCATCGTAAGTCGCACGGATGCGGTCAACGGTTTGCGAAATTCTGTAGGTCTGCTCGTCTCCGCCAGAGATTACCGATAGCCTGCCGCCGTTCAGCTTCACCTCCATAGCGTATCGGCAGTCGCCTTGGGCCCAACGGCCGAGGATAGACTGCACCGGCGAAGGACCGGTGCGCAGTGGCGTGGGGTCGAGCGTTGGCATTGAGGCGGGTGGCGACCCGTCCGCGATTGGAGCAGCCGGCGAGGATTCAGCGCTGCCGGAGGGGGACACTGCGGGCGGCGGCAAATACTTGGATTCACCAGGCCGAGGTGCCTCATCGTTAGGCACGGGGGGGTTGACCGGGTCAGTTCTCGCTCCTCCCAGCTGGGGCATCAGAAGATAGGTCGCCACCCCAACTCCTAGAGCGACCGCGATCAGCACCAGAGGACGTTCCCGGAAACGCTTGACCACGCTAGTCAGCCCCGTCGCCGCGACTGCGCTGAAGGTCGCTACGACGAAATCCTTAGCAACTGCGGGATCGATCACAGAGTGCTCCAGTTGATTATGGTTAAGCTCTCATGCAATTTCGGGCTCCACAAGACCGTGAGGGCGCTACTCAGAGCAAAGTCGCGATTCCGGCCATCCATGCGTTCTGAAAGGGTGAGAGGTGGTCGCATGCCAGTGCGATCTTGGCGTCGGCGGCTGGCCACCCAACACTGGTTGCCCGTGCCTTCGACGAGTAGCGCGAGGTTTGTCTGTATTGGACGGCGCTTTTGGATGGCCAACTGGACGACGTTGGAGTTTGCTTGGTGTCGGACAACGACATCAGGAGCAGACGTTCCGAGCAGTGAGCGAATGTCGGCCGTTAGAACTTCAACGAGTGTTCGATTCTTGCGCGAATCAGTCGGGATGACAGCGTCGGTCATTGCTTCCGCTTCCCACCCGCAGCCGACATCTAAACGGCCCGTTCTCGCGCCGATGGCCCGCTGACGTCGCCCGGTGTTTAACGTCGCCGAACCGGGCGCTCGGCTCGGCTGCATGTTTTCTGGCCGCTCCTGCACGGAGGCGATCGCTGTGTAGAGTGTCAAAGACCGCCCGAGCGACGGAGCCGCACCCTCAACGGCGGCAGTATAGGCCGGTGCAGAACCCCGGCGGGTTCGGCGTCTGTCCTCCCCACCGCCCTTGGCCGGTGGACAGGTGAGGGTAGATGTTAACCTCTCCATGCGCGCAGGACAGACCGCGCAGCGGTCAGGCGGGGTTACTGCCCGCCGGCGGCGACCGGGGCTGATGCCATCTCCACCGGGGCGGCCGGGGCGGGCGCCGGGGGGACGTAGTCCAGCATGATAGAGATGTTCGGCTGGCCGGCGGCGACGGCGTCCAGGGTGTTCAGCTTGCCGCCGAACATGCGCTGGTAGATCCAGTAGGCGGCCATGACCTTTTCGACATAGTCGCGGGCCTGGGGGACGTCGATGGTCTCGATCAGCAGCAGGGGGTCGGGGTCGGGGCCGAGTTTCTTCAGGGCCGAAAGCATCGGGCCGGGGCCGGCGTTGTAGGAGGCGACGGCGCGCAGGATGTCGCCCTGGAACTCGGGCCGGGCCAGCATGCGGTTGATATAGGTCTGGCCCAGACGCAGGTTGAGGCTGGGTTCAAGCAACCGGTTGGGTGAGGAGACCAGACCCCGGTCGCCGGTCATTTCGGCCGCCGTGGTCGGCATGACCTGCATCATGCCATAGGCGCCGACGCTGGAGCGGGCCGAGGCGTTGAAGCCCGTCTCCTTGCGCGCCAGGGCATAGACAAGGGCGGGTTCGATGGTGAAGCCGCCGTCGGGGGTCAGGACCGGGGTGGGGTAGCGGGTCGCGTCGACGCGGGCGGCATCCTCGGCGCCGCGCTGCATCCGCGGGGCGATGGCCCCGGCCAGACCGACCCACATCCTGTGCGCCGCATCGCCGGCCGTGCGTAGCCCGGCCTTGAGCTCGGTCTCGGCCTCGTTGCGGCGGCCGATCTCCATCAGGGCCACGGCGCGACGGGCGCGATCATCGGACCGGATGAAGGCGTTAAGCTCGCGGTTCGAAACGCCCGCAAGGCCTGGCTGGTAGGCCACCGTCTGCAACGCCGGAGCATAGGGACGCGGGCCGGCCCCCTCGACCACGGCGTCCTCGCCCAGCTGGCGCAGGGCCACCTGACCGTAGAAGGTGGCGGGCCAGGCGGCCGACAGGCGCAGGAATTCGGCGACCTGGTCGCGACGACCCGCGCCGAGGGCGGCCTTTGAGGCCCAGACCCCGGCCCCGGCGCGGACCCAGGGGTCCTCGGTCGGGTCGGTGGCGACCCGCTCGAACGCCTCGAGCGAACGGGCGAAGTCGTTCAGACGGTACGCCGCCAGACCGGCCGTCCACCAGTCGCCGATCTGGACGCCCAGGGTATAGGCGGTGGCGTGATCCTCGTTGTTGAAGGCGACACGGGCGGCCTTGGCCGGGTCGTGTTCGGTCGAGCCGCCGCCCGCCGACATGACGGCGCTCCAGGTGCGGGCGCCGAGGCTGCGCGGGTTTCGAGGCTCCGCGGCGCCATCCGGGCGACGGCGCAGGGCCAGGGTATATACGCGCTCGGCGGACTGGAGGTCGGAATATTCCTCCAGCCAGGCCGCGAGTTCCTCATAGGTGGCGACATGGTCAGGGTGGAACAGGCGTTCAAACTCGACCTGACCCAGCAGGACCCGGTCGTTGGCGCGGCGGGCCGAGGCGCGGGCCAGCTCCAGATCGCCGCGCCGCAGGGCGTCGAAGGCGGTGGTGTAGGTCAGGCGGTCGGCCGGGCTGAGGGCGACAGGCCCTTCATCCTCGCGGGCGTCATAGCCGGCCCCGGCGGAGGCGAACTCCGCCGGACCGACGCCGCCCTCGCGCGCGAAAGAGGCCGTCGCGAGGGCGGCGATCAGAACTGAAAGCGTCGGCGCGATCAGCGCGCGGCGAAAATCATACATCAGGCGGCGGCCCCCTCGGCCACGCGTCTCCCGTCTCGATTCAGGATTGGCGCGCTGGTTCTCGATCGGTCGTCAGCTTCACTATGCCGCAATGCAGCGAGCGGCTCAAGTTCACCCTGATCCATGAATGGGTCGGGAATGGGGAAGAGAGGTTAATCGGTGGCATGGGGTCTGGTCTCTGTGACCATCTTCTCCGTCATCCTCGCCCTCGTGCCGAGGACCCAGAAACGCTGTGGTCTGGGCCGGGTCCCGATGCGTCAGCGACCGACGCACCGCGCGAAATCCCGCGGACCGGGAGCACGACTCCTCGGGGCAAGCCGAGGATGACAGGCCCGAGGATGACAGGACCAGGGTGACGAGGGGAGGGCGAAGTCCGGCTACGCCTCCGCCGCCTCCAGCCGTTCGGCCAGCGACAACAGATCGGCCCAGACCTGACGTTTGGCCTGGGGCTGGCGCAGCAGGAAGGCGGGGTGGAGCGTCGGGATGGCCGGCGCCGAGACATCCCCCTCGGTCAGTCTCCAGTCCTGCCACTGGCCGCGCAGTTTCATGATGCCGACATCGGTGCGCAGGACGCTTTTCGAGGCTGCGGCGCCGAGCAGAAGCACGGCTTTCGGGCGCAGCAGGGCGAAGGCGCGTTCCACGAACGGGGCGCAGACGGCCTGTTCTTCCGGGGTCGGGGTGCGGTTGCCGGGGGGACGCCAGAAGACGGTGTTGGTGATGAAGGCGCGATCGTAAAGGCCGCCGGCGGTCAGCATCCGGTCCAGCAGTTGACCGGCCTTGCCGACGAAGGGTTCGCCGCGCGCGTCCTCCTCGGCGCCCGGGCCTTCGCCGATGACGAGCAGGTCGCCTCCAAAATTGCCGCGACAGAAGACAGCCTGACGGGCGCCCATCGATCGGAGCGGACAGCCGTCGAAGGCGGCGATAGCCTCAGCCAGGGCCTCAAGGGTGTCGGCCCCGGCAGCCATTCGCCGCGCTTCGGACAGGGCGTCGGCGGAGACGGCCGGGGTGATCGGGGCGGCGACCGAGGCGGTGGCCTTGGCGACGGCCTTGAGGGCCGGCGGGGCGACGTACGTCCGGTCGACCGGGGCGTCGTCATAGCAGGCCTCGACCCCGGCATCGCGCCAGAAGGCGAGCAGGCTTTCGGTCGCGGCGATGTCGAGCGGGGCGGCGTTCATCTCTACCCGCAGGTAGATACGCCTTGACCTCCCTCGCGTCACGTCCCGATAAACGGCCTTACCGCACGACCAACAGGGATCTGAGCCGAATGGCCGAGGAAGCGATCGAGGGCGGGGCGACGAGCCCCCGTCAGGAAGCCATTCTGGACAATCTGCCGCCGCTGGAGGCGCTGCAGGGCGTCGAGCGCGAGGTCATGGAATATGACGTCGTCATCGTCGGCGGCGGCCCCGCCGGTCTGTCGGCGGCGATCCGTCTGAAACAGCGCGCCGAGGCGGACGGAACCGAGATCAGCGTCGCCGTGCTGGAAAAGTCGGCCGAGGTCGGCGGCCATATCCTGTCGGGCGCGGTCATCGACCCGAAGGCGCTGAACGAACTGTTCCCCGACTGGAAGGAACGCGGCGCGCCGCTGGAAACCCCGGTGACAAAGGACCGGTTCCTGCTGCTCGGTCCCGCAGGTCAGGCGTCCATCCCCATGCCGCTGTTGCCGCCGGTGATGCACAATGACGGATGCTACATCGCCTCCCTCGGCAATGTGACGCGCTGGCTGGGGGAACAGGCCGAGGCCCTGGGCGTGGAAGTCTATCCGGGCATGGCCGCCAGTCATGTGGTCTGGGATGAGCCCACCGGGAGGGTGAAGGGCGTCGTCGCCGGCGTGTTCGGCATCGACAAACACGGCCAGCCCACGGACGACTTCCAGCCGGGCATCGAGCTGCACGGCAAATACGTCTTCATCGCCGAGGGCGTGCGCGGCTCCCTGGCCAAGACCATCATCGCCCGCCACAAACTGGCCGAGGGCCGGTCGCCGCAGAAATACGGCATCGGGCTGAAGGAGCTGTGGCAGGTGCCGGCTGAAAAGCACCAGCCGGGTCTGGCCCAGCACACCACCGGCTGGCCGCTGGACGAGCACACCGGCGGCGGCAGCTTCATGTACCATTTCGGCGATCGCTATGTGGCCATCGGCTATGTGGTGCACCTGAACTACAGGAATCCCTTCCTGTCGCCGTTCGACGAATTCCAGCGCTTCAAGCATCACCCCGCCATCGCCGAACATCTGGAGGGCGGCACGCGGATCTCCTATGGCGCGCGGGCGATCACCGAGGGCGGGTTCCAGTCCGTGCCGAAGCTCAGCTTCCCGGGCGGCGTCCTGATCGGTTGTTCCGCCGGCTTCGTGAACGTGCCGCGCATCAAGGGCAGCCACAACGCCATGAAGACCGGCATGCTGGCCGCCGACGCCGCCTATGTCGCGGTGCAGGCCGGCCGGGCTGGCGACCTGCTGGTCGAATACCAGTCCGCCTATGAGAGAAGCTGGGTCTATCGCGAGCTGAAACAGGTCCGGAACGCCAAGCCCTATCTGTCGAAATTCGGCACCACGATCGGCGGAGCCCTGGGGCTGATGGACATGTGGGTCTCGTCCCTGACCCGGATCAACGTCCCCTGGACGCTGAAACACGGCAAGACCGATGCGGCCTCGACCGAGCCCGCAGCGAAACACAAGGCGATCCGGTATCCGAAGCCGGACGGCAGGCTGTCGTTCGACAAGCTGAGCTCGGTCTTCATCTCCAACACCAATCACGCCGAGGAACAGCCGGCCCATCTGAAGCTGCTGGATCCCTCAATCCCGATCCGCGTCAACCTTCCGGAATACGGCGAGCCGGCGCGGCTGTACTGCCCCGCAGGGGTCTATGAGGTGCTGTACGACGAGGACGGAACCAGCAATCCGCGCTTCCAGATCAACGCCCAGAACTGCGTCCATTGCAAAACCTGCGACATCAAGGATCCGTCGCAGAACATCGTCTGGACCACGCCCGAGGGCGGAGGCGGACCGAACTATCCGAACATGTGACGCAGCCCCTGCGGAAGGACGGGGGAGGGAGGCCTTGCGGCCGCCGTATAAACCGGTGAGGTTCGTGTCATGATCGCTTTCCGCCGCCGCCTGTCCGCCGTTTCCGTCCTGGCCCTGGCCTGCGCTGTCGGAGCGCCCGTCCTGGCGCAGGAGCCGACGCAGGGCTCGCCGCCGGTCATCCGGCCTCTTGCGCCTCCAACACAGCCGCAGTCGCCGCTGCCGCCCCTGATCGCGCCCCCCCCGGCCTCGCCCCCAGCCGCGCCTCCTCTGGCGCCTGCGCTGGATGAGGGCGAGGACGGGGAGGGACCGGGCATGGTG
This sequence comes from Brevundimonas sp. FV1ye29L, assembly GCF_058681095.1. Taxonomy (NCBI): domain Bacteria; kingdom Pseudomonadati; phylum Pseudomonadota; class Alphaproteobacteria; order Caulobacterales; family Caulobacteraceae; genus Brevundimonas; species Brevundimonas sp. FV1ye29L. The sequence goes on from NZ_CM178730.1 coordinate 1,201,670, forward strand.
GTCGACACCGACGCGCCGCCGCCCGAGCCGGAGGTCGCGCCCATCCCCGCCGTCTGGGCGCCTGTGCCGCGCACTGAGGACGGGCGATCGGCCTATGGCCTCTATCTGGGCGGACGCTATCTGGTCGGGCGCGGCCCGGAGGTCGAGGGCGAGGCCCTGGAGGGCGCCGGGGCCCTGGTCGAGGCCCTGGCCCTGACGCCGGAACAGCCGACGGTGGCCGAACAGGCCTTTGTCGCCGCGCTTCTGGCCGGAGATCTGGACGCCGCCCTGCGCAGCCTGCCGCAGGGCGAGGGCGTATCGCCGACGCTGAGCGGAGCCGGGCGTCTGGTCCAGGCGGTGGTGGACCTGGAGCGCGGACAGGCGCGTCGGGCGGCGCGGCTGTTGAAGTCGCAGCCGATTGATCCGCCGCACGCCAATGCGGCCCTGCTGGTCCAGCCTTGGATCGCGGCGGCCGCGCGGGACTGGGACTTCGCCCTCGCGACGCCCCCCGCCGGCGACAATCCGGTGATCCGGATCATCCGGCTGCAGCGGGCGCAGATCCTTGAGCGTCGCCGACGCCATGACGAGGCCGAGGCGGAATACAAGTTGCTGGTCGAGGGGCCGGACAGCCAGCCGGTCTTCAGGACGGCCTATGGCGAGTTTCTGGAACGCCGGCGGCGTCGCGATGAGGCGGTCGCCCTCTATGCCGCCGCCCCGGCTGGGGACAGCGCCAGCCCCGGCCTTGTCGCCGCGAGTGCGCGTGCGGCCGCCGGCGGCCGGCCGCCGCGGTTGCCCAATGATCGGGAGGGCGCCTCTCGCGCCCTGTTGCTGGCCTCGTCCATCGCCCGGGAAAGCCGGGCCGCCCAGTTTGCTGCGGTCTACAGCCGCCTGTCGCTGGAACTGTCGCCGGATGACGAGCACCGGCTCTACTATGCGGACATGCTGGCCCGGGCGCGGCTGGAAGCGCAGGCGCGCGAGGTCCTGGCTTCGGTCAGCCCCGAACAGCCCCTGATCTACACCAGCGCCCAGGCCCAGCTGGCCGATAGTCTGGCGCGGGCGGGGCGCGAGGAAGAAGCGGTGGCCGCCTATCGCCGGGCCGTGGCGGCGTCTCCGGACTCGGCGGCGGCAAGCCTGGCCCTGGCCAGCCAGCTGGTGTCGATGAAACGCAACGCCGAGGCCCTGACCCTGCTGGAGGCCCCGCTGCTGTCGTCCGTCGGTCAGGCAGGGTTCGTGAACTTCCTGCGCGGCGCCGCCTATGAGGGGCTGGGCCGGGCAACCGAAGCCGAGGCGGAACTTCAGGCAGCGGTCGAGGCCCAGCCCGACAATGCCATGTATCTGAACTTCCTCGGCTACCTGTGGGTGGATAGCGGAACCCGGGTCGATGAGGGCGCCGCCCTGATCTCGCGGGCCTTCTCCGCCCAGCCGACCGACGGCAATATCCAGGACTCGCTGGGCTGGGCCCAGTACCGGCAGGGGCGCTATGACGAGGCAGTCGAGGCGCTGGAGGCGGCGGTGGCCAAGGAGCCAGCAAACGCCGAGATCAACGACCACCTTGGCGACGCCTACTGGCGGGTCGGGCGGCGGCGCGAGGCCGGTTTCCAGTGGAGCCGCGTCCTGACTCTGGACCCGGACGCCGAACGCCGGGCCGAGGTGGAGAAGAAGCTGGGCGAGGGGTTGCCGGAGCCCGCCCCGGTCGTCGCTTCGTCCGGCCCCGTCTCCGCCGCGGACGCGATATGACGACGCTCCCGGCCCTGGCCCCCGCCAAGGTCAATCTGTGCCTCCATGTCGGTCCGGTGGACGCCGCAGGCTATCATCCGATCGCCAGTCTGATCGCCTTCGCCGATGTGGGGGACCGGGTGACCGCCGGCCTGTCGGACCGGCTGTCCCTGAAGATCCAGGGCGGTTTCGCCGGAGGGCTGGGCGGTCCGGGCGACAATCTGGTGCTGCGCGCCCTGAGAGCCCTCGGACGCCGGACAGGCGAGGGGGAGCCGGCCTTGGCCGTCACCCTGGACAAGGTTCTGCCCGTGGCGGCGGGACTGGGCGGCGGGTCGTCGGACGCCGGTGCGGTGCTGCGGCTGGCGGCGCGGCTGGCGGGGGGCGAGATCGACGCGGCGCACCTGGCCGCCGCCGCCGCCGAGGTCGGGGCGGACGGGCCGATGTGTCTGCACCCACGGACGGTGTGGGCCGAGGGACGGGGCGAGCGGCTGGAGCCGGAGCCGCGCCTGCCGCCGCTGCACGCCGTGCTGGTCAATCCACGCGAGCCCTCGTCCACCGGCGCCGTCTACCAGGCCTATGACCGGGGGCCGATCGGGGGGGCGGATCGACCGCCGCCCCCGGCGAACTGGTCAGCGGGCGGGGTCATCGACTGGCTGGGGCGGCAAAGGAACGATCTGGAGGCGCCGGCTCTGGGCCTGCAGCCCGCGATCGGCCCGGTGCTGGACGCCGTGGCGAGGACGACGGGTGTGGGGCTGACCCGGATGTCCGGCTCGGGCGCGACGGTGTTTGGCCTCTATGCAAACCCCGAGGCGGCCGTCGAGGCGGCGGCGCGGCTTACCCGCGACCATGGCCGCTGGTGGGTGCGTCAGACTATTCTGGGTGACGATCTGTCAGCTGAGCTGTAGCGCGGCGAATTCAGGGTGTTTTCGCGGCGCTCAACACGGTATTGTCCAAGTATCGCCGCCAAGTCTGGCCGAATGCGCGAATATTCGGCTTATCGGGAACCCCTGAGCGGCGCCGACCTTTCTGTATCTCGCAACGATTGGTAAAGGGCCGTGACATTTCGCGGCTGGCTTCCAGAGATCAACCGAAAGGATGCTATCATGCTTCGCGCTCGTCTTGTGACCGCCGCCGCCGCCATCACCCTTCTGGCGTCGCCCGCTCTCGCCCAGACCGCTTCCCCCGCCGGCCAGGAGGCGGTGACCTCCCTGCCGACCGAGGCGGCGCCGATCCCCCCGGCGACCCTCGACACCGGCGTGACGACCCCGGCGGCGTCGCAGGCGGCCGAGACCCCTGCGCCCGCTGCCGGATCCACCGTCATCGATACCCTGAAGAGTCAGGGCCAGTTCACCACCCTGCTGACGGCGCTGGAGGCCGCCCAGTTGACGGAAACGCTGAACAGCCAGCCGGCGGTATCGATCTTCGCCCCGACGGACGCGGCCTTTGCGGCCTTGCCGGAAGCCGAGCGGACCCGGTTAATGGACCCGGCCAACGTCAATGAACTGCGTCAGCTGCTGCTGTACCATGTGGTCGTCGCGGACGTGAACTCGGACCAGATCAAGGGCACGAGGGGTGGGGTCGAGACCGCCGCCCGCAGCCAGGTCCAGCTGGACGGCACCGGCGGCTCGATCAAGGTCGATGACGCCACCATCACCACGGCGGACATCGACGCCTCCAACGGGGCCGTCTTCATCATCGACAAGGTGCTGGACCCGGCCGCGTCCGAGGTGGCGTCCGGGGACGCCGAGGAGGGGATGGACGCCGCGCCGATGACGACGCCCGATCCGGCGACACCGGCCCCGACCGCGAGCCCCGATCCGGTCGCCACTCCGGCTCCGAACGCCTCGGCGCCCACTCCGACGCCGCCGGTCGCCCCGACCGATCCGGCTGTCGAGCCGACCGCCGACATGCCGGAAACCCCGGTGACCACGCCGACGCCGCAGTAGTCTGCGACAGGCCTGGTTGAGTTTGGAGGCGGCGGACTCTAGGGTCCGCCGCCTTTCGTTTGCACCGAGCCTCCCTGACCGTGCCCCACGTCCCGACCGAACCTCTCGCCTTCCAGGACCTGATCCTGACGCTCCAGAAATACTGGGGCGATCAGGGCTGCGCCCTGTTGCAGCCCTATGACATCGAGGTGGGGGCGGGGACCCTGCACCCGGCGACGGTGCTGCGGGCGCTGGGGCCGAAACCGTGGAAGGCCGCCTATGTGCAGCCCAGCCGCCGCCCGGGTGACGGCCGTTACGGGGAAAACCCCAATCGTCTCCAGCACTATTACCAGTTCCAGGTCATCCTGAAGCCGAACCCCGACGATCTGCAGGAGCTGTATCTCGGCTCGCTGCGCGCCATCGGCATCGACCCCAGCCTGCACGACATCCGCTTCGTCGAGGACGACTGGGAAAACCCGACCGTCGGCGCCTGGGGTCTGGGCTGGGAGGTCTGGTGCGACGGCATGGAGGTGACCCAGTTCACCTATTTCCAGGGCGTCGGCGGCATCGAGGTCGACGTGGTCTCGGGCGAGCTGACCTACGGGCTGGAGCGTCTGGCCATGTACGTGCAGGGCGTCGACAACGTCTATGACCTGAAGTTCAATCGAGCCGGTCTTACGTATGGCGAGGTCTTCCTCGAGAACGAACGCCAGCAGTCCGAGGCCAATTTCCACGGCTATGACGTCGAGGGGCTGAAGCGCCGGTTCGAGGACATGGTGGCCGAGGTGTCGCGCCTGCTGGCCATGACCGGACCCCAGGGCCAGCAACTGGTCCTGCCCGCCTATGATCAGGTGCTGAAGGCGTCCCACCTGTTCAACCTGATGGACGCCCGGGGCGCCATCGCCGTCGCCGAACGCCAGAGCTACATCGGCAGGATCCGGGAGCTGTGCAAGGCGTGCGCCCTGGCTTACGTCGAGCGTGAAAGGGAAGAGGCGTGAAAGCCCCCCTTCCCCTCGAGGGGGAAGGGGTTGGGGGATGGGGTGGAGGCACCCCGTCTCCGATGACCCCCGGAGACTACAATCGGTTGAAAGACGTCCGGGTGAACGTGGCCCCCGCCGAGACCATTGCCTCCACCCCCTCCCAACCCTCCCCCCTCCAGGGAGAGGGCTTTCCGTTGATCGACCGTTTCGCCAGGACGGCGAAGATCAGGGATGGCGGCATTACACGCGCGCGCAAGCTGAGGGCCGAGCCGACCCGCACCGAGGCGGCGCTTTGGAAACACTTGCGGACATTTGATATCCGTTTTCGCAGGCAGGCGCCGATCGGGCCGTATGTGGTCGATTTCGCCTGTCATCGCGCCCGGCTGGTGGTCGAGGTGGACGGCGGCGTTCATGAACGAACCGATGTCGCTGTCCGCGATTTCCAGCGAGACGAATGGCTGCAAGCCCAAGGCTACCGTGTGCTTCGGTTCTCGACGAAGCGGGTCGAGAACGACATCGACGCGGTGGTCGCTGAAATCGGGCAGGCTACCGGCCATGTCCGCGCCCCCCTTCCCCTCGAGGGAGAAGGGGTTGGGGGATGGGGTGGAGGCAAGGCCGCGCCCCTGACCCCGAGAGACCCCTACGCAGACCAGAACAACAACCGGGTGAACGCGCGTCACTCTGACCGCAGTGCCTCCACCCCCTCCCAACCCTCCCCCCTCCAGGGGGAGGGCTTTTCGAGCGAACCCTGATGCCCCAACTTCTCCTCGAAATTTTCTCCGAAGAAATCCCCGCGCGGATGCAGCAGGGCGCGGCGCGCGACCTCGAACGCATGGCGTCCGAGCGGCTGAAGGCGGCCGGGCTGACGTGGGAGGCGCTGACGACCTTTGCCGGGCCGCGCCGGCTGACGCTGGTCATCGAGGGCCTGCCGGTCTCGACGCCGGACCGCAATGAGGAGGTCAAGGGACCCCGGACCTCGGCGCCGGAACAGGCGCTCGAGGGCTTCCTGAGGAAGACCGGCCTGACGAAGGACCAGCTGACCGAACGCGACGGCGTCTGGATCGCCGTTCTGTCCAGCCAGGGCCGGGCGACGACCGAGGTGATCGCCGAAACCGTGGACGCGGTGATCCGCGCCTTCCCCTGGCCCAAGTCGATGCGCTGGGCCGATGCGACCCTGCGCTGGGTGCGGCCGATCAAGCGGATCCTGTGCCTGTTCGACGGTCAGGTCGTGCCGTTCCTGATCGCCGACGGTTCGCCGGACCTTGGCGGCCGGGTGCAGGGCATCGAGAGCGGCGACACGACCGAGGGTCACCGCTTCATGGGCACGAAACGCCCGCTGAAGATCCGCGACTTCGCCGATTATCGCCGCCAGCTGGAGGCGGATTTCGTCCTGCTGGACGTGGCGGATCGCAAGTTGCGGATTCTGGAGGCGGCGCGGGCGGCCTGTCATGCGCGCGGGCTGGAGCTGGTCGATGACGACGGCCTTCTGGACGAGGTGGCGGGCCTGGCCGAATGGCCGACGCCGATCCTAGGCGACATGGACCCGCAGTTCCTATCGCTGCCGCCCGAGGTCATCAAACTGTCGATGAAGGTGCACCAGAAGTATTTCGCGGTGCGCGATCCGGCGACGGGGACCCTGGCGCCGAACTTTATCGTGGTGGCCAATGTCGAGGCGTCGGACGCCGGCGTGGCGCTCGCCGCTGGCAACAGCCGCGTCCTCTCGGCCCGGCTGAACGACGCCCGCTTCTTCTGGGACGAGGACCTGAAGACCGGGTTCGAGGTCTGGGCGAAGAAGCTGGAGGGCGTCACCTTCCACGCCAAACTGGGCACCCTGGCCGAGCGGGTCGAGCGGATCGCGGCCCTGGCGCGAGAGATCGCGCCTCTGGTCGGGGCGGATCCGGATCAGGCCGAGGCCGCCGCCAAACTGGCCAAGGCCGACCTTGCGTCGGGCATGGTCGGGGAGTTCCCGGAGCTGCAGGGGGTGATGGGCGGGTATTATGCAAGAGCCCTTCCCCTCGAGGGGGAAGGGTTGGGATGGGGTGGAGGCACGGCCTCTCCCGTGTCCCCCCAAGACTCCGGCGCTTCGACAGACGACCGGGTGACCGCGACCCCCGGCCAGCTCCCGGGCTCCACCCCCACCCAACCCTCCCCCCTCCAAGGGGAGGGCTATCGGGATCGCATCGCCGACGCCGTGCGCGACCACTACAAGCCGCAGGGACCGGGCGACACCGTGCCGACCGCGCCCCTGACGGTGGCCGTGGCCCTGGCCGACAAGCTGGACACCTTGGTCGGCTTCTTCGCCATCGACGAGAAACCCACGGGGTCGAAGGACCCGTTCGCCCTGCGGCGGGCGGCGCTGGGGGTGATCCGGTTGGTGCTGGAGAATGAGGTTCGCTTTTCGCTGGCCGACCTAGTCATACCCGCAGCTACTGACGTGTTTGATGATCGGCAGTCCGAGCTTCTTACCAATCAGTCCCATATGCTCGACGAGCTTCAAGCACTAGGCGTTGAGCCGGAGAGGCTCGGCGAAGCACGGGCAGAGGTGGAAACCCGGAAGCAGATTTATGCGACCGAGCATGAGCTGCTGTCTGCCATGGACGTCGCAAGTTCGCTTGTGTCCTTCTTCGCCGACCGCCTGAAGGTTCTCCTCCGCGATCAGGGCAAGCGGCATGACCTCGTGGACGCCGTGTTCGCGCTCGGCGATGACGACCTCGTGCGGATCGTGCGGCGGGTAGAGGCGCTGGATGCGTTTCTGGCTACCGACGACGGGGCCAATCTGCTGGCGGGCTACAAGCGGGCGTCGAACATCCTCAAGGCCGAGGAGAAGAAGGGGCCTCTGCCGACCGGCATGGTCGAGACCGGCCTGCCGAACCAGCCGGCCGAGGAGACCGGACTGGCCTTCGCCGCCGCCGCCGCCGCCACCGCCGTGGACGCCGCGCTGGAGACCGAGGACTTCGCCGCCGCCATGACGGCCCTGGCCGGACTGCGGGCGCCGGTCGACGCCTTCTTCACCGGGGTGATGGTCAACTCCGATGTGGCCGCCGAGCGGGAGAACCGGCTGAAACTACTGGGTCAGGTGCGCAGCGTGATGGGTCGGGTGGCGGACTTCGGACTGATCGGGGGGTGACCTTCGTCCTCCCCGTCGCGTAGCGATGGGGAGGTGGATGCGAGCGCTTGCGAGCAGACGGAGGGGGAGACTCTGTCAGCGAAACGGCGACTATGCGTCCGGCGTCGCCTCGCCCCCTCCGTCTCTCCGCTGCGCTCCGAGCCACCTCCCCATTCGCAAGGGCGAACGGGGAGGACAGGGATCGCGTCCTCCCTGTCGCGCAGCGATGGGGAGGTGGATGCGAGCGCTTGCGAGCAGACGGAGGGGGAGACTCCGGCGAAGACCTGAGGCACGGTGACGATATGGCCGACGCCCGAAGCTATGAACGCGCCCGCGTCATGCGGTCGGCGTTGACGCCGCCGGAGCTGAAGCTGTGGGTCGCCCTGAAAGGTCAGGGGCTGGGCGTCCGGTTCAGACGCCAGCATCCGGTCGGTCCCTATATCCTCGACTTCTACTGCGCGAAGGCGAAGCTGGCGGTGGAAGTGGACGGCGAGGTTCACGACGATCCTGACCGCATCGCCCATGACCGACGGCGGACCGCGTGGCTGGAGACGCGGGGCGTACGTGTCTTGCGGTTTCAGTCGCGTTCGGTGCGGGATCACCTGCCGGAGGTTCTGAACGCGATCGCGGCGGAGGTGCGATCGGCGGAGACCGGGTCGCCCCCTCCGTCACGGCGCTGAAGAACGCGCCGCGCCACCTCCCCATGCTCCGCATGGGGAGGACGATGCGGTGTCCGTTGCCCCATGCCGTCCGGGACGCTAAGGCTCCGGCCTTTCCGACACGCCTGACGAAGACCGCTGCCATGCACGACATCAAAGCCATTCGCGAGAACCCCGACGTCTATGCGGCGGGCTGGTCGTCGCGCGGGGTGGAGGGGGCGGCAGAACTGGTCAATGAAATCCGGGAACTCGATCTTGCGCTGCGGCTCGCTCAAACTCTTGGGCAAGACGCACTGGCCAAACGCAACGCTGCGTCCAAGCTCATCGGCGCAGCCATGGGCCGCAAGGATTTGGCCGAGGCCGAACGGCTAAAGGCGGAGGTCGAAACTTTCAAAGTCGAGATTACCCGGCAGGCAGAGCGAGAGCGCGAACTGCACGACAAGCTGCTCGGACCGCAGGGCTTGCTGGCCAAGCAGCAGAACCTGGCCGCCGCCGACGTGCCGGACGGCGCAGATGAGGCCGAAAACGTCGAGGTCCTGAAGTGGGGCACGCCGCGCACGACGGGGCCGGCCAAGGATCACGCCGACCTCGGCGAGGCCCTGGGCCTGCTGGACTTCGAGGCGGCGGCGCGGATGTCGGGCGCGCGGTTCGCGGTGCTGAAGGGCCAGCTGGCCCGGCTGGAGCGCGCCGTCGGCCAGTTCATGCTGGACATGCAGACGAGCGAGAAGCACGGCTATCTGGAGGTGAACCCGCCGCTGCTGGTTCGCGATCACACAATGTTTGGAACGGGCCAGCTTCCGAAGTTCGAGGAAGATCTGTTCTCAACCCGTATCGTTCCTAGTGAGAACGAACTGCACGACTTCATCAGTTCCGTGGGCCGTGAATCGATGATGTCCTTCTTCGAGCGCGCGCCGGGGCAGGGCGGCGGTAGCTTCAGCGACAAGTATTTTGAGTGGCATAGTCATCTCAACGCGTCGAGCGACCTGCGCTACCTCATCCCCACCGCCGAGGTCTCGCTTACCAACCTCGTCCGCGAGCAGATCCTGCCCGAGGACGAGCTGGCGACGCCGATCCGCTATACCGCCCTGACGCCCTGTTTCCGGGCCGAGGCGGGGTCGGCGGGGCGGGATACGCGCGGGCTGATCCGTCAGCACCAGTTCCACAAGGTGGAGATGGTCTCGATCACCCGACCGGAGGACAGCGACGCCGAGCACGAGCGGATGACCGGCTGCGCCGAGGCGGTGCTGCAGGCGCTGGAGCTGCCCTATCGCAAGGTGCTGCTGTGCAAGGGCGACATGGGGTTCTCGGCGACGAAGACGTACGACCTGGAGGTCTGGCTGCCGTCGCAGGGGACGTATCGCGAGATCAGCTCCTGCTCCAACTGCGGCGACTTCCAGGCCCGGCGCATGGACGCCCGGTTCAAGCGCGCGGGCGAGAAGAAGACCCAGTTCGTCCACACCCTGAACGGCTCGGGCCTGGCCGTCGGTCGCACGCTTGTCGCGATCATGGAGAACTATCAGCAGGACGACGGCACGATCGCGGTGCCGGAGGCGTTGAAGCCCTATATGGGCGGCGTTGAACGGGTGGGCTGAGGCTTCGTCCTCTCCCGCAAAGGAGCAGAACGATGAGATCTTTCGCCACTATCGCCGCTGTCGCCGCCCTGATGGCCGGCTGCGCCACCGTCGCAGACACCCGGGCGGTTCCCGGCTTCGACCCGGCCGCCACGACCTTCACCGGCTGGGTGCGGGTCACGGGCGGGGAGTTCCAGCTGTTCGCCGACCAGCGCCAGCTGCGCGACGCCTTCGCCCGGCCCTGCGTCTCCGGCGCCCTGCCGCAGAACGCCCAGGACGCCGCGCGTGATCTGAACGGATCCCAGGTCCAGTTCACCGGCCGGGCCCTGGCCTGGGCCGACAAGGGCGATCGCACGACGATCAACCACGAGGGCAGTCTGATCACCAACGCCTGCCGCTCGGACTATGTAATCGCGGCGTCGGCCGTGCGGGTGTTGCGCTGACCTCCTTGTCCTCCCCGTCGCTTCGCGATGGGGAGGTGGCGCGACGCCTCCTGGCGGCGTGACGGAGGGGGCGACTCCGTCGGCAAAACCGTGGAGGCGTCTGATATCGCCTCGCCCCCTCCGTCCCTCCGCTGCGCTACGGGCCACCTCCCCATTCGCGAAGAGCGAACGGGGAGGACAAGCGTTGCGAATCCACATTGACCGCTTGAGCCGTGGGCGCTGCTGGGGGACAAGACCGTCCATGCGAATCCTCCTGACGAACGACGACGGTATCGACGCCGAGGGGCTGGTCGCGCTGGAAAAGATCGCGCGGACCCTGTCGGACGACGTCTGGACCGTGGCGCCGGCGGTGGAGCAGTCGGGCAAGGGCAGGGGGATCACCCTGACCGAGCCGCTGCGGGTCAACCGTCTGGGCGAGCGGCGGTTCGCGGTGACGGGGACCCCGACCGACTGTGTGGTGCTGGCGTTCGGCGACCTGATGCCCGGGCGGCCCGATCTGGTGCTGTCGGGGGTCAATCGCGGGCACAATGTGGGCGAGGACTGCTCCTATTCCGGGACGGTGGCGGGGGCATTGCAGGGGATGGCCTTCGGGGTGCGATCGATCGCCCTGAGCCAGTCGCTGGAGCGGTTCCACGATGATGTGACCGTCCACTGGGAGACCGCCGAGACCTATGCCCCGCCGATCATCAGCCGGCTTCTGACCCAGGACTGGGAGCCGGGGGTGGTGATGAACCTGAACTTCCCCGCCCGGCCGCCGGAAGCGGTCACCGAGGTCGAGGTGACGGTCCAGGGGTTCCGCCAGATCGGCGAGATGCATGCGGTGAAACGCACTGATCTGCGCGGGCGCGACTATTACTGGATGTCGTTCCGCGGCGAGAAACAGGACCACGCGCCCGGAACCGACCTTCGCGCCATGGACGAGGGCAAGATCTCGGTCACCCCCCTGCATATCGACCTGACCCACCGGCCCAGCGTCCATGACCTGAAGAAGGTGCTGGGCGGGGCGCCGCCGAAGGCGGTGTTGGCGTGAGGTCGATGCTTTCATTCCTCCCCCAAGCGAAGCGCGGGGGGAGGGGGACCGTCGGAACGACGGTGGAGGGGGCTGTTCGCGCACCGTGTCTGCGGTTGGCCCCCTGCACCACTTGGTGGTCCCCTCCTCCGACGGGGGAGGATTTCTGACGTGAACCTGCACGACGACCGGGCCGGGCGGCTGATCCTGTCGCTGCGACAGCAGGGGGTCACGGACCCGCGCGTGCTGGCGGCGATGGAATCGATCGACCGGGCGGTCTTCGTGCACGAGCGGTTCCTCGATCAGGCGTGGGAGGATCAGGCCCTGCCGATCGAATGCGCCCAGACCATCAGCCAGCCCTATATCGTCGGCCTGATGACCCAGGCCCTGGACGTCCAGCCGCGCCACCGGGTGCTGGAGATCGGCACGGGCAGCGGATACCAGTGCGCGGTGCTGTCGCGGCTGGCCCGCTATGTCTATTCGGTCGAACGCTATCGCAGCCTGCTGGTCGAGGCCGAGGCCCGGCTGCGGCTGCTGGAGATCGACAATGTCATCACCCAGCATTCCGATGGGGGGCTGGGCTGGCCGAAACAGGCGCCGTTCGACCGGATCATGGTCACAGCCGCGTCTCCCGGAGAACCGACCGAACTGCTGAAGCAGCTGAAGCCGGGCGGGGTTCTGGTCTGCCCGGTGGGCCGCACCTCGGTGCAGATGCTGCACCGCTACACCGGCCAGCCGGACGGCAGTTTCCGCCGTGAAAGCCTGTGCGAGGTCCGCTTCGTGCCGCTGGTCGAGGGCACGGCCCGGGAGGCGTGAGCCGGCCTCGCCCCCTGACATCTCCGTCGTTAACCGGATTTCGGGTTGGCTTGGCCGGGCGGAGCGGGCAAACCGGACCCGTGGGGGGCGAACGGGGCAGAGGAGAATGCGCGTGGCGGGATATGCAGTTCGAGGCCTTCTGATTGCGGGCGCGGCCCTGATGGCGGCGGCCTGTTCGTCCTATCCGACCGAGCCGCGCTATTCGACCCGCGCCGACGGGGTATCGCCCCAGCCCTGGGCGCCGCCGCCGGCCCCGATCACGCCTCCGCCGCCTGTGGAGGCGCCGCCGCCCCTGACCGCGCCGATCGGCAGCATCGAGGGCGGGGCCCTGACCTCGCCCGTCACACCCGGACCGGCGGCCCCGGCGCCCGGCCCCGCACCGGCGCCCGTCCCCCGGCCGACGACACCCCCGGTCGCAGCCGGCGCCGCCTATGTGATCCAGCCCGGAGATACGATCTCGGGCGTCGGACGCCGGTTCCGGACGTCCGTGCAGACCCTGATCGACCTCAACGCCCTGGGGCCCCAGGGGACGATCCGTGCGGGACAGTCGATCCTGCTGCCCGCCGCCGCCGTCGACGTCGGGCCCGATCCCTATGCCACAGGACCGGCGCCGGTCGGGGTGACGGTCGGCGGGGCGGGGACGCCGCCGCCGCCTCCGGCCCCGCCGCGACCGACGGCGCCTGTGCCGGTTCCCGCCCCGACGCCGCAGCCTCGCACCCTGCCGCCGGCTCCGGCGCCGCAGGCTCCGGCTCCAAGGCCCGCAACGCCCCCTGCGCCTGCGCCCGCACCTGCCGCGCCTATCGCCGGATCGCCCGGGTTCCAGTGGCCCGTCCGGGGCGAGGTGGTGAGGCGTTTCGGCCCGGTCGGCCTGGGCGAACGCAATAACGGAATCAATATCGGCGCCGCAGGCGGCGCTCCCGTCATGGCTTCGGCCACCGGGCGGGTCGCCTATGTCGGAGATGCCCTGCCGGGACAGGGGCTGACGGTCCTGATCATGCACCGCGACGGATGGCGGACCGTCTATGGTCATCTGGGCTCGGCCACGGTGGATGACGGCGATGACGTCCGGGCGGGTCAGCAGATCGGCACGGTCGGTCTGACGGCCGGGGATGGTCGTCCGTCGATCCATTTCGAGACCCGCCGCATGCAGGGCGACACCCCGACGGCGATCGATCCCCTGACGCTGTTGCCGCGATAGCGCTTTCGCCGCGTTGCAAATCGGGACGACCGGCCCTAGGTTCCGCGCCTTGTTTTCAAAGGGCGCCTGACGGGGCTCGCCCGCATCCTGGAATACTGAACTATGCCTGCATCTGCTGACGGCGGCGTCATGGGACTGGTCACGACCTTCCTGCCCTTCATCGCCATTTTCGTCCTGTTCTACTTCCTGATGATCCGGCCCCAGCAGAAGGCCGCCAAGGCGCACCGGGCCCTGATCGACGGCGTCAAGCGCGGCGACACCATCGTCCTGTCGTCGGGCATGATCGGCAAGGTGACGCGGGTCGAGGATGCGGAAGTGAACGTCGAGATCGCCCCGAGCGTGAACGTGCGGGTCGTCAAGTCTACCATCGCCGAGGTGCGCAACCGCACCGCCATCGCCGCCAACGACTCCAAGGGCTGATCCCCTCACGGGATCGGTCGTCACGGACCCTGCATCATGATTCAGCTGTCGCGCTGGAAGATCGTCGTTCTGGCCCTGTCGCTCGTGTTCGGGCTGCTGTTCGCCTATCCGAACCTGCTCTCGCAGGAGACGCGCGCGCGGCTGCCCGGCTGGGTGCCCAGCACGGGGCTGAATCTGGGCCTCGACCTGCAAGGCGGATCGTATCTGCTGCTGGAAGTCGATGTGGCGGCCATGCGGGCCAAGCGGCTGGACAATCTGACCGAGGACGTGCGGGTGACCCTGCGCGAGGCCCGGATCAACACCAGCGGCTTGCAGCGTGAACCCACCGGCGTGCTCGTCACCCTGGCCGAACCGGGGCGTCAGGACGCGGCGTTCGAGGCGCTGAGGCTTCTGGCCGGGGGTCCGAACCAGCAGGGCGTACAGGAACGTCAGGCCTCGCGGGTCGGCAATGACCGGGTGCGCTTTGGCTTCACCCAGGCGTCGCTGGACAGTATGGGCGTGACGGCGGTGGATCAGTCGATCGAGGTTGTTCGACGCCGTATCGACAGTCTGGGGACGCGCGAACCGTCGATCACCCGCCAGGGCGCCGACCGGATCGTGGTCCAGGCGCCGGGCGAGAGCGATCCGGCCCAGCTGGAGCGGGTGATCGGCCAGACCGCCCAACTGACCTTCCAGATGGTCGAGTCCGATCCGCAGCTGCTGCAACTGGCGTTGCAGGGCAGCGTCCCCCCCGATTCCGAACTGATGCTGGACGCCGACGGCGCAACACCCCTGCTGATCAAGAAGCGGGTGCTGGTGTCGGGTGAACAACTGACCCGCGCCACGGTCGACTCCGACGAGAACGGCCGTCCGGCCATCGGCTTCCGCTTCGACGGCCTGGGCGCCCGCCGCTTCGCCGAGGCGACCTCCGCCGAAAACATCGGCAAACGATTCGCCATTATCCTGGACGGCAAGGTGATCTCGGCGCCGAACATCATCGGCACCATTCCCAGCGGGCAGGGCCAGATCACCGGCGGCTTCTCGATCCAGAGCGCCTCCGAGATGGTCAATCTGCTGAACGGCGGCGCCCTGCCGGCTCCGCTGAAGGTCGAGGAACGCCGGGTGGTGACGGCCGAACTGGGCGCCGACGCTGTGGCCGCAGGCGCCCTGTCGACGGCCATCGGCTTCGCGATCATCGTGGTCTTCATGATCCTGGCCTATGGCTTCCTGTTCGGCGGGGTGTCGGTGATCGGGCTGTTGCTGAATGGCCTGCTGATCATCGCCGCCATGTCAATGACCGGCGCCGCCCTGACCCTGCCCGGCATCGCCGGACTGGTGCTGACCTTCGCTGTGGCGGTGGACGCCAATGTGCTGATCTATGAACGGATGCGCGACGAGGCGCGGGCCGGGCGATCCGTGATCGCCTCGATGGACGCCGGCTTCAACAAGGCCATGGGCACGATCATCGACGCCAACCTGACCACCCTGGTGGCGGCGGGCATCATGTTCGCCTTCGGCGCCGGACCGGTGCGCGGCTTTGCCTGGACCCTGACCATCGGGGTGTTCACCTCGGTGCTGTCCTCGGTGCTGGTCGCCCAGGTTCTGCTCGGCTGGTGGCTGAAGGTCGCCAAACCCAGGGTGCTGCCGATTGCGGATACGCCCGCCGCCGGAAAATCGGCCGCCAGACAACCGGCCAAGGGGTAATGACGATGCATGGTTGGCCCCTGATCAAACTGCTGCCGCAGAAGACGAATTTTCACTTCGTCAAATACGCCCGCGTCGCTGCCGCCCTGTCGGTGGTGCTGTGCCTGGCCTCGATTATCGGCTGTTTCATCCCCGGCCTGAACATGGGCATCGACTTCCGGGGCGGCGCCTCGATGGAGGTGTCCAAGGCGGCCGGACAAAGGATCGATCAGGAGGCCGTGCGCGGCGCGGTGAACGGTCTGGGCCTCGGCGATGTCGGGGTCCAGGGCATCGCCCGCCGCGACAACAATGTGCAGGACGGATCGACCCTGATCGTCCGCTTCCAGGTTCCGGAGGGGCAGGACCAGACCCAGGTCGTCCGGCAGGTCGAGAGCGCCATTGATCGCGCTACGGGTCAGGTGACCTATTCCGGCGTCAGCGTCGTGGGGTCAAAGGTGTCCGGCGAGCTGTTCAGCTCGGGTCTGACGGCGCTGGGCGTGGCCGTGGCCCTGATGTTCCTCTACATCTGGTTCCGGTTCGAGCCCCAGTTCGGCTTCGGGGCCGTGATCGGCCTGCTGCACGACGTCATCCTGACCTTCGGCCTGATCGTGCTGTTCCGGCTGGAGTTCAGCCTCAACATGGTGGCCGCCATCCTGACCGTCATCGGCTATTCGATGAACGACACGGTGGTGGTGTTCGACCGGCTTCGTGAGAACCTGCGAAAGTACAAGACCATGCCGCTGCGCGACGTGATCGACCTGTCGCTGAACGAGACCCTGTCGCGGACAATCATCACGGGCGTCACCGCCGTCATGGTGCTGGCCGCTCTCGCCCTGTTCGGCGGCGAAGCCCTGTTCGGCTTCTCTATCGCCCTGATGTTCGGCATCATCATCGGCACCTATTCCTCGATCTATGTCGGGGCGCCGATCATCCTGCTTTGGGGCGTCAAGCGCGGCGCGGCTCTCGACGACGATGCAAAGCCGATCAAGCTGGGCATGGCCAGCCGGCCGTAGGTCTCGACGATGTCCGGACGCGTGCGAGGCCAGGCCCTCGGTTGGGTCGCGTTCGGACTTCTGGTCCTCGGCGAGCTGATCCAGCTGGTCGCCATCCTGTGGGGCGGCGCCGTCTATCCGGGATATGATCCCCTGAGACAGCACATCAGCGAACTCGGCGCGACGGGCGCGGTCACGGGACAGGCGGTCAGCTGGTGGGGCTTCGTGCCGGGCGGCCTGCTGATGACCGGCTTCTGCCTGATCGCGGCCTGGCTGCTGCGCCGGAGCGTGCTGGCGATCATCGCCTGCCTGCTGCTGGGCTGGTACGCGATCACCCTGTCGGCGGCCGGCGTCTATCCGTGTGAGTTCGAGTGCGCGCGCGACGTGGTCACCCCCAACTCCATGATGCACGATCTGTATGGCGGGACAGGATATCTGGCCGGAATCATCGGTCTTGGCCTGATGGGCCTCTGGGCGCGATCTCGCGCGACGCCCTGGCTGGCGCCCCTGAGCGCCGTCTGTGTTGTGGTCTGTAGCGTCGGCTTCGGGGCGATTATCGCTGACGTCGAGTTCGGCGGCCTGTTGCAGCGGGGGCTGGAGGGGGCGCTGGCCGTCTTCCTTCTGGCGTTTGGTTGGGCGCTGGCGACAGGGAGGCTGTCTGCGGCGGCCGTCCGGGCATGAGCGGCCCCGACCTCGACGCCCAGGTCCGCGCCGCCGACCTTGATCGCTGGCTGTCCAGCCGGTTCGTGGCCGATGAGCGGGCACGCGCGGACCTGATCGCCCTCTATGCCTTCGAGGCCGAGTTGATGGCCATACCGACGCGGGTCACCCAGCCCATGCTGGCCGAGATGCGCTATGTCTGGTGGTCCGAACAGCTGGACGGCGTCTTCGCCGGCATTGCCCGCAAGGGTCATCCGGTGCTGGAGGCCCTGACGGATGTCGTCTCGCGTCATGGTCTGGACCGGGCGCCGCTCAACGGGCTGATCGAGGCCCATATCGGCCGGGTGCATGGCGAACCCCACGATCTGGACGGCTTCTATGTCGGGCCGATGCAGGCCGCTGTCCGGCTGCTGACCGGTCCGGGACATGAGGCGCGGATCACAGCCGCCGGTCGGATGCGCGGACTGGCTCAGGTCGGCCGGGTCGAGGAGGCCCGGGCGTTGAGGGGAGAGGCCAACCGGGCGCTGAAGGGCCTGCCGACCGCAGCCTTTCCGGCCGTGGCGCATGCGGCCCTGCTGGACCCGTCGCGGGGCGAGGGCGGCAAGCGGCTCAGACTGGTGCGGGCCAGTCTGACCGGGCGGGTTTAGCGGGGCGCGAACACTCCCTTGATGCAGTCCGGATTTCGCACAGCGATCTGGGTGTGGGTCTTCTCCAGAATGCCAGCGTTCGGATAGATTGATCGACCTTCCTGAAAGATCCCGCGCACCGTATCGATGGCGGGGACGGTGGCCGCCGCCCGGGCAAGATGAAGATAGTTGATGACGGCGCAATCGAGATTTCTGCGTAGGAGATCGCGTCCGCCTGAATTCTCGGGGAGACGATCGCCCGCGATTTTGACCATTCGCACATAGCTGCGATACGCGTCCGCGACGATCTGAACGCCGGATGCAGTCGTGAGGTCCAGACACAGGCCCATGTCGATCACAGCGCCGACGACAGCGACCTCCTCGGTAGTGCCTTCACGTTCGAACTTCTCGCGAACGAACGTGACAGCCCGTTCGGGATCGCTAAGCCAGAAATAGATGCCCTCTCCCAGCCAGTCATACGGGTTCTGACTGAGTGAGAAATTTGCTCCGGCGATGAGTTGATCGGCAACGGAACGGCGGCAGCCATGAAAACCCAGCACAAAATTGGTGCTGAGCCTGTGCAAGGGTCAGGACTTATAGCGAGGCGCTACAGCACCGGTTCGGGTGTGGGTCCCCAGCTTAACCAGCGCCGCGCGGGCGGCCGCAGGATTGCCCGTCACCTTCTTCTCGAACAGTTTGAGGGCTTCACGGGTCGATTTGAGCGTAGGCGCCGACGTATCGTTCATGGGATCCCACCTTCGAATGTCACAAGAATACGCTCAACATGGCAGCCCGCAATCCGATTTCTTCAGGCCAGTCTGACCGGGCGGGTTTGACGTCCGCCATTGCGGAGACGGCCACGGGGGCCCATATCCCCTCTGTCGATCTCTTTGCGTAACGCCACGTTCTTTGCTGCGCGCTTTTGCACCGGGGTCCACAGCCGATCTCATTCAGACCAGACGCGGCGGCCGGGCATTCTCCCGTCGCCTACTCAATGGAGGTCTCGAACATGACGACCGGAACTGTGAAATGGTACAACTCCACCAAGGGCTATGGCTTCATCGCCCCCGATGACGGCGGCAAGGACGTGTTTGTGCACGCCTCGGCCGTTGAAACCTCGGACCTGGGCTCGCTGAACGAAGGTCAGAAGATCTCGTTCGAGGTCGAACGCGACGCCCGTTCGGGCAAGGAATCTGCCGGACGTCTGAAGGCGGCTGAATAGTCCGTCTCCGCACGACCTGCACAGGGGCCGGCGCTGAACAGGCGCCGGCCTTTTTTCTTACCGCTACGCACAGGAGCGCCTCATGAAGCCGCTGGCCGAAATGATCCCGACGATGACCGCCGCCGACCTGGGGGCCCTGCGCCTGAATGCGGAGCGGCTGAGAGACCATGGCTCCCCGACCCAGAAGACCGCCGCCGGCGACATCCTGCCGGTGATCACCGACGAGCTGGCGCGGCGCGCGGCTCTGGAACCGCCCAAGGCCGTGCGCAAGACCCCGGCGCGCAAGAAAAAGGTCGCCGACGTCATGGAGGCCTGACGTCGATCAGGTCTGCGGCCAGGCCGTGATCTCGTCGGGCCAGACCCGGCGGTTGGGCGAGCCCCGATAGACCCAGTCCAGCGTCCGCTGCATTGTGCGCGCGGCGGTGCGGGCGACGGACGGGGCCGGCGCCAGGCCGTGCATCTCGCGCGCCCATCCGGGCAACAGATCGGCTCCCGCCTGCATGACCAGTCCGGCAGCGAAGTCCTCGGCCAGGCCGCCGACCTTCTGACGCATGACCAGGGCGGCGACCTCGGTGGTGCGGGCGTCTGCCCTGAGCTGCGGGCGCATCGACTGGATCAGGGCCTCGGCCGAAGCCCGGTCGCGTGGCACGGGATCGGCGCCGAGGGCCAGGCCGATACGCGCCATCTCGTCGACATAGGCGTCCTGATCCGCCGCGCTCATCGCCGGATCGCCATAGCGGACCCAGGCGTCGAGGAAGCTGGTGATCTCGGTCACATGCACCCACGCCAGCAGGGCCGGGTCGCTCACACGATAGGCAGTTCCATCCGGCAGGGTGCCGCCCAGCTTGTCGTGGATGGACCGCACGCGGGCGATGGCGGCCTCGCCGGCTGAAGCATGGTCGTAGGTCGTGACGGCGATGAACTTGGCCGTGCGGCGCAGGCGGCCATGCATGTCGGCGCGGAAGTCGGAATGGTCCCATACGCCCGCCAGCACCGCGGGATGGAGCATCTGCAGCAACAGGCCCGAGACGCCGCCGATCATCATGGTGACGATGTCGCCATTGACCCGCCAGGCGACGGAGTCGGTCGGGAACAGGGCGTCGGCGCGACGGAGCGCCGGGCGCTCGCCACGCTCGTAGTCGTTGAAGATCTCGTTGATCCGTTGCCGGATGGCGCGTTTGACCGGGTGTCCAGACATCGGTCAGGCCGCGTCCCGCCAGGCCTTCAGCGCCGCCAGACCCCGGAGGCTCATGAGCCGCTTCTTGGCGCGGCCGCGGTCCTTGTTGGGGATCTTCCTGCCGTCCTCGTCGACCTTGGGCGCTTCCAGGGGCGGCAGCAGGCCGTAGTTGATGTTCATCGGCTGGAACTTCGAGCCCTCGAGGTGACCGCCGGTGATGTGTTCGACCAGTGCGCCCATGGCGGTCTCGGGCGGGGGCGGGGCCAGGTCGCGGCCCAGAGCTTGCGCGGCGGCGAGGCGGCCGGTCAGCAGGCCCATGGCCGCGCTTTCGACATAGCCTTCGACCCCGGTCACCTGGCCGGCGAAGCGCAGGCGGGGCATGGCCTTGAGCCGCAACTGCTTGTCCAGCAACTGGGGACTGTTCAGATAGGTGTTGCGGTGCAGGCCGCCCAGGCGCGCGAACTGGGCGTTCTGGAGGCCGGGGATCATGCGGAAGACCTCGGCCTGAACGCCGTGCTTCAGCTTGGTCTGGAAACCGACCATGTTGAACAGGGTGCCCAGGGCGTTGTCCTGACGCAGCTGGACGATGGCGTAGGCCTTGACCAGGGGATCGCGCGGATTGGTCAGGCCGACCGGCTTCATCGGGCCGTGGCGCAGGGTCTCGCGGCCGCGTTCGGCCATGACCTCGATCGGCAGGCAGCCGTCGAAATAGGGGACGTGCTCCCAGTCCTTGAACTCGGCCTTGGGGCCGTTCAGCAGGGCGTCGATGAAGGCCTCGTACTGGGGCTTGTCCATCGGGCAGTTGACGTAGGCGGCGGCGTCTCCGCCCGGGCCTTCCTTGTCATAGCGCGACTGCCGCCAGGCGATGTCGAAGTCGATGCTGTCGGCGTGGACGATGGGGGCGATGGCGTCGAAGAAGCTGAGGCTTTCCTCGCCCGTCGCCTTCAGGATGGCCTCGGCCAGGGCGGGCGAGGTCAGGGGGCCGGTGGCGACGATGACATTGTCCCAGTCCTCAGGCGGCAGGCCGGCGATCTCTTCGCGCACGATGGTGATCAGCGGGTGGGCCGCCAGTTTCGCCGTCACCGCGGCGGAGAAGGCGTCGCGGTCCACCGCCAGGGCGCCGCCCGCCGGCACCTGGTTGACGTCGCCGCAGGCCATGATGATCGAGTCCAGCGCCCGCATCTCGGCGTGCAGCAGGCCGACGGCGTTGTATTCCCAATCGTCCGACCGGAAGGAGTTGGAGCAGACCAGCTCGGCCAGCCCATCGGTGTGGTGGGCGTCGGTCCGGACGCCGGGCACGCCGCGCATTTCGTGCAGGATGACGGGGACGCCGGCGCGGGCGACCTGCCAGGCCGCTTCGGAGCCGGCGAGGCCGCCGCCGATGATGTGGACGGGGGTAGGGGCGTTGGACGTATCGTTCATGGGCGGCTTCTAGCGGGTGGAAGGCCGGGCGTCAGCCATCGTTACGCGCCGACAGGCGACACGCTGAGCCATCGCGCGCTATAGCCGCAGCCATGACCGGAGAATGTATGAGGCAGGCGACGATGCAGGCGCAACAGGGTGGCGGGAAGTCGGGCCAGCTGCCGCTGGCAGACACCTTCTCCGACGCCGTTCGAGCCATGCCGGACATGGTGCGCGGCGCCGGGCCCGTTCTGGCGCTGACGGCCGTGTCGGCACTCTGTTCCAGCCTGTTGACGGGAGGCTTGGCCCTCGCGGCGGGAACGGGCGCGGCCTTCGGAGCCCTGGCGGGTTTCGGCGCGGTCACCCGGATCGGACTGTGGGGGCTGGACGCGGCGCGGGCCAAGGGACTGGGGGCCGGCGGGTTCCAGCTGAGGCCGCTGGAGCTGCGGCTTCTGGGCGCGACCCTGCTGATCACCCTCTTCATGAGCATCATCCTGTCGCTGCTGGGGCTGACGGCTCTGGCCCTGTTCGGAGCCTCGGGTCTTGATGCACAGGCGATCGAGGCGAGGGACTGGGCCCGCGTGGGACCGATCTGGAAACTCATCCTGCTGACAGGGGTGGGTGTGGTCGTTCTGACCACGCCGGTGGTCCTGATGGTGCGGCTCTGCCTCTATGCCCAGGCGACGGCGGTCGGGGGGCGGATGGCGTCGCTCGGCTCCACGGGCGTGACCAATGGGGCGATGGCGCCCCTGCTGGCCGGTCTGGTGCTGTGCGTCGCCCCCACCGCCTTGTGGACCGTGACCTCGCTGGCGGCGGGATGGACAGGGGCGTTGGCAGGGGCAGCCGTCCTGCTGATTCTGCTGCAGACGCCGGTGACGGCTGGATTTCTGGGGGCGGCCTGGCGCAGACTGGGGCGGGAAGAGGGGTAGGGCGATGACGGGGGCGGGGTTTTCGATCGGGGCGGCGCTGACCGCCGGGCTGCGGCTTTCGATGCGGCATCCGATGGCGGTGATCATCTGGAGCGGCGCATTGATGCTGTTGACCGCCGTGGCCATGGCCGTCGTTCTGCCTGTGGTGCTGGCGATTTTTGAAACCCTGCCCGTCGGGGCCGACGAGGGCGCCGCGTCGGACGCCTTCATGAATGCCTCCCTCCAGTTCCAGATGGCGGTGAACGGACTGAACCTCCTGCAGATGGGGCTGAGTCTGGTGATCTGGACCGCCGCCACGCGCGCCGCCTTGAGGATCGGTCGGGCCGACCGATGGTTTTTCATGCGGCTGGGCATGGATGAACTGCGGGTGGCGGTCGTGATGATCGCCATTCTTCTCGGTCTCTATTTCGGCGTCATCATTGTCGCGCTGTTCGGCCTTGCCCTGGGCTTCGCCCTTTACGCGGCAGGGGAGATGGTCGTCGTCGCCGGCGTGTTTGTCTTCGTGCTGGCGGTGCTGATCGCCGTCCTGATCGTCTGGTCGCGGTTGTCCCTGCTGGCGCCCATGTCGGTGATTCTGGGGGACTTCGCCTTCGTTGCGGCGTGGAAGGCGGGCCGTGGGCAGACGCTGCGTCTGGTCGCCCTGAATCTGGCGATCTGGCTCATCCATCTGTTGGCCTATGTGGTTGTCGGCGTGATCACCGCGGGGATTCTGGTCGGTGGATTTTTCGCCTCCGGCTGCGTCTGGCCGGAAGATCCCCGGACTCCCGGAGAGATTGCGGCGGCCTTGAAACCCATGACCGCCTGGATCGTGCTGGCCTTCGTTCCCCTGCATCTGTTCGCCGGATGGGCGATCAGCTTCGTGGCGGGATCCCTGACCAGCGCGGCGCGGCAGTTGGCGGACGGCGCGCCTACATCGGCGCCGGTGGCGGCGTGATCCTGGCGCGCCATCCTGTTCCTGACCGTTCCGGAACAGGGCGAGACGCCTTGAACGCTTCAGGCTAATCAGGCGACAACATCGACAGGCGCACGAGTCGCCGGGAGGTCATCATGAACTTTTCCGCCAC
Source organism: Brevundimonas sp. FV1ye29L (assembly GCF_058681095.1). NCBI lineage: Bacteria > Pseudomonadati > Pseudomonadota > Alphaproteobacteria > Caulobacterales > Caulobacteraceae > Brevundimonas > Brevundimonas sp. FV1ye29L. The sequence goes on from NZ_CM178730.1 coordinate 1,225,225, forward strand.
GGATCTGGCGTTTGAGGGTTTCCGGGTCGTCCGGCGGGCGCCCTTGACCATTCTGTTCTGGAGCCTGGTCTATATTGTCGCCTTCGGCGCGACCTTCGCCGTGGTGGGGTCCACGCTGGCCAGCCTGATGGCGTCCAGCGAGGCGATGGGAACGGCCGAGCCGAGCTTTGCCGAGCTTGAGGCCCTGGGGCGTTCCTTCGCCTGGCTGATCGGTGTCGCCATGCCGATCATGCTGGTGATGGGGGCGGTGCTGAACGCGGCGGTGGCCCGGGCCGTCTTGCAACCGGCTGACAAGGCCTGGGGCTATCTGAGGCTCGGCGCCGACGAGCTCCGGGTTCTGGCCACGACCCTGATTGTCGGTCTGTTGATGTTCTCCCTGACCATGGCGCTCTATATGGTGCTGGGCGGGGTGGGGTTTGCGGCCTTTTCGACAGGCCAGTCCTGGCTCTGGCTGGTCGTGGTGTTGGGCGGACTGGGCGCTGTCTGTCTGGTCATCTGGCTGGCGGTGCGTCTGTCGCTGGCGACGCCGATCGCCATGGCCGAAAAGCGCATCGCGCCCTTCGCCTCGTTCGCCCTGACAAGGGGCCGGTTCTGGCCCTTGCTGGGCATGGCCCTGCTGGCGGGCGTCATGAGCGTACTGGTCAGCCTTCTGGCCTCGATCGTCGCCCTGCCGGTGACCCTCCCGCTTGGGGGCATGGAGAAGCTGGCGGCCTATGAGGGCCAGGATACGATGACCATCCTGACCCTGGCCTGGCCGATGCTGCTGGGTCTGGCGGTGGTCAATGCGGTGACGACCGCCCTGCAGCTGGCGGTCACCTATGCGCCGTTCACCGCCGCCTATATGGCAATCAAGGGACAGAGGATCGAGGCGTAGGCGATCAGGGGCCGCGTCAGGCCGGGCTCAGGCGGAGGCTTTCGACCGGGTCTTGCGCGGCTTGGCCCCGGTGTCCGACGTCAGGGCCGCGATCCGGGCCTTGCGGCGCGTCTCGTGCCGGTCGAGCACGTCCTTGAGGTATTTGCCGGTCCAGCTGGCGGTGTTGGCCGCGACCTGTTCGGGGGTGCCGACCGCGACGATCTCGCCGCCGCCATCGCCGCCCTCGGGGCCGAAGTCCAGCAGCCAGTCGGCGACCTTGATGACGTCGAGGTTGTGCTCGATCACCACGATGGTGTTGCCGGTCTCGACCAGTTCCTGAAGCACCTCCAGCAGCTTCCTCGTGTCCTCGAAATGCAGGCCGGTGGTCGGCTCGTCGAGGATGTAGAGGGTCTTGCCTGTGGCCCGTTTCGACAGTTCCTTGCTGAGCTTGACCCGCTGGGCCTCGCCGCCCGACAGGGTGGTCGCCGACTGGCCGACCTGGATGTAGCCCAGGCCCACCCGCTCCAGCGTCAGCATCTTGTCGCGGATCGGGGGGACGGCGGTGAAGAAGCGGGCCGCCTCTTCAACCGTCATATCCAGAACGTCGGATATGCTCTTGCCCTTGAAGACGATTTCCAGAGTTTCGCGGTTGTAGCGTTTCCCCTTGCAGACGTCGCAGGTGACATAGACGTCGGGCAGGAAATGCATCTCGATCTTGATCAGGCCGTCGCCCTGGCAGGCTTCGCAGCGGCCGCCCTTGACGTTGAAGCTGAACCGGCCGGGGCCGTAGCCGCGCGCCTTGGACTCGGGCAGGCCGGCGTACCAGTCGCGGATGGGGCCAAAGGCGCCGGTGTAGGTGGCGGGGTTCGAGCGCGGCGTACGGCCGATCGGCGACTGGTCGATGTCGATGACCTTGTCGAAATGCTCCAGCCCCTCGATCCGGTCGAAGGGGGCGGGGGCGTCCGAGGCATTGTTCAGCCGGCGGGCGGCGGCCTTGTACAGGGTCTCGATGGTGAAGGTCGACTTGCCGCCGCCGGAGACGCCGGTGACGCAGGTGAACAGGCCGACGGGAATCTCGCCGGTGACGTTTTTCAGATTGTTGCCGGTGGCGCCCGAGACCTTGAGCATCTTCTTGCGGTTGACCGGACGACGGCCCTCGGGCGGCAGTTCGATCTCGCGCTCGCCGGTCAGGTATTTGCCGGTCAGGGAGTTCGGATTGGCCATGACCTCGGCGGGCGTGCCCTCGGCGCAGATGGTCCCGCCGTGGACCCCGGCGGCCGGGCCCATGTCGATGACATAGTCGGCCGTCATGATCGCCTCCTCGTCATGCTCGACGACCAGCACGGAGTTGCCGAGGTCGCGCAGCCCCATCAGGCTTTCGAGCAGCCGGGTGTTGTCGCGCTGGTGCAGGCCGATGGAGGGCTCGTCCAGCACATAGAGGACGCCGGTCAGGCCCGAGCCGATCTGGGACGCCAGCCGGATGCGCTGGCTCTCGCCGCCGGACAGGGTGCCCGAGGCGCGCGACAGGCTGAGGTAGTCGAGGCCGACATTATTCAGGAACCGGAGCCGGTCGCCGATCTCCTTGAGGATGCGGCGGCCGATCTCCAGCTGTTTGGCGGTCAACCGCTCCTCGAGGGTCGAGATCCACAGATAGGCCTTTGAGATCGACAGGAAGTTGATCTCGGAGATGTCGGACCCGTCGACCTTGACCGCCAGGGCCTCGGGCTTGAGGCGTTTGCCGCCGCAGGCGTCGCAGGGGGTTTCGGACTGGTAGCGACCCAGCTCCTCGCGCACCCAGGCGCTGTCGGTCTCGCGCCAGCGGCGTTCGAGATTGGGCAGGACGCCTTCGAAGGTCTTGGTCGTTTCGTATTTGCGGGCGTTGTCGTCATAGACGAACTTGATCTTGTCCGAACCCGAGCCGCGCAGGATCACGTCCTGGGCCTTCTGCGGCAGTTCGCGCCATGGTTTGTCCATCGAGAAGCCGTAGTGGGTCGAGAGGGCCTGGAGCGTCTGGGTGTAGAGGGGCGAAGGCCCCCGCGACCAGGGAGCCACGGCACCCTTGTGCAGGGCCTTGTCGCGGTCGGGGATCACCAGATCGGCGTCGAAGGCCAGCTTGACGCCCAGGCCGTCGCAGACCGGACAGGCGCCGAACGGGTTGTTGAATGAGAACAGCCGGGGCTCGATCTCGCTGATGGTGAAGCCCGAGACGGGGCAGGCGAATTTCTCGGAAAAGGTGATGCGGCGCGGGTCTTCGCCTTCCGGCGCAGAGGCCCATTCCGCCACGGCGATGCCGTCGGCGAGGCCCAGCGCCGTCTGGAGACTGTCGGCGTAGCGACCCTCCAGCCCGTCCTTGGTGACGATCCGGTCGACGACGATGTCGATGTCGTGCTTGAACTTCTTGTCGAGCGTCGGGGCGTCCTCGATGGCGTAGAATTCGCCGTCGATCTTGAGCCTCTGGAAGCCCGAGCGCTGCCACTCGGCCATCTCCTTTTTGTATTCGCCCTTGCGGCCGCGAACGACGGGAGCCAGCAGCAGGATGCGCTCGCCGTCGGGCAGGGCGGTCAGTTTGTCGACCATCATGGAGATGGTCTGGCTCTCGATCGGCAGGCCGGTAGCCGGCGAATAGGGCACCCCGACCCGGGCCCAGAGCAGGCGCATATAGTCGTGGATCTCCGTCACCGTGCCGACGGTCGAGCGCGGGTTCTTCGACGTGGTCTTCTGTTCGATCGAGATGGCAGGTGACAGGCCCTCGATCAGGTCCACGTCCGGCTTGCCCATCAGCTCCAGGAACTGGCGGGCATAGGCGCTGAGGCTTTCGACATAGCGGCGCTGGCCTTCGGCATAGATGGTGTCAAAGGCCAGCGAGGACTTGCCCGAGCCCGACAGGCCTGTCAGCACCACCAGTTTCTCGCGGGGAATGTCAACGTCCACGCCCTTGAGATTGTGCTCGCGCGCGCCGCGCACGCGGATGAAGTTGTGCTTTTCGGTCATCGTATCCGGGAACGCGGGGAGACCCCGGCTGGGTCCGGAGCGACTGCGTTATATGGGGATGAATCGCGGGATTTAAGCAAGAACAATGTGAGAACATTCTCCCTGCCCGGCGAAGCCGCGACGTCAGCTGCGACCGAGGTCCAGTCGGCCCTGCCGCACAGCCTCATAGACGGCCTCGCCGCGCGAGTTCACCGCCAGCTTGCGATAGATCGATTTCACATGGTTGCCGACGGTCAGGGGCGAGATGCCCAGAAGGCGGGCGGCCTCCTTGTAGCTCAGGCCCCGGGCGAAGGCGGCGAGCAGCTCGGTCTCGCGCTGTGTCAGGCGCTCCGTGGCCGTCGCCTCATCCCGTGCAGGAACGGGGTCGCCACGCAATCGCTCCAGCAGATAGACAGCCGCAGAGGCGCTGATCGGGGCTCCGCCATCCAGGGTCACGCGGATGCCGTCCAGTATGACGGCAGGGGCGCTGTCCTTGAGCAGATAGCCGTCGGCGCCGGCCCCCAGGGCGGACACGACCGTGTCGCGGTCCCCGAAGGCCGTGATGATCAGGGCCTTGCAGCCGGTTTCGGCCTTGATCATCGGCAGGATGTCGAGGCCGCTGCCGTCGGGCAGGCCGATATCGGCCAGAAGCAGATCGGGCCCGGCGTCGATCAGGGTCCGGATCTCGCCGATGGCCGAGGCGACGGCGCAGACCTGCAGATCCGGGGTTGAGCCGACAATCTCGACGAAATGCTCGCGGATGAAGGGATCGTCCTCAAGAATGGCGATCCGGCGCGGGGCGAGGTCTGTCATGGCGTGGTCAGGCTCGGCGGAAGGGTCAGGCGGACACGCGTCCCGGCGGCGTCAGCGTCGGTCGTCAGCACTGCGCCGATCATGGCCGCCCGGGTCCGCATGTTGCTCAGACCTCGTCCCGCCTGTCCTGTGGGCTGGATGCCGCCGCCGTTGTCGGACACGCTGAGGATCAATGCGCCGTCCTCGCCGGGCGCGACGTCGACAGTGATGCGGTCGCCGCCCGAGTGTTTCAACGCATTGGTGACGGCCTCCTGCAGGACACGGAAGATCTGGAGGACCGCCCGGGGTGGATAGTCAGGCAGGGGGTTGTCGACGGCATTGGACCAGTCGAGCGTGAAGCCGGCGGCCTCGACACGGGGCCGGATACGGTCGTGGAAGGTGGTGAGGGCCGAGCCGAGCGACTCGCCGACCGAGTCCATGGAATCGATCATCAACCGCATCTCGTCGATGACCGACTGGAGGCCCTCGGCCACCTTGTCAGGCTCGGCCACGCCCCGGCGCGCCGAGAGCAGCATCCCCATCAGCTGGCTGCCCAGGCCGTCGTGCATGTCGCGCATGATGCGGCGGCGCTCGTCATCGTGGGCCTGGTCCCGCACTCGGTCCCGCTCGCGGGCATGCGCCTCGGCCAGCTCGGCCTCGCGGATGGCCAGACGTTCCGAAAGATGGGCGTTCAGCCCGACAGCGGACTGGAACAGGGTGAAGTTGCGCTGGATGAAGGCCGCCACGAGCGCGACCAGCAGGAGCGGCGCGGCCTCTCGCAGGAAGCCGCCGCTGTTCAGCCCGAACTGTTCACCGGCGGCGTCGACGATTACACAGACGGCGCAGACCGACAGGAGGGCGGCCTCCAGACGGCGAGGTTCCTCAACCCGGATGAAATGCCAGACCAGCCGGACGACGACGGCGACGCCGAGGGCGAGGGTGAACCAGGTCCAGACTGTTGCCGGGATGTCAAACGCCTCCGGCATCGGGCGGGTCCGTAGCCAGAGGGCGGCTCCGCCCGAGAAGACAACCCACCCGATTGCTGTGGCGGCCTGAAGGCCCCTGACAGGACGGCCGGTCCAGGCGTCGATGAAGCCGAGGAGGGTGGCCGACACCAGGCTGTTGATCGCGAAGAAGGCGATCATCCGTCCCATGCCGCCGAAGGGTGGAGCGAAGACCAGTCCATAGGCTGCGAGCGCCGACCAGCTCCAGCACAGCGCCATCAGCCAGAAAGCGAAGCGACGGTCCTGCGCCCGCCATAGCATCAGGGCCGCGACCAGTCCGAGCAGGAAGGTCGTCCAGCCGGCGATCAGGGCCTGGTCCGTGAACTGCCACATCCGCCGGGCGGCCCAGGGGGCGACCTGCTCCCATGGCCCCAGAACCGGCGGGACGAGGTCCGTATAGGGGAAGCCGTGCCGCACTGTGATGAAGGTGATCTCATTGTGGCCGGCGCGCAGCAGACCCGACGGCAGGCGCAGAAGACGCGGCTGCTGGCCATGGAAGGTCTGGCGGCCGAACTCCATCACCCCGTCCGACAGCACCGTCGAGCCGTTGACCATCAGGGTGAAGTTGTCGACCTGCTGATAGGTGACCAGTCCCAGGCCATCCGGGGGAATGGCCGGCAGATCAAACCGGAGCTTCAGGGCCAGATAGACGGGCTTGCAACATTCGGTGTGGGGCAGTTCCACCGGGCGGTAGCGGGCGCCGGCGGCGGCCTTGGGAGTGGGGGATGTCAGCTCGGCCAGATCCGTGCTGACGAAGGCGATCCGATCAATCTCGCCGGTCGGGGGCGAGGACAGGAACAGGGGGTGGATCACGCCCCAGTAGGCCGCCTGAACCGCCATGATGACCAGAACGAAGGCCAGCAGGCGCCGCCAGCGGGCGGACAGCAAGGGGGCGATCGACTGCAGCGCGGCGTCGAGCCGGTCGCGCGGCCTCCCGGCCTCGCCCTCCATCGCGATTTGCTGCGTCATGCTGGTCGTGTCTCCCCCGCGAGTCACTGCGGACCCTGGCCACAGAATGTGCGGACATGGCCAAGCTTGCAAAGCTTCTGTCGGGCCAGGCTAGACGGCGCGACGCGGAGGCGAGAGGACCATACCTATGGTGCTGGTTGGCAAGCGTCGCCGTGGGCAGGGTGATCTGCAGACGGACACCGGCGACCTCTCGCCCCTCGTCCGGGAGGAAAATGACCATGAAGATCCTAGCCGCCGTTTCCCTTGCCGCCCTGATGATGGCCGGCGCCGGCGCTGCCGCCGCCCAGGACGCCAGCCTGACCGCCACCTACGGCGAGATTTCATTGCGGGCCGGTTTCACGCCGGACCCCTACACCGTGTCGATCACCGCCGGCGGAAGCGTCAACGGCGGCGCCTTGCCGGGCGCCTGCACAGGCATGATCAGCCGTGCGCCTGATTTCGAGGTCACCTATACGGCCGGTTCGCTGCCGCTGGTGTTCCGTACCGTGTCATCCGCCGACACGACACTGATCATCAATGGCCCGGACGGCAGCTGGTCGTGCGACGACGACAGCTATGGCGACGGCGACGCCCAGGTGGTGTTCCGCCGCCCGCAGAGCGGAACCTATGACGTCTGGGTCGGCACCTTCGGCAGCAATACCGCCAGCGCCACCCTGCAGATCACCGAAACCCCGTAAACGTCCCGGGCGGCGCTCCGCCCCGGGGCGCCGCCATCGCATCGAATCCCGTTTCGCTCTAAGGGGGCTCTCCAAACGGAGCGCCTCATGGCCGGACTGAAGGACAAGCGTGGTTTCATCGACAAGGACCGGCTGGACCTGTCCGAGCGTCAGGCCGTGGAATACTGGATGAAGCGCTGGGGCGTGACCCGCGACCAGATCACCGCCGCCCATCGCAAGGTCGGGAAGATGGTCAAGGATATCGCCGCCGAACTGGGCAAGAAGCGCTGAGGCCGTCCGGCCGACGGACGGGCCGGGCGGGTGCGCGCCCGGCCAAACCGACGTCGACCTAGAGGGAGGACTGGCGTGACCGTTCAGCCAGTTCATCAGCGCGCCGGTCCAGTTCGTCGGCCCGGGCCAGGAGGCGGGGCGACAGGGCGCGCAGCTCGGCGTCCGTGACCGTGCTGCCATTGGCGCGATTGCGGGCGATCTGTTCGGCGCGATAGGCGGGATCGCGCAGCTTCGCGGCCTCGCGGCGCATTTCGTCCGCGCCGCGATGCATCTCGACGGCGCCTCGCTGCATCTGGACGCGGCCCTCTGCCATTTGGCGAGCGGCCTGTGCGCGGGCGACGCCGGCCTGGGCGCGGGCCTGGTCCGCCTCCGCCCGAGCGGCCTGGGCCTGGACGCGGGCCTCATCGGCATGGACGCGGTGTTGCTGCTGTTGCAAGCGAGCCTGGTCGGCCTGACGGCGGGCGTCCTCAGCGGCGGCGCGTGCGGCATCGGCCATCCGGCGTTCCTCAGTCATGGCCGACCGCGAACTATAGATCTCATAGATTCGCTGATAGCCGGCCGAATAGGGAGCCGGGGGTGCGGGAGGCGCCGGGGGCGCAGGCGGAGCGGGCGGCGCTGGCGGAGCAAACGCCGGGATCCAGGATGAGGGGGGCGCAGGCGGGGCCGGCGGCGCCGGTGGAGCAGGCGGAGGGGCCGGCGGCATGTCTTCAGCGCGCAGATAGATCCGGTTCGCCGTCGACGGGGGCAGAGGTTCGGAATCCGGAACCGCGAAATAGGTCACGCCGCCGGTTCTGACGGTCGTGGTCTGAGACATGGCGGCTACCGGTTCGACGGCGGCGGTCGGGCTTGTGGCGCTGACAGCGGCTCCGGCGACGGCAGGCGCATCGGCCGCAGCCGCTCGTCCGTGAAGCTCCAGAGCGGCCAGGGGCGTGGCGACGACGGCCAGACCCGCCAGCGTCAGGGCGATGGTCAGGGGCCGGCGACGGCTTTGCGGCAGGTCGGACATGATGCAGGCGATCCTTTTCTTCAGGGAACGGGCGTCGGCGGCCATGGCGGTCGCGACGGAGGGGGACGGGTGGGCGGCGAGACGGACCAGGGTCCGGGCATAGGCCTGGCGATCGATGGTCTCGAGCGCGGCGGCATCGGCGGTTTCCTCGGAACGGGCGACCAGGGCGCCATGCAGCCGCCAGACCAGGGGGTTGAACCAGAACAGGGCGACCGCCAGCCGGGACAGGATGAGGAAGACCCAGTCCTGACGACCGAGGTGCCCCATTTCGTGGGCGAGGACGGCGGGGGCGGTCTCGCGCGCGGCGAGGCTGGAGGGGTCGATCAGGATGATCCCGGGCGCGACGCCCCAGCTCAGCGGGCCGTCAACGCGGTCGCTGGCGATCAACCGGGGCCGACGGTGGGCGGGGAGGCCGGCGAGGGGGCGGCGCCAGACGGGACAGGCAACAGTTTCGCCGCATTCTGTCCAGCGCCCGAGGGTGTGGAGGCCCAGCGCCAGACGCCCGGCCAGGACCACTGCGCCGACGGCCCAGGCCCCGAGAAGCAGTCCGCCCCACGTCGGCCAGGGCAGGGTCCCCGAGACCGCGACGCCTCCGGGAGCGGCGATCTGGCCCGACCACAGCGGCATTGCGGCCGGAGAGGCTGCGGCCCCGGCAGCCGGAAGGACGGCCAGGTCCATCGATGGCGCGATGGCCATGACGACCGGCAGGGCCAGAAGCAAGCAGACGGTGGCGCGCAGGATGTCGACACGGTCGGTGGGACGGCGCGCGATGAAGCGGGAGGCGGCAAGGCCGGCGCCCGCGATCAGTCCCGACTTCACCAGCAGGGTCAGGAGCAGGGTCTGGATCATCGTTCGGTGTCCTCCGCCCGACCCTCCCGGGCCTCGCCGATGGCGCGCTCCAGGGCGGCGGCTTCTGCTGGCGACAGCCGCTGGCCAAGACCCAGAAGGGCCGTCGCCGCACTGGCGGCTGATCCCGCGAAGAAGGTGTCGATCATCCGCTGCAGGGCGCCGGCTGCGACGGCTTCGGTGCGCGGGACGGGCCGGTAGATGAAGCCGTCCGAACCGGCGCTGCGCGACAGCAGGCCCTTGGCCTCCAGTCGCGCCAGCATGGTGCGCACCGCCGAGTCGCTCAGCGGGTCAGACAGGGACGCGCGCACTGCCGCAGCCGTACCGGTTTCCAGGCGACACAGGGTTTCGAAGACCTCTCGCTCTCGTCTGGGCAGGGATTCGATCACGCCGTCCTCCACGGAAGTTCGCTACATACGTAGCGCTACATGCGTAGCGCATTGCGTCCGGAATAAGGCGGTGAGATGAACTCGCCGTAGGGCGGCCGGTGCGGCCGTCAGGCCGGCCTGGTACGGAACCCGGCGGGCTTCAACCCGTGACGGCGCAGCTTGTCATAGAGGGTCTTCCTGGGCAGCCGCAGGTCGTCCATCACCACGGCGATGTCGCCGCGGGCCTTCTCCAGCGCGCCCCGGATCAGCTCGGCCTCGTACTGTGCCAGTCGATCGGCCAGGCCGCCGGACACCGCCACAGCCGCCGTCTCGGGGGTCAGTTCAATCCCGGCCAGCACGCGCTCGGCGAAGTGCGCCAGTTCACGGACGTTGCCGGGCCAGTCATGCTCCAGCAGCCGGCGGCGCACGGCGGCGGTCATCGGGGGCGGCGAACGTTGCTCGCGCCGGGCGGCCCGGTTCAGGAAGTGGGCGAACAGCAAGGCGATGTCCTCGCGCCGTTCCCGCAGCGGGGCGACGCGCAGCTTGATGACGTTCAGCCGGTAGAACAGGTCTTCCCGGAAGGTCCCGTCCCGCACTGCCCCGGCCAGGTCGATCTTGGACGCGGCGAGAATACGCAGGTCGAGCGCGCGGGGCTGGGAGGCGCCGACGGGCTGGACCTCCCGCTCCTCGATGACGCGCAGCAGCTTGACCTGGACGGTCAGGGGCATGCTTTCGATCTCGTCGAGGAACAGGGTGCCGCGATGGCTTTGTTCGATATGGCCAACGCGCCGCTTGAGCGCCCCGGCGAAGGCGCCCGGCTCATGGCCGAACAATTCGCTCTCGATCAGGCCCTCGGGCAGGGCGCCGCAGTTGACGGCGACGAAGGGGTGGATGCGGCGCCGGCCGCTGTTGTGCAGGGCCCGGGCCACAACCTCCTTGCCGACACCGGTCTCGCCCTCGATCAGCACGTCCAGGCGGGCGTCGGCCAGTTGAACGATGGCCTCACGGAGCCGGGTCATGGTCTCACCCTCGCCCAGCAACGGCAGTTCGATACCGGCGTCGGCGGCGGCGACGGCAAGGCGTCGGTTGTCGAGGACCAGGGCCCGCTTCTCCAGCGCCCGGTTCAGGCTGTCGTGCAGACGCTCGAACGGGAAGGGCTTGGCCACGAAGTCATAGGCGCCCTGACGCATGGCCTCAACGGCCTCGGCTATGTCCCCGTGGCCGGTGATCATGATAACCGGCAGGTCCGGATCGACGGTCTGCAACCGGGCCTGAAGCTGGCGGCCGTCCATGAGCGGCATGCGCAGGTCGCTGACCACCACCCCCGCATAGCCGGGCCCGAGCCCCTTCAGCAGGGCTTCGGCCGAGGAGAAGGAGGAGACCTCGAAGCCTTCGAGCGACAGTCGTTCCGCCAGAGCAAGACGGAAGTCGTCGTCATCGTCGACAAGGGCGACGCCGAGGGGGCGGGAGAAGTCCATCAGCCCGCCTTCAGCCCGATCATGAAGGCCGCGCCCCGGTCCGATGGCAGAAGGGACAGCTGGCCCCCGAAAGCCGCGACGATGTCACGACAGATGACCAGACCAAGCCCCAGCCCCTTCTCCTTGGTGGTCAGGAAGGGGGTGAACAGGGCCTGGGCGACCTCGAGCGGCAGGCCGGGGCCGGTGTCGGCGAGGATGATCTGGACGTGTTTGCCGCTGCGTCCGACGGAGATGTCCAGGCGCGCCTCGCCCGCCGGCAACCCCTCCATGGCCTCCACCGCGTTCTGGACGAGGTTGACGATAACCTGCTCCAGCCGGACCTGGTCGGCGAAGGCGCGCAGGCCCGGATCGGCGGGGGCGCGGACGACCTGAACCCCGCTCTGGCGCAGCCGGCCGGTCAGCAGCAGCAGGGCGCCGTCGATGGCGGCGTCGGGGCTGATGCTCGACGGGGCCGAGGCCGACTTGCGGGAGAAGGCGCGCAGTTCGTCGGTGATGGCGCCGATCCGGACGGTCAGGTCGGCGATCCGGCCCAGGGTCCTTCTGGCGCCCTCGTTGTCGTCCCGGTTGATATGCGTCAGGGCGCTGTCGGCGTGCATGCGGATGGCGGCGACGGGCTGGTTGATCTCGTGCGCCACCCCGGCGGCGATCTGGCCAAGGGTGGCCAGCTTGTTGGCCTGGACCAGTTCGTCGCGCAGGATCTCGCGTCCGGCTTCGGCCCGGCGGCGTTCCTCGATCTGGGCGTTGAGGGCCACATTGGCCTCGCGCAGTTCGGCGGTGCGTTCGTCGATACGGTGTTCCAACTCGGCGCGGGCCCGTTCCTCGGCCAGGGCCTGGGCGGCGGCGCGGCGGCGCCGCGCCATCAGGACGCCGATCCCCACCGCGAGCAGGACGATGGCGAGGGCCGCGACGGCGCGGGCGTTGGCGACGGCGGTCAGGATGGCGTCGCCCGCAGGAGTCAGCAGATGCAGGGTCCAGCCCGGGGTGCTGGTGGTCGTGGCGGCGCTCATCCACCACCGGGCCGGACCGCCGTCGATGGAAACCGGGACCAGGCCGTGCGCCCCGCCGGGCGGGGTCCGGAACGGCAGAGCGCCCAGCGCGTCCTCTCCGAGGGTCTGGCCGGCGAGCAGGCCGGTGCGCTGGGCCGGGGTCATGGCCTCGACCGTACGGAACCGCCAGGCCGGCACGCTGGTGATCAGGATCACGCCGTTGGCGTCGGAGACATAGGCGGGCTCGCCGGAACCGCGCCAGTCGCTCTCCAGCGCATCGAACTCCACCTTGACCACCACGACCCCCAGGGGGCGTCCGGCGGGGCTGACGATGCGACGCGCAAGATAGAGCCCGGGCCTGCCGCTGACGGTGCCGAGGGCGAAGAATTCGAAACCGCCCTCAGCCATGGCCCGGGTGAAATAGGGGCGGAAACTGTAGTCCTCGCCGACGAAACTGGTGGGCAATCGCCAGTTGCTGGCCGCGCGCGCCGTACCGTCCTCGTCAAGCAGATAGATGGCGGCGGCCCGCGTCTGGGCCGCCAGACGCTCCAGCTTGCGGTTCACGGCGGCGGCGTCTCCGGTTCCCGACAACAGGGCGATGGCCTCGGGATCCTCTGCGAGCACGAAGGGCAGGGAGCGGTGTTTCTCCAGTTCGCTGCGCAGGACGGCGGCGTGCAGGGCCGCGCCGGCCTCGGCCTGGCGCGCCAGCGTCGCCTCGGCCTGGCGGCGCGCGACTTCGCCCGCAACCGTCGCCGCCGTGGCCGCAACGAACAGAGCGAGGGCGACAAAAACGACCCATCGTCTCGCCGGGCCTTGCCCGCCGCCTGTTCGCCGCATGAACTGGAACAGACCTGTCATCCGGCCATTGTGTGGAATTTCGCACTTTTTGGCCAGATGTTATGGCGAAAAACCGCACAAAACGGCGATCCGGAGATCAGGACTCGATGAAAAGCCCAACAAAAACAGGACAAAAGTCAGGATTGAGATCTGCGATTCCACCTAGCGCAAAGGGGGCGAAACTGCGGCCAACGGAAGCGACGTCAGAGCGTGCCGGGGGAGTTGCGGACACGGTCCGCCCAGAGGACATCGAAGTGCAGTTTGATTCCAGCGCCATCACGGCGTCTCACGTGCGTCGCCCCTTCTATCGGCACCTGTATTTCCAGGTGCTGACGGCGATCGTGCTGGGCGCCATCATCGGGCATTTCTGGCCTGCGTTCGGCGAGAGCCTGAAACCGCTGGGCGACGGCTTCATCAAGCTGGTGAAGATGGTCATCGCCCCGGTGATCTTCCTGACCATCGTGACCGGCATCGCCGGCATGCGCGACATCGGCCGGGTGGGGCGAGTGGCCGCCAAGGCCTTCGCCTATTTCCTGACCTTCTCGACCCTGGCTCTGATCATCGGCCTGATCGTCGCCAATGTCGTGCAGCCGGGTCGCGGGCTGAACATCGACCCTGCGACGCTCGACCGGGGCGCGGTCGCCCAGTACGCCTCGGCCGCACACGACACCAACATCAAGGACTTCCTGCTCAACATCATTCCCGACACGGTGGTCAGCGCCTTCTCGACCGGCAACATCCTGCAGGTCCTGTTCGTCTCCATCCTGTTCGGCATCGCCCTGGCCATGGTGGGGGACGCGGGCAAGCCGGTCCTGACCCTGTTCGAATCGGTCTCTGCCGCCTTCTTCAAACTGGTCGGCATCCTGATGAAGGCGGCGCCGATCGGGGCGTTCGGGGCCTTTGCCTTCACCATCGGCGCCTATGGCATCGGGACCATCGTCAACCTGATCGCCCTGGTGGCGACCTTCTACCTGACCTCGGCCCTGTTCGTGGTCGGGGTGCTGGGCGTGGTCGGGATCGCCAACGGCTTTAATGTGCTGAAGCTGATCCGCTACCTGAAGGAAGAGTTGCTGCTGGTGCTGGGCACCTCCAGCTCGGAGGCCGCCCTGCCCAGTCTGCTGCAGAAGATGGAGCGGGCCGGCGCGTCCAAGTCGGTCGTCGGCCTGGTCGTGCCCACCGGCTATTCGTTCAACCTGGACGGCACCAATATCTACATGACCATGGCGGCCCTGTTCATCGCCCAGGCCCTGAACATCGACCTGAGCCTTCAGGATCAGGTGCTGCTGCTGCTGGTGGCCATGCTGAGCTCCAAGGGGGCGGCGGGCATCACCGGGGCCGGGTTCATCACCCTGGCCGCGACCCTGGCGGTGGTGCCTTCGGTGCCGATCGCGGGCATGGCCCTGATCCTGGGCGTGGACCGCTTCATGAGCGAGTGCCGGGCCCTGACCAACTTCATCGGCAATGCCGTGGCCACCCTCGTGGTCGCCCGCTGGGAGGGCGAGCTGGACCGCGACGCCCTGCACGCCGCCCTGAACGGGCAGCCCCAGCCGCTGGCGGCGGCGCCGGATCCGGCCGCCGGGCCGGGCGACGATCTGGTCCTGGCGGACGACTGACCGCCGGGACGCATTCGAGAACGGGAACGCCGGTCACAACGGCGACCCACAAGGAGGAGGATAGAATGAAGACGCAATCCAGACTGGTCCTGATGGCCACCACGGCCTCGGTCGTCCTGACGATGGCGGCGGGCGCCGCCTGGGCCCAGGCCGCGCCAGAACCGGCGCCGGTCGAGGCCGATCCTGAGGCCGCCCAGGTCGAGGACATCGTCGTCGTCGGCTCGCAGATCCGGGGCGCCTCGACCACGGCGGCCCTGCCGGTGGTCGTGTTCGGCCAGGAAGAGATCGCGGCGACCGGCGCCGTTTCGGGCGACGACCTGTTCCGCTCCATCCCCCAGATGGGCGACGTCCTGTTCGACAGCGCCAACAATCCCCAGACCTCCAACTCGGCGCGTGGGGACGTCAACTCGGTCAACCTGCGCTCTCTGGGCGTCGGCAACACCCTGGTCCTGCTGAACGGCCGCCGTCTGGTCCAGCACCCGACCAGCCAGGGCACCTCCGATACGGGCACTGTGCCGGTCCAGAGCTTCAACTCCAACGCCGTGCCAGTGTCCGGGCTGGAGCGTCTCGAGGTCCTGCTGGACGGGGCGGCGGCCATCTACGGCGCCGATGCGGTGGCCGGTGTGGTCAACACAGTGCTGCAGGATGACTTCGACGGCCTGACCATGGATCTGCAGTATGGCGGCGCCGAAGGAACCGGCCTGCGCGAGTTCGAGGCCAATGTCTTTGCCGGCAAGGACTTCGAGCGCGGCAATGTCTCCCTGTTCGCCAGCTATGCGGATCGCTCGGCCCTGATGGCGGACGAACAGGACTTCACGCGCAGCGACGACATGCGGCCCTTCTTCTCGCAGTACGCGGGCTATGAGACCAGCAATGTGCCGGACGGCCGGTCGTCGCATTCGCCCTGGGCCCAGCTGGCAGTGCCCGCGACGACGAATGCCCTGCGGCCGCGCTCAAACGGGGTTGTGCTGACAACGGCGGCCGGGGCCTTCCACTATCAGCCGGAGACCATGGGCTGCGTCGGTGTCGATCTGGGCGACACCTGCCTGGTCAGCGGCACGGTTGCCTATACCGGCGCCAATCGCGACCTGCGTTACGACACCCGCTACGGCACGACGGTGCGGCCGTCGGTCGAGCGGCTGAACCTGTTCGCCACCGGCCGCTATGAGCTGACGCCGAACGTCACCGCCTTCGGTGAGCTGGGCCTCTATGCCGCCGAGAGCAAGGCGATCCAGCCCCCCGTGGTCAATCTGAACGGCCTGTGGATCCCCGCCAGCAACTACTACAACCCGTTCGGGCCGGTCGCCTTCGCCAACGGCGCCGCCAATCCCAACCGTCTGCCGAACCTGACCAATGTGCCGTCTGCGGGCCTGCCGGTGAGGCTGGCCAACTACCGCTTCGTGGATGCCGGCTTCCAGGCGGTCACGGTCAAGAACTATCAGGCCCGTGCGCTCGGCGGCCTGCGCGGCGAATGGCGTGGCTTCGACTGGGAGACGGCGCTGCTCTATTCCGAGGCCGAGGCCGAGGACATCTCGCCCAACATCAACATGACGAAGCTGCAGGCCCAGCTCGCCCTGTCCACGCCGGATGCCTATAATCCGTTCGGCGGCGGCTGTGTCGACACCACCAGCTATCGCGACTGTGTGGCCTCGTCCCAAGCGGCCATTGACGCCATCACCTTCGATATGAAGCGGGTGTCGCGCACCACCCTGGCCCTGGCCGACTTCAAGATCTCGCGTCGCGACCTCATGACCCTGCCCGGCGGCCCCGTCGGCGTGGCCGCCGGGATCGAGGTGCGTCGCGAGACCCAGTCGGATGATCGCGACCAGAACCTGGACGGTACGTTCACCTTCGTCGACATGGTGTCGGGCGTGCGCAACCTCTCGAACGTGTCCGCCGTCAGCCCCAACCCGGACACCGAAGGCGACCGGACGGTCGCGGGCGCCTTCATCGAGTTCGCGGTTCCGGTCGTGTCGCCGGAGATGAACATCCCGCTGGTCTACAGCCTTGACCTTCAGATCGCCGGCCGGGCCGAGCACTATTCCGACTTCGGTTCGGTGGCCAAGCCGAAGATCGCCATGGCCTGGGACATCGTCGACGGCCTGCGCGTGCGCGCCTCCTATTCCGAAGGCTTCCGCGCCCCCAACCTGGAACAGGTCAACGCCACCCAGTACGCCCGGCTGAACAGCGGCAACGACTACTACAAATGCGAAGCCGACCTGCGCGCGGGCCGGATCGCCGGCTTCAACGCCTGCAGCCGCTCGGGCAGCGCCTCATTGCTGATCTCGGGCAATCCGGACCTGAAGCCGGAAGAGAGCACCAACCAGTCAGTGGGGCTGGTCTTCCAGCCGCGCTTCCTGCCCGAGGCACTTGGCGACTTCACCTTCACCGTGGATCGCTGGAAGATCGAACAGACCGACATTGTCGGTCTGCTGGGCGGCCAGAACGCCCGTGCCCTGGACTATCTGATGCGGATGGAGGGCGGTTCAAACCCCCTGGTCACTCGCGCCGCCCCGAACGCCGACGACGTGGCCTTCTTCGCCGGTACGGGCCTGACGCCGGTCGGCGACATCCTCAGCATCCAGGACCGGTTCATCAATCTGCTGCCGCAGACCGTCGAGGGTCTGGACTATGGCGTCAGCTGGACGAAGCGCCGCACGGCCTGGGGGACGTTCAGCGTCAAGGTCAATGCCTCCCAGCTGCTGACCTTCTCACGCGATCCGGGCGAAATCGTCGATGGCCTGTATGCAGCGCGGGCGGATGGAAGGATCAATGCCCTGACGCCTTTGCCCGACTCCAGCCAGTTGATCGGTCAGGGCGGGCGGCCGGAATGGCGGATCAACGCCAGCGTCAGCTGGCGCAAGGGGCCGTGGCGTGCGGGTCTGTCGACCCAGTACGTCAGCGAGATCGAGCAGACGTCGCTGCTCAGCTCCACGGGACAGCCCTGGATCGTGGACAGCCAGTTCCTGGTCAACCTCTATGGCGACTACGAGTTCGGCGAAGAGGGCTTTGCGGCCGGCGCCCGGGTCCGGGTGGGGGTGCGCGATGCGGCCGATGAGGGTCCGCCCCTGGCCGACGGCGGCTATCTGGGTTCGGTTCACCGTCCCTATGGCCGCTACTGGTACGCCCGGGTCAGCAAGACCTTCTGAGGCGTAGAGGCATGGCGATGACGGTGCGCTCGATTGCAGCTTTCGTGGCGGTAGCCGCCGTCTGGGCGGGGTTCGCCCCGCTCGCCCATGCCGGGCAGACGCCCGTCCACGCCCCGGCACCGGCGCCGGTGGCGGGCGGGCCGTCGGCGGCGCCCTGTCCGTCCGGTCTGCCTGACGGCGTCCGGTGCTGGCGTGGCGGCACGGCCCAGGGCGCCTTCTACTGGATCGCCATCCCGGCCGAGTGGAACGGGTCTCTGGTCGTGCACGCCCATGGCGGTCCCCGCACCGGAACGCCGGGGCTCGACGATCCGGTCGAGGACCTGCAGCGGTTCGCCGTCACGGTGCGGGAGGGCTATGCCTGGATCGGCTCGACCTACCGACGCGGCGGCTATGGCGTTCGGATGGCGGCGGAAGACACCGACATCGTCCGGCGCGTCTTCTGGGCCCTGTTCGGCCAGCCGAAGCACACTATCCTGCACGGCCAGTCGTGGGGCGGGAATGTCGCCGCCAAGGCGGCGGAACTCTATGCGATCGACGCCGACGGCAACCGCAACTACGACGGGGTGATGCTGTCGAACGGCCTCGTCGCGGGCGGCACGCGCGGTTACGTCTTCCGCGCCGACCTGAGGGCCGTCTATCAGTTCTATTGCCGCAACCACCCACGTCCCTCCGAGACGCAGTATCCGCTGTGGCAGGGGTTGCCGGCGGGGGGGCGCATGACCCGGGCCGAGCTGACCGCCCGGGTCAATGACTGCACGGGCCTGGACAGGCCCGCCGCGCAACGCACGGCGGAACAGGCCCGGGCGCTGCACAACATCCTGACGGTGGTCGGCATCGAGGAGGGCGCGCTGGTCGCCCACCTGGCCTGGGCCACCAACCTGTTCCAGGACATGGTCCATACGCGTCTGGGCGGGCTCAATCCGTTCGACAACGCCGACACCGTCTATGCCGGGTCGGACGATGACGCGGCCCTGAACGCCGGAGTCGAGCGGTTTGCGGCCGATCCTGGGGCGGTGGCGCAATTGGCCTATGACGCCGACCTCAGCGGCCTGATCGTCCTGCCGACGGTGAGCATTCACGCGAAGAAGGATCCGACCGTCTTCGTCGGGGTCGAGGCCCTGTATCGCGAGACGGTGGACCGGGCCGGGCGAGGAGACCTGCTGGTCCAGACCTTCACCGACGAGGATCAGCATTCGAAGCTGAGCACGCCGGAATACGCGGCCCTGCTGCACAGCCTGATGGCCTGGATCGAAAAGGGTGAGAGGCCCGACCCGGCCTCGATCGCGGCCCGCTGTGCGGTTCTGGCGCCCGCCTATGGCGAGCCCTGTCTGTTTGACCCGGATTTCGTACCGACCCCCGCCTCGCGCTCAGTCGATATGGCCCCAGGCCAGCCGAAGCCGTGATTTACGGCTTCATTGACAAGCCGAAGCGAAATCCGCCTCAACCGACCCGACGTCAGGCCCGCGCGGTCGTCGCGGCGCTGAGCAGGGCCTTGACCGAGGCTGTGGCGACGTCGGCGTCGATGCCGACGCCGAAGACGGTCGCGCCTTTCGAGGTGCGACATTCGACATAGGCGGCCGCCTGGGCGTCGGCGCCGTTGCCGATGGCGTGTTCCTGATAGTCGGCGATGTCGAGATCGACGCCCAGACCGTCGCGCAGGGCGTCGAGCACGCTGGACATCAGGCCATTGCCGCGTCCGCTGACGTGGCGCGTCTCCCCGTCCAGGCTGATGCGGCCCGAGAAGACGCGCTCGCCGCCCACGACGGCGCCCTCCTGATAGTCGATCAGCTTCAGGGTCTGGTCGCCGTTCAGGTGATAGGTCTGTTGGAAGGCCCGCCAGATGTCGGCGGCGTTCAGTTCGCGGCCCAGACTGTCGGCCAGGGCCTGAACCGGGCGGCTGAAGTCCGCCTGGAGCCGTTTGGGCAGTTTCAGCCCCTTGTCCTGCTCCAGAATCCAGGCGACCCCGCCCTTGCCCGACTGGGAGTTGACGCGGATCACCGCCTCATACGAACAGCCGATGTCGGCCGGGTCGATCGGCAGATAGGGGACGTCCCACAGCTGGTCGTTGCGCGCGGCCTGGGCGGCGAAGCCCTTCTTGATCGCGTCCTGGTGACTGCCCGAGAAGGCGGTGAAGACCAGTTCCCCGGCATAGGGATGGCGCGGGTGGACCGGCAGCTGGTTGCAGTATTCGACGGTCTTGACGACCTCGCCGATGTCCGAAAAATCCAGTTCCGGATCAACGCCCTGGGTGTAGAGATTCAGGGCCAGGGTGACCAGGTCGACATTGCCGGTGCGCTCGCCGTTGCCGAACAGACAGCCCTCGACCCGGTCGGCGCCGGCCATGATCGACAGTTCGGCGGCGGCCACGCCGGTGCCCCGGTCGTTGTGCGGATGGACCGAGATGATGACACTGTCGCGGCGCGGGATGTTGCGGCCGAACCATTCGATCTGGTCGGCGTATATGTTGGGCGTCGCCGCCTCGACCGTGGCCGGCAGGTTCAGGATCAACGGCCGTTCCGGGGTCGGCTGCAGGATGTCCATGACCGCCTCGCAGCACTCGATAGAGAAGTCGAGTTCGGCGGTGGAGAAGGTCTCTGGGCTGTATTCGAAGCGCCAGTCGGTGGCCGGACGGCGGGCGGCCTGATCGCGCAGCAGTTTGGCGGCGGTGACGGCGATGTCCTTCACCTCGGCCCGGTCCATGCCGAAGACGATCCGGCGCCAGGCCGGGGAGACGGCGTTATAGACGTGGACGACGGCGGCCTTCGCCCCGTCCAGGCTGTTGAAGGTGGTCTCGATCAGGTCGGCCCGGGCCTGGGTCAGGACCTGGGGCATGACGTCTTCGGGGATGGCGTCGCGATCGACCAGTCCGCGGATGAAGTCGAACTCGGTCGCGCCGGCCGAGGGGAAGCCGACCTCGATCTCCTTGATGCCGATCTTCACCAGCAGGTCGAAGAAGCGCTGCTTCTTCTCGGCGTTCATCGGGTCGATCAGGGCCTGGTTGCCGTCGCGCATGTCGGTCGAAAGCCAGCGCGGCGCCCGGGTGATCGTCCGCGACGGCCAGAGGCGGTCGGGCAGGTCCACTTGCGGGAACGGGCGGTATTTGACGGACGGGTCGCGCAGCATCGCCGCGTCTCCTCTGGGCAGGCGGGGAGGTCAGGAGCGGCCGCATGCGCACAGGACGCCGCGGCCGGGACGGCCATAGACCCTGCGGCGGCCAAGGTCGAGCGTCCGCTATCGCCGTGTGGAGTTCGCGGCGGTTGCCAAAGCTTCTCCTGCGTAAGGCGAAAGAGTCGCTAGGGTCCTGCGGCCAACTTTCAGGGAGACACGCCATGTCCGATGCCGACCACCGATTGATGACCCGCAAGGCTGACCTCGGCGACACGCTTCTGGAGGCGACGCCCCGCGTCGGCGCCCTCGCGGAGGGCGAGGTCGTCCTGGCGCTGGACAGGTTTTCCCTCACGACGAACAACATCACCTATGCCGCCTATGGCGACTCGATCGGCTATTGGAGGGTGTTTCCCACAGGGCGGGACGGCTACGGCCTGATGCCGGTCTGGGGCTTCGCCGATGTGGTGCGGTCGCGGGCCGAGGGGGTCGAGATCGGGGCGCGGGTTTTCGGCTATTTCCCGATGTCCGACACCCTGACCGTCCAGGCGGAAAAGATCAGCCGGGGCGGATTTGCCGACGCCTCGCCGTGGCGCAAGGCCGTGCCGGACATCTACAACCGCTATGTCCTGTGCGCCGCCGACCGGCATTATTCGCCCGATCTGGAGAACGCCGAGGCCCTGTTTCGGCCCCTGTTCGTCACCTCCTATACGGCGGTCGATTTCCTGAGGGAGCGGGACTTTTTCGGCGCGCGCCAGATTGTGGTGTCCAGCGCCTCCAGCAAGACGGCCTATGGGGCGGCCCACTGTCTGGCGCAGGACGATGTGCGGCTGGTCGGCCTGACCGGCGGCCGGAACCGGGACTTCGTCGAGGGGCTGGGCGCCTATGACGCCGTGTCCGGCTACGACGACGTCGAGGCCCTGCCGAAGGACGTTCCGACCCTCTATCTCGATCTGGCGGGCGATCCGGGCCTCAGGCGGCGGATTCATGCCCGGTTCGGCGAGGCGCTGAAATACGACTGTCTGGTCGGCTCGACCCAGGGCGACGAATTTCCGAAGGACGATCCGGATCTGATCGGGCCGAAGCCCGAGTTCTTCTTCGCCGCGACCTGTCTGGACGCGCACCGGGCGCGGGGCACGCTGCACGCCTTCTATGAGCAGTTTCTGGAGGACCAGAAGGCCTTTTTCACGCGGGTTGTCGATCCCGCCTCGCCCTGGATCCGGATCGTCGAACACCACGGTCTGGAGGCCGCAGCCGCCGTGGTCCGCAAATTGGCTGACGGCGTCTCTGACCCGGCCGAAGGCGCCATCGTCCGCATCGCGCGCTGACGCCTCCGGTCGTCAGTCTGCCGGGATCCAGCCCCGGGCTTCCAGAAGCGACAGAATCCGGTCGGCGGCGACCTCGGGCGAAGTGGCGGTGGTGTCGAGGACCAGATCGGGCGACAGTGGCGCCTCATAGGCCGAGCCGACGCCGG
Organism: Brevundimonas sp. FV1ye29L; assembly: GCF_058681095.1. NCBI lineage: Bacteria > Pseudomonadati > Pseudomonadota > Alphaproteobacteria > Caulobacterales > Caulobacteraceae > Brevundimonas > Brevundimonas sp. FV1ye29L. Next base: position 1,247,622 of record NZ_CM178730.1, read on the forward strand.
TCAGGTCGGCGATCTGTCCGGCGTCCGCCCGGGCGTACAGACCCTTGGGGTCGCGCGCGCGGCACGTGTCGATCGGGGTGTCGACGAAGACCTCAAGGAAGCGATCGGGGGTCAGCCGTTCCCTGACGGCCTGACGCCCGGCGGCACGGGGCGAGATCAGGGCGCACAGGGCGATCACCCCGGCGTCGGAGAACAGTCGTGCGACCTCGCCGGTGCGACGGACGTTCTCCTCGCGATCGGCGGTCGAAAAGCCGAGGTCTCGGTTTAGCCCGTGGCGCAGATTGTCGCCGTCGAGCAGGACGGTCCTGACCCGGCGCGCATGCAACTGCAGTTCCAGGGCGGTGGCGATGGTCGATTTGCCGGAGCCCGACAGGCCCGTCAGCCAGACCGCGCCGCCGGAATGGCCGTTCAGCCGCGCCCGGTCTGCCGGCTGAACCGAGCCGGCCGTCGTGTAGATGTTGCGGGCCTGGTTCAACGGCGCCAGGGCGATGCCGGCCGCGGCAACGGCTCCGGTCTCACGATCCAGAAGCACGAAGCCCCCCAGGGCCGGATCATCGGAGAAGGCGTCGAAGGCGATGGGAGAGGTTACCGCGACGACGGCCTCGGCGATCCCGTTCAGCACCAGTCCGGCTTCGTGGTCTTTGGACAGGCTGACGCGGGCGGGGGTGGTCCGGGCGCCGATGCGCAGGCGATAGGCGCCGTCGGGCGACAGGGGCCGCTCGTCCATCCACAGGAGGGTGGCCGAGAACCGGTCAACCGAGGCGGGCCGGTCGGCAGGCAGAGACAGGACGTCGCCGCGCGAGACGTCCAGATGTTCGTCCAGCACCAGGGTGACGGCGTCCCCCGCCACGGCCTCGGCGCGGTCGCCCTCCCATGTGACGATGCGGGCGACGCTGGCGGACTGGCCGGAGGGATTGACCACGATCCGGTCGCCGGCGTGGATGCGGCCCGACGCCACGGTGCCGGCATAGCCCCGGAAGTCCTGTGCCGGCCGGTTGACGTACTGGACCGGGAAACGGAACGGCCGATCCAGCCGCCCGTCCTCGACCGGAACCTGTTCCAGGGCCTCGATCAGCGTCGGGCCGTCATACCAGGCCAGGGCCGGAGACCGCGCCGCGACATTGTCGCCATGGCGGGCGCTGATCGGCACGGGGAGGGCGGTCCGGAAGCCGAGGTCGGCGGCGAAGGCGGCATAGTCGGCGGCGATGGCCTCGAACACCGCCGGGTCATGGCCGACAAGATCGATCTTGTTCACGGCCAGGATGACGTGCCGGATCCCGAACAGGGAGACGATCCGGCTGTGCCGCCGGGTCTGGTCGGTCAGTCCGCGCGTGGCGTCGATCAGGATGACGGCGGCGTCGCAGCCTGAGGCGCCGGTGGCCATGTTGCGGGTGTACTGGGCGTGGCCGGGCGTATCGGCGACAATGAAGTTGCGGCGCGGGGTTGAGAAATAGCGCCAGGCCACATCGATGGTGATGCCCTGTTCGCGCTCGGCCTCCAGCCCGTCCAGCAACAGGGCGAAGTCGAGTTCCTCTCCGTTCGTGCCGAACCGGCGGCTGTCTCGCCCCAGTTTCACCAGCTGGTCGTCGGGGATCTGGCCGGTGTCATACAGCAGGCGGCCGATCAGGGTGGACTTGCCGTCATCCACCGAGCCGCAGGTCAGGAAACGCAGGTGGTCCTGCGCTGCGTGGTCGTCAAAACTGCGATGGGACCGCATGGTCAGGGCTTCTCCGTCCATCAGAAATAGCCCTCGCGCTTCTTGCGCTCCATGGAGGCGGTCTCGTCGGCGTCGATCAGTCGACCGCTGCGTTCCGAAGAGCGGGTGGTGAGCAGTTCGTCGATGACAGCGTCGATATCGGCCGCGTCGGACTCGACCGCCGCCGACAGGGGATAGCAGCCAAGCGATCGGAACCGGACCTGACGCAGTTGCGGTGTTTCTCCGGGCAGCAGAGGCAGCCGCTCGTCGTCGCGCACGATCAGGGCCCCGTCGCGCACCACCACAGGGCGGGGGGCCGAGAAATAGAGCGGTACGACCGGAATGCCCTCGGCCCGGGTGTAGGTCCAGACGTCCAGCTCGGTCCAGTTGGACAGGGGGAAGACGCGCAGGCTTTCGCCGGGCGCGAGGGCCGAGTTCCACAATCGCCACAGCTCCGGCTTCTGACGCCGCGGGTCCCAGACGTGGCCAGGACTGCGGAAGGAGAAGATGCGTTCTTTCGCACGGCTGGCCTCCTCGTCGCGGCGCGCGCCTCCGAAGGCCACGTCGAAGTCATGCAGATCCAGCGCCTGTTTCAGCGCGTCGGTCTTCATTACCTGGGTGTGCAGGGAGGAGCCCGAGGCCACAGGGCTGACGCCGCGATCCAGCCCATCCTGATTGACGTGGACGATCAGCCGCGCGCCATAGGTCTCGGCGACGGCGTCCCGGTGCCGGATCATGTCGCGGAACTTCCAGGTCGTATCGACGTGCAACAGGGGGAAGGGCGGCGGGGCGGGGTAGAAGGCCTTGGCCGCCAGATGCAGAAGGACGCCGGAGTCCTTGCCGATGGAATAGAGCATCACCGGATTGCGCGCCGTGGCGGCGACCTCCCGGAAGATCTCGATGGCCTCGGCCTCCAGACGGCGCAGATGCGGCGAGAGGCGGAAACGACCCTGTGACGCCGTTCTTGTGCGTCCGGTCTGGTCGGTCAGGGAGGGGGCGAGCGTCATGGGTAGCCTCGTGAACCGCCACTCAAACCCCGTTCCACACTGCGGGTCGAGGGATCAAAACTGGCGGGCGCGATAGATTTGCTTATGGTTCAGCCGACAAAGGCGCGTTCTAGCACATATTGTCCTGGGGCGGCGTTGGAGCCTTCGGTCAGGCCCGCCGCCTCCAGCCGGGCGGCCACGTCGCGGATCATGGCGGTCGAGCCGCACAGCATCACGCGGTCGCGGCCGGGATCGAAGCCAGGCGCCAGATTGAGGTCGGCGAACAGGGCCCCGCTGTCGATGCGTTCGGTGATGCGGCCCTCGTTTATCGGACCGGGCGTCTCCAGGGGCTGGCGCGTCACGGTGGGATAGTAGTGCAGCCTGCCCGCTGCGGCTTCGCCCACCAGCGGATCGTCAAGAAGGCCCCGGGTCAGGACGTCGCGATAGGCGAGGTCCGCCGCCTCCCGCACCGTATGGGTGACGATGACGGTCTGGAACCGGTCCCAGGTTTCAGGGTCCCGGATCACGCTCAGCCATGGCGCAAGGCCCGTGCCGCTGGCGATCAGGAACAGGCGTTCGCCGCCTGTGAGCGCATCCAGCACCAGGGTCCCTGTAGGTTTCCGGCCCAGCAGTATGGCGTCCCCCGCCTCAAGCCGGGACAGGCGTGAGGTGAGGGGGCCGTCCGGAACCCGGATGGAATAGAATTCGATCTCGTCCGACCAGGCCGGGCTGGCGATGGAATAGGCGCGCAGGACGGGCTTGCCGCCGTCGGGGTCGGGCAGGCCGATCATGACGAACTCGCCCGAACGGAAACGGAAGTCCTCCGGTCGCTCCACGGCAAAGCTGAACAGCCGGTCTGTCCAGCGCCGGGTCCAGAGGATGCGCGGCGCGTGGAAGGCCGACTGGCCGACGGCGGCGGCCGGGGCGGGGCGATCGATTGCGAGGATATCGGACATCAGGCCTCCGGGACGGGCCGTCGGCTTAGGCGAGGCGAGAGGCGGTTCGCCAACGACTTCTTCTGGGCGGCGTCTTCAGAAAATCTGTTCGTCAGGGCGGTGTCGGCCAAAGCGATAGAAATGCTGTCAGTCCGTGGAGACAAACTCGTTTGTCGCAGGGGCAGGCGCGCCGCTACCCCGGACCCTTGTCCTGGCCCCTTTGCCGGAAAGAGTTCCATGCGCGTCTTCCTCGCCTCTATTCCCATGGACGGCGCCCGCGTCGTCATCATCGGCGATGGCGAGCCCGCCCTGGCCAAGCTGCGGCTGTTCTGCAAGACGCCGGCCGACCTGGTCTGGTTCGCCCCGACGGGCGCGCCCGTCGGTCCCGGCGCCCTGCAGGACGGGCCGGACCCTATCGAACGTCTACCCTTTGCATCCGACCTTGCGGGGGCCCGTCTGGTCTTCATCGCCATCGAGGATGACGCCGTCGCCCTCGATCTGGCGCGGCTGGGGCGCGCCGCCGGCGCCCAGGTCAATGTCGTCGACAGGCCCGCACTCAGCGACTTCCACACCCCGGCCCTGATCGACCGCGACGAGGTGGTGATCGGCATCGCCACCGGCGGCTCGGCGCCCATCCTGGCCCGCGACATACGCAGCCGGATCGAGGCGGTCCTGCCGGCCGGCCTGACCCAGGTGGCGAAGCTGGCGCGCGAGCTGCGCGACACCGTCATCGCCTCCATTCCCGACTTCATGGCGCGGCGGCGGTTCTGGGAGAAGGCCTTCCGCGGCCCCGCCGCCGATCTCGCCGCCGCCGGACGCACGGCCGAGGCGCGTCGCGAGATGCTGCGCCTGCTGAATGTCGCCGCTCCCGAACAGGGCGTGGTCCATATCGTCGGGGCCGGTCCCGGCGATCCCGAATTGCTCACGCTCAAGGCCCTGCGCGTGCTTCAGGACGCGGATGTCATCATCCACGACCGGCTGGTGCCCGAGGCCATCCTCGACCGCGCCCGCCGCGATGCGCACAGGCTCTATGTCGGCAAGAGCCGCAGCGATCATTCGGTGCCGCAGGACCAGATCGAACAGCTGATGATCGAGGAGGCGCGCAAGGGTCAGCGCGTGGTCCGGTTGAAAGGCGGCGATCCCTTCATCTTCGGACGCGGCGGCGAGGAGCTGGAGGCCATGCGTCGGGCCGGCGTCCCCGTCTTCGTCGTACCCGGCATTACGGCGGCCCTGGGCTGCGCCGCCTCGGCCGGCATTCCCCTGACCCACCGCGACCACGCCCAGTCGGTGACCTTCGTCACGGCACAGGAAAAGCCCGGCGGCGTCGCTCCCGACTGGAAGAGGCTTGCCGGACCGAACCAGACCCTGGCCGTCTATATGGGCGCCGGCCGTGCGGCCGGGACCGCCGCCGCCCTGATCGGGGCGGGGCGCGATCCGCAGACGCCTGTCGCCGTCGTCGAGAACGGCAGCCGCCCGGACGAGAGGGTCATCAACGGCGCCCTGGCGGACCTCGGCGACATGGTCGCACGCGCGAACCTGACGGGTCCGGCCCTGTTGTTCGTGGGCGAATGTGCGGCGTTCAGCGCCGCCCAGCTCGACGTTCGCGCGGAGATGGTCGCATGAAGATCATCACCGCCAACCGCCTGTCCGACGGTCGCGTCATCTATGCCGACGCCGGCGGGGCGCCGGTCGAAAGCCTGTCGCTTGCGGGCGTGTTCGAGCCCGAGGCGGCCGAGGTCGTCCTGGCCGGAGCGGCGGGCAATCCGGCGGTCTTCGTCAATCCGTATCTGGTCGAGGTCGTGGGCCACACCCCCTCCGGCCGCGATCGGCTGAAAGAGACCATCCGTTCGGCCGGGCCGACCGTCGGCAACAGCCTGAAGAAACCTTCCCAAGCTGCGGGGCCCGCCTGATGTATCGCTACGACGAGTTCGACGCCGCCCTTGTCCGCGAACGGGTCGAGGAGTTCCGGGACCAGGTCGGGCGCCGTGCGTCCGGCGCCCTGACCGAGGACGAATTCAAGCCGCTTCGGCTGATGAACGGCGTCTATCTGCAGCTGCACGCCTATATGCTGCGCGTCGCCGTGCCCTATGGCGTCATGAACGGCGCCCAGATGCGGCGGCTGGCGCACATCGCCCGCACTTACGACAAGAGCTATGGCCACTTCACCACCCGGTCCAACATCCAGTTCAACTGGCCGGCCCTGACCGATCTGCCGGCGATCCTCAGCGATCTGGCCGACGTCGAGATGCATGCCATCCAGACCAGCGGCAACTGCGTGCGCAACACCACCACGGACGTCTTCGCCGGAGCCGCCGCCGACGAGATCGAGGATCCGCGGCCGTGGTGCGAGATCATCCGCCAGTGGTCGACGATCCACCCGGAATTCAGCTTCCTGCCACGCAAGTTCAAGATCGCCGTCATCGGGGCCGGGACCGACCGCGCCGCCATCCGCACCCACGACGTGGGTCTGCAGATCGTGAGGGGAGATGACGGCGACACCGCCTTCCGGGTCTTCGTCGGCGGCGGACAGGGCCGGTTGCCGCATATCGGTCAGGAGATCGCCCCGGCCGTGCCCGGGCGGGATCTGCTGGCCTATCTGACCGCCATCATCCGGGCCTGGAATCTGGAGGGGCGTCGCGACAACATCCACAAGGCGCGGATCAAGATCCTCGTCGCCTCGCTGGGCATCGACGCCTTCCGCGAGAAGGTCGACGCTCATTTCGCCACCCTGAGGCGTGAGGACCTGCGGGTTCCCGACGCCGAACTGGCGCGGATCCAGGCCTATTTCGCCGCGCCGCCGTTCGCGGACCTGCCGAAGACGTCCGGGGCCTTCGACCGCGCCGTTCTGGCCGACCCCGACTTCGCCCGGTTCAGCCGCAACAACGTCCGCCGCCACAAACAGGCCGGCTATGCCTCTGTGGTCATTTCACTGAAGCCGCTGGACGGCGTCCCGGGCGATATCACCGACGCCCAGATGGACGTCGTGGCCGATCTGGCCGGGCGGTATTCGTTCGACGAGGTTCGCGCTGCCTATGAGCAGAACCTGGTCCTGCCGCACGTCCGGCTGGATGACACGCCCGCCCTCTGGCGCGAACTTCTGGCCGCAGGTCTGGCCACGCCCAACGCCGACCTCGCCACCGACATCATCGCCTGCCCGGGGCTGGACTATTGCTCGCTGGCCAATGCCCGCTCGATCCCGGTCGCCCAGGCCCTGTCGAAACAGCTGGCGGATCTGGACTATCAGGAGCGGGTCGGGCCGCTGCGGATCAATATGAGCGGCTGCATCAACGCCTGCGGCCACCACCACGTCGGCCACATCGGCGTTCTGGGCGTCGACCGGAAGGGCGAGGAATACTACCAGATCACCGTCGGCGGCTCTCCGGACGAACGGGCGGCCCTGGGCGAGATCGTCGGCCGCAGCCTGCCGGCGGACGAGGTGGCGCCCGCCATTGCCCGGGCCCTGGATCGCTATCTGGAGGTGCGCGCCGAGGGCGAGCGGTTCATCGACACCGTCCGACGCCTCGGCGCCGACCCGTTCCGCGAGGCCATCTATGAGACGTTCGATGCAGTGGCTTGAAGCCGCGCCGGAAGGCGCCGCCCGTCTGTCGGTCACGACGCCGCTGGAAGAGGTCGAGGCTGTGGTGGCCGTGGGCGTGGATACTCTGGTGCTCGACTTTCCGGCCTTTCGTGACGGGCGGGGTTTTTCGCTGGCGGCGGTGCTGCGTGAGCGCGGTTACGACGGCCGGTTGATCGCGGCCGGCGCCCTGCTTCCGGATCAGGTCCGGCATCTGCGCCGGTCGGGTTTCGACGGCGTGGTGCTGGGGGCGGATGCAGATGTGGCGGTCTGGGAGCGGATGGACACTGTGTTCAGTGCAGCCTTTCAGCCGGCTGCGGATGCCGAACTCCCGGTCTGGCGGCGCAGAAGCGGCGATGGCGGCGCGACGTCGTCGCTCGAGCAGCAGGTCGAGGCGTTGAACCTTCGGGCGCGCGGGGCGGACGCCGAGGACATCCTCAGGATCGCCCTGGACCCGGCCGTGGGTCTGAACCCCGTTGTGACGTCGTCGTTCGGCGCCGAGTCGGTCGTGCTGCTGGCGCTGGTCGCCCGCGTCGACCCGTCGACGCCAGTGGTGTTTCTCGACACCGGAATGCATTTCCTGCAGACCCTGGCCTATCGCAAGGCCCTGTCGGATCGGCTGGGGCTGACGGATGTGCGGCTGGTGACGCCCGATCCCCTGGACCGGGCGCGCCGCGATCCGAAAGACGACCTCTGGCGCACCGACCCCGACGCCTGCTGCGACCTGCGCAAGGTCCGGCCGCTGGAGCGGGCCTTGCAGGGCGCGGACGCCCTGGTCACCGGACGCAAGCGACACCAGACCGTCGACCGGGCCGAACTGGCCCCGTTCGAGGCGTTCGAGGGCCGTATCCGGGTCAATCCCCTCTACGACTGGACGGCGGAACGGTTGTCGACCTGGCTTCAGGGCGAGGATTTGCCCCGTCACCCGCTGGTCGATCAGGGCTATCCTTCTATCGGCTGCTGGCCCTGCACGCGGCCGGTGGAGCAGGGGGAAGATGCGCGCGGCGGTCGCTGGGCGGGCGTCGACAAGACCGAATGCGGCATCCACCTCGGCCGTCGGGCGACGGCGGGCGGCTAGGGACGCGGCCCCTGGCTTGGCCCCGCCTTCGCCGTGCGCCGAGGATCAGCCCCAGGGGCCGCGCCTGGCGCCGCCGCCTGGAGTTTTAGCCTGTTCGGCGGCGAGTTCCGCATCGCGCCGGGCCTTTCGGGCGGCTTCCCAATCGCGGAACCAGCGCACCCGGCGGCGTTCGCCCCCCAGGACGAAGATCCACAGGGCCAGCGTCGCCAGCAGACCGGCGAGACTGGCGATGGCGGCGGGGTCGAGGGTCGTGCCGAACAAGGTCATGAGCGGACATCCTCTAGCGGTGTGTCGGCGACGTGGGCGAAAGGATCAACGCCCGCCCGGTCAGGCATGGCGACCTGACCCGGCACGAGGCGCGGCGCCGGGGGGCGGCTGGAGGGCGGCAGTCCCCGCAGTTTCGCCCGGGCCGCGTCTCGCGTCCAGACAGCGTGCATATGGACGCCCCAGGCGACGACCCCTGCGCCAAAGATCAGCAGGGCAAGAACAAGCAGGATGGCGGTCATGGGGCCTTCCTAACGACGGACAGCCGGCCGGGTTCCATCGACCCTAGTGGGCGGCGTCGCCGCGCGGGTCGATCATCTTGTGGGCGTGCAGGATGAAGTAGCGCATATGGGCGTTGTCGACCGTGGCCTGGGCCCGGGCCTTCCACGCCGCCCTGGCCTCGGCGTAGCTGCCGAAGGCGCCGACGAACTCGACCTTGGTCAGATCGCGGAAAACTGGCGCGTCCAGGTGGCGCAACTCGCCGCCGATGACGAGGTGAAGCAGCTGGGGCGTATCGGTAGCGGAGGTGTCGGGCATGGGGTCAGATCTCGTGGGCGGGGAGGCGCGAGGGCGTATGGACCGACATCTGGGCGGAAAGACGGGCGTTCGCCAACCCCGACCTCAGTCCTGTTCTGCCAGCGGAATATGCCGAGTGCGCGCAATGATCAACGGATGGAGCGCGGCAGCCGCACAGACCATGCCGGGTTGACGCGGGTCCGGGCGGTTGAATCTCCAGCCGCCGCCCTGATGATCCGTGACGATCGCCCCCGCTTCCGCCGCCACCAGGGCGCCCGCCGCCACATCCCAGTCCCAGCGGGGGGTGAAGGCGACGGCGGCGTCGAACATCCCGGCGGCAACCAGCGACATCCGGTAGGCCAGGGCGTTGCGGTTCTCGAATCGCATCGGCGGCCAGGGCTCCGGCCAGTGCAGATCGGTGAACATCCGGGCGCTGGCCAGGATGCCGGCGTCTTCCAGGGCATCGGTCGCAGACGCTGAAACCGGCTGACCGTTCAGGAAGGCGCCGCCGGCCAGGCTCGCCGTATAGGTCTCGCCCAGCATGGGGGCGTGGATGGCGGCGGCGACCACCTGGCCGTCCTCGACCACGGCGATGGGGATGCACCACCAGGGCCGGTCCTTCATGAAGGCGACGGTGCCGTCGATGGGGTCGACGATGAAGATGCGGCGTCGGCCCAGCCGGTCGGGCGTGTCCTCGGTTTCTTCCGACAGCCAGCCATAGTCCGGGCGGGCGGAGAGCAGGGCGTCTTTCAGCATGGCGTCGACGGCGTAGTCGGCGCTGGTCACCGGCGAGCCGCCGGGTTTGGACCGAACGGAGACGCCCCTGGCCCGCTCGGCCAGGGCCAGGGCGCCGGCCTCGATGGCCGCGGCCCGGATCAGGTCGAGATCAGGGCCGAACACGTTCATTTCCCGGCGATGGCCACGGCGTCGACGAGCAGGGACGGGCTGTTAAAGCCGCCGCGGAACTCCAGATCCGAACCCGGCGTCATCCGCATCCACAGGGCCTTGAGGTTTCCGGCGACGGTGACCTCGCTGACCGGCCAGGCGATCTCGCCGTTCTCGAACCAGAAGCCGGAGACCCCGGCCGACCAGTCGCCGGTATTGCCGTTCAGCGAGGGGCCGAACATGGAGGTGACAAGAAGACCCGTGCCGGCCTGACGTCGCAGGGCCACGGAGTCGAGCTCGCCCGGCTCCAGATGCAGGTTGTGGGTCGAGACCCCGGGCGGACCGGCCAGACCGCGCGAGGCGTGGCCGGTGGACTGGAGGCCCAGCTGGGCGGCCGAGGCCGAGTTCAGCAGCCAGGTGGTCAGGACGCCGCTGTCGATGAGGGCGCGGCGTTCAACCTCAACCCCCTCGTCGTCAAACGGGGCGGACGACAGGCCCCTGAGACGGAAGGGATCGTCGATCAGGTTCAGGCCGGGCGGCAGGATGGCCTTGCCGAGGTCGTCCTTCAGGAAAGACGATCCCCGCGCGATGGACGGACCGGAAATGGCCCCCAGCAGGGGCGACAGGATCTGGGTGGCGATACGGTTCTCGAAGATGACCGGGGCGGTGGTGGAGGCGATCTTGCGCGGGCCGACACGGGCCACGGCGCGACGGCCGGCCTCCTCGCCGATCGACGCCGGATCGGGCAGGTCGGACAGGTGGCGGGTCGTCCGGCTGTCGCCCCCGCGCTCCATGGCGCCGTCCTTTTCGGCGATGACGCCGACGCCGACCGAGAAGGCCGAGCCGCGATGGGCGCCGTCGAAACCGTCCGAAGTCACCAGTCGCCATTCACTGGAGCTGGAAGAGGCATAGCCGCCCTCTGACCGGGCCACCCCGGGGATGGCCAGGGCGGCGGCCTCGGCCCCGGCGGCGGCGGCCTCCAGCTCGGCCGCGCTGCGTTCGGCGCCATCGAACAGGTCCAGATCCCGGTGCGGGCCCGGGGTGAGGCGATCGCGGGGCGCGAGGCCGGCCCAGGGGTCTTCCGGCGCCAGACGCGCCATGGCCACCACCCGCTCGACCAGCCGGGCCCGGGTTTCCGGCGACAGGTCGGAGGCGGAGACGGAGGCCTGACGCTGGCCGACGAAGACGCGCAGGCCAAGGTCGCGCGATTCCTCGCGTTCGACATCTTCCAGCGCGCCGTTCCTGACCCCGATGGAGGCGGAGCGGCGTTCGGATGAGACCGCCTCTGCGGCGTCGGCGCCGGCCTTCAGCGCGGCGGCGACGAGATCATGGAGGAGTTCAGCGGCGGAGGGGGTGTCGAAGGCCATGACCTGATATGGCCGACCCCCTTCGCAACTGCAATGCGGACGGGCCTACAGGAAGACCCCTACGATCAGCAGGACGGCGGACCCGAGGAAGGCCAGATAGGTCAGAACCATGCCCAGCATCCGGCCGAGGGCCGGCTGTTTCGCGCTGTTCATGCCGATGGCGTGGGCGACACGGCCGAGGAACAGGGCGGCGCCGAGGGCGTGGACGATCGCGGCGCTGTAGCCCAGCAGGGCGACCAGGGTGATCGCGATCAGGCCGGTGGGCAGGTATTCGATCGCATTGCCGAAGGTGCGGCCGGCCAGGTTGAGCGCCGGGTGGCCGCCGTCGCCAAGCGAGACCTTCAGCGCGCGGCGGTGCACGGACACGCGGGCCGTGAGCACCAGAAGCAGGATCAGGCTGAGCCCGGTCCACAGGGCGACGGCGCTGATGGCTTCGTGATGGAAGGCGGTCGCGTCAATCGGGATCATCGGACGGTCTCACGGGCCACGGGATAGAGGCGGTAGCGCTGATCATAGAACGGCGTGCGTTCATAGAACCAGCCCAGACGGGCGTCCCCGTCTGCGGCGAAGGCGGGGTCGGCCGCCAGTTTCGCCTCGAACTCGGCCTTCAGCGCCGGGTCGGCGGCCAGCATCCGCTCGGCGAGGGAAGCGATGGCATAGGCCTCGATATATTCGACGCGGCTGAGCACCTCGGGGAACAGGCCCCAGGCGAAGAAACTCTCGGACGACTGGGGCTCCAGCAGCAGCATGACGATGTCGCCCATCGGCTGGTCGGTTGGGACCCGGACCGAGCCGGGGGCGAAGGTCCAGTCGCGGGTCTCGGCGGTGACGCCGGACAGGGTGAAACCGACATGGCCTTCGTTGGGACGGGCGGCAGGCTTCGGATCGTTCAACCGCAGCATCTCCACCGCGACGGTGCGTGGGGCGTCGAGGGGCTCCATGGCGACGTTGTGAATCCGAAGCCGTTCGATGATGTCGGTGCGATAGGCAGGCACCCAGTAGGCCTCGGGCCGTTTCAGCGTCAGGGTCGGGTGGGAGCCGTAGAAGGGCATCTGCCACAGTTCCGGATCGGCCTTGCCGAGCCAGCGCAGTTCGGTGCGGCCGGACGCGGGACTGTCGAACGTGTCGTACAGGATGCCCTTGAACGGCCGGGTCGAGGCGGGCTGGTCGTCGCTCTGGAAATTGGCGGGCAGTTCGGCGGGACGCAGGGCGCGGTCGGCGGTGATGGCGGCGCGGACGGCGTCGCCCTCGGTCGCCAGCAGGGTCAGGGCGTGCTCCAGCAGGACATAGGTCCCCAGAACCCGCTGCTCATGCGGCTTCAGGCTATGGTTCTCGATCAGGACGGTCGGGATGTGGGCGGCTGAGCCCCAGCCGTTGGAAAAGCGTTCGCCCAGGCCGCCGTCCGACAGGCCCTTTTTCGGATCGCGGTCGTCGATGGCGAAGACCAGTTCGCCGGGGACATGGCCCCGGGCCTCCAGGGCGGCGTTGAGGGTCGGCTTGTAGGCGTCGTTCAGCCAGGCCGAGACCGCTGGAGAGCGGGAATAGGCGCCATCCTCGCCGTTGAAGCCGTAGGTGACGTCGTATTGATAGTCGATGCCGTCGGTGACGTGGATGTCGATGTAGAGGTCGGGATTGTATTTGTGGACCAGCCCCATCAGGGCGCGCATCTCGGGCTGGTCCAGCTTGAGGAAGTCGCGGTTGAGGTTCTGGTTTGTCCCGGTGTTGCGCCAGCCCTGGATGCGGGGCCCGCGCTGGTTGGGGCGGCTCCACGCGCTCGACCGCTCATGGCCGTCAACGCTGAGGATCGGAATGAGGATCAGGTTGACCCGGTCCAGCAGATTGTCCTTGCCATAGAAGGCGATGTCGCGGAGCAGCATCATGCCCGCGTCCTTGCCGTCGATCTCTCCGGGGTGGATGCCGGCCTGGGCCAGAAGGACGGGTTTGGACGGATCGAGGGTCGCGCCGTCCCTCGAGGCGATGACGGCGTAGATCGGCCGGCCCTCGGGCGAGGTTCCAAATTGTTCGAGGCGGATCAGGTCCGAGGCCGCGTCCAGCCGGTCGAACCAGGCGCGGGTGTCGGCGTAGGTCGGGCTGAAGTCATGGCCCGGATCGGCCTCGAACGGCGTCACCCAGGGGTCCGAGGCGTCGCGCAACAGGGCCTTCGAGGCGCCATCCCACTCGGGCGCCGGCGGCAGGAAGGGCTGGTCCCAGGCGGCGGTGTTGGGAAGGGCGGACGCCGGTGAACGGTCTTGGGCCATGGCGATACTCGGGAACAGGGCCGCAACAGCGGCGAGGACGAAGGCGGTTCTCATGGCGGTAGTCCTCGTCCGATCCTTCCGGGTTGGCAAGCGGGTGTGTCAGCCCATCGGCGGATGCCGTGAGATCGGCTCAGTCGACCGCTTCGCCTGCTGGAGGCGCATTGAATGACCAGCCGCCGGCCTGGATCAGGGCATGGGCCGAGCGGGTGACATTGAACCCATGATAGGCCACCAGTACGATCAGGGCGGCGATGACCAGCTTGCGTGCCCGGGAGAAGGCGCCGATCGACGTGCCGCCGATGAAGATCGTCAGTCCGATCCAGAAGACGGGTGATCGCATGGACCGGGTGATCTCGCCCGTCAGGCTCGCATTGGCGAAATAGACCACCACGATGATCAGGTTGGCGATCAGTACGCACAGGAAGACGGTGCGGCGATGGGCCCAGAAGTGGTCGTCCAGGTCGGCGGATCCGGCCTCTGCCGTCTCGCGACCCGGGAAGGTCACGCTGGCCGCCACATAGAAGACGGCGGCGACGGCCAGACCGACGACAAGCAGCGCCATACTGAACGGAGCGAAGCGGAACATGCTCCAGGCCTGGTTCCAGAAAGTCGCGATATCGACGGCGACAAACACCGCCAGGAGCGGCGTCAGCCAGCCGAACCGCATGGCGCGGCGGCTGTGGAGCACCCGCGCAAAGCCGGCCACCAGTTCGGCCACCGACAGGCCGAGCAACAGGCCGTAGAAGCTGAAGAAGAACTCGAATGCGCTCAAGCGGGCCCCCCCATTGCGTGATGAGACACTAGGGCGGGAACTGAACCGACGTCACCCCGAATCGGCGGTCCGCTTGAAGTCCATGACCCAGTTGGTTTCCCATGTCGCGGCGTCGTCGAACGAGAAGGCCTGGGTCCAGCGGGCGCTGCCGGGCGTGATGTCCGACCAGACGTAGCGCGCGATGACGGGGCAGCCGTTGCACTGGTCCGCGCCCTTGAGCGTACAACCGCCCGCATCGAACCGGCCGCGCACAGGCGGCTGGAGCACGCCGTTCAGGCTGCTGATCCAGTGGATGACCCATTGCCGGGCGGGGATGTCGAAGGATCGGACCGCCATGCCGGTCCAGCCGCGCGCGGGGCAGTCGATCTGTTCGACATTCGCCAGTCCACCCAACCGCTGCTCTCACCAGCCCGTTGACGGAAATTCACCCCAGTCGTCGGCGGCGACCCCGAGCGTCAGAAGTCGCCGGTTGGCGATGGTCCAGCGGCCGTGGATGAAGTCAAAGTCGTGGAGTTCGGGCAGGGGAGCGAGGGACTGGACGGACATGAAGGGTTCCTTTTGCTGAACGCCGCATAGCCTTGGGGTCCATAAGCTGACACCTGTTGTCAGGATTTATCGGGCAGTGTGGAAAAATGCGCGCCAGCCGACTGCTCTCGATCCTGCTGCTGCTCCAGACGCGGGGGCGCATGACGGCCGAGACGCTTGCGGCCGAGTTCGAGGTCTCGGTGCGGACCATTTATCGCGACATCGACCAGCTGAGCGCCGCCGGTGCGCCTGTCTACGCGGATCGCGGCCGGTCGGGCGGCTTCCAGCTGATGGACGGCTATCGCACGCGACTGACCGGCCTGACCGAGGCCGAGGCCGAGACCCTTTTCCTCGGCGGCCTGTCGGGGCCGGCGGCTCAGATGGGCTTTTCGGACGCGGTGACGACCATGCAGTTGAAGCTGCTGGCCGCGCTGCCGCCCGAGCGGCAGGCGGCGGCCGGGCGCCTGGCGGGACGGTTTCACCTCGACCCGGTCGGCTGGCGTCAGGATCCGGACGAGGCGGGGCGCCTGCCCGCTATCGCCGGGGCAGTCTGGAACAGCCGCCGCATTTCGGTGCGCTATGAAAGCTGGAAGGGCGAGGTGGCGCGCGAGCTGGAGCCGCTCGGGCTGATCCTGAAGGCCGGGCTGTGGTATCTGGCGGCGCGGGCGGTTGAGGGGCGGCGCGAGCCGCGCACCTACCGCGTCTCGAACATTCTTGATCTGACCGTCAGTGAGGCGACGTTCGAGCGGCCCCCCGGCTTTGACCTTTCACTCTGGTGGGCAGAGACATCGCGACGGTTTGAGGGAGACATTTTCACCGGGATCGCCACCCTCCGGTTGTCCAAAACGGGGTTGAAATGGCTGGCGCAGCTGGGAGCCGAGCAGGCGCGGGTTGCCGCCGGCGCCGGCGCCTGCGTCGATGGCTGGGTCGACGTCGTCGTGCCGATCGAGTCTGTCGACCATGCCGCAACGGAATTCTTGCGGCTCGGCGCAGAGGCCGAGGTCCTTGCCCCTGCAGCTCTCAGAGAGGCCATGGCGACCGTCGCCGGCCAGCTGTCGCAGCTCTACGGGATCGATCCCCTCGCAGTTCAGCACGCCATGCAGCCGATCGGGGAGGGGCAAGACAGGCCCGGTTGCGTAGATCAGGAGAAGCTGCGGGCAGGTCAGCCCGGCGTCGAGCCCGAAACGCCGGTCAGCCGCCGAGACGTTCGCGCTTGGCTTCCAGACGGTCAACCGTCTGCTGGGCGCTTTGCAGACGACGTTGGCGGCCTTCCAGCTGGCGAATCTGAACGGGGGTCAGGACCCCGCCGTTCTCCGTGATCGCCGTCAGTTCGCCGATCGCAGTCTCGTGCTCGATGATTTCATCTTGGGCTTCATAGAGGCGTTCGCGATCCCGCTCGGACAGGCCGACCTGGCGCGGCGGGCGACGGCGCGCTGCATTCCCCCCCGCCAGAACCTGGGCGTCCGCCGCAGTCGGATAAACGGCGACGGCCGCGGGTGCGGCCATCATGAGGGAGAGGGCGATAACGAGCGCAGACTTCACGGCGGGACTCCACAAATCAGAAGTCCTGACGCTAGCCCGCCATTGTAAATCCGTCATTCAGGAATTGGGCGCCGCACTGCACAAACAGGCAGATTTGTGTCCGCAATGTTACGCCTGATATCGGGGTTCGGCGCACGGACGGTTTGGGGCCTATTTCCAGATGGGCGTCTTGTCGCCGGGCAAGCCGAGCGTGTCCCACATCTCCGACACCCGGTCGACGACGGTTTCGTCCATGCGGATTTCCTCGCCCCATTCGCGCTTCGTCTCGGGCGGCCATTTGTCGGTGGCGTCGAGGCCGATCTTGGAGCCCAGCCCGCTCTCGGGGCTGGCGAAGTCGAGGTAGTCGATCGGGGTGTTCTCGATGACGGTGATGTCGCGCGCCGGGTCCATCTTGGTCGAGATGGCCCACATGACCTGTTTCCAGTCGCGGGCGTTGATGTCGTCGTCCACGACGATGACCCACTTCGTGTACATGAACTGGCGCAGATAGCTCCAGACGCCCAGCATCACCCGCTTGGCGTGGCCGGGATAGGCTTTCTTCATCGACACCACGGCGATGCGGTAGGAACAGCCCTCGGGCGGCAGCCAGAAGTCGGTGATCTCGGGGAACTGGGCGCGCAGCAGGGGAATGAAGACCTCGTTCAGCGCCTCCCCCAGCACCGAGGGCTCGTCCGGCGGCCGGCCGGTGAAGGTGGTCAGATAGATGGGGTCGCGGCGCATGGTGATGGCCGTGACCTGGAAGACCGGGAAGGTCTCGACCGAATTATAATAGCCGGTGTGGTCACCGTAGGGGCCCTCGGGGGCGTGCTCGTCGAACAGGACGTGGCCCTCCAGCACGATCTCGGCGTTGGCGGGGACCATCAGCGGCACAGTCTTGCACGGGACCAGCTCGGCCTTGGCGCCGCGCAGCAGGCCGGCGAACTGATACTCCGACAGGGTGTCCGGCACCGGCGTCACGGCGGCGAGTATGGTGCCCGGGTCGGCGCCGAGGACGACGGCGCAGGGCAGGGGGCCCTTCTTCCCGGCCTTCTTGTGCCGCGCATAGTGCTGGGCCCCGCCGCGGTGGGCCAGCCAGCGCATGATGGCGCGGTCCTTGCCCAGCACCTGCATGCGGTAGATGCCCAGGTTGAAGTCGTCCTCGCGGTCCTCGGACGGTCCCCTGGTGACGACCAGGCCCCAGGTGATCAGGGGGGCGGGTTCGCCGGGCCAGCACCCCTGCACCGGGAGGCTGGTCAGATCGATCTGGTCGCCCTTCAGCACCACCTGCTGCACTGGGGCGGACTTCACCACCTTGGGCCGCATCGACATGACCGTCTGGGCCAGAGGCAGCATCTCCATGGCGTCCGACAGGCCCCGCGGCGGGGTCGGATTGCGCAGGAAGGCCAGCAGTTCGCCGACCTCGCGCAGCTCGGCGGCGGTGGTGCGGGGCTTCTTCTCCATGGTCACGCCCATGGCCACGCGCTTCACCGTGCCGAACAGATTGGCGAGGCAGGGGATGGGGCTGATCGAGCCATCGGGCATGACCGGCTTTTCGAACAGCACCGCCGGGCCGCCGTTGCGCAGCAGCCGGGTCTGGATCTCGGTCATCTCCAGATGGGTGGAGACCGGCTCGGACACGCGAACCAGTTCGCCCTCGGCCTCCAGCATGGCCATGAAGTCGCGCAGGGATTTGTAGGCCAAGGGAAGCTCCGTGAGAGCCTCATGGATTAGGCGGACGCGGCTGTCCTGTCACGCCATGGCGGATGCGACCTTTCAGTACGCCCGGGTATCCGAAACCAGCGCCCATACCGGCAGGTGCAGGGCGCCGGTGGCGGCCCCGATCTGGGCGGAGGTCAGATGGGCGCGGCCCGCCTCGGCGCGGCGGGCTTCCTCGACCGGTATGTGCAGGGCGTCGGCCAGATCGTCGATCGTCATGCCGCGCGTTTCGCGCCACCGTTTCAGTCTGGCGCCGACCGCTGCATCGAGCGGATCGACGCCGGGAAACCTCAGCACAGAGCCCATGCCGTCCTCCGGTGCGCTAACCGGCTCTGGCCGGTTGAAGCGCCGCTTCCTCGCGCGCCGATCTGGCGCGGCGCGTCAGGCCCATTCTTCGTCCCATTTGAAGGCGTCGTCCAGCCAGTCGCCGAGACGACCGTCGGGACGGGCCAGGGCGTGGATCCGGTCCATCTCCTCTTCGGTCAGGGCGAAGTCGAAGATGTCGAAGCTCTCCTCGGCGCGGCTGACCTTTGTGGTGCGCGGGATGGCGATGACCTCCTGCTGGATCAGCCAGCGCAGCGTGACCTGACCGGCGGACTTGCCGTGGGTGCGGGCGATCTCGTTGATCGTGGGATCGTCGGCGATCTTGCCCTGGGCCAGGGGCGACCAGGCCGTGATCGAGGAGCCCAGGTCGCGGGCCGTCTGCAGCAGCTTCGTCAGTTTGAGATAGGGGTGGTATTCGACCTGATTGGTCACCAGCGGCGCCTTGGACAGCGTCTGCGCCTCCCGGAACTCAGCGGACGGGAAGTTCGACAGGCCGATGGTCCGGGTCAGGCCCTGATTTCTGGCCTCGTTAAGGGCGCCGAGGGTCTCGGCGAAGGACGGCTGCCGTTTGGGCCAGTGGAGCAGCAGAAGGTCGGGGGTGAAGCCGAGGCTGTCGGCGGACTGTTTCGCCTGTTTCAGCAGGCCGTCGCGGTCAAAATGCTCGACCCAGATCTTGGTCGTCAACCAGACCTCGTCCCGGGTGACGTGTCCGGCCTCGATGGCGTCGCGGATACCCGCGCCGACCTGGGCCTCGTTCTTGTAGATCCAGGCGGTGTCGATGTGGCGATAGCCGATGCGCAGCGCCTCGCGCGTCATCCGCCGGCCGTCATCCCCCTCCAGCTGCCAGGTGCCGAAGCCGAGGAGGGGAATGGCGTGGCCATCGACGGTGATCACGGGCTGGTCGGTCATGGAAGGCTCCGGCGGCAGGGAGCCGTTTACCTATGCCGCCCTGGTCAGGGCGCAACCCGCCGGGCCGGATTTACTCGCCCGGGACCTGAAGGTGAGCCCGGGACACCCGGGTCGGCGCCGCCTTCCTCCATCGCCGGGCGAGCATCACGCGCAGCCAGCCGGCATCCACCGCGGCCACGCGGGCGAGGACGATGGGGTGGTTGCGGTAGTGATCGGTGAAGTGGAAGGTTTCGGGGTCCATCTCGATCAGCAGGTCGCGCTCGTCGAGGCTGTCGAGATGGACCACGATGCTGTCGTCGAGATGCGGCCGCAGCCAGGTGAAGAACTTGCCCGCCACCTTGAACGACGGCTCGCCATAGGAGGTCGATCGTTCGACCTCCGGGAAGGACAGGATCAGGGCCTCGACGTCGTCACGGGTCATGGCGCGAGACTAGCGCAGATCGGGCAAGAAAAAAGGCCGCGTCCCGGAGGGCGCGGCCTTGATCGTATGGAATGGGCGCGAAGCCTATTCGATGTCTTCGTTGAGCAGGCCGACCTTGAAGTAGCCGTTCTTCTGCAGGTCGTTCATGACCTCCATGAACTGGTTGTAGGTCACGTCCGGCTGGGCGCGGACGAAGACCCGTTCGTCCTTGCAGTTCGGGGTCGGCTGGAGGGCGCCGCAAACGTCAGCCGCCAGGGTCTCGATGGTGGTCTGGTTCTCGGCGATGAAGATCGAGCCCGAGTCCTGGATGGTGATGTAGACCGGATCCTTCGGCTTTTCAGCCGAAGGCGGCGGCGGGGTCGCCGGCGGCAGGTCGAGGTTGATCGACACGGTGGCCAGAGGGGCCGAGACCATGAAGATGATCAGCAGCACCAGCATGATGTCGACGAAGGGGGTGACGTTGATGTCCGAGTTTTGCTCGATCGTCTTGCCGCCCTGGCCTCCGGGTCCTGAAAGTTTACCGCCCATGTCCTGGAATACTCCGTCGATAGCCCGTCTCTGGGATCGGGCCTGCGTTCAAGGTTCGGACATCGTCTTGGCGTCCCGGGCGCGGCTTGTAAAGCACTCTCGGCGTCGGGCGGGGATTTTCACAGGCCTGACGCACGATCATGCCCCGCACCGCCGCCGCCGGCTGAAACGAGGTGGCGTGATCAGCCCCGCGCGAGCTTGAGGAAGCGGTCGGCGAGGGCCGGATCAGACTTGAAGGCGCCGGTGAATCGGGTGGTCAGGGTCGAGACATGGCGATGGTGGACGCCCCGCGTCGTCATACACTGGTGGGTCGCATCGATCAGCACGGCGACCCCGAGCGGCGCCAGATGCGATTCGATCGCCTCGATGATGTCGTTGGTCAGGGTTTCCTGGTTCTGGAGACGGCGGGCGAAGATCTCGACCACCCGGGCCAGTTTGGAGATGCCGACGACCTTTGCGCCCGGGATATAGGCGACGCAGGCCTTGCCGAGGAACGGGGCGAGGTGGTGTTCGCAGTGGCTTTCGACCTCGATCTCACGCAGGATGACCATGTCGTCATAGCCGGTCACGTCCTCGAATGTGCGCGACAGTTCGGCGGCGGCGTCGGCCTCATAACCATCGAACCATTCCCCATAGGCGTCCACCACCCGTTTCGGGGTGTCGATCAGACCCGCACGGGTCGGGTCGTCGCCGGCCCAGGCAATCAGGGTGCGCACGGCCTCCAGCGCCTGTTCCCGGCTGGGACGGGTCGGGGCGGCGACGAGCGTGGGCTTGGCGGGGCTGGCGGTCATACTGGAGGTCTCGGGGGCGAACACGGGCGAACGTGCTTTCGCTTGAAAGTCGGAAACGAGGCTTTATCAGCTTGCGCGGCTATATGGGACTTCCCCGACGTCCTGCAAGCGGACGGCCTCCGCCAAGAATCGAACCCCGCCGACCCATGACCCTGTCCCTGTACGACACCCTGCATCGCCAGAAGCGGACCTTTACGCCGCGCGATCCGAACCGGGTGACCCTCTATGTCTGCGGCCCGACGGTCTATGACTTCGCCCATATCGGCAATGCACGCCCGCCGGTGGTGTTCGACGTCCTGGTCCGGCTGCTGCGCCGGCGGTATGGCGCCGACAGCGTGATCTATGCCCGCAACGTCACCGACGTGGACGACAAGATCAACCAGAAGGCGGCGAAGGAAGGCGTCGTTATTGGCGAGATCACGGCCCGGTTCGAGGCGGCCTATCTGGCCGATATGAAGGCGCTGAACGTTTCGCCGCCGGACATCGCCCCGCACGTCACCGACCACATCGAAGCGATTGTCGGCCAGATCCGGCAGATCGTCGACGCCGGCTGCGCCTATGCGGCGGAAGGCCACGTCCTGTTCGATGTGTCGTCCTATCCGAAATACGGCGCGCTCTCTGGGCGCAATCTGGATGACATGATCGCCGGCGCCCGGGTCGAGGTCGCGCCCTACAAGAAGAACGCCCACGACTTCGTCCTGTGGAAGCCGTCCAGGGAGGGCGAGCCGTCCTGGCCCAGCCCGTGGGGCGAGGGGCGGCCGGGCTGGCATATTGAATGCTCGGCCATGATCGAACAGACGCTGGGTCTGCCAATCGACATCCACGGCGGCGGCATCGATCTGGTGTTTCCGCATCATGAGAACGAGATCGCCCAGGGCGTCTGCGCCCATGGCCATGCGCACAGCGATACGGCCCCCGAGGAATACAGCCGCTACTGGATGCACAACGGCTTCCTGACTGTGGACGCCGAGAAGATGTCCAAGTCGGTCGGCAATGTCCTGTTGCTGCACGATCTGGTGCAGCATTTCCCGGGGGAGGTGGTGCGCTGGGCCCTGTTGAGCGCCCACTATCGCCAGCCGCTGGACTGGAACCAGAGCCTGCTGGAACAGTCGAGAAAGAACCTGGATCGGCTCTACGGCGTCCTCCGCGATGCGGACGTCGCCCTGGCCGGGTTCGAGGCTGAAGCGATGGGCGACGAGGAGTTCGGCGACGGCGAACTGCGGGACGCTGAGCTGGAGCTGGCCGAGGCCGAGCTGGGGCCGGTGCTGGATGCGCTGGAAGACGACCTGAATACGCCCGAAGCCGTGGCGCGGCTGTTCGCCCTGGGGAACGCCCTGCGGGATGCCCTGTCCGATCCGGACGTCGACCTGGGCGATGTGGCTCTGGCGCGCTGGACGCTGCTTGAGGCCGCAGGCCTGCTGGGCGTGCTTCAGACCGCGCCGGCCGACTGGTTCGAAGGCGGGGATCCGGCCTTCAAGGCCGAGGTCGAGGCCCTGCTGGCCGAACGCATCACGGCCAGAGCGGCCAAGGACTGGGGCTCCGCCGACCGGATCCGGGACCGGCTGACGGAACTGAACGTCGTGGTTATGGACGGGCCGACGGGCGCGACCTGGCGATTGAAAGACTGACCCGCCAGTCCGCGCCGGAACAGGTCAGTCTGTCGCGGGCGCCTGCTGGTTGGTCAGACCCCAGGCCCCCTGGCCGATGATGCAGGTCGAGGCGCGCGGCGGGCACAGACCCTGTGACCGCTGGGCATAGATCTGGTCGATCAGCTGGGGATTGGCCCGCAAGGCCTCACCGCGCAGACGGATGGACTCGGCCTCGCCGCGCGCCGTCTCGATCTGGGCATTGGCATTGGCCCGGGCCTCTGCCTCCTTCTGCTGGGCGGCGAGGGTGCGTTGTTCGGTAGCGGTGCGGGCCTGGATCGCGGTCGTGATGCTCTCCGGATAGCGGATCGTGCCCACCCACTGGAGATTGCTGATCTCGACACCCTCTGCGGCCCATTTGCGCTGCAGGTTGGCATAGGCGCGCTGGATCACGACCTGACGGCCCGCACCCATCAGACTGCCTGTGCAGACCGGAGCAGCCTGCTGGGCGCCGGGAGCGATCGACGGCTGACTGGTCAGGTTGCAGGACACCGGCACCTTTTCCGCCTCCTGGGCGATGAAGGAGCGGACGTCATTACGGATGGGATTGTCCAGCAGGTCGTCGAAACTCAGCCGGTATTTGGCGAACAGGTCGGCGGCCTTGGTGTCCGATACCTTGACCGTCATATTGACGTCGGCCGTCATGGGCAGGCCGGTCTGGTCGGCAAAGCCGATCTCCTCATTCTCCTGACCGTCGGCGTTGCCTTCGCGGGTGTAGGAATAGACGCGCTGACGCGTCGGGTATTTGATGATTTTCTCGCCCAGACCTTCCCAATGCCAGCCGGGACGAAGCTCGGTCGGCTGAACGCCGGGGTTGGGGCCGAACTTGGTGGTCTTGATCCCGGCTTCGCCGCTTTCGACGGTCACGCTGCATGAGGAGACCGCGCAGCTGCCGCCCGCGAGGACCGCAAGCAGCAGGGTTGCGGTCGCGGTGAGTTTGAGCACGCGCGACGCGCCCTGAGGCAGTCTGGGGCGAGACGAGCCCGTGGTTCCTGGAAAACTCATGTCCGCCCCCGCCGCAGCCTAGTCCCGGATCATCCGGGCGATGCGTTTAAACAGGAAAACAACCAGAAGGCCCAGCCCGAGCGTTCCGAACAGGCCGGTGACCGAGGCCGCAAAAACTGATCCAAAGAAGTGAGCCTCAAGGATCAAGGGCACAACGACCCGGAACAGGACGAAAGTCGCCATAAGCACGACGCCGATCGCCAGGAATGCGAAGAAGCCGGCCAGAATGGCGCGGCCTCCTTCATCAGCGGGCTTCGTCATTGCAAACTCCCGATATCAGCGCCGCATCAACTCATCGGCCAGGGCGGCGGTCAGATAGCCGTCCGCCAGCCGGCCATTGGCCTGTTGCCAGCGGCGCAGGGCATTGCGGGTATTGGTGCCGACCACGCCGTCGACCCCGCCGGTGTCATAACCCATCCGGGTCAGGGCGGCCTGGGCGCCGATACGCTGCTCGCGCGACAGGGGAGCGTCGGCGGGCCAGGACCCGACCAGCCCCGGCCGGCCCTCGACCCCGTCGGCCGTCAGCCCGATGGCCAGGGCATAGCTGACCGAGTTGTTGTAGCGCCGGATCACATAGTGGTTGGGCAGGGCCAGGAAGGCCGGGCCGCGCGCTCCCTGCGGCAGCAGGATGACGGCCTGTTCGGCAGCCTCGGCCTGGGTCGGCGCGCCGCCGCCGGCGAGGGCGACGCCGCGCTGCGCCCAGTGCGACCATGGGTGGCGGGGACCCTCGGCTTCCGAATAGTCGAAGTTGCGCGGCAGCACGACCTCATAGCCCCAGCGCTGGCCGCGCTTCCAGCCCGCCTGGGCCAGCAGATTGGCGGCGGAGGCCAGGGCGTCGACATCAGAACCCCAGATATCGACCTTGCCGTCGCCGTTCTGGTCGACGCCGAGCCGCAGGTAGTTGTCGGGCATGAACTGGGTCTGGCCCATGGCCCCGGCCCAGCTGCCCTTCAGTCCGGCGCGGTCGCGACGGCCGTCGATGACAATGTCCAGCGCATGCTTCAACTGGCCCTCGGCCCAGTCGCGCCTTCGTCCGTCATAGGCGAGGGTGGCCAGGGACCGGATCACATCCTTGGAGCCCTGGACCTGTCCGAAGCTGGATTCCTGGGCCCAGATGGCGACGAGGATCTCGGCGGGAACCCCGTAGCGCTGGGTGACAGCCCAGGGCACCACGTCGGATCGACGACGCGCCTCGGCCACCCGGCCGGCGCTGACCGCGTTCTGCACATAGGCGCCGGCCGGACGGCTGAACTCGGGCTGGGCGCCGTCGAGGCGCACGACATCGGGATCGGGGCTGAGGCCGGCCAGCTGCTGTTCGTATTCGGCGCGACGGGCGCCCCCGTGGCGGGCGAGGAAGCCCTGTTTCCAGCCCTCGAACCCCGGCTGGTCAGGCCAGGCCTGGGTCGGTTGCGCGGGCGGCGCATAGGGGGTGGGGCCCACGCCCGGCGACGTCGGCTGCGGCCTGTCGGCGGTCGGGTCTGGTTGCGTCTGTACAGGAGGGGCTTCCGGCAGCATGGGCGCGCAGGCAGCGACGCAGGCGATCAGGAGGAGGCGATAGTCGAGGCGCATGAGGTCGTCTTTAGGGGCGGCCGCGGGGGAGGGGCAATCACAACCGCGCGAAGCGGGAAATGAGTTTCCGCTCTCGCCTGCGAAGGGCGATGTCGCCGCCGGCAGTCCCCGTTTGGCAGGGCTCGGGATTTGTCGGATGATGATGCGGCGATAGACCGTGCCTCCGGGGGATATCCGTCTCCGCACGCTTCCGGCCCCGCCTCACAGGCCACTGACCGGTTGACGATCCCGAGCCGACTCTCTATAGGCACCGCTCCGCCGCAGGTCCGCCCGCGGCTCTTTTATTTTGATTTTGCCTCAGGACGACGACCATGAAGGTCCGTAGCTCGCTCAAGTCGCTGAAAACCCGCCACCGCGACTGCAAGGTCGTGCGTCGCAAGGGCGTGGTCTTCGTGATCAACAAGACCGACCCGCGCTTCAAGGCGAAACAGGGCTGATCCGTCCGCGCTGAAGCGGCGCGCCACCTTGTGGCGCGCGTTGGCGCAAGCGAAACGTCCACAGGCTGCGGGCTTTGTCCGCGGCCTTTTTCGTGTTCGTGGTTGAGGCGAGACGCTGCGTATGGTTAGCGTCCGCCCCTTGATTCTGGAGTACTCCTTATGGCTGACGACGCCGCCTTTGACGCCTCGCCCGACGTTCTGAACGCTACGGCCCAGGGTCGTCTGCGCACCATCATCGAGCGGCTGGAGCGTCTGGAGGAAGACAAGCAGGCCATCATGGCCGACATGAAGGAGGTCTTCCTCGAAGCCAAGGGCGAAGGCTATGATGTGAAGGTGCTGCGCAAGGTGCTGCGCATCCGCAAACAGGACAAGGCCAAGCGTCAGGAAGAGGAGGCGATCCTCGACCTCTATCTGTCGGCGCTGGGCGAAGTCTGACGGGTAGAGTCTGTCCGGGGGGAGATCCGACCTGAAGCGAAAGGCGCCGATGGGGTCCGGGACCCTGAAACCGGGGGCGGGCATCAAACGGTCCCCCGCCAGTCCGTTCGAGGCCGAACGAAAAGCCAACCAGCGCGCCGCCCTGAACGCCCTGAAACGCGCCCGCCGCTCGGCAGAGCAGGCGGGCGTTTCCTTGTCCGAATGGGAGGGCGAATTTCTCGATTCGGTCAGCGAGCGGGTGAAGACCCACGGTCGCGCCTTCGGCGACCCGGAGCTGGGCGCACCGGGTCAGGCGCTTTCGGCCATGCAGGGCCGAAAGCTCAGGGAGATCGCCAGAAAGGCCAAGGGCGAAGCGACCGGACGGCCGCGGGGCCGCAAGTCTACGCCCGACTGAACGCCCGCCCTCGCTAGAACAGCACCTTGCGCAGGTTGATCCGGATGACCCGGCCCTGGGGATCGAGGAAGTCCGGCTGGTAGTTCAGCGGCAGGTCGCCTGAACTGCGGACATTGACGCGGCTGTCGAACAGATTCTCCACGCCGAGGCTGACGCGGGCGCCCTTCAGGATCGGGAACCTCTCGACCCATGAGGTGCGCGAATTCAGGTCGGCGAAGACATTCAGGTTGACGGTGGTCTGGCCGCCGAAGCTGATGTCCTGGGCGTCGGTGGCGCCGTTGATCCGCGTGCCATCGCGCCAGTTGGCGTTGACGAAGCCGCCGAAGCCGTTGCGGAACACCCCGGCCTGAAGCTGGACCTCCTGACGCGAGACGCCGCGCGCACTGGTCGAGCCGCCGTCCAGTTGATCGATGATCGGCAGGCCGTCGCGGATGACGATTTCATCCTGAAGTCGATAGGTATGGTAGATCGACAGGTTGAACCGGCCTTGCCCCGGTTGCATCTGCGGGCCGCGGTTGCGACCGCCGCCTCCGGGTCCGCCCCCGCCCATGCGGAACTGGCCGCCGCCTCCGGGCGGGGGACCGCCGGCGCCGGCGCGGGGGGGCGGTCCCCCCGCCATCATGCGCTGCATGTTGGCCGCCGCCTGGGCGTTCGGCTTGCCCCAGGGCATGGAGAAGTTGAAGCCGGTGCGGATGTCCTGGCGCTCGGACGCCTCGTAGTTCAGCGGGCGGGCGTCGATGGCGGTCAGGTTGCCGGCCGCGTCACGGGTAAACCGTTCCGGCAGGGCGGCCTCCAGATCCGGGGTGATCGTCGGGAAGCCGACGATCTCTCCGTCCGTCCGGCTCCAGGTGTAGTTGGAGCTGAACTGCAGGTCCTGGCTGCTCAGAGGGCGCAGGTTGAAGCCCAGTTTCACGACCTCGCGATTGTCCGAGATCAAACCCCGGTTGCCGCCGGCGACCCGGGTGACATTGACCGTCTGGCCGGTGACAAAGTCATAGACGGCGACGTTGGGCGTGGTCACGACCGGGTCGTTCAACTGCTGGATTGTCGGGGCGCCCTGTTCGTTGGTGTAGTTGGCCGACAGGGACAGCATTTCGATCGGGGTCCAGTTCACCCCCGCCCCGAAGGTCGACAATCCGCCGAAGTCGGACAGTTCGTCGTAGCCCGCATTGACGTTGACCGACAGGTCGCCGAGGGCCTCGAGCACCTCGCGGCTGCGACTGGCGATCGGAAGCGACAGGCTGACGGTGGCGTAGCCCCGGTCCCGCGACAGGGACCCCGAGTTGAAGAGGCCCGAACGTACGCTTTCGGACTCCAGACTGCGCGTATCGAGCCCGGCCTTCAGGGTGGTCTGAAGTCCGCCGGCCGGCGCCTGCCAGGCGCGCCCGCTGAAGACGACCTCGGCCATACCCCCGCTGGCGACGGACCTGGAGGTGTCCTGAAGCGCCGTCAGCCGGTCCAGCGGAATATCCCCGAACGGATTGGCGCCCGCATTGATGTCGGACTGCCAACCGGCGGCGTTGAAGCCCCGGCCTGTGGTCGAGTCGGTCTCGGTCCGGTCGTAGGAGCCGTTGAAGGTCCAGCGCCAGTCGCCGAGGAACCCGTTCAACATCAGTCCGAGGTTGGCCGTCAGGGTGTCGCTGTCGCGGGTCATGACGTCCGGAGCGTCGACATAGCGATACAGCAGGGCGTCATTGGTCAGGGGCGAGAACGGATTGGCCCCGGGCACGGTCAGGGTCAGGCCGGGCAGGCCAAGCAGGCTCTGGCTGGAACTGTCCTCAAGGCTGAGGCTCAGGGTGCCCTGGGTGGTGTCGTTCAGGTCGCGGGCCACCGACCCGCGCAGCTGGGAGCTCTCCGTCCGCGGCAGCAGGGTGCGGTAGTCGCCGAGGTTGCTGCTGTTCGTCCGTCCGGCGCCCGCAGCCAGATCGGCGAGGGTCAGGCTGGCGTCGCCCGTCGGCAGGGCCACTGCGGTGACGCTGGATCCGACGAGCGCCGACAGGGCCGGATCGATCCCGGCGCCGTTCGGGACGCCCCGCAGGTTGCCGGTCAGATCAAACGGCTGGCTGCCCGGTTCCCGGACGATGTCGCGCTCGGACTCGAACAGCGCCGAGGCGCGCTCGTATTCCAGATCGAGGTTCCAGCGGTTGTTGCCCTGGATGTTGAAGAAATTGCCGTCGACCTCGTTGGTCAGACGGCCGCCCTGCGACGGGCCGCGGGTCTGGAGCGAGACCGAGCCCTGACGGAAATTGTCGCGCAGGACGATGTTCACCACCCGCTGGTCGGCGCTGTAGCCATAGGTGAGGGCGACCTCCTCCGGGAGAATTTCCGTGCGTTCG
Organism: Brevundimonas sp. FV1ye29L; assembly: GCF_058681095.1. Lineage (NCBI taxonomy): Bacteria > Pseudomonadati > Pseudomonadota > Alphaproteobacteria > Caulobacterales > Caulobacteraceae > Brevundimonas > Brevundimonas sp. FV1ye29L. Next base: position 1,276,510 of record NZ_CM178730.1, read on the forward strand.
ATGGCCTCGAACGGAATGCCCCGGATTTCCTGGAAGCCTGTGGTGCGGCGGCCGTTCAGCAGAACGACCGGGCCGGCGTCCGAGCGGCCCCGGCTGGATCGGGTCAGAGGCTCAAGAGCCGTCAGCAATTCGGCGATGTTGGAGGCCCCATAGGCCTTCAGCTGTTCGGCGTCGAGAACGATATCCGGGGCGATATCGCCCTGGACGCTGCCGCGCGGCTTGCTGGCGTTGACGGTGACGGTGCCCAGATCATAGGCGTCGGCGGACGCGACTCCCGTCGGGACATCCTCGTCCGGATCCGGCTGCGTCCGGGGCGTCGTCGGCGTCTGGGTCTGGGTGGTTTGAGGAGGAGCAGACGTCGCCGCCGAGGATATCGGCGCAGCCTCGACCGGTGCGGCGGCCGGCGCTGCGCTGGACGCGAGCGCATACAGGATCGCGGCGGCTATCGTCATACTGGGGTCGCCCTGGGGTTCGTCACTGGAAATGGATTCGCGGTGGAGGCTCGACCGGCAAGGCAGCGCCCTCCCGAACTCGATGAGTCCACACACCAGCCTCTTCAACGCACGGCCGCGCGTCCTCCGTCGGGCAAAGAGGTTACATTTCAGACATATTGATGTTCAGGCCGCAGGTTGTTGCCTGAAAGGCACGCGATCAGCCAGCGGCCCGGACCTCGTCGGGCAGGGCGCCTTCCAGCCCCTGTTCGCGGACCTTGCGATACAGGGTCGAGCGGCCGATGCCGAGGCGGCGGGCGATCTCGGACATATGTCCGGCATAGACCTCGATGGCGTGCTGGATCAGGTCGCGCTCGATATCTTCCAGCGTCCGCAGATGACCGCGCTCATCCAGAATGCGAACCGGGGTCTCGGGGGCGGGCGGCAGTTCAACCCCGCTGGCGGTCGCCGGGGCCGCAACATCGGACGGATGGTCGGGCATGGGCGCCGAAACGCCCGAGATGGCCGGGAAGTCGTGGGGTTGCAGCCAGGGTGAATCGGCGAGGATCAGGGCGCGATAGACGGCGTTTTCCAGCTGGCGGACATTGCCGGGCCAGTCGAAGGCGCTGAGCAACGCCAGGGTCTCTGGCGAGGCCCCCACGACACGGCGGCCCTCCTCGGCGTTGAAGCGGGTGATGAAATGATCGACCAGGGCCGGAATGTCCTCGCGCCGCTCGCGCAGGGCCGGGGCCTCGATCGGGAAGACGTTGAGCCGGTAGTAGAGGTCCTCGCGGAAGGCGCCCTCCCTGACCTGTAGCGCAGGGTCGCGGTTGGTGGCCGAGACGATGCGGACATCAACCTTGACCGGGCGTTTGGCGCCGACCGGATCGATCTCGCTCTCCTGCAGGGCGCGCAGCAGCTTGACCTGCATGTCGAGCGGCAGTTCGCCGATCTCGTCGAGGAACAGGGTGCCGCCCTCGGCTTCGCGGAACTTGCCCAGGGTCCTGTCGACGGCGCCCGTAAAGGCGCCCTTCTCGTGGCCGAACAGGATGGACTCCACCAGGTTGGCGGGCAGGGCGCCGCAGTTGACGGCGACGAAGGGCTTGCCGGTCCGGTCCGAAACGCCGTGCAGGGCGCGGGCGATGACCTCCTTGCCGACGCCGCTCTCGCCGGTGATCAGGACGGGGATGTTCGACTTCGCCGCACGGGCGCCGAAGCTCTTGACCATCCGCATGGCCGGGCTGTCGCCGATCAGGTCGTCGAAGGTGGTGCGGCCCGCGACGTGTTTCTTCAACCGTCCGACCTCGGCCGTCAGACGGGTCATCTGCAGGGCGTTGTTGACGCCGATGGCGAGGCGTTCGGGGCCGACCGGCTTGATGAAGAAGTCCTGGGCGCCGGCCTGCATGGCCTTGACCACCGTCTCGATGCCGCCGTTGGCGGTCAGGACGATGACCGGGGTCATGTCTCCGCCCGCGCGGAGTTCCGTCAGGGTCTCCATGCCGGTCAGGCCTGGCATGACCATGTCGAGCAGGACCAGGTCGGCGCCGCCGCCGCCCTGCATCCGCTTCAGGGCCTCGTCGCCCGACTCCGCATGGACCACGGCGAAGCCCTCGCGCTCCAGCACCGCCTGGACCAGGCGGCGCTGGGTCGGATCGTCATCGACGACCAGAACGGTCTTGGCCATGTGGAACACCCTTTATCTTCACCGTGCAACGGCCGCCGTCCTTGACGCGCGACTGGCTCGTTTCGGGACGGTTTTAGGGTGAAGGGGGTGAAGATCGGGTTGGAGGGCGTGGTGTGCGGGGGGTTAACGGGAGATCTGATCAACGACCGGCGCGCCGTCGTTTCGGCACGGGCCGCTGACATTCAGGCGTGACACGAAACGCCCTCCGGTGGCCAGGTCGGGCCATTCGGCGGGACTGGGACGGATTGCGCCGGATCGCATCAGGTCGCGACCGTCGGCCCGAGGCTCGCCGGCGCAGCGGAGAACCGGATAGCTGCCTTCCTCACCCCAGCCGCCCTGCGGCGAACGGGTGTATAGGGTGATGGCGTAGGCCGTGGCCATGAGGATCTCCGTCCTGTCGTCGCCGTTGAGATCGACCTCGGTCGCCACGCAATCGCCACGGCCGTTGCAGCCGCGCAGCATGCCTAGACCCTGCATGGGCGCAAGGAAGTCGACGGGGAGGGGCCGGTCTTTTGGCCAGGTCTCCACGACGGGGGTGAAGGCGCGGGGGGCCACCTCGGGGTCGTCCATCTCATAGCGGTCGCTCGCCGCCACGGCGGCGCGGGCGGGGCCGGCGATCGCTGCAACGGGCGACCGGGCCAGTTCGGCGAGGGCGGCCTGACCCGACTTTCCGCTTTCGAAGCGCAGGAAGCGATAGTCGAAACGGTCCGGGGCGACCTTTCCGGCGGCGAGCCGGGCCATCTGATTGTTGACCGACAGCCTCGCCGGATCCGCCACGGGGCTGAACAGGGCGAGGATGACGGCGACCTCCAGTACGGCGGTGGCGATGTTGGTCGTCTCCAGCGCCTGCATCCAGGGCGAGCCCCGCCGGAACAGGGGGACGACGGCGGCGAGGCCGTAGCCGATCGCATAGGCGGCGCCGATCAGGGCGCATGCGAGGGCGATGATCCGGTCGGGCGTCAGGCCGTGCTGGCCGATCCGCAGGCCCAGACCCCAGAAGGCGATCAGGATCAGAGGCGTGGTCAGGACGGCGGCGATCCGCACCGTGACGCGCAGGATGGCGGGCGGCAGGTTGTCCGGGCGTCCGTCCTGATAGGCGGTGTTGATCAGCACGATCAGGGCGGCGGCCGAGGCAAGGACCAGGGCCGTGGCGCTGCCGGTCTCCCACAGACCCTTCAGGCCGGTGAAGGGCAAGGCCATGAGGAAGGCCGCGACCAGCACCGTCATGACCAGCAGCAGCCACGACAGCAGCATCAGGCCGACGGTCCGCACGCCCCGGATCAGTCCGTCGCGGACATCCGCCAGATGCACGGCGAGGGCGAAGACGAGGCCGGAGACCGGGAGGGCGAACCAGTCCCGCATAATCAACTCCTGCAACAGCGGCAGGCCGATGATCCGGAACAGGGCTGCGCCGAGGTGGAGCAGGATCCAGAAGGCGCCGGTGAAGCCCAGCGACAGGGCCAGTTGCACCCCCGCCTTCCAGGCCTGGTCGAAATAGGCGGGGAAGCTGGCGATCCAGCGCCGCTCGGCGTCGGCGGGCGCGACCAGATGGTGGGCGATAAACAGGGCGACGGCCACGAAGCCCAGCATCGGAGCGGACAGATAGGGCGGTGAGGTCAGGCTCTCGGCAGCCTGTCGCGCAACGTCATGCAGGCCCAGAAGGGCCAGGAGCACGCACACAACAGTGAGCCAGACGATCCCTGTGCGGGCGCGCAGCCGACCGATGGAGGCGAGGGCGACGACGGGCGCATAGGCGCAGACCAGAAGCAGGGGACCAAAGATCTGCGGCTCTGTGGCGGGCCATGTCCGCTCAGGTCCGAAGCCGTCGGCCGACCGGTACAGGGCCCACAGGGCCACGCCCCAGATCAGGCCAATCGCCAGACGGCCCGGTCCAAGCCATCGCGCCTGATTCCGCGCCAGGCCGGTCCGGCCGTGACCGTCGTCGTCGCTCGCCCTGTCCATTACATCCCCGGTCATGCCGCGCTCCACCCTGTTCGGCATCAGAGCGCATCTGGTTCGCGGGGGGAAGCGTCGGCGGTCTGGATTCAGGCCGGTCGGACTGCCCGGGCGAGGTAGCAGCCGCGCGGCGCGAAGTGGATGTGGATCTGGGCGGTATGGCGAAGGGCGAACCAGTGGGTCAGCCGGGCGTCCAGATCGGCGCCGTCGATGACCTCGCCCTCGATCATCATGTTCCGGGCGTCATAGACGCGGATCGACAGGGGGCGACGCGACAGCATGGGCGGAACCTCGCCCACGGCGGTCGCGGCCTCCGCCGCCGTCTCGCGCACGAAGATCGGTCCGCCGGCGCGATAGGGAGAGGAGGGATCGGTGAGGTGGGCGTGGTGCAGCAGGATCAGCCGGTCGCCGGCCTCTGCGTCCATCAGGCTGACGCGGCAGGGGGCGCGACCGGGCGCGTCAGCGACCCAGCGGCGGGCGCCGACGGCGGCGAGTTCGTCGTCATCGAGAGCGAACAGGGGCGCGAACGGGGCGAGCGGAAGGGGCTGGATCTGATAGGTCATGAAGGTCCTCGGAGCGGGTTTCGAGGCAGGATGACGCAGCCGTTCCCGCGCGTCTGGCGGCAATCGGCCGTTGCGTCGCGGCCCCGGCGTCCCCACAAACAGGGGATGAACGCGCCCTTCAAAGCCCCGCCCGCCGTTTCCACCGAACCGCCCCTGTGGGACCTGTCGGATCTCTATGCCTCGCGAGAGGATGAGCGGATCGCCGCCGATCTGGCGCGCGGCCGGGCGGTGGTGGCCGAACTGGGGTCGCTGCAGGGCCTACTGGTCGAGGCGCGGGGCGATGCGGTCCTGCTGGGCCAGCGGCTGGACCGGGCCATCACCCTGTACGAGCAGGCCAGCGAGGTTCTGGGCGGACTGGGGGCCTATGCGTTTCTGGCGGCGTCCACGGCCCGCGACGATGCGGCGGCCAATGGCTTCGAGGCCGATATCCGCGAACAGTTGACGGCGGTTTCGACCCCGACGGTCTGGCTGACGCTGGAAATCAACCAGCTGGACGAGGCCGAAATCGAGGCGGCGCTGGCGGCCCATGCAGGCGCAGCGAAATGGACGCCCTGGCTGCGGCGGGTGCGGGCCATGAAGCCGCACGAGCTGTCGGAACAGCTGGAGACCTTCCTGGCCGAGCATGGGCCGATCGCGGCGCAATGGCCGCGCCTGTTCGACGAGACCCTGGCGGCCCTGCGGGTCAAGGCGGGCAAGGACAGCCTGACCCTGGCCGAGGCCCTGAACCGGCTGTCGGACCCGAAGGCGGGCCAGCGCAAGGCGGCGGCCGAGGGACTGTCGGCGGCGCTGGGCGAACGGGCCTCGACCCTGTCGCTGGTCCTGAACACCGTCGCGGCCGACAAGGCGCTGGAGGATCGCTGGCGGGGGTTCAAACGTCCGGCCGACAGCCGCCATCTGGGCAATGAGGTCGACGGCGAGTCGGTGGACGCCATGGCCGAGTCGGTCGCCGCCGCCTATCCGCGCCTGTCGCACCGCTACTATGCGCTGAAGGCCCGGGCGATGGGGATGACGACCCTGAACCAGTGGGACCGCAATGCGCCGTTGAACACCGCCCCGCCGCGCGCCTTTGACTGGAAACAGGGTCGCGAAATCGTGCTGGAGAGCTTTTCCGATCTCGGCGGGGAGTTCGCGGATTGGGCCGGGCGGTTCTTTGACAACCCGTGGATCGACGGCCGGGCCGGGCCGGGCAAACAGTCGGGCGCCTACGCCCACCCGGTGACGGCGAACCGGCATCCCTATGTCTTCCTGAACTGGATGGGCGAACGGCGGGACGTGCTGACGCTGGCGCACGAGCTGGGCCACGGGGTGCACCAGACCTTGGCGGCGGATCGAGGGACCCTGCTGGCCGATACGCCCCTGACCCTCGCCGAGACGGCGTCGATCTTCGCCGAGGGGCTGACCTTCGACCGGCTGCTGGCGACGGCGCCGAAGGCCGAGCAGAAGGGTCTGCTGGCCGGGCGGATCGAGGACGGGCTGAACACCGTGGTGCGCCAGATCGCCTTCCACCGGTTCGAGACGCGGTTCCATGACGAGCGGCTGAAGGGCGAGGTTCCGGCCGAACGGATTGGCCAGATCTGGCTGGAGGAGATGGGCGCCAGCCTGGGTCCGGCGGTGACGCTGAACCCCGGCTATGAGCACTGGTGGAGCTACGTCAGCCACTTCGTCCACTCGCCTTTCTACGTCTACGCCTATGCCTTCGGGGACCTGCTGGTCGCGGCCCTGATGGAGACGCGGGCCCGGGATCCCCAGGGCTTTACGCCCCTGTATCGCGACCTGCTCGCGGCCGGCGGGACACGGACCTATGTCGAGGCGCTCGCGCCGTTCGGGCTCAACCCGCGCGACCCGGCCTTCTGGACCATCGGCACGAAACGGCTGGAAGGGCTGATCGACCGGTTCGAGGCGCTGGGTTGATTCCGGAAGTGATGGTCGTCGGTTGACGGCTACGGCGGTCGCCCCGACTGTGGCCGGATGAAACCGTCACTGACGATCGCCGCCCTTCTCGCCGGTCTGGCGCTTGTCGCCGCACCGGCGCTCGCCCAGACGCCTGCGCCTCAGCCGACGCCGAACCAGCGGGCGCTGGCGGCGGGTTACAAGGCCCTGACCCTGTGCAGCGCGGTGTTCACGGCGCGAGAGGCTGGCGGGACGCGGACCCAGGCCAGTGTCGAGGCGCACGAGTTCGTCGGCATCTATCCCGAACTCCAGCCCCTGATCGCCGACATGCCGGTCGAAACCTTCGAGGCCGAGATCGCGGTCACCTGGGACGAGGCCGCGCCGCCGAGGGTGGCGCAACTCACGCCGGGCCGGGGCTGCACCCTCATGCCGACCGGCTTCGTCGGCGGCATGCGAGAAATGAAGACGGTGAACCGGCGGAGCTCGGCGCCGCCCCTGCCGGCCGGAACGACGAGCGGCGATGCAGCGGCGCTGGAAGCGGTTGTCGCGCGGGCCTTCGGCGGAGACCTCGGTACCGGCTCGGTCACAACCGGGGTGGTGATCCTTCAGGACGGCCGGGTCGTCGCCGAACGCTATGCGCCCGACTTCGGCCCCGATGTTCCCCAGCGTACATGGTCGGTGGCCAAGAGTCTGGCCGGGACGGTGATCGGGGCGGCGGTGCAGCGGGGCGAGGTTGACCCGGACGCCCCCGCCGCCATCCCCAGCTGGCAGACGGCAAATGACCCGCGCCGCGCCATCACCCTGGACGCCCTGATGCGGATGGCCTCGGGCCTGACCAGCGACACGGCGGGCAACCGGACCGACGCCCTCTATTTCGGCGGCACGGCGGTCGATGAACAGGCGCCCGGATGGCCGCTGATCGCCCCGGTCGGGTCGCAGTTCCGCTATGCCAACAACGACACGCTTCTGGCGGTCCTGGCCGTCGCCCCGACCTTCGCCGCCCATCCGCCGCATGCGCTGTTCGACCGACTGGGGATGACCCACACCTTCGCCGAGACCGACTGGCGCGGAAACTATGTCCTGTCGAGCCAGGTCTGGACCACGGCGCGCGATCTGGCGCGGTTCGGCCAGCTGTATGTCCAGGACGGGGTCTGGGAGGGCGAGCGCATCCTGCCCCAGGGCTGGAGAACGCGGGTGACCACCCCGTCGGGGCCGCAGCCGCCGACCGGAACGTTCGGCTATGGGGCTGCATTCTGGCTGATGAACAGGGAAGACGGCGTTCCGGCCGACGCCTTCTCCGCCAACGGCAACCGGGGCCAGTATGTGGTGATCGTGCCCAGCCGAAAGGTCGTCATCGTCCGACGCGGCGAGGACCCGGCCGGGCGGGGGTTCAACATCGCTGCCTTTACCCGCGATGTGCTGGCGACCTTGAACTGAGCCTGATAGCCGACGCCCTCTTGAGCGAACCGTCCCGGCGGCTATAAGACGGCACATCCAGAATCCTCCGACCCGGACTTCCGACCATGGCCGACCCGCACCACGCCGATCACGACGACTATCAGCGCGGCACGATGGAGATCGGCGAACAGACCTCGACCTGGGCCCTGTTCATGGGTCTGGCCAAATGGGGCTCGCTGGCGCTGGCCGCCATCCTGACGCCCTTGGTGATCTGGTTCTGCACCGCCGCCGGCTTCCTGCCGGGCGCCATCGCGGGCGCCGTGGTGTTCGGCGCCGGCTTCCTGTTCCTGAAATCCGGTTCGTCGCACTAAACCCTGCGATAGCGGCCGTTGCACGCACGGCCGTTGCGAACATTCCGGCCTTTGCGCACGTGATTTGTCCGCGTTGCGCGGTTTCGGCCTTTGCGCGCGAAAGATTTCCAGCCTAACCTCTCCCCAAGAAGAATGATCTCAGGGGAGACTCGATTGGCCGTCATGATCGCCGTGACGCGTGAGCGCCGTGAAGGCGAGACGCGCTGCGCCCTGACCCCCGATATGGCGAAGAAGCTCGTCGGCCTCGGCTGCACCGTGACGGTGGAGGCCGGGACCGGGACGGGTTCGTCCTTCCCCGACGCCGACTATGTCGCGGCGGGCGCGGTGGTGAAGCCGGACACCCGGGCGGTGCTGGAGGGCGCCGACATCGTGCTGAAGGTGCGCGGCCCGACGGCGCAGGAGATCAGCGCCCTGAAGCCCGGCGCGATCGTGATCGCCCTGCTGGACGCCTACAAGGAAAAGGACACGGTCGCGGCGCTGGCGGCGGCCAACGCCACGGCCTTCGCCATGGAGTTCGTGCCCCGGATCTCGCGCGCCCAGGTGATGGACGCCCTGTCGTCACAGGCCAATCTGGCCGGCTATCGCGCCGTGATCGAGGCGGCCCACGCCTATGGACGCGGCTTCCCGATGATGATGACGGCGGCGGGCACGGTGGCCCCGGCCAAGGTCTTCATCATGGGCGTCGGCGTCGCGGGCCTGCAGGCCATCGCCACGGCCCGGCGTCTGGGCGCGGTTGTCACCGCCACCGACGTGCGGCCCGCGACCAAGGAACAGGTCGAATCTCTGGGCGCCAAATTCCTCGCCGTCGAGGACGAGGAGTTCAGGAACGCCCAGACCGCCGGCGGCTACGCCAAGCCGATGTCGCCCGAGTACCAGGCCAAACAGGCGGTCCTGACCGGCGAGCACATCAGGAAGCAGGACATCGTCATCACCACCGCCCTGATCCCCGGGCGCGCGGCGCCGGTGCTGGTCACGGCCGAACAGGTGGCGACGATGAAGCCGGGTTCGGTGCTGATCGATCTGGCGGTCGAGGCGGGCGGCAATGTGCAGGGGGCGAAGGTCGGGGAGACGGTGGTGACTTCGAACGGCGTCTCCATCGTCGGCATCGCCAATCTGCCGGGCCGGATCGCGGCGGATGCATCGAGCCTCTATGCCCGCAATCTGGTCGCCTTCCTCGACCTGATCCTCAAGGACGGCGCGGCAGCGGTCAATCTGGAGGACGAGATCCTGAAGGCGGCCGTCGTCACCCACAGCGGGACCGTGGTGCATGATGGGGTGCGGGGGTAATGGTCGCCCTGCTGGATCATCCGGCCCACCTGACGGCCTTGACCATGGTCATCGCAGCGGCCCTGCTTCTGCTGTGGCGCGCGCCGCCATGGGCTATCGTTCCGGGCCTTCTCATAGTGCCCATAGCCGTGTCGCTGGCCCGGCGGGCATTTCGCGATCCGCACGACCACAGCTATCCGTCCGATCCACAGGATTGAATTATGGAACACGTTGACCCCACCGTCTTTCGTCTGGCGATTTTCGTGCTGGCGATCTTCGTCGGCTATTATGTCGTCTGGTCGGTGACGCCGGCGTTGCACACGCCTCTGATGGCCGTGACCAACGCCATCTCCAGCGTCATCATCGTCGGCGGCCTGATTGCGGCGGCGGCCGTGTCGGGGCCCCAGACCGGGGCGGCGGCCTGGATCGCCAAGGGGGCGGGCGTGGCGGCCGTGACCCTGGCCAGCGTCAACATCTTCGGCGGCTTCATGGTCACCCGGCGGATGCTGGCCATGTACCGCAAGAAGGAACGGCCCGCGAAATGACGGCGGATACGGTTCTGGGCTGGCTCTGTCTGGCCGCCGCCATGGCGGCGGTCGGCGTCTATGTCTGGCTGGTCGTCACCCGGGCGCGGATGATCCGGCTGCTGACCAGTCTGGGCCTGTTCCTGACCGGTCTGGCCCTGTTTCAGGGGCCGAACCTTCTGGCGCGGACCGAGGGTGAGATCAGCCCCAGGCTCGCCGTCATCTCCCTGATCCTTGCGGTCGGCGTGCAGATCGCGGCAGTCTTGCGCACCCGTCCCAGCTGGTCCGGGGTCGAGCGGCGCGGTTCGAACGCGACATGACTACGGACCCCGTCGCCCTGTCCCTGATCGCCTCCTGGGTCGCCACCGGTCTCGGCGTCGGCCTGTGGCTGTGGAGCTGGCTGCGCGAGCGGGATGCGATCCAGAAGCTGCGCTTCATGGACTGCGGCGTGGTTCTGGTCTTTTCGGCGACCCTGCTCAGGATTGTGATCCAGTCGCGGCCTATGACGCCGGTCGACTGGGCCCTGACCTTTCTGTCGCCGCTCTTCATCGCCGCCGCCCTGTGGCGGCTGACACGCACAACCTGCCGGCCGGACGGGCCGAACAGATGACGATCTTGCGGGGAACCGAATAATGAACGCATCGCTGGCCGCGCTGGCCTATCTGGTTTCCGGCGTCCTGTTCATCCTGTCGCTGCGCGGGCTTTCCAGCCCGGAGACCAGCCGTCAGGGCAATACGCTCGGCATGATTGGCATGGGGATCGCCGTCGGCGTGACCCTGCTGACGCTGGGAACATCCGGCGCCCTGGACTGGGTGACCCTGGCCCTGCTGGGCGCCGGCGTGGTGGTCGGCGGCGGGGCCGGGGCCCTGATCGCCAGGAAGGTCGCCATGACCGACATGCCGCAGCTGGTCGCCGCCTTCCACAGTCTGGTCGGTCTGGCCGCCTGTCTGGTGGCGGTGGGCGCGGTCTATGCGCCCGCAGCCTTCGGCATCTCGGACGGTGCAGGGATCAAGACCGTCTCGATCATCGAGCTGAGCCTCGGCGTCGCCATCGGCGCCATCACCTTCACCGGTTCGGTCATCGCCTTCGCCAAGCTGGACGGACGGATGTCGGGGGCGCCGATCATCCTGCCCGCGCGTCACCTGATCAACATCGGCCTGGCCCTGGGGCTGGTGCTGTTGATCGGGGTGATGATCGGCTCGGGCGGGACCGCGATCTGGGCCTTCTGGGGCGTATTCATCATCGCCCTGATCCTCGGCGCGACCCTGATTATTCCGATCGGCGGGGCTGACATGCCCGTGGTGGTGTCGATGCTGAACTCCTATTCCGGCTGGGCGGCGGCGGCGCTCGGTTTCACGCTGGAAAACATCGCCCTGATCATCACTGGCGCCCTGGTCGGATCGTCCGGCGCCATCCTCAGCTACATTATGTGCAAGGGCATGAACCGCAGCTTCATCAGCGTCATCCTGGGCGGCTTCGGCGGCGGGAATGCGGCGACCGGGGCGGCAGGCGCGAAGGAGACCCGGCCCGTCAAACAGGGATCGGCCGAGGACGCCGCCTTCATCATGAAGAACGCCTCCAAGGTCATCATCGTGCCCGGCTACGGCATGGCGGTGGCCCAGGCCCAGCACGCCCTGCGCGAGATGGCCGACAAGCTGAAGGAGGAGGGCGTCGAGGTGAAATACGCCATCCACCCCGTCGCCGGCCGCATGCCCGGCCACATGAACGTCCTGCTGGCCGAGGCCAACGTCCCCTATGACGAAGTGTTCGAGCTGGAGGACATCAACTCGGAATTCTCGTCCGCCGACGTGGCCTTCGTCATCGGCGCCAATGACGTCACCAACCCGGCCGCCAAGACCGACCCGCAATCGCCGATCTACGGCATGCCGGTGCTGGATGTGGAGAAGGCCGGGACGGTGCTGTTCATCAAGCGCGGCATGGCGGCGGGCTATGCGGGCGTCGAGAACGAGCTGTTCTTCCGCGACAACACGATGATGCTGTTCGCCGACGCCAAGAAGATGGTCGAGGGGATTGTGAAGGGGCTGTGAGCTCTTCACGGTCTCTTGCGGAACGACACGAGCGTGAGCGCAGACGTGCTCGTGAAGGTCTCTGGCGCGCCCTCCCTCCCGTCATTCGCAAGGCAGCGAGGGGGAGTGGGTGGTCGGTAGCCAAGGGCAACCTGTTCCGCGAACTGGACGGCTGGTTTCTGGATATCGGTGTGGCAGTTCATGTGAATGAACCCCGGATCGTGGCGACTTTGGGTGCCAAACCGATGGGGATTGATCCGCTGTTTTGGGAAATCACAGGGCTGACAGAGAATAACCGGCAGCCCTTGTCCTTTCGCAAGTGGGGCGCGTTTACCTGCTGGACCCCGGCCCATCGCGAAGCCGACTTGGCCAATGGCGAAGACGCAGCTGAGATCGCAGAATCCGCAATCCAGTGGGCAAGACTGACTGTTCAGACGTTTGATCCGGCAGTTGCTCTCGCCCTGCTCATGGACAGATTGGAGTCAGAACAATTGAAAGGCCGGTATCTCGCAACCTATTCCTGCCTTCTGATCTTGCAGCATCGGATCGATGAGGCGCGGACTTTTTGCGAGGCTCAGCAGCGCGCGGGCGAGTCCGGCGGCTTCACCAATGTAGATTTGCAGGGTTCGACATTTTTCGACGCTGCGCATCGTTGGCTAAACCTGAACTCACCGGCTTAGGCCGCCGCGCTCTCGAACTTCAGCACCCCGGCCGCTTTCATATCGGCATGCAACGCTTCCGGACTCCAGTCGTAACCGTTGGGCCAGGTCAGGGCGCCGAAGTCGAGGAAGACCTCGGCGAAGAACTCAGGGTCGCGGAACGGCATCGTAACCGGCTTTTCGCTGGTCGCCAGAGCCGAGAAGTCCCACTCGCCGGCCAGGCCGTCGGTGAACTGAAGCCACAGCCGATAGGGCGCTGTGACACGGAACCGGCGAACGTGAACGACTTCTCTCATGCCTTTTCATCCAGACCGGGAATCCGGCCCAGCGAGCCCGTCTCGCCGCGTTCCGCGATGTCCCAGAACCTCATAAGTTCGCCACTATACTGCTTTCGCCACTGTTCGACAAAGCGGGCTATGCGGGGAGGCAATCGGCCCACCGTGATTTCGCCCGTCTCGATCAGCACAACGGCGACGCTCGACTCATAGTAGGCGTGGAATGCGGCGGCGGATGGTCGCTGACGAACATCCGTATCGATATCCCGTAGAACCATGAGATCGTCGGCATACAGTTACGCCTAACATGGATATTCCAAACCCTCCATGACCTTCACCGCCGCGGAAGTGATCGAATGGCTCGACCTCACCCCCCATCCGGAGGGCGGGCATTATCGGGAGACGTTTCGAGACCCGCGCACGGTCGAGGGGCGGGCGGTGTCGACGGCGATCTATTATCTGCTGGCGGAGGGGGAGGCGTCGCACTGGCATCTGATCGACGCGGCAGAGGTGTGGCACCACTATATGGGCGACCCGCTGGAGCTGAGGATCGCAGACGAGACCGGGGTGCGGACGCTGGTTCTGGGCGACGATCTGAAGGCCGGACAGGTGAAACAGGCCGTCGTGCCGCCGGGGGCCTGGCAGGCGGCGCGGCCGCTGGGGGCCTGGGCGCTGACGGGCTGCACCGTCGCCCCGGGTTTTGACTTTGCGGCGTTCGAAATGGCCCCTCCGGGATGGTCGCCCGGGGCATAGACGGCCTGAAACCGCGTCAGCCTGTCCGCCCCCTGCAACAAAGCGTGTGACCGTTCGAGGCCCGGACGCGCTATGGGTGTTCCGCGCCGGCCCATTGCGACCGAAGCGCCTGAAAGCCTCCCCCCATGGTCAATACGATCCTCGCCCCCGACGCCCGCGCCCTCAATGAGGAGCGGCACGCAGACCCGGCTATTCACCACGAGCCGAGGGGATTTTCCGACAAGTTCGCCCTCGGCTTCACCAGACTGCTGCGCGTGTGCGCTGACACCTTCTTTGCCAAGAAATACGGCCACCGGGCCATCGTGCTGGAGACCGTTGCGGCGGTGCCCGGCATGGTCGGGGCGACGCTGCAGCACCTGCGCTGCCTGCGGGAGATGCGGGACGACCAGGGCTGGATCCGCACCCTGATGGAGGAGGCCGAGAACGAGCGCATGCACCTGATGACCTTCATCGAGGTGGCCAAGCCGACGTATTTCGAACGGCTGGTGGTTCAGCTGGCCCAGGCGATCTTCTACATCGGTTTCTTCCTGCTCTATCTGATCTCGTCGCGCACGGCGCACCGGGTGGTCGGCTATTTCGAGGAAGAGGCCGTCATCAGCTACACACTGTATCTGAAGGAGATCGACGAGGGGCGGTCGCCCAACGTTCCGGCCCCGGCCATTGCCATCCACTACTGGAAGCTGCCAGCCGATGCGACGCTGCGCGACGTCGTTTTGGTGGTCCGGGCGGACGAGGCGCATCACCGCGACGTCAACCACGATTTCGCCAGCACTCTGGCCAGACTGCCGCCCAGTCCGGTACCCTCCGCTCCCTATCCGCCCCACGCGACGGAGCTGAGGGGCGCGGCCTGAGGGAGGGCGGCGATGGCGAATGAGGTCAAGACAGGGGCGACGGAGGTGTCCGTCGCCGACTTCATCGCCGCTGTCGAAAGCCCTCAACGGCGGGCCGACGCCCAGACCCTGTGCGCCCTGTTCGAAGAGGTCAGCGGCGAGCCCCCGATGATGTGGGGGCCGTCGATCGTCGGCTTCGGGCGGTATCACTACCGCTATGACAGCGGCCGCCAGGGCGATGCGGCGCGGCTGGGGTTCTCGCCGCGCAAGGCGAATATGGTGGTTTACGTCCAGGCGGGCTTTGACGACTACGCCGACCTGCTGGCGCGGCTGGGCAAGCACAGGACCAGCGTGTCCTGCCTGTATGTAAACCGGTTGGCGGATATCGATCTCAAGGTGTTGAGGGAAATGGCGACCCGGTCGCTGGCCTGGATGCAAGAACGCTATCCGGACGGCGCCTGAAGCCCCTATCGCGCCGTGACGGGCGGCGCTATCACGCGGGCGTGAACACTGTCGCTGCGCCGTCAAAGCCGTCCGCCCACGCCCGTTTCGAGGCGCTGGATTCCCTGCGCGGGGTCTGCGCGGTGCTGGTGGTCATGTTCCACATGCCGGTGGCGAGCCACTGGCGGGACTGGCCGCTGATCCAGCACTCGTATCTGTTCGTGGACTATTTTTTCGTCCTGTCGGGCTTCGTCATCGCCCATGCCTATGCGGAGCGGCTGAAGACGCCGCGCGATGCGGGGCGGTTCATGGTGCGGCGGCTGGGGCGGGTCTGGCCGCTGCATGCGCTGATGCTGGCGGCCTTTGTCGGGCTGGAGCTGGTGAGGCTGTGGGCGCCGTTCGACGCCGCCACGCCGTTCACGCGGGACCGGTCGGTGGAGGCGATCTTCACCAACCTGCTGCTGGTCCAGGCCTGGAACGTGCATTCGTCCCTGACGTGGAATGGTCCGGCCTGGACCCTGAGCGCCGAGGTGGCCTGCTATCTGATCTTCGCCGGACTGGTGCTGGCGGCGCCGAAGCGGTTCCGGTGGATCGGGGCGGTGCTGGCGATCATCGGCGGGGTGACGGTGGCGCTCTATGCCCGGCGGTGGATGAATACGACGTTCGATTTCGCTGTGCCGAGGGCGGTGTATGGCTTCTTCCTGGGCTGTCTGCTGCAGGGTCTGTGGACGCGGATCCCGCGGCTGAAGGCGGGCGCGGCCACGGGGCTGGAGCTGGCGGCCGTGGTCGGGACCTGCCTGTTCGTGGCCTGGGCCGAGGGGCCTGTGACGGTGCTGGTGACCCTCATCTTCGTCGCAGTGGTCTGGGTGTTCGCCGGCGAGAACGGGGCCGTGTCGAGGCTGCTGGTCCACAAGGCTCTGGTGACCCTGGGGCGGTGGTCTTTCGCGATCTACATGGTCCACATGTTCGTGCTGGTGGTGATGCTGATCGTGGCGCGAAAGGCGGGGTGGATGCCGGGCGGGCGGCGGATCGACTTCGGCTCGGTCTGGCTGAACGACCTGTTCGCGATCGGGCTGTTCGTCGGGATCACCGGGCTGGCGGTGCTGGCGCACCGGTTCGTCGAGGGGCCGGCGCAGAGGCTGATCGATCGCTGGACGAAGCCGGCGAAGGCCTGAGATCGGCACATATCGGTTGTCGATATGAAAACCGGATTCTGGCGACGAAACGGGCGAGATGTGCGCGCATCGTCTGGAGAACCTCTACCAGGCGCCCCCGGGCCGGCGAAACGGCGTCAGGCGGCCATGCGGAAATCGTCATTCAGCGCCGCCGCGCGGCCTTCGTCCCACAGCATGTCCTCATCGGAATAGTGGGCGCTGGCGGCGGCCGAGATGACGTCCACCACCTGTTCCTCCAGCCGGTCCCAGATGATGGCCAGGTCGCTGCAGCCGTCGGCCTCGCACGGCACGATCAGGTAGCGGCTGTCGGAAACCGCAGCGGAGGGGGCGAAGCGGGAAGCGATCGTCGAGCGGGCCATGGGTGTCTCCTGTCGGATGCGGCGTCGGTTTCGGCGGGGCGTCTTGCCGATGGTCAAGAGATAGGACAGTAATGCGCCATTATCGGTCGTACCCATCCGGGCGATCTCTGGAGCCCCCGCATGCGGCACGACAAGGCGGTCATGGTCATCGATCTGGCCCGGCGGCTGGCCGCCTCGGCCGAGGGGCTGACGCTGAACGAGATGGCTGAGGAGCTGGCCGTCGGACGGCGCACGGCCGAGCGGCTGCGCGACGCGGTCCTGACCCTGTTCCCGGCGACGGAGGAGGTGTCGGACCCGCCGACCAAACGCTGGCGCATCCGCGGCGGACTGTCGGGCTTTGAACAGGCGCCGACGACGACCGAACTGGTCGAACTGTCCAAGGCGGCCCAGGGGTTGAGGCGGACGGGCGAACATGCGCGGGCGGCGGCGCTGGAGGGGCTGGAGCGCAAGTTGAAATCGGCCATGCGGTCCACGACCCTGAACCGTCTGGCCCCCGATCTGGAGGCCCTGGTGCGGGCCGAGACCATCGCGGTCCAGGCCGGGCCCCGACCGTCGGCCGACGAGGCGGTGCTGGCGGCGGTCCGGCGGGCGGTGCTGGCCCAGTCGCCGCTGGGCTTCACCTATTCACGGCCGGGGGCCGAGGCGCGCCGGCGCAGCGTGGCGGCCTGTGGCCTGATGTTCGGCCGGGCCAACTATCTGGTGGCGGCGGACCGGGAGAGCGGCCGCATCCAGACCTTCCGGCTGGACCGGATGAGCGCGGTGGAGGTTCAGGATGGCGTGGCCGCCCCGCCCGCCGGTTTCGACCTGGGCGCCTTCGCCAGCCAGTCGTTCGGCATCTATCAGGACCAGATCGAGGACGTCGTCCTGGCCGTCTCGCCGGCCGGCGCGGCCGAGGCCCGCGGCTGGCGCTGGCACCCGACCCAGACGCTGGAAGACCGGCCCGACGGCGGGGTGACGGTGCGGTTCACCGCCTCGGGCATGCGCGAACTGGCCTGGCACCTGTTCACCTGGGGCGATCAGGTGACCATCGTGGCGCCCGAGCGGTTGAAGGCGGCGATGGCGGACGAACTGGCGGCGGCCCAGCGCGGGCTGGAGCAGGCGAACTGATCAGTCGTCCGGATCCCGCCTGTCCTCGCGCATGTGAAAGATGCGGGCGATGATGACGGTCTCAGGGTCTACACGAAACTGAACGACATAGCCGGAGACACCGAAAGGGATCATCAGTTCCCGTAAGCCGTGCGGCCTTTCGGGCGCGCGGTCAGGCATCCCGCCCAGGGACTTAAGACCGGTCTCGATGGCGTCCATCGCCCGGCGGGCAGCGCTAGCGTTCCGGGTGGCGAGAAAGGCATTGAGTCGAAGAAGGTCCGCCCTGGCTTCCGGCGCGACTGTGACCCGATAGTTCACGCCTTCGCGGCCAGCCGGGTCTCAAGATCAGCGCGGACATCCCGCAAGACCTCCTCAAGCGGTATCGAAACGCCGGTGCGATCGTATTCGGCCAGTCGGCGATTGGCCTCTTTCCAGTCATGCGGACTGTCAAAGGCGGTCACGGCTTCGGCAACCCCGGCCGCAGGGAGGGCGGCCGTCACCCTGTCCAGAATATAGGCCTCGACCGACAGGTCTGCTGCGGACGCGGCCATTCGCAAACGCGCCAGCGTCGGCTCGTCAAAATCGATGGTGAGGGACGGGCCAGACATGGGCGCCATACTAACAGAGGCATCCAAGTCGATCCACCAGGCAGGGGCGGCAGTTCATTCCCCGCGACCGGACTCGATCTCCATTCATTGGGTCGGTGGCGATGGCTGAAGCGTTCCCGATCGGACCCACGTCCTACGTCTTACCAAAGCTTAAGCTGACCCCGGGCGGACGGACGATCTAGGCTTGGTTTTCTGATTGTGGAGGTGTCATGCGTCAGGCTGTCATTGCGGCGATCTTCGCCAGTGTGGTCGCCACCCTGACGGGCTGCGCAGCGACGGCCACGGGCTCACCTGAGGCGGAGATTGCGGCGCAAACGCCTGTCACGGCGGAGGTGCGACGCCACGGGGATCGCTGGACGCTGGAGTACCGGCTGAACGCCGACGCCCCGGTCTGGGTATTCAGCCACTCGGCGCAGATGCGTGAGGGCGCGCCGCAGTGGCGACCGCAGCAGTGGCGCGTAGACACGCCCGGCGTCATTCTTGATCGTCTGGGCGCCTATGACGTCCTGCGCACCGGCGACGGAAGCGCGGCGCCCCGGAACGTGCGTCTGAGCCTGTCGCCGGCATCGGCAAATGTGGCGGCGTCCTACAATCCGGCATTGGTGTTTTCGGACGGGTCTGTCGCGTTGTTCAGCGGTCAATTTGACCTGTTCCCGGTCGCGTCCGCCGACGCGGCCCGGCGCCTGCCGGATGACCTGAACGGCGTGGACGTGGGCGCGGCGCCTGCGCGGGTGACATGGCGCGACGCCGCCGGCCCCATCCTTTTCAAGGGCAACCGGGTCGCCGAGGTGACGGCGTCCGATGCCGACACCTATGTTCTGTTTGGCGACGCCGGACTGATCACCCATCCGACCCTGTCCACCGTCGTCGACCCGGACATCCCCCGGTGGATCAGCGAGACGTTGACCGGCTATGCGCCGCAGGTCACGGCCTATTACGCCCGTCGCCTGGGCGGAGGTCCGGCGCAGCGACCCACGATCATGGCCAGCTGGAACGGACCCACCGCCGGAATGACCAGCATGGGCGGCAGCGTCCTGCCGGGGCTGATCGTGGCGTCTTTCGAAGGTGAACATGTTGTCGAGCGAACCGACCCGCTCCACGCGACGGTGCGTTGGTTCATCGGTCATGAGAGCGCCCATTTCTGGCTGGGGCAGACCGTCCGCTATGAGTTTGCGCGTGACATGTGGATCACCGAGGGCGGGGCTGATCTCATGGCGATCCGGGCCGTCAAGGCGCTGGATCCGGCCTATGACGACCGTGCCGCGCGACAGGAAGAGGTTGATGACTGTATCGCCCTGATGTCATCCGGCGCCGTCGGCTCCGCCGCGTCTCGCGGCGAACACCGGGCCTACTATGCATGCGGCGCAGTGTTCGCCCTTGCGGCGGAAGGCGCTCAGGTTCGAGCAACGGGCGGCGACTGGTTTGATTTCCTCAGGAACCTGGTCGGGGCCAATCGCGCGGACGACGTCCTGACCCGCGAGGAGTGGCTGACGGCCTTCGCGCGCACCGCCAGGGACCCGTCGGTGAAAACCGATGTCGAGGCGATGCTGGACGACGGCGTCGCCGATCCGTCAGCGGCCGTGGCCGGACTGTTCCGCAAGACGGGCGTCGCGTTCCGGCTTTCGGACGGCAAGGTCATCCTGACGGATTGATCGGGATCAAGGCGGAGGGGCGGGGAGGGGCGCATCGCGGGGCGAACCCAGACCGGAGCGTTCCGATGACCCACCCCACCCTGATGGCCTATGTCGATGACGAGGCGGACGCCGACCGTCGTCTGGGCTGTGTGTTCGATCTGGCGGCGGCGCTCGACGCCGTTGTGCTGGGCGTGTCGGTCTCAGAGGCCGAGCCGCCGATCCCGGACGGCTATGCCCTGGGCGCCATGGCGGGGGAGACCCTGAGCCTGCGTCGCGATCTGGCCGAGAGCGAACTGACCGCCGCCCGGCTGCGCTTCCAGTCCGCCTGTGACGCCCATGCGGACACCCCGGTCGAATGGCGGGCGGAAACGGGCTATCCCACCGCCTGGGTCGCGCGCCATGCCCGCGGGGCGGACATGGTGGTGGTCGGTCGGGATTCGGGCCGGACCCCCTATCGCGCCCCCGTGGCCGGCGACCTGCTGATGAGCTGCGGCCGGCCGGTGCTGGTCGCCCCGCCGGAGCCGGAACGGGCCCCGATCGGCGGCCCGGTCATGGTGGCCTGGCGCGACGGGCGCGAGGCCCAGAGAGCCGTGCTGGCGGCCCTGCCGCTGTTGCGCTGCGCCGAGGTCGTGCATGTGGTCGAACTGTGCGAGGCGTCCGAGGCGGAGGCGGCGCGCAGCCGTCTGGCCGAGGTGGCGGCCTGGCTGATGCGTCACGGGATCGCCGTCGAAACCGGGGTGCGCATCGAGGACGACCGGGCGACCGGAACCCATCTGCTGGCCTGGGCGGAGGACCTGGGGGCGGAGATGATCGTCTGCGGCGCCTGGGGCCATGCCCGGGTCCGCGAATGGGTCATGGGCGGCGTCACCCGCACCCTGCTGGCCGAAAGCAAGGCCTGGCTGCTGATGAGCCACTGAGGCCGTCGCCCCGCCGGCCAGACCCTTGTCGGTTCGGATTGGATCAATCCGGACCCGGATACGGGTCCAGAATGAAGGCGTTGAGTGACATCCGGGTTCCGATGCGATCGCCTCTGAACCGGTTTCGCCCTATGCGCCGAACGGCCAGGGGCTGACCGATTTGGACCAGTCGTCGACGGTCAGGGGGCGGTCCATGGGCGGGGCGGCGCGTTCGGCGCAGGGGTGGCGGTGGCAAAGGCGGCAGGCCGGGCCGATCGGGGTGACCTCGGGGTTCGTCAGGTCCAGACCGCGCGCATAGGTCAGCCGGTGGGCGTGGCGCAGTTCGCAGCCGATGCCGATAGCCAGGTCGTGACCCTCGCCGGCGGCGTTGTCGCCCTGACGGCTGACGGTGCGCGCCAGGGTGAACCAGCGGGCGGGACGCCGTGCGTCTGCGAACGGGCCGTCCTGTGACGGGGTCTCGACGATCTGGGTGATGATCCGGCCCGGGGTGCGGAAGGCCGAATGCAGCCGCCAGCGCGGGCAGGCGCCGCCGAACCGCGAGAAGGGGAAGGATTCAGACGCATAGCGTTTGGAGACATTGCCCGCCTGATCCACCCGCATGAGGAAGAAGGGCACGCCCCGCGCCGTCGGCCGCGACAGGGTGGTGAGCCGATGCGCCGCCTGTTCGAAGCCGACGCCGAACCGGGCCTGCAGCCGGGCGAGGTCATAGCCGGTCTCTTCCGCCGCGCGATGGAAGGCGGCGTAGGGCATCAGGATGGCCGCGGCCAGACTGTTGGTCAGGGAGACCTTCAGAAGGGCGCGGCTGGTCTCGTCGGGCATGTCGGCGGCCAGGGCGATGGTCGTGAGGGCCGCCCCGTGTTCGGCCAGGGCCAGCTGATGCGCGACGGCGAAGGCGCGGGAGGAGGGGCCCAGGGTTTCGGACAGCAGCAGCCGGCCCCGGTGCGGATCGAAGCGACGGGTCCATTCGACCATGACCTCGGCCGGCATGATGCGAACATTGAGGCCGTGTCGCGTGCGCAGCCTGTGGCGGATCAGGGCCTCGAGCGACTCGCTCTGGCCCGGCGGCGCCTCGGCCAGCAGGTCGGCATACAGGGCCTCGCCCCACAGGTCCAGGTCGGGGAAGTGGTTGTGGCGTGACTGGATGAAGTTGCGGACGCGATCGGCGGGGCTGTCGTCGGACTCGGCGCCGCCCCTGTCCAGATCGGCGCGATCGCGGCTGCGGCGGTCGGCGAAGGCGCGGTAAAGGCGCAACAGGGCGTCGGCGGCGGCCGGGGCGTCGTCGACCAGTTGCAGCACCTCGTGGCGGGGGACGGACAGGCCGTTGAACAGGGGATCAGCGAACAGTTCCGTCAACTCGGCCTCGCCCGCGGCGCCGGCCTGGTTCAGGGCGCGCAGGTCGACGTCATAGGTGTCGGCGAGGCGCAACAGCAGCTGGGCCGAGACGGGACGCTGGTTGCGCTCGATATGGTTCAGATAGGAGGGGGAGACGCCGAGATCGGCGGCCATCGCCGTCTGGGTCAGGCCCAGCTCTCGCCGCAGCCGTTTGACCCGGCCGCCGAGAAAGAGTTTGCGATCCGCAGCCGGGGCCATGGCGAGAGAATGTCACAATATGACCGAAAGGCAAGAGTCATGATCCGACATTGTGACAACTACTGACAGGCCCGGTCTGTGTCGGAAATGACCGATGCGTGTTTCACTGGTCTGAGGCGGCTGACCGGTCGCTGACCTTCGAGAGGAGACGACCCATGGAACCCCTGACCCGCCCACAGGCGATCATCGACTTCTGTCTGGCCCCGCTGAACCTGCCGGCCGGCGCCGAGGGCGAGGCGGAGGTTCGCCGCCGGCTGGAGCACGTCATCAAGACCCTGCAGCTGAAATCCGCCAAACCCATCAGCGTCGACTTCTCGGCCATGCCGTCGCAGGTCATCAATGAGGCGGCCCACGGCTACGAATAGGGGGTTTGACGGGGGCGCCGTCATCATCCCGTGGTCATGGCAGTGCTACTGGACGCGAATCGGCGCTCCATGCCGTTGTGACCGAGGACGCGCCCCCCCCCATGCCGCTCGACCAGTCGCCCTCGCCGGTGGCGCCCCTGGCGTCGTCGCGGCTGTGGACCACCGGCGCGGCAGGCGTGCTGGCGGTCATCATCATGGTGATCCTGGCCGCCGTCCGGCCCGACATGGCGGTGTGGCTGCTGAGCGGAGCGTCGGTGGTGGCGATGGCGACCTGGGTCGGCGGACGCAGCCCGCCGGCGCCCATCCATCCCGCCTATGCCCCGACCCTGGCGGCCGATGCGGCCCTGTCCCAGGGCGTTGAGGCCGGGCTTCTGGACAGTGTATTCGAGGCCCTGAACGACCCGGTGCTGATTGTCTCGGGCGGCGAGGCCGACGATCTGGTCGGTCGGCGGATCGTCCGGGCCAACCAGGCGGCGCGGGAGCTGTTGAAGACGCCGCGCGAGGGCGGTCTGCTGGTCACCCATGTGCGCGATCCCGGCGTGCTGGAGGCCGTGGACGAGGCCCTGTTCGGCGGGGTGGCGAGCACCACAGACTATGCGGCGGGCGGCGCGCGGGGCCGGCACTGGCGCGCCTGGGTCCGGCCGCTGGCCACCGGCGGGCCGACGCCGATGGCCCTGCTGGGGCTTCGGGACGAAACCGACGTCCGGCGCATGGAGCTGATGCGGGTCGATTTTCTGGCCAATGCCAGCCATGAGCTGAGAACCCCCCTGGCCTCCCTGACCGGCTTCATCGAGACGCTGAAGGGCCATGCCAAGGATGACCCGGTCGCCCGGGACAAGTTCCTCGACATCATGTCGGCCCAGGCCGACCGGATGAGCCGGCTGGTCGCCGACCTGCTGTCGCTGAGCCGCATCGAGCTGAATGAGCATATCCCGCCGTCGGGCCGGGTGGATGTGGCGCGCGCGGCGGCGGACGTCGTTGACGCCGTCAGCGTGCTGTCGGGCGACAAGGGGGTGGCCATCCGGCTGGAGGTGGCGGAGGGGGCGACCTCGATCGACGGGGACCGGGACGAGATCATCCAGGTGATCCAGAACCTCGTCGACAACGCCATCAAATATTCGACGACCGGCCAGACGGTGGAGATCGGCGTGGCCACGGACCTGACGCTCGACGCCGCGCCCGGGCCGAGGCGCGAGGGGGCGACGCGGCTGTCCCTCGTCAGCCCGGACCGCGAGGCCGGCCTGCGGTATGCGGTGATCTCGGTGCGCGACCACGGGCCGGGCATGGCGCGCGAGCACCTGCCGCGGCTGACCGAGCGATTCTATCGGGTCGAGGGTCAGAAGAGCGGCGGGGACCGGCCGGGCACCGGACTGGGTCTGGCCATCGTCAAACACATCGTCAATCGCCACAGGGGCGGGCTGACGGTCGAAAGCGCGCCGGGCGACGGGGCCCTGTTCAGCGCCTATTTCCCGCTCAAGGCCCGGGCTGGCGGGGCTTCCGAGACTTCTGTGTGACACCTGGGCCCCGGTTGGACCTGCGCCGTAACAGAAGTGTCATCCAGCCGTCTTAATCCGCTTGCCAACTCAAGGCAGTTTCCGCCCCGCAAGGCGCCGGGCATCTCCGGCCCCGGAATCCGGCCCCGCACCTGACCTGATGTTCTGGCTTTTCCTGCTGATCCTGACCGCGCTGGCGGCGCTGGGCTTTGTCGGCGCTCGCGCCCTGTCGCAGCGGCGCGCGCGAGCGGCCGGGGTTCGCGGCCATTCCCGCCCCACCCAGCACGGTCTGTACGCCCTGATCTGGATCGCCGTTCCGTCGATGGCGATCCTTCTGGCCGCCTCGATCTTCGCCACGCCGATCGCCAACCGGACCCTTGCGGCCGGGGCGCCCGCCGAGGTCGCGGCGCTTGAGCCGATGCGCCGGGCGGCCTTCTTCTCCGACGCCCAGAGGGTCGGGGTCGGCGCCGCGCCCCTGATCATCTGGGAAGCGCCCCTGACCGAACGGCTGGCCCAGGAGTCGCGGCGGGCGGTCGAGATCAACCGCATGCTGAGTTTCGGCGGCGGCGTGGCGGCCCTGCTCGCCTCGATCCTCGGCGGCCTGTTCGTCTTCCTGCGCATCCGCCCGGACCTGAGGGCGCGCAACGCCGTCGAGGCCTGGGTCACGGTCACCCTGTTCGCCTGTTCGGTCGTCGCCATCCTGACCACCCTGGGCATCGTCGCCTCCCTGCTGTGGGACGCCCTGCGCTTCTTCGAGACCGTGCCGGTGTTCGAGTTCCTGTTCGGGACCAAATGGTCGCCCCAGATCGCCATCCGGGCCGACCAGGTCGGCTCGACCGGGGCCTTCGGCGCCGTGCCCCTGTTCGCCGGCACCTTCCTGATCATGCTGATCGCCATGTGCGTCGCCGCGCCGGTGGGTCTGTTCTCGGCCATCTATCTGTCGGAATACGCCAGCCGGACGTCGCGGGCGATCGTCAAGCCGGTGCTGGAGATCCTCGCCGGCGTGCCGACGGTGGTCTATGGCTTCTTCGCCGCCCTGACCGTGGGCCCGGCCTTCCGGGTCTTCTTCAACACCCTCGGCGCATGGCTGGCGGGCGGGCCGCTGGATGGGGTCGGCCAGTATCTGATGCTGGTGCAGAACCAGATGGCGCTGGTCGCGGGCGCGGTCATGGGGATCATGCTGATCCCCTTCGTTTCCTCCCTGTCGGACGATATCCTGAACGCCGTGCCGCAGAGCCTGCGCGACGGCTCCTACGCGATGGGGGCGACCAAGTCCGAGACGGTGAAGCGGGTGCTGATGCCCGCCGCCCTGCCGGGGGTCGCCGGGGCCCTGTTGCTGGCCATGTCGCGGGCCATCGGCGAGACCATGATCGTGACCATGGCGGCCGGGCTGGCGGCGAACCTGACGCTCAATCCACTGGATACGGTGACGACGGTGACGGTGCAGATCGTGACCCTGCTGACCGGCGACCAGGAGTTCGACAGTCCCAAGACCCTGGCGGCGTTCGGCCTCGGCCTGACCCTGTTCCTGGTGACCCTGTGCCTGAACATCGTCGCCCAGCGCATCGTCCAGACCTATCGGGAACAGTATGACTGACGTGACCCCCGAGATGAGCCGGACGGGCCTGAACGAGACGACGGGCGGGACGGGCGAGACACGCCGCGATCGCCTGCAGAACGGCCTGAAGGCGCGCTATGGCCGCGAGCGTCGGTTCCGGCTGTACGGCATTCTGGCCGTGGCGCTGGCGATCGGCTTCCTGGCCCTGCTGCTCGGCCGTATCGTGACCCAGGGCTATACCGCCTTCTACGCCCATGAGATCACCCTGCCGGTCTATATGGACCCGGCCCGGATCGACCGCGCCTATCCGCAGGGCGCCAATTTCCAGCTGATGACCGCCGAGCAGGAACTGCGCCGTCTGGGTGTGGCTGACGACGAGCGGGGCTCAAAGGCGCTGGCGATGCGGTCGTTGTTCTCGTCGGAGCTGAAGTTCCGGGCGGCGCAACAGGTGCGCGAGAACCTGGGCCTGATCGGTCAGACCGTGGCCATCTCGGCGCCGGCCTCGGACGACGCGGACCTGTACTACAAGGGCGAGATCTCGCGCTCGACGCCCGCCGACCAGCGGCGCCTGTCCGATGAGCAGATCGACTGGCTGGACCGGATGAAGGCGGACGGCGCGGTGCGCACCCACTTCAACTTCGCCCTGTTCACCAATGGCGACTCGACCGAGCCGGAACTGGCCGGGGTTCTGGGCGCCGTGGTGGGATCGGCCCTGATGCTGCTGGTCACGGCCCTGATCGCCATTCCGATCGGCATCGGAGCAGCGGTCTATCTGGAAGAGTTCTCTCCGCGGAACCGGATCACCGACCTGATCGAGGTCAATATCAACAATCTCGCGGCCGTGCCGTCGATCGTCTACGGGCTGCTGGGCGTGGCCCTGTTCATCAACTGGCTGCATCTGCCGCGATCGTCGCCGCTGGTCGGCGGGCTGGTGCTGGGGCTGATGGCCCTGCCGACCATCATCATCGCCACCCGCTCGTCGCTCAAGGCCGTGCCGCCGTCGATCCGCGAAGCCGCCCTGGCCATGGGCGCCAGCCGGACCCAGACGGTGTTCCAGCACGTCCTGCCCCTGGCCATGCCCGGGGTGATGACGGGCACCATCATCTCCATGGCCCACGCCCTTGGCGAGACCGCGCCCCTGCTGCTGATCGGCATGGTCAGCTTTGTGCCGGGCGTGCCGCATCTGATCAACGAGCCGGCGGGCGCCCTGCCGTCGCTGGTCTATATCTGGGAAAATGCGTCGGAGCGCGCATTCCATGAGCGGACAGCCGCCGCCATCATGGTGCTCCTCGCCTTCATGATCCTCATGAACGCCGCCGCGATCGTGCTGCGCCGGCGCTTCGAACGCCGGTGGTAAAATCGATGAAGTTCCCCTTCTTCCGCGCGCCTGACGACCGTAACGGCGGTTCGGCGCCTTCGAGCGACGTTCCGCCGATCGTGCAGACCCCCGGCGCCGGCGCCGGGGTGGTCGGACCGGCCGGGACGACCGCGCCCACCGGCGATGTCGCCCCCGGACCGGGCGGCATGGCCGCGCCTGCCACCAAGCCCTCGGTGAGCGCCAACCAGCCGGTCAAGATCACCGCGCGCGACGTGTCGGTCTTCTATGGCGACAAACAGGCGCTGTACGACGTCAGCCTTGATATCCTGGACAAGACGGTCACCGCCTTTATCGGCCCGTCCGGTTGCGGCAAGTCGACCTTCCTGCGGACCATGAACCGCATGAACGACACGATCGCCGGCGCCCGGGTCACCGGCCGGATCGATATGGACGGTCAGGACATCAATGCGAGATCCATCGATCCTGTGCTGCTGCGCGCCCAGGTCGGAATGGTGTTCCAGAAGCCGAATCCCTTTCCCAAGTCGATCTATGAGAACGTCGCCTATGGCCCGCGCATCCACGGGCTGACGACCTCCAAGGCCGAGCTGGACGGGGTGGTCGAGGCCTCGCTGAAGCGCGCCGGCCTGTGGGACGAAGTCGCCGACCGGCTGCACTCCTCGGGTTCGGGCCTGTCGGGCGGTCAGCAGCAGCGCCTGGTCATCGCCCGCGCCATTGCCGTCGAGCCCGAAGTCATCCTGATGGACGAACCCTGTTCGGCCCTGGACCCGATCGCCACGGCCCGGATCGAGGAACTGATCGACGAGCTGCGCGAGCGCTATTGCATCGTCATCGTCACCCACTCCATGGCCCAGGCGGCCCGGGTGTCGCAGCGGACGGCCTTCTTCCATATGGGGCGGCTGGTCGAGCACGGCGATACCGAAGAGATTTTCACCAATCCCCGCGAGCGGCGCACGCTGGACTACATCACGGGACGCTTCGGTTGAACCAGCACACAGTCAAGGCTTATGGCGACGAACTGAACCAGCTGACCGCCGAGGTCGCCCGAATGGGCGGTCTCGCCGAGGCGCAGGTGGCTGACGCCGTTGATTCCGTCGCCCGCCGGGATGTCGCCCTGGCGCGGGCGGTGGTCGATCGTGACGTGAAGCTGGACGCCATGCATCGCGACATCGAGAAAAAGGCCATCCGGCTGATCGCCCTGCGTCAGCCCGTGGCCTCGGATCTGCGCAAGACCCTGGCGGCGATGAAGCTGGCGAGCGATCTGGAGCGGACCGGCGACCTGGCCAAGAACATCGCCAAACGCGCCCTGGCCGTGGCCGAGACCGAGCCGATGCAGCCCCTGACCCGGTCGATCGAGCGGATGGGCCGACTGGTTTCGGTGCGTCTGCGCGACGTTCTGGACGCCTATACGGCCGGCGAGATCGATGGGGCCCTGGCCGTCTGGAACACCGACGACGAGGTGGATGAGCATTACAATGCGCTGTTCCGCGAACTGCTGACCTATATGATGGGCGATCCGCGCACGATCAGCGCCTGCACCCATCTGCTGTTCATGGCCAAGAACCTTGAACGGATCGGCGATCACGCAACGAACATCGCCGAGACCATCCACTACGAGATCACCGGCGACGAGATGGTGGGCGAACGCCCGCGCTGGACGCCGACGAGCGCAGACACGGGCCTGGGCCAAACCCACACCCTGCCTGAAGCCTGACCAGACGACGCGACGGAGAGACGAGCGTGCAGCCCTATATTCTGGTGATGGAAGACGAGGACGCCCTGGCGACCCTGCTCCAGTACAACCTCGAAAAGGAGGGCTATGACGTCGTCATCGCCTCCGACGGAGAGGAGGGGCTGGTTCAGGTCGACGAACGGCAACCGGATCTCGTGCTGCTGGACTGGATGCTGCCCAAGGTGTCGGGGATCGAGGTCTGCCGTCGGCTGCGCGGCCGGGCCGAGACGCGCAACCTGCCGATCATCATGCTGACGGCGCGCGGCGAGGAGACGGACCGGGTGCGCGGTCTGGACACCGGCGCCGACGACTATCTGACCAAGCCCTTCTCGATGGTCGAACTGATCGCCCGCATCCGCGCCGTGCTGCGCCGCATCCGCCCGGGTCTGGCCGACGACCGGGTCGGCCACGGCGACATCATCATCGACCGCGTCGCCCACCGGGTCCGCCGCAACGGGACGGAGGTCCATCTGGGCCCGACCGAGTTCCGCCTGCTGGATCACTTCATGCGCCACCCCGGCCGGGTGTTCAGCCGGGAACAGCTGCTGGACGCCGTCTGGGGCTCGGACGTCTATGTCGAGGCGCGGACGGTGGACGTGCACGTCGGCCGGCTGCGCAAGGCGCTGGACGTCGGCTCGAGCGCCAACCCGATCCGGACGGTCCGTTCGGCGGGCTATTCGCTGGATCTGGAAAACTAGGACCTGCGACTGTCCGCCGACCTCGGGTCAAGCCGGGGATGACGGAGGTTTTGTCTTCACAGCCGCTGTTCAGGGGCTAGGGTCGGGCTTTCCTTGTTCAGGAGCTCGCCATGCGTCGTCGCACCTTCCTTTCGGCCCTGCCTGCCGGCGCCCTGATCGCGGGGGCGGCGAAGGCGCAGACGCCGTCGGCGACCCCCGCGGTCCCGGCGGCCCCAGCCGCACAGGCGGCGCCGGCACGACCCGCCAGTCCCTATGCCGGCATCGGCCCCGGCGACCGGGTCACGGCGGCGCCCTTTGCGGGGCGGTCGACGGTCTGGGGCGCGAAGGGCGCGGCGGCGACGGCGCATCCGGCGGCGACCCTGATCGGTATCGACACCCTGAGGCGCGGCGGTTCAGCCATCGATGCGGCCATCGCCATCAATGCGGCCCTGGGCTTTCTGGAGCCCACCGCCAACGGCATCGGCGGCGACGCCTTCTGCATGCTGTGGGACCCGAAACAGAGGAAGGTCGTCGGCTTCAACGGCTCGGGAAACAGTCCGCGCGGCCTGTCGCTGGAAACCGCGCGGGGCAGGGCCAATGCGCGCGGCTATCTGCCGTCCTACGGGGCGGTGACGGTCAATGCGCCGGGCACGGTCGACGCCTGGTGGAGCGCGCACCAGCGGTATGGAAAACTGCCCTGGAAGGACGTGCTGCTGCCGGTCGCGGAGATGTGCGAACAGGGCGTGCCGATGCCGCAGGTCATCGCCTGGTATCTGCAGAGGAATATGGCGGGCTTCGACCGGTCGGCGGCGCAGATCGAGGAGAACGACAATCGTAAACAGGTCTATGCGCCGGGCGGGGCGACGCCGAAGACAGGGGAGGTGTTCGCCAATCCCTTCCTCGGCAAGACGCTGCGGGCCATTGCCGAGGGCGGGCGCGACGCCTTCTATGACGGGCCGCTGGCCGACCAGATGGAGGCCTATTTCCGGCGGATCGGCGGCTGGCTGACGCGGGCCGATCTGGCCGCCCATCACACCGACTGGGTCGAGCCTCTGCGGACCGACTATCGCGGCGTCGACGTCTACAGCCTGCCGCCGAACTCCCAGGGGCTGTCGACCAACCAGATTCTGAACGTCTGCGAACAGTTCGACCTCAAGGGAATGGGCTTCCAGTCGGCCGCCTCGATCCACCACCAGGCCGAGGCCAAGCGGCTGGCGTTCGAGGACCGGGCCCGGTATTTCGCCGATCCCCGCTTTGCCGACATCCCGCTGGAGTGGCTGAATTCCAAGGCCTATGCGGTCGAGCGGTCGCGGTTGATCCGCCCGGACCGGGTGATGGACCGGGTCTTCCCCGGCGATGCGCCGACGCAGGGCGACACGACCTATTTCAGCGTCGCCGACAGCGACGGGATGATGGTCAGCTGGATCCAGTCCAACTATCGCGGCATGGGCTCGGGTCTGGTTCCCGACGACGGCCACGGGTCGCCGCTGGGCTTCATGTTCCAGGATCGCGGCGAACTGTTCGCCCTGAAGGACGGGCACCCGAATATCTATGCCCCGGGCAAGCGGCCGTTCCAGACCATCATCCCCGGCTTCGCCTGCAAGGGCGGAGAGCCCTGGATGGCCTATGGCGTCATGGGCGGCGGCATGCAGCCGCAGGGACAGGCGCAGATCATCGTCAATATGGTCGACTACGGACTCGATCCGCAGGAGGCGGGCGATGCGCCGCGCTGGCAGCATGAGGGGTCGTCAGAGCCGACCGGCGAGCCGTCAGAGGGGGTGGGGACCCTGTTCCTCGAGACCGGGGTGCCGGCGGCGGCCAGGGCGGAGCTGGCGGCCATGGGCTGGGTTCTGGGCGGCCCGAACGGCGGCTTCGGCGGCTATCAGAATGTGGTGCGGCAGGTGAACGGGCGCGGGCCCTGGACCTATGGCGCAGCGACCGAGATGCGCAAGGACGGGATCGCCCTGGCCTACTGATCCGCCTGTTGCGCCTGCAGCGCCCAGGCGATCAGCATGTCGGCGGTGACGCCGTCGGGGCCGAAGGCGAGGCGGGGCCAGTCGGGGATCAGGCGGCTGATCGCCAGGATGACGCCCAGACCCTGATCCTGGCTCCAGTGGGTCCCACCGCCGCGTATGAAGGCGGAGGCTGTTGCGGGGCTCATGTTCCCGCCGCGCGGATCGGTCAGCCAGGCCCAGGCGGCCCAGTTGCCGGCGCCCTCCATCGTCAGGAAGACGTCGTCGGCCTCGGCATAGACGGCGTCGGGGCCGGTGAACCAGCGTTCGCGGCGGGTCTTCATGGCGCGGGCGGCGGCAGCGAGGCGGCTGCGGGCGGTCGCGGCGTCGGGGGCGTCGGCGGCCTGATAGAACTGGTCGCGCTCGGCGGCCCAGGCGGCGGCGTAGCCGGGCCGGGCGCCGAACCGGTCCTGGACAACGTCATCGTTGGCGTCCTCCGGCAGGCCTCTGGCCAGCATGGCGTCGACGCGCTGGCCCAGACCCTCGGCCTGCTGGGTGTGGGCGAACTCATGCATGAAGACGACCATGGACAGGCGGCGCGGATCGCGGGTCTCGGCCGCATCGGCGCGCCAGAGGGCTGGCAGGGCCATGATGAAGAACATGCCGCCGTCCGAGGTGGGCGAGGCGAAGGCCAGCCGGCGCGCGGGGACGGTGCTGCCGTCCGGCAGGGCGATCTGGCCCGCGTGGGGCGAGCCCGTGGTGCGATAGCGACGGGCGCCGACGCGGAAATCGCCGCGCCGGTCGGGCGTCAGTCTGTAGGCGCACCTCTGGTCGAACAGGGTGATGGAGGGGGTGACCGGCCGGGCGATCCGCAGACGGCCGGC
This sequence comes from Brevundimonas sp. FV1ye29L, assembly GCF_058681095.1. Taxonomy (NCBI): domain Bacteria; kingdom Pseudomonadati; phylum Pseudomonadota; class Alphaproteobacteria; order Caulobacterales; family Caulobacteraceae; genus Brevundimonas; species Brevundimonas sp. FV1ye29L. Next base: position 1,308,944 of record NZ_CM178730.1, read on the forward strand.
GTCCAGCCGGTCCCAGGCGGTCAGGGCCTGCGCCGTCCAGTCGCGCGGCTCGCCCTGGAACCGGCAGGCGGGCGCCGCAGGAACGGGGGCCGGAGCGGCGGGTGAGGCGGCGCCGAGAGCGAGGGCGGTCAGGACGGCGGCGATCATCCGGTCTCAATGGCCGGGACCCGGCGCGGTTTCAAATGAAGTCGTGGACAGGGCTGAGGCGGAGACGCGGCGGAATCTAGCCCGTCGTCACCTCGTCCGGCGCGATCTCATAGACCGAGGCGCAGTATTCGCAGGTGACGCGGATCTGGCCGTCGTCCTCGACCATGTCGGCGCGTTCCTGTTCGGAGAAGGAGCCGAGGACCGAGGCGATGCGGTCTTTCGAGCAACGGCAGAGAGCGGCGAGGGGACGGGGTTCCTCCAGCCGGACGCCGTCCTCATGGAACAGGCGGAACAGCAGGGTCTCGGGGATCACGGTCGGGTCGATCAGTTCGTCGTCGCCGAGGGTGGCGAACAGGGCGCGGCTGCGGTCCCAGACGTCCTCGGTCGAGCCGCGGGCCTGGTCGCCGGCGACCATCTGGATCATGGCGCCCCCGGCGCGCCAGGTCATCCCGTCGCCGGACAGGGCCTGACCCACGGCGAGGCGAACCCTGGTCGGAACCTGTTCGGACTGGGCGAAATAGTGTTCGGCGCACAGGGACAGGCTCTCGCCCTCGATCGGGGTGATGCCCTGGTGACGGTCGAAGTCGGGGCCCTGGTCCAGGGTCATGATGAAGACGCCCTTGCCCAGCAGGGTCCGGGCGCCCGGGCGAGCGAAACCGGTCGAGGCGGCGGCGACCTCTTCTTCATCAAAGCGGCAGTAGCCGCGCAGGGTCCCGGCGGTGTCATAGTCGGCCACGACATAGCGGACCGGGCCGTCGCCCTGGGCCTGGACGATCAAACGGCCCTCGAACTTCAGGCTGGAACCGACCAGGGCGGCCAGGGCGCAGGCCTCGCCCAGCAGGGCGGCGACCGGTTCCGGATAGGCATGGGCCGACAGGATGGCGTCGATGGTCTGGCCCAGCCGCACCAGACGGCCGCGCACGGGCCAGCCCTCGATCTGGAAGGCGGCGGCGAGGTCGTCGCTCAGCGGGGCGGCGGGAGAGGCGTCAGGAAAGGCTTCGGGGGGCGCGTTCAGGGGCACGGCGGGGTCCGGAATGGCGGGTGTGGCGAACGCGTCAAGATAGGCGCCCTGTGGCCCGATGGTAAGGGGCGGGCGCGGCGACGGAATGGCGGCCTGAAATCCCCGCGCAGGCGAAGCTTGGCGGAACCGATCCCGCCGCAGTTCGCTTTCTCTACCGAAGCGCCCCACGATGCGTGTGCAGCGGCGAAAAACCGAAGGTGTTCCCATGATCCGTGATTTCGATGACGTCGTCGCCGAGGCGCGCAAACATCCCGGCATCACCGCCGGAACCCTGGCCCTGGTGGCCGGGGCTGCAATCGCCACGGTCCTGCTGACGCAGCGGACGGGTCCGCGTCGCTATGAATGGATCCGCGAGCGTCTGGACCCGCGCGGCTGGGTCGACGCCGAGGCCCTGCGTCACCGGTTCGAGGACATTTCGCGTGGCCTGACCGAAGGCGCGGAAGATCTCACCCACAGGGCCGGCGAGTTCACCGACGACACCCGCCACGGGGCGCGCAAGCTGCTTCGTCGCGGCCAGAAGGCATTGTCGCCGTCCAGCCGGAAACGCTATGCGCGCACCGCGCGCGGCTATGCCGAGGACACGGGCCGCAACGCCCGTCGCTACGCCGGAGAGGCCGGCCAGTACGCGAAGGATCATGCGCGCGAGGGCGGCGCCCTGCTGGCTATCGCCACCATCGCCGCCGTGATCGGCGCGGCGGCGCTGGAAAGCCGTCGACCGGACAGCCGAGTGCGCCGCCTCGGCAAATTTTGAGGTTTCGCGCATAAACGTTGCGGCGAAGGGCGAGTTCGGCGAAAGAACCGCGCATGAGCGCGCGCCCGACCCTGATCTTCGATTTTGATTCGACCCTCGTCCGCGTCGAGACGCTGGAGGCGCTCGCAGATCTGGCGCTGGAGGGTCATCCCGATGCTGCGGCGATCCGCGAAAAGGTCGCCGATCTGACGGATCAGGCCATGGCCGGGGCCCTGCCGTTCGGGGAGGCGCTGAGGCGCCGCCTCGGCCTGCTGCCGTTGACCCGGAGCCATGTCGACGCCCTTGCGGCGCGTATTCTGGACGAGGGTACGCCCTCGGTGCGTCGGAACCTCCGGTTCTTCCAGGAAAACGCCGGTTGCATCCGGATCCTGTCGGGCGGCTTTCGCGAGATCATTGCGCCGGTCGCCGAACGGCTGGGCGTGGCGCCGGAGCACGTGCTGTGCAACGACCTGATCTATGACGCCGACGGCCGGGTGACGGGCGTGGACGACGCCAATCCCCTGTCGCAGGCCGACGGCAAGCCCACGGTCATCCGGGCCCTGGGTCTGGACGGGCCGGTCGTCATGGTCGGCGATGGATGGACCGACGCCGAGGTCAAGCTGGACGGCGCGGCCGACCGGTTCTATGCCTTTACCGAGATCGTGCGCCGCGAGCGGGTGGTCGGGGTCGCCGACGCCGAGGCCGCCTCGATCGACGAACTGCTGTTCGCCGAGGGTCTGGCCGGTCGCTGGTCCTATCCGCGCAGCCGGATCCGAATGCTGTTGCTGGAGAACATCCATCCGGCGGCGGTCGAACGGCTGACCGACGAAGGCTATTCGGTCGAGACGATGAAGGGCGCCCTGGACGAGGACGAGCTGATCGAGCGGATCAGGGGCGTGCACGTGCTGGGCATCCGTTCCAAGACCAATGTCACACCGCGCGTGCTGGAGGCGGCCGACCGGCTGCTGGCCATCGGCGCCTTCTGCATCGGCACCAACCAGATCGATCTGGAGGCGGCCGCCGCCCGGGGCGTGGCGGTGTTCAACGCCCCCTATTCCAACACCCGTTCGGTGGTGGAACTGGCCATCGGCCTGACCATCACCCTGATGCGCGACGTGGCCGACAAGTCGGCGGCCATGCATGAGGGCAGATGGAACAAGTCGGCCGACGGTTCGCGCGAGCTGCGCGGCAAAACCCTGGGCATCGTCGGCTATGGCGCCATCGGCTCACAGCTGTCGGTGATCGCCGAGGCGCTGGGGATGCGCGTCCTGTTCCACGACCTGTCCGAGCGACTGGCGCTGGGCAATGCGCGAAGGGTGCGGTCGCTGGACCTGCTGCTGGCCGAGAGCGATGTGGTCAGCCTGCATGTCGACGGACGGCGCGAGAACGCCAATCTGATCGGGGCGGCCCAGTTCCAGAAGCTGAAGCCAGGGGCCCTGTTCCTGAACCTGTCTCGCGGTCATGTGGTCGACATCGGCGCCCTGGCCCAGGCGATCGGCTCAGGCCGGGTCGGCGGCGCCGCCCTGGATGTTTTCCCTGAGGAGCCGCGCACCAATGCCGATCCGTTCGACAGCCCCCTGCGCGGCCTGAAGAACGTGATCCTGACGCCGCATATCGGCGGATCGACCGAAGAGGCCCAGGAGGCGATCGGCGAGTTCGCGGCCGAGCGGCTGCTGAACTTCATGAACCGGGGCGACACCACCTTCTGCGTCAACCTGCCGAATGTGCAACTGCCGGAGGTCTCGGGCGGCCACCGCATCCTGCACATCCACAGGAACCAGCCCGGGGTGATGTTCGAGCTGAACCGCGAACTGGCCGCCGCCGGGCTGAACATCCTGGGCCAGTATCTGAAGACGGACGAGGCGGTCGGCTATGTCATCACCGACGTGGACCGCGACTATGATCCCGAGGCCCTGATGGCGCTCAAGACCCTGTCGGGCACGCTGAAGTTCCGTCTACTGCACTAAATTTCGTTCCAGGCTTCCCCTACGGCGTCTTGCTTCCGGATGAAACGGGCGCAAACTGACGCCAACGGCCGCGTTTTGACGGCCGATGGGAGGTTATATGTCCAGATTTCATCGCACCGCGGCGCTGGCCGCGTTGACCGTGGCCGCCGCCATGTCGGCCGCAACCGTCGCCCCGGCCCAGACCTACAACCGGCTGGTCGTCTTCGGCGACAGCCTGAGCGACAACGGCAACCTGTTCGCCGTGACAGCCGGAACCCAGCCCCCGGCGGCCGTCTACTGGCAGGGCCGGTTCTCCACCGGCCCGACCTTTGTCGAACTGCTGGGCTTCAACCTTGGCAAGTTCACCGCCGGTTCGCCGGTGACCGGAAGCATCAACTACGCCTTCGGCGGCGCCCGCACCGACAGCCAGGCCTCGCCTCCGGGGATGCGTAACCAGCTGGCCGCCTATGTCGGCGCCGGCGGACGGTTCGGCTCCGGCGATCTCGTCAGCATCCTGGGCGGGGCCAACAACATCTTCCAGGGCCTGCCGGCCGCTGGCGCCAGCGCCAATCCGACCGGAGCGATCGCCCCGGTCGCCAACAGTGCAGCGACCGATATCAACTTCCTGGTCAACAGCGTGGCTTCGGCGGGGGCGGGGACCGTGCTGGTCACCAACCTGCCCAAACTCAGCCTGACGCCGCAGTTCAGGAACACTGCGGCGGCGCCCCTGGCGGATTTCGCCGTGACGACGTTCAATGGGGCCCTGTTCACGGGGCTGACGGCGACCGCCGCCGCCAACCCGAACGCTAACATCATCTATATGGACCTGTTCAAGGTCGGGGATGTGATCGCCAACAGCCCGGACCGGTTCGGCATCACCAATGTCACAGACGCCTGTTTCAACGGCGTGACCCTGTGCGCCAACTCCAGCGGCTATTTCTATCTGGACGGGGTGCACCCGACCGCCCTGGGCCACCGGATCATCGCCAGACTGGCCAACGACTATCTGTACTACGGCGACCGCGGCGCGGACTCGGCGGTGCTGGGCGAAACCACCTTCCGCCAGCGCGAGGTCGACCTCGACTTCGGCGGAGAGCGGCTGTCGTCGCATGAGGCCTGGGAAGACGGGACGACCCTGGTCGGCGCCGCCGCCTATGACAGCACCGAGACCGATGCACGGGGGACGATCAACAGCTTCGACTCCACCAGCCAGGGCGGACGTGTCGGCATCGAACACAGCTGGTCCAACACCTGGAAGGTCGGGCTGGCCGGCGGCTATCGCCAGACGGATGTCGAGTCCGCCAGGTTCGACGCTGCGTTCGAGACCCTGTCCTTCGACATCTATGGCGGCTGGCGATCGGGCCATCTGTTCGTCAACGCCTCGGCGGGCGCCGGCTATGACAACATCGATACGGACCGGCTGTCGGCTCTGGACCCGATCGTGATGACGGCGACGACGACGGCGGTCAGCAAGGGCGCCCGTCTGCAAGGCGGCCTGTGGCTGGGCGGGGAGGGTCTGGCCCTTTCGCCTCGCGTCGCCGTCAGCTGGGTCTCCAGCAGCGTCGACGGGTTCGCCGAACAGGGGGCGGCCGCCCAGTATCAGTACAGCGACCGTGAGGTCACCGTGATGGCCGCCGAGGTCGCCCTGCGCGCCGAGGCCCGCTTCGGCGGGTTCGGCCTGTTCGCCGAGGGCGGCTATCGCGATGCGCTGGACGACAGCTCAGACGAGGTCCACACGGCGATTCTGGGCAATACCGCCAAGGCCCTCGGCCGGGAGGTCGAGGAGCCCTTCGGCGGCCAGATCCTGGCCTCGGCCGGCGTCAGCGGCGACTTCGGTCCCCTGAAGGTCGACGTCGGCTATCGCGGCCGCTTTGGCGACCATGCCGACAGCCATATGGGCGGGATCACCCTGACGCTGCCGCTGCAATAGACGGGGCGCAGACCCCTCCGGCTCGCGCGCCGGAGGGGTCTGCGACAGGCTGTCCTCACCCGTCGCCCCAAAGTCGCCCCATGGGCGAGTCACAAGTCCGAGGCCCGCCCGGCGCCGCCTGATCCCGCTCGATGCGGTCGCGGTCGGGCGGTTTCCCCGCTCGATGAAGCGACGCCGGAGCCGACGACCCCATGCGCCGACTGTTACCGCACGTGCGGTCCCTGTTGATTCAATCCGGCCATACGGCCGCCCTCCTGACGGTGGCGGTCATCGCCATGGCCGCCGCCCCGGTGGACACGCCGGAAGACGGCCGCGCCCCTGTCCTGCCGGTTCCGCCTCCGGTCACGGCCGTGGCCGAGCCGGCCGGGCCGGTGACCCGCGCCCTGGCCTTCGCCGAACCCGTCCCCGGACACGGGATCAACTCGCCCTATGGCCTGCGCCGTCTGGGCGGGGAGCCGGGCGTCCGTCTTCACAAGGGCGTCGATATCGCCGCGCCGCGGGGCACGGCGGTGCTGGCCACGGCCGAGGCGCGGGTGCTCCGGATCGGCCACGACCCCCGGGGCTATGGCGCCTTTGTCGAACTGTCCCACCCCAACGGCATGACCAGCTTCTACGCCCATCTGAGCCGTATCGATGTGGCGAGCGGGGACGCCGTGGCGGCGGGATCGCGCATCGGCCTGGTCGGTTCGACCGGCTATTCGACAGGCCCCCACCTGCATTTCGAGGTGCGACGCGCGGGCGCCCAGGTCAATCCGGTCCGGGTGATCGGCCGCAGCTTCCAGATCCGGGTCAAGCCGCCGCTCGGCCAGGGTTGATCGTCTAGCCCCGCCGTCGATTTCCCTGCTACTGAAGACATTGAGCAGGGAGTGGATTGAATGTCGGCCTTGACGCTGGACGGGGTGAGCAAGCGATACGGCGACTTTCAGGCCGTGAACGATCTCAGTTTCAAGGTCGGGAAGGGGGCCATCTGCGGCTTTCTGGGACCCAACGGGGCAGGCAAGACCTCGACCCTGCGGATGATCCTGGGCCTGCAGTCGGCGACCTCGGGCCGGATCGAAATCCTCGGCGCGACGGACGGGCGGCAGGTGCGCGACCGCATAGGCTTCCTTCCTGAGGAACGCGGCCTCTACAAGAAGATGACCCCGGTCGAGGCCATCGCCTTCTTCGGCGCCCTGAAGGGCCTGCCAATGGCCGAGGGCAAGCGCCGGGCGCGGGAGTTGCTGGAGCAGCAGGGGCTGGGCGAGGCGCAGAACAAGAAGATGAAGGCCCTGTCCAAGGGCATGGCCCAGAAGGTCCAGCTGATCGCCTCGGTGGTCCATCGGCCCGAATTCGTGATCCTCGACGAGCCGTTTTCGGGTCTGGACCCTGTCAACCAGCAGGGGCTGGAGGCGATGATCCGGGGGCTGGCGGCGGACGGCGCGACGGTGCTGTTCTCGACCCATGTGATGCAGCACGCCGAACGGCTGTGCGACAAGGTCGTGCTGATGGCGCGGGGGCGCAAGGCGTTCGAGGGCACAGTGGACGAGGCGCGCACGACCTCGCGCCGGTTCCTGGAACTGGAAGGCGAGATCGCGCCGGAGGCGGCCGCGGCCCTGCCCGGCGTGGACGGCGTGGAGGTGGTCAGCGATTTCGGCGGCCTTCGGGTGCTGAAGGTGGGGCTGGCGGCCGGGGCGGGGGGACAGGCGGCGCTGAAGGCGGCCTTCCTCGGCGGGCTGGATGTGCGGCGCTTCGAACTGCGCGAGCCGACCCTGCATGACGCCTTTATCACCCTGACCGGCGACCGGCCGGACGTCGACCAGTCGGTGAAGCCGCGGGCTTCCGACCAGAATGCGGAGACCGCGCGATGAACCGCACCCTTCTGATCGCCCGCCGCGAATACGCCGCCTATGCCAAGACCGTGGGCTTCTGGCTGTCGCTGCTGGCCTTTCCCCTGTTCGCGGTGATCGGGGGCGCCATTCCGGTGATGATCAAGTCGTCCGAGCCGGTGCGCGCCGTGGTGCTGGTCGAGGAGACCCCCGCCGCTGCGGGCCTGGCCGCCGCCGTGCGCCAGTCCCTGCAGGCCGATGCCGACCGGCGTCTGGCCCGCCAGCGTGAGGAGGCCGAAAAGGCCATGAAAGCCGCCGGCGCGCCGCCGGCAGCCCGTCAGAATCCGCTGTCGGCCCTGTCGAAGCCGCGCATGCGGATCGTCGGGACGCCGGCGGATCTGGCGGCGGCGGCGACCCCGGAGGCACGCGATGCGATCGCGCGCCGCTATCTGGGCGATGAGGCGCCGGAGGGTCAGGCGCTGGACGCTGTCGTCCTGCTGGACCGCAAGGACGGCCGGCCCGTCGCCCGGGTCTGGACCGAGGGCACGACCGACGACACGGTCGAGGACTTCGTCCGCGACGCCCTGAAGGGGATCAATCGCAAGGCCGTCTTCGCCGAGGCCGGCATCAACCCCGCCATCGTTGATCGCACGGAGGCCTTCCGCGCCGACGTGACGGCCTTCTCGCCGCGATCCCAGGGGTCCGGCGAGGTGTCTTTCCGCGACAAGCTGCCCGGCATCATGGGGCTGGCGGCGGGGTTCCTGCTGTGGTCGCTGATCCTGACGGGGGCCTCCATCCTGCTGAACAGCGTGATGGAGGAGAAGTCGAACAAGATCCTCGAGGTGCTGCTGTCCTCGGCCTCGGCCACCGAAATCCTGACGGGCAAGGTGCTGGGGGTGGCGCTGCTGACCCTGACGGTGCTGGCGGCCTGGGGAACGATCGGCATGGGCGCCCTGGCCAGTTTCGCGCCGGATCAGGCGGCCAATGTGGCCGGGGTGATGTGGCAGGGCGGCATGCTGGCCTGGTTCGTGGCCTTCATGGTCGGCGGATACATGATGTACGCCGTGCTGTTCGCAGCCATCGGCGCCTTCTGCGAGACGCCGCGCGACGCCCAGACGCTGATGGGGCCGATCATGATGATCCTGGTGGTGCCGATGATCACCATGCAGATGGCCCTGCAGTCGCCGGACGCGCCGGTGGTCAAGATCCTGTCGTGGATCCCGCTGTTCACACCGTTCCTGATGATGGCGCGGATGCCCAGCGATCCGCCGTTGATCGAATCCGTCGGCGCCATACTGGCCATGTTCGCCTTCGCCCTGCTGATGGTCTGGGTGGCGGGACGGGCGTTCCGGGCAGGGGCGTTGTCGGACGTCAAGTTGAGCTGGAAGAGCTTTGCGGCGGCGGTGAAGGGCGGGGGGCGGTAGGGGCGGTTTGACCCCTCACCCTTTCGCGCAAGAACGACGGCTGCGCCGCCGTGCGCTCAAGCCCTCTCCCGCAAGGGGAGAGGGAAGGCGATCGGACAAACAAAAAGGCCGCCCGGTGGGGCGGCCTTTTCAAATTCTGTGGCCTGAAGGGCCGTATCAGCCGCGGGCGGGACCGGCGCCCGGGACGCGGGGCTTGGGTGCAGGCAGAAGGCCTTCGCGCTGCATGCGCTTGCGGGCCAGCTTGCGGGCGCGACGGATAGCTTCAGCCTTTTGACGGGCGCGCTTTTCCGAAGGCTTTTCGTAATGCACGTGGCGCTTCATTTCACGGAAGCTGCCTTCGCGTTGCATCTTCTTCTTCAGGGCTTTGAGCGCTTGATCGACGTTATTATCGCGAACGAAAATCTGTACCAGGTTGAACTCTCCTTTGGCCGCCCGCCGCGTCCTGTAAGGGAGACGGGCAGACAAATAAAATAGACGTCCGACAGACGCGGTCTGCGGATGAAGGCGGGCTGATACACGAAGGGCCCTGCGCTGTCCAGTTGTCGCAAGCGGATGTGAAGGGTCGAAACGCCCGCTCCACAGGCGTATCATAAGGCCATGACCGATGCGCCACACCTGTCGAACGCCACCCCCGAACCGGACTGGGCCGACCAGACCGAACAGGCGGTTCTGGACGCCGCCATCCAGCGTGCGCCGCGTTTCGGCTGGAACGGGCGGCTGGTGCGCGAGGCGGGCGCCGCCGCTGGCCTGTCGCCCGGCGATATCGAGCTGCTGTTCCCCAATGGCGCAAGGGACCTGGCCGCCCTGCTGTCGCGGCGGCATGACGATCAGGCGATGGCGGCGCTGTCGGCGCTGGATCCGGGGACGATGAAGATCCGGGAGCGAATCGCCCGATCGGTCTCGGCCCGGCTGGAGGCGGCGGCGGGGGATGCGGAGGCGGCCAAGCGCTGCGCCGGCTTCCTGGCCCTGCCGACCAATGCCGATCTCGGGCTGTCGCTGGCCTGGGAGACGCCCGATCTGCTGTGGCGCTGGTCCGGAGACACGGCGACCGACTGGAACCACTATTCGAAACGGACGATCCTGTCGGGCATATTGATCCCGGCCCTGACCATGCGGCTGTTCGACGGGAAGGATGCGGCGGACGCCTTCGTCGACCGGCGGATCGACAATGTCATGACCTTCGAGAAGTGGAAGGCGGGGAAGGATTTCGAGGGGCCGCTGAGGCGGCTCACCGATGCGCTCGGGCGGATGCGGTACGGGGTCTAACCTAGCGCCGCTTGTTGACGATGCATGCAAACGCCAATTCGCGTTTGGCCTCGGCGGTGGCCAGAGCCATCAAGAGTGTCGCCGCCAAGGCATCGTCGATCAGGCCTTCTACCTCGATTGACGTGAGCTTGAACGGGGATGGATCGTAGTCAGCCGTGTGACGAAAGGTCTTCAGCCGCTCCAAGGTTTCGCCGAAGAACTCGATGTGCTGATCCACATAGGAGGCCACACCTCGTTTTGCCTTGGCCTTTCTCTCGGGGTCGATCTCGTTCATGACGGTTTCCATCCGACCATGCTCAAGGGCGCGATAGATTCTCAGCCAATCGGATCGTGTTCGCTTGTCTTCTGAATCGCCAGCGACCTGATCGGCGCAAAGCTCTGCCAGATCGTGAAAGAGCGCGTAGTAGGCGGTGCTGACGGCTCTTCGCAGATCGCTTTCGCTGGGCTCTTGACCGTTCTGGCCGCTCAGCAATCGCGTTGCGGTATCGTACAGGCTCATCAGGCCGCGCGGCCGTGCGGAAAAGTATGTACGAGATAGGGAAAGCGATCCTCACCCTGCCGCAGGAGCGCCATTCGCAGATCGTGGATTGCCCTGACAGATTGCTCGCCGGTGAAGGATGCGGAGTTAGGTTCGAAGACCGAACGAATATGGAGTGTGCTGCGCCCTTCTTCGTCGAACTTCTCTTCGACGTCGGCGTGAGAGAATCCCCAGGCGCCGAGACGATCAGCGAGGATAGTCTCGACGATTGATTTGACGGCATCCAAGTCAAGCGTACTGCTGATCTGTTCCATTCAGATTGCTTAGCATGAACCGGCTTTCAAGCCTACCGACGCGGCCGCACCCGGTTCACGTGGGCCATCTTGCGGCCGGGGCGGGCCTCGGCCTTGCCGTAGAGGTGGAGGCGGGCGTCGGGTTCGCCGGCCAGGGTCGGCCAGGCGTCGATCTCGTCGCCCAGCAGGTTGGTCATCTCGATCCGGGCGTGGGCGGCGGTGGGGCCGAGCGGCCAGCCGACCACGGCGCGAACGTGCTGTTCGAACTGGTCGCAAACGCAGCCGTCCTGGGTCCAGTGGCCGGTGTTGTGGACGCGCGGCGCGATTTCGTTGACCAACAGGGTCCCGTCGGCCAGCTCGAACAGCTCGACGCCGATGACGCCGACATAGTCGAGGCCGTCCAGAATGGCTTCGGCGATCTCCTGGGCGCGGGCCTGGATCGCGGGATCGACGGCGGCGGGGGCAAGGGTCATGCGCAGGACGCCGCCGGCATGACGGTTTTCACCCAGCGGATAGACGGCCACGGCGCCGTCGCGACCCCGGGCGGCGATGACGGACAGTTCGCGGGTGAAGTCGGCGGCGGCCTCGAGTATGGCGGGGCGTTCGCCGATCGAGACGAAGGCGGCCGCCGCCTCGTCCGCCGACCGGATCCAGGCCTGACCCTTGCCGTCATAGCCGTCACGCCGGGTTTTCAGCAGGGCGGGCAGGCCGATCACCGTCACTGCGTCCGCGAGGTCGGACCGGGTATCGACCACGGCGAAGTCCACTGTCGTCGCCCCGACCGCATTGAGGAAGGTTTTTTCATCGACCCGGTCCTGGGCGATGCGAAGCGCGGTCGGGCCGGGCGCGACCAGGGCGCCGGCCTCGGCCAGACGCTCGATCGAGGCGGCGGGGACGTTCTCGAACTCGAAGGTGACCACGTCGCACAGGCGCCCGAGCCGGGTCAGGGCCTCGGGATCGTCATAGGCGGCGACGATCCGGACGGCGGAGACGCGTCCCGCCGGGCTGTCGGGCTCGGGGTCCAGTATGACCACGTCGAAGCCGAGCCGGGACGCGGCCTGGCTGAGCATGCGGCCCAGCTGCCCCCCGCCCAGGATGCCGAGGGTGGAACCGGGCTTGAGCGGCAGGCGGTCTGGCGGCAGGTCGGACACTCAGTCCTCGACGGTTTCGGCGACGGAGGCGGTCAGGGCGGCCCTGAAGGCCGTCAGACGGGCCGCCAGCGGCTCATCGGACAGGGCCAGGATCTGGGCCGCCAGCAGGCCGGCGTTCTTTGCGCCCGCCTCGCCGATGGCCAGGGTGGCGACGGGAACGCCGCCGGGCATCTGGACGATGGAGAGCAGGGAGTCGAGGCCGCTGAGCGCCCGGGACTGGACCGGAACGCCCAGCACCGGCAGATCGGTCATGGAGGCGGCCATGCCCGGCAGGTGGGCGGCGCCCCCGGCGCCGGCGATGATCACCTTGAACCCGGCGGCCCGGGCCCCGGTGGCGAAGTCGAACAGGCGCTGTGGCGTGCGGTGGGCCGACACGACCTTCGCCTCCCAGCCCACACCCAGACCGTCCAGGGCGTCGGCGGCGTGTTTCATCGTCGGCCAGTCAGAACGGCTGCCCATGATGATCGCTACCGGCGGTCTCGTCGTCGCCATATCCATGCCCCCGATTCAAGGGTCCCCGTGACGGGAAAGCGGCCCGTTACAGCACGCGCGTTGCGCCCGCAACCGACGGCGTTAGCATGCGTCATGCGGCGGGAACGGTCCCGAAGCGATTCCCGGAGTTTTTCGTGCCCGATGCGGCGACCGCCCCGTCCCCGGACGATCTCGACCTGCGGGCCGAGGTCGAGCGGCTGCGCGCCGAGGTCGAGGCCCTGCGTCGGGACGCCGCCGACCTGGCCAGCCGCGCCGAGGCGGCCGAGGCGGCGGCGGATCACGACGTCCTGACCCCGGCCCTGAACCGGCGCGGCTTCGTCGGGGCGGTGAACCGGGCCATGGCCTGGTGCGCGCGCTACGGGTCGCCGGCGGTGATGGTCTATCTGGATCTGGACGGCTTCAAGGGGGTCAACGACAGCCTGGGCCATGCGGCCGGCGATGCCGCCCTGGTGGCGGTGGCCCGGCTGTTGCTGGACAATGTGCGCGAAACCGATTCCGTGGGGCGGCTGGGCGGCGACGAGTTCGCCCTCGTGATGCTGAACGCGGGGGTCGAGGAAGGCCGGGACAAGGTGCGGCGTCTGTCCGGGGCCCTGGCGGCGGACGGGTTCCTCTGGAACGACGCGGTGAGGCCTCTGGCCGGTTCGTTCGGGGTTCGGGCCTGGAACGGCCATACCGACGCCGAGGCCTGGATGGCCGAGGCCGACGCCGCCATGTGGGTCCGAAAGCGGGCGCGCTGAGCGCGCAACCCGTGCGTTGAAGGCATGATCGTGCGTCGCTTGACCTTGTGGGGTCGGGCGACCAGCTTCCCCGAAAGACCCAGTCCGAAGATCCCGTCCGGAGCCCTGCATGTCCACCGCCGCCCTGCCGATCGAGAACGGTCCCACCCTGAGCAAGCCCGCCGGGTCCCTGCTGGACCTGATCGGCAAGTCGCCGATGATCGAGGTGACGCGCATCGACACGGGCCCCTGCCGGCTGTTTCTCAAGCTGGAGAGCCAGAATCCCGGCGGATCGATCAAGGACCGCATCGCCCTGGAGATGATCGAGGTCGCCGAGCGCGAGGGCTGGCTGAAGCCGGGCGGCACCATTGTCGAGGCGACAGCGGGCAACACCGGCCTGGCCCTGACTCTGGTCGGAAAGCAGAAGGGTTACAACATTCTGCTGGTCATTCCGGACAAGATGTCGAAGGAGAAGATCCAGCATCTGCGCGCCATGGGCGCCGACGTCAGGCTGACGCGGTCGGATGTTCCGCATGGCCATCCCGACTACTACACCGACATGGCCGAGCGCCTCGCCCAGCAGATTCCGGGCGGCTACTACGTCAACCAGTTCGCCAATGACGCCAATGCCGCCGCCCATGTGAAGACGACCGGCCCGGAAATCTGGGAACAGATGGATCACGCCGTGGACGCCTATGTCGCCGGCATCGGCTCGGGCGGCACGATCACGGGTGTGGCCCAATATCTGAAGAGCGTGGGATCGAAGGCCGAGATCATCCTGGCCGACCCGGTCGGCTCGACCCTGGCCGGAATCGTCAATGACGGCGTGCCCTCGCCGGAGGGCAGCTATACCGTCGAGGGCATCGGTCAGAATTTCGTGCCCGATACGGCCGACATGAGCCTGATCGACCGGGCCTATTCGATCCCGGACGCGGAGGCCGTGGCCACTGTGCGCGACCTGTTGCTGAAGGAGGGCGTGCTGGCCGGTTCCTCATCCGGTACCCTGATTGCCGCGGCCCTGCGCTGGTGCCGTGAACAGACCGAGCCGAAGCGGTGCGTGACCTTTGTCTGCGACACGGGGGCCAAATATCTGTCCAAGGTCTATAACGACGCCTGGCTGGCGGATCAGGGTCTGGGGGATCACCCGATGGCGGGCAATCTGTCGGACCTGATCAGCCGCAAATACGAGGATGGCGCGGTGGTGGTGGCCGGGCCGGACGACAGTCTGGACAGCGCCTTCAAGCGGATGCGGTCCAACGACGTCTCGCAATTGCCGGTGATCAGCGAGGGTCGCCTGGTCGGTATTCTGGACGAGAGCGACATCGTCCACATCATGAACACCGACGAGATCACGCGGAAGGAGCGGTTCGCCAAGCCGGTGTCTTCGGCCATGACGCGGGATCTGGACACGGTTCAGGTGAATGAGTCGCTGGACGCCCTGATCCCCCTGTTCGACCGCGACCGGGTGGCCATCGTGCTGGACGGAGAGACATTCGTCGGCCTGATCGCCCGCGTCGACCTGATCAACCACCTGAGCCTGAACCGGTAACCGGTTGGGGCGCCGTGACCCCGCCTTTTCAACCTGTCTGACGCGCCGCGGCGTGGTGGGCGCCATCGCCGCCGCGCCGGCCATGGCCGCCAGCGCCCGGCCGCCGGCAGAGGGGCTGGCGGTCGGGGCCTATGCCAGCGGCGATCAGTCGATCACCGTGGTGGTGTTCAGCCCGCCGATGCCCGGCCTGCCCATGGCGGGGGCGGCGATACTGCTGCTGCATGGTGGAGGCGGGGCGGGACTGGAACTGCAACGCTGGCACGAACATGCCGTGCGACTGGCGGCTCGCGGCTATGTGGTGGCCTATCCCGCCTGGTTCGGAGACGCGGCCCGGGGCGGACGTGGCGGACGGGGGGAAGCCGCCCGCCATCGGCAGGCGGTAGTTGACGGGCTTGCCTGGCTGGCGCGACAGCCCGGGGTCGATCCAGCGCGGGTGGCGACCGTCGGCTTTTCACGCGGAGGCTTCGCGGCCTCCGATGTCGCAGTGACGGAGGCCGGGGTCGCCGCCGTGGTCGCCATCGCATCGGGCGGCGTGCGCGAGGTTGAGGAAATCCGGCACAGGCCGCGGACGCTGCTGATCTACGCTGACGGCGACCCGCTGGTGAGGGCCGGTCGCGTCCTAGACTGGGAGCGAACGCTGAGGCGCGCCGGGGTCCCTGTGGAGACCGAGGTGCTGGATGTAGACCATCACGTGCCCGAGCCGGCTGAATGGCGCGCCATCTTCGAACGGACGAACAGCTTTCTGCGCCGCGCCCTTGCGGTGGAACCGTGAAGCGCCGCGATTTGCTCACGGGCGCAGTCGGGGCGCTGCTGGCGTCGCCGGTCCCTGGCCAGACGTCAGGTCGGGCCGAGCCCCGGCCAGTGACCACGGAACTGGCGACCTACGCAAGTCGGGGCAAGACGATCCGCGCTGCCGCTTTTCGCCCCGATGCAGACGCCAGCGGCGCAGGCGTGGTCTTCCTGCATGGATCGGGCGGCATGGGGGTCGATCAACTGGCCTTCGCGCGCCGGTTCGCCGAGGCCGGCCATCTGGCCCTGGCGCCGACCTATCTCGACGCGGCCGAGGACAATGTCACAAGGCCCGAGCCGGTCATGGACGCCTGGCGGAAATGCGCCTCGGACGGCGTGGACTGGCTGATCGACCAGGGCATCGCGCGGGGCAGGACGGCAGTGATCGGCTATTCGCTGGGTTCCTACATCGCGGTCGACGGGGCTCTGGGCGACAGCCGGGCGGCGGCGGCGATATCGATCTGCGGCGGGTGGGACGTCTATATCCCGCGGCCGCCGCGGCGACGCGTCCCCGTTCTGCTGATCCGCAACGACCGGGATCGCGTCGTGTCAGCCGACAGCACGTCCCGATGGAAACATTTCCTGCTCCAGGCCGATGTGCCCGTTCGGGAGCGCGTCAATCGCGGCGCCGGCCATCTGATGAATGCAGCCCAGTGGAATGCAGTCTATAGGCAGGCTTCCGATTTTCTCGCCGATACGCTCCGCCCAGATTGACAGGACCCCGACATGGCCGACTTCAAGAACAGCCAGGGTTTTTCCACCCGCGCCATCCATGCCGGGCAGAAGCCGGACCCGACGACGGGCGCCGTGATGACGCCGATCTACGCGACCTCGACCTATGCCCAGGAAAGCCCGGGCGTGAACAAGGGCTATGAGTATGCGCGGGGCAAGAACCCGACGCGTGAGGCGTTCGAGGCCTGTATCGCCGACCTTGAAGGCGGGGTTCAGGGCTTCGGCTTCGGCAGCGGCATGGCGGCGACCTCGACGGCGATGGAGCTGCTGGACGCCGGGTCTCATATCGTCACAGGCGACGATCTGTACGGCGGATCGTGGCGGCTGTTCGAGCGGGTGCGGCGGCGGTCGATGGGGCTGGACTTCAGCTATGTCGACATGGCCGATGTGGCGGCGGTCGAGGCGGCGATCACCGACAAGACGCGGATGCTGTGGGTCGAGACCCCGACCAATCCGATGATGAAACTGGCGGACATCGCCGCCCTGTCGGCGGTGGCCAAGGCGCACGATGTGCTGCTGGTGGTGGACAACACCTTCGCCACGCCGTGGAGTCAGCAGCCGCTGGGCCTGGGCGCCGATGTCGTCATGCATTCGGCGACCAAATATCTGAACGGACATTCCGACATCGTCGGCGGGGTGCTGGTGGCCGGGTCGGTCGAGCTGGCGGCCCAGCTGAAGTTCCTGCAGAATTCGGTCGGCGGCATCATGGGGCCGTTCGACGCCTTCCTCGCCAACCGGGGGTTGAAGACCCTGGGCCTGCGGATGAAAGCCCACAATGAGAACGCCCTGGCGGTGGCGCGCTGGCTGGAAGAGCGCAAGGGCGTGGCCAGGGTGATCTATCCGGGCCTGATCAGTCACCCCCAGCATGAGCTGGCGGCGCGTCAGATGAACGGCCGGTATGGCGGGATGGTCTCGGTGGTTCTGGACGGCGACCTGGAGCGCACGAAACGGGTGCTGGAGCGGGTGCAGGTCTTCACCCTGGCCGAGTCGCTGGGGGGCGTGGAGAGCCTGGTCAACCACCCCGCCATCATGACCCACGCCAGCGTTCCGAAAGAGGTGCGGGAGGCCGGCGGCGTCACCGACAGCCTGATCCGCCTGTCCGTCGGGGTCGAGGACATCGACGACCTGATCGCCGATCTGGACCAGGCCCTGGGCTGACCGCCTCCGCGTCTGTCAGCGTGTCAGGCGCTGCGCCCGTCGGCCTGTGACGGAACGTCAGCTCCGGGCGCAGCCGCCGCAAGGGCGGTCCCGATGGCCTCGAACAGGCGCTGGGAGGTGACGGGCTTGGCCAGATGACCGTCGGCCCCGGCCGCCATGCCCGCCGCGACGTGTTCGGCCATGGCGTTGGCGGTGAGCATGAGCAGGGGCGTCCGGTCCAGACCCATGGCGCGTTCCAGCCGACGAATGCCGCGCGTGGCGGTCAGGCCGTCCATGACCGGCATCTGCATATCCATGAGGACCAGGTCGAAACGGTCGTTCCGGAAGGCCTCAAGCGCTTTTCGCCCGTCCTCGACCTCGACGATCTCGATCTCGGCGGCGGACAGCAGGACCTCGACCACCTTGCGGTTGGCCGGATGGTCGTCCGCCAGAAGGATCCGCAGGGGTGCGGACCGGGGTTCGGCAGGGATGACCGTCGTCTCGGCCGGAACGGTCATTACGGCGGCGGCCGGCTTCAGCGGCAGTCGCACCCAGAAGGACGCGCCCTGGCCAGGGCGACCGGTGCAGCCCATCTCGCCGCCCATCCGGTGCGCCAGATCGCGCGAGATGGCCAGACCCAGCCCCGTGCCGCCGAACTGGCGGGTGATGGAGCCGTCCGCCTGCTGGAACCGGTTGAAGATATGGGCCATCTGGGCGTCGTCGAAGCCGACCCCGCTGTCGGTGACCGTGAACAGGATGTCGTCGCCGGCCCCGGCCTCGACGGTCACACGCACCTCGCCGACGCTGGTGAATTTCACGGCGTTCGACACAAGATTCCCCAGCACCTGCCGGACGCGCACGATATCGCCGCAAACCGTCGCCGGCAGGTCAGGGGCGATGTCGACATGCAACATCAGCCCCTTGTCCTCGGCGCGGGCGCGCCAGAGGGCGCTGATGTCCTGCACCATCTGCCCGAGGGCGAAGGGCGCGTTTTCGAGGGACAGTTGCCCGGCCTCGATCTTGGCGGTGTCGAGGATGTCGGACAGCAGGCGTTCCAGGGTCTCTCCGGAGGAACGGATGATCTCGATCATCTCGCGCTGGCGCGGCGGCAGGGTTTCATGGCCCAGGGCGTCCGCCATGGCCACGACGCCATTGAGGGGCGTGCGGATTTCATGGCTCATATTGGCCAGGAATTCGCTCTTGGCGCGGCTGGCCGTCTCGGCCCGGCTTCTGGCGTCGCGCAGGCGACCGGCCTGAAGCGACAGCCAGACGACAGTGCCGACTGCGGTGATCAGGAACAGGGCGACGATGCCGACCAGCCAGCGTTGGCTGTCGATGACCACCTTCTGAAGCCCTGCATTGGAGCGGGCCGTCTCAAGCTGGAGCCGGCGCTCATCCAGCTTCTGCTGCAGATCGCCGGTGATCTGACCGATGCCGGCGCTGAACCTGCGGGCGTCGTAAACGGTCTGCGCGTCATGGTAGTCTCCGAGCCGATCAAAGGCTTCGGCGGCATTGCCGGCGGCGAACAGCAACTCGGCCTCGACATGCGGCACCTCGGACGGCCCTTCCTCACGGAATTCGCCGGCGGCAATCAGGCGACGGATCTCGGCAAGGTCTCGCCGCGCCCCGGCCACGCGGCCCGTGCGGGCCTGGGCGATGGCCCGGGCGGGCAGCAGTTGGGGGGCGAGAAAGGCGGCGGCGCCCAGATCCGCGCCATAAGGTTGAAGGCAGTCCAGCACGCCGGACCAGTCCTTTCGCCCTTTTGCCACCATGACGCAGAGATTGGCGTCATAGGCGGTCAGGCTTTCCAGATCGGCCCTGCGCGTCAGGCGACGGTGGGCGGCGTACAGGCGCCGCGCCTGGTCGTGTTCACCCAGTTGCACCGCCATTCGGGTCAGGTTGTAGACGCTGTCGAAATCCGGGCGGGGATAGGCGGGGTTTGAGAACTCGACCTCGAACCGATGGAAGGCGTCCAGGGCGCCGCCCAGGTCATTCAGCTTCATCAGGCCGACGCCCGCAACCTCCCAGATGCCGGCGCGGGCCGTCGGGGCATAGGCATCGCGGGCCGGAATCCGCGCGTCGAACTCGGTGAGCAGGTTCAGCCCCTGACCGATATGGTCCTGATCGATCAGCGCAAGCGCGGCCAGCCGCACCGCATGGGCGCCCACAAACCAGTCCGGATCGGTGTCGGCGATCCGGCGCATCTCCACAGCCGCAGAGGCGTCACCGGTGTCATACCGGAGCGTCAGAACGTTCAGCTGCGCGATTTTCTGATAGCGGACATCCCGGAGCCGCAAGGCCGCATCCTCAAGACGCTTGTTCCAGACCGCCGCCCGGGCGAAGTCGCCCTGGTTCAGGATCGTCCAGGTCACATGATAGAGGCGATTGAGGCCTTCACGATCATGACGGGCCAGGGCTTCGCGGCCGAAGGCGTCCAGCCGGTCGAAATCGGTGCGGGAGGCGCGGGTCTCGACAAAGCGAACCAGAGATTCGGGATCATGGGGTTCGGCTGTGGCGACCCCCGCGCCTGACACGGCCAGGAGCGCCATGCCGATCATGGCCAGCCGGCGAACGATTCCGCTCATCAACATATTGTTTCCACGCCCGGATCATGGACGGAAACTCGTTGATTAAGCTTTACCTGCGTGAAAACTCGACCGGTCAGAAGGCGATGTTGACGGCCGCCACCAGCGCGCCCGCGTATTGATCGTCCGGCAGGGCGGCGTCGGTGTCGTGCCAGCGAAGGTCCAGATCCATCGTCCGCGTGGCGGCGAAGGACACACCCGCGTTCCAGCCGGTATAGTCCGGTCCATTGTCCTGCTCGCGTCGACCCACGGTGACGCCCGCCCTGAGCCGGTCCGTCAACGGCCAGCGCACGCGACCCTCGACCCATGTCCAGGCCCGGGTCGAGCCAAGCCCGTCGGGCGAATGCTCAAGCCTCAGGCGGGCGTCGGCGGGGCCGAGGTCGCGCAGGACGTCGAACTGGACCTCCCAGGCGGCGTCGTCACGGCCGCGCACGGCTCCGAGCCGCCATTTGTGGGAGGTCGAGGTGTCGAAATCGAAGCCCGCAGCGGAAAACTGCCATCCGGCCTCGGCCTCGGTTTCCACATAGGCGCCGGACGAGTCGATCGTCTCGAATTCGACATCGGCATAGAAGCCGTTCGCAGCGTTCCACTGAACCTCGCCATAGGCGTAGGGATCGCCGGCGCTCTTGGAGGCGCCCTTGGACCGGTTGTCGGTCGCCCCGCCGAACTCGAAGGACCAGTGCGACGCCCGGTCCTGGCTGAAGCGGACATTGTCCCGGTCCTGGGCGACGGAGGCTGTCGCCGCCCCCACGCATGAAATCAGGACAAATACAGCAGGACGCATGGGGGCTCCGGTGACGTTGCCCTGCCTCTAGCTGACGATGGCCTTCTTCGCGAATTGATCCGTAGCCTGCGAATATTCGTCGCGGAGCCGTTGAACCAGTTCGGCGGCCGGGACGACATCGTGGATGGCGCCCGCACCCTGGCCCGCCGACCAGACCGTCTTCCAGGCCTTGGCCTCGTCGCCCATGTCCAGCTTGTGCTCGGGCAGGTGTTTGGGGTCGATGCCGTTGGCCTCCAGCGATTTGGTCATGAAGTTGGCCGGGATTCCGGACACCGCCGGGGTGTGGACGATGTCGGTCGCGCCGGACTCGATGATCATGTCCTTGTAGGCCTCGGGGGCCATGGCCTCGGTCGTATTGATGAAGCGGGTGCCCATATAGGCGAAGTCGGCGCCCATCATCAGGGCGGCGGCGACGTCCTGACCCGTCGACAGACAGCCCGACAGGATGAGGGTTCCGTCAAAGAAGCTGCGCACCTCATTGATCAGGGCAAAGGGGTTGATGATCCCGGCGTGGCCGCCCGCGCCATTGGCCACGAGGATCAGGCCGTCGACGCCGGCCTCTGCGGCCTTGCGCGCATGGCGGACATTGGCGATGTCGTGGAAGACCTGTCCGCCATAGCCATGCACCGCCTCGACCACGTCGCGCACGGCGCCGAGCGAGGTGATGATCAGGGGCACCTGATGCTCTACCGAGACCATCATGTCGGCCATCAGGCGCGGATTGGTCGGGTGGACGATGTGATTGACGCCAAAGGCGGCTGCATCCGGGTTCAGCCGCGACTTGATCTCGACCAGCCAGTCCCGATAGCCCTCGGTGGTGCGGGCGTTCAGCGAGGGGAAGGTGCCGATCACCCCGGCATTGCAGCATTCGACGACCAGATCCGGGCCGCTGACGAGGAACATCGGCGCCTCGATGACCGGCAGTTTCAGACCTTTTTGCAGGGAAGCGGGAATGGCCATGACGTCGTCCTCCGTTGTCTTTGGCTACGCTTAGCGGGGGAACGTCGGGGAAGGCAACGGCCCGGGTCGTCGAGGGCGGAACCGGACCCGGAAAAAGCGAGTCGGGAGAGTCGGTAGAGTCGGGATGTCCCGTCCATCATGTTGAAAACAAACAGGCCCATGCCGGCGTCCGGACCCGGCTGGGTCCAAGGCCCGGTCTGTGAACCCCGACCCCCCGACAGCCTGCCATACAGCCGCGCCAGATCCGGACGCAGGGCGAGTTCGGATTCATCTTTTTTGGCGGCGGCCCAGGCGCTACACCCATCCCATGACCACTGACACCTCAGGCCTGAGCCAGCTCGGCCAGCATATCGTCCAGCCGACCTCGCCGGAGACGGCGGTGCTGGAACGGGTGCCCAATCCCCACCCCGACACCCTGTATCTGGCCCGGTTCACGGCGCCGGAGTTCACCAGCCTGTGCCCGGTGACGGCCCAGCCGGACTTCGCCCATATCGTCATCGACTATGCGCCCGGCGACTGGCTGGTCGAGTCCAAGTCGCTGAAACTGTACCTGACCGCCTTCCGCAACCACGGCGCCTTCCACGAGGACTGCACCGTGGCCATCGGCAAACGGATCGCCGACCTGCTGGCCCCGAAATGGCTGAGGATCGGCGGCTACTGGTATCCGCGCGGCGGCATCCCCATCGACGTCTTCTGGCAGACCGGCGCCCCGCCCGAGGGGCTGTGGTTGCCGGATCAGGGCGTGCCGACCTATCGCGGGCGGGGGTAGGGTTCGGACGTCAGGTCTGAACAGGGGCGCCCAAGCGGCTCAGGTGGGACAGTGGCTTGAGGAAATCGAGCCGTGTTCCACCCAGCGACATTCACCATCGTCCTTTTCGTCGCCCTCGCGAGCTTTGCTTGCCGTGCCGAAAGCCACGCTGTCACACAGGATTCACCCGACCCCGCGATCGAACGACTGGTCGACGACTGGTACGCCGAGCAGTGCGCCGGGGAGGAGGGGCGGCCGTATCGGTTGATGGCGCCGGGCGGCATCGACGCCAGTCCGGCCTATCGCTACCGCGACACCGGGTCGGCGGCGCTGGGGCCGCGATATTTCGTGTCGCTGGCGGCGACCATGCCGCTGTTCCGCTATGAGATCACGCGCGTGAGAGCCGACGCCCGGTTCGCCCGGGTTCAGGTGCGCGAGCGGGGCTATCGCCATGCCCCGGCCGCTGACGCCACCTATGAACTGATGTCCGACGCCCTGCTGGTGATCGAGCGGCAGGACGACGGGCGCTGGCTGGTGCTGGCGCACCAGACCACCTCGACCGGGTTTCCGGCGAGCCTGGCCACGACGCCGTTGCCGGACCTCGGCCCGGACGCGGAGGGACAGGCGCGCCCGGCGCCGAAACCGCGATGCGGGCGGTTCGCCGTGGGAGAACACGCGGGTTAGGGCGGCGTAGGGCGGACGGGCTAGACTGTTCCCGTGACCGATTCCCGCCGCCTTCCCCTCGAAGCCCGGGGCCGCGACCTGCTGGCCCGGCTGCAGGTGCGGGCTGATCGCGCCGCCTGGTCGCGGTACGGCTTCGAATTCCTGATGTTCGGGCTGAAGCAGGGATGGGCCTGTCTGTTCGGCGGGCTGATGCTGGCCCTGCTGATGGGGACGCATCTGGTCTGGCCGCAGATCTGGCCGGAGGGGAACGCGCCGGTCGCCCGCTATGATGTTCTGGTCATCGCCGCGCTGGGCCTCCAGGCGGGGATGCTGCTGTTGAAGCTGGAGAGCTGGGAGGAGGCGCGGGTCATCTTCGTCTTCCACATCGTCGGAACCGTCATGGAGCTGTTCAAGACGGCGCAGGGGTCGTGGATCTATCCGGAGCCGAGCCTGCTTCGGATCGGCGATGTGCCGCTGTTCTCGGGCTTCATGTATGCGGCGGTAGGCAGCTATATCGCCCGGGTGCAGCGGATCTTCGACATCCGCTTCCGCCACTATCCGCCGCTGTGGACGACCTGGGCGCTGGCGGCGGCCATCTATATCAACTTCTTCTCGCACCACTGGCTGCCGGACGTGCGGTGGGGGCTTTTTCTGGCCAGTTTCGTGCTGTTCGGCCGGGGCTGGTTCTATTTCACCCCGGACCGGACACGGCGGTCCATGCCCTTCCTGCTGGGGTTCTTCCTCGTCGCCGTGTTCATCTGGCTGGCCGAGAACCTCGGCACCCTGTCGCGGGCCTGGATCTATCCCGATCAGATCGACGGATGGGGGATGGTGTCCTTCGCCAAACTGGGCAGCTGGTTCCTGCTGATGATGATCTCGGTGGTGCTGGTGTCGCTGGTGCACAGGCCGGAGGCGGAACCGCTCTAGCCGTCAGGGCAGCAGGGTCGTCAGCGCCGCCATGTCCGGCCGGTCGCGTTCCAGCGCCGGTTCAGACAGGGTTCCGATATGGATGAAGCCGGCGACCTTTTCGTCCGGGCGAACGCCGAACAGGGGCAGGGCTTCGGGCTCATAGCTGTACCAGTCGGTGATCCAGGATGACGAATATCCGAAGGCGCCGGCGGCGTGTTCGAGGTTCATGCAGACGGCGCCGGCGGACAGTTCCTGTTCCCACACCGGCTTGGGACCGGGGCGGGCGGTAGAGACGACGAGGACGGTCAGGGGCGCCGCCGTCAGCTTGGCCAGCACCGCCCGGGCCTTGGGCGGGAGGCCCCGGGCCTCGGCCAGCACGGCCAGCCGTTCGGCGATGTCCGCGCGGCTGTGCGGCCCCATGACGATGAACCGCCAGGGGAACAGCTTGCCGTGATCGGGGGTGCGGGCGCCCAGACGCAGGATTTCGGCGATCTGGTCCGGCGTGGGACCGGGCGCGGTCAGGGCCTGGGCGGGGGCGGAACGGCGGGCGGCCAGGCGGCGACGCATGTCGGGAGACGGCGTCGGCGGGGGCAGGGGGGCGCCGAGTTCGGGATGGGCGGGTTGGGTCGCGATGTCGTCGGTCGGGCTCATGCGGACTAGCTAGGCGTTCGCCCCGGGGTGCGCCATAGAGCGGAGGTGACCGACCAGCCTGAAAATTCCGATCCTGCCGCGCCGGACGCGGCCGCACGCCACGCCGCCAGAATGCCTGCGCCCGGCTGGGCCGAGGGAATGGCGACGCCCGTCCCCTGGCGCGATATGGGCCATACGGTGGTGCACGAGACGCCGTGGCTGAAGCTGACCGAGCATAAGGCGGTCGCGCCCACCGGCCATGAGGCCAGCTACGGGGTGTTGCGGTTCAAGAATATCGCCACGGGCGTGCTGCCGGTGCATCCGGACGGGACGGTGACCCTGGTCGGGCAGGCGCGCTTCGCCCGGGCCAACTATTCGTGGGAAATGCCGGAAGGCGGCGCGCCGTTGGGCGAGGATCCGTTTGAGGCGGCCAAACGGGAGCTGGCCGAGGAGGCGGGGCTGGCGGCGGCCAGTTGGACCCTGGCGCTGCAGATCGAGGTGTCGAATTCCATCACGGACGAGATCGGCCTGACCTGGATCGCCTGGGACCTGAGCCCCGCGCCGGTCAATCCCGATCCCACCGAGGCGATCACCGTCGTGCGGGTGCCGTTCACCACCCTGTTGCACGAGATCGAGCGGGGGGCGATCCGGGATTCCTTCACGGTGGCGACGGCCTACCGGGCCTACCATATGGCGCGAGAGGGGCTTTTGCCCGGCTGGCTGGCGCACGCCATGCTGACCCGGGTATAGGATCCCGACGTCCGGAGCCCGTCGCCATGTCCAGTCCCCCCAAGCTTGAGGTCATCGCCGGTCAGCAGACGACGGCCCCTGAGACCACGGGCCCGTCGATTTGGGGCAGTTTGCGCGCCTCGGCCGAGGAGGCGGCGCGCAGCGAGCCGCATCTCGGGTCGGTGATGAATGCGACCATCCTGTCGCACCTCGACCTGGCCAATGCCCTCAGCTTCCAGATCGCCCGCAAACTGGGCGACAACGAACTGGCGGCGATGAGCGTGCGCGAGGTCTGCGCCTTCGCCTTCTGGTCCGACGCCGGGATTGTGGCGGCGGCCGAGGCGGATCTGCAGGCCGTGGCCGAACGCGATCCGGCCATCAAGACGCTGTTGCAGCCCTTCCTCTATTTCAAGGGCTATCAGGCGCTGCAGGCGTCGCGGGTGGCCCACTGGCTCTGGACCCAGGGGCGCGAGACCCTGGCCTTCCATTTCCAGAGTCGCATTTCGGAACTGTTCCAGATCGACATCCATCCCGGCGCGAAACTGGGCAAGGGCCTGTTCCTCGACCACGGGACCGGCATCGTCATCGGCGAGACGGCGGTGGTCGGGGACGAGGTCTCGATGCTTCACAACGTCACCCTGGGCGGGACGGGCGCCGAGCGCGGCGATCGCCATCCCAAGATCGGCAAGGGCGTGCTGCTGGGCGCCGGCGCCAAGGTGCTGGGCAATATCGAGATCGGCGACTACGCCAAGGTGGCCTCGGGATCGGTGGTGCTGAAGCCGGTGCCGTCGGGCTGCACCGTCGCCGGGGTGCCGGCGCGGCTGGTCAACTGTCCGACCGGGGCCGAGCCGGCCCGGACCATGGATCATACCCTGGCGGACGTGGTCTATGACTTCGTGATCTGATTGTCCTCCCCACCGCAGATGGGGAGGGAGACCGCCAAGCGGTGGAGGGGCAGCTGAGGCGACCCCTGGGCCGGCTGATGCGGCCAGAACCCCTCCGTCACGGCGCAAGCGCGCCGCGCCACCTCCCCATCGGCTGCGCCGACGGGGAGGAGACGACCGGCAGGGGTTTCCATCGGCCGGGCGGTTCTCTAGTTTCCGCCGCCAAAGCCTTCCCTCCTGACGAAAGACCGCCCCGATGAACGAGTCCGACATGAAGCGCATCGAGACGCATCTGAAGCGCACCTTCAACACCGGCGGCATCATCGTGAAGCCCCGCCCCAAGGTGAACGACTCGGCCGAGGTCTATGTCGGCGACGAATTCATCGGCGTCGTCTTCGAGGACGAGGATGAGGACGGCAGCTTCATGTTTGAAATGGCGATCCTGGCCGAGGATCTGTCGGCGGCCTGATCGCGCGGCATCGCCGGACAACAAAAACCCCGGGTGGTTCGCCACCCGGGGTTTTCGTTTTCAACGGTCTGACGTCGCGGTTCAGCGCTTGCCGAAGATGATGTCGCCCAGTCGGGCGAAGAAGCCCTTCGGTCCCTCGGCGGCCTTTGCTGCGCCTTCGGCGACGTCTTCAGCCACATCGGCGGCCTTGGCCGCGACAGCCCGGGCCGTGTCCTCGGCGACGTCAGCGGCCTTGGCGGCGACCTCCTGGGTGGTCTCGACAGCCTCGGCGGCGGCGTCCTTGACCGCCTCCATGGCGTCCTCCGCCGTTTCACGGGCAGTGGCGGCGACCTTGACGGCGGTCTTCCTGGCGCTGGTCGCCGCCCCGGCCACACGGGCCTTGACCGAGGTGGCGGCCGGTTTGGCCGGAGCGGGCTTGGCCGGAGCCCTGGCGGCGGGCTTCGGGGAAGCCGCCTTTACAGCGGGTTTCGGGGTTGCCGCCTTGGGCGCGGCGGCCTTCGCCGCAGGAGCCTTGGCAGCCGTCTTCGCCGCCGGGGCCCTGGTCGCGGGCGCCTTGGCGGGCGCGGCCTTCGGAGCCGCCTTGGCGGCGGGCTTCACGGCGGCTTTGGCGACCGCAGGCGCGGGCGTCGCGGCCTTCGGAGCGGCGGCCTTTGCGGCGGCAGCGGCAGGCTTCGGCCGGGCGACGGCGGCGGTCTTCGGCGCAGCGGCTTTGGCCGCAGCCGGTTTGGACGTAGACGGTGACTTAGCCATGAGATACCCGACCCCTCGGTTTGCGCGGCCCCGGGGAGCGCAGGCCGCAGAATTTTCGATTCGTTATAATAGCGGCGTTTGTCCAATGTCATATAGCCCCGTTCAGATCATCGCGCGCGGCGCGCGCGCCGAAACCGAGGCTGCGGCCGGGGCGATGGACGCCGATCCGATGCTGGAAGGCGCCACCTATTCCATCCTGGAAGAGGACGAGGATCGCGGTCTGTGGCGGATCGACGCCTTCCCGACCACGCAGGAGGAGTCAGAGGGTCTGCAGGCCGTGCTGGCCGGTCATCCCGGGGTGAAGGTCAAGGTCGAGCCCCTGGCTGACGCCGACTGGCTGGCCATGTCCCTGTCGGGCCTGCCGCCGGTCAAGGCCGGGCGGTTCTTTGTTTACGGCGCCCATGACCAGGGCCAGGTGCCGCCCAACGCCGTGGCGCTGAAGATCGACGCGGGCGCGGCCTTCGGCACCGGCCACCACGGCACTACGGTGGGGTGTCTGTTCGCCTATGACGAACTGCTGAAGCGCGAACGGTTCGAGCGGGTGCTGGATGTGGGTTGCGGCACCGGAGTGCTGGCCATTGCGGCGGCCAAGACCGGCAGCCGGGTGGCCCTGGGCACCGATATCGACGGCCCGTCGGTGCGGATCGCCAATGAGAACGCCCATCTGAACCAGGCGAAGGCCAGCTTCGTCCACGCCTCGGGCCTGAACGACCAGAGGGTTCGCCGGCACGGCCCCTATGATCTGGTCTTCGCCAACATTCTGGCCCCGCCGCTGGTCTCCCTGTCGCAGGACATCAAGGGCGCCTTGCGGATCGGCGGGGTGGCGGTGCTGTCGGGCCTGTTGCGGACCCAGGAACGGCGGGTGACCGCCGCCTATCTGTCGCGCGGCTTCCGGCTGGAGCGGCGCATCCACCGCGACGCCTGGTCGGCGCTGGTGCTGCGGCGGATGGGCTGACCGCGGGATCGTGACGGTTCACCTGATCAAACTCTGCGTCGGGATTGCGAAGGTCGAGACGCTGGAACGGCGTGCGGCGAAACTGCCGCACCTGATCGTCAACACCCGGATGACGCCGAAACGGGCGGCCGAGCTGGAGGACGGCGGGTCGCTGTACTGGGTGATGAAGGGCACGGTCGTGGCCCGCCAGACCATCCTGGACATCACCACCGAGGGCGAGGGCAAGGCCAGCCGGTGCTATATCAAACTGGCCAGTGAAGTGGTGCGCACCGCGCCGCAGGGCCGGCGACCGTTTCAGGGCTGGCGCTATCTGGAACCGAAGGACGCCCCGCCGGATCTGTCGTCGATGGACGCGGGGGATTTGCCGGACGATCTGGCGAAACAGCTCAGGGAACTGGGGGCGTGGTAGGGGCGCCGGGGATTGGGTGACTGCGTCTCCTCCCTGTTCGCCGCTTTGCGAATGGGGAGGGGGACCGCGAAGCGGTGGAGGGGCTATTCAAGCGCGCACCCGGTCCGCCGTGAAGAACCCCTCCGTCCCGGCGCAAGCGCGCCGGTCCACCTCCCCATCGGCTTCGCCGACAGGGAGGAGATGATCTCCGCGTGACTCCCTGCATCGGAGTGGATCAAGCCCTCCAGCTACAGCTCCAGCCCAGCCTCTCCCCTCAGGATCGCCTCGGCCTCGGGCGTGTGCTTCGCGCCGGATCGGTCGTGCAGGACCAGGGGCGGCAGCAAACGCAACGGCGCGCGGCCGGAGCGGATGGCCTGGACGATGACGCGTTTGGCGGGGGCGTCGGCGAAGGGCTGGATCGGGAGGATCGAGAAGGAGCCGGACTTCTCGCCGAGCAGCGACAGGAGGTCGGCCAGCCGGTCGGCGCGGTGGATCATCAGGATGCGGCCGCCGTCCTTCACCGATTTCAGCAGGAAGCCGGTCCAGGCGGCGAGGCCGTCGTCCGCCATCCAGGCCCCGCGCTTGCCGGGAGAGGGGGCGCGCAGGGCGTCGGGGTCGTCGAAGAAGGGGGGATTGCTGATCGCCCAGTCGAAGGGCGGGATTGCGAGGGGGCCGGGACCGGCGGCGATGTCGCCGGTGACGATCGTCGTGCGGTCGGCGGCGTCGTTCAGGGCGGCGTTTCGTCGGGCCAGTTCGGCGGCGGCGGCATCGCGCTCGACGCCCACCAACGAGACGCCCGGCCGGCGGGCGGCGATCTGCATCACGACGGCCCCGGCGCCGCAGCCGGCCTCGATGAGGCGCTGGCCCGGCTTTGCGGCGACGGCGGCGGCGAGCAGGGCGGCGTCCATTCCGGCGCGATAGCCATCCGTGCGCTGGAGCAGCCGGACCCGGCCGCCCAGCAGACGGCATTCCTCCACGCCGGGGTCGGGCGGGGGCGCGGCATCGGGGCTCGTCATTCGGCTTGACCGGTCATGGTCCGATCACCATTGTCCGCCTCGCCGCACCGCAGCAAGCCGCCACAGCGCATTTCGCCCCGTCCGGGCGCGGAAGGCGCCAGAGATCAGAGAGTTAATTGGACGCCGCCCCCCTCATTCCCGCCCGGTCGAAAGGCGACGTCGAGGCCCTGGTGCGTCTTGCGGCCGTCGACATGCGACTGGTCGACGCCCTGATCGTCGCCCGCATGCAGTCGGACGTGCCGGTCATTCCGCTTCTGGCCGACCATATCGTGGCGGCCGGCGGCAAGCGTCTCAGGCCGTTGCTGACCGTGGCGGCGGCGCGTGTGGCGGGCGGATCGATCGACAATCCGGTCAAGCTCGCCGCTGCGGTCGAGTTCATCCATACCGCTACCCTGTTGCATGACGATATCGTCGACGTCTCTGACCTGCGCCGGGGCAAGGTGGCGGCCCATCTGATCTGGGGCGCGCCGTCCAGCGTTCTGGTCGGGGACTTCCTGTTCGCCCGGGCCTTCGAACTGATGGTCGAGACCGGCCAGATGAAGGCGCTGGGCATCCTGGCCAACGCCTCGGCGGTGATCGCCGAGGGCGAGGTGCTGCAACTGACGCGCGCCCACGACCTGAACCTGGATCAGGACACCTATATGAAGATCATCTCGGCCAAGACGGCTGAGTTGTTCGCCGCCGCCGCCGAGGCGGGGGCGGTCGGGGCGGGCGCGGACGAGGCGGCGTCCCGGGCCCTGCGCGCCTATGGGCTGAACCTCGGCCTCGCCTTCCAGCTGGCCGACGATGCGCTGGACTATGGCGGCGCATCCGAGACCCTGGGCAAGAACGCCGGCGACGACTTCAACGAGGGCAAGGTCACCCTGCCGCTGCTGCTGGCCGTACAGCGGACGCGGGGCAAGGAGGACGCCTTCTGGGATCGCACGATCAACAAGGGGCAGCGGGCGGAGGACGATTTCCGCCGGGCGCGTGAACTGATCATCGGCACGGGGTCGGTCTCGGCCACCATCGACACCGCCTATGACTATGCCGACCGGGCGCGGGCGGCCCTGGCCGAATTGCCGGCCGGCGAGTGGCGGGAGGCGCTGGAAGGTCTGGCGGATTTCGCGGTGAGCCGGGCGGCGTGATCAGCAGGGAATGGCGGTGACCTGGCCGCTGGCTGCGAAGTTGAGCAGCGGGCGGTCGCGAGTCATCAGGCGATAGCCATAGGCGCGGGCTGTCGCGGCGATGATCCTGTCTGATGGATCTCTGAGAACAGGCCCGGGAAGACTCGATGACGCAACGAGAATTTCGGGTGTCATCTCCGCCAGATCGATCCCTGTGTCCAACAGGGATTCGAACCATCTCAAGGGTGGCAGGGTCAGGATCAGTCGGCCCTTGGACACCAGCATGCCGATTTCCCAGGCCGTGATGGGGGATAGCAGCAAGGGAATTCCGATCGTCTGCGCTTCCTGCAGCGCGGCTTCGCCGTCTCTGGAAAACGGTGAGCCGCCCCCAAGCCAGATGGCCGCGCACGTGTCCAGCAGGATAGGGCGCGCCATCAGCGTTCAGCGTCCCATATTTCCCCCGTCGGTTCCATGATGTCCACGCCATCCGGGATCGTGACCGTCCCGGCCAATCGGGCGCGAACGCGGTCCAGAAGGCCAATGCTACGAATGGACGCCGGAGTCCCGGCGGCCCTGGACGACGTCAGAAAGAGAGATGACGACTTGTCCGCGTTGCGCCGAAAAACCAGACGACGTGAGCCCATATCCACCCGTTCGGTAACATATCCGGCTGCGAGCCAGGCCTTTGTCATTACGTTGTTCGACGGATTGTTGCTCCACCAGGCGCGAATGCCGCTGGCTTTCTCCGGGAGGCGAAAACCAACGACCTTTTCGATCTCCGCGAATGTCATCGGGATTTCTTCCGTTCGGCTCGCATCGAGGAACCGGGTCAACGGATCATATTTCGACATTGATCGCTCCCAAGCCCTCAATACACACTTAAAAAACACACTGTGTTTTTTCAGTCAAGGAGACTATCTCGCGACAAACCGCGATTGGCCTATTTCAGGCTGGCGCAGAACCGCTGGATGCGGGCGCAGGCTTCCTCGAGGATCGCTTCCGAGGTGGCGTAGCTGATGCGGAAATAGGGCGACAGGCCGAAGGCCGAGCCCTGGACCACGGCGACGCCTTCAGCCTCGAGCAGTTCCGTCGTGAACGCATCGTCGCCGTCGATGACGACGCCGGACGGCGTGGTCTTACCGATCAGCCCCTCGATCGAGGGATAGACATAGAAGGCGCCCTCGGGGTTGGGGCAGCGGATGCCCGGGGCCTGGTTCAGCATCGAGACGACCAGATCGCGGCGGGTCTGGAAGGCGTCATTGCGGGGCTTGAGAAATTCCTGGGCGCCGTTCAGGGCCTCGACCGCGGCCCACTGGCTGACGGAGGTCGGGTTGGAGGTGGTCTGGCTGGCCACCTTGCGCATCAGGTCGATCAGGGCCTTGGGGCCGCCCGCATAGCCGATGCGCCAGCCGGTCATGGCATAGGCCTTGGACACCCCGTTGACCGTCAGGGTGCGGTCATAGAGGTCGGGCGCGACCTGGGCGATGGTGGTGTATTCGAAGTCGTCGAACGTCAGATGCTCATACATGTCGTCGGTCAGGATCCAGACCTGGGGGTGACGACGCAGGATGTCCGCAAGGGCCTCCAGCTCGGCCCGGGTATAGGCGGCGCCGGTCGGGTTCGACGGGGAGTTGAGGATCAGCCATTTGGTGCGGGGCGTGATCGCGGCCTCCAGCACCTCGGGGCGCAGTTTGAAGCCGTCGACTTCCTCGCCCGTGACGAAGACCGGCTCGCCGCCGGCCAGCAGGGTCATGTCGGGATAGGAGACCCAGTAGGGGGCCGGGATGATGACCTCGTCACCGGGGTTCAGGGTGGCGACCAGGGCGTTGTAGATGACAGGTTTGCCGCCCGGGGCGACGTGGATCTGGCTGACCTCATAGGTCAGGCCGTTCTCGCGCGCGAACTTGGCCACGATGGCCTTCTTGAGGATCGGCATGCCGTCGGCGTCGGTGTATTTGGTCTCGCCGCGCTGGATGGCCTCGATGGCGGCGGCCTTGATGTTGTCCGGGGTGTCGAAGTCCGGCTCTCCGGCGCCCAGGCCGATGATGTCGCGACCCTGGGCCGCCAGGGCGCGGGCTTTGGCGCTGACCGCAATGGTGGCGGACGGCTTGACGCGGGCGAGGGCGGAAGATTGGAGCGACATTTTGAAATTCTCGTTCTCGGGAGGCGGGCGCTGTTTACGGTGCAGGGGCATTGCGTGCAATTGAACAGGCGTTTCGGAGATCAAAAATGCTGACCGCTGTATTTCTGGCCGCCCTGGCGATCATGCAGTCGCCGACGCAGGATCGGGCATGTCGCGACGACAATGGGCGCGACATCTGCGCCGAGGCCGAGGTCGCCCGTGTCGAGACGTTGCTCGGATTGGCATCCATCGCCACAGAGGCTGACACCGGTGCAGAAGTCTATCGGGCGCGTTTCGTCGATGGCTATGGCCGGGACATGCCTGCGATCAGCTTCGAGCGACGAGCCGGTTCGGATCCTGTTGTCGTGGTCAAGGGTCGTGACGGCCTGACACTTAAAGCGCCGGTGTCGTCAGACGTCTGGAATCGGGTGCAGTCCGAGGCCCGGTTCGCGGATCGTCTGCTGGAGGCGCCCGCTGCGCGCCTTCGGCCGGATGGTCGACCCGAATTTCCGGCGATCTGCCTGCATGCCTGGGTCGTAGCGGTGGAGATGGCCAATACCATGCCCGACGGCCGGACGATCGAGCCTGTCCGAACCAGAACGGAAAGCACGTGCCAGGGTGCGCTCACGACGCGCTACGCGTTCCTTCTGGCGGAAGAAGCCGCGAAATCCATCGCGCCATGCCGGATCATCGATCAGCAACGCCAGCGTAACCACGTGACGGTGCTACAGACCTGCGTCGCCTTCGACGGTGATCGGTTTTCAGCCGCCAACCTCTGGAACACCCGATCGACTGGAGGGCCGCGAGAGGGGCTGGATCGAAAGGATCCATATGTCTGGCGCGCCTATCTGGGTACGAACGGGTCTCCCCGGCTGGACTGGATGGGCGAACACGTCTCGACTGAGAGGGGCAGGGACAATCGCGTCGCTGAATTTGTGGTGAACCTTCTCAAGGCGTCGCCCGCCTTGCGGTTTGAGCCGATGAGGTTTCGTGGTCTCACATCTCGCAGCGCGCAGATCGAGGGTGTTGTGCGCGAGTCTGGAGATCTGTCGTCCCGCACCGCCAACTATGTTCAGACATGGATCTGGGATCCAAACCTTTCGGAGTGGATGCTGGAAAGCTGGATCGTCCAGCCTTTCAAGCCGACGAACTGACCCATGCGTCGCCTGATCGACTTCATCCTGAATATGGAGGCCGCGCGGTGGCGGGCCTTGCTGGCGACCGTGCTGTTGCTGGCGGGGGTGATCGCCGTGTTCGCCCTCGGCAAGTCGCATCTGGCCCTCGGGGCAGAGGCGCGGCTGGAGGCCTGGCTGCGCGGGTTCCAGGTGGGGCCATGGGGGCTGGCGGCGGCGGTGGCGGTGTTCACGGTCTCGGCCTTTCTCGGGGTGCCGCAGTTCATCCTGATCGCCGCCTGTGTCGTGGCGTTCGGGCCGTGGTGGGGGTTTCTGTACAGCTGGATCGCGACCGTGGTCTCGGCCGGCGTGACCTACTGGCTGGGTCGGGGCCCGACGGCGCGGACGCTGGAACGGTTTGGCGGCCGGACGACCGAAAGGCTGAAACGGTTCGTGGGGCGCAACGCCTTTTCCGCCAGTTTCATCATCCGCAATGTGCCGTCCGCCCCGTTCATCGTGGTCAATATGGCGTTTGGCGCGGCGCGGGCGAATTTCGTCGGCTATCTGACGGGATGCGCCCTGGGGGTGCTGCCCAAGACAGCGCTGGTGGCCTTTTTCGGCGGATCGGTCATGGCGGCGGTGGCGGGCGACGGGGTCTGGACCTCGCTCATCCTGGCCGCCGTGGCCCTGGCCTGGCTGGGACTGATGCTCGCGGTGCGCGAGATGGTGAAGCGGCGTGAGGGCCGTCGCGACGAGGCCTGAAGCGGAGCCGTCACCGCCTCGTGATCGCCCCCGTCGACCGCGCCCGGATCAGGGCTTGTAATCGCCTCATCTTGCGGGCAAACGGGCCTCGCCCAGTCAGGCGCGGACGATCAGGAAACGGTGCGTAGGGGATGCGCGCGTTGGGGCGTCGCCAGTCAGACCACGGACAATCGACGCCCTCGGCCCACAAGACAGACGGTACCACACCCCCATGAGCTTCTCCCTCTTCGGCGCCATTTCCAACGACATCGCGATGGATCTGGGGACTGCGAACACCCTTATCTATATGAAGGGCAAGGGCATCGTCCTGAACGAACCTTCGGTTGTGGCCCTGCGCAATGTCGGCGGCCGCAAGATCGTGCACGCCGTGGGCATCGAGGCCAAACAGATGCTGGGTCGCACCCCGGGCCATATGGAAGCCATCCGCCCGATGCGCGACGGGGTCATCGCCGACTTCGAGGTCGCCGAGGAGATGATCAAACACTTCATCCGCAAGGTGCATAACCGCAAGGGCTTCGTGAACCCCAAGATCATCGTCTGCGTGCCGTCGGGCGCCACGGCGGTCGAGCGGCGCGCCATCAACGACTCCTGCCTGAACGCCTCGGCCCGCCGCGTGGGCCTGATCGACGAGCCGATGGCCGCCGCGATCGGCGCCGGCCTGCCGATCCATGAGCCGACCGGCTCGATGGTCGTCGATATCGGCGGCGGCACGACGGAAGTGGCTGTCCTGTCGCTCAGCGGGATCGTGTATTCCCGCAGTGTTCGCGTGGGCGGCGACAAGATGGACGACAGCATCATCAGCTACATGCGTCGCAACCATAACCTGCTGATCGGCGAGACCACGGCCGAGCGGATCAAGAAGGATATCGGCACGGCCCGCATGCCGGCCGACGGCGAGGGCCTGTTCATCGAGGTCAAGGGCCGCGACCTGATGCAGGGCGTGCCGCGCGAGGTGCGTATCTCGGAACGCCAGGCCGCCGAGGCCCTGGCCGAGCCGGTCAGCCAGATCGTCGACGCCGTCAAGGTGGCCCTGGAAGCCACCCCGCCGGAACTGGCGGCCGACATTGCCGACAAGGGCATCATGCTGACGGGCGGCGGCGCCCTGCTGCGCGGCCTGGACGCCGAGATCCGCGATCACACCGGTCTGCCGGTGTCGGTGGCCGACGATCCCCTTTCCTGCGTCGCCATCGGCTGCGGCCGGGTGCTGGAGCATCCGCGCTGGATGAAGGGCGTCCTCGACTCGTCGCTCTGAGTCGGGCGGCCGCCCCTCGACCAGCGGGGCAAATCCTTGTGATCGCAACGTAGACGCCGGTTTCATTCCCGCCGTGATTTTGCGATAGGCTTTCCGTCAAGCGGCGCTCTGGCCGCTCCAGTTCCTCAATCCCGGAAAGAACCGGCGTGGCGTTTCGCGACGGACCGTTCGAAAACATCAAGGTGCCGCTGGTGTGGACCGCCGCGGTCATGGCGGTCGTCGGCCTGGTGGCCGCCCTGCTGCTGATTTTCAGCGACCGGCGCGAGGGCCGGACCGATGACGCCTATGCCCCGGTCCGCTCGGGCTTCAACACCGCCGCAGGCCCGGTGGCGGGGGCCCTGTCGGCGCCGGTGAGGTTCGCCGGCTCGGTGACCGATGGCATCAAGGGCTATTTCTTCGCGGTCTCCGAGAACCGGCGCCTGAGAGCCCGGGTGGCCGAACTGGAGCCGTGGCGCGACCAGGCGATCGCCCTCAAGAACGTCAACGCCCGTTATGAGGTCATGCTGGGCCTGCGGACCGAGCCGCCCGTGGCGATGGTGACGGCGCGGTCAATTTCGGACTCCCGCGGTCCTTTCGTCAATGCGCGCCTGGTCGACGCCGGGACGTCGAAGGGCATCCAGGTCGGCAATCCGGTCATCAACGAGCACGGGCTGGTCGGCCGGATTGCAGGCACGAGCGCGGGCATCAGCCGCATGCTGCTGGTCACCGATGTCGCCAGCCGGATACCGGTGCTGATTGATCGCAGCGACGCCCGCGCCGTCCTGACCGGGGATGGCAGCGGCAATCCCCGTCTGGAATACAGTATCCAGGGCGCGGGCGCGATCCAGGCGGGCGACCGCGTACTGACCTCCGGCGATGGCGGGGGCCTGCCGCGCGGCGTGCCGATCGGGGTGGCCGCCAAGGGAATCGACGGCACCTGGCGCGTGAAACTGTTCAGCGACCGGGGCGCCATCGACTATGTCAGGGTGCTGCTGTTTCAGGATTTCGCCCAGCTGGTCGACCCGGAAAGCCTGAACGCCCCGCCCCTGGCCGGCCTGCGCACCGCCCCGGCGCCTGACCAGGCCCAGGCCGCCACGATCGCCGACGCCGCCGCCCGCCGGAATGCCGCTGCGACGGCGGAACGGGCCCGGACCGCCGCCGCCAGCGCCGCCACCCCCCCGGCGCCGGCCCGGACCACTCCGGGAGCCCCGGGATGAAACGGCCCGTCGCCGTCCGCGTCGTCGGACCGTTGCACTGGATCATCATCCCCAGCCTGGTTGCGATGGCGGTGTCCCTGTTGCTGGCCACGCCGTTCCGGCTGTTCGGTTTCAATCTTCCGGAGCCGGTCGCTCCGCTCGTTCTGGCCTTCGCCTGGCCCCTGATCCGCCCCTCGATGATCGGTCCCATCGTCCTGTTCGGCCTGGGTCTGTTTCTGGACCTCCTGTGGGGCGGAATGCTGGGCGTCTGGCCGCTGTCGTTGCTGGCTGTCTATGTGCTGGTCCTGTTGTCGCGCAATCTGCTGGCCGGGCAGGAGGACCAGATCCTGATGGTCTGGTACGGCTGCTGCACGGTGCTGGCCTTTCTCATCAGCTATCTGGTCGTGGCCCTGGATGCGGGCAATGCGCCCAGCGTTCTGGGCCTGCTGGGTCAGATCGTCCCGACCCTGATCCTGTGGCCGGCCGCGCACTGGATGCTGCAGCGGTTCGACGACGGGGACGTGCGGTTTCGATGAGCAACGAACCGTCCATCTTCTTCGCAGACGTCAATGAGCGCCAGGGATCCTTCCTGCGTCGGACCTTTGTGCTGGGCGGCGCGGCGGCCCTGGGCATTACGGCCCTGTCGATCCGGCTGGGACAGCTGCAGGTCGTCCAGGCCGGAAAATATGCGACCCAGGCGATCAACAACCAGTTCAACTTCCGCCTGACCCCGCCCCCGCGGGGCCGGATCCTCGACCGGAACGGCGTCGTCATCGCCGGCAACCGGCCCAGTTTCCGCGTTCTGGTGGTGCGGGACGAGACCAAGGACCTGGACCAGACCCTGGACCTGCTGGGGCAGCTGCTGCCGGACACCCTGGATCGCCGGCGCGCCATCATCCGCGAGGTCAATGCGGCCCCCCGGTTCTCTCCCGTCCCGGTCAAGACCGACCTGAACTGGGAGGAGTTCGCCAAGGTCAATCTGTACGCCAACGAACTTCCCGGCGTGATGGCCGACATGAACCAGGCCCGCTACTATCCGTATGGCGGGGCGTTCGCCCATGTCATCGGCTATGTGGCCAAGGTCGCCGACCGGGATATCAAGGCGATTCGCGATGCGGGCGAGGAGCCGCAGCCGATCCTGTTCAACCCGGGCTACCGGATCGGGCGCGCGGGCCTCGAAAAATCCCTGGAGAAGCCCCTCCAGGGCAAGGCCGGCGGTCTGCGGGTCGAGGTCGACGCCCGCGGGCGGGTCGTGGCCGAGGACCTTGAGGGGTCGCGTCCCGCCGTGCCTGGCGACGACGTCGTCCTGACGCTGGATGTCGATGTGCAGAACCGGGCGCTTGAAGTGTTCGGTGACGAGAGCGGGTCCTGCGTCGTCATGGATGTGCGCAACGGCGACATCCTGTGCATGACGTCATCGCCGTCGTTTGATCCGAACCTGTTCGTGAGCGGCGTCCCGACCAGCATCTATCGCGCCCTGGCCGACTATGAGCGCAAGCCCCTGCTGGACAAGGCGATCAACGGCACCTTCCCGCCCGGCTCGACCTTCAAGCCCACCACGGCGCTGGCGCTGCTGGTGGCGGGCGTCGATCCGGCCCAACGCGTGGTCTGCACCGGGTCGTGGCGGACCGGAAACCGCACCCAGCGCTGCTGGGGGGTGCACGGCTCCCAGGACATGCACGATGCGATCAAGAACTCGTGCGACGTCTATTTCTACGCCATGTGCAATCGGGCCGGGGTCGACGGCATTCGCAATGCGGCCCTCGCCATGGGGTTCGAGCACACGTTCGACATCGGGGTCGGCAATCAGCGCAAGGGCCTGCTGCCGTCGACGGAGTGGAAGCGCAGGACCTTTCCCAAGGACCCCGTCTGGCATCCGGGCGAGACGACCTCGGTCGCCATCGGCCAGGGGGCGATCACCGTCAATGCCCTGCAGCTCGCGGTCATGACGGCGCGTCTGGCGAACGGCCGCAAGGCCCTGCTGCCGCGACTGATCAAGTCGGTCGGCGGCGTCGAGCGTCCCAGCGGCGCCGAGGCCCCCGACCTGCCGTTCAGGCGCGACCATATCGAAATCGTCCGGCAGGGCATGATCGCCGTCGCCAACGACCGGTCCGGGACGGCCTATCGCCAGAGCCAGCTGGGGCTGGGCGATATCCAGATGGCCGGAAAGACCGGGACGGCCCAGTCGCGGGACTATGGCTCGGGATCACGCAAGTCCGACGTCTGGGCCCTGAAGGACCACAATCTGTTCGTCGCCTTCGCGCCGGTGGATGCGCCCCGCTATGCCGTGGCGGTGATCATCGAACACGGCGGCCGGGGCGGAGCGACCGCAGGCGCGCCCCGCGCCCGCGAGGTCATGCGCACGGTCCTGCTCAAGGATCCGGAGATGCGCGAGCGGATCACCCGTCCGCCGCCCCCGGAAGCCGCCGGGCCGGCGACGGCTGAAGACGCGGAATTCGGCGCCGCGCCTGAAGCCGCCGCAAGACCCACCGGACCGCCGCCGACCCCTCTGCCCGAGCCGCCGCAATGACATCTTCCGCCCTGACGCGGCCCGGAGAGCGCGACCGCCTGACGACCAAGATCGCCGAGATCGACTGGCGGCTGGTGGGCCTGATTTGCCTGATCGCCGGCTCCGGCATCGCCATGCTGTATTCGATCGCCGGGAGCGAGTGGCGTCCATGGGCGATCAATCAGCTGATCCGGTTCACCGGCATGCTGTTCGTCATGCTGACCCTGGCCCTGGTCCATCCGCGCTGGTGGTTCCGGGCGGCCTATCCGCTGTATGCGGTGCTGCTGTTCCTGGTTCTGCTGATCGAGTTCACCCCGCTGGGCTATGAGCCGGCCGGGGCAGGGGCCAAGAACTGGCTCAACCTCGGCTTCATCCGCATCCAGCCCGCCGAGTTCATCAAGCTGGGTCTCGTCCTGGCCCTGGCCCGCTGGTACCATACCCATTCGGCCGAGGAGGCGCGCTGGCACTGGAAGCTGATCGTTCCGGCGGCGATGATCGGCGTGCCCTTTATCCTGATCGCCAAACAGCCGGATCTGGGATCCGCCATGATCGTCGGCCTGACCGGGGCGGCGGTCATGTTCATGGCCGGGCTGAGCTGGCGCATCATCACAGCCCTGTCCATCGCCGCGATGGCGATCATTCCGCCGTTCGTGATGTTCGGAATGCATGACTACCAGCGCAACCGGGTGCTGACCTTCCTCAGCCCTGAAAGCGATCCGTCCGGCACCGGCTACAACATCATCCAGTCCAAGATCGCCGTGGGCTCGGGCGGCCTGCTGG
Organism: Brevundimonas sp. FV1ye29L; assembly: GCF_058681095.1. Classification (NCBI taxonomy): domain Bacteria; kingdom Pseudomonadati; phylum Pseudomonadota; class Alphaproteobacteria; order Caulobacterales; family Caulobacteraceae; genus Brevundimonas; species Brevundimonas sp. FV1ye29L. The sequence continues at coordinate 1,349,838 of NZ_CM178730.1, forward strand.
GCAAGGGCTATGGTCTGGGCAGCCAGAGCCAGCTGGAGTTCCTGCCCGAACGTCACACGGACTTTATCTTCTCGACGGTGGCGGAGGAGTTCGGCTTTGTCGGATCCTGTTTCGTGCTGGCCTGCTATGCGGGCGTGATCCTGATCTCGCTCAGGATCGCCTCCCTGGCCCACAGCCATTTCGGCCGGATCGGGGCCGCGGGGATGACCTCCTTCTTCGCCCTGTTCGTGCTGATCAACGGGGCCATGGTCATGGGCCTTGCGCCCGTCGTGGGCGTGCCCATGCCGCTGCTGTCGTATGGCGGCTCGTCGATGATGACGGTGATGATCGGTTTCGGCTTCATCCTGTCGATGCGCGTCCACCGCTACACCGAACTGCCCAGAGGGCAGGGGCTGTTCTAGACGTCCGGGGCCCGCGCCGCTCGTCGTTTGTGATCGGCTGGTCTGGTTCATGACAGCGGGCACGACGAGTTCACGTCGGGCACGACGGGATCGGTGACTCTGCGGCGCCGCCGGCTCCCGTCCAGATCAAGACAATCGGCGGCTTCGCCGCCATCCGGCTGGGTTGGATCTGCGGTGCAGATTTATCGAAGCTCCGGGGCCGCGTTGTGCTCGTCGTGCCCACGTTGTGGCCGTCGTGATGAACCCTTCAACCCACGGCTTGCTGTCCGCCTGGTCTGCGTATGACGCGCCTACAGCCCCGCAGCCCAGTCGGTGGCGCGGACCAGGCTGTCGATGATGCCGGGCTCGGACGAGGCGTGGCCGGCGTCGGGGATGACGTCCAGCCTCGCCTCGGGCCAGGCGCGGTGCAGGTCCCAGGCGCTGGTCATGGGGGTCACCACGTCAAACCGGCCCTGGGCGATCCAGCCGGGGATGTGGCGGATACGGCGGATGTTGTTGAGGATCCAGTTCTCTTCCGGGAAGAAGCCGCCGTTGACGAAATACCAGCATTCGATGCGGGCGAAGGCGACAGCGAAGGCGGGATCGGCGAACTTGTCAGGCCGGGCGCCGGGGCCCTCGACACTGACGGTCTCGCCCTCCCAGCTGGACCAGGCGATGGCGCAGCGTTCGCGCACGGCCCGGTCCGGACCGGTCAGGCGGCGGTAGTAGGCGGCTATCAGGTCGCCGCGCTCCGCCTCGGGGATGGGTTCGACGAACCGTTCCCAGGCGTCGGGATAGAGCATCGAGGCGCCTTCCTGATAGAACCAGCGCAGCTCGGGCTTGCGCAGCAGGAAGATGCCGCGAAGCAGCAGCGCGGCGCAGCGCTCCGGATGGGTGATCGCATAGGCGAGGGACAGGGTGGAGCCCCAGGAGCCGCCGAACACCGCCCATTTGTCGACGCCGCAGCGCTCGCGCAGCCGATCGATGTCCTCGATCAGGGTCCAGGTGGTGTTGTCGGACAGATCGGTTTCCGACGCATTGGGCGTGGACTGGCCGCAGCCGCGCTGGTCGAACAGGACGATGCGGTATTTCGCCGGGTCGAAATAGCGGCGCATGCCCGGATTCACCGCGCCGCCGGGGCCGCCGTGCAGGACCACGACCGGCCGGCCCTGTGGGTTGCCGCATTCCTCATAGTAGATCCGGTTGCCGTCGCCGGTCTCCATCCAGCCGGAGGCAAAGGGTTCGATCTCGGGATAGAGTTCGCGCCGGGGCGCCTCTGGAGCCGTAAAAGCCATGCGGGTTCAAGGGTCTCTGGCGATGTGATCAGTCGGATGTCAGGCCGTTCCGGAATGCGGCAAAGGCGAGCAAAAGCCAAGCGACAATCATCAGCAGGCCTCCGACGGGGGTGATGGCGCCGAGCCATGTCACTCCGGTCCAGGCCAGGGCGGCCAGGGACAGGCAGAAGACCAGACCGCCCGCCAGAGCGAGCCAGCCGGCCAGTCCGACCCGACGATCCCGGAAGGGCCAGATGGCGCAGATCACGGCCAGGACGGCATGGACGATCAGATAGTGGCTGCCCGTGGTCAGCAGGGTCTTGATGGCGGGCCCGGCGCCATGGGCGGCGAAGGCGCCGAGGGCGATCGACAGGGCGCCGCTGAGGCCGGCGGCGACGACGAGGGGGCGGTTCAGGATCATCACGTCAAACTAGCCCACGCGAAGCGCGGCGTCTGCTATCCAGGCTGATGGATTCGTCACGGCGCATGGCGCTGCAATTCATGTTGCTGTTCGGGGCCAACGGGGTGGCCCTGCCGTTCGCCGGACTGTGGTTCCATGCCCGGGGGCTGGACGGGGCGCAGATCGGCGTCCTGCTGGCCGCGCCCATGCTGGGGCGTCTGGTCACCGGCCCCCTGATCGCGGTCTGGGCGGACGGGTTTCGCTATCGGCGCACCGCCCTGGCGTTTCTGGCCCTGACCAGCGCCGCCGCCTATGCCCTGACGGCCCTGGCCGAGGGCTTCTGGCTGTGGGCCCCGCTGTGGTTCGTCGCGGCGACGGCCTCGGCCGCCATGATCCCGCTGACCGATGCGATGACCGTGCGACTGGCGCAGAAACAGGGCTTCTCCTTCGCCTTTCCCCGCGGCTGCGGCTCGGCCGCCTTTGTGGGGGCCAATGTCATCATGGGCGCCTTGCTGACGCGGACCGGGGTCGATGCCGTGCTGATCTGGATCGTCGCGGCAGGCGTCGCCATGGCCGTCACCGCCCTGCGGATCCTGCCGCCCGAACCCGTCACCGACGGCGCGCCGACGCGCAAACGGGACCGGTTCAGGGGTCTGGGGCGGCTGGCGCGTGATCCCGTCTTCATGGGCGCCATGCTGGCGGTCGGCTGCGTCCAGTCCAGCCACGCCTTCTACTACGGGTTCTCGGCCCTCTCGTGGAAGGCCCAGGGGATAGCCGAGATCCAGACCGGACTGTTGTGGGCCTTTTCGGTCGTGGTCGAGATCGGCCTGATGTGGTGGGGCGAGCCCTGGCGGCGGGCGCGGGGGATCGGGCCGCTGACCTTGCTGGCCGTCGGATCGGTCGCCGCTGTCGTGCGCTGGACGGCCCTGTCCCTCGCCCCGCCGCTATGGCTGCTGTGGCCGCTGCAGACCCTGCACGCCCTGACCTTCGCCGCGACCTTCCTGGCAGGGGTGCAACTGGCTTCGCGACTGGCGCCGCCGGACAGCCAGACGGCGGCCCAGACCCTGTTGTCGATCCTGTCGGCCGGGGTGCTGATCGGTCTGGCGACCCTGGTGTCCGGGCCGCTGTACGACGCTATCGGCCTGCACGGCTATGCGGCGATGGCCGTCCTCGGCGCCTGCGGCGGCCTCGGGGTTCTGGCGCTTCGCCGGACGCGGGCCGCGATCAGTCAGGCCTGACGCGGGGCAGGGGCGACAGATGGCGGGCGATGGCGGCGGCGGCGGCCCTGATGCCCCGGTCCAGAAGGACCGGATCGGCCCCGGCCGGCGCGCGCAGCAGGCCGACGGCGGGCACGTCCGCATCATCGGCAAGGCTGGCGAGCAGGCTGTAGAGGAGGAAGTTGCCGGCGTCGTCCTCGTCTTCCGAACTGGCGTCGACCGAAAGCCCGGCGTCCTTGAGGGCGCGGACCATTTCGGCGACCGGGGCCGTGGCCCGCGCCATGGCGGGTCCGGTGCGGGTCAGGCGCGCCGCGCCATCAAGGGTCCGGTTCGCCGCCCGCATCTGGACGCGGAACCGGTCCGCCAGCGTCGTCCGGCCGACGAGCAGCACCGCCCGACACCCCGTGTCCATCAAATGGTCCTGCAGTCGGCGGGCCAGACGGTCCGGCGCGTCGCCGGCGACCGGCACCGTACGCGCCCCCGCCGGGCTCCAGACGGCGCCGGACAGGTCCTCGACCGCATCCCAGCCGGCGTCATTCACGTCATAGGCGCAGATGATGATCGACGGCCTGCGGTCGGGCCTGATCTCTGGAGAGGCAAGCATGAACCCTGCTGGTCGCGTGTGACGATGTTGTGACGGACGCGGCACCGTGTCCGGAACACCCCCGGTCCGTCAAGTCTGAAATCAGGGGTTGCGCCGAGCCGTGCGCTTCACCCCAGGTCGCCGATCGCGGCATCCAGCAACAGGAAGGCCCGGCCGGCATCGGATCCCAGAGCGGCCAGAACCGCCGCCCCGTCACGCCCGTGGCCTTCCAGAAGCCGCGCATATGAGCGGACGTAAAGCTCTGAGTCAGCGCGCAGATCCGTGTCGCTGATGACCCGTCGCGAAACGCTGCGGACGGCGGCCGGGGCGATGCGACGCACGATCTGACGGGCGCGCTCCGGGTCTCGGGCGGCGAAGGCCCCGGCGGCTTCCTCGACGCGGGACCGTGGAAGAAGGGCGTTGGGATCGACCCCCATGCGGCGGATCGCGGCCGTGATCCGATCCGCCATGGCCTCCGCCTCGGCGGGCGACGGGGCGGGGGCAGGGGCTGCGCCGCGAGCCTCCCGGCCGGATGCGGCGGGGCGTGGCGGCGGCTCGTCCCCGACCAGATCGCTCCAGCCCATGGGGCCGGCGTTGCCGCCGGCCGGGGCGCGGGGCGCCGGCCGGATGCTGAACTCGTCGCCGGTCGGCTCCAGCCGCAGTCGCCCGCGCAGGCCCGGTTCGGCGGCATCGCCGCCCCGGGTGGATCGTACCGGACGATCCTCGTCCGCCGGCGGCGGCGGGGAGGCGTCCCGGCGGCGCGAGGCGGCGGAATCGCCGGACACCACGCCCATCAGACGGACAGCCTCGGTCAGCATGTCGTAGTTGCGGCGCACGCGTTCCTGGAAGGCGATGTCGAGGGCCTCGGTGTCCTCGGCGGCCTTCCGGGACGCCGCAGCCAGGGCGGCCAGGCCGTTTTCGACAGTGGCCTGGACCTCGCCGGCGCGGCGACGGGCCTCGTCAGGCAGGCGCGCCGAACGCTCATCCATCTCGGTGACGGCGGTTTCGATCTCGGCCAGGGCGCGGGTCATCCGGTCCATGGTGCGTTCCAGTCGCTCGACCGCGCTTTCGCCGGCCACGTCGACCAGGTCGGCCGTCTGGGTGATGATCCGCCGGGCGCCGGCGATACGCTCATCGGCGGCCTGATCCGCCTTCTGGGCGGCGTCGAACAGGGCTTCTCCCAGTCGATCGACCCGCAACTGGGCCTCGCTGGAGGCTTCCATGGACTCGAGCCGCGCCTGTTCGGCGGTGGCCTGCATGGCGGCCAGGGCGCGTCGCGTTTCCTCGACCAGGGTGTCGCGGGCTTCGGCAGCCAGGGCCTCGAACCGGTCAAGAGCGACGCGGGTCGCGGAGTCAAAGCCGTCGGCCTCGCGCTGGGACATCTCCACCAGGGCCCGGAACTGGTCCGTGGCGGCCTCGACCAGTTCGCGAATCGATTCGGCCGAGCGGCTGGAGGTCTCGTCCAGGGCCCCGGCCGCGCTGCGTGTGGCGTCGAGCTGGGCGATCAACTGGGCGCGCTGGCTCTCGACCTGGGCCGAGAAATCCTCCTGTTCGGTGCGCAGGGCATAGGCGGCGGTGACCAGGGCGGCGCGTTGCTGACCCAGACCCTCCTCGACCGACTGAATCTGCTCCGTCACGCCCGAGCCCGCGTTCTCGAGCCGCAGGGTCTGGCGCGCCAGATCGTCGGCGGCCATGCGTGCGGCGTCCTGCGCCTCTCCGGCGGCGGCCGCCAGATCGGCGGCCCGGGCGGCCAGGGCAGCCTCGGCCTCGCGAAGCTGGGTCTGGGCCAGGTCCGAGGCGTCGACGATCATGCGGGACTGGCGCTCGACCGAATCGAGCACATTGCCGGACTGGGTATCCAGATGCAGACCCAGGGCCAGCATCTCTTCCCGTTCATGACCCAGCTGGTCCGTCAGCTTGCGGGCCATCACGCCGGCGGCGGCGGCGGCGTCGTTGAGCCGGGCGGTTTCCTCGGCGAGGGCGGCCCGCAGAAGGGTCATGTCGTGGCGGGCGCGCTCGGCGGCGAGACTGGCCTGGTCGATGTCGTGGCGCAGGGTCTGCAGCACCTCGCCGGTTTGCTGGGCCGCCAGGGCGGTGGGGGCGACCAGGGCCTCGGCCAGGCCACGGGCCCGGCGGGTTTCCGCCGCCAGTCCGGCGCCCTGTCTGACCGCATGGGCCAGAAGGATGGCCAGCCCGACCGGCGCCAGGGCCAGCAGGGCGTAGATGGCCATCCGCAACGGGTCGAGAGTGCTCCCTGCGGCGCCGAACTCATAGGCGGCCAGGGCGGCGACGCCGCCGACCCACAGGGCCGAGGCGAGGCCGGCGAGGGCATAGGCATGGCGGGCGGCGCCGGTGACCTCGGCCGCCTTGAGGGTTTGCCCCGCCGCCGGCGGCGAGACGGTCGCCGGCGGCGCTGGCGCGACATAGGGGGCGGGCGGCGCCTCGGCGCTCTGCGCGAACTCGATCGCGGCCCCGAAATCGGGGGTCGTCACGGGCGCGTCTTGCGGGGGCTCGACGATCTCGAGTGTCGCGCGCTGTTCGGCCTGACGTTGTTCCTCCTGCAGGCGACGCCGCCGCCGTTCGGACATCAGGCGTTCGGGCGGGGAGGACATCGCCGGATCTGCGGCGTCAGGCGCGGCCCCGGTCTCGTCGGCCGGCGTGGCGGGGCCAGCGTCCGTCACGACCTCCACGGGCTCCGGATCGGACAGATTGAGGGGCGGCCGCTGGCGGGATTTCATCAGGCGTCGTCTCGAACATTCGGGAGCCGGCGGCCGAAAGGCGCGGCGGGCGATTGACCCTAACCCCTCCGGTCGCGTCCGCAAAGACGCCGGGGCCGGATCAAATGAATTCGGGGGCCGGCAGGGAGACCGGAGGCGTCCTCGCTCAGCAGCGCGGGGCGGGCCGTTCGACGACCTGGATCTTGTCGTTCGCCACCGCGCAGTCGGAGATGCGATGCACCTCCCGCTCGGCCTTGGGCGAGGCCTCAAGGTTTACACCGAACTGGGACAGGCAGGCGGCGACCAGCAGGGCGATGAAACCGGCGAGCAGTTCGAACAACCCCTGCATCTGGAACCCCTCCCTGATTTCCCGCTCGTCCCACGGCGACCGGCCTCATGATGCCGGAAAATCGCTTCGCTTTCAATCCGGGGTCCGGGGGCGGGCGAATGTCGCTTTGCGGCGGGCCGCCGGCCGTGCACCATTGTCATGCTTCTGGATCAAAAGCGCGCGCATGTCCGACCCAGCCACCCCCGCCATCGCCGGCTATGCCGGCAGCCTGCTTGCGCCCGGAGAGACCGTGTGGCGGACCGAGACGGCTGACCGGCTGTCGGTGCTGATGGAGAACAAGGCCTATTTTGACGCCCTGTCGTCGTCGCTGGACAAGGCGCAGCGATCCATCGTCGTGCTGGGCTGGCAGTTCGATCCGCGCACCCGCCTGAATCCCGAGACCGGGATGGACGACCGCTCCACCGAGATCGGCCACAAGCTGAGAATGCTGGTGCGGACCCGGCCGGAACTGGATGTGCGGCTGCTGATCTGGCACTCGCCCCTGCTGATCGCGGCGTCCCAGGGCTTCTACCCCCACAAGGCCCAGAGGTGGTTCCGCAAGCGGATGGTGGAGTTCCGGCTGGATCAGCCCGGGCCGATCGGCGCCTGTCACCATCAGAAAGTCGTCATCATCGACGATGCGGTGGCGTTCTGCGGCGGCGGAGACATCTCGACCGACCGGTGGGATACAGAACAGCATCAGGACGGCGATCCGCGACGCTGTATGCCTTCAGGCGTCATAAGCGCGCCACGCCACGAGACCATGGCCGTCCTGTCGGGGCCCGCCGCACGCGCCCTGGGCGATCTGGCGCGCGAGCGATGGTTCCGCGCCACATGGGAGCGGACTGTGCCGGACGAGGTCCGCACCGACCCCTGGCCTGACGGGGTCGACGTGCAGATGCGGGACACGCCTGTCGGACTGGCCCGCACCGAGCCCCACACAAGGGGGCGGGCCGAGGTGCGCGAGAACGAACGGCTTCATCTGGAGTCCATTCGCCGGGCCCGCCGGCTGATCTATCTCGAGAACCAGTATTTCACCTCGCCCGCCATCGCCGCCGCCCTGGCCGCGCGGCTGGAGGAGCCGGACGGCCCGGAGGTCGTCCTGGTGTCGACCGGCAACAGTCCCAGCTGGTTCGACAAGATGACCATGGACACGGCCCGGTCCGAGGTGTTGTTCCGGCTGGAGGCCGCCGACCGCCACCACCGCTTCTCGGCCTTCGCCCCGCGCACGGCCCGGGGCCAGCGGATCATCATCCACGCCAAGGTGTCGGTCATCGATGACCAGTTGCTGCGGATCGGATCAACCAATCTGAACAATCGTTCGATGGGTCTGGACACCGAGTGCGACCTGGCCGTCGAACCGGGAACCGAGGCCGGGCGCGCCGTCATCCGCGACTTCCGGCATCACAGCATCGGACATTTCATCGGCGTGGATTCGGCGGCGTTCGCCGCGGCCGAGGCGTCGCTGGGTTCGGTCGGCAAGGCCATCACCAGTTTCGATACCGGGCGGATGGAGACCCTGGGCGCCGTGCCGCCGTCCAGCGTCGAACGGTTCATCGCCGAGTGGCAACTGGGCGACCCGTCATCGGCGGACAACGCCTGGCGGCCGTGGAAGCGGCGTAATCCGTCCCAGCGCCAGGCCGGCGGTGAGTTCAGCCGGCTGCGCGAGCGATAGGCCCGAACGACCGGGGCCGGCGGCTCAGGGCAGGATTTCGAAATCCACCACCAGCGGCAGGTGGTCCGACGCCGCCCGCGCGATCGGGGCATTCGGAACCGAGGCGCCGGTGATGCGGATATGCGGACTGACGAAGACGTGGTCGATGCGGATGGCGGCGAAGGACGAGGGGAAGGTCTTCAGACTGGGCTTCAGGCCCAGACGGCGCTGGGCGTCGTCCAGTTTCGCGGCGAGCACCTGATAGGGTCGGGTGATCGAGGTGGAGTTGAAGTCGCCGGTCAGCAGGACGGGGCCGACACAGTCGGGATGGCCGATCCAGTCCGGACCGACGAGCGCCTCGGCCTGCAGCCGTTGCTCATGCGGAACCAGACCGAGGTGGGTGTTGAAGACGTTCAGGGTGACGCCGTCTATCTCGATGGCCGCCCAGATGGCGCCGCGCGGCTCCAGCCCCGGGATGCCCCGCACCGTCGGCAGGGCGCCCTTGCGCACCAGACGCTCGGGAAGAGCGGTCAGCAGGGCGTCGCCATACTGTTCGGCCTCGACCGTCATGGCGGCGTTGAAATGCACGGACATCGACAGCCGGTCAGCGATCTCGAACGCCTGGTCGACATGGTCCGTGCGGGCGCGACCGACGTCCAGTTCCTGAAGGCAGACGATGTCGGGTTCCTGGTCGGCGATCACCGCCGCGATCCGCGCCACGTCCAGGCGTTTGTCGACGCCAAGGCAGCGGTGGACGTTGTAGGTCAGAAGACGGGGCATGGGATCCGGGAGCGGCGGACGATGGCCCGCTTCATGCGCCGCGATTGCGACAGGTGAAAGACCTTGCGGCGGTCGATCACATCTCGACCAGTCGGTTGGGCAGTTCGTCCGGGTTGCGCGGGCGCGGCGGAAAATGCTGTGCGAGGACCGCGCCGACCCGGAAGACGGCTGCCTCAAATCCGGCGGCGGGGTCGCCCCGGCGCATGGCGGCGGTCAGGTCCTCGACGGCCCCCGCCCAGACATCGCTGTCGACCTGATCGTGAATGCCCTTGTCGGCGACGACCTCGACCTGTCGCTCGGACAGGGCGGCGAAGATCATCACCCCCGTGCGGTCCCGGGTCATATGCAGGCCGTGAGCCATGAATTGGCGCAGGGCGGCCTTGCGCACACGGAACCGACGCAGGGCGGGCGGCGTCAGCAGCCGGCGGACGGGCGGCCAGCAGGCGATCAGGAAGACGATGATGAAGACCAGCGCCTGAAGCAGGGCATAGGCCGTCAGGGCTTTCGCCAGAACCGCATCACGCGCCGCCAGCTGGACGGCCTCCCAGCTGTCGGCCACGCCGGGCACCCAGGCGGGGTCGAACCCCAGGGGGATCAGCAGCATGGGGGCCGTCAGCGACGCGGCCGCCGCCCAGCCCAGCGACACGTCGCGATAGGCGGACACCTCGCGGGCCAGGACGCAGAAAATCTCTCCCGACGTCGCCTGTTCGGCCACGAGGATGGCGTGGGAGACGCGGGCGCTGTCCTCTGGAGACAGCACGCCCTGGGACACCGTCGAAATCACCATCCGCCCGATGCGCCTCCGCCGCCGAAACTGCCGCCGCCCCCGGAAAAGCCGCCGCCTCCGAAACCGCCCCCGCTGCTTCTGAAGCCCCCCCCGCCGCCCGACCGGGCGCCCTGGCGCAGGGCCTCGGCCGCGGTCCAGACGAGGATCGAACCCAGATCGCCGCGCCGTCTGCGCCCTCCGCCCGAGGCCGAACGCATCAGGCCGATGACGATGAAGACGAAGACCAGAAGCACCAGAAGGATCGGGCCGACGGGAAATTCAGCCGGTTCCGGCTCGATGCGGGCGGCCCGCGACGCCGCCTCGGCCGGATCAAGGGTCAGCTGGGTGATGATGGCGTCGACCCCGTCGCTGATGCCGCGCTCGAAGCCCCCGACCTTGAAGGCGGGAAGGATCCGGGTCTGGATGATATGGCTGGACATGGCGTCGGTCAGGACGGGCTCCAGGCCGTAGCCGACCTCGATCCGGACCTTGCGCTCATTGGGGGCGACGATCAGCAGGGCGCCGCTGTCGTTTTCGGACTGGCCGATGCCCCAGGCCCGGCCCAGCTGATAGCCATAGTCCTCGATCTCGCGATCCTGCAGGCTGGTCAGGGTGACGACGACCAGTTGATCCCCGGTCTGGCGTTCAAGCGCCTCGAGTTTGTCGTCAAGAGCCGCTTCGGCCGGCGCGGACAGAAGATGGGCCTGATCCACCACCCGCCCCGTCAGGGCCGGGAAGTCCGGCGTCGATTGCGACCAGGCCGGAACCGCCAGACCCAGCCACAGTCCCAGCAAGAGCAGCACAGGCCGGGCCGTCGTCCTCAGCGTGGCCGCCGGATGCCGGAGCGCCTGGGTCACTGCGAGGGCGCAGAACCGGGCGTCACGGCCGGGGCGCCGCCGCCGGGCGCGGCGGCCGGGGCGGGGCCGACATTGAAGGTCACGGTCGGCGCCGTCTGGGCCTCGGCCGAGGCGGTGAACAGCTGCATGTCCTTATTGCCCGACTGGAAGGTCTTGGCCCAGACGATCGAGGGGAAGGTGTGCAGGGTGGTGTTGTAGTCGCGGACGGCCTCGTTGTAGTCGCGCCGCGAGATGGTGATGCGGTTTTCGGTGCCTTCCAGCTGCGACTGCAGGTTCAGGAAATTCTGGTTGGACTGGATCTGCGGATAGGCCTCGACCGTGGCCAGCAGGCGCGACAGGGCGCCGGTCAACTGGCCCTGGGCGGCCTGATAGGCCTGGAAGGCGCCCGGGTCGCTGAGGGTGTCGGGGCTGATCTGCACGGAGGTGGCCTTCGACCGCGCCTCTATGACCTCGGTGAGGGTGGCGCGTTCGGCGATGGCGGCGCCCTGCACCGTGGCGACCAGATTGGGAATCAGGTCGGCGCGGCGCTGGTACTGGCTCTGGACGTCGGCCCAGGCGGCCTCGGCCCGTTCGCGCTTGGTCGGGATGGTGTTGTAGCCGCAGCCGGCGACGGCGGGGGCGACGGCGATGAGGGCGACGAAAGCCGTTGTGCGAGGCGAGATCCGGACCATGGTCGTCTTCCTGATGAAGCGCCCGGATGGGGCGACCGGCAGGACTATCAGACGCCGGCGGCGATGCGGCAAGCCTTCAGTGCGGCGTCGTTCAGGCCGCGAGCGTCTCTGCCTCCACGCCCCGGGCCCGGCAGGCGGCCATGTAGGTGTTGGCCAGCAGACAGGCGATGGTCATCGGACCGACGCCGCCGGGCACCGGGGTGATCGCCCCGGCCACAGCGGCGGCCTCGGCGAAGGCGACGTCCCCCACAAGCCGGGTTCGGCCCTCGGCGGCCTTGACCGGATCGGCCGAGGGGACGCGGTTGATGCCGACGTCGATGACGGTCGCGCCGGGCTTGATCCAGTCGCCGCGAATCATCTCCGGGCGACCGACGGCGGCGACGAGGATGTCGGCGGCGCGGCACAGGGCGGGCAGGTCGCGGCTGCGCGAATGCGCCACGGTGACGGTGCAGTTCTCGGCCAGAAGCAGCTGGGCCATCGGCTTGCCGACGATGTTCGAGCGGCCGACGATGACGGCGTTCAGCCCGGACAGGTCGCCCAGCGCATCCTTCAGCAGCATGACCGACCCCAACGGGGTGCAGGGCACGAGGCCGGGCTGGCCGACGGCCAGGCGGCCGGCGTTTACGACGTGGAAGCCGTCGACATCCTTGTCCGGATCGATCGCGTCGAGAACGGCGGCGGAATCGATGGCGGCGGGCAGGGGCAGCTGCACCAGAACGCCATGGATGCCGGTATCCGCGTTCAGTTCGCCGATCAGGGCCAGAAGTTCGTCCTGGGTCGTGGTCCCGGGCAGACGGTGGGTGTCCGAGCGCATGCCGGCGGCCAGGGTGCGCTCGCCCTTGTTGCGGACATAGACCTGGCTGGCCGGATCCTCGCCGACGATGACCACGGCCAGTCCCGGGACGAGGTCATGACGGGCCTTCAGCCTGGCCACGGCGGCGGATATGCGGTCCACCAGGGCGGCGGCGAAGGCCTTGCCGTCGATGGGGCGCGCCTGGAGGGGCGTTTCGGACATGGCGGGGCCTTCCGTCGGGTCTGGTTCAGTCAGGTTTCGTGCGGTCCGGGGCGATTTACAGACGTCACGGATCGGCGTCTATGTTGGCGGACGACCTTTCAGGAAACCTCGATGAACCGCTCTCTTCTCGCCGCCTCGATCAGCGCCCTGGCCCTCATGGCCGGGGGGACCGCCTGGGCCCAGGACTCGACGTTGACCTCATCGCCGGCGGCCGCGCCGCTGCGTATCGGCGGTCAGGTGTCGGCAGCTCTGGATGACTCCGATCCGACAGGCGGCCCTGAAGACGGCCCCTACCGCTACGAGGACTACAGCTTTGCATCCCCCGCCGGCGAACGACTTGAAGCGGTGCTGCGCGCCGATGAGTTCGACGCCTATCTGGAGGTGTTCAAGGCCTCGGACATGGAAAGCGCCGTGGCCGCCGATGATGACGGTCTGGGCGAAGGCACCCATTCGCGCCTGCGGTTCGTCACCCCCGAGGCCGGCGACTATGTGCTTCGGGCCCGGACCCTGGGCGGAACGGAGGGCGGCGCCTATACCCTGTCGCTGAACGCCCGCCCGCCGGCGCCCCGGGCTCCGCGTCCCACGGCCCTGCGCAAGGATGTCCCGGCCAGCGGCGCCCTTGGCGCGCGGGACCCCGAGTCCGATGAGGGCGCGCGATACGACGCCTATGCGGTTCGTCTGGGCGAGGGAGAGCGGGTGGCGGTGTCGCTGGATTCCGAGGCGTTCGATCCCGTGGTTCGCATCGGCCGAATGATGCGCGGTTCCTTCATCCAGCTGGCCGAGAACGACGACAGGCCAAGCGGAGGTCTCGGCTCGTGGCTGGTGTTCACCGCGCCGTCGGCCGGCGAATACGTCATCCGCGCCACAGGGCTCGCCGAGAGTTCGGAGGGCGCCTATACGCTGAAATTCACGGACGGGCCGCCGGCGCTCGCCGCCAAGCCCATCGAAATGGGCGGCGAGGCCGAAGGCGAACTGACGTCTGAAGACGGACTGAATGACGCCGGCCAGCGCGCCGACGCCTTCAGCTTCACCGCCACGGCCGGCCAGCGGGTCGAGATCACCCTCAACGCCACCGACTTCGACGCCTACCTCGAACTCTTCGCGCCCGACGGCCGAAGCCTCGGCGAGGACGACGACAGCGGCGACGAGGGCACGAATTCGCGTCTGGTCCGCACCCTGGCGGAGGCCGGGACCTATACGGTGCAGGCCCGGTCCCTGGGCGGCGAGGAGGGGCGCGGCCCCTATACGCTGAAGATCGTTGAGGCGGCGCCGATCCCGGATCCGACGGACATCGCCTTCGGCCAGACGCTGCAAGGCGAGATCAAGACCGACGGGCCGCGCGACAATGAGGGCCGCAGCTATGTCGCCTATCGGTTCGAGGGCGTCGAGGGCGCGCGCGTCCAGGCCATTGTGCGGTCGGGCGATTTCGACGCCTTCGTGCAACTGGGTCGGCCCGGCGGCGACTGGGAAGTCCTCGCCAGCGACGACGACGGCCTGGGCGAGGGCACCGATTCGCGGCTGACGTTTAAACTGCCGGAAACCGGCGCCTATGAACTCCGCGCCTCGCCGCTGGGCAATGAGGAGAAGGGCCTGTTCTCGATCGAGCTTCTGGACAAGGGCCCCCAGCCCCTGCCGGGCAGCATACTGGTCGGCGCGACCGCGCGCGGGGCCCTGACGGACAATGACGCCCTGACGGACGAGGGCATGTTCTATGACGCCTACCGGGTTCAGGCGGCGGCGGGTGAAAAGCTGAATGTCACTCTTGTATCCAACGACTTCGACGCGTTTCTGGATATCGGGCGCGAGAAGACGGATGGCTCATTCGAGAGCCTCGCCACCGACGACGACAGTCTGTCGGACACCCATGCCAAGGTCGACTGGACGGTGGAGCGGGCCGGGACCTATGTGATCCGCGCCCGCAGCTTCGACGCCAGCCAGACCGGCGCCTATACGCTGACGGTCGAACGCAAGCCCTGATCGCCGGCTGCCGGGCCGGCCCGTCTGTCGTTCGGGTTCAGACCCCGGAGGGCAGCAACGGGCCGGCGAAGGCCCGATAGCGGCCCGCGCTGACCCCGGCGGTGGCGCGGGCGATGTCGGGGGCGAAATAGTGATCCTCGGCATAGGCGGCGGCGGCCTCGCGCACGATCGCCAGCACCTGTTCCAGAGCCGGCGAACTGGTCAGGGGGCGATGGAATTCGATGCCCTGGGCGGCGGCCAGCAATTCGATGCCGACCACGGTCGCCGTGTTCCCGGCCATGTCCAGCAGTCGCCGCGCGCCGTGGGTGGCCATGGAGACATGGTCCTCCTGATTGGCGGAGGTCGGCACTGTGTCGATGCTGCAGGGGTGGGCCACCATCCGGTTCTCGGCGACGAGGGCGGCGGCGGTGACCTGGGCGATCATGAAGCCGGAGTTCAGGCCCGATGCCCGGACGAGGAAGGCGGGCAGATCGCTCATCTTCGGATCGACCAGGATGGCGGTGCGGCGCTCGGAGATATTGCCGATTTCGCACAGGGCCATGGCGATCATATCGGCCGCAAAGGCGACGGGTTCCGCGTGGAAGTTTCCGCCGGAGATGACGTCCCCGTCCTCGATGAAGACCAGGGGATTGTCGGTGACGGCATTGGCCTCGCGCTCCAGCGTGGCGGCGGCCTGTGTCAGCACGTCGAGCACGGCGCCCATGACCTGGGGCTGGCAGCGCAGGGAATAGGGGTCCTGCACCTTGGCGCAGTCGTGGCGGTGGCTGTCGCGGATAGCCGAGCCGGCCATCAGCTCGCGCAGGCGGGCGGCGACGGCGATCTGGCCGGGCTGGCCGCGCAAGAGCTGGATGCGGGCGTCGAACGGGGCGTCGGACCCCTTGAGCGCGTCCACCGACAGGGCCCCGGCGGCGATCCCGGCGGCGAAGGCGGCCTCGGCGGCGAACAGGCCGGCGAGGGCGAGGGCGGTCGAGCACTGGGTGCCGTTGAGGAGGGCGAGGCCCTCCTTGGGGCCGAGGGTCAGGGGCGTCAGGCCGACGCGGGCGAGGGCGGCCTCGGCGGGCAGGGTCTCGCCGCTATGGCGGGCCTCGCCGACGCCGATCAGGACGCAGGACATATGGGCCAGGGGGGCGAGGTCGCCCGAGGCGCCGACCGAGCCCTTGGACGGGATACAGGGCAGGACGTCCGCGTTGACCAGGGCGATCAGGGCCTCGAGCGTCTCGCGCCGGATGCCCGAGGCGCCTTTCGAAAGGGAGGCGATCTTCAGCACCATCAGCAGGCGGACGACGTCGTCGGGCAGCAGGGCGCCGACGCCGCAGGCGTGGCTGAGCACGAGGTTCTTCTGAAGGGTTTCAAGATCTTCAGTGGCGATACTGGTGTTGGCCAGCAGGCCGAAGCCGGTGTTGACGCCATAGACGGTGCGGCCCTCGGCCACGATGGCCGCCACGACAGCCGCACCGCGCTCGACGGCGGTCCAGGCGTCGGGGGCGAGGGCGACGGTGGCGGGCGCTTCGAGGACGGCCCGGAGCTGGGCGAGGGTGAGGGGGGACTGGCCGAGGGTGAGGGTCATGGGGTGGTCCAAAATCAGATCCCTCTCCCGGCGGGAGAGGGCTTGAGCGCACGAGCGCGAAGCGGTCGTTCTGGCGCGAAAGGGGGAGGGGCTGAGGTGCGAGATGAGGGGCGCCGTGACCCCTCACCCGACCGCGCCAGGACGACGCCCCGGATCAAGTCCGGGACGCCGTGCGCGGTCTCCCTCTCCCGCCGGGAGAGGGTCACGTGATGCCCGGCAGGTTGAGCCCGTGTTCGCGCGCGGCCTCCTTCGCGATCTCATACCCCGCGTCAGCGTGGCGCATGACGCCGGTGGCGGGATCGTTCCACAGCACCCGTTCCAGCCGTTTCGCCGCCTCGGGCGTGCCGTCGGCGACGATGACCACTCCGGAGTGCTGGCTGTAGCCCATGCCGACCCCGCCGCCATGGTGAAGCGACACCCAGCTGGCCCCTGAAGCCGTGTTCAACAGGGCGTTCAGCAGCGGCCAGTCGGAGACGGCGTCCGAGCCGTCCATCATGGATTCCGTCTCGCGGTTGGGGCTCGCGACCGAGCCGGAGTCGAGGTGGTCGCGGCCGATGACGATGGGGCCGGACAATTCTCCGGACGCCACCATCGCGTTGAACATCAGGCCGGCGCGATGGCGGTCGCCGAGGCCGATCCAGCAGATGCGGGCGGGCAGGCCCTGGAAGGCGATCCGCTCGCCAGCCATGTCGAGCCAGCGGTGCAGGCCGGCGTTGTCCGGGAACAGGGTCTTCATCGCCGCGTCGGTCTTGCGGATGTCCTTCGGATCGCCGGTCAGGGCGGCCCAGCGGAAGGGGCCGATGCCGCGGCAGAACAGGGGGCGGATATAGGCGGGGACAAAGCCGGGGAAGTCGAAGGCGTTCTTCACGCCCGCGTCGAAGGCGACCTGGCGGATGTTGTTGCCGTAGTCGACGACGGCGACGCCAGCGGACTGGAAGTCCAGCATGGCCTGCACATGGACGGCGCAGGAGGCGCGGGCCGCGGCCTCGACGGCGGCGGGGTCGGAGACGCGTTTGTCCTCCCATTCGGCGACGGTCCAGCCTTGCGGCAGATAGCCGTTGACGAGGTCGTGGGCGCTGGTCTGGTCGGTGACCAGATCGGGGCGCACGCCGCGCCGGACCAGTTCAGGCAGAACATCCGCTGCATTGCCCAACAGGCCCACGGATATGGCTTTTCCGTCCGACTTCGCCTTGTCCAGAAGCGCCAAAGCCTCATCCAGCGTCTCGGCCATGACGTCGAGGTAGCGAGTCTTCAGGCGCATCTCGATCCGGCTGCGCTGGCATTCGACGGCGAGGCAGGAGGCGCCGGCCATGGTGGCGGCCAGCGGCTGGGCCCCGCCCATGCCGCCGAGGCCGGCGGTCAGAATCCAGCGGCCCGACCAGTCGCCGCCATAGTGCTGGCGCCCGGCCTCCATGAAGGTCTCGTACGTCCCCTGAACGATGCCCTGGGTGCCGATGTAGATCCACGAGCCGGCCGTCATCTGGCCGTACATCATCAGACCCTTGCGATCGAGCGCGTTGAAATGCGCCCAGGTCGCCCATTTGGGCACCAGGTTGGAGTTGGCGATCAGGACGCGCGGGGCGTCGGCGTGGGTGCGGAAGACGCCGACGGGCTTGCCGGACTGCACCAGCAGGGTCTGGTCGGATTCGAGATTGCGCAGTTCGTGGACGATGCGGTCGAACGACGGCCAGTCGCGCGCGGCCTTGCCGATGCCGCCGTAGACGACGAGATCCTCGGGCCGTTCGGCCACCTCGGGATCGAGGTTGTTCATCAGCATCCGCAGGGCGGCCTCGGCAGCCCAGTTCTTCGCCGTCATCTCGAGACCGCGGGGGCTGCGGATGACGCGGGTGTTGGGGGTCGTCTCGGTCATGGGGCGGTCCGCTGGGCGTGGGCGAAGTCGAGGCAGGCGGTCAGGACGTCGCCCAGATGGGCTTGCATTTCGGCGGCGTATCCGGCGTCCCAGGGCGAGGGCCAACTTGCCTCATCCAGGGGGCCGGACGGGTCGAGCATGTAGCCGCGATCGGCGAGCTCCATCTGGATCGCATGTCGGCCCAGCGAGGGCTGTCCGTAGGCGCGGGTGGTCCAGCCGCCCTTGAAGCGGCCGTTGACGACATGGCTGAGGCCGGTGACGGCGCAGGCCGCCTCGACCCTCGTGGTCAGGGCCGGATCGCAGGTCCGGCCGTCGTTGTCGCCGATGTTGAACTGCGGCAGTTCGCCCTCGAACAGGCGCGGCACGACCGAGCGGATCGAATGGGCGTCATAGAGGACGACCGGCCCGGTCGCGCCCAGCCGGTCCAGCTGGCGCCCCAGGGCGGCATGATAGGGATCGAAGAACAGGGCGCGGCGGCGGTCGATTTCGGCCTGATCCGGCGCCTGACCCGGCCGGTACAGGGGCTCGCCGTCAAAGGTCTCGGTGGGACACAGGCCGGTGGTGGTCATGCCCGGATAGAGGGAGGCGCCGGACGGGTCGCGGTTGACGTCGATGACGCTGCGGCTGATTCCGGTGCGCACAAGGGTGGCGTCCAGATCTTCGGCGAAGGCATACAGCCGGTCCACCCACCAGTCGGCGTCCTTGCGCGACCGCCACAGCGAGACCATCGTGGCGGCGATGTCGTCGGGGATGTCGGTTCCGGTATGGGGCAGGCCGATCACCAGCGGCGCCCGGCCCTCGCGGACGGTGAGCCAGTCCTGATCCGCCATGTCCGCCTCCTCGCCGTCCTGATCGACTGTGGTCAAATCGCCTCTGGTATGTATAGACATATTGATCGCAACCCTGTGGGATTGTCCAGTGCCGCCTTCGCCCTCCGAGACCCGGAAGCTGTGGTTCGATCAGGCCCTGCTGCCGTCGGGCTGGGCCCGGTCGGTCAGGCTGACGCTGGCGGACGGCTGTATTGCCGGCGTCGAGTCGGGGGCGGTGCGCGCGGCGCATGAGGTCGATCACGGAGCGGCCCTGCCGGGGATCGCCGATGTCCACAGCCATGCGTTTCAGCGGGCCATGGCGGGGCTGACCGAGGGGCGCGGTCCCGGGGGCGCGGGCGGCGAACGCGACGACTTCTGGTCCTGGCGCGCCCTGATGTACCAGTTTCTGGATCGCGGCGGGCCGGAGGAGATCGAGGCGATCACCGCATACGCCTTCATGGAGATGCTGGAGGGCGGCTTCACCCGGATCGCCGAGTTCCACTATCTGCACAATGACCCGAATGGCCGCAGTTACGCCGACCCTGCCGAGCTGTCGGCGCGGGTCACAGCGGCGGCAGAGGCGACGGGGATCGGCCTGACCCTGATGCCGGTCTTCTATGCCCATGCGACGTTCGGCGGCGCCGAGCCGACCCATGGCCAGCGTCGGTTCGTCACCGATCTGGACCGGTTCGCCGGTCTGGTGGAGCGGGCCAGGGGGCTGACGGCCGCCCTGCCGGACGCCGTCGTCGGGGTCGCCCCGCACAGTCTGCGCGCCGTGACGCCGGACGAACTGGCGGCCATGCCCGGTCTGGCCCGCGGCGGGCCGGTGCATATCCACGTCGCCGAACAGACGAAGGAGGTCGAGGACTGTCTGGCCTGGTCCGGGGCGCGGCCGGTTGAATGGCTGCTGGACCATGCGCCGGTCGATCCGCGCTGGTGCCTGATCCATGCGACCCATGTGACGGAGGCCGAATGGCGGGGCGTTGTCGATCGCGGCGCGGTCGTCGGCCTGTGTCCGGTGACCGAGGCCAATCTGGGCGATGGCGTGTTTCCGGCCGCCGCCTATGCCGAGGCGGGCGGACGGTTCGGCATAGGCACGGATTCCAATGTCCAGATCGGCCTGTCCGAGGAACTGCGGATGCTCGAATACAGCCAGCGCCTGGCCCTGAGGGGCCGCGCCGTCATGGCGGACGCGGACCGCTCCACTGGCCGCGCCCTGTTCGACCGGGCGCTCGCGGGCGGGGCCCAGGCGTGCGGCGTGGCGGCGGGCGGGATCGAGGTCGGCGCGCCGGCCGATATCCTGGCCCTGGACACGGACCGGATCGGCTTTGTGGGGCGCAGCGGGGATGCGGTGCTGGACAGCTGGATCTTCGGCGGCGACCGGTCGGCGCTGCGCTCGGTCTGGCGACGGGGGCGCCGGGTCGTGGCGGACGGTCGCCATGTGGCGCGCGAGGCGCTGGAGATGCGGTTCCGGCGGGCGCTGGCGACGGTTCTGGCCGCATGAACGCCCCCTTCACCCTGCACCGGCGGATCTACGCCGATCTGGAGGCGCGCATCCTGTCCGGCGACTGGGCGCCGGGGGAGCGCATCCCGTTCGAACATGAACTGACCCTCCGCTACGACTGTTCGCGGATGACGGTGAACAAGGCGATCTCGGAACTGGCCGAGCGGGGTCTGGTGACCCGCCGCCGACGGGCCGGGACCTTCGTCGCCCAGCCGCGCGCCCAGTCGGCCGTGCTGGCCATCCCCGACCTGAAGGCCGAGGTCGAGGCGCGGGGACAGGCCTATGGCTATGCGCTGCTGGCGCGCCGGGTGCGCCAGCCCGCCAGCGACGAGGAATACGAGCTGGCGTCGGGCCAGCCGCTGATCGACCTGAAATGCCTGCACAGCGCCGACGCCTCGCCGCTGGCGCTGGAGCGCCGGATCATTTCGCTGGCCGTCACGCCGCAAGCCGGGGCGGCGGATTTCGAGACCCAGCCGCCGGGTGGATGGCTGCTTGAGGTCGCCCCCTGGACCGAGGCCGAGCATCGGATCAGCGCTGTCGCCTGCGACGCGCCGGACGCGCGGGATCTGCGGCTCAAGCCCGGAGCGCCCTGTTTGTCGGTCGAGCGGCAGACCTGGCGGGATGGTCGGCCGGTGACCCGGGTCTCGCTGCTGTTTCCCGGCGACCGTTACGATCTGGTGGCGCGGTTCTCGCCGTCGCGGGGGGAGGGGCGATGACGGCGGACCGGCTGCTGCTCGACTGCCATGTCGCGACGATGGAGGCCGGCGGCGCGGCCTATGGCGCCGTCGAGGATGCGGCGATCCTGATCACTGACGGCCGGATCGACTGGGTCGGGCCCCGCGCGGACTTGCCGACCACAGAGGCCCGCGAGACCGATCGTCTGGATGGCCGCTGGGTCACGCCCGGACTGATCGACTGCCACACCCACCTCGTGTTCGGCGGCGACCGGTCGGGCGAGTTCGAGCAGAGGCTGAACGGCGCGACCTATGAGGAGATCGCGCGAGCGGGCGGCGGCATCGTCTCGTCGGTGACGGCGACCCGGGCGGCGTCGGAGGACGAGCTCCATGCCTCGGCCCTGATGCGGCTGGAGGGGCTGAAGGCGACCGGGGTCACCACGGTGGAGATCAAGTCGGGCTACGGCCTCGATCTCGACAGCGAGCTGAAGATGCTGCGCGTGGCGCGGCGGCTGGGCCGGGAGGCCGGGGTGCGGGTGCGGACCTCCTATCTGGGACTGCACGCCGTGCCGCCCGAGTTTCGCGGGAGCGAGGCCGATCGCACCGCCTATGTCGACCTGGCCATCGACGCCATCCTGCCGACGGCCCATGCCGAAGGTCTGGTGGACGCCGTTGACGCCTATTGCGAGCCCATCGCCTTTTCGGTCGAGGAGGCAGCGCGCCTGTTCGACAAGGCGAAGTCGCTGGGCCTGCCGGTCAAGCTGCATGCGGACCAGCTTTCGGACGGGGGCGGGGCGGCTCTGGCGGCGCGCTACGGCGCCCTGTCGGCCGACCATATCGAACACACGAGCGAGGCGGGGGTCAGGGCCATGGCGGGGGCGGGAGTCGTGGCGGTCCTGCTGCCCGGGGCCTATCTGATGCTGCGGGAGACGACGCCGCCTCCGGTGGGCCTGCTGCGGGCGCATGGCGTGGCGATGGCGGTGGCGACCGACTGCAACCCCGGCACCTCGCCGCTGGCCTCCATGACGGCGGCGCTTACTCTCGCCTGTGTGCAATTCCGGCTTACGCCTGAGGAAGCCCTGGCCGGAGCGACGCGCCATGCCGCCCGGGCCCTGGGTCTTTCAGGGACCGTCGGCCTGATCTCGGCGGGCAAGGCGGCCGATCTGGCGGTGTGGGATATCCGTCGACCTGCGGAGCTCTGCTACTGGCTGGGCGCCCCGCTGCTGCACCGACGGTACGTCGCCGGCGAGGCGGGCTGAAATGGTTGGCTGGGCGAATCGGACTAGGCTGTAGCCAGAGGCCGAGCCATGTCCGATACGCGTTTCAAGTCTGACCCGGGTCGACGGGGCGACCGAGCGGAACGGCGGCTGATCGCCGTTCTGGTCGCCCTGTTCGTCGCCCAGACCTCGCTTGTCGCCGTGACCATTGCAGACGCGGTCCGGGACTATCAGGCGGCGAATCAGCGGCGGGACTGACATGCCCGGTTGGGCGCGGCGCCAGCCGTGCCCGTCACAGCCGGGCGAACGCGGGGACGGCATGGCGATCAGCAACACCGATGTCGTCATCCTGGGCGGCGGTCACAACGGACTGGTTTGCGCCTTCTATCTGGCGCGAACAGGGCTGAAGGTCACCGTGCTGGAGCGGCGCGGCGTGGTCGGCGGGGCGGCCGTGACCGAGGAATTTCATCCCGGATTCCGCAACTCCACCGCCAGCTATACCGTCAGCCTGCTGAACCCGACGGTCATCGCCGACATGCAGCTGGCGCGTCACGGCCTGCGCGTCGTCGAGCGGCGGATGTCGAATTTCCTGCCCCTGCCGGACGGCCGCTATCTGGCGGCGGGGGAGGGGCGGACGGCCGCAGAGGTCGCGAAATTCTCCGCACGCGATGCGGAACGCCTGCCCGAATACGAACGACGGCTGGAGGCCGTGGCCGATGTGCTGCGGGCCCTGGTGCTGGAGACCCCGCCCAACCTGACGGACGGGGGGTGGCGGGAGGCCGTACCGGAACTGCTGCGTTCGGCCTCGGTGGCGCGCCGCATCGGGCGACTGGACCTGACCGGCCGGCGCGATGTGCTGGACCTGTTCGCCAAATCGGCGGGCGACTGGCTGGACGGCTGGTTCGAAAGCGATCCGATCAAGGCGCTGTTCGGCTTCGACGGCGTCGTGGGCGCCTATGCCAGCCCCTATACGCCGGGCACGGCCTATGTTCTGCTGCACCACGTCTTCGGCGAGGTGAACGGCAGGAAGGGCGTCTGGGGTCACGCCATCGGCGGGATGGGCGCGATCACCCGGGCGATGGCGGCGGCCTGCGTTGAACAGGGCGTCGATATCCGGCTGGAAACGCCGGTCGCTCAGGTCTTGACCGAGAAGGGCCGGGCCGTCGGGGCAGTGACAGAGGCGGGCGACGTCGTCCGGGGCCGGGCGGTGATCTCCAACCTGCATCCCCGCCTGCTGTTCGACCGGCTGGTCGATCCGGCGGTCGTGCCGGCCGACTTCACCGAACGGATGGGCCGCTACGCCTCGGGGTCGGGCACCTTCCGCATGAATGTGGCGCTGAGCGAACTTCCGAGGTTCACCGCCCTGCCGGCGCCCGGCGATCACCACACCGCCGGCATCATCATCGCCCCCACCCTGGCCTATATGGACCGGGCCCATGCCGAGGCGCGGCTGCACGGCTGGTCGCGCGAGCCGATCGTGGAAATGCTCATCCCCTCCACCCTCGACGACAGTCTGGCGCCCCCGGGTCAGCATGTCGCGAGCCTGTTCTGCCAGCATGTCGCGCCGGATCTGGCCGATGAACACCGCGACGCCGTGGCGGACGTGATGATCGAGACGGTCGACCGCCATGCCCCGGGGTTCAAGGCCTCGGTCCTCGGGCGACTGGCGCTGGGGCCGCGTGATCTGGAGCGGCGCTTCGGCCTGATCGGCGGCGATATCTTCCACGGACGGCTGACGCTGGACCAGCTGTTCAGCGCGCGGCCGGTCCCGGGTCATGCCGACTACCGGATGCCGGTTCCGGGTCTGTATCTGTGCGGATCAGGGGCCCACCCCGGCGGCGGCGTCACCGGGGCGCCGGGCCGCAACGCCGCCCGGTCGGTGCTGAAAGACCTCGGTCGCAAGCGTGCGCCCCGGTGAGCGGACTCAGCCTGCGGGGCGCAGCGCCCGGATCAGGGCGTCCTCGACAGCCGCCTCGGTGAAGGGCTTCTGAAGGGTGATCCGTCCCTTCCATTCGTCCGGAAGACCGCCTTCCCCATAGCCCGTCGAGAAGATCAGGGGCACGCCACGGGCTTCCAGCGCTGCGGCGGCCGGAAACACCTCAATCCCCGCCACATTGACGTCCAGCAGGGCGCCGTGCAGCGGTTCTCCGCTCGCGATCAGGTCCAACGCTTCGGCAACGGTCGAGATCGGGCCGACGGTTTCGCAGCCCATATCATCCAGAATGGTCTCAAGCAGCATGGCGACGAGGGATTCATCCTCGACCACCAGAATACGGCTCCCCTTCAACACTTCAGTCAAACCTGCCCCCGTCGAGCGAACTTCTGTCCAGTGAGAAGGACATTTTCACAATGAGTCCGGTGGTTGCGTAGTCGAGTTCAATCGTTCCCGCCAGATCGTGGCGGATATTGCGCTCGATCAGACGGGCCCCGAAGCCGCGTCGGACCGGCGGCGTCGTCGGCGGTCCTCCAACCTCGCACCAGGTCAGATCAACCGTCCGGTCACGCTGATCCCTGACGGTCCATTCAACCTTCACACGACCGTCCACTGTCGACAGGGCGCCGTATTTGGCGGCGTTGGTGGCCAGTTCGTGGAAGATCATGCCCAGCGACAGGGCCGACGCCGGGCTGAGCGCCACGGCAGGCCCGTCCATGCTGACGCGGTGGGCGCCGTGGGCCTCGGTCTCGTGGCACAGGACGTCGCGGAGGTCTGCGCCCTCCCAGTGACTTCGCGTCAGAAGGTCGTGGGTGTGTGACAAGGCCATCAACCGGGCCTGAAAGCTCCGGGCGAAGCTGTGCGTGTCCTGATGCGACCGGGCGGTCTGCATGGCGATGGACTGGACCGTGGCGAGGGTGTTCTTCACCCGGTGGTTGAGCTCATCGATCATCAGCTTCTGGCGCTCGGTGGCGATGACGTCATTGGTCACGTCGTGCCCCTGGACGAAGATGCCGAGGACACGTCCGTCCTCGTCACGGATCGGCTGATAGATGAAGTTCAGATAGACGTTCTCGAGGGAGGCGCCGGGAACGCGCTGAAGCTGCAGGCGGCTCTGACGACCCTCGAAGGCCTCTCCGGTCTGGTAGACGTGGTCCAGAAGGTCGACATAGCCCTGGCTCGCCACCTCGGGCAGGGCGTCCAGGACGCGCTTGCCCGCGATGTCCCGATGACCGATCAACTGGGAATAGGCGGGGTTGTGCATCTGGAAGACATGTTCCGGCCCGGTAAGGACGGCGACGAAGCCGGGCGCCTGCATGAACATCTCGATCAGACGATTGCGCTCGGCCTCAAGCTTCAGATTGGCCTTCTGCACCTGCTGGGCGCGGCGCAACACATCGCCGCCGACGATGACGTCCAGGGCCGTACGCGGTCCGCTGGCCTCGGCCCGGATGCGACGCAGTTGCTCCAGTTCCGTGATGTCCGTGGTGTGTTGAAGCACATAGGTCACCGCGCCGTCGCGATCGAGGATCGGCGTATGGGTGGCGCTCCACATCCTCTCCTCGAATGCGGTCGAGCCGTCGGCCTGGGGCCGCGCCATGGCGAAGTTGACGAGAGCCAGATGCTCGGGACTGCGGGTCCGGATGGCCCGCTCGATCGAGGCGCGCACCTGGCGCACGTTCTCCGGCGCGTCCTCGCCGCTCCCGCCGGTAAAGGCGCCGAAGATCGGCTGGCCGATGATCTCGGCCCGGCGGCTGGACGTCACCGCGAGATAGGCTTCATTGACGCCGGCGATGGTCAGATCCGGAGTGAGCAGGACATAGGGATTCGGCGACGCGTCGAACACGGCCGCAAGATCGACCGCCAAGTCGCCCGAAATCACCAGATCCTTCAATTTTTCCCCCGCCGTACCCGTCTCGAACGCACCTGAAACGAACCGGTTCAACGCCTTGATCCGAATTTTCGGATGTACGGGGCCGTGATCCACACGCCTGACCGCATCCAGCGATTTCATCTTCCGGACGCATTGCCTAGGTTGAGCCCATGTCATTCGTTTCTCTTCTCGGCGCCGCCCTGATCATGACCCAGTCCACCGTCCAGCCGCCGGCGCCGGCGGACCCGCCCACGGCCCGGATCGGCGAGGGGGTGCTGGTGGGGCGCTCCGCCGCCGGCGTCGCCAGTTTCAAGGGCGTGGCCTATGCGCGTCCGCCCGTCGGGGCGCTGCGCTGGCGTCCGCCGCAACCGGCTCCCGGCTGGCGCGGGCCGCGCGATGCGGGCCACGTCGGGGCGATCTGCATCCAGCCGCCCGCCAATGGCGATCCGGGCGTCGGACCCCTGCCGATGAGCGAGGACTGTCTGACCCTGAATGTCTGGGCGCCGGAGGCAAGGGACGGCGCCCTGCCGGTGATGGTGTGGATCCACGGCGGAGGCTACAACAACGGCTCCGGCACAGCGGATTTGTATGACGGTTCCGCCCTGGCGCGGCGCGGCGCGGTGGTGGTGACGATCAACTACCGGCTCGGCCGGCTGGGCTTTTTCGACCATCCGGCCCTGACGGCGGAACGGCCGGCCGGTGAGGCGGGCGGCAACTATGGCGTCATGGATATGATCGCCGCCCTGGAGTGGGTGCGCGATCATGTCGCGGCCTTTGGCGGGGATCCGCATCAGGTGACGATCTTCGGCGAATCGGCCGGTGGGGTGGCCGTCAGCCAGTTGATGATCGCCCCCGCGGCGCGAGGGCTGTTCGCCCGGGCCGTCATCCAGTCGGGTCTGGGGCGCCAGAAGGGGGCGGCGCCGTCGACCGGCACGGACAGCTTCCCCTCCAGCCAGGCGCGCGGTGCGGCCTGGGCCGGGGCCCGGGGGGTGGCCCCGACCGCTGACGCCCTGAGGGCGATTCCCGCAGAGCAGCTGTTGAGCCCCGCGCCGAACTTCTTTGGCGGCGACCTGATTCTGAATGACGGCCAGGTGCTGACGCGCGACGTGGAGGCCGTTTTTGCGGCGGGGAGTCAGGCGCCGGTCCCCCTGATTATCGGCACCAACAGCGCCGAATTCTGGTGGATGAAGCCTTCGGATCCGACGCCCTATGGCGCGCTTGATGACCGGATGTCGGACGAGAGCCGGGCGGCCCTGGTCCAGGCCTATGGCGGTCAGGCGGGCTATGACGCCCATCTGGTCAGCGACATCGTCTTCAATGAGCCGGCGCGCCATCTCGCGCGCCTGCATGCGGCGGCCGGCCATCCGACATGGCTCTACCGGTTTGACGTCGTTTCCGCCGCCATGCCCGAACCCCACACCGGGGCGACCCACGCCTCCGAGCGGCCCTATGTGTTCGACAATCTGACGCAGTCGTCATGGCCGACCGAAGAGAGGGATCAGAGGGCGGCGGACCTGATGGCGGGCTACTGGACCGGTTTTGCGCGGACGGGCGACCCCAATGGCGGCGGGCGGCCGGCCTGGCCGGACATGGCCGCAGCGCCGGATCAGCTGCTGGAATTCGGCAATGACGGACCGGCGGTCAAGCCGGTTCCGTTCGCGGAGCGGTTGAACCTGATCGAGGCGCTGTACGCCGTCGCCGTCCCGACGGACTGAGCAGCCCGCCTCATCCGGGCCCTGACTATTACCCGCCTGTTGCGGTTGTGGCTGAACTGAGGCCCTTGCGGGGCCCCCCGGTGCTGTGGCATGTAACCGCTTACAGGTAACCGATTACATTCGGCGCTGACGGACCTTCGCCAAGGGGGCCGGGACGGCGGTACGACAGGGGTTGACGTCTATTGGGCTCTCACAGCCATCACCATCCGACGGCGGGAAGGCGGTCATGAAGGCCGCCACCATTCGCGATGTCGCGTCACACGCCTCGGTGTCCGTCGCCACGGTCTCGCGTGTGCTGAACGGCGCCGGCCCGGTGACCGAGACCACCCGTCAGCGCATTCTCGAATCGATTGCGACCCTCGGCTATGTGCCGCACAGCGGCGCGCGCAGCCTGTCGACCAGCCGTACCGATACGGTCGGGGTCATTCTGCCGGACCTGTTCGGCGAGTTCTTTTCCGAAATGATCCGGGGCATGGATCTGGCGGCCCGGGCCCACGGCCTGCATCTGATCGTGTCCAGCTCGCATGGCGACGCCGACGAGGCCTCGGCCGCGATCCGCTCCATGCGGGGCCGGGTCGACGGGCTGATCGTCCTGTCGCCGCATCTGGACGATTTCGGCCTGTCGGCGACGGCCGGCCGGCTGCCGGTGATCCTGATGAACGGGGGCGCGGTCGGCGATCTGGCCTCGATCGCCGTGGATAATCGCGGCGGCGCCATGGCGGCGGTCCAGCATCTGTACGAGACCGGACGTCGGCGCATCGCCCATATTTCGGGACCGGCCGGCAACCTGGAGGCCGAGGCGCGTCTGGCGGGCTATGCCGAGGCGGTCGCCGGGGTCGGCCTTGCCCCGTGGGTCGTCGACGGCGACTTCACCCAGACGTCCGGCCATCAGGCGATGAGCGGCCTGATCGCGGGCCCGGATCGGCCTGACGCCCTGTTTGTCGCCAATGACACCATGGCCATCGGCGCCCTTCTGGCGCTGCAGGAGCACGGCCTGCGCTGTCCCGAGGATGTCGCGGTCGTCGGTTTCGACGATGTGCCGATCGCCTCGCTTGTCAGACCCGCCCTCACCACCCTGCGCGTCGACATCGTCGGCATCGGGCGGCGGGCGCTGGACCGGCTGGTCGGTCTGATCCGCGGCAAGGACGCCGAGCCGAGCGAGGCCGTCCACGAGACCGTGCGTCCCACTCTCATCGTCAGGGGCTCTACCCAGCCGGCCCCTGATCTCTCACCCCCGACCGTTTCAGGACACATCCTGACCGGCGGAATCACACTTGGGAAAACCTAAGGAACCTTCAGGATGAAAACCCGTATTCGCACCCTCGGCGCGGTCTCCGCGCTCGCCATGGCGACCTTGCTGGCAACCGCCGGCGCCGCTTCGGCTCAATCCTCGACCTCGACCCTGCGCGGCACGGTGACGAGCGCCGCCTCGACATCCGGCGCCACCGTGACGGCGACCGAAGTGTCCACCGGCTTTGTGTCCCGCGCCCGCGTGGCTGCCGATGGCGGCTATGTCCTGCCCGGCCTGCGCCCCGGCACCTACCGGATCGAGGTCACCACGGCCGGCGGCCAGACCGATAGCGAGGTCGTCAACCTCGGCCTCGGCCAGACGGCCACGTTGAACCTGGAGCCGGGCGCCGCCACGGCCTCCGTGTCCGACGACGCCGTTTCCGTGGCCGACGTCGTTGTCACCGGACGTCGTCTGGTCGAGGTCCGCACGTCGGAAGTCGCGACCAACGTCACACAGCGGCAGATCAACGACCTGCCGCAGATCAGCCGCAACTTCCTGAACTTCGCCGCCCTCGCGCCCGGCGTGGTGGTGCAGGAGGATCCGGCGGAACGCACCATCTCGGCCGGCGCCCAGTCGGCCAACGCCATCAACGTGTTCATCGACGGCCAGAGCCAGAAGTCCAACATTCTGGACGGCGGCATCGCCGGTCAGGACGACAGCCGGGGCAACCCCTTCCCGCAGGCCGCCATCCAGGAATTCCGCGTCCTGACGCAGAACTTCAAGGCCGAGTATGAGCAGGCCTCGTCGGCCATCATCACCTCGGTGACCCGCTCCGGCACCAACGAATTCCATGGCGACCTGTATGTCCAGTACCAGGACACCGACTGGATCGCCCAGAACGTCTTCGCCAAGCGTCGCGGCCAGGCGCCGACGCGTCTGGATCGTCTGCAATACGGCGGATCGATCGGCGGCCCGATCATCCAGGACCGGCTGCATTTCTTCGGTTCGTATGAGCGCAAGGATGAGACCCGCTCCAACTCGGTCTTCCTGAACCGCACCGAATACACCTCGCGCTTCCAGGATCAGATCGGCACCTTCGAGGCGCCCTTCGAGCAGGATCTGTTCTTCGGCAAGCTGTCCTGGCAGCCGAACGAGGAGAACCGGGTCGACCTGTCGGCGACCTATCGCACCGAACAGGATATCCGTGACTTCGGCGGCCAGAACGCGGCGACGCGCGCCAATGGCGTCAATCTCGACACCACCAGCGTTGTGCTGAAGCACCAGTATCAGGGCTCGTTCTTCGTCAACGACTTCTCGATCGATTTCTTCCGCTCGAACTATAACCCGCGCGCCGTCAACTTCGACCAGCCGGGCCAGCGCTATGTCGTCTACCGCGACAACGTGGCCGCAACCCCGGCCTTCGACTTCTCGTACAACAACGTCGAGGCGACCGTCATCAATCTGGGCGGCGGCAACAACAACCAGGACATCCGCGACGAGTCCGTCACCCTGCGTAACGACCTGACTTTCAACGAGGTCGAATGGATGGGCCGCCATACGATCAAGGTCGGCGCCCGTTACTCGATGCGGAACTACTACGTCGCCAAGATGTTCAACCGGAACCCGCAGTTCGACTATGACATCACTGGCCGGCCGGAGGTCCTGAACTCCAGCACCATCCCGACCCGGGTGACGCTGAACCTGCCGACCGATGCCGCCGACGTCGATAACAACACCATCGGCCTGTACCTGCAGGACGACTGGCAGGTCAGTGACCGGCTGGAGCTGAACCTCGGCATCCGCTGGGACTACGAGGACAACGCCGTCAACAACGACTATTCGACGCCCCAGGTGGTTCGCAATGTCCTCGCCGCCTTCCAGGGCAGCGCGGCCTTCACCTCGCCCGTCAATATCGCGGACTACGTCTCCGACGGCGACCGGGAGGCCTTTACGGGTGCGTTCCAGCCGCGGATCGGCTTCAGCTATGACGTGTTCGGCGACGAGAAGACGGTCGTGTTCGGCGGCGCAGGCCGCTACTACGACCGGATCGGGTTCAACTTCTCGTTCTCCGAGCGCTTCTCGCCGTTCAACCTGTCCAAGACGATCTTCTTCTCGCCGTCCGGCGGCGCCTATGGCGGTCAGACCAATACGGTCGCCTGGAACCCCGTCTATGCCACGGCGGCGGGCCTCGACACCCTGCTGGCCGGAACCCAGGGCCGCGGGGAGATCTTCCTCGTCAAGAATGACGCCCCGGTCCCCCACACGGACCAGTTCAACTTCGGCGTTCGTCAGAAGTTCGGCGACATCCAGACGGCCGTCACCCTGACCTACTCCAAGACCGAGAACGAGTTCGGCTGGTACCGCCTCAACGTCAACAGCTCGAACGCGATCACCGTGCGTCCGTCGCAGTTCACCAATCCGGCGACCAGCCAGCCCTTCGCCTTCAACGACAGCGTCTTCTATTCGGACCATGACCGCGAGCGCGAATACAAGGCGATGTATGTGACCATCGACAAGCCGTTCACCAGCGACTCCGGCTATGGCTACAACATCGCCTACACCCTGGCCGAGGCGGAACAGAACGGCAGCCGCGACCAGGGGCTGGCGGCCTTCGACTTCGACTATCCGAACATCGCCTCCACGCCATTCTTCAACACCCCGGGCGTCGAGAAACACCGCATCGTGGCCTCGGGTACGGTGCAGCTGCCGTGGGACTTCCGTCTGTCGTCGATCATCACCCTGGGATCGGGGCGTCCGTTCACCGCCTTCAACCCCGGCAACGGCGCCAAGCCGGACTGGTTCGCCTACTATCCCAAGAAGTACAGCTTCATCCTGCCCAACGCCTTCGCCTTCCGTCAGGTCGACCTGCGCCTCGCCAAGTCGTTCGACACCTGGGCCGGGCAACGGGTCGAGATGACGATCGACGCGATCAACATCTTCAACTTCCGCAACTACAACGGCTTCAACCAGACCTACCGGGTCAACAACGGCACCCCGGCCGCGGCCCTGAACGGCACCTTCGGTCTTCCGACCTCGCAGTTCCTGCCGACCCGCAGCTTCCAGGTCGGTCTGCGCTACGCGTTCTGATCTGATCCCCTGAGACCTGGCCGCTCCCCGATCCCGGGGAGCGGCCTTTCTTTTTTGAGTATGACCGGTTTGGCTTTAAGAGGTTCGTCCATGGATCGTCGCCGCTTTCTGTTGGGCTCGACCCTGGCCGGTGTGGTCGCCGGGGCAGCGTCTCCGGTGCTTGCCCAGGCCTCCCTGGCCCGGACGTCCCGGGGGCAGCGCGGTTCGGGCCGAAGGACAGGGATCAATCGACTGGACCCCGAGATCGACGAACTTCAGCGCCGGACCTTTGACTGGTTCGTCAAGGTCACCGACCGGCGGACCGGGCTGACGCCCGATCGCTGGCCGTCGAAATCCTTCGCCTCCGTCGCCGCCGTCGGCTTCGCCCTGGGCTGCTGGCCGGTCGGGGTCGAGCGGGGCTGGATGACGAGGGCCGAGGCGCGCGAGCGGACCCTGATCACCCTGCGCTTCTTCGCGGCCCTGCCGCAGGGGCCCGAGGCGACGGGCGTGGGCGGCCACAAGGGATTTTTCTACCACTTCCTCGATATGGAGACCGGCCACCGCTATGGCCGGACCGAGCTGTCGACCGTCGACACGGCCCTGTTGCTGGGCGGCATGCTGTTCTCGGCGCAGTTCTTCGACGGCCGTCATGCCGAAGAGGTCGAGATCCGGCAGATCGCCCAGACCCTGTACGAACGGGTCGAATGGGACTGGGCCGTCGTGCGCAGCAACCGCATCTCGATGGGCTGGCACCCGGAGACGGGCCATATTCCGCACGACTGGTGGATCTACAACGAGGGCATGCTGGTCCTGCTGCTGGCCATCGGCAGCCCGACGCATCCGGTTTCGAACGGCGTCTGGGACGAGTGGGTCTATGCCTATGAGCAGAGCTGGACCGACCGCTGGGGCGACTGGCATCTGCAGTTCGCGCCGATCTTCGGCCACCAGTACAGCCATATGTTCGTCGATTTCCGCGGCATCCAGGACGCCTGGATGCGCGGCAAGTCGGCCATGACCGACCAGACCCTGGACTATTTCGAAAACAGCCGCCGCGCCGTCTATGCCCAGCAGAAATACGCTCACGACAATCCGGGCGGCTGGGCCGGCTATTCGGCCGCGATGTGGGGGTTGACGGCCTGCGACGGGCCGGGCGACTTCAAACAGGTCATCGACGGGCGCGAGCGGGAGTTCTTCTCCTATTCGGCGCGCGGCCCGGGCGACCGGGACGACGGCACAATCGCGCCCACGGCGGCGGCGGCCTCGATCGCCTTTGCCCCCGAGATCGTCGTGCCCTGCGTCAAGGCGATGAAGGCGTTCGGGGGTAATGCTCTGTACACGGAGTATGGCTTCCTCGACTCGTTCAACCCGACCCTGACCGAGCGCGAGGGTCCGCTGCTGCACGGCCGGATCGCGCCCGGCGTGG
Organism: Brevundimonas sp. FV1ye29L; assembly: GCF_058681095.1. Classification (NCBI taxonomy): domain Bacteria; kingdom Pseudomonadati; phylum Pseudomonadota; class Alphaproteobacteria; order Caulobacterales; family Caulobacteraceae; genus Brevundimonas; species Brevundimonas sp. FV1ye29L. The sequence goes on from NZ_CM178730.1 coordinate 1,383,339, forward strand.
GCTGGGTCGACGGCGACTATCTGGGCATCGATCAGGGGCCGATCGTCATCATGACCGAGAACCACCGCTCGGGCCTGTTGTGGCGCACCATGCATGGCGAGCCGAACCTGAAGCGTGGTCTGCAACGCGCGGGCTTTACCGGCGGCTGGCTGGACGCATGACGGGACCCGGCCCGGATCGCAGGACCGCGCTGGGCCTGATCGCAGGGGGGGCGGCGGCCTTGAGCGGCTGCGCCCCGCGCGACGGCCGACCGGCCCTGCAGTTCTGGGCCATGGGCAATGAGGGGGCGGCGGTTCCCGAAATCCTGCCCGAGTTCGAGGCTCAGACCGGCATCCGCGTCGTGGTCCAGCCCCAGCCGTGGAGCTCGGCCCACCAGAAGCTGCTGACCGCCTATGCCGGCGACTCCCTGCCCGACGTCAGCCAGGTGGGGGCGACCTGGATTTCAGAGCTGACGGCCATCGGCGCCCTGTCGCCGACGCCGCGCCAGGCCGCCGACCTGTTGACCGACCAGTTCCCGGCCGTGCTGGATACGGCCACCATCGGCGGGGTCCCGATGGCCACGCCCTGGTATGTCGACACCCGGCTGATCTTCTGCCGCACCGACATCATGGCCCGCGCCGGCTATGACGCCATGCCGACGACCTGGGCCGAGTGGAAGCGGTCGATGCATGCGATCAAGCGGGCGGCGGGGTCGGGGAACTACGCCATCCTGTTGCCGGTCAATGAGTTCGAACAGCTGCTGACCTTCGGCCTCCAGGGCGACGAGCCGCTGCTGCGCGACAACGACAGCCGGGGCAATTTCTCCAGCCCGTCGTTCGTGGCGGCCCTGGCCTTCTACAGGAGCCTGTTCGACGAAGGGCTGGCCCCGCTGGCGTCCTCGACCCAGATCTCGAACGTCTGGACCGAGTTCGGACGCGGCTATTTCAGCTACTATTTCTCCGGTCCCTGGACGATCGGCGACATGAAGACCCGGCTGGATCCGGCGATCCAGCCGCACTGGACCACGGCGGGCGTGCCCGGGCCGAACGGACCAGGGGCCTCGGCGCCGGGCGGGTCGGCGCTGGCGGTGTTCAAATCGAGCCGCAACCCCGAAGCGGCCTGGAAGCTGATTCGCTATCTGTCGGATCCGGCCGTGCAGGCGCGGTTCAACGTCCTGACCGGCGACCTGCCGTCGCGACCCTCGGCCTGGGCCGCGCCCGCCGTGGCGTCAGACCCCTATATCGCCGCCTTCAAGGGCCAGCTCAGCCGCGCGAAGGCCCTGCCCAAGGCGCCCGAGTGGGAACGGGTCTCGGCCGAGATGCAGATCGTGGCCGAACGGATGGTGCGGGGCGAATACACGACCGAGGCCGCCGGCCGCGAGATCGATCGCCGCGTCGACCGCATTCTGGAAAAGCGCCGCTGGATGCTGGATCAGGGGAGGGGCGTATGAGGCGCAACACCGGAACCGCCGCCGCCCGCGAACGCGCGGCCTGGGGGTTCGTCGCCCCGGCCCTGATCGCCATCGCCGTCTTCTTTGTGATTCCGGTCGTCTCGGCCCTGTTCCTCAGCCTGACCGATTTCGACATCTATGCCCTGGCCGATCTGAAGAACCTGAGGTTCGTCGGCTTGCAGAACTATGAGCGGCTTCTGACCAATCCGCTGTTCTGGGGGGCGATGAAGAACACCCTGTGGTTCGCGGTTCTGGGCGTGCCCCTGTCCATCGCCGCGTCCCTGGGCGCCGCCGTCATCCTGAACGCCCGGACGGTGAAGTGGCGGCCGGTCTGGCGGGTGGTGTTCTTCGCCCCGTTCGTGACCACCCTGGTGGCCACGGCCGTGCTATGGAACTATCTGCTGCACACCCGGTACGGCGTCATCAACTGGGCCATCGGGGCGTTCGGCATTCCGCCCGTGGACTGGCTGGGCCAGCCCTCGACCTCGGTCCCGGCCATCCTGATGTTCGTGGTGTGGAAGATCTTCGGCTACAATATGCTGATCTTCCTGGCGGTCCTGCAGACCGTGCCGGACGACCTGTATGAGGCCGCGCGCATCGACGGCGCCGGGCCATGGAAACAGTTCACCAACGTCACCCTGCCGGCCATCGCCCCGACCCTGTTGCTGGTGTCGATCATCTCGGTGGCCAGCTTCTTCCAGCTGTTCGCCGAACCCTATGTGATGACCCAGGGCGGACCGGCCCAGTCGACGGTGACGGTGCTCTACTTCATGTATGAAGAGGGCTTCAAATGGTGGAACCTGGGGTCCGCCTCGGCTGTGGCCTTCATCCTGTTCCTGTGCATCTTCGCCGTCACCTTGGTGCAGCTGTGGGTGTCGCGTCGTCTCGGCGGAGCGCACACATGAGGGGTTCGCCGCTTAAAATCCGCGTCGTCCTGCTGAACCTCGCGGTCGCGGCCCTGGGCCTGATCGTGGTCTTCCCGCTGGTCTGGATGCTGTCGGTCAGCTTCATGGCGACGGGGGAGGCGGCCAATTTCCCGCCGCCGCTGCTGCCCAGGGTCTGGACGCTGGAGCACTATCGCGACCTGTTCGTCAGCCAGGGCATGGGGCGGTACATGCTGAACAGTCTGGGGCTGGCGACGCTGGCGACGGTGCTGGCCCTGCTGTTCACCGTCCCGGCCGGCTATGCCTTCGCCAAGCTGAGCTTCAAGGGGCGGGACCGGGTGTTCCAGCTGTTGATCGGGGCCCTGGTGATTCCGGCCCAGATCGGGACCCTGCCTCTGTTCCTGATGCTGAAGTCGGTCGGGCTGGTGAATACCTGGCCCGGGGCGCTGGTGCCCTGGCTGGCCTCGATCTTCGGCATCTTTCTGGTGCGGCAGTACGCCCTGTCGATCCCCGACGAGATGCTGGAGGCCGCGCGGATCGACGGCGCGAGCGAGGGCCAGATCTTCCGTCGGGTGGTCCTGCCGACCCTGACGCCCATTCTGGTGACCCTGGCCCTGTTCGTCTTCCTGGGCAGCTGGAACGACTTCCTCTGGCCGTTGATTATCCTGACGGACCAGAGCAACTACACCCTGCCGGTGGCTCTGGCGGCCCTGTCGCGCGAGCATGTGCAGGATATCGAGCTGATGATGGCGGGCGCCGTTATCACGGTGGCCCCGGTGCTGATCCTGTTCCTCGCCCTGCAGCGGTTCTACATCCGCGGCATGCTGGCGGGGAGCGTGAAGGGGTAGATCCCTCAAGGCGTTCGTCATCCTCGGGCTTGACCCGAGGATCGGCGGAACATGCGAGCCGATACGGATGCTGAGACACGGTGTTCGGCCGGCAAGGCGGAATGCGCGGCGCGCCCGATCCTCGGGTCAAGCCCGAGGATGACGGAGGAGTTATTGCGGATGCGGATGATTGTGGTTGCGGCGATGCTTTCGCTTGGGGCCTCTCCGGCGGTCGCGCAGGAGGCGTCGCCGGCTGCATCCATCGATCCCACGGCCGCCCTGAACCTCCAGCCGCCGGTCGAGACCGCGCCGCTGCCCGTCACGGCGCTGGACGACTTCTCGGACCTGACGCCCTGGAGCGCCGACGCCTCCACCGACGTGTCGTCGGCGATCGGCGCCGTGACCGGCCCGGATGGCTCGCCGGCGATGCGGTTGAGCTATGACTTCAACGGCAAGTCCGGCTACGCCTTCGCCGCCCGCGCCCTGCCGCTGTCCGTGCCCGAGAACTACGAGATTCGGTTCCGCGTCCGGGGCGAGGGCCTGCCCAACACCTTCGAGGTCAAGTTCACCGATGCGTCGGGCGAGAACGTCCACTGGCACCAGGTGGCGCGCTATGACTTCCCCGACGGCTGGACCGAGTTCGTCATCAAGAAGCGTCAGGTGATCTGGGCCTGGGGCCCGAACCCGGACAGGACCTTCCGCGGCGCCGAGCGGATCGAGTTCGTCGTCACGGCCGGACAGGGCGGCAAGGGCTGGATCGAGGTCGATGACCTGATCCTGCGCGAACTGCCGCCGGAGCCGGCCGTGCCGCCGCAGCCGCTGGCGACGGCATCCAGCGAGGACGGGCCGGGCGTCGCGGTTCTGGCTGTGGACGGTGATCCGGCGACCGTCTGGCGCACGACGGCGGCGGGCGCGCAGAGCTTTACCCTCGATCTCGGCTTTGAGCGGGAGTTCGGCGGCCTGACCCTGAAATGGGCCGACGGCCTTTCGGCGACGGCCTATCGACTGTCGGCCTCGTCAGACGGTCTCGTCTGGCGGACTCTTGTGGAGGTGACCGAGGGTGACGGCGGGACGGACTGGCTGCGGACGCCGGAGGCCTCTGCGCGGTGGCTGAAGCTGGACCTGATGGCGCCGCCGGCGCGGCAAGCCGGTACGGCGGGCCAGATGGGGGCCGGCCAGACCAATGACCGGGCCCAGACCGCCTACGGCCTGTCCGAGCTGACAATCCAGCCTCTCGCCTTTGGCGAGAACGAAACGAAATTCCTGATGGCCGTCGCGGCCCAGTCGCGGCGGGGCCTGTATCCGCGCGGCTTCCGGGGCGAACAGCCCTACTGGACCCTGGTCGGGGTCGACGGCGGCGGCGAGAGCGGCCTGATCTCCGAGGACGGCGCCATCGAGCTGCGGCGCGGCGGGCCCTCGATCGAGCCCTTCGTGCTGGACAACGGCCGTCTGGTGACCTGGGCCGATGTGGCGACCAGCCAAGCCCTGGTCGAGGACGACCTGCCGATCCCGACCGTGACCTGGACGCACGAGGGCTGGACGCTGAAGGTCACGGCCATGGCCGAGGGCGAACCGGCGAACGCCCGCCTCTATGGCCGCTACGACCTGACCAATACCTCGCGACGGGCGAAGACCCTGACCCTGGCCCTGGTCGGGCGGCCGATGCAGGTCAATGGGCCGGTCCAGTTCCTGGCTGTGCCGGGCGGGGCCAGTCCGCTGATGCGGATCGAAGGCGACGGCCCCCAATTGCGGCTGGGCGATCAGACGACCGTGCGGTTCGCCGGCGACGCGGATCGAATGGTCGGCGCGGCCTTCGAGGCGGGCGCGGATCCGCAGGCCCTGATCGCTTCCGGCAGGGCCGGGGCCGACGGCGCCCTGTCAGTGCGCGATCCGGCGGGTCTGGCGGCGGCGGCGGCCCTCTATGACGTCACCCTGCAGCCCGGCGAGACGCGCACGTACGGCTTCGTCACCCCGCTGGCGGGCGACCACGCCGAGGCCCTGACAACGGATTTCGACGCGGTGCAGCAGCGGGTGGAATCGCAATGGCGGCGCAAGCTGGACCGGTTCGACCTGATCGTGCCGCCCCAGGGGCAGCGGATCGAGGACACGATGAAGACCTCGCTGGCGCACATGCTGATGTCGCGTCAGGGGCCGATCCTTCAGCCCGGGACGCGCAGCTACAATCGCTCGTGGATCCGCGACGGGGCGATGATGGCCGAGGGGCTGAACCGGCTGGGCCACGCCGACCTGTCGGCGGCCTATCTGCGCTGGTACGCCCCCTATGTGTTCGCCAATGGCAAGGTGCCCTGCTGCGTCGATCAGCGCGGCGCCGATCCGGTGCCCGAGAACGACAGCCACGGGGAGTTCGTCTTCCTCGCCGCCGAGACCTGGCGCTACACCGGCGACCGGGCCTTGCTGGAAAGCGTCTGGCCCCAGGTGCAGGGGGCGATCACCTATATGGACGGGCTGCGCGCCTCGACCCGGACCCCGGAGAACCGGACGCGCGAGAACCGCCACCTGTTCGGCCTGCTGCCGCCGACGATCAGCCACGAGGGCTATTCGGACAAGGCGGCCTGGTCCTACTGGGACGATTTCTGGGGCCTGCTGGGCTACAAGGACGCGGTCTTCATCGCCGGGATCCTGGGCGACCGGACGGCGGCCACGCGGATCGCCGCCAGCCGCGACCAGTTTTCCCGCGACCTGCGCGCCTCGATCAGCGGCACGGCGGTGCGGCACCGCATCGACTGGATCGCGGGGGCGGCCGACCGGGGTGATTTCGACGCCACCTCGACCACCATCGCCCTGTCGCCGGGCGGCGAACAGGCCAACCTGCCGCAGGGCCTGCTGAAGCGGACGTTCGAGAAATACTGGGAGAATTTCGTCGCCCGCCAGACCAACGCCGCCGGCTGGAGGGACTATACCCCCTATGAACTGCGCAATGTGGGGGCCCTGATGCGGCTGGGGCGGCGCGACCGGGCGATGCAGGCGCTGGACTTCTTCTTCGCCGACCGCCGGCCTGCGGCGTGGAACGGCTGGGCCGAGGTGGTGGGACGCGACCTGCGCGAGCCGCGCTTCATCGGCGACATGCCCCACGCCTGGATCAGCTCGGACTATATCCGCTCGGCGCTGGACCTGTTCGTCTATGAGCGGGACAGCGACCACGCCCTGGTGCTCGCCGACGGCATTCCCCACGACTGGCTGGACACGGCGACCGGCGTCGGCGTTCGCGATGTCCGCACTCCCTACGGGCCGCTGTCGTATCTGATGGTGCGCAACAACGGGGTGATCGTTCTGGACATCTCACGGGGCGTCGAGGCGCCGGGCGGCTATGTCGTGCGCTGGCCCCAGGGTCTGGCCCTGCCGACCCGGACGCGGATCGACGGCCGCAACGCCAAATGGGATCTGGGCGAGCTGAAAATCCCGGCCGGCGCCCGGCGGGTGGAGATCCGCTAGGCTTGCGTGGGCCGGCGAGGCGGGTCTAAGCCCCACTCATGACCCAGCCGCTCCGCCGCCTGATCGACCTGCCCGGCGTCTCCGATCTGGAGACCAAGGCGCTGATGAAGCCCGGCTATGCCGACCCGGCGCGACGGGACGAGTTTCCCGAGGTGGATGCCTGTCTGGTCGAGAATTTCGGCCTGACGGCGGAACAGGCCGAGGATGCGGCCCGGCCCGGCGACTGGGACCGGGTCGAGCGCCGGCCGCCCGTCGAACAGATCGCGGCCTTCGAGGATGCCGGCTGGGACGTCACCGACGGGAAACGCAAACCGCTGCGGATGCTGACGGTGTTCAGCGAACCCCTGTGGCTGGCGATCCGGGGCGTGGCGGGGACGCTGCCCGAGGCGCCGTTCACGCCAGAACCCGCCGAGGAGAAGAGCGACTGGGGGTCTGACCTCGCGGCCGAGGCGGCGCGGTTCCGGAAGCGGTAGGGGACTCTTGACGATCACGAGTTCGTGAACGACAGTTCCGTCCTGTTCATATCGGAGGGGCCAATGCGCCGCTGGTTACCATTCACCCTCGTCCTGACTGGGCTTGCACTCGTCGCGGTTCAGTTCCTGATCCTCCTGCTCTATCCGGCGTTGTTCCTGGCAATCGCCTTTAGCCAGACCTTTGCCATGGCGTGGGTAATGGCATTCTGGTGCTTCGTGGCGATGTCGATTGTTGGGTCGGTCTGGGCTCTTGGCGAGGCGCGGATCAGGAAGCGGTAGGATTAGAAGCTTGTCCTCCCTGCGCCGCAGGCGTGGGGAGGTGGCGCGGCGCGCTTGCGCCGTGACGGAGGTGGCGCGGCGGTGTCCGACGCATCGGCTGCTTCATCGGCGGAGTCGCCCCCTCCGTCTCCTCGCGATGCTCGGATCCACCTCCCCATTCGCCAAGCGGCGAACGGGGAGGACAGGATTCAAACCCGCCGGAACGCCTGACCCCCGGCATCGAACAGATGCGCCTGTGCCTTCGGGATCGACAGCGAGACCGTCTGGCCGGCGGCGAGGCGGGCGTCGCCGGGGGCGAGGAGGGTCAGGGCCTCCTGACCATAGGCCAGATAGGCATAGGTGGCGTGGCCGAGGGTCTCGACGAAGGTGACCGTGGTGTCGACGCCCGTTTCGGTCGCGATCTCCAGATGTTCGGGACGGACGCCCAGCGTGACCCTGTCGCCCGGCGTGGCGCGGCCGGCGTCGACGGCGACATCGACCGTGTCGCCGGAGGCCGTCTTCACCGTCGCACCTGTCGCGGAGGCCGTCACGACCTCGGCCGGGATCAGGTTCATCTTCGGGCTGCCGATGAAGCCGGCGACGAACAGATTGGCGGGGTGATCGTACAGCTCCATCGGCCGGCCGACCTGTTCGATCCTCCCGGCGTTCAGAACCACGATCCGGTCGGCCAGGGTCATGGCCTCGACCTGGTCGTGGGTGACATAGATCATCGTGGTCTTCAGCCGCTCGTGCAGACTGGCGAACTCGTAACGCATCCGCACCCGCAGGGCGGCGTCGAGGTTGGACAGGGGTTCGTCGAACATGAAGACCTGCGGCTCGCGCACGATGGCGCGGCCGATAGCGACCCGCTGGCGCTGGCCCCCGGACAGGGCCTTGGGCTTGCGGTCCAGATAGTCGGTGATGTTCAGCGTCTCGGCGGCGGCGTTGACCCGACGATCGATCTCGGCCTTGTCCGTCTTCGCCAGGGTCAGGGCGAAGGCCATGTTCTGGCGCACCGTCATATGCGGATAGAGGGCGTAGGACTGGAAGACCATGGCGATGCCCCGGTCGGAGGGGGACAGGTCGTTGACCACCCGGTCGCCGATCGAGACGACGCCGCCCGACAGCTCTTCCAGACCGGCGATCGTGCGCAAAAGGGTGGACTTGCCGCAGCCTGACGGGCCCACGAACACCACGAACTCGCCGTCGGCGATGTCCAGATCCACCCCCTTCAGCACCTCCACGGCGCCGAACCGCTTCTTCACGCCCTCAAGCCGAACTCCGGCCATACGTATTCCACCCGCTACCGCTTGTTTTGTCTGCACCGTAAACGGTTACATCGGGCGGGTGAAGCGGGATTGGAGGCGATCGTCCCGTGCGATCAGCCCGGCGAGAGCGAGCTCGACTGGCCAGAAGCCGTCATCCTCGCCCGTGTGGCGAGGATCCAGAAACGCCGTCGTATGCGATCACCGCCTGCCTCTGCGACAGAGGGTACTGTCGGCCATCGGGAGTCTGGATCCTCGCCACAAGGGCGAGGATGACGGAAATTGATACAGGGACCGATGATCGTGTGCGGCGGACGGCCACTCAGCTCCGGGGCGGCTTCTTCGCCTTGAAGGGTTTGGCGGCGGCGGGTTTGCCGCGCGCGTCCCTGGCGGCCCAGGGACGGTCGCCGCCGGCCGGCTTGCCCTTGGGTTTGCCCTTCCACGGCTGGTCGCCGGCAGGGGCGGGCGCGGCATCGCGCGGAGTCCAGGGCGTCTTGCCGGTCGGGGCCTTCTTCACCCAGGGCTTCTTGCCTTCGGGGGTCGGGTCGGACGGGGTGCGTTTGACCCAGGGTTTCTTCGCCGGCGCGCCGGCGTCGGTCTCGGCCTTCTGCCAGGGTTTGACGTCGGACTCTGTCCGGTCCGGGCGTTCGGCACGGGCGGCAGCGGCGGGGCGTTCGGTGAAGGGACGCTCCTCGCGGGCCTTCCACGGCTTCTTCTCGCCGCCCTCGGCCTTGTCGAACCGGCCGCCCTTTTCGAACTTGCCGCCCTCGGCGCGTGCGGGACGCGGCGAGTCCGTGCGGGGAGACTTGTCCCAGCGGCTGACGGGCTTGTCCTTGGGGCCCGGAGCGACGGCGGTCTCGATGGTGACGCCGTCCTCCATGCCGCGGGCGATCCCCTTCAGGAACCGGTCCTCGGCGCCCTTGGTGATCTCGAACTTGGTCTCGCGGTCGAAGATGCGGATGGCGCCGATGTCGGGTTTGGACACGTCGCCCAGACGGCAGATGGTCGGCATCAGCCATTTCGGATCGGCGTTCTTGTCGCGCCCGATGTTGATGCGGAACCAGGTCATCTCGCCATCGCGGGCGAAGTCGGTCAGGGGGCCGTCCTTCTGGCCGCGATCGTTCTTGCCGGTCGACTGGGCGCGGGCCATGCGCTCGTCATCGCGGACGTCCTCGGGGGCGGGCAGCTTCTGGCGATAGAGGCGGATCAGGGCGGCGGCGACCTGTTCCGGCGACGAGCGTTCCAGCAGCAGCTTGCCGAGGGCCAGGTTTTCCTCATCCGCAGGGGCGGTCAGGACCGGGTCGGACATCATCCGCTCATGATCCTTGGCCTCGATCATCTCGGCGGTCGGCGGGCCGGACCATTCGGCGACGATGCCGGCCGATTGCAGCATCAGCTCGGCCTTGCGGCGACGGGCATAGCTGACCATCAGGACCGAGACCCCCTTCTTGCCGGCGCGGCCGGTACGGCCAGACCGGTGCAGCAGGCCGGCCTTGTTGACCGGAACCTCGGCGTGAATCACCAGGCCCAGATCGGGCAGGTCGATGCCGCGGGCGGCGACGTCGGTGGCGACGCAGACGCGGGCGTGGCCGTTGCGAAGGGCGGCCAGGGCCTCTGACCGCAGGTTCTGGGTCAGTTCGCCCGACAGGCCGACGACGGAGAAGCCGCGCTCGCGCAGGGAGGCGGTCAGGTGTTTCACCCGCTCGCGCGTATTGGCGAAGACCAGGGCGCCGGGGGCCTCGAAATAGCGCAGGACGTTGACGACGCCGTTCTCGATCTCGTTCGGATGGACGCGGATGGCCTTGTATTCGATGTCGCCGTGGGGAGCGTTCTTCGAGGTGGTGTCGATGCGGATGGCGTCGTTCTGGTAGGTCCGGGCCAGGGCGACGATGTCCTTGGCCAGGGTGGCCGAGAACATCAGGGTGCGGCGTTCGGCCGGGGCGGCGTCGAGAATGACGGTCAGGTCCTCGGCGAAGCCCATGTCGAGCATCTCGTCGGCTTCATCCAGCACCACGGCGCGCAAGGCCGACAGGTCCAGGGCGCCGCGCTCCAGATGGTCCTTCAGACGGCCGGGGGTGCCGACGACGATGGCCGCGCCGCGCTCCAGCACCCGGCGCTCGGCGCGCGGGTCCATGCCGCCGACGCAGGTGGCGATGCGGCCGCCGGCCGAGGCGTAGAGCCACTCCAGCTCCTTCGACACCTGCATGGCCAGTTCGCGGGTCGGGGCGATGACCAGGGCCATCGGGGCGGCGTTGTCCTCGACGCGATCGAGATCGCCCAGCAGGGTGTCGGCCAGGGCCAGGCCGAAGGCCACCGTCTTGCCCGAACCGGTCTGGGCCGAGACCAGCAGGTCGCGGCCGGGCTCGGCCTCCAGCACGGCGGACTGGACCGGAGTCGGTTCGGCATAGCCGCGGTCGGCGAGGGCGCGGTCGAGCGCGGGATGGCTGGCGGGGAAGGGCATCGGGAATCCGTATGGCGCGCAGTGCGTCAGCGCGCTGGGCTTGGGTCAGAAAGGGAGGGCGCGCCCCATGCACCGGGAACGTGGCCGAATGGTGTTTGACGAACCGGGGGTGTGACCGGGTGATCAGGAACCGACAGGCGCGGCGGCAGGGGTGAGATGACAGGAATCGACGAATGCGCCAGAGTCGGGCGCTTCGCGGGGACCATACATGTTCAAGACGCTCTTGTCCGCCACCACGGCCCTGACCCTTCTGGCCCAGCCGGCGCTGGCCCAGCAGAGCATTTCACCGGGCTCCACGGTCTCCGGATCGTTGCGGCGCGGCGACGGCACGCTGAACAGCGGGGAGTTCCGCGACGCCTACCGGTTCCGGGGTCAGGCGGGGGATCAGGTCCGTCTGCGGATGACCTCGGCGGACCTTGATTCCTATCTGATCCTGAAGGGTCCTAACGAATTTTCGGAGGAGAATGACGATGCGGCGGACGGGGACCGCAGCGCCGGGATCGACGTCCGCCTGCCGGCCGCCGGCGAGTACACGATTTCAGCGACCAGCTATGCCCCCGGCGAAACCGGCGACTATGTCCTGAGCTTCAATGCGGGCGGTGCGACCACCCGTCCGGCGCGCCCGCGCGGGGAGGCCGCCACGCCGCCGGCGCGGTCGCAGGGAGGGCAGTTCGGCAATCTGAATGGCCGCACCGCCAACACGGGCGCGCGGCGGGCGGCGTCCAACGGCGATCTTCAGCCCGGGGCTACGGCCTCGGGCCGGCTGACGCGAGGCGACGAGACGCTGGGGACAGGGGAGTTCATCGACAGCTGGACGCTGGACGCCCGGCGCGGCCAGACCCTGACGGTGCGGCTGAACTCGGACGACTTCGACCCCTATCTGATGGTGCGCGGGCCGGGCGGCCTCAGCGAGGACAATGACGATGACGCCGCGAGGCGCGGCTCGAACGCCAGCCGGATCACCTTTACCGCCGCCGCCGACGGCCCGGTGACGGTCTCGGCCACCAGCTATCGCTCCGGGGAGACCGGCGGCTATCAACTGGCCGTGCAGGCGGATGAGGATGAAGCCGGCCCGGCGCCGACCGTTTCGGCCGGCAGCGGTCCGGCCCTGAGGCTGGGCGAGACCCGGGAGGGCCGGCTGGCGCCCGGGGCGCGGACCCTGACCTCCGGCGAATACGTCAATGACTTTATCTTCCAGGGCCGTCAGGGGCAGCAGCTGGATCTGCGTCTCGTCTCGACCGAGTTCGACCCCTATGTCCAGATCAGCGGACCGGACGGGTTCTCGCGCTTTAACGATGATTCAGAGGATGGAGGTCGCGACAGCCGTCTTCTGGTCACCCTGCCGGCGGACGGACGCTACACCATCTCGGCGACCAGTTTCGAGGGCGGCGAGCGGGGCGCCTATCGCCTGACTGTGGCGGACGGTGCGGCCTACCGGCCCGGGGCGCCGACCCCCGGGGTCCAGCCGGTCTCGACTACGGGGGACCTGTCCATCGGCCAGACCGTCAGCGGGGTGCTGCAGGCCGGCGACGACACCCTGACGTCCGGCGAATACGTCGACCGGCTGCGGTTCACCGGTCGGCGGGGTCAACGCGTGTCGGTCGAACTGACCTCGTCCGCCTTTGACGCCTATACGATCCTGCGCTCGCCGTCGGGCCAGACGATCAACAACGACGATGGCGGCGAGGGGGGGACCGACAGCCGGCTCGACACCGTGTTGTCGGAGGCGGGCGAGTACACGGTCTCGGTGACGTCGTTTGCGCCCGGCGAGACCGGTTCCTATCGTCTCAGCGTCCAGCCGAGCCAGGGATCGGCGCGTCAGGCCTCGGTCCAGGGCGGCCCCCGGGTCTTCGCCGTGATGGTGGGGATTTCCGACTATGCCGGACAGGCCAGCAACCTGGACTATACTGACGAGGACGCGCTGAAACTGGCCGAGTCCCTGCGTCGCGAAGGCGTGCTGAACCCGGCCAGCGTCACCCTGACCAATGCCGAGGCGACGGTCGACGGCGTCCGCAACGCCTTCCGGCAGGTCGCCGCCCGGGCCGGGCCGGACGACCTGTTCATCTTCTTCTTCTCGGGCCACGGCGGCCAGTCTGATCCGGGGGCGCCCAGCGCCGCGGAGCCTGACGGACGGAGCGAGTCCATCAGCCTGCGGGATGGCGAGATATCCGACACGGAGATGGCGGCCCTGTTCGGCGGCCTGCGGACCCGGTTGTCGATGCTGGTGCTGGACAGCTGTTTCTCGGGCGGTTTCGCCCGCAATGTGGTCGACCGGCCGGGTGTCATGGGCCTGTTCAGCTCCGAGGAGGACCTGACCAGCGCTGTGGCCGACAAGTTCTCGGCGGGCGGCTATCTGGCGCATTTCCTGCGGACCGGCCTCGGCGGCGAGGCCGACGGCGACGGCGACCGGATGGTCACCGCAGGCGAGCTGTCGACCTATCTGCGCCGCCAGTTCAACCGCGACGTCGACGGGGTGGAGTCCGAAACTGTGGACGGCCAGCGCAGCTACCAGAACCTGGTGGTCGACCGCGGCGGCGTACAGGTGGACGACGTGGTGCTGCGCCTGGCGGCCCTCGACGCCGCCGCCGCCGGCCGGCCATAGAAAAAGGGGGCGCCGCATCATCATGCGGCGCCCCCTGTCGGGGCCGGCAGGGCCGACCCTTCGGGCTTCTGTTCTACTGGAACCGGGTGTCGTCGGTCGGCTGGCCGTAGGTGATCCGCGTGCCGCCCTGTTCATAGGAGCGGCCCCCCTGAGCGTACCCCCCCTGGACCTGACCGCCGTGACCGCCGCCTGACGGCAGGCTGATCGGCGCGGCGGGGCCGTTCGTCACGTCGCAGCAGTCTTCGGGCGGCGGACGGTTGGGATCGGGCTCGACGAAGTGGATCTCCGGCTCGGCCACCGTGACCTCGGACGGCCGCACCCGGACATTGGGCGCTTCCAGATAGATCTGGGCGGGCGCGACATTGACCGGCGGCGCGTCGACGATGACAGGCGGCCCCTGGATGTAGACGCGCTGCGGCGGCACATTCACCGGCGGGGACACGATCCGCACGCCCTGGGCCTGCATGTGAACGGGTGCGGACGGCCTGACCGAATAGAAGGGCGCCTGGACGACCGGGGCCGAGCAGGGCAGGCAGCCGGACGGATAGGGCTTGGGGGCCGGCGGATAGTAGGGGGCAGGCGCCGGCGGGTAATAGGGAGCCGGAGCGGGCGGCGCCACGGGCGCGCAGGCCGATGGCGCATGGCCGCCCTGGCCGTAGCCGCCCTGGCCGTAGCCACCCTGTGAATATCCGCCCTGGGCATAGCCGCCCTGGCCGTAGCCGTGGCCGTTCTGGACGTAGCCGCCCTGGGCATGGCCGCCGCTGGCGTAGCCGCTCTGGTAATAGCCGCCTTGCGAATAGCCGCCGGACGTGGCGCAATAGTCGACCACGCGGGTCGAATAGCGATTGCCGTAGGTGCGGCCGAAGCCGCCGACGGCATAGCCGAAGGGCGCGCTGGGTCCGGCGACGCCCGAGAGCTGGATCCCGGCGTTGCCGTCAGGACCCATGGGCGAATAGTAGTCGCCGCCGCCGACATAGCCGGAGCCTCCGCCGAAGCGCTGGGCCCCGTAGCCACTGTAGGATCGGGCGTTGAAATACGACCCGCCGCCGTATCCGCCGCCGCCGTAGCTGCTGGAGTTGGCGTTCGAGTTGGTGTTCACGTTGTTATTGACGTTGACGTTGACGTTGCTGTTCCAGCCGCCGCCACCCGGCCGACCGCCGCCGCTGTGGCCGCCGCCGCCAGACCAGCCTCCGCCGCCACTGTGGCCGCCGCCGCCCGACCATCCGCCGCCGCTATGGCCGCCACCGCCCGACCATCCGCCGCCGCCGGTATGACCGCCGCCGCCCGAGCCGCCGCAGCCGCCGCCACAGGTCGAGCCGCCGCCTCCGGAGCCGCCACGAGAGCCTCCGCCTGCGCTCCCGCCATAGTTGCCCGCATGGGCGCTTCCCGCTGCCGCGGCCGCCAGGGTCAGGCCCGCAGCAATGATGATGATCCGGTTCACAACGACCACTCCAATCTATGTGAAGCGACGTAGAGCAAGACGCGGACCGGTTGTGCCACTTGCACCCGGGACGCGGTTAGTAACCATATCGATGCACCTGTGGGGCGAGCGAATTCGACCCCCAATCCCGGCAGGGGCGTCAAACATAACCTTTATGGCGAAGGTTCCGAGCTCCACGCGCGCGCCACGGGACTTAACCATAACCTCGCGTTGCTGAACCCGGATGGGAACCACTGTCGACCGCTCCAGGTCCAGTCGCAGCGGGACTTTGCGGGATATCGGCGATGGGGAAATGGTGGATGCTGCAGGGATTGAACCTGCGACCCCCTCGGTGTGAACGAGGTGCTCTCCCGCTGAGCTAAGCATCCGGACCAGACGTGTCGCACCTGATTCAGGCAGCGACCGGGGAGGCGCGGACATAGCTTGCCGCCCGCCAAAGGGCAAGCGTCAGATGCCGGTTGCACGGACCCTTTCGGCACGGCCCCGCTTGCGAGCCCGGGACACCGCGCGATCCGACCGGCCCGGATGTCCCGATTCGGGACACCGGCCGGCCAGGGGCGGGCCCGCCCGCGCTGACGCAGGATGGGACGGCGGAGTCAGTGCTCCCCGTTCAGGGCCGCGAACACCTGGGCGTATTCGCCGCGCGCCTCGGCGCCGGACAGGAATTTGACCCGTTCGACCAGCACCTCGTCATGTCCCGCCTCGAACAGGGCGAGGCTCTCTGCGGTAAAGTCGGCCAGGGGCATGGAGTTCGGGTTTTCGGCGTGACCGGGCATCAGGTCGGTGGCGACGGCGGGGGGCGCCCATTCGATGACGCGGACCGACGTGTCCTTCAGCTGGTGGCGCAGGGACTGGCTCCAGGAATGGATGGCCGCCTTGGTGGCGTTGTAGGTCGGGGTGGCGGCCAGGGGCACGAAGGCCAGGCCCGACGACACGGTCACCACGGTGGCCGACGCTTTCGACCTCAGATGCGGCAGCAGGGCCGCCGTCAGCCGGATCGGGCCCAGCAGGTTGATGGCGATGATCTGTTCGGCGATCGACAGGTCGACGGGGTCGGCCGTCAGGTCCTCCGGAACCATGATCCCGGCATTGTTGATCACGACGTTCAGGTCCGGGTGGTCGGCGACGATGCGGGCGGCGAAGGCCGTGATGTCGTCGGCCTTCTCCACGTCCAGAACGGCGGTGGCCATGCCGGGGTTGGCGGCGGCGACGGCCTCGAGCGCCGACGGACGCCGGCCGGCGATGATCACCCGGGCGCCGCGCGCGTGCAGGGCCTCGGCCATGGCCTTGCCGATGCCGGAGCCGCCGCCGGTGATCAGGATGGTGTCGTTGCGGGTGTCCATGGGTCTTCTCCTCAGGTGTTGGAAACCGATGGAGGGTGATCTAGAACCGACACTCTCCAATGGAAAGTAGGCACCGGAATGTGCCATACGCACCGAAAGGAAACTGATGTCCGCGCCTGCGCCCATTCCCCCGCACGACTATCCACCCGTCGATCCGCGCGTGGAGGCCCTGGTCAATGAGGTCATCGGCCGGGTGGCCGACAAATGGACCATGATCGTGCTGGACGTGCTGGCCGAGAACGGCGAGCTGCGTTTCACCCGCGTCGGGGAACTGGCGGGCGGGATCAGCCAGAAGATGCTGACCCAGACCCTGCGTCAGATGGAGCGCGACGGGCTGGTGATCCGGACGGTGCACCCGGTGGTGCCGCCCAGGGTCGAATACCGCCTGACCGACATGGGCTTCAGCCTGGCCGAGGCCTTCTGCGGCGTCTGGACCTGGGCCGAGGCGCATCTGGAACGGATAGAGACGGCCCGGGCGAGGTTTGATGCCGCGAAGGCGGGGTAGGGAGCGCCCTCACGTTCCCGACGGCGTCCTCTGACCTGGCCTTTTCGACGCCCATTCCAGCAGCTTGTCCAGGGCCGGACACATGGCCTGGCCCCAGGGGGTGAGGGCGTAGTCCACCCGGGGCGGCACCTGGGGCCAGACGGTGCGCTGGACGATGCCGTCGGTCTCCAGGTCGCGAAGCTGCTGGATCAGCATCTTCTGGGACACGCCCGGGATGGCCCGCTCAAGTTCCGAGAAGCGCAGCACCTGTTTGTCGAACAGATGGAAGATGATGACCATCTTCCAGCGCCCCTCCAGCATGCGGAAGGCGGCCTCGACGCCCGACGCCGCCATGTCGGGGGTGACGTCCGCGAGGTCACCTGTGGGTGAGTACCCTACTTTTTGGTCAGTACTTGCCATGTTCGGAGGCTACGCGCATTTCCGATGTCACGCCAGTGGAGATGCGAGATGACCGTCAGACTGCCCGCCCCGATCGACCGCTATTTTCAGGCCGCGAATGCCGCCGACCCGTCCGCCGTGGCCGCCGGCTTCACAGCAGACGCCTCGGTGCGGGACGAGAACGCCGACCACCACGGCCGCGACGCCGTGGCGGCCTGGGCCGCCGCCGCGCGCGTGAAATACCGCTTCGTCGCCGAACCCCGCAGTTTCGAGCCGACTGCGACGGGCGGCGTCGTCACCGCCCATCTGACCGGCGACTTTCCCGGCGCGCCCGCCGATCTGCGCTACCGCTTCACCCTTGAGGGGGATCTGATCGCGGCGCTGGAAATCACGGTGCGCCCGGCCTCGGCCGAGTTGCTGGGTCGGCGGATCCTCGTCACCGGCGGCAGCCAGGGCATCGGCGCCGCCATCGTCCAACGCCTGCGCCAGGCCGGGGCGGTGGTCTTCACCACGGCCCGTTCGATGCCTGACGGGCTGGAGCATCCCGACCTGTTCGTCGCCGCCGACACTGCGACGCCGGATGGCGCGGCGAAGGCGGCTGCGGCGGCCCTGGCCCGGCTGGGCGGCGTCGATGCGGTGATCCACAATGTCGGCGGCTCCACCGCGCCCGGCGGCGGCCACGCGGCGCTGGACGATGCGGCCTGGTCCGAGGCTCTGGAGACCAATCTGATGTCGGCGGTCCGGCTGGACCGCGCGCTGCTGCCGTCGATGCTGTCCCAGGGCTATGGGGTGGTGGTCCATATCACCTCGATCCAGCGCCTGCTGCCGCTGTATGAATCGACCACCGCCTACGCCGCCGCCAAGGCCGCCCTCGGCGCCTACAGCAAGGCCCTGTCCAACGAGGTCGGGCCGCAGGGCGTGCGGGTGGTGCGGGTGTCGCCGGGCTTTACCCAGACCGATTCGGCCACGCGGCTGATTGAACGGCTGGCGGCCGCCGAGGGGACCGATTTCGACACGGCGCGCCAGGTGCTGATGCAGTCGCTGGGCGGCATCCCCATCGGTCGGCCGAACCGCCCCGAGGAGGTCGCCGACCTGGTCGCCTTCCTGACCAGCGACCGGGCCTCCGCCATCCACGGCGTGGAATATACGATCGACGGCGGCAGCGTTCCGACGGTCTAGGGTCTCAGAGCCCGGCGAGGGCCCGCATGACGTAGAAGTCCGACAGCAGGCCGTCGAGCGCCTCTTCCAGATCCTCGAAATGGTCGATGAGGACGTCGCCGCCCAGGTCCTCGGGCGGGATCGGCGTATAGCCGTATGTGACGACGACACAGGGCATGCCCGCGTCGCGGGCGGCCCCGGTGTCGGGGGCGGCGTCGCCGACCATAATGGCCCGGGCGGGATCTCCGCCCGCCTTGAGCACGGCCTCTTTCAGATGGGCGCCCGAGGGCTTGCGGGCGCTGACCCGGTCGGGGCCGACGATGGCGGCGAAATGGCGGGCGAGATCGATCTTCGTCAGCAGGAGTTCGGACAGGTCGGTGCGTTTGTTGGTGGCCACGACCAGCAGGGCGCCGCGCGCGGCCAGCCGCTCCAGCGTCTCCACCACCCCCTCATAGGGCCGGGAATGGTCGGCGATATGATCGATATAGTCGGCGATAAAGGCGTCAAACAGGGCGGGGTCGCGCGCGTCCTCGGCCGGCGCGCCCGCCTGTTCGAAGCCATGCTGCAGAAGGGCCCGGGCTCCGCCGCCGATCAGGGCCGACGCCCCCTCCATCGGAACCTCGGGCAGGCCGTGGTTCACCAGCATCCGGTTCAGGGTCCCGACCAGATCGCCATGGGTCTGGACGAGGGTGCCGTCCAGATCGAAGGCGAGGGTCCAGCCCTCAAGGTCGCGATCGGTCATACGGGTCCCCGGAACATCGGGCGGACCTATGGACCGGGGCCGGGCGGACGTCCAGCCGGGACGCGGCGGCCGTATTTTCGCCGTCTTGATCACAGGTCCGTCAGAAAGCCGCCGTAAATCCAGCCTGCCGCGGGGGCCAGGAAGGCCTGCCAATTCTTGAGCCGGACCTGTCGTGACTGCCTATATCGAATGGCTGGCGGACCATTTCCGCACCCAGGCCGGCGATGGACCGACCCTCGCGACAGGGGCGACGCGCCATGTGCTGGGCTATGCGACCGGATACGGGGTGGCCCAGATCGCGCCTTTCGTCCTGTCGCTGCGGACCCATTTCGACGGCGGGGTCTTTCTGGTGGTCGATCCAGAGGCGGAGATGCTGGCCTTCCTCGCGGCCCACGACGTCCAGGCCCTGCATCCGCCGAAGCGGCCCGGCTGGCGACCGCATGCGGCGGTAGAGCGTCTGGCGGCGTTCGAGGCCGTGCTGCAACGCCTGCCCGGTGATGCCGTCGCCCTGCTGACCGATGTGCGCGACGTGCTGTTCCAGGGCGATCCGCTGACGCCGGCGCCGACGGTGATCGAGGCGTTCGAGGAGGCGGGCGCCTGTGGCGACCACCGCTTCAACATGAAATATATCACCGCCCTGGCGGGGCCGGGCATGGCGGAGCTGATCCGGGACCGGCCCGCCCTGTGCGTCGGGACGGTGGTGGGGCCGGTGCGGGATCTGGCCCGGTTGTGCCGTACCATGCTGATGCTGTCGGGACGCCCCCGGTCGGCCCTCGGCGGGGCCTTCGGAGCCGATCAGGCCACTTTCAATGTGGCGGCGCATCTGGATCTGGCGCCCATTGTGCGACGGTCGAACTTCTCGCGGGTGGCGACCGTGGGGCTGGTCGACGGGCGGCTGTTGAGGCTGCACAGCGGCCGGATCCTCAACCCCGACGGAGGGGTCAGCCCGATTGTTCATCAGTACGACCGGCATGAGCATCTGCATGAGCATGTGCGGCGGCGCTGGTCCCCGGACCTGCCGACCCGTCGCCAGGCGCCGGGGCGTCCGTTCGTCGTCCGGCTGGAGCGTCTGGTCCAGTCCTTCCGCCGCCGGATCCCGGAACTGAGGTAGAGCCGGCTTTCGCGGCGTCCGGCCATGCGGTATCGGCAGGGATCGCCACCGCGCCGGGATTGCCATGACCAGAAGAGCCGCCATCATCCTCGCCGCCGGACAGGGGACGCGGATGAAGTCGCCGTTGCCCAAGGTGCTGCACCGGGTCGGCCATCGCGCCATGCTGGACCACGCCATTGATGCCGCCGAGGCCCTGGGCTGCGAGCGGATCGTGGTGGTGGTGGGAAGCCATTCGCCGGAGGTCCGGGCCCATGTCGTCAAACGGCTCGGCGAGGACGCGATCGCCGTGCAGGACCCGCCGCTGGGCACCGGCCATGCCGTGCGGGCGGCCGAGGCGCTTCTGGCGAACTTCGACGGTCAGGTGGTGGTCACCTATGGCGACGTGCCCCTGTTGAAGGCCGCAGACATCGAGCCGGTGTTTGCCGCGACCGATGGTGTGACCGTGATCGGTTTCGAGGCGCGCGATCCCGGCGCCTATGGCCGGCTGGTGATGGACGGAGAGGTCCTGGCCGCTATCACCGAGGCGAAGGAGGCCTCGGCCGAGGTTCTGGCGATCACCGCCTGCAACTCCGGCGTCATGGCCGCCCCGGCGGGATTGCTGTTCGGGTTGCTGGCGCAGGTGACGAACGGGAATGCGAAGGGCGAATACTATCTGACCGATGTGGTCGAACTGGCGCGCAGGGCCGGGGCGCCGACCCGGGCGGTGTTCGCGTCGGAGGACTCGGTGATGGGGGTCAATGCGCAGGCGGAATTGGCTGAGGCCGAGGCCCTGTTCCAGAAGGTCCAGCGCGAGGCCTTCCTGGCTGTCGGGGTGACCATGCCGGCGCCCGAGACCGTCCATTTCGCCTGGGACACCGAGATCGGGGCGGGCGCGACAGTGGAGCCCTTTGTGGTCTTCGGGCCGGGGGCCAAGGTGGCGGGCGGCGCCCGCATCCGCAGCTTTTCCCATATCGAGGGGGCGGTGGTGGCCTCGGGCGCCGAGGTCGGTCCCTATGCCCGGCTGAGGCCCGGCGCCGATCTGGGCGAGGGGGTCAGGGTCGGCAATTTCGTCGAGGTCAAGAATGTCCGGATGGAGGCCGGCGCCAAGGCCAACCACCTGTCCTATCTGGGCGACGGCACGGTGGGCGCGGGCGCCAACATCGGGGCGGGGACGATCTTCTGTAACTACGACGGTTTCTTCAAACACCGGACGACGGTGGGCGAGGGGGCCTTCGTGGGGTCCAACAGCGCCCTGGTGGCGCCGGTGACCATCGGGGCGGGGGCCATGGTGGGATCGGGATCGGTGATCACCCGCGATGTGGCGCCGGGCGACCTGGCCCTGGGGCGCGGGGTGCAGACAGCGAAGCCTGGCTGGGCGGCGCGCTTCATGGAGACCATGCGGGCGAAGAAGGCGGCGAAATCGAAATGAGCGACGCACAGAAACAACGCGCCGGAGAGGCCGCCGCCCTGCGGGTCGAGGCCGGGATGGTCGTGGGGCTGGGGACCGGCTCGACGGCGGCCTGGTTCGTCAAGGCGCTGGCGGCGCGGAACCTGCCGGGGCTGCGCTGCGTGCCGACCTCGGAGAAGACGGCGGATCTGGCGCGCGAACTGGGCCTGACCCTGTCGACGCTGGACGATACGCCGCGCCTCGATCTGACCGTCGACGGCGCCGACGAGATCGGCCCCGGCCTGGCCCTGATCAAGGGCGGCGGGGCCGCCCTGCTGCGCGAGAAACTGGTGTGGGAGGCCTCGACCCGCTGCATCTGCATCGCCGACGCCGCCAAGGTGGTGCCGGTGCTGGGCGCCTTCCCCCTGCCGATCGAGGTCGTGGCCTTCGGGCACAAGACGACGGGCAACCGGATCGCCGACGTCCTGCTGGACCACGACATCGCCATGCCGGCCCGGGTGCGTCAGGCAGACCGGGGCATCGTCCGCACCGACGGCGGCAATGTCATCTATGACGCCCGCTGTTTCGCCATCCACGACCCGGCGCGGCTGGCCGACGACCTGAAGCTGATCACCGGCGTGGTCGAGCACGGATTGTTCCTCGATCTGGCGGACGAGGCGATCATCGGCTTGGATTCCGGCGTGGATGTCCTACTTCCGTAGTTCGACCCCTCCGCTTTCGTCATCCCCCGGCGAGCGTAGCGAGACCGGGGGACCCAGCGGCGCCGAAGGCGACCACTTCCGATGCGGAACAGCCCGTGTTCGCGACAGGTTCGCGCTCTCGCGCGCCGCCGGGTCCCCCGGTCTGCGCCGCCGGGTGGCGGCTTGCCGGAGGATGACGAAAGAAAAAATAGAAAGCGCACGATCATGACGACCTACGACTACGACCTCTTCGTCATCGGCGCCGGTTCGGGCGGGGTGAGGGCGGCGCGGCTGACGGCGCTGGGCGGCAAGCGGGTGGCGATCGCCGAGGAGTTCCGGGTCGGGGGCACCTGTGTCATTCGCGGCTGCGTGCCCAAGAAGTTCATGGTCATGGCCTCGGAGGTCAGCCACGCGCTGGAGATCGCCGAGGGCTATGGCTGGTTGTTCGACAATGCGAAGTTCGACTGGCCGAAATTCCTGGAGTCCAAGGATGTCGAGATCGCCCGGCTGTCGGGCATCTATGCCGCCAATCTCGGCAAGGCCGGGGTCGATCTGGTGCACGGACGGGCGATCCTGAAGGACGCCCATACAGTCGCCATCCTCGACAAGTCTGGCGCCGAGAGCCGCAAGATCACCGCCGAAAAGATCCTGATCGCCACGGGCGGCCGTCCATGGAAGCCCGAAAGTCTGCCGGGGATCGAGCATGCGATCACCTCGGAAGAGGCCTTCCACCTGCCGGAACTGCCGAAACGCATCCTGATCGCGGGCGGCGGCTATATTGCGGTGGAGTTCGCGGGCATCTTCGCCGGGCTGGGGGTCGAGACGACCCTGATCTATCGCGGGCCCAACATCCTGCGCGGCTTCGACGACGATGTGCGGGCGCATCTGGCCGGCGAGATCGAGAAGCGGGGCATCAAGGTCATCCTGGGCTGCCAGCACAGGTCACTGGAGAAGACGGACACCGGCATCGTCAACCATCTCGAAAACGGCATGACGCTGGAGACCGACGTGGTGATGTTCGCCACGGGCCGGATTCCCTATGTCGCCGACCTGGGCCTGTCGAACGCGGGCGTCGAGCTGAACGACGAGGGGGCGATCAAGGTCGATCCGTATTCAAAGACGACGGCGGACAATATCTGGGCCATCGGCGACGTGACCGACCGGATGAACCTGACCCCCGTCGCCATCCGCGAGGCCGTCGCCTTCCACGAGACCGTCTATCGCAACAACCCCCAGCATTTCGACTATGAGGCCGTGGCGACGGCGGTGTTCAGCCAGCCGCCCGTCGGCATCGTCGGCCTGACCGAGGCGGAGGCGCGACACAGCTGTTCCAACGGCGTGGACGTCTATGTGGCCCGCTTCCGGCCGATGAAATACGCCTTCACCGGCTCGGACGAGCGGGTCCTGATGAAGCTGGTGGTCGATGCAGAGAGCCAGCGCGTGGTCGGGGTCCATATCGTCGGGCCGGAGAGCCCGGAGATGATCCAGCTGGCCGCCATCGCCGTGAAGGCCGGCCTGACCAAGGCCCAGTGGGACGCCACCTGTGCGGTTCACCCGACCATGGCCGAGGAACTGGTGACGTTGAAGGAGAAGCAGTCGGCATCGAGCGGGGCGGTTTAGGGATGGGGCCGACCGCGACATCGTCCTGGGGTTCGCACGTTCATTGTCCTGAGCGGGCCTTCGGAGTATGGAGCGCGCCATGAATACGCGTTGGACCCCCACATCGTGGAAGACGAAACCCGGCCTGCACATGCCGGCCGACTATCCGGATTTGCGCGCGCTGCAGGCCGCCGAGGACGAATTGCGCGCCCTGCCGCCGCTGGTCTTCGCGGGCGAGGCGCGGGCCCTGACGTCCAAACTGGCCCAGGTCGAGGCGGGCGAGGCCTTCCTGCTGCAGGGCGGGGACTGCGCGGAGAGCTTCCGCGAGTTCTCGGCCGACAACATCCGCGACACCTTCCGCCTGCTGCTGCAGATGGCGGTCGTCCTGACCTTCGAGGGCCGCAAACCGGTGGTGAAGGTCGGCCGGATCGCGGGCCAGTTCGCCAAGCCGCGCTCCTCGCCGGTCGAGACCATCGACGGGGTCGCCCTGCCGTCCTATCGCGGCGACAACATCAACGGCATGGGCTTCACAGCCGAGGAGCGCGCGCCTGACCCGCAGCGGTTGATCAAGGCCTATAACCAGTCGGCCTCCACCCTGAACCTGCTGCGCGCCTTCGCCAGCGGGGGCTATGCCGACCTGCAGAACATCCATCGCTGGACCCTGAGCTTCGCCGACAATTCGGCCGGGACCCAGTATCGCGAACTGGCCGAGAAGATCACCGAGTCCCTCGCCTTCATGGAGGCCGTGGGCGTCACGCCCGCGACCCACCCCGACCTGGCCCGCGTCGAGGTCTTTACCTCGCACGAGGCCCTTTTGCTGAACGTCGAGACCGCCCTGACGCGGATCGACAGCGGCTCGGGCGAGTGGTTCGACACCTCGGCCCACATGCTGTGGATCGGCGAGCGGACGCGTCAGCTGGACGGCGCCCACATCGAATTCATGCGCGGAATCAGGAACCCGATCGGGGTCAAGTGCGGCCCGACCATGGAGGCCGACGACCTGCTGCCCCTGATCGACGCGCTGAACCCCGAGAATATTCCCGGTCGCCTGACGCTGATCGGCCGCTTCGGCCACGACAAGGTGGGCAAGCGACTGCCGGGCCTGATGCGGGCCGTGAAGGCGGCGGGCAGGCGGGTCGTCTGGTCGATCGACCCGATGCATGGCAACACTCTGACGGCCGACAATGGCTACAAGACGCGGCCGTTCGACCGGATCATGGGCGAGGTCCGCAGCTTCATCGATGTGGCCGAGGCCGAGGGGGTCCACCCCGGGGGCGTGCATCTGGAGATGACGGGCCAGAATGTGACCGAGTGCCTCGGCGGCGCCACCGCTGTGACCGTGGACGACCTGTCGAGCCGCTATCACACCCATTGCGACCCGCGCCTGAACGCCGATCAGGCGCTGGAGCTGGCCTTCCTCGTGGCCGAACGACTGAAGGTCGGACGGATCAAGCGGTCGCAGGCGGCGTAGCCGGCGGGAACAGGGGGGCGACTCGGGCGATCGCAGCCTCGGCCTCCGCCCGGTCGGGGGTCTCGTCCTCGATCCCGTAGCCGACCATGTCGCCGCCCCTCGTGCTCTGGATGACGATGCCGTCGGGGCGCGGGACCACGGCGACCCCGCCGTAGAAGAGGGTGTAATCGACCTCGGGCTGGGGCGCGAGCCAGGCGATCTGGCCGCGCACCGGGGTGATGGTCTGGTCGTTCCACAGGGCGCGGGCGCCATAGCCGGTGCAGTTGACGACCACCTTTTCGGGCAGGGCGCCGATTTCCGCGGGCGTATGGAATTCTCGCGTCTCGATCCGCCCGCCCTGCATCAGGAACTCGGTCAGGAGCCGGTGAGCCAGTTCGGTCACATTGAACTGCAGGCCTGACCCGAAGCGGGCCGAGACGACCGGGAAGGGCGTCGTCTCAACCGGGATCGCCATGCTGCGTGGAACGATATCGCGGATGCGCTCGCCGTATTCGGCGAAGCGGATTTCCGGGCTGGCGTTGTCCTCGCGGGGCTTCGCCGGCGCCGCCCGCCCGGCCAGGATGTAACGGTTGCGGAAGACGACCGGATCGCCTTCCGTGCCGAGATAGGTCTGGTGGGTGGCGAAGCTCTCGCGCGCCATCCGCTCCCAAAGGTCTGGAAAGCCGACGCCAACCTTGTCCGCATCGGCGATGCGACTGTCCGGAGTCCATGTCCCGGTCGCCCGCATCGAACGGGTGAAGGGCGTCCGCTCGCGGGCGTAGACGACCACGCGGGCGCCGAGACGCTGCAACTGAAGCGCCGAGGTCAGGCCAAGGGCGCCGCAACCGATGACGGCGATCGTCGGCGGGCCACCGGCCGATCCCGCTGTGGACCCGGCGAGCGCCATGGCCTTGCGCGCCGCGATGCCGCTGGACCCCCAGGACAGGGACCAGCCGCTGCCGCCGTGGCCGTAGTTGTGCACCACCATGGCGTCAGCGACCCGCTCGATGTCCAGGCGCGGCCCGGCAGCGCGGAAGGGGCGGGTGCAGACCGTGATGCGAATGATCCGCTCGGGCCGCATCAGGATCGGCGCAATACGGCGGGGCGCGAAGCCGGGGCGAACCGCGACCGGCGCGGCCGTCGTGGCGCAGGCGGACACCAGACCGGAGGCGCCGAGCCCGCCGAGCCCCGTCAGCAGGGCGCGGCGGCTGGGGGTCTGAACGGGGCGCATGGACGGCTCCAGATCGGATCGGACCGCTTCAGCCTAGCCTGACTGTGGAGGCGTCGCCAGCAATTGCCGGTCGGGACGGCTTGTGATCATGACGCCGGCGCCTCAAATGCGCGCAGACGCCGAGGAACCTCATGCCAGAAGATATCGGAAGACCGGAAAACGACGACCGCCCGGGGCGTCTGGCCTTTCAGGGCGCCCCCGGGGCGTTCAGCCACGAGGCCTGTACGGCCTTGCGTCCCTGGGACGAGCCGGTGCCGTTCGAGACGTTCGAACAGGTGATCGAGGCGATCCAGTCGGGTGATTGCGAGGGAGCCCTGATCCCGGTCGAGAACTCGTCCATCGGTCCGGTGGAGCCGGCGGCGACCCTGGTGCGGGCGACCGGACTGACGCCCGTCATCGATGTGTGGCGGCCGATCCGTCACGCCCTGATGGCGGTCGACGGCGCGCGGCTGTCGGACATCCGCACGGTGGAGAGCCACCCGATCGCCCTGGCCCAGTGTGAACAGACCCTGGCGCGTATGGGGCTCAGCCCCGTCGTGGCCTTCGACACGGCCGGCGCCGCCTGCGCCGTGGCCGAGGCCGGAGATCCGACGCGGGCGGCCCTGGGCCCCGTTGCGGCGGCGGAGGTCTATGGATTGTCGATCCTGCGCCACGATCTTCAGGATTCAGCCAATAACCGGACACGATTTGTCCTTCTGGCGCCGTCCAAGGGTTGACGGCGCACGATCCTTGCGGCTCTAGAGGGCGCGTGGATCGCCCCTGATCCGCTCACCGGCCAGAACCGTTCAAGCCATGACTGCCTCGCGCGCTGAGATTTCGACCCTTTCGACCCGTTCGCGCGCGGTTGCCGGCTTTTATTTTGGCTCGCTCTATTTCGGCTTTCGATACGCCGGCTGAGGCCTCGAGCGCTCTTCGCTCCTGACAGCCTCGCCGGCGACCGCTCTGGACCAGGGCGGCGGCGCACCCCTGCACCCCTTATCGAAATCTTTGACATCAGAGCTCCATCATGACCGTCTCCACCTCCCTCAAGTCCGCCCACAATTCCGTCTGGCCTGACATGAATCCCGCCGACATGACGCCCGAACAGACCGCGCTTGCCGCCCTGCGTCACGAGATCGACCTGATCGACGACCAGCTTCTGGAACTGTTCGAGCGCCGTCTGGCCATCGCTGCGACCGTCGGCAAGGCCAAGGATGCGCCGAGCGGACCCCACACCAAATTGCGCCCCGACCGCGAGCAGACCGTTCTGGGCCGTATGCTCGAACAGGCCGAGCCGCAGAACGCCGAGGCCGTCGCCGGTCTGTGGCGCGAAATCGTCGGCTGGGGTCTGGCGCGTCAGGGCCAGCTTCAGGTGCAGGTCTGGTCGCCCAAAGACCCGACCCGGGCCTTCGACGGCGCCCGCCGGCGCTTCGGCATGGCCGCCGACATCCGCATGGTTCGCGACCCGCAGGCGGCGCTGGCCTTCGCGGCCGAGGGCCATGGGGTGGCCGTCCTGGCCATCAACAACGACGACGACTGGTGGGTCGGCCTGCGCCGCGACTGGTCCAGCCTGTCGGTGTTCGACGGCTTCGGCCTCGGCGGGGGTCAGCCGACCGCACTCGCTGTAGGCAAGATCGATCCCCCGGCCCTGCCGAAGGGCCGCCGGGTGGTGGTCAGCGCCGGCGGCGATGCGGGCGACGGCGGCGGCGCGCGCCGCTGGGGCCTGTCGACCCACCACGGCTGGACCCTGGCCCTCACGGACGCCGACCATCTGTCGCCCGGCGACGCCGAGGGCTGTGTCGGCGCGATAGGCTGAAGCAGAGGGAGCAGGGACCAGGGTTTAGGGACTTGGGATTAGGGACTAGGGTCGTTGCTGGCTGCGGAACAGCTGGTGTCCGGCACAACGACATGAAAACAGGGCCCCTGACTTCACCGCCATTCTCGCCCTGATCCCTGGTCCCTAATCCCGGCATCGACGCCGCCTCAGACCGCCATATTGTCGATCAGCCGGGTCTTGCCGATGCGGACGGCGGTGAGGATGCGGGCGGGGGCGTTGGCGACGCCGTCGGGGAAGACGGCGAGGTCCTCGGCCCGGCGCACGGCGACATAGTCGACCGTATCGAACCCGGCCCTGAGGATGGCGACATAGGCGTCGCGCTCCACCCCCGCCAGCGGTCGACCGGCGGCGGCGAGGGCGGCGGCCTCGCCCAGCAAGACGTTGAGTTTTCGCGCGACCTCGAGTTCGGCGGGCGAAAGGTAGGCGTTGCGCGACGACAGGGCCAGTCCGTGGGCGTCGCGGACGGTCGGCAGGCCGATGATGTCGGTCGGAATGTCGAGATCGCGCACCATGCGGCGCACGACCATCAGCTGTTGCCAGTCCTTCTCGCCGAACACGGCGACATCCGCCTGGGCCTGGTTGAGCAGTTTGGCGACGACCAGGGCGACGCCGCCGAACATCTGGGGCCGGAAATCGCCCTCCAGCCCCTGTGACGGGCCGCCGGTCGCCGCGTCGCCGACGGTGATGCGGGTGACGGCGCCGGGGGCGTACATCTCGTCCGCCGTCGGGGCGAACATCAGGGCGCAGCCGGCCTGTTCCAGCAGTTCGGCGTCGCGCTCCTGCTGACGCGGATATGAGCCAAGATCCTCGTGGGCGGCGAACTGGGTCGGGTTGACGAAGACGCTCGTCACCACGCGGTCGGCCCGGCGCAGGGCCTCGCGCACCAGATCCAGATGGCCCTCATGCAGGGCGCCCATGGTCGGGACAAGAGCCACGCAGAGACCCTCGGTGCGCCAGCCGCGGACGGCGGCGCGCAGGTCCGCGACGCTGCGGACGACGCCAAAGGGCGGGGAGGGGGCGGTACCGGGGATGCTCATGGTTATCGCATTAACCTCGCGACTTAACGGTGTTCGTGAACGCGACTTCAAAGCCTGATCGCCATAAAGGGCTTATGACGCTCAGCAGAACGCTTCGTCCAGTCTTCGCCCTTCTCGCCGCCAGCCTGACCACGTCTTGCAGCGTGGTCGAGGGGGACGGGCGACGGTTCGAGGATATGGCTCGCCGGGTCGCCGATATTCCGGTGGACGGGACGCCGTCTGCGGCACCCGCGCCTGTCGAGATCGCCTCTTCCGCCCGCAGGGGCCTGCGTCCCGCCTTCGCCGTCGATCCCTCTCGCCCGGGCGCCCTGACCGTCGAGGTGATGGACCCGCATGACCTGTGGGACGCCCGCGACGGACTGCGCCGTCCGTTGGCGGCGGCTGCGCCCGTCCTCGAGGGCGCGGTGCGCGAGGCTGCGGCGGGCCGGGCGGACCGGCCGGTCGACCGCCCCGTCCGTACGCCGTCGAAAACGCCTCAGGCCGTCATCCAGCTGGGCGCCTATTCCAGCGCGGAGGCGGCGCAGGCCGCCTGGCGCGAGGCCAGCGCCGGGCCGGCGCGGACGGCCCTGCGGGGGCTTCATCCGGAATTCGAGACGGTCCGGCTCAAGGGCAAGACCTTTGTCCGGCTGCGCGTCCCGGCGCCGGCGGATCGGGCCGCCGCCCTCTGTCGCGCGGTCGAGGTGTCGGACCCCTGGTGTCTGCGCGGGGCCTGAGAACCGGGGCCTGAGAACCGCAGCCTGTCCACACCCGCACATCGGCCGGCCTTAACCTTTCATTGACCTGGCCGGCGATGCGCCCGATTCTGGGCCGCCATGACGTGCGCGGTGAGTCGCGCCGTCGTCTGCACTGGATCACGCATCATGACGCAACCTCTCGTCATCGTCGTCGGCAATGAAAAGGGCGGGGCCGGCAAGTCCACCCTGGCCATCCATATCGCCGTCGGGCTGATGCATGCCGGGCACCGGGCCGCCGTCATCGATCTGGACCTGCGCCAGCGCTCGATGTCGCATTTCTTCTCCAATCGCGCGGCCTGGACGGCGGCGAACGGACACAGCCTGCCCATGCCGGTCGAACCCGATCTGGGCGACGGCAAGGCTCTGGCGCGGGCCGACGAGAGCGAACAGATCGCCCGTTTCGAGGCCGCGTTCGCCGAAGCGAAGGCCCAGGGCGTCGAGGCGATCCTCATCGACACCCCGGGCGGCGATACGGCCCTGTCGCGACTGGCCCATGCCCGCGCTGACCAGATCGTCACCCCGATGAACGACAGTTTCGTCGACTTCGACCTGCTGGGTCAGGTCGATCCGGTGACCCTGGATCTGATCAAGCCCTCGATCTATTCCGAAAGCGTCTGGGAGGCGAGAAAGCAGAGGGCGATCACCCAGGGCCGTCAGGCGACCATCGACTGGCTGGTGGTCACCAATCGTCTGGCCGTGGCCGAGGCGCGCAACCGGCGTCG
This sequence comes from Brevundimonas sp. FV1ye29L, assembly GCF_058681095.1. NCBI lineage: Bacteria > Pseudomonadati > Pseudomonadota > Alphaproteobacteria > Caulobacterales > Caulobacteraceae > Brevundimonas > Brevundimonas sp. FV1ye29L. Next base: position 1,414,325 of record NZ_CM178730.1, read on the forward strand.
TCTGGAAGAGCGGATGAACACCCTGGCCAAACGCGTCGGCTTCCGGGTCGGGCCGGGCCTGCGGGATCGGGTGATCTATCGCGAGCTGTTTCCGTTCGGCCTGACCGTCGCGGACCTGTCGGCCGATATCCGGCCGGTGGCGGTGTCGCTGGCCCATGTCGCCGCGCGGCAGGAAATGCGCAATCTGATGCAGGCCATGGGGCTGGAAAGCAGCGCCCTGGATACGGCCGTGGGCGGTCTGGACGTGGCGGCCTGACCGCCGCCTGCCGCCGGACGCCGTCATGGGTCTGATCTGGCCGATACTGGCGGCGATCGCCCTGTGGGCGCTCGTGCGGCTGGGGCGGCTGGGCGAGCGGGCCGGACGCGGCCACTGGCGGATTGCAGCGACGGTTCTGGGCGCGGTGCTGATGGCGGCGGCCGTGGTCGCGGCCTCTCACGGGTCCTGGCTGGGGGCCGGGGTCGTCGCGGCCGCCGGCCTGTATCTGATCCTGAGTTCGCGGATCCGCCTGCCGTCGCGCCAAGGCGGCGTCGTCGGTCCCGCCCGTCTCAGCGAGGCCGAGGCCCGGTCGATCCTCGGTGTTCCGGCCGGGGCCTCAAGCGATGAAATCCAGACGGCCTGGCGTCGGCTGATGGCGCGGGTGCATCCGGACCAGGGCGGGGCCGAAGGCCTCGCGGCGCATCTGAACGCCGCGCGCGACCGCCTGCTGAAGCGCTGAAGACCCCTATTCGGGCCGGATCACGGCGCAGGTGACGCGACGTTCCGACAGGGCCGAACAGGCGCTGCGGGCGGCGTCTTCGGTCAGGCCGGTGAAGCGCGAGCGATACCATTCGCCGGCCGTCTGGACGGTGCGTTCGGCATTGGCGAACTGGCTGCGGAAGCGGCGGTTGACCTCGCCCAGCCAGTTCCGGGCGACCCGCTCGTCCTTGAAGGCGCCGACCTGAACCGACCAGCGTCCGGCCGGAGCGGTGCGGGCGGGCGTGGGCCGGGCGGGCGTGGGCCGCGCCGGGGTTCGGGCGGCGCTGGCGGTTGCCGCGCCGTTCAGCGAGGCCGTCAAGCCGGGAGAGGTTCTCGCCGGGGCTGTCCGGACCGGCATGTCGGTCCCCGCCACATGGATGGGTGAGGGGACGCGAGGGGTCGGAGGCAGGGCGGTATAGGCGACAGCCGTGGGGGCCGGTCCGGGAGAGCCCAGACCTGTTTCCTCGGCGTCCTCACGAGAGAGCGAGGCATAGGCGACGGCGCCGTCATTCGCCGGGCTGGCGCTGAGACCGAAGCCGCGCTGTTCAAAGAAGGCCTGGGCGACCTGAAGGGGTTCGCCCAGCGCTCGCCGGCTTTCCAGTTCAAAGCCGGTATTCATCAGTTCGGCGACATGGCCGTTACGCGATGCGCTGGAGCGGCCGCCCAGAACCACCACGATCAGACGACGTCCGTCACGCACCGCCGAGGCGGCGAGATTGTAACCCGAGGCATTGGTGAAGCCGGTCTTGATGCCGTCATAACCCATGCCCGAGGACAGCAGCCCATTGGTGTTCCGGTAGCCGCGCCCCTGGTAGGCCCAGTCGTGCTGGCCGAAATAGCTGTAGTATTGCGGGTAGTCCCGCATCAGGGCCCGCGCCAGAATCGCCAGATCGCGGGCGGTCGTCACCTGCCGGCTGTCCGGCAGGCCATTGGGGTTGACATAGCGGGTGCGCGACATGCCCAGCTGCTGGGCCTTGAGCGTCATCATCGAACCGAAACGGGCCTGTGACCCCCCCACATGCTCGGCGATGGCCATGGCCATGTCATTGGCCGAACGGACGGCCGTGGCGCGCATCGCGTCATCGAGACTGATCCGTTGACCCGCAGCGAGACCGAGCTTGGACGGCGGCTGGGACGCGGCGAGGGGAGAGACCACGACCTCGTCGCCCAGATTGACCCGGCCTTCGGCCAGGGCCTCGAAGGTCATGTACAGGGTCATCATCTTGGTCAGGGACGCAGGGTAGCGGGTCACCTCGGCGTGGCGGGTGAACAGGGTCTCGCCCGTGGTCGCGTCAACCACGATCGCCGCGTAGCGGGCGTTGTCGCCGGACTGGGCCACGACCGGCGAGGACGCCGGCGCCGCCAGCAGGCCGCCGACGGCCAGCAAGGCCAGAAGGCCGGTGGCGAAACGACGGAATCGAGCGGTCATCGGCAAAGCGATAGCCTCACATTTAAAGGGTCAGCCCGGTGGAGGTCCGGACGAGGCCCGGTTGCGGCCCCCCGCCCGGCATTATCGGTCCTAGCATGCAGGCGCCGGGTTTCGCGGTGGTTAATGAGGTCTCAACAGAGATTTGATCGGCCGTATGACTGTATCATGAACCTTTTCAGTGTCCATATGTTGCACTGCACAAAATCCTTGACCCCTCTTCGCACCTGCACCATATACCCGGTGTCGAGACGGAATCGCCCGTCGCGAGAAATATCCGGCGCGGGGGCCTCCGCGCATCCCGCTTCAGGAGAGAAACCCATGGCCGACACCGCCGAAACCGTCAAAAAGACCGTTGAAAAGACCGCTGCCGCCGCCACCGCCCAGGCTGAAAAAGTCCAGGCCGCCGGCGCCCAGGCCTTTCGTGAAGGTCTGGACCGCACTAACGCCTCGCTCTCCGAGCTGAGCGCAGAGAGCAAGCATAACCTCGAAGCCATGACCGCCGCCGCCGCCGCCGCTCAGAAGGGCGCCGAGGCCCTGTCGGCCCAGGCCCTGTCGTACGGCAAGACCAGCTGGGAAACCGGCGTCGCCGCCGCCCAGTCGCTCGCCAAGGCCCGTTCGATCCAGGAACTGATCGAGCTGCAGACCAGCTACACCAAGTCCGCCATGGAAGTTTACATGGCCGAGATGACCAAGGCGACCGAGACCCTGACCGCCTCGGTCAAGGACAGCTTCAAGCCTATCAACGAGCGCGTCACCGCGACCGTCGAAAAGTTCCAGGCCGCCCGCTAAAAGCGATCTGACCTTTCAGTGGCGTACCGCCAGGCCCCCCGGAGCGATCCGGGGGGCCTTTCGTTTGCCAGTCAGTCTGCCTGATCCGTGGCGGGTTCGCCCGTCGCATAGAGTTCGAGGTTCAGCCACCGCACCTCGGCGATCGGGCAGGGGCCGTCATTGCGAACGTCCCAGATGGCGTGGCGATCGGTCTCGTCGCCGCCGACATGCCAGCCGACAGCCAGCGTCGCTTGCAGGGCCAGCCAGGCCGCGGGCTTGTCCCGCGCCTCCAGCAGCAGCCAGACCCCGTATTGGTCGTCGAACTTGTAGTAGGGCGACACGTGGCAGTCAGCGGTCGCGGCCAGCGGCGTCGTCAGGTCAATCAGCCGCCCGGCGACGCGAAAGCCTGCGGCATAGTCTTTGGCCCCGACATAGGCCTGAAGAAACATCTTCCACTCGCTCATGGGTCTACAAGCCCGCATTCGCGCCGTTCCGCAACGAGTCCGGCCTGCACCGTCAGGTGTCGAAGGGGGGCCACGGCCGGCCGTCACGAAAGCTGTGACTTGCCGTCGCTTCAATTCAGGCCATCATTCCCTATCTAGCGTTTCGACTCCCCGAAATACCGGACACCGAATGCCCATCCGTCGGCCAGGTGAACAGGGGCAGGGCTCAGGCTCGGCCACCATCACCGAAACAAAACCCAGGCTTCAGAAGCCCTCGCTGTATCGGGTGCTGATCCTGAACGACGACTACACGCCGATGGAATTCGTCGTCTATGTGCTGGAGCGGTTCTTCCAGAAGGACCGCGAGGCCGCGACCCGCATCATGCTGCATGTGCACCAGCATGGCGTCGGCGTCTGCGGCGTCTTCACCTATGAGGTGGCCGAAACCAAGGTCGCCCAGGTGGTGGAAACCGCCCGCCGACACCAACATCCCCTCCAATGCACGATGGAAAAGGACTGAGAGGAACCTCCCCATGCCCTCGTTTTCGCGTCCTCTCGAAGAGACCCTGCATCGCGCGGTCCACTACGCCAATGAGCGTCGGCACGAATACGCCACGCTTGAACACCTGCTGCTGGCCCTGATCGACGATCCGGATGCGACCGGCGTCATGAAGGCCTGCAATGTCGACCTGGCCGCGCTGAAGACGGCCCTGACCAGCTATGTCGACACCGACCTGGCCGCGCTCGCCACCAGCGACGGCGAGGACGCCAAGCCCACCGCCGGCTTCCAGCGCGTGATCCAGCGCGCGGTGATCCACGTCCAGTCCTCCGGTCGCGAGGAGGTGTCCGGCGCAAACGTTCTGGTCGCCATATTCTCGGAGCGCGAGAGCCATGCCGCCTATTTCCTGCAGGAGCAGGACATGACGCGGTATGACGCGGTCAACTTCATCGCCCACGGCATCGCCAAGAAGGCCGGCGCCACGGAAAACCGCCCCGCCCGCGGGGCCTCGCCCGAAGAGGCCGAGGATGCGGCGGCCGTGAAATCGGGCGGGGAGGCGCTGGAGGCCTATTGCGTCGACCTCAACGAGAAGTCGCGCAACGGCAAGATCGATCCCCTGATCGGCCGCCACGCCGAGGTCGAGCGGGCCATCCAGATCCTGTGCCGCCGGACCAAGAACAATCCGCTGCTGGTCGGCGAACCCGGCGTCGGCAAGACGGCGATCGCCGAGGGTCTGGCCCGCAAGATCGTCAACCACGAGGTCCCGGCCGTGCTGGAAGGCGCGACCATCTACAGCCTCGACATGGGGGCGCTGCTGGCCGGCACCCGCTATCGCGGCGATTTTGAGGAGCGGCTGAAACAGGTCGTCAAGGAGCTGGAGAACCACGAGAACGCCATCCTGTTCATCGACGAGATCCACACGGTGATCGGGGCGGGCGCCACCTCGGGCGGCGCCATGGACGCCTCCAACCTGCTGAAACCCGCCCTGGCCTCCGGCAGTCTGCGCTGCATGGGATCGACGACCTACAAGGAATACCGACAGCATTTCGAGAAGGACCGGGCCCTGGTCCGTCGCTTCCAGAAGATCGACGTCAACGAGCCGACGGTCGAGGACACGGTCAAGATCCTGCGCGGGCTGAAGACCGCCTACGAAGGCCACCACAAGCTGCGCTACACCGAGGCCGCCATCCGGTCGGCGGTCGAACTGTCGGCCCGCTACATGACCGACCGCAAACTGCCGGACAAGGCGATCGATGTGATCGACGAGGCGGGGGCGTCGCAGATGCTGCTGCCGGAATCGAAGCGCAAGAAGGTCATCGGCCAGAAGGAGGTCGAGGCCGTGATCGCCAAGATGGCCCGGATCCCGCCGAAGTCGGTGTCCAAGTCCGACGTCGAGGGTCTGCGCGAGCTGAAGTCCGACCTGAACCGGGCCGTCTTCGGTCAGGACGCGGCTATCGAACAGGTGGCCTCGGCCATGAAACTGGCCCGGGCGGGTCTGCGCGATCCGCAGAAGCCGATCGGCTCCTTCCTGTTCGCCGGCCCGACCGGGGTCGGCAAGACCGAGGTGGCCAAGCAACTGGCCGCCACCCTGGGCATCGAGATGCTGCGCTTCGATATGTCGGAATATATGGAGCGGCACACGGTCAGCCGGCTGATCGGCGCCCCTCCGGGCTATGTCGGCCATGACCAGGGCGGCCTGCTGACCGACGCCGTCGACCAGCATCCCCACGCCGTGGTCCTGCTGGACGAGATCGAGAAGGCCCACCCGGACGTCTACAACATCCTGCTGCAGGTGATGGACAACGGCATGCTGACCGACGCCATCGGCAAGAAGGTCGACTTCCGCAATGTGGTCCTGATCATGACGACCAACGCCGGGGCCGCCGACAACGCCCGGGCCTCGATCGGCTTCGGTCGCGGCAAGGTCGAGGGCGAGGACGAAAAGGCCATCCAGCGCCTGTTCGCCCCGGAGTTCCGCAACCGTCTGGATGCGGTGGTCAGCTTCAAGTCGCTGGACGCCGGTACGATCCGCTCGGTGGTGACCAAGTTCATCCTTCAGCTGGAAGCCCAGCTGGCGGACCGCAACATCACCATCGAACTGAGCGACGACGCCGCCGACTGGCTGGCCAAGAACGGCTTCGACGAACTGTACGGCGCCCGTCCCCTGGGCCGCGTCATTCAGGAAAACATCAAGAAGCCGCTGGCCGACGACATCCTGTTCGGCCGGCTGACCAGGGGCGGTCACGTCAAGGTGGAGCTGAAGGACGGCAAGATCGCCTTCGACATCACCGAGGCGACCGGACCGGCGGTCAAGGCGGCCCAGAAGGCGGACGAGATCGTCGAGTGATCCAGTTCGCAGGCTGAAACAACAGAGGCCCGGATCGCAGGATCCGGGCCTTTTTTGTTCGACGAACGTCGGCCACGAATGCGCCATGAAGGCGGATGAGCCTCTACCCGTCGAGAGGGAGAATCCGATGCGCCGTTTTGAACTTGCCGCCTGGGCGATGGCCGCAGGAATAATGACGGGACTGGTGCTGCCGGCTGCGGCGACGGCCGGAACACCGTATCAGGCCGAGGCGACCTGTCCGGTGGACGGCAAGAAGTTCAGATGGACCAGCACAGCGTCCTATTCGACGTGGGGGATGGAGCTGGACGGCAAGCCGATCGGATCGTGGACCTTCCCGATGCCGTTGCCGCAATGCCCTGACAGCAAATTCCCTGTCTATCGCGACTTTACGCCGGAAGAGATCGTGGCGATCCAGGCGCTCGTCCTCACGCCGGAATACGCGGCCATCAAGGACGAGGCGTCCTACTATGTGTTCGGCTTCGTCGCGGCGCGTCTGGAGAAGGACATCAAGCCGCTGGATGCCGCCTGGCTGTTGCTAAAGGCCAGTTGGCAGGTGCGGGAGGCGGCGGAGCAGTATGGCCGCTACGCCGCCGAGCTGGTTCCGACGATGGATGTCGCGATCGATTCACTCAAGGCAGAAGACCCTACGGAATGGTGGGGCCATCAGCTCATTCTTGCCAATGTCCAGCGCCAGTCCGGGGATTTCACCGCCGCGACCGCCCGGCTGGACGCCCTGCCGACCGTCCTACCGGATGGCGAGGGCAACGACTTCGCCGCGCGGATCGCCATGACGCGCCGTATGATCGAGGTCGGGGATAAAAGCCCGGCCAGCCTCCCTCGCGAAGACGACTGACCGGGCGTCCTGATTTTAGCCGCGGCGACGGCCCAGGCTGGACAGCAGGATGGCGGCGCCGGCGAGGATGCCGGTGGTCAGGAGCGGCTTGTTGCGGGCGAACTCCAGACCGCGTTTGGCGGGCTCGCGGATGTCGGCGGGGGCCTTGTCGGCGATGCCGTCCAGGCCGTCGATGACGCGGCCATAGGCGTCCAGCGCCTTGCCCTTCACCTCGTTCAGCTTGCCGTCCATCTGCAGCTTGCTGTCGCCGGTCAGTTTGCCGAAGCCTTCCTGGGTCTTGCCGGTCAGGGTGGATGCGGCGCCTTCGATGCGTTGATCGGTCATGGGGTGTTCCTGTCTCGATGACGCGGCCGGTGTGGGAAAATGGGGGAGGGGGCGGCCGCCTGCCCCTGATAGTGCGCCCGAACGGCGACGGTTCCCACCCCTGTCAACAGGTCGCGGCCCGATTGCGGCGGGGTGCGCGGAGGCCTAGATTCACGGCAAAGGGAGACGGCCATGTTGCGCGCCATTCTGCAGTTTTTTGTCACCGCCGCCGGCCTGTGGCTGGCCGCCCAGGTCGTGCCGGGGGTCGGGTTCACGGCGACGAGTTCCCTGCTGTGGGCGGCGCTGTTGCTGGGGGTGGTCAACGCCCTGGTGCGGCCCGTGCTGGTCTTCCTGACCTTCCCCCTGACGGTGGTGACCTTCGGCCTGTTCCTGCTGGTGGTGAACGCCGCGACCATCGGTCTGGTGGCAGTGCTGCTGGACGGTTTCGTCGTCGACGGCCTGTGGGCGGGCATCGGGGCGGCGATCATCACCGGCGTGGTCAGCTGGGTGGCGGGCGCCTTCATCGGCGACGGGAAGGGGCGGGAGTAGGGCGTACCCTCTCCCGGCGGGAGAGGGCTTGAGCGCACGGCGGCGTTGCCGTCGTTCTGGCGCGAAAGGGTGAGGGGCTGGCGTCGGAAGTCGGCGCCAGCCGCGTCTCCGTTTGTGCGACGGCTTGCGCCGATGGCGAGACCCGACCCTCATCCGTCTCGCTTCGCGAGCCACCTTCTCCCAATGGGAGAAGGAATCATATTATCCGGGCGATATTGACGTCCAGAATTCACCCGGGTAAATCCTCGACCTCCATCGAGGAGCCCGCCATGTCCGTCCCTGCCGACCTGCCCATGTTCGCCTTCGAGGGCGACCGACGGATCGCGTACGGGCCGGCGGCCGAGGTGGTCGCGGCGGTGAAGGCGGCCGTGGATGGGGGGGGAGAGGGCGTGCTGGCCTTCGACGCCGCCACGGGCCGGGTCGTCGATCTGGACCTGAGGGGCGATGTCGAGGCCGTCCTGGCGCGGCTGACGCCGACGCCGGTGGAGGAGAAACGGGGACCGGGGCGGCCGAAGTTGGGGGTGACGGCGCGGGAGGTCACGCTTCTGCCGCGCCACTGGGACTGGCTGGCCGGCCAGCCCGGCGGGGCGTCGGTGGCCCTGAGGAAGCTGGTCGAGACCGCCCTGCGCGACGCCGAGGGCCCCGACCGCGCCCGCAAGGCCCGCGACGCCGCCTACGCCTTCATGACCACGATGGCGGGCGACCGGCCGGGCTATGAGGACGCCGTCCGGGCGCTGTTCGCGGGGTCTGCGGCGGGGCTGGAGGCGGCGGTGGAGGCGTGGCCGGAGGGGGTGAGGGTTACAGCGGTGGAACTGGCCGCTGCCTAACCCACCTTCACCCGCGTCGCCGCCTCCGGCAAGTCCTCCCCGAACGCCCGCTGATAGAACTCCGCGATGGTCGGGCGTTCCAGTTCGTCGCATTTGTTGAGGAAGGTCAGGCGGAAGCTGAGCGCCAGGTCGCCGCCGAAGATGATGGCGTTCTGGGCCCAGGTGATAACGGTGCGGGGGGACATGACGGTGGAGATGTCGCCGTTCATGAAGGCGTTGCGGGTCATGTCGGCGACGCGGACCATGGCGGCGATCTTGCGGCGCCCGTCCGCGTCCTGCCACTCGGGAACCTTGGCGGCGACGATCTCGGCCTCCACGTCGTGGTCGAGGTAGTTGAGGGTGGTGACGATCGACCAGCGGTCCATCTGGCCCTGATTGATCTGCTGGGTGCCGTGATACAGGCCCGAGGTGTCGCCCAGACCGATGGTGTTGGTCGTGGCGAACAGGCGGAAATGCTTGTTGGGGCGGATGACGCGGTTCTGGTCCAGCAGGGTCAGGCGGCCCTGGGCCTCCAGCACGCGCTGGATGACGAACATCACATCGGGGCGGCCGGCGTCGTATTCGTCGAACACCAGGGCGATGGGGCGTTGCAGGGCCCAGGGGAGCATGCCCTCGCGGAATTCGGTGACCTGTTTGCCGTCCTTCAGGACGATGGCGTCCTTGCCGACCAGATCGATGCGGCTGACGTGGGCGTCGAGGTTCACCCGCACGGTCGGCCAGTTCAGCCGGGCGGCGACCTGTTCGATATGGGTCGACTTTCCGGTGCCGTGATAGCCCTGGACCATGACGCGGCGGTCAAAGGCGAAGCCGGCGCAGATGGCCAGGGTCGTCTGGGGATCAAAGCGGTAGGCGGGATCGATTTCCGGCACATGGCTGTCGCCCGGCTCGAACACCGGGACCAGCATGTCGCTGTCGACGCCGAAGATCTCGCGCACAGTCGCCTTGCGGTGCGGTTCGAACGTCAGGAGGGGATCGGGGGAGGCGTCGAGGGGAGAGGACATGGCCTGCGATTAGCGCACGTTCGTGGACTGTTAAACCCCGCTCATCCCCGCGAAAGCCGGAAGTTGGCAAGAGTTCATCAAAGCGAACACGGCGCGTCACGACGGACACGACGACGCTGGCTGCGCTGCCGTCGTGTTCGTTGTGAATCCCGTCGTGCCCGTCGTGATGAACGCTACAATCCGTTCCCCGTCCGGATGCCGGTTCCCGGCGTGCGCCGGGATGAGCGAAGGCGCGCTATTCCGCCTTCAGGGCCACATCGACATTGCCGCGCGTGGCGTTGGAATAGGGGCAGACCTGGTGGGCCTTCTCGATCAGATCGTCGATCACGGCCTGGTCCAGACCGTGGTCGGTGATGGTCAGGGAGACGTCGAGGTTGAAGCCCTCGCCACGGGTATTCTTGCCGAAGCCGACGCCGGCGGCGACTTTTGTGTTCGGCCCGACGGGCGTGCCGGCCTTGCCCGAGACCAGACGCAGGGCGCCGAGGTAGCAGGCGGCGTATCCGGTGGCGAAGAGTTGCTCGGGGTTGGTGCCCGGGCCGTCGTCGCCGCCCATGGCCGCAGGGACAGACAGGCTGACGTCGATCTTGCCGTCGTCGGTGGCCGAGCGGCCGTCGCGGCCGCCGCCCGAGGCGGTGGCGTGGGCGGTGTAGAGGACTTCCATGGTGTGGCTCCTTGGGATGAGGGCCGCCGTGACGGCCGGTTAATTATTGCGATAAACAATCTCTACGCCGGTTGGTTCCAGCCGTCCAGAGAAATATTGGCGCAGCATTCATTATTGTGATATCTAACGGGCATGACCCCATCCGCATCCACGATCCCGGCGCCCCTGACGCTCGACGACCAGCTGTGTTTCGCCCTTTATTCCGCCTCGATGGCGGTGGGGCGGCTGTACAAGCCGCTGCTGGATGAAATGGGCATCACCTATCCGCAGTTCCTCGTGCTCAGCGCGTTAAGCGAGGCGGGGACGCTGACGGTCGGCGGTCTGGCGGGGCGGCTGTCGCTGGAGCCGAGCACGATCACGCCTCTGGTCAAGCGGCTGGAGGTCGCGGGGCTGGTGACGCGCAGACGTGGTCAGGCCGATGAGCGTCAGGTGCAGGTCGCCCTGACCGAGGCGGGGCAGGGGGTGATGGCGAAGACGCCCTGTCTGGCCCAGGCCATGCTGGCGCGTTCGGGCATGAGCATCGACGAGGTGAAGGCTTTCAACGCCAGCGTGAAGGCCTTCAGCGCTCGTATCGCGGGCGCTGTCCCGAACGCCTAGGCCGCCAGCCCGGCCTTTTTCAGCGTTTTGTAGGCCTTGATGACGCGCTGGAGCTTGGCCTCGGCGCCCCGGTCGCCCTGGTTCAGGTCGGGGTGGAAGCGTTTCAGCAACTCGTGATAGCGGGCCTTGACCGCCGTCTTGTCAGTGCGCAGGTCGAGGTCGAGATCCGAAAGGGCGGCGCGCTCCAGCTTGCCGATGCGCAGTTCGGCCTCGCCGTTGGGGCCGGCCTGCTCCTGGGTGCGGCGGCCGAACAGGCCGAAGCTGTCGCGCCAGTTGCCGGCCTCGGCGTTTGGGCCCTGGTTCCTGGCCGTGCCCATCTTGGCGGCGAAGGCGGCGGCCTCGCGGCTGTTCTTGCCGGCCTTCATCTCCCAGGTCGGGCGGCCGCCGGTCATGGCCTCGTTTTCCTTGGCCGCGCGGATCTGGGCCTCGTTCATGCCGGCGTAGAAGTTCCAGCCCTTGTTGTACTCGCCGGCGTGGCGCTGGCAGAATTCATAGAAGTCGTTCAGCCGCTCGCGCGACTTGGGCGCGCGCGCTGTCGCGGCCTGACGGCAGTCGGGCCATTCGCACGGCTTCTCGCCGGGCTTCAGATGCAGGACGTCAGCGGCCGCCGCCTCCTCTTCCGGGCGGGGCGGTTTGATCCGCATATCCTTGAAACGGGGTTTGTACTGGAATTCGGCAGCCATCGATTCCAACTGTAAGGGGGATTTGGACCTCATCAAGGAAGCATCGATGTCAGACGGCCCGATTACGACGATTATCCGGGAGAAACTGACATCAAGCCTCTCCCCCGAGGTTCTGATCGTCGAGGACGACAGCGCCAGACACGCCGGCCACCATCATGAAGGCGGCATGGACGCCCGCCCGGGCGGCGAAAGCCATTTCAACCTGACGATCGTTTCCGCAGCGTTCGAGGGCCAGGGTCGTCTGGCGCGGCAGCGGGCTGTCAATGCCGCGCTGGCCGAGGAACTGGCCGGACCGGTCCATGCCCTGTCCATCCGCGCCCTGACGCCGCTGGAGCATGCTGGGAGGGGCTGATCATGCCGTTCATGTCGTCTTAGAACCTTCAACCTAACGTCGCCCCGGGGCAAATTGCAAACCGGAACAGCGGGTGGTCGGATCCGACGGAATGGGCAAGGGGCTGGAGGCGCTCAACGCCGGGGAGGCCGCTCAGGCCCTCGCGGCGATGCTGCAGACCCAGTACCTGCGCTATCTGATTATCGCCAGCTGGGCCGTGGGCCTGCTGGGCGTTGTCGGCTGGCGCTCGGCGCTCGTCTGGTTCGGCGTCACCGTGGTCGCCGGCGCCGTCAGGGGATATTTCGAGAAACGCATCGCCGGCAAGGTCGGTGCGGGATGGGGACTGGTCTTTCCGGCCGTCGCCACAGTGACCACCGCCGCCTGGGCCGCTGCGCCCGTCATGGCCTGGTTCTGGGGCAATGCCTTCGGCGGCGCCCTTGCCGTCGCCCTGCTGATCTCCGGCTATATGCTGGTCTTCGCCCAGTTGCGGAGCTCGCCGCGGCAGGCCCTGGTGATTTCCTCGCCCTATGGCATCGTGGCTGCGGTCATCGCGGCCAATCTGTGGGGAACGCCGCTGTTCTGGTCTTTCCTCGCCGTTCTGCCGTTCACGGCGGCCGGTCTGTTCGTCATGGTGATGATGAACATGTTGCGGGACCAGCGCATCCGCGCCTTCCAGGAGGATCAGGCCAGACTCATCGCCGAGCTGGAGACCGCCCGCGACAAGGCCAACGCCGCCAGCGAGGCCAAGTCCAGTTTCCTCGGGGTCGTGTCCCATGAACTGCGCACCCCGATGAACGGCGTGCTGGGGGCCGCCCAGCTGCTGGGCTCGACGGGTCTGGACGTCACCCAGCGGGAGTATCTGTCGATCATCCGCAACTCGGGCGACAGCCTGCTTTCGCTGCTGAACGACATCCTCGACATGACCAAGATCGAGGCCGGCCGGATGACGTTCGAGACCGTCGACATCTCGCTGGAAGATCTGCACCACCGCGTCAGTTCGCCCTTCATCGCCCTGGCCGAGGCCAAGGGGGTTGCCCTGAATTGCCGGTTCACCGGAGACGTTCCGTCCGTTGTCCGCGGCGACCCGCTGCGGGTCGGTCAGGTGCTGCAGAACCTGCTGTCCAACGCTGTGAAATTCACCGATCGCGGCCAGATCGACTATGAGGTTCACAGCCTGCGCCTGTCAGACCGGCGAGTGCGCTTCAACTTCATCGTCAGCGACAGCGGGCCTGGTATTTCCGATGAAGATGTCGGGCGGCTGTTCCAGCCCTTCACCCAGCTGGATGCCTCGTCCACGCGCCGCTTTGGCGGCACCGGCCTCGGCCTGACCATCGCGCGCCGCATGGCCCACATCATGCACGGCGATATCACCGTGACATCAACGCCGGGCCGGGGCTCGACCTTCACCTTCACCGTCGAGGCCGAGGTGGTGGAGTGGACCTCCACGGGCGCCCGGGCTGAACCGGTCCTTCATGCCGGTCAGGCGCGCAGTCTGGATGTGCTGATCGTGGAGGACCACCCGATCAACCGCATGATCCTGGACACCTGGCTGACCTCGGCCGGACATTGCACGGTCTCGGCCGAGAACGGTCAGATCGCTGTCGATCTGGGGGCGGCACAGGCCTTCGATCTGATCGTGATGGATGTGAACATGCCGGTCATGGACGGTCTGACGGCGACCCAGCTGATCCGGCAATCCGGCATCAACAGGGATACGCCGATCGTCGTCCTGTCGGCCTCGGCCCGTTCCGAGGACTGTCGCGCCGGTCTGGCGGCCGGGGCCGACGCCTATCTGACCAAGCCGATCAATTTCGCCGACCTGGCCGAGCTGATTGTGCTGGCCCCCGGCGGCAGGTCCGCCATGAGGACCATTCTGGAAGAGGCCATCGGCGAGCCGACGGCCGCCTGAAGGGTTGCAACGGCCCGGGGATGAGGGAAACCTGACCGGCCTCATCCGTTAGAGCGCCGGCGCCGGACGGCGGCGTCACCGGTCCTGTCTCATGCGCGCCTTCGCCGAACTTCTTGACAGACTGTCGCTGACGCGGTCACGCAATAGCCGGCTGGTGATCCTTCGCGACTATCTCAGGGTCACGCCCGATCCGGATCGCGGCTGGGCCCTTGCCGCCCTGACCGGCGATCTGAGCTTCGGCGCCGCCAAGCCGGCCATGATCCGGCGCGTGGTAGAGGCCCGTCTGGATCCCGTCCTGTTCGGATGGTCCTATGACTATGTCGGCGACCTGGCCGAGACGGCCGCCCTGGCCTGGCCGGGCGACCCCTTGCGCCGGCCAAATCGGGAACCGTCCCTGGCCGAGATCGTCGACGCCCTGACCGTGGCGAAGCGGACCGAGGTGGCGGCGCTGATCGAGGGCTGGCTGGACGATCTGGCGCCCAAGGGTCGCTGGGCGATGCTGAAGCTTGTGACCGGCGGCCTGCGAGTGGGCCTCTCTGCGCGGCTGGCGCGCACGGCTGCGGCGATGATGCGGCCCGGGGCGGCGCAGACATCGCCGGCCCCGGATGGAGGCCCCCCGGCGGAGCCGCTCTTGCCGGTCGATGTGGCGGAGATCGAGGAGATCTGGCACGGCCTGACGCCGCCCTATGCCGACCTGTTCGCCTGGCTGGAGGGCCGGCAGGAGCGACCGGGCGGGGACGCACCGGGCCGGTTCCGGCCGGTCATGCTGGCCGTGGCGCTGGACGAAACGACGGACTTCGAGCGGCTGGATCCGGACGCCTATGTGGCGGAATGGAAGTGGGACGGGATCCGGGTCCAGGCCGTCCGGGAGGGCGATGCGGCGCGCCTCTACTCGCGCACCGGGGACGATATCTCTGCGGCCTTTCCCGACGTGATGGACGGGCTGGCGTTCGAGGGGGCGGTGGACGGCGAACTGGTGGTGTGGCGGGACGGCGAGATCGCCCCGTTCGGCGACCTGCAGCAGCGGCTCAATCGCAAGACGGCCGATGCCCGGCTGTTGGCGACCCATCCGGCGGCCATCATCGCCTATGACCTGCTGGCGGAGCAGGGGCGGGATCTGCGATCCCTGTCCCTGATCGAGCGGCGCGCGGCCCTGGAGCGGCTGGTTGCGGCGCATCCAGGCGACCGGCTGCAGCTTTCACCGGTGGTCGACCATGACGGATGGGACGCGCTGGCGGCCCTGCGCGCCCATCCACCCGTGGGGGCCGCCGCCGAGGGGCTGATGCTGAAACGACGCGACTCGGTCTATGTCGCCGGCCGCCCCAGAGGGCCCTGGTTCAAGTGGAAGCGCGACCCGCATCTGATCGACGCCGTGCTGATGTACGCCCAGCGCGGCCACGGAAAGCGGTCCAGCTTCTATTCCGACTTCACCTTCGGCGTCTGGGACGAGGCGGGGGCGCTGAGCCCTGTGGGCAAGGCCTATTTCGGCTTTACCGACGAGGAGCTGAAACAGCTGGACAGGTTTGTGCGCGACCACACGGTTGAGCGGTTCGGCCCTGTGCGGTCGGTGACCGCGACGCGGGATTTCGGCCTGGTGCTGGAGATCGCCTTCGAGGGCCTGAACCGGTCGAGCCGGCACAAGTCGGGCGTGGCGATGCGGTTTCCGCGCATCTCCCGCATCCGCTGGGACAAGCCTGCGCGCGAAGCCGACACCCTGGCCCATGTCATGGAGTTGTTGGCGGCGATCGAGGCCGGCGGCGGCCGGATCACCGTGGCGGCGACAGCCCGGGACCCGCAGCCCGGCGGGACGCCCGGGGCCGGGTGAACGGTCGGGCAAGACCGCCCCCGGACGATGGCCCTGTCCTCACATTCCGTTCAATCCCGGCCGCCAGGTTCATTTTCCGGTCCGGGTCGATTCAATCCCGACCGATAATGGTCTAGACCCCGCGCGATGACTGTCCCTGTTTCCGACCAGATCTCGCAAGCCGTCGACGCGGGTCGTCAGGCCCTGGCGTTCGACCAGGCCCTGACGGTCCGGCTGATCGACATGGCCGGCGCCTTCGCGGTCAACCTGACCATCGCCGTGCTGATCTTTGCGGCCACCCTGTTTGCCGCCAAATGGGGAGCCGCCGTCGTCAAGCGGATGCTGGGACGAACCCGGGCCTTC
This sequence comes from Brevundimonas sp. FV1ye29L, assembly GCF_058681095.1. Lineage (NCBI taxonomy): Bacteria > Pseudomonadati > Pseudomonadota > Alphaproteobacteria > Caulobacterales > Caulobacteraceae > Brevundimonas > Brevundimonas sp. FV1ye29L. The sequence goes on from NZ_CM178730.1 coordinate 1,430,428, forward strand.
CGTCACGACCAGACCGTCGTCGCCTTCGCCGTTCAGCTGGTCAGGGTGGTGATCATCATCATCGGCCTGATCGCGGTCCTGCAGAGACTGGGGGTGCAGACGACCTCGATTATCGCTGTGCTTGGCGCGGCCTCCCTGGCCGTGGGTCTCGCCCTGCAGGGGACGCTGTCGAATGTGGCGGCCGGGGTGATGCTGCTGGTGCTGCGTCCCTATCGCGTCGGGGATGTGGTCGATATCGGCGGGGCGACGGGGGCGGTCCAGAGGCTGGACCTGTTCACCACCCAGATGTCCAACGCCAACAACCACAAGATCGTCGTGCCCAATTCCAAGGTGCTGGGCGACGTCATCATCAATCTTTCGGGGCAGAAGACCCGCCGGGTCGAGATCCTCTTCACGGTCGGCTATGGCGAGAACCTGGCTGAGGCGCGGCGGGTTCTGCTGGCTGTAGCGACCCTGCATGACAAGGTTCTGAAAGAGCCGCCGCCCTGGGCCGGGGTGACCGACCTTCTGGACAGCGCGGTCCAGGTCACGCTTCACGCCTGGGTCATTCCGGGCGACTGGTGGCAGACCCAGGCCGACCTGATGCAGGCCGGCAAGGAGGCGCTGGACGAGGCCGGCATCGAGATCCCGTTCCCGCATCAGGTCGCCGTCCCCTATGGCGACGAGGATGTCATGCCTGTGGTGCGGGTGCGCACCACAGCGAGTCCTGGAGCTGACGCCGGAGCGGGCGAAGGCCGCCCCGAGGCATTGTCCGTCAAGCCCCACAGGAGAGGCTGACGATGCGTTATGATTTCGCCTCCGACAACACCGCCGGGATGACGCCCTCGGCCCTGACGGCGCTGACCGACGCCAATGCCGACTATGCGCGGGCCTATGGCTCCGACGATGTCACCGCGCGCGCCGCCGATGAAATCCGCCGCCGGCTCGACGCCGACGCCGAGATCCGTTTCGTCTTCTCCGGCACGGCGGCCAACGCCATCGCCCTGTCGATGCTGGCTTTTCCGCATGAGGCCGTGCTGGCCCATCACGCCGCCCATGTCTGCACCGACGAGACCGGCGCCCCGGGCTTCTTCGGTCAGGGCGTGGGCCTGATCGGCCTGCCCGGCGTGTCCGGAAAGATCGATGCCCGGGCGCTGACGGCGATCCTCGAAGAGCCCGAGGTGGGGCATCGCCAGCCGCCCGCGGCCCTGTCCCTGACCCAGTCCACGGAATACGGCACAGTCTATACCACCGAGGAGATGCGGCATCTGATCGAGCCTGTGAAGGCCCGCGGATACGGGGTGCATCTGGATGGCGCCCGGCTGGCCAATGCGGCGGCGGCGGGGTTCGACCTGACGCAGATCGCCCGTCTCGGCGTCGATGTGCTGGTGTTCGGCGGTGCCAAGGCGGGGCTGGCCTCGACCGAGGCGCTGGTTCTGTTCGACACGTCCCTGGCGCGGCGTCTCGACAACCGGCTGAAACAGGCCGGCCAGACGGCGTCCAAGGGCCGGTTCCTGTCGGCGCCGTTTCTCGGACTTCTGGAAAGCGGCGACTGGGAGGCGGGGGCCGCCCACGCCAATCGGATGGCGCAAAGACTGGCGGCGGGGATTGCGCTCGGCTCGCCGTTCGTCCTGGCCCATCCGGTCGAGGCCAATGCTGTTTTCGTGCGGATGCCTGCGACGGCCCATGCGCGGCTGAACGCCCTGGGCTGGGCCTGCTACCGGTTCGACGACGGCTCGGTGCGGTTCGTCTGTTCCTGGGCGACGCGGATCGAGGCCGTCGATGAACTGATCGAGACGATCACCGGCATGGATTGAGGTCAGAAATCATCAGTCGCTCTACACCCGGCGGGCCGGCAGTCAGGGCCCATGATCGCTCTTCTCGCCTTGCTGGCCCTGGAGGCCGCCCCGTCGCCAGATCCAGCAACACCCTTTTTGGGGCGGTGGGCCGTCGGCCCTGCCGATATTGAGGACTTCATCACGATCGTGCCCGATCTCCCTGTTTGCGAAGGCCGGTCCCTGGTCGTCATCGAAAGGGCCGGCACGGGCCGTGTCCGTCGCATCAGCCGGGGTCGAACGGTGGAATTTCAGGTGAGGACGGCTGGCGACGGCGTCGTCTTCGACCTGCTTCCCGGCACGGGCGGATACCGCGTCCGTCATGTCAAGGACGGCGGCTTCCAGATGGCCGTCACAACCGATGACGCGCCTGATTGGGGCCAGTCGCTTCAACATAACCGCTGTCCTGAAGACTGACCCTTCCCACCCGGCCAGCAGACGTCCATATCCCCCTCATGGCGAGAGGCGAGCGGGGCGGCGGACGAGGCGGGGGATCGATGGAAACCCGCGCCCAGGGCGGGGCGCCCGCCGCCGCGGGAGAAGAGCCTGGAACCCTGACGGCGCTGCTGGAGCTGGCGCGGCTTGTGGGCCGGTCAAAGGCGCCGCACCTGCGCCTGCGACTGGCGCTGGCCATCGGCCTGACGTTGGTGGGAAAGGGTCTGGGCGTGCTGGCGCCGCTGGTGCTGGGGGCGGCGGTCAACCATCTGGCGCGTGACCAGCCCACCGGCGTCGCCATCGGTCTGGGCTTTGCCGGGTTCGCGGTGGGGTGGGCCCTCGTCCGCTTTCTGTCGTCCGCTGCGCCCCAGTTGTCGGATGTCGTGTTCGCGCCCGTTCGCGCCGCTGCCCAGCGGACCACAGCGGCCGAGACCTTCGCCCACGCCCTGAATCTGTCGCTCGATTTCCACCAGACCAAACGGTCCGGCTCCCTGTCCCGAACCGTGGACCGGGGCTCCCGGGCCGTAGACTTTCTGCTGCGCGTGCTGGCCTTCAACCTTGTCCCGACCGGGCTGGAACTGGTGCTGGCGGCCGGGGTGCTGGGCGGCAAGTATGACTGGCGTTTCGCCGCTGTCGCCGTGGTGGTGGTCGTCATCTACACCGCCCTGACCTTCGGCATCTCCAACTGGCGGATCGAGCAGCGTCGCGCCATGAACGCGGCGGACAGCGAGGCGGCGGGTCTGGCCGTCGACGCCCTGCTGAACTACGAAACAGTCAAGTCTTTCGGGGCCGAGGCACGGGCGGCCGCAGGCTATGACCGGGCGCTGGGCGTCTACAATGACGCGGCGCTCAAGGCCAATGCCTCTCTGGCCATGCTGAATGTCGTCCAGGCCCTGGTGATGAACCTCGGCCTCGGCGTCATGGCGGTCATGGCCGGGTTCGAGGCGGCCGCCGGCCGGATGGGGCCGGGCGATGTCACGGCGGCGGTTCTGATCCTGGTTTCCCTTTACGGCCCGCTCAATATCCTGGGCTTCGCCTACCGCGAGATTCGCCAGTCCTTCATCGATATGGAGGAGATGCTCAAGGTGACGCGGCTGCGCCCGCTGGTCGCCGATGCGCCGGACGCCCATGCCCTGACGCGCCGGGTCGACGTGCGGGGCAGCGAGATCGTTTTCGACCAGGTGACCTTCCGGCACGACGCCCGCGCCGCCGGGCTGGAAGACGTCAGCTTCGTCGCGGCGCCCGGCAAGACCACAGCCATTGTCGGACCCTCAGGCGCGGGCAAGTCCACCATCGTCAAACTGGCGCTGCGCCTGCTCGACCCCCAGGGCGGGCGGGTTACGATCGATGGCGACGACATGCGGTCGGTGAGCCAGGCCTCGATCCGGCAGGTCGTCGCCCTGGTGCCCCAGGACGTGGCCCTGTTCAACGACACCATCGGGGTCAATATCGCCTTTGCCCGGCCCGAGGCCGATGAGGCGGCGATCTGGGCCGCCGCCGAGGCGGCGGAGCTGGCGGATTTCATCCGCGGACTGCCCGAAGGTCTTGAGACGCGGGTCGGCGAGCGCGGATTGAAACTGTCGGGCGGGGAGCGCCAGAGGGTCGGCCTTGCCCGCGCACTCCTGGCCGATCCTTCGGTCCTGATTCTCGACGAGGCGACCAGCGCCCTGGACAGCCGCACCGAGGCGGCGATCCAGAAGACCCTGCGCCGCGCCCGCTCCGGCCGTACAACCCTGGTGGTGGCCCACAGGCTGTCGACCATCGCCGATGCCGACCAGATTCTGGTGCTCAAGGCCGGACGGATCGTCGAGCGCGGAGCGCACCATGAACTGGTCGCCCATGTGGGCGGCGAATATGCCGCCCTGTGGCGCAAACAGACCCGAGGCGCGGCTCAGCCCCCGGGGTGAAGTCTGGCGCGGACAATGTCGCGCAGGCCTTCCAGCACGCGATGCCGGGCCGCCTCGCCCGCTTCGCCCGGCGCCAGCGTCTGCATCAACTGCATCGACTGGACGTGCACCGTGACGATGCGCCAGTCGAAGGCCTCACCCTCGGGCGAGGCGTCCAGAAGGTCACAGAGCCCCGAAGCCGCTGCGCAGAGATCCGCCATCTGAAACAGACCCGCAGCGTCCAGTATGCCTGCGGACAGGCCATAGGCGCGCGCCTTGGCGGTCTCGTCCGGGCCGGTCGGGGCCGGTATGGCGGCCAGGTTGCGGATCCGGGTCGTGATGATGTCCATACCGCGGGGCTGCATCGCCTCCAGGTTCGCTGACGCCCGGGCCATCGCGACACCCACGCTGACGCCGCCGGCGGTGTCCACCATGGCGGACAGGCGGGACGTCCTCTGCTGGCTGATGAAGGCCATCAGGCGCCCCCTCCCATTCTCGCCGCCTCAGCCTCCAGTTCGGCCGTGAGGGCGTGCAGCTCGGCTTCGTCCCCTGACAGGCCCAACCTGGCTTCGCGTTTGGCGCGGGCCACCATGTCGGCGCGGCGCTCCCCGTCCTTGCGCGGCTTCGAACGGCCGCGCCTTCGATCCGGGCCCATATAGTCTCCGGCCTCGAGAAAGGGACGGTTGTCGCGGGCCACCCAGACCAGGCGCTCCAGCAGACCGGCCGCGTTGAAGGGTTTGGTGATGAGGAAATTGGCCCCGCAATCCCGCACGGCCGCGACCTTGCCGCGCCGCACGTGTCCGGCGGTCATGATCGTGGGCACGAAGGCATTGGGCTCATGTCCCGAATGCCGAATCCAGCGCACCAGCTCGCAGCCGTCCATGCCGGGCATGTCGCAGTCGACCAGCAGCAGATCGATCGTATGGTCGCGGATGATCGCCATGGCCTCTTCGGCGCTGGAACAGGCGTAGCGGACCTGGATGCCGAAGCCGCGCAGGGCTTCTGCGGTCAGTTCGCGGCTGAAGGCCGAATCGTCGACCACCATGGTCACAGCGCTGCTGAAGTTGACGACGGCGCTATCGCGAAGCTTCTCGCCGAATCCGGTCATGACCGCGCCGCTGTGAATCCTGCTCCCGGACAGTTGTCACGGGGCCGTGGACAAGCGGTTAACGCCGGCCAGGTCCCGGGCGCGAGGTGGGTCAGCCGGCTCGGCCGATGGCGTAGAACCGGTCGGCGCGCTGTCGTCGCAGGGCATCGGCCGAGAGGGGGACCAGAGCCTTCAGTTCCTCGGCGATGACGTCGCCGACGGCGGCGATGGTGGCCAACGGATCGGCATGGGCGCCGCCCATCGGCTCGGGGATCACCCGGTCGACGATCTTGAGCTGCAAAAGGTCCGGCCCGGTGATCTTCATGGCCATGGCGGCGTCGCGCGCGCGGGCGCCGTCACGCCACAGGATGCCGGCCGCCCCCTCGGGCGAGATGACGGAGTAGATCGAATGCTCCAGCATCAGCACGCGGTTGGCGGCGGCCAGGGCGATGGCCCCGCCGGACCCGCCTTCACCGGTGACGGTGGCGATCATCGGCGTGCCCAGGGTCAGGCCGCGCTCGGTCGAGCGGGCGATGGCCTCGGCCTGGCCGCGCTCCTCGGCGCCGAGCCCCGGATAGGCGCCGGCGGTGTCGACAAAGGTCAGGACCGGCAGGCCGAACCGCTCGGCCAGGTCCATCAGCCGGACGGCCTTGCGATAGCCCTCGGGCAGGGCCATGCCGAAATTGTGGGTCAGGCGGCTGGCGGTGTCATTGCCCTTTTCATGGCCCATGACGACGACCGCCTGGCCGCGAAAACGGGCCAGACCGCCCATGATGGCCTGGTCGTCGCCGAACTGACGGTCGCCCTTCAGCTCGACGAAATCGGTGAACAGCCCGGCCAGATAGTCGGTCAGATGGGGGCGTTCGGGATGCCGGGCGACCTGGGTCTTCATCCACGGGTCGAGGTCGGCATAGGTCTTCTTGCGCAGCTGGGCCGCCTTCTTGCGCAGGCCCGCGATCTCGGCCTCGAACGAGCCGGAAGTGGCCGACAGCTGGCTCAGCTCGTCGATCTTGTGCTCGAGCTCGGCGATCGGCTTTTCGAATTCGAGATAGTGCGTGGCCATCGGGCATCCGGATTGACGGGCGAGGAGAGCCGCCCGGCGAGGCGGCGGAACCTAGAGCCGTCAACGCGCGCGGGCAAGCGGGGGTTCAGAAGGCCTTGGGCAGACCGGCCTGTTTCAGGATGGCGTTGGCGGTGTGCCGGCTTTTGGAACGAGGGACGATGATGGCAAAGGACCTGTCGGGATGCCGCCATTTCTCATGACTGCCCCTGGCGTTCTCCGCGCGCCGCCAGCCGGCGGCGAAGAGAAGGGCGGTCAGGTCGGGGTAGAAGTCGTTGGGCATCGACAGTTCCGTTGATCGGGTCTCTATCGATTGAAAGAAGCAGAGATCGCACTCAACGCACGGTCGGGTTCAACGACGGTCAGGCCGCGATCACGTCGAAACCGCCGACAGCTTCAAATCGTACGGGCACCTCGCCCGCGATCCCGAGATTTTCGGCGAGAAGCTGGGGTGCGAAATGCCTGGCCAGGGACTCGAACTCGGCCAGTGTCGCGGTCTCCAGAACCAGACCCTGGATGTTGGATTCGCTGGTCCAGACCCCCGCTTCCGGGTCCCAGATCGCCTTGACGTAAAAGGGTTCGGTCATCGCTGGAATATGCGCCGCTACTCGCCTTTTGCCAACGGGTGATGCCGAGTGACCACCTGGGTCAGGCGGTCGGTGGCGACGTGGGTGTAGATCTGGGTGGTGGCGATGTCGGCGTGGCCCAGCAGGGTCTGGACGACCCGCAGGTCAGCGCCGCCCTCCAGCAGATGGGTGGCGAAGGCGTGGCGCAGGACGTGGGGGCTGACCCGCGCCGGGTCGATGCCCGCCTCCGTCGCCGCCTGATCGAGAACCTGGGCGAAGCGGCGCGGGGTCAGATGGCCGGTCGCGCCGTTCGACGGGAACAGCCACGGGCTGTCGGGGGGCAGGGCGCCGGAGGGCAGGGGCTTGCGCCGGGCTTCCCGGACATCCAGCCAGGCCTTGATCGCGGTTCGCGCGGCGTCGTTCAGGGGCGCCAGTCGCTCCTTGCCGCCCTTGCCCCGCACCACCAGCCAGGCCGGATCACGCCGCACGGCCTCGAGCCTGAGACCCAGCAGTTCGGACACCCGCAGGCCGGAGGCATAGGCCATTTCGACCAGGGCCAGCATTCGCACCGCGCCGAATGTATCGCGCGCGGCCACGGCGGCCAGCAGGGCCTCGACCTCGGCGCGACTCAGCACCCTTGGCAGGCTGCGCCCCTGTTTCGGCGCGTCCAGCCGGCGCGAGGGGTCGTCGGCGCGCCAGCCCTCGCCGAGGGCGAAACGGTAGAACTGGCGAATCGACGAACGCCGCCTCGCCGCCGTCGCTGCTGACAGGCCGCGCGCCGCCAGACCCGAAAACCAGGCCTCGACCGCAGTCTCGTCTGCCGCCATCAGCCCGCCCGGCCCGACGGCGGCCTCCGCGTCGGACAGATCGCGCGCATAGGCCGACAATGTATGCGGAGAGGCGTCGCGTTCGACGGCCATCATCTCCAGAAACGCCTCGATCCGGGGCGAGGCGGCCTCGACCGTCACCGGATCGATCCGCAGAAGCTGTGGCCAGCGCCCGCCCATGGTGTAGAGGACGAAACGGTCATGATCGTCTCTTTCGTCCTCCGTTCCCTGATCGCCGCATGAGCCGGCCCGCATCCCGTCGCGACTCGCCGGCGCCGGTCGGCCGCACCATAGCCCTGGTCGGGCTGATGGGGGCCGGAAAATCGACCGTCGGCCGCCGGCTGGCCAACCGGCTGGGGCTTCCGTTCGCCGATGGCGACGATGAGGTGGAACAGGCGGCGGGCATGAGCGTGTCGGATATCTTCGCCGCCTTTGGCGAGGCGGCCTTTCGAGAGGGCGAGGCGCGCGTCATGCGGCGCCTGCTGGAGGGGCCGCCGATCGTTCTGGCCACGGGCGGCGGGGCGATGATGAACGCCGAAACGCGGGGCCTGTTGAAACGTCATGCTCTCACCGTCTGGCTGCGCGCCGACATCCGGGTGATCGCCGCCCGGGTCCAGCGGCGCGACACCCGACCGCTTCTGCGCGGCAAGGACGCCTATCAGACCCTGAGCGCCATGGCCGAGGTCCGCTATCCACTCTATGGCGAGGCGGATGTCGTTGTGGACGTCGGCGGCGGCGCCCACGGCCAGGCCGTCGACGCCATCCTTGCGGCCCTGAGAGCCCACACATCCCCGGCAGGAGAGCCTGAAACATGACCGTCATCCCGGTGAGCGGCGGCGCCTTTGCGGCCTATGACGTCGTGGTCGAACGGAACCTGCTGGCGCGGGCCGGGGGGCTGGCGGCGCCCCTGGTCAAGGGGCGCACGGTCGTCATCAGCGACGAGACGGTGGCCGCCCTGCATGGTCCGGCGCTGCTTGCCTCCCTGTCTGCCGCCGGGATCGCGGCGGGGATGGTGACCGTGCCGCCGGGCGAGGGCTCCAAATCCTTCGCCGAGCTGGAGCGGGTGCTGGACCGGCTTCTTGAGGCGGGTCTGGACCGCAGGGACGTGGTCATCGCCCTGGGCGGGGGCGTCGTCGGCGACCTCGCCGGTCTGGCGGCGGCGTTGTATATGCGGGGCATCGACTTCATCCAGATCCCGACCACGCTTCTGGCCCAGGTCGATTCGTCCGTGGGCGGGAAGACGGCGATCGATACGCCGCGCGGCAAGAATCTGGTCGGCGCCTTCCATCAGCCGCGACTGGTGCTGGCGGATATCGACGTGCTGGCGACCCTGCCGGCCGTGCAGTTGCGATCCGGCTGGGCCGAGGTTCTGAAACACGGCCTGATCTGTGACGCCGCCTTCTTTGACTGGCTGGCGGATGAAGGCGCGGCGGGCGCGGCCGGAGATCCGGCGGCGCTGGAGCGGGCCGTGATCCGGTCCGTCGAGATCAAGTCGGCCATCGTCGGCGAGGACGAGAAGGAGGCCGGGCGCCGCGCCCTGCTCAATCTCGGCCACACCTTCGGCCATGCGGTCGAGGCCGAACTGGGTTTTGACGAGGCGGCCCTGGCCCATGGCGAGGCCGTGGCCCTGGGGTGCGTCCTGGCCTTCCGCTATTCCGAGCGACGGGGGCGATGCGCCGGGGCCGATGCAGACCGGGTGGAGGCGACCCTGGCCGCCGCCGGTCTGCCGACGCGGCTGGTTGAGGCCGGCGCGTTCAGCGCCGAGGCCCTGATCGCGCGGATGCGGGGAGACAAGAAGGCCGAGGGCGGTCGGCTGACTCTCGTTCTGGCCGATGCCATCGGCGAAGCCTTTGTAGAAAAGTCTGTCGACGCGTCCGACGTGCGGGCCTTCCTGTTCGAACAGGGCGCGCTCTGAAGGCTGTCAGTCGATGGCGCGGCATTCGGTCGGGGGTCGGTCCTTCGCCGTCCAGGTCGCGATGATGCCCTTGCCCCGCAGGTCATATCCCTCGGCCCGATACCAGATGCCGTCCGCCGCCCGCGTTTGATACAGGTCGATGGCCAGGCCGCTGGAGGTGCGGGCCGTCGCCATGCTGCGGGGATTGTCGAAGTCCACGGTCAGGCCCTCGCCGTTCTGGCACAGATAGACCGTGCGGACGACGCGGTTCAGGGCGCGGTCCTGAAGCTCGGCTCCGGTGCGTCGCCGTGATGTCTGGGCGTCAATGGCGCGTTGCTTGACCGATTCGCCGTCGGTGGGCGCTTCCCGCGGTTCCTGCCCGCAGCCGGCAAGCGCAGACGCCACGCAGAGGAAGACGACGGCGGCCTGAACGCGGGTGCGGGACAATCAGGGACCTTTCAGGACAAGCGGGGCGGTGGGCCCGGTCAGCCTAACGCCGCACGCTCAACCCGGTTCCGTGGCGCCGCCGCCACGCCGCGCGCGAAAGAAGCCGCGCAGAAGGCCGGCGGCGTCTTCGGCCAGCACCCCGCCCTGCGTCAGGGGCTTCCAGTGCAGGGTGGGCTGGTCGAACAGGCGTGGCCCGTGGATGACGGCGCCGCCCTTGGCGTCGTCGGCGCCCCAGACCACACGGCCGATCCGGGCGTGGCTGATGGCCCCGGCGCACATGGCGCAGGGCTCCAGCGTCACATAGAGGGTCAGGCCCGTCAGCCGGTAGTTGCCCCGCACCAGCCCGGCCGCGCGCAGGGCCGCGATCTCGGCATGGGCCGTCGGATCATGGCCCGCGACGGGTCGATTCGACCCCTTCGCCACCACCTCGCCGGTCGTTTCGTCGACGATAACAGCCCCGACAGGAACCTCGCCTTCGTGCGCCGCCGCTTGCGCCAGGGCCAATGCCATGCGCATGAACCGCTCATCATGGTCCGCCATACAGACGACAACGACAAGAAGCCCCGCCCGCGTCAAGACGCCGGCGCCCGTAAACCCATGGATCGCGGTCCGAGACCTGAGGGCGGCATCAGCGGCAAGCGCTATTCCGCCGATGGCGACAGCAAGCCGAAGTTCGCCGGGAAACCCGGCGGCAAGCCCGGCGGCCAAGGCGGCAAGAAGGGGGGCGACAAGACGCCCGCCGAGCCCAAGCGGATGGAGCGAATCGCCAAGGCCATGGCCCGCGCCGGCATCGCCTCGCGCCGCGAGGTCGAGCGGCTGATCGGTCTGGGCAAGGTGGCGGTCAACGGCCGTATCCTCGACACCCCGGCGACCCTGGTCAGCCGCGACGACAAGATCACCGTGGACGGCAAGCCGATCGCGGCGGCCCAGGCGACGCGCGTCTGGCGCTATAACAAGCCGGTCGGCCTGTTGACCTCGCACAACGACCCGGGCGGGCGTCCGACGGTGTTCGACAACCTGCCCAACGGCCTGCCGCGGGTCATCTCGGTCGGGCGTCTGGACATCAATACCGAGGGCCTGTTGCTGCTGACCAATGACGGCGAGCTGAGCCGGGCGCTGGAGCTGCCGAACACCGCCCTGCTGCGCCAGTACCGGGCGCGGGCGCGCGGCCGCATCACCCAGGCCCAGCTGGATGTGCTGAAGGACGGCTGCACCGTCGACGGAGTCCGCTATGGTCCGGTCGAGGCAACCATCGAAAAGGCCAGGGAGGCCGGCGACCAGAGCTCGGCCAACCTGTGGCTCAGCGTCCAGATCGCCGAGGGCAAGAACCGCGAGGTCCGCAAGGTGCTGGAATCGGTCGGCCTGACCGTCAATCGCCTGATCCGGCTGGCCTATGGGCCGTTCCAGCTGGGCACCCTGCCGCTCGGCGCGGTGGAAGAGGTCGGGCCGCGCGTGATCCGCGAACTGCTGGGCGAACATATCCGTCCGGAGAACCTGCCCGAGGGCAATACGGTCCAGACGCCGGCGCCGGTTCCCGGCCGGCGGAACGGTCCGGCCATCCTCAAGGGCAAGTCCGGCTCTGCCCTGTCGGATCCGTCGCGCAAGCCCAGCCGGGTGCGGGCAGCGGACGCCGCCGCCGAGGCCGGCACGGCCCGCGCCGCCAATCCGCCGAAAAAGGCGGCGGGCTGGGCCAAGGCCAAGCCGAAATTTGAGCATCCGAAGCGTGATTTCAAACCCCGCGCCCGGCCGGAAGGCGCGGCTCCGGAGCGGGAGGGCGACGACCGTCCGCGCCGGGCCTTCAAGCCGCGAGAGGACAAGATCATCGGGCCGAAGTCGCCCACCTGGGCGCGCGACGGCGACCGCAAGGGCGGTGCGGGCGGGGGCTCCGCCCGGTCGGCGGGACCGCGCTCCGGCCCGGCCCGGTCGGGACCGCCCCGGTCTGACGGCCCCCGTTCGGGGCCCCCGCGTTCAGGTCCGAAAGGCCCGCCGAGGGGGCGCTGACCGTCAGGCGGCGACGGTCGCCGGGGGCTGTCGCCGCGCCAGCCATTCGGCGGCCACGACGATGACTACCGCGATCACGACCTCCGGCACGAGATAGATCGCCGGGATCGCCTGATCGACCGAGGCGGCCTCTGACATCGGCTCGGCCAGCAGGGCGATCAGCAGGTTGTTGGCCCAGTGGGCGCCGACGGCGAACTCGATGCCGCCAAGCCGCAGAGCCGCCCAGCTCCAGACCGCGCCGGACAGGGCGCGCGCCACGAAGGCGGCCGGGTCGGGGTCCAGATGAATCGCCGAAAACAGCACGCCGTTCAGCAGGACCAACAGCCAGACGCGCCGTGTCAGTCCGCCCAGCATCCGCAGCAGGACGCCGCGAAACACGATCTCCTCGGCCGCCGCCGCAATCAGGATCATGACCGAGGCCACGGCCGCATAGATCAGGCGGCTGTCGGCCAGATAGCCGGGATTGAGCACCGGGGCCGGATCGATCCGGCCCTCGATCAGCCACCCCACCGGCCACAGCGCCAGACTGGCCAGGGCCATGATCACAAACCCGCCGGCCAGAAGTCGCCATGAGGGCTTTCGGCCCGGCCATTGGAAATCGGCGATCGGCCGCTGATGGACGATGGCGGCGGCGGCCAGGATCGCCAGGGCCATCATCATCAGGGTCGCGGCCAGGACGATGAGGAAGGCGCTTTCGCGATAAAGGCGGTCGGCCGTGTCGGGAATCGGCTCGCTCAGCAGATCGACCGAGACCAGACCCGGCGCCGCGGCGGCGATCAGGGCGATGACGGCGCCGAGGGCGGAAACCAGTCCGATCATCAGGAGCGCCGACAACGCCACCGTCCCCGCCAGTCGCAGCCAGGGCCGGGTAGTCGGGTTGTGCCGCAGGAACGGGCTGCGTCCGGCCCCGGCGACAGCGAGCGTCACGGCGCGGCGGAGGGACGAGGTCTCGGGCGGGGAATCCATATCCGGACCGTTGCAACACGGCGGCGTTCCGGTCCAGAGCATCCGCCATGAGAATCGTCGCCGGAAGCCTCAGGGGCCGTCCTATCGTCGCGCCGGAAGGGCAGGGCACCCGCCCGACCTCGGACCGCGCCCGACAGGCCCTGTTCAATGTGCTGGAACACGCCGCCTGGGCCAGGCCTTTGCCGGGCGCCCGGGTCATGGACCTGTTCGCCGGATCCGGCGCCCTGGGGTTCGAGGCCATGAGCCGGGGCGCGGCCTTCGCCCTGTTCGTCGAGACCGACGAGGCGGCGCGCGGCGTGATCCGCGAGAACGCCGACGCCTACGGGATCATGGGGGCGACCCGGGTGCATCGCCGCAGCGCCATCGACCTGGGCGTCCGGCCGGGATCGGACGGGGAGGCGTTCGACATCGCCTTCCTCGATCCCCCCTATGGCAAGGCCCTGGGCGAGCAGGCCCTGCTGCGGCTGCTGGAGGGAAATTGGCTCAAGCCCGGCGCCCTGGTGGTGTTCGAGCGCGGGTCCGACGAGCCGGAGATCGAGACGCCGGGTTATGAGCGGCTGGATGCGCGGGACTATGGGGCGGCGCGGGTGCTGTTTCTCAGGATCGCCTGAAGAGCCGGCCTCGTCCGGCCGGTATCGGGGAAAATGATGCGGAACCCGATCCGGTCCCGGGCGCTGGCGTATCTGTCAGGATCGCATAACGGCGATTGCACGGGCCCGCTGTGTCCCCCGGGACGAGGGTCGGTCATGAAGATCTGATGGAATCGCCGATGAAACGCCTGATCCTCACCCTGTTACTGATGCTCTGCGCAGTTGGAACGCCCGCCATGGCTACCGAGGAACCCAAATTCACCCTGGTGCTGAAGGACGGCGCCTTCGAGGTTCGCGACTATCTGCCGAATGTGGTGGCCGAGGTCACGGTGTCCGGAAGTCAGGACCGGGCCTCCAGTCAGGGCTTCCGGATCCTGGCCGGCTATATTTTCGGCGGCAATACCCGGCGCCAGTCGATCGCCATGACCGCCCCTGTGGCGCAGAACCGCAGCAGCGAGACCATCGCCATGACGGCCCCGGTGAGCCAGACCGCCACCGGCGGCGCCTGGTCGGTGCGGTTCACCATGCCGTCTGAATATACGATGGAGACCCTGCCTGTGCCCGATGACCGGCGCATCACCCTGCGTCGGGAGCCGGCCCAGCGGATGGCGGTGCTGCGCTTCTCCGGCATCGCCGACAGCCGGAACGTCGCCCGCCGGCAGGAAGAACTTGAGGACCAGTTGCGGACGCGGGGCCTCCGCCGCACCGGCCCGATCACCCTGGCCCAGTATGATCCGCCCTGGACCCTGTGGTTCATGCGCCGCAATGAGGTCATGGCCCCGGTGGCGCGCTGATCGCGGAGGGGTCGGTTCCGGCCGGATCGGGCGCCGGTAATTTTTCAGGGTGCACATTGGTGCACATTTCGGCGGCCTGGAAGGCCGGAAGCGGGAGAGCCGACGGCAGGGCGGTCGAGGACGCGGGCGGGCCCAGCAGCATCGCCTCGTCCTCCGTTTCGTCAGAGGTATCGGGGCCCCGACTGTCGGCGATCTCCGAGGGGCTCATGCCAGCATAGAACTCTGTATACAGAATATCGGCGGTGTCGCGCAGTTCCAGCCACAGACGTCGCCACCGGCTGGCCTCGGTCGCCTTGCCGATCTCCAGCGCCTGGACGAACCGCAGCCGGGCCGTCTCGACCTGTTCATCCAGATCGATGTCGTCATAGAGGGACAGGTCGGTCTCGCCGGGCGGGGGGACGACCTGGTCGCTGCGCCGCCAGCCGAACTTGCGGGCGCGGCGGCGGAAGGCGGACAGGCCCAGATCATGGCGGCGACAGACCGTCTCGGCGCTGAGGCCGGACAGGTAGTCGTCGCGGGCCTGGACCCAGACCTCGGCGGGGCGGATGCGATAGGGGTCGGTCATGGGCGCAGCCTGGCACGCGCCTGCGTCAGAATGGGTCGTGCGGCCGGATCGGAGTTCCGGGGCCGCGAAGCGGAACCCGGAACCCAGGGGTGCGATCCCGATCTCGACGGCGCGAAGCATCCGCGCTGTGGTCCTGGGTTCCGGGTTCTTCGCTGCGCTCAGCCCCTGAATGACGGATCAAGGTTGAAGACCTGGAGCGAGCGGGTCCGCAGCGCCTGAACCAGGCCGGCGGCGGCGGCGGCGACCTCGGCCCAGGTGACGTCGAAGCCGTCGTCGTCGCCGAAATACGGATCGGCGACCGATCCGCCCTCGCGGCCCGGCACGTGGTCGAGCAGCAGGCTGAGTTCGGCGGTGGCGTCGGCGGGCCGAAGGCGGCGCAGATCCGCCAGATTGTCGTGGTCCAGCGCGACGACGTGGGTGAAGCGGCGGAAGTCGGCGGGCGTCACCTGCCGCGCCCGGAGCCCCGAAATATCGACCCCCTGCCGCCGGGCGGCCGCCTGGGCCCGCAGGTCCGGCGGCTCGCCCGCATGCCAGTTCCCGGTGCCGGCGGAATCGACGATCAGGTCGAGGCGCAGCCGCTCCGCCTCGGCGCGGAGGGCGGCCTCGGCGAGGGGTGAGCGACAGATGTTGCCGAGGCAGACGAAGAGGATGGAGGGCATGGGCATTGGTCCGGCCGCGCGGGCGCTCATGGCAGCGGCTGCCACACCCGGACGTAGTCGATCTCCATCGCCTGCGGGAAGGCGGTGTCGTCCACGCCCTCGGCACCGCCCCAGTCACCGCCGACGGCGACGTTGAGGATCAGCCGGAAGGGCACGTCGAAAGGCCAGGTGGCCTTGGTCCGGGTGCCGTCGTTTTCGAACCGGTAGAATTCGTCGCCGTCGATGGCGAAGACGACCGCCTCGGGCGTCCAGCGGGTCTGATAGCGGTGGAAGGCGTCGCAGGCGTCGGGGACCGCGATCTCGGCACCGCGCTGGGTGCCCGCGACGTGGTTGTAGGCCCCGGTGTGGACGGTGCCATGCACGATGCCGGGGCGGTGGCCGACATGCTCCATGATGTCAATCTCGCCGTCCTCGGGCCAGCTTTTCAGCGCCACGGGCAGCATCCAGATGGCGGGCCAGGTGCCGCGGGCGCAGGGGATTCTGGCCCGGATCTCGTAGATCCCGTAGGTCCAGCCCTGCCGGGACAGGAGACGGGCGGAGGTATAGGCCTGACCGCCGCTGTCGGGGGCGTCGGGGGTTTCGCGCCGGGCCTCGATGACCAGCCGGCCGTCCTCGACGCGGGCGTTCTCCAGCCGGTCGGCGGAATAGTACTGGCGCTCATTATTGTACCAGCCGGTGCGATTGGCGTGGGTGTCGTAGGTCCAGTTGGCGGGGTCGGGCAGGCCGGGGGTCGAGAACTCGTCGGCCCAGACCAGACGATAGCCGGCGGGGGCGTCCTGCGCGGCGGCGGGCGCGGCGAAGGCGGCGAGGACGAGCGGGATCAGCAGGGCGCGCATCGGGGGACGATAGCAAAACGGCCGGGGGATGCGAATCCTGCGGCCGGTCCGGCCCCTCACCGCCTTCCGAACAGCTTCTCCAGATCGTGCAGTTTCAGCTCCACATAGGTCGGGCGGCCGTGGTTGCACTGGCCGGAGTGGGGGGTGGCCTCCATCTGGCGCAGCAGGGCGTTCATTTCGGGGGCCGACAGGACGCGGCCGGCGCGGACGCTGCCGTGGCAGGCCATGGTCCCGCAGACCTCGCCGAGGCGTTCGGACAGGGCCAGGGCCGCGCCGTGTTCGGCCAGGTCGTCGGCGATGTCGCGGACCAGGCCCTGAACATCGGTGTCGCCCAGCAGGGCGGGGGTCTCGCGCACCAGCACGGCCCCGCCGCCGAACGGTTCGACGATCAGGCCCAGTTCGGCCAGTTCGTCGATGCGGGCGACGACGCGCTCGGCCTCGGCGGGGTCCAGCTCGACCACCTCGGGCGTCAGCAGGGCCTGACGGGTGACTGACCCTTTGGCCATCTGTTCCTTCATCCGCTCATAGACCAGCCGTTCGTGGGCGGCGTGCTGGTCGACGACGACCAGGCCGTCGCGGGTCTGGGCGACGATATAGGTCCCGTGCAGCTGGGCCCGGGCGGCGCCGAGGGGGCGGTCGATGTCGGTCGGGGTGTGGGGTATGGGGTGTGGGGTGTGGGGGGTGGCGTAGTCCGGCTCCACACGGGCGGAGCGCTCGTTGAGGCCGGGGATGAACTGTGCGGTCTGGGTCGCCGGGGCGGCCCATTGCTGCCAGCCGCTGTAGCCTTGGGCGCTGCCGGCCCCCACACCCCACACCCCATTCCCCACACCCGGCGCAGCCACGCCCTCATGGGCGCGGAAGCCGCTGAGGGCATCGGCGGCGACGGTGGTCGAGGCGCGGTGGCCGGCGGCGGCCAGGGCGTGGCGCAGGGCGCCGACGATCAGGCCGCGCACCATGGCCGGGTCGCGGAAGCGGACCTCGGCCTTGGCGGGGTGGACGTTGACGTCCACGAACAGCGGGTCGATGTCGATGAACAGGGCCGCCGCCGGATGCCGGTCGCGGGCCAGGAAGTCGGCATAGGCGCCGCGCAGGGCCCCTTGCAACAGCCGGTCGCGCACCGGGCGGCCGTTGACGAACAGATACTGGTGCTGGGCGTTGCCGCGCGACCAGGTCGGCAAGGCGGCATAGCCCGACAGGCGGATGCCGTCGCGCGACTGGTCGATCAGCAGGGCATTGGCCTCGAAGTCGCGGCCGAGCAGGGCCGACAGCCGCTTCAGCCGGCCTGCATCGCCGGGGTGTTCGGCCGGCAGGCGCAGGGTGGTCCGGCCGTCGAGGTCGAGGGTGAAGGCGACGCCCTCATGGGCCATGGCCTGACGCTTGATCTCCTCGGAGATGGCCATGGCCTCGGACCGCTCGGACTTCATGAATTTGAGCCGGGCCGGGGTGGCGTAGAACAGGTCGCGGACCTCGACCCGGGCGCCGTGCGGGCCGGGGAAGGCGGCGGGGGCGGTCGGCTTCTGGTCGCCGCCCTCGACGGTGATGGACCAGGCGTCGGACGCATCGCGGGCCCGGCTGGTGATGGTCAGGCGGGCGACCGAGCCGATGGACGGCAGGGCCTCGCCCCGGAAGCCGAGGGTCGAGATGCGAAGCAGGTCGACGTCGCCGGCGTCGTCGGGCTCCAGCTTTGATGTCGCGTGGCGTTCGATGGCCAGGGCCAGCTGGTCCGGGGCCATGCCGTGGCCGTCATCGGCGATCAGGATGCGCGACAGCCCCCCGCCGTCCGCCTGGATCTCGATGCGACGCGCCCCGGCGTCCAGGGCGTTCTCGACCAGTTCCTTGATGGCGCTGGACGGCCGCTCGACCACCTCGCCGGCGGCGATGCGATTGACGGTCTCGGGGGGGAGGCGGCGGATGGGCATCTGAGTCGGGAAGATAGGGCGAACGACCGGGTCGCGCCACGACCGAACCGGATCAGGCCCCGACCAGGGCCGTGCGTTCCTCGGCCGTCAGCAGGCGCCAATGGCCCTCGGGCAGGTTGTCGAGTTTCAGCGGCCCGATGCGGACGCGGATCAGGTCGATGACCTCCAGATCGACCATCTCGCACATCCGGCGGATCTGGCGGTTGCGGCCCTCGCGCAGGATGAATTTGAGGCGGAAGGACTCCATCCGGCTGACATAGGCCGGCCTCAACTGGCGGCCGTCCAGCATCAGGCCGTGGCGCAGGATCTTCAGCTTCTTCTCGGTGATGTCGCCGGTGACCCGGACCAGATATTCCTTGTCGAGGTCGGAGTCGGGGCCGATGACCGCCTTGGCCACGACGCCGTCCGACGACAGCAGCAGCAGGCCGCGCGAGTCCTCGTCGAGCCGGCCGATGGGGGGCAGGGAGGCGTCGCGCGGCGGCGGCTCGCCGGGGCCGACCAGACGGTCGGCGGTCAGCAGGCGGACAGCCGGGATCTTGTCGGGCTCGGGCTGGCCGGAGACGTATCCCATCGGCTTGTGCATCACGATGGTGACGCCCTCGGCCAGGGCGGCCTCGGCCTGTTCGGTCAGGGCGACGGTCTGGCCGGCCTCGACCTTGCGGCCGGCATCGGTGACCACGGCGCCGTCGATGGCGACCAGGCCGGAGGCGATCAGGGCGTCCGCCTCGCGCCGGGAACAGACGCCGGACTGCCCCAGCCATTTGTTCAGACGGATCGGCTCTGCGCCGTCATAGGTTCGCGACCAGGCCATGGCGGTCCGTGACAGGCGTCGACCGTCTTCGTCAATACGCAGCGGAACAGGCCTTCGCCGATTCCGTCCCGGCCATCAGTCGAGACAGGTCGCCCGCACGATCCGTTGCCAGGCCCCGTTCTGGCGCATCTCGATCGGCACGCCGCGGGCAAAGCCCGCGCTGGTGCAGAGTTTGGTGGCGATGCCTGTGCAGCTGTCGAAGATGCAGTCCTGTTCGACGGTCATGTTGACGGAACGCCCACGACGGCCCCGGCCGTCTCCGCCGCCGCCTTCGCCTCTCTGCTCCATCGCCGCCAGACGGCGTTCCAGGGCGTCGATCCTGCACACGAGGTCATCGGACCGACACTCGCTGCGACTGGCTGCGACCTGGGCGTCGAAGATCGACTGGGCCGTCGCCGGCCCTGCGAATCCTGTGCTGACGAGCGTCGCCGCCAGCATCCATCCGGTAACCGTGCGCATCCCGTCCGCTCCCTCTTTCAGGATAACGGTGTCGGGCCGGATCGATCGCGCGCCCAGTGACGAAGTCTGACGGCGCTCAGGGGCGGGCCAGGGCATGGAGGGCGATGTCCTGATCCGGGGCCGCCTGTTTTCAGGCGCGTCGGAACAGCAGCATCAGATTGTTGGCGGGCATCTCGACCCGTCGCGTCAGGACCAGCCCATGGGTTCGGGCCTCGGCGACGACTGCATCCCGGCCGCGCAGACCCCATGCCGGATTGCGGGCCTTCAGGTCAGAGTCGAAGGCTGCATTGGACGGCGCCAGCGGAACCTCATCCTCCAGATAGGGGCCGTAGAGCGCCAGCAATCCGCCGGGGGCCGTCAGGACCGAGGCGGCGCCTTGCATCAGCCCTTCAGTCGCGGCCCAGGGGCTGATGTGGACCATGTTGATACAGATCACCGCGTCGAACCGGTCGCCGGGCCATGTCGCAGGGTCTGCCGCATCGAGACGCAGCGGCGGCATCAGGTTCGGCAGGGCGGCCTCGTCCCGGCGGGCCGCGATGCTGGCGAGCGCCTCCGGGCCGGGATCGGTCGGCGTCCAGGACACCTCAGGCAGGGCCCGGGCGAAGGCGGTCGCGTGCTGACCCGTTCCCGCCGCAATTTCCAGAATCCGGGCCTGCACCCCGAGGTGGACGCGCAGCACCGTCAGGATCGGCGCGGCATTGCGCTCGGCGGCGGGGGATTCTGCCAGGCGGGAGGAGAGGTTCATTGGAAATCCTGAAGAGACAGGAGGCAGAGATACCTCTGACAGCGGTGTCACGCGACCGGAATACGCAGGCCGCCCGCAGCATGCCACACAGGCCCGGGTGAAATCGTGCGCCAGTTGACCTGGGCCTGCAGGCGATGTTTTTTGTTACTGAAACATCACGTCATGTTTCTTGCAGATCAAGGCGACGCAGATCGTCCGGTCCCGATTCAGGAGTCTTCCCTTGTCCGCAGTCGAAATCGAGGCCGGCCCCGCCGTGCCCGGCCTTTTTCCCGCGCCGACCCGCCACGCCGGCCTGATCGCCTGGGTCGGGCAGATCGCCGCCCTGACCCGCCCCGACCGGGTGCATTGGTGCGACGGGTCGGAGGCCGAGAAGGCCCGGATTGTCGCGGACCTGATCGACAAGGGCACGCTGAAGGCGCTGGATCCGGTCAAACGGCCGGGCAGCTACTACGCCGCCTCCGACCCGCGGGATGTGGCCCGCGTCGAGAGCCGCACCTTCATCTGTTCTGATGACGAGGCCGACGCAGGCCCGACCAACAACTGGGCCGATCCGGTCGAGATGCGCGACCGGCTGGAGGGCCTGTTCGACGGCTGCATGGTCGGCCGGACGATGTATGTCGTGCCCTTCTGCATGGGGCCTCTGGGGTCCAGAATCAGCGCCCTGGGCGTCGAGATCACCGACAGCGGCTATGTCGCCGTGTCGATGGGGATCATGACGCGGATCGGCCGTCCGGCCCTGGAGCAACTGGGCGACCACGGCGCCTTCGTGCCGGCCGTCCATACCCTCGGCGCGCCCCTGCATCCGGGCCAGTC
The DNA here is from genome assembly GCF_058681095.1 of Brevundimonas sp. FV1ye29L. Taxonomy (NCBI): domain Bacteria; kingdom Pseudomonadati; phylum Pseudomonadota; class Alphaproteobacteria; order Caulobacterales; family Caulobacteraceae; genus Brevundimonas; species Brevundimonas sp. FV1ye29L. Next base: position 1,451,602 of record NZ_CM178730.1, read on the forward strand.
GGATGTGGCCTGGCCCTGCAACCCCGAGAAATGGATCGTGCATTTCCCCGAGACGCGGGAGATCTGGTCCTATGGCTCGGGCTATGGCGGCAACGCCCTGCTGGGCAAGAAATGCTACGCCCTGCGCATCGCCTCGGTGATGGCCCGCGACGAGGGCTGGCTGGCCGAGCACATGCTGATCCTGAAGCTGACCAGCCCGGAAGGGTCGGTCAAATATATCGCCGCCGCCTTCCCCTCGGCCTGCGGCAAGACCAATCTGGCCATGCTCCAGCCCAGCCTGCCGGGCTGGAAGGCCGAGACGGTCGGCGACGACATCGCCTGGATGCGGTTCGGCGACGACGGCCGGCTGTATGCCGTCAATCCGGAGGCCGGCTTCTTTGGCGTCGCCCCCGGCACGAGCCGCAACACCAACCGCAACGCCATCGAGACCCTGGCGACCAACACCGTCTTCACCAATGTCGCCCTGACGGACGACGGCGACGTCTGGTGGGAGGGTCTGACGAAAGAGGCGCCGGCCGGCCTGACCAACTGGAAGGGTCAGCCCCACGACCCGGCCTCTGGCGAGCCCGCCGCCCATCCCAATGCCCGTTTCGCCTCGCCCGCCTCCCAATGCCCGACCATCGCGGACGAGTGGGAAGACCCGCAGGGCGTGCCGATCGACGCCATCCTGTTCGGCGGCCGCCGCGCCTCGGCCGTGCCTCTGGTGACCGAGGCCCTGGACTGGGAGCACGGGGTGTTCATGGGCTCCACCGTGGCGTCTGAGGGCACGGCGGCGGCCGAGAATGCGGTCGGGGAACTGCGCCGCGACCCCTTCGCCATGCTGCCCTTCTGCGGCTACAATATGGGCGACTATTTCGCCCACTGGCTGGCCCTGGGCGAAAAGGCGGATGCCGCGAAACTGCCGCGCATCTTCTTCGTCAACTGGTTCAGAAAGGGCGCTGACGGCCGGTTCGTCTGGCCGGGCTTCGGCGACAACGCCCGGGTGCTGAAGTGGATCTCGGAGCGGCTGGACGGGGCGGCGGAGGCCCGGGATACGCCGGTGGGGCGCGTCCCGACGCGCGAAGCCCTGGATCTGGACGGGCTGGACCTGAGCGAGGCCGACCTGTCGATCCTGCTGGATGTCGACCCGGCCGTCTGGGCGGAAGAGGCCGCCCTGATCCCGGCCTTCTATTCCCGGTTCGGCGACCGCCTGCCGCCCGCCCTGTGGCGTCAACATGCGGCCCTGGTCGAACGGCTTGAGGCCGCCGCCGACTGACCGGCCCCGGAGAACCGGCGCCTGAAAACCGGCACTTGAAATCGGTGACGCACGGGTGGAAACAGCGGCCCGTGTCGTCTCCCCCCGCCGCCCTGTCTGTCGAAATCCTGATCGTCGGGGCCGGGGCCCTGGGGCTGTGCACGGCGGCGGAATTGACGCAGCGCGGCCATGATCTGGCTGTGCTGGATCCCGGCGAGGCCAATGCGTCCTCGGTCGCCGCCGGGATGATCGCGCCGGCGCTGGAATCGGCCATCGACAATGTGACGCCGGATCGCGCCGCCCTGCTGCGTCGCGGGGCCGGGATGTGGCCGGAATTCGCCGCCGCGAACGGCATCACCCTGATTGCGGACGGCGCCGAGTGGCGGGGCGAGGGCGTCGATGACCTGGCGGCCCGCCTGACCGCCCTGGGCTTTTCGGGCCGGATCGAGGGGGACCGGCTGCATGTCTCGGAGGATCTGCGCCTCGAGGCCGGGCCTGCCCTGGCCGCCCTGACCGCGCGTCTGTCGCGACCGGTGATCACCGGACGAGCCCTGCGAATCGAAGCCGGGGATGACCGCTGGCGCGTTGTTCACGACGGGGGAACGGTGTCGGCGCGGCATGTGGTGCTGGCGACCGGCGCGGCGCCGCCCCCGGCCGGCCTGCCGGAGACGGTGGCGGCCCGGATCAACGCCATCACCCCGATCCGCGGCCAGATCGGCCGGACCGCCGCCCTGCTGCCGCCGGGCGTCGTGCGCGGGCGCGGCGCCTATGCGGCGACCGGGCCGCATCACAGCCTGATCGGCGCGACCATGGAGGCGGGACGGCGGGATCTGGCGCCTGACGCCGGGGCGGGCCGCGCCCTCGCAGCGGCGCTTGGACGGATTATCGGGCGTCCCGTCGAGGCGGACGATGTCGACTGGCGCGTCGGCGTTAGGGGCGCCACGCCGGACGGACTGCCTCTCGCGGGCGCGTCAGAGGCGCCCGGCCTGTTTCTGGCTCTTGGCCCGCGTCGCAACGGCTGGCTGCTGGCGCCTCTGGTGGCCCGGATCGTCGCCGATGCGATAGAGGCGGGCTCGCCGCAGGCCGACGCCGCCGCCCTCGATCCCCTGCGCGTCTTTCAGGCGCAATCCGGTCCGGACTGAAACAATCCGGACCGGCCGGGCTTCAGTCGGTCACCCCGAACCGGACGGTGAACACCACCGCAGCGCCGTCGACCGCCTGTCCGTCCACCGTCCGCGGGCTCATGCGGAAGAAGCGGGTCAGGCCGAGGGCGGCGCGGCCGAAGCCCTTGCCGCCGGGGGTTTCGCCGGTCACCGCACATCCGGTCAGGCCGCCTCCGGCCTGCACCTGACAGCGCAGGATCGCGGCGCCGCCGATGCCATCCGCCAGGGCCCGTTCCGGGAAGGCGCGCGACATCTGGGACGCGCTGGGCCGGCTGAGCCAGTCCGGCCGGGTGATGACCGAGGGAGGGTTCGGCGCGGGCGTGGGGGTTGTCCCGACCGGGGCCTCGGGCGGAACCGGGTTGGCGATGGTGATCGCCGGGCCGGGGTCGGGCCTGGGATTGTCGGTCACGGTCGCGATCAGGGGATCGGGCGGCGTATAGGGACTGGGAACCGGCTTGTGGATCGGCGGATTGGGCGCCGGTGGTTTGACGTCCGGCTGGATCACGGGCCGCGGCTCGGGCGTCTCCATCGTCACGGTGACGGACGGCGGCAGGTCGACCACGGGTTCGTCCATCTCAAAACGCTGGTAGTAGAGGGCCGCTCCCACCCCGATGTGGGCCAGGCCCACCACCCCGATGGCGATCCAGGTCGCGCGGGGCAGGGGTCGTTTTCGCTCTCCATAGTCCAGGGGGCTGACCAGGCCGGGGCCGCCGGCGGTGCGTATCATCATGATCGTCTTGCCTCGTGACCGCTCCCCAGCCGCCCCGGGCGCCAGTGCGCGCGCCGCCTGTGGCGGGATTTGGGCGCCGTGAAGCTTATCGTTGATCACCAGCTCGCCCATTGCGGGCGTCAGGATTTACGTTCTGTTAACCATGATCGCACAGCGTTCACGCATTATGACCACTGGAGCGATTCCCCCTGTCGGCGGCGTGGAGGCGGCCATTCGGCGCGCCTCGCGGGCGACCGGCGTGGATTTTGAATTCCTGATGAAGACCGCGCGCCGCGAAAGCGCGATGAACCCCTCGGCCCAGGCGCGAACCTCGTCTGCGGCGGGGCTGTTCCAGTTTATTGAACAGACCTGGCTCGCCACGGTCAAACAGGCCGGCCACAAACATGGCTACGGCCAGTACGCCGATCTGATTCACCGGGGCGGGGACGGACGCTGGCGTGTCGAGGGATCGGCCCGCAATGTGGTCATGGACCTGAGATTCGACCCCCAGGCCGCCTCGACCATGGCGGCGGAACTGACCGCCTCGAACGCCGCCTATCTGCGTGGCCGGACCGGTCGGGAGCCGGGCGCCGGTGATCTTTACGCCGCCCATTTCCTGGGCCCGGCGGGGGCCGCCAAGCTGATGGAGGCGATGCAGGCCCGGCCCGGCGCCAGCGCCCCGGGCCTGTTTCCCGAGGCGGCCTCGGCCAATCGTTCGATCTTCTATCGCGGCGGGCGTCCCGCCACTGTCGCAGAGGTTCACGCCAATCTGCAGCGCTCGGCCGGCGAGGGCGCCCCGGCCTCCGGCGCGGGCGCCCCGGGCAAGCCTCCAACCGATTCGGAACGCGACATCATCCTGGCCGCCCGCCTGGACCGGCTGAAGCAGGACCAGACCCTGCTGGCCATGCTTCTGGGGCAGGACGGGGAGGGCGGGCGCTCCGGGTTCGGCGGCGCCTTCGGCCCGGGGCCGGATGGGGCGTGATCGGGCCGCAGATGGGCTCGTTGAGCGCGCCGGGTCTGCGGCAGGGTAAACCGGGCGTTAAGCAAGCCGGGCGGATGATCCCGCCGCCGACGTCTTCCGCTTCTGCGAGCTGCCCATGACCGCCTTCCGCGCCCGCCTGACCGACGCCGACATCCGTCGCATGATCAAGGCGACGGACGATGATGAACGCGCCTCGGCGGCGCACAAGCTCTGCCGCAGTATTGATCGCAACGACCTGTCCGATGACGAGCGGGCGGCGGCGGAAAAAATCCTGCGTCTGCTGGCCCAGGACGCCGCCGAACTGGTGCGGCGGGCCATGGCGGTGACGCTCAAGGCCTCCGACCTGATTCCCCGTGACATCGCGCGGCGGCTGGCGGCGGACGTGGACAGTATCGCCCTGCCGATCATCGGGTTTTCCCCCGCCTTCACCGACGAGGACCTGATCGAGATCGTCGAGGCCGGTTCGGCCATTCGCCAGGTCGCCATCGCCTCTCGGCCCTTCGTGTCGCGCGATGTGGCCGAGGCCCTCAGCGTCGACGGTTGCGAACAGGCGGTGCGGGCCCTGGCCTCCAACGACAACGCCGACCTGTCGGAAAAGGCCATGAGCCAGTCGCTGGACCGGTTCAGCGACACCCCCGAAATCATCGCCGCCATGGCCTATCGCCGGGTGCTGCCCATGGCCATCACCGAGCGGCTGATCGCGGCGGCGAGCGACGCCGTGCGCGAGCACCTGGCGACCCGTCACGCCGTAGCCCCCGAGACGGCCATTCGCCTCGCCGCCTTTGCGAGGGAGCGGGCCACGGTCGATCTGATCGACCAGGCCGGCGCCAGTGCCGATCTGGGCCAGTTCGCGGCGCAGCTCAATGCCCGCAAGGCGCTCAACGCCTCGCTGTTGTTACGGGCCCTGGCGCGGGGGCAGATGGCCCTGTTCGAACACGGCCTCGCGGAACTGGCCGCGACGCCGCATCCGCGGGCCTGGCTGATGATCCATGACGCGGGCCCGCTGGGTCTGCGGGCCATCTATGACCGCGCCGGTCTGCCGCCGCGTCTGTTCCCCGCCTTCCGCGCCGGGGTCGACACCTGGCGCACCCTGCTGGCCGAGGGCGGTCAGGTGACGGGCGAGGCCTTCCGGCAGCAGATGCTGGAGCGGTTCCTGACCCAGCGGCCGAACGCCCCGCGTGAGGATCTGGCCTATCTGATGGAACGGCTGGACCGCGCGACCGGGCCGGCGGCGGCGCGCATCGCCGCCTGAAGCCTTCTCCGCCAAGCCGTCGGGCGGACATGAAAACGCCCGCTCGCGAGAGCGGGCGTCCCGGGTCGGTCAGGCCGGCCCGTCAGCCCATATGGGCGGCGACACGGGCTTCCAGAGCCTCGGCCAGGACACGGCCGGTAGGGTGTTCGTCCGTCTGGATCTTGTCGCGAACCACGGCCTTGATGGCGTCCACATGGGCGTCGACCAGCACCATGGGGGCGTTCATTCGCTTTGAGGCGTCGTCCAGCAACTTGCAAAGCGATCCCGCGATGCGGGTCACCAGGGGGTACTGGTAGGTGGTTCCCAGACCCTTCAGATCATGGGCGCGGCAGTAGAGGGCCTCGCCGGTTTCGGGCGTGAGGCCCCGGGTCCGGATGGCCGACTGGGCGGCGTCAAGCTTGGTGAGTTCGTCTTCAAGCCACTGGCCGAACTGGGACGACATGGCTTGAAGGGCCGCTTCGGCCTTGGCGATGGCGTTGGCGTCGATGCCGCCAAAGCCTCCGCCAACCTTCATGCGAAGGGTGTTGGGCGGTCGAAAGACCTGGGCCGTGTTGCTCACCGGGACCTCCAGAAGACGATCCGGCGATAGTGCCGACGCCCCCTTAAGGAACGGTGACCGTCGCCGAACCCCTGTTCGACGACCCGATCAGTCGGAGGCGAGGCCGCCCGGGAGCAGGGTCGCCCGGCCGGCCAGGCTCAGCTCCAGCAGGGCTGCGGCCACGACCTGGACAGGCAGGCTGCAGGCTCGCGCCAGTTCGTCTCTCGGCGTCGGTGTCGGGGACAGCAGGGCGGAGATCCGATCCAGCAGCGCAGGATCGAGGTCGTCGGTCGACATGTCGAAAGCCTCGGCCGGCGGCTCCGTCAGCGTTCTCAGCGTCTCGAAGGCGCGCAGCACGTCGTCGATCCCCTCGCAGAGGATCGCGCCCTGACGGAGCAGGTCATTGGGCCCTTTTGAACGCGGGTCGAGGGGCGAGCCGGGCACGGCGAAGACGTCGCGGCCCTGTTCGGCGGCCAGACGGGCGGTGATCAGGGAGCCGGACCGCAACTCGGCCTCGACGACGATGACGCCGCGCGACAGGCCGGAGATGATCCGGTTTCGACGGGGGAAGTCGCGGGCCTGGGCCCGGGCGCCCATGGGGCTTTCGGAGACGATGCAGCCCTGTTCCACGATCCGGGCATAGAGGTCGGTATTGTCCGGGGGGTAGATGTCGTCCACCCCGCCGCCGAGGACTGCGACCGTGCCGCTGTCCAGGGCGCCGGCGTGGGCGGCGGCGTCGATGCCGCGCGCCAGGCCGGACACGACGACGAAGCCGGCCCGGCCGAGGCCGTCGGCGAGCCCTCGCGCAATCCTCTGGCCGCCGGCCGAGGCGATACGGGCGCCGACGACGGCGACGGCCTGTTGTGAGAGCAGATCGGTCCGGCCCCGCGTCCACAGGACCGGCGGCGGCGGGTCGACGGCGGCGAGGCGGGGCGGATAGCCGGCGTCGCCCAGAACCACCAGCTGCGCCCCGATGCGGGCGCCGGCGTCCATCTCGGCGCCGATCTGGCCGGTCGAGGGGATGTCGCCGGTTCCGCGCCCGGTCTGGCCGCCCCGGGCCATCAGGGCCGGCAGGGCGTCGAGCGCCTTCACCGCCGTTCCATAGCGTTGCAGCAGTTGTCGGAAGGACACGGGCCCGACCCGATCGGTGCGCGCCAGTCTCAGACGTGCGAACCGCTCGGTGTCGTCGAGCGGCCCGGGCATCATCCGGCCTTTGCCGCCCCGATCCGCGGCTCGGCGCCTCTCAGCAGGCGACCGATGTTCTCATGATGCCGGATATAGATCAGCACCGCCGTCAGCAGGGCCAGACCGGTGATGGCGCCCGACACCGGCAGGCCTGCGGCAGGAAGGGGCAGCAGCGAAAACGCCGGGGCCGCCGCGGCGGCGATCAGGGCCGCCAGCGAGGAATAGCGCAGGGCGAAGGCGACGATCAGCCAGGTCGCTCCGGCCATCAGGCCCAGGGGCCAGTGGGCCGCCAGCAACAGGCCGAAGAAGGTGGCCACGCCCTTGCCGCCCCTGAACCTGAGCCAGACCGGGAACAGGTGGCCGAGGAAGGCCGCGCCGCCGGCGATACAGCCGGCCAGTTCGCTGCCCAGCAGCCAGCGCGCCAGAAGCAGGGCGACCGCCCCCTTGCCCGCATCGAGCAACAGGGTGGCCAGGGCCAGATCCTTGCGGCCGGTGCGCAGGACATTGGTCGCGCCGATATTGCCCGAGCCGATCTGGCGCACGTCGCCCGCGCCGCCCAGTCGGGTGACCAGCACCCCGAACGGGATCGAGCCGAGCAGATAGCCGCCCGCCGCCGCCAGGGCCAGTGAGCCCATTGCCGCCGCCGCCAGATCCTGCACGTGATTCGCTCCTCGATTGAGATACAGGCCAAGATGCGTCGGGCGTGGCCGGGGGGCAAGGGTGTCCGCCCCGACGGGTGGCGATCCCGGGGGGGCGTGAGCCCGTCACTTGACCCCGCGACCCGCTTGGCGAATGTCTGCCCGCCCAAGGAGTCCGACCCATGAACCGATCCATCCTTATCGTCGCCGGTGCGGTGCTTCTGGCCGGGTCGGGGTGCGCCATGGAGGGCGGGGCGGCGCCGGCGCCCCCCGCCGGCCCGGCCCTGGCGGGGTATTTCGACTGCATGCGGGACGGGGGTGTGGTGATCTCGGCGCACCGGGGGCAGATCTCGCCCGAGGCGGCCGAGAACGCGGTCTCGTCGATCGAGGCGACCGGGCGGGCCATTCCCGGGGCGATCGTGGAGATCGACGCGGCCCTGACCCGGGACGGAAGGCTGGTGCTGATGCACGACGAGGGGCTGGATCGCACCACGACCGGTCGCGGCAAGGTCTCGGACCTGACGCTGGCCGAGGTCCGGTCGGCGCGGCTGAAGACGCCGGGCGGCCGGACGCTGGACGAGGCCCCGCCGACCCTCGCCGAGGCCCTGGCGGCGGCGGGGCGGGTGGGCGCCATCGCCTCCATCGACCTGAAGCCCTCGGATGAGGCGGCGACGATGATGCTGGCCCGCGCCGTGGTGGCCGAGGTGCGGCGCGCAGGCGCGCAGGACCGGGTCATCCTGATCACCTATTCCGACGCGACCGCGCGGGCTGTCGCCGCCCTGGCGCCCGAGATGATGCTGTCGGTCGGCCTGTCGTCGCCGTCGGATCTCGAGGGACTGAATGCGGCCCAGGTGCTGGCCTGGACCGGCACGCGGGAGGAACGGCCCGGGCTGTGGCGGGCGCTGCGCGAACGCGGGGTCGAGGTCCAGTTCGGGACGCTGGGGCCTGCCGGACGGCGTCGCGACGACCAGTATGCGGCCGACGGGGATCCGTCGGAGTACCGCAACCTGTTCCGGGAGGGAGTCACCGTCATCGCCACCGATACGCCCCTGGTCGTGCAGCGTGTGCTGGCGGCCGAGACGGCGAAGGCCGGGGCCTGTCTGGGGGGTGTCTGACCCCATCCGCCTTTGCGCTGGATCAAGGCCGGCCGCCCTGTGATGGCGGCAATGTCGCGCCCATGACGGATCCTCTTTCGTTCGATGTCGCCGTGGTCGGGGCGGGGCCCGCCGGTCTGGCCCTGGCGCGGTCGCTGCGGACCAGCGGCCTGTCCATCGCCGTGGTCGAGGCCCAGGGCGCGGCGGTGCTGCACAATCCCGGGCCGGACGGCCGCGAGATCGCCCTGACCCACCGGTCGATGCGGACGTTGAAAGCGCTTGGCGTCTGGGAGCGTATTCCGGAAGGGGAAATCTCGGACCTGCGGCAGGCCTGCGTCCTGGACGGCGCCTCGCCCTTCGCCCTGAGATTCGAGGCCGGCGCCGGTGAGCGGCTGGGCGTTCTGATCTCCAACCACCTGATCCGCAAGGCCTTGATCGATCTGGTGGCGGATCAGGCGGATGTCACCCTGGTCTGCGGACGCCGGGTGGTCGGGTGCGAGATCGCGGCCGGGGCGGGGGGGACCCTGACGCTGGACGACGGCGAGCGGTTGCAGGCGCGTCTGGTGGTCGTCGCCGATTCCCGGTTCTCGGGCGTCCGGGATCTGCTGGGCATAGGCGCGGACATGGACCGGCTGGGCCGCAGCATGCTGGTCTGCCGCATGCGCCACGACCAGCCCCATGGCCATGTGGCGACCGAGTGGTTCGACCACGGCCAGACCGTCGCCCTGCTGCCCGTCGCCGACGCGGAGGAGCGGGTGTCCTCGGTCGTCCTGACGCTGGATGCGCCCAAGATCGCCGCCCTGACCGCCTTGCCGCCCGACGCCTTTGACGCCGAGGTCGAGCGCCGGCTGAAGGGCCGGCGGACCGGGCTTAAACTGCTGGGCGCGCGTCACGCCTATCCGCTGGTGACGAGCTGGAGCCGCCGTTTCGCGGGCGAGGGCTTCGCCCTGATCGGCGACGCCGCCGTGGGGATGCACCCGGTGACGGCCCATGGGTTCAACCTGGGCCTGCTCGGCCAGGAGACCCTGGCCAGGCTGATCCTGTCGGCGCGGGGGGGCGATATCGGTTCGGCCCGTCTGATGGCCCGCTATGAGGCCCGGCACAGGCAGGCGGCCCTGCCGCTGTTTCAGGCCACGCGCGCGCTTTTGCGACTGTTCACCGACGACGCCCCGCCGATGCGTCTGGCGCGGGGCGCGGCCCTGAGGGCGGCCCAGGCCGCGGCGCCGTTCCGGATGGCGATCCGGCGGATGCTGACCGCCTGAGGCGGGGCCGGGTCAGAAAATCCGGCGGCCCGCGACCCAGGTCCCGGTCACCTTGCCCTGAAGCCTGCGGCCGTCGAACGGGGAGTTGCGGGACTTGGACCTCAGGGTGGAGGCGTCGATGACCACCGGGGCGTTGAGGTCGAACAGGACGAGGTCGGCCGGGGCGCCGGCGGCCAGGACGCCGCTGTCCAGACCCAGGACGCCGGCGGGGCCGGCGGTCAGGGGGCGCAGGACGTCCAGCAGGTCCAGTCCGTCCTCGTGATGCAGGGACAGCATGGCCGGCAGCAGGGTTTCCAGACCCACGGCGCCGGGCATGGCCTCCGAGAAGGGTCGGCGCTTGTCCTCGGCCGGGGCCGGGGCGTGGGCCGAGGTGACGATGTCGATCAGACCCTCGCGCACGGCCTCGATCAGGGCCTGACGGTCGGATTCGGCGCGCAGCGGCGGGTCCAGCCGGAAGAAGGTCCGGTAGTCGCCGATGTCCAGTTCGTTGAAACACAGGTGGTTGATGGAGACCGAGGCCGAGACCTCCAGCCCGCGCTTGCGCGCCCGGGCCAGGGTCTCGAGCGCGCCTTCGGTCGAGATCTGGTCGACGAGGAAGCGGACGCCGGTCTGTTCGACCAGGGCCAGGTCGCGCTCCAGCTGGATGCGTTCGGCGATGGCCGGGACGCCCGACAGGCCCAGCCGGGTCGCCATCTCGCCCGAGGTGGCCACGGCGCCCTCGCTGAGCCAGGGGTCGGCGGGACGGCAGGCGATCAGGGTGTTGAACGAGGCTGCATAGCTCATCACCCTTTGCAGGGTGCGGCTGTTGGCGATGACATGGTCGCCATCGGTGAAATACAGGGCGCCGGCCTCATCCATCAGGCCGATCTCGGCCATGCGCAGCCCGTCGCGTCCTTGCGTCGCCGCCCCGGCCGCCCGGACATTGACCAGGTTCAGGGCCGCGCCGCGCCGCTGGATGAACTCGATCATCGCCGGATCGTCGATGGCCGGATCGGTGTCGGGCTGGATGACGATGGTGGTGACGCCGCCCGCCGCCGCCGACAGGCTGGCGGACTTCAGGGTCTCGCGCGGCTCGGCGCCGGGTTCGCCGGTCCTGACGCGGATGTCGATCAGGCCGGGGGCGAGACACAGGCCCCCGGCGTCGACGATCTCGACCCCCGCAGGACGTTCGGTGGCGGCGCCGTGCACGACCTCGACGATCCGGCCGTTCTCGATCAGGACGGCGCCGGGGCCGTCATAGTCAGACGCCGGGTCCAGCAGGCGGGCGTTGACGATGGCCAGTGGGGAGGGTGCGGCGGCGATCATCGGTCGTCTCCGATCCGGGCGGAGAGGGCGGCCAGCACGGCCATGCGGGCGGCGACGCCCATCTCGACCTGGTCCTGGATCAGGCTGACCGACCGGTCGTCGGCGACGTCGGAATCGATCTCCACCCCCCGGTTCATCGGCCCGGGGTGCATCACCTTCGCGCCCGGCGCGGCCCAGGCCAGTTTCTCCCGGTCCAGACCCCAGAAGCGGAAATATTCGCGGGTCGAGGGGACCAGAGCCCCCTCCATCCGCTCCAGTTGCAGGCGCAACATCATGACGACGTCGCAGCCTGCAAGCCCCTCGCGCATGTCGTGGAAGACCTCGCAGCCCCAGCGGTCGGCGTCGCCGGGCACGAGGGTGGGCGGGCCGACCAGGCGGACGCGGCACCCCAGCATCGACAGCAGGATGATATTGGACCGCGCCACCCGGCTGTGGGTGATGTCGCCGCAGATGGCCACGGTCAGGGAGGTGACGTCACCAAAGGCGCGGCGCAGGCTGAGCAGGTCCAGCAGGGCCTGGGTCGGATGTTCATGGCGTCCGTCGCCGGCGTTGACGACAGCGCAGCCGACCTTCTGGCTCAGCAGGGCCGCCGCGCCCGAGGCGCCGTGGCGGATGACCAGAATGTCCGGCTTCATGGCGTTCAGGGTGACCGCCGTATCGATCAGGGTCTCGCCCTTCTTCACCGAACTGGCGCCCACCGGCATGGTGACGACGTCGGCGCCCAGCCGTTTGGCGGCGATCTCGAAGGAGGAGGAGGTGCGGGTCGAGTTCTCGAAGAACAGATTGACCACCGTCCGTCCGCGCAGCAGCGACAGGGTTTTTGACGACTGGCGATTGAAGTCGACGAAGGCGTCCGCCAGGTCCAGCAGGGCCATGGCGGTGGGGGCGTTCAGATCGCCGGCGGACAGGAAGTGGGGCGTCGGAAACGGAGCCAGCCGTTCGAGGATTTCGGGCTCGGTCACGGTCAGCTGGGTCATCAAGGTCTGGCTATAGAGCGGAATCGGTTCGGATGCGAAGCGTCCGGGCGCAGATTTCGCGCAAATGCCCCCAGCGGAATCGGTTCGGATGCGAAGCGTCCGGGCGCAGATTTCGCGCAAATGCCCCCAGCGGAATCGGTTCGGATGCGAAGCGTCCGGGCGCAGATTTCCGGCAAAGCTATGTGACGCCCTGGCCCAGTTGGAATACCGCCAGCAGGATCGGGATCATCACCGCGCTGCCGACGGTGGTCAGGGCGATGATCCCGGCCATCAGCGGGGCGTCGCCGCCCATCTGGCGGGCCAGCATATAGGCCGCGGCCGCCCCGGGCGCGGCGCCGCACAGCAGGGCCAGGCCCTGGGCCAGTTCGTCGCCGCCGAACAGGACGCACAGCCCCCACATCAGGGCCGGCATGACGCCCAGTTTGACGACCGAGACGGCGCCGATGGTCCATTTCCGCCGGGCCACCTCGGCGAAGCTGAGGCCGGCGCCGGCCACGATCAGGCCCAGGGGCAGGGCCCCGGCGCCGAGCAGCGCCAGGGTCTCGGAGATGCCGGGGATGCGGGGAACGCGGGCGAAATTCAGCGCCAGCCCCAGAAGACAGGCCATCAGGATCGGATTGGCCAGCATGGCCTTGATCAGGGCCAGCGGGCGGACGCCGCGCTGGTCGGCGCCCCAGCGGGCCAGGACGGCGACACAGGCGATATTGGTCACCGGGATGATGCAGGCGATCATGACCGCCGCCAGGGCCAGTCCGCGCTCGCCATAAGCCGACTGGATGACCGGCAGGAAGACGAAGCTGTTCCAGCGGATCACGCCCTGGAAGACGCTGGTGTAGGCGGGGCCCTCGATCGTCAGGAAGGGTTTGGCGAGCAGGGCGCCGGCTGAAACGATCAGGATGGCGACGACGGCGGCCCCGGCCGCGGCCGGGGCGCTGCCGCCCGACAGGTCGGCATGCCAGATGGCGGGCACGAGGAAGCCCGGATAGAGCCAGTTGATCGACAGTTTCTCGATCGGCCGCCAGGCGGCGTCGGGCAGGAAGTTCGACTTGCGCAGTCCATAGCCGAGGGCGATCAGGACGAAGACCGGCAGGATGCCGGCGATCAGGGCGGTCATATCCGCAAACGGTCCAGGGCCCCCTGCAGGATCCATGCGGCGGCGGTGCGGTCCACGACCTGGGCCCGGCGCTTGCGGTTCAGGTCCAGCTCCCCGATCAGGAACCGTTCGACGGCGCTGGTCGACAGCCGTTCGTCCTGGAAGGCGATGGGGATCGGGCGCAGCCGCTCCAGATTGCGGGCGAAGGCGCGGCACGACTGGGCGCGGGGCCCCTCGGTCCCGTCCATGTTCAACGGCAGGCCGATGATCAGGGCCGAGACCTTGCGGTGATCCATCAGTTTGAACAGCCGCTCGGCCTCAAAGGTGAACTTCGACTTGCGGATCAGTTCCAGCGGGCTGGCGATCATCCGGCTGGTGTCGGACACCGCCACGCCGATGGTCTTTTCGCCCAGATCCAGACCCATCCAGGCCGTGTTCGGCGGACAGGCGGCGGGCAGGGCGGTCAGGTCGAGGACGGGCACGGCGGCTGCATAGGCCACGATGTTCCTGTTGCGAAGGCGCAAACCTTGTGAATCCGCGACCGGACGGCTAATCCCGGCGGTTCATTCCACCCCACGACGGACGACTGGAGGGCCGCATGGCCATCGACGCCGCGACCGTGCGCAAGGTTGCGCACCTCGCCCGCATCAAGACCCCCGAGGACCGGCTGGAGCCGCTGGCCCAGGAGCTGAACGGCATCCTCGCCTGGATCGAGCAGCTCGACGAGGTGGATATCGAGGGGGTGGCGCCGATGACGTCCAACGTCAGCCAGCCGCTGCGCCTGCGCGACGACGTGGTCACCGACGGCAACAAGGCGGCCGACGTGCTGTCGAACGCGCCCAGCGCCGCCGAAGGATTCTATGTCGTGCCCAAGGTGGTCGAATAGTCATGAGCGATTTGACCACACTGACCCTCAAGGGCGCCGTCGACGGCCTGAAGTCCAAGGCCTTCTCGTCCGAAGAGATCACCCGCGCCTTCCTGTCCAGGATCGAGACCGCCAACCCGACCCTGAATGCCTTCATCGAGGTCACGGCCGACAAGGCGATCGATATGGCGAAGGCGTCCGACGCCCGGATCGCGGCCGGGCAGGGCGGGGTGCTGGAAGGCGCGCCCCTGGGCGTCAAGGATCTGTTCTGCACCGAGGGCGTCCAGACGACGGCCGGGTCGAACATGCTGCGCGGCTTCGTGCCCCCCTATGAATCGACCGTCACCGCCAACCTGTGGCGCGACGGGGCGGTGATGCTGGGCAAGCTGAACATGGACGAGTTCGCCATGGGCTCGTCCAACGAAACCTCGGCCTTTGGGCCCGTGGTCAATCCCTGGAAATCAACGCATTCGAACAGTCTGTTGACGCCGGGCGGCAGCTCGGGCGGATCGGCCAGCGCGGTGGCGGCGGACCTGTGCCTGGCCGCGACAGCCTCGGACACCGGCGGGTCGATCCGCCAGCCGGCCGCCTTCACCGGCACGGTGGGGATCAAGCCGACCTACGGCCGGGCCAGCCGCTACGGCATGGTCGCCTTCGCCAGTTCGCTGGACCAGGCCGGGCCGATCGCGAAGACCGTCGAGGACGCGGCCCTGCTGCTGAACTCCATGTGCTCGTTCGACGCCAGGGATTCGACCAGCCTCGACATTCCGACGCCCGACTGGACCCCGTTCGTCGGCAAGTCGGTCAAGGGTCTGCGTATCGGCGTGCCCTCGGAATATGTCGTCGACGGCATGCCGGAGGAGATGTCGAAGATCTGGGCCGAGGGCATCGAATGGCTCAAGGACGCCGGTTGCGAGATCGTCCACATCAGCCTGCCGCACACCAAATATGCCCTGCCGACCTACTATATCGTGGCGCCGGCCGAGGCCTCGTCGAACCTGGCCCGTTATGACGGCATGCGGTTCGGCCATCGCGCCGAGGGGCCGACCAGCCTGAACGACCTCTATGAGACCAGCCGGGCCGAGGGCTTCGGCAAGGAGGTCCAGCGCCGCCTGACCATCGGCGCCTATGTGCTGTCGGCCGGGTTCTACGACGCCTTCTATGTGAAGGCGCTGAAGGTGCGTCGCCGCATCGCCGAGGACTTCGACAATGTCTGGGACCGGGTCGACGCCATCCTGACGCCCTCGACGCCGTCGGCCGCCTTTGCCCTGGGCGACAAGCAGATCGATCCGGTGAAGATGTATCTGAACGACGTCTTCACGGTGACGACCAACCTCGCCGGCCTGCCGGGCATTTCGGTGCCTGCCGGCGTGGACGCCAACGGCCTGCCCCTGGGTCTGCAGGTCATCGGCAAGGCGCTGGACGAGGCGACGGTCTTCCAGGTCGCCGGGGCGCTGGAACGGGCCGCCGGGTTCACCGGCAAGGCGGAGAAGTGGTGGTGAGCATGACCGACACATCCAAACTCATCCAGGGCCGGACCGGCCTTTGGGAAATCGTCATGGGGCTGGAGATCCACGCCCAGGTGGCGTCGAACGCCAAGCTGTTTTCGGGGGCGGCCGTGGGCTTCGGCGCCGCGCCGAACGCCCAGGTCTCGTTGGTCGATGCGGGCTTTCCCGGCATGCTGCCGACGCTGAACCGGCACTGCGTCGAACAGGCGGTGAAGACCGGCCTGGGCCTGAACGCCAAGATCAATCTGTTCAGCCAGTTCGACCGCAAGAACTATTTCTATCCCGACCTGCCGACCGGCTATCAGATCAGCCAGCTTTACCATCCGATCGTCGGTGAAGGCGTCGTCGAGGTCGAGGGCGAGGACGGGGAGTTCTTCAACGTCGGCATCGAGCGTCTGCATCTGGAACAGGATGCAGGCAAGCTGATCCACGACCTGTCGCCGACCCATTCCTATGTCGATCTGAACCGGGCGGGCACGGCCCTGATGGAGATCGTGTCGCGTCCGGACATTCGGTCGCCGGAAGAGGCTGTGGCCTATGTGAAGAAGATCCGGACCATATTGATCTATCTCGGCGCCTGCGACGGCGACATGGAGAAGGGCAATCTGCGGGCCGACGTCAACGTCTCGGTGTGCCGCGACGGCCAGTACGCGAAGTTCAAGGCGACGGGCGAATTCAGCCATCTGGGCACGCGTTGCGAGATCAAGAACGTCAACTCGTTCCGCTTCATCTCCCAGGCCATCAACCACGAGGCCCGGCGCCAGATCGAGATCCTCGAGGACGGCGGCAAGATCGATCAGGAGACGCGCCTGTACGATCCCACGAAGAACGAGACGCGGTCGATGCGGTCCAAGGAGGAGGCGATGGACTATCGCTACTTCCCCGACCCCGACCTGTTGCCGCTGGAGCTGGAACAGGCCTGGATCGACGAGATCAGGGCCAATCTGCCGGAACTGCCCGACGCCAAGCGCAAGCGGCTGATGGCCGACTATGGGCTGTCGCTGTACGACGCGGTGGTGCTGATCTCCGACCAGGCCAAGGCCGACTATTTCGAGGCGGCGGCCCAAGGATGTGGAACAGGGCGGCGCGACGCCAAGCTGGTGGCCAACTGGGTGACCAACGAGGTCTCGGCCCGGCTGACCCTGGCCAACAAGGACTTCAGCGAGAACCCCTTGCCGGCGGCCCATGTCGCCCAGCTGGTCGAGCTGATCGAGACCGACGTCATCTCGTCGAAGATCGCCAAGGAGGTGTTCGACCACGTCTGGAACGGCGAGGGCTCGCCGGCCGAGGTCGTCGAAAAGCACGGGCTGAAACAGGTCACCGACACCGGCGCCATCGAGACCGCCATCGACGAGATCATCGCCGCCAACCCCGACAAGGCGGCGGCGGTGGCCGAGAAGCCCCAGGCGCTGGGCTGGTTCGTCGGTCAGGTGATGAAGGCGACCGGCGGCAAGGCCAATCCGGCGGCGGTCAATGAGATCCTGAAGGCGAAGCTGGGGTTGTAACCGCCGTCATCCTCGGGCTTGACCCGAGGATCGGGCGGGGACCGAGGGGACAGAAGAAGGGGCGCTCCAACGATGGAGCGCCCCTTTGCCGTTCCGGATGAAGAACATCCGATCCTCGGGTCAAGCCCGAGGATGACGGACGTCAGATGTCCTAGTTGTTGAACAGCGACAGGATCACGCCGGTGGCGAGGGCGGCGACGACGATGTCGCCGGTGTCGGTCCGGTAATAGCCATAGCCGCGCGGCGGGGCGCGCCAGCCGTGGCGGCGGTAGTCGCTGACGTACCAGTGACGGCGGTAGTCGTGGGGGATCACCGCACCGCGCTGCCAGCGGCGATAGTCCTGACGGTAGTCCCGACGCTGGTCGCGGACGCCGCGACGCCAGTCATTGTATCGCTCACGCTCCGTGTAGCGGCCGCCGTCGTGGCGGTTGTGGTCGGCGCGGCGTTCCCAGCGCTCGTAGCGGCCGTCACGGTCGCGGTCGCCCCAGGACTGGGCCGAGGCGGCCATCGGGGCGGCGAGGGCGGTGGTGGCCGCAATGGCGGCGATCATCAGGGTCTTGTTCAACACGGTCTGTTTCCTTTCCTCAGGGCTCGCCGACCGGGGCCGACGAGACAATCCGACTGTCTGAAGATTGAGGGTTTTCGCCTGAACCCGCGCTGAACGCGGGGTTCAGGATCAGACCTGATTTCGACCATGACGGTGGACACGAAAAAGGCCCCGGAGATCGCTCTCCGGGGCCTCGTTCCTTCCGGGGACGCCTACCAGCGCCAGAAGTCGCGGACGACGTCGATGATATAGCCGTCGTACTCGTCGATCAGATAGATCGAGTTGTCGACATAGACCCAGCGCGTCCCCTCGGGCGGATAGCCCAGACCGTAGGTGCGGTAGTCGTTCATCTGGTAGCGCCAGAAGATCGACGGCAGGTACTGGCCTTCATAGAAGCGCTGGCCATAGTACTGACGCGGCACACTGTAGTAGCCGTAGCCCGGGGCGAAATAGAAGCCGATCCGGACGCCGCTCCAGCTGCGGAAGCGGCGGTCGTTGCGCCACCAGTCCGAGCGCTGGCTGCGGTTCCAGTCGCGTTGCCAGCGGTTGCTGTCAAAGCGGTTGCGATAGTCCTGACGGTGCCGGTCGCGATCGCGGTTGCGGTCCCAGTTGCCGGGCCGGTTCGGACCATTGCCGTTCCATCCGCCATTGGGCCGGTCGGGCCGGGAGTCCGGGCGGTCGGGACGGCCCTGGCCGTTGGCGCGGTCGACGCCGCCGGAGGCGCGGTTGGCGCGATCCTGAACAATCTCGTCATGCGTCCGGGGACGATCCCGGTCACGACCGTCCCGGTCAGGACGACCGCCGCCATTGTTCCAGCCGCCGGCGGGACGATCAGGCCGGGTCTGGGGGGAAGGCTGCCGGTCGGGCCGGCCCTGTCCGCCCATCGCGCGGTCGACGCCGCCGGACGCGCGGTTGGCGCGGTCCTGGGGGCTGTCGCCGCGATCCTGACGCCCGAAGTCAGGACGCTGGGCCGGGCGCTCGCGCGCCGGCTCGCTGCGCGGTTCATCCCGCGCCGGTCGGGCGGCCCCGGCGGCGCGATCAACGCCCCCGGAGGCGCGGTTGGCCCGCTCCTGGGGGCTGTCGCTGCGGCCCGGACGGCCCCGGTCGCGCTGGGGCGCCTGGGCGAGGTCTTCGGAGCCGCGATCTCCGCGTTCCTGGGCCAGGGCCGAGAGCGGCGCCAGGGTCGGAAGGGCGAAGGCGGCGATGGCGGCGAAGGCCATCAATTGGCGTTTCATGGTCGTTTTCCCCGCACGCCCCATCGGGCGGCTTGAACACAGGATCGGCGTTTTCCCATGAACCGTATCTGAACAACCGACGGTCACAGATTAACTTTCGGACATGAAAAAGCCCCGCAAACCAGAGGCTTGCGGGGCTCACTCACACCGACCCGAGGGTCAGTACATATTGCCGAAGACGCTCGCGATCAGTCCGGTGGCGACGGCGATCAGGACGATGTCGCTGCCGGCGTGGACATAGCGATATCCATAGGGCGCCGGACGCAGGCCGTAGACGTAGGGATCGTTCACATAGTAGCCGCGATAGGCCGAGGGCAGATAGCCGCCCCGTTGCCACCGGTAGTTGGCGTAGCGCGGATCGACCCGATAGTAGCCGCGGTTCGGGGCGTACCAGTAGCCGGGCCGGGCGCCGCGATAGTCGCGGAAGTCCGCGCGGCCCTGATACCAGTTGCGGTTGTTGCGGTCATAGCGACGGTCGTGACGGGCGTCCTGACGGTAGTCCTGGCGATCATTGCGCCAGTCCTGACGGAAATCCCGGCGGTCGCTGCGATCGTCCTGACGATAGTCGCGCCGATCGTTGCGGTTCTCCTGACGGTACTCGCGGCGATCGCCGCGGTTGTCCTGACGCTGTTCGCGGCGATCGCCGCGATCACGGTCCTGCGCCTGTGCGGCCAGCGGCGCGGCTGTGGCGGCCAGGGCCAGGGCGACCAGAGCGGCCTTGGTAAAGCGGTTCATCCTCGTTCCTCCCGATGGGCGAAGACGTTTCAAGGCGTCCGACCCCGTTTAAGATGACGCCACCATCGGACCCGGCGCATGAACTCGTTCTGAACGGTGATGACAGGTTTCAAAGGGGGCGACTTGACGCCCCGGCGCCCGCCGGGAGACCCTGCCGGCGGCGGCCGCCCGGGTCGCGGCCGAACCTGCGGATCCCCCATGCCAAGCCCCATTGAACTCTGGTACTGGCCAACGCCCAACGGCTGGAAGGTGTCCATCGCCCTGGAGGAGATGGGTCTGGCCTATGAGATGAGGCCGGTGAACATCGGGACGGGGGAGCAGTTCACGCCGCAGTTCCTGGCCCTCAGCCCCAACGGGCGGATGCCGGCCATCGTCGACCGCGACGGGCCGGACGGCGAGCCTCTGGCGATTTTCGAGTCCGGCGCGATCCTGCAATATCTCGGCGTGAAGTCGGGCCTGTTCTATCCCCAGGACCCGCGCGGCAAGGCCGAGGTCGACCAGTGGCTGTTCTGGCAGGTCGGCGGTCTGGGCCCCATGGCGGGTCAGACGCATCATTTCCGCCAGTATGCGCCCGCCATGACCGCCGATCAGCGCCATCTGGCCTATGGCGTAAGACGCTACACGAACGAGACGAACCGACTGTATGGCGTCATGGACCGCCGGCTGGCGGACCGTGACTATCTGGCCGGAGACTATTCGATCGCCGACATGGCGGCCTGGCCGTGGATCTTGCCGACCTTGCAGGGCCAGAGCCTGGCGGACTTCCCCCATCTGGCGGCCTGGATGGAGCGGGTGGGCGCGCGGCCGGCGGTGCGGGCGGGCCGGGCCCTGGGCGAGGACCTGCGACGCAATCTGGCGGCGTCGGGCGCCCAGGCCGAGGCGGCGCGTCGGACGCTGTTTGGACAGAGCGCGCGTTAACCGTTCTGTACATGTCCGTAAACGCGGGGTTTCCGGGGCGTTTACGATGACTGAACAGCGCGGTAAGTCTTCATAAGTCCTTTACAAAAAACAGCTTTTTCCAGATTTGGCGTTAACTTTAACTTCAAGCCGGCGGGTGTTCCATGGCGATATCAAGGCGGGCCCAGAACGGGCGCGTTTGGAGGATGGAACGATGACCGCGCAAGAACTGGCGCAAGATTTCGACGGCGAGGCCCAGGCCCTGCCGCTGCCCACGCCCGACATGGACGGCGACGCGCTGTTCCATCTGGGCATGATGTACTCGTCCGGCTCGGGCGGTTGCCCGATGGATCGGGTCTCGGCCCATATGATCTTCAACCTGGCCGCGATGAAGGGCTCGATCGAGGCCCGCGTCTATCGCCGCGAGATGTCCATGGAAATGGAACGCGAGGAGATCGCCGAGGCCCAGAAGGCGGCCCGCCGCTACATCGACGCCGGCGCCGTTACCCTGGCCGCGTAAGCGGCCGGGCGCTTTGCGCCGGGCTACGTTCGCGACGCGGTCGCTCACTACCTGAGCGCAGGCCCCCCATCGTTGGCGGCTTGCACGAGACAGGCCGCGTCGGGTCGGGAGGTCCCGCAGGGCCGACGACCGCGGCCCGAAAGTCAGGGAAACTGCTGGTACTGGCCGTTGATGCTATAGGTGAAGCCAATGGGCAGGGCGGCCTTCACCTGGGTGAAGAAGGCGGCCAGTTCGCCGAGGTTCGAGCGCGGCACGAACAGGATGTCGCCGCGTCGCAGGGGAATGGCGTCGCCTCGCCGTTGCCGCAGATCGATCACCCGCATCATTCGACGATTGCCCGGGCCACGACGGATCAGGGCCACATTCTGAAGCTTGCCTGAAGGCAGGACGCCTCCGGCCTGGATCACCGCCTGAAGCGCCTCCATGTCGCCGGTCATCTCATAGACGCCCGGCGTCCGAACCTCGCCATCGACCCAGACGCGCATCGGGCCGGCGGTCTTGAGGCTGACCTCGACCACGGGACGGACCAGAACCCGCGCATAGGCGCCGCCAAGGGTTTGCTGCAACTCATACAGCGACCGGTCGGCCGCCATCACCTGACCGACCAGAGGCATGGCGATCCGACCGTCGGGCCCCACCTTGACCGTGCGGGTGTTTTCCGGGGCGGTGGGGGTGGCCACCTCGATCTCGTCGCCGGGATACAGCAGGTATTCCGGTTCGGCGTCCGACCAGTCCGCAAAATCCAGATCGGCCGGTCCGGCGCCCGCCGGTCCCGCATAGCCGCCCGAGCCGTTGTCATAGCCGCCGAGGCCCAGCTCCGGCATGGCGATGCGGCCGCCGCAGCCCGAGAGGGCCACAGCGCCCATGGCGATCAGGAGGGAACGACGGTCGGCGGTCATGCGGGGCGCCTGGATGAGGGAGCGAGGTCGGGAATCGGCAGGGTCGAGCCTGTGAAGCGACCTTCGGCAATCATGGGTAACGACTGGTTAACGCGGGTGGGCCAAGCATCTGGCCTGCTAACTCATCCACGGATTCGCCCATGCGATCGACGGCCTATGTACCGGCGCGACCCAGATACGGACTGGCCGACATCATCGGCCTGCTGTTCCGTGAGTTCTGGATCATGGTGCTGGTGTTCATTCTGGTCGCGGCCATCGGCGCTGCGGCGGTGATGACGATTCGCAAGACCTATGTGGCCAGCGCCGACCTCTATGCGGGCGCCGGCCAGGAATACGCCTATGAGCCCCGGGTCGGGGCCCTGACCGAACGGTCGTCCCAGGCCCCGGCGCCCGGCGAGGTGGCGGTGACCGAGGCCAAGATCCTGCAAAGCCGCGAGGTCGCCCTGCGCGCCGTGCGGTCGCTGGGGCTGGAGACCTTCCACAAGCCGGGCCGGCCCGCCAGGGGGTCCGTCGCCAAACAGGAAGGCGACGCGATCAAATCCATCCACGACGGTCTGGAGATCGGCACCGCCCCGCTCAGCCCGGTGATCGCCCTGAGCTATGAGAGCGACGACGCTGAAAAGTCCGCCCGGGTGCTGAACGCCCTGATCGACGCCTATCGGGAATACCGGCGTGAGGTGTTTCAGGACACCTCGACCTCGGCGATCGACGCCCAGAGGGTCACTTTCGAGGACGAACTGGCCGAGGTGGACCGCAACTATGAGCAGTTCCTCGCCTCCAACGACATCGGCGATTTTGCGACGACCAAGGCCGCTGCGGCGGCCACCTATCAGTCGATCTTCACCGACCGGATGCTGACCCAGGCCCAGCTGAGCCAGATGGCGGCGCGGGTGGCGACGCTGGAGCAGCAACAGCGCAATACGCCGGCCGAGGTGACCCTGCAGCAGGACCTGAACATGTCGGCCCAGGACCAGATCCGGACCCTCAGGGCCGAGCGGGCTCAGCTCCTGTCGCGCTATCAGCCTGACGCCCAGCCGGTGCGCGACGTCGAGGCCCGGATCGCCGAACAGGAGGCCCTGGTCGCCGGCGGCAATACGGTCGGCCCCAAGGAGGTCCGGGTCGGGCCGAGCACGGTCTGGACCGAGCTGGAGACCAACCGCATCAATGCCGCCGCAGATCGCGACGCCCTGGTCGACCGTCTGGCCACACTGGACGCCCAGCTGACCATATTGCGGGATCGTCAGGCCCGGCTGACCCGGCTGGAGTCCGAGAATGCGGTTCTGGCGGGCAATCGCGACGTCCTGACCGCCAGCATCCGCGAGTTCCAGCAGCGCGGGGCCCAGAACCGCGCTGACAACGATCTGGTCGCCCAGGGCGCCGACAATGTGAAGGTTCTGTCGCGCGCCTCGGCGCCGACCCGCGGATCCAGCCTGAAGGCCCCGCTGCTGGCGCTGGTGATCCTGTTCGCGGGCTTCACCGCCCTGTGCGTCGGCCTGCTGCGGGTGGTGACGCGACGCGGGTTCGTGACGCCTGCCTCGGTCGGGCGCACCTTGCAGATGCCGGTTCTGGCCGTCACCCCGGTCAAGGCCTGAGCGGTCTGGCGGGGATGATCGCTGGCGGGCATGACCGTGTTAGGCTGAAAGCCCAGAGTGGCGCGTAACGATTCGATGGTCGATCTCACATCCGAAATGGCCGGCCTTCTGGCCGCGCTCGGACCGTCCCCGGCCTATCGGGGACGGGTGATCCAATTCGTCGCGGCTGGAGCAGGCGAGGGCGTCTCGACGGTCTCGCGCGAGTTTGCGCGCCTGGCCGCCGTCCGGGCGCGAAAGCCGGTCTGGCTGGTGGACGCCGACCTGTCCCAGCAGGGTCAGCAGGACGCCGTCGCCGCCCGTCCCGAACGCTTCGGACGCATGGGGGAAACGACCGCCGCCAGTCCGGACGGTTCAGTGTTTTTCGCCGTATCGCCGCAACTGGTCGGTCGCGACGGCGATCCGGTCCCTCCGGCCCGGTTGCTGACCGCCCGCCCCCTGATGGGCGGACGGCTGTTCGTGACCCGTTTCAGGGCGGAAAGCCTGAGGTCGGGACAGAGGGCGGAGGCCGTTCCCGATCCGCGCTACTGGGACGCCATGCGCAAACACGCCGATACGGTGGTGATCGACAGCCCGGCGGCGGATCGCAGCGATGTCTCCATCGTCCTGGCCCCGTTCGTGGATGCGACGATCCTGGTCGTGGCGGCCGAGAGCACGGCGGCCAATGAGCCGGTGATCCTGAGGGACGAGATCGAGGCCGTCGGCGGGCGTATCGCCGGCGTGGTGGTAAACCGGTCGCGCTACAAGCCGCCCGGCTTCCTCAAGCGGCTGACGGGCTGAGCTTCTCCAGCCGTTCAAGCTCGCGCGCGCCATAGAAATGCGGCTCGAGCCCCTGCATCCACAGAACCTTGCCGAGACCGCGCGCGGCCCGGTCAAGCGTCCCGGCCCGCCTCGGGCTGGCGATAAGGGCCAATGCCAGCGAGGCTGCGCCCCAGATCAGGAACTGGGCGAGGCCCACCCCCATCCAGAACGCCACGGACGCGGGCTTTCCGGCGCGATGGGCGATCTGGGGCGGGCTCTGGCCATAGGCGAAGGCGCGGGCGAGGGCGTAGCCCAGGGTGGCGCGGTGCGGCGGGGCGAATTCGTCGACCCAGGCGTCCGCCGCCCAGCCGAACCGGCCGCCGCGCGCCGACAGGGCCGAGAACAGGGCGTCGTCCTCGCCGCCGCTCTGGTCCGAGGCCGCATCGAACGGCGCCGCGCCGGGCAGGGCCGTGGCGCGCACCATCAGCGAGTTGCCGCAACCGTAGGCATGGTCGATCAGACCCGTGGCCTCGGGCCCCTGTCGCCCGAAGAACCGCTCCAGATAGGCGGTCGTCCAGCCGGTTCCCCCGGGCACGCGCCCCTGTATCGGCCCAAAGACGACATCGGCGCCGGTGAAGGTCTGCGCGGCGACGAGGGCGGACAGCCAGTTCGATTCGGCGGCCTCGTCGTCGTCAAGGAAGGCGATCAGCGGGGCGCCGGTCATCGCCAGCGCGGCATTGCGCGCCGTGGCCACGCCGGGGCGGGGCTCGTGCGTGTAGATCAGGGGGCAGGGGCTTTCGGCCTTCAGGGCGGCGACGGCCTCGCGCGCCGTGGCGCGGGGGTCGTTGTCGACCACGACAATCTCTCTCAGCCGGTCGGCGACGCCCGTCTGGGCGAAGACCGAGCGAAGGGCGCGGGTCAGCTCCGCCGGGCGACGCAGGGTGGGGACGATGACGGCGATATCGGCGACGGGTCCAGCGGCCATGTCAGACCACCTCGGCATAGAGGGCGGTGCGATACAGGCGCAGGGCGAAGGCCCGCAGACGGGCGGGCAGGATTTCGGCCAGGGCCGCCTGTTTCAGCACCGGCCGCCACAGGCCCCGGCCGGGGATTCGCTTCAGCAGACGCGCGGCCCTGAAGCTGGGGTAGGCCGCCAGGATGTCGGGATGCAGGGCGGCCACCCGGGCGAAATTCGGCGCCGACTGTTCGTATTTGCGCGCCAGATCGGCGGCGGTGTCCAGACCCATATGGGTGGCGGGGTTGTCGACATGGATCACCGGGAAGCGGCGTGACACCCGCATGGCCCATTCGACGTCCTCCCAGCCCCAGCCGGAGAAGGCCGGGTCGAACGCCTCGGCGTCAAAGACATCGCGACGGACCAGCAGGTTGGAGGTGTAGACGTACTTCTCCGGCGTCTTCGATCGTTCGAGATGATCCAGACATTCGCCGCTGGCGGCCATGGCGCGGTGCAGGGCGAAGCGACGATCCGTCGGCGCCTGTTTGAGCGAAAAGCCGCCGAAGGCGACCGGCGGGGCGGAGTGCTGCACCAGCCGGGCCCAGCGGCCGAGGAAGTCGGGCGTATCGGGCCGCATGTCGCTGTCGAGAAACAGCAGGCTGGAGCCCCGCGCCGCCGAGGCCAGGCGGTTGCGTCCGATCGACCGGCCCTCATTGGCCGCGAGCGTGATCAGCCGGACCGGCAGGGTCATGGCGTCGACAACGGCCGTCAGGGCCGAGGTCAGGCCGATGTCCGCCGTTCCGTCGTCAAGCACCACCAGTTCGACAGCGCCGCAGAGGGCGGCGGCCTCGGTGTCGAGCCGGGCCAGCAGGTCCCGGGGATCGTCGCGCAGGAACGGGATCAGGACCGAAAGGACGGGACTGGCGGCCTCCCGGGTCGGGCTGTCATGGAGGATGGCCGGGCTCATGCGGGGGCCTCCGTGCCGAAACGGCGGCGATACAGGCGCACGACCAGGTCGCGGACGCCGGCGGCGTTCAGGGTCAGGGCCGCCGCCGCATAGACCAGCCCGCCGACGGTGGCGTCCAGCATCAGTTCCGCGAAGCCGCCGATGGAGGGCAGGACCCCGACGGCCGCGGCCATCAGGCCGGTCGCGACCAGACAGCGGATCAGGGCCTCCCACGGCACGGGCAGGGGCATCACCCGACCGCCCAGGATGCGCGCCGTGGTCAGGCTGATGGCGAAGCTGGCCGCCGTCGACCAGGCGGCGCCCATGACGCCGAAACGGGGGATCAGGATGATGTTGAGGATGATATTGGTGATCGCCGGCACGGTCATGGTGACCAGCAGCAGCTTCGTCCGGTGGGCGAGGGTGAAGGCCTGGCCGAAATAGTAGGCGGTCATGCCATAGAGGAGCGCCGACAGGGCGATCCAGGGGGTGATGGCGGCGGCGGCCTCGCGCAGGTCCGGACCGATCATGACCTCGCCCAGCGGCCGGGCCACCAGGGCCACCCCGGCGGCGGCCGGCACGCCGATCAGCAGGAAGGTCGAGGCCTGTTCGCGGGCGGCCTCCCTGAGCCGGTCCAGACCGCCCCGCTCCAGCGCCATGACGAGGGCCGGCTGGCCGGCGGCGCCCAGCCAGATGAACAGGACGTCCAGCGTCCGGTTGGCGATGCTGTAGCCGGCATGATAGGCGCCCACGGCCGCCTCATCCATGAAGGCGGCCAGCAGGAACCGGTCGGTCGAGGCCAGCACCAGGGCCAGGGCCAGACCGGCGGCGATCGGATAGCCATAGGCGGCGTAGCTGCGGATGCGGGCGTGGTCGATGACGCCTTCACGAGCCTGTTCAAGCTCTCCCGGCAGCAGGAAGGGCAGGACGACCAGCGGCGCCAGGCCGATGCCGATCAGGGGCGCCGCCCCGCCGGCGCCCATCAGGGCCGCGATGACGCCGATGACCAGGCCGCCGATGGTGGTGACGATGTCGACCGTGGCGGATTTCCCGACCTGCCCCTCGGCGCGGAACCGCTCCTGGGCCAGCTTGGCCAGACAGCGGACCGGGCAGCCGGCGAGACCGGCGGCGACGGCGACCTTGAACAGGGGCTCCAGCGGCGCCAGCCACAGGAACAGGCCGGCCACGACCACAAAGGCGGCGATCATGACGAAGGCCATGCGGTACAGGCTGGCGAAGTGGGAGGCCATTTCGGCCGCCGTCTTCTGGGCCGCCCAGTAGCGGGCCATGGCCGCCTCCAGCCAGCTGAAGGTCGCCACATGGGCCAGGGTCAGGATGGAATAGGCCAGGGCATAGCGGCCGAACTCATCCGGATGAAGCAGGCGCGTGAACAGGAAGATGGCCAGAAACCCGACCACCCCTTGGATGATGTTGGCGGGCAGATAGCCCCAGACGCCTTTCCAGAACATGGGTGCGTCCGATCAGCGAACCGCCGTCCGGTCGCCCAGCAGGACGGGCACGGTGATGGCCATGATCCAGAGGTCGAGCCAGAAGGACTGGCGCTCGATATAGTCGACGTCCAGCTGTACCCGACGGCGCACGTCGGCGGCGCTGTCCAGCGGGCCGCGCGAGCCGTTGACGGCGGCCCAGCCGGTCATGCCGGGCTTCATCCTGTGGCGATGGGCGTAGTCGGCCACCAGTGCGGCCGATTCAATCTGGCCGGTCTTCATGCCGATGGCGTGAGGACGGGGCCCGACCAGCGACATTTCGCCCTTCAGCACGTTCAGCAGTTGCGGCAGTTCGTCCAGGCTGGTGGAGCGAAGAATCCTGCCCACGCGGGTGACCCGGTCGTCGTCGACCGTCACCTGGCGCGAGGCGGTCGCGTCGGCGGCCTCATGACGCATGGAGCGGAATTTCCAGACCACGATCTCCTCGTGGTTGAAGCCGTGGCGGCGCTGGCGGAAGAAGATCGGCCCCGGGCTGTCCAGACGGATGGCGAGGGCGACAAGACCCATCACCGGGGCAACCAGCACCAGGGCGAGACTGCCCACCAGCACGTCCTGAAGCCGTTTGTTGAAGGCGCGGCGGTCGGGGCTGCGCGGCGCGGTCAGGGGCGCCAGCGGGGCCCGGGCCAGTTTTTCAAGGGCGGCGTCACGCTCGGCGTCGCCCTGCGGATCGACCAGCAGGCTGACTGCATTGGGCAGGACCTGCAGCCGGACGGTCAATTCGCGCACCCGGGCGTGGGCGGTCGGATCGATGGCCACGACGATGCGGTCGACATAGGGGATCATCCGGTGCTTCAGCAGGTCGTCGGCGCGGCCCAGAACCGGCACCCCGGCGACAGCCTCCGGCGAACGGGCCAGCCGGTCGTCAAACACGCCCAGAACATTCAGGTCGCGGCGCTGCAGCGCCTCGCGGATCAGCCGTTCAGCGTGCCGGGTGGCGCCGACCACGACGATATTGGGCGTCAGGGCGCCGCTGCGCCGCCAGTGCGCCACCAGACCGGTCCAGACCAGATGCAGTCCGCCCAGACCGGCCAGCACCGACGCCAGCCAGCCGCCGATGTGCGGGGACGGGCGCCCCGGCAGACTCCAGGCCAGCAGGGACGCTGCACCGGCCGCCATGAGGATCACGGCCCCGAGGGCGGCCAGGCGCCAGGCCGGATTGTGGTCGCGCCGGAAGCTGTAGAAGCCCAGTGACGGCATGAGCGCCTGGAGGATCAGGGCGGCCACGACCAGCGGCAGCACCGCCACAACCGACACCGTCGCCAGAGACGCGGCCTCGCCGCCGGCCGCCGCATACAGGGTCGCGCCCCAGAGCACGGCCAGATCGACCAGATGAAAGGCGTGACCCGCCAGCCGTGCGGAGCTGCGCTGGCGTGTGCTCAGCCAGACGTCGGGGCGGAACGGCCCGCGGCGGGCGGCCGGCGAATCGGCTGCGACGCCGGGGCTGGCCACGGGAGCGGCGACGGCGGTCCCGACCCCGGCCGCAATGCGCTTCGACGGTCGGACCCGCCCTGCGCCAGAGCCGGAAAATTCAGGAATCAGGGTGTGGGTCATCGACGTCCGCAGGGTGTGCCGTAGCCGCATTCTGCACAGCCGGCGTGGATGTCGCGTTAACACCGGCGTTCCGCCATGGAGGCGCGCGGCAAGGATTTCGTCCATGCGGATTGCAAGCGGCCGATCACTTCGCTATCGACGGCGCCTGCCGGAGACGTGGCCGAGTGGCTGAAGGCAACGGTTTGCTAAATCGTCGTACCCTGTAAGGGGTACCGAGGGTTCGAATCCCTCCGTCTCCGCCAGACCCTCCGGATCTCGAATGCACAGGCGCACTTCGCCAGATTGCGGGGTGACACGCCCCGGAGTCTGGGCCAGGAACGCCGCCCACTGCCCGGAGCCCTGCCTGTGTCCTCTCCCATCGCGCCGACCGTCGGCATCGATTTCGGCACGACCAACACCGTCGTCGCCATCGCGGGACCGGACGGCGAGGCGGTCGTCGTGCGGCTGGACGCGCCGACGGGCGAGGTGACGGCGTTTCGGTCGACCCTGAGTTTCCAGATCCGGCCGGCGGTCGGCGGGCAACCGCCCGAGCGGATCGTGGAGGCAGGCCCCTGGGCCATCGAGGCCTATGTCGAGGAGGCGCTGGAGACCCGCTTCATCCAGTCGTTCAAGACCTTCGCCGCGAGCGCCGCCTTTACCGATACGGTGATCGACAACCGTCGCTACAGGTTCGAGGACCTCCTTGGCGCATTCCTGTTGCGTCTGCGCGCACACGGCGGGGAGGCGATGGCCGCCCTGCCGGCCCGGGTGATCGTGGGCCGGCCCGTGACCTTCGCCGGCGGCGCGCCGGACGAACGGCTGGCGCTGGCGCGTTACGAGGCCGCCTTCGCCCGCCTCGGCTTCACCGACATCCGCTACGCCTTCGAGCCGGTCGGCGCGGCCTTTTTCTTCGCCCGGACGCTCAAGACGGACGCCAATGTCCTGGTCGCCGACTTCGGCGGCGGGACCAGCGACTTTTCCGTCGTCCGCTTTGAACGGTCTGAACAGGGCCTCCGGTCCGCAGCCCTGGCGCGTTCCGGGGTCGGGGTGGCGGGTGACGCCTTTGACTACCGGATCATCGACCAACTGGTCTCGCCCGAACTGGGAAAGGGGGGACAGTACCACGCGGCCGGCAAGATCCTGCCGATCCCCCAGCGCTACTACTCGGCGTTTGCGCGGTGGGATCAACTGGCGCTGCTGAGGGCGTCCAGGGACATGCGCGACATCCGCGCCCTGGCCCGCACCGCCCTGGAGCCTCACAAGCTCGAACGCCTGATCGAGATCCTCGACGACAATCACGGCTATGCCCTCTACCAGGCCGTATCGAGACTGAAGATCGCCCTGTCGCAGGATGAGCAGGCCGTGTTCTCTTTCGTCGCCGGCTCGATCCGCATCGAGACGCCGGTCCGGCGCTCCGAATTCGAGGGCTGGATCGCGCCTGAGCTGGCGGCCATCGAAAAGGCCGTCGATGAAGCGATCGACCGGTCGGGTCTCGCGCCCGGTCAGATCGACCGGATCTTCCTGACCGGCGGCACGTCGTTTGTGCCCGCCGTGAGAGACATC
Source organism: Brevundimonas sp. FV1ye29L (assembly GCF_058681095.1). Taxonomy (NCBI): domain Bacteria; kingdom Pseudomonadati; phylum Pseudomonadota; class Alphaproteobacteria; order Caulobacterales; family Caulobacteraceae; genus Brevundimonas; species Brevundimonas sp. FV1ye29L. Next base: position 1,482,577 of record NZ_CM178730.1, read on the forward strand.
TTCAATCGACGCTTCGGCGCCGGGCGGATCGAGACCGGCGGCGAGTTCGAGTCCATCGCCTCGGGCCTCGCCCTTGTCGGCCGTGAGACGAACCTCGATGTCTGGAGCGAGGCCCGGCCGGCGGCGGACTGAGCCGTGCGGATTTCCCGGATTTCCGGTGCAGCCGGAAGGATGCCGGCTGGCGACGTCTCGATCAGAAAAAGACGTCGGCCGACCGGCGGGCGGCGGACAGTTCCGACGGTTCGGGCGCGCGCAGGCGACGCAGGCCGTCGCCTTTATATTCGATCAGGCCCATCGCGTCGAACGCCCTCAGCCACCCGTCCATCGGCCAAAGGCCCCACCGGCGGTGGAAGCGCTGCGCATTGGCGATGATCGCGTCGAAATGCTGGAGCGGCGGATGATAGACCTCGTGGTGCTGGTGAAAGGCGCCGGGCCCCGCCGCGAAAACCAGCGGCAATCCGGCGTCGCGGCAGCGGAACCCGAAATCGGTGTCCTCGGCGCCGTAGCCTGAAAACTGTTCGTCGAAGCCGGCGACCGCTTCGAAGGCGCATCGGCGAATGCCGAACGAGAGGGACCAGAAAAGGCCGGCGTTCGGCTCTATCCGGCGCCCCGTCGCGGGAAAGGGGCGGGCCGGATGGGGCCGTGACACGGCCGCAAGGCCCCGTTCCGTCCAGCCGTCGTGGACCGCCCCGGGACCCAGATACCGGACCTCGGCGCAGACCAGAACATCGTCCCGCGCCAGTTCGCCGTTGATGAGATCGACCAGGCCGGCCATGGGGATGCAGTCGACGTCGAGGAACAGCAGCCGGTCGCCCCGGGCGTGCCGGGCGGCGAGATTGCGGGCCTGGGCCAGGGGCAGGCCGTCGGTCGCCAGGCGCTTGACGGTGACGGGAAACCCGACCCCGGAGAGCGGAGGCAGAGGGGTGTCGCTCATATCGACGACGACCAGCTCCAGCGGCGGCGTCAGGCTGCGGCCCAGACCCTCAATGAGGCGATACAGGTGGGGTTCCCGGTTTCTGACGAGGGTCAGGGCGCTGAGGCCCGTCATCGGCGTCGCCACAGGTCCAGCCGATATCGCGGGTGGACCTCCGCATGGAGCACGACCATCCGGTCGCGCAGGACGCGGGCCAGGGCCTCGACGGCGCCGTCGCCCGCTTGCGGATAGTCGGTCTCGCCGGTGTAATGGACCAGCAGCAGGTCGCCGCCCCCAGCCAGGGCCGCTCCCGTCCAGCGGGCCGCACGGTCGAGATCCGCGTCCGCCCAGTAGTAGGCGACCTCCGACAGGACGATCAGATCGAAGTCCCCCTCATCCGGGGTCGCCTCCGGAAAGGCCATGCGGGCGAAACGCACCTGCGGCCGGTCTGCGCAACGTTGGCGTGCGCGCGAGAGGGCGGTCTCGCTGATATCGATCGCCAGCAGGTCCTCGGCCTGGCCCGCGAGCCTGCGGGTCAGGGATCCCCCGGCGCAGCCGATCTCCAGCGCGCGTCCATAGCGGCGCTGGTCCAGAGCCTGGATCGAGCGGTCGAACTTGGCGGCCTCATAGGGACTGGTCTGCAGCCTCCAGGGATCGGGATCGCCGCTGAACATCGTCTCGAAATAGTCGGCAGGGAGGCTTTGGTCAGGGCGGGTCATGGGGTTCTCGCCAGGTAGAGACGGTCGGAGCGCGGCATGAGGCGTTGTCGCGCCGGCAGACGAAACCCGTCGCCGAAGGCGGGGGTGAGCTGGGACCGGTGGGCGGCCAGGGCGGCGGCGCGGCGGCCGGTCGCCATCGGCCGGGTGACGACCGTCGGCCTGTGCAGCGGAGGTTCGCCCCAGACGCAGTATTCGAACACGGAAACCGGGCGAAGGGCGGCGGCCGCCGCGCTCCGCGCCAGCTGCCCCGCAGCGGCGTGATCGCAGTGGGGCTCCTGCCGCGCTGTGACGGCGATGGCGTCGATGCGTTCGCGACGACAGAGACTGGCCAGCGCCCGCTCTGAACGCCGCCATGACGGAGATCCCGCTGCATGGGGGGCGGCGTCCGGCCAGTCCAGAAACCGGGGCGTCGGGCCCGCGCCAGCGGTCAGGATCCGGCAGGCTGCGATCGCCTCGGCCCTGCGCATGGCTTTCAGACGGGACCGGCTGGCGTCATCCGGATGGGGGTGTGATCCCGCTCCATCGGTCAGATAGACCACCGCCGCCAGCCGGCCCTCGCCGGCCGCCTCGGCCATCAGGGCGCCGGCGCCGAGGGTCTCGTCGTCGGCATGGGGCGCGAGGACCAGCCAGCGGGCATTCCGCCACCGGGTCGCGGACAGGGGGCGGGCGCCTACCACAGCCGGTCGTCCGCGCCCCAGACGTCATGGTCCAGCCAGGCGGCGGCCGCATGGTCACGCGCCGCATCCGGGCCCGCCTGACGCAGGTAGAGGCCCAGATCGCGGCTGATCTTGTCGATCCTCTGGCCGTCGAAGGCGCTCCGCGTCCCGACCGCCCGGGCCGCATGTTCCATGACGTCCAGGGCCGAGCGTTCGACCACGCCCCGCGTCATGCGGACGAAGTCCGGGGCGTCCGGATCGTCACGGGCCGCCCGGATCGCCGCCTCGCGCACCCATAGGCCCGCCGTCCGGGTGGCGGCCACGGCCTCGCCGAACCGGGCCCTTTGCAGGGGGTCGGCGCGCGCCGCGTCCGACAGGGCCGCGCGCATCTCGATCAACAGCCCCTCGATCCCGCCAAGCTGGACCGCGCAGAAGCGCCAGGCCCCGGCCGTGAAGCGCGGATCGCGGTCATAGTCGCCCGGCGCGCCGAGCAGGTCGAGCGGCTGCGGACGCAGGCCGGTCAGATCATAGACGCCGCTGCCGGTGGCCCGCATGCCCCTGACCCGCCAGGCGGAGAGATCGGCGCGTTCGGCGAGGTCGGCCGGCACGACGACGAGGCGCCGCCGCCCCTCGTCCGGTCGGGCGGTCACCAGAGCATAGGCCAGACCGCCGGCTCCGGTGGCGAATGACTTGGCGCCGTCCAGCCGGAGCCCGCCCTCGTCCGCGCCCAGCCGGACACCGGGCTGCGGTTCCGTGGCCCAGACGCCGAACAGGGCGCCGTCCGACAGCACGCCGCCCAGCCAGCCCTTCTGTTCCGGCGAGCCGTACCAGTCGAAGAGCTTCAGGGCGTTGACGTGCCCCTCGTAGAGCCGGCCGAGGCTGAGGTCGGCCCGTCCGACCGCGCGCAGGACGTCGAGCAGGGCGCAGGCCTCCGCCACCGGATCGGCAAAGCGTTCGCCGCCGCTTTCAGACGGAGCGAAGACGCGGTGAAGGTCCTCGCCTGTCAGGGCCGTCAGGCTGTCGACGGGAAAGACCGGTGCGGCGTCGTAACGCTCGCCCAGGACGGCCAGCCGATCGTACAGCGCCACCGCCCGCGCCTTCGGAGCGGGGAAAGCTGCCACGTCCGGCCCTGGTCTGCGGGTCAGTCGGGTCAGGGTCTTCAACCGGCGTCTCCGTTGTCGTACTGTCGGCCCAGAGCCAGGAGCCAGTCTCGAACCTCCGCCGGGCCCGTTCCCTGGCACAGGCGCGAACGGGCTTCGCCGACGGGTTGCTGTGCCGCGGCCAGGAGACCCGGCCAGGCGTCGGCTTCGGGCCAGGTGTCGAGCCGGATGGCTGCACCCGCCTCGGACAGGCCGCGGGCGGTCGTGAGCTGTTCGTTGAAGGGGCGCGGCTGGGGGAAGCAGATGAACGGACGATCTGCCGCCAGCACCGTGGACACAATGCCGTTTCCGGCCGAGCCTACGACCACGCCGGCGGCGGCGATCTCGCGTTCGGCATGGCCGATCCAGCCGAGGGCGATGAGGTTCGGGGGAGGGCAGGCGACAGGGATCATGGGACCGAGAACGCGCCAGATCCGTTCCGGGGTGCGCCGTGCGGCCGCCGCCAGGGCCTCGCCGTCGGCCGAGCCGCCGCCCGACCCAAACACCACCACCACCACGGCGGGATCGATCGCGACGGCGGGCGGTCTGGCGGCAAGCCCGGGCGCATATCGCGTCCGGGCCTTGACCCATTCCGGAGTTTCCGGAGCGTCCAGTGTGGCGTGGAAGGGGGCGAGAAGGGCGACGGCGCCCCGGAAGGCGTCCAGATGCGCGGGGTCGGTCCGCTGTCCGTTCAGCCGCACACAGACGGTGGGCGTCGCCGCCAGCCGCGCCAGCATCGCGATCTCGACCGAGACGTCGACGACCATCAGCGACGGCCGGGTGGTCGCGATCCATGTGGAGATGTCGGCGATGCGACGGCGCACGCCGTCGTGGCCCAGCGGTGCATAGTGAAGCGCCTCGGGGCGTCTGCCCGTGCCGTCACGTCCATCGAAGTCTTGGCCGGCGCGATCATCCGCGAGATCGACAGCAGCGACCGGTCCGGTCTGTCCGTCCAGCCCGGTCCCCAGAAGGGTGAACTGGTCCGGAGCTCCCGCCGTGATCGCCCTGGCCCGGCTCAGGTGGCCGGCGCCGTGATGGTGGACATAGTAGCCGATCATGGCTCTTCACCCGTGATGATCGCGGCCAGAGACCGGTCGCGGGGCATGGGCGGAAGGTCCGCCTCCTGCGCGATCATGGCGGCTGGTCCCTCACGGCGCCGGACCTCCCGCCGCCACCCGGCGCGGGCTCGCCAGTGTGACAGGGCCGGGGCGCGGGGGCCGGGTCCGTCCGCGCTGAGTTCGGAAAGGCGTTGCATGTCCCGGGCCATGCCGCCGGCGGCGCGGCCGTCCAGCCGGGGTGAGACCCGCGTCCAGACCGTCTGCGGATGAACCAGTCGTCGTCCCGCCGATACCGCCGCCCTGACCAGAGCCCGGTCTTCCCCGGTTTGAATCTGCGGGACGCCGCCGGCGGCGACATAGGCCTCGACCGTGATCGCCAGACTGGCCCCCGTGTGATCGCCGTGACGGGGCGGCGGGTCGTGGGGGATCGGGTCGAGTTCGTCCTCGATGGCGCGCACCCGCGTCCAGTAGGCGTCCCACAGGGCGCGGATCGCGGCAGCCTTCGCCTTCAGGGGCTCGGCCTCGTCGATCTCCAGTCGGCCGCCCACCAGATCGGCGCCGCGCTCGATCGCCGCCAGATTGGCCCGGATCCACCCGGGGGGCGGACGGCTGTCGGCGTCCGTACTCAGGAGCACGGCCTCAGGCCTTGACTGCAGACGGGCGACGCCCAGATCCATCGCCCGTCTACGGGCCGACCCGGCATGGGCGTCCCGGGCGGGAAAGACGTGATCATCGACGATCAGCCCAAGTCGCCCGGGATGACGCCGACCGGCCCTGGCCGCCACGTCCAGCGACGGGTCAGTGGTATTGTTCAGGGCGAGGACGACCGGGATTTCGCCCGCGATATCCTGCCCGGCCAGGGCATCCAGCAGAACGCCGAGACGGTCGGCCTCGTTTCGCGCGGGCACACAGACACACCAGGCCCTCTGGCCCGGCGGGGCCGCCGCCATCTGGTCGAGGTTCAGGCCCGGCTCCTGACATCGGCTTCCTCGCCATGGGGCGTCGCGAACGGCAGGGACGCCGCAGCGCGATGGCCGGGGCGCGAGGGTGCGAGGCGAATATAGCCGGGATGAGTTCCGGCGTGGCTGCGGTCGTGCGGCCTGGCGGCATCCCGCGCCTGATCGCCGAGGGCGGCGGCACTCAGTGCCGTCCGGGGGGCCGCCCTGGCCGCGATACGGGCGCGATAGTGGGCCTCATAGCGGTCGATCATCACCTCGACGTCGCACAGGGTCTCGGCGCGACGACGGCAGGCGGGGCGGGACAGCGTCATGGCTCGCCGGACGGCATTGGCCAGGCTGACCGCGTCATCCGGCGTCGCCAGGGCGCCGCAGTCGGCTGTGAGAATTTCCGGAATGGCGCCGCGTGCGAAGGCGGCGACCGGTACGCCGCAGGCCAGGGCCTCGGCGACGACCAGGCCATAGGGCTCTTCCCAGCATGGCGTACACAGAAAGGCCCGGGCGGCCCCGACGACGCGCGCCAGCCGGGCGTGGCCAAGATGTCCCAGATAGAGGGCGTCCGGGCCCATTCGCGGCGCGATCTCACGGTCGAAATAGGCCTGGTCAAGGATGGGCCCGGCGAACCGGAGGGGGATGCCGACAAGGCGCGCCGCATCGAGTGCAAGGTGCAGCCCCTTCTCGGGAACGATGCGGCCATACCAGACCAGATAGCCGGGCGTGTCGGCGACCGGCGAAAAGGCGAAACGCTTCAGGTCGATCCCGTTCAGAATGACGGTGTCGACCGGCGTGATCGAGGACCAGGCGGCCCGGATCGATTCCGACACGCCGACGAAGCTGTTGTTGCCGCCACGCGCCACCCGTACGCCGCTCTCGAGCCAGCAAAACGGCGGCGTATGCAGGGTCGTGACGACGGGCATCGGCAGGGCGTCGGCCATGGCGACGGGCAGGTAGTGAAGGGCGTTGTTGTGGATCAGGTCGAAGTCACGATGGCGCAGGTCGTTCATCAGCGAGAGATAGGCGTGGTGCTCCCGGAAAAAGCCGACATCGCTGGCCTCCGCCACGCCGATGGCGTTCAGGCTGGTTTCATCGCAGACGGCCTCAAGACCGATCTCCGGGGCGGAGCGGGTGGAGGCGAAGACGGTCACGGCATGGCCGCGATCGCGCAGGGATGAGGCCAGCAGATGGGTGTGCATCTCCAGCCCGCCGGCAAATGGCTCGCGGATCGGATATTTCAGGTGGGCGATGATGCCGATGCGCAATGAGGATCTCCGCGACCGCCGCACAACGCACCGGGCGTTCTCCAACCCACGGGCCGAGGATATGTTCCAAAGTCGGCAAGACGACTTACTGACGACTGTTCGAAATCAGTGTTCAGCGGTGAATTGAAAATAACCGGGCGGACGGCGTCAATATATCAGAATAGCAACTCAAAATCAGGAACCAAAATCAGCGGCTCGATGTTCTGGAAATACAAATCACAATTTTCCGAGGCGCGACAATGTTCATGCACAACAAGAGGCTGATGTATACGGTGAGGGTGGCGGAGCCAAACCCCGGCCTTGCTACGCTTATGCTTGAGCAGTTCGGCGGGCCGCAAGGCGAGCTCGCTGCCGCCATGCGCTACTTCACCCAGGCCTTGGGCGAGGAGGATGCGGGCCGCAAGGACATGCTGCTGGACATCGCTACCGAGGAGCTGAGCCACCTCGAGGTCATCGGCTCGATCGTCTCCATGCTGAATCGGGGGGTGAAGGGCGAACTCGCCGAGGGCGCGCTGGAGGAGGCTGACCTCTATATGTCCCTGAACGAAGGGGGCGAGAGCCATACCACCTCAATCCTCTACGGCGGGGCGCCGGCTCTGGTGAACTCGGCCGGCGTGCCGTGGACGGCCGCCTACATCGACTCGATCGGTGATCCGGCCTGTGACCTGCGCTCCAATATCGCCGCCGAGTCGCGCGCCAAGATCGTCTATGAGCGGCTGATCAACATCACGGACGACGCAGGGATCAAGGACGCCCTGACCTTCCTCATGACGCGGGAAATCGCGCACCAGAAGTCCTTCGAGAAGGCCCTGTACGCGATGGAGCCGAATTTCCCGGCCGGCAAGATTCCGGGTCATCCGGACTATGCCGACAAATACTACAGCCTGTCCCGGGGGGAGGGCGAGGCCCGCGGCCCCTGGAACCAGGGCGAGCAGTGGGAGTTCGTCGACGAGCCCGAAGACCAGGTCGCGGTCGACGGCGGCGACGGGACGGCCCAGGTCGAACTGTCCGTGGAGGAGACCGACGCCGTGGAGGCCTTCGCCTTGCGCACGGCATCCGACGCCGGGTCCAACCCTGTAACGGGCGCCGATCTGGGCGCCGGACCGGGCGCCGGCAAGACGACAGCCCTCGCCGAATAGTCTCGTCCAGCCGCCCTTCGGCTCTGCAAACGGCGGCGTGATGATCGCGCCGCCAAAGGCCGCCATGCGCTTCTGGCGGCAGCAGCCAAAGCAGCCGGAGCCCAAAAACTCTCCGGAACACTTGGGGCCGGAGGGTGCTTCATATTTACAACACTGAAAGGGACCCCCCAATGATCAGACCCATACTGGCCCTCGCGGCGACAGGCGCCCTGCTGGCCGCCTGCGGCGACAACAGCGACACGACCGGTGCGGTCGAAGGCCCGGCGATGTCGGCGTCCGAGGCTCCCCGGAATCCTGCCGTCGATACAGCCGAGACGTCAGGGCAAGGCACACTGACCGCCGGCGCCAACTCCTTCACCGAGGGCCAGGCGCGCGAGGCGATGGAGAAACAGGGCTATACCGGCATCGGCGCCCTGAGCCAGGACGAGAGCGGCGTCTGGTCCGCCACCGCCACGATGGACGGCGCCCAGAAGACTGTCTCCGTCGACTACAAGGGCGTCGTCACCGCCCGATAGGGCGACGCCTCTCATATCCCCACATTTTTGAAGGAGCGCCCCATGGCGACCGTCACGCGACTATACGACAGCCACACCCAGGCCCTTGATGCTGTTTCGGACCTCGAAGCCGCCGGCTTCAAGGCGGACGACATCAGCATCGTCTCGAACAATACCGACAACTGGCACGCCGGCCACCAGCACCCCGACAAGGCCGGTCGGGGCGCCCTCGGAGATCGCAACAACGACGGCGAGAATGACGTCGCTGACGGCGCCGGCAAGGGCGCAACGACAGGCGGCCTGCTCGGCGGCGGCGCCGGCCTGCTCGCCGGCCTCGGCATGCTGGCGATCCCGGGTCTCGGGCCTGTGGTGGCGGTCGGCTGGCTGGCCTCGACCGCCGTGGGTGCGGCGGTCGGCGCGGCCGCCGGCGGCGCCACGGGCGGCCTTCTCGGCGCCTTGAAGGAGGCCGGTCACTCGGACGAAGACGCCAATGTCTATGCCGAAGGCGTGCGGCGCGGAGGTACGCTGGTAAGTGTTCGCGTCAGCGATGGCGAGGAGGCCCGGGCCGAGGACATCCTGCACGGTCATCAGGGTTTTGACGCCACGGCCCGGGGCGAGGCCTACCGCGCCGGCGGCTGGAGTCAGTTTGACGCTGAGGCCAGTCCCTACAGCAGCGAGGACATCGCTCGCGAGCGCGCCACCTACCGCTGAGATCTCGTCTGACTGAAACCGAGCCCGCCGGCGCCATGCCGGCGGGCTTTGGCTTGCGCCGCGCCCGCCGCGTCAGACCTGGCCGACGGCTTCGGCCGGGCCTGCGGGCCGCAGCAGCGACCACGCTCCGCGAAGGGTGATCAGCGCCGCCGCGAGGCAGGCGACCGTGGCGACGCAGGTCAGGCAGTGGCCGCCGTTCTCGCCGCAGAGATTGGCCGACGCGATCATATGCTCGACAGACACGACGCCGAGCGCGGTCCCGAGGGCGGTGAGGGAGGCGCCGAGGGCCAGCAGCCCGCTCCCCAGACACAGGCGCTCGTTCTTTTCCGTGATTGACATAGGTCCTCCGTCCGCCATCCCAACGCGATCGGCGTCGACACGCATTGCGCTGGATCAAAGACGCACTCCCCTCCAGACGGCACAGCCCCTTGGACAAGAAGGGGAATCGAATGCCGGAACGATCACTGGATGATGGCGAGCTGCTGGGCGGCTTTGTCCCGCTGTTTATAACCGTAGGGGTTCTGACCCTGGTCGCCCTCATGGCGACGGCCCTGACCGACGATGCGGCATTCCGTTTCCACGGATATTTCCTGCTGGCCGCCGGCGTGCTGGCTCTGGCCGCCCTGACGCTGGGGGTCAACAACGGCCGTTTTCGCGCCGACCCCACCCGCTATTCGGACGGGGTCATCCGCGCCGGTGTCATCGCCACCATGTTCTGGGGCGTGATCGGCATGACGGTGGGCGTGTTGATCGCCGCCCAGCTGTCCTGGCCCAGCCTGCTCTATTTCCCGGAGCACGGCTGGCTCAACTTCGGCCGGTTGCGGCCGCTGCATACGTCCGGCGTGATTTTCGCCTTCGGCGGCAACGCCCTGATCTGCACCTCCTTCTGGGTGGTGCAGCGGACCTGCAAGGCGCGTCTTGCCGGCGGCATCTGGCCCTGGTTCGTGTTCTGGGGCTACCAGCTGTTTATCGTCCTGGCGGCGACCGGCTATGTCGCGGGCATCACCCAGTCGCGCGAATACGCCGAGCCGGAATGGTACGTCGACCTGTGGCTGACCATCGTCTGGGTCGCCTATCTGCTGGTCTTCCTCGGCACGATCTGGAGGCGCAAGGAGCCGCACATCTATGTGGCCAACTGGTTCTACCTGGCCTTCATCGTCACCGTCGCCCTGCTGCACCTGGTCAACAACGCGGCGGTGCCGGTCGGCCTTCTTGAGGCGCGCAGCTATTCGGCCTTCGCCGGTGTGCAGGACGCCCTGGTGCAGTGGTGGTACGGCCACAACGCCGTGGGCTTCTTCCTGACCGCCGGCTTCCTCGCCATGATGTACTATTTCGTGCCCAAGCGGGTCGAGCGGCCGGTCTATTCCTACCGCCTGTCGATCGTCCACTTCTGGTCGCTGATCTTCATCTACATCTGGGCCGGCCCGCACCATCTGCACTACACGGCCCTGCCGCAGTGGGCGCAGACCCTGGGCATGACCTTCTCGATCATGCTGTGGATGCCGTCCTGGGGCGGGATGATCAACGGCCTGATGACCCTGTCGGGGGCCTGGGACAAGCTGCGCACCGACCCGGTGGTCCGCATGATGGTCGTGGCTATCGCCTTCTACGGCATGTCGACCTTCGAGGGTCCGCTGATGGCCATCCGCACGGTCAACGCCCTGTCCCACTACACCGACTGGACCATCGGCCACGTCCATTCGGGCGCCCTGGGCTGGGTCGGCTTCATCAGCTTCGGCGCCATCTACTGTCTGGTGCCGTGGCTGTGGAAGAAGGACCGGCTCTACTCCAACGCCCTGGTCGAGTGGCATTTCTGGATCGCGACCACGGGCATCGTCCTCTACATCTCCGCGATGTGGGTCTCCGGCATCATGGAGGGTCTGATGTGGCGCGAGTACACGCCCGACGGCTTCCTGGCCAACAGCTTCATCGAGACCGTGTCGGCCAAGCACATCCAGAACGTCATCCGCGCCGTCGGCGGCCTGATGTTCCTGAGCGGCGCGCTCATCATGTCCTACAACCTGTGGCGAACGATCCGCATGCCGTCCTCGAGATCATCCGAGAACGCGCCGGCGACGACGATCGAGCCGCAACTTCTGCCGGCCGGGTAAGGATCGCTCCATGTGGAAAAAACACGCAAAATTCGAGCGGCACTCGCTGTGGCTGGTGCTCGGAATCACCATCGTCGTCTCGATTGGCGGCATTGTTGAGATCGCCCCCCTGTTCTGGGTCGAGAGCACGATCGAAAAGGTGGAGGGCGTGCGCCCCTACACCCCGCTCGAGCTGGCCGGCCGCGATGTCTACATCAGCGAGGGGTGCTACAGCTGCCACTCGCAGATGATCCGCCCGCTGCGCGACGAGGTCGAACGCTACGGTCACTACAGCCTGGCCGCCGAGAGCATGTACGACCACCCCTTCCAGTGGGGATCCAAGCGCACCGGCCCGGATCTGGCGCGGGTCGGCGGCAAATATTCGAATGAATGGCACCAGGAACACCTGGACAACCCGCGCGCGGTCGTTCCCGAGTCCAACATGCCGCCCTACCGCTTCCTGGCGGACCAGGACCTGGATCAACACGCCATCCGGGCCAAGCTGGCGACCATGCGGACGGTGGGGGTTCCCTATACGCCCGAGCAGATCGAGAACGCGGTGGCGGATCTGAACGCCCAGGTCGACCCGTTCGCGAGCGAGACATCCGACCTGCGTCGCCGCTACGGCCCCCGGATTCTCCAGGGCGATTTCGACGGCGACCCGACGCGTCTGACCAAGTTGGACGCCCTGATCGCCTATCTGCAGCAACTCGGCACCATGGTCGATTTCAGGACCTATCAGGCCGAAGATCCGGACAATATGCGATGAGCGGCCTCGACTACGAAACCGTGGCGCGGTTCGCCCAGCAGGGCGGAACCCTCTACTTCGGCGCCGTCTTTATCGGCGGCCTGATCTACGCCCTGTGGCCGAAGCACCGCGAGGCCTTCCGCCGCCTTTCCCACCTGCCGCTCGAGAAGGACGAGGACGACCATGTCTGAACGCGAGCGCGACGACCATTCCGGGACCGAGACGACCGGACACGAGTGGGACGGCATCAAGGAGCTGGACAACCCGCTGCCCCGCTGGTGGCTGTGGATCTTCTACGGCTGTATCGCCTGGTCGATCGTCTACTGGGTGCTGATGCCCGCCTGGCCGGGCCTGACGGGATACACGCCCGGGCTGATGAAACAGTCCGATCGCGCCGATGTGGTCCAGCAACTGGCCGGCCTGAAGACTCAGCGCGGCCGCGGCGAGGCGCTGCTGATGTCGGCGTCCCTGGAACAGATCGAAGCCAATCCGGAGCTGCAGGCCCACGCCCTCGCGGTCGGCCAGTCCGTCTTCGGCGACAACTGCGCCAGCTGCCACGGAGCCGGGGGAGGCGGGGCCAAGGGCTATCCGAACCTGCGCGACGATGTCTGGCTGTGGGGCGGCTCACTGGCGGAGATCGAACACACGCTCCGCGTCGGCGTACGGGCGGCCCATCCGGACACGCGCACGTCGCAGATGCCGGCGTTCGGACGGGAGGCGATGCTGAGCCCGGCCCAGGTCAATGATCTGACCGAGTATGTCGTCGCCCTGTCCGGTCGTCAGGCGGATGCGGCGGCTGTCCAGCGGGCGCAACAGGTCTATGCCGACAACTGCGCGGCCTGTCACATGCCGACCGGCGTCGGGAACCGCACCCTGGGGGCCCCCAACCTGACCGACCGGGAATGGCTGTACGGTTCCGATCGGGAATCGATCCGCAGCCAGATCCACAATGGCCGCAACGGGGTCATGCCCACCTGGGAGGGTCGCTTCTCTCCGGCCGTGATCAAGGCGCTGGCCGTCTATGTTCACGTCAATGCGGGTGGCGGAGAACCCTCAGCGGCGAGCCTGGCCGCCGCGCCATGACCATCATCATTGACCGGACCCGCGACCGGGCGGCGGCGACGGATCCGGTCTCGGTCGCCGCACGCCAGCGCGAAAAGGCGCGACCCAAGGGCCTTTACCAGGCCCGGGCGCCCATCTATCCGAAACTGGTCCACGGCCGGTGGCGGTGGATCAAATGGGCGCTGCTGGTCGCCATGCTGGCGATCTACTACGTCACGCCGTGGATTCGCTGGGACCGTCCGGGCGGCTTGCCGGATCAGGCGGTTCTGGTCGATTTCGAAGGCGGCCGGTTCTACTTCTTCACGATCCAGCTGTGGCCGCAGGAGGTGTATTTCATCACCGGCCTGCTGGTCGCTGCGGCCCTGGCCCTGTTTCTGGTGACCGCCCTGTTCGGCCGGCTGTGGTGCGGCTACGCCTGCCCCCAGACGGTGTGGACCGACCTCTACATCTATATCGAGCGGATGTTCGAGGGCGATCGCAATGCCCGTATGCGGCTGGACGCCGCCCCGATGTCGTTCAACAAGCTGTGGCGCAAGGCCGGCAAACACGCCGTGTGGATCGGGGTCGCCTTTGGCACGGGCGGGGCCTGGATCTTCTATTTCCACGACGCGCCGGAGCTGATCCGCACCTTCTGGGTCGGGAAGGCGGCGATGACGGCCTATGTGTCCTGCGCGGTCCTGACCTTCACCACCTATGTGTTCGCCGGCTACATGCGTGAGCAGGTCTGCACCTATATGTGCCCCTGGCCCCGTATCCAGGGGGCCATGCTGGACGACCAGTCCTTCCAGGTGACCTATCGCTACGACCGGGGCGAGACCCGCGGTCCGCACAAGAAGACCGAGACCTGGGAAGGCCGAGGCGACTGTATCGACTGCAACCAGTGCGTGGTCGTCTGCCCCATGGGCATCGATATCCGCGACGGCGCCCAGCTGGAGTGCATCAACTGCGGCCTGTGCATCGACGCCTGCAACGAGATCATGGACAAGGTCGGACGGCCGCGCGGCCTGATCGCCTATGACACCGATGCTGCGGTGGCGGCTCGCAGTTGCGGTCAGAAGCCGACGCACCGGCTGGTCCGGCCGCGCACCCTCTACTACGGTTTGGCCCTGCTGGTGGTCGGGAGCCTGATGGTCTGGGGCTTCAGCACGCGCCAGCAACTGGGCGTCCATGCCCTGCGGGATCGCAACCCGGCCTATATCCGCCTTCACGACGGCGCGATCCGTAACGGCTACACCCTGAAGATCGCCAACCACGGCTTCGAGGCGGCCCGGCTCGAGATCCGCTATACGGGCGTCCCGGGGGCGGAGCCGAGGATCCCCGGCCAGCCGGGCGCCAGTCCCCTGCGCGTCGCGGTCGATCCGAACCGCGTGACCTCCCTGCGCGTCTTCGTCACCGTCCCGGCCGACCGGGTCGCCGAAGGCAGTCGGGACGCCGCCTTCGAGATCCGTTCCAATGGCGTCTCGACCATCGTCCCCACCGCCTTTGAATACGGGAGCCAGACTCGATGACCGCGCCGATCCCGTCCGCGAAGCCGGCGTTCGTCGTCCGGGGCTGGCACGTCGCCGCCGGCGTCGTGGCCTTCTTCGCCCTGGTGGTCGGGGTCGACGCCGGTTTTCTGGTGATGGCCTACCGCACCCATCCGGGTCAGGTCGCGGCCCGGCCCTATGAATCAGGCTTGATCTACAATGCCGAACTGCAGCGCCTCCGCGCCCAGGATGCATTGGGCTGGCGGGCCGGCGTCGAGGCGCGCGCCAATGGCCTTGAGGTTCTGATGCTGGACCGCGATGGCCGGCCCCTTCCGGGTCTGAGGATATCGGTCACGCTGCAGCGCCCTGCGACCGAACAGGGCCGCGCCGAGCTGGCGCTCAAGCCGCTGGCGCCGGGCCGGTATGGCGCCGACAAGGCCCTGTCCGGCGCATGGGACGTCCGCATCAATGCGGTGGACGGCGCCAATCGCCGCTTTATCGCCGAGCGGAGGCTGACATGGCCGTAACCTTTGACGCGGCGGCCGCGCCGGACATGTCAGCCTTCCTGCGCAGGCAGGACAATGGCCACGCCCGGCTCGATCTTCTGGTCACGGGCGCGCGGTGCGCCGGATGCATCTCCAAAATCGAGCGGGAGGTGGCGAAACTGCCCGGTGTCGACAGCGCCCGTCTGAACCTGTCGACCGGTCGTCTCGCCGTCACCCTGTCCGGCGCCGCCGTCGAACCGGCGCGGATCATCGCGGCGCTGGATCGCCTCGGCTATCCCGCCATGCCCTTCGACCCGGGCGTCGCCATGGTCCAGCGCGATCGGGAGGGCCGCCGCCTGATCCTCGCCCTCGCCGTCGCGGGCTTCGGCGCCATGAACGCCATGATGTTCTCGGTGCCGATCTGGGCCGGGTTGTTCGATCAGGAACTGGGACCCGCCACCCGCACCATGATGATGTGGATGTCGGCTGCGGTCGGCGCACCCTGCGCGGTCTTCGCCGGCATGACCTTTTTCGAGTCGGCCTGGCGATCCCTGCGCGTGGGCCGGGCCAATATGGACGTTCCGATCTCGGTCGGGGTCATCCTGACGCTGGCGATCAGCTTTTCGGAGACCATCCTTCACGGCCGCGACGCCTATTTTGATGCGGCGGTCTCCCTGCTGTTTCTTCTGCTGATCGGCCGGTGGCTGGACCACCGCCTGAGAGCCAACGCCCGCAGTGCGGCGGCGGATCTGCTCGCGCTCCAGGCCGCCACGGCCAGCGTCATCGACGCCTCCGGCGCCGAGCGCTCGGTGCCGCTGGGCGATATCCGTCCCGGCGACCGCCTGCGGGTGCGGCCCGGAGACCGCATCCCGGTCGATGCGATCCTGGAGGAGGGCGATGCGCTTCTCGACAACAGTCTGCTGACCGGCGAGAGCGTCCCGGAACGCGTCGCCCCCGGCCAGCTGTGCCGGGCGGGCGCCGTCAATACGGCGGGTCTCCTGATCGTAAGGGCCCGGGCGGCGTCGGAGGATTCGTCGCTGGCCGCCATCGCCCGACTGGTCGAGGCCGGGGCCCAGTCCCGGTCGCGTTATGTGCGCCTCGCGGATCGTGCGGCGGCCCTCTATGTGCCCGTGGTCCATGCAGCGGCGCTGGCGACCTTCGCCGGCGGCTGGGCCCTGGGCCTTGAGCCTCGTGAAGCCTTGATCCGGGCGGTGGCCGTCCTGATCGTCACCTGCCCCTGTGCGCTGGGCCTCGCCGTGCCGGCCGTCCAGATCGTCGCCTCTGCGCGACTGTTTCGCCGGGGCGTTCTGGTCAAGTCCGGCGCCGCCCTCGAGCGTCTGGCGGAGATCGATCACGTCATCTTCGACAAGACGGGCGTGCTGACCGAGGGTCGGCCGGGCCTGATCCACACCCCGGCCGCGGTAATCGCCATGGCCGCGCCCCTGGCCCGGGCATCGAACCATCCCATGTCCCGCGCGGTGGCGCGCGCGGCGGGCGCCGGCCCGGTCGCCACAGAGGTGGTGGAGCATGCCGGTCTCGGGGTCGAGGGAATCATCGACGGGCGCCGGGCCCGGCTGGGCCGTGCGGCCTTTGTCGGGGCGCCCACCGACCGATCGGTGGAGACCGAGCTGTGGTTCGGCTATGACGACGGGCCGAAGGTGCGGTTGCGATTTTCCGACACGCCGAGGCCGGATGCCGCCCGCGCGGTGGCCGCCCTGGAGGCCCGGGGCCTGACGGTCGAGATCCTGTCCGGCGATCAACCTGGCGTCGTCGAGGGCGTCGCCCGGGCCGTCGGGATCTCCGCCTGGCGCGGCGGCCTCCTGCCCGGCGACAAGGCCGGGGCCGTCGATCGTCTGGCGGCCGGGGGCCGCAGGGTCCTGATGATCGGCGATGGTCTGAACGACGCCGCCGCCCTGGCGCGCGCCCATGCCGCCATCGCGCCGGGGTCCGCCATCGAGGCCAGCCAGAACGCCGCCGATCTGGTCCTGATCGACGATGCCCTGATGGCCGTGGTCGAGGCGATCGACGTGGCGCGCTCGGCCCGCAGTCGCGCGCTGGAGAATTTCGGCTTTGCGGCGCTTTACAACCTGGTGGCGGCGCCGGCGGCCATGCTGGGTCTGGTCAATCCGTTCGTCGCCGCCCTGGCCATGTCCGGATCGTCCCTCGTGGTCACGCTGAACGCACTCAGGCTCAGGGGCGGGCGATGAACATCCTTCTGCTGCTCGCCCCCTTCTCGGTCTTCCTCGGGCTTCTGGCGGTCGCGGCCTTCGTCTGGACCCTTCGGGCCGGGCAGTACGAAGACATCCGGGGGGCCGCAGAGCGGATCCTTCTGGAGGACGCCGATCTGACGCCCGATGCACCGGCCCCGGCCGCGCAGGAGCCCGGGGCAGAGGTCTGAGCGCGCAGCCGTCTGGGTCGGCTATGCTGTCCCGGATCGCCGCGCCCCAAACCTGCCCCTTCTGCGGTTGAGCGGCTCAGGCCCAATGGTCTGACGCGGGGTCCATCCGGGCGGACCGTGTTCAGACGTCCGCTTCCGTCCTCTGGAGCTCCACCTGCATGGTGTGACGCTCGCGGAGCCGGGTTCGGCCCCGGAGGAACAGGACGGCCGCGCCGGTCACCAGCACGAGGCCGGCGATGCTGGTGGCATAGGCGGCGGTGACGAAGAAGGGCAGCCAGGGCAGGTCCACAGCTGCGAAATTGCGGACCAGAAGCAGAACGACGCTGCCCAGATAGCCCGAGGCGTCGGCGATATAGATCAGGAATCCCGCCGTCCCGACCGTGCCCGAATAGGCGATCATCCGGTCGAACAGCATGGCGTTGAACGGGGTGTAGGCCAGATAGAGGCCGGCGCCGCCGGCGATCATCCAGGCGATCGGCGACAACAGCTGTTGCTGGAAGGCGAGGGTGGACAGGCCCAGGAGGGCGAAACCCGTCAGGATCACGCCGTGCATCATCAGCAGGGCGCGGCCGTTGTCCTTGACCGCGATCAGCACCCCCATGGACAGCAGCGACAGGACCGCCACCGGTCCCTCGCTGGCGGTAAAGACCGAGGCGGCGTCGCCATAGCCCAGGGCGCGCCAGATCTCGGCGGCGAAATTGTCGCGCAGGTCGCGGAAGGCCGTCAGCATCACATAGGCGGCGACCAGCAGGACCAGGGCGGGCCAGTGGGCGCCCAGGAAGGCGGCGCGTTCCCTGGCCATCATCGGCCGGCGCGCCACACGCTCGGCCTCGTCGGCGGGACTGGGCGGGGGCAGGGCGGCCAGGGCCAGAACCGAGATCGCCAGAAGCGGCATGAAGATCAGCCCTGTCGCCGCCGGCATCCAGAAGGGGCTGACCGCCGCCGCATCCATCAGCGCCTTGCCGATGGATTTGACCACGCCGGACGACAGGATGAAGCTGGCGCACAGGATGGCGCCCAGAACCTCGCTGGTGCGGCGGCCCTCCATGAAGCCGAACACCAGGCCCCAGATCAGGCCCAGCGGCAGGCCGTTCAGGAACAGGGCGGCGACGTTCCAGGGCGCTGGAATAACAGCGAACAGCACGAGGGCGAGCCATGAAGCGCCGATCAGAATGACGATGGCTGCGGCGCGCCGCTCAGGGCGCATTTCGGCGATGACCTTGACCCCGATCAGCTTGGACAGGGCGTAGCCGGCGACCTGGGCGATGACCAGAGCCACCTTGTAGTCCAGTGCAAAGTCCCAGCCGGCCACGGCGTCGAAGGTGGCGGCCGTGAAGGGCTTGCGGAAGGCGTACATCGAGAAATAGGCGCAGAACCCGGCCAGGCCCGCGAACAGGACGAAGACCACCGGATTGGCGCGCGCCAGCCAGAAACGCAGCCGTTCCATCACGTGTCTTGCCCCTGTTGCACTCGCGTGGTCTAGACCAGACGTACGACGGCTGAATGACGAGAAATCGGGATGCAATCTGCAACAGCCGGTCCGGCGCAGTTGGGGCGGATCATGCCATGACGGCGTCGTTCGATGTCGCGGTGGTGGGGGCCGGGATCGTCGGCCTGGCCGCCGCCCTGGCCGCAGCGCGACGGGGCCTGTCGGTGGTCGTGATCGACCGCGACGCCCAGGCCAATGGCGCCTCGATTCGCAATTTCGGCTTCGTCACCGTCACCGGCCAGCCGCGCGGCCAGGTCTGGAACCGGGCGCGGCGCAGCCGCGCGGTCTGGGCCGAGGTCGCCGCCGCAGCGGGGATTCCGGTGCTGCAACAGGGGCTTTGGCTGCCGGTGCGCCGGC
Organism: Brevundimonas sp. FV1ye29L; assembly: GCF_058681095.1. NCBI lineage: Bacteria > Pseudomonadati > Pseudomonadota > Alphaproteobacteria > Caulobacterales > Caulobacteraceae > Brevundimonas > Brevundimonas sp. FV1ye29L. The sequence continues at coordinate 1,501,716 of NZ_CM178730.1, forward strand.
CCGAGGCCCTGGCCGTGCTGGACGCCTTCATGGCCACCGAGATGGGCGAGGGTTGCCGGTTGCTGTCACGCGATGATGCGATCGCACATGCGCCGGAGGTGACGGGCCCCGCGACGGTCGGAGCGCTGTGGAGCCCGCACGAGCTGCGGGTGGATTCGCGCACCGCCATTCCACGTCTCGCCGCCTGGCTGAGCGACCGGTTTGGCGTCGTCTTCCTGCGCCAGACGGCGGTGCATGCGGTCGAGCCGCCGCGGATCGTCACCGCGCGCGGCGTGGTCGAGGCCGGGGCGGTGGTGGTCTGTCCGGGCGATGATTTCGCCAGCCTGTATCCCGACCATCTGCTCGACGCCGGCCTGATACGCTGCAAGCTGCAGATGATGCGGCTGGCGCCGCCCGGCTTCGCCCTGCCGGCGCCGGTGATGTCGGATCTCGGGCTGGTCCGCTACGGCGGTTACGCCGACCTGCCGGAAGCCGATGCCCTGAAGTCGAGGCTGGAGGCGGAGCAGGGCTCGGCCCTGGCCAACGGGGTCCACCTGATCGCCGTGCAGGACGCCGACGGCGCCCTGGTGGTCGGCGACAGCCACCATGACGCCGCCACGCCCGACCCCTTCGCCAGCGAGGCGGTGGAGCGGCTGATCCTCGACGAGTGGCGCGCCGCTACGGGCCGCGACGCCCCGCCGGTTCAGGAACGCTGGGTCGGCACCTATGCGCGCGGACTGGACGGCAGTCTGATCGCGGCGCCCCATCCGCGCGTCCGCCTGGCCCTGATCACCGCCGGCAACGGCGCCTCCACCGCCTTCGCCTTCGCCGAGGAGGTGATGGCCGATCTGTTCGAGGAGAAAACGCCATGACCCCCACCAAAACCTGGTTCGACATGGTCGTGTTCGACTGGGCCGGGACCATGGTCGATTTCGGCAGCCGGGCGCCGGTTCTGGCCCTGATCGAGGCCTTCGCCGCCCTTGGGGTGGCGGTCGATGAGGCCGAGGCGCGCCGCGACATGGGTCGGGCCAAGGCCGACCATGTCCGCGCCCTGCTGGACCAGCCCCGGATCGCCCGGGACTGGCGCGCCGCCAGTGCGTCCGAAGCGGATCAGGCTGCGGTCGAACAGGTGATGTCGGCCTTGCAGGCGCCGATGATCCGGCTGGCGGAGGAGACGGCCGAGCTCACGCCCGGCGCGGCTGACACCGTCCGGCGGTTGCGTCAGGAGGGGCTGAAGATCGGCTCCTGCACCGGCTATACCCGCGAGATGATGCAGATGGTTCTGGCCCGTGCGGCGGCCCAGGGCTATGCGCCCGACGGACTGGTCTGCGCCCATGAGACGCCGCAGGGACGACCGTCGCCCCTGATGATCTACAAGGCCTGTATCGATCTGGACGTCTGGCCCCTGTCGCGGGTGGTCAAGGTCGATGACGCCGAGGTCGGTATGGCCGAAGGGCGGAATGCGGGCTGTTTCACCGTGGGGGTGGCGGCGTCCGGCAATATGATCGGGCTGACAGCCCAGGCCCTCGCCGGACTGGACCCGAATACGCGCGCGGCCCTGCTGGCCGACGCCGGCGACCGGTTGCGCGCGGCGGGGGCCGATCTGGTCATCGATACGGTCGCCGATCTGATCCCCGCCCTTGAAGCCGAGGCGGCGCGGCGCGGCTGATCAGGGGCGCGCGGCCAGGCCCGTCAGCAGATCGCGATAGGCCTCCAGCGGAGCGATCGTCACGCCTTCCACCTTCGCCCGTTCGTCGTAGCGACGCAGCCGAACGGCCGGATCGAAATGCGGCGCGGCCTCGAAGGTTTCCGCCTCGGCCCTGGTCATCGGGCCGCCCTGCAGGGCCAGACTCTGGCGGGAGGCGGGGCTGAGGGCCTCGGCATAGCCGGGTTCCCGGGTCGCCAGATAGCGTTTGGCCTCGACGTGCAGGCGTACAGGTTCGGTGACGTCATGCCCGAAGCCCTGCGCCAGCCATGCCGCCCCGATCCTCTCGTGAAGGGCGTCGACGCCCCGGTCCGCCGCGTCCTGGCCCTGTTTCTGCAGCAGGTGGCCGATGTCATGCAGCAGGGCGGCGGCCACGAGGGCGTCGGGCTGGTCGTCGACCCGCGCATGGTGGGCTGTCTGCAGGGCGTGATCCAGCTGGGTCACGGCCTCGCCGTAGTGGTGATGTCCGGCCCTTTCGAACAGGGTGACGATCGAGGCGACGAAGGCTTCGGGTGAGGGGGGGCGAACCATGACGACTCCAGTTGAAACTGGTCTATACCAAATAGAGGCCAGCCGGTAGCCTGTCGGCGTCGCTGGTCCGTCTGATGTCAAAGGGGGGGCGGGGGACCGTGTACGGATTGTTGCAGAACGCCGGACAAATCGGGTTAGGCTAGTGCAACCGCGTGGCGGCCTCACCGGGACGGCGTCGTCGTCCCGGTAGGGGCCGTCGCAACGACAGGTCCTGAATGGCGAACACAGCCCCCGCACTGGTCATCGAAGGCCGCCACTATCTGGGCATGCGCGACAATATCGCGGCGCGGATCGCTTCTGGCGAACTCAAGCCCGGTGACAGACTGCCTTCGGAGCGACGTCTCCAGACCGACCTCGGGGTCGCCCGCGGCACCATTCGCGAAGGCCTGTTCCAGCTGGAGGCGGAGGGTGCGATCTACCGCCGGGATCGCAGCGGCTGGTACGTCTCGCCGCCGCCGGTGGTCTATGATCCGACCCGATGGGAAGGCTTTATGTCCTATGTCGAGGCGCAGGGGCGAATTCCGGCGACCGAGACGATCTCGGCCGAGACGATTGTCGCCGATCCGCACCTGGCCGAGGTGTTCTCACGGCCGCCGGGCGCACCGCTCTACAGCATCCGGCGGCGTCGCTATGTCGACAACCGCGCTGTGCTGGTGGAGCGGATTGTCGTCGATGCCGCCCTGGCTCCGGATCTGCTGCGCTTTTCCCTCGATCAGTCTCTGACCGACATCCTGAAGGGAAACTACGGGATATCCGTCGCGCGCAACCAGGTCGCCATGCAGCCCTGCGCCCTGACCGGCTATGAGGCCGAGGCCCTGAGGGTGAAGTCCGGCCTGCCCGGCCTGGCCGTCCAGCGTATCAGCCACGACGCCCGGGGGCGCGTGGTTGAGTTTGACCATGAATACTGGCGCCACGACGCTGTACGGATCAGCGTCGATATTCGCGTCCGCTGACGGCGGCGGCGGCCCGCGCCGTCCGGGCGGACGTCCGGGCGCCGGAGCCGGTGCAGATCGTCAGCCTGGCGAGTCCAGCCGGAGAGGGCCGGCGCCGCCCGCAGCAGGATCCGAAAATGACGCGTCACCGGTCTCGACATGGCCGGCGATCCGCCAGACCTGACCGCTGGCCGCGAACTGCCGGTCGTACCAGCCGTGGCTGTCCGTGAGGTCCAGCGGGAGGCTGCGGCTTTCTGCGGCCGCCAGCACGATGACATCGGACGCTGCGCCATAGGCCCGGTCCGTCATGGCGACGGACTGCGGCGTTGAGGTGAGATTTGCCAGCCGGAGCGAGGCGGGGGTCGCCATGCCGCCCTCGATACTGACCGAGAAGACATCGCTCCTGCCGGTCAGGCGTCGATGGAATCCGTTTGGCCCCAGGACGAAGAGGTCCTTCGCTGTGTCGGATACGGGCAGGGGGTGGGCGAGGACCTGGCCGGCGCCGACCGTATAGCGTGCGGGAACCTGGTCCAGCCGGGCGACGTCATAGACATGGAAGACCGCCGCGCGCCCGGCCGAAGCGTTGGCGAGCGCCAGGGCCTGGCCGGCCGGGTCGACCTGTATCCGGGCGTCGAGCTGGTAGGGCGTCGGACGGCGGCGCCGCAGGCCGGTTTCCTGAACCGGGGCCAGCGCCCGCTCCGGCAAGGGCGGCTGGATCTCCTCCAGACCTGCGGCGCGTTGCGAAAGGGCCGTGGTGGGCGGCAGGGTCGCCATGAAGTCGACGGTGTCGGACGCCGTGAAATCGAAGCAGGACGTCAGGTCGCCGCAGACGGCGCGTCGCCAGGCGGTGATGTTCGGCTCCTGCACGCCGAAGCGGGCTTCGAGGAAACGCAGGATGCTGGTGTGGTCAAACACCTCCGACGCCACGTGTCCGCCCTTGCTCCACGGCGAGACGACATACATCGGCACGCGCGGGCCCAGCCCGTAGGGGCGGTCCAGACAGGCCCTGTCCGCGTCAGACCGGGCATGGCGATGGTATTCGTCGTCGGCCGGGATGGTGGTGGCCCCCACCGTGCGCCCGGCCACGCGCGCCGGCGGAGCCGGCGGAGGCATGTGGTCGAACAGGCCGTCATTCTCGTCGAAATTGATCAGCAGGACGGTCCGGGCCCAGACCTCCGGATTGGCGGTGAGTGCGTCCAGCACCTGCGCCGCATAGTCCGCGCCCTGCAGCGGGGTGGAGACGCTGGGATGCTCTGACAGGGCGGCCGGGGCGATGATCCAGGACACCTGCGGCAGCCGTCGGTTCACCACGTCCTGCCGCAGGTCGTCGAGCGAGCGGGTCGTCATCGTGCGCCGGGTCAGGAGGGCGGCGGCGGCCTCTGACGCGCCATACGCCTGTCGATAGCGCCGGAACCCGACCAGCGGATTGTCGGTGAAGTTGTCGGCCATGTCCTGGTAGATCTGGAAGCCGACGCCGGCGTCCATCAGGCGTTCGGGATAGGTCGTCCACAGATAGCCGCCGTGGCCCTGGGGATCGCCGTCCAGGGTGTCATAGCCGTTGTCCAGGGCCGGGCCATTGCCCCGGGCCCGGGGATCATGGGTGCCGGTCCAGATGTGAAGCCGGTTCGGATTGGTGCCCACATGCATGGCGCAGTGATAGGCGTCGCACAGGGTGAAGGCCTCGGCGAGGCCGTACTGGAACGGCAGGTCCCCCCGCGTGAAATGGGCCATGGCGTGGTTCTTCTTGAAGCGCGGCCATTCGCCCATGCGGCCGTTGTCCCATGCCGCCTGGCTGTCGACGAAGCCATGGGGGGTGCCGGGCGGGCGGTAGAGGCGGAAATCCACCCCGGTGTCCAGCCGGAACGGGGCGATCAGCCCCGGCGCGGCGCCCGGGTGCTCGTTCGGCTGCAACAGGACGGTCCGGTCCGGCGCCCCGGGGATCGGCGGGGCCGGAATGGCGAAGCGGTCGCCAAAGCCCCTGACGCCGCGCATTGTACCGAAATAGTGGTCGAAGGAGCGGTTTTCCTGGGTCAGGATGACGACGTGGGCGACGTCCTGCAGCGTACCCGTCCGGCGGTCGGCGGGGATCTCCAGAGCGCGGGCGATGGCCGGGGTAAAGGCCGCCGCAGCGCCGGCCGTCGCCATCAGGCCGCGAATAAAGCCCCGCCGATCCTGCATCATTCCCATCGTCATCCCCTGAACAACCGATCCAGACACGTCCGCGTCGCGATCTGGCCGGTCCCTTAAGGCGGTGCGGTTGCGATCATGTGACATGCCCGCCGCAGGCCGCAGGCCGCATCCCGTCATCCGGCTTCAGCCGTATCGGCGCCGGCGCCCGCGCCGCCAACCAGGGTCCGGGGAGCGACGGTCGGGGCGCGGCCTCATCTGATGTTGTTGGCCCGGTGCGCCGGTCGCAAAACCGAAATCCTGGCGTGCTACCTGGTCTAGACCAGAATTCAAACGCATCGACATGACGCCCTCAGGCTCCCCGACGGGGCGCAGGGCTCTTGTGCCGATGACTGGCCAGGAGCCTGTCATGACCAACCCGATCCGGGTCATCCCGCAGCTTGTCTGCCTCTTCCTTGCCCTGGCGACTGCCGGGTGGGGCGGCGCGGCCGCGGCGCAAGCCAGGCCGGACGCTCAACGGGCGCGCCATGTGATTGTCATCGGCGTTGACGGCCTGAGCCCGGACGGGGTGATGAAGGCTGACACCCCGATCCTGCATGACATGATGAGCCGCGGCAGCTGGAGCCTGCATGCCCGCGGTGTGATGCCGACCTCCAGCGGCGCAAACTGGGCCTCCATCATCAATGGCGCCGGACCGGAACAGCACGGCGTGACCAGCAATGACTGGAACGTGGGCGAGTTCAACTTCCCAACCTCGGTGGCCGGCTCAGGCGGCTTCTTCCCGTCCATTTTCCAGGTGCTCGGCGACCAGCACCCGGAATGGGAAGTGGGTTCGGTGTATCATTGGGATGCGTTCGGCAATCTCTATGACCACCGCTTCGTTGACTATGACGTCCACGGCAGTGACGAGGATGAGACGACCAGCCTGGCGGCGGCCTATATCCTCGCCCGGCGCCCGACGTTCCTGTTTGTGCATCTCGATCATGTTGACCATGCCGGCCATGCCCATGGCCACGGGACTCCCGCCTACTACGAAGCCGTGGCCAAGGCTGACATGCTGATCGGCCGGATCCGTCAGGCGACGATCGAGGCCGGAATCGCCGATGAAACCGTGATCATGGTCACGTCCGATCATGGCGGGGTCGGCAAGGGCCACGGCGGAGAGAGCCTGGCGGAGCTGGAGATTCCCTGGATTGTCTATGGCAAGGACATCAAACCGGGTGTTCTCGACCTGCCCATCAATACCTTTGACACGCCCGCGACGGCCGCCTGGCTGCTGGGCGCGGACATCCCCTACGCCTGGCTGGGCCGCCCGGTACGGGCCGCGCTCAAGGGCGAGGCGCTTCCGGCTCAGGCCTACCGGTCCAGCAGCTTCTACGCCCCTCCCGCCATCCTTCCGGAAGGCGACGGGAACGCGCCTTCCGGCGGCCTGTTCACGGCGGGGGCGGCCCAGATGAGCATCCGCAACCCGAACGACGTCGGCGATGTGCGGTTTACACTGGACGCCTCTGTTCCCTCCATCAGCTCGCCTCTCTATTCCGGCCCGGTCGAGATCCTACGCAACACCATTGTGCGTGCGACCCTGTTCGTTGACGGTCAGCCCGCCAGCGTTCTGGCCACGGCCTTTTTCCGCATCCTGGATCCGGCCGTCCGAGACGCGCGGGGCGTGCGCTACAGTGTGTATCTGCTGCCCGAAGGCCCGGTGCGGTTGCCCGACTTCTCGCGCCTCGAGCCTGCGGCCGCCGGCACGACGCATGAAATCAGTATCGATGGGCTGACGCTGCCCCGCGAGGACAGCGTCGCTGTTGTCTTCGAAGGCGACATCGATATCGGAGTCGGCGGCCCCTACAAATTCGCCCTTTCCTCGGACGATGGCAGCAAGCTGTACATCGATGGCCGGCTGGTCGTGGACAACGATGGCGACCACGGCGTGGTGACGGCGGCTGGCGACGTCGACCTTCTGCCGGGCAAACATGCGATCCGGGTGGAATGGTTCAACGGCGGCGGGGGGGCCTGGCTGGGCGCCTGGTTCCAGGGCCCGGGCGTGCCGCGTCAGTTCATCGATCCGAACCTGTTGACGCCGGCGACGCAGCGATAGCGTCCGACCGTTGGGGCGCCGCCCCCTGGCCCCCGCAGAGTGGGGGAGGGGTGTCGCGCGTCCGGGCGCTGTCATCGAAGCGGGGGGCCGGGACGAGCCGGCCCATCGTCAACACCGGCCTCCGGTTCACACCCGACCTTCGCCCATGGTCACGAACGTCACGCTGTCCTGACCTTCGGGCGACCGGGCGCTGAAGTCGCACGCCCCGCTTTCCGACCCGCCCCCCGGGAGGTCGGCGCCGGAACCGGCCCCCCGCGGCGAGCCCGCCCTTTCCGCTTCCCTGCCAAGGGTATTCTGCCGCCGGGCAGCGCCTAACGTCGGGTCTCTGTATTCGTTCCAGATCAGATCAAATATTCGAATAAAGTGGAAAAATGTCACTAAAGGTCACGCGTCAACGACGCAAATCGCAATAACAATGTAATACAAATATATGCCTGAACCGCTCAGCTTGACGTCCGGTGGGATTGAAATATTTGTGGCGCGAAATCGACAACTTTAAGTCGTTCAGCTTCACAGTATTTCAAAGATGGTTGTTATGCGTAGAACTCTTCTGGCCTCCACGATCCTGGGCGCGGCCCTGGCGTCCACAGCCGCACTGGCACAGACCGCCCCCCTCCCGCCGGCTGGCCAGTCCGTGCCCGTGCAGGACGATTCCGTGTCCGAGGTTGAGGAGATCGTCGTTACCGGATCCCGCATCCGACGCGACGCCACCAACGCGCCGACGCCCCTGATCCAGGTCTCGCAGGACCAGCTCCTGTCCACCGGCCAGAGCACGGTCATCGACTATCTGGCGACAATTCCCGCCCTGTCCAACTCACTGGTGCCGTCCGACACCACGGGGACCGGTCTGGGCGACGGCGGCCTGTCGTTGCCGAACCTGCGCTCGCTCGGCTCCAACCGGACGCTGACGCTGGTCGACGGACGACGCCACGTCGGCTCGAGCGGCGGCTCCCTGTCGGTTGATGTCGATACGATCCCGCGCCTGCTGATCGAGAGCATCGAGATCGTCACGGGCGGCGCCGCCTCCGTCTATGGCGCGGATGCTGTGTCCGGGGTGCTGAACTTCATCCTGCGCAAGAATTTCGAAGGGCTGGAGATCGACGCGAACTACGGCATGATCAACGAGGACGGCCAGGCCAACCGTCGCGTCTCCGCCGTGATCGGTCAGAACTTCCTGGACGACCGCCTGAACGTCTACGCCCATGCCGAATATGAAAAGGTCGATGAGGTCACCTCTCTCGATATCGACTGGCTGCGCCGCGCGCCGGTGCGGATCGGCGTCGACGCCGATCCGACCAACCGTCCCTTCGACGGCGCCCTGGACGCGCGTCTGTTCACCGGCGTCAACCGGATCGACCGTCCGCGGTGGGGTCAGACGACCCTGGCCAATGTCCAGCAGCCCAGCGACCTGACCAATCCGAACGTGCCGTTCGAGAACTGCTTCCCGGGCGGCAATGCGGCCGGCAACTTCAGCTATGCGTCCAGTTGTTTCGGGGTCACCCCCGGGCGGACCTTCTGGTATGAGGGTGCGAGCGCCCGGCCGGCGAACTTCGGCAACCGCGTCGGCTCGACAGGGGCCAACCGCCCCTTCAACATCGGCGGCGACGGCGAGAACCCGGCCGAGTTCTCCACCGGGTCGCGCGTTCCGCGCTCGGAATCCCAGCGTTACCAGGTCGGCGCCAACTTCCGCCTGACCGACGCCATCACGGCCTATGGTGAAGCGAAATACATCACCGAGGACACGTTCGACGTCGCCCAGCCCACCTTCTTCGACATCGACCTGGTCAACTCCTACGGTGCGGGCGAGACCAACCCCATCTATGCGGTCAACAACTTCGACCTGCGCTGGTCGGACAACGCCTTCCTGCCGCAGAACGTCAAGGACGCGATCCGCACCAATCTGGTGACGCCGTATTCCGCGCCGACCGCCACCTCGCCCGGCGTCGCCGGCACGCCGTTCCTCGTGCAGAACGCCCGCCACAGCATGTTCGGCCCGGACCGGACCCAGGACAATACGCGCGAGCTCCAGCGCTATGTGCTCGGCGTCCGTGGCGATTTCGATCAGTTCGCCTTCGTGCGCGATATCAGCTTTGATCTCGGCTATACCTATGGCCAGATCGAGGTCGAGAACCGCGAGCGCGGCGTCGACAGCCAGCGCTTCGCCCTGGCCATCGATTCCGTGATCGACACGGCCGGCGTCGTCAACGGAACGCCCGGTCAGATCGTCTGCCGCTCCACCCTGCTTGCAAGACAGGGAGCGGCCGATGGCGCCCTCTTCGACTACCAGCGCGGCGGCGACCTGCGCGACACGGCCTATGGCCAGAGCGCCATCGACGAGTGCGCGCCGCTCAATGTCTTCGGCAAGGGCAACCAGAGCCAGGCCGCCCTGGACTATATCGACGCCTCGATCGGCATCACCGAGCGCAACGAGCAGCAACAGGGCATCGCCTCGATCTCCGGCAATCTCTGGGACTTCTGGGGCGCCGGAGCGATCGGCATCGCTGTCGGCGGCGAATATCGCAAGGAAACCACGGAAGCCACGGGGCGCGATCGCGACACCGACGGACGACTGCTGTTCCTCAACACCGGACCGGACTTCCCGGCGGTCAGCTATGAGACCAAGGAGGTCTTCGCCGAACTGTCGATTCCCCTGTTCCGCGACACCTTCCTGGGTGAATACGCCGAGCTCAGCGGCTCCTATCGCTATGCCGACTATTCGACGGTGGGCGGCACGGACGTCTATGGCGTCAACCTGATCTATCGGCCGATCCGCGACATCACGTTCAAGACCAGCTACAACACCTCGATCCGCGTGCCGGACCTCGGCGAGAATTTCGCGCCGAACAGCCAGACCTTCGCCAACGGCATCGTCGATCCCTGCACCACGGCGAACATCGCCGCCGTGTCGGACGCCGCCACGCGACAGAACCGGATCACCAACTGTACGGCCCTGGCCGGGCAGCAGGGTCTGTCGTTCGACTTCGCCGGGGCGACGGCCACCAACCTGGACGACTTCCGCCCGAACTATACCTCGGGCATCGCCGGCGTCCTGGGCGGCAACCCGAACCTGCGGCCCGAGGAGTCGGACAGCTTCACCTTCTCGACGGTGCTGCGGCCGCGCTTCATCCCCAACTTCAGCCTGGTGCTCGACTACTACGAGATCACGATCGACGACGTGATCGCGGCGGTGTCGGCCGATACGGCGGCGGCCAACTGCGTCAGCGGGCCGACGCTGAACGCGGACGCCTGCTCGACCATCTTCCGCAACAACCCGAACATTCCCTTCGGCGTCGGGGCGCCCTCCGGTGATCCGGTCGGCGGCTTCATCCAGCGGTCGTTCAACTACGCCTCCCTGAAGACGCGCGGCCTCGACTTCACCGCACGCTACTCGATGGACACCGAGGAGATGCTGGGCCGCAACTTCGGCCGGCTGGACTATTCGATCGGCGGCCTGTGGCTGATCACCCAGCAGCAGTACCTGAACGAGTCCGATCCGTCGGACTTCGACGAACTGGCCTCGACCCTGTTCTACCCGCGGGTGCGGTTCACCTCGTCCCTGACCTGGACGCCGAACGACGTATGGAGCCTGAACTGGACGGCCGACTGGCAGGCGGCCCAGGACATCGTGCTTGCCCGTGATTTCGTCAGCAATGCCGACTCCCGTCAGGCTGACGAACTGAACACCGGCAACTTCGTGCGCAACGACTTCACGGTCCGCTACAATGTGAACGACGATCTCTCGTTGCGGGCGGGCGTGGTCAATGCGTTCGATGCGGAACAGGCGCCCTATCTCGGGACCACCCTGTATTCGAACTTCGATCCCTACGGCCGCCGCTTCTTCGTCGGTCTGAACTACAAGGCCTGGTAACCCTTCCCGGCTCTGAGGTTCCATTCGCGTAGGGAGATGCGAATGGGAAAGCCGGCGGCTTGAGAGACCCCGCTCAAGCCGCCGCACCCTTCCCGACGCCGCAGGCTCGCCCGCAACGGTCGTGCAAGGTCAGACAAGGCCTTCGGCGCGGGCGGCGGCTTCGAGCTCCGGTCGGAACCCGGGCGCGGCGAGGGCGATGAGGGCGCGGGCGCGCTCGGTCGAGTTCAGGCCCTTGAGGTCGGCCCAGCCGTGCTCGGTCACCACGATATGGGTGTCGTTGCGCGGCGTCGTCACCGGTCCGTCCAGTCGGGCCACGATCCGCGACTGTGCGCCCTTCGCCGCGGTCGAATGACAGGCGATGATCGACCGGCCGCCGCGCGAGCCATAGGCGCCGCGGACGAAATCCAGTTGCCCGCCTGAGCCGGTGTACTGCCGCCCGCCCAGATGCTCTGAACAGCAGGCGCCGTGCAGATCGATCTGCAGCGTCGCATTGACCGACACCATCCTGTCGTTGCTTGCGATCACGGCGGGGTCATTCACATAGCTGACCGGATAGGCGGCGATCCGGGGATTCTGGTCCATGAAGTCATAGGTCGCGCGATCGCCCATGGAAAAGGAAAAGACTGACAGGCCCGGATGCAGGGACTTCCGGCTGTTGTCGACCACGCCCGCCTGCATCAGATCGACCATGCCCGGGGTCAGCATTTCGGTATGGATGCCCAGATGCCGGTGGCCATCCAGGGCGGCGCAGACGGCATTGGGCAGGGCCCCGATCCCCATCTGCAGGGTCGCTCCGTCCTCGACCAGTCCGGCGATGATTGCGCCGATGGCCAGGTCCTGCGGCGCCGGGTCGGCGCGGGCGATCTCCAGCAGCGGGGCCGCGTGCTCGACCACCGCCGTCACCTGGCTGATATGGACGGTGCAGTCGCCAGAGACCCGCGGCATGTGCGGATTGACCTCAAGGATCACCCGCGCGGCGGTCTGTGAAACGGGCTGGGCATAGTCGGTGTTGGTGCCGAAGCTGAAACAGCCGTTCTCGTCCATCGGCGACACGGTCGTGACGAGGGTGTCGGCCCTGATCGCCTCGCACAGGATGCGGGGCGCCTGCTGGAAGCCGGTCGGAACGAACCAGACCCCGCGCCGCCCTTCCTCCCGACCCCGGACCTCAAGGGCCCGTTCGATCGGGCCGTGGAACAGGCTGTGCGGCCGGATCCGGTCGGTCAGGTCCCATTGCAGGACGGTCTGGCCGGCGGTTGACGTCGACAACAGATAGTACAGATTGACGTCGCCCAGGTCGCCGCGCCGCGCCCGGTCGGCCATGGCCTGGAGCAGGGCCGGGGGCTGGGAAACGCCAAGCCCCATGACGACCTTCGCGCCGGAGGGGATCAGGCCCGCGGCTTCGTCCGCACGCATCAGCCGCTCGGCGTAGAGGGTGTGGATGTCAGTCATGGGCTCGCTCCGGGCGCAGGCCGCGCCGTCTCATGTACTGATGGGGCAGCCGGGGGCCTCCCGGTCATCCCACCCGGTTTTTCACCAGATCGTCCACCACCGACGGATCGGCCAGGGTGGAGGTGTCGCCCAGGGCGCCGAGGTCGTTCTCGGCGATCTTGCGCAGGATGCGGCGCATGATCTTGCCGGAGCGGGTTTTCGGCAGGCCGGGCGCCCACTGGATGGCGTCCGGGGCGGCGATCGGGCCGATCTCCTTGCGGACATGGGCCACCAGGATCTTGCGCAGTCCTTCGGTCGGCTCGACCCCCTTGTTCAGGGTGACATAGGCGTAGATGCCCTGGCCCTTGATGTCGTGGGGGAAGCCGACGACGGCCGCCTCGGCCACGTCGTCGTGCAGGACCAGGGCGCTCTCGACCTCGGCCGTGCCCATGCGGTGCCCGGAGACATTGATGACGTCATCGACCCGGCCGGTGATCCAGTAGTCGCCGTCCTCGTCCCGGCGGCAGCCGTCGCCGGTGAAATACTTGCCCGGATAGGTCGAGAAATAGGTCTCGAAGAAGCGCTGGTGGTCGCCCCAGACCGTCCGCATCTGACCGGGCCAGCTGTCGGTGATGCACAGGTTGCCGCTGACGGCGCCGTCCAGCGTCGCGCCCTCGGCGTCCACCAGTTCCAGCTCGACGCCGGGAAGGGGCTTCGTCGCCGAGCCGGGTTTCAGGTCCGTCGCGCCGGGCAGGGGGGCGATCAGGGCGCCGCCCGTCTCGGTCTGCCACCAGGTGTCGATGATCGGCAGCCGGCCTTCGCCGACCACCTCGTGATACCACCGCCAGGCCTCCGGATTGATCGGCTCCCCGACGGTGCCGAGCAGCCTGAGCGACGAACGGCTGGAAGATTTCACCGGTTCGTCGCCGTCGCGCATCAGGGCCCGCAGGGCCGTCGGCGCGGTATAGAAGATCTCGACCTGATGCTTGTCCACCACCTGCCAGAAGCGGCGCACGTCGGGATAGTTGGGGACGCCCTCGAACATCAGGGTCGAGCCGCCGTTGGCCAGGCAGCCATAGACAACATAGGTGTGGCCGGTCACCCAGCCGACGTCGGCGGTGCACCAGAAGACCTCGCCCGGCCGGTAGTCGAACACCAGCTCATGCGTCCAGGACGCCCAGAACAGATAGCCGCCCGTGGTGTGCAGCACTCCTTTGGGCTTGCCGGTGGAGCCCGAGGTATAGAGGATGAACAGCGGGTCCTCGGCGTTCATCGGCTCGCAGGGGCAGTCGTCGGGGACCGTCAGGACCGCCTCCTCCAGACGGATGTCGCGCCCCTCGACGAAGCCGACCGGCCCGCCCGTATGGGTGATCAGCAGCACCTTCTCGACGGCGAACTCGGCCGGGATCTTCTTCAGGGCCTCGTCGACATTGGTCTTGAGCGGCACGGTCCTGCCGCCGCGCCGGCCCTCGTCGGCGGTGATGACGAAACGCGAGCCGCAGTCCTCGATCCGGCCGGCGATACTGTCCGGGGAAAAGCCGCCGAACACCACCGAATGGATGGCCCCGATGCGGGCGCAGGCCAGCATGGCGACGGCCGCCGCCGGGACCATCGGCAGATAGATGGTGACGCGGTCGCCCTTTCTGACCCCCATCTCCTTCAGGACATTGGCCATGCGGCAGACCTGAAGATGCAGTTCGCGATAGGTCAGCGTCCCCGAGATCGACGGATCGTCGCCCTCGTAGATGATGGCGGTCTGGTCGCCGCGTTCGGCCAGATGCCGGTCGACGCAGTTCCAGGCGACGTTGAGGACGCCGTCCTCGAACCAGCGGATGTGGAAGTCGGCCTTGTCGAAGCTGACGTCCTTGATTTTCGTGGGCGCGGTGAACCAGTCCAGCCGACCGGCCTGTTCCGCCCAGAAGGCGTCCGGCGTCTCCCGCGCGGCGATACGGGCGGCCTCATAGGCCGCCCGGTCCATATGGGCCCGCTCCGCCCACTGTGCGGGGACGGGATAGATATCCGGATGGGTCAAACGCCTGTCCTCACTCTCAGAAGCCGTATTTCGCAAAGACCTGGAGCCGGGTCATGTCGCCGGATGCGCCGGATTCCAGTTCCCGCTCACCGAACATCAACTCGGCGCCGACGTCCATGGCCGGAACCGGGGTCCAGATCAGATTGGCGCGGATGCTGCTGGCCGACTTGTTGGTCGTCAGCCCAATCAGGGTCCGGTCGTTGTCCACGCCCTGGGCCGACCAGGTCAGGTTCGAGCGCCATTGGGGCGACCAGACATGGCGATAGCTGGCCAGGCCGGCGACCACGCCGATGGTCTGCAGGTCGCCGGACGCGTCCAGCACGGCGTCATTGGCGAAATTCAGACCGACGTAGCGACCGATCCCCTCTCCGCCGGTCAGCATCACCCGGATGTCGTCCCGGGCGCCGATCCTGATTTTGGCCGCTGCGGAGACGCCCCAGCCTGTGGCGGTCGAGTCGATCGCGCCTGCGCCTGTGGTTTCATAACGGAGCTGGCGGAGAACACCGGCGACCGAGGCCTCGCCCCATGGGCGCGAGATCGCGTAGCGGACCGTCAGGTCAGGCACGCTGTTGTCGTCGGCGACCAGCCGGGTCGCCGCCCGGTAGGGGGTGACGGTCGTTTCCGGGTTTTCCAGGGCGATCGAGAAGGGACCGCTGGTGTAGCGAATCTGGGCCTGGCGCCCGAACACCGTGCCCTCTGACGACCCGACATAGTCGGCCGAATCGGGCAGGACGGAGAGGTTCTGGAAATTGGTCCATTCCTGGCCGAACAGCCATTTGTCGATGGTCACGAAGGCGCGGCGCAGGGCCGGGGTCGAGGGGCTGGTGGTGCGCTGGTCGCCGGTTCCGGGCAGGACCTGAAAATCCATCTCGATGCGGGTGCCGACCTTGTGGCCGCCGATCAATCCCTCGGTGGTCAGCCAGAAGCGGGTCTGGCGCGCGTTGAAGTCCGCGGCGGTCCCCTCGTCGGCGCCGCCGACCGGGATGGCCCCCGGCAGGTAGAAGTCGCGCAGGGCGTCGCCATTGGCCGGATCGCCCGAGGAATAGCTGGAGGCCATGTAGTCGGCCTTGATGAAGCCGCCGAACTTCAGGGTGTTCTGTCCGATGCGGAAGCCGTCGGCGGGGGGCGGGGCGGGAGCCGGCGGGGCCGCCGCCGGTCGCTGTTCTATGCGGATGATGTCCTGCGCCTGTGCGGTCTGGGCCGCGCGCGAGGTCGCGACCTCGGACTTGAGCGCATTGAGCTGGGCCTCCAGCAGGGCGATCCGGGCCTCAAGCGCCGCAGGATCGGTCCGGGCCTCGGCCAGGCCCGGCAGGCATAGCAGGGTCACGGCGGCGACGCCGGCCAACAGTCTTTCTCTGATCATCTGGATGTCCTCCCGAACTGGCCCGGGGACCGTCTGACGCGATCCTCCAATACGGCTACTGTCCGGCAGGCGGCCCCTTCGCGGCCATTGGGCTTAGGTCTAGTTTCGACCAAGGTCGGGGGGTGTCACAGTGGCGCAGCATCCGGCGTCAGACCGGAACACCTGTGGGAGGGATTGATGGACCGTATTGTGGTCGCCGACGATCATCCGCTGTTCCGGACCGCACTGGTCTCGGCTCTTGAGAGGGCCGCGCCCGGACGGCTCGTGGTTGAGACCGCCAGCCTGTCCGGGGCCCGGGAGGCGCTTGGCGAGAAAGGCGGCGCGCCGGTCGAGTTGCTGCTGCTGGATCTGAAATTGTCGGACAGCGAGGGATTCGCCGGCCTGACCGGGATACGCGCCGATTTTCCCGCGGTCCCTGTCGCGGTGGTCTCGGCCAGCGAGGATGGCGAGACCGTGAGGCGGGCGTTCGCCTTCGGGGCCGCCGGCTTCATTCCGAAATCGGCGACCCTGGACGAAATGGTCGAGGCGGTGACCGCTGTCCTCGCCGGCGACGCCTGGAGCCCTGATGGGGCGTCAATGCCAGCCCCGCTGTCCGAGGACGGAATGGAGGCCCGGATCGCCAGTTTGACGCCGTCCCAGCTTCGCATCCTGATCGGACTGCAACAGGGGCGGTTGAACAAGCAGATCGCCTATGACCTCGGCGTCACCGAGGCGACGATCAAGGCGCATCTGACCGGGGTGTTTCGCAAGCTGGGGGTTCACAACCGGACCCAGGCGGTGATCGCCGCCCAGGCCCTGGGTCTGGACGTCTAGCCGCCTTCGTTCGCGACCCGCGCCGTCAAGGGTTTCAGTGGGCGGCCGGGGACGGCGCGCGGCTGGTCAGGAACGCCTTGAGCGAGGCAGGCCGCACGGGCTTGCCCATCAGGACGGCGCCGGCGGCGGTCGTGCGGGCGGCCAGGTCATCGGCGTCGTCGGCGGTGATCAGGGCGATCCGGGTCAGGCCCCGGGCGCGCAGGGCCGCCACGACCGACAGTCCGTCGGGCCCATCGCCCAGATGCAGGTCGACAAGGGCGGCGTCGAAGGGACCTGACGCCGCCAGCGCCTGTCCAGCGTCCGCCGCGCCGACCACCTGCAGGCCCCAGCGTGACAGCAAGAGCTTCAGCCCGTGCAGGATGGACGGGTCGTTGTCCACGCACAGGACGCGACGGGGCGCCATGCCGTCGAGCGTCGACATTGAGGCCGCAGCGGCGCGGACGGCCGGGGCGGCGGGCGCACGCGGCAGGAGCACGCTGAACCGGGAACCGCGCCCAGCGTCCGAACGCAGGTCCAGCCGGTGCCCGAGAAGGCCCGCCACCCGCCGCACGATCGCCAGACCCAGACCGGCCCCGGGCTCATCGCGCGACAGGCCCGGCAGTCGGGTGAATTCGTTGAAGATGATCTCCTGCTGTTCAGGCGCCACGCCGCGGCCTGTGTCGATCACCTCGATCTTCAGGCCGTCCTCCAGCTCGCCCGAGGCGCGACGCACCCCCACCAGGACGCCGCCGGCGTCGGTGTAGCGAATGGCGTTGCCGATCAGGTTCTGCAGCATCGATCGCAGCAGGTCACGGTCCGAGGCCGCCCACAGGCTGGACGGAAGGATGCGAAGCGTCAGGTCCTTGGCCTCCGCCAACGGGGTGAATTCCCGGCGCAGATCGCTGAACAGGGCCTCGATGGACAGGGGCGCAACCGTGGGGCGTATGCCGCCGGCCTCGAGACGCGACAGGTTCAGAAGGGCCTTCAGCAGGCCATGGGCGCTCTCGATCGAGCGGTCGGCGTTCTCGGCCAGAATGCGGGCCTGTTCGGGCGAGGCGCCGTCATCGTCGCGCAGGGCCGCGATAAACAGCCGCGCCGCATGCAGGGGCTGCAACAGGTCGTGGCTGGCGGCGGCGAGGAAGCGGGTCTTGGAGGCCACGGCGGCCTCGGCGGTGCGGCGCGCCTCCTCGAGTCGGGCGGTGCGGTCGACCACCCGGGCCTCCAGCCGTTCATTGGCCTCCTCAAGGGCCCGGGCGGCCTGACGCAGCTCGGTGATGTCGCTGTAGCTGGTGACATAGCCGCCGCCGGTCATCGGGGCCCCGGTGGAGCGAAGGATCCGGCCGTCAGGCTGGACGCGTTCATGGTCATGCGGTTCTCGCCGGCGCAGGGCCTCAAGGCGGCGTTCGATCCAGGGCTCCAGCCCGCTGATATCGACCTCGCCCCGCTCGGCGTTCAATCGATAGACGTCGGCGACCGGCTGACCGACATGGACGAACCCGGCCGGCAGGCCGAACAGTTCGATGTAGCGGGCGTTCCAGGCGATCAGCCGCAGATCCTCGTCCACCACGCTGACGCCCTGATCGATATTGTCGAGCGTGGCCTGAAGCAGTTCGCGGTTGAACTGGACGGCCTGGGACGCCTCGTCGAGCATGCGCACGACGTCCTCGGGCGCCCGCCCGCCCCCCGCGAGGGCTGCGGCGATGACCCGTCGCGCCGAGGAAGCCCCGACCGCACCCGCCAGCATCCGCTCCGCCGCCCGCGCCAGTCCTGTGTCGGCCGGGTCGCCGTCGCGAAGCTTGCGTCCGGTCTCGCGCCCGAAGGCGTCGAACGCGCGGTTCGCGCCGGCGTCGCCGACGAACCGCGAGACCAGGGTGCGCAGGTCGCCGACCAGGGCCCCCGACGGAGCCGCGCCCGGCTCTCGCCACTCGGCCGTATGGCGGTCGACGAAGGTCCGGGCCTGGACCCTGTCGATCAGACGGGGGCGGGCCGCGCGCGAGACCACGATATAGATCAGGGTGTTGGCGCCGAGGCTGAGGAAGACGCCCAGCGGCAGGGGATCGGCGAGGCCGGACAGGGTGAAGCCCGCCATGCCGAAGGTCGCGCCGACCTGGGGCAGGGCGAGAAGCGCCGCCCAGATGGCGGAGCCGGCGAGTATGCCGGCGATGGCGCCATGCGCATGGCCGTCCCGCCAGAGAACTGCGCCAAACAGGGCCGGGGCCAGCTGGGCCAGGGCGGCGAAGGAGATCAGACCGATGGAGGCGAGGCCTTCGGACCGGTCGATAGCCTGAAAATAGACCCAGGCGAGACCCAGCACGCCGCAGATGGCGACCCGGCGGATCTGGAGAATGGCGCCCGCCATATCCGAGGCGTCCTCGCGGGCCCGCCAGCGCTCACGCGCGACGAGGGGCAGGATCAGGCTGTTGGACGCCATGGCCGACAGGGCCACCGTCTCGACGATGACCATGGCGGTGGCGGCAGAAAACCCGCCCACGAAGACAATGGCGGTGAGGGCCTTGGCCCCCGCCCGGAACGGGATGTCGAGCACGAACAGGTCGGGATCGGCGATGCCCGAGAACAGGCCGCCGGCGGCGACCAGGGGCAGGACGGCCAGGCTGGTCAGGATCAGATAGATCGGAAACACCCAGCGCGCCCGACGGATGTCCGCCGGCTCGCCGCCCTCGACGAAGGCGACATGGAACTGGCGCGGCAGGCAGAAGATCGCGAGCGTGGCGAGGATGAAGATGGCGACGAAGCGACTGTCGATCACGGGCGGCCCGGCGAGGTCGCCCAGGGCCTTGACGACGGCTCCGGGCGACGGGGCGCCCAGCAGCAGTATACCGGCGAAACCGGCCACGGCGATCAGGGCGGCCAGCTTCACCACCGACTCAAGGGCGATGGCCTGGATCAGGCCGTTGTTGTGCTCGGTCAGATCCGGGCGACGCGCTCCGAACAGGATGGTGAAGCCGGCCAGGACCACGGCGATGATGGTGACGGTCAGGCCTTCCGATCCCGCCACCGGCGTCCCGGCGGTGACCAGCTGCCAGGCCATGGACAGGGATTTCAGCTGCAGGGCGATATAGGGGAGGGAGCCGACGATGGCGACGGAGGCCACCAGCGCGCCCAGGGTCTGGCTCTTGCCATAGCGGGAGGAGATGAAGTCGGCGATCGAGCCGATATTCTCGCGCCGTGCAGCAGCGGCGATACGCCGCCAGACCGGAAACAGCAGCACCAGACCGACGACCGGGCCGAGATAGATCGGGAGATATTCCCACCCGCCGCGCGCGGCCGTCCCCACCGCCCCGTAGTAGGTCCATGAGGTGCAGTAGATGGCCAGGGACAGGGCGTAGGCGAAGGGGCCGAAGCCGCGTCCGGCGCGTGCGCCCGACCGCTCGCTGCGCCAGGCGACAGCGAACAGGATCGCCATATAAGCGCCCACCAGGGTCAGGATCAGCACGCTGAACATTGCGCCTATCAGATCGTCTTGAGTGCCGGCAGGCAAGGCCGACGGGATCGGCCGGGGCCCAGGACGTCAGAAGCGGGCCGGCCGTTTCCGGCCGACCCGCTCCCGATCTTCGCCCGGCAGGGATCAGGCGTTGATATCGACGTCCTTGCCTTCCTTGACGAACAGGAAGCCGACGATGACGGTCAGTATGGCGACCAGGATCGGATACCACAGGCCGTAGTAGATATTGCCCGTGGCCGCGACCATGGCGAAGGCGGTGGTCGGCAGGAAGCCGCCGAACCAGCCGTTGCCGATGTGATAGGGCAGCGACATCGAGGTGTAGCGGATATTGGTCGGGAACATCTCGACCAGGGCCGCTGCGATCGGGCCGTAGACCATGGTCACATAGAAGACGAGCAGGAACAGGATGCCCACGACCATCGGCTTGTTGACCAGGGCGCTGTCCGCCTTGGCGGGATAGCCGGCCTCGGCCAGGGCCGCGGTCAGGTCGGCATCCCAGGTCTTCTTGGTGTCCTTGAACTCGGCGGCGGGCATGTCGGCCCCCGCGAAGCTGCGGATCACCCGGTCGCCGATCCGGACCTCGGCGACTGTGCCGGCCGGCGCCGCCACGTTGTCGTAGTTGATGCCGGCCCGGGCGAGGTGGGTCTTGGCCACGTCACAGGAGCTGTTGAACACGGTCTTGCCGATCGGATCGAACTGGAAGGCGCAGTCGTCCGGGTCCGCATAGACGGTGATCGGGGAGGTCGCCACGGCCTGGGCCAGGAGCGGATTGGCGGCCTTGGTCAGGGCGTGGAACAGCGGGAAATAGGTCAGGGCGGCCAGCAGGCATCCCGTCAGGATGATCGGCTTGCGACCCACCTTGTCCGACAGCCAGCCGAAGAAGACGAAGAACGGCGTGGCCAGCAGGAGGGATACGGCGATCAGGACGTTGGTCAGGGCGCCGTCGACCTTGAGCACGCGCTCGAGGAAGAACAGGGCGTAGAACTGGCCGGTGTACCAGACCACGGCCTGACCCGCCGCCAGACCGATCAGGGCGATCAGGACCAGCTTGAGGTTCGGCCATTTGCCGAAGCTGTCCTTCAGCGGCGTGGCGGAGCCCTTGCCTTCGGCCTTCATTTTCTTGAACGACGGGCTCTCGCTGAGCTTCAGACGGATCCACAGGGAGACGCCGAGCAGCAGGATCGAGACCAGGAACGGGATCCGCCAGCCCCATTCAACGAAGGCCTCCTCGCCGACCAGGGTGCGGATGCCGAGGATGACCACCAGGCTCAGCAGCAGGCCGACCGTGGCCGTGATCTGGATGAAGGAGGTGTAGAAGCCGCGCTTGCCGTGCGGGGCGTGCTCGGCGACGTAGGTCGCCGCACCGCCGTATTCGCCGCCCAGGGCGAGGCCCTGCAGAAGCCGCATCAGCACCAGAACGATCGGGGCCGCGATGCCGATGGCGGCATAGGAGGGCAGGACGCCGACGACAAAGGTCGACAGACCCATCAACAGCATGGTGACGAGGAAGGTGTTCTTGCGACCCCAGAGATCGCCCAGTCGTCCGAAGAAGATGGCGCCGAAGGGCCGCACCGCAAAGCCGGCGGCGAAGGCCATGAGGGCGAAGATATAGCCCGTGGTCTCGTTCACGCCCGAGAAGAACTGGGCCGTGATGATCGCGGCCAGCGAGCCGTACAGATAGAAGTCGTACCACTCGATGACGGTGCCGACCGACGAGGCCAGGATCACAAGTTTGTCGTTCTTGTCGACGGTGTGATCCGACGGAGTCGGGGCGCCGATGGCGCTGTCTGTCATGATATTGAGCCTCCCAAGCTCGACCGGTTCCGGCCGTTGTCACGCTGTGACCAGCGATTGTTCGGCACAGTCTGGCGCCAGACCGGACGCGACGTCAGCGCGACTTTGGTCGAGGGTGGGCAAGGCGTCCCCCGACCCGGAATTTCATGCGAATGGCCGGTCGATGGCCGGTTGGGGTTCGGTGAACCAGGCGGCCCCTGTCGTCGTGACATGGAAATGGTCCTCCAGCCGGATGCCAAAACGCTCGGGTACGACAATCATCGGCTCGTTGGAGAAACACATGCCGGCTTGCAGGGGCGTGCGGTCGCCGCGCACCAGCCACGCCGGCTCATGAATCGACAGGCCGATGCCGTGACCGGTGCGGTGGGGCAGGCCGGGCAGGCGGTAGTCCGGTCCCAGACCGCCGGCCTCCAGCACCCGGCGCGCGGCCCGGTCGACGTCCTCGCAAGGGACGCCGGGCGCGACGGCGTCAAAGGCGGCGGCCTGGGCGGCCTTTTCCAGATCCCACAGGTCGCGGACCTCGGCCTCCACCTGACCGAAGGCATAGGTCCGGGTGATGTCGCTGTGATAGCCTTCCACCGTGCAGCCGGTGTCGATCAGGACCAGCTGGTCCTCCTCCAGCCTCTGGTCGCCGGGCAGGCCGTGGGGAAAGGCGGTGGCCCGGCCGAACTGGACCGCACAGAAGGTCGAGCCGGAGGCCCCCAGCGCCCGGTGCGCCTCATCGATGAAGCGTTTGACGTCCGAGGCGGCCAGGCCCGGCTCCAGGATGCGCGCGGCCCGTCGATGCACCTCCAGCGTCAGGGTCTTGGCCCGGCGCATCAGGGCCAGTTCCGCAGGGGACTTGATCATGCGGCAGCCGTCGATGGCGGGGGCGCCGTCGACGAGAGCCAGGCCGCGCCCGCGCAGCCGCTCGCCATAGTGGAACGGCAGGAAGGGGTCGACCGCCAGCACGGCGCCGGGGCTCAGCGACCCGGCGACAAAGGCTGCCGGGTCCTCGTCCTCCTCCCACAGGCGCAGGTCGGCCGGGATGGACAGTTCGGCCTCCAGCGAGCCCTGTTCGAAGGCCGGACAGATGATCACGGGTTGTCCCCGGACCGGCAGGACCAGGGCGACCAGTCGCTCGGTCGCCCCCCATGTCACGCCTGTGAAATAGCGCAGGCCGGCCCCGGCATTGACGATCAGGGCGTCGGCGCCGGACGCCTCCGTCAGGGCGCGGGCCTTGTCCAGCCGGGCGGCGCGCTCCGCAGCGCTGATGGCCGGCGCGGCCTCCGGCAAGCCCGAGCGGGCCATGTCGGCGAGGGCGGCCAGTTCCGCTGCGGGGGTGGATCCTCCGATCATCGGGGCGTCTTTCGGTCAAATCGATTGAGGGTGAAGGGGGCGGGATTCACCACGGGCGCGGATCCCTCGATCAAGCCCTCGACCATGTGCGCCGTCACCGCCGCGAGGGTCAGGCCCAGATGCTGGTGGCCGAACGCATAGACCAGATTTACGACCCGGTCCGATCGGCCGATGGCGGGCAGATAGTCGGGCAGGGTCGGGCGAGCCCCCATCCAGCGGCGGAACGGACCGGCGACCGGCAGGCCCAGTTCGGCGACGTGGCGCTCCAGCCGGACCCATTTGCGCGGATCGGGCGGGGCGTTGACCGTGCTGAACTCGACGAAGCCCGAGGCCTGGACCAGGTCCTCATAGCGGGTGACGATCATGGAGCGGTCCTCGAACACCACCGGCGGGAGGTCTGCGGGCCAGCGACCGGCGTCGTCGGGGGCAAGGGCGGCGCGTATGTGATAGCCGCGCTCGGCGATGATCGGGACGCGATGCCCGGCCGCCTGCATCAGCCGGCCGGAGTGCACGCCGGCCGCGATCAGCACCAGATCGCAGTCGAGGCCGTCGATCGCCGCGCGTCCCGCCTCGACCTTCATCTGCGCCGCCGAGCGGACGATACGGCCTCCTGCGGCCGACAGCCCGGCCTCCAGGGCGGTGCAGAGACGGTCCAGGTCGGCGATCTGGCCGCTGCCGGAAAAGCGGATCGCGTCGTGGATCGGGGCGGGGCTCAGGGCCTTCAGCCGTGCGGCGTCATCCGGCGATACAGGAGCGAAGGTCGTCGAGCCGGTCGCCATGCCGGTCCGGCCCCCGTCGTCGCCGTTCGCCGCAGGGGCTCGCTCGCGCAGGACGAAATGGCCCTTGTCCCGCACCAGCCCGGGAACGCCCAGGTCGGCGGCCAGACCCTGCCAGTCCTGCAGCGCCCGGCCGAGCAGGCTCGCCAGCGCCGCCTCGCCCCGCTGACAGGCGGCGGTCCGGCAGGCCGCTGCGAATTCCCGGGCGAAGGGCAGCCATGCCGCCACGCCCGACACGGGCAGGTCCAGCGGGCCGCCGAGGGCGAACAGGCGGCGGGGCGCCGATCTCAGGGTCGCGGGCGAGGCGAGGGGAGTCACCTGTTCCGTGGCGATATGGCCGGCGTTGCCCCAGGACGCCGCCTGTCGATGCCGGTCCGGCTCGAGGACGGTGACGTCATGACCGGCGCGCGCCAGCCGGACCGCCGCCGAAAGACCGATCACCCCGCCGCCGATCACCCCGATACGCATCACGGGCAGATTGTCCTCCTCAGTGGGTTTGCATCGCCATCGATCATTTCGTATACATTATCCAATCTCAAACCGAAGGGCAATCGAACCATGACCATCGACTGGAAGGGCGTCTTCCCCGCCGTCACCACCCAGGTCGCAGAGGACATGAGCCTTGACCTCGACGCCACCCAGGCCGTGGTTGACGCCCTGATCCGCGACGGCGTGACCGGGCTGATCGCCCTCGGCACGGTCGGCGAAAACAACTCCCTCGAACATGACGAGAAGGTGCGCGTCCTGACCGCCATCGTCGAGGCGACCGCCGGTCGCGTGCCGGTGGTCACCGGGGTTTCCGAATACGACACCCGTCGGGCCATCCGCTATGCCCGGGCTGCGGAAAAGGCCGGCGCCGATGGCCTGATGCTGCTGCCGCCCATGGTCTATGTGCCCAAGGCGCATGAACTGGCCGCCCACTTCCGGGGCGTCGGAGAGGCGGTGGGGATTCCCATCATGCTCTACAACAATCCGCCCGCCTATCGCACGGTCATCGACCCCGAGGTCATGGACATGCTTCACGATGTGAAGACCATCGTGGCGATCAAGGAGTCCTCGCCCGATACGCGCCGTTTCACCGATTTCCTGAACGCCTTCGGCGACCGCTATGTCCTGTTCGCCGGTCTGGATGATGTGGCGCTGGAGGGCCTCTGGCTGGGCGCCCGGGGCTGGGTCTCGGGCCTGACCAACGCCTTCCCCATGGAGTCCGTGGCCCTGGTCGACGCCGTCGCGCGCGGCGACAACGCCAGGGCGCTGGACATCTACCGCTGGTTCATGCCCCTGTTGCATCTGGATGCCGAACACGATCTGGTCCAGTCGATCAAACTGGCCGAACAGGTCATGGGCCGGGGCTCCGAACGCGTCCTGCCGCCGCGCTATCCGCTGATCGGGGCGCGCCGGGCCGAGGTCATCGCCATGGTCGAACAGGCCGCAGCGACCCGGCCCGACCTGACGCCCCTGGCCTGACCGGAGCGGCCGGATGCGCCACACCTTCTTCTGTATCGACGGCCATACGGCGGGCAATCCCGTCCGTCTGGTGGCGGGCGGAGCGCCTCTGTTGAGAGGCGCCTCCATGTCCGAGCGACGGCAGGATTTCCTGTCGCGGTTCGACTGGATCCGCACCGGCCTGTGTTTCGAGCCGCGCGGCCACGACATGATGTCGGGCGGTTTCCTCTATCCGCCGACGCGGGAGGATGCCGATGTCGGCATCCTGTTCATCGAGACCTCGGGCTGTCTGCCGATGTGCGGCCACGGGACCATCGGCATCATTACCTTCGGTCTGGAGCATGGCCTGATCCAGCCCCGCGAACCGGGCCGGCTGAAGGTCGAGGTCCCGGCCGGCGTCATCGATATCGCCTATGAAGCAGCCGGCGACCGGGTGACCGCCGTGCGGATCGTCAATGTGCCCGCCTATGTCGCGGCCCGGGGGATAGAGGTCGAGATCGAGGGTCTGGGACCCGTCCGCGTCGACGTCAGCTATGGCGGCAACTACTATGCGATCGTCGAGCCCCAGGGGGGCTATACGGGACTGGATGACCTCGGCGCGGGGCGGCTGATCGAGTTGAGCGGACGGCTGCGCGCCGCGATCCGGACGGTCTATGAGCCGGTCCATCCGCTCGACCCGACCATCCGCGGCGTCAGCCACATCCTCTGGGCCGATGCCCCGAAGGGCGAGGGGGCCGATGGACGCAACGCCGTCTTCTATGGCGACAAGGCGATCGACCGCAGTCCGTGCGGCACCGGCACCTCGGCGCGACTGGCGCACCTGTTCGATCAGGGCCGGCTCAAGGTCGGTGAGGCCTTTGTGCACGAGAGCTATATCGGCAGCCGCTTCATTGGCCGGGTCGAGGCTGTCGCTGATATCGGCGGCGCATCCGGCATCGTGCCCTCGATCGAGGGGTCGGCCGTGGCGACGGGCTTCAATACGATCTGGATCGACCGTGAGGATCCGTTCTGGAAGGGCTTTCAGGTCACATGAGCGCCACCGCCTCGGGCATGGTTGTCCGCACGCTTTCCGAACAGGCTTTCGAGATCGTCCGTGAACGGATTGTGACCGGGCGGCTGGTCGGCGATGCGCCGATCCGGCAGGACGCCCTGGCCGCCGAACTGGGCGTCAGCAAGATCCCCCTGCGCGAGGCCTTGGCCCGGCTGGAGCAGGAAGGCCTGCTGGTCAGCCGCCCCAACCGGGGCTATGTCGTCCAGCCCATGTCGTCCGCCCAGGCCGAAGAAATCTATGCCCTGCGCCTGGCCATTGAGCCCGCCGCCGCCGCCCGGGCGGCCCTGCAGGCGAATGAGCCGGACCACAGGGCTGCGGAGGCCGCCTTCGCCCGGTTGGACGTCGCCGCCGGGTCCAACCTGGCGGGGGTGGCCATGGCCAACCGTGACTTCCACACGGCCCTGGTGCGCCCCGGCGGGCGGCTGCTGACGACCCAGCTGGTCGAGCGGCTTGCGATCCTGGCCGAACGCTATGTCGTGGCACACCTGACCCCGGCGGGCCGGGACGCTCGCGCCCATCGCGAGCACCGCGACCTGATCGACGCCTGGGTCGGGCGCGACGCCGCCAAGGTAGAGACCCTGCTGACCGCCCATATCCAGGCCACCCTCGATGATCTGCGCGCCGGGTTTGACGGCGCCGGTCAGGCGGACTGGGCTGCGATCCAGAGGTCGACCCGCGACTCCAGCACCTGAAGCGTCACCCCGCCATTGGCGAGGACGGCGTCGTGGAAGCCGCGGATATCGAACTGCGGCCCCAGCGCCGCCTCCGCCCGGCGCCGCAGGTCCCAGATCTTCAGCTCTCCCCATTTGTAGGCCAGGGCCTGACCCGGCCAGGCGATATAGCGATCCACCTCGGTGGAGATCTCATGGGCCGATAGAGCCGTGTTCGCCGTCAGATAGTCGATCGCCCGCTGACGGCTCCAGCCCATGGCGTGAAGACCGGTGTCGACCACCAGACGACAGGCTCGCCACATCTCATAGGACAGCCGCCCGAAATGGTCCCAGGGCGTTTCATAGACCTCCATCTCGACGCCGAGGGCCTCGGCATACAGACCCCAGCCTTCCCCAAAGGCATGCGGATAGAAGTTCAGCCGGAACTCGGGCACGTCCTGAAGCTCTCTCGCCAGCGCTCCCTGCAGATGGTGCCCCGGCACCGCCTCGTGCAAGCTCAGGGCGGTCATGTTGAACAGCGGCCGGGTGTTCAGCGCATAGGTGTTGACCCAGTATTCTCCCGCCCCGCCCGGGGCGCCCGGGTTGTAGCGTCCGCCGGTATAGTTTGGGGCCAGATGGTCCGGTACGGCTCGAACGGTGAAGGGGGTGCGCGGCAGCCGGCCGAAATACTGCGGCAGCCGCCCCTCGATCCGCTTGCAGATCCAGGCAGAGCCGTGAAGAAGTTCCTCTGCGGTCCTGGGGTAGAAGCGCGGATCGGTCCGCAGCCAGGTCTGGAATTCGGAAAAACTGCCCTGGAATCCCACCTCGGCGACGATCCCGTCCATGGCGGTCCGGATCCGGGCGACCTCCTCGATCCCCCTCGCATGGACCCCGTCCGGCGTCGGATCCGCCAGGGTGGTGAAATAGCGCACCAGATCGGCATAGTAGCGTTCGCCGCCGGGCAGGTCCCTGGCCCCTGTCGTCGTCCGCGCGCCCGGGCGGTACTCCTGTTCGAAAAAGGTCTGGAACCGGGCGAAGGCCGGCGCCACCGCCCCGGTCAGGGCCTGACGACCGGCGGAGGCCAGGCGGTTCCGGTCGCCTTCGGGGACAGCGGAGGGAAAGCGGGCGAACGGCGCCCACAGGGGGGACTCTTCCGGTCGGTCGTATTGCGACCCGGCGATGATCCGCGACACCCCGTCGAGGATTTCCGCAGGCTGGGTGAAGCCCTCGGCCAGCCCCAGTCTCATGTTGGCGATGTTCTGGTCGAAATACCGCGGCACGTCGTTCAGCCGGGCAATAAAGGCCTCATAGTCGGCGACGGTCGCCGGTGAGGCCAGTTCTCCCATCGACAGGACCGAGGCGAAAAAACCGCTGTCGCTGTTCAGCGGCATGCGCCAGTCGCGATGGGCGGCGAGTATCACCCGCTGCTCGACCATGAAGGCGAACAGATCATACGACACCTGCTCCTGATCGGTCAGGGCGGCGCGGTCTATGGTCTTCAGTCGCGCGAGGAAGGCGCGGTCCTCCCCCAGCCGGCGCGCCTGTGCGGCGGGCGAGACATCGGCCAGTCGATCGTTGTGGCCGTCCACGCCGGCCTCTGTGGCGGCGAGCGGTTCACCGGCATAGACGGCTGCGCGTTCCTCGGCGAACAGTCGCGCCAGACGACCGCTTGAGGAAGGGGCATCGGGCTCGACGGCATTGTCCGGTCTCGAGGTCTGCCCCGGCGACGGGGCTTGAGCGAGGGCCGGGGTGGCGGCGATCAGCGGCAGGGCGGCGGCGAACAGGCGACGGGTCGGTTGCATGATGCAGTCCTCAGAGGTCTGCCGGCGCAGCGGCAAGGACCGACGGCGGTCCGCGAAGAGCCGACCATAGCAACACGGCGGCGGCGTAGAGCACGACCGCCACCACCCCCCAGCGCAAGGCCTCCAGCGGCACGGACCTGATCACAAAGGCGGCCAGAAGGACCGCCGGAACGCCGCCAAGGGCCATGCCCAGTACCAGTTTCAGGTCGATCCGGTCGCCCCTGATGAAACTGAGGGCGCTGACCGGCATCAGAAAGGCGCAGGCGCCCATCATGATGGGAAACGCCGCCTTGGGATCGAGACCAAACAGGCTGAGCAGGATCAGGGACGGCGCATACAGGCCGATGCCGAAGGTCATCAGCGCGCCCATGACGAAATGAGCGAGCACTGCGGCTGCGAACAGACCGCCGCTCAGGGACAGGGCCTGTCCGCCGCCGGGCATCAGTTTCAGATTGGTCAGGGCGTACAGCAGGGCCGCGATGAGGAGGGCGACCCCGACCACCGCCTGAACCACGCGCACGGGCAGTCTCTGCACAATGGGCGCGCCGACGACGGCGCCGACAACCGCCGCGAGAATACAGGCGATCAGAAGCCGGGGATCGACCTTGACCAGATTGATGAAGACCAGGCCCTGGGTCACCGTCGGCAGGCAGTGGCCGGCGTTCAGCACGGCGGGAAGAAAGGCGTCGGGCACACGCCGTCTCAGCTTCAGCCATGCCGTGGTGGGCGCAAAGGAGCCGATGCCGAGGGTGTCAAAGAAGTTGGCCACGGCCCCGATGCCCACGCCTTCGAGACTGGGCCGCAAGGCGCCGCGCGCCCGGGCCGTCCGGATCAACTGGACCAGATAAAGCAGCGCCAGCAGCGCCATTGCGCCGAGTAGCAGTTGAACGATCATCGGTCTCTCCCCGCAGCCCCGCCCGGGCGGAAGCAGAGTTCATCACGATCAAGGATCGTATACAATATCCGGAATGCGATGCGCTGACGACGGTCAGCCGGCGGCCGTGAGAGCCTCCCGGACCTCACACTGGCGGTCGCCGCAGCGGCCGCGATCAAGCATGTCCGACACTGCGGCCAGAAGGGCGCCCGGAGTGATCGGCTTGGCCAGATGGCGATCCGCGCCGGCGGCGAAACTGGCCTGGATGTGATCGGGCAGGCTGTTGGCGGTCAGCATGACGACCGGCGTTGCGGACAGCCCCCTGGCCGCTTCGTCGGCGCGAAGGGCCCGGATGGCGGTCATGCCGTCCATGACCGGCATCATCATATCCATCAGCACGACATCGAAGGCCTGGCTGGCGAGAGCCTGTAGCGCCAGCTCGCCGTTCTCCGCCGAGACCGTATCGATGCCCACGCTGTGCAGGATCAACTCCGCCACGCGACGATTGGTCGGATTGTCGTCCACGACCAGGACCCGGGCGGTGGAGATGTCTGCGACCTCCTCGTCCGCCCGGCTGGAACCCGGCGTTTCCTCCACGCGGGGCAGCGGCGCCTCGAACCAGAAGGCGGCGCCTTCGCCGGGACGTCCCGTACAGTCCAGCTCGCCGCCCATGGCCGCCACCAGATCCCGCGAGATGGAAAGGCCCAGGCCAGTGCCTCCAAACCGTCGTGTGACCGTGTCATCCGCCTGCTGGAAGCGGCCGAAGATCAGGTCGCGCTGTTCGGGCAGGAAGCCGATCCCGGTGTCACGCACCTCGAACCGGTAGCCTCCGGCTTCGGTGCGGCTGAGCATCAGCGAGATCAGGCCTTCGTCAGTGAATTTGACGGCATTGGAGACCAGATTGGTCAGGACCTGTTTCAGCCGGACCGGATCCGCCAGCACATGATGGTCCGCATCGGATGCGATGTCGGCCGTCAGGGCGACGCCCTTTTCGGCCGCTTTCAGCCCGCACAGGGCCACCACGCCGCGGATGATGTCGCCAAGCTCTACGGGTTCCAGCTGCAGCTGAAGCTCGCCGGACTCGATCCGCGCCAGATCCAGCACATCGGCGATCAGGCGTGCCAGCTGCTCCGAGGAGGTCTGGACGATGTCGGCCAGTTCGCGCTGATGATCCGACAGGGCGGTGCCTGACAGCATCTCGGCTGCGGCCGTCACCCCGTTTAGCGGGGTGCGAAGTTCGTGGCTCATATTCGCCAGAAAGGCCGTCTTGGCGCGGTTGGCGGACTCGGCCTCCGTCTTTGCGATCGTGAGTTCCCGCGCCTGCGCCTTTCGTTCGGAGATGTTGCGGATGTTGGCGTGGACCCGGGGGGAGCCCTCGGTCTGCGAGACCGACATCCACAGCTCGATGTCCAGCCCCTCTCCCGACTTCCGGATCGCGGGAAGCTCCAGCCGGCGATCGAGACGGGCGCCTCCGCCGACGCGCCAATGCTCCATTCCGGCCCGGTGCGCTTCGCGGAGCTCGTCGGGGACGATCATGTCGATGTTCTGGCCGATCGCATCCGCGCGCGGGTAGCCGAAGAGGGTCTCGGCGCCGTCTGACCAGGTCAGAACGGTTCCATTGGCGTCGCAATCGATCAAGGCGTCGCCGGACGCCTCCAGCGCCCGGCGCGCCGCATTGGCCCGGTGGCGCTCGGCCAGGATGCCCTCGGCCACGCGGGCCAGGCGTTTCAGATGGCGCTCCAGTGCGGCGTCGTATTTTCGAGGCGTTCGACTGAAGGCGCAGAGCGTCCCGACGACGCAACCGTTCACCTGGATCGGCACCCCGACATAGAACCTCAGATGGGGAACGCCGACGACAAAGGGATTGGCGAAGAAGCGTGCGTCCTTTGTAGCGTCCTCGATCCACAGGGCTTTGACCGGACGGGAAATCGAATGGCTGCAGAAGGAATGCCAACGACAGATCGACACGATATTGTCCCGCGCGCGGCCGGCGAAAGAGACCGTCTCGCGACCCACCAGCGTCACTGTGGCATTGTCTGCCTGGGCGACCTCGCGGGCGAGGGCCGCGAGTTCGTCAAGGGCGACGTCCGGACCCGGTTCCAGCCGCTCCAGCGTCGCCAGCATGGCGAGGCGACGGTCTTCGTCGACAGAATTGGGAAGATCGATCATTCCAGAGCCTCTCGGGATCACCCATACCGCCGTTGTATTAAGACCGGATTGAGACACGGACAGGTTGTTACGCGCCCCCTTTCCCCGACGTGATCTTGGCGCCGGTCGCCCGGCGGGCTAGGGCAGGGGCTCAATTGTCCCAGGGAGACGCCCATGCCTGATCTGGCCCAGGTCACCGACCACATCCGCAATGCCGTTGGCGATAACTCCGGTCTGGGAAAGACCGTGAAACTCGACCTCGGCGACACCGGAAAGATCTATATCGACGGCGCCTCGACCCCGAACACGGTCACCAATGAGGACAAGCCGGCGGACGCCACCGTCTCGATCGGCTGGGATGACTTCCTCGCCCTGTCGGACGGCAAGCTGGATCCGATGATGGCCTTCATGCAGGGCAAGCTGAAGATCGCCGGCGATATGATGATCGCACAGAAGCTGGCCCCCCTGCTCAAGCGTTGAGCGGGTTGCGCTAGATCAAGTCTTTTGCGGCGCGACCCCGGCAAGAGGGTCGCGCCGCTTTTCGTTTCGGGAGGAAACCATGGATTTCAAACACAGCGACCGGGCCCTGGAGTGGCAGGGACGGGTGCAGCGTTTCATGGACGAGACCGTCCTGCCGCGCACGGCCGACTACTGGGCGGATGTTCGCGCCGACCACACCCGCCAGTCCCCGACGATGGAGGCGCTCAAGGCTGAGGCCCGGGAGGCCTGCCTCTGGAACATGTTTCTGCCCGGCCATCACGGCGCCGGTCTGACCAACCTCGAATACGCGCCGCTCGCCGAGATCATGGGGCGCAATATGTGGACGGCGGAGGTGTTCAACTGCAACGCCCCCGACACCGGCAATATGGAAGTC
This sequence comes from Brevundimonas sp. FV1ye29L, assembly GCF_058681095.1. Classification (NCBI taxonomy): domain Bacteria; kingdom Pseudomonadati; phylum Pseudomonadota; class Alphaproteobacteria; order Caulobacterales; family Caulobacteraceae; genus Brevundimonas; species Brevundimonas sp. FV1ye29L. Next base: position 1,534,787 of record NZ_CM178730.1, read on the forward strand.
CTCCATATGTATGGCGACGAGGCCCAGCAGGCGCGCTGGCTGAAGCCGTTGATGGCGGGCGAGATCCGGTCAGCCTTCCTCATGACCGAGCCCGAGGTCGCCTCATCGGACGCCACCAATATCCAGACATCGATCGTCCGTGACGGCGACCACTATGTCATCAATGGCCGCAAATGGTGGTCGACAAACATGGGGCATCCGAATGTCGCCATCACCATCGTGATGGGCAAGACCGACACCGGGGCGGCGACCCATCAGCAGCAGTCGCAGATCCTGGTGCCCACCGACACGCCCGGGTTCCGCGTCGAACGGATGCTGTCGGTGTTCGGCTATGACGAGCGTCCCATCGGCCATGCCGAGGTGGTGCTGGAGAATGTGCGCGTCCCCGTCGAGAACCTGATCGCCGGCGAGGGACGGGGCTTCGAGATCGCCCAGGGGCGTCTCGGGCCGGGTCGAATCCACCATTGTATGCGGGTGATCGGGGCCGCCGAGAAGGCGCTGGAGCTGATGTGCGACCGGCTTCTGAATCGCACGGCCTTCCGCAAGACCCTGGCGGAACATTCGGTGTGGGAACAGCGTGTCGGCGAGGCGCGGACCAATATCGAGATGTGCCGGCTGATGGTGCTGAAGGCGGCCTGGATGATCGATCAGGCCGGCGCAGGCGCCGCCCGGTCGGAAATCGCCCAGATCAAGGTGGCCGCGCCAAGAATGGCCCTGCAGGTGATAGACGACGCCATCCAGGCGTTTGGCGGCGCCGGCGTCTCCGGCGACACCCCGCTGGCGGAGATGTACGCCATGGTCAGGACCCTGCGTCTCGCTGACGGTCCGGATGAGGTGCACAACCGCGCCATCGCGCGTCTGGAATACGCCAGGCACGGCGGCCGGCCCGTGCGCTGAGGGTGCGACGGTTCGGGTTCTTGCGGAACCCGGACCGCGCCGCCACGTTCGCCTGTGTCGCCGCGACGGCGTGATTTCGAGGACGTCTCAGCATGAACGCACGCTTTCAGCCCGGAATGCGCGGCGCCGCTGACGTGACGCGGTTCCGAGAGGTCCGCGCCGTGATGCCTGATCTGGCCAGCGGGCTGTCGGCCGAAGACCTCTCGGCCCAGTCCATGGCCGACGCCAGCCCCGGAAAATGGCATCTGGCTCATACCAGCTGGTTCTTCGAGGCCCTGATCCTGGCGGCCCAGCCCGGCTACGCGCCGGTCGATTCGCGGTTCCAGCAGCTGTTCAACTCCTATTACGATGCGCTTGGCCGCCGGGTTGCGCGGGCCGAGCGCGGGCTGGCGACCCGACCGTCGCTTGAGGACGTCCTGGCCTACCGTCGCGAGATCGACCGTCGCATGGCTGTCTGGCTTCAGTCCGAGCCGGACGGGGAGTTGCAGCGCTACCTGTTCGAACTGGGGTTGCACCACGATCAGCAACATCAGGAGTTGTTCCTGATGGACCTGTTGAATCTGATGTCGCGCTCGCCGCTCGACCCCGCCGCATTTGCAGACGAGCCGCGTGCGGCGTCTGCGGAGGCGGCCAAGGGCGGATGGACGCAGTTCGAGGGGGGGCTCGCCACCCTCGGCGCCGATGCGCCGGGCTTTGCGTTCGACAATGAGAAGCCGGCCCATCCCGTCTGGGTGCAACCGTTCCGCCTCGCCAATGACCTTGTGACAAACGCAGACTGGCTCCGCTTCATCACCGACGGCGGCTACCGGCGGGCGGAGCTCTGGCTGTCCGATGGCTGGGCCACGGTCCAGTCAGAAGGCTGGGCCGCGCCGCTCTACTGGCGCCAGGAAGGCGACGACTGGACCGTCATGACCCTGACGGGCCGCCAACCGGTGGATCCGGAGGCGCCTGTGCGCCATATCAGCTTCTATGAAGCCGACGCCTTCGCCCGATGGAGCGGCGTCCGGCTTCCGACCGAGGCGGAGTGGGAACACGCCGCTCTTACCCGTCCGGAGGCGATGTCGAATCTGGCGACGGAGGTCTGGCAGTGGACCGGGTCGGCCTATGCCCCGTATCCCGGATTCGCCCCGACCCCGGGGACGGCGGCCGAGTACAACGGCAAGTTCATGGCCAACCAGATGGTGCTGCGGGGCGGATCATTCGCCACGCCCCCGGGCCATGCGCGCATCACCTATCGCAACTTTTTCTATCCTCATCAGCGCTGGGCCTTCGCAGGTTTGAGGCTGGCCTCGGAGGCGCAGGCGACGGTCGACGCCAGCGATCCGGCCGTGGCCGCCTTCCGTCGCGACCTGCTCAACGGCCTGTCCCTCGATCCGAAATCCGCGCCGCCGAAGTGGTTTTACGACGCTGCGGGATCGCGCCTGTTTGAACAGATCACGACCTTGCCGGAATACTACCCGACCCGACAGGAGACGGCCTTGCTCCGCGCCTGCGCTCCCACGCTGGTCGAGGCCTTCGGTCCGGACGCTGTCCTCGTCGAGTTCGGGTCGGGGGCCAGCGAGAAGACGCGGATCTTGCTGGATGCGGCGCCGGACCTGGGCGCCTATGTCCCGCTGGATATCAGCGAGACGGCCCTGGCCGAGGCGGCGGATCGCCTCGCGCGGTCATATCCGGGCCTGACGGTGCGACCGGTTCTGGGCGATTTCGAACACCTGGCGCCGCTGCCCGCCAACCTGCCCGGCGGGCGGCGGATCGGCTTCTTCCCCGGATCGACGATCGGCAATCTTGAAGCCGAGGAGGCGGCCGCCTTCCTCACGGAGGCGCGCCGGATCCTGGGCGACGGAGCCCTGTTCATTCTCGGTGTGGACCTGGTCAAGGACCCTGCGTCTCTGGTCGCCGCCTATGACGATGCCCAGGGCGTCACGGCCGCCTTCAATCGCAACCTGCTGTATCGCGCCAACGCTGAACTCGGCGCCGACTTCGACCCCGACGCGTTCGTCCACCGCGCCGTGTGGAATGCCGGCCAGTCCCGGATGGAGATGCATCTGGTCGCCTTGCGCCCGATGACCGTCAGGATCGGCGACCGCCGTTTCGACTTCGCCGCCGGTGAAACCCTTCACACCGAATCGTCACGCAAATTCACTCGTGAATCGGTCCAGGCCCTCGCCGCTGCGTCCGGGTGGACCTTGCATGGCTTCGAGACCTCGGCCAGGCCCGAAGTCGCACTGGCGGTGCTGAAAGCCTGATCCCTGTCTGACAGGCCGGAAACAACAGAGGCGGCGCATTTCCATGCGCCGCCTCTTCCGTCTTCGTCGGGCTGTTCTTTCCCCGGCCTGCGCCCGGTGGCCTATTCGGCGGTTCCGGAAGCCGTTGCAGGGTCGTCCTTCTTGGAGCCGTGAGACGCCTCGCCACCCTTGCGGCCGGCCTGTGCGGCCAGGCTGCGATCCTGCGAGAAGCTCCGCTTTTCGCTGGGCACACTGGCTCCGCCCTTGCGGGCGATCTCACGCTGCCTTTCCGGATCCATGGAGGCGAATCCGCGTTTGGAAACGCCTGGGGGGCGACTGGTCTGACCTTCGGCCATCGGCGATCCTTCCTTATTCTGTCCGTGCTGTGATTGAGAAATGCCGCCCCGCCGCCAAGGTTCCGGCTGCGGTGACGTGTCCGCCGCTATTGGCCGGCGGTCATCTGCGGCGACTGTTCAGGCATTTCCTGCGGCGTCCCGTCCGGCGTGATCTCGGGTCCGGGCAGCTCCTGCGGTTCAATTTCCGGCTGGGGCGCGGGCGCTGGCGCGATGTCCGGAGCGGGCGGAGCGGCGGGCGGCATTTCGGGCGGGGCGACCGGGTCGATGTGGCTCATGAGACGTCTCCTTCAGTTGAGACGAAAACGCGCAGGATGTCCGGCCGTTCACCGCAATCGACGCCACAGCGGGAACCAGCGCGCAGTCAGCCGGTTGAATCGCCGTATCTTTCAGGAGTGTTTTCATGTCCGCCCCCTATGTCGCCGCCCCCATTCCCGATGACATTCTGGAGGCCGGAGACGCGCCGTCCAACCGGCTGGAGCGGGATGCAGACGCCCTGCTGGCGGAAGCCGAAGGCCGGTCCTTCGCCCCGGCCCCGTCGGTCCGGCAGGCCGTGCGCGAGGATATCCGGGAAGGCCGGGCCTGGGCGAAGCGCCGCGCGGAGATGACGCGGGAGACTATTCAGGATCAGCCGCTGCGGACGGCGACCTATGCGGTGGGCCTCGGTATTCTGATCGGCCTGTGGCTCAGGCGATAGGGACGGACAGGGTCCGGAAGGCCGGTGCTGACGCGGGCTGACCCCCCGCCACACCGGCGGTGAGCAGAGCGATCAGGCGGGCCCGGTCGCAGGCCGCGGCAGGGGCGCGCCCCGCATCGCCTGGTCCGAAACGAAGGGGTTTGTCCGGCGCTCCTCACCGAATGTCGACACCGGTCCGTGCCCGGGCACGAAGGTCACGTCATCCCCCATCGGCCACAGCCGGGTCACGATGGAATCGAGCAGGGCGGCCGTGTCGCTTTGCGGAAAATCGGTGCGTCCGACCGAGCCCCTGAACAGGACATCCCCGACCTGGGCGAACCGGGCGGCGCGGTTGAAGAAGACGACATGGCCGGGCGTATGGCCCGGGCAGTGACGCACCTCCCATACCGTCTCGCCCAGCGTGACGGCATCACCGTCGCCGAGCCAGCGCGAGGGCGCAAAGCTGCGGGCCTCGGGCTGGCCATAGACCTGACCCTGCGACGGAATGCCGTCGATCCAGAACTGATCCGCCGGATGGGGGCCGATGATGTCGACGCCGGACTTCTCCTGCATCTCGGCCGCGCCGCCGGCATGGTCGAGATGGCCGTGGGTGATCCAGATCTGGTCCAGAGACAGGCCCCGACGCGCGATCTCGCCCAGCACGGCATCGACCGAGCCGCCCGGATCGATGACAGCGGCCTTGCCGGTCGCGGTGCACCAGACCGTCGTGCAGTTCTGCTGCAAGGCCGTCACCGGGGTGATGAACACGCCCAGGGGAGGCGGTGCGGAGGGGGAGGGCGGGGTCTGGCTCATCCGGAACAGATAGCGGCCCCGGCGCAGTTGCGAAACCGGCAAGGGGTTCGGCGGCCGTATCGCGCGTTGACGTTTCGGGTCGTCATCGACATAAGGGCGGGCTTCGAGAGCCGCTCCGGTTGGGGCGGCCTTCTTGCTTTATCCATTCCGCGCGCGGCCCAGCCAGGCCGCCGCGCCCCAGAGCGTCAGAATCCCGACCATGCAAGTCGTCGAAAAGTCCACCGAAGGTCTCAGCCGCGTCATCGCCGTGACCATCCCCGCCAGCGAGCTGAACGCCAAGCTGGACGCCAGGCTGAAGGAAGTCGGGCCGCAGCTGCGCCTGAAGGGCTTTCGTCCCGGCAAGGTGCCCGCCGGCTATGTGAAGAAGACCTTCGGTCGCGACCTGATGGGCGAGATCATCAACACCGAGCTGAACGAGTCGAGCCAGAAGGCGCTGGACGAGGCCAAGGTGCGCCCCGCGGCCCCCGCCGAGATGAAGCTGGTGTCCGACATGGACAAGGTCATCGCCGGCCAGGAAGACCTGACCTACGAGATGGCGCTGGAAGTCATGCCGGAGTTCACCCCGGTCGACCCGGCGACGCTGAAGCTGTCGCGGCCGGTCTATGAGGCGTCCGACGCCGATCTGGACGAGGCCCTGACCGAGCTGGCCGGACAGGCCAAGAACTACGAGGACAAGAAGGGCAAGTCGGTCAAGGCCGCCGAGGGCGACCAGCTGACCATCGACTTCCTGGGCAAGCTGGATGGCGAGCCGTTCGAAGGCGGGGCCGCCGAGGACGCGGATCTGGTGATCGGCTCCAACCGCTTCATCCCGGGCTTCGAGGAGCAGCTCAAGGGCGCCAAGGTCGGCGACGAGAAGACCATCGAGGTCACCTTCCCGGCCGACTATCAGGCCGCCAACCTGGCCGGCAAACTGGCCACCTTCGACATCAAGGTGAAGGCGATCAAGGCCGAGGCGCCTGCCGTTGTTGATGAAGAGTTCGCCAAGCGGATCGGTCTGGAATCGCTGGACAAGCTGAAGGAGCTTCTGCGCTCCAACCTGAACCAGCAATACGCCGGCGCCGCCCGCTTCAAGCAGAAGCGCGCCCTGCTGGACCAGCTGGACACCGCCCACAGCTTCGACCTGCCGCCCAAGATGGTTGAGGCCGAATTCGCCGGCATCTGGCAGCAGGTCGAGGCCGACAAGGCCGCCGGCAACCTGCCCGAGGACGACGCCAAAAAGTCGGACGAGGACCTGAAGGCCGAATATCGCAAGATCGCCGAACGCCGCGTCCGTCTGGGTCTGGTACTGGCCGAGATCGGCCGCGCCAACAACGTCGGCGTCACCGACAACGAGCTGAACAACGCCATCATGCAGGAAGCCCGCAACTATCCGGGCCAGGAGCGTCAGGTGCTGGACTTCTATCGCCAGAACCCCAACGCCGCCGCCCAGATGCGCGCCCCGATCTATGAGGAAAAGGTCGTCGACCTGATCTTCGGCAAGGCCGAGGTCACCGACACTCCGATCAGCAAGGACGACCTGCTGGCGGAAGAAGAAGAGGGCTGATCGGGCGCGGGCGCTTGTACGCCCCCTCGATCCTGCGATGATCCGCGCCCGGACCGGCCTCGCCGGTCCGGGCGTTTCTTTTTGCTCTGTGAGAGTCCGGCATGTCCGCCACCGCCCTGTTTCTGGCCTCGCTGCTGACGGCTGCCGCCGTCCAGACCGCCCCGCTAGCTGCGTCTCCCGAAAGCGGCGACCCGGTGACCCAGGTCGATGACGTTGAGGTCAATGCGCGGCGACAGGCGGCCTATGAAACGGCCCGGACCTTCATTGACGCGGTGGTGGAAACGCCCCCGAACCGCGGAATGGCGCGCTGGGACGGCACGGTCTGCGTGGGTGTGGCCAATATGCGGGCGGCCGTCGCCCAGCCCCTGATCGACAGGATTTCCGACAATGTCGCTTCTCTGGGCCTGACGGTCGGCGGACCCGGCTGCAAGCCCAATGTCCTGATCGTCGCCACCGACGACGGCGCCGGGATGGCCAGGGGTCTGGTCGAGGCCAAGCCCCGCGCCTTCAACCCGGGGGTAAGCGGCACCCGTCTGACCCTCGCGGCGCTGGAGCGGTTCCAGACCAGTGACGCGGCCGTTCGCTGGTGGCGCATCACCCTGCCCGTTGACGCGGACACCGGGGGGCTGACCGTGCGGCTGCGTGGCGAAGACCCTTCCTATCGCGCCATCCGCTCGCCGTCCCGTCTGCGCACCCAGGATCGCAATGTCTTCTCGCGCGTGTTCATCATCCTCGATGTGAACAAGGCGGGCGGCCCGGAGGTCGGCGCCCTGGCGGACTACCTGTCCATGGCGGCCCTGGCCCAGGTCGATGCCGATGTGGACGTCTCGGCCTATGCCAGCATCCTCAATCTGTTCTCTGATCCGACCTCGGTCCGGACGATGACCGACTGGGATCGGGACTATCTCAAGGCGCTCTATGCCGCAGAGCTGAACGAGTTGCGGGCCTCGCAGCAGGTCGGTTCGGCCGCCCGCGCCATTGCGCGTGAACGCGAGGGACGGGAGGCGACAGCCGACTGAGCAGGCCCGACCTTGCGCTCGGGCCTGAGCAACGCGATATCTGAACCGAGGAGCCGTCGGCGTTGAGTCGCGCGGCCCGCATTGTCCGAGAAAGCCGAAAAAGCCCCCATGCGCGACCCCATCGAACTCATGAACATGAACCTCGTCCCCATGGTGGTGGAGCAGTCCAGCCGGGGCGAGCGGTCGTTCGACATCTTTTCGCGCCTGCTGCGCGAGCGGATCATCTTCCTGACCGGCCCGTTCGAGGACGGAATGGCCAGCCTGATCTGCGCCCAGCTGCTGTTCCTGGAATCGGAGAACCCGAAGAAGGAAATCAGCATGTACATCAACAGCCCCGGCGGTCAGGTGACCTCGGCGCTCGCGATCTATGACACCATGCAGTACATCAAGAGCCCGGTCTCGACCGTGGTCATGGGCATGGCCGCCTCGGCCGGCTCCCTGATCCTGACCGCCGGCGCCGCGGGTCAGCGCATCGCCCTGCCCAACGCCCGGGTCATGGTCCACCAGCCGTCGGGCGGCTTCCGCGGCCAGGCCTCGGACATCGAGCGCCACGCCGAGGACATCCGCTACACCAAGAAGCGCCTCAACGAGATCTATGTCCATCACACGGGCCGGACCTATGAAGAGGTCGAGAAGACGCTGGACCGCGACCACTTCATGTCGGCCGAGGAGGCCAAGGCCTGGGGCATCGTCGACCACGTCTATGACAAGCGCGACCAGGCCGACGCCGACGGCATCAAGACCGTCTGATTTGTTTGCAGGATAGGGATTGAGAGGCGCGCTCCGTGAGCGCGCCTCTTTTCTTTGTGATATCAGGCCGCATGCAGCACACACGTGACACCAGCGGAACTGTCGAGGTCGATGGCGAGACCTATCAGTGGGAGATCCGCCGCCAGCCCCAGCCCAGGGCCGACGGGTCGTGGGAGGGCATCGCCATTACCCTTCGCCTCGAGGGCTACCAGCGGGAAGCCATCGTCCAGTTCCCGATGCCGATACGCGCCAACGGTCGGCCGGACCTCGAGAAGCAGCGTATCAACGTGGACGCCGTCCGTCAGTCGGTGACGGCAGTGACCGAGGCGGGATGGAATCCGACGTCGCGCGGGCGGCCGATGGTGTTCGACGTCGACGCTGACGGCAACTGACCGCTTGCGTCAGGGGTGTCGGGTGAAGACCCGAAACCCTGACTGTTCCGCAGCCGCCAGCATCTCTTTGTCGCCCGATGTGTCGCCATAGGCGGCGATGATCCGCACCCGATCGCCATAGGCGGCCTTCAGCCGCCGCATCTTCTCCTCGCCGCGACAATTTGCCCCGGAGAAGGCGCCGGTGGCCCGCTCGTCGGCATCGAACACCATATGGGTGCCCAGCAGATTGTCGGCCCCGAGCCTTCGGGCGAAGGGGGCGACGGTGATCTCCGGGCTGGCGGTCACGATCACGCGGTGGACGCCTTTCGCTCCCCACTCGTTCCAGCAGGCGAGGGCGTCGGGGCGCATGAACCGGCTCCACACCGTTTCGGCATAGCGATCAGCGTCAGCTTCGAGCGTTGCCCGATCGATTCCGCCGAGGAAGGCTCGCACCGCCGCAGACTTGATCCGTCCCCGATCGCGGTGACGGATGTAGGCAAGCGCCGCCGGGACCAGCCCGGCCATTGTCCAGACCCAGACCGCCGGGCCGGCCCGCCATTTCAGGAAGGCGGTGAAACTGTCGCGGATCGTCAGGGTGCCGTCGAAATCGAAGGCGACCACCTCGTGCGCCCCGCCGGGACCGAATTCCGTCCGGGTCTGGCGTTTCGGGTCCATACTTCCCATGTCACTCATCCGCCGTGATCCCCCGCCAGTCTGATATCGTCCAGCCCATCACGAACTGCTCAACCGGGCGGGGTTGTGGCCGGCGTTTGGATGGGTGATTGTCATTTTTTGAAGAGTTTCGCGTCCATGATGGTGGAATCAGCGCGAAACAAGTGCGCCGTTGCGACGACCTGGGGTCGTCGAAGCGTGTGAGAATGAGAAGGGTCCATGACCAAAGCCGCCGGCACAGACGCCAAAAGCACCCTGTATTGCTCCTTCTGCGGGAAGAGCCAGCATGAGGTGCGTAAACTCATCGCCGGTCCGACCGTGTTCATCTGCGACGAATGCGTCGAACTGTGCATGGACATCATCCGCGAAGAGCACAAGATCGGCTTCAAGAAGGCCGGGTCTGACGGCGTGCCGACGCCCAAGGAGATCCGTGAGGTTCTCGACGACTATGTCATCGGGCAGTCGCACGCCAAGAAGGTGCTCTCGGTCGCGGTCCACAACCACTACAAGCGTCTGAACCACGCGACGAAGAACAACGACGTCGAGCTGGCCAAGTCGAACATCATGCTGATCGGCCCGACCGGTTCGGGCAAGACGCTGCTGGCCCAGACCCTGGCGCGCATCATCGACGTGCCCTTCACCATGGCCGACGCCACCACGCTCACGGAAGCGGGCTATGTGGGCGAGGACGTCGAGAACATCATCCTGAAGCTGCTCCAGGCCTCCGACTACAATGTCGAACGGGCCCAGCGCGGCATCGTCTACATCGACGAAATCGACAAGATCAGCCGCAAGTCGGACAATCCCTCGATCACCCGCGACGTCTCGGGCGAGGGCGTGCAGCAGGCCCTGCTGAAGATCATGGAGGGCACGGTCGCCTCCGTGCCCCCGCAGGGCGGCCGCAAGCATCCGCAGCAGGAGTTCTTGCAGGTCGATACCGCCAACATCCTGTTCATCGTCGGCGGCGCCTTCGCCGGGCTTGAAAAGGTCATTTCGGCCCGGGGCGCGGGCGCCTCGATCGGCTTTGGCGCCAAGGTCAAGGAAGTCGACGAACGCCGCATGGGCGATGTGCTGAAGGAGGTCGAACCCGACGACCTGATGCGCTTTGGCCTGATCCCCGAGTTCATCGGCCGTCTGCCTGTGCTGGCGACCCTGGAGGATCTGGATGAAAAGGCCCTGGTCACCATCCTGACCGAGCCGAAGAACGCCCTGGTCAAACAGTACAAGCGCCTGTTCGAGATGGAGAACGTCGGCCTGACCTTTACCGACGACGCCCTGAACTCGGTGGCGAAAAAGGCCATCACCCGCAAGACCGGCGCCCGGGGCCTGCGGTCCATTCTGGAAGGCATACTGCTGGAGACCATGTTCGAACTGCCCACCTTCGAGGGCGTCGAGGAGGTGGTCGTCAACGCCGAGGTGATCGAGGGCAAGGCCCAGCCCCTGCTGATCTATTCCGAGGCCTCGAAGAAGAAGGCCGACGGCGCGGCGTAGGGCCGGCCTTCAGTCACAGGCATCAGGGGCGCATCCTTGCCGGTGCGCCCCTTTTTTGCGGCCTGAACGGGTTGCGGCCGCCTATCGGACCGTGATCCTGTAGGTCGCGGTTTCCGCAGGTTGGGCGTTCTGCTCCCACGCCCGGGCGTATTTGAAGACGATCGTCGTCTGGCCCGGCGCGGAGGCCAGGAAGCGATAGTGGGTCTGTCCCGGCACGCCGACCATCCCTTCAGGATGCGGGTTGGTGATGTACTGGCCAAAGGGCTCGCCGCGCGTGATCACCGTCCCGTCGAAATCACCCACGGTCCAGGCATAGCCGGTGCTGCTGTTGCCGGGCAGCACGATCAAGAGCGTCTGGCCGGTGCTGAGCACCGTTTCGCCGTCGCGGATGCCGGCGACCGGTTGGCCCCCGGAATGCGCTATGGCGCGGCTCTCGTTCGACGGCGCGGCGCCGGCGCCCTGACAGGCGGCCAGACTGATCAGGGTTGCGGCGACAAGGCAGGCGCGGGTCATCGACATGTTTTCAAACTCCGTGGAACCTGTCGAACCCTGTTACTGCGGGATCGACGCAGGGCCAGCGAAAAATGGTCACGCCCTCTGCGGCGGGACGATAGAAGGGGCGCCCGGCCAAACAGGAGCCACCCGTGATCCACGCCAGCGACAACCCTGAAGATGATGGGGAGGGCTATGACGTCGACGACTGGTCGCGGCTGAAAGCCTTCACCGGCCGGATCGCGACCCTGGACGACGTGCAGGCGAAGCGGGCGGTGTTCGCCCTGGACGACACCGAACGGCCGTGGCCGCTGGACATGGACCTGCCCCAGCCGGTGATCTGGTGGGAGGAGGACGGCGAACAGGCGGCCGTGGCGGTGCAGGCCGAATGCCACACCGGGCCGGACGGGGAGGAAATGGAGGTGGTCGGGCTGATCCTGCCCGACGGCGGGGCGGCCGTGGCCCTGCTGGAGGACATCGATCTGGTCGACGATACGGACCCGACCTGGCGGGCGCTGGTGACCGGGGCGGTCGACGGGGTGGATCCGAACGAGGATTAGGGCGCCAGGGCGGCCAGACCATCACCGTCATCCTCGCCCTTGTGGCGAGGATCCAGAAACTCCGACGTCGGTGTCCGAGCGGGACTTCTCTCTTGGGTCTGTTGATGCGGCGCAACCGGCGGCGCCGGGAGTCTGGATCCTCGCCACAAGGGCGAGGATGACGAGGTGGGGTTGAGAGGAGCCGAGACTACGGCTCCCAGCGCACCAGCGGCGTATCACCTCTCAGATATAGCGGGTGTTTGGGGCTGCCGTCGCCGTTCACGCCAAAGCACCACAGGTCGTGGCCGTCCTCCTGCAACGCCTCGACCAGAGCCCGACCTGCGGGCACCAGCGCCTTGTTCAGCTTGCCATGGCACAGGATGACGCGCGCGGCCCCTGCGGCGGCGGTGCGGATCGTCGGCAGGTTTTCGGGCGAACAGGCCTGGACGCCCGGCGCCAGCAGCATCTTCGGGTCGGTGGCGCGATAGTCGCCGACATTGGCCTTGACCATGGCCTCGAACCCCTCGCGCCGGGTGAAGCTCCATTCGCGGGCGCAGGTCGGGTCGTTGACCGTGGCGTCGGCGGTGGACGGGTTCATGCCGATGAACAGGATGTAGCGCCCGGGGAAGGCGTCGCCCAGCCAGCGCCGCATCAGCTGGCGATAGCGGCCGTCGGCGCTGAAGGTCGCATCGCCGTTGACGCCGGGCATCAAGGCCAGCCGCACCTTGCCGCCGGGGTCGTGCCGGGCGGGGTCGTGCGCCGGGGTCGCCAGAGGGTCAGCGGGGAACAGGTCGCCGGTCATGCCCGCTCCGCCGCCTTGGCCGCGTCCCAAAGGGCGTCCATCTCGGCGAGGTCGGACTGGTCGGGCGTGCGGCCGGCCCTCGCCAGTTCGGCCTCGATGAAGGCGAAGCGGCGGATGAATTTGGCGTTGGCGCCGCGCAGCGCGTCCTCGGGCTCGACCTCCAGCTTCCGGGCCAGGTTGGCGACGACGAACAACAGGTCGCCGACCTCGTCACGGGCCTTGTCCAGGTCGCCCGCGGCGATCTCGACCTTCAGTTCGGCCACCTCCTCGTCCAGCTTGTCGAACACCTCGTCGGTAGAGGGCCAGTCGAAGCCGACGCGGGCGGCGCGTTTGGTCAATTTGGCGGCGCGGGCGAGGGCGGGCAGGCCGACGGGGACGTCGTCCAGAACGCCGTGCTGGGCCCTGGCCTTGCGTTCGGCGGCCTTGATGTCCTCCCACCGGGCCTTCTGGGCGACAGCGTCGGACTTGGCCGCCTCATCGGAAAACACATGGGGGTGGCGGCGGATCAGCTTGTCGGCCATGGCCCCGGCCACGTCGTCGAAGACGAACAACCCGGCCTCCTCGGCCATGCGGGCATGGAAGACGACCTGGAACAGCAGGTCGCCCAGTTCGGACTTCAGCTCCGTCATGTCGCCGCGCTCGATCGCGTCGGCCACCTCATAGGCCTCCTCGATCGTATAGGGGGCGATGGTCTGGAAGGTCTGGGCGACATCCCAGGGGCAGCCGCCGTCGGGGTCGCGCAGCCGGGCCATGATGGCGATCAGACGGTCGGTCGGCGTGGTCATGCGGTCTTCGCTACAGCGTCCCGGGCGTCCAGTTCGGCGCGGATGGCGTCGTGGCGCGCGGGGGTGAGAGGATATTTATGAAGGGCCCATGCCGCGAGCGCGATCAGCACGGCCGGGGCGGCGACGAACATGACCTGGAGAAGCATCAGCGAGGTCGGGCTGTTGCCTCCCGTCGGCGCCACCGCCTCGAATCCGACCCAGCCCAGCACGGCATAGGGGATCAGGGCGAAGACATGACCCAGCTTGGTGGTGGCCGAGAGGATGGAGAACATCAGGCCGGTCCGGTCCACGCCCGTCTCCAGCCGGATCTCGTCACCCGCATCGGCCATCATCGCGCGCAGCAGGAACAGCCCCGCCGCATAGGGCAGGCCGGCGACAAACATGGCGCCCGCCGTCAGGGCGAAGGATCCGCCGGGCAACAGGGTGGCGCCGAAATAGAGGCCGGCGAAGATCAGGCTGGCGATGATCAGCGCCTTCGCCTTGCCGACCTTCGTCGCCAGCCAGGCCCAGACCGGCGATCCGACCAGTCCCCCGAGGAAATACAACAGCATGAAGAGGGACGCTTCGGTCCGGCCGTAGCCCTTGATCTGGTCGAAGAAGAAGAACAGCAGGGCCCCGGTGATGCCGGGCGCGACGCCCAGCAGCAGGTCGGCGACCAGCAGCCTGGACACGCTGGGCCGTTTCAGCAGATCGAAATAGGCCGAGAATCCGCCGTGAGGCGTATGGCCGGCATTGACCGGCTCAGGCACCACGAACAGGGCCAGGCCGACGGTGATCGGCAACAGGGCGATGATGGTCCAGCCCATGATGTGAACCCCCGCCACATAGTCGCCGAGGCCCGACTGAACCACGGCGGCGGGCAGGATCAGGATGGCGATGACGCCGATGATGTTGAAGGCCTGCCACCAGGCATAGACCCGGCTGCGCTGGTCGTATTCGGGCGCCAGAACGCTGGCCCAGCCCAGCTGGCCCAGGGTCCCGACCGAGAAGCCCAGATACAGGACCAGCAACCACAGGAAGAGGTAGCCCGGCCCGGCCCCCGGCTGGACCAGCACAAACATCATCAGGGCCGACAGCATCAGGATGGGGGTCGAGACCGCCATCCACGGGCGATAGCGGCCGAAGCGGGTCCGGGTACGGTCCATGGCCGCGCCGATGAAGGGGTCGAAAACAATGTCTATGGCCCGCACCGCCATGAAGACATAGCCGACCATGGCGATGTCGATGCCGACATGGCTGGCGTAGAACTCTGGCAGGGTGACCGGCAGGGCCACGCCGAACGCCGCGAGCGGCAGGCAGACGGCGGAGAAGGCGGCCAGGACCGCATTGCTGCGTCGGTTGGCGGGAGCGCCGGTCATCGGGTCGGTCCATGCGGCGGGCCGGATGAATCGGTCCCGGCCTCACCATCGCAGTTTTGGATGGCCGAAGGGAGGGGGAGGCGGTCGACAGGGACTTGATCCCGACACCGGCCTGCGGCCTTCTGAGGCGATGCTGTTTCGCCTGTTCGCCCTGTTCGCCGCCTGTCTGAGCCTGATGGCGGCCGGGCAGGCCACAGCACAGGCGGCGGACTGCACCGGCGAATCCGGATGGGGCGAGGCGGCCCTGGCCAACGCCCTGAGCCTGAACAGCCTGGACTGGACCCCGTTCAACCAGGCCGAGACGGGCTGGGAGACCTATGTCCCGGCCCTGCAGCAGGAGATCGGCGTGCGCTGCGATCCGGCCAGCGGTCCGTTCGCCGCCGGGCTGGCGCGGTTTCAGGCGCGCTACAGCCTGCCGGCCACCGGGGTGTTCGACGCTGCGACCTTCACGGTGCTGAAGGGGTTGATGCAGGAGCGCAGGCCGTTCGTCATGGCCCGGGTGCGCAACGAATGCCCTGAACCGCCGCCGCTGAACCAGCTCGGCTATCTGGCGCCGGAGGAGGAACATGCGGACCGGCTGACGCGACTGCTGCGCCGCGATGTGCTGGACGCCTATCGCCGGATGGCCGCCGCCGCCCGCCGCGAGGTTCCGGCCATCGCCGCCGATCCGGAGCTGCTGCAGATCTTCTCCGGCTTCCGGGACCCCGAGGCCGATGCGGCCCGATGTGCGCAACAGGGCAATTGCGACGGGGTGCGCCGCGCCGCCTGTTCGCCGCACCGGACGGGCACGGCGGTCGACCTGTTCGTGGGTCAGGCGCCGGGGATGGAGGTCGATTCGACCGCCCCGGAAAGCCGGCGACACATGAGCCTCGGTCCGACCTATCAATGGCTGGTGAGGAACGCAGGCCGTTTCGGCTTTGCGCCCTATCTCTACGAGCCGTGGCACTGGGAATATGTCGGGGCACGAACCCCTTGAGGGCGATGGCCCGCCGTCCGCTGACCTCTGCTGAGATCGCCCTGGCCCGGTGGGTGTTCGGAGGCGCGATCCGGCTGAAGACCGTCCGCATCCTTGCCGCGCCCTGGCCCCTGAACCGGGCCTTCGTTGCGGGGTGCTGGTTCGGCCGGGACTGGATCGTCTGGCCGGCGAAACAGGTTCCGGCAGATGCTTCGAAGGCCCCCCTGGGCGTTCAGGCCCTGCTCATCCATGAACTGGTCCATGTCTGGCAGGCGCAGCAGGGCGTCAACCTGCTGGCGGCCAAGATTCGCGCCGGGGACAGTGCGGCCGCCTATGCCTATCCGCTGGATTGCGCCGACTGGAGGGCGCTGAACATCGAGCAGCAGGCCAGTCTGGTCGAGCATCGTTTCCGGTTGGCGAAGGGCGCGCGGGCGCCCACGGACGCGGCCTTCTACGACCGACTGTGTCCTTTCCCGAAACCGAGCGTTTCGGACCCCGGGCTTGAATGAACCCGTAGATGGCCTAAATCGCTACTGACGCTGTTACGAAATGGCGTCGTTCGATTTCAAGTTTGGTTCTTTGGGAGCGCCCCATGGCGAAGGTTCTGGTTCTGTATCACTCCACCTATGGTCATCTCGAGACGATGGCCAGGGCTGTGGCCGAAGGCGCAGACTCGGTCGAGGGCGTCACGGCCGATATCAAGCGCGTGCCCGAGACGGTGCCGGAAGAGCTGGCCAGAGCCTCCCACTACAAGATGGATCAGGACGCCCCGATCGCCACGGTCGACGACCTGAAAGACTATGACGCCATCATCGTCGGGGCCGGCACCCGCTTCGGCACCGTAGCGTCCCAGATGCGCGCCTTCTGGGACCAGACCGGCGGCCTGTGGTTCTCGGGCGGCCTGATCGGCAAGGTGGGCGGCGTGTTCACAGCGACCGCGACCCAGCATGGCGGTCAGGAATCCACCATCCTGGGCTTCATCCCGACCCTGTTGCACCACGGCCTCGTCGTCGTGGGCCTGCCTTACAACTATCAGGAACAGATGACGCTGGACGCCATTCACGGCGGCAGCCCCTATGGCGCCTCCACCATCACCGGCGGCGACGGCTCGCGCCAGCCGAGCGAGATCGACCTCGGCGGGGCCCGCCATCAGGGCCGGCATATCGCGGAGATCGCGAAGAAGCTGCACGGCTAGGATGAAGATCCGCCAGCCCGCCGTCTTCTTCGGTCACGGCTCGCCGACGAACGCCCTGGGCGGTCCATACGGGCCGGTCTGGCGCAGGCTGGGCGAGGCGGTCGGCAAGCCGAAGGGCGTATTGATGGTCTCGGCCCACTGGGAGACCCGGGGTCTGGGCGTCACCGCCATGGAGCGGCCGCCGACGATCCATGATTTCGGAAACTTCGGCCCGGAGCTGCACGCCCTGCAGTATCCGGCGCCGGGGTCTCCGGAACTGGCGGCGCGCGTCGCCGAACTGACCGGGGCGATCCAGACCGATCAATGGGGGCTGGATCACGGGACGTGGTCGGTGCTGGTCCATGTCTGGCCCGACGCCGACGTACCCGTGGTGCAGCTGTCGCTGAACCGCGACCTGTCGCCGCGTCAGCACTATGAGCTGGCTCGCGCGCTCAGGCCGTTGCGGGATGAGGGCTATGTGATCGCGGGGTCGGGGGACTTTGTCCACAACCTGCGAACCTGGAAGCGGACCGACGACGCCGGGCCCTATGACTGGGCAGTCGGCTTCAACGAGGCGGTCAAGGCGGCCTTTGTGCGAGGCGACCACGCGGCCCTGATCGACTGGGCCGGGCTTGCGGATAATGCGCAGCTCAGCGTCCCGACCGATGAGCATTTCCTGCCGGTGCTTTACGTCGCAGCCCAGCAGGAGGCGGGCGAGCCTGTCAGTTTTTTCAACGATTCCATCGATGGCGGGTCCATTTCGATGACCGGTGTTCGGATCGGCTGAGGAGGCTTGAGCCTTCGGACTTGCGTTCGCCCGCCAAGTCTGCGACTTTGCTCTGGTCAATATCTAAGCGTCACGCCCCACTTTCGCGCACGCGCTGAGTTCTGGCCGATCCATTTAGACCTGACAGGCCCGAAGGATGTTCCTTCGAGCCAAACGCCAACAGGAGGTCTCAAAATGGCTACCGGCACTGTGAAATGGTTCAACTCCACCAAAGGCTACGGCTTCATCCAACCGGATGACGGCGGCAAGGACGTGTTCGTGCACATCTCGGCCGTTGAAGGCGCCGGCCTGCGTGGTCTCGACGACAACCAGAAGGTTTCCTACGAACTCGAGCGCGACAAGCGTTCGGGCAAGGAATCGGCTGTCCAGCTGAAGACCGAAGGCTAAGCCCTTCCCGGACGGGTCGCTTCGGCGGCCGGTCCGGATCAGCTCTAAAATTCAGGGCGGCGGTCGCAAAGACCGCCGCCCTGTTTCGTTTCTGCGGCGTCCGGTCGGCGGCTTCAGCCGCCGATCAGGCGTCGATCAGGCAGACGCGTCCGCCTCAACCAGCTTCTGGATGGCGACATAGTCGGTCTTGCCGGTGCCGAGGACGGGGATCTCCTTCACCCGGAGAATCTTCTTCGGCACCGCCAGTTCGGGGGCGCCGGCGTTTCGCGCCCATTCAGCGACGGCCGACACCTCGGCGGCGGTCCAGTCCGTGACCAGCACCAGCTTCTCGCCCTTGCGGCTATCGGGAATCGAGACCACGGCATGGCGGCCCTCGGGCCAGACCCCCTGGGCCAGGCCCTCGACCGCCGTCAGGGAGACCATCTCGCCGCCGATCTTGGCGAACCGCTTCACCCGACCGAGGATGGTGACATAGCCCTCGGCGTCGATGTCGGTGATGTCGCCGGTGTCGTGCCAGCCGTCCTTCAGCAGGTCGAGCGCCAGCGGGTCGTCGCCCGAGATATAGCCCTCCATGACATTGGGCCCGCGCAGGAACAGACGGCCGCCGCCGCTGATCCCCTCAACCGGCTCCAGCCGGTATTCCAGGCCGGGCAGGATCTGGCCCACGGTGCCCGGCCGGTTGCGATCGGGGTGGTTGACGGCGACGACGGGCGCCGCCTCGGTCGCGCCGTAGCCTTCAAGGACCTCCACGCCGCCGAACTTGGTGTTGAACATCGCCCGCGTCTCGTCGCGGACCTTCTCCGCGCCGGCCACCACGAACTGCAGCGTCCGGAAGTCGTCAGGCTCCGCGACCCGGGCATACTGGTTCAGGAAGGTGTCGGTGGCGAACAGGATCGAGGCCTTCACCTTCGGCAACAGGTCGGTGATCTGTTTGGCGTGCAGCGGGGAGGGGTATTCGAAGACCTTCATGCCTTGCAGCAGCGGCAGGAGGACGCCGCCGGTCAGGCCGAAGCTGTGGAAGGTGGGCAGGGGATTGAACATCACCCATTCGGGTTTCAGCTCGATATGGGCGGCGATCTGTCGTGCATTGGCGACCAGGTTCTGCTGGCTCAGCACCACCCCCTTGGGGGCGCCGAAGCTGCCGGAGGTGAACAGGACCACGCCGGGGTCCGAAGGCCTTGTGCGGACGCGAAACCGCTTCGGCGCCAGGCCTGCGGCGAGGCCGAAAAGCTTGTCCTTGATGCCGATGGTCGCGCGGACGTCGTCCAGCCAGGTAAGGGTGGCGACCGCGCCGAGTTCGGCGATCAGATCGTCCAGCTTCGCCTGCTCGACAAACCGGCGCGCCGACAGGATGCGGGTGACCCCCGCCGTCGCCAGGGCCGCCTTGAGATTGGATTCTCCGGCCGTGAAGTTCAGCATCACCGGCACTCGGCCGAAGGCGTGCAGGCCGAAGAAGGTGACGACCACCCCCATCGACGACGGCAGCAGGACGCCAACCCGCTCGCCCCTGTCGGTCATGGCCGCGATCTTGCGGCCCAGCACGAAGGCGGCGCGGATCAGGCCGGTGTAGGTCAGGGGTTTGCGGTCCTGGTCCTCGAGGATCTCCTTGTCGCCGAACCGGCTGCGTGCCGAGATCAGGGCGTCGAACAGGGGCTCTGCGTACAGCTCCGGATCGAGAGTTCTGGAATAGGGGTCCGCCGGCAAGCCTGTCCTCCTTCGGGGCGCTGCAGCCGCCCTCGCGTTGAGCCGGGAACCTAGAGGTGTCGTCCCTGAATGAAAAGATGCGTTACGTTGCGTGAACCCGTGCGGGGCGACATTGGCGTTCATGCACTGAAACGCGGCGTGGCTTGCCTTTGCCGTCGGGACGTCCGACATACCGCCCTTGTCCCAAGGAGAGCGTCCGCCCGCGATGGTCACGCTGATCGACACGCTGAAGAAGACGCCCGCAGAGCTGCGTCACCCGGAGAAACAGAACCGGCCCGAGACGGCGGTGCTGAAAAAGCCCGACTGGCTGAGGGTCAAGGCCCCGGGCAGCGGCCAGTACAACGCCACCAAAAGCATCGTTCGCGAGAAGGGACTGCATACCGTCTGCGAGGAGGCGGCCTGTCCCAATATCGGCGAGTGCTGGAGCCAGAAGCACGCCACCCTGATGATCATGGGCGACACCTGCACCCGGGCCTGCGCCTTCTGTAACGTCAAGACGGGCCTGCCCCAGCCGCTGGACCCCGAAGAACCCGCCAAGGTCGGTCTGGCCGTCCGTGAGATGGGGCTGAACCACGTCGTCGTCACCTCGGTGGATCGCGACGATGTGGCGGATGGCGGCGCGGCCCATTTCGCCGAGGTGGTGCGCCAGATCCGGCTCCAGGCGCCGGACACCACCATCGAGATCCTGACCCCCGACTTCCTGCGCAAGGACGGGGCGGCCGAGGTCATGATCGACGCGACCCCGGACGTGTTCAACCACAACCTGGAAACCGTGCCCCGGCTGTATCTGAAGATTCGGCCCGGAGCCCGCTACTTCCACTCCCTGCGCCTGCTGCAGATGGTCAAGGAGCGCGACCCCAACCAGTTCACCAAGTCCGGCATCATGGTCGGGCTGGGCGAGACCCGGGAGGAGGTCATGCAGGTGATGGACGACATGCGCTCGGCCGGCGTCGACTTCATCACCATCGGCCAGTATCTGCAGCCCACCCGCAAACACGCCGCCATCGACCGGTTCGTGACCCCGGAAGAGTTCAAGGCCTATGAGGCCATCGCCCGGGCCAAGGGCTTCCTGATGGTGTCCTCGTCGCCGTTGACGCGGTCCTCGCACCACGCGGGCGACGACTTCGCCCGGCTGAAGGCCGCACGGTTGGCGCGGAATCCCTCGCCGTCCGGACGCTGAGGCCCGCTTGGCCGTTCACCGCCTCACCCGCGTCCTGCCCTATGAACCCGCCCAGCTCGCCGCGCTGGTGGCGGATGTCGAGGCCTATCCGGACTTCGTCAAATGGGTCACGGCCATGCGTGTGTGGAATGCCCGTGAAGAGGCGGAAGGGGTCAGCCTGATCGACGCCGAGGCCCAGGTGGGGTTCTCCTTCCTGAAGGAACGGTTCTCGACCTGGGTGCGGCATGACCGCAACCTGCCCCGGGTCGAGGTGGGGTTGATCCGGGGGCCGTTCAAACACCTGAAGAACCGCTGGGATTTCCATGCGGATCCACGGGGAACGCGGCTGGAGTTCATGATCGACTTCGCCTTCAGGAGCCCGATCCTCAATGCCATGCTGAACGCCAATTTCGATCTCGCCGTCGGCAAGCTGATGGCCAGTTTCGAGGCCGAGGCCCGGCGTCGCTATGGACCCGGGGCATGAGCGCCGCCTTCGACTTCGATGCGACGGTGGTGGGGGCAGGGGCGGTGGGGCTGGCCTGCGGGCGGGCGCTGGCGCGCCGCGGCCTGACGGTTCTGGTGCTGGAGAAGGAAGGCCACATCGGTCAGGGCGTGTCTTCGCGAAACAGCGAGGTCATTCACGGCGGCCTCTACTATCCGACCGGCTCGCTGAAGGCGGGGTTCTGTGTCGAGGGCCGGCGGGCGCTCTATGCCTTTCTGGACAGCCGCAAGATCGACTATCGCCGCTGCGGCAAGCTGGTGGTGGCGACGGAGGCGGCCGAGGTCGGGCGGATCGAGACCATCTTCGAACAGGCGACGGCGAATGGCGTCGAGGGACTGCAGCATCTGACCGGCGCCGAGGCCCGGGCGCTGGAGCCGGGGCTGAAGGCCCATGCGGCCCTGCTGTCGCCCGAGAGCGGCGTCTTCGCCAGCCACGACTATATGCTGGCGCTTCAGGGCGAGATCGAGGATGCGGGCGGGTCGGTGGTGGTCTCCACCCCTTTCGAGCGCGCCGAGCCCCTGCCGGGCGGCGGCTTCGCGATCACCGCAGGCGGCCCGGATTCAGGGGAGGGCGGCGCGACCGTGACGACCCGCCTGCTGGTGACGGCGCCGGGACTTCAGGCCCAGCAGGTCGCGGCGCGGATCGAGGGCTATCCGGCGGCTGACATCCCCGCAGGGCATTTCGGCAAGGGCGTGTATTTTCGTCTGACGGGCAGGGCGCCGTTCGAGCGGCTGATCTATCCGCCGCCGATCCCGGGAGCGCTGGGCACCCACTACCGCAAGGATCTGGGCGGTCAGGCGGTGTTCGGTCCGGACCTCGCCTATGTCGAGGCCGAGGACTATTCGGTCGATCCCGCACGGGCCGAGGTGTTCGCCGGCTATATCCGCCGTTTCTGGCCGGGCCTGCCCGATGGCGCCCTCGCTCCCGACTATGCCGGAATCCGCCCCAAGTTGCATGGCCCGGGCCAGCCCCAACCCGATTTCCAGCTGCACGGCGTTGAGCACCATGGCATGGAGGGCCTGATGGCCCTGTTCGGCATCGAAAGTCCCGGTCTGACCAGCTCCCTGGCCATCGGCGAGGCGGTGGCCGGGGCGCTTCACGGCAGGTCCCAAGACCTGGCTTGATCTCGCTCGACGATTCGGGCATAAGCCGCCGCTCGCTGGCGGCTCTTGATTGGGCCGCCGCATTCGTTTTTCGCGCCGGCCGAGCTGATCGGGGGGCGCCCGACCCTGAGATTGAGACGGACATGGCTGTTCCGAAGCGCAAAGTATCGCCCTCGCGTCGCAACATGCGTCGTTCGCATGACGCCCTGAGCACCAATGCGTACACCGAGGACAAGGACACGGGCGAGCTGCGCCGCTCGCACCACATCGACCTGAAGACCGGCACCTATCGCGGTCGTCAGGTGCTGACCCCCAAGGAAGACTAGACCTCAGGTCTGGTTACCCCGGCCAGCCGTGCGCATGGCGCAGGCGGACCGAGAGATTTCACGAAGTTTGCGGCGCCCGGTACACCGGGCGCCGCTTTCATGCGTTGATCGGGCATCCACTCTGCCAAGGAGCGCTCCGCATGATCCGATCCCTGACCGCCGTCGCCGCCACCACCCTGTTGCTGGCCGCCTGTGGAGTACAGGAGCCCGTCTCGTACCCGGCGGCCGGGACGCCCGCAGCGACGGCTCCGCCTGCAACGCCTGTCGCGACGGCGCCGGACGCCCTGACCGCCCAGGGGTACGGGCCGCTGCGCATTGGCATGACCCGGGCCGAGGTGGTGACGGCTCTGGGAGAAGATTCGACGCCCGACATGTCAGGCGGGGCTGAACCGGACCTCTGCGACCAGTGGCGGCCCGTTCGCGCGCCGGACGGCGTGCTGGTCATGATCCAGAACGGCGTCCTGACCCGGATCTCGGTGGCCGACCCTTCAACCCTGAAGACGGATCGCGGTCTCGGCGTCGGCGACACCGCCGCCGCCGTCAAGACCGCCTACGGTCCGCTGCTGGTCGCCCAGCCCCACAAATACTCCGCCCCGCCGGCCGAGGACCTGTTCGTATGGCAGGCCGGGGGCCCCGCTGCGGCCGGCGACTATGTGCAGGACGAGGCGGCGCGCGGCATCCGCTACGAGATCGGCAATGACGGCAAGGTCCGCATGATCCATGTGGGCGGACCCGCTATCCAGCTGGTCGAGGGTTGTTCCTGATCCCGTCCCGACCGACGGTCGCCGCTCCGATAGTTGGCGTTTGGCGACGGGACCGCTAAACGCCAGCATCATAGTCCCCCGCTGCCAGACAGAGACCCCATGACCGACATCGCCGACATCGTCGCCCGCCAGATCCTCGACAGCCGCGGCAACCCGACCGTGGAAGTGGACGTCATTCTCGATGACGGTTCGTTCGGCCGCGCCGCCGTGCCCTCGGGCGCCTCGACCGGGGCCCATGAGGCCGTGGAGCTGCGGGACGGCGACAAGAGCGTCTGGGGCGGCAAGGGGGTGCAAAAGGCCGTGGACGCGGTGAACGGCGAGATCTTCGACGCCCTGAGCGGCATGGACGCCGAAGACCAGCGCCGCATCGACGAGGCGATGATCAGTCTCGACGGCACGGCCAACAAGGGACGTCTCGGCGCCAACGCCATTCTGGGCGTGTCGCTCGCCGTCGCCAAGGCGAGCGCCATCTCGGCGGGCCTGCCGCTGTATCGCTATATCGGCGGCGTCTCGGCCCGGGTCCTGCCCACCCCGATGATGAACATCATCAACGGCGGCGCCCATGCCGACAATCCGATCGATATCCAGGAGTTCATGATCCTGCCGACCGGGGCCGAGAGCTTCTCGGAGGCCCTGCGGATGGGGTCGGAAATCTTCCACGCCCTGAAGAAGGCGCTCAAGGATGCGGGCCACAACACCAATGTCGGGGACGAAGGCGGCTTCGCCCCCAACCTGGCCTCGGCCGATGAGGCCCTGAGCTTCATCACCAAGGCGGGGCAGGCGGCCGGCTATCTGGCCGGCGAGGACTTCCATCTGGGTCTCGACGTCGCCTCGACCGAGTTCTTCAGGAACGGCAAGTACGAGATGACCGGCGAAGGCAAGTCGCTGGATGCCGAACAGATGGTCGGCTACCTGGCCGACCTGTGCGAGCGCTTCCCCATCGTCTCCATCGAGGACGGCTGCGGCGAGGATGATTTCGACGGCTGGCGGATCATGACCGAGCGTCTGGGCGACCGGGTGCAGCTGGTCGGGGACGACCTGTTCGTCACCAATCCGGCGCGTCTGGCGGCCGGGATCGGCGAGGGCCTGGCCAACTCCATCCTGATCAAGGTCAACCAGATCGGCACCCTGACCGAAACCCTGGACGCGGTCGATATGGCCAATCGCGCCGGCTACACCTCGGTGATGAGCCACCGCTCGGGCGAGACGGAAGACTCGACCATCGCCGACCTGGCCGTGGCCACCAACTGCGGACAGATCAAGACCGGTTCGCTGGCCCGGTCGGACCGGACGGCGAAATACAACCAGTTGCTCCGCATCGAGGAAATGCTGGGCGATCAGGGCGCCTACTATGGCGACGGCATGCTGCTGAAATAGGCGACGGCCGGCGACCGTCGTCCTTGCCGGACGATGGTCGCCGAATCGCGTTTCATGTCTGAAAAATTCGTATCCGTCCTACGGCCACGCTACCAATCGTTAGGCATTTTCGGCGACACATCCTTCATTGTGTCCACGCTCAGAAGGAGCGTTCGTGTTGCCCGAACGGATGAAGCCCTATTTCCTCTCCATCTTCCTGATGCTGATGTGTGTCTACCTCGGCGTTCAGGCCCTGACGGGGGACAGGGGGCTGCTTGGCGGTCATGAGCGGAACGTCTTGCTGGCCCAGCGCGAGGCGCAGCTGGCGGACCTGACCGAACGCCGCGCCGATATGGAGGTGCGGGCCCGGTATCTGCGCACCGAACACCTGTCCCGCGACCTGCTGGAGGAGCGCGCCCGGGCCGTTCTGGGCTTCGCCGACCCGCGCGATTATGTGATCCGCGTGTCGGACCTCGCGCCCGCCGCAGGGAATCCGAGCATCGTCTCCTGAACTATTGTTACAGCCGGACCGGGTCGCTTTGCGTTTCGGGAAGGAAGGCTGCTAAAGCCCGTTTCCGTAACGAAAAGAAGGCCTGACTTCGCCCCGGCGAAGCGGACCCAGCCGGGAGATGTCGGATGGCGAAAGCCCCCGCCGCGAAGTCAGCGCAAAAGGCCGCCGCCGGGGGGGACGCCATCCCCAACGGCCCGCAGGCGTCCAAGGAAGACCTGCTCCGGTACTACCGCGAGATGGTGCTGATCCGTCGCTTCGAGGAGCGGGCGGGCCAGCTGTACGGCATGGGTCTGATCGGCGGCTTCTGCCATCTGTATATCGGCCAGGAGGCCGTGGCGGTCGGCGTCCAGGAGAGCGTCCGTCAGGGCCACGACAAGATCATCACCGGCTACCGCGACCACGGCCACATGCTGGCCGCCGGCATGGACCCGAAACAGGTCATGGCCGAACTGACCGGCCGCAGCGGCGGTTCGTCCAGGGGCAAGGGCGGGTCGATGCACATGTTCGACGTGCCGACCGGCTTCTACGGCGGCCACGGCATCGTCGGCGCCCAGGTGGCGCTCGGCACCGGCCTGGCCTTCGCCGGTAAATACCGCGGCGATGACTCGGTCGCCTTCATCTATTTCGGCGACGGCGCCTCGAACCAGGGTCAGGTCTACGAGAGCTTCAACATGGCCCAGCTGTGGAAGCTGCCGGCCATCTACATCATCGAGAACAACCAGTACGCCATGGGCACGAGCATCGAGCGCTCCTCGTCCACGACCGAACTCTATATGCGCGGCTCCAGCTTTGGCATCCCGGGCGCCCAGGTCGACGGCATGGACGTTCTGGCCGTGCGCGAGGCGGTGGCCACGGCGGTCAAGCGCGCCCGCGAGGGCGGCGGTCCCTTCATCCTTGAGGTGAAGACCTATCGCTATCGCGGCCACTCCATGTCCGACCCGGCCAAATACCGGACCAAGGAAGAGGTCGACGAGGTCAAGAAGACCCGCGATCCCATCGATCATGTGAAGATGCTGCTGGAACAGGCGAAAGCCACCGAGGACGAGCTCAAGGCCATCGACGCCGAGATCAAGGCGATCGTGGCCGAGGCGGTCCAGTTCGCCCAGGAAAGCCCGGAGCCGGATCCGTCCGAGCTTTACACTGACGTCTACGTGGAGGCCTGATCCGTGACCGACATCCTCATGCCGGCGCTGTCCCCCACGATGGAGGAGGGCACGCTGACCAAATGGCACATCAAGGCGGGTGACGTCGTCTCCGCCGGCCAGGTGATCGCCGAGATCGAAACCGACAAGGCTACGATGGAGGTCGAGGCCGTCGACGAGGGCGAGGTGCTGGAAATCCTCGTCGCCGAGGGGGCCGAGAACGTGAAGGTCAATACGCCGATCGCGCGTCTGGCCGGCGAGGACGGCGCCGCCGCGCCTGCGCCGAAGGCGGACGCTGCTGAATCGGAAAAGGCCGCTGCGGACGCGCCCCGGGCCGCCGCAGAGGGCAAGACCGGCGATCCGGAAAAGGCCCCGGCCCAGACGGCCAGCCCGAAGGTCGACCTGCGCGATCCGGAAATCCCGGCCGACGCCAGGCTGGTCAAGACCACCATCCGCGACGCCCTGCGCGACGCCATGGCCGAGGAAATGCGGCGCGACGACAAGGTCTTCCTGATCGGCGAGGAAGTCGCCCAGTACCAGGGCGCCTACAAGGTCAGCCGCGAACTACTGCAGGAGTTCGGCGAGCAACGCGTCGTCGACACCCCCATCACCGAACATGGCTTCGCCGGTCTGGGGGTCGGGGCCGCCATGTCGGGCCTGAAGCCGATCGTCGAATTCATGACGTTCAACTTCGCCATGCAGGCCATCGACCACATCATCAACTCGGCGGCCAAGACCCTTTATATGTCGGGCGGCCAGATCCGCGCCTCGATCGTGTTCCGCGGGCCGAACGGCGCCGCCAGCCGCGTCGGCGCCCAGCACAGCCAGGACTATTCGGCCTGGTACGCCAATGTCCCCGGCCTGAAGGTCATCGCGCCGTATGACGCCGCCGACGCCAAGGGCCTGCTGAAGTCGGCCATCCGCGACCCCAACCCCGTCGTCTTCCTCGAGCACGAGATGATGTACGGGCTGGAGTTCGACGTGCCGGAGGTCGAGGATTATCTGGTCCCGATCGGCAAGGCCAAGGTTCGTCGCGAGGGGACCGACGTCACCATCACCGCCCACAGCCGGATGGTCGGTTTCGCGCTTCAGGCCGCTGAACAGCTGGCCGGGGAGGGGATCTCCTGCGAGGTCGTCGACCTCCGGACACTCAGGCCTCTGGATCATGAGACCATCGTCGAGAGCGTGAAGAAGACCAGCCGTCTGGTCTCGGCCGAGGAAGGCTGGGGCCCGATGGGCGTCGGCGCCGAGGTCGTAGCCCGCGTCATCGAACACGCCTTCGACTATCTCGATGCGCCCCCGCTGCGGGTGCATCAGGAGGATGTGCCTCTGCCCTACGCCGCCAATCTGGAAGTCCTTTCGCTGCCGGGCGTCGACAAGATCGTCGCCGCCGTGAAAGCGGTGATGGCGTGAGCGAAGCCTCGGAGTTCATGCTGACGACGCCCGAAAGCGTCGCGGCTGACGCCGATGCGATTGAGCTGATCCGCATCTGGTGGTCGAAGGGCGAGCCGGTCATGGCGATCAAGCCCGCCTTCGACGATCCGATCAAATTCGGCGAGCTGCTGGCCATCGCCGCCCGCCACATGGCCCATGGCTATGCGGTGCGACACGGTCACGACGAGCGCCAGGCCTATAACCGGATCCTGCAAGGGATCAGCGACACGGTGAAGGCCGACAACATCCGCACCGACGCCGAACCTGTGGCCCGCAAGGGAGGGAACGCCTGATGACCGACATTCTGATGCCCGCCCTGTCTCCGACCATGGAGGAAGGCGTTCTGGCCAAATGGCACGTCAAGGCCGGCGATGTCGTCAAGGCCGGCGATGTGATCGCCGAGATCGAGACCGACAAGGCGACGATGGAGGTCGAGGCCGTCGACGAGGGCGAGATCACCGAGATCCTCGTCGCCGAGGGCGCCGAAGGGGTGAAGGTCAATACCCCCATCGCCCGCCTGAAGGACGAGGGCGGCGCCGCTGCCCCGGCCAGGGCGCCCGAAAAGGCCGCCGAGGCTCCGAAGGCTGACGCTGCTGCTCCCGCCGCGCCGACGCCGGTCAGGGTCGATGCCGCTGCGCCCGCCAAGGCTCCGGCCGCCCCTGCCGCGTCCGACGGCAAGCGCGTGTTTTCCTCGCCCCTGGCCCGCCGGATCGCGGCGCAGAGGGGCGTGGACCTGGCTTCGGTCAAGGGCACGGGCCCCCACGGCCGCGTCGTCCGTCGCGACGTCGAGGCCCTGAAGGGCGGCGCCGCGACCGCTTCAGCCGCGTCCCCCGCAGCCGCCTCCGCCGAACCGCGCAAGGCGCTGTCGCTGGAACAGCAGGGCATCGCCCCCGGCAGCTACGACCTCATCCCGCTGGACGGCATGCGCAAGGCGATCGCCCGCCGTCTGACCGACAGCTTCCGCGACGTGCCGCACTTCCCCCTGACCATCGATTGCGACATCGACGGCCTGCTGGCGGCGCGGGTCAAGGTCAATGCCCTGCTGGAGAAGGACGGCGTCAAGGTCTCGGTCAACGACTTCGTGCTGAAGGCCTCGGCCATGGCGCTGAAGGCCGTGCCGGAAGCCAACGCCAGCTACACCCCCGAAGGCATCGCCATGCACCACCACGCCGATGTGGCGATGGCGGTGGCGATCGACGGCGGCCTGATCACCCCGATCATCCGCAAGGCCGAGACCAAGTCGCTGCGCCAGATCGCCAATGAAGCCAGGGATCTGGCCAAACGCGCCCGCGACCGCAAGCTGAAGCCCGACGAGTTCCAGGGCGGCACCTTCTCGGTGTCCAACCTCGGCATGTTCGGCATCAAGGCGTTCGCCTCGATCATCAATGAGCCCCAGGGGGCCATCATGTCGGTCGGCGCGGGCGAACAGCGCGCGGTCGTGAAGAACGGCCAGCTGGCCGTCGCCACCGTGATGACCGTGACCCTGACCTGCGATCACCGTGTGGTCGACGGGGCCGTCGGCGCACGCTTCCTTCAGGTCTTCAAGGCCATGATCGAAGACCCGGTGACCATGCTGGCCTGAGGCTTTCGACCCGGCGGTTGGGGCTTGCATCCGGTGATCCCTCTCTTCTAGCTGGCCGCCTGGGGGGAGACGCGATGCAGGCAGTGGGTCAACAGCCGCCGGTCAGGGTCTGCGGCGCATGCGGTGCGACCCTTGCGGGACGGTACTGTCACGACTGCGGTCAGGATTCCGAAGCGCGGCCGCGTCCCCTGCGCGACTGGGCGTCCGAGGCCTTTTCCGAGACCAGTCTGGTGGACGGGCGCACCGCCCGCACGCTCGCGGCGCTGGCGATCAGACCTGCGCGCCTGCTGGAGGCCTATCGCTCGGCTGCGGGCAGCCTGTACCAGAGCCCGACCAAAATGTTCGTCGTCATGACGGCCCTGTTCCTGTTGACGCTGAACTTCGCCGATGTGGCCATCTATCAATATGCCGCCCAGCCGATCGATCCCTCGCGGCCGGTCAGCGCCCGCGCCGATCCGGACGGGAGCACGGTCCATCTGACCAATGCCCGGGAGAGCGAGCGGTGGATGCAGAAGCGGATCGAGGCGCCCGTCTCCCCTGTCGTGACCCGCGCAATCGAGGACGCCGCCGGTCGGGCGACGACCGAAAAGGACCGCCAGAACCTCCTGTACGAGATCCAGACGGTGCGCGAACAGGCGATCGTCTCGGAACGGATGTCCAACTGGCTGCCCAATGCCCTGTGGCTGTTGATGCCCCTCTATGCGCTGCTGCTGTCGCCCTTCTTCCGCAAGCGACTGATGATGGAACATCTGGTCTTCGCCATGTGGGCGCATGTGATGGCGTTCGGCCTGCTGATTCTGCTGGCCCTCGCCAACAAACTGGGTGCGGGCGCTCCGGCCTGGATCGTCGTGGGGCCCTATCTGGCCTATTTCACCCTGACCGCCGCCGCCTACTATGGCGTCTCAAGGCGCGACGCGTTCTGGCGGGGGCTCCTGCATCTGGCGGCGCATGTCGTTCTGGCGCTGCTTCCGGCGATGGTGGTCGTCGCCGCATCGGCGATGGATCTGGAGGCCTTCGTCCGCTTCGTCCTGGCCTGACATTTGGTTTCCGAACGGCGGGGCGGGCTGGTCGGGGCCCCTGACCATCCGCTAAAGCCATATGTCGGAACGCAAAACGGGCGGCGCCCGCTGCGGGTCCATGATACGGGAGCGGCCGGACAGGCCGTCGCAAGGAGAAGTCGCATGGCTGAGTTCGATCTGGTCGTCATCGGTTCGGGCCCCGGCGGTTACGTCGCGGCTATCCGCGCCAGCCAACTGGGCCAGAAGGTCGCCATCGTCGAGCGCGAGAACCTGGGCGGCATCTGCCTGAACTGGGGCTGTATCCCGACCAAGGCCCTGCTGAAGTCGGGCGAGAAGTTCGAGAGCCTGAGCCATCTGAAGGACTACGGCCTGTCGGCGTCCGGCGCGTCGTTTGACTTTGACGCCATCATCCAGCGCTCGCGCGGCGTTGCGGCGACGATGAACAAGGGCGTCGCCTTCCTGATGAAGAAGAACAAGATCGAGGTGATCGAGGGCTCGGCCAGGCTGGAGAAGGGCGCTGCGGCGCCCAAGGTCGTGATCGCCCTGAAGGCCGGCGGGTCGCGCACGGTAGAGGCCAGGGCGGTCATGCTGGCCGTCGGCGCTCGCGCCCGCGCCCTGCCGCAGATCGGGCTGGAGGCCGACGGCGACAGGATCTGGGCCTATCGCGACGCCCTGGCGCCGAAGAAACTGCCCAGGTCCTTCATCGTCATCGGCTCGGGCGCCATCGGCATCGAGTTCGCCAGCTTCTATCGCGCCCTGGGCGCCGAGGTGACGGTCGTGGAGGCGGTCGAGCGCATCATGCCGGTCGAGGACGAGGAGGTCTCCAAGGCCGCCCAGAAGTCGTTCGAGAAGCGCGGCTTCAAGTTCAAGCTCGGCGCCAAGGTGACCAGGGTCTCCAAGACCGGCGCGGGCGTGAAGGTGGACATCGAGATCGGCGGCAAGGCCGAGTCGCTCGAGGCCGAGGTCTGCATCTCGGCCGTCGGCATCACCGCCAACACCGACGGCATCGGCCTGGAGGCGCTGGGCGTCGAACTGGACCGCGGCCACATCAAGACCGACGGCCACTGCCAGACCAACGTCAAGGGCCTGTTCGCCATCGGCGACTGCGCCGGCGCCCCCTGGCTGGCGCACAAGGCGTCGCATGAAGGCATTCACGCCGCCGAATTCATCGCCGGCTACAAGACCCCGAACGTCCATTCGCCCATCGCCGGCTGCACCTACGCCCAGCCGCAGGTCGCCTCGGTCGGCGTCACTGAACAGGCCGCCCGCGCCGAGAAGCGCGAGGTCAAGATCGGCCGCTTCCCGTTCCGCGTGAACGGCAAGGCCGTTGCCGCCGGCGAGATCGACGGCTTCGTCAAGGTGATCTTCGACGCCAGGACCGGCGCCCTGATCGGCGCCCATATGATCGGCCACGAAGTGACCGAGATGATCCAGGGCTATGTCACCGCCATCACCATGGAAGCGACCGAGGAAGACATCCACGGCATCGTCTATCCGCACCCCACGATGTCGGAGGCCATGCACGAGGCGGCGCTGGACGCCTACGGGCGGACGATCCACCTGTAGGGGTCGCCCTCGCCTTCCGTGTCATCAAGGCGCCAGGGCGACCCAGCGCAGCGGGGGGTCAGGCCGGCAGCCGCCCCTCGGCGAAGAAGGCGTCCATCCGCGCCTCCCAGGGGGCGACGTCGAAGCCGTTTGCGGCCAGCCAGTCGTCGTTGAAGCCCGTCGAGGCGTAGCGGTCGCCGTGGTCGCACAGGATGGACACGATCGACCCGCCTTCGCCCGCCTCGGCCATTTCGGTCGCGAGCAGGGCGCAGGCCCACAGATTGGTGCCCGAGGACGGGCCGCAGCGCCGTCCGAGACGGCGGCTCAGCACCCTTGCGGCGGCGAACGAGGCCACGTCCGGCACGGCGATCATCCGGTCGACCACGCCAGGGATGAAGGACGGCTCGACCCGGGCGCGCCCGATGCCCTCGATGCGCGAGGTGGGGCCCTCGACGGTCCGGACCGACCGGTCGGCCCAGTGTCGGTGGAAGACCGAGGCCTCAGGGTCCGCGACGCAAACGCGGGTGCCGTGCCGGTTATAGCGGACGAAGCGGCCGATGGTGGCCGAGGTGCCGCCGGTGCCGGCCCCGCAGACCACCCAGCGCGGCACCGGGCAGGGCTCGCGCTGCATCTGGGCGAAGATGGCCTCGGCGATATTGTTGTTGCCGCGCCAGTCGGTGGCCCGCTCGGCATAGGTGAACTGGTCCATGTAGTGGCCGCCCAGTTCATCGGCGAGACGCTGGCTCTCGGCATAGGCGTCGCCCGGCCGGTCGACGAAATGGCAGCGGCCGCCATAGAATTCGATGGCCTGGACCTTCTCAGGCGCCGTCGAACGGGGAACGACGGCGATGAAGGGCAGCTTCAGCATCCGGGCGAAATAGGCCTCGGACACGGCGGTCGAACCGCTGGAGGCCTCGACAATGGTCATCCCCTCGCCGATCCAGCCGTTGCACAGGGAATAGAGGAACAGGGAGCGCGCCAGACGGTGTTTGAGGCTGCCCGTCGGATGGCTGGACTCGTCCTTGAAATACAGGGCGATGTCGGCGAGCGCGGGCATGTCCACCGGGATCAGGTGGGTGTCGGCCGAACGGTTGTAGTCGGCCTCGATCCGCCGCACGGCGCGGGCGACCCAGTCACGGCTTTGGGCGCTGCAGACAGGGAGGGGGACGTCGGGCGTGCTCATGGGCGCGGGATAGGCCG
Organism: Brevundimonas sp. FV1ye29L; assembly: GCF_058681095.1. Taxonomy (NCBI): domain Bacteria; kingdom Pseudomonadati; phylum Pseudomonadota; class Alphaproteobacteria; order Caulobacterales; family Caulobacteraceae; genus Brevundimonas; species Brevundimonas sp. FV1ye29L. The sequence continues at coordinate 1,568,223 of NZ_CM178730.1, forward strand.
AGTCAGGATGTCAGTCGAGACCGGCGCGGTCGTTGCGCCAGTCGAATATCGCCTCCAGCAGCTGAACCGCCTGACCGCGTTCGGACGTCAGGTCCGGGTCGCGATTGAGGACCAGCCGCGCATCGTCGGCAGCGGCCAGCATCAGGGCGCGATGGCGGATCGGGTCGGCGAGGCGATAGGCGGGCAGGCCGCTCTGTTTCAGCCCCAGGGGATCGCCGCCGCCGCGCAGCCGGAAATCCTCCTCGGCGATCTCGAACCCGTCCTCGGTGCGGCGCAGGGTCTCCAGACGTTCGCGGGCCGTCTCGCCCAGCCCCCCGTCCTCGCCGCCGTACAACAGGATACAGGCGCTTGACCGGGCACCGCGCCCGACCCGACCGCGCAACTGGTGCAACTGGGCCAGGCCGAACCGGTCGGCGTGTTCGATGACCATGATCGAGGCGTTCGGCACATCGACGCCCACCTCGACCACCGTGGTTGCGACCAGCAGGGGAATGCGGCCGTCGGCGAAATCGGCCATGACCGCCTCCCGCTCGGCCCCCGGCATCTGGCCGTGCACCAGACCGACCTCGATGTTCAGCAGGCGGCGCAGATCGACGGCGCGGGCCTCGGCGGCGGCGAGGTCGATGGTCTCGGACTCCGCCACCAGAGGGCAGATCCAGTAGGCCTGGGCGCCGCTTTCGACGGCGGCTTTCAGACGCCTGGCGACCTCGCCGATGCGGCCCTGTGGCAGGACGGCTGTAACGACCGGGGTGCGGCCCGGGGGCTTTTCCATCAGTCGGCTGACGTCCAGTTCGCCGAACTGGGTCAGTTCAAGGGTGCGCGGGATCGGCGTGGCCGACATGGTCAGCAGGTGGACGCCGCCGAGGCGTGGATCGCCCTTGGCCTGAAGCCGGTTGCGTTCATTGACGCCAAACCGGTGCTGTTCGTCGATGACGGCGAGGGCCAGCCGGTCGAAGCGGACGGCGTCCTGGAACAGGGCGTGGGTGCCGATGGCGACAGCGGCGCGGCCGGTGGCGAGGGCGTCCAGACGCTCGCGCCGCTCCGCCGGGGTGTCGCGGCCCGTCAGCAGGAGCGTCGGCACGCCCGCCGCCTCCAGCATCGGCCCCAGCCGTTGAAAATGCTGGCGGGCGAGGATCTCGGTCGGCGCCATCAGGGCGGCCTGGAGGCCTGACGAGGCGGCGTCGGCGAGCGCCAGGGCGGCGACGGCGGTCTTGCCGGACCCTACGTCCCCCTGCAGCAAGCGTCCCATCTGCTGTCCGGAACCCAGATCGCGGCGAATCTCGGCCACGGCCTGATCCTGGGCCCCGGTCAGGCGGAAGGGCAGGGCGGCGAGCAGGGCGGCGGACGGCTCGCCCGGCATGAGGACCGGGGCGGGCGTGATCTGACGGGCGCGGCGACGGCGGGCGAGGGCCAGCTGGTGGGCGAGCAGTTCATCATAGGCCAGCCGTTGGCGCACCGGGGCGTCGACCTCCAGATCGGCTTCGACGGTCGGGTGGTGCAGGGCCTCCAGTGCGGCGCGCCAGCCGGGCCAGCCCTGTTTCGCCCGCCAGGCCGCGTCCTGCCATTCGGGCAGTTCGGGCGCCGTGGCCAGAGCCGCCTGGGCCAGTTTGCGCACCACGCGTGACCCCAGGTTGGCCGTCGCCGGATAGACCGGCTCGACCGGCGGAATGTCGCCGGCCTTTTCCAGCGGCACGATCCAGTCCGGATGGACGATCTGGACCTCGTTGTTGAACCGTTCGACCTTGCCGGAGACCAGCCGCCGTTCGCCGCGTGGCAGCTGGCGGTCGATGTGGCGGGGATCGCCGCCGAACCACACCAGATGCACGAAGCCGGCCTCGTCCGAGGCCCGCACCTTCAAGGGCGCGCCCGGTTTGGACGGGATGAACATCCGGTCGATCAGGACGTCGAACACCCCCACCTCGCCCTCGACCGCCTCCGTCGAGAGGGTTCGGCGGCGGGTGATGACGCCGGTAGGGCCGAGCAGCAGCAGGTCGCGTACCAGCGGCCCGGCCAGTTTCTGGATCAGGGGCGCGACCTTGGGCCCCACCCCTTTCAGGCTGGTGACCTCCGCAAACAGGGGAAAGAGAATCTGGGGCCGCATTATGCCGGCAGCATAGCTGGCGCGCGGCGCTGTGGAACGCTATCTGAACGCCTGAACCCAAGGTTATGGATCGGGCAGGAAAACCTGCAGCCGACGAACAGGCGCGTCTGATGAATACCGACACTGAAATCATGGACCGCAAGGCCCGGCTGGGGCGGCTGACATTCCGCGCCTGGCGTCGGGGATTTCGCGAGGCCGATCTGGTGCTGGGTCCGTTTGTGGAGCGCGAAGGCGACAGCCTGACGGACACGGATATGGACGACCTGGAGCACCTTCTCAGTCACGACGACGACCACCGCATCTATGCCTGGATCCTTGAGACCGAGCCGACGCCGGAGGCCTATGAGACGCCGGTGATGGGCCGGGTCCGGGTCTTCATGCGCGCCCATGTCGCCCAGGTCGTGGCGGACGGCGCCGGTTGATGGACGCTCAACCGGTACACCGCACGGACGAGGAACTGGGAGGCGCGCCCGAGGGGCTGGACGCCCTGGTCATCGGCGACCGGTTGAGGGCCTCGGGCGGCGTCGGCCTGTTCGTCGCGCGCGACTATCAGCGGGCCGGCAACTTCAGTCAGGCATTCCGGTTTTTCGCCAAGGACATCGAGGTCGTCGAGTTTCCGGCCTGGGACTGTCTGCCCTATGACCGGCTGAGCCCGACGTCGGGCGTCTCGGCGGAGCGGATGGCGGCGCTGACGCGGCTGGCCGGACGAGCGGGCGACGGCGGCAACCCGCTGCTGGTCGTCACGACCATCGCCGCCGCCATGCAACGCACGCCGCCCCGTGAAGCGACAGGCAGCGCGGGCTTCAAGGCCGTGGTCGGCGCCGATCTCGATACGGCGGCGCTGGAGCGGTATTTCACCGTCAACGGCTATATGCGGGCCTCGACCGTCAACGAGCGCGGCGAATATGCGGTTCGCGGCGGGGTGATCGACGTCTTCCCGCCGGGGTTTGACGAGCCGGTGCGGCTGGACATGTTCGGCTCCGAGCTGGAGTCGATCCGCACCTTCGATCCAGAGACCCAGCGGTCGACGGGTCAGAAGCGGGCTGTGGAGCTGGCCCCCGTGTCCGAGGCCCTGCTGGACGCAGAGTCGATCTCGCGCTTCCGCACCGGCTACCTGGAGCTGTTCGGCGCCGGCGGCGACGATCCCCTCTATGTCGCGATCAGCGAAGGGGCGCGGCGTCAGGGGATGGAGCACTGGCTGCCGCTGCTCTATCCGCGGCTGGATACGCTGTTCGACTATCTGCCGGACGCGGCGGCCGTGTTTCTGGACAGCCAGGTCGAGGCGGCGCGCGGTGAACGCTGGGCCCTGGCGGCCGATGCGTACGAGGCCCGGCGCGCGGCTTCGATGGCCAAGGGGGCGGGCACCGCGAACCGGGCCCTGCCGCCCGACCGGCTGTACCTGCCCGAGACCGACTGGAACAGCGCGCTGGCGGGCCGGTCGGTGCGGCGTTTGACCCCATTCGACGGCGGCGGCGAGAACGCCGGCGGCCGTCTGGGGCGGACCTTCGCGGCCGAGCGGGCGCAGGACAGCGTCAACCTGTTCGAGGCTGTCGCCGACCATGCCACGGCCCTGAAGGCCGAGGGGCGGCGGGTGCTGTTTGCGTCATGGAGCGAGGGCTCCTCGGAACGACTGGCGGCCATGCTGGGCGATCACGGTCTGGAGCCGGTCGTGGCGGTCCGCGACTGGGATGACGTGCAAAAGGCGCCGCAGGACCTGTATCTGCGTGCGGTCCTCCCGGTGGAGCACGGCTTCACAACAGACGATCTGGCGGTGCTGTCCGAGACCGACATCCTCGGCGACCGGCTGGCGCGGCCCAAGCGCAAGCGGCGGGCCTCCAACTTCCTCGCCGAGGCCTCGGCCCTGACGACCGGCGATCTGGTCGTCCACCTCGATCACGGCATCGGCCGCTATGAGGGGCTGAAGACGCTGGATATCCAGCAGGCGCCGCACGACTGTCTGGAACTGGTCTATGCCGGCGACAGCAAATTGTATCTGCCGGTCGAGAACATCGACCTGCTGACCCGCTACGGCGCCTCATCCGATGACGTGCAGCTGGACCGGCTGGGCGGGGCGGGCTGGCAGGCGAGGAAGGCCAAGGCGAAACAGCGGCTGCGCGATATGGCCGAGGGGCTGATCGCCCTGGCCGCCAAACGGGCGCTGCGCGTGTCCGACGCCATCGTCCCGCCGCAGGGTCTGTTCGACGAGTTCTGCGCCCGCTTCCCCTATGACGAGACCGACGACCAGCTGAACGCCATCGGCGACGTGCTGGAGGATCTCGGCAAGGGCACGCCGATGGACCGGCTGATCTGCGGCGACGTCGGTTTCGGCAAGACCGAGGTGGCCCTGCGCGCCGCCTTCGTCGTGGCCATGGGCGGGCAACAGGTGGCGATTGTCTGCCCCACCACCCTGCTGGCGCGCCAGCATTTCAAGACCTTCAGCGAACGCTTCGCCGGCTGGCCGATCAAGGTGCGGCACCTGTCGCGCATGGTCACCGCCAGGGACGCCGCCGAGACCCGCGCGGGTCTGAAGGACGGGACGTTCGAGATCGTTGTCGGCACCCATGCGGTGCTCAGCGAACAGGTCGGATTCAAGGACCTGGGTCTGGTGATCGTCGACGAGGAGCAGCATTTCGGGGTCAAGCACAAGGAGAAGCTGAAGTCCCTGCGGGCCGATGTTCACCTGCTGACCCTGACCGCCACGCCCATCCCCCGCACCCTGCAGATGGCGCTGTCGGGCATCCGCGAGATGTCGATCATCGCCACCCCGCCGGTGGATCGTCTGGCGGTCCGGACCTATGTGACGCCCTGGGATCCGGTGCTGGTGCGCGAGGCCCTGTTGCGCGAGAAATATCGCGGCGGACAGGCCTATTATGTCGCGCCGCGTCTGAAGGAACTGCCCGAGATCGAACGGTTCCTGCGGGAGCAGGTGCCCGAGATCAAGTTCGTGGTCGGACACGGCCAGATGAGCCCGACCCAGCTGGAAGACGTGATGAGCGCCTTCTACGACGGCTCCTATGACGTGCTGGTCTCGACCACGATCGTCGAAAGCGGCATTGATATTCCGACCGCCAACACCTTGATCGTGCACCGGTCCGACATGTTCGGCCTGGCCCAGCTGCACCAGATTCGGGGACGGATCGGGCGATCCAAGGCGCGCGCCTTCGCCTATCTGACCACCGATCCGGTCAAGCCGTTGAGCCTGTCCGCCGAGCGGCGGCTGCAGGTCCTGCAGTCGCTCGACAATCTGGGGGCGGGTTTCCAGCTGGCCAGCCACGACCTGGACCAGCGCGGCGGCGGCAATCTGCTGGGCGACGAACAGTCGGGCCATATCCGCGAGGTCGGGGTCGAGCTGTATCAGCAGATGCTGGAGGACGCGGTCGCCGAGCTGCGCGCCAGCGGCGGGGCTGCGGCCCCGGATCGCGGCTGGTCTCCGGCCATCAATGTCGGGGCGGCCGTCCTCATTCCAGAGGATTACGTCCCGGACCTGAACGTCCGGCTGAGCCTGTATCGCCGGTTGTCCGACGCGGAACGCACCGAGGAGCGCGAGGCCCTGGCCGCCGAGCTGATCGACCGGTTCGGACCGCTGCCGGACGAGGCCAAGCAGCTTCTGCGCATCGTGGGGGTCAAGGCCAATTGCAAGACCGCCTGTATCGAACGCATCGACATCGGGCCCAAGGGCGCGGTGCTGACCCTGCGCAACAACAGCTTCCCCAATCCGGCCGGCCTGGTGGGCCTGATCCAGAAGAACCACGCCTTCTGGAAGATCCGTCCGGACCAGAAGATCGTCGTGAAGGGCGAATGGCCGACCTCCGAGGACCGGCTGAAGGTCGCCGAACGCATCACCGTCGATCTGGCGCGGGTGGCGGGGGCCTGAAGCCGAACCGGCTCAGGGCGTGCGAACGCTCTTGCGCGCGATCAGGTCCGCCGAGGCCCGCTCCAGCACCGAGGCGGGGTTTTCGCCCGGACTGACCTCGGCGGCGCCGATGTCGAACTCGACGACGAAGGGCGAACGGTCCGGACCGGCGTCGAAGGCGGTGCAGGCCACGACCGCGCCGATCCGTTCGGCCGTCAGCCGGGCGGCGGCCCCATTGGTGGCCGGCAGGGCGAGGGCGAACACCTCCGGCGCGAGCCGCGCGGCGGTGTCCTCGACCCGGACGAGGCGTGAGACCATGGCGCCGATCTGCGGCATCGCCCGGTCCAGCCAGCCGCCGGCCCGGGCATGCGCCAGGTCGGGCCCGTCCGAGACGCGCAGGACGCACACTGAAAGGGCCCGTCGCCGTGTGGTCGCGGCCTCGGCCAGCCGCCCGAGATGGACGGCGAACAGATCGCGCGTAAACAGGCCGGTCGACGGATCCATCAGGCTGGAGCCGCGGGCGCTCTCCAGGGCCTTGCGGATGGTGACCAGGCGACGGTGGGCGGCCGCCAGGGCAATGACGCGCGCGGCGGTTTCCGGCTCGGAGGTGTCGGCGGCGGCGACATCGGCGAAACCCCGGTTGAACAGGTCCGACAGATTGATCTCGCCCGCGTCGCGCAGATAGAGGGTCAGGGGAATGTGATAAAGCCGCGTGTTGCGCTTCATCCCGGAGGCGATCGACAGCGCCGGGGCATGGTCAGGCGCCCCCCATAGAACCGCCCCGTCGAAGGCCGCCTCGTGCAGATAGTCGAACGCCGTATAGGGCGTCGGTGCGGCCACCACCTCGGCGCCCGCCGCCGTCAGGGCGTTGGAGAGGGCGAGGAAGCGTGGATCGGCGCCACCGGCCACAAGGATGCGCAAGGGCGACGGATCCGCGGGCTCGAGAGTCAGGGCGGCGCCATGTCGCGTCAGGGTCGTGCGACGGAGCTCGAATTCTTCCTCGGCGATGGCCGCGCGGACCAGTTGCTCGGCCCGGAGCGCCAGCTGGGAGGGGTGGGGGACGCCGGACATGACCAGATCGACGTCCGGATCCGCCTGCTCCGGATTGCCGCCGATGGCGACGATGGCCAGGCGACGTTGTCCGGCGGCGCGCCTCAGCGCGCGCGCCAGACCGGCATAGTCGGAATGGCCGGCGTCAATGACGGCCGCCTCGATGGCGAAGTCCTTGAGGACAGCCGTGGCGGCAGCGGCCGTGCGGGCGGTGATCGTGCGCCAGCCGAGCGCATCGAGGCCGCTGCAAAGCGGCTCGATCCGGTCATCCGTTTCGGCGACAACGACGAGGCGAGGATTGAAGCCCAAAGGCGAAAGACTCCCTGCCGACGAATCCCCGGCCCCACGGCCTCCGGTCGGAGCAGGGGGACCATAGCGACCTCGCCGTGAACTAAGCAACGGGACAAGCGGCGCTATCCCGGGTTTGTTGAACGGCTCCGACGGGTTCCCACGCGCCCGTTTTGCGCTAGAGTCCCCTATCGAGGCTGCGGCGGGGACCGTTTTTGAGTTCAGTATCCAATCCATCCGCCGGCTATGGCTGGTCGCCCCTGGATTGGGGACGTCTGGCCATCCGCGCCTTCAGCCGGAGCTGGGGGCGGGATGTCATGCTCTATACGGGCGGCGTGTCCTTCTTCGCCCTGCTGGCGGTGTTTCCGGCCATCGCCATCCTGATCGGCGCCTACAAGGCGGTTCTGTCGATTGGACAGGTCGGCGAACAGGCCGCCGCCCTGGCGGACCTTCTGCCGCATGCAGCCCAGGCGATATTCAAGGCCGAGATCGAGCGTCTGTCCAATGTCGGCGCCCGCACGGTTTCCGCCCAGAGCCTGTTTGCCCTGTTCATCGGCGCCTATGCCGCTCACAGGGGATTCAAGGCGTTGCTGGCGGGTCTCAATCTGATTCATGACGATTCCGCCCCCCATGGCTTCGTCAAATTCAATCTGCTGGCCTTCTTCGTCGCCCTGTTCGCCTTCGCCCTTTTCACCGTGGTGTCGGGCGCTGTGGTGACCTCGCGGCTGCTGGAGCGCACGGCGGCGGCACGGGCCGGATCCGACCTGGACCTGATGCCGTTCGACGCCCTCTGGCCGGCTCTGGGTCTCGCGGTCGGACTGACGCTGCTCTATCGCTATGCCATGTCTCACCGGACCCGGGTGGCCTGGGGGCCTGCCGTCACCGGCGGTCTGGTGGCGACGGTGATGTCGATGATCTCGTCGTGGCTCTGCGCCGTCTATGTGGAGCAGATCGCCTCTCTCGGCGCGACATACGGATCGGTCGGGGCGGTGGTGGTCCTGCTGATCTGGTTGTCATGGAACATCAACGCCATCTTCTATGGCGGCGCTTTTGCGACTGAAATGGAGATCGTCGACCGGGACCGCAGGGCGACTCCGCCCGATCTTCTCCCGTCGCCGGATACCTCTGTCGTCAATCTGTCGGAGCGGCGGCGGTCTCGACGATAAACGTCAGGACCCCGTCCGCCTCGTGCATCTCCACCATACGGCCGTTCAGACCGGTCATCAGGAACGGCACATCGATCCGGGCCATCGGGTCGGTCGCCAGCAAGGTCGCCCGGCTCCCCGGACCCGCGCCCTGCAGCGCGCGTCGGAGCTTGAGAGACGGCACAGGGCAGCGGTGCCCGCGCGCATCGACGACAATCATCCGCCCAGCCGCCCGAGCAACAGACCCAGGGCCACGCGCACCGAGGCCAGGCGCACGCCCTCGCGACCCTGATCGCCGAACCGGTGCTCGACGTGGGCGGTTCCTTCAGCGTCGCTTGCGGCGAAATGGACGAGGCCGACCGGCTTGTCCCTCGAACCTCCGCCCGGACCCGCAACGCCGGTGATCGAGACCGCGAGCCCGGCGTCGGACCGGGCGACGGCGCCCTCGGCCATGGCCCGCGCCACCGGTTCGGATACGGCGCCATGGTCGACAATCAGGGCGGCGGGGACGCCGATCAGGGCCGTCTTGGCGGCATTGCTGTAGGTGACGAAGCCGCACTCCAGCACGGCGGACGAACCCGGGACGGCGGTCAGGGCGCCGGCGACCAGGCCGCCCGTGCAGCTTTCGGCCGTCGCCAGCCGGACGCCCTGTCGGGCGGCGGCGCTCACAACGGCCTGGGCCAGGGTCTGGATGTCTTCTGGAAACATGGGTCTATCCGAACGCGGTCCGAGTCGGGATAGGGTGGCGGGCCGCATCGGTCCTGTCGACCATGCGCCTGCAGCGCGAGGCCCCGCATGACCGATTCGACCCTGCCGCCCGCCTCTGCGCCGGTTCTGCAGCGGGACGCCGCGCCGCTGTTGTTTGCGGTCGCCATCTTCACCTCCGCCGCCCTGGTGTTTGTGGTCCAGCCGATGGTCGCCAAGCTGGTGCTGCCGATGCTGGGCGGGTCGCCGTCGGTGTGGAACACCTCGATGGTCTTTTTCCAGACGGCCCTGCTGGCCGGCTACGCCTATGCCCACGGACTGCAGAGGCTGACGTCCATCCGGGCCCAGGTCGGGGTGCATCTGGCCCTTCTGGCGGTGGCGGCCCTGTTCCTGCCGCTGAAGATCAGCGGTCTGCTGGGCGACCCTGATCCGGCGGCCCCGGCGGGCTGGCTGCTGGCCACCCTGACCCTGTCGGTCGGCGCCCCGTTCGCCGTCCTGTCGGCGACCGCGCCCCTTCTGCAGGCCTGGTACGCCCGGGTCCGGGTCGGCAAGCCCGACGGCCAGAACCCCTATGTCCTCTATGCCGCGTCCAATCTGGGCAGTTTCCTCGCCCTTCTGGCCTATCCACTGCTGATCGAGCCGCTGGCGTCCCTGTCGGGCCAGCGCTGGGGCTGGAGCGGGGGGTATGCGGCCTTCATGGCCATGATCGTCCTGCTGGCCCTGGTGGTCTGGAGCCGGCGTGAGAATGCCGCGACCGTCGTCGAGATGAAGCCGCTTCCGCGCAGTCTGTCGATCCCGTGGCGCGAGAAGGGCCTGTTCGTACTTCTGGCCGCAGCCCCGTCCAGCCTGATGCTGGGGGTGACGGCGCATCTGTCGACGGACGTCGCGTCAGCGCCCTTTCTCTGGGTCGTGCCTCTGGCCCTGTATCTGCTGACCTTCGTCATCGCCTTCCAGGCCCGACCGGCCATACCGCTGTCGCTGACCCTGTCGTTGCAGGCCGCCCTGGTCGCCATCTGCGTGGTCATGACGCCGTTCCGCACCGGCAGCTGGGCGATGATGTTCGGCATCCATCTGGCGGCCTTCTTCACCACGACCCTGATGTGCCACCAGCTGATGGCGGGACGCCGGCCCGCGCCGGACCGGCTGACGGAATTCTATCTTCTGATGTCGCTCGGCGGCGTCGTCGGCGGGGCGTTCACGGCCCTGCTGGCGCCGGTGATCTTCAAGGGAGTCTGGGAATATCCGCTGGTGATGGTTCTGGCCGCCCTGTTCCGGCCGGCCGTCCGGGGCGAGATCGGCAAACGGGATGTCATCCTGATGGTGGGGGCCCTGCTGCTCGCCGGCTCGCCCCCGGTCCTGTCGGCGGCATTCCAGGCGAACTGGGATCTGGCCTGGTCCTTCAACCGGCTTTTCCCGCTGCGGATGGAGCAGTTGACGGTGCTGGTGCTGGGCGGGGTCGCTGTCCTGGCCTTCCTGTTGCGCGACAGGCCCCGGATGTTCGCCGCCGTGCTGGCGGCGATCAGCCTTTCGGGACACTACATCGCGCGCGGCTATGATGCGGCGCTCACCGAGCGCAGCTTCTTTGGCGTGATGAAGGTGTCGCCGACGCAGGATGAGCGGCTGGGCGGCACGGTCCATGTGCTGATGCATGGCACGACCCTGCATGGCGCCCAGGCGAGGGACCCGCGCTTCGCCTGCATGCCGACGCTCTACTATGCGCCGTCCACGCCGATTGGCCAGGCGACCCAGACGGTCCAGCGTCGCGCACCCGGCGTCAAGATCGGCGTGGTGGGGCAGGGGTCCGGCGCCATGGCCGGCTACAAGCGACCCGGTGACGGGATGACCTTCTTCGAGATCGACCCGATGGTCGACCGGCTGTCACGGGATCCGGAATGGTTCACCTTCATCAACGGTTGCGCTTCAGGCCCGATCCGGACCGTGCTGGGCGACGCCCGGCTGACGCTGCGCCGTGAGCCCGCGGGAACCTATGACCTGCTGCTGATCGACGCCTTTTCTTCCGACGCCGTGCCGACCCACCTGCTGACGCGGGAGGCCATTGCCGAATATCTGAAACTGCTGAAGCCCGACGGGGTGGTGATCCTTCACCTGTCGAACCGCAACCTCGATATCACGGGCCCGGCCGAGGCGGCGGCCCGCGCGTTGAAGGCGCCCTTCCTGCATCAGATCTATGCCGAGAGCGCGGATGCGCCGGACATGGCCGAGGCCTCGACAGAGGCGATCATCCTGTCGCCGACCGAAGCGGGTCTGGCCGGGTTCCGGGAGGATCCGCGCTGGAACGCGGGGGAAGGCGCCGACGTGCGGCCCTGGACTGACGACTACGTCAATCTGTTCGGCTCCGTCTGGCGGCATATGACGCGGTAGCGAAGGCTCAGCGGGGCGACTCGATTGTCGCCACGGCCTGGGCCGCCAGACCCTCGCCGCGACCGGTGAAGCCGAGCGTTTCGGTGGTGGTGGCCTTCACGCTGACCGCGTCGAGCGGCAGGGACAGCAACTCCGCCAGCCGTTCGCGCATCGCCTGACGGTGCGGCTTCACCTTCGGACGCTCGCAGATCAGGGTGACGTCGACATGGACGATCTCGCCGCCGCGCGCCTTCACCAGATCGGCCGCATGGACCAGAAACCGGTCCGAGGCCGCGCCCTTCCATTGCGGATCATCCGGCGGGAAGTGATCGCCGATGTCGCCTTCGCCCAGGGCGCCGAGGATGGCGTCGGTCAGGGCATGCAGGCCGGCGTCGGCGTCGGAATGGCCGATCAGGGTCTGGTCATGGGCAATCTCGACGCCGCAAAGCCAGACCGAGGACCCCGGACCCCAGCGGTGGACGTCGAAGCCTGACCCCACGCGGGTGCGCATCGGCCGCGCGCGATCCGCCGCCAGCAGGGCTTCGGCCATCTGGAAATCCTCCGGAAAAGTCAGTTTCATCAGCCGCGCATCGCCGGGGACGAGCGCCACCCGGCCGCCATTGCGGGTGACAACCTCCGCCTCGTCGGTGGCGCTGTCCCCCGGCGAAAGCGCAGAGAAGGCGGCGCGCAGGCGCCCGAGGCGGAAAGCCTGGGGAGTCTGGGCCCGCCAGAGGTCGTTGCGGTCCACGGCGCCCGAGATCCATCCGTCGTCGCCGCGCCGCAGGCTGTCGGCCACGGGCAGGGCGAGGATGGCGCCGTCTGCATCCTGCAACGCTCCCAGCAGGCGCCGGATATGGTCTGGGGTCAGCAGGGGGCGCGCCGCATCGTGGATCAGAACGGGCGCAGCGTCATCGCCCGACAATGCCGCCAGCCCGGCTCGCGTCGAGGCCGCACGGTCGGCCCCGCCAGTCACCGTCCGCCAGCCGCTCAGCCCGGCGAAGGCTGCGGCGGCGTCCGGGCCCTGGCCCTCGGCGATGACGACGACGACATCGTCGGCCCCGGCCGCGAGAAAGGCCTCCAGCGACCATCGGGCGACCGGCCTGCCGCCCAGCAGACGCCACTGTTTGGCGCCCCCCGCCCGGGTTCCGGACCCGGCGGCGACGATGACGGCGGAAAAGCTCATTCGCCGCTTCTAGTCGGCGCATCGCCGCATGACGAGGGGCAGGGGTCAGGATTTGACGACCCGCTGGATCACGCTCAAGCTTGCTGAAAGGCGGGAGGGACAGCAATGAATACCGATATCCTGGCGCCCGTGGTGGCGCTGGCCGGATGGTCACTGGTGATGTGGGTGTGGATGTACGCCACACGCATACCGGCCATGATCAAGGGCAGGACGAAGCTGGATCCCACCATCCCGCCGTCCGTCCTGATGTCGACCCTGCCGGCCCGGGTGCGGTGGAAGGCCGACAACTACAATCATCTGATGGAGCAGCCGACGATCTTCTATGCCCTGGCCCTGGCGCTGGCCCTGGCCGGGGCGGGCGAGGGACCAGGCGTCTGGATCGCATGGGCCTATGTCGGGCTGCGGATCGTACACAGCCTGGTGCAGGCGCTGATCAATCTCATCCTCGTGCGGTTCGCCCTGTTCGTCGCCAGCAGCCTGTGTCTGATGGCCCTGGCGGTGCTGGCGGCGATCGCGGTGTTCTGACCGTTCCGGCTTCCGTTCATCGCCGCACGGATAGACCCCGTCGGCGGGAGGGCCTATTCGCCTGCCGATGAAACGGACGCTGCGCATTGGCGATGTCGAGGTCGCCGGTCAGGTGCTGATGGCGCCGATGACGGGAATCACGGACCTGCCGTTCCGGCAGGTCGCCTCGCGGCTGGGCGCCGCCTATGTGGCGACGGAAATGGTGGCCTCTGCGGAACTGGCGCGCGGCCGGCCGGACGTGGTGCGTCGCGCGGCCGTGGGCGAAGGCCTGCCCCTGACGGTGATCCAGCTGGTCGGGCGCGACCCGGAGGCCATGGCCGAGGGCGCGCGGATGGCCGAACGCGCCGGCGCCGACATCATCGACCTGAATTTCGGTTGCCCGGCCAAGGAGGTCACGGGATCGGCCTCCGGCTCGGCCCTGATGCGGACGCCCGAGCTCGCGGCCCGGATCATGGCGGCGACGGTCGCGGCCGTGAGCCGGCCGGTGACGGTCAAGATGCGGCTGGGATGGGATCAGGCGACCCGCAACGCCGTCGACATCGCCCGGATGGCCGAGGATCTGGGCCTGGCCGCAGTGACGGTCCACGGCCGGACCCGCCAGCAGTTCTATACGGGGTCCGCCGATTGGGCCGCCGTAGGGCAGGTCAAGGCCGCCCTGTCGATCCCGGTGATCGTCAATGGCGACATCATCACCGCCGAGGACGCCCGCGAGGCGCTGGACCAGTCCGGAGCGGACGCCCTGATGCTGGGGCGCGGCGTCTATGGCCGGCCCTGGCTGGCGGCGCATCTGGACCGGGCCCTGGTCGACGGCGCCCGTCTGGTCGAGCCGGAACGGGTCGAACGGACCGCCATCGTCATTGATCACCTGCGGGCGTCCATCGCCTTCTATGGTCTGCCCCTCGGGCTCAGGATGTTCCGCAAACATCTGGGCTGGTACATCGAACAGGCGCCATGGCCGGACTGTGCAGATGCGCGCCGGGCGGCGCGGGCGGCGATGTGTCGACTGGACGATCCGGCTCAGGTCGAGCGCGATCTGCGCGATCTGTGGGCCGAGCCCGGCGGCAAGGGTCGAGTCAAGGCTGTTGAGTTTTCGCCACAGGTGGTGGACACTACTGCTGCATGACAGACACAGTCGCAGTGAGGTCTGACGTCGGGCCGCCGTCCCCCGCGACGGCGGGAGACGAGCCCCTGTGGATGCGCTTTGCGACCGGCCGGGCCCGGGCCCTGTTCGCGGCTGCCTATGGCCTGGCGGTGCTGGTGACGGCGGCCGCCATCTGGCTGGTGGCGGTGGCGCCCGGTGCAGGCCCGGAGGATGGCGGCGCGCGCGCGGTGGCCGGTCAGGCGGTGCTCTACATCCTGCTGGCCAATCTGATCCTGATCGGCGCCCTGGCCCTGGTGATCGGCGCCCAGGTCATGCGGCTGGCGCGAGGGCGAAAGACCGATCCCGGAGCGCGGCTGCATCTCAGGTTTGTGGCGCTCTTCTCTCTCGTAGCCGTGGCCCCCGCCATTCTGATCGCCCTCGTGTTCGGGGTCCTGGTCAACCGCGGCGTGGACCAGTGGTTCAGCGAGAACGTCCAGACCTCCGTCAAGAACGGAGCCCTTGTCGGCAAGGCCTATGTCGACGACGTCAGCTCCACCATGGAGCGCGACCTCGGCGCCATGGCCAATGAACTGGGCGGCGTCCAGTCGATGTTCGACAACCGTATCCAGTTTTCGGGGGCGCTGACCCAGATCGCCGACTTCTTCGGCTATCCTGCCGTCTATATTCTGGACAGCGAAGGCCGGGTCCTGGCCCAGGGCGTTTTGCCGGGTGCGCCGCCCTATGTCGCCCCCCCGACCTCGGCCTTCCAGACAGAGGCCGGCGAAGACGCCCCGGTCGAGGTCACGGAGAACCCGGATGTGATCCGTGTCGTCTATCCGCTGCCCGATTATGGGGATGCCTGGCTGTATGTCGTTCGGCCCCTGGCCCCCGGGCTGGTGGAGCGGATGAGGACGGGGGTTGAGTCCATCCAGCGCTATCGCGAGGCCGAGGAGAGTCGCGCCCGCATCCAGGCGGCGTTTGCGCTCAGCTATCTGGAGACGGCCCTGCTGGTCCTGGTCGGGGCGGTCTGGCTGGGCATGTCGGCGGCCAGCGCGATTTCCGCGCCCATCGGGCGTCTGGTCAAGGCGGCCGATCAGGTGGCGGCCGGCGACCTGACCGCCCGGGTCGAAAGCGACGGGAGTCCGGGAGAGATCGCGGATCTGTCGGACGCCTTCAATCGCATGACCGGCGATTTGCAGGCCCAGCAGGCGGCGCTGAAAGCCGCCAGTGACGAGGCGCAGGACCGCAGCCGGTTCATTGAGACCGTCCTGTCCGGCGTCAGCGCCGGCGTCATCGGCCTGGACCGGCGTGGGCGGATCTCTGCCATCAACGACAGCGCCCTGCAGCTTTTGTCGATCACCGAGGATCAGGTGCGCGGCCAGCCCTTGGCCGAGATCGCCCCGGAACTGAGCGAACTGGTCGGCCGGGTCGAGGCTCATATCGAGGAAGACATCGACGTCAGCCGCGAGGGCGACACGCGACGGCTGCGCGTCCGTATCGAGGGCGGGCAGGGCGGGGAGATGGTCCTGACCTTTGACGATATCACCCGGCTGGTGACGGCCCAGAGAAACGCCGCCTGGCGCGACGTCGCCCGCCGCATCGCCCATGAGATCAAGAACCCGCTGACGCCGATCCAGCTGTCGGCCGAGCGGCTACGGCGCAAATATCGCGCCCGGATCGGCGAGGATGTGGAGGTGTTCGATCGCTGCACCGACACGATCATCCGGCAGGTTGGCGACATCGGCCGGATGGTCGACGAATTTTCATCCTTCGCCCGGATGCCGGCGCCGCGGTTCGCGCCAGAGGATCCGGCCGAACTGCTGCGCCAGGCCGTCTTCGCCCAGAGGGTGGCGGCGCCCGACATCGCCGTTGATCTGGTCGAGCCGCTGCCACAGGTCATCCTGAACGCCGACGGCCGGATGGTCGGTCAGGCCCTGGCCAATATCCTCAAGAACGCCGGAGAAGCCGTCGCGGCGCGCCGGGTCACGACGCCGGTGGATGAAGAGGTCATCGGCATCATCGCCCGGCTGGAGATCGACGCCCAGCAGCGCCTGGTCTTTATCATCGAGGACGACGGCAAGGGCCTGCCCGACCGCGACCGCGACCGCCTGACCGAGCCCTATGTCACGACCCGGGAAAAGGGCACGGGCCTGGGCCTCGCCATCGTCAAACGCATCTGTGAGGACCACGGAGGCGAACTGAAACTGGCCGACGCCGAGACCCTGACCGGCGCCCGCGTCTGCCTGATCTTCCCCCTCAACCCCCATGCCGTATCGACGGCGGACGCCCAGGCGTCCGTCGCGGCGGCCGAATAGCGAGGACCCATGCGTTCCACCGGCGCCGATATTCTGGTCGTGGACGACGAGGCGGACATCCGCGAACTGGTGTCCGGCCTTCTGGAGGACGAGGGCCACGCGGTCCGCGTGGCCTCCAACTCCGAAGAGGCTCTGGCGGGCATCCGCGCGCGCAAGCCTTCCCTGATCGTCCTCGACATCTGGATGCAGGGCGGCGGCATGGACGGGCTGGAGATGCTCGACATGGTCAAGGAGCTGGATGCCGACCTGCCGGTCGTCATGATGTCCGGCCACGGCAATATCGAGACGGCGGTCAGCGCCCTGAAACGCGGCGCCTATGACTTCATCGAGAAGCCGTTCAAGTCCGACCGTCTGGTGGTCGTGGTCGAGCGGGCGCTGGAGGCGGCGACGCTGAAACGCGAGAACCGCCGCCTGCGCGCCCAGACCATGACGCCGACGGGCCTGATCGGGCGGTCGGCGGCGGCCCAGGTTCTGCGCACCACCATCGCCAAGGTGGCGCCGGCCAACAGCCGGGTGCTGATCTCCGGTCCGCCGGGTTCCGGCAAGGAACTGGTCGCGCGTCAGATCCACGACGCCAGCCCGCGCGCCCGGGCCGAGTTCGTCGCCATCTCGGCGGCGGGCATGACGCCGGAGCGGCTGGATTCGGAACTGTTCGGCGAGGAAGGCCACGATGGCCGACCGCGCAAGATCGGTCTGTTCGAGCGCGCCCACGGCGGGACCCTCTATATTGACGACATTTCCGACATGCCGCGCGAGAGCCAGAGCCGTGTGCTGCGCGTTCTGGTCGAGCAGCGGTTCCGCCGCGTCGGCGGGGAACAGGATGTCCAGGTCGATGTGCGGGTGGTGACCTCCACCTCCAAGGACCTCAAGGCCGAGATTGTCGACGGACGGTTCCGCGAGGATCTGTTCCACCGGCTGAACGTCGTGCCGATCCGGGTCCCGGCCCTGGCCGAGCGGCGCGAGGATATCGGCGAGCTGGTCGAGTATTTCATCGACATTCTCGCGACATCCCAGGGTCTGCAACGCCGCCGTATCGGCGAGGACGCCATCGCCGTGCTGCAGGTCCACCCCTGGCCGGGCAATGTCCGCCAGCTGCGCAACAATGTCGAACGGCTGCTGATCCTCGCCACCGGCGATCCGACCGAGCCGATCACGGCCGAGATGCTGCCGCAGGAGGTGGCCTCGTCCGGGACGGGATCCGCCCTCGGCGCCGAGCGGATCATCGCCCTGCCGCTGCGCGAGGCCCGCGAGGTGTTCGAGCGGGAATATCTGGCGGCGCAAATCATGCGATTTGGCGGAAATATCTCGCGCACCGCCGCCTTTATCGGCATGGAACGGTCGGCCCTGCACAGGAAGCTGAAGTCGCTGGGCGTGTCGCCGTCGAGGGGCGGGGACGACGAAGAGGGAAGTCTGGACTGATGTCACGCGTCGCCTACGTCAACGGAGCCTATCAGGCGCACGGTCAGGCCGTGGTCCACATCGAGGACCGGGGGTTTCAGTTCGCCGACGGGGTCTATGAAGTCTGGGGCGTGTTCGACGGACGGCTGGCGGATTTCGACGGCCATATGACGCGGCTGCACCGCAGTCTGAACGAGCTGAAGATCGCCATCCCCATGAGCTCGGCGGCGTTGAAACAGGTGCTGGACGAAACCGTGCGGCGCAATCGCGTCCGCAATGGCATCGTCTATCTGCAGGTGACGCGCGGCACCGCCCCTCGCGATCATGCCTTCCCCCGGGACGTCGCGCCAAGCGTGGTGATCACGGCGAAGACCGTCGATACGGCGAAGGGCGAGGCATTGGCGGCAAAGGGCGCCGCCGGCGTGACCCAGCCGGACATCCGCTGGGGACGCTGCGATATCAAGACCGTGGGTCTGCTGGCCAATGTCCTGGCCAAGCAGGCCGCGCGCGAGCGGGGGGCCTATGAATGCCTGCTGGTCGACGAGATGGGGCTGATCACCGAGGGCTCCTCGACCAATGCCTGGATCGTCGACGAGAACGGCAAGCTGAGAACGCGCGACACCCAGGCCAACATCCTGCGCGGCGTGACGCGCACCAGATTGCTGGAAATCATCGCCGCCGAGGGCCTGGAACTGGACGAGCGTCCGTTCTCGGTCGACGAGGCGAAAAAGGCGAGAGAGCTGTTCGTGACCGCCGCCAGCACCTTTGTGATGCCGCTGGTCTCGCTGGATGGCGCAAAGATTGGCGACGGCAAGCCCGGTCCGCTGGCGACCCGTCTGCGCGCCGCCTATCTGGAACAGGCCGGACGCGACGCCATTTAGCGACGGCCACGGCCAAGGCTACGGTTGCGGCGCGGCGAGACTGGCGTCTAAGATGAGGCGTCGGGGCTCAACCCGGCCCTGCGGCGCTCCCCTTCGTCGCAGCGAAACAACAAAGAACAGGACAAACCTGCCATGTCGCAAGACAAGCGTCAGAACCTTCAGGACACCTTCCTCAACAGCGTCCGCAAGACCAAGACCCCGCTGACCATCTTTCTGGTGAACGGCGTCAAGCTGCAGGGCATTGTGACCTGGTTCGACAACTTCTGTGTGCTGTTGCGCCGCGACGGCCAGTCGCAACTGGTCTACAAGCACGCCATCTCCACCATCATGCCTTCGGCGCCCGTACAGCTGTACGAGCCGGAGGCCGACGAGGACTGAGCGTCGCGCCGGTCCGACCCAAAGGGACCCATTGACTTCAAAACTGATTGATCACGCCGTTCCGCTGATCCGGGCTATCGTTATTCACCCGGACGGGCGTAGCGAAAGCGATCGCGATGCCAACGAGCGGCTGGAAGAGGCCGTGGGTCTGGCCCGCGCGCTGGACCTTGACGTGCGCGCGTCAGAGGTCGTGCGCCTGCGCAAGACCACGCCCGCCACCCTGTTCGGCTCGGGCAAGGTGGAGGAACTGGCGGCCCTGGTGCGGGCGGCCGAGGCCGAGGCCGTCGTCATCGACGACCAGCTGACCCCCGTCCAGCAGCGCAATCTGGAAAAGGAATGGGACTGCAAGGTCATCGACCGCACCGGCCTGATCCTCGAAATTTTCGGCCGGCGTGCGCGGACCAGGGAGGGCCGGCTGCAGGTCGAACTGGCCCGGCTGGACTATGAGAAGTCGCGACTGGTGCGGACCTGGACCCACCTGGAGCGGCAGCGCGGCGGCACCGGCTCGACCGGCGGCCCCGGCGAGACCCAGATCGAACTGGACCGGCGCCTGATCGCCGACCGGATCGTGCGGCTGAAGGTCGAGCTGGAAGAGGTGCGCCGGACGCGGGGCCTGCACCGCAAACAGCGCCAGAAGGCGCCGTTCCCGACCATCGCCCTGGTCGGCTACACCAACGCCGGCAAGTCGACCCTGTTCAACCGGCTGACCGGCTCGGACGTGGTGGCCAAGGATCTGCTGTTCGCCACCCTCGACACCACCCAGCGCACCATCCGCCTGCCCCAGGGCCGGCCGGCGATCGTCGCCGATACCGTCGGATTCATCTCTGACCTGCCGCACGAACTGGTCGAGAGCTTCCGGGCGACCCTGGAAGAGGTGGGCGAGGCCGACCTGATCCTGCATGTCCGCGACATCGCCTCGGCCGATAGCGCGGCCCAGGCCAAGGATGTCGAAACCGTCCTGAAACAGATCCCGACGCCGGAGGGCAAGGTCCGCCGTGTTCTGGAAGTTTGGAACAAGATAGATGTTCTGGAAGCCGAGGCGCGTGAAGTTATAGACGGCCAGGTCCTGCGCCGTTCGGGCGAGGATCGCGCGGTCGCCGTGTCCGCCTGGACCGGGGAGGGGATCGAATCCCTGCGCGAGACCATCGCCGGTCTGATCGACGACGATCCCGAAGTCCGGATGACGCTTCAGCCGGCGGATGGCGAGGCTCTGGCCTGGCTCTACGCCCATGGCCGGGTCGTCGATCGGGCCGCCGAGTCTGACGGGCGGACCCGACTGGTCGTGCGACTGGCGCCCCAGGCCCTCGGACGCTTCGAGCGGCTGTATCCCGACACCGCCATCCTCGTCTGATCCCATGGCCCTGATCGAGACCGTCCTGTTCCTGCTGCTGGCCGTGGTGGTCTCGGGCGCCGTCGCGCGCGCCACCCGGATCGCCCTGCCGCTGGTCCAGATCGGCCTCGGCGCCCTGATCGTCCTGATCACCGGCCATACGATTGATCTCGAGCCCGACGTCTTCTTCCTGTTGTTCCTGCCGCCGCTGCTGTTCCTCGACGGCTGGCGCATTCCCAAGGAAGCGCTGTTCCGCGACCGGGCGGTGATCCTGGAACTGGCTCTGGGGCTTGTCCTGTTCACGGTGGTGGGCCTCGGCCTGCTGATCTGGTGGATGATCCCCGAGATGCCTCTGGCGGTGGCCTTCGCCCTCGCGGCCATCCTGTCGCCGACCGACCCGATCGCGGTTCAGGCCATTGCCGCCCGCGCGCCGATCCCGAAACGGCTGATGCACATTCTGGAAGCGGAATCGCTGCTGAATGATGCGACGGGCCTGACCTGTATGCGGATCGCCGTGGTCGCGGCGACCACCGGCGTCTTTTCCATGGGCGCGGCGATCGGGACCTTTGCCTGGCTGGCGGCCGCCGGCATAGCGGTCGGGGTGGCCGTCAGTTTCGGCATCAATCTCGCGCGCGGCATCGCCAATCGCAAATGGGGCGAGGACGTCGGCGCCCATATCCTGATCAGCCTGCTGACCCCCTTCGCGGCCTATCTGGCGGCGGAAGAGCTGCACGCCTCGGGCATTCTCGCGGCCGTGGCGGCGGGGGTGACCATGAGCTTCACCGAGCGCGGCGGCGCGCGAACCCAGTCGCTGGCCGTGACCCGGATCCGTCGCGCCGTGGTCTGGGACACGGTCCAGTTCGCCGCCAATGGCATGATCTTCGTCATTCTGGGCGAGCAGATGCCGTCGATCCTGTCGCGGGCCGCCGAGGTGGTGCGGGGCACAAGCCGGCCGGAGGTCTGGTGGCTGGCCGTCTATGTCTTCGGTATCGTGGCGGCTCTCGCGGCCCTGCGGTTCATCTGGGTCTGGACGTCGCTGAAGCTGACCCTTTATCGCCGCCGCCACCGCGAGCCGCCGCCGAAGGTCGGCCTGCGGCTGGTCATGGTCATGTCGCTGGCGGGGGTGCGGGGCGCGATTACGCTCGCCGGCATCCTGACGCTGCCGTTCGTCCTGGCGGACGGGACGCCGATGCCGTCGCGCAGTCTGGCCATCTTCCTGGCGGCCGGGGTGATCATCGTATCGCTGGTCGTGGCCACACTGGCTCTGCCGAGGCTGCTCAGGAACGTGGAACTGCCGCCGGAGCCCTCGCATCTGCAGGAGGAGGACCGGTCGAGAGTGGCGGCCGCCGTCGCCGCCCTGCGGGCCATCGACAACGCCTCGCACGACATGGCGGAGGGCAAGACCAATCCGGATCTCTACTCCGACGTGGCCTCACGCCTGATGGAGGTCTATCGACGCCGGATCGAGAACCGCACCCATGCCGAGGACGACGACGGCGAGCTGGTGCGCCAGATGGACGAGATCGAACAGCAGTTGCGGATCACCGGACTGGCTGCGGAGCGGGAGGAAATCGGCCGTCTGGCCCGCGACCGGAGCATTGACGAGGCCACGCACAAGAAGCTGATCCGCGAAATCGACCTGCAGGAGCTTCGATATAGCTGAGGCTGACGGATCGTCCGTAGGCTGAGACCCTGCCGCCACAGGCTGCGACGGTCTCGAATTTCTTAAGAATGCCGGATCGCGGTCCGATCCGGACCCTGATTCCGGCTGGCGGAGATCAATCTGTCGCCCAACCACTGGATCACAGTCATGTGGACCATCTGGCGGTCACGCTTGAACCCTGAGGCCGCGAGACCACATACTCCCCTGAACGCCGTCGGAATCGACGGGTCGTCTTGTCGGGTCGCTGCATGTTGCGGGGTCGGGCGGGACGACGGGCCGGAGATCTCCAATGGCCCGGGAGCCAGAGCCTATGACCGAGACCAAAACCCTGCCCGTGTTGCCGCTGAGGGACATCGTGGTGTTCCCGCACATGGTCGTGCCGCTGTTCGTCGGACGCGAGAAGTCCGTGCGCGCGCTGGACGAGATCATGAAGGGCGAGAAGCAGATCCTGCTCGCCACCCAGAAAAACTCCGTCGACGACGACCCGACGCCGGACGCCATCTATCCGGTCGGCGTGCTCGCTACGGTCCTGCAACTGCTGAAACTGCCTGACGGGACCGTGAAGGTGCTGGTCGAGGGCAAGGGCCGGGCGCGTCTGACGCGCTTCACCGACCGCGAGGAGTATTTCGAGGCCGAGGCCGTCGGCATCGACGATGAGCCCGGCGAGCCGGCCCAGTCCGAGGCCATGCTGCGCGCCGTGGTCGAGCAGTTCGAAAACTATGTGAAGCTGAACAAGAAGGTGCCGCCCGAGGCCCTCAGCTCCATTCCCCAGATCACCGATCCGTCGAAACTGGCCGACAGCGTCGCCGCCCACCTGTCGGTCAAGATCGCCGACAAACAGGCCTTGCTGGAGACCATCGACGTGCCGCGTCGTCTTGAAGCCGTCTACGGCCTGATGGAAGGCGAAATCTCGGTGCTTCAGGTCGAGAAGAAGATCCGTTCGCGCGTCAAACGCCAGATGGAGAAGACCCAGCGCGAATACTATCTGAACGAGCAGATGAAGGCGATCCAGCGCGAGCTGGGCGAGACCGACGACAGCCGTGACGAGATCATGGACCTGGAGAAGCGTATCCGTAAGGCGCGCCTGTCCAAGGAAGCGCGCACCAAGGCCGAGGCCGAGGTCAAGAAGCTGCGCAACATGAGCCCGATGTCGGCCGAGTCGACCGTGGTGCGGAACTACCTGGACTGGCTGCTGTCGATCCCCTGGGGCAAGACCAAACAGAAGCCCATTGATCTCGACAAGGCCGAATCGATCCTTGAGGAGGATCACTACGGCCTCGAGAAGGTCAAGGAACGGATCATCGAGTATCTGGCGGTGCAGGCGCGCACCAACAGCCTCAAGGGCCCGATCCTTTGCCTCGTCGGCCCTCCGGGCGTCGGCAAGACTTCTCTGGCCAAATCCATCGCCAAGGCGACGGGACGTGAATACGTCCGCATGTCGCTCGGCGGGATGCGCGACGAGGCCGAGATCCGCGGCCACCGCCGGACCTATATCGGCTCCATGCCGGGCAAGATCATCCAGTCGATGAAGAAGGTGAAGACCACCAACGCCTTCATCCTGCTGGACGAGATCGACAAACTGGGCGCCGACTGGCGCGGCGACCCGTCCTCGGCCCTGCTCGAGGTGCTGGATCCGGCCCAGAACAATGCGTTCGGCGACCACTATCTGGAGGTCGACTACGACCTGTCGAACGTCATGTTCGTGACCACGGCCAACAGCCTGAACATGCCCCAGCCCCTGATGGACCGGATGGAGATCATCCGGGTCAGCGGCTACACCGAGGACGAGAAGGTCGAGATCGCAAAACGCCACGTCCTGCCCAAGGTCAAGACGGACAACGGGCTGAAGGCCGGTGAGCTGGAGGTGCCGGAAGACACCCTGCGCGACCTCATCCGCTACTATACCCGCGAAGCCGGCGTACGCTCGCTGGAGAGGGGCCTGAGCGGACTGGCGCGCAAGGCCGTGCGGGAGATGTCGAAGACCGGCGTCGCCGCCATCACCGTCGATGCGGCCAAGCTCGCCGAGTATGCGGGCGTCCAGAAGTACCGCTTCGGGGAGACCGAGGAGGAGGATCAGGTCGGCATCGTCACCGGCCTGGCCTGGACCGAGTTCGGGGGCGAGATCCTGACCATCGAGGCGATCAAGATGCCGGGGCGCGGCCGTATGACGGTCACCGGCAATCTGAAGGACGTGATGAAGGAGTCGATCTCGGCCGCGGCCTCCTATGTCCGGGCCAGGGCGCTCAGCATCGGGGTCAAGCCTCCGATGTTCGAGAAGACCGACATCCACGTGCACGTGCCCGATGGCGCCACGCCCAAGGACGGTCCCTCGGCCGGCGTGGCCATGACGGTGGCCATGGTCTCGGTCCTGACCGGCATTCCGATACGCAAGGACATCGCCATGACCGGGGAGATCACCCTGCGTGGCCGCGTCACCGCCATCGGCGGCCTGAAGGAGAAGCTGCTGGCGGCCCTGCGCTCCGGCATCAAGACGGTGCTGATCCCGCAGGAGAACGAGAAGGACCTGGCCGACGTCCCGGACAATGTGAAGTCGGCGCTGGAGATCGTGCCCATCTCTACGGCTGACGAGGCCCTGAAATGGGCCCTGACGGGCACCCTGACGCCGGTCGAATGGGACGAGGTCGCCGAACCCCTGACGCCGGCCGCGCCGCCTGCTGCGGGCGATGCGGGGGCCGTCGTCAGCCACTGACGGCCGGTCGGAACGAAGACGGCCCGGGCGCGATCCCGGGTCGTTGTCGTTTGCCATCTGAACACGGGACTTGAACCCGGGGGCCGGGGAGGGCAAAACCCGCCTCCGTGGTGAGGGCGGCTAGCTCAGCTGGTCAGAGCATCTCGTTTACACCGAGAGGGTCGGCGGTTCGAACCCGTCGCCGCCTACCACTCCAGACCGCAAAAAAGGCCGCCGGAGCGATCCGGCGGCCTTTGTGATTTGATCGGTGTTTGACGGATCAGAATTTGAAGCTGGCCCGCAGCAGCAGGGTGTAGCGGATGTAGTCCTCGAGCTTTTCAGCATCACCGGTGATGGACAGCATGCCGAGCTGGTTGCCGACCGACAGGCGGAAGCCGGCGATCAGACCGCCGCCCTCGACGGCCCGGGGCGTCAGGCGGAAGTCCGGGCCGCTGCCGTTGACGAACCGGCCGATCGTTTCGCCGGCATCGACCGATATGTTCTGGCGCCAGCCCAGACGGACCTCGGGGCGGATCCAGCCATCGGTGCCGAGGCCGTAGCCGAGGTTGACGGCCGCCACGGTGGAAAAGATGTGGCCCTTGCGATCGTCGATCTCGAGATCGAAACCATTGCCTCCGCCGGTCTCGACCCGGGCGTCCTCGTTCAGGCCGAAATACTCGGCATAGACCTCGGGACGGATATTGAGCCGGCCGAAATTCCGCTCGTAGGAGGCGCCGCCGGCCAGGGCCAGGGTGAAGCCGCTCCATTCCGAGGTGTTGTTGAGATAGAGGCCCTCGCCGACCAGTGATCGGGTGGCGTCGAAGGAGGCGTAGCCGCCCGCTGCCCGCGCCCAGGTCGTCCAGTTCTGGCCCTGGGCGCGCCAGTAGAGGCCCAGTTCGATCAGGTTGGACGACAGGACCTCCTCGGCCTCGGCTTCCGGGTCCTGGATGTCTGACGAGGTAAAGGCCACCGAGACGCCGAGCGCGCCAAAACCGGTGCCGCGCTCGATGCCGCCGGCCACGCCGAAGCCTTCCGAACGGAAGCCATAGGTGTCGGTCTTGTCCTTGTCGGCGTAGAAGTTGATTTCCTGCACCCAGGCGCTGGTCTCACCGACGCCGGCGGAGGCGTTGCGGCCCGTCAGGGCGCGGGTGACGGCGTCGACCCCGCTGGCCAGGGACATCAGGGGGCCGCCGGAATGGTCCGGCAGCATCTGCTCATACAGGTTGAAGAAGCCGTCGCGGTTGGTCTGACCAAGGAAGGCCGACAACAGGGTGCTGTTGGCGTTGACGCCCGAATAGAAGGCGTCGAACGCCGAGGCCTCGACAGAGATCATCCCCGCCTCGGCGGCCGTCCGGCGCCGCGCATCGACGTAGATCTCGCCGGCGGCGAGGTCCGTTCCGGAGCTCACCACATAAAGGAACGGCGAATTCTCCACCAGGGCGGTCTGGTCCAGAACCCCCACCGTCAGGGTGTCGGCGTCGACCAGGGTGAAGCGACGCGGCCCGGTGAGCAGCGAGGTGAACCGCACGCCCAGTCCGGCGCCCGTCGCCAGGTTCGCTGCGCCATTGACCTTGAATCCGCCTGAGGTCGAACCCGCGGGATCGAAGGCCACCAGAAGGTTGCCGTCGGCCCCGACGTTGAGACCGGTAACCGCAAGCTGTGTCGTCTGGCGCGCCTCAAGGGTTCCGTTCGACACATTGATGTCCAGCCGGCCATCGGTGTCTGAAACCGCCCCCCGCACATATCCGCCGCCGGAAATCTGCAGTCGGTCCGCGCCGGCTCCGAAGGCGATATCGCTGACCACCACGCCGTTCTGGATATCGACCAGGTCCGCGCCGGAGCCGAGCTGGATTGCGCCGAATATTGCCGGCTCCTCGGAGTTGACGATCCCGTCCTTGTCGTCGTCGTCCTCCTTGTTGTCCGCACTGCTCGGAATGCCCGTCTGGCGGACTGTCAAACCGGTCGTATTCGCGCGGGCGTCTATGGCCGTCGAAGATCCGGTGATGGCGTCCCCGGCGGCATTGGGGGTCAGATTGGCCTGAATGAGACCATTGTTCGTGATGGACGTCAGGGTGCCGCTCAGATCGCGGATGGCCGTCAGGTCGCCGACGCCGCCGGATGCCGTGGTCAGCAAGGAGCCGTTGTTGACGATGGAGCCCAGGCTGGCGCCGGCCTCGATCACTACCGAACTGACTTGCGAGGTGGTCTTGGCGGCGGCCCCCGCCGTGATGAAGCCGCTGTTGAACAGGGTCGGGGTGCTGGCCCCCGCAGCGATCCGAAGACCGGTCGCGCTGCCGCCATTGGACAGGGCGGCGATGGAGCCTTCGTTGCGTATCCCGCCATTGACGGAGACCGCCTGACCGCCGGCTACGCCGAACCGGGCGCCCGTGGCCGATATCCCGTCATAGACGCCGGAGCCCGCGACCGTTCCGCGATTGATAAAGCCGTAGGCATTGTCGCCGGTCCCGGCCACGCCAAGCGTGATTGCACGCGTCGCCGATCCGACCTGGACCGCTGCCGCGCTGCCGTAGGTGTTGATCGCCGCAGTGCCTTCCGACGTGTCCGGGCGCCCATCGCCGTCGACATCGGAGTTGGTCGTGCTTGCGGTGGGTGCGCTGTCCAGAACTAACCCGCCCCCGACATTGCCGGCGACGCTGACCCCTGAGCCGCCTTGCAACAGGTCGTCAGCATCCAGCTTGGCGACAAAGGCGTCGCTGCCCAGGCTGGTGTAGCGATATCCGCTGGACGAGACGGAGCCCTGAACCGTCAGGCGGCCCGAAATGTCGCCTGTCGTCGCTATGGCCGTGGCGTCCTGGCCGTTGGCCGCCACCGAACCGTCGATGCCGACATTGCCGGTCACTGCGCCCGCCACGCTGATGGCCGTCGAGCGATCGCCGAAGGTCGAAATCGTTCCGTAGGAGGCCAGGTTTCCGATCAGCGGCGCATCGACGGCCACGCCAAAGGAATCATTACCGTCGACGCGAATGGTCCCGGCCGATTCGATCAGGACGTTGCCCGTCACCGGGGCTGCGCCGGCCAGACGGACCCCGTATCGGTTGGACCCGTTGGCCCACGGACCGTCCAGGTCGCCGTCGCTGTCACTGTCGGGATAGGTGTCGAGGTCGTCGACGACCGTGATGCTGCCAGAAACGGTGAGGTTGGTGGTGGTCCCGCCGTTGACGAGAATCCCGGTGGCCCCGTTTGCCGAATTCGCCATGGTTATGGTGCTGCCCGAATCCAGCACCACGGTGTTGTTGGAGTTCACAGTGATCGCCGCGCCCGAGGTCACAGAAATCGCCCCCCCGCTGGACAGCCGGATATTGTCGGCGGCCGTTCCGGTGGCGTTGGAGGTCTGGATCGGCGTGGCGCGCGAGTTGGACACGACCACCTCGGCCTGGACGCCGGTTGCGACCATCAGGGGGCCGAGCGCCGCAGCGGTCGCGAGCAGTTTACGCATTCGATCAAACAATCCCTGTGGACAGGCAGGCGCACGGATGCGGCGACCCTCTAACAGGGGCCGCGCGGGCCTGCCTCAAGTTTCTCGAATTTGAGGCGAATGCAAGGCCGAAGACGCGGCATTCGGCAGGACGACGGTTGACGAAGGCCTGTCGTTGCAATACCGGTTTGATATCATTTTGGTGTCAAAACTGCGGGGAGGCGAAATGACCCAGTCGAAATCCCAGGAGCGCCAGGCGCGGACCGCCAACGGGGTCCTGATGCTCCTGATCGGCATCGGCCTGATGATCGGGGGGGCAGTCCTTGCGGCCCGGAATCCCGGCTCAGCCGTCGCCGTCGTGGCGGGCGTGGGCCTTGCGAGCGTCGGCCTTGTTCTGGTGTGCGGCCTGTATTCGCTGCAGCCGAACGAGGCGATGGCGATCCTGCTGTTCGGCGACTATCGGGGCACTGACCGCCACACCGGCCTGCGCTGGGTCCTGCCCTGGTACAGCCGCAAGAAGATCTCCTTGCGCGCCCGCAACGTCACCAGCGACAAGCTCAAGGTCAACGACAGGCGGGGCAATCCGGTCGAGATCGCGGCCAACGTCGTCTGGCGGGTGCAGGATTCGGCGCAGGCGCTGTTCGACGTCGATGACTATCAGGCCTTTGTGAACATCCAGATCGACACCGGCCTGCGCGATATCGCCTCCCACTATGCCTATGACCACGGCGAGCAGGTGGACGGCGTCGATCAGGAACTGACCCTGCGCGCCGACGCAGAGGATGTGGCCGCCCGCCTTCGCGACGAACTGGCCAAGCGGGTGGGGGCGGCCGGAATCGCTGTGGATGAGGCCCGGCTGGCGCATCTGGCCTATGCGCCGGAAATTGCCGGCGCCATGTTGCGCCGCCAGCAGGCCGAGGCCGTCCTGTCGGCCCGCCGCATGATCGTGCGCGGGGCGGTCAGTATGGTCGAAAGCGCCCTTCATGATCTGAATGAGCGCGGGGTGGTGGATCTGGACGAGGACCGGAAGGCGGCCATGGTGTCCAACCTTCTGGTGGTGCTGTGCGCCGACCGTGAGGCCCAGCCTGTGGTCAATACCGGGACGCTTTACGGCTGATGGCGGGACGGCCGCGCAAGCCTTTCCTGATGCGGGCCTCGCCGGGGGTGATGGCGGCGGTCGAACGTCTGGCGGCCGCCGAACTGCGCTCTGTAAATGCCCAGGTGGAGGTCTTGCTGCGCGAGGCCCTGATACGGCGGGGGCTGGTTGTCATGGAGATCAGGCCGGACAATGATAGCGCTTGAGCTTGGCCGCAGCCGGGTCTAGGGGCGCATGGTGGTTCGTTCCAGATCGTCCGAACGCATCCGAAAGGAAGCGGGGCGCGTTGGGGCGTCGGAACCTGCGGAGCCGCCATTCATGAGCATGATCGATCTCGATGTCCAGGAAGGCGAACTGCAGCTGATTCCAGGACTGGACGAGGAGGTCGCCGCGACGTTGAAATCCTTGCGGATGTCGTCCGAAGATCCTCGTCCGCGCCTGGTCGACACCACAATGCTCTACGCCCCGCGTTCGGGCGGGGTGAAACGGTATCTGTTGTCCAAAAAGGCGTGGCTGGCCGAAAATCGGCCGGGCGTGGCCCACTCCCTCGTCGTCCCGGGCGCTCGGCATGAGGCCGGCAGCGACGGCATCATCAAGCTGAGGGCGACCAAATTGCCCTTCGGCGACGGCTATCGGTGGCCGACCTCCGTGCGGCGCTGGGGGGCATGGGTGGCGTCTATGAAGCCCGCCCTGATCGAGGCCGGCGATCCCTATACCCCGGGACAGGGGGCGATCGAGGCCGGTCAAAGGGCGGGATGCCCGGTGATCGGCTTCTGCCACTCGGATCCGGCGGGGCTCGCCGCCCTGCATTTCGGCGAATGGGCCAAGAAGCCGGTTGAGAAGCGCTGGGCCCGCCTGTTTTCCCAGTTCGACCGCGTGGTTTCGCCCAGCCGGTTTATCGCCAGCCGTCTGGAGGAGGCGGGCGTGGGCAACATCGTCGTCCGGCCTCTTGGCGTGGAAATCGATACCTTCCGTCCGGATCGGGGCGACCGGAACTGGTTGCTCAAGAAGCTGGGCCTGGGCGCCGACGCCCGCCTGCTGTGCTTCGCCGGGCGGCCGGCCAAGGAAAAGAACATCGATGTCCTGATCGAGGCGGTCCAGAAGCTGGGCCCGCCCTATCATCTGGTTCTGGTCGGGGCCGGCACGGGCATGCCGCCGGAGGATCGGGTCATCGCCCTGCCCTATGAGCGGGACCCCCGGGCCGTCGCGCGCATCATCGCCAGCTGCGACGCCTTTGTTCACGCCAATGACAAGGAGCCATTCGGCCTTATCGTGCTGGAGGCCATGGCCTGTGGCCGCCCTGTAGTCGGGGTCAATGCCGGCGGCGTGGCCGAGACGGTGACGCCCGAGGTCGGGCAACTGGCCCGCTCGGCCGATCCGGCCGACTATGCCGAGGCGATCGAGGCCCTGTTCGCGCGCGACGTCGAGGCCATCGGCCGGGCCGCACGTGTCCATGCGGTTGAACATTTCGCCTGGAATCGGGTCTTCGAGGACCTGTGCATGGTTTACGGCGACGTCAGCGGCCGGGCCGGTTTCGTCCAGCCGGCTGCAGACTGGGCCGTGCACTGATCCCCGGCGGTCCGGCGCAGGCGTAAACCCAATCTTCGTCCCGTCCGGGCAGGGTGGGCGAATGATCAACCGCCTGACACCCCGACAGATTGTCCGCCTCGCCCGTTTCGCCGCCGCAGCAGCGATCCTGGGCCTGGCCTTTCTGATGCTGGGACCATTCCAGGGTCTGGAAGCGGTCTTCGGACTGTCGGACAAGGCGGCTCATGCGATCGCCTTCTTCGTCGCCACGACCGGCCTGTTTCTGATCGCCCCTGGCTGGCGCCGAAGCGATATCGCGCTGGGCGCGGCGGGCTTTGGCGTCTTCATCGAACTGCTGCAGGGGCTGACCGGGCGCAGTATGTCGGTCGTCGATGTCGGGGCGGACGTATTGGGAATCGGCGTCGCCCTGATTCCGGGCGTCATCGAGCAGATTCGCTGGATGGCTCGCGCCCATCCGGACCTGACGGTCGGTGAAATCGCGGGCCTGGATCGCCGTCGGTCGCGCGGTGATGCGCATGAGCCCGTCGGCAATCCGGAAGCTGCGGTCATACAGGACCAGTAGGGTAGGGGGGCGGACGCGCCACTCCTTGCATTCACAAGAAGTGGCGCGAGTGACGGGACTCGAACCCGCGACCTCCGGCGTGACAGGCCGGCACTCTAACCAACTGAGCTACACCCGCATTTCCGTCGCGGCGCAGTGCGTCGCGGCGAGGGGCGTCGTTTAGGCGGGGGCGGCTTGCCCTGTCAAGCGACCCATGCGGACATTTCCGACCTTTTCTGCTGAGGGGTCGTGGACCGCTGATACGCCGGGGATGGGTATCGTGGTCATGGCCGGGGTTCTGCGGATGGGCGCGGACGCCCCTGAAGATCAGGCCTGAAAAATCTGCGAACCATTCTCATAAAATCCTTTGGCTGCATGGGTTTGAACGGCGGCGCTCTTGGGTCTAGAAAGCGGCGAATCCGCCGTCCTCCCCATGCGCGCGCGATTTGGCGCGCGAGGTCTCTCGAATGAATGCATTTCTTCTCCAGTATCTGCCGATCGTGATCTTCATCGGTCTCGCGACCGTGATCGGCGTGCTGTTCATGGTCGCCGCATGGTTGATGGCGCCGTCCAATCCGGATTCGGAAAAGCTGTCGGCCTATGAGTGCGGCTTCAACGCCTTTGACGATGCGCGCATGAAGTTCGATGTGCGGTTCTATCTGGTGTCGATCCTCTTCATCATCTTCGACCTCGAGGTCGCCTTCCTGTTCCCCTGGGCCGTGTCGATGTTCGACCTGTCGAGGGGCGGGATGATCTTCGCCTTCTGGTCGATGATGGTCTTCCTCGGCGTCCTGACGGTCGGCTTCATCTACGAATGGAAGAAGGGCGCTCTCGAATGGGAATAGTCACCAACGAGATTCCGTTGATCGGCCGCGGCGATCAGGGCGCTTCCCCGCTGTTGAGTCCCTACGGCCAGGGCGCGCGCTCGAGGGTCGAGGGTTATGACCCCGCCCTGCACGACAAATTCTTTGAGGCCGTCAACACCGAGGTGGCCGAAAAGGGCTTCCTGACGGCGCCGCTCGACGACGTCATCACCTGGGCCCGCACCGGTTCGCTGATGTGGATGACCTTCGGCCTGGCCTGTTGCGCGGTCGAGATGATCCAGGCGGCGATGCCGCGCTATGATCTGGAGCGGTTCGGCATGGCGCCGCGCGCCAGCCCGCGCCAATGCGACCTGATGATCGTCGCCGGCACCCTGACCAACAAGATGGCCCCGGCCCTGCGCAAGGTCTACGACCAGATGCCGGATCCGCGTTATGTGCTGTCGATGGGGTCCTGCGCCAACGGCGGCGGGTACTATCACTACAGCTACAGCGTCGTTCGCGGCTGTGACCGGATCGTGCCGGTGGACGTCTATGTGCCCGGGTGCCCGCCGACGGCGGAGGCGCTGGTCTACGGGCTGCTGCAGCTGCAGAAGAAGATTCGCCGGACCGGGACGATCGAGCGATGAGCCGCGAGCTGCTTTCTCTGGGGACGGTCGAGCAGATCCAGGCCCATGCCGCCGTGCTGACCCCGCTGGGTCAGGAGATGGTCGCCGAGCTGGGCGTGGAGGCGAACGTCGCCTATGGCGAGCTGACGCTGACCTGCCATCGTGACCGGATCATCGAGGTCCTGATAGATCTCAGGGACCGGTTCGGGTTCCAGCAGCTGATCGACCTGTGCGGCGTGGACTATCCCGAGCGGGCCGAGCGGTTCGACGTGGTCTATCATCTGCTCTCGCTGACGCGGAATGCGCGCATCCGGGTCAAGGTTTCGACCGACGAGGTCCAGCCCGTGGCCAGCGCCATTCCGGTCTATCCGGCCGCCGGCTGGTTCGAGCGCGAGGCGTTCGACATGTACGGCATGATCTTCGCCGGCCATCCCGACATGCGCCGGCTGCTGACCGACTACGGCTTTCAGGGACATCCGCTGCGCAAGGACTTCCCGATGACCGGCTATGTCGAGGTCCGGTACGACGATGAGCTGAAGCGGGTGGTCTATGAGCCCGTCAAGCTGACGCAGGAATTCCGCAACTTCGACTTCCTGTCCCCGTGGGAGGGCGCCGACTATCCGGACGCCGTCCTGCCGGGCGACGAAAAGGCGGCCCAGGCCGCTGCGGCCGGCAAGGCCGCGCCTTCGGGAGGGAAAGCCTGATGGCCGACGGACATCCCATCGCCCCTGCCGCCGCCCCCGTGGCCGCCCTCGACGTTGACGCGTTCGAGGACGCGCCGGACACCCGCACCGCCCATGCCCGCGAGCTGGACGACCGCAAGTTCACCATCAATTTCGGCCCGCAACACCCGGCCGCCCACGGCGTTCTGCGTCTGGTGCTGGAGCTGGACGGCGAGGTCGTCGAACGCGTCGATCCGCATATCGGCCTGCTGCATCGCGGCACCGAAAAGCTGATGGAGGCCCGTACCTACCTCCAGAACGTGCCCTATCTGGACCGGCTGGACTATGTCTCGCCGATGAATCAGGAGCACGCCTTCTGCCTGGCGGTCGAGCGGCTGCTGGGGCTGGAGGTTCCGTATCGCGGCCAGCTGATCCGGGTGCTCTATTCCGAGATCGGCCGCATCCTGTCTCACCTGCTGAACGTGACGACCCAGGCCCTGGACGTTGGCGCCCTGACGCCGCCGCTGTGGGGCTTCGAGCTGCGCGAACAGCTGATGGTCTTCTATGAGCGGGCCTGCGGCGCCCGCCTCCACGCCAACTACTTCCGCCCGGGCGGGGTGCATCAGGACCTGCCGCCGGCGCTGATCGACGACATCGACGCCTGGTGCAAACTGTTCCCGACCAAGCTGGCCGACATCGAGTCGCTGGTCACCGAGAACCGCATCTACAAACAGCGCAACGTCGACATCGGCGTGGTGTCAAAGGAACAGGCCCTGGCCTGGGGCTTCACCGGCGTCATGCTGCGCGGCTCCGACATCGCCTGGGACCTGCGCAAGTCGCAGCCGTACGAGTGCTATGCCGACCTCGATTTCGATGTGGTGGTGGGCAAGCACGGCGACTGCTGGGATCGCTATCTGTGCCGCATCGCCGAGATGAAACAGTCGATCCGCATCATGGAGCAGTGCATCCATGAGCTGCGGAATCGTCCGGGCGAGCCCGTCATGGCCGAGGACAACAAGGTGGTCCCGCCGCGCCGTGGCGAGATGAAGCGGTCGATGGAATCCCTGATCCACCACTTCAAACTCTATACAGAAGGCTTCAAAACGCCGCCGGGCGAGGTCTATGCCGCCGTCGAGGCGCCCAAGGGCGAGTTCGGCGTCTATGTCGTGTCCGACGGCACGAACAAACCTTACCGCGTCAAGATTTCGGCCCCCGGCTTCCGCCACCTTCAGGCCATGGACTGGATGAACCGCGGCCATATGCTGGCCGATGTGTCCGCCATCCTCGGCTCGCTCGACATCGTGTTCGGGGAGGTTGACCGGTGATCGAGGTGCTTTCGAACATCAGCTTCGGACTGGTTATTGTCTTCGGCTTTGTGCTGATCGCCGGCTTCCTTCTGGTCGCCAACCTGACGGACAAGCGCAATGTGCAGCACCCAGGCGGGACACGTGGGCGCTTCAAGGATGAAGCACTTTCGGTCGCGCCTTTGGCCCCTATGCTGGCGATGATTGTCGCGGGAGCAGTCGTGCCAGGTCTGAGTGAGAACGGCTGGTGGGGCCCCACGCAGGTCGTGCTGCTGGTTCTGGGGTTTGGCGGCTTTTTGTTGCTCCCCGTCGTGCGCCGCGCACGGAAGCGGATTGAGGTGCTGAATCAGTCGGGGAGGCCGCACCAATGAGCGACCGCCCCATCAGCAGCCTGGTCCAGCAGGGCTGGGAGATCGTCGGCTATTCCACGACCGACGCCTCGGGCGCCGCCTATCAGCACAGCGTGCTGCTGCGCCGGAACGGCCAGCACAAGGTCGTGGTGCTGCGCAAGAAAATGCTCGGCGACGGGATCGTCGTGGATTCGGAAATGGACGTCTGATGTCGGTTCGTCGCCTCGCCAAGGACCAGCCCGCCACGTTCGCCTTCTCGAAGGCGACGAAGGCCAAATGCGACTGGTGGATCGCCAAATACCCCGCCGACCGCAAACAGTCGGCGGTGATCCCGATCCTGTGGCTGGTCCAGAAGCAGGAGGGCTGGGTCTCCGAGCCTGCCCTGCGCGCCATCGCCGACCTTCTGGGCATGGCCTATATCCGGGTGCTGGAGGTCGCGACCTTCTACACCATGTTCATGCTGGAGCCGGTCGGATCGGCCGCCCTGATCCAGGTCTGCGGCACGACGCCCTGCATGCTGCGCGGCTCCGGCGAGCTGATGAAGGTCTGCAAGAACCGCATCGGGCCGAAACAGACCCTGTCGGCCGACGGCAAATTCTACTGGGAAGAGGTCGAGTGCCTCGGCGCCTGCGTCAACGCCCCCATGGCCATGATCAACGACTACTATTTCGAGGACCTGACGGCCTCGGACATGAACCAGATCATCGACGATTTCGCGGCCGGCAAGACGCCGAAGCCCGGTACGCGGATCGATCGCGTCAACTCGGCGCCCGAAGGCGGGGCCCTGACCCTGACCGATCCGAAGCTGTATGACGGCTCGGCCGCCAGGCCGATCGACAAGCTGCCGAACAGCGATCCCGTCGCCGGGAAGGCGCCCGCATGACGCCGGTCGATCTCGACACCGACGAAGGCCGGGCGACCTATCGCCGCGAGCTGAAGAGCGTCGGCCGGTCGCTGCGGCTGGCCGGACTGGCCCTGATCGTGGCCGCCGCCGGTCTGATCATGGCCGTGCGTCAGGGCTGGGTCGGCGCGCCGGACCTCGCCACCAACGCCGGCTACGCCATGCTGGGTCTGGGCTGGGTCCTGTTCCTGGCCGCCACCTTCCTGCGGACCCGCTACAACCGTCGCCGTCTGGCCGAGGGTCTGTGATGGCCGGGACGAACAAGACCATGGACGCCGCGACGGCGGGCCGCCTGTTCTTCTGGATGGGGCTGGGCGACGTCGCCATCGGGGCCTGTCTGGCCGCAGCGGGCCTGCTGGGCGCGCTCGGTGAGGACGGTGATATCTTCGCCCTCGTGGGCGCGGTCATGGGCCTGATCGGGGCCGGCCTCGCACTGTGGGGACGCCAAAAAATGAACCAGGCCGACAGCCTCGGCAGGAGACGCGACTGACCATGGTCGGCATTCTCGAAGACAAAGACCGGATATTCACCAACCTGTACGGGCTCCACGACTGGGGTCTGGAGGGGGCGAAGGCGCGCGGTTGCTGGAACGCCACGAAGGACATGCTGGACATGGGCCGGGACTGGCTCATCAACAATGTGAAGGCCTCGGGCCTGCGCGGTCGCGGCGGCGCCGGATTCTCGACGGGTCTGAAGTGGTCCTTCATGCCGAAAGAGGTCAAGGACCGGCCGCACTATCTGGTGGTCAACGCCGACGAGTCCGAGCCCGGCACCTGCAAGGACCGGGAGATCATGCGCCATGATCCCCACCTGCTGATCGAGGGCTGCCTGATCGCCTCGTTCTCGATGCAGGCGCATGCCTGCTACATCTATCTGCGTGGCGAGTATGTGCTGGAACGCGAGCGGATGGAGGCGGCGGTCAAGCAGGCCTATGAGGCCCGGCTGATTGGCAAGAACAACGTCCACGGCTGGGACTTTGACGTCTACATCCACCACGGCGCCGGCGCCTATATCTGCGGTGAAGAGACCGCCCTGCTGGAATCCCTGGAAGGCAAGAAGGGCCAGCCGCGCCTGAAGCCGCCGTTCCCGGCCGGCGCGGGTCTGTACGGCTGCCCCACCACGGTCAACAACGTCGAGTCGATCGCCGTCGTCGGCACCATCCTGCGTCGCGGCGCCGACTGGTTCGCGGGCTTCGGCCGTCCGAACAACGCCGGCACCAAGCTGATGAGCATCTCCGGCCATGTGAACCGGCCCTGCAACATCGAGGAGGCCATGAGCATCCCGATGCGCCAGCTGCTGGAAGAGCATTGCGGCGGCGTTCGCGGCGGCTGGGGCAATCTGAAGGCCGTGATCCCGGGCGGGGTCTCGGTGCCGCTGATCACGCGCGACATGGCCGAGACGGCCCTGATGGACTTCGATTCCCTGCGTGAAATGCGCTCGGGTCTGGGCACCGCCGCCGTCGTGGTGATGGACGAGAGCACCGATCTGGTGAAGGCGATCGCCCGCATCAGCTATTTCTACAAGCACGAGAGCTGCGGCCAGTGCACGCCGTGCCGCGAGGGCACCGGCTGGATGTGGCGAGTGCTGGAGCGGATGGCGGTCGGCGAGGCCGATCCGTCGGAGATCGACCTGCTGCTGGACGTGGCGTCACAGGTCGAGGGCCACACCATCTGCGCTCTCGGCGACGCCGCCGCCTGGCCGGTTCAGGGTCTGATCCGGCACTTCCGCCATGAGATCGAGGAGCGGATCTCGTCGTACCGCAGCCGCCGCGCGAATTTCGCCGGCCATGCGATCGCGGCGGAGTAGGGGATGCGGACCTACGCCGTCATCGCGCTGACCGGACTGACCCTCGCCGCCTGTGGCGAGCGAGCGGAGACGGCTACGCCGACGCCGGCGGATACGGTTTCGGCGACGACCCCGGCCCCCGAAGCGGTGCCCCCTGCGCCGGTGGCCCTGACCGCTGCACAGTTGCGCCGCGTCTGTCAGGCCGGATTGGCGGAAATCCACGGGCAGGGCGTGGCGGACATCCAGATCGACGGACTGGAGGGCCGGGTGGTCAATGCCTCGTGGCGCGCGCCGGTCGACGGCGGACGCCGCCGGGCCCAGTGCCGGGTCGAGGGTGATCTGATCAGCTGGAAACCGGTAGATGCGACCGACCCGGGCCAAGACCGCTGGATGAACGAGACCAGCGATCCGGTAACGCGGTTCGTGCTGGACGGCGAACGGGTGACAATCAGCCAGACGCTTCCGGACGTGTCTGCTTCCCAAAATCACGCATCGAACGCTCAAAAAAATCAGTTGATCGCGCGCCAGCCAGTTGCGACCACCGCTCCAGTAACTGCGCAGGTCGCTCTTTATGTAGCGTTGATTGGTTTTGCTGGCGGTTGTGTCGCTCAAATCACCTCGGCTCTTGTAAAAGAGTGGCAAGAGCACCGAGGGTCAACAAAGAAATCGAAGACGATACTGGAAGCTTTGGTCCAAGAACAGATGAATGTCGTCTTAGCTCTTATGGCGATTGAAGGTTCCGTAAAGCTAAGCGGAAACATATCAAAATCTGCGGTCGAAGTGCTGGCAAAGTCTTATGTGATAGACAAAATTGACATAGATTATCCAGTAAATCATTCAATAATTGCGTTGTTAGTGCGTAATTACGCTTACATACATAGATTCTCTATGACAAATGCTCGCGATAAAGACAATCCCGACCTGCTTGAGTTCGATAGCGACGACATAGAATCTCTCGTCGACGGTACTGATGAGGCAATAAGGGAGATGATCAATCTCTCTGAATTGAAAACTGCTAGAGACCGGTTTCCCGTGCGGACAGTCAGCGATATCGAGGTTGCGCGGTTCCGGACGATGCATCAGAGCAATGCGCCATTTAGTCTGGTGCCTGTAAGTGGAGGCGCCGATGCCTAAAGCAATGGTCAACGGCGTAGAAGTCGAGTTCGAGCCCGGGATGACCGTGCTCCAGGTCGCCGAGCGCGCCGGGCAGGAAATCCCGCGCTTCTGCTATCATGAGCGGCTGTCGATCGCCGGCAACTGCCGCATGTGCCTCGTCGAGGTGAAGCCGGGGCCGCCCAAGCCCCAGGCCAGCTGCGCCCTGCCGGCCGCCGACGGCCAGGAAATCTTCACCGACACCCCGATGGTGCGCAAGGCGCGCGAAGGGGTGATGGAGTTCCTGCTCATCAACCACCCGCTGGACTGCCCGATCTGCGATCAGGGCGGCGAATGCGACCTGCAGGACCAGTCGGTCGGCTATGGCCGCGACGGCTCGCGCTATTCGGAGAACAAGCGCGCCGTCGAAGAAAAGAACATGGGTCCGACGATCAAGACCTTCATGACGCGGTGCATCCAGTGCACCCGCTGCGTGCGGTTTGTCTCGGAGATCGCCGGGGCGCCGGACATCGGCATGATCAGCCGCGGCGAGGACGCCGAGATCACCACCTATCTGGAACAGGCGGTCAATTCGGAGCTGTCGGGCAACGTCAACGACCTGTGCCCCGTCGGCGCCCTGACCCACCGGCCGTGGCAGTACCACTATCGTCCGTGGGAGCTGAAGAAGACCGAGACCATCGACGTCATGGACGCCCTGGGCTCCAACATCCGCGCCGACGCCAAGGGCAGCGAGGTCATGCGCATCCTGCCGCGCGTCAACGAGGGCATTAACGAGGAATGGCTGGCCGACCGCAGCCGCTATGCCGTTGACGGGCTGCAGAAGCGCCGTCTGGACCGGCCATGGGTGCGCGAGAACGGCAAGCTGCGCGCCGCGTCCTGGGACGAGGCCCTGTCGGTCGTGGCCGCGAAGCTGAAGGCCGCGCCGGCGAACCGGATCGGCGCCATCGCCGGCGATCTGCAGGACGCGGAGTCGATGAAGGCGACGCTGGACCTGTTCCGCGCCCTGGGGTCGGCCAACACCGACTGCCGTCAGGACGGCGCGGCGCTGGGCGATGGACCGCGCGAGAGCTGGCTGTTCAACTCCAGCCTGCAAGGCATTGAGAATTCGGACTATGTCCTGCTGGTCGGGGTCAATCCCCGCACCGAGGCGCCGCTGCTGAACACCCGGCTGCGCAAGATCTGGCTGGCGGGCAAGGCCGAGATCGCCGTCATCGGCGAACAGGCCGACCTCACCTATGGCTACAGCTGGCTCGGCGCCGGGGCGAAGACCTTGGCGAAGCTGCCGAAGGCGGCGACTGACGCCCTGATGAAGGCCGAGCGCCCCGCCATCATCGTCGGCGGTTCGGCCCTGGGCGGGACGACCGGTGCGGCCGTCCTGAACGCCCTCGGCGCCCTGGCGAAGAAGACTGGCGTGGTCGGCGACGGCTGGAACGGCTTCAATGTGCTGCACAGCGCCGCCTCGCGCGTCGCGGGTCTCGACATGGGCTTCGTGCCGGCGGACGGCGGCCTGACTGTCGCGGAGAT
Source organism: Brevundimonas sp. FV1ye29L (assembly GCF_058681095.1). Taxonomy (NCBI): domain Bacteria; kingdom Pseudomonadati; phylum Pseudomonadota; class Alphaproteobacteria; order Caulobacterales; family Caulobacteraceae; genus Brevundimonas; species Brevundimonas sp. FV1ye29L. The sequence goes on from NZ_CM178730.1 coordinate 1,608,858, forward strand.
GCTGAAGCCCGACGCCCTGGACGTGCTGTTCCTGCTCGGCGCCGACGAGGTCAATGCGACGGCCTCGAACGCCTTCCGCGTCTATCTGGGCAGCCACGGCGACGCGGGGGCCCACGGCGCCGACGTCATCCTGCCGGGCGCGGCCTATACCGAGAAGTCCGGCCTGTATGTGAACACCGAGGGCCGGGTGCAGATGGCCGAACGGGTGGTCTTCCCCAAGGGCGACGCCAAGGAAGACTGGGCCATTCTTCGCGCCCTGTCGGCGCACGTCGGCCAGACCCTGCCGTACGACAGTCTGGACCAGTTGCGGTCGAAGCTGATGGCCGACCATCCGACCTTCGGCCGGATCGACTATCTGGCCCCGGGCGCGGGCCTTGACCCCTCGGCACTGGGCGTCAAGGGCGACCTGGGCGACGCCGTCTTCGTCTCGGCGACGCGGGATCCGTATCTGAACAATCCGATCGCGCGCGCCAGCGCGACCATGGCCGAGCTGAGCGCCCTGCGCGTCCAGCCGGCCGCGATGGCGGCGGAGTAGGGGCCGATGGAATTCTGGACGACACCTCTGGGCTGGTTCATCGTAACCACCGCCGCGATCCTGCTGGTCACGGTCGGCGTGCTGATCGCCGTGGCCTTCCTGCTGCTGGCCGACCGCAAGATCTGGGCGGGTATCCAGATGCGCAAGGGCCCGAACGTGGTCGGCCCGTTCGGCCTGCTCCAGTCCTTTGCGGACATGATCAAATTCGTCCTGAAGGAGATCGTCGTGCCGGCGGGCGCCGACAAGGCGGTCTTCCTGCTGGCGCCGGTCATCACCGTGATCACGGCCTTCATCACCTGGGCGGTGATCCCGTTCGCCCCGGGTTGGGTCATTTCCGACCTCAACATCGGCATCCTGTACATCCTCGCGATCAGCTCGCTGGGCGTCTACGGCATCATCATGGGGGGATGGGCCTCGAACTCTAAATACCCCTTCCTCGGCGCCCTGCGGTCGGCGGCGCAGATGGTGTCGTACGAGGTCTCTATCGGTCTGGTGATCATCACCGTTATCCTGCTGGCCGGGACGATGAACCTGTCGGAGATCGTGATGGCCCAGCAGGGCGCGATCTGGAACTGGTTCGTCCTGGGCGGCGGCGCCGGGACTTGGCCGACCGTGGTCATCATGGTCCCGATGATGATCGTCTTCTTCGTCTCGGCCCTGGCCGAGACCAACCGTCCGCCGTTCGACCTGCCCGAGGCCGAGTCCGAACTCGTGGCCGGCTATCAGGTCGAATATTCGTCGACGCCCTATCTGCTGTTCATGATGGGCGAGTATGTGAACATCATCTTCATGTGCGCGATGATCACCATCCTGTTCTTCGGCGGATGGAACCCGGGCGTGCCGCAGGACTGGCTCGACGCCCTGCCGGCCTGGCTGGAGTACACGATCTATCTGGCCACCTTCTTCACCAAGATCATCATCTGGTTCATCCTGTTCTCGATCGTGAAGGGCTTTGTGCCCCGCTATCGCTATGACCAGCTGATGCGTCTGGGATGGAAGATCTTCCTGCCGACCTCTCTGGTGGCTGTGGTTGCGGTCTCGGCCTGGCGCGTCTTTGCGGTGGGGGCGTGAACCGGATGACCCGTGTCGCCATGACCGCCCTGGCCCCGATCGCCCTGGCGACCGCCGGCTGCGCCTTTCCCCGGCCGTATGAGGGCGACCCCACCTCGATCTATCAGTGGGAACGCCGTCAGGAAGATATCCAGCGGCGTGAGGCCGAACGCGTCCGCCTGTGCGGGATGATGAACAAGGACAGCGACCGCTATCGACGCGATTGCCGCCGTCCCGGAGATGCGAACTGATGCTGGCCCGACTGACCCAGACCGTGAAGGGCGCCCTGCTGCTGGACGCCTTCGGCGCCCTCGGCCTGACGGTGCGCGAGATGTTCCGTCCCAAGATGACGGTCAACTATCCGTTCGAGCGCAACCCGCAGTCGCCGCGCTTCCGGGGCGAACACGCCCTGCGCCGCTACGCCAATGGCGAGGAACGCTGCATCGCCTGCAAGCTGTGCGAGGCCATCTGCCCGGCCCAGGCCATTACGATCGAGGCCGAGCCGCGCGCCGACGGAAGCCGCCGCACGACCCGCTACGACATCGACATGGTCAAATGCATCTACTGCGGCCTGTGCCAGGAGGCCTGCCCGGTGGACGCCATCGTCGAGGGGCCGAACCAGGAGTTCAGCGTCGAGACGCGTGAGGAACTCTACTACGACAAGCAGCGGCTGCTCGATAACGGCGACCGCTGGGAACGCGTGATTGCGAAGAATCTGGAGTTGGATGCGCCGTATCGCTGAGGGTTTTCCCTCTCCCTGAGGGAGAGGGAGATCGCGCACGAGAGCGAAGCGATCGTTCTGGCGCGAGCGGGTGAGGGGTTGCGATGGGAGCCGGTTTGCACCGTAACCCCTCACCCTTTCGCGCAAACATGAGGCCGAATACGGCCTCATGCGCTCAAGCCCTCTCCCGCCGGGAGAGGGAAATGTCTAAGAGGTGCGGCGATTCCGCCGCACTGGAATTTCTGAAGGGGGCTCGGTCCCGTCCATGCTGCAAGGCATAGCCTTTTACATCCTGGCGACGGTCGCGGTCGTCTCGGCCTTTCTGGTCGTGACGGCGCGCAATCCCGTGCACAGCGTCCTGTTCCTGATCCTGACCTTCTTCTCGGCGGCCGGCCTGTTCGTGCTGATGGGCGCCGAGTTCCTGGCCATGCTTCTGGTGGTCGTCTACGTCGGCGCCGTGGCGGTTCTGTTCCTGTTCGTCGTCATGATGCTGGACGTCGATTTCGTCCGGCTGCGTGAGGGCTATGCCCGCTATCTGCCGTTCGCGGCGATCATCGCGGCGGTTCTGCTGGTGGAGATGATCGTGATCTCGGTGACGGTCGCGTCGGGCGGGGCGGCGGCGGACGCCACGGCCCCGGCGGTCGGCGCCTCGGGAACGTCGAACATCGAGGCCATCGGCCGGGTGCTCTACACCGACTACGTCTACATCTTCCAGGCGGCGGGCATCGTGCTGCTGATCGCCATGATCGGCGCCATCGTCCTGACCCTGCGCCACAAGCCGGGGGTGCGTCGCCAGAACATCCACCAGCAGGTGACCCGCGACGCCAAGACCGCCATCGAGATCAAAAAGGGCGTCGGAACCGGCGCCGGCGTCAGCCCCGAGGAGCTTCTCTGATGGTCGTCGGCCTGCAACACTATCTGGCGCTGGGCGCCATCCTGTTCACCATCGGGGTGTTCGGCATCTTCGTGAACCGCAAGAACGTCATCATCATCCTGATGTCGATCGAGCTCATCCTGCTCGCGGTGAACATCAATTTCGTCGCCTTCTCGGCCTATCTGCATGACGTGCAGGGGCAGATCATGGCGATGTTCGTGCTGACGGTCGCGGCTGCCGAGGCCGCAGTCGGTCTGGCCGTACTGGTGACCTTCTTCCGCAACCGCGGCGATATCGCGGTTGACGACGCCTCCGTGATGAAGGGCTGATCGCGTGACCCTCGAACTGCTCGTCACCCTCGGCGTCTTCGCCCCGCTGCTGGGCGCGGCCATCGCCGGCTTCTTCGGACGCCGCATCGGCAATATTCCGTCGCAGGCGGTCACGACCGGCCTGCTGTTCTTCTCGTGCGCGGTCTCGTGGATCGTGTTCGGCCAGTGGACCTGGGGCCATATGGAGGCCTTCACGGTCGAACTGGCGCCCTTCATCACCGTCGGCGACTTCCAGTCGGTCTGGTCGATCCGCGTCGACGCCCTGTCGGCCACGATGCTGATCGTGGTGACGACGGTGTCATCGCTCGTCCACCTGTATTCCTGGGGCTATATGGCTGAGGACGACAGCCGGCCGCGCTTCTTCTCCTACCTCAGCCTGTTCACCTTCATGATGCTGGCGCTGGTGACAGCCGCCGACTTCATGCAGATCTTCTTCGGCTGGGAAGGGGTGGGGCTGGCTTCCTATCTGCTGATCGGCTTCTGGTTCAAGAAATCGACCGCCAGCGCGGCCGCCATCAAGGCCTTTGTGGTCAACCGCGTCGGCGACTTCGGCTTCGTCCTGGGCATCATCACCATCTACTGGATGTTCGGCACCATCCAGTTCGCCGAACTGTTCCCGCAGATCGCCTCGAAGGCCGGCACGACCTGGGCGTTCCTGGGCTATCAATGGTCGGCGCTGGATCTGGCCGGAATCCTGCTGTTCATCGGCGCCATGGGCAAGTCGGCCCAGTTCTTCCTGCACACCTGGCTGCCTGACGCCATGGAGGGCCCGACCCCGGTCTCGGCCCTGATCCACGCCGCGACCATGGTCACGGCCGGCGTCTATATGGTCTGCCTGCTGAGCCCGATCTATGAATATGCGCCGACAGCGTCCCTGCTGATCGCCATCATCGGCGGGATCACGGCCCTGTTCGCCGCCACGGTCGGCATGATGCAGAACGACATCAAGCGGGTGATCGCCTATTCGACCTGTTCGCAGCTCGGCTATATGTTCTTCGCGGCCGGGGTCGGCGCCTATCAGGGCGCCATGTTCCACCTGTTCACCCACGCCTTCTTCAAGGCCCTGCTGTTCCTCGGCGCGGGTTCGGTGATCCACGGCATGCACCACGAGCAGGACATGCGGAAGATGGGCGGGCTGTGGAAGCTGCTGCCGATCACCTATGCCGTCATGGTCATCGGCACGATCGCCATCACCGGTCTGGGCCTTCCCGGCGTCGGCGGCTTCGCCGGCTTCTATTCCAAGGACTCGATTATCGAGAGCGCCTTCGCGGCGGCCTCGAGCGGCCACTCGCCGGCCGGCTATTTCGTCTTCTTCATCGGCATCTTCGCGGCCCTGCTGACCTCCTACTATTCGTGGCGGCTGATCTTCATGACCTTCCACAACAAGCCGGTGTGGAAGGAAGAGGGGCAGGGCGACCACGCTCATGCGCATGACGACCATGCCTCGCATGCGCAGCTTGAGACCCATTCCGAGCCGATCGCGGATGATCATCACGGCGATGACCACGCGCATGACGACCACGCCCACCACGGCCCGCTGAAGCCGCACGAAAGCCCCTGGGCGATGGTCGTGCCGCTGCTGGTGCTGTCGCTCGGCGCCGTGTTCGCGGGTCTGGTCTTCGCCCCGCACTTCATCGGCCATCACGAGCACGAGTTCTGGCGCGGCGCCATCTTCACGGCGGAGAGCAATCACGTCCTGCACGAGAGTCACGACGTCCCGACCTGGGTGAAGTGGTCGCCGCTGGTTGTGACCCTGCTTGGCCTGCTCGCTGCCTGGTGGATCTATGTGGCGCGTGAAGGCGTGGCCCGCCGCATGGCCGATGCGAAGAGCCCGGTCTGGAGCTTCCTCTACAACAAATGGTACTTCGACGAACTGTATGACGCCGTCTTCGTGCGCGGGGCAAAGGCGCTGGGCGACCTGTTCTGGAAGATCGGCGATGTGAAGATCATCGACGGTCTGGGTCCCAACGGCGCGGCCTGGGCCTCGCTCAAGTCGGCCGCCCGGCTGTCGAAGCTCCAGTCCGGCTATGTCTATTCCTATGCGTTTGTGATGCTGATCGGCGTGGCCGCTCTGCTCGCCTTCGTCATCTCTGAGTTTGGAGCGTGACCGTGCTGCCCATCCTGAGCATCGTCACCTTCCTGCCTCTGGTCGGCGCACTGGCGATCCTGATCGCGCGGCTGGCGCTGAAGTCGCAGGACGCCGCCGCCCCGGCCGCGCGCTGGATCGCCATGGGTACGACCCTGGCCGTTCTGGCCGTCTCCGTCGCGATGATCGCGCAGTTCGATCCGTCGACCAGCGCCTATCAGTTCGTCGAATGGCACAGCTGGTTCGCCGGGGCCGCCTATCACCTCGGCGTCGACGGCATCTCGATCCTGTTCGTCCTGCTGACCGGCTTCCTGATGCCGATCTGCATCCTGGCCAGCTGGAAGACGATCGAGACGCGCGTCGTCGAATATATGATCCTGTTCCTGCTGCTGGAGACGCTGGTCATCGGCGTCTTCACCGCCCTGGACCTGTTCCTGTTCTACATCTTCTTCGAAGGCACCCTGGTGCCGATGTTCCTGATCATCGGCATCTGGGGCGGGGCGAACCGGATCTACGCCTCGTACAAGTTCTTCCTCTACACCCTGCTCGGGTCGGTGCTGATGCTGCTGGCCATGCTGTGGATGGCCAATGACGCCGGCACCACCAGTATCCCGGCGCTGAAGGAACATGTCTTCGACCCGCGCTACCAGCCCCTGCTGTGGCTGGCCTTCTTCGCCTCGTTCGCCGTGAAGATGCCGATGTGGCCGGTCCACACCTGGCTGCCCGACGCCCACGTCCAGGCCCCGACGGCGGGATCGGTCATCCTGGCCGGCATCCTGCTGAAGCTCGGCGGCTACGGCTTCATCCTGTTCAACGTGCCGATGTTCCCGGTGGCGTCGCAGATGTTCCAGCCCCTGGTCCTGACCCTGTCGGTCATCGCCGTGGTCTATACGTCTCTGGTCGCCTTCCGGCAGACGGACATCAAGAAGCTGATCGCCTATTCGTCGGTGGCCCACATGGGCTTCGTCACCATGGGGATCTTCGCCGGCAATGCGATCGGCCTGCAGGGCGCCGTGTTCCAGATGCTGAGCCACGGTCTGATCTCGGGCGCGCTCTTCCTCTGCGTCGGCGTCGTCTATGACCGGATGCACACGCGTGAGATCGCCTTCTATGGCGGCCTGACCAACCGGATGCCCTGGTACGCGGCCATCTTCCTGATGTTCACCATGGCCAATGTCGGCCTGCCGGGCACCTCGGGCTTCGTCGGCGAGGTCCTGACCATGACCGGCGCCTATAAGGCCTCGACCTGGGCGGCGCTGATTGCGGCCTCGGGCGTGATCTTCTCGGCCGTCTATGCCCTGACCCTGTATCGCAACGTCATGTTCGGCGAGATCACCAATCCGGCTCTGAAGACCATCAGCGACATCGACCGGCGTGAACTGCTGATCTTCGTGCCCCTGATCGTCGGAACGATCTGGCTGGGCCTGCAGCCCGACCTGATCCTCAACTATACCGACGCCTCCGTTGACGCGGTCGTGGGCGCCTATCGCGCCGCGACGGGCGGGTGAGACCGACATGCCTGATCTGATTTCCGCCCTTCATCTGTCCGCCCCGGAGCTGACCCTCGCCGTCGGCGGTCTGGTCCTGCTGCTGGTCGGCGCCTTTGCCGGCGACCGCGCCACGAAGCTGGTGTCGTTCGGCGCTGTGCTCCTGCTGATCGCCGCCGCCGTCCTGGCGGCCGTCGGCCCTCTGGGCCAGGCCTTCAACGGGGCCTATGTGGCGGATCCTCTCGCCGTCTACGGCAAGGTGTTGATCTTCGCCTGTTCGGCTGTGGCCGTGGTGCTGGGCGGGGGCTGGATCGGTCGCGAGAAGATCGCCCGGTTCGAATTCCCGGTGCTGATCGTCCTCGCCTCGGCGGGGATGGGGATGATGGCCTCGTCGGGCGACCTGATCAGCCTCTATGTCGGCATCGAACTGCATTCCCTGGCCCTGTATGTTCTGGCCGCCTTCCACCGCGACAACCTCAAGGCGTCCGAGGCCGGGCTGAAGTACTTTGTGCTGGGCGCCCTGTCGTCCGGCCTGCTGCTGTATGGCGCCAGCCTGATCTATGGCTTCACCGGCTCCATGCGGTTCGAGGACATCGCGGTCGTCGCCAGCCAGGGCGATGTCGGCCCCGGCCTGATCTTCGGCCTGGTGTTCCTCATCGCCGGCCTGGCCTTCAAGGTCTCGGCCGCGCCCTTCCACATGTGGACGCCGGACGTCTATGAGGGCGCCCCGACGCCGGTCGTGGCCCTGTTCGCCACCGCCCCCAAGGTTGCGGCCATGGTGCTGATCGCCCGGACGCTGGAGGGGCCGTTCGCGGGCATCCACGACCAGTGGTCCCAGGTGCTGATCCTGATCGCCCTGGCCTCCTTCGTCGTCGGCGCCTTCGGCGGTCTGGCCCAGAAGAACATCCAGCGACTGCTGGCCTATTCCTCGATCATCAACATCGGCTATGCCCTGCTGGCCATCGCGGCCGGCACCACCGCCGGTATGCAGGCGATGCTGCTGTTCCTGACCCTGTATGTCATCGACCAGTTCGGCTTCTTCGGCGTGCTGCTGTCGCTGGCGCGCAGGGGCAAGCCGGTGCGGTTGATCGCGGGTCTGGCCGGGCTGAAGGCCGACAAGCCCCTGACCGCCATCGCCCTGACGATCCTGGCCCTGTCCGTTCTCGGCATGCCGCCGTTCTCGGGCTTCTGGGCGAAATGGGCGGTGTTCGGGGCCTCGGTCAACGCCGGCTACTGGATGGCCGCCTCGGCGGGCCTGGTCGCCTCGGTCGTCTCAGCCTTCTACTATCTGCGTATGATCAAGCTGATGTGGTTCGACGCGACGCCCGAGGGGACGTTGCCGACCGATGCGGCGCCGTTCGAGGCGAAATGGGTCGCCTGGGCCTGTGCGGCCTTCGCCTTTCCCCTGGTGATCCTCGGCCTGATCTGGCTGGATCCCCTGACCCGCGCCGCCGCCGCCGGCTTTGGCGCAGGATAGGTGGCGACGCCCCCGATCCTGATCCTCGACAGCGTCGACTCCACCAATGCGGAGGCCCGGCGTCGCGCCGATGCCGGGGAGGCCGGCCCCCTGTGGATCGTCGCCCGCACCCAGACGGCCGGACGCGGCCGGCGCGGCCGCGAGTGGGTCAGCGACCGGGGCAATCTGGCGGCGACCCTGCTGACGACTACTCGGCGCCTGCCGGCCGAGGCGGCGCAGGTCACCTTCGTGGCGGCCCTGGCTGCGGCCGACCTGATCTGCACCTTCGTGCCGCCGCCCCTGGTCACGATCAAATGGCCCAATGACGTCCTGATCGATGACGAGAAGACGGCGGGCATCCTGGTGGAGTCCGGAGCCTGCGGGGCGGGGGCCCTGTGGCTGGCGATCGGCATCGGCGTCAACCTGGCCCACGCGCCCCGGGGAACCGAACGGCCGGCGACGGCGCTGGGCGGCCACCTGAAAGGCGACGTCTCGGCCGCACCCTCCATAGAGGTGGCCGCCGAGGTTCTGGCCGACAGTTTCGCGCTCTGGCAGGACCGTTGGGACACGCTGGGGTTTGCGCCAGTGCTGGACGCCTGGGTGGGGCGCAGCCGCGGGCTGGACGGCCCGTGTACGGCGCGACTTGGCCATGAAACAATCTCGGGCGTCGCAGAAGGGGTCGAACCCGACGGCGCCCTCAGGCTCAGGCTGGCCGACGGAACGCTGCGGTTGATATCCGCCGGTGATGTCTTCTTCGGCCCCGTGAAGAATGAGGGACGCGGTTGATGCTGCTGGCGATTGAACAGGGCAATACCAATACGTTGTTCGCCGTTCACGACGGCGCAAACTGGATCGCCCAGTGGCGGACGGCCACCGAGGCCACGCGTACGGCCGACGAATATGCGGTCTGGCTGAGCCAGCTCTTGCATATGCACAAACTGGCCTTTGACGACCTCGACGGCTGTATCGTGTCCAGTGTGGTGCCGCAGTCGATCTTCAACCTGCGCAACCTGTCGCGGCGCTATATGAACGTCGAACCGCTCGTGATCGGCGAGAACGCCGATCTGGGCATCGAGGTGCGGATCACGAAGCCGACCGAGGCGGGGGCCGACCGGCTGGTGAACGCCATCGGGGCCCATCTGATGTACCCCGGCGACCTGCTCTTGATCGACAGCGGCACGGCCACCACCTTTGACGTCGTGGCGGCGGACGGGGCCTTCGAGGGCGGTCTGATCGCCCCGGGCATCAATCTGTCCCTGCACGCCCTGCACGAGGCCGCCGCAAAATTGCCCCGTATCGCCATCCAGAAGCCCGAGCGCGTGATCGGCAAGGACACGGTCGCCGCGATGCAGTCGGGCGTGTTCTGGGGCTATATCGGACTGATCGAGGGCCTGGTGGGCCGGATCAAGGCCGAATGGGGCCGGCCGATGACGGTGATCGGAACCGGCGGCGTGGCCAGTCTGTTCGAGGGCGCCACCACAAGTATTGACCGGTTTGATCCGGACCTGACCATCCGCGGGCTGCTGGAAATCTGGCGCCGCAATCGAGATTTGAAAGCTGAATGACAAAGAAATCCAAGACCGACGAACTCGTCTTCCTGCCGCTGGGCGGCTCGGGCGAGGTCGGAATGAACCTCAACGCCTATGGCTACGGGCCAGAGGCCAACCGCGAATGGATCATCGTCGATGTCGGCGTGACCTTCGGCGACCTGTCGACGCCCGGCGTCGATGTGATCGTGCCGGACCCGACCTATCTGGAGGGTGAGACCCTTCGCGGCATCATCCTGACCCACGCCCATGAGGACCATATCGGGGCGCTCGGCTGGCTGTGGACCCGCATCAAGGCGCCCCTGTACGCCACGCCCTTCACTGCCTTCCTGATCCGCGAGAAGCTGCGCGAGGCGGGCATTCTCAACCAGGTCAAGATCATCGAGGTGCCGCTGGGCGGGACGATCAAACTGGGCGCCTTCGAGGTCACCATGGTGACCATGGCCCACTCGATCGCCGAGCCGAACGGTCTGGCCATCCGGACCCCGCTGGGCACGGTGCTGCACACCGGCGACTGGAAGCTGGACGACGGTCCGGTCATCGGCCGCACGACCGACTCCGACGCCATCAAGGCCCTGGGCGACGAGGGCGTCCTGGCGATGGTCTGCGATTCGACCAATGTCTTCGTCGAAGGTTCGGCCGGGTCGGAAAGCGATGTGCGCGACGCCCTGTTCCAGCTGATCGGCAGTCTGAAGACCGGCCGGATCGCGGTCGGCTGTTTCGCCTCCAACGTCGCGCGGATGGACAGCGTCATCGCCGCCGCCGAGGCCTCGGGGCGTCGGGTCTTCCTGGCCGGCCGGTCGATGGGCCGGATCACCGCCGCCGCCAAACACGTGGGCCTGTTGCAGGGCACGAAAAAGTTCCTGTCGGACGAGGAGGCGCGCTCATGGCCCGCCGACCAGATCCTGTATCTGTGCACCGGCAGCCAGGGCGAGGCCAATGCGGCCCTGTCGCGCGTCGCCGGCGGAACCCATCCGGTCGTCAAGCTTGGGCTGGGCGACCACTGCATCTTCTCGTCGCGGGTTATCCCGGGCAATGAACTGGGCATCGCCCGGCTGCAGGACCGGCTCGCCGACCGCGGCACGCGGCTCTACACCGAGAAGGACCATCCGGGCATCCACGTCTCCGGCCACCCCTGCCGTGACGAGCTGCGCCAGATGTACGCCTGGGCCCGGCCGAAGATCGCCGTCCCCACCCACGGCATGCGCCGCCACCTGATGGAGCACGCCATCCTCGCCCGTGAGCTGGGGGTGGAGGAGACCGTGACGCCGAGGAACGGCGACATGGTGCGTCTGGCCCCCGGCCCGGCCATGATCATCGACGAGGTGCCGAACGGCCGTCTGTACGTCGACGGCGGCATGCTGGTCACTGAACAGGGCGAGGCCCTGCGCGAGCGTCGTCACGCCTCGACCAATGGCGTCCTGGTGGTCAGCTTCGCCCTTGATCGCCACGGCAAGATCGTCTCCGACATCGACGTGCGCGGGATTGGTCTGCCCGGCGATGAGGCCAATCCGCTGGGCGACGCCCTCGACGATCTGGCCGAACGCGTCGAACAGGTGGTGCGCAGCCTCAAGCCCGCCGCACTCGACGACGATGTCGCGGTCGAACAGGCGGTCGCCCGGGTGCTGAAGAAGGCCAGCCAGCAGTTCTGGGACCGTCGCCCGATCGTCGAGACGGTGATCCTGCGACTGTAGTGTTGTGACCGGCCCGGTTTCGGACAGGTTGCGGAGCGAGGTGCGGGACCGGGCGCGCCGCCTGCGCGACCGGGTCCGCCACGCCCGCCACCCCCTGACCGGCTGGCGAAAATGGGCCGTGATCGCGGGGCAGGGGCTGGCCGGGTTCGTCGCCCTGTTCGCCGCCGTCAATCTGGCGCTCAGCCTGTCGACGTTCCGCGGCGAGAATCCCGCCGCCCGCACGGCCCATGAGCTGGGCGTGCTCTGGTTCAGTACGGCGGGCGAGGGCCCGACCTCGACCCGCGCCTTCCAGGTCATCCACGGCGCCGCCCTGGGGTCCGACCCGACGCGCGATCAGCTGCGCGCGCATTTCGCCGCGGCTCTGGAGGGGGGCACCTTCCTGCTGGATCAGGTCATGATCGACCGGATGCAGGCGGTGAATGGTCGTATCGACGCCCGGGTGATGCCGCCCGGGGTCTATGTCGGGGCCCATGCCCTGGGCCCGGACGACGCGCCGCTGGTCTGGGTGACCAAATGGCTGGCGCACTATCTGCTGTTTCCGCGCCATTCCTATATCCTTGTGGTGCCGGCGGAGGGCGAGGCCGTGGTGTTTTCGGCCAGCCAGGCGGGCAAGTTCCCCGGCGACACCCGGTCGCCCAACCGGTTGTCGGCCCGTCTGACGCCCTATGACGACCAGGCCTACGACTTTCCGGGTTCGGGCGAGGCCCTGCACGAAATGACGCTGGTCAGCGGCGACCCGGATATCGTGGCCGCAGCGCCGGCCGCTCTGGACGCCGCGAGGCGCCGGCTGGACGCGCTTGATCGGCCCTATGGTCTGCTGGCCCCCAATTCGAATACCGTGGTCGGCTGCATCCTGGACGGCGCCGGCCTGATGTCGGCCGAGGCGCGACGCTCGGCCCTGCTGGCGCTGCGCGCTCCGGGCATGGGCGCGGCGTGTCCGGGAGAGATTGGCGGATGATCGATGCGGCTTCGCTTCCGCTGGAGCCCCCGGACCGCTATCAGGCGTTGGATCCCTTTCGTCCGTTCGCCGAACCGGCGCCCGGACCGCGTGCGAGGATATTGAACCATGCCCTTCGGCCCCCTGACCATGGTCGCCATCTATCTCACCGTCTGGTGGACGGTGCTGTTCGGCATCCTGCCGCTCGGCGCCTCGCAGGAGGATCAGAAGCCGCCAACCGACGGGGCCCAGTGGGGGGCGCCGGCCAAGCCGGATCTGAAGCGCAAATTCATCACCACCACCTGGGTCGCGGCGATCGTCTGGGCGATCATCATGGTCGTGATCTGGACGGGCATAATGCCGCTGCCGACCATGGGCTCCGCCTGACCGCCTAGCTTTCGCCCTGCTGCAACGTCTAAAGCTGCGTCCTGACTGAAACGACGGATTCCCTCATGCGCCTGTCGCGCTATTTCCTGCCCACGCTCAAAGAAGCCCCTTCCGACGCCCAGATCGTGTCGCACCAGCTGATGCTGCGCGCCGGTCTGATCAAACAGGAGGCGGCCGGCATCTATGCCTGGCTGCCGCTGGGCCTGCGTGTGCTCCGCAAGATCGAGCAGATCGTTCGTGAGGAGCAGGTGAGGGCGGGCGCGGTCGAGCTTCTGATGCCGACCCTGCAACTGGCCGATCTGTGGCGGGAGTCCGGACGGTATGACGCCTATGGCCCGGAGATGCTGCGCATCACCGACCGGCATGAACGCGAGCTGCTGTACGGCCCCACCAATGAGGAGATGGTCACCGACATCTTCCGGGGTTTTGTGAAGAGCTACAAACAGCTGCCGCTGAACCTGTTCCACATCCAGTGGAAATTCCGCGACGAGCGGCGTCCCCGGTTCGGCGTCATGCGCGGACGGGAATTCCTGATGAAGGACGCCTATTCGTTCGACATCGACGAGGCCTCGGCGCGCGTCGCCTACAACCGGATGTTCGCCGCCTATCTGAACACCTTTGCCCGGCTGGGGCTGAAGGCCGTGCCGATGCGCGCCGACACCGGGCCCATCGGCGGCGATCTGAGCCACGAGTTCATCGTCCTGGCCGAGACCGGCGAGAGCGAGGTTTTCTGCGATCGCAAACTGGTCGAGATGGCGCCGCCCGGGCATGGCCTGGACACGGACTCGCTCCAGGCCGTGTTCGACGAACGCACCGCCCTCTATGCCGCGACCGAGGAAATGCACGATCCGGCGCAGTTCGAGGCCCAGACCGCCGAGGGCGACCGCCTCTCGGCGCGGGGCATCGAGGTCGGCCACATCTTCTATTTCGGCACCAAATACTCCGTGCCGATGAAGGCGAAGGTCGCCGGGCCCGACGGCAAGGACACCGAGGTCCATATGGGCAGCTACGGCGTCGGGGTGTCGCGCCTGCTGGGCGCCATCATCGAGGCCAGCCACGACGAGGGCGGCATCATCTGGCCGGACTCCGTCGCCCCGTTCGACGTGGTGGTGATCAATCTGCGCGCCAATGACGAGGCCGTCTCCGCCGCCTGCGAAGCGGCGGTGGCCCGGCTGGAAGCCGCCGGCAAGGACGTCCTCTATGACGACACCGACGAACGGCCGGGCGGCAAGTTCGCCACGGCCGATCTGATCGGCGTGCCCTGGCAGTTGACCATCGGACCCAAGGGGCTGGCCGACGGCGTGGTCGAGCTGAAACGCCGGGCGACGGGCGAGAAGCAGACGGTGGCGCTGGATGTGGCTCTGGAGCTGATCGGTTGACCGACGACGCCCTTCCCGCGACCAGACCCGCCGGCGCCTTCTCCGGCTGGGAAATCGGTCTGGCGCTCCGCTATCTGCGCGCCAAACGCAAGGAGGGCGGGGTCGCCCTGATCGCCATCATCAGCTTCGTCGGCATCATGCTGGCCGTGGCGGTGCTGATCAGCGTGATGAGCATCATGGCCGGGTTCCGCGCCGAACTGCTGGGCCGGATGCTGTCGTTCAACGGCCATATGTACGTCCAGGGGGCCGTGCTGACCGCCCTCGATCGGGATCAGGCCCTGGAGCGACTGGAGAAGGTGCCGGGCGTGATCAGCGTCAGCCCGATCGTCGAGGCCCAGAGTCTGGTGCGCGCCGGGGGCTATACGACCGGGGCTCTCGTGCGGGGGTTGCGACCCCAGGATCTGGCCTCGATGCAATATGTGTCGGACAGTCTGACGCCCGAGGCGCGGGCCGGTTTCGGCAAGGGCGCCTATGGCGGCGACCGCATCCTGATGGGTCAGGCCCTGATGGACCAGATGGGTCTCAGGGTCGGCGATCCCGTGACCCTCTATTCCCCGACCGGGGCCGACAGCGCCTTCGGCAATCTGGGCGGGCTGGAGAAGACCTATTTCATCGGCGGGGCCTATTCCTCGGGCACGGCAGACTATGACCGGGCCTATGTCTTCATGCCGCTGGAACAGGCCCAGCTGTTCTTCGGCAAGGACGGGGTGTGGGACGTGCTGGAGATGAAGATCTCCGACCCTGATGACGTCGCCGCCTTCATCGCCCCGGTCCAGCAGGCGGCGGGGCCGGGAGCCCTGGTCACGGACTGGCGTCAGCGGCTGGCGGCCTTCTGGGGCGCCCTGAAGGTCGAACGGGTGGCCATGAGCATCATCCTCGGCCTCGTCGTCGCCATCGCCGCCATGAACATCATCTCCGGCATCGTCATGCTGGTGAAGAACAAGGGCCGCGACATCGCCATCCTGAGAACCATCGGGGCCAGTCCGTCCTCGATCCTGCGCATCTTCTTCATGGCCGGCGCCGCGATCGGCGTGGCCGGGACCCTGGCGGGGCTGACGCTGGGCCTGCTGTTCTGCCTGAACATCGGCTCGATCCAGCATTTCATTGAGTGGATCACCGGGGTCCAGCTGTTCAACGCCGACGTCTATCAGCTCGACTCCATCCCCGCCCTGGTCGATCCGGTCGACGTGACCTGGGTGGCGATCTGGTCCCTGCTGATGAGCTGTGTCGCCAGCCTGCCGCCGTCATGGAACGCCTCGCGCATCGATCCGGTCGAGGCCCTGCGCTATGAGTAGTCCTGTCCTCAGCCTGCGCGGCGTGGAGCGCGCCTACAAGACTGGCAGGGGCGAGCTGACGGTGCTGAAGGGCGTCGATCTGGATGTCATGCCGGGCGAGATCGTCGGCCTGATCGGCCCCTCAGGCTCGGGCAAGTCGTCGCTGCTGCATGCGGCGGGCCTGTTGGAGCGGCCCACGGCCGGAACCGTGGCCATCGACGGCGAGGATGTCGGCGGGCTGGACGAGCGGGCCCGCACCCGGATCCGCCTCAGCCGTATCGGCTTTGTCTATCAGTTCCACCACCTGCTGCCCGAGTTCGACGCGCGCGACAATGTCGCCCTGCCCATGCGGATCGCGGGGGCCAGCGAGGCCGACGCCCGTCGTCGCGCCGAGGAGGTTCTGGCGGCCCTGGGTCTGGGCGAGCGGACGACGCACCAGCCGGCCCAGCTGTCGGGCGGGGAACAACAGAGGGTCGCTGTGGCCCGCGCCCTGGCCAACAAACCGCGCCTGCTGCTGGCCGATGAGCCGACCGGCAATCTGGATCCGGCGACCAGCCAGTCGGTGTTCGAATCCCTGCGCGACCTGGCCCACACCACCGGCGTCGCCGCCCTGATCGCCACCCACAATATGGAACTGGCGGGCCATATGGACCGCGTCTTTGCCCTGAAAGACGGGCTTCTGGTCCAGCGGGCGGCGGAGAGCCAGACCTACTGACGCCTATTTCTTGCCGGGCGGCTGGGTGAAGGGCGAGGTGCCGACCACGACGGCCGGCTTGGGTTTCTCCGCCTTGGGTTTGCGGGTTTCCTTGTTGCTGCGGACCTGACCCTTGGCCATGACGCGTCTCCTGACGCCTGCCGCCGACAGGCGGATGACTGGTGGCGTCCCGGGTGACCATAGACCCTCGCCCCCGGCCCGTCGCGCCCAATCCCCCCCGTCGCGGCCAAAGCCTCAGCCGACGGCGGCGGCGCCCCAGAGACGGCGCAGGTCGGTGCTGCGGCGGCAGCCGATCCGGTAGGCCTCGTAGCGGGCGTGGTGCAGGCGGGCGTAGTCCTGATGCTCGGCCCCGGCCGGCCAGAAGCGGGCGGCGGCCACGACCGGCGTGACAATGGGCCGGCCCAGGGCGCGCTGGGCGGCGGCGCGCGAGGCGTCGGCGGCGGCGCGCTGGGACGGGGACGCATAGACGGCGGTGACATAGGCCGGGCCCTGATCGCAGAACTGACCGTCGGGGTCGGTTGGATCGATGGTGCGCCAGTAGCGGTCGACCAGGGTGCGATAGCTGACGACCCGCGGGTCATAGGTCACCTGAACCGCCTCGCGATGGCCGGTGCCGCCGCGCACCACCTGCTCATAGGTCGGATTGGAGGTGCGCCCGCCGACAAAGCCGGAGACGGCCGACCGTACGCCGCGCAGGCCGTCGAAGGCCTTTTCCTGCGACCAGAAACAGCCGCCGGCGAAGACCGCCACCTCAAACCCCGGCGGCGGCGCGGCCGGGGCGGCCTCGGCCTCTTGCACAGGGGGCGAGCAGCCGATCAGGGCGACGAGGGCGATCAGGCCGGCGATCCGGGATTTCATGGTCGGCTCCGCAAACGGTTCACAGGCAGACTACGACGAAATCACCGTTTTGGTTTCGTTCGCGCCTTGACGAGAACAAACAGCCAACATAGAACAATACCGGAACACACAGGATGGTCTGGGGATAAGACGATGTCGAGACTGGTTCGGGATATGCTGTCGCTTGCATCATGCGGCGGGTTTGTCTGGATGGTATGGCAGGCGGCGCAGCTGGCGGCATGAGTCGCTTCCGGCCTGCACATCAGGAGCAGGCCATTACCGACGCTGTCGACATCGCGGGCGCCGCTGGCGGGTTCGTCCATCTACGGGTCCGGTCCGCCTATTCGCTGCTGGAAGGCGCGATCAAGGCGGCCAAGGTCCCGGCTTTGGCCCAGGGATTGGGCATGCCGGCGGTGGCGGTGGCTGACCGGGTCAATCTGTTCGGGGCGCTCGAGTTTTCCGAGGCGGCCAAGGGTCTGGGCGTCCAGCCGATTATCGCCTGCACCCTGCCGGTCAGCGGTATCGGCGGCCAGATCTCCGACCGCTGGGCCCGGACCGCGACTGTCGTCCTGATCGCCCAGGATGCGGCGGGCTGGCAGAATCTGTCGGCGCTGTCGTCAGCAGCCTATCTGGAGATCGAGGCGACCGACGAGCCGCATGTGCCATGGAGTCTGGTGACGGCGCGGTCAGAGGGGCTGATCCTGCTGTCCGGCGGACCGGACGGGCCCGTCGACCCCCTGTTCGTGCAGGGCAAGGCCGGGGAGGCGGGCCTCGCCCTGACCGAGATGGCCCGGGTGTTCGGCGACCGCTTCTATGTCGAGCTGCAGCGTCACGGCACATCGGCCGAGGCGGCGGCCGAGGGCGGTCTGATCGACTGGGCCTATGCCCATGACGTCCCGCTGGTGGCGACCAATGACGTCCACTATGCGAAGGCGGCCCAGGCGAAGTCGCATGACGCCCTTCTGTGCATCGCCGACGGCGCCTTCACCGGTCAGGAGGACCGTCGCCGGATCACCGGCCAGCACTGGTTCAAACCGGCCGACGAGATGCGGCGGCTGTTCGCGGACCTGCCCGAGGCCTGCGACAACACCATCGACATCGCCCGGCGCTGCGCCTTTCTGGTCAGGACCCATCCTCCGATCCTGCCGCGTTTCGATACGGGGGACGGCCGGTCCGAACCGGACGAACTGATGCATCAGGCCCGCGAGGGGCTGAAGGAGCGGCTGAAACAGGTCACCCCCGCCGCACCGGAGGAGGACTACTGGAAACGGCTCGACTGGGAGGTCGGGATCATCACCCAGATGGGCTTCCCCGGCTATTTCCTGATCGTGGCCGACTTCATCAAATGGGCCAAGTCGCACGGCATTCCCGTGGGGCCGGGCCGGGGGTCCGGGGCAGGGTCGCTGGTCGCCTGGGCCCTGACCATCACCGATCTGGATCCCTTGCGGTTCGGCCTGCTGTTCGAGCGGTTCCTGAATCCCGAACGGGTCTCCATGCCCGACTTCGACATCGACTTCTGCCAGGAGCGGCGCGAAGAGGTCATCGACTACGTCCAGCAGCGTTATGGCCGCGACCGGGTGGCGCAGATCATCACCTTCGGCACGCTTCAGGCCCGGGCTGTGCTGCGCGATGTCGGCCGGGTGCTGCAGATGCCTCTGGGCCAGGTCGACCGTCTGGCCAAGATGGTGCCGGCCAACCCCGCCAACCCCGTCACCCTGGCCCAGGCCATCGAGCTGGAGCCCCGGCTGAAGGAGGCGCGCGACGCCGAGGCCTCGGTCGCCACCCTGCTGGCCACGGCCCTGGAGCTGGAGGGGCTGTACCGCAACGCCTCGACCCACGCGGCGGGCATCGTCATCGGCGACCGGCCTCTGGTCGAGCTGACGCCTCTGTACAAGGATCCGCGCTCCGACATTCCCGCCACCCAGTTCAACATGAAATGGGTCGAGCCGGCCGGGCTGGTGAAGTTCGACTTCCTCGGCCTCAAGACCCTGACGGTGCTGGACCGGGCGCACGGCTTCCTGGCGCGGCGCGGCGCGGCGCGCGACTTCAACCTGCTGCCGCTGGATGACGGCGCGACCTATGAGCTGATGGCCTCGGGCCAGACGGTCGGGGTGTTCCAGCTGGAATCCCAGGGCATGCGCGACACCCTGAGAAAGATGCGCTGCGGATCGATCGAGGAGATCACCGCCCTGATCTCGCTCTACCGGCCCGGGCCGATGGAGATGATCGACACCTATATCGACCGGAAATTCGGTCGGGCCGAGGTCGACTATCTGCACCCCTCCCTGACCGAGGTGCTGACCGAGACCTATGGGGTCATCATCTATCAGGAACAGGTGATGAAGATCGCCCAGGTCCTGGCGGGCTACAGCCTCGGCGAGGCCGACCTGCTGCGGCGGGCCATGGGCAAGAAGAAGAAGGAGGAGATGGATTTCCAGCGGGCGCGGTTCATCGCCGGCGCGCTCGAGAAGTCGGTCCCCGACGCCCAGTCCGGGTCGATCTTCGATCTGGTGGCCAAGTTCGCCGGCTATGGCTTCAACAAGTCGCACGCCGCCGCCTATGCCCTGATCAGCTATCAAACGGGCTGGCTGAAGGCGAACCATCCGGTCGAGTTCTTCGCCGCCTCCATGTCGCTGGACCTGTCGAACACCGACAAGCTGGCGGTCTTCTATCAGGACGCGCGCAAGTTCGAGGTGCCGGTGCGGGCGCCCGATGTGAACCGGTCCTCTGCCGACTTCGATGTCGCCTACGACGACGAGAAGGGCTCGGTCCTGTATGCGCTCGGCGCCATCCGCAACGTCGGGCTGGAGGCCATGAAGCACGTCGTCGAGGTGCGCGAGAATGGCGGTCGGTTCGCTGATATCTTCGACTTCCTCGAACGGGTCGATCCGCGCGCTGTGAACAAGCGCGCGCTGGAGGGGCTGGCCAAGGCCGGGGCCTTCGACACGATCCATCCCAACCGTCGGCAACTGGTCGAACAGGCCGATGTCCTGATGGCCTATTGCCAGTCGGTGGCGGCGGACCGGGCTTCGTCGCAGGTCAGTCTGTTCGGCGCCGATCAGGCCGGGGCGTCGCGCCCCCGTTTGAAAGCTGTCGACCCCTGGATCGGGCCGGAACAGCTGGATCACGAACTGTCCGCCGTCGGCTTCTATCTGTCCGGCCACCCGCTGGAGGACATGATCCCGGCGCTGAAGCGGAAACGCGTGACCTTTGTCGCCGAGGCCACGGCCCTGGCCGAACAGGGCCATGAGGCCTTCATGATGGCGGGGGTGGTGCGGCGGCGTCAGGAACGGGCCAGCGCGCGCACCGGCGAGAAATTCGCCTTCGTCGCCTTTTCGGACCCGACGGGGGAGTTCGAATGCCTGTTCCCGCCGGAACAGCTGCGCAAATGCCGCGAGGTGCTGGAGGTCGGCACGGCCGTCATGGTCCGGATCCGCGCCAAGTCGGCGGACGGCGAGGTGCGGTTCTTCGGCGATGACGCCAGCCGGCTGGATGCCGTGATCGACGATTCCAGCGCGGCCCTGCGGGTCCATGTCTCCGCCCGGGCGGTCGACCCGGCCGCCATTCGCGCCCGGCTGGATCGGGCGACGGCCGGGGCGGCGTCCGGAGCCGGCGGCGCGGGCGGACGGGGAGGGGAGGTGCTGCTGGTCGCCAGTCTGGATGGACGACACGAGGTGGAGATGCGTCTGCCCGGCCGTTACCGTCTGGATGCGGCGCTACGCGGGGCGCTCAAGACCGCGCCGGGCGTCCTGATGCTGGAAGACGCCTGATGGCGGGGCTTTTGGCGATTTCGGCGGCGGTGATGTTCGCCATACAGATGGGAGCGACAGGGATGCAGCACGCA
This sequence comes from Brevundimonas sp. FV1ye29L, assembly GCF_058681095.1. Taxonomy (NCBI): domain Bacteria; kingdom Pseudomonadati; phylum Pseudomonadota; class Alphaproteobacteria; order Caulobacterales; family Caulobacteraceae; genus Brevundimonas; species Brevundimonas sp. FV1ye29L. The sequence continues at coordinate 1,630,010 of NZ_CM178730.1, forward strand.
CGCGGGACCTTTGATGTCTCGATCACCCCCGTCCCGCCCTCGCCGGAATCCGCCGCTGATGTTCCGGGTCGGATGACGCTGGCCAAAACCTTCCACGGCGACCTGACCGGAACCGGTACGGGCGAGATGCTGGCGACGATGGCCCCCGGCGCCTCCGGGGCCTATGTGGCCATGGAGCGGGTCAACGGGACGATCGACGGGCGGACAGGCAGTTTCGCCCTGGTGCATCGCGGCCTGATGGACAGGGGCGAGCAGTCGCTGTTGATCACCATCGTACCGGGGTCCGGTACGGGCGATCTGGCCGGCATATCAGGCGTATTCCACCTGACGATCGCGGACGGCGAACACCGCTATGATCTGGAGTACGACCTGCCGGAGCCTTGAGGGGCACGTCCCTGCGGGGAACTGGCCATGGCGCCGTGTGTTTTTCCTTCTCAAAGGGAGACACGCCAATGAACATTCGCACCATCCTCGCCAGCGCCGCCTGCGTCGCAGCGCTCGGCGCCTGTACGCAGCAGGAGGCCGACAACACGGCCAATGAGGCCGGCTCGGCGGTCAACGCCGCCCAGGACGCAACCTCCATGGCGGTCGGCCAGACCTCGGCCGCGATACTGGGCGCCAATACGGTTGAGGGGTTTGTCAGCGCACTGACCATCTCCAACATGTATGAGCTGGAAGCGGCGCGGATCGCCGCCTCGAAGTCGCGGAACGACGCCGTTCGCGATCTGGCCGCCACCCTGACGGTCGACCATGCCGCCGCGACGGCGCGTCTGAAAGCCCTTGCCCCGACAGCGGCGCCCGGCGTGACGCTTCCAACCGGCATGGACGAGCGTCGTCAGGGTCTGATCGACAATCTGAACGCGGCGTCGCCGGCCGATTTCGACCGCGTGTGGCTGCAGCAGCAGGTGGCTGCGCATGATGAAACCCTGACGGTTCTGAACGGCTTTGCCGACAATACCGAGGCGCCCGCCCTGGCGGAGTTCGGGCGGGGCATGGTCGAGAAGATCACCATGCATCGCGACAAGGCCCAGGCCCTCCTGGACGCCATGTGATCCTCCGATCACCGGCTCGATCGCCGTCAGGACGCGGAAGCGCCGCCCACCGGTCCGTTGGTCGCAGGCGAAGGCCAGCGACCAACGCTGGGCCCGTCCAGCGGCAAATCCAGTGACCGTCGTGTGCCCATAGCCCGGGTGCGATTCGCGGCCGGCGCGGCGATCATCCGGCTGTCCGGGATGAAACCGGATCCGGGCCTGAAGAGGTTTGGCCCGTCATTCAGGCCACCCGTCATTCAGGCCAATGGCGCCGCGAGGGCGTCGGTCACGTCCAGTCCCAGGGCGCCGACACCCGCGATGTACGAAGGGGCGTCTGCATTCAGCGTGTAGGATTCGCTTCTTGAACTGCGGCCGCTTCCTCCGAGAAGAGGGTTGGAAAGTGCATTAGCCAGCCCTTCGAGGGCGCGCATTCCGCCCGATGTCGAGTTGTCCAGGGTGCCGATGCCGCCTCTGACTCCGATTTCTGCCTGGACCGATACCTGACCTGGACGACCGGAGGTCGGATAGACGTCCATCCAGGTCTTGTGTGGGTTGGACGACAATCCGGTTTCCGTGTTGATGGTTGTGGTCCGTACCAGTCCGCCGTTGCCAAAGACATCCGGTACCCGCCATTCCGAACCCTGGTCAGCCGTCATCTTGACCGGATTGACGGTGAGCAGAAGGCCGATGACGGCGACATCATTCGCCCGCGCCTGCTCCCTCAGATGTTCTGTGGCAGTCAGGCCTGCGCGCAAGGCCCCCATGTTCGCAATCCCGGCAAATCCGCCCCCTGTCGAAACCCACCCCTGCAGCGGGAAAAAGCCACCAAAGGCCGAGGGGCCATACCGGACCATTTCAACCGAGGATCCGCCGCCTTCGCTAAACTGGTCGGATGCACCGTTGGGCTGGGGGGCCACCCGGTCGCGCAAGGAGGCAATCAGGCTGGTGTTGTCCACAACGTCGATGCCTCTGCCTCCAAGGGCCGAGATGGCGGCTCCATAGGCCGCATCGGCGGCGGCGATGTAGTCTTCAGCCATCAAGCCCGCCAGGTTCGTTTGAACATTGACGCTTGAGGACGCCAGTCGGGACCGGAAACCGCCGCCCACCGACTGACTGGCCTTGCGCTCGGTCACGAAATTGAGGCCGAAGCTGCCGATCATGACACGACGAATACCCGCGATGGCGCGACCGTTTACGATCCGGACGCGACGGTCGGCAGCCATGGCCATCGACGGCAAGGCGACCCCGCCCACGGTGAGAAGCGTTGAGGCGGCGGCGGCTTTGAGAAGGTTGCGACGGTCAAGGCTGTCGGGAAGGATCATGGTCGGCTCCTGCTTTACTGGAGCGAACTTGGAGAAGGGTCGGGCCGGGAGCCAGTTTCCAAACCTGACGGTACAGAGGTCTTGTTGCCGCTTGCCTTTTTCCGCCGATACGCCTATGTCCGCGCCCACTTCACACGCAGGCGTGGCGTGGGTCGGGGAGACATCCCGATCCGGGCCGTTCCGAGGAGTCATCCGGCTCTTTACCCGTCTGCGGCGGAACAATCGGAAAAAGGACTTCCAACAATGGCTCTGCCTGACGTCTCCATGCGTTCGCTCCTCGAAGCCGGCGCCCACTTCGGCCACCAGACGCACCGGTGGAACCCGAAGATGGAACGCTACATCTTCGGATCGCGCTCCAACATCCACATCATCGACCTGTCGCAGTCCCTGCCCCTGTTCCATCAGGCGCTGGTGGCCGTGCGTGAAGTCGCCGCCAAGGGCGGTCGCGTGCTGTTCGTCGGCACCAAGCGCCAGGCCGCCGATCCGGTGGCCGAGGCCGCCAAGCGCTGCGCCCAGTACTATATGAACAACCGCTGGCTCGGCGGCACCCTGACCAACTGGCGCACCGTCTCGGGCTCGATCGCCCGCCTGCGCGAGCTGGAGACGCTGCTGGAATCGGGCGGCGACGGCCGGGTGAAGAAGGAGCTGCTGACCCTTCAACGCGAGAAGGACAAGCTGGAGCTGTCGCTGGGCGGCATCAAGGACATGGGTTCGATTCCGGACATCATGTTCGTGATCGACACCAACAAGGAAGCGATTGCGATCCAGGAAGCCCGCAAGCTGAACATCCCGATCATCGCCATCCTCGACACCAATTCGGACCCCGACGGCATCACCTATCCAATCCCGGGCAACGATGACGCCGCCCGCGCCATCCAGACCTACTGCGACCTGATCGCCGACGCCGTGCTGGACGGCCTGGCCGCCGGCGCGTCCCAGTCGGGCATCGACCTGGGCGCGTCCGAGAACCCGGTCGAGCCGATGCTGGCTGAAACTGCTGCGCCGGTTGCCGCCGACGCCGCCCCGGCCGGCACCGAAGCTGTCGGCGAGGAAATGCTCGCCGCCTCGGGCGAGGAGCCGTCGGCTGAAGCGCCCGTCGCCGAGGAACAGACCAACGCCTGACCGGTTCGGTCCGGTATTCCGGACCGTCCGTCAAACTGACATGCGGCCGGGCTAGATCAGCCCGGCCGTTCCCGCATTGCGAAGACCCCCGATTCGATACCAGGAGCTATACAATGGCTGAGATCACCGCCGCCCTCGTCATGGAACTGCGCGCCAAGTCCGGCGTCGGCATGATGGATTGCAAGAAGGCGCTGCAGGAAACCGACGGCGACATCAATGCCGCGATCGACTGGCTGCGCGCCAAGGGCCTGTCCAAGGCCGCCAAGAAGGCCGACCGCGTCGCCGCCGAGGGCCTGGTGGCCGTCGCCGCGCGCCCTGAGGGCAAGGGCGAAGTCGCCTCCGCCATCGAGTTCAACGCCGAGACCGACTTCGTCGCCCGCAACGAACTGTTCCAGAACGCCGCCAAGGCCTTCGCCCTTCAGGGTCTGGATCACGACAGCCTGGAGGCCCTGCACGGCGCCAGGCTGGAAAGCGGAACGACCGTCCAGGACGAGGTCACCCAGCTGATCGCCACCGTCGGCGAAAACATGCAACTGCGTCGCGCCGCCCGCCTGTCGGTGTCGGAAGGCGTCGTCTCGACCTATGTCCATAACGCGGTGTCGCCGGGCGTCGGCCGCATCGGCGTGCTGGTGGCTCTCGAAGGCGAAGGCGATCAGTCCGCCCTGCGCGAACTGGGCCGCAAGATCGCCATGCACGTCGCCGCCACGGCGCCGCTGTCGCTGAACACCGACGATCTGGACCCGGCCGCGATCGAAAAGGAACGCGCCGTCCTGACCGAAAAGGCCAAGGAAGAGGGCAAGCCGGAAAACATGATCGCCAAGATCGTGGAAGGCCAGATCAACAAGTTCCAGAAGGACGTGGTCCTGACCAAACAGCCGTTCGTCATGGACCCGGACGTCACCATCGAGCAGCTGGTGGCCAACACGGGCAAGGAACTCGGCTCGTCGAACCTGCATCTGGCCGGCTTCGTCCGCCTGGCCCTGGGTGAAGGCGTGGAGAAGGTTGAAGGACCGGACTTCGCCGCCGAGGTCGCCTCGATGATGGCGCCGCAGGCCTGATCCTGATCAGACGGGCGAAGGATAGAAGGGCCGGCGAGCGATCGCCGGCCCTTCATTCGTTTGGGGTTTGCGGATTCCATCTGTTCGCGGCACATGTGACCCCTCACTGAACAAGGGGTCTGGTCTTGTCGCGTCTGCTTGCCGCCGTTTCCGCCATCAGCCTTCTGGCCGCTGCGCCGGCCTTCGCCCAGCCGGTCGATCTCGACTCCGTCAACGGCATCATCGATCAGGGCCTGAATCACTCCGAGGTGATGCTGACCGCCGCCCACCTGACCGACCGGATCGGGGGGCGTATGACCAACTCGCCGCAGATGCGCGAAGCCGAACGGTGGACCCAGGCGCGGTTCCGCGACTGGGGTCTGTCCAACATCCGGGCCGAGGGTTTCGAGTTCGGACGCGGCTGGTCCATCGTCCGGTCCAGCGCCCGGATGACGGAGCCCCGGGTCATCGACCTGAGAGCCATTCCGATCGCCTGGACTCCTTCCACGGATGGCGTGGTGAGCGGCGGGGTCGTGGTGGCCACGATCACCAGCGCCGGCCAGTTTGACCAATGGCGCGGCAAGCTGCGCGGCAAGATCGTCATGGTGACCCGGCCCGACACGGGCTCAGAGCCGACGGAGGCCCCGTTCCGCCGCTGGACCGACGCCGACCTGGCCAATCCCGCCAGCTTCGTCCAGCCGCGCCACGACCCCGACGCCGCCGAAAAGGCGGCGCGCTCGGGCCGCGCCGATTTCGCCCTGCAACTGGATGCCTTCCTCGCGGAGGAGGGGGCCCTGGCCATGGTCCGGATGTCGCAACGGGATGGCGGGCTGCTGCACGGCACAGGCTATACCTACCGGGTCGGCGCCACGCCGAAGGTTCCGGGGATGGAGCTGGCGGCCGAGGACTACCGCCGTCTGGCCCGGCTGGCCCTGACCGATACGCCGCCGACGCTGGAACTGATGAGCGAGGTCCGGTTCCACGATGAGGACGTCAAGGCCTACAACATCCTGGCCGACATCCCCGGGACCGACCGGTCGGGCGAATATGTCATGGCCGGCGCCCATCTGGACAGCTGGGTCGCATCGGACGGTGCGGTCGACAACGCCGCCGGCAGCGCCGTCATCATGGAGGCCGCCCGCATCCTGAAGACCCTGGGCGTCCGTCCGAAGCGCAGCATCCGGTTCGCCTTGTGGAATGGCGAGGAGCAGGGGCTGCTCGGCTCACTGGCCTATGTCGACCAGCACCTGGCCACGCGCGCGCCTCTCGGGGACGCGGCGGCGGACGCCCTGCCGAACGGCCAGACCTGGCGCGCCCGCTGGCCGATCCAGCCGCGGGAGGGTCATGGCGACCTGGTGGCCTATTTCAATATCGACAACGGCTCGGGCAAGATCCGCGGCATCAATGCCGAGGGCAATATCGCCGCCGCGCCGGTCCTGCGGGACTGGCTGGCGCCGTTCGCCAGCATGGGGGTCTCGACCGTGTCCCTGCGCCCGTCGGGGGGCACCGACCACGTCTATATGCAGACCGTCGGCATTCCCGGGTTCCAGTTCATCCAGGACCCGCTCGATTACGGCAGCCGGCTTCACCACACCTCGATCGACAGCTACGATCACCTGAAGCCCGAGGATCTGCGGCAGGCGGCCGTGGTTCTGGCCAGCGTCCTGCTCAGCGCCGCCAACAGCGACGAACCCCTGCCGCGCATGCCGCTGCCGACCCGGCCGACGGCAAGCGATCCCTACGCCTATCCCGCGCCGAATTGATCGGGCAGACAGGGCGCGCGCACCGGCGCCGCCCGATATTGACGGATCGGCGCGTTCGGCTTTGAAGCCGGGCGCGCCAATCGTCTATGATGACGCGCCGACTCCGACCAGAAAGACACTCATGACCCACGCCAGCCCCAAGCCTGCCTACAAGCGCGTCCTGCTGAAGGTGTCGGGCGAAGTCCTGATGGGCGAGCAGGGCTATGGCATTGACATGCAGACCGTCGACGGGGTCGCGGCCGCCATCAAGGGCGTGACCGAGGGCGGCACCGAGATCTGTCTCGTCATCGGCGGCGGCAATATCTTCCGTGGCCTGTCGAAGGCGGCGGCGGACATGGAGCGCGCCAGCGCCGACTATATGGGCATGCTGGCCACGGTCATGAACGCCCTCGCCATGCAGAATGCCCTGGAGAAGATCGGCGTCGAGACCCGCGTGCAGAGCGCCATTCCCATGGCCGCCGTCGCCGAGCCCTATATCCGCCGCCGGGCCGTCCGCCATATGGAAAAGGGGCGGGTGGTCATCTTCGCCGCCGGCACCGGCAATCCCTATTTCACCACCGACACCGCCGCCGCCCTGCGCGCCGCCGAGATGAATTGCGACGCCCTGCTGAAGGGCACCTCGGTCGACGGCGTCTATTCGGCTGATCCCAAGAAGGACAAGGCCGCCACCCGCTACGACCGCCTGACCTATCAGGACGTGCTGACCCAGAACCTGCGGGTCATGGATGCGGCGGCGATCGCCCTGATGCGCGAGAGCCGCATTCCCATCGTGGTCTTCTCGATCCGTGAGGAAGATTCCCTGCGCAAGGTCCTGAGCGGTCAGGGCACGTTCACCGTCATCAGCGACACGCCGGCCGCCTGACCGCCGGCCGACCCTGAAGACCGAAACCGAGGAGACACGACGATGGCGAAACCCGATCTGAAGACCTACCGCGACCGTATGGACCGCGCTGTGACCGCCCTGAAGGAAGAGTTCAGCGGCCTGCGCACCGGCCGGGCCCACGCCGGCCTGCTGGATCCGGTCAAGGTGGAGGCCTATGGCGCCTCGTCGCCCCTGACCGCCGTCGCCGCCATCAGCGTGCCCGAGCCGCGCATGATCTCGGTCAGCGTCTGGGACAAGGGCATGGTGTCGGCCGTCGAGAAGGCGATCCGCAACGCCAACCTCGGCCTCAATCCGATCGTCGACGGACAGATGCTTCGCATCCCCGTGCCGCCCCTGACGGAAGAGCGCCGGAAGGATCTGGCCAAGCTGGCGGCCAAATACGCCGAACAGCAGAAAATCGCGGTCCGCAACGTTCGTCGCGACGCCAACGACGACCTGAAAAAGGCCGAGAAGGCCGGCGATATCAGCCAGGACGAGCAAAAAAAGATGGAGGCCGAGGTCCAGAAGGACACCGATGCGGCCATCAAGCGTATCGACGATACCTTGAAGACCAAGGAAGTTGAGATCATGCAGGTCTGACGCCAGACCCGCCCACCCCACAGCCGCCGCAACGATCCGCCCCTTGCCCCAGACCCCGGACGCCCTCGCACTGGAATCCACGACATGACGGCCCTCACCGACGGTCGGCCCGGGTCGCCCGCCGGTCCACGCCACGTCGCCATCATCATGGACGGCAATGGACGCTGGGCGAAGGCGCGGGGCCTGCCCCGGGTCATGGGGCACCGGGAGGGGGTCAAGGCGCTGAAGCGCACCATCGAGGCCGCGCCGCGTCTCGGCCTGGAATGTGTGACGGTGTTCGGATTCTCGACAGAGAACTGGTCGCGGCCGGCGGATGAGGTCTCGGACCTCATGGGGCTTGTCCGGAACTATCTGACCAGCGATCTGGACCGTATGGAGCGCGAGGGCGTCCGGTTGCGGGTCCTCGGTCGCCGTCAGGGCCTGCCGGCGGATATCGTCCGGATCATCGACAGCGCCGAGGCCCGCACGGCGCGCAATGACCGCTTTCTGTTACAGGTCGCTTTCAACTACGGCGGGCGCGCCGACATCGTCGACGCCGCCCAGCGTCATATCGACCGGCTGCTGGCCGGCGAGGCCTGCGGTCCTCTGGATGAGGCGACCCTCGGCGCCGGCCTGTCTTCGGCCGGGGCGCCCGAGGTCGACCTGATCGTACGCACGTCGGGCGAGCAGCGTCTGTCCAACTTCCTCCTGTGGGAGGCGGCCTATGCCGAGATGGTGTTCCAGGACGTGCTCTGGCCCGACTACGGCCATGACGCCCTCGCCGAGGCCGTCGCCGCCTTCAGGATGCGGGAGCGCCGCTTCGGCGGCGTCGAGGCCCGTCCGGCCATGGCGGCCGGCTGATGGCGCTGCGGACCCGCGACATCGCCCTGCGCGCCGCCTCGGCCGCCGTCCTGGCGCCCGCCGCCGTCCTGGCGACCTGGGCAGGCGGCGTCTGGTTTCTGGGGCTCCTGATCGTCGCGACCGGGTTGCTGGCGATGGAATGGGCGATGATGAGCGCCCACGGCGCCTGGCGGGTCATGGCGTCGATCATCGCCGTCGTCGTTGTCGCTGCGGTCGTCACGACCTATCTGGGGCGGCTTCCGGTCGGTCTCGGCCTGCTGCTGGCAGGGGCGCTGATGGCCGGCGCGGCGGCGCGGCTGAGGGGGTTGCAGGCGCTGAACACGGCCTATGGCGTCCTCTATCTGGGCTGGCCGGTCGTGCTGTTGATCTGGCTGCGCGACGGCCACGATACCATCGGCCTGCACTGGACGGTGCTGGTGTTCGCCGTCGCCTGGGCGTCCGACATCCTGGCCTATCTGGTCGGCAGCCTGGTGGGCGGGCCGAAACTGTGGCCGCGTTTTTCGCCGAACAAGACCTGGTCCGGCTTTGTCGGCGGCCTCGTCGCCGGGATGGTCGCCGGCGGCGCCATGGCGGCCTGGCTGGAGATGGGCCGGCTGAACGTCTTCTGGGGCGCAGTCCTCGGTCTGGTCGCCGCCCTGGCCACGATGGCGGGCGATCTGTGGGAATCGGCCCTGAAGCGTCGTTTCGGCGTCAAGGACGCCGGCAACCTCATCCCCGGACATGGCGGCCTGCTCGACCGGGTGGACGGGCTGATGTTCGCCGTGGTCGTGGTCGCCGGCGGCCGGCTGCTGGTGCTGTTTCTGGAGGGGGCGATATGATTCGTCGCCGGATCACGGTGCTGGGGTCGACCGGATCGGTCGGCGGCTCGACGCTGGACCTGATGCAACAGGCCGAGGCGGCGGGCAGCGGGGCCTTTGAGGTCGAGGCGCTGACGGGCGGCGGCAATGTCGAACGTCTGGCGCAACAGGCCCTGCGCTGGCGCCCACGGGTCGCCGTCATCGCCGACCCTGCGAAACTGGGCGAGCTTCGCGCCGCCCTGGCGGGAACGGGTATCGAGACAGCGGCCGGGGACGAAGCCGTGGTCGAGGCCGCGACACGGCCGGCCGATCTGGTGATGGCCTCCATCGTCGGGGCGGCGGGTCTGCGTTCGACCTGGGCGGCCGCCGGGACGGGCGCGACCCTGGCCCTGGCCAACAAGGAGAGCCTGGTCTGCTGCGGGCCTCGCCTGATCGACCGCATCCGACAGGCCGGGGGGCGGCTGATCCCGGTTGATTCCGAACATTCCGCCATCTTCCAGGTCTTCCCCGCCGAGGCCCCGGAGCGGGTTTCGCGACTGATCCTTACGGCGTCGGGCGGCCCGTTCCGCAGCCTGTCCGGAGAGGCGATGCGCCGGGTCACGCCCGAGCAGGCCGTATCCCATCCGAACTGGAGTATGGGCGCCAAGATTTCGGTCGACAGCGCCACCATGGCCAACAAGGGTCTGGAGACCATCGAGGCCGCCTATCTGTTCGACATGCCGGTCGGGCGGATCGATGTCGTCGTCCATCCGGAATCGATCATTCACAGCCTGGTCGAATACGTCGACGGCTCGACCCTGGCCCAGATGGGGCCGCCGGACATGAAGACGCCGATCGCCTGCGCCCTGGCCTGGCCGGACCGCCTGGCGTGGCCGGCGCCGAAGCTGGACCTGGCCTCCCTCGGGCGACTGACGTTCGAGGCGCCCGATGACGTCCGGTTTCCGGCCCTGCGTCTGGCGCGCGACGCCCTGGCCGCCGGAGGCTGGGCGCCGGCTGTGTTCAACGCGGCCAATGAGGTTGCGGCCTATGCGTTTCTTGACCGCAAGCTGGGCTTTCTCAATATTGCCGCAGTCGTCGCCGAAACCCTCGACCGGGCGGTTGCGCTCGGGATCGGCTCGGGTCATGGCGACGGGTGTGAAGCGGCGCTTGATGTGGACGGCCAGTCGCGTCGACTGGCGCAGACCGTCGTTGCGAACCTGGCCATCGCCGCCTGAGGCGGAACGGAGCGTCTACAGCCGATGTTGAACTTCCTTGGTCAGATCCTGACCTATGTCGTGCCGTTCCTGCTGGTGTTGACCCTGGTCGTCACCATCCATGAACTCGGCCACTACTGGGTTGCCCGCGCCTTCGGGGTGAAGATCGACCGGTTCGCCATCGGCTTTGGCCGCGCCCTGTTCCAGCGCACCGACAGGCGGGGCGTCGAATGGCGCATCGGCTGGATGCCGCTGGGCGGCTATGTCAAATTCTCCGGCGATCTCGACGCCTCCAGCGTCCCGGACCAGGCCGGGCTGGCGGAGCTGAAACAACGGATCACCGCCGAGGAGGGGCCGGCCGCCCTCGGCGCCTACTACCATTTCAAGCCGGTATGGCAGCGGATGCTGATCGTGGCGGGCGGGCCCTTTGCGAATTTCGTCCTCGCCCTCGTGATTTTCACGGGGGTGTTCAGCCTGCTGGGCGACCAGATCTCGCCGCCCCGGGTCGCCGAGGTGCCGGCCGGGACGCCAGGGGCGGCGGCGGGCTTCCGCGCCGGTGATCTGATCGTCGAGGTGAACGGCCGCCCGGCCCGCAGCCCGCAGGATGTGATCCGGGTCGTCTCGCTCAACTCCGACACGCCGGTCGCCTTCAAGGTGGAGCGCAATGGCCAGCCGCTCCGGCTGACCGCCGTTCCCGTGCGCACGGTGACGGAGGACGCGATTTCCGGACGTGTGGCGATCGGCAAGATCGGCGTGCCCCTGGTGACCCAGAGAAGCGAGGTCCGGATCATCCGATACAATCCGGTCGAGGCCGTCGGGGCCGCCGGTCGCCAGATCAGCGATGTCCTGTCGACGACGCTGAGCTATCTCGGACGCATCTTCACCGGTCGTGAATCGGGAGCCCTGCTGAACGGGCCGCTCGGCATCGCCAAGGCCGCCGGCGGCATCACCGCCCAGGCGACGGCGGGGGAGGGACCGGCGGAGTTGAAGGCCGCCAACCTCGCCCTGATGCTATTCCAGTTCGCCGCCATACTTTCGATCGGAATCGGCTTCATCAATCTGATGCCCATCCCCGTTCTGGACGGTGGCCACCTCGTTTTCTACGCCTATGAGGCTGTGGCGAGAAAACCTGTGGCGGCCAGGGTTCAGGAGGCGGGATACCGGGTCGGTCTTGCTTTGCTGGCGTGTTTGATGTTGTTCGCGACCTGGAACGACCTGCAAAAGCTCAACCTGTTCAAATTCCTCGGCGGGCTCGTCTCGTGAGCCGACGCCAGCCCCCGATGGTTCCCCTGATGACGATGATCCAAACGCGCGCTTCCATATCCATGACTGGTCGCTGGCGTGCGCCTGTTTGCAGTGTTCTGGCCCTGGTCGTCGCCGGCGGTCTCGCCGGAGCGGCGTCCGCCCAGACCGCGCCCCCATCCGCCGCTGTGGCCCCGGCCGCCCAGAACGAGTCCGGCGTCGTCAACCGCATCCTGGTGCGCGGCAACCAGCGGATCGACCAGACCACGGTCCTCTCCTACCTGCCGATCCAGCCGGGCGACACGGTCGATGCGGCGCTTCTGGACGTGGCCCTTCGCACCCTGACGCGGACCCAGCTTTTCGCTGACGTTCAACTGGGTCTGCAGCCGAACGGCGATCTGGTGATCACCATCGTCGAGAACCCGATCATCAACCAGGTGGTGTTCGAGGGAAACAGCGCGCTCAGCCTCAAGAAGCTGACCGACGAGGTGACCCTGGCCCCGCGCGGCATCTATACCCGCGCCAAGGTGCAGGAAGATGTCGGCAAGATCATCGAACTGTACCGTCTGTCCGGCCGTATCTCGGCCACGGTCACGCCCAAGCTGGTCCAGCTGGAACAGAACCGCGTCGATGTCGTCTTCGAGATCGACGAAGGCCCCGAAACCGGCCTTCAGGCCATCACCTTCCTCGGCAACCGTGCCTATTCGGACTCCGACCTGCGCGAGGTCATGGTCACCAAACAGTCCGACTGGTGGCGGGTGTTCAGTTCCAATGACAACTACGATCCCAACCGGCTGGACTATGACCGGGAACAGCTGCGGAAATTCTATACCAACCGCGGCTATTATGACTTCCGCATCATCTCGGCGGTCGCCGAACTGGTCCCGGACGACAGCGCCTTCGGCCTGACCCTGACGGTGGACGAGGGAGACCGCTACAACTTCGGCGAGATCAAGGTCGTTACCGAGAATGCGCGGCTGAACCCTGAATTCCTCGAGCTGCTGATCCCCATCCAGAAGGGTCAGTTGTTCGAGAGCGACAAGATCGAAAGCTCCGTCGACGCCCTGACGTTCGCCGCCGGTTCGGCCGGTTACGCCTTCGTGGACATCAAGCCCAGCTACAAGGCCAATCCCGAGACCGATACGGTCGATGTCACCTTCAACGTCAGCGAGGGGCAGCGGGTCTACATCGACCGCATCAACATCGTGGGCAACACCCGCACCATTGACCCGGTCGTACGTCGTGAACTGATGCTGACCGAGGGCGATGCCTTCAACCGCGCCCTGCTGGAGCGTTCGCGCAACAACCTCAGGGCGCTCGGCTTCTTCAAGGATGTGACCGTCGACGAGACGCGCGGATCCGCGCCCGACCGGTCCGTCGTCAATGTCAATCTGACCGAACAGCCCACCGGCGAGCTGTCGGTCGGGGCGGGCTTCAGCTCGGTGGACAGTTTCGTGGTCAATCTGGGAATCACCGAGCGCAATTTCCGCGGGCGGGGCCAGAACGTCGTGGCCCGCGCCGAATGGGGCTCTCTGCGCCAGAACATCGACTTCCGCTTCACCGAGCCCAAATTCCTCGGACGTGATCTCGGCGCCGGGTTTGACCTGTTCCACTCGCGCTTCGACTTCCAGGAAGAGTCGTCGTTCGACTATCGCTCGACCGGGGCCGGCCTGCGGATCGCCTATCCCATCAACGGCTATACCCGACTGAGTGCGCGTTACTTCATCAAGGACGACGAGATCATCGTGCCGACGGGCTACTGCGCCAGCGGCGGATCCGGATCGCGGGCGCTCTGCGAACAGGTCGGCGCCTCGCTGAACTCCTCGGTGGGCTACACCCTGGCCATTGACCGCCGCAACGATCCGATCCGGGCGACGCGCGGCTGGACAGGCTCGTTCCGTCAGGACTTCGCGGGCCTGGGCGGCGATGTGAACTATGTGAAGACCGAGGCCGACGCCACGCTCTACTACGGCCTCTCGCCCCAGTGGATTGTCAGCCTGCAGGGCTCGGTGGGCTATGTCTCGGGCTGGCGCGGCGATGCGGTCCGCATCAACGACCGCTTCTTCAAGGGCGGCAACACCTTCCGCGGCTTCGAGACCGCCGGCATGGGGCCGCGCGATCTGCTGACCACCGACGCGCTCGGCGGCAACTTCTATGCCGTGAGCAGCCTGGAGCTGACGCTGCCGAACTTCCTGCCCGAGCAGTACGGCATCAAGACCTCGCTGTTCACCGACGTCGGTACTCTGGGCGTCCTGGACGACCGTTACACCCTGACCTCGACCGGAACGCGCGACGCCAATATTGTTGACGACATGACGCTCCGCGCCGCCGCCGGCATCAGCATCCACTGGAAGTCGCCGATGGGGCCGATCCGGTTCGACCTGTCGCAGGTTCTGTCCAAGGAAGACTACGACAAGACCGAAACCTTCCGCTTCTCCACCTCCACCCAATTCTAGACTCCAACCCCTGGTCCGTCCGGACCGTCTGAAGGCTGAATATGAAACCGTTCGTCATCGGCGCTGTTGCGCTGGCCTCGCTGGTCGCCACCACCGCTACCGCCCAGACCGCCGCCCCGGTCAATGTCGGCCCGGTCATCCCCGGTGTCTGCGTCTTTTTCAACCAGCAGCTGCTGGCCCAGTCGACGGCGGGCGTCTCCGTCCAGACCCGGATGCAACAGCTGGCGACCGAGGTCGACGGCGAGCTGCAGCCCTATGCCACCACGCTCCAGACCGAGGCCCAGGCCCTTCAGGCCGGCCAGGCGACCATTCCCGCCGCTGAGCTGCAGTCGCGTCGCGCCGCCCTGCAGCAGCGCGCCCAGGAAGCCCAGCAGCTGGAACAGACCCGCACCGCCGAACTGCGCTACACGCTGAGCGCCCAGCGCGAGAAGATTTCCCAGGCTGTGGAGCCGCTACTCGTCGCCGTCTATCAGGAACGCGGCTGCGGCATCCTGATCGACCGTGAGAGCGTGTTCGTGATGAACCCGGCCATGGACATCACCCCGACCGTGATCGAACGCCTCAACGCCGCCCTGCCGACCCTGACCTTCAACCGTATGGCGGTTCCGGTCCAGGCGCCGCAGGCCCAGTAAGACCGGGAGCCGGGCGCATGGCCCTGCCGGACGCCCGGTTCTTCGAGACCCTCTCGCCGATCCCTGTCGCGGACCTCGCGGCGCGGATCGGCGGCGAGGTCGCGCGAAGTGGCGGTCAGGTCGTCGCCCATGTCGCGCCCCTGGCGTCTGCCGACGGCCGGGCCGTCTCCTTCCTCTCCGATCGTAAATTCGCCCCGGCCCTCGCCGCAACGCGGGCGGGGTGCGTCATCGTGCCGGCGGCGTCTGTTGAGGTCGCGCCTGCGGCCTGCTCCGTCATCGTGTCTGCGGAAGCCCAGGCCGCCTGGGCGCGCGCCTCGATGCTGCTGCATGCGCCTCGCCGTATCGACGGGCTCGAGCCTCGCGATCAGGCCTGTGAGGACGAGACCGTCGTGATCGAGCCCGGCGTGGTTCTGGGGCCGGGCGTTCGTATCGGGCGCGGGACGCGAATCGGCGCCAATACGGTCATCGGCGCCGGGGTCCAGATCGGACGGGACTGTCAGATCGGGGCGAACGTCTCGATCGGCTTTGCCCTGATCGGCGACCGGGTGAAGCTCTATTCCGGCGCCCGGATCGGCGAATCGGGGTTCGGGGCCGCAGGATCCAGCACCGGGCCCGTGGACATTCCCCAGCTGGGCCGGGTCATCCTTCAGGACGGGGTCACCGTCGGCGCCAACACCTGCATCGACCGGGGCGCCTATGACGATACCGTCGTGGGCGAAAACACCAAGATCGATAATCTCGTCATGATCGGCCACAACTGCGTCATCGGCCGCAACAACCTGATGGCGGCCTTTACGGGGGTTTCCGGTTCTGTGACGACGGGTGACAATGTGATGTTCGGCGGCCAGGCGGGAGTCGGCGATCATATCACCATCGGCGCGGGCGCCCGGGTCGCCGGCGGGGCCGGAGTCCTGGCCGACATTCCGCCGGGCGAGACCTGGTCGGGCTACCCGGCCAAGCCGATCCGCCAGTCCTTGCGCGAAGCCGTGTGGCTCGCCAAACAGGTAACCCGAAAGGCGCAATCATAGGCGCCGGAGACGAAGGCCAGCGCCCATGAGCGAATCCGCAACTCCTGTCCCGCCCGTTGGCGGGAAAATCGACTACGCCGAGGTCATGCGGCGTCTGCCGCACCGCTATCCGTTCCTCCTGGTCGACAAGGCCGAGGACTTTGTGGCCTCGACCTCGATCACCGGCGTCAAGAACGTGAGCCACAACGAGCCCTTCTTCCCCGGCCACTTTCCGATCGATCCGGTCATGCCCGGCGTCCTGATCGTCGAGGCCATGGCCCAGACCGGCGCCCTGCTGATGTCCAAGAGCCTCGACGTCGCGGTCGAGGGCAAGGTCATCATGTTCATGTCCATCGACGGCGTCCGCTTCCGAAAGCCCGCCCGGCCCGGCGACCAGCTGCGGATGAAGGTGGTCGTCACCCGGCAGCGCGGCGATATCTTCAAATTCCGGGGTGAGACCTTCATTGACGACAAACTGGCCGCCGAGGCCGAGTTCGCGGCCATGGTCGTCACCGTCGACGAACCGGTCGCCTGACCATGGCGTCCATACATCCGACCGCCATCGTCGACGCCTCGGCCCGGCTGGCCGATGACGTCATCATCGGGCCATGGAGCACGGTCGGCCCCGGCGTGGTGCTGGACGAGGGCGTGATTCTGGTCAGCCATGTGGTGATCCAGCAGGACACCAACGTCGGGGCGCGAACGGCGATCCATCCCTTCGCGGTCATCGGCGGCGACCCGCAGCACAACGGCTATCGCGGCGAGCCGGTGCGGCTGGAGATCGGGGCGGACAATTCGATCCGTGAACACTGCACCTTCAATCGCGGCACGCCTCAAGGGTCGGGCGTCACCCGCATCGGCTCGAACAACCTGTTCATGACCGGCGCCCATGTCGGCCACGACGTTGTGGTCGGAGACAACGTGGTCATGGCCAACAACGCCACCCTCGGCGGCCACGCCCGGATCGGCGACAGGGTCTTTCTCGGCGGCCTGTGCGCCGTGCACCAGAACGGCCGGGTGGGGCAGGGCGCCATTATCGGGGGACTGGCGGCCGTGACCCGCGACGTCATTCCCTATGGTTCGGCCTGGGGCAACCACGCCGAGCTGCGCGGCCTCAACCTGATCGGACTGAAGCGCAAGGGCTATGGCAAGGATGCGGTGCGGCGGCTGCTGGCGGCGTATCGCGATCTGTTCGAGGGCGGCGGAACCTTCGCCGACCGGGTCGAGGCGGCAACGGCCGACTACGCCGACCTGCCGGAGATCATGGAGATCATCGCCTTCATCCGCGAGGACGGAAAACGCCCCCTGTGTCTGCCCTCTCCACGCCAGACGGGCGCATGACGCTCGCGCCCAAACTCGCCCTGATCGCCGGCGGCGGCGACCTGCCCATCTCCGTGGCCGAGCGCTGCGAGGTCGAGGGACGGGAGCTCTATGTCGTACGGCTGGACGGATTCGCCGATCACCGTCTGGCGCGCTGGCCCGGCGACGACTTCGGCATGGCCCAGATCGGCGGCATCCTGAAGGCGATGAAGGCGGCGGGATGTCGCGTCGTCTGTCTGGCCGGAAACGTCAGCCGGCCCGACTTCAAGAGCCTGAAGCCCGACTTCAAGGGGGCGACCCTGCTGCCCGGCATCGTCAAGGCGGCCGGCCAGGGCGACGACGCCCTGTTGCGCAAGATCCTGTCGGTGTTCGAGGCCGAAGGGTTCTCGGTCGAGGGGGCCGACGACATTCTGGGCGGCGAGACCCTGGGCGCGGGCGCGCTGGGGTCGATCCAGCCGACGCCGGAACAGATGGAAGACCTGAAAAAGGCGCTCCATGTCGCGGAAAAATCAGGCGAACTGGATGTCGGTCAGGGCGCGGTCGTCTGTGACGGCCTTGTGCTGGCGGTCGAGGCGCAGGAGGGGACGGACGCCATGCTGCAGCGGGTCGCCAGCCTGCCGCAGGACCTGCGCGGCCGTGAGGGCGATCGCAAGGGCGCGCTCGGCAAGGCCCCCAAGCCGATCCAGGACCTGCGGGTGGACATGCCGGTCATCGGGCCTCGGACCCTGGAACTGGCAGCCGCCGCCGGTCTGGCGGGCGTGGGCGGGTTCGCCGGCCGACTGATCCTGATCGATCGGGCGGAGATCGCCGCCGCAGCCGACCGGCTGGGTCTCTTCGTCTGGGGCGAGCCCCTGTGAGCCAGCCCATGAAGATCATGCTGGTCGCCGCCGAGGCCTCGGGCGACGCCCTGGGCGCCGGGCTGGCGCAGGCGCTGCGCAAACGGCTGGGCGACGATGTGCGTTTCGTCGGCGTCGGCGGCCCGAAGATGGCGGCGGTGGGGATCGACAGCCCGTTCGACATCGCCGAACTGTCCATTCTGGGCTGGCTCGAAGGGCTGAAGGCTTACGGCCTGGTCAAACGCCGCGTGGCGGACACGGTCGCCCTGGCCCAGCGCGAGCGGCCGGACGCCGTCGTCCTGATCGACAGCTGGGGCTTCACCATCCGGGTCGCCAGGGCCATCCGTGCGGTCCTGCCGGAGGTGAAGCTGATCAAATATGTGGGGCCCCAGGTCTGGGCCTCGCGGCCCGGGCGGGCGAAGACCCTGGCGGCCTCGGTCGACCACCTGCTGGCCCTCTACGCCTTCGACGCGCCCTGGTTCGAGCGCGAGGGCCTGCCCACGACGGTCGTGGGGTCGCAGGCCCTGCACACCGACATGACCGGGGCCGACCCGGCCGCCTTCCGCGCCGCGCGGGGCATCACGCCCGACGCCGACCTGTTGCTGGTGCTGCCGGGCAGCCGGCCCTCGGAAATCCGGTTGATGACCCCGGTCTATGAGGCCGCCGTCGCCCGGTTGAAGGCCGCCGACCCCAGGCTGGAGGTCGCCGTCGTCCTGGCCGGTACGGTCGCCGATGATGTGGCGGCCCGTATCGCCGCCTGGCCGTTCCGCGTCCATCAGGTGACCGAGGCCGACAAATACGCCGCCATGCGGGCCGCCACCGTGGCCCTGGCCACCAGCGGCACGGTCTCGACCGAACTGGCCATCGCCGGCGCGCCCATGGTCATCGCCTACCGTTTCCAGCCCCTGTCCTATGCGATCATGAAGCCCTTCTTCACCGGCAGGTTCGCCACCCTGTTCAACCACGCCGCCGACGAGGAAATCGCCCGCGAACTGATCCAGACCGACGCCACCCCGGACAGGGTCGCGGCCGAGGTGGGGCGGTTGCTGACCGATCCTGCCAAGCGGGTCGATCAGACGGCGCGTCAGACGGCGGCTCTGGCGATGATGGGACGGGGGCCGGTCGATCCGTCGGAAATGGCGGCGGAGGCGGTTCTCAGGGTCGTCGGCGGGACTTGACGACAAAAGAAAACGCCGGGGCTTTCGCCCCGGCGCTTCGGCATTCGATCCGTGAATCAATCAGCCGCGCTGGCTGATCGGCACATAATCCCGCTCGGTCGGGCCGGTGTACAGCTGGCGCGGGCGGCCGATCTTCTGCGAGGGGTCGCCGATCATTTCCTGCCACTGGGCGATCCAGCCGACGGTGCGGGCCAGGGCGAACAGGACGGTGAACATCGAGGTCGGGAAGCCCATCGCCGACAGGGTGATGCCCGAATAGAAGTCGACGTTCGGGAACAGTTTGCGCTCGATGAAATATTCGTCGGACAGGGCGACGCGTTCCAGCTCCTTGGCGACCTGGAACAGCGGGTCGTTCTCGGCGCCGATGACGGCCAGAACCTCGTCGGCCGATTCCTTCATCACCGTCGCGCGCGGGTCGTAGTTCTTGTAGACCCGGTGGCCGAAGCCCATCAGTTTGTATTTCTTGGACTTCACGCCCTCGATGAACTCGGGGATCTTGTCCGGGGTGCCGATCTCCTTGAGCATGTTCAGCGCCTCTTCATTGGCGCCCCCGTGCGAGGGGCCCCACAGGCAGGCGATGCCGGCGGCGATACAGGCGAAGGGGTTGGCGCCCGACGACCCGGCCAGACGGACGGTCGAGGTCGAGGCGTTCTGCTCGTGGTCGGCATGCAGGGTGAAGATGCGGTCCATGGCGCGGGCCATGGCCGGATTGACCACATAGTCCTCGGCCGGGACGGCGAAGCACATGCGCAGGAAGTTCTCGGCATAGCTCAGGTCGTTGCGCGGCGACACGAACGGCTGGCCGATATGGTATTTATAGGCGCGGGCCGCGATGGTCGGCATCTTGGCGATCAGGCGGATAGCCGAGATGTTGCGCTGGACCGGATCATGGATGTCCAGGCTGTCGTGATAGAAGGCCGACAGGGCGCCGACGGTGCCGACCATTATCGACATCGGGTGGGCGTCGCGACGGAAACCCTCGAAGAAGCGGTCGAACTGGGCGTGCAGCATGGTGTGCCGCGTGACCGTCTCCTCGAACGCCGCATATTCCGACGCCGTCGGCAGTTCGCCGTGCAGCAGCAGGTGGCAGACTTCGAGGAAGTTGGACTGTGAGGCCAGCTGGCCGATCGGATAGCCGCGGTGCAGCAGGACGCCGGCGTCGCCATCAATATAGGTGATGGCGCTTTCGCAGGCGGCGGTGGAGGTGAATCCGGGGTCAAAGGTGAAGGCGTCGGTCGCGCCGTACAGCTTGCGGATATCGATGACGTCCGGGCCGATCGAGCCGGACAGGACGGGCAGGTCGACGGACTTGTCGCCGAGGGTGAGGGTCGCGGATTTAACGTCTTCGCTCATTGTAGCCCCTTCGCAAAGGTGAGGTCCGGACCGGGAGACGCCGGGCCCCTTTATCGTTGTGGGAAATCACTTAGTCTGTTGCGGCGCATCATCCAAGCGCCCGCGACCTTCGTCGCATCTATTCGCGGACCGTTGCCGCCGGGCCGGGGTTCGCAGACCGCTCTGATGACCGTCCAGTGTTTGTGTTTACAGGCTTTTTCTGACCAGAAAACATCATTGCGATCCGGGGGCGTCGCATGACCACGACGATGCAGATGCAGGATGACGCCCGTCCGGGCGCACCGGGTGGACCTTGGACCCGCCTGTGGGCCGATCTGCGGGCCGAACCGGGACGACAGGGGCTGCGCTGGCGGTTGTGGGCGCCGGTGGCCTTCGGCGGCGGATGCGCCCTGTATTTCAGTCTCGGGTCCGAGCCGCCGCTCTGGCCGATGGCCGCCGCCGCGATCCTGACGGCCGGACTCTGGCTGGCGACGAGGCGAGCCGGCGCGGGAAGGCCGGTGACCGTCCCCCTGATGCTGCTGGCCTGTCTGGCGGCCGGTCTGGCGGCGTCCGGAATCCGCACCGGGCGCGTCGCCGCCCCGATCGCCCCGGCCATGGCGGCGCCGACGGTGCTGGAAGCCTGGGTGCTGGACGTCGACAGTCCCGGCCAGCGCGGCCACCGTGTCGTCGTGGCGCCGGTCTGGATCCGCGGGCTTGCGCCGGAGGACACGCCGATCCGGCTGCGCGCCACAGTGAAGGGGCCGCCGCCCCGGCCCGGCGAGGCTGTGCGGCTGTTCGCCATCCTCAATCCGCCGCCGCCGCCCGCCGCGCCGGGCGCCTATGATTTCGGCCGCAACGCCTTTTTCGCCGGCATGGGCGGGGTGGCGTTCGCACTGGGAGAAACTCGCGCGGTCAGTCTTGATCCGCCGTCATGGGGTCTGCGCCTGATCATGAAGGTCAATGCCGTCCGCTTCGGCCTGGCCGAGCGGATCGTGGCGCGTCTGGGGCCGCGCACCGGAGGCGTCGCCGCGGCCATGGTGACGGGCCACGAGACCTGGATCGGTCAGGACGATCTGGACGCCATGCGCGATTCCGGGCTGGCCCACATCCTGTCGATCTCGGGCCTGCACATGGCCGTGGTCGGCGGGTTCGTCTTCTTCAGCGTCCGGCTGGCCCTGGCGGCCTGGCCCTGGCTGGCGTTGCGGGTCTCGGGCAAGAAGGTCGCCGCCGTGGCCGGTCTGATCGCGGTCGGGACCTATCTGGTCATCTCCGGCGCGCCGCCCCCGGCCGAGCGGGCGGCGATCACGGCCTCGATCGCCTTCATCGCCATCCTGCTGGACCGGCAGGCGATCACCATGCACGCCCTGGCCGTCGCGGCCCTGGTGGTGCTGGCGATCCAGCCCGAGGCCATTGTCACGCCCGGCTTCCAGATGTCCTTCGCCGCCACCGCCGCCCTTGTGGGCCTGGTCGAGGCCTGGCCGCGCCGGCCGCGCGAGATCTCGGCGCCCTGGCCCATTGTGGCGGTGCAGAGGTTCGGCGGCTGGATGGTCGCCGCCTGCGCCGCCAGCCTGGTGGCCGGGCTCGCTACGGGTCCGTTCGCCATGCAGCATTTCAACCGGACGGCGGTCTATGGACTGCTCGCCAATCTGGCGACCTCCCCGGTGGCGGATTTTCTGATGATGCCGGCGCTGGCACTGGGGGCCCTGCTGGAACCGGTCGGTCTGGGCGCGCCGTTCCTGTGGGTGGCCGGCCGGGGCATCGATCTGATGCTGACGATCGGCCACTGGACGGCGGGCCTGCCCGGAGCGGTGCGGACGGTGGCCAGCGCGCCGGATTTCGTCCTGCCCATCGCCTTCCTCGGCATCCTGATCGTCTGTCTGTGGCAGGGGCGGCTGCGCTGGCTGGGCCTGCCCCTGGCGGCGGCGGTGCTGGTCTGGCCGCGCGCCCCGACGCCGGACCTGTGGATCGGCGACGGCGGGACCAACGCCGCCTTCCATCAGGCGCGGCAGGCCGTGGTGGTCCGGCCGGGCGTGCGGGAATTCGCCGTCGAGCTCTGGTCGCGCCGCCGGGGACTGGAGATGATGGATCGGCCCGAAAACGGCTGGACCTGCGGCCGCTACGCCTGTGCGCCGGCAAGCCCTGCCGCCGCTCCTGTTGCGCTGTGGTGGGGAACGCGCGCCCCATCGATTGAGGCGCTCGCGGCCCTGTGCCGGTCGGCCTCCGTGGTCAGCAGTCGCGCTGTGCTGCCTCGCCTGCCTGCGGAGTGTCACGACAGATTGGTGCTGGACGGCGTCGATTTCGCGCGGGGCGGGTCGGTGGAGTTGTGGCGCGACGGCCAGACGGGCTGGCGGGCGACCTGGACCTCGGAGGTGCGCGGCGACCGGCCGTGGACGCGGATCGCCGACCCGGAGGCGCCTGAGGCGTGAGTGATCTTCGAAACGCCGCCATCCCCGGACTTGATCCGGGGATCAGCGGTTCAGCCGCCGTGCGGCCGGTATGATGCACGGATCGTGCGACATCCTGCCTGTCGGGGTGGGAGGAGCGTCCGATCCCCGGATCAACTCCAAGGATGACGGAATTTGAAGCAGGGTCTGTGCCGGACCTTAGTGATACCGCCGGATCAGCCCGACCAGCTTGCCCTGGACCTCGACCTGGTCGGGGCCGAAGATGCGGGTCTCATAGGCGCGGTTGGCGGGTTCCAGGGCGATGGAGCCGCCCTTCTTGCGCAGCCGTTTCAGGGTGGCTTCCTCGCCCTCGACCAGGGCCACGACGATCTCGCCCGAGGCGGCGGTATCGACGCGTTTGATGACCACCAGATCGCCGTTCAGGATCCCCGCCTCGATCATCGAGTCCCCCTCGATCTCGAGCATATAGTGGTCGCCGGACCCCAGCATGGACTCCGGCACCGGATAGCGTTCGCGCTCATGCTGGATGGCGGCGATGGGGGTGCCGGCGGCGATCTTGCCCAGTAGCGGCAGTTCGCGGGTGTCATTGGCGGGGGCCGCCGCGACGGGCCGTCCGCCCTCAACGACCTCGGGCCGGAAGACGCCGCGTCCGCGCAGGGGCGTGGCCTCGTCCGGCATGCGGGTGACCTCCAGCGCCCGGGCCCGGTGCGCCAGGCGGCGGATAAAGCCCCGCTCCTCCAGCGCCGTGATCAGCCGGTGAATGCCCGACTTTGACGCCAGATCCAGCGCCTCCTTCATCTCGTCGAACGAAGGGGAGACGCCGGTCTCCTGAATCCGCTCATGGATGAACATCAGGAGCTCGTGCTGTTTCTTGGTGAGCATGGCGGGGAATCATCCAGAACAAGGCGTGAACCGTTGCCGATGTTCTGTAAGTGTTCTTCGCTAATGTCAACTTAACGGCTGACATCATGGGCAACCGCCTCTGACGCCGGTCAATCCAACAGCAGCGCCACGTTTTCTGATTGGTGGAAGTATGGAGGCCTCCAACTGACGGCGATCGAGCGGGTCGCTGCCTGAAGCCTTTCACCGTCTGCCAAAGTTCCATCGATGAGTAGCGTGATCGCGCTACCGGCGGCCGCCTCTAGCTTGATGACTTTTGAGATGCCCGTGCTGTCATCGTCGGTGCTGAGAACCTCGTCCAGCACGACGACCCCATCGACCAGAAGCCGTACTCGCTGACCTTCGAAATGAACGAAGGCGACGGTAATTGCAGCGCAGGAATCTGGGCCGTCACAAGATGTTTGAACGGTTGCGATTTGCCGGTGAGGTGCGCAGCTCGTCCCCAAGCAAAGTATCGCGAGGCAGCCGATCAGGAACCGGTTCACCGGACGCTTGGCTCCGACATCAACGCCCGCGTCGCCGCCTCGACATCCGCCTGACGCATCAGGCTTTCGCCGACCAGCACCGCCTGCGCGTGGGCGTCCGACACCCGCTGGACGTCATCGGGCGTGAAGATGCCGCTCTCGGCCACCAGCAGGGCCTTGACCGGGCTCAGCATGGCCAGGCGTTCGGTCGTCTCCAGATCGACCTCGAAGGTCTTGAGCGAGCGGTTGTTGACCCCGACCAGATCGCCGCCCAGACGGCAGGCGCGGGCCATCTCGGCCTCGTCATGGGTCTCGATCAGGGCGTCCATGCCGAATCGATCGGCCTCGGCCAGAAGTTCGCCGGCCAGACCGTCGTCGATCATGGCGAGGATGATCAGGATGCAGTCGGCGCCCAGGGCGCGGCTCTCGGCCACCTGCCACGGATCGACGAGGAAGTCCTTCCTCAGACAGGGCAGGGCGACCGCGTCGCGCGCGGCGGTCAGGAAGGCGTCGTCGCCCTGAAAACTGGGGCCGTCGGTCAGGACCGACAGGCATTGGGCCCCGCCCCGCTCATAGGCGCGGGCGAGGGCGGGCGGGTCGAAGTCCGGCCGGATCAGTCCCTTCGACGGGCTGGCCTTCTTGATCTCGGCGATCAGGGCGGGGCGGCCCGTCGCCTCGACGTGGGTCTCAAGAGCGGTGCGGAAACCGCGCGGGGCCGACGCGGCGGCGGCGGCCGTCTCCAGATCGGCGAGGCTGCGCATGGCCTTGCGGGCCGCGACCTCGTCTCGCTTGTAGTCGGCGATGCGGGACAGGATGTCGGTCAATTCCGGGGCTCTTCCTCATCCGGGGCGGAGGTGATGCGCGCCAGGGCCTCGAGGGCGGCGCGCGCGCGGCCGTCGTCGATGGCGGCGGCGGCGAGGGCGACGCCCTGTTTCAGATCTTCGGCCCTGTCCGCCACCATGAGGGCGGCGGCGGCGTTGAGCAGGACGATGTCGCGGTAAGGGCCGGCGGCGCCGTCCAGCAGGGCGTTGAGAGCCTCGGCATTGGCCTCCGCGTCGCCCCCGCGCAGATCCTCGATCGAGGCCCGGCCCAGACCCGCGTCCTCGGGCGTGACGGTGAAACGGCGGACGGCGCCGTTGCGCCATTCGGCGACCTCGCTCTCGCCGGTCGTGGTCAGTTCGTCGAGACCCTGACCGTGGACCGTCCAGGCGCGCACGGCGCCCAGCCGGCCCAGCACCTCGGCCAGGGGCTCCAGCAGGCGCGGATCATAGACCCCCATCAGCTGGCGTTTCGCCCCCGCCGGGTTGGACAGCGGCCCCAGCAGGTTGAACACGGTGCGGAAGCCGATTTCGGCCCGCACCGGACCGACGTGGCGCATCGCCCCGTGGTAGGCCGGGGCGAACAGGAAGGCGATGCCGGCCTCGTCCAGCGCCTGACGCTGTCTGGCCAGGCCGGCGGTCAGGTCGACCCCCAGCACCGACAGGACGTCGGACGACCCGGATTTCGAGCTCATCGCCCGGTTGCCGTGCTTGGCCACCTTGACCCCCGCGCCGGCCAGAACCAGGGCCGAGGCGGTGGAGATGTTGAACGTGTGAGCCCCGTCGCCGCCGGTTCCGCAGGTGTCGATGACGTCCCAGGGATGATCCAGCTGCGTGGCGGCGTCGCGCATCGCCTGGGCGAAGGCGGCGATCTCCTCGACCGTCTCGCCGCGCATCCGCAGGGCGGTGACGGCGGCGGCGACCTGGGCCGGGGTCGGCTCGCCGCGCAGGCAGGCGGCGAAGAAATCGTGGGCCTCGTCTGACGACAGGACCTGACCATCAATCAATCGGGCCAGCAGGGGCTTGAAGCCGCCGTCGGTGCTCATAGGCCGTCCTCAGACCGTCGCGAGACGCCGAACGCCCGCCAGATCGAGGAAGTTGGCCAGCATCTCATGGCCATGTTCGGTGGCGATGGATTCCGGGTGGAACTGGACGCCGTGGATCGGCCGCTCGTGATGCTGGAAGGCCATGATCTCGCCGTCGGCCGTCCAGGCGGTCACGTCGAGGGTATTGGGCAGGGTGTCGCGCGACACCGCCAGCGAGTGATAGCGTGTAGCGGTGAACGGGCTCGGAAGCCCGGCGAACATGCCCTTCCCCTCGTGCAGGATCGGCGAGGTCTTGCCGTGCATCAGGGCCTTGGCGCGGATCACATGGCCGCCCATGGCCTGACCGATGGCCTGGTGGCCGAGGCAGACGCCGAGGATCGGCATGTCCAGCGGCGCCGTGTCGATCAGGGCCAGACAGATTCCGGCCTGATCCGGGGCGCAGGGGCCGGGCGACAGCAGCACGGCCTCCGGCTTCAGCGCCCAGGCCTCATCCGTCGTCAGCTCGTCATTGCGCACGACACGCGTCTCCGCACCCAGCTCCGCCAGATAGTGGACGAGGTTGTAGGTAAAGCTGTCGTAGTTATCGACGACCAGGATCATGCGCCGGTCTTTAGGCTGTGCCGACGCAGGGTGCAAAGGGCCTGGCGGGAAACTGATCGTTAACCGACGCAGTTTTCATATCGCGCGGCGCAAGGGAAACGCCGCCATGGCCGTCGCCGGACAACAGATCGAACTGGCCCGTCATCTTCTGGCGGAACCCGACGAGGCGCCGGCCAGTCCGGTCGCGGCCCTGGGCGCGGCCTTTGTGGCGGCGACGGCGGCGGTGCTGATGGCGGGGGTCATGATTCTGGGGCCGGGCTTTGCCGTCGACGAAAGCGACTGGACGCCACCATCGCGACAAGAGGCCGTCGGCCCCGCGACGATGCTGCGGTCCGACGCGGGCTGAGCGTCACGACCCCGACCCAAAGGGCGGCTCAGGCCGGCCACAGCGCCGGGAGGGTCAGAACCAGCCGGCGTTCCAGGCGATAAAGCCCACCAGCCCGAGGCCCAGCACGATGACCACGCCGGTGATCGAGACGCCGAGAACGCTGGTCATCCCGCGGATATTTTCGCCCTGACGGGCCTCTTCTGTCGTCTCCTTGATCTGTTCGTCCTCGCCCTGCATGGTCGTCATTCCTGTTTCCGATGGGACAGGAACGACTGCCGGGCCGGATTGATCCACTGCGGCGGCAAGACGCCGGGATACCGGAGAGTTCAGATCACGCCGGGAGCGTTCAAGGGCGCGCCCAATTCAAACCGCCAGGCGTCCTCGGCGGCGCGCATCGGGGCGCGGGCCTTGGCGCAGGTCTCGGCATATTCGGCGGCCGGATCCGAATCGGCCACGACGCCGGCGCCGGCCTGGACGAACACCTGGCCGTCGGCGAACAGGGCGGTGCGCAGGACGATGCAGATGTCGGCCTCGCCTCCGGCCGAGATATAGCCCACGCCGCCGCCATAGCCGACGCCGCGCTTCAGATCTTCCAGTTCGTCGATGATCTCCATGGCGCGGACCTTCGGCGCGCCCGACAGGGTGCCGGCGGGCAGGGCGGCCAGAAGCGTATCGACCGCATCCAGCTTCGGATCGGCGCGCCCCCTGACGTTCGAGACGATATGCATGACCTGGCTGTAGCGTTCGACGACGAAGCTCTCGGTGACCTCGACCGTGCCGGGGACGGAGACCCGGCCGACGTCGTTGCGGCCCAGATCCAGCAGCATCAGGTGCTCGGCGCGTTCCTTGGGATCGGCCAGCAGTTCGGCCTCCAGCGCACGGTCGGCTTCGGGCGTATCGCCCCGGCCGCGAGTGCCGGCGAGGGGGCGGATGGTGACCCCGCCATCCTTCAGCCGCACCAGAATCTCGGGACTGGACCCGGCCAGCTGGAAGTCGCCGAAGTTCAGATAGAACAGATAGGGCGAGGGGTTCTGTCGCCGCAGGGAGCGATAGAAGGCGAAGGGGTCGCCGGCCCAGGGCGCGCTGAACCGGTGGCTCAGCACCACCTGGAAGATGTCGCCCGACGCGATATAGTCCTTGGCCCGCGCCACCATCCGGCCGAAGGCCGGCTCATCGACCGGCGAGGCGAAGGCCGGGGCCCCGGCGGCTTCCGGCGGGCTGCGTCCCAGCAGCGGTTGGCGCAGTCGGATCTCGAAATCGTCCAGACGGGCGTGGGCGGCGGCCCAGGCCGGGCCGGCCTCCACGCCCGCGTCCGGATAGGCGGTGGCGACCATGACGATCTCGCGCCGCACCGAATCAAACATGGCGACCAGAGAGGGCCGGGTCAGGACGGCGTCGGGCAGGTCGAGGGGGTCGGGATTGGGCGCCCCCCCGTTCTGATCCAGCAGCCGGGGCTCCAGCAGCCGCACCATGTCATAGCCGAACACCCCGAACAGGCCGGCGGCCATCGGCGGCAGTTCGCCTCCAGCCGTGGCGGACAGATCGAACCGGGTGGCGGCGATCAGGGCGCGAAGGGACTCGAGCGCCGGCAGGGCCTCGGGGCTGAAGCGGCCGGCGGCGATCGCCGGTCCCCGGGCGATCTCCGCCGACCCGCCCCGGCACCGCCAGACCACGTCCGGGTCGAGGGTGATGATGGAATAGCGGCCGTTCAGCGCGCCGCCCTCGACCGATTCCAGCAGGAAGGCGTGGGGACGACCCAGCCCGACCTTGAGATAGGCCGAGACCGGGGTCTCCAGATCGTCGATCAGTCGCCGGACGACGACCTGGGGCCGGCCGTCGGCCAGCCCCTGGGCGAAGGCGTCAAAGCCGCCGGAGCTCGCAGCGCCCCTCTCCATGCCTCCAGCCGTCACGGCGCCGGGGTCGCCGGAGTGTCGGATGCGGCCGTGTCGGTCACGCCCAGCGCCTGGAGCGCCAGGGCGGGGTCGTTCTTGGCCTTCACCTTCAGGGCGGCGGCATTGACGATCTGCTCGACCAGGGCGTTGCCGACCTGCTGGGCCAGCCGCACCCGCACCTGCTCGCCGGCCGGGGCGGCGAGGGCCGGGACCGCCGGATGGATCGCATCGACGCGTCCGACCACAAATCCGCCGTCGGCCTGACCGGAGAAGACCTGTCCCCGACCCTGACCGAACAGGCCTGCGACGACCGCCTCGCCAAACTCGGTCTGGACCGCCGGCGACTGCTGCACGGAGGACCGGCTGATCAGGGCGGCCCCGGCCGAGGCGGCGACAGCGGCGATGTCTTGACCGCCGCGAACACGCGCAGCCAGTTCGTCGGCGCGGGTGGACAGGCGACGGGCCATCTCGCGACGGGTCCATTCCTGCACCAGAGGTTCGCGCACCTCCGCCAGGGTGGGCAGGGCGGCGGGCCGGATGTCGTCGAGACGCAGCACGAAATACTGGCCCTGACCGGCGTCGATCACATCGCTCTCGCCGCCCTTGGACAGGGTCCAGGCGTTCTGGAGGATTTGCGGCGGGGCATTCATCGGCTGGCCGTCGGGCAGTTTGCCGTCCTGGGTGAAGGGCGGCAGCTGGATCGTGCGGGCGCCGATCAGTTCGATGGCCTGGGCCAGGGTCTTGCCCTCGCTCCGCGCCTTTTCATACTGTTCAACGCGTTGGAACACCCGGGCCTTGGCGTCCTCGTCACGCAGTTCGGCGATCAGGGCGGGGCGGGCGCTTTCAAGGGTCGCCGCGGTCCCGGCCACGATGCCGGTGACCTTGACGACCGTGAAGCCCACGCGGCCCTGGATGGCGTCGGGCACCTGACCCACCTGGGCGCCGAATACGGCAGCGGCGACGGCGGGATCGGACACCGCGCTGCGCGGCGTGGCTGTGAAGGGAGTCGGCTGGACCCCGCCGTTGGCCTGGCCGGCGGCCTCGGGCGTCTGGCCGGCGCGCAGGGCGGCGACGATCCGGTCGGCCACAGCCTTGCTGGGCGCCGTCAGGGTGACGAAGGTCCGGGTCTCCGGCTGGGACAGGGTGTCCTTCTTGAAGTTGAAACGCTCGACGATCCGCGCCTCGGGGATGGGGGCGGCAGAGGCCTCCGGTCCGTCATTGAACAGGACGACCGAGGCGATGCGGAACTCGGGGCGGCGCAACTGGGCGGCGTTCTCATTGATAAAGGCGTTCAGCTGGGCGTCCGTCGGGGCAGGGGGCGCCCCGACCATGGCCGGGGTGATCATGAACCAGCGTCCGTCACGGGTCTGCATGGCGCCGGCGGCCAGAAGGGCGCCGTAGATCCGGGGCAGGCGCACCCCGGCGATCGCCGCAGAGCCGAACTGGGTGATGGTTTCCTGATCGCGCAGTTCCTGTTCCAGAATCGCCGGAGTGACGCCCTCACGGGCCAGGATTTCCTGATACTGGGCTTCGTCGAACTTGCCAGACACCTGGTTGAAGAAGGCGGGCAGGGCGCGGATCTGTTTGATCACCAGATCCTTGCCGGGGCGGATGCCGGCGTCCCAGGCCCAGGCCAGAAGACCCAGCTTGCGGGTGTTCTCTTCCAGATAGCGAACGTGGACGTTCTCCTTGACCAGATCCTCATTGGTGAAGGTGCGGCCGCTCTCCTTGCCGGCATTGGCGCGGATGCGGTCGAAGTCCTGGCGGAACTGCGCCTGATCGAGGCTGCGCGAACCCGCGCTGATCACATGTTTCGGCCCGAGGCTTGAAAAGACGTCCATCTGCGCGCCGGTGAAGACCACGGCGAAGCCGACGATCGCCAGAAGGCCGATCGCCCATTTCGAGCGGGCGAAGTTGCGAAACAGGGTGATCATTCGGGCGGACCTGGTGTCTGGGCGCGATGGAGAACGCCGCCTCGGCGTATAGGCAGGGCGCGACGGCGCGGCAAGCGGCAGACCCGTGGGTAAATCCGTCTCCGGCCGGCCGTTCGCTGCGCCGGGCTCTGGAACAGGGGAATGCGGCGACAGCTTGGCTTCGCCGATCGCCTTGCCTAAGAGAGCCCCATGAAACAATCCGTGAAGATGATCGTCGGCAACTGGAAGATGAACGGCCTGTCGGCGAATCTGGCCGAGGCCCTGGCCCTGTCGCAGGCCCTCCGTGACCAGCCGGCCGCCAGCCGTACGGCCCTGTGTCCGCCCGCAACCCTGATCGACCGGATGGCCCGCGCCCTCGAGGGAAGCGGCGTTGAGGTCGGGGGCCAGGATTGCCATGCCAGGGCGGCCGGCGCCTTCACCGGATCCGTGTCGGCGGACATGCTTTTCGACGCCGGGGCGCGGCTGGTGATTCTTGGCCACTCCGAGCGTCGGGCGGCCTTTGCCGAGGCCGACGCCGATGTCGCGGCCAAGACCGACGCGGCCCTGTCGGCCGGGCTGGAGCCGATCCTCTGCGTCGGTGAGACCCTGGCCCAGCGCGAGGCTGGCGACGCCGTCGCCGTGGTCAGCGCGCAGGTCGCAGGCTCCGTCAGCGACGCCCTGTCCGGGCGCGCCTTCGCCCTGGCCTATGAACCCGTCTGGGCCATAGGCACGGGTCTGACGCCGTCGCTCGAACAGATCGGGGAGGTGCACGCCGCGGTCCGCGCAGCCCTGATCGCACGGCTGGGCGAGGCCGGCCGCACCCCCCCGATCCTGTACGGCGGTTCGGTCAATCCCTCGAACGCCGCTGAAATTCTCGCCGTGCCGGAGGTCGGGGGCGCCCTTGTGGGCGGCGCGTCGCTGAAGGCCGCAGACTTCCTGCAGATCATTCGCGCGGCCTGAGGCGGACCCGCCGGATATCGCGGTGTTGCGTCGGTTCGTCGCATTTGGCACGGTTAACGGGACTCCCGTCTGGGCGCGCTGATGCGTCCGCGGCGCATGGGGGGGAACCGCTTGTCCGACAGAGGTCTGAAGACCCGGGGCCAGGGGGCCGTGCGCCTTTCGACAAGGCATGGAAACGCCAATGAACAATTATCTGACGCTCGCCTTTGCGGCCGGCGTTCTGGGGGTGCTGTACGGCGCCATCCAGACCGGGGTGCTGATGAAGGCCGGCACTGGCAATGACCGAATGCGAGAGATCGCCGCCGCCATCCAGGAAGGCGCCTCCGCCTATCTGAAGCGGCAATACACCACCATCGCCATCGTCGGCGTCGTCATCCTGATCGCCGCCTGGCTGTTGATCGGGCCCTATGCGGCGGCCGGCTTCCTCGTCGGCGCCCTGCTTTCGGGCGCCGCCGGATATGCCGGCATGCTGATTTCGGTTCGCGCCAACGTCCGCACGGCCCAGGGCGCCTCCGAGAGTCTGGCGCGCGGTCTGGACCTCGCCTTCCGCTCCGGCGCCATCACCGGCATGTTCGTGGCCGGCGGCGCCCTGATGGGCGTGGCGGGCTACTATATCGTCCTGACCGTTCACATGGGTCTGGAGCCGACCAGCCGCGAGGTCATTGATGGGCTGGTGGCCCTGGGCTTCGGCGCCTCGCTGATCTCCATCTTCGCCCGTCTGGGCGGCGGCATCTTCACCAAGGGCGCCGACGTGGGCGGCGACATGGTGGGCAAGGTCGAGGCCGGAATCCCCGAGGATGATCCCCGCAATGCCGCCACCATCGCCGACAACGTCGGCGACAATGTCGGCGACTGCGCCGGTATGGCCGCCGACCTGTTCGAGACCTATGCGGTGACCATGGTCGCCACCATGGTGCTGGCGGCGATCTTCTTCCGCGACCAGCCCTATGTGGACGTCATGATGCTGCTGCCGCTGGCCATCGGCGGCATCTGCATCATCACCTCGATCATCGGCTCCCTCTTCGTGCGTCTCGGCAAGTCGAACAACATCATGGGGGCCCTCTATCAGGGCCTGATCGTCACCGGTCTCCTGTCTGCGGTGGCCGTGTGGTGGATTATCCGGCAACTGGTGCCCGGGGCCGTGGAAACCTCCGGCGGGCTGCTGATCCAGCCGATGAACCTGTTCTGGTCCGGCATGGTCGGTCTGGGCGTGACGGCCGCCATCGTGGTCATCACCGAATACTATACCGGCTCGAATTTCCGTCCGGTGCGTTCGGTCGCCAATGCCTCGGTCTCCGGCCATGGTACGAACGTGATCCAGGGTCTGGCCGTGTCGCTGGAGTCCACGGCGCTTCCGGCCCTGGCCATCATCGTC
The DNA here is from genome assembly GCF_058681095.1 of Brevundimonas sp. FV1ye29L. Taxonomy (NCBI): domain Bacteria; kingdom Pseudomonadati; phylum Pseudomonadota; class Alphaproteobacteria; order Caulobacterales; family Caulobacteraceae; genus Brevundimonas; species Brevundimonas sp. FV1ye29L. The sequence goes on from NZ_CM178730.1 coordinate 1,663,281, forward strand.
GGCATCGTCGCCAGCTTCCAGCTGGCGGGCCTGTTCGGCATCGCCATCGCCACCACCACCATGCTGGGCGTGGCGGGGATGATCGTGGCCCTGGACGCCTTCGGTCCGGTCACCGACAACGCCGGCGGCATCGCCGAGATGGCCGGCCTGCCGCCCGAGGTGCGCGAGAAGACCGACGCCCTGGACGCCGTGGGCAACACGACCAAGGCCGTGACCAAGGGCTATGCCATCGGTTCGGCCGGTCTGGGCGCCCTGGTGCTGTTCGCCGCCTATACCGAGGACCTGAAGTTCTTCTCGGCCGAGGCCCAGCCGGGCAGCTTCTTCTATGGTCTGGGCACGGTCGCCTTCGACCTGACCAACCCCTATGTCGTGATCGGCCTGCTGTTCGGGGGGCTGCTGCCCTTCCTGTTCGGCGGCATGTCGATGACGGCCGTGGGGCGGGCGGCCGAATCGGTCGTGGCCGAGGTGCGCCGTCAGTTCCGCGAGAACCCGGGCATCATGACCTATGAGACCAAGCCGGACTATGCGCGCGCCGTCGACATCCTGACGAAGGCGGCGATCAAGGAGATGATCGTGCCGTCGCTCCTGCCGGTGCTGTCGCCGGTCGTGCTGTTCGTCGTGGTGCTGTTCATCCAGCCGGACAAGGCCAATGCCTTCGCCGCCCTGGGCGCCATGCTGATGGGCGTCATCGTGACCGGCCTGTTCGTGGCCATCTCGATGACCTCGGGCGGCGGCGCCTGGGACAACGCCAAGAAGGTGATCGAGGAGGGCTTCACCGACAAGAACGGCGTCCTCCACGGCAAGGGATCGGAGGCGCACAAGGCGGCCGTCACCGGCGATACGGTCGGGGATCCCTACAAGGACACCAGTGGTCCTGCGGTGAACCCCATGATCAAGATCACCAACATCGTCGCCCTGCTGCTGCTGGCGGTGCTGGCGTCGGGCAAGATCGTCTGACCGATGCGGCCTCCGTCACGGCGTTCGCGGCGTGGCGGGGGATCGCTCAAATACGAAACGCCCCGGAGAGCGATCTCCGGGGCGTTTTTGAATTCGGGGCCTTTGGCCGGGAATCTAGTCGGGGCGGCGCTGGCCGGGATCGTCGTCCTGTCGGGGCAGCTGGCCGCGGGCGACGTTGCCGAGCAGCTGTTCCAGGATGGTCAGGCTGCGGCCGCGGGTCGGGGTCTCGCGACGTTCCATGGCGATCTGGCGACCGTCCTCCAGCCCCAGGGTGCGAACCCCGGCCACCTTGCCGTCGGCCTCGTTGAAGGTGATCTCGGTAACGCTGCGCTGTGACACCTTGGCGGTATTGTAGGTGTAGCGCTCCGTCGTTTGGGTCATGTAGTACCAGACATTGTCGCCCTCGAAGGTCGAGGTCGTCGACGGCGTACCCAGACGCGCCAGCACCGTTTCCTTGGTGTCCGTGCCGGCGACGACGTCGGCGGGTTTGGCGTCGATGGCCTGGAAGCCGTGCTGACCGACGACGGGGGCGCAGGCCCCGAGGGCGCCGGCGCTCAGCGCCACAAGGGCGGCGGCTCCGAATAGGGGGGCGTAACGGGGCATGAAACAGTCGCCTGGATTGAACAAGGTCTTTGACCTAACCGGACCCGCGTCCTAGTTCAACGGCGCGGCGGAAAAGGGGCCGCCCAAACCATGCTGAGAAGTCTCTTTCGAAAACGCGTCGTCGCACAGGTGGGCGATCCGCTGTACGCCGCCGTCTCGGCCCAGGCGCGCCAGCCGGGGTTCTATACCCGGATGGGCGTGGCGGACCGGATCGACGCGCGATTCGAGCTCTATACCCTGCACGCCCTGCTGCTGATCCTGCGTCTGCGCGATGAGGATGTGACTCCCGAAGGCGACCAGACGTCCGGTCCGGGCGGGGAGGCGGCCCAGGCCCTGTTCGACGCCTATGTCTCCGCCCTCGACAATGTGCTTCGCGAACTGGGCGTTGGCGATATCTCCATGGCGCGCAAGATGCGCAGCCTCGGCGAGGCCCTCTATGGCCGGATGGTCGCCTGGGAGGCGCCTCTGCGCGCCGGTGACGATGCCGCCCTGGCGCCGCTTCTGGCCCGCAATGTTCATGGGGACGAGGCTGCGGTCGGCGCTGTCGATCTGGCCCGCTATGCGATCGAGGCGCGGCGGCTCCTGGCCGGCCAGCCGTTCAGCGACATCATCGTCAGGCCCGTCTGGCCGGAGGTAGCAGCATGAGCGCGGATCCCATCCTGTCCGACATCCTGCGAATCAATGAAATCGGCGCCGGCGTCGACCGGCGGATCGAAGCCGGCGAGGACGTCCGTCGTCGCATCGCCCGCAGTCTGGACCTGATCTCGCTGGACCGGTTCGAGGCCGACCTGCACATCGCCCCGGCCCGTGAGGGCTGGCGGCTCAGCGGACGGGTCCTGGCCGACGCGGTTCAGGCCTGCGGCATCACCCTGGAGCCTCTGCCGGTCGTCATTGACCAGACCTTCTCTGTTGATCTGGTCGAGAGCGCCCCCGTGCCCGATGATGCGGGCGAGATCGAGATCGCCATCGACGACGATGTTCCGGACGTCATCGAGAACGGCCGGATCGACCTCGGTCAGTATGCCGTGGAGCAGTTGGTCTTGTCGCTCGACCCCTTCCCGCGCAAGCCAGGCGCCGAGTTTGTCCAGCCTCCGGAGCCCGCCGAAATTTCGCCCTTCGCCGTCCTCAAGGCCTTCCGGCGGCCCGACGATGCCGATCCCGGCCAGGACTGAAAGTTGACCCTGGGTCGCCGGGTTTCCATTCGCCGCGGCCATCGCTATCTTCATCCCGCAGTTGAGCGCCGCAACAGACGGCGCGTGGAGCTGAATGTCCTTGCCTTCTCCGACCGTGATTTCCCTCGACGCCATGGGCGGCGACCATGGGCCGCCTGCGGTCGTGGGAGGGGTTCGTGACTATGTCCGGCGCCACGACGCCCGGGACCTGAAATTCCTGCTTCACGGCGACGAGACGGCCATTCGCGCCGAGATCGCGAGGCTGCATCTCGATCCGGCACTGGTCCAGGTCCGCCACACCGACAAGGTCGTGGCGATGGACGAAAAGCCCGCCCAGGCCATGCGCCGGGGCAAGGGGTCCAGCCTCTGGAACGCCATTGATTCGGTGAAACAGGGCGAGGCCGGCGCGGTCGTCTCGGCCGGCAATACCGGCGCCCTGATGGCCATCTCCAAACTGATCCTGCGCATGTCGGCCGAGGCGCTGGAGCGTCCGGCCATCGTCGCCGGCTGGCCGACGTTGAAGGGCATTACGGCCGTGCTGGATGTCGGCGCCAATATCGAGAGCGACGCCCGGCAGCTGATCCAGTTCGCCATCATGGGCGAGGCCTATCATGCGGCGGTCAACGGCGTGGCCAGGCCGGTGATCGGGGTTCTGAACGTCGGTTCCGAGGACATGAAGGGCCATGAGGAGGTGCGTGAGGCGCACCGCATCCTGCGCAGCGGCGAGCTGGACCTGTCCTACTACGGCTTCGTTGAGGGCGATGACATCGCCAAGGGCACGGTGGATGTCATCGTCACCGACGGCTTCACCGGCAATATCGCGCTCAAGACCGCCGAGGGCACGGCCCGCTTCATCTCGACCCTGTTGAAGGAGGCCCTGACCTCCAGCGTCCAGTCCCGGATCGGCGCCCTGATCGCCCTGCCGGCGCTGAAGGTGATGCGGCGTCGCATCGACCCGAACGCGATTAACGGCGGACCCCTGCTCGGGCTCAACGGCATTGTGGTCAAAAGCCACGGCGGCGCCGACGCCAGCGGCTTCGGGGCCGCCATCCGCATCGCGGTCGATCTGGCCCGCAGCGACTATCTTGAGAAGGTCGGCCTCAGTCTGGGTCGGCTGGGCGAGGTGATCGAGGCGGCCGAGACCGCCCAGATCGGCGCACCGGCTATCGAAGAGGCGACCCAGTGAGCGTGACACGCAGTGCGATTACCGGGGTGGGGTCCTACCTGCCCGAGAAGATCGTGACCAATGCCGATCTGGCGAGGTTCGTCGACACCACCGACGAGTGGATTACCGACCGGACCGGCATCAAACAGCGCCACCAGGCGGCTGAGGACCAGCCGACCAGCGATCTGGCGGTGGAGGCGGCCCGTCGCGCGCTGGAGCATGCGGGTCGCAGCGCCGCCGATGTCGACATGATCATCGTGGCCACCACCACGCCCGACATGACCTTTCCGGCCACCGCGGTCATCGTCCAGGCCAAACTGGGATGTCCGGTGGGCATCGCCTTTGACGTCCAGGCGGTCTGTTCGGGCTTCGTCTATGCCCTGAGCGTGGCGGACGGATTCGTGGCGCGGGGACTGTCGAAATGCGCCCTGGTCATCGGCGCCGAGGAAATGACCCGGCTGATGGACTGGACCGACCGGACGACCTGCGTGCTGTTCGGCGACGGCGCCGGCGCCGTGGTGGTCGAGCCGCGCGAGGGGCAGGGGACCAAGGCCGATCAAGGCCTGCTCGGCTTCGCCCTGCGCGCCGACGGCTCGAAGACGGACCTGTTGTACGTCGATGGCGGTCCGTCCACGACCGGCACGGTCGGCCAGTTGCGGATGCTGGGCAATCAGGTGTTCCGTCATGCGGTCGTCAATATCGCCGAGGCCGTGACCCTGGCCTGCAAGGCCGCGGGTCTCGAGGTGTCCGAGGTCGACTGGTTCGTGCCGCACCAGGCCAACCAGCGCATCATCAAGGGCGTCGGCGACCGGCTGGGACTGGACGAGACCAAGGTCGTCCTGACCGTGGCGCAGCACGCCAATACCTCGGCGGCGTCCATACCCCTGGCGCTCGACACGGCGATCCGCGATGGCCGCATCAAGCGGGGCGATATCGTGCTTCTCGAGGCCATGGGCGGCGGCCTGACCTGGGGCGCCTGCGCTTTCCGGTTGTAAAACACGTTTACGACTTTTGTTTTTGGCGCTTTTCGCCTTTTATATGCGCGTCTTGAGGGCTGGAGGCTGAGGCTATGGGTGAACAGGCGACACTGACCCGGGCCGACCTGTGCGAGGCGGTCCATGAAGAGGTGGGCCTGTCGCGACAGGAATGCTCCGCCATGGTCGAACGCACCCTGGAGCTGATCGTCGAATCGCTCGAGCGCGGCGAGACCGTCAAACTGTCCGGTTTCGGCGTCTTTCAGGTGCGTGAGAAGCGCGCCCGTATGGGGCGCAACCCGAAGACGGGGGAACCCGCCGCCATCAATCCGCGTCGCGTCATCAGCTTCCGCGCCTCGCAGATCATGAAGGCCCGGGTCCACGACGCCGTCGTCGGAACCTGACCTCCATGGCGACCGCGTCCAGGACGACCGTCAAGGGACCGAACGCCTTTCGCACCATCTCCGAGGCGGCCGAGGCCGTGGGCGCGCCCCAGCATGTGCTGCGCTTCTGGGAGACGAAATTCGCCTTCGTGACGCCGGTCAAACGCGCCGGCGGCCGGCGCTTCTATCGTCCCCGGGACGTGGTGGTGCTGAAGGCCATTCGCCGGCTGCTGCATGACGAGGGCCTGACCATCAAGGGCGTCCAGCGCCTGCATCAGGAACAGGGGCTGGCGCGGCTGGCCGCCTATGGCGACCCGGAGGCGGGCTTCGCCATGGACGCCGCCGACCTCGCCCGCCCTGCATCACCCCCCCCGGGCAGATGGGCCGGCCTGCACGACGTTCTGGTCGATCTGCAGGCCGCCAAGTCGCGACTGGACGCCGTGCTGGCCGGATAGGGGCGGGGGCTCCGCATTTTTGCGGCTTTTAGGGTTTGCGGCGCGCGGGACGCCCCGCTATACGACCGCCTCTCGGAGCGTGGCGCAGCCTGGTAGCGCACTTGACTGGGGGTCAAGGGGTCGCAGGTTCGAATCCTGTCGCTCCGACCATCTTCTTGAAGAAGACGGTTGGTTAGAGGGGTCGCTTTCGGGCGGCCCCTTTGTCGTTTGGGGGCCTCAGCCCTTGCCGCCGCCCCGCTCGGCCCAGCTGAACAGGGGCAGGAGCGGCACGCCCCACAGGGTCCCGGCCAGACCGTAGAAGGCCAGCTGGGCCAGCCAGTGGTCCGGCAGGTGTTCGCCCACGGCGATCACGGCCCAGATATAGAAGGCCAGGAAGGCCAGGGTCAGGATCGAGGCGATGGCGCGGCGGCCGCTGGGCTTGGTCACGGGCTGCATCAGCGCATGTTCCGGAACAGATAGTAGGCGGCCAGGCTGAGGGCCGCCCCGGCCAGCGACCAGACGACCCAGGTCCATTCGCCCATCGTGGTCAGGGCGAACACCCGGATCGGCAGGAACCAGCCGCACAGGGCGCCCACCCCGGCCACCAGCAGGGCGCCGAAATAGCCCCGGCGGCCGGTCAGCATGTCGGCGATGGAGGCGACGACCAGCGTCCCCAGCACGGCCACGACGATATCGGCGTATTCCAAGCCGCCTCCTCCAACAGTGTTCGATTTCGCCTGCGACATCGCGCGGCCAAATCGGCTTTGATCTTGCCCCGATCGGGGGGCATACCGCCACGGTCGGGGGCCGACCCTTTCGGACGCCGACAGTCTATCCGTCAGGACCGCAGGCGTCGAATGAACCGATTTATCCAGCGTGACCAGAGCCGCGCCGTCGCCGTCTGGCTTTTCGCCTGCGCCGCGATCGTCTTTCTGATGGTGGTGATCGGCGGAATCACGCGGCTGACGGGCTCCGGCCTGTCGATCACCGAATGGAAGCCGATCATGGGGGCGCTGCCGCCCATGAACGCCGCCGACTGGGCCGAGGCGTTTGCGAAATACAAGGCCATTCCCCAGTACCGACTGGTCAATGCCGGCATGAGTCTGTCCGAGTTCCAGACCATCTTCTGGTGGGAATGGGGGCATCGGCTGGTCGGGCGGCTGATTGGCCTGGTCTTCGCCCTGCCGTTCGTCGTCTTTCTGGTCCTGAGACGCATTCCGCGCCGCCTGGTCTGGCGCTGCGCCCTGCTGCTGGCCATGGGCGGTCTGCAGGGGCTGATCGGCTGGTGGATGGTGTCCAGCGGCCTGTCCGAGCGGGTCGACGTCGCGCCCGAACGGCTGACGACGCATCTGGGTCTGGCCCTGCTGATCTTCGCCGGCCTGATCTGGACCGGGATGGAGGCCTGGTCCGGCGAGGACCATTCGCGCTCGCCGGGCGGCTGGAGCCGGGGCGCGGCCCTGCTGTGGGGCGCGATCTTCTTCCAGTGTCTGCTGGGCGGGCTGGTGGCGGGCGCCAAGGCCGGGTTTGTCTATACGGACTGGCCGCTGATGAACGGATCGTTCTTCCCGCCTGCCGATTGGGGGAAGGGCGCCCTGGCCTTCCTGCACGATCAGGCGCTGGTCCAGTTCAACCACCGCATCTGGGCCTATGGCCTGCTGCTGGCGGTGACCCTCTATGCCATCCAGGGCTGGCGCTGGCGCCTGGCCGAGGGTCTGGGCGCCTCGGCCATCGCCCTGGCCGTCGCCCTGTGGCTACAGGCCGCGCTCGGCGTCGTGACCCTGATCCACGCCGTGCCCCTGTGGCTGGGCGGCCTGCATCAGGCGGGCGCTGCCCTGGTCCTGGCGGTGGCGACGATCAACCTTTGGCTGGTCCGGCGATCCCGGCCACGCGTCTTCATGTCCGGACCGAGGTCCATGGGCCTCTGATCGCCAGGGTCATGCCCGGGTACATGATGTTGACGAACAGCACCTCTCCGTCCGGCGAGAAACAGGCGCCGGCGAACTCCGAATTGCCGGTGAAGACGTTGCGGCCGATCGTATAGACCCTGCCGTCCGGGGTGACCCCCTTCAGGTGGTTGCGCACCTCTTCGGAATAGTTGTCCTCGCACAGGATCAGGTGACCCCAGGGCGCGATGGTGAGGTTGTCGGCCATGTTCATGGTCTTCAGGTCGGTGCTTTCCACGAACAGCTGCAGACGGTCGGCGGCGCCGTTCAGGCCGGGAACCAGTCGCATGACCTGACCACGCCGGATCGGGCCGCCCGAGGTGGCGGTGAAGTACATTTCATCGTCGCCCCACCAGACGCCCTCGCCGCGGGCGACCAGGGCGGCGCCGGAGGCATGTCCGCGCTGGCGCAGGTCGCCGGCCGGATCCTCGACATCGACCATGTCGATCCACTCGATCTCGCGCCAGTCGCCGACGGCCCACAGGCGGCTGTCCTGATTGCGGGTGTCCGCCGAGGGGGCGCCCTTCAGCGCCATGGCCTGCAGTTTGCCGCCGTCCGCCAGCCTGCCCGGCGTGGTCGGGATGAAGCGGTAGAACAGGCCGTCGTTCTGATCCTCGGTCAGATAGGCCATGCCCGTGCGGGGATCGATACAGACAGCCTCGTGGTCGAACCGGCCCATCGCCTTCAGCGGGACGGGATCGACCAGGCCGGTTGCGGCGGCCGGCACCTCGAACACCCAGCCATGCGGCTTCATCACATCGGCGTCGGCGGGGGTATCGACCGTCTCCTCGCAGCTCAGCCAGCTGCCCCACGGGGTCGGCCCGCCGCAGCAGTTGTTCGAGGTGCCGGCGAGCGTCAGTCGCCGGCTGATCACCGCCCGCGTCCCAAGGTCATAGACCAGGGTCGAACAGCCGCCGGGCAGGGGGCGCCCGTCCTTGTAGGTGTCAAAGGCGCGGCCGGCGTCCAGCAGGCCGATCCGCTCCTGCTTCAGGCCCCCGGGACCCAGATTGCGGTGCAGGCCGCTGGACCCCTTGAGCTCGTGATTGATGACCAGGGCGACCTGGCGGTCATTCAGCGGGAAACAGGCCATGCCGTCGGGCTGGCCCGGGGCATAGAGGCCGTCGTCCATGGTGTCGCCGCTCTGGGCCACGACCTGATAGGAAAAGCCATCGGGCAGGTCGAGCAGGCGGTTGGGGTCGGCCCTCAGCGGGCCATAGCCCTCGACCTCATTGATATAGGTCTCGCCCCCGGCGGTGGTTACGGCGGCGTTCTGGGCCAGCGCATGCCGGGCGAGGCCGGAGAAGGCCAGGGCGGCGGCGCTGCCGGCCAGAAGGCCGCGACGGTGGGTGAGCATGGGACGATCCGGTGGCGACTGTTATGATGTAGCGGCTAGACCGAAACGGTCACGTTTCGATGACGAAAATCGACCGCTTGCCCGCCGCGAATGCGGTATTTTCATACCGTATCTAAAATAGGCATAGTTTTCAGTATGTTGCAGCCTTCCCGTGTAGGGGGCGCGTATTGACCCGCCCGGTCCTCTCCTCTATCAGCGCGCCTTCCGTTCGTTCCGGCCAGTGGTCGGGAGGAGCCAAGAGTTTTTTCCGTTCTCCTGGGACCCTTCGTCATGTTGAAGACCACCACGGCTTCGCTGAAGCCGGCCGAGGTCGAAAAGAAGTGGATTCACATCGACGCCGAAGGCGTCGTCGTGGGCCGCCTCGCGACCTTCATCGCCAACCGCCTGCGCGGCAAACACCTGCCGGGCTACACGCCCCACGTTGACTGCGGCGACTATGTCGTCGTGACCAACGTCGACAAGGTCGTGTTCACCGGCAAGAAATCGACCGACAAGGTCTACTATCGCCACACCGGCCACCCGGGCGGCATCAAGGAAACGACCCCTGCCAAGGTTATGGCCGGCAAGTTCCCCGAGCGCGTGCTGGAAAAGGCTGTCGAGCGGATGATGCCCAAGGAAAGCCCCCTGGCCCGCAAGCAGATGACGCACCTGCGTCTGTTCGTCGGTTCGACGCACACCCATGAAGCCCAACAGCCCGAGACGATCGCCTTCGCGGCGGCTTCGGCCAAGAACACCCGGAGCGTCTGAGCATGACCGACGTGACCACGGAAGCCACCGGCTTCGACGCCCTGAAGGGCCTGTCCGCCACGGCCGAGGCCGCCCCCGAATACGTCCAGAAGCTGGACGCCCAGGGCCGCGCCTACGCCACCGGCAAGCGCAAGAACGCGATCGCCCGCGTCTGGGTCAAGCCCGGCACCGGCAAGTTCACCATCAACGGCAAGGACCAGATGCAGTATTTCGCCCGCGAAATCCTGCGCATGATGATCGCCCAGCCCCTGGTCGTCTGCGGTCGCGAGACCCAGTTCGACGTGGTCTGCACGGTCGAGGGTTCGGGCCTTTCCGGCCAGGCCGGCGCCATCCGCCACGGCCTGTCGCACGCCCTGACCCACTATGAGCCGGCCCTGCGCCCGGTCCTGAAGCCGCACGGCTTCCTGACGCGCGACAGCCGCGTCGTCGAGCGCAAGAAGTACGGCCGGGCCAAGGCCCGCAAGTCCTTCCAGTTCTCGAAGCGCTAGGCCGTTTCGCGACAGCGATACAAAACGGGGCGCTTCGGGAAACCGGAGCGCCCTTTTTTCTTTGAGGTTCGCTTGGCCATCACGATCGAGAAGGGTGTCGAGCACCCACCGACCTACTGCGAATGTTGCGGTCGAACGACGCGCGTCCTGAATGGCTATGCGTCGGATGAGGTCGGCGCGCTCGCGGCGTACGTGGTCCAGTGGACCGACGGACATGTCGCAGACCAAGGCGCCAACTTTGACCTCATCATTGGCGAATGGGGCGGAGCGCCTGCTTCAAGCCGTGTCGCCGTTAGCCTTGAATATCGGATAGTTGAGACGGGGCCTGCCTTCCGGGTGGTGGACGCCGGCAAACGGAGCATCGCCGACAGCCCCTTGGTAGCTAAAGCCTTGAATCGCGAGGACGTGGTTGGCACGCCCCTCGCCAAGGATGTGTTCGCCATCATCGATGCCATCTGGTTGCAGGACCAACGCGTCCTTGACCTGCACCCCCCGGTTCCAGGTTCGGAATTCTGAATGACCCACACCCTCTTCATCGACGGCGAGGCCGGGACCACGGGTCTGGAGATCCGCGAGCGGCTGAAGGGCAGGGGGGAACTGTCGTTCATCTCCCTCGGGGAAGGCGACCGCAAGGACGCGGCCAAACGTCGGGAGGCGCTGAACGCCGCCGATCTGGTTATCCTGTGCCTGCCAGACGAGGCGGCGAAGGACGCGGTCGCCATGATCGACAACCCCGAGGTCCGGGTGATCGACGCCTCGACGGCCTACCGGATCGCCACCGGCTGGACCTATGGTTTCGCCGAGCTGCGGCCGGGCCAGCGGGAGGCCATTTCGGCGTCGAAACGTGTGTCCAACCCCGGCTGTTATCCGACCGGCTTCCTCGGTCTGGTCGCGCCCCTGGTGCGGGCGGGGATCATTCCCGGCTTCCTGCCGATGACGGTCAATGCCGTGTCGGGCTATTCCGGCGGCGGCAAGTCGATGATCGCCGAGTTCGAGGGCGCGGACGCGGCCAAGGCGCCGCCGTACCGCGCCTATGGCTTGAGCCTGAAGCACAAGCACGTGCCCGAGATGACCCGCCACGCCGGCCTGAACCGCGACGTCCTGTTCACTCCGGCCGTGGGCGCCTACCGTCAGGGGATGATTGTCGAGGTTCCCCTGCAGCTGTCGGCCCTGCCGTCGCGCACCTCGATCGAGGTCATCCACGGCGCCCTGGTCGAGGCCTATGACGGCGAACGGTTTGTCGAGGTCGCCTCCCTGGAAGAGACCGAGGCCATGACCGGTCTGGCCCCCGAGGGTCTGAACGGCACGAATTCCATGCGTCTGCATGTGTTCGGCGATCGTGAGGGCGAGCAGGTGCGTCTGGTCGCCCTGCTGGACAACCTGGGCAAGGGGGCGTCCGGCGCGGCGGTCCAGAACCTGAACCTGATGCTGGGCCTGTATGAGGCGACCGGGCTGGAATAGACTCTCCTCCCCATCGCACTTGCGATGGGGAGGGGGACCACGAAGTGGTGGAGGGGTTCTTCAGCCCCACGAGCGTTGCTGTTTCAAGAACCCCTCCGTCTCGGCGCAAGGGCGCCGATCCACCTCCCCACGCCTGCGGCGCTGGGAGGAGACTTGAAACTGCTTCGTCTTTCCCGACGTAGTGGAGGCATGACCCAGTTCTCCCTTCCCCGACGTTCGCTGTTGCTCGGCGCCGGCGCCGTGCTGGCGGCGGGGTGTTCGTCACGCGCGTCTGCCGCAGACGCCTTCGCCGCCTCGCCGTTCCGGCGCATGACCGAGGCCCAGTGGCGGGCGGCCCTGCCGGCGGCCAGCTATCGCGTCCTGCGCCAGGCTGCGACCGAACGCCCCTTCACCAGCCCCCTGGACAATGAGAAGCGGGCCGGGACCTTCGTCTGTCGCGGCTGCGAGCTGCCCCTGTTCCTGTCGGCCTGGAAGTTCGACAGCGGCACCGGCTGGCCCAGCTTCTTTCAGGTCAATCCGGCCAATATCGGCACGAAGACCGATTTCGAGATCGGCATTCCGCGCACCGAATATCACTGCGCCCGGTGTCTGGGGCATCAGGGCCATGTCTTCGACGACGGCCCGCGGCCGACCGGAAAACGCTATTGCAACAACGGCGTGGCGCTGTTGTTCAGGCCCGGCTGAGCGCGCGCAATGGCGAATCCGGAGCTCGGCGAGGTGATTGTCGAGAGTCTTCGCACGGGGGCCTATCTGAAGGTGACGGCCGTCCATGTCGCCACGGGACGCGAGGCGGTGGCCATAGGCCCGGCCCATGAGCCGAAAGCCGTCGAACGCGTCGCCGTGGCCAAGCTCAGGCGTCTGCTGCCCCCCGGCTGACACAAGATGTTGTGGTCAGGGTCGGCCGGGACTAGATAGGGCGGCTTCAGATTTCCCCGGGGACTCCAGTGACCGCCTTTACCCACGCCGACTATTTCTCGAAGTCGCTGGCCGACGCCGATCCCGCGATTTTCAACGGGATCCAGGGCGAGCTGGCCCGGCAGCAGGAACAGATCGAGCTGATCGCCTCCGAGAATATCGTCTCCCGGGCGGTGCTGGACGCCCAGGGCTCGGTGCTGACCAACAAATACGCCGAGGGCTATCCGGGCCGTCGCTACTATGGCGGCTGCGAATTCGTCGACATCACCGAGGATCTGGCGCGGGAGCGGGCGAAAGAACTGTTCGGCGCAGCCTTCGCCAACGTCCAGCCCCACTCGGGGGCCCAGGCCAACCAGGCGGTGTTCCAGGCCCTGCTGCAACCCGGCGACACCTTCCTCGGCATGGACCTCGCGGCGGGCGGCCACCTGACGCACGGATCGCCGGCCAACCAGTCCGGCAAGTGGTTCAGGCCGGTGACCTATACGGTGCGCGAGAGCGACCATCTGATCGACTATGACCACGTCGCCGAGATGGCCCGCAAGGAACAGCCGAAGCTGATCATCGCGGGGGCCAGCGCCTACAGCCGCCACATCGACTTCGCCCGGTTCCGCGAGATCGCCGACAGCGTCGGGGCCTATCTGATGGTCGACATGGCCCACTATGCCGGCCTGGTGGCGGGCAAGGCCTATCCCGATCCGGTGCCCCACGCCCACATCGTGACGACGACGACCCACAAGACCCTGCGCGGCCCGCGCGGCGGCATGGTGCTGTCGAACGACGTCGAGATCGGCAAGAAGATCAACTCGGCCGTCTTCCCCGGTCTGCAGGGCGGGCCGCTGGAGCATGTCATCGCCGCCAAGGCCGTGGCCTTCGGCGAGGCGCTGAAGCCCGAGTTCAAATTGTATGCGCAACAGGTGGTGAGCAACGCCCGGGCGCTGGCGGCCGTGCTGGTCGAACGGGGCCTGGCCATCGTCTCCGGGGGCACCGACAGCCACCTGATGCTGGTCGACCTGCGGCCCAAGGGCGTGACCGGCAAGGCGACCGAGCTGCAGCTGGAGCACGCCCTGATGACCTGCAACAAGAACGGCGTGCCGTTCGACACGACCCCGTTCACGGTGACCTCGGGCGTGCGACTGGGCACGGCGGCGGGCACCACGCGCGGCTTCGGCGAGGTCGAGTTCCAGCAGATCGGCCACTGGATCGCCGATGTCGTTTCGTCGATGAACGGCGGAGACGAAGCCGATCCGGCGGTCGTGGCCTCGGTCGCCGCCCGCGTGCGGGAACTGACGCACCGCTTCCCGATCTACGGATAACCCACGGATGAAATGTCCCTTTTGCGGTCATGCCGACACCCAGGTGAAGGACAGCCGGCCGTCCGATGACGGCTCGGCCATCCGTCGCCGTCGGTCATGCCCGCAGTGCAGCGGGCGTTTCACCACCTTCGAGCGGGTGCAACTGCGCGAACTGGTCATCCTGAAACGCAACGGACGGCGCACGCCTTTCGATCGCGACAAGCTGGAGCGGTCGCTGGGCATCGCCCTGCGCAAACGCCCGGTGCAGCCGGATCAGGTCGAACAACTGGTCAGCCGGATCGTCCGCCAGCTGGAGAGCCTCGGCGAGACGGAGATCGCCTCCAGCGTTGTCGGCGACTTCATCATGAAGGCGCTGAAGGGCGTCGATGAGGTGGCCTATGTCCGCTACGCCTCGGTCTACAAGGACTTCCGCCACACCGGTGACTTCGCCCGTTTCCTCGGCGCCGAGGGGCTGGATGACGGTGCGGCCGATGCGGGCGGGCACGACTGACCCCGCCATGATGACCCGACCCCGCATCACCCTGAAGATCGCCACCTCCCTGGACGGGCGGATCGGCACCTCGACCGGCGAAAGCCAGTGGATCACCGGCCCCGAGGCCAGGATCCAGGGCCACCGGTTGCGCGCGGCCAGCGACGCCGTGCTGGTGGGGGTCGAGACGGTGCTGGCCGACGATCCCCGGCTGACCGCCCGTCTGCCGGAAGGCGAGACCGGGCCGGACCCCTTGCGCATCGTGCTGGACAGCCGGATGCGGACCCCGCCGTTCGCCCGCCTGGCGGTCGGGGGGACCCTGATCCTGACGACGCGGGAGCCGAAGCCGATCGGCGAGGCCGAGGTGGTTCAGGTCGCGGGCGACCCGATGAACCGTCCCTCCGTCGGCGCGGTGCTGGATCTACTGACCGAACGCGGCGTGCGCGAACTGATGGTCGAGGGCGGCGGCCGGGTGGCGGCGGCCTTCGTCACGGCCGGGGTGGTGGACGCCATCGAATGGTTCCGGGCGCCGATGCTGCTGGGGGGCGACGGGCGGCCCGGCGTGGCCAATCTGGCGCTGGCGCGACTGGCCAATGCGCCGAAGTTCAGACGTCTTGCGGTCGAGCCTCTGGGTGACGATCTGTGGGAACGCTACGAGAGGCTCTCCTGATGCTGTCCGCTGTCCTGTCCGAAAACCGGTGTCCGCCTTTCGGGCCAATTTTGCCCCGGGTTGCGGGCTAGTGTTCACCGGCATCATCACCGACATCGGCCGCGTCCGGCGGGTCGACCAGACGGCGCGCGACCGACGCTATGAGATCGAGACGGCCTGGGATGTGTCCGGCATCGATCTGGGCGCATCGATCAGCCATGCGGGCTGCTGCCTGACCGTCGTGGAGAAGGCCGCTGCTTCTGGCGGCGGCGGCTGGTTCGCGGTCGAGGTCTCGGGCGAGACCCTCGACAGGACCACCCTGGGCGACTGGGCCGCAGGGCATCGCGTCAATCTGGAGCGGGCCGCAAGACTGGGCGACGAGATGGGCGGCCATGTCGTTTCGGGCCACGTCGACGGTCTGGGCCGGGTGGCCTCGATCGAGCCGGTCGGCGGGTCGCACCGGATCGTGGTCGAGGCGCCCGAGCCGCTGCACCGCTATATCGCGGCCAAGGGCTCGATCACGGTCGACGGCGTGTCCCTGACGGTGAATGCCGTCGACGGTCGCCGGTTCGACCTGAATATCATTCCGCACACCTGGGAGGCGACGACGCTCGGCGCCCTGAAACCCGGCGATGCGGTCAATCTCGAGATCGATATGCTGGCGCGGTACCTCGCGCGGTGGCAGGAGACGGCATGATGCAGCTTGCGGCCAGCCCCATGAATGACAGCCCGATCAGCCCCATCGAGGACATCCTCGAGGACGCCCGTAACGGCAAACCCTATATCCTCGTCGACGCCGAGGATCGGGAGAACGAAGGCGACGTCATCATCCCGGCCCAGTTCGCCACGCCGGACCAGATCAACTTCATGGCCCGCCACGCGCGCGGCCTGATCTGCCTGGCCATCACGGCCGACCGGGCACGGCAACTGCGCCTGCCGCCGATGGCGGTGGAAAACCGCACCAGTATGGGCACGGCCTTCACTGTTTCGATCGAGGCGCGCGAAGGGGTGACCACAGGGATTTCCGCCGCAGACCGCGCGCGTACGGTCCAGGCCGCCGTCGATCCGAACAAGGGCGCCGACGACATCGTCTCGCCCGGGCACGTCTTCCCCCTGGTGGCGCGCGACGGCGGGGTCCTGGTCCGCACCGGCCACACCGAGGCCGCCGTGGACATCAGCCGCATGGCCGGGCTGACGCCGGCGGGCGTGATCTGCGAGGTCATGAACGAGGACGGCACCATGGCCCGGTTGCCGGACCTGATCGCCTTCTCCCAGCTGCATGGGCTCAAGATCGGCACGATCGCCGACCTGATCGCCTATCGCCGCCGGACCGAACGCCATGTCGAGCGCGTGCTGGATACGCCCTTCGAGAGCGTCCACGGCGGCCCGTTCCGGATGATCCTGTATCGCAATGTCATCGAGGGTTCCGAGCATATCGCCCTTGTTCACGGCGACATCGAGCCGGGCAGGCCGACGCTGGTGCGTATGCACCAGGTGGATTTCGCCGCCGACCTTCTGGGCCATGTGGTTGAGCGCCAGTCCTATATTCCCTCGGCCCTGGCGGCGATCAGCCGGACCGACGGCCCGGGCGTGGTGGTCCTGTTGCGCGATCCGGCCCTGCAGGGTCTGGCCGAACGGCTGGCAGGGCCCGACCGGCCGAAATCGCCGGACCGGGCGATCAAGGCCTATGGCGTCGGCGCCCAGATCCTGCTGGATCTCGGGGTGCGCGACATGATCGTGATGAGTTCGACCCGGCCCGAGCCGACGGCGCTTGACGGCTATGGCCTGCGCATCGTCGGATGGCGCGACATGGATGGAGAAGACCGATCCTGAGCAATCCTCTCCGCGTCCTCATCGTCGAGGCGCGCTTCTATGACGACCTGGCCGACGCCCTGCTGGAAGGGGCGAAGGACGCCCTGCGCGCGCGGGACGTGGCCTTCGACGTGGTCACCGTCCCCGGCGCGCTGGAGGTCCCCACCGCCATCGCCATGGCCGACGAGGCCGGAAAATACCCGACGGCGCCCCGCTATGACGGCTTCGTCGCCCTGGGCTGCATCATCCGCGGCGAGACCTATCATTTCGAGATCGTCTCGGATCAGTCGGCGGCCGGTCTGCGCCAGCTCGGCCTCAAGGGCCTGGCCATTGGCAACGGCATCCTGACCACCGAGGACGAGGACCAGGCCTGGGCCCGGGCGCGTCTGGGAGAGGGCGACAAGGGCGGGGGCGCGGCGCGCGCCTGTCTGGATTTGATTGCATTGCGCAAGCGCTTGCGGCACGGGCTCGGCGGATGACCGAACCCGCCAGCCTCAAGTCCGTACTCGAACAACTGGCCGAGGCTGAAAAAGCTCGCGCCGAACCGCATCTGAACAGCCGACAGCGCCGCGCCCGCACCGTGGCGCGTCTGGCGGCGGTTCAGGCCCTGTACCAGATGGAGCTGGCCGGCGAGGGGGTGGAGACGGTCATCACCGAATTCGCCAACCACCGGTTCGACACCGACATCGAGGGCGTGCCGCTCGCCGAGGCCGATGAGGACTGGTTCGCCGACGTTGTCCGCGGCGTGGTCGGCGACCAGCGCGCCATCGACGCCATGATCACGAAACGGCTGGCCTCCAACTGGCGGCTGGAACGGCTGGATGCGACCTTGCGGGCGCTGCTGCGTTCCGGAGCGTGGGAGCTGGCGTTCAAGCCTGACGCCCCGCGCGAGGTGGTGCTGAATGAATATGTCGAACTGGCCAAGGCCTTCTTCGACGACGCCGAGGCCCGGTTCGTCAATGCCGCGCTGGACGGCGTGGCCCGCGATGTCCGCTCCGACGCCTGATCCTCCGTCTTTCGGGCGGCGCCGGTGACCGGCGAGTTCCAGACCATCCGTGAGCTGCTGGCGCCCCTGGCCCACCCTGAATGGGGCAGGGGGCTGATGGACGATGTCGCTGTCCTGCCCTCCCGCCCCGGGCATGATCTGGTGCTTACCAAGGACGCCCTGGTCGAGGGCGTGCATTTCCTGCCGGATGACCCGCTGGACACGGTGGCGCAGAAGCTGCTGCGGGTGAACCTGTCGGATCTGGCGGCCAAGGGGGCGGAACCCTTCGGCTATCTTCTGGCCTGCGCCTGGTCGGCCCGCTGCGGCTGGACCGAACGCGAGGCCTTCGTCCTGGGGCTGGCGCGTGATCAGTCGGCTTTCGGCGTCATGCTTCTTGGCGGCGACACCGTCTCCACCAGCGGCCCGGCCGTCTTTTCGGCCACCCTCATGGGCTGGGCGCCAAGGGGGACGACGGTCGGGCGGAACGGCGCCCGGCCGGGCGACCGGGTGTTTGTGACCGGCCGTATCGGCGACGGCCTTCTGGGCCTCCAGGCGGCGCGGGGCGGACTGTGGCTTGAGCCCGAACGGCTCTCGGCACTGCTGGAGCACTATCGCCGCCCGACGCCGCAACTGGCGTTCGGCGACATCATCCGCGACATGGCCACCGCCTCCCTGGACGTATCGGACGGGCTGATCGCGGACCTGGGTCATGTCGCGGCGGCCAGCGCGGTTCGCATCGTGCTGGACCTGGAACGGATCCCTGTGTCCCTGGCGGGCCAGGCCTGGATCGACGGGCGCGTGGATCTACAGGACGCGCGGCTGCAACTGGCCACCGGCGGAGACGACTATGAGATCGCCTTCACCGCCCGGGCCGGGGATGAGGACCTTTTGCGGCGACGGGCGGATCAGCGGCATGTCCGCCTGACGGTCGTCGGCGAGGTGACCGCCGGCTCCGGCGTTGAGGTGCGCCATGGCGGCAACCTCGTGCCGGTGGCGAGAAGCGGCTGGACCCACGACTGAAACAACGAATTGCTAAGTGAATGCGGCGATAGTGTCCGCATGGATCGCAGACAGCTTATCACCGCCGCGGGCGCCGCAGGCCTCGCCGCCGCAGCTTCGGCGGCCCGCGCCAGCTCGGCAGAGACCGCAGCCCCGGCCGAGGCCGCGTCGGCCAATATCACGGGCGTGGCCTTGCCGGTCCTCGTGGACGGCCGGGTGAAGAACTATGTGTTTGTGGCGCTGAGACTGCATCTGCATCCCGGAAAGCCGGTTGAGCCGGTCCGGGCCAAGGAGGCCTATTACCGCGACGCCCTTGTCCGCGCCGCTCATCGCACGTCTCTCGCGGTGGCGGGAGACTGGAACCGGCTCAGCGAGGCGGGAATCGCCGGGGCCATGGTCGCCATAGGCGCAGTCGTGTCCGGTCCGGGCGTCGTGGCGCGATGCGAGATCGTCAGCCAGACGCCGCGTCGGCGGGTCGGGGCGCCGGCCATCTGATCATCCGGCGGGTCGGACCGGGGGCAGTCCCCGGATCCCGGGCTCCGGCCTTACCGGACGGTGCGGCGTTGCCGCAACGGCGCATCAATGTTAGAGCCCGCCGCTTGATCGGCGGACCTGCCCGCCCACATGTAAGCCGCCATGCTCCAGACCATTCTCCTCGTCGTCATGATCCTCATCTCGATCGCCCTCACGGGGATCGTGCTGCTCCAGAAGTCCGAGGGGGGCGCGCTCGGCATGGGCGGCGGACCGTCGGGCTTCATGACCGCGCGCGGCGCCGGAAACCTGCTGACCACCCTGACCTGGTGGCTGGGCGGCGCCTTCGGCCTCTGCGCCGTGCTGCTGACCATCGTCGGCAATATGGAGCGCAACAACGCCTCGATCATCGACGCCGATTCGGTCGGTTCGATCGCGGTCGACTCGGCCCCGACGCCGGCGCAACAGGCCCCGGCTGAAGCGGCCCCGGCCCAGCCCGCCGCCCCGTCGCTTGAAGATCTGGAGGCCAGCCTGCCGACCGCCGGCGCCCCGACGTCGGGCGCGTCCTCGCCCGCGCCGCAGCAATAGGAATGGCGGGGGAGGGTCGCTCCGCCGCCGCTCCCGCCCTCAAGGTCCCCGCTTTCCGGCCCTCGCCGGTCGATGGCGGAGCGCATTTTTCGTTATCAACAAGTGAGACGTCGAAGACCGGCATGCGTCCGGCCGAATCGGCGCTAGGGTGACTTCCCATGCCTCGTTATGTGTTCATCACCGGCGGCGTGGTCTCCTCGCTCGGTAAAGGTCTGGCCTCGGCCGCGCTCGGCGCCCTGCTGCAGGCGCGGGGCTATACGGTCCGTCTCAGAAAGCTGGACCCCTATCTGAACGTCGATCCGGGCACGATGAGCCCCTATCAGCACGGCGAGGTCTTCGTCACCGATGACGGGGCGGAAACCGATCTCGACCTCGGCCACTATGAGCGGTTCACCGGCGTCTCGGCGGCCCGGTCCGACAATGTCACCACCGGCCGCATCTATTCGACCATCCTGGAGAAGGAGCGGCGCGGCGACTATCTGGGCGCCACGGTCCAGGTCATTCCCCACGTCACCGACCAGATCAAATCCTTCTGCCTCACGCCTGCGCTCGACGACGCCGGCCATGACGTGGACTTCGTTCTGGTGGAGATCGGCGGAACGGTTGGCGACATCGAGGGCCTGCCGTTCTTCGAGGCGATCCGCCAACTGGGTCAGGACCTGCCGCGCCGCAGTTCCTGCTTCGTGCATCTGACGCTGCTGCCGTTCATCAAGACCGCCGGCGAGATGAAGACCAAACCGACCCAGCACTCGGTCAAGGAACTGCGCTCCATCGGCATCCAGCCGGACATCCTGCTGTGCCGCTGCGAACAGCCGATTCCGGCGGAGGAAAAGCGCAAGATCGGCCTGTTCTGCAATGTGCGGCCGACGGGCGTCATCCAGGCTATGGATTCCGACGACATCTACGCCGTGCCCCTGGACTATCACCGCGAGGGGCTGGACGCCGAGGTTCTGGCCCATTTCGGCATCGACGACGCCCCGGAGCCCGATCTGTCGCGGTGGGAGGAGATCGCCCGTCGCCGCCTGTATCCCGACGGAGAGGTGACCGTCGCCGTGGTCGGAAAATACACGGTGCTGAAGGACGCCTACAAATCCCTGATCGAGGCCCTGCATCACGGCGGCGTCGCCAACAACGTCAAGGTCAATATCGACTGGGTCGAGGCCGACACCTTCGAGGGGGACCGCGACGCCTGCGAGGCGCGACTGCAATCGGCCCATGCGGTGCTGGTGCCCGGGGGCTTCGGCGAGCGCGGCGCCGAGGGCAAGATAGAAGCGGCCCGCTTCGCCCGTGAACGCAACATCCCCTATTTCGGCATCTGTTTCGGCATGCAGATGGCCGTCATCGAGGCCGCCCGAAACCAGGCCGGCTATGCCAGGGCCTCCTCGACGGAATTCGGACCCACGGACGAGCCGGTCGTCGGCCTGATGACCGAATGGACGCAGGGCAACCAGAGGGTCCTGCGCCAGCAGGGCGGCGACCTGGGCGGCACGATGCGTCTCGGCGCGTACGACTCAACCCTGAAGGCCGGATCCCGCATTGCGGACATCTATGGAACGACCGCCATCAGCGAGCGCCACCGGCACCGCTATGAGGTCAATATCAACTACCGTGAGGCCATCGAGGCCAGCGGCCTGATATTCGCGGGCCTGTCGCCGGACGGCATCCTGCCCGAAACGGTGGAGCGCGCGGACCACCCCTGGTTCATCGGGGTCCAGTACCATCCGGAGTTGAAGAGCCGGCCGTTTGCCCCCCACCCCCTGTTCGCCAGCTTTATCGGCGCCGCCCTCGTCCAGAGCCGGCTGGTCTAGGGGGCGGTCCCTGGGCGCGACCTGCGGTCTTTCGCCCCATGACCCCAGAACCGGCGGCCCGGAAATCGCCGATTCCATGATATGATGTTATCTGGAACCGGGGTCGCATGGCAGGTCCTGAATAGATATCGGGCGTGCAGGATGGTCGGTGATTTGGTGTATTTTCTGCATCGGCATGTTCGCGTTGCAGTTCCGCTCATCATCGTCCTGATTGGCGGCATCCTGTTCGGGGCTGTGAACCTCGTGGCGGATATCGCCCGGATGGTCTTTGGCTGATACGGCCAGCGCGGGCGTGGCTCGCGCTGGAAGCGGCGATGGCGCATCGCAGGTACAGACCGGCGGCGACATTGCCTCGACGACCTGGCGATATAGCCAGAGGTCGAAACCGGAATCGGGTTCCCGGTAAGGCTTTGTCCACAGAGCACAGGCTAGGGTTGCGCGTCGTTTGAGGCCAGAGTCTGTATGTCTACCAAATGCGCCCAACTCATTGGAACGGCCGGGCCGGCCAGCGCCGGATCACAGGGTCGCATGGACGTGATGGCCCTCGCTGCGGTGGTCGCCATGGCCGGCAGCGTCATGACGCTGTTTACGCTCGCTATTGGCGTGCCGCACGCGGACAAGGTGCTCCCTGCAGTTCTGGCCGGGCTGGTCGCCGGGACCCTGATCCTGCTGCGTCAGTGGCGGAAGTCGGTCCATCTGGCCGGGACCTCGGCGGCCCGGTCACGGTATCTTCTCGCCCATGACCTGGTTACCGGCCTGCCCAACCTGGCGGGCGTGGCGAGCCTGTTGGAGGAACAGCGGCGTCGCGCCCTGGCGGCCGGCGAGGACCCCACCTACGGGGCCATCATCTGCGTCGGTCTGACCCGCCTGCAGGAGATCTACGACAATCTGGGCCACGACTGCGGCGACGCCGTGCTGGTCGAGATCGCGACGCGGCTCCAGGGCGTGTTCGACGACATCGACCGGGTCGCCCGCATCGGCGAGGATGTGTTCGTGGTGGCCGTCGATTCCCTGACGCGCGCCAAACTGGCTGTTCTGAGCGGCCAGCTTAACCGCCTGATGGACATGCCGGTCGCCACCCCGGCCGGAACCGTCATTATCGGCAGCGCGGTCGGGGTGAGTTTCCCCGACTCTGCCTGCGCCGACCCTCATGAAGCGATCCGTCAGGCCCGGCTTGCGCTCTCGGCGGCCCGGAATGCCCGGGGGTCGATCGCCTTCTTCGAGCCGGAGTTCGACCGGTCCAGCAAACTGAGGCTGGAACTGGCCCGCGAACTCCGCGCCGCGCTCGTCGACGGGACGCTGCGCATGGTCTACCAACCCCAGGTCAATGAGCGCGGCGATCTGGTCGGGGTCGAGGCCCTGATGCGCTGGTCCAGTGAGACGCGTGGGGAAGTCCCGCCTTCGGTCTTCATTCCGATCGGAGAGGGCGCCGGTCTGGGCGAGGCCCTGGGTCTCTTTGCGCTCGGCGCCGCCTTCAGGGACTCCAAACGCTGGAACGGCCTCAAGGTCGCGGTCAATGTTTCGCCGATCCAGCTAAGATCAAGGGAATTCGTGCCGGCGGTGGAGCGGCTGCTTGAGCATCACGCGGTGAAGCCGTCGAATTTTGAACTCGAAATCACCGAAGGCGTGCTTCTGGACGCGGATCCGGTCGTGACCTCCAGCCTGGAGGCCCTGCGCAGCCTGGGCTTCTCGATCGCCCTCGACGACTTCGGCACCGGCTATTCCAGTCTCGGCTATCTGAGCCAGTTCGAGGTGGACAAGATCAAGATCGACCGGTCCTTCGTCGTCAATCTGGGCGTCCGTCCGGACGCCGCCGCCATCATCAAGGCCATCACCGATCTGTCCGAGGCCCTGGGCGTCAAGGTTCTGGCCGAAGGGGTCGAGAACGGCACCCAGTTGCGAATGCTGCGCGGCGAGGGCTGCAAACTGGCCCAGGGGTATTTCGTCGGGAAGCCGGCGTCGGCGGAAACGATCGACGAGGCGGTGGCGACCCCGGTGATGCGCAACGCAGCCTGATCACGGATCCCGCCGACGGCGACAGGGCCGCCCCGGACCGGAAGGTCCGGGGCGTTTGACCGTCAGGCGGCCTCGCCGAACTGGTTCATCGTATTGTGCGCCCCGCCCGCCTTCAGGGCTGCCTCGCCGGCGAAATACTCCTTGTGATCGTCGCCGATGTCCGAGCCGGACATGTTCTGGTGCTTCACACAGGCGATGCCCTGACGGATCTCCTCGCGCTGGACGTTCTTGACGTAGCCCAGCATGCCCGCCTCGCCGAAATACTCCCGCGCCAGGTTGTCCGTGGACAGGGCGGCCGTGTGATAGGTCGGCAGGGTGATCAGGTGGTGGAAGATGCCCGCCCGCTTCGCGCCGTCGGCCTGGAAGGTGCGGATGCGTTCGTCGGCCTCGTCGGCCAGGGCCGTACCGTCGTAGTCGACGCTCATCAGCCTTGCCCGGTCATAGGCCGAGACGTCCTTGCCCTCGGCGGCCCAGGCGTCGAACACCTGCTGGCGGAAGTTCAGGGTCCAGTTGAAGGACGGCGAGTTGTTATAGACCAGTTTGGCGTTCGGAACGACGGCGCGGATGCGGTCCATCATGCCGGCGATCTGTTCCACGTGCGGCTTCTCGGTCTCGATCCACAGCAGGTCGGCGCCGTTCTGGAGGCTGGTGATGCTGTCCAGAACGCAGCGGTCCTCGCCGGTTCCGGCGCGGAACTGGAACAGGTTGGAGGGCAGGCGTTTCGGCCGCAGCAGCTTGCCGTCGCGGTTCAGGATAACGTCGCCGTTGCGGGCGGTGGCCGGGTCGATCTCCTCGCAGTCGAGGAACGAGTTGTACTGGTCGCCCAGGTCGCCGGGTTCGTTTGAGACGGCGATCTGTTTGGTCAGGCCGGCGCCCAGGCTGTCGGTGCGGGTGACGATGATCCCGTCCTCGACGCCCAGCTCCAGGAAGGCGTAGCGGCAGGCCCGGACCTTGGCCAGGAAGTCCTCGTGCGGCACCGTGACCTTCCCGTCCTGGTGGCCGCACTGTTTCTCGTCCGAGACCTGGTTCTCGATCTGCAGCGCGCAGGCGCCGGCCTCGATCATCTTCTTCGCCAGCAGATAGGTGGCCTCGGCATTGCCGAAGCCGGCGTCGATGTCGGCGATGATCGGCACGACATGGGTCTGATAGGTGTCGACCGCGTCCTGCAACTGACGCTCCCTGACCTGATCGCCGGCGGCGCGGGCCGCGTCGATATCGCGGTACAGGCCGCCCAGTTCACGGGCGTCGGCCTGGCGCAGGAAGGTGTACAGTTCCTCGATCAGGGCCGGGACCGAGGTCTTCTCATGCATCGACTGGTCGGGCAGGGGGCCGAACTCGCTGCGCAGGGCCGCGATCATCCAGCCGGACAGGTACAGATACCGCCGCTGGGTCGAGCCGAAATGCTTCTTGATGGCGATCATCTTCTGCTGGCCGATGAAGCCGTGCCAGCAGCCCAGGGACTGGGTGTACTGCGACGGGTCTGCGTCATAGGCGGCCATGTCGCGGCGCATGATGGCGGCGGTATAGCGGGCGATGTCGAGCCCGGTCCGGAAGCGGTTCTGGAGCCGCATCCGCGCCACGGCCTCGGCGCTGATGCCGTCCCAGCTGCCGGACTTTGAGGAGATCAGCGAACCGACCTGGGCGATATGATCTTGGTACGACATCGAACGCGTCCTGAAGAAGCAGGGAAGATACAGGCGACGTATCGCGGTCTCACCGGGCTGTGGAGGCGGTTCGCAGTGAAGGTGTCAAACTTTACAAGATATTTCTGTAATGATGTAATGACTGGACAGTCCTAGTGTCGAGAAACGTCCCATGCCCGTTCCGCGCCGTCTCTACGTCGGCCCCAGCCTGCGCCGGCTGCGTCGTGATCTGGGCCTGACCCAGGCCGATATGGCCTCGGATCTGGAGGTCTCGGCCTCCTATGTGGCCCTGCTGGAGCGCAATCACCGGCCGCTGAGCGCCGAGATGCTGCTCAGGCTGGCCCAGACCTACAAGCTGGATATGGCGACCCTGGCGGGCGACGCCTCCAGCGATATCGCCGCGCGGCTGCAGACGGCGCTGAAGGATCCGATGTTCGCCGACATCGACCTGCCGCCGCTCGAGAACGCCGACCTGACCACCAATTTCCCGGGCATCACCGAGGCCCTGTTGCGGCTCTACACCGCCTATCAGCAGGAGCATCTGGCCCTCGCCGACCGCAGCGCCGAGGCCCATTCGTCCGAGGCGGGAGAGACATCCGACCCTGTGGCCGAGTCGCGGCGTTTCCTCGCCGCCCGTCGCAACAGCTTCCCCGCCCTGGACGACTCTGCTGAAATCCTCGCGCGTTCGGTGGCGGAGGCGGGGGGGCTGATCGGCTGGCTGGCGGCGCGGCATGGACTGAGAACCCGCCGCATGCCGTCGGACGTCATGGTCGGCTCGATCCGCCGCTATGACCTGCACCGACGCGAAATCCTGCTGGACGATGCGCTGGACGCCGCCGGCCAGCAGTTTCAGCTGGCCATCCAGACCGCCTGGCTGGACATGAAGCCCGAAATCGAGGCGGCGATGGCCGATGGCGTCTTCGCCACCGAAAGCGGCGAACGCCTGACCCGCCGGGCCCTGGCCAGCTATGCAGCGGCGGCGATGATCATGCCCTACAGCGCCTTCGCCCGCGCCGCCGAGACACGCCGGTACGACGTGGAGAGTCTGGCGCGGCAGTTCGGAACCAGTTTCGAACAGACCGCCCACCGCCTGACCACCCTGCAGAAGCCGGGGCAGGAGCGGGTGCCCTTCTTCTTCATTCGGGTCGATCCGGCGGGCAATGTGTCCAAACGGCTGGACGGGGCGGGATTCTCCTTCGCCCGGCATGGCGGCGGCTGTCCGCTGTGGACGGTGCACACCGCCTTTCGCACCCCGCGCGAGATCGTCACCCAGTGGCTGGAGCTGCCGGACGGCCAGCGGTTCTTTTCCATCGCCCGGACGGTGACGGCCGGCGGCGGCGCCCATGGCGCGCCTCGGGTGGAGCGGGCCATCGCCCTGGGCTGCGCCGCCGAACACGCCGACCGGCTGATCTATACACAGGGTCAGGCGGGACAGGGCATGGCCGGCCCGGACAGCGCCACCCCGATCGGCGTCACCTGTCGCCTGTGCCACCGCACCGAATGCACCGCCCGGTCCGCCCCGCCCATCGGCCGTCAGATCCTGGCTGACGACATTCGCCGGCCCGGCGCGCCATTCGGCTTCTCCGACGGCTGAGCCGGCCAGGCGCCGGCCGCGCCCTGGCGACATTGAACCGTCCGATAGCGGCGTGACGGCGCCCGCGCCGATCCGGTTGAGGACCCCGCGCCCTGGATCGTTGTCGTGAGAAGGCGCGGCGTTCGTCGAGGGACTGTCGCGCTTGGCCGCTAGACACGGCGGACCCACCACGGAGCCGACGGCATGTTTTCCCTGATCCTGAGCCTGACACTGGCCCCGGCGGCGTGCGATCCCGCCGCCCTGGGCGCGGCGGCGGAGGTTCGCATCGTCGGCGACGACTGCGCGCGGGAATGGATGGATACGACCCTCAGGATCAACGACCTGACCGCTGTCGGCACTCACAACAGCTACAAACTGCCCATCCCCGCCGAGGAGTTGGCGGTGATGACGGCCTATAATCCGGAAGCCATCGGCCTGGACTATGCGCACCGGCCACTGGCGGAACAGCTGGACGCCGGCGTCCGCCAGATCGAGATCGATGTCCTGTACGACCCCGAGGGCGGGCGTTTCGCCCGACCCCTGTCGGCCCTGGGCGGCGGGGCGTCGATGTCGCCGGCCTTCGTCGCGACCATGTCGCGCCCCGGATTCAAGACATTGCATATGCCGGACGTGGACTTTCGCAGTTCCTGCCTGACCTTCGTGGCCTGCCTCAACCAGATCCGGGGCTGGTCGGAGGTCCATCCCGACCACGCGCCCATCCTGATCATGCTCAACGCCAAGACGGGCAGCCCCTCCCTGCCGGGCGGGGCGACGCTGCTGGACCTCGATGCGGACGCCTGGGATGCCCTGGACGCAGAGGTCCGCTCGGTCTTCGACGACGGCCGGCTGATCACGCCTGACGAGGTGCGCGGGCGTCACGCCACCCTGCGCGAGGGCGTTCTGGCGGGCGGCTGGCCGAGCCTGGGCCAGGGCAGGGGACGGGTCTTCTTCGCCCTGGACGAGGGGCCGGAAAAGGTCGCGGCCTACAGCGCGGGCCGTCCCTCGTTGCAGGGGCGGGCCATGTTCGTCAATACCGACGAGGCCAGTCCCGCCGCCGCCTATCTGACGCTCAATGACCCGGTCGCCGAACAGGATCGTATCCGCAAGGCGGTCCGTGACGGCTTCATCGTCCGCACCCGGGCCGACGCCGACACCATGGAGGCCCGCGCCGGCGATGTAACCCGCCGCAGCGCCGCCTTCGCCAGCGGCGCCCAGTATGTGTCGACCGACTATATCTGGGCCGATCCGCGCTTCCCCGCCTATCAGGTCCGTCTGCCGGGCGGATCGGCGGCGATCTGCAATGCGGTGCGCACTGCGGATCGTTGCGACCTTCTGGCGATCGAGGGGACCGCCGGCGCGCCGGTGCGGGGCTATCTGGAGGCGCAGGACCGGCCGGACCTGACCCTGGTGCTCGCGCCGCCGCCGGAGCCCGGCTCGGCGCGCGCCCGCGCCGATGCGGAGGTCTTTCGCGAAACCCGCGCCTTGCAGGGCACGGCCCGATGGACCCTGGCGACCGACGACGTCACGGGCTCCATGTACGACCATTTCGCCGAGGCCCTGGGCGTCCGCCTGACCGGGGACGCCGCGCCGATCCTGACCGCCATCCTGCACCGGTCCGGCAATGACCGGTCTGTGGTCGGGACGGCCAAGACCCACTGGGCGACGCGGCGCCCCTATATCGGGTCGGATCTTCCGATCTGTGAGCCGAAGAGCGATCATCTGGCCGGCAATCCCGACTACCCCTCGGGCCATTCGGCGCACGGCATGCATGTCGCCATGGTCCTGGCCGAACTGGCGCCCCGGCGCGCCGACCGACTGTATGCAAGGGGACGTGAGTTCGCCGAGAGCCGCTATATCTGCGGCGCGCACAGCTACAGCGCCGCCGAGGCGGGCATCCTGTCCGGGGCCGTCATCTATGGCGCCGAACAGCGCTCGGAGATTTTCCGTCGTGACATGGAGGCCGCCCGGGCCGAGGTCCAGGCGGCGCTGGCCCGGGCCGGCGTCACGGCCCCGGCGGGGCCGAACGCGACAACGCCGTGAAGATTGAATGAAAACCGCTGTCATACGCTGAGGGACCGTCACGCCGGGTCGTTGACCGCGACAGGGGGCGCTGATCCCGCGACACATTCGCGGGCGGCCGCCGACGTCAACATCGACCCAGCGGAGATACAAGGTGAACGGATTCAACAGACACGGCGGCCTCGGCCGCGCCCGTCGGACCGCCCTGCTCATGAGCGGCTGCGCCGCCATCAGCCTGGTCGGCGCCACCGGCGTGATGGCGCAGGACGCGACCCCGGACACGACCGAGCTGGACGAGATCGTCGTCACCGGCACCTATCAGCGCAGCCTGGAACAGGCCGTCGATATCAAGCGCGAGAATGTCGGCTTTTCGGACTCGATCGTCGCCACGGACGTCGCCAACTTCCCCGAACAGAACCTGGCCGAGGCGCTGCAGCGCATTCCCGGGGTGACCATCGAACGCAACCGCGGCCTGGGCGGCCGGGTCAGCGTTCGCGGCCTGCCTGGCGAGTTCACCTTCGTCACCATCAACCAGCTGGCCACCGCCTCGGGCAGCGGCGGTCGTGACGTCGAGTTCGACATCTTCGCCTCCGAAATCATCCAGCAGGTCACGGTGCAGAAGTCGCCGCGCGCCGCGGATGAGGAGGGCGGCATCGCCGGCACGGTCAATATCTCGACGGCCCGCCCGTTCGACTACGCCGGCCGTCGCGTCGTCGGTTCCGTCGAGGGCGCCTACAACTCCATTTCGGAAGAAGTCGATCCCAAGGTCTCCTTCCTGGCCAGCGACACCTGGGGCGACTTCGGCGCCCTGGTGTCGGTTTCGACCGCGCGCCGGACCAACCGCACCGACTCCAACTCGGGCATCAACTTCCGCCCGATGACCCGATTCCTGGCGAACTCGACCGGCGCCCGGGGGACACAGGCGGCTGCGGTCCTGGCCCGTGACGCCGGCGTGGTCGTCCAGAACCGCGCCAATACCGCCGAAACCGACCGCATCATCTTCCAGGACAAGGTCGGCGACCGCGCCTATCTGAACACCCAGGACCAGTGGGGCGGCGCCCTGTCGCTGCAATACCGTCCGTCGTCGCGCTTCAGCCTGGCCTTCGACGCCCTGATCGGCCGGTACGAAACCACCGAGGACGAGTATGACGCGGCGGCCTATTCGGCCTCCAGCCGCTCGACCTTGGAAACCATCCACGAGTTCGACAAGACCACCCTGGCCGACTACGGCATGGTGGTGCTGCGCGACGTCTCCTACACCGCCACCCAGCATGAGATGCTCA
This sequence comes from Brevundimonas sp. FV1ye29L, assembly GCF_058681095.1. NCBI lineage: Bacteria > Pseudomonadati > Pseudomonadota > Alphaproteobacteria > Caulobacterales > Caulobacteraceae > Brevundimonas > Brevundimonas sp. FV1ye29L. The sequence continues at coordinate 1,693,505 of NZ_CM178730.1, forward strand.
GCAAGGAGCGGATCAACGAGACGGACTACCAGCAGTTCGGGACCGAGCTGAACTGGAGCGGCGACAGCTGGAAGCTGCATGCCCTCGCGGGCTATTCCGGCGCCGAGAAGACGCTGGACTACGCCAACCTGAAGCACACGGCCTATGCGCCGTCGCGGACGCGCTGGACCGAGTCCGGGGGCGAGACGATCCGCAGCGCCAATCCGGCCTCGATCGACATGTACAACTCGCCGTCGCGCTATCTGTTCGAGGGCTATGAGACCTCGCTGGAACATATCTCCGACGACAAATACGCCGCCCAGGTGGACTTCACCAAATATCTGGAGCTGCCCGTCTTCCCCGCCCTGACCAGCATCCAGATCGGCGCCCGCTATACCGACAAGTCCAAGGAGCGCCAGTACGGCTCCCTGAACATCCAGGGCACGGGCCCCGGCCGGGTCGACTATCTCAATCGCCCGATGTCGCAGAGCGAACTGACCCCGATCGCCGATCTGGTGCCCGGCGGCGCCTACAGCATCCGCGACCTGACCTGGAGCCAGGTGTCCAACGAATACGCCCGCCGCACCTTCCGCTACGACGGCTTCGTCACCCCGTTCAATGTCGGCGACTACTACCAGGTTTCGGAAGACGTCCTGTCGATCTACGCCATGGCGGACCTGAATTTCGACATCGGCCCGGCGCCGGTGGCCGTCAACGGCGGCGTCCGCTATGTCGACACCTCGATCACCTCGTCCGGCTATCACCAGATCCAGAACCCGAACGGTTCGACCGGCTATACGCCCGACCCGGTGTCCAGCGACGGCAGCTATGACAAGGTCCTGCCCAGCCTCAACATCACCGCCGAGCTGACCGACAGCCTGATCTTCCGTGCGGCGGCGTCGGAGACCCTGATCCGTCCGGCCCTGACCGACCTGGCCTACAAGCGCACCGCCAGCTTCAATTCGTTCCGCTTCACCGACGGCAACCCCGGCCTGAAGCCGACCTTCGCCAAACAGTGGGAACTGGGTCTGGAACAGTATCTGGGTGACGGCGGCCTGCTCGCGGTCTCCTATTTCTGGAAGGAGATCGAGGGCGTGGTCCGCCAGGCCCTGACGGGCACGGTGCCGAATGTCACCAAATACAACGCCAACGGCACCATCGACGGCGTCTACACCTTCGACGTCTATCAGCCGGTCAACGAGGCCGGCTCCTATGAGGTCAGCGGCGTCGAACTGGTTGCCGTCGTGCCGTTCGGCCAGTTCTATGCCCCGCTGGAAGGCTTCGGCATCAACGCCAACTACACCGTCCTCGACAGCTCGCTGTCGACGACGACCAAACTGGGCATCGCCATGCCGCCGGTCGGTCTGGCCGACAACACCTACAACGTCACCCTCTTCTACGAGAACGACCGGTTCCAGGCCCGCGCCTCCTACAACTTCAAGGACAAATACGTCGAAGCCATCGGCTATGAAATGTATCCGATCTGGCGTGACGGCTACGGCCAGACCGATGTGTCGGTCAGCTACAACCTGAACGACCGCATCCAGCTGAATCTGGAGGGGATCAACGTCACGGACGAGGCGACCACCGGCTACACCATGGATCCGTCCTTCCCGACCATGGACGAGCGGTCCGGCCGCCGTGTCAACTTCGGGCTGCGGATGGAGTTCTGATCCGCAAAGCACCCGCTCCGGAGGCGACGACGGCCCTGCCGGTCGTCGTCCCCGGAGCGCCTGATACGAAACCGTCATCGTCACCGATCATGGCAGGAACGTCGCGCCAGGCGGCAAGGACGCCCCGGACTGACCCGCAGCACAGATGGCCCCGGCTTTGATCCCGTACCGCGAGCAGGCGCCTGAGCCCCGGACGCCCGGCTCGCAGGGACGCTGCCTCCGGCGGAGGCAGCGTCCTCTCGCCTGCGCCATGGGGGCGACCCGCCGTGGTGGCTGATCCCCTTGTGGGCGCCCTGCGCCGCGACCTCATCGCCTATCTGCAGCGCAAGGGGGCGTCGGTCGACGACGCGGAGGATGTCATCCATGACGCCTTCGTCCGGTTCCACCGCGCCGGCCATGACCTTCATGCGCCGGATGCGAGGCCGCTGCTGTTCGTCATCGCGCGCAATCTGCAGACCGATCGCTGGAAGGCTGCGGCGCGCCGTCCCACCGACGACCTCGACTCCCTTGAGGGCGGCCCGGACGCGCCGGTCAGCGACGAACGGCCCGCCGACGAACGCCTCATTTCACGTCAGAATCTGGCGGCGGCGGCGGCGGTGATCCGCCGTTTGCCGCCCGGGACCCGAGACGTGTTCCTGCTGCACCGGTTTGAGGATCTGACCTATCGACAGATCGCAGACCGCATCGGGGTTTCGGTCAGTATGGTGGAGAAACATGTCGCAGAAGCCCTCCGTCAACTGAAAAAATCACGAGAGGACTGAGGTGTCAGGCCGCGGGATCGTTGTGTGGGATGAAGCCCTGCTGTGGCGTCGGTGGACGTGCGCGCCGCCCGAGAGATACGTTCGTCGATGATGCAGACCCTGCTCGCCCTGTTCGACCGTCGGCCCCGTTCGGCCGAAGACTGGCTCGTCCGCATGGGCCGGGTCCGGGTCGGCGCGCGCGATCAGTCCGCCTTCCTCGCCTGGCTGGAGGAAGACGAGGACCATCTGCGTCAGTATCAGGCGGCCATGGCGGACCGGGCGGCCCTGGAAGGGCTGCGGGGCGCCTTCGAACCCGACCTCGTCCGTCTGCGCCAGGGTCACTCTCCTCACATCCCGCGCGCCGGCGCGTCCCGCCGTCTGCTGGCGGCCGGCGGTCTGGTCGCCGCAGGCGTGGCGATCGTCGCCCTTGTCGGCTTGCCATGGCTGACGTCGGCGCCGGAGCCCCGCCTGTTCCGCAGTGAGCCGGGCCGGATCACCGACATCGCCCTGGCGGACGGTTCGCACGTCACCCTCGACGCCGGATCGGCGATTGAGGTCGCCCTGACGGATGAAGCCCGTCGGGTGACCCTGGTTGAGGGCGCCGCCTTCTTTGACGTGGCCCATGATGCGGACCGGCCGTTCCAGGTCTCCGTGGCCGACCGGCGGGTGATCGTCACCGGCACCCGGTTCGAGACCGCCCTGCAGCCGGACGGCGCCGTGGTCTCCCTTCTCGAGGGGCGGGTGGCGATCGGCCGCCGCGATGTCAGTCGCCGCGGCGCCCTGGACGGCGCTGTCCGCCTCCAGCCGGGCGAGCGGGCCCGCTTCCAGACCGGCAGGCGCGGCGAGCGTCTGGACCGGATCGATGTCGAGGCCGCAACCGCCTGGCGCCAGCGCCGGCTGGTGTTTCGCGACGCCCCCCTGTCCGAGGTTCTGAAGGCGGCGAGCCGGTATGCGACCCAGCCGCTTGTGCTCGACGACCCCCGTCTGGCGCAGACCCGCGTCACCACAGTTCTGCCGCTGGAGGGGGAGGGCGACCTGGTCGGACGGATGGATCGTCTCCTGCCCATCACTGTGGAGCCGCGGCCACAGGGCGGCGTGCAGGTGCGTGTCGAATAGGGCCTATCGCAGAGCTGTCATGGCGAGGCGCTAGGGCGTCGTCTTCCTGTCGCCTGAAAGATGACCGCCGCGTGAAGCCGTCAGCGTCATCGCCGCCCGCCAGCATCCGGCGCGATGTCGTGGCGATGGCGGCCCTGCTCGTCGCCCTGGCTGCGCCGGCGGCGGCCCAGACGCGCCAGCAGACGTTCGACATACCCGCCCGCCCGGCCGCAGAGGCGCTGGTCCAGCTCTGTCTCGAAGCCGGCTGCGAACTGGCCCTGGTCGGGCCGGCGGGACAGCCTACCCGCGCGGTCCGGGGCCGGATGACCTGGCGCACCGCCCTGGAGCGGATGCTGGAAGGCACCCGTCTGCGCCATCGCTTCATCGGCGAACGCGGGGTGCGCATCTGGGTCGAGTCGCGTCCGTCTCCACGCGCCGCACCGGCGCCCGCCGCGCCGTCATTGATGGAGGCCACCGAGGTCGAGCCGGTCATGGTCACCGGCCGCCTGTCGCAACAGATCGAGACCTCCCTGCGCCGCAAGCGCGAAGCCGATGTCATCTCCGACAGCATCACCGCCGAACGCCTGGGCGACCTGCCCGCCGCCAACCTGGCCGAGGCCCTGCAGCGCACGCCCGGCGTGGCCATCGAGCGGGAGGTGGGGGAGGGACAGTTCGTCAGCATCCGCGGCCTGGGTCCCCTGTTCCAGTCGGTGACCCTGAATGGCGCCCCGGTCGCCTTCAACGAGAACATCCGCAACTCCACCCAGAGCGGACGCCAATTCCGCTTTCGCGCCCTGTCGCCCGACCTGCTGGCCGGGGCGCGGCTGACCAAGTCCTCGAGCCCCGACCTGATCGAGGGCGGCATCGGATCCAACATCGATATCGAGACCATCGGCGGGCTCGATGGAGATCCCTTTGTCAGCGTCCGGCTGGGCGCGACCGGCGAGGCCCGGACGGGTCGTTTCCGGCCCGAGACCTCGATTGCCGCCCGCCATGTGTCGCCCTCCGGCGACTGGGGGGTGGTGGGGGGACTGTCCGAGGAAGCCCGGTCGGTCGTCTATGACCGGTTCCAGATCCAGCGATATCGCGACCTTGTCGTCAACGGCCGGACCGTCCCGGCGCCCAATGATGTGCGCACGACCCTGGAACAGGAGGACCGGCTCCGGCGCAGCGCCTTTCTCGGGGCCGACGCCCGTCTGGGCGACGCCGTCGGTCTGGACCTCGACCTTCTGGTCTCCACCTTCGACAACGCCATCCGCGAGGACCGTCTGGTGTTCGGTCTCGGCGAACGCCTGACGGCGCCCGGCAGCCGGGTCCAGATCAAGAATGGCGTCATCACCGGCGGCTCCGTCGCGGCCGGGCAGATCGACAACAACACCGAGGTCTCCGATCAGGACCATCTGAATGTGGTGTTGTCGGCCGGGGCGGCGATCCGCCTGGGCGACTGGCGCATCCAGCCCCGGGTCAGCGCCTCCCGCGCCCGTTCGGAACTGGACACCCCGCTGGAGCGGATATCGGCTCGATCGCCTGACGGGATGGCCTACGCCTTCGACGTCGCGAACGCCGTGGCGGAACGCCGCGCCGCGACCCTGACCACGGCCTTCGACCTCCTCGATCCGGGGAGCCTGACCGCCAGACGCCTCGGGGTGCGGGCCATTCGCTCGGTCGACGACGACCTGACCGCCCTGATCGATGGCCGGCGGGCGATGGACTGGAGGGTCATGACCCGGGGGGCGGACGGTCTGCGCCTGTCGTCCGTCCGGATCGGGGTCCAGGCCAGCGACCGGAGCCGCGACTACCAGCGCCGGGACCGGGAGGCCGTCCTGCGTCCCGGGGAGACGGTCTCGGCCGACTTCTACGCCCTGCGGACCCCGCGCGACGTGTTCCGGGCGGTGATCCGCACCGGCCCGGGGCCCTGGGCCGTCGCCGATATCGACCGGTTTCTCCAGGCCTACGATCTGCCGGGCGAGGCGGACGGGGTGGTCGTGCGGCCCGATGACCTGACGCCGACGGGCGCCGACCTCCAGAATTCCTACCGGGTCGGCGAACGGGTCGTCGCCGCCTGGGTCCGTTTCGACTTCGACGGCGCGATCGGCGCGGCGCCGGTGTTCGGCAATTTCGGGTTGCGGGCCGTCGGCACGCGCACGGACGTCGAGGGAGCGGTTCTTTCGGTGGGCGCCGACGGCCGGGCGGGGGTGGAGCCGGTGACCTATGTCGGCGACCGCGCCGCCCTGTTGCCGAGCCTCAACCTGTCCGTTGACCTCGACACGGGCCGCATGTTGCGTCTGGCCCTGTCCAGAACACTGACCCGGCCCTCGCTCGCCGATCTCCGCGCCGCCACGGTCCCGGCCAGCACCCTGGTCTCGTCGATCTATCTGCGCGGTCAGGCCGAGATCGACGCCCCCTCGCCCGGCAGTATCTTCACCGGCGTCGGCGGCAACCCGAAGCTGAAACCCTATGTCTCCAGCAATATCGACCTCTCGTGGGAATGGACCGGCCGGCGGGGCGCGCTCAGCCTTGCGGTCTTTCACAAGCGGATCGACGACTTTGTCCGCGCGGTCGAGGCGCCCGAAAATCTGACCTTCGAGACCCTTGCCGGCCCGCCTGTCCGGGCGGAGATCCAGATGTCCCGGCCGCGCAATGCCGGGCGGGCCGAGGTGACCGGCCTTGAGATCGGCCTGCACCGCCGCCTTCCCGGCGGCTTCGGCGTCTGGGCCAGCGCCACCCTGACCGACAGCCGCACCCGGCCTGACGGCGAGCCCCTGACCGGGGTGTCGGACCTTGCCGGGTCGATCAATCCCTTCTTCGAGAGGGGACCGCTGGCGGTGCATCTGTCCTGGTCGTGGCGGTCCGCCTTCCGCTCGGAAGCGGACATGCAGGGTGGGGGCGTCTCGGCCTTCACCGTCGCCCCGGCCGGCTATCTGGACGCCCAGGCCACCCTCGACCTGTCCTCGCGCGCCCAGTTGATCCTGTCGGCCTCAAACCTGACCGACACGGTCGATGTCGCCTATGAGGGCTCGCCGGACCGGCTGCTGCAGCTGGGCCGCGTCGGCCGGTCCCTGGCCCTCGGGCTCCGCTGGGGCTTCTGAGGCCGCATCGCCAGGCCGATGGCCGCCGTCGCCTGGCGGGCCGCGCCCGACGAAGATGAGTACTACGTCTACGCTATAGCCCTCTAACGCCGTATGGCGGGTGACCAGCGCTAACCGGCGCAGGTTGTCTGCGCGTTTCGGGTGCTTTGTAAATGGCTGGCGCTGGCATCAGAGGCCAGTAGCTTCCGGTCCAGACACAGAAAAAGCGGGTCTGGAACATTCTCCGGCACTTGTTCGGATAATCTCGACGATCAGCGCCCGTACCACATGCGCCACAGCAACCCGTCGTGGCGAATGAGGTGGTGAGAGAGCGCAGCACACACATGGGCGAGGAGCAGAGCGATCAGGATCAGTATTGCGGTCAGCCAGTGGATCGTGACGGGCGCCGCACCATAGCGGCTAGGGTTGCTTTTCAGCATCCAACTCTCCTTCGAGTCTGTTTCGCAGCGTCGCCACGACGCGATGCGCTGTTTTGATGTCTTCAACCGAGAGGCCCTCGGCCAGCGCATCGACGCTAGGGTTGTAGGCGTTGATCGCGGCGTCGTAAGCGCGGCGCCCCTTGTCGGTCAGCACGACGAGATGCGCCCTTTTGTGGTGCGGGTTGGGCTCGAACACCACTATCCCGTCTTGATGCATATCGTTGACGATGCGCTGGACGTTCTGCCGATTGGCGCCGAGATCGCGGGCGATCCAGGCCGCCGGCTGCGGTCGTTCCGACAGGACGATCGCGCCAAGAACCTGCCAGCGGGCACTGGTTAACCCAAAGGGTGCGACAAGCCTGTCGCCCCAGAGCAGGGTCAGGTTGTTCGCCCTGAACATGGTCAGGATCAGGTCGGTCAAGGCCTCGCCTTTTTTGTTTCGGGTCGCTTCACTCATTCGTCACCATCTATCTATATTGACATCATGATGTCATTTACATATGTTCCGATCTTATCGAAGTGACATTATGCACACAACGCATAGGAGCGAGACATGTCTCTCATGAAGCCCATGGACGAGAAGTTCTCCATCGAGCGCCAACTGGCGATCGACGCCGCGCCGGTGGTGCTCATCAACCTCTTCACGCTCGATGCAGCCGATGAAGAGCAGTTCCTTGATGTGTGGAAGGACGACGCGGAGTTTATGAAGCGCCAGCCTGGCTTCATCTCGACGCAACTCCATCGCGCCATCGGCGAAAGCCCGACCTACCTAAACTATGCGGTGTGGGACTCGACCGAAGCGTTCCGCTCGGCGTTCACCCATCCCGAGTTCAACGCCAAGCTCGCAGCCTACCCGTCCTCGGCCATCGCCAGCCCGCACCTGTTTCAGAAGGTCGGCGTCACCGGCATCTGCACTGCGTGATCGACGGACGCCGCCTCACACCAGACGTCCGGATTATCTTCCGGTGAAAGAAACCACCATGCCAAGGATCATCCATCCCGTTGCCGGCCTGATCGCCCTCCTGACGATCGCGACCTTCTGGCTCTCGACCGTCATCTCCGAACTGTTCCTGTCAGAGGCAGCCGTGGTCGCGGTGAAGACTACGCTCCCCTGGGGCTTCCTGCTGCTCGTACCGGCACTCGCTGCGGTGGGCGGCTCAGGGTTCTTCCTGTCGCACGGACAGCGCACGGGACTGGTCGGCGCGAAGCTGAAGCGCATGCCCTTCCTTGCCGCGAACGGTCTGCTAATCCTGATCCCGGCGGCGCTGTTCCTCGCTTCCAAGGCGCGCGCGGGAGAGTTTGATGCGGTCTTCTATGTGGTGCAGGCCGTCGAACTAATCGCCGGCGCGACCAACCTCACGCTTCTCGGTCTCGGCATGCGCGATGGCATGAAGCTCACGCAATGGCGGCGCGGAAGCTTTCTTCGGCCCGCCCCGACCTACAAGACGACCCTTGCCGGCAAGGAAGAGATCGCGCGCGGCACCGTCGCCTTCCGCCTAGAAAAGCCCGAGGGTTTTTCCTTCACCGCCGGCCAGGCCGTTTATGTGACGCTGCCCGGCCAGAAGGACACTGACAGCAAGGGCCGGGTCCGTACCTTCTCGCTCGCCAGCGCGCCGCAGGAACCGGAACTGCTGATCTCAACGCGCATGACCGATACTGCCTTCAAGCGTGCCCTTGCGGCCCTGCCTGCCGGATCACCTGTCGAGATCGAGGGCCCGTACGGCGACCTGACGCTTGATGATGACACCACACCGGTGGTGTTCCTTGCAGGCGGCATCGGCATCACGCTCTTCCGCAGCATGATCGTCGATGCGGTTGGACGTGGGCTGAACCGCGATGTCACGCTCATCTACAGCAACCGAAGTGCGGAGGATGCCGCATTCCTGTCCGAACTGGAGCAGCTTGCGAGCGACAATCCCCGGTTAAAGCTGGTGGCGACGATGTCCGATGCGGCCGACTGGCAGGGCGAACGTGGCTATATCACCCGTGAGATGATCGAACGGCATGTCGGTGCTATCACCAAGCCGGTGTTCTACCTTGCCGGCCCACCTCCGATGGCCGCAGCTATGGAAGCCTTGCTGCTGGAGGCTGGCGTCAGGTCCGGGAACATTCGTGCGGAGATGTTTACCGGATACTGAGGTCCCCAATGTGCCGGTTCTCGTCCGGTCGAAGCGTGGAGCCGGCATGGCTGGGATAGCCATCGTTGCGCCCACGCGATCGAGCGCGCGGTGGCGCGCGACGCAAGAGTTCCTCGCGCGCGGTATAACCCCGCGAGGTCATGTTCAGCGATCTCAAGCTTGCCGTTCGCGCCGAATACATCCGCGTCGTCGACTGCCGTATGCGTCTATCGGCGCCGTTTGCGTCGGTATCGCGCAAAATATCGCGCCATAGAGGAGAATCGGCGGGGCTGGCGGACAGGGTGGGACAGCTATTACCCAGTAAATACAACAAGCTTAGCTGACTTAAGGATGTAGGGTCGCTCCTGATTTTATTGAGTTTTTTGACCGCCTGACTAACTCGAATTGGTATTTTTTGCCCGACACGATGGCGGGATCAGAGCGAGGCGTTAGGATTGGCGAGTGACCAATCTCCCGCCGCCGAACCAACTTTCCAGAGGAGACCTCTATCGCAGGATCGGGGAGACGCCGCTGATCCGCGTGGCCGCCGAATATGGCGTCACAAACTTTCTTTTGGCGGCTCTGTGCCAGCGGCATGACATCCCAACGCCACCTGCCGGCTATTGGACTAAGGTTGCTCACGGCAAGCCGACCAACCGTCCCACTTTGCCCGGCGACCCTGACAAGCTGCTCACTGTCTCGGGGCTCCAGAAGCCAGGGTTTCGCGCTTCGAAGCCGATTTCTCGCATGGAGCGGCGCGCAAAATCAGCGGCTCTGGCACCTGCCAATCGCCCGCTGACCCCCATCACTCTCAACCCGAAGCTCGACAAGACTTTCTCGCGCTTGAAAAATCAGAAAGGCGATGGGCTCCTTCGCGTCACCGGTCCGGGCTGTATCAAAGTCGTGGTTTCTGAAGGGGCTTTGGACAGAGCGGAGAGAGCGCTCAGCTTGCTGCTCGCCGAGGTCGAGCAAAGGGGCTGGACCGTTAGAGCGGGCGAGAAGCGGTTGGAATTCGTCGTCGATGGCGAAACCATCGGTTGTGAGCTGACCGAGCTCACTGATCGTGTACCACATAAGCCAACCGACAAAGAGATTGCCGCTAAGGCGGCTTATGCTGCCCGGCTCGATGCGGCGAAGCGGACCGGTGCGTATGTGTCGACCTGGGATGCGCCCAAGATCGCCGATTGGGACCGAGTGCCCAACGGCAAGCTGTCGCTGACGCTTGATGAGGCTGTCGGATACGTAGGGATCAGGCGCACCTTTTCTGATCGCAAGACGCAGCAGATTGAGACGCTCATCGACTGTGTGACTGATGCTTTCGAGGGCTACGCGCTCGCTGTGAAAGCGCAGCGTGTCGAGCGCCAGCGACAAAAGGTGATTGCTGAGGAGCAGCAGCGGCGGCGGGAAGCGCTGCAACGGCGGCAAGACCTTGAGACCAAACGTATCGAGTTTCTAGATCGCCAGCTGGCGCGGACAGAGCGGATTTCGGCCATCAGGTCCCTTCAAGCCCACTTGCCGCAAGATGCGACGCTTGAAAGCGTCGCACAATTTCGCGGGTGGATTTCCGACTATCTCGCGCGTCTGGAGGCAGAGGTGTCGCCGGAACGCATCGCGGAGAAGATCGCGCTGACAGACCTGATGAATGATGACGCTGTGATAGCAAGTTGGATTGACGTCGAGACCGGCGGATATCGTCGGAGCTGACGGTGCCGGCGCTCAGTGTAGGTCAGGAAAAATCTACTGACCGCTCACGTCACCCTCAGCCGGATAGGCGCTGATTGTACAGCTGCCCACCGAATTTTCGGATCCCCAATGCGCCGATGATTTCGCGCTCGATCTGTCGCGCTACTGCTTCATCGGGACACACCAAGAATGAGACACCGAGCCATCCTTTGGCTTGGGATAGGCAATAGGAACGAAACTCCGGGTTCACGTGGGTCTTCCCAACAGGCCCGTTTGCCAGATCGTCTTTTGCCAGATGCGATCGCAATCGGCTCGGGGTTCGTGAAGTGCCGCAATAGACTGCGAGTTCGGACGCTCTATCCCAAAGAACATAGACGGCTGTCTCTGCATCGCTCCATCTCGTAATTAGTCTGTTGCGGCACGCCTCCGGCGAGCAGATCGGTCCTAAGCGTTGCGGCATGACGGCTTGTCCGTGAAAGCTGATCGTGACTTGGCATCGGAGAGGGCGCCCCAGTTGCCCGGATCGTAAACGAATGTATGCCCTGTACGACCGAAGATGACGCCGTGAGGCTTGATTGAAAGCGTGGGGAGGAGACCGCTATGTCTGACGATGTGCTTTCAAGCGTGTCGCTCGACCATTATGAATGGCGCGCGTTGGGTCAGCTGTCTAACGCCTTGAGTGACCTTGAGCCGTTGGGTCGGCGCGCCCGTCTGGGGTCGGTTATTGCGGATCGCCTCGTCGCACTTGGGTTGGCCGAGAAGGGTGAAGCAACAGAACCTTACATCGGCTTAGGCTACCAAGAGGGCTACCGGCTGAGGAATCTCGGCTGGGCTATCTTGGATCGTGGGCGCTTCCCACGAACCCACTGATCGGAGAGTTCTGAGGGATGGAGCAAAAGCCTGACGAGATTCAGATTGCAGAGTGTCTTTGCTCGATCTTCACTGCGCTTGAGACGCTGCACGGCGCGGGCCTGCGCGATGGCCAAGCTTCCAAAGTCCGTCGAGAAGCCGTTCACTTTCTCTGGGAACTACGAGAGGGGGCGAAGTTGTCTGCGCACCGACCGCATTCGGTGGCGGCATGGGAGCAAAGGTCGGGGGGTGAGAGGGGAGGGCTCCAATACGAGCACTCGGTCCCGGTCGCTGTATTTATGCCCATCCTTCGCGCCGCATCTTCAGACCCTCAAGCCATGCTGTCGGCGCTCGTATGCTACGTCAGGCCTGTGATCGTCACGAGTGAAGAGGCTCGATTGTTGGCGACGAGTGGATTGAACCACAGCCTGCCACCTGACACTCAATCCGATGATTGGGCGGCGCGCTATCGTCAGGCTGGAATCGCGCTCAGAGACAGACTTTGAACGCGCTGGGTGTACATTGGGGACTTTGCACTCAGCGATTTTGACGCTGGGTGTGAGTGGGGAATTTCGCACTGAGTTGGGTATGGACGATCTCGGCCGCCCATCAATCTTGGAGTCCAAAAAGTGAACCTTAACCAAGTTACACTTGATCAGTTTCTGTGCACTGCGAACTGCGCCTTGGCACCAGCGGACCCTAACGCATTCACCACCGGCGCTCCTGCCTTCGCGTCGCTAGTTGGGCCAATGATCCGGGACTTGGGGCAAGGGTATTCGGTCCATACCCTGCTGAGCGGTGGTTGCGACACCGCCGTGGTGCACGATGGAGTTCTGGTTGGCTACTACTGTGGGGAAATGCTGGCCGTTCGGCGTGATCACCATGGCAGGCGGCTAGCTGTTCCGCTCATCCTTGAGGCGGTTGGAAATCGGCCTCTACCGGTGAATCGTACCGTTTCCAAAGAAGGACAGGCAGCTCTGGCGCGGGCATGGCGGGTCGCCAACGCGCAAGAAACCAACCCCTGGCCCTAGTGCACATTCGGAAAATCGCACTGAGCGATTTCGGCGCTGGGTGTAGATCGGGAAGACCGCACTGAGCGCATTTGGGCTGGGTGCAAAATCTGGCCCTCACACTGAGCGAAATTCGATAGTTAGCGGGTGCCGTTCGCCACGCTGGGCCTCAAACGCATCTAACGTTTTCGTTGCCAAGCCAGCCGGTTGCGTCGAACACTGTTCCGCGCCATAAAAAACCATCGAAAGCTGGGATGGCGGACTATGCGCGTATTTGCTGGAACGCTTTTAGTCATTGCGCTGTGCGGATCCGCAACCGCTAGCGTCGCACAGACTTTTGATGGCTTTCAAGCTATGTCATTTCCGCGGGCTAACGTCCCTATCGGAGCGAAATGGTTCCCAAATGTAGGTCCCTCAGGTCCCGGGGCGGCCAGTGACAATTTGACGATCCAGCAAGGACTTTCGGAAGCCGTCTTCACTCAGTCTACTAAGGCCTCGATAGTTGCTAACCTTGGTAGCTACCTGGGGTTGACCTCCAGCCTTTCTACGACAAACAACACCTCCCTTGCCGGCCTGTCGATCGCAAGTGTGGTTGACTACACGCGGCTCGACAATGTCGCTGCCGGTGAGCAGGTGCTTGCACAGGCAATCAAGGCAGGAAGCATTAGCATTGTGACCGACGCCGCTGGGGCGGCTGAACTCAAAGCGAAAGCGGAGGCGCGCGGCATTCCTGTTGACGTCGCGTTGGGGGGGAGCGGTGCGCGTACCGCAGTTCTGGACGGTTCGAACCTCTACCTAGCTTATCAGGTGGTTGAGTTCACCGGCGGGCAGAGGTCGGTGAAGCGATCTCACCATCGGGGTGACACCGTAACGGTTGACGGAACGTGGCAGGTTTCTTTTCAACGCGGCTCGGGGGATCACGCGTTTAGAGACGGGGCCGCTACTGTCGAAGTCGCCAACATTCGCCAGCCAACTATCGGTGGAAATTTTCGACAGACGAGTTTTGATTATCGAGCCACACAAGACTGGAACCGTAACTTCGCATTGCCCCCAATGCGCAGTGGAGACGCGATCACGGCTGCCACTATTCGCGTAAACTATCGACCGACATGCAGCGACTATTCGCAGCCAATTTGCGTGGTGGTGTTCCCGCGTAGCGAAAATCAACTCTGGGTGACGACATCGCGTTTCCGCGTGCGCCCTGTACGAAATCCTCGGGGCCTCTAGCCTCAGGTCGTATTGCCAACCGGTTACAGCGAAACCTGTCGTGACTCGGAAGGCGGAAAGACGGGAATGCTCGTCTAATAATTCGGCGCAGCAAGAATGTATTCCTAACGCCAATCAGTTTAGTTCGCGACAAATGCCTTAGCGAAATCGTGTCTGGGTGTAGATTGAGACCAATGCACTCTTGAGACGCGGTTCCGTTTAGCCTGAGCGTGTTCGAGTCAGTCGAGAACTCGGATCGTCATCACGACGCGCGCAGAACTGGAGCTGGTCTTTGCGACAACGCGTGCAACGCAGCCGCCGCGCCTCCAAGGCCCGCGATGCCTGTCGCCCCTGCCAATAGGATCATGATGCCGCTCCAGTCCAAGCTCCAACTGGCCTTAAACACCTGCGTGACCACGGGCCAGGCACCGGCGGCCCCGAGCGCAATCCCTGCGAGCCCGGCTATCGCACCGACGAGGCTGTATTCGATCAGGTAGGCCGCCAGAATCTGGCGGTGGGAGCCGCCGAGCACCTTCAGCACAGCAGCCTCGCGGGCGCGCTCTCGTACGCCTGAGGCGATGGCACCCACCAGCACCAGCAGACCGGCCAGACCCGCGACGGCTGCCGCGCCCCGGATGGCTAGAGCGAGGCGGTCGAAGAGTGTGGCTGCTGATTCTAGCTGTTCTCTCACGCTGATCACGTTCACTTCGCGAAAGTCGCGTGCGAGCGCCTGGGTCATCGCGCGCTCTTCATCGGGTGTGGCGCGTGCGATGGCGACGCTTCGCGGGTTGGCGCCCTGGATGGCGTGGGCGTCAAGCACGACAAGGAAATTCGAGCCGAACCCACCAGAATCGACCTTTCGCAGGGCTGCTATGCGGGCGTCGATCTCACGCCCGAGCACCTGGAGGGTGATGGTATCCCCGACCTTGAGGCCTGCGGACGTCGCGAGGTCGCGCGCCATGGCGACCTGGGGTGGTCCGACATAGTCGGCAGTCCACCACTGGCCGGCCACGACATTCGCATCGTCCGGCGCACCGGCTAAAGCCGAAAGCAGGATATCCTGGTCAAATGCCCAGCGCTGGTCATCGCGTACCTTGTCGAGATCGACCGACTGGCCGTTTAGGCGGGTGATCCGGCCGGTTATGAGGGGAGCACGGCGATACCGGTCCAGACCGGGCTGATTCATGACGCGGGCGGCTACGGCGTCGAAGGCTGCGCCGCGTTCGCCAGGGATTTCTGTGAAGACGACTGACGGTGCGGACTTCGGTGCCACATCAGTGATCTGTGCAAGCAGACTCGATTGGATCAGGACGACGCAGGCCAGAAGCGCGACACCCAGGCCGATGGCGGGCGAGGCTGTCCGCGCAGCTGAGCGGGGACCGGCAAGATTTGCGAGGCCAAGACGCACGGCACCGCTTGTTCCTCGTCGAAGCCTCCCGGCCAGCCACGCCGATACAAGGCCCAGAACCCAGAGGACACCGAAAGCGATGACGGTCCCGCCGATCAAACCCGCGGCGGCCAGCTTGGACGGGGCGGTGAGGACCGCCATGGCGGCTAGTCCCAGACCCGCAAGACCTGCACCGACTGTCTCTGGGCCAAACCGCAGCCGCCCGGAAAGCTCACGTCGGAACAGGGACGACGGCGGGGTTGATCGTGCGCGAGCCAGTGGCGTGAGCGCAAAGGCTGCTGCCGCCAATAAGCCGAATGCGCCGGCACGCAGAAGCGGCTCGGGATAGACGGCGAACAGGGCGGGGATTGGCAGACTGTCCTTGGCGAAAGTTCCGATGATCAGGGGCGTAACCGCGCCGATAGTCAGACCAATGGCGACGCCGAGAACAGCCAGCACTCCGATCTGGATCAGATACACATCGCGGATCAGTGCGCCTTCGGCACCCAGGGCCTTCAACGTCGCGATCGAGGACTTGCGCCCTTCTAAATAGGCCGAGACGGCACCGCCTACGCCGAGGCCTCCAGCCACTAGTGATGCGAGGCCGATGAAGCCGAGGAAATACTCTAGCTGGTCGATCAGCCTCGACGCTCCAGCTGCGGCCTCGGACCGATCGCGGGCTTCCAGGGCGGCGTCCGGAAACTGCTTCCGAATGTCGGCGATGACTTTTTTCGGGTCAGTGCCGTACGGCAGGGTGATGCGAACGGCTTCACCGAACAGGCCGCCGGGTTCCAAAAGGCCGGAACCTTCGACCACCGGCACAGTCGTGATGACGCGGGGTCCTAACGCGAAGCCACGGCCCAACCGGTCGGGCTCAGAGATCAGGACAGCTCGGGCGAAAAGCGACGTGGAGCCGACGGTGAACCGATCGCCGAGCCTGAGATTCAGACGGTCGAGCAGCGTCTGTTCGACCACGGCACCCGCGATCCCGTTCTCAGCTCGAAGGGCGGTGCCAAGATCACGCGCGCCGCTCAGCTCAACCTTGCCGACCAGAGGGTAGGCAGCGTCGACCCCGCGCATGTCCACCAGCCGGCGCTCGCCGGATGCCATCTCGGCCATCGCATTCGCGCGTACCGAATAGGCGACGGACCCGAGCTTGCCGAAGGCTAAGCGCTGCTCGGGTGTGAACCGCTTTTGGTCGATGCTAAACACGACATCGCCGCCGAGGATCTCGCGCGCTTGGCTTGCAAGACCTTGCCTGAAGGCCTCCGCCGTTGAGCCCGAAGCCGCAATGGCGGCTACACCCAGGGCGAGACAGGCGAGAAAAATGCGGAACCCGGCGATTCCGGATCGAAGCTCGCGCCAGGCAAAACGGAGCGCCACCATCAGGCGTTAACTCCGACGGTCGTGGGAACGATCCGACCATCGCTCATCGTCACGGTGCGGTGAGCGCGCGCGGCGACACGCACGTCGTGGGTCACAAGCACCAACGCCGCTCCGCTTTCGCGGACAAGATCAAACAACAGGTCGGCGACCAGAGCGCCATTGGCCCCGTCGAGGTTGCCCGTAGGCTCGTCCGCGAACAGCAGTTCGGGCCTGACCGCCAGTGCCCTAGCAAGCGCGACACGCTGCTGCTCGCCGCCTGAGAGCTGGTGAGGGTAGTGGGTGCGACGATGTTTAAGTCCCACGCGGTCAAGCCAGCTCCGTGCTTCGGCGCTGGCTCCCGGCCGATGCGCCAGTTCGAGCGGAGCGGCCACATTCTCTTCGGCGGTCATGTTCGGAAGGAGGTGGAAGCTTTGGAACACCAGCGCGGCACGGCCTCGACGCAGGCGTGCGCGGCCATCCTCTCCCAACGCCGCCAGATCGGTCCCGAACAGGATTGCGCGACCCTCGCTCGGGGTCTCTAGTCCGGCGGCTATGGAGATCAACGACGACTTGCCTGATCCGGAGGGTCCCACGATGGCCACGGTCTCGGCGGCATCGACGCTCAGATCGACGCCGCGAAGGATTTCGACAGGGCCCGCTGCGGAGGGAAGCGTGAGTGATACGGCTTCGAGTACGAGGGGAGCTTGTGGAGCCATCGAAATCGGTCGCCGTGCATTGGGGGAGGGGAGAGAGAGCCTATATGGGTACGTCAACGCCATGAACCCAGATGATCCCCAACTGAACGTTTCGAACCCGGCGCGCCGGTCAATCCTCATGGCGGCAGGCGCGTTCGCGCTAGCGGGGTGCGAGCGGTTTGACGTGGACGAGCCTGCGCCGACCCCGCCTACTTCTGGTCAGGCACCGGCCACGCTGACGGATGCGGCGGAAAAGATTGTCACGGTATTGGGGGACTCAATCACAGCCGGCTATGGCCTGGCCGCATCTGACGCTTTACCGGCCCAGCTGGAGATCGCGCTTCGGGCGTCGGGTTTGCCGGTGCGGGTGCGCGCCGCCGGTGTTTCTGGAGACACCACGGCCGGGGGGCTGGCTCGACTAGACTTCAGCGTTCAGGACGACATGGACCTCTGCATCGTGGCACTTGGAGGCAATGACCTGCTGCAGGGCATCGAACCTAAGGCAATGAAGACCAACCTTCAGGCCATCGTCAATCGGCTAAAGGCGCGTCATATCCCGGTTTTACTGGCCGGCATGCGTGCCCCGCCGCAGTACGGTTCCTATGCGGCCGAGTTCGATCGCGTCTTCGCGGATTTGGCAAGGGAAGATGATATCGCGGCCTATCCCTTCTTGTTGAATGGTGTCGCCCTGGACCGCCGCTACAACCAGCCGGATGGCATCCATCCCAACGCGGCGGGTGTGAAGATCATCGTCGCTGGGTTGGCCCCGGTGGTTGGTAAGACACTACAGAACTCTTCCATGACATGAGCCCAAATCCTTACCGAGTGTTGGATGGGCAGGAGAGCGGCAGGGAATTCCCGAGACCTGCGATCGCCTCGAGGTCAGTGTATTCGGTAAGGCAATGGCATGCTGGCTGCCACTCACAGGGTTTTGCCACGTTAGCGTACGCAGCGCAGCGCAGCTCAGTCATCTTGGGTGTCAGGGCGCTTTTGGAAGAACGCACTGAGCGTTTCGAGCTCTGGGTGTACATCTGGAAATGTGCACTGAGCGGAGGGGGCACCCTCTAACTCAGCGGACTCGTTGGGACTCGCTCTTGGCTCGCTTCTGAGCCTGGTCCCGAGCATTCCGAACCAAACCAGCCAACCCACGGCTGCGTGGAACTGTCATTGCCTCTTTTTTGGGGGCGGACAACGGTGAACCAGGAAATGCTCTTGGAGGACTGAACAGTGAGGTTTGGCTTTCTGCTGGCAGTCCCCGGTAGTGGCCGCTAAGCAAGCACAACTAGGGGGAGTTTATGGCTGCGAAAACCAAGACCGCGAACGGCGGCGATCTCGGATTCGAGGCGGAGCTCTTCAAGGCCGCCGACAAGCTGAGGGGCAATCTGGAGCCGTCCGAATACAAGCACGTCGCGCTTGGCCTGATCTTCCTGAAGTACATCTCTGAGGCCTTCGAGGCGCAGTACGAGAAGCTCAAGGGCGAGGCCTACGCCGACGCCGAGGACCCCGAGGAATACCTCGCCGCCCACGTCTTCTGGGTCCCGCCCGAAGCGCGCTGGGCCAACCTGCAGGCCAATGCCAAACGCCCCGAGATCACTTTCGTCGACGTCACGACGGGCAGGGAGAAGAAAGGCGACATCGGCGGGCTGATCGACAATGCCATGGAGGCGATCGAAAAGGCCAACGTCACGGTCCTGAAGGACGTCCTGCCCAAGATCTACGGCCGCCCCCAGCTGGACAAGACCATGCTGGGCGAGCTGGTCGACCTGTTCTCCAACGTCGACATGAAGGTGGGCCACGACGGGGCGCAGGACCTGCTGGGTCGGGCCTATGAGTATTTCATCTCGCAGTTCGCCGGCGCCGAGGGCAAGCGCGGCGGCGAGTTCTTCACCCCCCGGTCCGTGGTGCGAACCATCGTCGAGGTGCTGGAGCCGGTTAAGGGCCGTGTCTACGACCCCGCCTGCGGTTCGGGGGGCATGTTCGTGCAGTCGGAACGGTTCGTCGAGGAGCACCAAGGCAGGCGTTCCGACATCGCCGTCTATGGCCAGGAGCGCAACCACACCACTTGGCGGCTGTGCAAGATGAACTTGGCCGTCCGCGGCATCGACGCGGACATCGCCTGGAACAACGAGGGCTCGTTCCTGCGCGACGCCTTCCCGACGCTGAAGTTCGACTATGCGATGGCGAACCCGCCGTTCAACATCTCGGACTGGTGGCAGCCCAGCTTGGCGGACGATCCGCGCTGGACCTTTGGCACGCCGCCGCAGGGCAACGCCAACTTCGCCTGGCTGCAGCACATCCTGCACCATCTGGCGCCGCGCGGGACCGCCGGGGTGGTGCTGGCCAACGGCTCCATGTCGTCGCAGCAGTCGGGCGAGGGCGATATCCGCAAGGCCATGATCGAGGGCGACGTGGTCGACTGCATGGTCGCCCTGCCGGGCCAGCTATTCTACTCGACCCAGATCCCCGCCTGCCTGTGGTTTCTCGCCCGCGACAAGAGCGCCAACGGCCACCGCGACCGGCGCGGCGAGATCCTGTTCATCGACGCCCGCAAGCTGGGCCACATGGTGGATCGCACGCGGCGGGAGTTCTCGCCCGGGGACGTGGCGAAGATCGCGGAGACCTATCACCGCTGGCGCAACCGGCCGGAGACGAATGAGGCGCGGGGGCTGGAGGCCTATGCTGACGAGCCGGGCTTCTGTCGCTCGGCGTCAATGGCGGAGGTGCGCGGCCACGGCCACGTGCTGACGCCGGGGCGGTATGTCGGGGCTGCGGACGAGGAGGATGACGGGGTCAGCTTTGAGGAGCGGCTCGGGGCACTCCGCGCGAAGCTCGCGGAGCACTTTGCGGAGGGGCGGACGCTGGAGGCACGGATAGAGGCTTCGCTGGGCGGGCTGGTCGGATGAATACGCTTGGCGAGCGCGTCGGCGGCTCCAAACGTGTCGTTGGTGGACCGTTCGGTTCCAATCTGACATCGGGTGACTATACGCCCCAAGGCGTGCCGGTGATCCGTGGCTCCAATATGGAGCAGAACGGGCGCTGGGTTGGTGGGGAGTTCGCTTTCGTTTCAGCCGAGAAAGCAGCTTCTGACCTACGCTCAAACATAGCTAGACGCGGCGACATCATCGTTACCCAGCGCGGAACTATGGGGCAGGTGTCTATCGTTCCAGACGATGCTGCTTCGGATCAGTTCGTTATCTCACAGAGCCAAATGGCGATCTCGGTCGATGCGAGCTGCGCCTCTCGAGACTTCGTCTACTACTACCTTCGTTCACCGCAGTTTGCCGAATACCTGACCCAGTCCATCATTCAGACCGGGGTTCCGCACATCAACTTGGGCATCCTTCGACAGGCACCTGCCGAGTGGCCCGCGCCCGATGTTCAGGAGATGATCGCAGGGCAGCTCAAGACCCTTGACGACAAGATCGAGCTGAACCGGCGGGTGAATCAGACGCTGGAGGCGATGGCCCAGGCGATCTTCCGCGACTGGTTCGTCGACTTCGGCCCGGTGCGCCGCAAGCTGGCCGGCGAGACTGACCCAGTGGCCATCATGGGCGGTCTCACCCCCGACCCCGCCCGCGCCGCCGAACTCGCGACGCTGTTTCCGGCTCGCTTGGATGAAGACGGCTTGCCGGAGGGCTGGGCGGCCGGTGCGGCAGGGGATTTCATAGAGTTCAATCCCAAAGAGCCACTGAAAAGGGGAGTACCCGCTCCTTATTCGGACATGTCGTCCCTGCCGACCGTCGGAAGCAGCGCGGATTTGCCGATCATGCGCGAATTCGGGTCAGGGATGCGATTTCGCAATGGCGACGCATTGCTCGCTCGGATCACCCCCTGCCTTGAAAATGGGAAGACTGCTCTCGTCGACTTCCTGACGGATGAGTCACCGGTAGGATGGGGCTCGACAGAGTTCATTGTACATCGCGCTCGACCCGGCACGCCCCAAGCCTTGCCCTATCTGCTGTGCCGGAACGATGACTACCGCAGCTATGCCATCCAGAGAATGACGGGCACTTCAGGCCGGCAACGTGCCCAAGCGGAAAGCTTGGAAGCGTGGCCAATGGCGATACCCCCCGGCCCCGTGCTCAGGGCTTTCAGTGATTTCGTCGACGCGTTCTTCGCTCGCATCTCTGCGAACTCGCGGGAAAACCAGACCTTGGCCGAAACTCGCGACTACCTACTGCCCCGGCTGATGTCTGGGCAGGTGCGGGTGACCCCGGCCATCACCGAGAGTGCCGCAGCATGAGCCAGATCCTCTCCACCGACGCGATCCGGGCTGAGTTCGCAAAGTTCCAGACGGCCTATGCGGACGAAGGCGGGACGAAGTGGCGTGCGCGCTATCGCGCAACCGTTGACCGTGTCATCCAGACCCCCGAGGCGGACTGGATGACCGAGGCGTTTCAACGGCTTCTATGGGAAGACGGCGGCGTCAGTGGCATCGGCCCCGGGAGTTCGGTGTCGGTGTCTGGAGGCTATGCGGACAAGGATCTGGCCGCGTTTCTGCTTGAGCTTCGGGATATCGGACTGCCGGAGGACACGCAGCAGGCAGCCTTGGTGCTGCAGGGCGCCTACGATGAAATCCTGAGCCGCGTCCGACCGAAATACACCGAGAAGCGCCCCCGGGCCCGGATCGCCCGGCTTTTGGCCGCCCTCTATCCCCGTCACATGACCTGCCTGATGGACGACCGCCGGACGTATCAGGTGCACGGGCTGATCGGGGCGGCCAAGGCGCCGACCAACTGGATCGGCCAGAACCCCCTGATCCGCGAGCGTCTGCGGGAAGCACTGGAAGGCCTGGGTGGCGAAGACGTCGACCACGCCATGTTCAGCTGGTTCCTGTGGGAAAGCCATTTCGCCAAACCCGACAGCGGCGCAGCCGAGGTTGTCGGCGCCGGTCGAGAGCCGGTCGACGTGCCCGAATTTTCCATCCTGCCAGCGTCGTCCCAGCGTCGCAGCCTGTTCGCCGTCAAGAACAACATCGGTCTGCTGGTCTCTGTCGTCCGCGAAAGCGAGCAGGGGATCAGCAAGGAGGACCTGATGGATTTCATCCAGCAGGAATCTCCCAATCTGGCGGAGAACAGCGCCAGCCACGTCATCAACCAGGCGATGGGCGGCGGGTTGGGTCTTTTGCGGTTTTCCGACGGCGCCTATTTCCCGACGGATCGGGGGTTCGATCTGCTGACGGCGCCGGACCCGTCGCAGGTGCTCCGCGCGCCGATCGTGGGGCGGATCTTCGGCGTCGCCCACCTTCTCCTCAAGCTGCGGGAAGTCGGGGAGATGACCCAGCAGGATGCGACCCGGTACGTTCAGTCGCTGGTTCCGACCTGGACCACCACGATGCCGGCGTCCTACATCGTGCTCTGGTCCAAGCTCGTCGAGCTCGTCGTGGCCACACAGCGCGACGGCAAATCCTGGCTCACACTGACTGACGATGGCGACGACTACGCCGCGGCTCTCCCGGCCGACTTCCTGACGCGCTGGCGCATCGCAGAGGATCCTCTTGAGGACGCGTCGCCTGAGGTTGTTTCCTCTGCGGCTTCCGCACCGGTCGAGAAGGCGTATACGCCCTACGCGATCACCGACATCGTTTCGGATGGCTGCTTCCTGGCGAGTGGCGATCTCGACGGGTTGCTGGCCCTCCTGCGTCACAAGAAGAACCTCGTCCTGCAGGGGCCGCCGGGCACCGGGAAGACGTGGCTGGCCCGCCGTCTGGCCTACGCCCTGGTCGGAGCCAGGGATCCGTCGCGGGTCACGGCGGTCCAGTTCCAGCCGTCCCTGTCCTACGAGGACTTCGTCAGGGGGTGGAGGCCTCACGCCGGCAAGGACGGCGTCGGCGGTCTGAGGCTGACGGACGGCGTCTTCCTCGAATGCGTCAACGCCGCCCTGACGGACCCGGAAGAGACCTATGTGCTGGTGATCGAGGAGATCAATCGCGGCAACCCTGCCCAGATTCTCGGCGAGCTCCTGACTCTGCTGGAAACCGACAAGCGCGACCCGTCTGAAGCTCTGCGGCTCGCCTATCCGCGGCACGCCGACGAGCGCGTCCACATTCCGCCGAACCTGCACATCATCGGCACGATGAATATCGCCGACAGGTCGCTGGCTCTCGTTGACCTCGCGCTGCGCCGGCGGTTCGCCTTCCGCAACCTCACGCCGCAGTTGAACGATGCATGGAGAGCCTGGTGTCAGGCGGCGGGCGCGCCCGAGCCCATGGTCGATCTGGTGGCCCAGCGGATGGCGACGCTCAACGATGTCATCGGCGCGGACGGCCGCCTGGGCGAGCAGTTCTGCGTCGGGCACAGCTATGTCACGCCGCCGAAGGCCGGCGTGGCTGACTGGTCGAACTGGTATCGCACCGTGGTGGAAACCGAGATCGGTCCACTGCTCGACGAGTACTGGTACGACGATCCCGCCACCGCCCGGCAGAACCGCGCCGCCCTCGTCGCGGGCCTGTGAGCGCCCTGCCGCAGAGCGTAGATGGTGAGACCGCCTGGACCAGCCAGGTCGGCATTCCCGTCCGCAATCTGTGGCTGCTGCTGGTCTATGCCGCTGATCTCGCGCAGTTCAGGGAGCGGTTCGACGGCTTGGCCGAGGAGGCGGCCGACCTGCCCGAACTGCTGGCGCGGCTGCTCTGTCTGGTGGTGGAGCGGCGACTGCACCAGAACCTGACCCGCGCCTATGTGCCCCGCGCCGCCACGCTGAACCGGGTCCGCGGCCGGATCGACTGGCTGAAGACCGATACCGGCATGTTGCTCCAGCGCGGCGAGGTCGCCTGCCAGTTCGAGGATTTGACCTACAACACCCCGCGCAACCGGCTGGTCCGGGCGGCCCTGCTGGCCATGTCGGCTCGTATGGGCGCGAGCAAGCCGGCGCGCGAATGCCGGATCCTCGCCCGCCAGCTGGAGGAGCTTGGCGTCGGCGAGACGCGGCCGTCCCGCAGCGAGATGGCGCGCGAACGGATATCCCGCCATGACGCGGAAGACCGTCTGATGATCACGGTCGCAGAGCTGGCGCTTGATCTGATCCTTCCCGGCGAGATGGCCGGAGCTACGAGCGCCACACGTCTCGACCACGACGAGATTCTGTTGCGCAAAATATTCGAGAAGGCGGTCGCAGGCATCTGCGTTCATGAGATGCACGGCCGCGACGGCTGGAAGGCCTTCCCGCAGAAGGGCCTTCTCTGGGACGTCGTCGAGCCGACCGACGGTTTCGCGAGCTGGTTGCCGACGATGAGCGCGGACGTGGTCCTCGAACGAACCCGTTCCGGCGAAGCCCCGCGACGGGTGATCCTGGAGACCAAATTCGCCAACGCGTTGACGCTGAACGCGTACCAGGCCGAACGCTTCAAGAGCGGCCATCTCTACCAACTCTACGCCTATCTTCGGACGCAGGCGGACAAGGGCGGAGCGGCGCTTTCGGCGTCGGAGGGCGTCCTAGTCTATCCCGTGCTCGACAGGCAGATCGACGAATGGGCCATCATTCAGGGCCACACAGTTCGCATCGCCACCATTGATCTGCGGGGGCAGGCGGACGCAATCAAAAGCCGGGTGCTCGATCTGGCGCAGGGCACCATCGGGAGGAGTGCGTGAAGGGATTTTCGGAAGACATCGTCGAGGAAGCCGGCATCGAGATCCTCAAGGACCTCGGCTGGCTTTACCTGCACGGCACCAGCATCGCCCCTGACGGTCCCGCCCCGCAGCGTCAGGCCTTCTCCGACGTCATCCTGTTGCCCCGGCTCGAGACCGCGCTCGCCAAGCTGAACCCCGATGTCCCCGAGGCCGCACGCAATGAGGCGATCCGCCAGCTGCTGACGAGCGCGACGGGGTCGCTGGTTGAGGAGAACCGCCGCATCCACCGGCTGCTGACCGACGGCGTCGGCGTGCAGCATCGCGCCGCCGACGGCCGCATCGTGTCGGAGAAGGTCTGGCTGATCGACTTTAGCAATCCCGACGCTAACGACTGGCTGGCGGTGAACCAGTTCACCGTCGTCGAGGGACCGTTCAATCGCCGGCCCGATCTGGTCCTGTTCGTCAACGGCCTGCCGCTCGCGGTGCTGGAGCTGAAGAACGCCGCAGCCGAGAACGCCACCACGACCGACGCCTTCAACCAGCTCCAGACTTATCTGGCCCAGGTGCCCGGCCTGTTCCGCACGAACGCCGTCCTCGTGGCGTCCGACGGCCTTGAAGCGCGGATCGGCTCGCTGACCGCCGACTTCGAGCGGTTCATGCCGTGGCGCACGATCACCGGCGCCGACGACGACTTCACCCACAAGGGTTCGGCGGAACTGGAAACTCTCCTGCGCGGGGTGTTTGAGCGGGAGCATTTCCTCGCCCTGATCCGCGACTTCACCGTCTTCGGCGACGGCGACCGGGGCCCGTTCAAGATCATCGGCGGCTACCATCAGTTCCACGGCGCCCGGAAGGCGCTGATCGAGACGGTGGAGGCGACCCGTCCGGACGGCGATCGCAAGATCGGCGTCATTTGGCACACCCAAGGCTCAGGCAAGAGCCTGCTGATGGCCTTCTTCGCCGGCCTGGTCGTGAAGGCCCCGGCGCTGGAGAACCCGACGATCGTCGTGCTCACCGACCGCAACGATCTGGACGACCAGCTCTATTCGACCTTCGGCCTGTGCCGTGACCTCGTCCGACAGACGCCGGAACAGGCGGACAGCCGGGACGAGCTCAAGCGCCTGCTCAGCCGAACCTCCGGCGGCGTCATCTTCACCACGGTGCAGAAATTCTCGCCCGAGAAGGGCGAGGAGCAGTTCCCCGAGCTGACCGACCGGCGCAACCTGATCGTGATGGCCGACGAGGCGCACCGCAGCCAGTACGGCTTCGACTCCAAGCTGAACCGAGAGACCGGGGAGCGCCGGTACGGCTACGCCCACTATGTCCGACAGGCCATGCCCAACGCCTCCTTCATCGGCTTCACCGGCACCCCGATTGAGGCGGACGACGTGAACACGCCGGCGGTCTTCGGCGACTACATCGACGTCTACGATATCAGCCGGGCGGTCGAGGACGGCGCGACTGTTCCGATCTATTACGAGAGCCGGTTGGCGCGGATCGAGCTCGACGAGGACGAGAAGCCGAAGATCGACGCCGAGGTCGAGGCGCTGGTCGCCGACGAAACTCTCACGGAGGCCGAGAAGGCCAAGGCGAAGTGGTCGACGGTTGAGGCGTTGGTGGGGTCGACCAAGCGGATGGACCAGATCGCCACCGATCTGGTTCGACACCTTGAGGCTCGTGTGGAGGCGCTGGACGGCAAGGCCATGGCGGTCTGCATGAGCCGGCGCATCTGCGTGAAGCTCTACGACGCGATCATCGCCCTGAGACCCGAATGGGGGTCGGACGATGACGCTTCGGGCGCGGTGAAGATCGTGATGACCGGCTCGGCCTCAGATCCGCTCGTCTGGCAAAAGCACATCGGCAGCAAGAAGCGCCGGGACTTGCTGGCCAAGCGGGCACGCGATCCGTCGGATCCCCTCAAGCTGGTGATCGTTCGCGATATGTGGCTGACGGGCTTCGACGCTCCCTGCATGAACACGATGTATATCGACAAGCCCATGCGCGGACATGGGCTGATGCAGGCCATTGCCCGGGTGAACCGGGTGTTTCGTGACAAGCCCGGTGGGCTGGTCGTGGACTACATCGGCATCGCCCAGAACCTGAAGGCTGCGCTCGGCCAATACACCCAGGCGGATCGCGAAAAGACCGGCATCGACGAGGAAGAGGCCGTCGCACTCCTGATGGAGCGCTACGAGGTCGTGCGCGGCATCTTCCATGGTTTCGACTACGAACCCGGGATTTCCGGGGCACCGATTCAACGGCTGGCCTGTCTGGCCGGCGCCATCGACTGGGTGCTGAAGTGGGCCGAAGTGGAGGCGGCCAAGGTCGGCTCACACGAGGAGAAGAAGCAGGCCCATCGCCATTTCCATGATCTCGTCCTCGGTCTGGGCAAGGCCTATGCACTGGCGTCGGCGAGCGACGAGGCGCGCGAAATTCGCGACGAGGTCGGCTTCTTCCAAGCCATCCGGGCCGCGCTCGCGAAGAGCTCGGCCAAGGGCGGGTTGAGCACGGCCGACAAGACCCTCGCGGTCCAGCAGCTGATCGATCAGTCGATTGCCTCGGCCGAAATCATTGATGTCCTGCAAGCGGCCGGCATGAAGGCACCGGATATTTCGATCCTCTCCGACGAGTTCCTGCTCGAGGTCGCGGGAATGGAGAAGAAGAACCTCGCTCTGGAGGCGCTGAAGAAGCTGCTGGCCGGCGAGATCAAGAGTCGGTCGCGCACCAACGTCGTCGAGAGCAAGGCCTTCTCGCAGCGGCTCGAGGACGCCGTCGCGAGGTACCACGCTGGCGCCCTGTCAGCTCTCGAGATGATCCAGGAACTGATCAATCTCGCCAAGGACCTCAAGGCTGCCTATTCGCGTGGCGAGGACACGGGACTGTCGCAGGAAGAGCTCGCCTTCTACGATGCGCTCGCCGAGCACCAAAAGGCAGTGGAGGTTCTGGGCAGCGAGCAGCTTCGCATTATTGCACACGAGCTCGTCGAACAGCTCCGCGGTAACGTCAGCGTCGACTGGCACCATCGCGAGAGCGCGCGCGCGTCGATGCGGATTTTGGTGAAGCGCATCCTCCGCCGGTATGGGTACCCGCCGGATCTTTCCGATCTGGCGGTTCAGACGGTGTTAGCTCAGGCAGAGACGTTGTTGAGAGCGAGCTAGCTTCCAGAATCTCCAGAACCGTATCGGGGCGATCGTCACGTGTAGCGCGACGAGGGGGGGATTCTGGCGCGACACATCCACTCAGTGCAGATTGAGACAAACGCACTGACGATGAAAATGAGAGCGAGCCGGTCCTACTGGCGCGTTGGAAGAAAGCCGAATGGCCCAGAGTGTGTCGCTCAAGCGATTCGAAGCGCCTCCTTCACCACATAGCCCGCTTCTTGCCAGCGTTGGGTGAGATCCCCGTCTTCTCGCACGTTCAGTTCGACGGTCACTATGACGTGACCCCCGTTTCTCATCCAGCCATAACGAGAGTCCTTGGTTGATCTGAGCCGGGGTTGGTGGGGTTGGCAAGAGGCCGGTCTGCGCAGCTTTCAACTCGCGCAGCAGGCCGGCCGATCTGTCCGGTGAGCGCATCGGCGTAGGCCTGCGGCGTCAGCCACCCCAGCTTCGAGTGAGGCCGGGTTTCGTTGTAGTCGCGCCGCCAGGCTTCCAGCACGACCCGGGCATGCGGCAGGGAGCGGAACAGCGTCTCGTTCAACAGCTCGTCGCGTAGGCGGCCGTTGAAGCTCTCGTTGAAGCCGTTCTGCTGGGGCTTGCCCGGCGCGATGTAATGCCAGCCGACCGCCGCATCGTCAGCCCAGGCCAGTATGGCGTTCGAGGTTAACTCCGTGCCGTTGTCGCTGACGATGGTCTCCGGACGCCCGCGCTGCTGGATGATGATGTCTAGCTCACGCGCGACCCGTGCGCCCGACAGCGAGGTATCGGCCACCAGCGCCAGGCACTCGCGGGTGCAGTTGTCGATCACCGTCAGGATGCGGAAGCGCCTGCCGTCGGTGAGCTGGTCGGACACGAAGTCTAGCGACCAGCGTTGGTTGGCAACCAACGGCGTTTCCAGCGGACGTCGCGTGCCCATGGCCCGCTTTCGGCCGCCGCGCCTGCGCACCGTCAACCTCTCCTCCCGATAGATCCTCTGGACCCGCTTGCGGTTCACCGCATGGCCCTCGCGTCGAAGCATCACGTGCAGACGTCGATAGCCGAACCTCCGGCGCTCCTGCGCCAAGGCCTTCAATCGATCCCGCAGGACGCCGTCATCCGGCCGCGTGGCCTGATACCGCACGCTTGCCCGATCGGTGCCCAGCACCCGGCACGCCCGCCGCTCGCTCATCTCGTAGAACGACTGCAGATGCGCCGCCGCTTCTCGATGCGCAGCGGGCGTCACCACTTTTTTCCAAGCAGGTCCTTCAGCGCGACGTTGTCGAGCATCGCGTCCGCCAGCATCCGCTTCAGCTTGGTGTTCTCGTCCTCCAGCGCCTTCAGACGCCGGGCCTCCGACACGTCCATGCCGCCGAACTTGGCCTTCCACTTGTAGAAGGTCGCCGAGCTGACACCGTGACGCCGGCAGACCTCTGCCGTCGCAACGCCCGCCTCCTGCTCACGCAGGATCCCGATGATCTGCTCTTCCGTGAACCGTGATCGCTTCATCTGTCCGTCCTTTCGAGGGGCGGACTCTAGCTATTCCTGGAGGAGTTTCAGGGGGTCACGTCAGGTGTTAGCGTCAGCAAGTTTGATGACATGGTCGCCGACGGGCGCATGCCAACCGCCAAGAGTATAGATCGACGCAACGTGTGGGATCGGCTTGGCCTCGACGAAGCCTTTTCGGCCTTGCCGTCGGAGGAGGCAGCGAACCCTTGGGACGATGCGATATGACCGCGAAGCGCCCGCCAAATGTGAGCTACTACCGTGATCGGCAGGGTACGGTCCGTTGGCGATATCGGAAGAAGGGCCGTCCTGAGAGCCAAACACGGGCGCTGTTTGGCAGCCCAGAGTGGTGGACGTGGTACCAAACCGCAGATCTCGCCAAGCCGCCACCTGTAGGGGCATCGCGGACCAAGCCAGGATCCATGGATGCGCTCGCGGTGGCGTACTACGCGTCCGCCGAATGGAGAGCCCTGAGGCCCAATACCCAAGTCACTTATCGAGGCATTCTCGACCGGTTTCGGGATGCGCGACCAAAGTCCAAGCGCTGGGGCGATTTGCCGGCGGCTGAGGTCGACGCCAAGTTTATACGGCGGGCGATGGATGCGATGGCGGCCAGGCCGCACGCAGCCAACAACATGCTCAAAGTGCTACGAGCAGTTTTTAGGTTCGCTATCGATCGAGAATGGCGGACCGACAATCCGACGCAGTCTGTGCGTCCGATCAAGAAGACGAGCGCTGGGTTTTCGACGTGGACGGAGGAGGACATCGCGTCTTTCGAGAAGCGTTGGCCGATTGGAACCAAGGAACGGCTTGCCTTCGACCTCCTTCTCTACACTGCACAGAGATCCGGTGATGTGCGCAGGATGGGCAAGCAGAATCTTCGAGGCGGGTCGATTGCGGTAGTTCAAGAGAAGACAGGTGAGGCTCTCGAGCTCCCGATTCACCCAAACCTTCAGCGCTCGCTCGCTAGTGGCGCAGCCGGCGAGATGATCTTTGTCGTGACGAAGGCGGGGGTGCCGTACACTGCCAAGGGGTTCAGCCAATGGATCAGTGAATGTGCTGACCGAGCTGGTTTGCCGAAAGACCGAGCTGCGCACGGGCTCAGAAAAGCGGCGGCGCGCCGTCTCGCCGATGCAGGGTGCTCCGCACACATGATCATGTCGGTCACGGGTCACCGCAGCCTGAAAGAGGTTGAGCGGTATTGCCGGGCAGCTGGCCAGAGAGACTTGGCGGTGAAAGCGATGTCGAGAATTGCGAACACAGCCAGAACGAATTTTGTCTAACTGAATTTAGAACCTGCAAAGTTAGCCAACGCTTCGGCGTCAACGCTATGATTTGCAAGCGCAATTTGAGACCGCTGGCGGACAGGGTGGGATTCGAACCCACGGTAGGCTCTCACCTACGGCGGTTTTCAAGACCGCTGCCTTAAACCACTCGGCCACCTGTCCATCCGGGCGGACCCGAAAGGCGAGGGGGTGCATAGCAGCACTCGGGGCGATTAACCAAAATGGAATTTTAAGCGGCGACACTGGGCCCCTCAAAACAGGGGGCGGCGCGCCATGGGGCGGCATTCCAGAGGGGTGAAGGGCGTCCTGATCGCGGTGGCGGCCCTGCTGCTGTCGGCCTGCGGCAGTCTGGGATTTGGCGGCGGAGGATCGTCTGCGCCCGTGGTGCGCGATCCGGCCCCGATCGTGTCGGGCACGATGCGGCCGTACCAGATCCGGGGGCGCTGGTATCGGCCGGCGGAGCAGCCGGACTATGATGAGACCGGTCTGGCCTCCTGGTACGGCGACGCCTTCAACGGCCGGCCCACCGCCAGCGGCGAGCGATTCGACATGAATGGGCTCAGCGCCGCCCACAAGACCCTGCCCCTGCCCGGACTGGTCGAGGTGACCAACCTGACCAACGGCCGCACCGCCGTGCTGCGCGTCAATGACCGGGGGCCGTTCGCGGACAACCGGATCATCGACCTGTCCCGGGGCGCGGCCCAGGAACTGGGCCTGTTGCAGCAGGGGGTGGGTCGGGTGCGGGTGCGCTATCTCGGACCCGCGCCGAGGGGCGGCGGCGTGGGCGGGGTGCAATATGCGCGGAACGACGCGCCCGCAGCGCGCGCCCGACCCCTGGCCCCGGCTCCCGAGCGTGACGGTCCGTTCTGGGTGCAGGCCGGCGCCTATTCGGATCGGACCGTGGCCCAGATCGCGGCCGAATCGCTGGGCGACCGCACCCGGGTCGAACCGGCCCGTATTGACGGCCGCCGGATCTATCGCGTCTTGATCGGTCCGTGGGATGACGCCAACAGCGCTGAACGGGCGCGGCAGGGGGCGGTGGCGAACGGCGTACGCGACGCCCTGTTGATTTCCGGCCGCTGATCGCGCCTGCGGGCTTGTGCTGCGCGTCCATGCCGCCATTGTGCGCCGGTGACGCACGGCAGGTTCATTACATTCGAGGGCGGCGAAGGGTCTGGAAAATCCACCCAGGCGGCGCGTCTTGTCGACCACCTGACCGCGCTCGGTCTGGACGTGGTCCGTACGCGCGAACCTGGAGGATCGCCCGGCGCGGAGGATATCCGCAGCCTGGCCCTCAACGGCGCCGCCGAGCGCTGGTCGCCGATGACGGAAACGCTTCTGATGTATGCCGCGCGGTCCGACCATCTGGAGCGCACCATCCGTCCGGCCCTGGCGCGCGGGGCCGTCGTCGTCTGTGACCGTTTCGCCGATTCCAGCCGCGCCTATCAGGGGGCCGGCGGCGGCGTGGACATGGGATTCATCGAACAGATGGACGCCGCCGTCGTCGGCGCCACCCAGCCGGACCTGACGCTGATCTTCGACCTGCCTGTCGAGATCGGGCTGGAGCGGGCCCTGGCGCGCGGGGGCGCGGACCTGAGATTCGAATCCAAGGGGATGGATTTTCACCAGCGCCTGCGTGACGGTTTTCGCCGCATCGCCGACGATCACCCGGACCGGTGCAGGATCATCGACGCCAGCGGCGACCCCGACGCCGTCTTTGACCGGGTTCTGACGGCCGTGGGACCCGTGCTGTCGTGACCGAGGTGCATCCCCGCGACCGGTTCGACCTGCAGCCCTCGCCCGTCGCCGAGGCGGCGTTCGAGGACGCTCGCGGCCGTGACCGGCTGCATCACGCCTGGCTGCTGACCGGACCCGAGGGGCTGGGCAAGGCGACCTTCGCCTATCGCGCCGCCCGTCGATTGCTGGGCGCGGCGCCCGATCCGTCGCGCGGGCCTCTGGGCGCCCGGCCGGACGATCCGGTCTGCCGACTGATCTCGGCCCAGTCCCACCCCGACCTTCTGGTGCTGGAACGGCTGGTCGAGAACGGCAAGGTCAAGAAGTCGATCTCGGTCGATCAGGCCCGCGACCTGCCGGAATTCTTCTCCAAATCCCCGTCGCAGGCCAAGGCCCGGGTCGCCATCATCGACGCCGCCGATGATCTGAACATCAATGCCGCCAATGCCTTGCTGAAGATACTTGAGGAGCCGCCGGAGCATGGCGTCCTCCTGATGGTGACCCATTCGCCCGGGCGGCTGCTGGCCACCATCCGCTCGCGCTGCCGCCGTCTGGCCTTTGCGCCCTGGAGCGAGGCGGCGATCCGCGACCTGTTGCTCCGGCGCGGCGAGGTCGAGGCGGACGACGCCGACCGGATCGCGGCCATGGCGGGCGGTTCACCCGGCGCGGCCCTGGGTCTGGCCTCGGCCGCCACCATGGAGGCCGATGCCCTGGCGCGGCGATGGGTCTCGGGCGACGGTCTTGACCGCGCCGAGGCCCTGTCGGTCGCCGACGGCTTTCGCGGGAGCGAGGGACCGGCGCGGTTCGAGCGGATCATGGACCGGCTGATCGC
Source organism: Brevundimonas sp. FV1ye29L (assembly GCF_058681095.1). Classification (NCBI taxonomy): domain Bacteria; kingdom Pseudomonadati; phylum Pseudomonadota; class Alphaproteobacteria; order Caulobacterales; family Caulobacteraceae; genus Brevundimonas; species Brevundimonas sp. FV1ye29L. The sequence goes on from NZ_CM178730.1 coordinate 1,726,869, forward strand.
GGCGGTGAAGGCGCGGGCCCTGACGGCGCCCCCGACGGAGGGCGAGGCCTGGGCCGAGCTGTGGTCGCGGCTCAGCGAGGTTCCTGAACGGACGGCGGGGCTGAATCTGGATCGCGGCGACGCCCTGGCCGGCGCCCTGACGGCTCTGGAGCGGACCCGCGCCGCAGCCGACCGGCATGGGGCGGGGAGGGGGCGCTGATGTTGATCGACAGCCACGTCAATCTCCACGCTCCCCAGTTCGACGAGGATCGCGACGCGGTCATCGACCGCGCCCGCGCCGCCGGCGTCGGCCTGATGATCGAGATCTCCGACCGGCTCGCCACCTTCGAGGCGACCCACGGCCTGGCCATGGCCCATCCGGACATCTGGTGCACCGTCGGGGTTCATCCGCATGAGGCGCGGCACTATGCGGACCTGACCGACGACCGGCTGGTCGAACTGGCGGCCCGGCCGCGCGTGGTCGGGATCGGCGAATGCGGTCTGGACTTCCACTATGACCTGAGCCCCCGCGACATCCAGGCCGAGGTCTTCCGCCGCCACGTCTCGGCCGCCCGCCGCACCGGTCTGCCGCTGGTCATTCACACGCGCGAGGCCGACGCCGAGATGGGGGCCATCCTGCGCGAGGAACAGGGCAGGGGCGCGTTCAAATTCCTCATGCACTGCTACACCAGCGGCATGGAACTTGCGGAAATTGCGATGGAACTTGGCGGCTGGTTCTCCGTCTCGGGCATCGCCAGCTTCAAGGCCGCTGAAGATGTGCGACAGGTGATCCGCGCCATGCCGGCCGACCGCATCATCGTCGAGACCGACTGCCCCTATCTGGCGCCGACCCCGCATCGCGGACGGCGTAACGAACCCGCCTGGGTCGGAAGGGTGCTGGAGACCCTGGCAGAGGTGCGCGGCTGGTCGATGGAGGAGGCGGAACGGCGCACGACCGACGCCTTCTTCAGCCTGTTCCACACCGTGCCCCGACCGGAAGGCGCCGCCGCATGAACGAGATCGAGGTCACCCTGCTGGGTTCGGGCTCCTCGGGCGGGGTGCCGCGCGGCGACGGCGACTGGGGCGCCTGCGATCCGGCCGAACCGAAAAACCGGCGGACACGCTGCTCGATGCTGGCGCGGCGATACGGACCGGACGGCGTGACCCAGGTTCTGATCGACACCTCGCCGGACCTGCGGGAACAGGCCCTGGCCAATGGCATCACGGCCGTGGACGCCGTCCTCTATACCCACGACCACGCGGACCAGACCCATGGCATCGATGACCTGAGGGTCTTCGTCATGCGCAAGCGACGGCGCATTCCGGCCTGGATGGACGGGGCCACACAGGCGGCGCTGGAACACCGGTTCGGCTATATCTTCGAGAGCAAGGAAGGCTATCCGGCCCTGCTGGAGCCGCACCGGATCCCGCTGCACGGCGAACATTGGTCGGTCAGCGGTCCCGGCGGCGACATTCCCGTGGTGACCTTCGATCAGGCCCACGGACCGATCCGGTCGGTGGGCTACAGGCTGGGCGGCGTATCCTATTCCAGCGATGTGTCGGATCTGGACGAGGCAGCGCTGGACGCCGTGCGCGGCAGCAAGCTCTGGATCGTCGACGCCTTGCGCTGGACGCCGCATCCGACCCATGCCCATGTCGACCGGGCCCTGGACTGGATTGCCCGCGCCGATGTCGAGCGCGCCGTCCTGACGAACCTGCATATTGATCTGGATTACAAGGCCTTGAGCGCGGCGGTTCCGGCCAATGTCGAGGTGGGATATGACGGCTGGAGCGCTCTGATCGGTCTTTGATCGACGTCGACCTTGCTAGATATTTCGCATAATATATCTTAGGCGATAAACCGGTCTGCGACATTGGACCGGTCTGCGCCGATGTTCAGCTCAGCGCCTCTGCCCGGCCAGCCAGGCGGCCAACCGCGCCCGGGCGTCGGCCTGCACATCGGCATAGAACAGATTGTAGGGCCTGGCCTTGCGACGGTCGGCCCAGCTGCCGCGGTTGCTGAAGGATTGGGCCGTGGCTGGCGTGTGCCGCAAAAGCCCTTTGCGGCACTGGGTCGCCACCTGACGGTCCAGAACCGCCGGCTGGACGCCCCACTCCAGTCCCGTGGCGTTGGCGCCGCCCAGATGGCGTCTGGCGTCCACCCGGACCTCGTCGCTCCGGCCGGTGACCGGATTGACGCACAGGGCGGCGCGGCCCGCCAGATCCTCCAGCCGGCCCCGGTCGTTCCAGACCAGGGCCCGGCGCAGCCGTCGCGAGGCTGCGCCATCGTCGTCGTCGCCGACCTGGGACCAGCCGACCACACAGGCCGTCTGTCGACGCTCCGCGCACGGCGGCGTGGCCGGCGCCAGCCGGTCGCGGGCCACCATGGCGTCCAGCAGATAGACCGCCACCAGCCGTCGCATCAGGTTCCGATCCGGCGCGATCCGGTCCCGCACCAGTCGATCCAGCAACTCCGCTCCCTGTTCGACCCCGGCCAGCAGGATCGGCCCCTCGGGATGACGGTCCAGCCAGTGTTCAAAGGCCGCCTCGACGTCGCGGTAGGCGAAGGCGCGCGCATCCCGCGCGTCCCGGCGCAGGGTCAGGCGCGCATAGAGACTGGCCTGGCGATAGCGGGGCGCGCTGACCTGGCCCAACGGCGCGAACGGCCCGGCATAGTTCGGCAGAACCACCCGCTCCAGCCAGGCGTCTGCGGCCGCGTCGCCGATCGGCGCGTTCCACGCCCTCGGCGCATCGAAGGTCGTGGACTGCAGGAAGAAGATCGCGGCTGGACCCGCCGGGGTCGTGCGGGCGTCCCACAGGGTCCAGGCCGACCCCCGGCCATAGTCGGGCGCGGGCGGCGGCGTATAGGTCTGGAACGGGATCTGGGGATCCATGGCGGCGATGCGGATGTCGCTGCGCCAGACAAAGGTCGCGGCCGCCAGCAGGAAGACGAGGAGGAATCCGCACCAGCCGACCCACTGGCGGACGGTCAGGCGCGGACGGCTCATCGATACGGGTCCGGTCGGCTCAGGAAGTCCTGCACATAGCGCCGGACCCCCTCCTCCAGCGGCGTGGACTGGCCCGGATAGCCTGCGGCCCGCAGACGATCCATCCGCGCCTCGGTGAAATACTGATAGCGGTCGCGGATCGCCTCGGGGGTGTCGACATAGGCGACCCGGGGCTCGACGTCCGCTGCGGCGAAGGTCGCATGGGCCAGGTCGAGGAAGGATCGCGCCCGCCCCGATCCGGCGTTGTAGATCCCCGAGACCTGCGGGGTCGTCAGCAGCCAGGCGATGATGTCGACGACGTCGTCGACGAAGACGAAGTCGCGCATCTGGCCGCCGTCGGCATAGTCGGGCCGGTGCGAGCGGAACAGGGTCACGGTCTGGCCGCTGGCGACGTCGGGCCAGATCTGGGCCACGACCGACTTCATCGATCCCTTGTGGCCCTCATTCGGCCCATAGACGTTGAAGAATTTCAGCCCTGCCCACTGCACCGGCGCATGGCCGCGCCCGGCCTGCCGTACGGCATATTGGTCAAACAGGAATTTGGAATATCCATAAGCATTTAATGGGCGAAGCTGAGACAGCGCGTCCGCTTGATCGTCATCGTCGAAGCCAAGCTCGCCATCCCCGTAGGTGGCGGCTGACGAGGCATAGACCAGCCGCGCCCCCTTGTCGGCGCACCAGTCCCACAGGTCGCGCGACAGGCTGAAATTGGTGCGCAGGATCAGGTCCGCGTCCGGCTCGGTCGTCGCCGAGATGGCGCCCATATGGACCACGGCCTCGAGACTGTCGGCATGGCGCTCCAGACGGCTGAACAGCTCTTCCGGCAGCCAGAAATCGGCCACGGCGTGTTTGGCGAGGTTCTTCCACTTGGCGTCATCGGCCGGGCCCAGCCGGTCGCAGACCACGATGTCGAACCGGCCCTCGGCCGCCAGCCGGGCGACGATATTGGAGCCGATGAACCCGGCCCCGCCGGTGACGACGATCATGCGGCGGCTCATGCGGTCTCTCCCGTCATCTTCGCGATGGTGCGGGTGGTGGAATAGCCGTCCTCGAACGTCGCCAGACGCACCTCCCCCCCCCAGCTCTCGACCAGATCGCCGCCGACCACGCCCTCGCGCGTGTAGTCGGCGCCCTTGATGAGGACGTCGGGCCGCAGCCGCTCGATCAGGGCGATCGGCGTAGGGTCGTCGAAGGCCGTCACCCGGTCGACGCTGGCCAGCCCGCCGATGACGGCGGCGCGGCTGTCGAGGTCATTCACCGGCCGCCCCTCCCCCTTCAGCCGCCGGACCGAGGCGTCGGTGTTCAGCGCCACCACCAGCCGGTCGCACCAGCCGCGCGCCTGGGCCAGATAGGCGACGTGGCCGCGGTGCAGGATGTCGAAACAGCCGTTGGTGAAGCCCACGCGCAGCCCCTGCCGCCGCCAGGCCTCGACCTCGGCGGCCAGGTTGTCGACCGGCGAGACCTTGGCGGATGCCAGCGAGGCGTGCTGGCTCATCTCGGCCTCGATCAGCTCCTGCGGCGTGACCACGGCCGTGCCGCTCTTGGCCACGACGACGCCCGAGGCCAAAAGCGCGAAGCGCACCGCGTCCTCCAGCGAACGACCGGCGGCGAGGGCGAGACCGAGCGCCGCCATACAGGTGTCCCCGGCGCCGGACACATCGAACACCTCGCGCGCCCGGCCCGGGAAATGCCGCACCCCGCCGCCGCGACGCGCCAGGGACATGCCCTTGCCGGCGCGGGTCACCACAATGGCCTCCGCCGTCGTCGCGTCCAGCAGGGCCGCCAGGGCGGTTTCGATCTCGGCGTCCGTCCCGACCGGCAGGCCGGTGGCGCCCGCGAGTTCAGAGGCGTTCGGCTTGATGACGGCGACGGCGCCGTAGCGGGCGAAGTCCCTGCCCTTGGGGTCCACGACAACCGGAGCGCCCGAGGCCAGAGCCGCCGCAATCACGCCGTCATCGATAACGCCCTTGGCGTAATCTGAGAGAAGAATGACCGAACTATCTGCAAAAACGTCGTTTCCATTGAATCGGACCGCAGCGGGCGCCTCGTCGTCCTGACGCAGCAGCTGCTGGCCGGAGGCGACGTAGCGTGTTTTCACCGTGGTGGTCGCGCCGGCGGGCCGGACGATGAAATCCTCGATACCGGCCTCGGCGGCGACCAGTTCGGCCAGGCTGTCGCCGGCCGCATCCTGACCGGTGACGGCGCCCAGTCTGGCCCGGCCGCCAAGGGCCGCGACGTTACGGGCCACATTGCCGACGCCGCCGGGCATGGCGACGGTTCGCCGGGTCCTGAGCACCGGGATAGGCGCCTCGGGCGAGATGCGGCTGACCTCGCCATAGACATAGCGGTCCAGCATCAGATCGCCGACGCAGGCGATGGCGCGCCCCCGGGCGTCGTCCAGCAGGCCCTGCAGCTCGCCCAGTGTCAGTGCGTGGTCGCCCATAGGTCCGGCCTAAAGGATTCAGGCGGCGCCGGAAAGCCGGACCTGCATCCGCGACTTGGTCAGGTCGTCATAGGCGAGCAGTTCGGCGGCCAGGGCCTCGAACTGGTCCAGAGGCACCATATTGGGGCCGTCGGACGGGGCATGGTCGGGGTCGGGATGGGTCTCGATGAAGACCGCGTCCACGCCCACGGCCACCGCGGCCCGGGCCAGGACCGGGACGAACTCGCGCTGGCCGCCGGATGAGGTGCCCTGGCCGCCCGGCTGCTGGACGCTATGGGTCGCGTCGAACACGACCGGACAACCGATGTCGCGCAGCACCGGCAGGGACCGCATGTCCGAGACCAGGGTGTTGTAGCCGAAGCTGGCGCCCCGCTCGCAGGCCATGACATTGGGGTTGCCGGCGCCGACAACCTTGGCCACCACATTCTTCATGTCCCAGGGGGCGAGGAACTGGCCCTTCTTGATATTGATCGCCCGGCCCGTGGCGGCGGCGGCCAGCAGCAGGTCGGTCTGGCGGCACAGGAAGGCCGGGATCTGCAGCACATCGACCGCCTCGGCCACCGGGGCGCAATGGGCCTCGGAATGGACGTCGGTCAGGGTCGGCAGGCCGACAGCCTCGCGGATCTCGGCGAAGATCGGCAGGGCGTCCTTCAGGCCGATGCCGCGCGCGGCGGTGGCGCTGGTGCGGTTGGCCTTGTCGAAACTGGTCTTGTAGATGATGCCGACGTTCAGCCGCTGGCCGATTTCCTTCAGGGCGTGGGCGGTTTCCAGCGCGTGCTGGCGGCTCTCCATCTGGCAGGGACCGGCGATGAAGGCGATGCGGGCGCCGCCGCCGATGACGACCGGGGTCTGGATGCCCTGGCCGGACAGGGTGATGACAGCGTTGGGTGCGCTCACGGGCGGAACCTTGTTTTGACGATCGGGCTTTGACGCCACGGCTTCTGCCGCGACTATGGGGCGTTCAGGTGGCGTGTCGCGCCGCTTGTTGCAACCTATCACGGAGACTGCGCGCGTGACCACAACAGCCCCGACCGGCCCGGCGCCGGTGATCCTGTGGTTCCGCCGCGACCTGCGTCTGCACGACAATCCGGCGCTGGAGCGGGCCTTTGCGACCGGCCGGCCGGTTCTGTGCCTGTATGTGCTGGATCCGATGCAGGCCGGCCGGGCGCCGGGGGCGGCGTCCCTCTGGTGGCTGGACAAGTCGTTGCGGGCCCTGGCGGCCTCCCTCGCCGGACGCGGCGGCCGGCTGATCCTGAGGCGCGGTGATTCGGAGACGGAACTGCGCCGGTTGATCGGCGAAGCTGGCGCTGACGCCCTCTATATGAACCGGCTGTTCGAGCCGGACGGCTTCGCCCGCGACGCCGACATCGCCCATGCCCTGAAGGCCCAGGGTGTGGACTGCCACGGCTGCAATGGAACCTTGCTGGCCCGCCCCGGCAGCGTCCTGAACGGCTCGGGCGGGCCCTACAAGGTCTTCACCCCCTTCCTGAAGGCCCTGCTGGCCGGCGCCGAGGCCCCGCCGCGCACCCTGGGCCCGCGCGATATGTCGGGCGCGCCACAGGTCGCCAGCGATGACATCGACGACTGGGGCCTCCACCCCCGGCGGCCCGACTGGTCCGGTGGTTTCGACTGGACGCCCGGAGAGGCCGGGGCGGAAGAGGCCCTGTCGCGCTTCGTCGCCGGCGGGCTGAAGACCTATGGCAAGGGGCGCGACCATCCGGCCGAACCCGGCTGCAGCCGGCTGTCGCCCCACCTCCATTTCGGCGAAATCTCGCCGTGGCGCGCCACGGCCGTGGCGCGTGATGCGGTCGCCCGGGGCGCTGTCCCACCCTCCGAGGCCGACAAGTTCGTCGCCGAGATCGGCTGGCGCGAGTTTTCGGCCCATCTGCTGCACCATTTCCCGACCCTGCCCCGGCGCGCCTTCCGGCCGGAGTACGAGGCATTCCCCTGGCGTGACGACGAGGCGGGCTTCACCGCATGGACGAAGGGGCTGACGGGCTATCCGATCGTGGACGCCGGCATGCGCCAGCTGTGGACGACCGGCTGGATGCACAACCGGGTGCGGATGATCGTCGCCTCCTTCCTGATCAAGGACCTGCTGGTCGACTGGCGGCGCGGCGAGGCCTGGTTCTGGGACACCCTGGTGGACGCCGATCTGGGCTCCAATGTGCAGAACTGGCAGTGGGTGGCGGGTTCAGGCGCGGACGCCGCCCCCTATTTCCGCATCTTCAACCCGATCACCCAGGGCGAGAAATTCGACGCCTCGGGCGCCTATGTCCGGCGATGGGTCCCCGAACTGCGCGGCCTCAACGACAAATGGCTGCATGCGCCCTGGACCGCGCCGCCGGAGATCCTGCGCGCCGCCGGCATCCGGCTGGGCACAGATTATCCGAGGCCGATCGTCGACCATGCCGAGGCCCGCGACCGGGCGCTGGCGGCGCTGAAGGTCGTGTCTGCGTCGCGCGCGGACGACTGATCAATCTACCGGTGTGGCGCCAAGCTGGAGACGACAGGCCTCGGCCTCCTCCAGCAGCGCCTGCCGCCTCGTCTCGCCGAAGCCGTCCAGCGTCCGGTAGGGCATGGCCAGCCGCACATTGTCCCGCAGCCGGGCCCGATTGCGCTCCAGAAAGCCCCAGTACAGGCGGTTGAACGGACAGGCCCCCTCCCCCGTCTTCGCCTTCACGTCATGGCGACAGCCGCCGCAATGGTCGCTCATCCGGTCGATATAGGCGCCGGAGGCCGCATAGGGTTTGGAGCCGACGATGCCGCCGTCCGCAAAGGTGGCCATGCCGCGCGTATTGGGCATCTCGACCCACTCATAGGCGTCGGCGAAGACCACCATATACCAGTCGTCGACCTGATCCGGGTGGACCCCCAGCAGCATGGCCAGGTTGCCGGTCACCATCAGCCTCTGGATATGGTGGGCATAGGCATGGGTGCGGGCCGACGTCACCGCATCGCGGACGCAGGCCATGTCGGTCCGGCCCGACCAGAAGAACCACGGCAGGGTGCGGTCGGCGTCGAGGAAGTTGCGGGACCGGTATTCCGGCGTCTTCAGCCAGTAGATCCCGCGTACGAACTCTCGCCAGCCCAGGATCTGGCGGATGAAGCCCTCGACGGCGTTCAGCGGCGCCCGACCGTCGCGGTAGGCCGTCTCGGCCCGGCGGCAGGCGTCCAGCGGGTCGATCAGCCCCAGGTTGATCGAGGTCGAGATCAGGGCGTGCCACATCCATGGCTGGTCACGGGCCATGGCGTCCTGCCAGTCGCCGAAGCGGGGCAGGACCCCGGCGATGAAGTCGGCCAGAACCTGTTCGGCCGCGTCCGCCGTCGTCGGCCAGCCGAAATCGTCCAGATCGCCGAAATGGTCGGGGAACAGGCGGGCGACATCATCGATGGCCGCGCGGGTGACGGCGTCCGGCGCGATGCGCAACCGCTCCGGCGGACGCACCTCGCGCGGCAGGCGTTTGCGGTTCTCGGCGTCATAGTTCCACTGGCCGCCTTCCGGCCTGTCGCCGTCCATCAGCAGGCCGTGCTTGCGCCGCATCTCGCGATAGAAGAACTCCATCCGCAGCTGTGTCTTGCCGGAGGCCCAGCGGCGGAACCGGTCATGGGAACACAGGAACCGGCCGTCCTCGCGCACCTCGACGGGGACCGGTGATTCAGCGGCGAAGGCGGTCAGGGCCTCGGCCAGCCGCCACTCGCCGCATTCGGTGACGACGACGGAGGACGCCCCGACCTCGTCCAGCGCCCGCCCGATCTCTCCGGCGATCGAATGCCGGTTGGCCGGATCGTCGATGCGGACATAGCGGACCGTCACCCCGCGCCGCGTCAGACGGTCGGCGAAATGGCGCATGGCGGCAAAGGTCAGGGCGATCTTCTGCTTGTGATGTCGGACATAGGTCGCCTCGGCCCGGACCTCGGCCATCAGGACCAGGTCGGTTTGCGGATCAAGGCCGTCCAGCGCCGAAAGGGCGTCCGACAGCTGGTCGCCCAGCACCAGCCGCAGCGCGCCCGTCCGGGCTGTGATAGGGGTGGCCAATGCGCTCTCCTCTGATCACCCCTGACGAACTCGCGGCCCTTCTGGATGATCCGCAGCTGAAGATTGTCGACGCCTCATGGCGGCTGGACGGTTCGGACGCCCGGGCCGATTTCGAGCGGCGGCGCCTGCCGGGCGCGGTCTTCTTCGATCTGGACGCGGTGTCGGACCCCGGTTCGGACCTGCCCCACATGCTGCCGTCGGTCGAAGCGTTCGCCGGGGCGGCCGGCGCCCTGGGCCTCGCCCGTGACGACCGGATCGTCATCTATGACGAGGCCGGGTTGTTTTCCGCGCCGCGCGTCTGGTGGACCTTCCGGCTGATGGGCGCCGACCGGGTGCAGGTGCTGGATGGCGGCCTGCCCGCATGGCTGGCCGCGGGGCATCCGGTCGACGACGGCCCGGCGAAGACGCCGACGCCGGTCGAATTCGCGGCCGAACGGCGTCCCGGCCAGGTCGCGGACCTGCCGATGGTGCTGGCGGCCCTGACCGGCGAGGTCCAGATCGTCGACGCCCGCCCGGCGCCGCGCTTCTCGGGACAGGCTGCCGAACCCCGCCCGGGCCTGCGTTCCGGCCACATGCCGGGGGCGCTCAACCTCCCGTTCAAGTCGGTCATCGGCGACGACGGCGCCCTGTTGCGCGGCGACGCCCTGGCCGCCCGGTTCATCGAGGCCGGCGTCGATCTGGACCGGCCGATCCTGACCAGCTGCGGCTCCGGCGTGACAGCCGCCGTCCTGACCCTGGCCCTCGCCGAACTGGGCCGCGACAGCGTCCTCTACGACGGCTCCTGGGCCGAATGGGGCGGTCGGGACGATACGCCGGTGGAGGCCGGCTGAACCGTCCCGCCCGTCGCCGTCAGACCGCCGGGGCGGTCGGCGGCTCCAGTCCTTCGGGCACCACATCATCCGTCTCGCCGCGCGACACGACCGTGGCCAGCACCAGATCGCCGGTGACATTCAAGGTGGTGCGGCACATGTCGAGGAAGCGGTCGACGCCGAGGATCAGGCCGATGCCCTCGGCCGGAACCCCGACCATCACGAGGATCATGGCCACGACCGGCAGGGAGCCCGCCGGCACGCCCGCCGTGCCGATGCCGCCGAGGATACAGACCAGCATCACCACCAGCTGCTGGGTGATGGTCAGGTCCACCTGGAAGAACTGGGCCAGGAACAGCACCGTCACCCCCTCGAACAGGGCCGTGCCGTTCTGGTTGGCGGTGGCGCCGACGGTCAGGACGAAGCGGGAAATCTTGCGCGGCAGGTTCAGCTTCTCCTCCGCCGCCTTCAAGGATACCGGCAGGGCGGCGTTGGACGAGGCGGTCGAGAAGGCCACCACCATCGGCTCGCGCACGCCCCGGAAGAAGGCCAGGGGCGAGCGGCCGGCGCCCAGCCAGATGACGAGGGGATAGACCACGAACATGTGGATCAGCATGGCCCCGACGGCGACCCCGACATAGGCCGCCAGCCGCACCAGCAGATCCCAGCCGAACAGGGCCGCGAGGTTGAACATCAAACAGGCGATGGCGATCGGGGCCAGTTTGATGAAGAGGTTGATCAGCTTCATCGACACCTCGAACAGCCCCTCGATCCCCTTCTGCAGCTGGTCGGTGGCCGGGCTTTTGGCCATCACCAGTCCGATGCCGAAGAACAGGGCGAAGATCATCACCGGCAGGATCTGGTTCTCGGACGCCGCCGTGAAGAAGTTGGACGGCACCAGCTCGAGGAAGAACTGGCCCAGCTGGATGCTCTCCGGCGCCTTGTCGACGATGCTGGCGGCGCCCTCACGGCCGGTGTCCAGCAGTTGCGCCGCCAGGGCCGGGTCCACACCCGCGCCGGGCTGGAACACATTGACCATCACCAGGCCGATCAGGACGGCGATCGACGACACCACGACCGTCAGGGCCAGGGTCTTGAACCCCGCCCGGCCGAGGCTCTTCAGGTCGCCCATCTCCGCCACCCCGACCACCAGGGCCGAGAACAGCAGGGGAATCACCATCATGAACAGCAGGCGCAGGAAGATCTGGCCGATCGGTCCGGTGACATTGGACGTCACCCAGACCACCCAGGGCACATCGGCGCCCAAGGTCAGATTGACCAGCAGTCCCCCGCCGAGGCCGACGAGGAAGCCGATCAGCATCAGCCAGTGGAGCGGCAGCTTGCCGGGTTTGGTCTCGGTCATTCGTCCCCCTCGGGCGCGTCATAGATTGGATGGTCGCACGATCGGGATCAGCCCCCCGGCCGGTCGGTTCGTCTCAGCGGATCGGCAGGCCGTAGATCAGCCCGCCCGGCCGCGCATTCCATTGTGCATTCAACCCGCGTGTCAGGTCGAGGGGGGATTGCGGCCCCAGGTTTCGCGCGAAGATCTCGCCATAGTTGCCGACCTCGCCGACGGCCGACGCCGCCCAGGTCTTCGACAGCCCTACAGGCCCCCCGAAATCGGTCTCCAGTCCCAGCAGGCGGCGCACCCGCGGATCGCGGCTGTCCCTGGCCAGCGCCTTCACATTGTCGCGGGTGACGCCCAGCTCCTCGGCCAGGATGACGGCGTTCAGCGTCCAGCGCACGACCGCCGTCCACTGTTCGTCGCCGCTGCGGGTCACGGGCCCCAGCGGCTCCTTGGAGACGACGTCGGCCAGAATCTCATGTTGCTGCGGGTCCGTCAGGGTGCTGCGCGCCGCCGCGAGGGCCGAGATGTCGGCGCTGAAGGCGTCGCAGTCCTCCCGCGCATAGGCCGCCCGCGCGGCCTCCTCGGTCGGCTCGACCACGGGGGTATAGGCGACCCCGCGCGAGCGGAAATCGTCCGCAAGGTTCAGGGCGCTGGTCGAGCCGGAGGCGACGCAGATCCGCGCCCCGTTCAGCTCGGCCGCCGAATTCAGGTCCAGCAGCCGCCGCACAAGGAAGCCCTGACCGTCGTAGTAGTTGATCCCCGCAAAGGCGAACCGTCCCTCGGCGTCGCGCGACATGGTCCAGGAACTGTTGCGCCACAGGACGTCGATCCGGTCCGCCGCCAGGGCTTCGTACCGGGTCTCGGCGCTCAGGGGGGTGAACCGCACCCGGTCGCCGTCGCCGAAGATGGCCGCCGCCATGGCGCGGCAGAAGTCGACGTCAAAGCCGCGCCACTGGCCGCGATTGTCCTGCACCGCAAATCCGATCAGGCCCTGATGCACGCCGCACCGCAGATAGCCGCGCTGGCGAACCGCCGTCAGGGTCGGGCTGACCGCCGTCCCCGCCCGGATCGCCGGCGCCGGCGTCCCCGCGTTCTCGACCGGGGCTTCGGCCCGCCGCGGATCGCAGCCGGCCAGCCCCAGGGCGCAGGCGGCCCCTGCCGCCACAGCCGCCCGTTTGCCGGTCATCCAGCGCCCTGCTGCCTTCGCCTTCATTGTCCGCCTCGTCGCCGCCAGCGCCCCCACGCTTGCACCTCCCGGGTTTTTGACGCCTTTAGACGCTGATCCGCAAGCCGTTCCTGCCTCCCCGCCCGACTGAATCACGCCATGTCCGCCACAAACGACCGAACCCGTCTGATTTCCGCCGCCACCCGGCGCGGCGGGGGGCGGCGACCGGTCAATCCACCGATCGAACGCGCCTCAACCATGTTGAGCGACAACGTCGGCTCCATGCGCGACCCCGGACCGGGCCCGACCTACGGGCTGGACGGCGGCTCGGCGGCGCGCGCCCTCCGGGCCGTCATCGCCGATCTGGAGGGCGGCTGCGACGCCTGGCTGGCGCCGTCGGGACTGGCCGCCGTCACCGTGCCCCTGCTGGCCCTGCTGCGGCCGGGCGACGAGGTCCTGGCCACCGACGCCGTCTACGGCCCCAGCCGCCGTTTCCTCTCTCGCTGGATGGCCGCGCGCGGCGTCACCACCCGCTATCACCCGGCCGGTGCGGACGCCGGCGCGGTCGCGGCGATGATCGGCGAGCGGACCCGGATCATCCTGATCGAATCGCCGACCTCCCTGACGTTCGAGATGCTGGACGTCCCGGCCCTGGCCGCCGCCGCCCGGGCGCGCGGCGTCCTGACGGTCATGGACAACACCTGGGCCGCCGGCCTGGCCTTCAAGCCTCTGGCGCATGGCGTGGACGTCAGCGTCCAGGCGGTGACCAAATATGTCTCGGGCCATTCCGACGTGCTGATGGGCGCTATCGCGGTCGCCGAGGCGGGTCTCGGACATCAGATCGAGACCACGCTGGAGGACATGGGCTGGCATGTCTCGCCCGACGACGCCTGGCTGGCGTTGCGGGGCATCCGCACCCTGCCGCTGCGTTATGGCGAACAGGGCCGGTCCGGTCTCAGGGTCGCCGAATGGCTGGCGACCCGACCTGAAGTCGAACGCGTCCTCTATCCGCCCCTGCCGTCGGACCCGGGTCATGCCCTGTGGGCGCGGGACTATTCGGGGGCGGCGTCCGTCCTGGGCCTGGTGATGAAGGGCGGCGACGAGCCCGCCGCCCGGGCCTTCCTTGATTCGCTCAGCCTGTTCGGTCTTGGCTGGTCGTGGGGCGGGTTCGAGAGTCTGGCCACCCACGACACCGGCCAGCTGGACTACCGGGAGGCGCCGCCGTCCCTGCCGGGCGAACTGATCCGCCTGCATATCGGGCTGGAGGATCCCGCCGACCTGATCGCGGATCTGGCGACCGGTCTCGCCGCCTGGCGCGCCATGACGGCCTGAGATCGGTCAGTTCTGCTGGAACTCGGGCATCAGACCCAGCACGACCTGCCGCATATTGCTCTCGGCCGGCAGCATGGCGCGCAGGAAATTCACCGTATTTCCCGCCGCCCCCTCGAAGCCGAACCGGCTGGCGGCGAAGGTGCAGTTGATGAAGTTCGGGGCGGCCCCGCCCTCATAGACCAGCTCCGCCTTTTCGAAGGCCACGTCGCGGAAGGTCTTTCCGTCCAGTTTGATCCGGCCCTGCATCGTCTGGCGCTTCGGTTCTGACATGGCTTTCCTCGGAGCGGTCGTGAAGGGGGTGGCGCACCCAGCAGGACTCGAACCTGCAACATCCCGCTTAGAAGGCGGGTGCTCTATCCGGTTGAGCTATGGGTGCGGACAGCCGCCTACCTAATGCGAGGCGCGATCCGCCGCAAAGCAAAATGGCCTGGAGCCGCGAGCGGCCGGGTCGTGAGCGATAGCCCCCGTCCAGAAACCGGGCTCAAGCCGCGAACGACCGCGTCGCGAGCGATAGCCCCCAATTCTGAATCAATGCGTCCAGGGCTGTTTGCGGCTGGTGGCGAAATTGTCGGCATAGGCCTTGAGGATCAGCGGCGGATCCCGGGGCTCCTGCAGCCGGAACGGGATGCCGTGACGCTCGGCATAGGCGACGGCTTCCTCGCGCGTCTCGAAGGTCAGGCGGACCTGGCCGTTCATGTCCGACGAACTGGTCCAGCCCATCAGGGGGTCGATGGTGCGGGCCGAGGCCGGTTCGAACTCCAGCCGCCAGTCCCGGGACTTGGCCTTGCCCGACTGCATGGCGGTCTTGGCGGGGCGATAGATGCGAGCCAGCATGGTCAGCCTCACGAATTCGTGGCTCATGCAGCAAGGCGCGGCGCGCCGAGCGATAGCCACAAGGGTCATGGTCGGAGTGAGAGGATTCGAACCTCCGACCCTCTGGTCCCAAACCAGATGCGCTACCAGGCTGCGCTACACTCCGGCGGCGGGACTTGCCACGTTCGGGCGGCCGCCGCAAACCCCAATCCGGGAATAATGCGATCAGGGGCGGAAGAAGGGATGGCTGACCCGGTCGCCGGCCCTGGCGCCGATCGCGTCCATCCGGCCGCCGCGCACCTCCAGCACCCCGTTGGCTGCGCCATACGACGGCACGGGCTGCTCCGAATAGGGGGTGGTGTTGTGGGCGATGGTGACGATCCGGCCGTCGGGGGCGATATAGACGATGTCCAGCGAACTGGGGGTGTTTCGCATCCAGAACGCCTGTTCCCGGGCCGCCTCGAACTGGAACAGCATGCCGCGGTCGTCCTCGAGCGGCGGGCGGAACATCAGGCCCCGCTGACGTTCCGCCTCGTCATCGGCGATCTCGACCCAGAAATCGTGTGTGCCCGTGGCCGTGGTGACGGACAGCCGCTCCATCGGCCGGCCCGCGGCATCCACCGGCGGCTTCGGCGCACAGGCGACGGCCAGCAGGACCAGACCCAGCAACAGTCCATGGGAAATCTTCATGACGAACCTCGGCGATCAGATCTGCATCTGAAGCCGGGGCGGGGCCCCGCTGTCAATCGTCGGCCGGGCGATGAACGGCGCGGCAGCCCTGGCGGGCTGACGGACTCAGGCCGCGCGAATCTCGGCGACGACCAGCCCCTTGGGACCTTCGGCGAACTGCACCCGCACCGTCTCGCCCGGCAGCAGGTCGTCGAGGCCGAACCGGCGCAGGGTTTCGATGTGGACAAAGATGTCGGTGGCGTCGCCCGGGCGGACCACGAAGCCATAGCCCTTGGTGCGGTTGAACCATTTGACGGTGGCGGGCTCCAGTCGCGGATCCTCCGGCGCGTTGACGGCCTCGATCCGGCGCGGAACGGCGGCGGGCGCGGCCGGGGCCAGGGTATGGACCCTGGTGACCTGCCAGCCCTTGGGGCGTTCGGCGCAATCAAACACGATCTCGGCCCCCTCCCCGGCCACGTCCTGGCCGGTGTCGCGCAGACAGGTGACATGCAGCAGCACATCCCGGAACCCCGTCTGGTCCGGCGCGTCGGGCACGATGAAGCCATAGCCCTTGCCGGGATCAAACCACTTTACACGCCCGCTGAGCCGAACCGCGTCCGCCGGCAAGAGGCCTTCCTGTTCTGACAATGCAACCCCCGCTTGCCCACGACCCCCGCGTGAAGCTCGGCTGTTTACCACGGTTCCGGGAACAGACAGAACCGCAAAACGGCACGTTTTTCTCAGCAGACGTCCAGAAAAGGGCCGAGACCTGCGCTCGCCCGCGTCAACAGGCCGTGATGCGCAAGAAGTCTGTCAGCTTGATCGTGCCCGGACGATTCCGGCCAACCGGGCGGGCCCGGCCCGAGCCGCGTTCAGACCTGCGCCTCCGCCGACCCGGATAACGGGATCGCCCCGGCCCGCCGCAGATCGATCCGGGCGGCCGATTGCAGGATGGCCGTCGGCGCCCGCCTCTCGATCTCCGCCAGGAACTGACCCAGCCCCGCCCGACCGTCCGCACTGGTCAGATCCACGCCCCTCAGGGTGTCCAGAATCCGCGCCGTCGTATCATCGATATCCATCCATTCCTCCCGTCGTGACAGCCGGATTTGATCCAGAACCGTCCCGGGAACGGGCGCAATCCTTCGTTCCCTATTTGTTCCGGTTGTCCACAAGAACCCGCAGCTCGCCATCAGAGGCGACGCAAACACAATGATTTTGAAGGAAAGCCCCGCGTGGCAGTCCCTAGGGGAGTCGAACCCCTCTTTTCAGGTTGAAAACCTGACGTCCTAACCGATAGACGAAGGGACCGCTGCGCGGGGAGCCGGCGATATAGCCGCCGATTCCGAGGGTTGCAACCCCTGTTTGGCGCTCCAGTGAAACAGACGCCGCCCCGGCTCAGGCCATGCGCGGATCGGCGGCGTCCTCGATCTCGAACTGCACCCCCCGGCGGCCGTTCCAGTCGTCGGCCTTCAGCCGGCCGACCACATTCAGCCCGCCCTGCCCCGCCAGCAGGGCCCGGCCCAGCGGCAGGTCGGCGCAGCGCCAGGCGATGGCCCGGACGCTGGCCCCGTCGGCCCCGACCAGACGACAGCGGACATGGCCGCCGTTCATGGCGACCGGTTCGCGCGCCTGAACCCCGCCCAGGGCGAACAGGGGCTCGGGATTGGCCGGGCCGAAGGGCGCCAGCCGTTCAAAATCGTCGAACAGGGCCCGGGTGGCGCTGGACGGATCGATCAGGGCGTCGACCTCGACCACATCAATGGCCTCGGCCCCGGCCTGTTCGCCGGCCAGCCGGTCGTTGAGAAAGTCGCGCAGCCGGCCGATGCTCTCGACCCGCACCGTCAGCCCCGCCGCCATGGCGTGACCGCCCCCGGCCAGCAGCACGCCCTCGTTCCAGGCGGCCTGGATGGCGCGTCCCAGATTCATCCCGGGCTGGGAGCGGCCCGAACCCTTGCCGATGCCGTTCACGGCGTCCACGCCGATGACGATGACGGGTTTGCGCCAGCGTTCACGCAGTCGTCCGGCGACGATGCCGACGACGCCGGGATGCCAGTCCTCGCCCTCGACCACCACCACGGCGGAACCGTCTGCGTGATGGCCGGAGGCCTCCACGCGGCGGATGGCGGCGTCGGTGACCTCACGTTCGACATCGCGGCGGGCCAGGTTCAGGGCGTCCAGTTCCTGCGCCAGGATCGCCGCCTCGGCCGGGTCGTCGGTGGACAGGAGCCGGGCCCCGAGATCGGACTTGCCGATCCGCCCCCCCGCATTGATGCGCGGACCAAGGATAAAGCCGGCGTGGTTGCTCTTGGCCGGGCCCTGTTCGGCGCCGGCGGCGGCCAGCAGGGCGCCCAGCCCCGGATTGCCCCAGTCGGACATCACCTTCAGCCCCAGACTGGTCAGGGCGCGATTGAACCCGGTCAGGGCGGTGACGTCGCAGATCGCCCCCATGGCCGCCAGATCCAGCCATTTGCGGATGTCGGGCTGGGGCCGGGCGTCGCTGAACAGCCCCCTCGCCCGCGCCTCGCGGTTCAGGGCCGCCAGCAGCACGAACACCACCCCGGCGGCCGCCAGATTGCCCTGGCCCGAGTTGCAGCCCGGCCGGTTGGGATTGACCACGGCCAGACAGGCCGGCGGCTCCTCGCGCATCATATGGTGGTCGATGACCACGACCTTCAGGCCGATAGCCGCCGCATGGGCCACGGCCTCGTTCGCCGCCGCCCCGCAATCGACGGTGACGACCAGATCGGCCCCCCGCGCCTTCAGGGTGTCGAAGGCCTTCGCGCTGGGGCCGTACCCTTCGGTCAGCCGGTCCGGCACATAGATCGGCAACTCTGCGCCCATCTCGCGGAACCAGCGCACCAGCAGGGCCGCGCTGGCGGCGCCGTCGACATCATAGTCGGCGAACACATGGATCGACCGTCCGGTCTGCAAGGCCTCGACGATGGCGGCGGCCGCAACATCCATGTCCAGAAAGCTGGACGGGTCGGGAAACAGGGCCTTCAGCGTCGGGGTCAGGAAGTCCGAACCCTGATCGGCCCGGACGCCGCGCGCCGTCAGGGCCCGGGCCAGGGGCTCGCCCAGTCCAAGTCCCTGCATATGGGCCCGCACGGTCGCCGGGTCGGCGGGACGCTGACGCCAGGCCCGGCCCGAGAGCGAGCGGGCGATGTCCAGAAATCCCGATGCCGGCGCCCCGTCGGCCATGTCAGACCGGCCGGGTCGTGCGGATGCGGCGGATCGTCCGCCGGGCGGAGTCCATCACCAGCGTATGGGTCGAGGCCATGCCGTCGCGGATCACCACCCCGTCCAGCATGTCTCCGCGGGTCACCCCGGTGGCCGCGAACACCACGTCGCGCGAGACCAGATCGGCCAGTTCGTATTTGCGGTCCAGATCCTCGATCCCCATCGCCCGCGCCCGGTGGCGTTCCTCGTCATTGCGCCAGACCAGCCGGCCCTGAAACTGGCCGCCTGTGCATTTCTGGGCCGCCGCCGCCAGCACGCCCTCGGGCGCCCCGCCGGACCCCAGATACAGGTCGATGCCCGCGTCCGGCTCCCCCGTATGGATCACCCCGGCGATGTCGCCGTCCGAGATCATCGTCACCCGGGCGCCGACCTCCCTCAGGGCCGCGATCAGCCGGGCGTTCCTCGGCCGGTCCAGCACACAGACGGCGATGGCCTCGGGCGCCACGCCCCGGGCGGTCGCCATGGCGCGCACGTTTTCCTCCGGCGACCGGTCCAGGTCGACCGTACCGGCCGGATAGCCCGGGCCGATGGCGATCTTGTCCATATAGCAGTCGGGCATCTTCATCAGCCCGCCGCTGAACGAAAGGGCCAGAACCGACAGGGCGCCGCCCATGGCCTTGGCCGTCAGGGTCGCCCCCTCCAGCGGGTCCAGGGCCACGTCCAGGGCCGGCCCCCGTCCCGCGCCGACGCTGGCCCCGATATACAGGGGCGAGGTCGTGTCCTCGCCGCCCTCTCCGATCACGATCCGCCCGGCGATATCCAGCTCGTCCAGACCGCGACGCATGGCCTCGATGGCCAGTCGGTCGGCAGTCATTTCGTCGCCGCGCCCGACGCGGCCGGACGCCGCGATCGCTGCGCGCTCCGTCACCCGAACGGCGTCGAAGGACAGGGTCGAGGGCAGCGCGGGGGAAATGACGGGCGCCGAATCGGCCATCGACGGGAACTCCTGCGGCGGATTGTCATCTGGAACGGCCCGCCGACGCCAGTGGCGAAGATCAGGACCGGTGGGGGGCTAGGGACGTCGTCCGATCGGCGGCGGGGCCTTGCCGCGCTGTCGCAACGCCTCGGCCCAGGCCTCGATCTCGGCCAGGCTCCGTTCGGCGGCCGGG
This sequence comes from Brevundimonas sp. FV1ye29L, assembly GCF_058681095.1. Taxonomy (NCBI): domain Bacteria; kingdom Pseudomonadati; phylum Pseudomonadota; class Alphaproteobacteria; order Caulobacterales; family Caulobacteraceae; genus Brevundimonas; species Brevundimonas sp. FV1ye29L. The sequence continues at coordinate 1,746,823 of NZ_CM178730.1, forward strand.
GAGATCCGGACCGCCGCCAGCCGGGCGCGGACCTCGCTTTCAAACACGGCGGGGTCGCCGAGCCGCCATTCGATGTCGGCCACCTCCCGCTGCAAGCCCTGGTCGGCGGCATTGAGGGCGGCGACCCGGGTCGCGATGACGGCCGGGGTCGGATTATCGATCGCCGCTTTCGGGAAATCGCTCCAGCGTGGCCAGGTGCGGTTGGCCTCGACCAGGGCCTGGACCTCGCCGTCGATCGGAGAGCCGCCCGCCGTCGCCTCGAAGTGTCCGGCGCAACCGCCCAGGGCCATCAGCCCGGCCAGACCGGTGGCGAGCGTGGTCGCCGCGGATCGGGCCCTGATCTTTTTCATCGCGCGACCGTTCATTTCGGGACCGGTCATATGCCATGATCGAACCCGGCGAAAGGGCGACCGTAGCCGCCCCGATCCCGACAAGCCCTGCAAAGGGGCGCCCCCAGGAGGAATCGCCTTGGCCAAGACCCCCTCTGCCCCCCCGTCGCCCGCGAAAACGCCGCGCAAGTCCGGCCGGCCGACCTCGGCCCGCCCCGCCCGGCCAAGGGCGCCGAAGGCCGCAGCGGCGTCTGCCGTGGAAACGACCGCGCCAGAAACCGGGGCCGAAACCCGGGCCGAAGCCCGAACAGAGCCCCGCGCCGAACCGCGCCCCGAGCCCCGGCCCGAACTGGCGCCCCCCGCCGCCCCGGACGTCCCGGCCCATCCCTTCGCCATGGCCGAGGCCCAGAGGGAGATGATCGAAACCCTGTCGGTCAACCTCGCCCGCGCGGCCATGACGGCCCAGACCGCCATGACCGAGGCCGCGATCAGCCAGGCCGGACGAATGCAGGACAAGCCCGCCGCCGCGCCCTCGGCCGACCCCTTCAACATGGCCCCGGCCATGGGGGCGGTGATGACCGGCCTCGCCGCCCGGCCCGACAGGCTGTTCACGGCCCAGGCCGATCTGTTCAACCGCTATCTGGATCTGTGGAGCAGCGCCTCGCGCCGCGCCGCCGGCGAACCCGCGGCCGAAACCGTCAAGGACAAGCGGTTCAGGGACCCCGCCTGGGCTGAAAACCCCATGTTCGACATGATGCGCCAGTCCTATCTGGTCACCTCGGACTGGATGAACAGCCTGATCTCCAGCGTCGAGGGCGTCGATCCGACGGTGAAACGCCGGGCCGAGTTCTTCACCCGATTGCTGACCGACGCCTTCTCGCCCGCCAACTTCCTCGCCTCCAACCCGGTCGCATTGAAGGCGATGGCCGAGACCAACGGCGAATCGCTGGTGCGCGGCATGCAGAATTTCGCCGCCGATCTCGAGGCGGGCATGGGCAGGCTGCGCATCAGCCAGGCCGACTATGGCCAGTTCACCGTCGGCGAGAATGTCGCCACAGCCCCCGGCCAGGTGGTCTGGCGCGACGAGCTGTTCGAACTGATCCAGTATGACGCCGCGACCGATCAACAGCGGGCCATTCCCCTGCTGATCTTCCCGCCCTGGATCAACAAATTCTACATCATGGACCTGCAGCCGGCGAACTCGCTGATCCGCTGGTTGTCCGGTCAGGGGTTCACCGTCTTCGTCTGTTCCTGGGTCAATCCGGATGTGGACAAGGCCGGCTTCGGCTTCGACGACTATCTGGAAAAGGGCATCTATCGCGCCACGCAGAAGGTCATGGACCAGACCGGTCAGGACCGGCTGAACACCGTCGGCTACTGCATCGGCGGCACATTGATGGGCGCCGCCCTGGCCCATATGGCCCAGACGGGCGACGAACGCGTCAACGCCACCACCTTCTTCGCCGCCCAGCACGATTTCCAGGAAGCGGGCGACCTGCTGCTGTTCACCGACGAGCACTGGCTGAACGAGGTCGAGCAGCAGATGGACGCCGCCGGCGGCGTCCTGCCCGGCAGCGCCATGGCCGACACCTTCAACGCCCTCAGGGCCAATGACCTGATCTGGTCGTTCTTCGTCTCCAACTATCTGATGGGCAGGTCGCCGGCGGCCTTCGACCTGCTGTTCTGGAATGCCGACCAGACCCGGATGCCCAAACGCCTGCACATGGACTATCTGCGCCAGCTCTATGGCCAGAACCGGCTGACGAAGGGCGAGTTCGAGATCGGCGGGATCCGGGTCGACCTCTCGAAGGTGAAGATCCCGCTGTATTTTCAGGCCTCGCGTGAGGACCATATCGCGCCGATGGGCTCGGTCTATCGCTCGGCGAAGGCCTTTGGATCGGACGACGTCACCTTCACCCTGGCGGGCTCGGGCCATATCGCCGGGGTCATCAACCCGCCCTCGGCCAACAAATACCAGCACTGGACCAATACGGCCCTCCCCGCCGCCCTGGCGGAATGGCAGGCCGGCGCCGTAGAGCACCCCGGCAGCTGGTGGACCCACTGGGCCGAATGGCTGCATGCCCGCTCCGGCGACTGGATCCCCGCGCGCGATCCGTCCAAGGGACCGCTGGCCGCAATTGAACCGGCGCCCGGCGCCTATGTGAAGGTCAGGTCTTGAAGTCTCTCGAACCCAATCTGCTGCTCGCCGCCACGACCGGGATGGCCCTGGTCCTGCTGGTCATGACGGCCAGTCTGTTCGGCGAGCCCGGCCAGACGCTGAAATACGTCATCCTCGCCGTCGTCTGCGTCCCCGCCCTGGTGGTCGGCAACGGCATCCTGACCCGACGGGCCGGTCGGGTCAGCCCGCCGATGATCTCACCCCAGGCCCCGGCCACGGCGGTCTGGGCGGCGATCGTACCGGGCCTGGTGATGCTGTTTGCGGTCGTCCCGATCCTTTTTTCGGGCCACGACTACGGACTGCTGGTGATCATCGGCGCAGTCCTGACCGGGGTGACGGTCGAATCGGCGATCAAGGCCCGCCGCCCCGGCTGACCGTCGGCCGCGATCCACGGGCCGTCAGGTTGTCAGGCGCCCGCGAGAGCCGACGGAACCCGCCGACCGCCCTCAGGCGGCGACGGGCATCCGGGCGATATGGCAGTGGGACCACAGCTGGTCCATGGCCGAGACCAGGGCGTCCATCATGCCGTCGTCATGGTTCGGCGACGGGGTGAAGCGCAGACGCTCCGTCCCCTTGGGCACGGTCGGATAGTTGATCGGCTGCACATAGACGCCGAAGTCTTCCAGCAGCATGTCCGACACCATCTTGCAGTGGACCGGATCCCCGACCATCACCGGCACGATATGGCTGTCATTGTCCATCACCGGGATACCGGCGGCGGCGAAACGCTCTTTCAGGGCCCGGGCGCGTGCCTGATGCGCCGCGCGCAGTTCAGGATGGGCCTTCAGGTGGCGGACCGAGGCCAGGGCCCCCGCCGTCAGGGCCGGCGGCAGGCTGGTGGTGAAGATGAAGCCCGAGGCCCAGCTGCGCACGGCGTCGATGATCACGGCGTCGGCCGCGATATAGCCGCCCATCACGCCCACAGCCTTGCCCAGGGTGCATTCGATGATGTCGATCTGGTCCAGGACCCCGTCGCGCTCGGCCACACCGGCGCCGGTCTCGCCATACAGGCCGACCGCGTGGACCTCGTCCAGATAGGTCATGGCGTTGAACCGGCGCGCCAGGGCGATCGTGCCCTTCAGGTCGGCGATGTCCCCGTCCATGGAATAGACGCTCTCGAAGGCGATCAGTTTCGGCGCATCGGCCGGCGCGGCGGCCAGCAGTTGCTCCAGATGCTCCAGATCGTTGTGGCGGAACACATGGCGTTCGCAGCCGCCGTTGCGGATGCCGGCGATCATCGAGGCGTGGTTCTGGGCGTCCGAAAAGATGATCAGGCCGGGCAGGATCTTCTGCAGTGTCGCCAGCGTCGCTTCATTGCCGACATAGCCCGAGGTGAACAGCAGGGCCGCGTCCTTCCGGTGCCAGCTGGCCAGTTCCGCTTCCAGATCCACCGCCGAGCGCGTTGTGCCCGAGATATTGCGTGTGCCGCCGGCGCCGGCGCCCACGGCGTCGATCTCGGCCTGCATGGCCTCGATCACGACCGGATGCTGGCCCATGCCCAGATAGTCGTTCGAGCACCAGATGACGACGTCCTGTTCGGACCCGTCGTCACGACGACGCACGGCCTTCGGAAACTCGCCCCGGACGCGCTTCAGATCGGCGAAGACCCTGTAGCGTCCCTCGTCCTTCACCTGGTCGACGGCGGATTCGAATGCAGCCTTGTAGTCGTAGGGGGCGTTGTACACTCTGATCGGCTCTTCAGCGGTCCGGGCAGACCCGGCGAAATCTGCGGGGGCTATTGCGCCGATTGACCCCTGTTGTCCACGCGAGGGCAAGGACAAAACGCCGCAAACCCCTAATTGATAACGGTTCTCAGTCATGGTCGAGCCTCAACGGTTTCGACCGTCATGACCCGGAACGGGTGAAGCCCGCCTTGCGATGGATCAATCGGCGTGATCCGCCGGACGCGGCGGGATGCGCGGCCGGCTGCCGGCGTCCGGCGTTGATCATGTCGAGGACGGGGGCGAGCCGTTCGATCAACACAGCCGGCAACGGCTTTCCCGCTGTCCGGCTGTGGGTTTTCCCGCTGACCTCGGCTGCGTCTTCTCAGTCCGGCTTGCGGAAGCGATAGACGAACTGGTCCGTCTTGCCGCGAATGGCCGCGTCGAAGACATTGATCGAATGGTCGTCGGCCGGATTGGCCAGGACGGCGCTCTCGCCTTCAAGGACGAACCCCGCCGCCTCGACCTGGGCCTTCAGCGCCGCACCCTCGATCCGGTGCAGGGTGCCTGCGACCGAAATCCCTGTTCCCGGCGCCGCCTGATGGTCGATCAGGATGTACAGTCCGCCCGGCTTCAGCGCCTGGAACACCCGGGCGTTCATCCGGTCCACGTCCACCCCGAACCGGGGGATGGTGAAGTCGTGGTACTCCTGGCTCATGAAGACGATGTCGAGCGGTTGCGGAAAGGCGAAGGTCGCCGCGTCCAGATCGCCATTGATCCGCGTGACATTCGGCAACCTCGCCTGAACCGGCTCGAAGGTGACATTGTCCCGCTCGGCCGTCCGGTTCGGGATGAAGCCGTAGACGTGGCCGCTGGACCCGACCGCGCCGGAGAACAGGGTGGTGAAATAGCCGTTGCCCGGCCGCACGTCGGCGATGTGATCGCCGGGCGCCACGCGGGCGAAGGCCAGGATCGCGGCGGGATGGCGCGCCGCGTCCCGCTCGACATCGGCGGCGGGCCGCGACGGGTCGCTGACAATGGCCGCATAGGCGTCGGCCGCCTCTGAAGAGGCCGCCGCCTGGACGATGGTGCGCTCTCCGCCGTCGCTGGAAATGACCACACAGCCGGCCAGACCGGCCGCCGTCATCGCCGCGGCCGCCGTCCACGCCGCCGCCCGGCCCACAAATCGCTTCGCCATCACCACTCTCCCATTCCTGCGAGGCGGATTTGCCGCGATTTCCGGCGCGCTGGCAAGCGGAACCGGCCCCCTTCCCCCTGATGGACACAGACGCCTATAAGCGCCGCCATGTCCCTGCCCTTCGCGCCCGCCCCCTATCCTCTCGCCCGTCCGCGTCGCCTGCGTTCCCAGCCCTGGATCCGGCGCATGGTGGCCGAGTCCACCCTGACCCCGGCCGACCTGGTCTGGCCGCTGATCGTCCATGACGGGGCTGAGGACCGCGTCCCGGTCGCCTCCATGCCCGGCGTCTTCCGCCTGTCGCCCCGGGCTGCGGCCGAGGCTGCGGTCGAGGCCTGCGGTCTGGGCATCCCGATGATCGCCCTGTTCCCGAATGTGGACGGCGCCCTCAAGGACAATACCGGCAGCGGGGCCACCGACCCGGACGGCCTGATTCCCGACTGTATCCGCGCCATCAAGGACGCTGCGCCCGGGATCGGCGTCATGACCGATGTGGCGCTCGACTGCTACACCGACCACGGCCATGACGGGGTGCTGGAGAACGGGTGCATCGTCAATGACGCGTCCCTGGAACGGCTGGCCGAACAGGCCTTCATCCATGCCCATGCCGGCGCCGATGTCGTCGCCCCGTCGGACATGATGGACGGCCGCATCGGGGCCGTGCGCGAGGCCCTGGAGGCCAACGGCTTTCACGACACCCTGATCCTGTCCTACGCCGCCAAATACGCCTCGGCCTTCTACGGCCCCTATCGCGATGCGGTCGGCTCGTCGAAATCCCTGATCGGCGACAAGAAAACCTATCAGATGGACTACGCCAACTCGGACGAGGCCCTGAAAGAGGTCGCCATGGACATCGCCGAGGGCGCCGACATGGTCATGGTCAAGCCCGGCATGCCCTATCTCGACATCGTCCGGCGCGTCTCCGAGACCTTCCGTCTGCCGACCTTCGCCTATCAGGTGTCGGGCGAATACGCGATGATGCAGGCCTCGATCGCCAATGGCTGGCTGGACGAGGACCGCGCCATCCTGGAGACCCTGCACGGCTTCAAACGCGCCGGATGCGCCGGCGTCCTGACCTATTTCGCGCCGCAGGCCGCCCGCCTGCTCGGCGCCTGACCCCCGGCATTTCGAAAGGCCTTCCATGACCGACACCGACCAGGACTATGTCTATGACGAAGCCACCGGCGAGTGGCTCAGCCCCGCCGAGGCGGCCGAGCGAACCACGCTTCAGGCGGTCAAGGTGCTGGATTCCGTCGGCAACGAACTGAACGACGGCGACAGCGTCACCCTGATCAAGGATCTGACGGTGAAGGGCGCCGGCCAGACGCTGAAACGCGGCACGGTGATCAAGTCGATCCGCCTGACCGGCGACGAACAGGAAATCGACTGCCGCCACCCGACCATCAAGGGTCTGGTGCTGCGCGCCGAATTCGTCCGCAAGGGCTGAGGCCTACGGCTCCGACCGCGCCAGCAGGGCGACCAGGTCATCCGTCCAGAACCGCGCCCAGGTGTGGGTCCCGTGACCCTTGCCGTCCGGGCTGTTCGGTATCAGCCGGTACCGCACGTCGGCGATGCGGCGCACGAACGGTTCCGCCAGTCCCAGCTCGGGTGGATTGATGAAGTCGTCGGCCGAGTTGATCCAGGTCACCGGCGCCGTGATCCGCTCAAGGCCGCCTGACGGGTCATAGTCGTGCGACGCATTGACCTGATGCCACAGGTCATTGGCGTCCAGGCTCGGCAGACGACGGTCCATCTGGGTGCGGGCGAAGACGTCGACCGCCCCGGCCGTGGCCAGATCGCGCTGCATCGGCATCGCCGCGCCGCCCGCCAGAACCAGCAGATTCACGGCCGTGCGCAGACCCTGAACCGGCTGGGTCGTATAGTCGCCGCCATTCCACGCCGGGTCGGACCGGATCGCGTCCTTCAGCATGGTCCGCCACAGCCGGTTGCGACCGACGATCGCCGTCGGCTGGCAGGCCATGGGCATCAGGGCGTCGGCGAAATCGGGATGGGTCTGGCCCCAGACGAAGATGTGCATACAGCCCATCGATGTGCCCAGCATCAACCGCACCCGGTCGACGCCCAGCCCCTCGACCAGCAGCCGCCTCTGGGCCTCGACCATGTCGGCATAGCCGTAGTCCGGAAAGCGCGCTCTCAGGCCGTCGCTCGGCTTCGACGAGCCGCCGTGACCCAGATTATCCGGCATGATGACATAGTACCGCGTCACATCCAGCGGCTGGCCGGGGCCGAACAGGTCATTGGCGAACTGGGGCGACAGGAACTGGCCGCCCGTCCCGCCCGTGCCGTGCAGCAGCAACACCGCATTGGTCACCCGACCCGAGCCGTCGCGCACCGGCGACCCCAGGGTCCGGTAGTGCATACGCAATTCAGCCAGTGTGTCTCCGCCGGCGATCGGGAAATCGCGCGTGCTCCAGTCACCCTCGGTCGGGGTCCAGACCGGTGTCGCCGCCGTCGCCAGAGCGCGGCTCAGGGGCGGCGTCTGGGCCGTCGCCATGCCTGCCGTCCCCAGGGTCAGCCCGGCCGCCAGAACCGCAGCCCATGTCGTGCTGCGTTTCATTTGACGTCTCCCGGCCCGGGCAGCCGCGCCTTCAGGCTGGAGGTGTCCCAGCGATGTCCGCCCATGGCCTGGACCTCGGCATAGAACTGGTCGACCAGGGCCGTCTGGGCCAGTCGCGCGCCGTTCGAGCGGGCCTCGTCCAGCACCAGGCCCAGATCCTTGCGCATCCAGTCGACGGCGAATCCGAACTCGAACTCCCCGCGCGCCGCCGTCTTCCAGCGGTTGTCCATCTGCCAGCTCTGGGCCGCGCCCTTCGAGACGGCGTCGAACGCCGCGTCGGTGTCCAGCCCGGCCATTTGCGCAAAATGGACGGCCTCGGCCAGACCCTGGACGACGCCGGCGATGGCGATCTGGTTGACCATCTTGGTCAACTGGCCCGAGCCGGAAGGCCCCATGTGCTGAATCGCCTTCGAATAGGCCATGACCACGTCATGGACCCGCGCCAGGGCGGCCGCATCTCCGCCCGCCATGACGCTGAGCTGACCATTTTCGGCCCCCGCCTGACCGCCCGAGACCGGGGCGTCGACAAAGAACCGGCTGGTGCCGGCCGCCAGGGCCGCCATCTTCCGCGCGACCCGGGCCGAGGTGGTCGTGTGGTCGACGATCACCGCCCCCCCGGCCAGATGCGGCAGGGCTTCGGTAACGACCGCTCGGACGTCGTCGTCATTGCCGACGCACAGCACCAGCAGTTCGGCGCCTGCAGCGGCCTCCTCTACGGTCGCGGCGAAACCCCCTCCGGCGGCCCCGGCCCAGTCCCGGGCCTTGGCCGGCGAGCGGTTATAGCCGGTCACCGCATGGCCCGCCCTGACCAGATGGCGCGCCATCGGCCCGCCCATGACGCCCAGTCCTGCAAAGGCGATCTTCATGGTCCGCTATCCTTGATCCTCGGGTTCAGCGGCGATGCCGAACCGGCCCCGGAAATAGGTCAGGGCGTCGCCCGGACCCGATGTGAACCGCTCCACCTGCCCCACGATGGCGACATGGTCGCCCAGGGGAATGCGCTGGTAGGTTGCACATTCAAACCGCGCCAGGGCCTCGGCCAGGCAGGGCGGCCCGTCATCGATCCGCGTGAACTCCTCCTCGCCCAGCACGGCCACGCCGCGCGCAAAGCGGCGCGCCACGGCCTCGTCATCGGCCGGCAGCATGTGGATGGCGAAGCGGTTCGCCCGGGCGAAGATCGGCCAGCGCTCGGACCGCTCATCCAGGCACCACAGAACCAGGCGAGGCTCCAGCGACACCGAGGTGAAGGAATTGACCGTGATTCCCAACGGCCCGCCCGGACTGTCGGCCGTGACCACGCACACGCCGGTCGCAAAGACTCCCAGCGCCCGGCGATAGGCGGCGGTCTCTCGGGCGAGGTCGTCGGGGAGCGGTTCCAGAGGCACAATGACCGGACTAGCCCGAATCCCCGCGTTGCGCGACCGGCGATGGCGAAGAAATCGGCATCGGCGTCCGGCCGTCACCGCAGCGGGCGGATGGCCCGTCTCGCCCGCTGTGTCTCGGCGTCATAGCGCGTATTGGCGTCCAGGATCGCCTGTTCCCCGGCCTGGCGCGCCGCCGTCATTCCGTCGCAGTCATGGGCCGCGCGGATGGCCGACAACATGGCCTCCATACCGGCGTTGATTCGCATCGCCCGGCCGTATTCGAAGGCCTCGATCTGCTGCACATAGGCGTCCCAGCGTTCGCGCATCCGGGGCCCGGCCTCTGCAGCGGCCGCCAGTTCGGGCAGGGTCGTCTCGATCTGCCAGGTCAGTTCGGCCGAGGACGGCACACAGCCCGTCCCGTCGTTTGTCCAGCGCACCTGATTGCGCCATTCGGTCCGGGCGGGCACGCGCTCGCCGCGACGTGTCACCGGTCCCTTGAGATCCATCTGGATATGGAGGTCCCGGGCCAGATCGCCGGTGATCTCATAGGTTTTCACGGTCACATTGGGGGTCTCGCGCAGCGGAACCGGGGGGCGTCGCGGCACATCGATCTGGACCACGGCCTGAAGCGTCAACATCACCAGCGCGGCTGTTCCAAACATTTGTCTCTCCCGGCCGCCGGCGGCCCGTCATGCAAACAACTTCTTAAGACGGACGGGCCATCGTTGGCTAACGAACAGAGTTAAGGCCGGGGCCGCGTTTCGATGTCTGCGAACGATCGTCCGATCCTCATCAAGAAGATCAAGAAGGTCCAGGGCGGCGGTCACCACGGCGGCGCCTGGAAGGTCGCCTATGCGGACTTCGTGACCGCGATGATGGCCTTCTTCCTGCTGATGTGGCTCATCAATACGACCGATCCGGAACAGAAACGCGGCATCGCCGAATATTTCGCCCCCGCCAGCGTCTCCGAGACCACGTCCGGATCGGGCGGTCTTCTGGGCGGCACGGCCCTGGGTGAAGAAGGCGCCAAGGGCGCCGGCTCGGTCTCGGTGATCAACCAGCTGGCCCCCGAGGCGCCCCAGGATGCGCCCGAACAGGCGGGTCAAAGCCAGAACCTTTCCGCCGCCAGCGAGGAGGCCCTGAAGGATGAGATCGCCAAACGCGAGGCGGCCGAGTTTTCCAGCGCCGCCGAATCGCTGCGCCAGGCCATGCAGCGCATGCCTGAACTCGCCGAGCTTTCGAAACAGCTGATCATCGACCAGACGCCCGAAGGCCTTCGCATCCAGCTGGTCGATCAGGAAGGCCGCTCGATGTTCGACCAGAACTCGACCCGGCCCAACGCCCGCGCCCAGGTCCTGCTGCGCGCCGTCTCCAGCGTCATCAACCGCCTGCCCAACCGGGTCTCCATCACCGGCCACACCTCGGCCGTGGCCGGCTCGGGGCGCGCCTCGGCCGCCGGCGACTGGACCCTGTCGTCCGCCCGCGCCGACGCCTCGCGCCAGATCCTGCAGCGGTCCGGCGTCGATCCGGACCGGGTCTATTCGGTCGCCGGCAAGGCGGGGTCGGATCCGCTCTATCCCGACGATCCATCCCTGGCCGGCAACCGCCGGATCTCAATCGTCCTGCTGCGCGAGGCGCCCGTCCTGCCCTCGGACACCAGCCTGTGAGGCCGACGCGCCACCACTGTGGCGCGATTGCCCTTGCGAAGCGCGGCGACGCGGGGCCAGATCAGGCCATGTCTCAGACGGGCCTGCCATATTGTCGACCGATCGGGATGCGGAGCTGACGCCGTGACCCAGCACGTCCCGACACGCCAGCTTCGCTTCTTCATGACCGCTGTCGCGCCCTGCCCCTATCTGCCGGGCATGACGGAACGCAAGGTGTTCGCCAACCTGCCCTTCTCCGACGGGGCCCATGTCAATGACGAACTGACCCACGCCGGTTTCCGCCGCAGCCAGAACATCGCCTATCGCCCCGCCTGCGATGCGTGCGACGCCTGTGTCTCTGTCCGCCTGCCGGTGCCCGAGTTCGCCTTCAGCCGCTCGCAGCGCAAGGTCCTGGCCCGCAACGCCGACCTGACCCGGGCCCTGGTCGAGGCCGAGGCGACGACTGAGCAATTCGGCCTGCTGAAACGCTATCTCGCCCGTCGCCACCCGGGCGGCGGCATGACCGACATGGGCTGGTCCGACTATGTCTCCATGGTCGAGGACACGGCCGTCCGCACCCATCTGATCGAATACCGCACCCCCTCCCCCGATGGCGGACCCGGGGATCTGGTCGCCGTGACCCTGACCGACCTGCTCTCGGACGGACTGTCTATGGTCTACAGCTATTTCGACCCGGAGATGGAACGGCGGTCGCTGGGCGTCTTCGCCATCCTCGACCACCTGCGTCAGGCGGCCACGGTCAACCTGCCCTATGTCTACCTCGGCTACTGGGTCCAGGGCTCGTCCAAGATGGACTACAAGGCCGCCTTCCGCCCGATTGAGGCCCTGCGTCCGCTCGGCTGGACCCGGCTGGACTAGCGGCTGGTCGGAACCGAGGTCCAGACCGTTTCCGGCACAGCCGTGGCCGCCACGCCCGCGGCCGCATAGGCCGGTTCCTCCCGTCCGCCTCCGAACTTCACCAGGGCCGCAATCCGGTCCTCGATCGAGGGGTGGGTGGCGAAGATGGCGTCGATGCCGCCGGCGTCGGGCTGGTTGTCCAGAAACATGCCCTGCACCTCGTCCGGCGCGGCCAGCTTGGACCGGCCCGAGACCTTGCGCAGGGCCCGGATCATGGCGTCGGGGTTCTTGGTCAGCTCCACCGAGCCCGCATCCGCCACATATTCCCGCGTCCGCGACAGCATCAAACGGATCACCACAGCCAGAAAGGCCCCGACGCCCGCGATGGCGATGCCGATCAGGATCAGCGGCCCGGCGTTCTTGTTGTCCTTGCCCCCGCCCCGGACGTGGAACAGGCCCCGGAAAGCCAGTTCGGCCACGACGCTGATGATCCCGGCGAAGATGGCCGCGATCACCATGGTCCGCACATCCTTGTTGATGACATGGGTCAGCTCATGGGCCAGCACCGCCTCCATCTCGTCGCGGTCCAGGGCGTCGATCAGTCCGCGCGTCACTGTGATCGAATAGCGCCCCTCGTGCAGGCCCGAGGCGAAGGCGTTCAGGGTCGGGCTGTCGATGATCCTCAGCGCCGGCGTCGCCATCCCGCGCGAGATGCACAGGTTCTCCAGCAGATTGTAGAGCTCCGGCGCGGCGCGGCGGTCGACCTTGCGCGCCCCGGTCATCACATCAATCATCATCTGGTTGCCCAGATAGGCGATGGCGAACCAGAGGGCGGCGATGGCCAGGGCGGCCGGGATGGTGAAGCCCAGCATCGACCCGGCCAGCACCAGATCGTCCTCCAGCCCCCGCCCGCTCCCCTGGATCAGGCCGAACCCCATCAGGATCAGCTGCGCCCCGTAGAGCAGAAGCACCAGCAGCACCGGAAACCCGGCCAGCAGCAGCAGGGACCGGGTGTTGTTGGCCCAGATATGGGTCGAAAGTCCGACCGCGCCCATCAGGATATCCCGATCAGAACTTCACGGTCGGCGGGGCGGCGTCCATCGCGGCCCGCTGGTCGGCGCCCACGTCGAAGAAGGGCTTGTCCGAACCGAAGCCCACCATCCCGGCGAACAGGACGGTCGGGAACTGGGCCCGCACCGCATTGAACTCGCCGACGGCATTGTTGAAGAAGCGGCGCGCTGCGGCCAGCTTGTTCTCGATGTCCGACAGATCGGCTTGCAGCTGCAGGAAGTTGGTATTGGCCTTCAGGTCCGGATAGGCCTCCGACAGGGCGAACAGGCGACCCAGGGCGCCGGTCAGCATGTTCTCGGCCTGGACCTTGTCATCGACCGTCGCAGCCCCGGCGGCGGCGGCGCGGGCGGCGATCACGGCCTCCAGCGTCCCCTTCTCGTGGCTGGCATAGCCCTTCACCGTCTCCACCAGATTGGGGATCAGGTCCTGACGCTGCTTCAGCTGCACGTCGATGTCGGCGAACGACTGGTTCGCCTTCTGGTTCAGCGCCACCAGCCTGTTGTAGGCCGCGACAACGAGGAAGCCGATCACGGCGATGATGACGACGATGACGATCAGGGCGGTCATGGGGTTCTCCATTCTTGTCCGGATCATCGGGCGCCGGGCGCGCCATCGCCAGTGAAATCAGCGTCAGGTCAGGTTCCGAAGGTCTATCGGAACTTCCGCAGCCCTCTCGGCCCCATCCGGCCCGCCCCGGCGCGCTTGCCGATCCAGTCCTTCCAGTCGGGCCAGTTGCGGCGACGGCCGCCGCCATCGACCCATTCCGGACCGTGGGCGCCGTCGAACACGGCGATGTCCTGCAAGCCGCCCCCCTTGTAGGACTGCAGCTTGACACCCTTGCCCCGTCCCATCTCGGGCAGTTCCTCGGCCTTGAAGATCAGGGTCTTCAGGTTCTCGCCGATGGTGACGACATGATCCCCGGTCAGCCGCATCAGGGCCAGAAGGTCGCCGTTCAGCACCTGTTTGCCGCCGCGTTTCTGGGCCAGCATCTCGTCCTCGGGGGCGATGAAGCCATAGCCGGCCCTGGACGCCACCACCAGTTTCGCCCCGGGCTGGTGCGCCAGGACAGCGATGATCTCCGCCTTCTCATCCAGCTCGATCATCAGCCGCAGCGGCTCGCCATGGCCGCGCCCTGAGGCCAGTTTGTCCGCCCCGAGGGTGAAGACCCGTCCGTCAGACGCCGCAACCAGGATCTTGTCCGTCGTGAAGGCGGGCACGAGGAAGGCCAGGCTGTCGCCCTCCTTGAACTTCAGCTCCGACGGATCCTCGACCTTGCCCCGGGCCGCCCGGATCCAGCCGCGTTCGGACAGGATGACCGTGATCGCCTCGCGCGGAATATAGGCCTCCGGCGCCGCAAAGGCCGACGTATCCACCGCCTCGGCGATGGTGGTCCGGCGCGGCGAGATCAGGGCCTTGCGCACATCCTGCAGCCCCACGGCCAGCAGTTTGGTCTGTTTGGCCGGAGAGACGATCATCGCCTTCAGCCCGGCCAGTTCCTCGGCCAGGGTCTTGTATTCATTCTCGATCGCCATCTCCTCGATCCGCGCCAGCTGGCGCAGCCGGGTGTCGAGGATATAGTCGGCCTGCATCTCGGTCAGGCCGAACCGGGCGATCAGGACCGCCTTGGGCTGTTCCTCCTCGCGGACGATCCGGATCACCTCGTCGAGGTTGAGGAAGACGATCCTCAGGCCTTCCAGCAGGTGCAGCCGCTTCTCGACCCGCTCGATCCGCCAGTTGGCGCGCCGGATCAGAACCACGCGCCGGTGATCGAGGAAGGCCACCAGACAGGCCTTCAGCCCCATGACGCGCGGGGTATTGGTCGCGTCCAGCACGTTCATATTGATCGGGAACCGCACCTCGAGGTCGGACAGCTTGAACAAACTCTCCATCAGGACCTCGGGCTCGACCGTGCGCGATTTCGGCTCCAGCACCAGCCGCACGTCCTCGGCCGACTCGTCGCGCACATCGCCCAGCAGCGGCGCCTTCTTGTGTTCGATCAGATCGGCCAGGGCCTCGATCAGCCGCGACTTCTGCACCTGATAGGGCATTTCGGTGACGATGATCCGCCACTGGCCCCGGCCCAGATCCTCGGTTTCCCAGCGCGCCCGCAGCCGCACCCCGCCCCGGCCGGTCTCATAGGCGTCCAGGATCGAGGCATGGCCCTCGACCGCCACGCCGCCGGTGGGGAAGTCCGGTCCGGGCACGATCTCCGCCAGCTCGGCCGTGGTGGCCTCGGGCCGCTCCAGCAGCACCAGACAGGCGTCGATCAGCTCGCCCGCATTGTGCGGCGGAATCGAGGTCGCCATGCCCACGGCGATGCCCGACGACCCATTGGCCAGCAGGTTGGGGAAGCCGGCCGGCAGGACGACCGGCTCCTCGTCCTGATCGTCATAGGTGGGGCGGAAGTCGACGGAGTCCTGGTCGATACCGTCCAGCAACAGCATGGCGGCGGGCGTCAGCTTGCACTCGGTGTAGCGCATGGCCGCCGCGCTATCGCCGTCGATATTGCCGAAATTCCCCTGACCGTCGACCAGCGGATAGCGCTGGGCGAAGTCCTGGGCCAGACGCACCAGGGCCTCATAGATCGAGGCGTCGCCGTGCGGGTGGTATCCGCCCATGACCTCGCCGACGACCTTGGCGCATTTGCGCGCCGCCGCCTGCGGGTTCAGCCGCATCTGGTACATGGCGTACAGGATGCGCCGGTGCACGGGCTTGAAGCCGTCGCGCACGTCGGGCAGCGCCCGGTTGGTGATGGTCGACAGGGCGTAGGCCAGATAGCGCTTCGACAGCGCATCGCCCATCGGCTCTTCGACGATGCGACCGCCTTCCGGCGGCGGGGTGTGAATGGTCATGAGGCTGCGAATCGTTCGGTTTGGGCCGGAAGTCTAGCCCGTATCGCCGGACGTGATCGTTCAGGCGTCGCCGATGGCGATATCCGGCGCGCCGCTGGTCACCGTGGACCGGCCGTCCTGAACCGCATCGAGCACCGTCTGGATGCCGGTCAGCAGGCTGGCGGCCGTGATCGGCTTGGCGATGTGCAGGTCAGCCCCGGCCTGCAGGGCGTCCCGGCGATGGTCGGCCATGGCATTCGCGCTCAGCATCACGATCGGGGTGGCGTCCAGCCCGCGTTCCCTCTCAAGGGCGCGGATGCCGCGCGTGGCCGTCAGTCCGTCGACGACAGGCATCTGCATATCCATCAGGACGAGATCAAACGGCTGCGCCGCAAAGGCGGCGAGCGCATCGGCGCCGTCCTCGACAATGACCAGATCGACGTTCTGGGTCGCCAGGATCAACTGCACCACCCTCTGGTTGGTCGGATGGTCCTCGGCCAGCAAGACCCTGAGCCCTGGCTGGTCGTTCGCCCCGGCGACACGCACCAGGGGCTGCACAGCCCGGCCGGCCTGCGCCGTCTCATCGGCATCCGACCGCACCAGCGGCAATCGCACCACAAACCGGCTGCCTGCCCCGGGCGTCGAGGACGCCTCGATGTCGCCGCCCATCATGGTCACGAGAGAGCGGCAGATGGACAGGCCCAGACCCGTGCCGCCAAAGCGCCGGGTGATGGTCCCGTCGGCCTGGGCGAAACGGTCAAACAGCCGGCTGGCCTGTTCATGATCGAAGCCGACGCCGGTGTCGGACACCGCCAGCGTCAGGATCGGGCGGCCGGGCCTGTCTTCCGTCAGATCAACGTCCAGCGACACCCTGCCCTGGTCGGTGAACTTGACGGCATTGGAAAGCAGGTTGGTCAGCACCTGCCGGATACGGCTGCCGTCACCCAGAAACACGCCCAGCGGCGTGGCCGGCCGCGCCGCCTCGATGGACAGTCCCTTGTCCTCGGCCTGCGGCCGCAGGGTCTCCACACAGGTCCGCAGCAGGCGGTCAAGGTCGAAGGGCCGTATTTCCAGCTCCAGCCGCCCGGCCTCGATTTTCGAGACGTCGAGGACCTCGGACACCAGCCGCTCAAGCACAGACCCGGAATCCCGGATCAGCGCGACCATCCCGGCCTGTTCCGGGCTCAGCCTGGTCCGCGACAGGGCATCGACAATCCCGATGACCCCGTTCAGGGGCGTCCGGATCTCATGGCTCATATTGGCCAGAAAATCGGATTTCGCCCGGTTGGCCGCTTCCGCAGAGGCCCGGGCCTCGGCAAGACCCCGTTCCGAGGCGATGCGATCGGTGACGTCCCGCGCCACCCCATAGATGCGGTCCCCGAACCGCTGGGCGCGCCATTCCAGAAGCCGGTAGTGCCCGTCCTTGTGACGGTAGCGGTTGATGAAGCCCAGGACGGGGTCTCCGGCCTTGCGCTGCTCGACCTCGCGGACGCTGTCCAGGGTGCGGGCGAGGTCGTCGGGGTGGAGCAACCGCAGCAGGGACCGCCCCTCCAGATCCTCGGGCGGGTGCCCCAGGCTTGCCTGCCATGACCGGCTCGCCCGGGTGACCATTCCGTCCAGATCGCGAACGATCAGGAGGTCCAGGGACACGTCGAAGAACGCCTCGATATCCGACTGCAGGTCGTTTCGCAGGCCGCTGTCATCCGGGACTTGCCGGAAGCCGGTCTCCACGAATGCGGCCTCAACCATGTCTGCAACCAACCCCGGGCAAGAAAAGCGACGGGCGGACATTGCCACGCCGGGATTAACGTCGCCTTGCGACACCCCCGGCGCGCCCGGGCGGTCATCGGGTCCAGACCACCCGAAGGGCGCCCGGACACACATCGCCTTCAGGGACGTCTCCGCTGGACAAAGGCGACCCGGGGCCACGAATGCCGGACGCAACGAACCGGTCGAACAGGCCCCGATGCGTTCCGGACTACAGCCGGCCGCCTTCGCCCAGGCGCGCCACCATCCATACCCGGGCCTCGGGGATCGGCCGGTTTTGCGGATGGAAGACGAACTGCTCGAGGAAATGGCCGGTCAGGTCGAGGCCCGCGCCGACGTCGCCCTCCCCCAGACCCGCCTGGGCGCCCAGCATGAAGGGCGGCAACGTCAACAGCTTGTCGGCATAGGGGGCGCCCGCCGCCCTCGACACCGCCCGGCCGGTGCGCGGACTGACCCAGATCAGGTCATCCATCGTCCCCGTCACGGCGCAGCGCGACAGGTCAAGCCCGAACCCCAGCGCCTCCAGCAGGCCCGCCTCGAACCGCACGAAGATGGCGGGCCAGACGTCCGGCAGGACAAAGGCGCCCATCAGGGCCTCGAACGCCAGGAAGGCCCCCGGATGCGGCTCGCGCTCGGGCAGGGCGCCCTGGGTGACCGCCGTCGCCGCCGCCAGACCGGTCAGGGCCAGGGCGTCGTCGAACAGGGCGCTGGGCCCCTCGCCCACCGCCTCCAGCCGGGCCGAGCCCAGATGATCGCTGGTGCGGGCGCGATAGTCGACGATGACCCGGGCGCCCGCCTGCAGAAACGGCTTCATCTTGCGCGACGCCCCGCCCGCCACATAGGCGCTGCGCCGCCCGTGGGTCTCGGTCAGCAGATCGACCACCACCCCGGTGTCGCCATGCGCCCGCGCCGACAGGACGAAGGCCTCCTCGTGAAAATCCATCAGTCGCCCGGCTGAACGGCCGCAGCGACAGCCTTGTGGGCGGCGATCGCCTCGACCACGGCCCGGGACGCATCATTCGGCACGGCGAAGCTCAACACATACTGCTCGATCTTCCACTGGCCGTCGATCAGACGCAGCACGCCGGATCCGCGCGTCTCGCCATAGCTGGCGTTGATCAGCTTCTCCTCGAACCAGGCCACGCAGCGGCAGTCGATCGGGGCGATGGTGATGGTCCGCTCCGTCTCGGGATAGGACCAGCCCTTCCCTTGCGCGAAATAGGGTTCGTAGAGGGCCTGGAACTCGGCCCGCGACCAGTGCTCCGACGCGTCCGTCCCGACGAACCGCGCCTCCGGCGCGAACAGGGCGAAATAGGCCGGCCCGTCGGCGGCGGTCGCGGCCGCATCCAGCCGCTCCAGCACGGCGGCGACCTGGGCCTCGGACGGGTTAGCGACAGGTGGGGCTACGGCGGAAGCCTGAGCGGCGACGAACAGGGCGGCGACGAACAGGGCGGCGAGCGATGCGATCATGCAACGCTTCTACTCCATGCGCCGCCGTGAACAAAGCGGGATCAGCGCCGCCGTTCAGATCGCAGACCAAGGCTAACCGATCGACCAGAGGCATTGACCGGACCCTTAATGCAACATATTGAGCAATATGTTGTATTACGAGGTTGCAGATGTTTCTCCGATGCCTTCTCCCCTTGCTCGTCCTGGTCCTGACAGCCCCCGCCCCGGCAGCCGTCGCCCAGCCCCTTAATGGCGACGAGCAGCGCGAGGTCGTGGCTCATCTCGAACAGGCGCTGCGGGACAACTACGTCTTCCCCGGCCAAATCCCCGCCATCTCCGCCGAACTGGCCGCACGGGTCCGGTCCGGTCCCGTCGAGAGCAAGGAATTCGCCGCCGACCTCTCGCAAGGGCTGATCAAGGCGAGCAACGATCTGCACTTCGCCCTGATCTTCGATCCCGACGGCGTCGTGGCCGAACGCAAGGCGAAGGCGGACGGCGAGGCGAGCACCCAGACCCAACGCGACACCGAACGGGCCGCCAATTTCGGCTTTCGCGATGCCCGTCGGTTGGATGGAGGTCTCGCCTATATCCGGTTCGACTTTTTCGCCGATCCGCAGGACGCCCAGGACACGGCCGCCGGAGCCATGCGGTTCGCCGAAGGCGCCAAGGGGCTGATCTTCGACCTGCGCTATAACAACGGCGGCGTGCTGGAGATGGCGCAGTTCCTGATGAGCTATCTATATCCGGCGGGCAAGGATCAGGAATTCTTCGACTACCACTACACGAAGGACGGGGTTCGCGTGGAGCGGGGCCAGTGGAGCCTGGCCGGCGTGCCCGGTCAGCGGTCGGCGACCATTCCGGTCGTGGTCCTGACCGGATCGACCACCTTCTCCGCTGCCGAATGGATGGCCTTCTCCCTCCAGCGGCTGAGCCGGGCCACCATCATCGGCGAGCGCACGGCCGGCGGCGCCCACCCTGTCGCCCGCGTAGCGATTGACGACCGGTTCCTGCTGCAGGTCCCGTTCGGCCAGATTCGGGATCCTGTAGAAGGACAGGATTTCGAGGGCGTCGGCGTGACCCCCGACATTTCCGTCCCGGCCTCGGATGCGCTTCTGACGGCGCAGAAATTCCTGCTGCAGGGCCTGGCCGAGGCGGGTGACGCGGAGGCGCGGTGGGCCATGGTCCCCATCGCATCGGCGCTCACGGACGAAGCCGCCAGCGCAATAGTTCTGGACGAGGCGGTCGGCTCCTACGAGGGCAGACAAATCGTCCGCACCGCCACCGGCCTGTCCTATCACTGGCGGGACCGCTTCGTGCTTGCCCTCAATCCGATCGGCAAGGATCTGTTTGCGGTCGAGGGAACGGATGCCTACCGCTTCCGACTTGTGCGTCAGCAGGGTCGCGTGACTGGCCTCGAACGCGTCTGGAAGTCGGGTGACACGGCGACCTACCGTCGTCTGGACTGAGGAGTTGTCGAAACGATGATCGAGTTGAACCGCACCTTCCTCGGGCGCCTGAGCGAGCAGTTGAGCGACCTGATCGAGCAACAGTCGGCCGAGGTGTTCCGGCGCGCCGGGATCATCATTCCGGTCAAGTCGTCGTCCCTGCTGGGCGCCATTGCGACGCTGGGTCCGGTCTCCGTCGCCGATCTCGTACGGGCGCTGGACAGGTCACATCAGCTGATCCAGCAGAAGATGCCGAAGCTTCTGGCGCTGGGGCTGGTCAGCCGCCGCCCGGACCCGAACGACCAGCGCGCCGTCCTGATCGAGCTCACGGCCAAGGGGCGTGAACAACTCGCTCTGCTTGATGGGCTGGATGCCGCGTTCGAACGCGCCTACGTCGAGATGGAACAGGACGCGGGCCCGGTGTTCGACGGGATCACTCGCGCCATCCGCTCCCTCAAGTGCCGTCCCCTGATCGACCGCATGGATCTTTGAGTTTGAAGGCGGGCGCGCCCTACTCTCCGCTTTCGGGAACCGGATAGGTCTCCGGCCTCAGCACCTTCGCCAGCGCGACCAGATTGCGCGCCGCATTCCGGCCCACGCGGTCGGAATAGTCGTGGCCCTGGTCCGTCTCGACATAGTCGGGACCGGGCCCGGGGCCGAGGTGCCAGTAGGTCCAGCTCTGGGCCGGGATGGTGAAACCCATGTCGATCAGCCCCTGGGAGATCGTGGCCACGATATGGTGCGCCCCGTCCTCATTGCCGGTGACGACGATGCCGGCGACCTTGCCGAAGGCCACGGGCCGGCCGCTGTCGTCCGTCTCCCCGAACCAGGCGTCCATCCGCTCGAGGGCGCGCAGGGCGACACTCGACATCTGACCCAGCCAGGTCGGGGTGGCGAAGACGACGATGTCAGCCGCCTTCAGCCTTGCATCCACCTCGGGCCATTGGTCGCCGGCGCCTTCGTCCGCCGTGACGCCGGGCTTGATGTCCAGATCGACCAGCCGCACCATCTCCACCCCGGCCCCGCCCCTCTCCAGCTCGTCGATCACCACCCGGGCGAGGGCCTCCGTGCTCGAGGTCTCCGGCGACGGCTTGAGCGTGCAATTCAGAACAAGGGCTTTCATGGCGGTCCTTCCAGTCGGTCTCTCGCTAACCGGCGGCGCCGTCTCGCGTTCCATCGGACCGCGCAGATCAATTGATGGAGATCATGGACCCGCCGGCGATCCTCGCCCAGGGTCGTCTGGATCGCCCTAGCGGCGCCGCAAACCTGAGACGCCCCAGGCCCTCCCCGGCCGCAGCCCCAAGAGCCCATGTCGCGTATCCGCAGCCAGTCCCTGCGTTCCAGGGTCATGTCCGCCCCGGACGCCGCCGCCCTGATTCCCGCCGGCTCGACCGTGGGCATGAGCGGTTTCACCGGCTCGGGCTATCCCAAGGCCGTCCCCGCCGCCCTGGCCACCCGGATCGAGGCCGCCCACGCGGCCGGCGACGCCTTCCGGCTGAATCTCTGGACCGGCGCCTCCACCGGGCCGGAACTGGACGGGGCCCTGGCCAGGGCCGACGGGATCGAACGCCGCCTGCCCTACAACTCCGACCCCATCGCGCGTGAGAAGATCAACTCGGGCCAGATGGACTATCTGGACATGCACCTCAGCCAGCTGGCGCCCATGGTCTGGCAGGGCGTGCTGGGTCCGCTGGACACCGCCGTGGTCGAGGTTTCGGCGATCAACGCCGACGGCAGCCTGGTGCCCTCCTCCTCCATCGGCAACAACAAGACCTGGCTGGACCGGGCCGAGCGGGTGATCCTGGAGGTCAACGCCTGGCAGAATCCGGCGCTGGAGGGGATGCACGACATCTACTACGGCACCGCCCTGCCGCCCGACCGCGTGCCCATCCCCCTGACCCGGCCCGATCAGCTGATCGGCCAGCCGACCCTCCGCTGTGATCCGGCCAAGATCGTCGCCATCGTCGAGACCGAGGCCCCGGACCGCAACCTGCCCTTCGCCGCGCCGGACGCCACCGCCCGCGCCATCGCCGGCCACCTGATCGAGTTCCTCAAGCACGAGGTTCGGGTCGGCCGCCTGCCGACCGCCCTGCTGCCGCTTCAGTCCGGCGTCGGCAATGTCGCCAACGCCGTGCTGGCGGGCCTGATGGACAGTCCGTTCGAACGGATGGCCGCCTATACGGAGGTGATCCAGGACGGGATGCTGGACCTGCTGGACGCCGGCAAGCTGACGGTCGCCTCCGCCACCGCCTTCTCCCTCAGTCCCGAGGCGGCGGCCGATATGAACAGCCGGATGGAGCAGTTCCGCGGCAAGATCATCCTGCGCCCACAGGAAATCTCCAACCATCCCGAACTGATCCGCCGCCTCGGCTGTATCGCCATGAACGGCCTGATCGAGGCCGACATCTACGGCAACGTCAACTCGACCCAGGTCATGGGCTCACGCATCCAGAACGGCATCGGCGGTTCCGGCGACTTCTCGCGCAACGCCTTCATCTCGTGTTTCGTGACGCCGTCGACGGCCAAGGGCGGCGCCATCTCGGCCATCGTCCCCATGGCCAGCCACGTCGATCACATCACCCAGGACGTCCAGGTTCTGGTCACCGAACAGGGACTGGCGGACCTGCGCGGCCTGTCGCCGAAACAGCGCGCCGGCGTCATCATCGCCAACTGCGCCCATCCGGACTTCCGCGACGGGCTCAACGACTACTACGCCCGCGCCCTGAAGGGATCGTACGGCCTGCAGTCGCCCCACCTGCTGACCGAGGCCCTGTCCTGGCACCAGCGCTACATCGAAACCGGCTCCATGCGCGCCTGACGGACGGCAATTCCGGCCAAACCCTCCCCCGTCGTCACGGCGTGATTGACAGGAGGGGCCGGGCCAACCACGTTCGCGCCCTCCCTGAACAGACTGCGTCGTAATGAACCTCGTCATCGTCGAGAGCCCGGCCAAGGCCAAGACCATCAACAAATACCTCGGGTCCGACTTCGAGGTTCTCGCCTCCTACGGCCATATCCGCGACCTGCCCTCCAAGGACGGCTCGGTCCAGCCGGACGACGATTTCGCCATGTCATGGGAGATCGATCCCAAGGCGGCGAAACGCATGTCCGAGATCGCCGAGGCCGCCAAACGCGCCGACCGCGTCATCCTGGCCACCGACCCCGACCGTGAGGGGGAGGCCATCAGCTGGCACGTGCTGGACGTCCTGACCAAGAAGAAGGCGCTCAAGGACACCCACGTCGAGCGCGTCACCTTCAACGCCATCACCAGATCCGCCGTGCTGGAGGCCATGGCCGCCCCGCGCCAGCTGGATATGGAACTGGTGGAGGCCTATCTGGCCCGCCGCGCCCTGGACTATCTGGTCGGCTTCACCCTGTCGCCCGTGCTGTGGCGCAAACTGCCCGGCGCCCGCTCGGCCGGCCGGGTCCAGTCCGTCGCCCTGCGCATCGTCGTCGACCGCGAGCTGGAGATCGAACGCTTCCGGGCCCAGGAATACTGGTCGATCGAGGCCGACCTGGCCGCCGACAGCCCCCCCTTCACCGCCCGTCTGGTCAAACATCAGGGCAAGCGGATCCAGCGTCTGGACGTGAAGGACGAGGCCACCGCCTCGGCCGCCCGCGCCGCCATCGCCGCCGGGGCCTTCACCATCCGCTCGATCGAGAAGAAACCGGTCAAGCGCAGCCCCTCCCCGCCCTTCACCACCTCGACCCTGCAACAGGAGGCGGCGCGCAAGCTTGGCTTCACCGCCCAGCGCACCATGCAGGCGGCCCAGAAACTGTATGAAGGCGTCGACGATCAGGGCGGCCTGATCACCTATATGCGGACCGACGGCCTGTTCGTGACGCCCGAGGGCATCGCCCAGGCCCGTCAGGTCATCGAGGAACGCTTCGGCCCCGCCTTCGTCCCGGCCGAGCCCCGCTACTACAAGGTCAAGGCCAAGAATGCGCAGGAGGCCCACGAGGCCATCCGCCCGACGAACATCGCCCGCCACCCCGACAGCGTCCGCCTCGATGGGGATCTGGCCAAACTCTACGAATTGATCTGGAAGCGGATGGTCGCCTCCCAGATGGAGTCCGCCCGGCTGGACCGCACCGCCGTCGATATCGAGACCCCTGACGGCCAGACCGGCCTGCGCGCCACCGGCCAGGTCGTCGCCTTCGACGGCTTCCTCGCCGTCTATGAAGAGGGCCGAGACGAGAAGCAGAAGGGGACGGAAACGGACGAGGACGACGATTCGACCCGCCTGCCCGCCCTCAAGGAAGGGGCGACCGCAAAGGTCGAGGCCATCCGCACCGACCAGCATTTCACCGAGCCCCCGCCCCGCTATTCCGAGGCCACCCTGGTCAAGAAGCTGGAAGAGCTCGGCATCGGCCGCCCCTCGACCTACGCCTCCATCCTGACCACCCTGCGCGACCGCGAATACGTCCGCATGGACAAGAACCGCTTCATCCCCGAGGACAACGGCCGTCTGGTCACCGCCTTCCTCGAGGAGTTCTTCGCCCAGTGGGTCGAATACGACTTCACCGCTGATCTGGAGGGCCAGCTCGATTCGGTCTCCGCCGGCGATCTGGACTGGAAGGTCCTGCTGCGCGAGTTCTGGTCCAAGCTGAAACCCGCCACCGAGACGGTGCTGGCGCGTCAGGGCGTGATCGACCAGCTGGACGAGGCCATCGGCCCCTTCCTGTTCGCCGAAAAGCCCGACGGCTCCGATCCCCGCGTCTGCCCCCTGTGCGGCACAGGCCGGCTGCACCTGAAGGCCAGCTTCAAGATGAAGTCCTCCTTCATCGGCTGCTCCAACTATCCGGAATGCCGCTATACGCGCGGCTTCGGCGCCGCCTCCTCGG
Organism: Brevundimonas sp. FV1ye29L; assembly: GCF_058681095.1. NCBI lineage: Bacteria > Pseudomonadati > Pseudomonadota > Alphaproteobacteria > Caulobacterales > Caulobacteraceae > Brevundimonas > Brevundimonas sp. FV1ye29L. Next base: position 1,772,041 of record NZ_CM178730.1, read on the forward strand.
CCGAGGAGGCCGGGTCGGACCGCGATCTGGGCCTCGATCCCGCCACCGGCGCCCCCGTCGCCCTCAAGATCGGCCGCTTCGGCCCCTATGTCGAAACCGCCGCCGAGCCGGGCGCCGACAAGCCCAAACGCTCGTCCCTGCCCAAGGGCTGGTCGCCGGTCACCCTGACCCTGGACCAGGCCCTGCGCCTGCTGGCCCTGCCGCGCGAGGTGGGCGTCCACCCCGAGGACGGCAAGCCGATCACCGCCGGCCTCGGCCGCTACGGCCCCTTCGTCCTCCACGCCGGCACCTACGCCAATGTCTCGGACATCGAGGAGGTCTTCGACGTCGGCGTGAACCGCGCCGTCGTCCTTCTGGCCGAGAAACGCGCCGGCAAGTTCGCCGGCCGCGGCGCCGCCGTCGCCCCGCTCAAGGATCTGGGCGCCCACCCGGAAACCGGCGACCCCATCCACGTCATGGCCGGCCGCTTCGGCCCCTATGTCAAATCCGGCAAGATCAACGCCACCCTGCCCAAGGGCGTCGCCCCCGAGGACCTGACCCTCGACATCGCCCTCCCCCTCCTCGCCGCCAAGGCCGCCACAGCGCCCAAGAGCAAGACGGCCGCCGCGAAGAAGGCGCCGGCCAGGGCGGCGGCGGCGAAGAAGCCGGCTGCCGCGAAGAAACCCGCTGCGAAGAAGGCACCGGCGAAGAAACCGGCCGCGAAAAAGGCCGCGGCCGAATAGTCCACGTCTCCTCCCTGTTCGCGCAGCGAATGGGGTGGAGACGGATCGCATGTGATCCGGCGACGGGATCGGCGCGCTTGCGCCGTGACGGAGGGGTTCTTTCCGCTCCCCCATTTCCTTCTCCCATAGGGAGAAGGTGGCTCGCGAAGCGAGACGGATGAGGGGTTACGCCCTCAAAGGGAGGCGCCGTAGCCCCTCACCCTTTCGCGCCAGAACGGCGGCTGACGCCGCCGTGCGCTCAAGCCCTCTCCCACCGGGAGAGGGAGTTCAAACCGAGCCGAAATTCCCCCTTTCGTCATCCTCCGGCAAGCCGCGTCTTCGCGGCGCAGACCGGGGGACCCGTCGTCATCCTCCGGCCGATCGAAGATCGGACCGGGGGAGGCCTGCGCGAGCAGGACCCTGTCGCGGACACGGGCGGTCGGGCCAGCTTGCCTGAACAGGTTCGCGCTCTCGCGCGCCGCTGGGTCCCCCGGTTCCGCTGCGCGGCCCGGAGGATGACGAGAGGGAGGGGCGTCGACAGATTGGCGAACATGGAACATATTGCGAACATCGTCTACTCTGGCTGGCTCCTGACATGCCGACCCATCGCACCTTCATCGCGACCTACATCATGGCCAGCGGTCGGAACGGCGCCCTCTATGTCGGCATGACGGCGAACCTTCTCGCCCGGGTATGGAAGCACAGGGCCGGGACGTTCGAGGGCCATACGAAACGATACGACATCACCCGCCTCGTCTGGTTCGAACGGCACGCCCTCGTTGTTCAGGCCATCGCCCGGGAGAAGCGGATCAAGAAATGGAACCGCGACTGGAAGCTGAAGTTGATCGAGGACGCCAACCCGCAATGGCTCGATCTCGCTGCGGACTGGTATCCGGTGAACGACCCGGACTGGACGCCGCCGCCGGAGGCGGACTGATCCTCCCGCCCCCGGCCCTCCGGGTTCAGCGAACGGCGCCCAGAGCGGCTGATCCATCACACATCAGCCTCTTCCCCCGTTGATTTCCAACCGCTTTCCCCAATCTCGCCGCCGCGAACCCGCCTCACCTCGAAACCGCCCCATAATCCTCCCCGTCCCGCTGCGAGGGGAAGGCGTCCTGGGCCCAGGACCCGGACGTGCGGCGGGGGCGATCGAGCGGGAAACTGCATCGTATAATCCGGTCACGGACCGCGCCCCGGCGGAGACCTGGGGCGATGGAAACACGACGCCGGTGGCGGTGCGGGACTGTTCGGGGGGTGAAATCCCCGGAGCCCGGAGAGCCCTGAACCTCTCCGCCCGTCGCGGGCTTAATGTCGGCCGGGCCTAAACGGTGAAGCGCAGGGTGCTGAATCCACCCGGCGGACCGTCCGATGCCCTCCCCGGCGCGCTCGCGTGAACCGGTCGTGGCGGAGCGCTGGCGTTCGCGCCGAAAACACACTCACCCCCTACGGCGAAAGCACGGGGGACATCCGGTTCCGGGCCGACGCCCGCGCTCCGCCGCTTCCCCGCCCGCTGCGCCCCGCGCCTCGGGGATTTGGTGCTGGGTGAGACATGTCTCCTCCCTGCGCCGCAGGCGTGGGGAGGTGGATCGGCGCGTCTTCCGCGCCGGGACGGAGGGGTTCTTTCCGCGCGACAATCGCCCGAGCCGCTTCAAGACCCCCTCCACCGCTTCGCGGTCCCCGTCCCCATTCGCCAGGCGGCGAACAGGGAGGAGGTGGGTCATGGCGTTCTTGCTTTGTTCCATTTCCCTGCTATCCTCCGGACAGATGCCCCATCCCGCCAAACCGCTTCAGACGAAAGGACGCGGCGCCCGCACCAATGCTTCCGGTCGTTTCGAGCCGGTCGTCCACGAGGCCTTCGATGACGGCTGGACGGGCGAGGACGCCACGCCCGAACCGATCCGCACCACGCTCACGCCCGAGCACGCCCGAACCATTATTGCGAAGAACACCAGTCCCGACGTCGGTTTCGACCGCTCCATCAATCCCTACAAAGGTTGCGAACATGGCTGTATCTACTGCTACGCCCGTCCGTCCCATGCCTGGATGGGCCTATCCCCGGGCCTGGATTTCGAGAGCCGGATCTTCTTCAAGCCCCACGCCGCGCGTCTCCTGGAACAGGAGCTGTCCGCCCGGAAATATGTCTGCAAACGCATCCACATAGGCGGCAATACCGACCCGTATCAGCCGGTCGAGCGCGAGACGAAATCGACCCGGTCGGTGCTGGAAGTCCTGGAGCGATTCAGACAGCCCTTCTCGATCATCACCAAGTCGAACCTGATCACCCGCGACCTCGACATCCTGGGCCCGATGGGGCGGGCGGGCCTGTGTTCGGCCTTCGTCTCCATCACCACCCTGGACCGGGGGCTGGCCCGGGCCATGGAGCCCCGGGCCTCGACGCCGCAGCGCCGGCTGGAGGCGATCACGGCCCTGTCGGAGGCCGGCGTGCCCGTCGGCGTCGGCTTCGCCCCCGTCATCCCCGGCCTGAACGACCACGAGCTGGAATCGATTCTGGAGGCGGCGGCGAAGGCCGGGGCGACCTCGGCCATGTATGTCACCCTGCGCCTGCCGCTGGAGATCAAGGACCTGTTCCGCGAGTGGCTGGCCGACGCCCGCCCCGACCGCGCCGCCCGGGTCATGTCCCTGATCCGCCAGACGCGCGGCGGCCGCGACTATGACCCCGACTGGAACACGCGGATGAAGGGATCCGGCCCCGTGGCCGAACTGATCGCCACCCGGTTCAGGGCGGCCGTCAAACGCTATGGCCTCGACGCCCCGCGCCACCCGCTGGACGTAACGCAGTTCCGCGTCCCCGCCGACGCCCGGCCGCAGCTGGAGCTGTTTGGGTGAGGGGGTCTTCCAAATGCGCCGTCCGGCCTGCTAATCCTGCGGCCATGACCTCGATCCGCCGCCCCGCCCTGTTCGCCGCCGTCGCCGCCACGGCCGTCCTGTCGCTGTCGGCCTGCGCCTCGGCCCCGCCCGAACATCTGCTGCTGGCCTCGCCTGCGGTCGCCGCCGACTGGGAGACGGCCCAGCGCGGCTATCTGGCCTGGAACAGCACGGTGCGGGGCTGGACCGTCGCCCCCTCGGGTCTGCAGTACCGCCGCGTCGGCCGGGCCCGTCCCCGTGCGCCCCAGCCGACCGCCGCCGACGTGGTCCGCGTCCACTATCGCGGGACCCTGATCAACGACGTCGAGTTCGACAGTTCGTACAGCCGCAACGAACCGGCCGAGTTCCCCCTGAACCGCGTCATCCGCGGCTGGACCGAGGGGGTGGCCCTGATGCGGGTCGGCGAGACGTATGACTTCGTCATCCCCGCCGACATGGCCTATGGCGCCCGCCGCATGGGCGACGACATCCCCGCCAACTCGACCCTGAAGTTCCGCGTCCAGCTTCTGGCCATCAACCCGACGACGCCCGTTGGTTGATCGGCGATCAGCCGCAGCGGGCCGACTGGATCACGCCGGACTGCGTGTCATAGGTGATCGTCAGCCGGTCCTCGCGGTAATCCATGGTCGCCGCACAGCTCGAACAGACCAGGCGCCAGTTTTCATCGGCCGGCATGACCGGCAGGGACGACCTGTTCCGGCCGATGAAGCGCTGATAGGCCTCGGCCCGGCAGACCTTGGGGCCGTTCGCAGCCGGCGGCGCCTCCGCCGTCTCCACCGGCGCACAGGCGGCCAGGGATGCCGCGACGGCGGCGGCGATCAGGGACGAACGCAGGATCATCGACATGGTCTGGCTCCTTGGGGTCAGCCGCAACGCACGGTCTCGACCAGTTCGGTCCCGGCGTTGAAGAAGATATTGAGGCGATAGGGCGAATAGTCTTCCGTGACCGGACAGGTCGTGCAGGTCACCCGCCGGTTGACCACATCCACCGGCACGGGGATTTCGCTCTTCGGCTTGCCGACCAGCCACTGCAGCGGCTGGGCCTTGCACATGTCGGCCATCTCGGGCGGCGGCATGCGGGTCCCGACCGGCTGGGTCTGCCCGGCCCGCTCGACCGCCGCCGGGGCCGGGGCGACCGCAGCCGGCGGCGGCGGGGTCGAACACCCGGCCAGCAGCAGGGCCGCGATCAGGCCGCCCGCTGCCAGCCCTCGTCCGTCTGCTTCCAGTAGGCCAGGTCCGCGCCCGTCTCTTTCAGCGTGCGCCACCGGTCCCGTGCATGGGCCGTCGCCGCGTCGTCCCGTCCGTCGAAAATGATGAAGCATCGGATCCATCCCTCCAGGTCGCCGATCTCTGACCGGTCCACGATGAACAGCGCCTGAGCGCCGTTCGGGTTCTCGGATGTCGCAGTCAGCAGGATGGGCTGGCGCGCCGCATGCGGCTCCTCCGCCCGGCCGTGGGCCAGGAAGGACTCCTCGCGCCAGGTCCACAGACGCTCGTCGATCTCGTCTCGCAGCCGGGGCTCCGCCACCCGCACCTGGGCCCGCCAGCCCCGCTTCAGCGTCCGGTCCAGCAGCTCGGGCAGGACCTGATCCAGCGTCGACCGCTCAAGGTGATAGAACCAGACCTCGGTCGGCGCCGGATCGGCCATCGGCCTATTTCGCCTCGTAGCTGTCCGCCACCATCCGGTCGAGCGTCCGCACGCCAAAGCCCACGGCGCCTTCCGGCACGGTCGGCCGCGGCGACTTGGTGGCCCAGGCCGTCGGGGCGATGTCGAGATGCGCCCACGGCACGCCATTGGTGAAGCGCTGCAGGAACAGGGCGGCGGTGATCGACCCGCCCGAGCGGCCGTTGCCGGTGTTCTTCACATCGGCGATCTTCGAGTCGATATGCTGCTCGTACTGCGGCGGCAGGGGCATGCGCCAGAAATTCTCGCCGACCTTCTTCGCCGCGGCCAGGATCGGTTCGGCCACCTCTTCGCTGTTGGCGTACAGCGGCGCGATGTCGAGGCCGAGGGCGACGATGGCCGCGCCCGTCAGGGTGGCCAGGTCGATCATGAATTTCGGCTTGAACCGCTCCTGGGTGTACCAGAGGGCGTCGGCCAGGACGAGGCGACCCTCGGCGTCGGTGTTGATCACCTCGACCGACTGGCCGGACATGGAGACGACTACATCACCCGGACGCTGGGCATTGCCGTCGGGCATGTTCTCGACCAGACCCAACACGCCCACGGCATTGACCTTCGCCTTGCGGCCCGCCAGCGCATGCATCAGCCCGGCCACCGCGGCTGCGCCGCCCATGTCCCACTTCATGTCCTCCATGCCGTCAGCCGGCTTGATGGAGATGCCGCCGGTATCGAAACAGACGCCCTTGCCGACGAAGGCCAGGGGCTGTTCGCCCTCGGCGCCGCCGTTCCAGTGAATCACGGCCAGCTGGCTCTCGCGACGGCTGCCCTGACCGACGCCCAGCAGGGTGCGCATGCCCAGTTTTTCCATGTCCTCCTCGCCGAGGATCTCGACCTTCAGGCCCAGGTGTTCCAGCGACTTGACGCGCCGGGCGAACTCGGCGGGATAGAGGACATTGGCCGGCTCGGCCACGAGGTCGCGGGCGAAGGTCACCGCGTCGGCGACGGCGGCGAAGGTCTCGTGCGCAGCCTGTGCGGCGCGCAGATCGGGGGTGATGACCTGGACCGTCGTGACCGACGGGATCGCCTCGGGCTTCAACGTTGTGCGGTATTTGTCGAACCGGTAGCTGGCCAGTTGCACCGCGAAGGCGGCGCGGGCGGCCTGTTCGGCGCCCAGCTGCGACACATCCAGCGTCAGGGTCGATGCGCCCGACAGCTTGAGGGCGTGATAGGCGGCGCCGGCGGCCGTCTCGATCGCCAGATCATCCATCGGATCGGCGCCGGCCCCGACCAGCAGGATCGTTCCGATCCCGACGCCGGAGGGCGTTGCCACGGTCAGGGTGGAGTTGGCTGCGCCGGTAAACCGGCTGGCGGTCATCGCCCGGGCGAGGCTTCCCCCGGTCGCGGCGTCAAGCGCCGCCGCCGGCGCGCTCAGGCTCCGTTCGGCATGCACGAGGACCGCAACCGCCTCGGCGTCCGCCGCAGCGGTGACAAATTCGACTTTCATGAAATGCAACTCCAGCCGGGTCTGTCGCCCGGTCTTCCACAGATATCGTCAGGCGCGCTCAGCCGGTTGTCCACGGCGCGCCCCGGCGTGTATTACATGCCTCTCCTCCGGCGCGCCCGCAACAGGCCTCGCCACATCTCGCCGCATGACCCTGATTCAACGCTATCTTTTCCGACAGATCGCGCTGCCCGTCGTGGCGGCCTGCGGAGCGCTGATCGGAATCGGCCTGCTTAGCCAGAGCCTCGACCAGCTCGAGATCATTGTCGAACGCGGCCAGAGCGTGGGCGTCATGCTTCAATTGACGGTCCTGGCCGTCCCCCTGCTGCTGTCGGTGATCCTGCCGATCGGCCTGTTTGTCGGCGCCCTGATCGCCCTGACCCGGCTGCAACGCGACCAGGAACTGACCGCCGCCTTCGCCGGCGGCCTGTCGCGCTGGGCGGTGATCGCCCCGGCGGTGCGGATCGCGGTGATCGTGGCCCTGATCGCCCTGTTCTCGAACCTGTTCATCCAGCCCTGGGCCCAGCGCACGGCGCGCGACAAGGCCTTCGCCATCCGCACCGATCTGGCCGCCCTGCTGGTCGAGGAAGGCCAGTTCGTCCAGGGCCCGGACGGTCTGACGGTCTATGTGCAGCAGATCGAGCAGAACGGTCTGCTCCGGAACCTTTTCGTCTATCTGGAGAGCGGCGACACGGTGCGGACCTGGGACGCCTCGGAGGCCCGCTTCGAACGTGTCGATGGCCAGCCCTATCTGATCCTGCTCAACGGCAGCGCCCAGGAATATTCGTCACGCGGTGTACTGAACCAGCTGTCGTTCAGCCGGCTGCCCTTCGATCTTGCCCCGTTCACCGGAACCGACACGAAAATTCGCTACAAGCCGACGGACCTGTGGCTGGCCCAGCTGATCCATCCCTCCCCGGGCGATCTGCAGGACACCGGGTCGCGAGGAGAGCTGGCCGCCGAGGCCCATTCGCGGATTTCGTCGCCGCTCTATGCCCTGACGGCCATGGCCCTGGCCCTGGCGGCGATCATGGGCGGGGCGTTCAGCCGCACCGGCTATTCGTTAAGGATCGCCCGGGCGTCAGCCGCCTTTCTGATCGCTCGCGTGATCGGCTATGGACTGGTCGCAGGCAGCGCGTGGAATGCGGCGCTGATCCCGCTTCAGTATCTGGTGCCGCTCGCCTTCGCCGCCCTGGCCCTGCGGCTGGTGTTCCGCCATCTGCGGCCGGAGCGGAAGCGGCGCTGGAGGATCGCGCCGGCCCTGAAGGCGAGGCTGGCATGAACGTCCGTCCCGTGATGGCCCATTTGTTCCGGCTGGGCCGTATCGAACGCTATGTGCTGATCCAGCAATTGCGCGCCCTGGGCGTCGCGCTCGGGGTGATCGGCGCCCTCGTCATGCTGATCGACTTCGTGGAGATTTCGCGCGGTCCAGGGTCCGACACGGACCTGCCGATCTGGCGAATCTTCGTGCTGATGCTGATGAAGTCGCCCGCGGTGATCGTGCAGTTGCTGCCCTTCGTCTTCCTGTTCGGCACCCTGGGCGCCTTCATCGGGCTGAACCGGCGCAGCGAGCTGATCGCCATGCGGGCCGCAGGCGTCTCCGCCTGGCGGTTCGTCCTGCCGGCCGCCGCTGCCGCCCTCGTGCTGGGCGTCCTGACGGTCACCGCCATTGGTCCGCTGGCGGCCTCGGGCGACGGTCTGTTCCAGCGCGAGCGGGCGCGGATTTCGGGCTCCGTGCGGGGCGGCGCCGAGCAACCGGCGGTCTGGCTGCGTGAGGGCGAGGGCGAGCGCCAGACTGTCATCCGCGCCGGGCGTCAGGATCGCGCCCGCGCCCGCCTGCTGGATGTGACCTTCTTCGTCTATCGCACCGACGCCGAGGGGCGGCGCGCCTTCAGCGAGCGAATCGACGCCGCCACTGCCAGCCTCAGCGCCGGTCGCTGGCGTCTGACGGACGCCCTGGCCGCCCAGACCGGCCAGCGGGCGGTGAAATACGCCACCCTGGACCTGCCGTCGTCCCTCGCGGACGAAGAGGCGTTCGAGCGCTTCGCCCGACCTCAGTCGACGCCCTTCTGGTCCCTTCCGGGCCAGATCCGGAGAATCGAGGATGCCGGCTTCTCGTCGACCGCCTACCGGCTTCGGCTGCAGCAGTTGCTGGCCACGCCCCTGATGTTCGCCGCGATGTCGATTCTGGCCGCCGCCTTTTCCCTGCGCCTGATGCGGCTGGGCGATATGGCGCGTATGGTCGTGCTGGCCGTGGTCCTGGGGTTCGGCTTCTTTTTCCTGAACCAGTTTTCGGCGGCCATGGGCTCGGCGGAGGTCACCTCCCCGTTCGTCTCGGCCTGGCTGCCCGCTGTTCTGACGGCCCTCGCGGCCTTCACCTTGCTGTTCTATACCGAAGATGGGTAAGGCAGCGTCTCGCGGGGGCGTGAGGACACGGATCACATTGCGCACACAGGGCGATCGCTACCCGGAACGGCCCACCAGCGCGCGGGCGCGGCTTCTGGCCGGCGCCGCCCTGGCGGTCTGCGCCCCCTTCTGTGCTGCAGCGAGCCTGGCCCAGACGCCGGCGTCGCCGCCTGCCGCCGTGGCGGACCAGAATGCCCCGGGAGCCGATGGCCTGCCGCCGGAGGCCGTCTATATCGACGCCCCCAGCGCCGGGCGCGAGGGCGACGTCATCACCGCCTCCGGCACGATCGAGGATCGCGTCCTGGCCAGAAGCCGTCAGCACAGCCTGCGCGCCCGGCAATTGCAGTACGATCTCGGACTTGGCAGGGGGTCGGCCGAAGGCGCCGTTGAACTGACCAGCCCTGACGGCGATGTGGTCCACGCCAGCCGTATCGAGCTGGATTCGGGCTTCAACGCCGGTGTGGCCGTCGACTTCGCCACCCGGCTGTCGACGGGCGCCAGCCTCATGGCGGCGACGGCGGTGCGGCGTTCCGAGAACGTCAACGAGCTGAACTATGCCCGCTTCACCCCCTGCCCGATCTGCAAGGCGGACGGCGAGCCGAAGCGGCCAAGCATCGGCGTACGGGCGGAAAAAGTCCTCCAGGACGAGGCCCTGCGCGCCATTCTGTTCCGCAATGCCGTGATCGAGGTCGGCGGCGTTCCGGTCCTGTGGCTGCCCGCATTCGCTGTGCCGGATCCCACGGTCGAACGCGCCTCGGGCCTGCTGACGCCCATCCTCAACTATGACGAGGGGCGTGGCGTGTCGGTCGAGACGCCTTACCTCCATGTCGTCTCGCCGTCCGAGGACTGGCTGTTCAGTCCGCAGTTCAACACCGGCGTCCTGCCGTTCCTGAACCTGCAGTGGCGCCGCCGGTTCGCCGCCGGGACCATCGAGGCCCGGGGCGGCTACACCTATGCCCGCAACTTCGGCGATTTCGACCTGAACGGGGACGGCAAGGCCGAAACCAATGTCGATTTCGGCGACCGCACCAGCCGCAGCTATTTCCTCGGTCACGGCGCCTTTGATCTGGACGGTCCGTGGCGCCTGGGATTCACGGCCGAGCGGGTATCGGACAAGACCCTTTTCGACCGCTATGACGTGCGTGATCCCTATCAGGACAACGGCCTCTACTACGGCGACCAGCGCCGGCTGATCAGTCAGGTCTACGCCGAGCGTCAGACCCCCCGATCCTACCTCTCGGTCGCCGCCTTCTCGATCCAGAGCCTCAGGGTGGCGCAGTTCAATGCCGTCACCCCGGCGCTGAACGTATTCGAGGACGACAAGACCCTGCCGCTCGTGGCGCCCCTGATCGACGCCCGGTGGGAGCCCTCCGGTCCCGTCCTCGGCGGCCGACTCAGGCTGAAGGGATCCGCCGTTTCCCTGAGCCGTGAGGCCTATGTCGGCGCGCCCGTGCTGAGGCCCGAAGTCATCTCCGCTGGATCGACCGCAGGCCTCGGCGGCGTCGACAGTCGCCGCGTCACGCTTCAGGGCGAGTGGCGCCGCACCTTCATTTCGCCGGGCGGGGTTCGCTACGAACCCTTCGTCGACACGCGCTTCGACGCCTATTCGGTGTCGGATCTGCCGCCGATGCTGAACAGTCAGGATGACGTCCTGACGCGCGGGCGGGCCACCGCCGGCCTGGACGTCAGCTATCCGCTGATCAAACGGCTCAATGCGTCCACGACGGTCATCGTGGAGCCCATGGCCCAGGTGTCGATCGCCAATTCCGCCGATCTGGACCCCCGCATTCCGATCGAGGACACCCAGACCTTCGAACTGGACGAGACCTCCCTGTTCCGCGTGGATCGTCTGCCCGGCTATGACGCCTTCGAGGGCGGGGCCCGGCTGACGGCAGGCGCCCGGGTCACCCTGAACTGGGACGCAGGCCGCAAGGCCAGCCTTTTCGTCGGGCGCAGCATGCGCGCCGATTCGGAACGCGCCTTCCGGATCGGCATTCCGGACGATCCGACCAGCACCTATGACCCGTCCGGCCTGGCGGCCCAGACCTCCGACTGGGTGGTCCAGGGCAGTTTCTCTCCTTCCGACCGCATCCGCGGCTGGGGCCACGCCACCCTCGACGGCGCCGGCAATATCCGCCGCGCGGAGACCGCTGTGGATGGACGCTGGGGGCGCCGCAACCTGGCCAGCCTCAGCTATATCGTCGACCGTTCCAATCCCCTGACCGGCCCGCTGAACCGCAACTACGAGTTCATCCAGCTGTCCGGCCAGCAGTTCCTCTACGGCAACTGGGGCGTTGCGGTTTCCGGCATCGCCGATCTTGAACGCGACCTTGTGACCCGCTCTGAGGCCGGTCTGCTGTTCGACGACGACTGCTTCCGGTTCGAGATCGGTTTCCGGCAGGACAACACCCGGGTCAGGCCCTCCGGCACCTCCGAGGGCCTGTATGTGCGCCTAAACCTCGCCACTTTTGGAGGTTCAGGCTATGACCGGAACAATATGCGTTGAGCGCAATGCATAAGGGGTGCGACCTCCCCGACAATTGGGGTCGAGGCAATGCTCCTTTGAGGAACCAGGACTGAACATGCGTTTGAAGCGTTTTTCGATGGGCGTCGCGGCTGCCGCGCTCCTCGCCGGCTCGGCCTCCGCCCAGGTTGCGGCCCCGGCCCAGCCGTCTCCGGCCCAGCCCGATTCAGCGGCCGCAGGTTCGCTGAATCCCGCCGCCGAACAGGCCGCGACCCGCGCCGCACCCGCCGCCAGCGAGTTCAAACTGGCCGAAGGCATCCTCGTGACGGTCAATGACGAGATCGTCACCAGCTACGACCTGCGCCAGCGCATGCTGTCGATCATCGCCATGAGCCAGGTCCAGCCCACCGAGGAAACCCTGCCCCAGATCCAGCGGCAGGCGCTGAACGCCCTGATCGAGCAACACCTGCAGCGTCAGGAATTGCTCAAATACAAGGATCTGGTGATCTCCGACGCCGAGGTCGACGAGGAAATCGCCGACATGGCCCAGGGCGCCGGCACCTCGGCCGCCAACTTCCTCGCCTTCCTCGAACAGGGCGGCATCCGGATCTCGACCCTGCGCGAACAGATCCGCACGGAGATCGGCTGGCGCGCCCTGGTCGGCGGCCGTTTCAACACCCGCAGCAAGGTCTCCCGCGCCCAGGTCGAACAGACCCTGCGCCAGCTGACCGAGGCCGCGTCCAGGCCCCAGTTCCTGATTGGCGAGATCTATCTGGAGAACGCCAAGCACGGCGGGGCCCAGGCCACGGTCAATGGCGCCCAGCAGCTGATCACCCAGATGATCCAGGGCGCGCCCTTCCAGGCGGTGGCGCAACAGTTCTCCGACGCCCCCAGCGCCCCCCGCGGCGGCGACGCCGGCTGGGTCGTCGACGGATCGGTCCAGCCCGCCCTGCAGGAAGCCATGAACCAGCTTGAGGCCGGCCAGCTGTCCCGGCCTATCCCGGTCGAGGGCGGGGTCTACATCATCTACATGCGCGACAAGCGCACCGGCGCCGCCACCAATCTGGTGCAGATGAAACAGGTCATGGTCGAGGTGCCCGAGGGCGCTGCGCCTGAACAGGTCGCGGCCGCCTCTACCCGGCTGGAGGCCCTGCGGCCCCAGCTCACCTGCGACAACATGCTGACGCGCGCCACCTCCGAACAGGGCCTGCTCGGCAATGACCTCGGCGAGAGCGACATCGCCGACCTGGCGCCCCAGTTCCAGCAGGTTGCCCGCTCCAGCGAGGTCGGCGCCATCAGCGCCCCGGTCCGCACTCCGCTCGGCGTCCACCTGCTGGCCGTCTGCGGCCGGCGCGTGGGCGGACCCGATGTTCCGACCTTCCAGCAGGTCGAGGGCCGGCTGCAGAACCAGAACCTGGCCATGCTGGCGCGTCGCTATATCCGCGACCTGCGCGCCGACGCCCTGATCGAGCAGAAATAGTCCCGTGGCCGCGCCTCGCCCCCTGGTCCTCAGCCTGGGCGAGCCGGCCGGCGTCGGTCCCGAGATCATCGCCGCCGCCTGGCGCGCCCTTTCGGGGGCGGGCACGCCCTTTGCGGTTATCGGCGACGCCCGTCTGCTGGCTGCCCATGCCCCGGTCCAGACCGTCATGGAGCCTGCGGACGCCGCAATGGCGTTCAAAGCCGCCCTGCCCGTCATCGATCTTCCCCTTCCCGCCCCGGTCACCCCGGGCAGGCCCGACCCGGCCAACGCCGGCGTCGTCGCTGACTGGATCGAACAGGGCGTCAGTCTGGTTCTGGCGGGTCAGGCCTCCGGCCTGGTCACCGCCCCGATCGCCAAGGCGCCCCTCTATGCCGCCGGATTCCGCTTTCCGGGCCATACGGAGTTCATCGCCGAACTGACGGCCGACGCCCCCTTCGCCGGGACTCGGGGTCCGGTGATGATGCTGACGGCCCGGGACCTGCGCGCCTGTCTGGTCACCATTCACGTCGCCCTGGATCAGGTGCCCGAACTCGTCACCGCCGAACGGGTCATCCGCACCGCCCGGGTCGTGCACGAGGCGATGAAACGTGACTTCGGCATCGCCCGCCCCCGGCTCGCCCTCGCCGCCCTGAACCCCCATGCGGGCGAGGGCGGCGCCCTGGGTTTGCAGGAGATCGAGGTCCTCGCTCCCGCCGTCGAGATCCTGCGCGCCGACGGCATCGACATCACGGACCCGCGCCCCGCCGACAGCCTGTTCCACGACGAGGCCCGCCGGACCTATGACGCGGCGATCTGCCTGTATCACGACCAGGCCCTGATCCCGGTCAAGACCCTCGACTTCTGGGGCGGGGTCAATGCCACCCTCGGCCTGCCGATCATCCGCACCTCGCCCGACCACGGCACCGGCTTCGACATCGCCGGCAAGGGTCTGGCCCGGCCCGACAGCCTGATCGCCGCCATCCGTCTGGCGACAGAGATGGCGGCGGCGCGCGCGGCCCGCTAAACCCTCCGGGTGTCAGATCAACCCACCGTCCGCGAATCCCTCGAAGCCCACGGCCTGCTGGCCAGAAAGAGCTTCGGTCAGCATTTCCTGCTGGACCTCAATGTCACCCGCAAGATCGCCAGGCTGGCGGGGCCGTTCGACGGCCGGGCCGTCATCGAGGTCGGCCCCGGCCCCGGCGGCCTGACCCGAGCCCTGCTGGAAAGCGACGCCGGTCGGGTCGTTCTGGTCGAGAAGGATCCCCGCTTCCTGCCCCTGCTGGCCGAACTCGACGACGGCTCCGGCCGGTTGCAGATCGTCGAGGGCGACGCGCTCAAGGTGCGCGAGGCCGATCTGGTCACAGGCCCGACCCATCTGGTCTCCAACCTGCCCTACAACGTCGGCACGGCCCTGCTGATCAAATGGCTGACCGGGCCGTGGACGCCCTGCGCCCTGACACTGATGTTCCAGAAGGAGGTCGCCGAACGCATCGTCGCCGGCCCTGGCGATGAAGCCTACGGCCGGCTGGCCGTCATCAGCCAGGCGATCTGTGACGCCCGGATCGTCATGCACCTGCCCGCCGCCGCCTTCACCCCGCCGCCCAAGGTGGCCTCGGCCGTGGTGCATCTGGTTCCCCATGCCGCGCGCCCGCCCGCCGATACGATCAAGCGGCTGGAGCGGGTCACCGCCGCCGCCTTCGGCCAGCGCCGCAAGATGCTGCGCTCCAGTTTGAAGACCCTGGGGGGCGCAGCCCTGTGCGAGGCCGCCGGAATCGAACCCGACGCCCGCGCCGAGGTCATCGACCTGGCCGGCTTCCTGCGACTGGCCGACGCCCTCGGCGCCACGGAGACCTCGACATGACCGGCGTCGAACCGTTCCGCGCCATCGCCCTCAGCCGCATCGCCCACCAGCTGAAGGCGGAGGGCCGCTCCGTCATCCATATGGAGTTTGGCCAGCCGTCCACAGGCGCCCCGCCCGCCGCCATCGCCGCCGCCCACGCCGTGCTGGATACCGAGGCGATGGGCTACTGGGAAAGCGCCCCGCTCAAGGCCCGCATCGCCCGCCTGTATCAGGACCGGCATGGTCTGGAGATCGATCCGGACCAGCTATTCCTGACCTGCGGCGCCTCGCCAGCCCTGGTCCTGGCCCTGTCCAGCCGCTTCGCGCCGGGCGCCCGCATCGCCATGGCCCGGCCCGGCTATGTCGCCTATCGCAACACGGTGCGCGCCCTGCATATGATCGCGGTCGAGATCGGCTGCGGTCCGGCCGAGCATTTCCAACTGACCGCGGCGGCTCTTGAGGCGCTGGACCCTGCCCCTGAAGGCGTCATCATCGCCAGCCCGGCCAATCCCACCGGCTCGATCATCGCTCCCGACGAACTGGCCGCCATCGCCGCCGTCTGCGCCCGGCGTGGCATCGCCATCGTCTCGGACGAGATCTACCACGGCCTGACCTATGCCGGGCCGACGCCCTCGATGCTGGAGTTCGCCCCCGACGCCACCGTCATCAACAGCTTCTCCAAATACTGGAGCATGGCGGGCTGGCGGCTGGGCTGGATCCTCGTCCCGCCGACCCTGATCGAGACGGTGCGCGCCCTGATCGGCAATCTGTTCCTGACGCCGCCCTCCCTGAGCCAGCACGCCGGTCTGGCGGCTATGGACAGCGATGACGTCCTGCAAGGCCATATTGCTGCCTACCGCGCCAACCGCGCCCTGATGCTCGACGCCCTGCCCGCCCTGGGCCTGAAGTCGATCGCCCCGCCCGACGGCGCCTTCTACATCTGGGCCGACATCGGCCACCTGACCGACGACAGCCTGGCCTTCTGCGAGCAACTGCTGCGCGACACCGGGGTGGCCACGGCGCCCGGCGTCGACTTCGACCCCGTCGACGGCCACCGCTTCATGCGCTTCAGCTTCGCCGTTTCAACGGATGAGGTGCGCGAGGCCCTGGCGCGGATGACGCCCTGGTTCGCGGCAGCGACAGCGAAAGCCACGGGCAAGGAACGGCATCCCTCCGGGGCATAGGCCGGAAGGACCTTTCAGACGGGACGCCCCAAGGTGACCCATTCGGCCATGGCGTCCATCAACTCCCGCGTCGGATAGTCCTTGATGTCGTCCTCAGAGAAACCCTCATCCAGCTGCTTCTCATAGTGCCATTCCTGAAATTTGATGTAGCGCGCAAGAAGCACAGCGGGGGCCGTCCGGGGTGCGCCGGCTTCATTGACCAGCCAGTTGCGGACCTTGCGCATGGCCTTGTCGAATTTCGCGCCATGCACTTCAATGTCGCAGCCTGAGAGGTCTGAAAGAGCGACCTGATAGCGAAACGGCTTCTCCTCCATAATGAGGATTTTCTTCGTGTCGCGGCCCTCCCCGAAATAGGTGCGGCAGCCGTAATCGATACCGAGTTCAAAGGGCATGTTCAGGCGAAAATGCTCCCCCTCTTTCGCCGCCTGACATCGGCTGAGATCATGGATCGAATACCGTGAGGCCTCGATCAGCTCGCGAATCTTGGCGAGGCGGTTTTCTGCCGAATCCATTCGCTCCCGCGCAATTCGCGGAATCAAACCCAGATCGATGATGGTGAACAGAACCGCCTGCAAAATCGGTGCGTAGTCTTCATCGAAGGGACAGTTGATGAA
This sequence comes from Brevundimonas sp. FV1ye29L, assembly GCF_058681095.1. Classification (NCBI taxonomy): domain Bacteria; kingdom Pseudomonadati; phylum Pseudomonadota; class Alphaproteobacteria; order Caulobacterales; family Caulobacteraceae; genus Brevundimonas; species Brevundimonas sp. FV1ye29L. Next base: position 1,788,720 of record NZ_CM178730.1, read on the forward strand.
GACCGAGCGCTCGAACGCCACAGATCAGCCCTTACGCGCCACCGGGTCGCCGCCATAGGAGTCCCGCGACCGGATCCGCCCGTCTTCGCCATGGATATACAGCTCTGTGCGCTGGCTTCTGGCCAGGGCGCGGGCCTCCCGAATGGCTTCGTCCTGACTGGAATACCGCCCCGAGGCGCGGGACGCGCCAGCCTTGATGACTTTCCACTCTCCGGCGCTAGGAACGACATGCTGACCGGGCTTCGACATCGGTAGGTTCTCCTGCCGAAGCAATATAGCAGACGCGCGTGCCTCAGACCACTTCCCGCAGAAGCGCCGCCTTGTAGTTGGCGATCCACAGGTTGCGGGCCCGGCGGCTGCGTTCGGCGTGATAGATGTGGGCCAGCTCTGAATAGGAGCCGTCGAAATCCTCATTGACCAGCACATAGTCAAAGGCCTCGCAGTGCTCGATCTCGCCCTTGGCATTGGCCACGCGACGCTCGATCACATCCTCCGCGTCCTGTGACCGGGTGATCAGGCGGCGGCGCAGTTCGGCCAGGCTGGGCGGCAGGATGAAGACACGGACCGCATCGTCCGGGCATTTTTCCGCCACGTCCCGGGCGCCCTGCCAGTCGATGTCGAACAGCACGTCGCGGCCCTCGGCCAGGGCGCGATCGACCGGGGCGCGCGGCGAGCCATAGCAGTTGCCGTGCACGTCGGCCCATTCCAGAAAGGCGTCGGCGGCGACCAGCCGGTCAAACTCCTCGCGGGTGACGAAATGATAGTCCCGCCCGTCGACCTCGCCGGGCCGGATGCCGCGCGTGGTCATCGACACCGACAGCTCCAGTCCGCCGTGGTCGGCCATCAGCCGGCGGCAAAGCGACGTCTTGCCGGCGCCCGACGGACTGGCCACGATCAGCAGGACGCCCCGGCGGGGCGTGCGTTCACTCGACATTCTGGACCTGTTCGCGAAGTTGTTCGATGACCGCCTTCAGCTCCAGGCCGAGTCCGGTGAGGGCGGTCGTAGCCGATTTCGAGCAGAGGGTGTTCGCCTCCCTCATGAATTCCTGCATCAGGAAGTCGAGTTTCCGGCCGGCGGGGGGTTGCCGCAACAGGCTGCGCGCCGAGACCACGTGGGCCGCCAGCCGATCCAGCTCCTCGCGCACATCCGCCCGGGTGGCGAGCGCCGCCGCCTCCAGCACAATTCGCTCGTCCAGACCCGGGGCGTCGGGCGCCAGTTCAGCCATGCGGCGGGCGAACCGGCTGCGGATGGCCTCGATCTGGGCCGTGGCCTCGCCTTCCGCCGTCGCCACCAGAGAGGCGATCCGGTCAATGAACCCCGTGATGACCGGCGCCAAGGCTGCGCCCTCGCTGTCGCGCGAGGCCTTCAGCGCCTCCAGCGCCGCTTCGATGGATGCCGTCATGGCCGTCTCGACGCGGCCGTGAATTTCAGCGTCGTCGCCGTCCTCGACCATATCCACGACGCCCCGCAGGGCCAGAAGGCCGTCGGCGGACGGCGGCGTGGCGCCCTCCTCCGCCAGGGCATTGGCGAGGGCCAGATACCGATCCAGCGCCGCCTGGTTGATCCGCAGTTCGCCCGTCGCGCCGGAACGCTTGGCCTGGACGCCGATGGTGACCTGGCCCCGGTTCAGTCGCGCCTGGGCCGCCGTCTTCGCGGCGGGTTCCAGGGCGTCGAAACCCGGAGGTCCCCGGAAACGCACCTCCAGCGAGCGCCCGTTGACCGACCGGACCTCCACCGTCCAGTTCCAGCCGTCCAGGCCGCCGTCGGCCCGGCCGAAACCGGTCATGCCGGACAGGGCCGCGCTCACTGCCGCGCCGCAGCGGCGGGCCGCAGGGCGCCCTGCGGCTGCATCGTGATGACCGCCTGCCCGGCCGGAGCGGCCGGCGATGCAGGGGACGCCGCGTCCTCGCCCGGCGCGGGCGCCACACCGCCCGACGGGGCCGGCGGGATGGCAGCCGGCGGCAGACCGGCCTTGCGCCGCTCGATCTCCCGCCAGCGGGCGACATTGACCAGATGTTCGTCAAAGGTCCGCGCGAAGGCATGGCCGCCCGTGCCGTCGGCGACAAAGAACAGATCCTCGGAGCGCGGCGGGTTCAGCACAGCCGCGATGGCGTCCTTGCCCGGATTGGCGATCGGCGTCGGCGGCAGGCCGGAGATCAGATAGGTGTTGTAGCCCGTGTCGGCGGCCAGTTCCGACTGGCGGATGCCGCGTCCCAGCGGCCGCCCCTTTGTGATCCCGTAGATAATGGTCGGATCGCTCTCCAGCCGCATCCCCAGCCGGATACGGTTCGAGAACACGGCTGCGACCCGGGGCCGTTCCGAGGCGACCCCGGTTTCCTTTTCGACCACGGAGGCCAGGATGACCGCCTCTTCGGGAGACCGGACCACGGTCATGGGACTGCGGGCCGCCCACAGGGTGGCGAGATTATCGGTCATCGCCCGCTGCATCCGCGCAATCACGGCCGCCCGCGTCTCGCCGCGCGACACCTCATAGGTCTCGGGCCACAGACTGCCTTCCTCCGGCACCTCGACCGCGCCGGTCAGGATCGCCTCCTTGTTCAGGATGTCCACCGCCTGGGCCGAGGACCAGCCCTCGGGAAGGGTCACAAAATGGCGCACCACCCGGCCGTCGGTCAGCAGCTTCAGCACCTGTCGCAAGGAGGCCTTCGACGGCACCCTGTATTCTCCGGCGCGCAGCCGCCGGTCGGCCCCGCTCAGGGTCGCCGCCGCCTTGAACATGTCGATGGAGCGGATCACGCCGCTGTCTTTCAGGGTCGCCGCGATGGCCGACACGCCGGAGCCGCTGGGCAGGGTCACAACCGTCGCCTCGCCGGCCCGCGCTGCCGGTCCGGGCGCGTAGTAGACGCTCCAGCCCCAGGCCAGGGCCGCGATCAGGAACAGGCTGAAGGTGCCCGACGCCGCCAGCAGGCCGACGAACAGACCGGACCGACGCGCCGCCGGCTTCCGGTCGGGCGAGGCGGGCCCCGGCTTGCGATTGAACGCCACCCCTAGTCCACCTTGCGGAAGATGACCGAGGCGTTGGTGCCGCCGAAGCCGAAGCTGTTGGACATCACCACATCCACCTTCCTGTGGCGGGCCTTGTGGGCCACCAGATCAATGGCGGTCTCATATTCCGGATCATCGAGGTTGATCGTCGGCGGCACGACCTGGTCGCGGATCGCGAGGATCGAGAAGATCGCCTCGATGGCGCCCGCCGCGCCCAGAAGATGGCCGGTCATCGACTTGGTCGAGGACACCGACAGGTTCGGCGCATGATCGCCGACCAGCCGTTCGACCGCCCGTAACTCGATCCAGTCGGCCATGGTCGAGGTGCCGTGGGTGTTGACATAGTCGAGGTCGGACGGTTCCAGCCCGGCCCGTTTCAGCGCCGTCTTCATGGCCCGCAGGCCGCCCTCGCCGTCCTCGGACGGGGCGGTGATGTGGTGGGCGTCGCCGCTCATGCCATAGCCGATGACCTCGGCGTAGATCTTCGCCCCGCGCGCCCTGGCGTGCTCATACTCCTCCAGCACCACCACCCCGGCGCCCTCGCCCATGATGAAGCCCGCATGGCCCCGGTCATAGGGGCGCGAGGCCTTCTCCGGCGTGTCGTTATAGGCCGTGCACAGGGCCTTGCAGGCCAGGAAGCCGGCGATGCCGATCGGCACGATCGAGCTTTCCGCCCCGCCCGCCACCATCACATCCGCGTCGCCGAAGCTGATCATCCGCGCCGCATCGCCGATGGCGTGGGCCCCGGTGGCGCAGGCGGTGACGACCGAATGGTTCGGCCCCTTCAACCCGTGGCGGATCGACACCTGTCCCGAGATCAGATTGATCAGGGCCGAGGTGATGAAGAACGGGCTGACGCGGCGGACGCCCTGTTCCTTGAGGATGATGGCCGTCTCGGCGATGGGACCCAGGCCGCCGATGCCCGAGCCGATCATGACGCCCGTGGCCTCCTGGTCTTCCTCGGTCTCGGGATGCCAGTTCGCGTCCCTCAGGGCCTCGTCGGCGGCGGCGATGCCGTACAGGATGAAGTCGTCGACCCGTTTCCGGTCCTTGGCCGACATGATGGCGTCGGGGTCGAAACTGCCGGCCACGTCAGGGCCGCCGCCGCCACGACCATCCACGCCCGGGACCTCGCCCGCGATGGTGCAGCCATAGCCCTCGGTGTCGAAGCCCGTGATCGGACCGATGCCCGAACGGCCTTCGACGATGCCTTTCCAGCAGTGCTCGACGCCCGAGCCCAGGGGGGTGACGAGGCCTAGGCCCGTAACGACGACGCGGCGCATGGTTCGCGCTCCTCAGGGAATCCGGTCCGGAAACAATAATGGCCGCCGGACGCCTCCGCTAGGGAGGGTCGGGCGGCCATCATTTGACGTCGATTCGGACGACGGGCTTAGCCCGCAGTCTTCTCGGTGATGAACTTCACCGCATCGCCGACCGTCTGGATGTGCTCGGCGGCGTCATCCGGGATCTCGATGTCGAATTCTTCTTCGAAGGCCATGACCAGTTCGACGTTGTCGAGCGAGTCGGCGCCCAGGTCGTCGATGAAGCTGGCCTTGTCGGTCACCTTGTCCGGGTCAGCGTCCAGGTGTTCGATGACGATCTTGCGGACGCGTTCGAGGATGTCGGACATATGTCTCTGCCTTGTGATGCCGCGCAGTGCGGCGGTTGTCTCGTGGTTTGCCGTCTCACGACGACGCCGTTTTCGCAAGACCCGGGGGACCGGGTTCAGGCGGGTCCCGGGGCTTTAGCACAGGCGGGCGGGGATGAAATAGCCCGTTGCACGACGTGAACGGGCTGTCCCGGCCTCAGATCATCGCCATTCCGCCGTTCACATGCAGGGTCTGGCCCGTCACATAGGCCGCCTCGTCCGAGGCCAGATAGACCGCCGCCGCCGCGATCTCGTCGCCCGTGCCCAGCCGGCCGGCGGGGATGTTCTTCAGGATGGTCTCGCGCTGTGCGTCGTTCAGGACGTCGGTCATCGGCGAGGCGATGAAGCCGGGGGCGATGCAATTCACCGTGATGCCGCGCGACCCGACCTCCTGGGCCAGGGACTTGGAAAAGCCGATCATCCCGGCCTTGGAGGCCGCATAGTTGGTCTGTCCCGGGTTGCCGGTGACGCCGACGACCGAGGTCACGCCGATGATCCGGCCCGCGCGCCGCTTCATCATCCCCTTCATCGCCGCGCGCGACAGGCGGAAATAGCTTTCCAGATTGACGGTCAGGACGGACTGGAAGTCCTCGTCCTTCATCCGCATCAACAGGCCGTCCTTCGTGATGCCGGCATTGGCGATCAGGATGTCCAGCGGGGCGCCGGCGGCCTCTTCGGCCCGGCCCACCAGGCCGTCGACGGATTCGGCGTCCGACAGGTTCGCCGCCGCGACGAAGGCGCGCTCGCCCAGTTCGCCGGCGATCCCGGCCAGAACCGCCTCGCGCGTGCCCGACAGCACCACGGTCGCGCCCTGCGCATGAAGCGCCCGCGCCACCGCCCCGCCGATACCGCCGGTCGCGCCGGTCACGAGGGCGGTCTTGCCCGTGAGATTGAACATGTGAAGCTCCGCTAGTGGCGAGTGATCAGTGGCGAGTGGCGAGCAGGAAGACAAGGCGACGGCGACGATCTCGCCACACGTCACTCGCCACTCGCCACTCTCTTCGCAAACGCTTCCAGCTCTTCCGGCGTGTTCAGCGCCACGCTCTCGGCCTCCGGGGCGATGCGTTTGGCCATGCCGGTCAGGACCTTGCCCGAGCCGATCTCGGCGAAGCGGGTCACGCGACCTTCGCTTGCCAGCCATTCCATGCTTTCGCGCCAGCGCACCCGGCCGGTGACCTGTTCAACCAGCAGACGGCGGATGACCTCGGGATCGGTCTCGGGCCGGGCCAGAACATTGGCCACGACCGGCACGGCCGGCGCCAGGATCGTCGCCGTCGCCAAAGCCTGCGCCATCTCCTCGGCCGCCGGCTGCATCAGCGGACAGTGGAAGGGCGCCGAGACGTTCAGCGGAATGGCCCGCGCGCCCAGTTCCTTGGCCTTTTCGATGGCGCGGTCCACGGCCGCCTTCTCGCCCGAGATGACGATATTGCCGGCGTTGTTGTCATTGGCCACGACGCAGACCCCGAACTCGGAGCCCGCCGCCGCCGCCGCCTCGGCCAGGGCCAGGTCGGTCTTCGGCCCGATCAGCGAGGCCATCGCCCCCAGCCCCACCGGCGCCGCCCGCTGCATGGCCTGGCCGCGCAGCCGCAACAGCCGCGCCGTATCGGCCAGGGAGATGGCCCCCGCCGCGCACAGGGCCGAATATTCGCCCAGGGAATGGCCGGCCGCAAACGCCGCCGCCGACACATCCACCCCGAACTCGACCTTCAGCGCCCGCACCGCCGCCATCGACACGGCCATCAGGGCCGGCTGGGCGTTCTCGGTCAGGGTCAGCTGGTCCTCGGGCCCCTCGCGCATCAGCATCGACAGGGACCGGCCCGTCGCCGACCCCAGGGCCTCGTCGACCTCGGCGAACACCGCCCGGGCCGAGGGGAAGGCGTCGGCCAGGGCCGCGCCCATACCGACCGACTGGCTGCCCTGACCGGGGAACAGAAGCGCGAGTGTCATGGATCGTCCGCAAACCGTGGAATCAGGCCCGGAGGCCTAAGCCGATCATTCCGTCAGGGCAAGCCGGCCCCTCCGCGGCAAAGCCTGTTGTCTATACAAGATATCCGCGTTATGTCCCCCGTCCATGCCGCACAGCAAAGCTTCCCCGTCGCCGAGCCCCGCCCGCGCCATGGGCGCCGCGCCCTGTATCTGCGGCCGGTTGCGGCGGGCCACGCGGGCCCTGACCCGGGTCTATGACGAGGCCCTGGATCCCTCGGGCCTGACGGTGACCCAGTTCACCGTGCTGCGCGCCCTGACGGCCCTGAAGACCCCGACCCTGGCCCAGCTGGCCGCCTCCACCGCCCATGAGAAGAGCGGCCTGTGGCGCACCCTCCAGCCCCTGATTCGCGCCGGCGCCGTGACCTCCGGCCGGGTCGAGGGCCTGCGCGGCGCCCGGATCAGCGTGACCCCGGACGGCCAGGCCCGGCTGGCCCTGGCCCTGCCCGCCTGGTCCGCCGCCCAGCTCAAGGTCGCCTCGGTCCTCGGCACCCGCCGCAACCAGATGCTGGCCCTGCTCAGCGAAATCGAGGCCCTCGCCCCCGCCTGACGGCTGGCCCCATCTCGCTCCCCTCTCCCGGCGGGAGAGGGCTTGAGGCTCGCAGAGCGCAGCGATGCGCCAGCCGAAAGGGTGAGGGGGACAGCCCTCGCCGGTTCGCACCTTACCCCTCACCCTTTCGCGCAAGGACACTCGCTTCGCTCGTGTGCGCTCAAGCCCTCTCCCGCCGGGAGAGGGTTCAGGCCTCAGAAGTCCGCGAACGCCGCTTCGTTGACAGTCACTTCCTCGACCATCCGCACCGTCACCCCCAGCCCGCGATCCTTGAGCAGGTCGCACAGGGCGTCGCCGTCGACCAGATCGATGGCCGGGGCGCCGTCGCGGGTCGCCTCGCGCCGGGCGTCGGCGGTGAAGGTCCCGGTGGTGATGATCAGCCCCTTGTCGGTGCGGCCGACCATGGCCCCCCGGAAATCGCGGACCGCGCCGGCTCCGACCGAGCCGGAGTAGCGTTTGCACTGGAACAGGACGTGGAAGGACAGCAGGTTGACGCGCAGGACGCCGGTGCCGTCGATGCCGCCGTCGCCGGACTTGCCCGTCACCTCGACCTTGATGAACCCGAACTCCCGGAGCAGGCGCTGACACAGGCGCTCAAAGGCGGCCGGGTCGAGGGCGAGCAACAGCGCCATCAGTTGGTCCTTCCAGTCGCCGGACGCCACATCAGAAGGGACCACGTCGTCGTCTATCGCGGCGGTCTCCGCCGCTTTCAGCGCACGTTCGGCGGTGCCGATCTTCTGGACGGCCTGTTTGACCCCCGCAATCTCGGCCTCGGTCATCGCCGCGCCCTTGGGCGTCAGGCTCCAGACGCCGCGTTCGCTGTTCACCAGCGCGCCCATTTTCTTGAGATAGCTGCGGGCCCAGGCCATCCGGTAGGCGACAGCATTCTCTTGCCACTTGCCATGGGTGACGGCCCGGACGTCGTCCGACAGGCCCATGTGGGTCGCCACGTCGTCGACCATCTCCTCGATGGTCATGGAGCGACCGTTCGCCTTCAGCCGCTCGATGATCGGTCCCATGAACAGGTGATAGGCGGGCACATCGGCGATCGTGGCCATCAGGCGTCGGCTTTCTTGCGGCGTTTGGGCTTGGCGGGGGTCGCCAGCAGACCGGCCGTCATCTTCTCATAGAGAGTGAAAAGGTGCTCGACCCGGTCCCGGTCGCTCTCGAACGGGGCCTTGCGGTAGAGGCGGTCGACGGCCTGATCCAGCGCACTGTGGGCGTGACGGAGGTCGGCCGGCATGACGTCGGGATCATACAGGTCGGCCAAAGTCGCACCCGGGTGTGCGGCGCGGGCGTCGAGGACAGCTTGAGCGAGGAGATCGAGCCGGCTTTTGTCGGTGTCGTTCAAATTTGGCCAAGGAAAAGTATTGTAGACTAGACCGGCTGAGTATCGGAAATCGCTCTTAAGACGACCGCCTATATAGGACAACCAAGAAACATGCATTCCTGATGTTAAAATCGCGAACATGTGGAGAGTCGCGTCAGGCACTATCCTCAGTTGATCGCTAGGAATTGTTGGTGGCGTGAGCCAGCCGATTGGAACATACGTCCGACGCACTGAACTAACTGCTGGAAATGCGAGAAACGGGCCCGCAGGAATGCGATGGACATGATATGACGTGGGCGCTCCAGCCAGCATCTTCGCAACGCTTCCGCCAACCTCGCGATATGCTTTAACGGACTCTATTCGCGAACGAACATGCGGCATCCCGCGCAACACTTCTGGTCGAGCGCCGGCGACATGAAGAATCCAGCGGTCAGCGCCGTTGATGTACTCGTAACCGCCAATAAATGGATGAAAAATCGCTGCCGCGGCAGGTTCAACAGCTAAGAAGGCGGCTTTTTCTGCGCTGGAGAATATGTAGTGCCCGCCATCTACCAGTTCTGTCCCTTTGCGCATTGCCGGAAGGGCATTTAGCGGGACCGTAGATCGACGGACCACTAAATGACGGTCGCTTAACCGCGATGCGTCGAAGAGGTAGGGCGACAAAGCAGAATGTCGGGTTTCGTTCGCATCGCCGCTGATGTCCTCATAGCTGAAGAGGCGCTTTTCGGCGGGTGATTCGTCACTTCGGCTCAGGCCAATGATCACTACATGAACGTGAGCTTTGCCCCGCGCATCCGATCCCCACGCGAATGTGCGATGGGCGAAAGCTATTTCAAGTTTCCAACGCTGAAATAACGCAGGCCATAGCTGAGCGGCTTGCTCACCTTGGGTAATTGAATTGGTGGCGACAAACGCGATGTGGGCCCGAGACTTCTGGACGTATTCACCGGCTTTGAGAAACCAAGCCGCTACATAGTCGAGACGACTACCGGAGGCCCCAAGGCGCGCCATCAGGGCACCGGCTTGATCCTGCTGACTCTTGCCCCGCATCACAAAGCCGATGAATGGCGGGTTGCCCAAGACGTAGCTGCATTCCTCCGGCGCCAGCACCGTCGTCCAGTCGATCTCTAGAGCATCGCCATGCACGATATGCGGCGCAGCCTTGAGCGGGATGCGGGCGAAGACCTGGCCGAACTCCAGACTCAGCCGGTTGTTCATGATGTGGTCCATCATCCACATGGCCGTCTCGGCGATGCGGGCGGGGAACTCGTCGATCTCGATGCCGTAGAACTGGTCGACGTCGACCTTGGACAGGGCGGCCGCCTCCAGCTCGCGCTGGCCGGTCGGATACAGGGCGTGCAGGACCTCAAGCTCCAGCAGGCGAAGCTCGCGATAGGCGATGATCAGGAAGTTGCCGCAGCCGCAGGCCGGGTCGAACAGATTGAGGGCGGCGAGCTTGTCCTGGAACGCCCGCAGGGCCGTTTCGCGCCCGCGCCTCAGGCCCTTGATGCGGGACAGCTCGGCGCGAAGGTCGTCGAGGAACAGCGGCTCGATGACCTTCAGGATGTTCTTTTCGGTGGTGTAGTGGGCGCCCTTGGCGCGCCGCTCCTTCGCATTCATCACCGACTGGAACAGGGCGCCGAAGATGGCCGGGCTGATCTTTTCCCAGAAGAAGCCGCAGGCCTCCAGCAGCCGCTCGCGCATGGCGGTGTTGAAGTTGGCGATCGGCAGGGTTTCGGCGAACAGTTCGCCGTTAATGTAGGGGAAGCGGTTCAGGTCCTCGTCCAGCCCCTTGCGCCACGCCGCATCCTCGGGCGTGTTCAGGGTCTGGAAGATCAGGTTCAGCTTGGCGCCGAGATCATGGCCGTCCGGCTCGGTGCGGTCGCGCAGATAGGTCTCCAGCATGCCCCGTTCGGGAAAGATGCCGGTGTCGTCGGCGAACAGGCAGAACAGCAGCCGGACCAGAAGCCGCTCCAGCGGCGCGCCGTCATAGGTTGGCTTAAGCGCGTCATGCAGCTTGCCCATCAATTCGGCGGCGATGATGTTGACCGGGTCCTGATCCTGAAAGACCCGCTTCTCGACCCCGACGATGAAGCCGAAGGCCTCCACATGGGCGGGCAGGTCGGCGAGGGCGAACCGGGTCTCCTCGCGCGTATCCAGGTCGATCAGCTCGAACGTCTGGAAGTCGCACAACAGGACGTAGCGCGGCAGTTCGTGGTCTTTCAGCCCGGGGAAATAGTTGTGGGCCTGTTGCCGGGCGCGGCCCAGATCGCGCCCGGCGCTCTTCTGCTCGACCAGCAGGACGCCCTTCCAGACTCCTCGAAGGCCGCGACCTTGCGGCGGCGGACGCCGAAAACCTCGAAGAAGTCGTTGTAGAAGCTCTGCGTCTCGCCCTTCTCGTAACGGGCGTCCGCCCACTCGCGCGAGAAGGCCGCGGCGCGGGCTCGAATTTCGTTCCAGCTGAGACGCAAAGGCAAGGTCCTCCCCTGCCCCCCACTTCGCCCTGTTCGCGCCCCTCTGGCAAGCGCGCCGGGCCGCCCGGCGAGGCGAGACATGGATCCCCATCCTCTGGATACACGGTAGACATTCGCCGGCCATTCCGGCCGGGCCCGCCGATCCGGCGGCCGCGGGCCCGCACCGCCCGGCCCGGCCAACCTTTCCTTGCCCCCCGGCCGGTTTTCCCCTATAGGCCCCCGCTTTCCAGGGCTTCGGTCCTGACGCGGACTGCCAAAGGGTCGGGAAGTCGTTCCGGCCGCCGCATCAGGATCCATCGTGGAACCGGCTTACCCGGCCGGTCTGCGCCGACGCCCGCAAAGGGAGACGTACGAATGGCTCTTTACGAGCACACGGTCATGTCGCGCCAGGATATCAGCGCGCAACAGGCCGAGGCCCTCAATGACACGATCAAGGGTCTGATCGAAGCCGGCGGCGGTTCTGTCGCCAAGATCGAATACTGGGGCCTGCGCAACCTGACCTATCGGGTCAAGAAGAACCGCAAGGCGCACTATTCCCTGCTCGCCGTCGATTGCCCCCCGGCCGCCATGGCCGAGGTCGAGCGTCAGCTGGGCATCAATGAAGACGTGCTGCGCTGGCTGACCGTCCGCGTCGAGGAACTCGACCTGGAGCTGTCGCCGCTGCTGGCCCGCCGTGAACGCGAGCGCGAGCGCGAACGTGAACGCGGTCCCCGCGAAGAAGTCGAAGCGTAAGGAGCGCCCGGATCATGACTGACGCCACCTCCCGCAACAATGTTCCCGGCACGCCGGTGAACGCCTCGGCCGGCCCGCGCCGTCCCTTCTATCGTCGCCGCAAGGTCTGCCCGTTCACGGGCGAGGGCGCGCCGAAGATCGACTACAAGGATGTGAAGCTGCTGCAGCGTTACATCTCCGAACGCGGCAAGATCGTGCCCTCGCGCATCACCGCCGTTTCCCAGATCAAGCAGCGCGAACTGGCCAAGGCCATCAAGCGCGCCCGCTATCTGGCCCTCCTGCCTTATGTGGTGAAGTAAGATGAAGGTCGTTCTGCTCGAACGCGTCGAGAACCTCGGCGCCATCGGCGACGTCGTCACCGTCAAGGACGGCTTCGCCCGCAACTTCCTCCTGCCGCGCGAGAAGGCCCTGCGGGCCACCTCGAAGAACCTGGAGAAGTTTGAACTGGATCGTGCGGCCATCGAGGCCCGCAACGACCGCAACAAGGGCGAGGCCCAGAAGGTCGCCGACAAGATCGACGGCCAGTCCTATGTGATGATCCGTCAGGCCGGCGAAACCGGCCAGCTGTACGGATCGGTCGCCGGGCGCGACGTCTCCGAGGCCATCCAGGCTGAAGGCGGCAAGGTCGAACGCTCGCAGGTCGTCCTGAACACGGCGATCAAGACCCTGGGCGTCCACGAGGTGCTGGTTCGCCTGCACGCCGAGGTCTCCGCCACGGTCAAGATCAACATCGCCCGCTCGGCCGACGAGGCCGAACGTCAGGCCAAGGGCGAGGACGTGATCAAGTCGGCCTACGACGAAGATCGCTCCGCCGCCGCCGAACAGGCCCGCGACATGGTCGAGGGCGGCGCCGGTCAACAGGACGGGCTCGGTTCCGAGGCCTGATCCCTGCGGATCGACGACAAGGATCAGGGGCGCGCTCTTCGGGGCGCGCCCCTTTTTCGTTGCGCCGGCCGGACCGTCCGCCCCGCCTTGATTTCGCCCTCCGCCGCTCGCAACCTTGGCCGTCACGCCCGGGGAAATGCGCCATGATCCGAACCGCCGTCGCCGCCCGAACCGTCGCCGCTCGAACCGCTGTCGCCCGAACCGCCGTCGCCCTGACGGGCGCCGTCCTGCTGACCGCCATGGCCCCGCCGCCGATGACGCTGGAGGAGTTCGTCACCACGGCCAACCGCATCCCCAGGAACCCGACCGCCCTGCTCCGCCCGGACGCCCGGCGGCTGATGCGCGAGGGCGAGACGGCCTTCAAGACCGTCCTGGGCGGTCTGCGCGCCGACCAGGCCGCCGGCCGCCCGACGGTCGCCTGCCCGCCCGAGCGGGTCAGCGTCAACACCACCCGGTTCCTGGACCACCTGAACACGATCCCGGCCGCGCGCCGCCGCACCATGTCCGTCGCCGACGGGGTGCGCCACTGGACCGTCGCCAACTATCCCTGTCCACAGAACGCCGCTCGAACGGGCGGCTGACAAGGAGAAATTCCGACCGTCCACAGAGCGGCGAAACTGTCCCCCGCCATGACCGCCTCGGCGGCTGTCGCGGAGGCGGGCGCGGGCTAGAGCGTTAACCGACATGAACGCCTTTGCTCCCTTCTCCGCCGACACCGTCGCCATCCCGTCCCTGCCTCACAACCTGGAGGCCGAACAGGCGCTGCTGGGCGCCCTGATGTTCGACAACGGCATCTTCGAACGGCTCAGCGACCGGCTGCGCGGCAGCCATTTCTACGAGCCGTTCCACCAGCGGCTGTACGACGCGATCGAGGACCACATCCGCCAGGGCCTGCTGGCCGAGCCGACCATCCTGATGGAGCGGTTCAAACAGGACCCGGCCTTCGCCGAGTTCGGGGGGCTGCGCTATCTGGCCGACCTGATGGACCGGGCGCCCCCGGGCGCCAACGCCCCCGACTACGCCCGCGTGGTCTATGACCTGGCCCTGCGCCGCGACCTGATCCGCATCGGCGGCGACATCATCAAGGAGGCGCCGGACCCTGAACGCGCCGCCATCGACCAGATCGAACAGGCTGAACTGACCCTGTATTCCCTGGCCGAGACCGGGGCGCCGTCGTCCGGCTTCGTCAGCTTCTCCACCGCCCTCAGCGGCGCCGTCCAGATGGCGGGCGAGGCCTATCAGCGCGACGGCAAGCTGGCCGGTCTGGCCTCGGGCCTCGACGACCTCGATTCCAAACTCGGCGGCATGCACCCGTCCGACCTGCTGATCCTCGCCGGCCGCCCCTCGATGGGCAAGACGGCCCTGGCCACCAACATCGCCTTCAATGTCGCCCGCAACTACCGCTGGGAGCCGACGCCGGACGGCCGCAAGACGGTCAGCGGCGGGGTGGTGGCCTTCTTCTCGCTGGAAATGAGCGCCGAACAACTGGCCATGCGGATCCTGGCCGACGCCTCGGGCGTGTCGTCCGACCGCCTCCGCAAGGGCGAGATCGACGCCTCGGACTTCGGCAAGGTGCGCGACGCCGCCATCGAGATCGGCGAGAGCCCCCTCTATATCGACGCCACCGGCGGTCTGGCCATCTCCAAGCTCGCGGCCCGGGCCCGGCGGCTGAAACGGATGGAACAGGGTCTGGACCTGATCATCGTCGACTATCTCCAGCTGATCACGGTCGGCGAGGGCAATGGCAACAAGAACCGGGTGCAGGAGGTGTCGGAGATCACCGGCGGGCTCAAGGCCCTGGCCAAGGAGCTGAACGTCCCCATCATCGCCCTGTCCCAGCTGTCGCGTCAGGTCGAGAACCGCGAGGACAAGCGGCCCCAGCTGTCCGACCTGCGTGAATCCGGCTCGATCGAGCAGGACGCCGACTGCGTCATGTTCGTCTATCGCGAGAGCTACTATCTGGGCCGCACCGAGCCGCGCGAGGGCACCGAGGAGCACCTCAAATGGCAGGAGGACATGGACCGGGTAAAGGGCACGGCCGAGGTCGTCATCGGCAAGCAGCGCCACGGCCCCATCGGCATCGTCAAACTGTCGTTCCACGACGACACGGTGAAGTTCGGCAACCTGGCGCGCACCGGCTACGGCAATTTCAGCGACATTCCGGAATAGACGTCAAAATCGACCGGTCGAGCATGATCATTGCCCTGACTGTGCGAGTTTTTGGGTGACCTGCACGAAACTTGCGGCATAAGGCCCGAATGGTCGTGCTTGCCCCTTCCCCCGCCACGCTCACGGTCGACCTCGATGCGTTGAGCCGCAACTATCACACCCTGGCTGCGGTCAGCGGCGCGCCGGTGCATCCGGTCGTCAAGGCCGATAGCTATGGACTCGGCGCCGCCGCCTGCGCCCGGCGTTTGATGGCGGAAGGGGCGCGGACCTTTTTTGTGGCCCGTGCGGCCGAGGGCGTCGCCCTGCGCGCCGTGCTGGGGGCCGATCCGGTCATCTATGTGCTGGACGGCTGCCATGGCGACGCGGCGGTCGCCCTGAAGGCCGCCGACCTGCGCCCCGTCCTGAACCAGCCCGCCCAGCTTCAGGCCTGGACGGCGGCGGGCGGGGGCGGCTGCGGACTGCAGATCGACACAGGCATGAACCGCCTCGGCTTCCGGCCCGAGGACGCGCCGCAGCCCTTTGCCGGGCTGGAACTGGTGATGAGCCATCTGGCCTGCGCCGATGAGCCTGCGGAACCGATGAACCGGCGCCAGCGCGACGCCTTCGCCGGAATCGTCAGCCGCTATCCGGGCGTGACGCGGTCCTTCGCCAACTCCGGCGGCTGTTTCCTCGGGCCCGACTACGCCTTTGACGCCGTGCGTCCCGGGATCTGCCTGTACGGCGGCGGGCCCGAAGGCCGTCCGGATCCGCGCATCGCAGCCGTCGCTGCCCTGACGGCGCAGGTGGTCCAGGTGCGGGACGTCCCGGCGAGCGAGAGCGTCGGCTATTCGCGGGGCTTCACTGCCGACCGCCCGACCCGGATCGCCACGTGCGCGGCCGGCTATGCCGACGGCGTATTGCGGGCCTACAGCGGGCGTGGCGAGGGTCGCGTGTGGCTGAACGGCGATTTGCGCCCCATCCTCGGGCGGGTGTCGATGGATGTGATCGCCGTGGATGCGACGGGCGTCGATGTCGCGGCCGGAGACCCGGTCGAACTGTTCGGCGGTCACCGGCTGCTGGATGACGCAGCAGCGGCGGCCGGGACGATCAGCTATGAGCTGATCACCTCGATCACCGGCCGCGTTCCTCGCGTCTATTCCGGAACCTGATCCGGCTCAGACCACCCCGGCGGCCACGATGGTGCTCGCCGCGAAGCCCAGCATCATCATGCCGGTGATCGAACCGATGATCATCCAGATGACGATGGCGGCGATGACCACCACGGCGGTATAGCCCAGGGCCTTGTCCTGCGGCGCGCCCATGAGGCGCGGCAGGCCGAGGTAGAGCAGATAAAGGCTGTAGAGCCCCCCGATGAGGCCGAGCGCGGCAAGGCCGCCGGGCAGCAACTCGAATACGCCGGCGACCCATGTGGCCGTCGAGGCGTAGACTGCGACCTTCATGGCCGCAAGACGATCACGGCCGCCCCCGAAGCTCGGGGCGAGCAGATCGATCATGAAGCCCAGCAGATAGACCCCGACGAGCGACAGGGCGTATCCGACCAGGCCGCCGATGATGGCTCCGGCCACGCTGTCGCCGTAGACGACCGCAGCGATCAGGCCGCAGATCGGGCTGATGGCGGCGAGGATCACGGCATAGCTGGTGAACAGACTGCCGATGGTCTGGTGTTCGGCCTTGATGATCTCCCACTCCACGGCCGGGTTCATCAATATGCCCTTGACCCGTGCGACAAACGACGGGTTCAGGGCGGGCGGCGAGTCAGTCATGACGGAACTCCGGTGGGGGTGGGGGCAGCTTGACCGCAAACGCCTTGCGGCGCCAGTCGGCCCGCCGGCGCCGACCCCGATTTCGGGACGTCGAAATCGGACGCAGCCCCTCGCGGCGCCCTTTCCGCCCCCTGCCCGTCCCGCCCGGCATGCTGTAAGCCGGCGTTATGGCGAGAGATGGCGCAATATATGTTTGTCAGTCCTGCGGGGCGGTGCACGGCAAGTGGTCGGGGCAGTGCTCCGCCTGCGCCCAGTGGAACACGATTGTTGAAGAGAGCCGCAGCGCCCCGCCCGGCGCCCTGAAACCCGCCACAACCGGTCGATCGCGCGGCCTGACGTTCGAAACCCTGCAATCGGACACGCCCGAGCCGGCGCGGATCATCACCGGCGTCACCGAGTTTGACCGGGTCTGCGGCGGCGGCGTGGTTCCCGGCTCGGCCATCCTGCTCAGCGGCGACCCCGGCGTGGGCAAGTCGACCCTCCTGCTCGACGTCGCCGGCAGGGCGGCCCTGCGGGGCGCGCGGGTCGCCTATATTTCGGGCGAGGAGGCGATCGAACAGATCCGCTCCCGCGCGAAACGAATGGGCCTCGCCGGGGCCCCGGTGCAGCTGGCGTCAGCAACGGCGCTCCGGGAAATTCTCGCGACCCTGAAGCGCGAGTCGTTTGACATCGTCATCGTCGACTCGATCCAGACCCTGTGGTCCGACGCCCACGACAGCGGGCCGGGATCGGTCACCCAGGTCCGGGCCTGCGCCGGCGAAATGGTCCGGCTGGCCAAGTCGCAGGGCGTCGCGGTCGTTCTGGTCGGCCACGTCACCAAGGACGGCCAGGTCGCGGGCCCGCGCGTGGTGGAGCATATGGTCGACGCCGTGCTCAGTTTCGAGGGCGAGCGCGGCTATCCCTTCCGCATCCTGCGCGCCGGCAAGAACCGGTTCGGCGCCACCGACGAGATCGGCGTCTTCGAGATGGGCGACGCCGGCCTGACCGAGGTGGCCAATCCCTCTGCCCTGTTCCTTGGCGAGGGCAAGGACCGGGCGGCCGGATCGGTGGTCTTCGCCGGCATCGAGGGCTCCCGCCCGGTTCTGGTCGAGATGCAGGCACTTGTGTCCAAATCCGCCTATGGCACCCCGCGCCGGGCCGTGGTCGGATGGGATACCGGGCGACTGGCCATGGTGCTGGCCGTGCTGGAGGCGCGCTGCGGCTTCGGCTTCGGGGACCAGGACGTCTATCTGAACGTCGCCGGCGGGCTGCGGATCAACGAGCCGGCGGCCGATCTGGCGGCGGCGGCGGCCCTGATCAGCTCGGCCACCGACAAACCCCTGCCCCAAGGCTGCGTCGTCTTCGGCGAGATCAGTCTTTCGGGCGAGGTGCGCGCCGTCGGCCGGGCGGAGGCGCGACTGCGCGAGGCCGGAAAACTGGGGTTCGATCAGGCGCTGTCGCCGCCGCTGACGGTCAAGGGGGACGGACTGGCCATCACATCGGTGTCGCGATTGACGGAAGCGGTCGAACGAATCTCGCAAAGCCGCTATGGGTGACCCCCAGTACACTGAGGACCGCCCGCAACCGTGACCGGCTTTGACGCCTTCGCCATTCTGGTGATCCTCGCCTCGGCCGCCGCAGGCTGGGTGCGCGGGGCGACGCGAGAAATCATCACCCTGCTCAGCTTTGTTCTGGCGGCCTTCCTGGCCCTGGTCAGCCTGCCGGTGACAGCCCGGCTGGGACGCGGTCTGATCGACCCCGACTGGGCCGGGACCATCTTTGCGGCCATCCTGACCTTTTTCATTCTGTATTTCGGCATCCGCATTCTCGGATCGTCCCTGTCGAAACGGGCCCAGGCCCATCCGCAACTGGGCGGCGTCGATCGAGGCCTCGGAATCTTCATCGGCGCCGGACGGGCCCTGGTGCTTCTGGGCGCCATTCATCTGGTCATCGTCGCCGCCTTGCCGGGCGAGCGGACGCCGCGCTGGCTCAGCGAGGCGACCCTTCGGCCGCTCAGCGCCGGCGCGGCGCGGGCGATCCAGGTCATCCTGCCGGGGATAGGCCGGGGCGCCGACGCCCTCGCCCCCGTCGTCGATTCATCCGTCCGCCGAGGTTTTTCCGACGATGAAGCCTTGCCGAAACCTCAATCAGACAATACTTCGCCGCCTGCCGCCGCCCGCTAGATTTCCGCCTGTCATCGGAGCCCCACGATGAGCAGCCTCGCCCATGTCATTTCCGATCCCGTCGTGCACCGCGCGCACCATCGCGAGGCGGATGACGATCGCCCGCGCCTGGAATGCGGGGTCTGCGGCGTCTGGGGCGCGCCGGATGGCGACGCCTCGGCGATCGTCGCCCTGGGCCTGCATGCTCTCCAGCATCGCGGTCAGGAAGCCTGCGGCATCGCCAGCGTCCGCGACGAGCGCTTCCACACCGAACGCCATCAGGGTCTGGTAGGCGAAGCCTTCGGCGGCGCCGATCTGGCTACCCGCATGCCGGGACCGGCGGCGGTCGGCCATACCCGCTATTCGACCGCCGGCGGCAGCTTCCTGCGCAACATCCAGCCGATGTTCGCCGACCTGGACCAGGGCGGCATCGCCATCGCCCACAACGGCAACCTGACCAATTTCCACTATCTGCGGAACCAGTTGGTCGGCGAGGGTTCGATCTTCCAGTCGACTTCGGATTCCGAAGTCATTCTTCACCTGATCGCCCGCAGCCGGAAGGCGCGGATCGTGGACCGGTTCATCGACGCCCTGGCCCGGATCGAGGGCGGCTACGCCCTGGTGGCCCAGACCCGCACCAAGATGATCGGCGCCCGCGATCCGCTGGGCATCCGGCCCCTCGTTCTGGGCCAGCTGGGCGACGCCTGGGTGCTCGCATCAGAGACCTGCGCCCTGGACACCATTGGCGCGACCTTCGTCCGTGATGTGGAACATGGGGAGGTGATCGTCATCGACCATGAGGGACTGCGGTCCCTCAAGCCCTTCCCCACCCGTCAGGCGCGTCCCTGCCTGTTCGAATATGTCTACTTCTCGCGCCCCGACAGCGTCGTGAACGGCCGCTCGGTCTATGAGGCGCGCAAGCGGATGGGCGAGGGCCTGGCGCAGGAGCATGCCGTCGAGGCCGATGTCGTTGTGCCTGTCCCCGATTCCGGCGTCCCGGCGGCGCTCGGCTATGCCCGCGCCAGCGGCATTCCCTATGAAATGGGGATCATCCGCAGCCACTATCTGGGCCGCACCTTCATCCAGCCCAGCCAGGGCGCCCGGCAGAAGGGGGTGCGGATGAAGCACAGCCCCAACCGCGGCGTACTGGCCGGCAAGCGGGTGGTGCTGATCGACGACTCCATCGTGCGCGGCACCACCTCGGTGAAACTGGTCCGGGCCGTGCGCGCGGCCGGGGCGACGGAGGTCCACCTGCGTTCGGCCAGCCCGCCGATCCTCTATCCCGACTTCTACGGGATCGACATGCCCGAGCGGGACCAGCTGATCGCCGCCAACAAGTCGATGGAGGAGATGCGCCAGCACCTCGAGGTCGACACCCTCGGCTTCCTGTCCGTCGACGGCCTGTACCGGGCGATGGGCGAGACCGGCCGCAACGCCCACCAGCCCCAGTTCACCGACCACTATTTCACCGGCGACTATCCGACCCGGCTGACCGATCGGGAAATCGAGGCCGGTGGGCGCGATCCGGTGGCGCGGCAACTTTCCCTGCTGGTGACCGCTTAAGCTTGAGCGATCCCGCCGCCTGCGGGCGTTCTTGATCATTCAGGAGCCACACTCTTGGTCCAGCTCGGCTATTTCACGCTCGACATCCCGGATATCGACAGGGCCAGGGCCTTCTATGGCGCGCTCTTCGGCTGGACCTTCGACGAGGGGGCGTCCGGTCCCACCTATGCGCATGTCGCCGACAGCGACCCGGCGTTCGGCTTTTCCAAGGCCGAGCGGAAGTCGGACTATTCCCATCTCTATTTCCGCGTCGAGGACATCCATGCGGCCTGCGCGCGGGTGGTCGAACTGGGCGGGCGGTCGGCCATGCCCGCAGAGAGCACAACCGGCCTGTCCGTCGTCGTCTCCGACGACCAGGGCACAAGCTTCAGCCTGTGGCAGGCGGCCGAGGGCTACTGACGCTTTCACCGGACCCTCTGGCGCGCTATCAGCGCACCATGTCCGACCTCCCCCTGAAAGACCGTATCGCCCTTGTCGTCGGGGCCTCGCGCGGCATCGGCTATGAGAGCGCCCTGGCCATGGCGAAGGCCGGCGCCCACATCATCGCCGCCGCCCGGACCCAGGGCGGGCTGGAGGCGCTGGACGACGCCATGTTCGCCGCGACGGGCAAGCACGCCACCCTGATCCCGTTCGACATCATCGACGGCGGGGCCATCGACCGGATGGGCGGGGCCATCTTCGAGCGGTTTGGCCGGCTGGACATCTGGGTCCAGGCGGCGGCCACCCTCGGCGCCTCCGGCCTGACGCCGGTGGCTCATGCCGACCCGCGCGGCTTCAGCAAGATCGAGAAGACCAACCTGACCGGCGTCTATCGACTGATCCGCTCGCTGGAGCCCCTGCTGCGGCTGTCCGACGCCGGGCGTGTGGTGCATCTGACCAGCAGCGCGGCGGCCGCCCCCAAGGCCTTCTGGGGCGCCTATGCCGCCACCAAGGCCGGGGCCGAGGCCCTGATGAAGTCCTGGGCCGACGAAATCGAGACCACGTCTGTACGGGTGGCGATCCTGGACCCCGGCCGGATGCGCACCCGGATCCGGGCCCAGGCCTTCCCCGGAGAGGATCCCGACACCCTTCCGCATCCGTCCGAAATCGGCCCTCTGGTGGTCGAGCTGGCGCGCGGCGACCTGACCCCGCCCCTGACGGTCAGTTTCAGGGAATGGAAGGCAGGGCCGACGACCGCAGCGTAGTCCTGAGGCTGAAGGCTCGGTCCGACTTCCGCGCTTGTCGGCAGCAAAAACGGATCCCCGTTGAACATCCTGAATCTGCTCGGCGGGCTGGAATCAGGTTTTGTCTGTATCGCGTGACGTCAGCGCGGCTCAATCACAGCGTGTAGACGCCCATCTCGGGCGAGAGCGTCATCATATCTGGCAATTTTGGAGTCTGGGTTATCTGAAATGGATGCTGGCTACGGGCGGTGGAACCGCAGTCATTCGAAACTCGAATCACGAACCTTGCTGCTCACGTTTCAGTTCAGAAAGAACTTTTTGATGACCCAGGCTGAATCGGAGCACTCACGCCTTGTTCGACATCATGCCCCATTGCCAACAGCACCACAGCGGCAGGCCTCTCTTCGCGGCGATACTGGGTTGTCTTCTGCTCGCCATAGGTTGTGTCGGTGCGCCAACCTTGGCGCAGGCGCAGGCCCGATCTCAGCCGGTCTACGACTTTGGCGGCACACTGATCGACTATAGAGATTATCCGTTTCCCGTCGTGCCCGCCGGAGAAATGTGGCGCCCTGACCTTGGCCATACAGAAATCACCGCATTCGTCCCAGCGGGATTGACGGCGAGCTTTCCCGAACCTGCCAGGGAAGCGGTAGAGCGCGCCTTGGCCTTGGAGGCCGCAGGCGATGGTGCAGCGGCGATTGCCCTCTTGACGCAGAACCTCGCGCTCATTCCAGAAGGCAGGGGCGAGTACAACATAGCCAACATCTATGCGGCAGGATCGGGTGGTGTTCCGGTCGACAAGGCGCAGGCCGCGATCTGGTTTGAACGCGCGGCTCCGTTGAATCCGGCCGCTTATAACTGGTTGGGCGCCAATGCGGCAGATGACCAGACCCGCCTTCACATCTGGAGCGTCGGGCTGTCGCGGGGTTGCCTGAACTGTGCGGCCAGCCTGATCAACGCCAAGATCACCCGGCCCAAAACTCGCCAGGAAATCCGGCTGTGGGGCAGGAGCAATCCCAACATCACCGTCAACCTCGTGCCCATCGATCTGCGGATCTCATACGCGATGGTGGCGATCGATATGGGACATGGGGGCGGCCCCAACCTGCTGACGGATGTCCTGCAAGACATGGTCTACCCAAGCGATCGGGCGAAAATGCCGCAGTGGGTACAGGATCTCTATGGCGACCTGGTGCGAGAAGGCAACGTTGTCGTCGGCGGTGAAAATGTCGTCACAACGGGCATCCTTGCGGGGGTCGTCTATCCAAAACTGCGAAGCGGACTGGTGCCCGGCAGGTTTGCGCTGGCGGCTCAGCAAGTCGAGAAGCAGGACTGGCAGGCCGCTGCGAATACGCTGGTCTTCTCGACGGAGGGGGGGCGATATCTTCCACCGCTCATCAATGCGTTCATGGACCGCATGCCCGCTGACAGAACCGTAATGGGAGCTGTCGCGATAAATTCTCTCGCGGTACGTGCGACCTATTGGGGTGACCCGACCCACGCAGCAGCGGCCGCGCTGATACTCAATGATGGATACAAGACCTTTTACCACGACGGTGAACGATGGGCAGAATCCGGAATACGTCGGCCCAGTACGTCGCAAACCTACGCCGCCGTCGCGCGCGCCAATGGACTGATGTGGCGAGAGGTTGCGACGCAAATTTCGGCCGCCGCCGCCGTGGTGTCATCTGAAAGCGCGGCGACCCGGGCACGAACCTGCCTCACTACGGCGCGCAACTCACCCACCCGCACCCTGTTGACCTGGCTCAACTGTCGCTCCGACACCTATCGTGCCTGGGCTACGACCGACGAAGTGGATTTCGGTGTGCTCGACGATCAGGGATTTGAGGCCTTGCTCTCCGCGGCAAGCGCCGAATACCAAGCCGAATACGACCGGCGGGTAAGCGGCGCCGCCGACAGAATTACAGCGAACCAGGCGCGTCGGGAAAATCCCCGGTATGACTTTGGCGACGCCCGGATCACCGCGTCCGGCGACCTCCAGCGGCAGAACGAGGCTTTTGCCCGCGCCAACCCGCAAAACTTCCGGAATATGCCGAACCACTACCGTCAGGTCGAGGAATGGTACCGGGCGTTCGACCGCCAACGCGACCGTGTGGCCTCGGGCGCCGCCCGTGACTTGCGTGATGGTCAGGTCGTGACCGGCAGCACCCGTGCTTGCGCCGTCTGGTCATTGAGGGTCATGCCGTTCTGTAACGGAGCGTGAGATCTAGGTTTAGGGAGGGTGCTCACTGAAACTCTGCGGCTGAACTGCTACAAGCTCAGTCGTTGACGACGAAGGGTCGAATTCTACCTGCGCATTGTTTCTCAAAATCAAACCTTGCGCAGCCTTGCCAACGAAGAAAACCGTGAAGGCTGACAGCGACAAGACGCAGAACAGCTTCCAGCCTACTTCTTCGGCGCGTGTTTCTGCCCGGTCCGGACCCGGCCTGACCGGGACACCTGTCTCGCCCCGCCTCTGGCGCCCTTCTGGATCGCCACGCTGGAGCCGGCCTTCTTGGAGGCCGAGGCCTTGACCGCGCCGATGACGCGGGGTTTGGCGACGCGGGTCTTCTTCTGCTCCAGCGCCTTGCCGGGCAGGCTGGACAGGGCCTCTTCCTTCTCGGCCTTGCGGACGCGGCGGGGCGCCGTCTTGGCGTCGCCCTTGTAGCGTTCGGGGCCCGACTTGGAGCCGCCCTCGGCATAGGGATTGGGCGAGTTCGACTTCAGGCTCAACCGGATCGGCGTGCCGGGCAGGTCGAAGCTCTCGCGCAACGAGTTGGTGAGATAGCGCAGATAGTGGTCCGGCAGGGACGAGGCGCGGCTGGCGAACAGCACGAAGGTCGGCGGCCGGGCCTTGGTCTGGGCCATATATTTGGTTTTCACCCGCTTGCCGTCGACGGCGGGGGGCGGATGCCTCTGGGTCGCCATCGCCAGCCAGTCGTTGAGGTCCTTGGTCTTCACCTTCACCGACCAGGTCTCATAGGCCTTCATCACGGCCGGCATCAGCCGCTCGACGCCTCGCCCCGAATGGGCCGACAGGGCCACGAACTGCGACCCCTTCAGCTGGGGCAGCTTGTCGTCGGCCATCTGTTTCAGCTTGGCCATCCGCGCCTGGGGCTCCTCCTCAAGGTCCCATTTCGACGCCACATAGATCAGGGCCCGGCCCTCGCGCTCGACCAGATCGGCGAGCTGAAGATCCTGCACGTCGAAGGCATTGTCCTTGTCCATCATCAGGACGACCACCTCGGCAAAGGTGATGGCGCGGATGGTGTCGGCGACCGACAGCTTTTCCAGCTTTTCCTGGACCCGGGCCTTGCGGCGCATCCCGGCCGTATCGACCAGACGGATGTTCTGGCCCTCATATTCCCAGTCGACCGAGATGGAGTCGCGGGTGATGCCGGCCTCGGGGCCGGTCAGCATGCGGTCCTCGCCGATCAACCGGTTGATCAGGGTCGACTTGCCCGCGTTGGGACGGCCGATGATGGCGATCCGGATCGGCTTGTCCGGCTCGTCGACCTCTTCGATGAAGATGTCGGCGCTGGCGGCGATCAGGGCGGCATACAGGTCCGCCATCCCCTCTCCGTGCTCGGCCGAGATGGCGACAGGCTCGCCAAAGCCCAGACCATGGGCCTCGCCGACGCCCCCGCCGCTCTCGCGGCTCTCGGCCTTGTTGGCCAGAAGGATGACGGGCTTGGTCTGACGACGAAGCAGATCGGCGAAGATGCGGTCCAGCGAGGTCACCCCCTCTCGCGCATCCATCATGAACATCAGGACGTCAGCGTCCTCGAGCGCAGCCTCGGTCTGCTCGCGCATCCGCGATTCCAGACTGTCATCGGTGACGTCCTCGAACCCGGCCGTGTCGATCAGGGTCAGGTCCAGATCGCCGATATGGCCGTCGGCATAGCGACGGTCGCGGGTCACCCCCGGCCGGTCATCGACCAGGGCCAGACGTTTTCCCACCAGCCTGTTGAACAGGGTGGACTTGCCCACGTTGGGGCGGCCAACAATGGCGACCTTCAATGCCATGTCGGCCTTCTATCCCAGAATCAGTCCGAACGCGTCAGAGAATGCGGATCAGCGAATACAGACCAGCTCGCCATTGTCGGTCAGCACATACAGCGCGCCCTCATAGGCGGACGGCGCGACATAGGCGGGGGCGCCGAGGCGAACGGAGGCTGACTGAAGTCCGGTCTTCGGGTCAAAGCCCACGGCCTCGCCGTCGGAATTGACCAGAACCAGCCGGTTGGAGGCCAGAACCGGACCCGACCATTCCGGCCGCACGGTGCGGTCAAAGAAGCCGAGGAAGCCCCCCTCCTGACGCACACGGCCTTCATTGAGGTCGCGGGTCCAGTAGACGGCGCCGGTTTCCCGGTTGATCAGGGTCAGTTCGCCCGACTTGGACACGACATAGACCACGTCGCCGGCCGGCAGGGGCGCATTGACCCCGGCGATCGGCACGGACCATTTCGGCTGGCCGGTGCGGATGTCCATGGCCTGCATGACGCCCGAGTGGCCCACGGCATAGACGACGCCGCGGCTGATGACCGGACGACCGGCGATATCGCGCAGCTCCGACAGGGCGCTGGTGCGGCTGGTGCGCGACAGAACCTGCTGCCAGACCGGCGTGCCGTTGGTGGCCCGCAGGGCGGTCACCTCGCCAGACGAGAAGGGCGCAATCACAGTGTCGCCGACCACGGCCGGTGACGCGGCGCGCATGATCCGGGCCGGCTCGGCGATCCCGCGATACGACCAGTCCTGTTCGCCGTTGGCGGTGTCAAAGGCGATCAGCTGGTTGTCGATATCGACGACGAAGACGCGCGTCCCTGCAACGGTCGGAGCCCCGTGGATCGGCGCGTCGACGCGAACGGTCCAGACCACGGCGCCGGTCGAGGCGTCCAGGGCCGTCATCGAGCGATAGCCGGAGGAGACGAAGACCTTGCCGCCCGCCACAGCGACGCCGCCGCCAAATCCACCGCTGGCCGGACGCGAGCCGCCGGGCAGTATCCCGAGGCGGGAGGCGCCGCGCTCGGTTTCGTCAGGGCGGACATTGGATTTCCAGACCACTTCGCCGGACGCGGCGTCGACGGCGGTGACGGTCGATTCGCCGTCCATGACGAAGACCCGTCCGCCGTCGGCCACGACCGGCGCCATGATCTGGCG
Organism: Brevundimonas sp. FV1ye29L; assembly: GCF_058681095.1. Classification (NCBI taxonomy): domain Bacteria; kingdom Pseudomonadati; phylum Pseudomonadota; class Alphaproteobacteria; order Caulobacterales; family Caulobacteraceae; genus Brevundimonas; species Brevundimonas sp. FV1ye29L. The sequence goes on from NZ_CM178730.1 coordinate 1,815,288, forward strand.
GGTCTTGCCGGACCCGGCGCCGATGTTGCGCTTCCAGGCCACGGTGAAGTTCGGGGCGGCGATGGCGTGCTCGACCGAGTTCTCGGTCGTGCCGCCCGGCATCGGCCAGGACGTCACGGCCTGCGGACCCGGCAGGAAGAAGTCGCGGCCCGACAGGGCGGCCGAGGGCGCCAGTTGCTGATCAAAGCTGAGGACGGAGATTCGCTGACCCTCGGTCGCGACCGAGCCCGCCTCTTCCTTGCCGCCGAGGCCAAAGGGCAACATCCGACGCTGGGCGGCGCAGGAGGCCACGGTCAGCGCCACGCCGCATGTCAGGGCGACCTTGAGGAAACGCGTCATGGAGGTCTTTCGAATACCGGTCGTCATTGGGCGGGCGCGGACGTCGGCGCCGGCGGGGCCATGGTCATCGGCGAACCTGCCGCGCCAGGGAGTGCGGCGGGCGGAAGCTGCGCCATCCGGTCGGTGATCGCCTTCAGATTGCCGGCGATGCCGCTGTCGATGGCCTGGATGCCGCTCTGCGAGAACTGGCGAACGACGTCAGGAACGTCCTGCCCCAGGGTCAGCTGAACGAAGGCGGAGCGCGCCTCGGCCGTCTTGCCGTGCTGAAGATTGGCCATGGCCAGGGCCTGCTGGGCGAAGGGGCGCAAGGGGCGGCCCTCCTTCGTCAAGGGCTCCAGCCGCGCCTGCATATCGGCCAGGGTGGCGGTGTCCATCAGCAAAAGGGCGGCCTTGTAGTGCGCCAGATCCGCCAGCAGCGGATCCCGCGCAGCCTTTGCCGCCTGGTCGAACAGTTCCACCGCACCAGGCAGATTGTCAGCCGTCACGGCCAGACCGGCGCGCTGTTGCAGGGCCAGAGCCTTGTAGGCGGCGTTGCCGGCCTTTTCGGCCTCTACGAAGGCGGCTTCCGCGCCTGCCGTATTCCCGGCCTCTACAGCCTCCAGCGCCCGGGCATAGGCGACCGAGGCCTTGTCGGCGCGGCTGGTCTGGTATGAGTCCCAACCCCACCACGCCAGGGTGGCGATCAGGGCCACGGCCAGAACGGCGCCGAGCACCGGCCCCCACTTCATGGCGAGCCGCTTGTACCGGTCGGAGCGGAGCTCCTCCTCGACCTGCTCGAAGACATCAACCACGGATCGTCGCCCCAACTCTATCTTGCAAAACCGGCGCGGACCCTAGTGGGTAACCCCCACGAGAGGAACCCCCAGCGATGAACCAGGACCGCAATGCGAGGGGTCAGGACTCGACCGGCTTTTTCGAGAAATAGGTCTCGACTTCGGCAGGAAAACGGCGGGCCTTCACATCGGCGGCGTATTGTCCGACGGCACGGTCGATTTCCGTTCTCAGATCCGCGTATTTCCGTACGAATTTCGGCGTCCAGTCGAACAGGCCCAGCATGTCGGGCGTGACCAGGATCTGGCCGTCGCAGGCGGCCGAGGCGCCGATGCCGATGGTCGGCTTGTCGATGGCGGCGGTGATTTCGGCGGCGACCGCCTCGGCCGTGCCCTCGATGACCACGGCGAAGGCGCCGGCGTCAGCGGTGGCCTCGGCCTCGGCGATGACCCGAAGCCGTCCGTCCTCCGTGCGGCCCTTGGCCTTGAAGGCGCCCTCGGTCAGGACCGCCTGCGGCCTCAGCCCGACATGGCCCATGACCGGAATGCCGCGCTGGACCAGATAGGCGATGGTCTCCGGCACCGTCGGGCCGCTCTCCAGCTTGACGGCCTGGGCCCCGGTTTCCTTCATCACCCGGGCGCAGTTCTCATAGGCCTGTTCCTTGCCGCCCTCATAGGAGCCGAACGGCATGTCGATCACGACCATGGCCCGACGCGAGCCGCGCATCACCGCCTGGCCGTGCAGAATCATCATCTCCAGCGTGACCCCGACGGTGTTGGGCAGGCCGTGCACCACCATGCCGACGCTGTCGCCGACCAGCAGCAGGTCGCAGTGGTCGTCCAGCAGGGCCGCCGTCGGCGCATCATAGGCCGTCAGGCAAACGATCGGCTCGCCGTTCTTGCGCGACTGGATATCGGGCGCGGCGATGCGCCGGACGACTTCCTGCTTCTGGCTGGACACTCAGACCTCCTGGGACAGTTTCACGATCCCGACCGCCGCCATGGCCACCAGGGCCGCCGACGCAATCCAGAACAGCTGCATGCCGCCCATGGAGCCAAACGCCATGTCGGACAAGCCGACATGCTCAACCATGGCGCCGACCAGATCACCGGTGCTGCCGCCCGCGGTCTCGATCCCCTGCCCCAGGACGCGCGCCGGCGAGCCTGCCGACGACAGGGTGAAGTCCAGGTTCAGGCTTTCGCGTACCGCGAACACGCCGCCGATCAGACCCGCCGCCGTCAGGGCCATGGCGCGAACCCGCGAGCCGGAGTTCAGCCGCGCCTCCACCGTGTCGGCGAAAATCGAGGCGTCGGCCATATGCGGCGTCCGGGCGAACAGCCGTTCGATATTGGCGTCGAACTCATCCGCTGACATGAAGAACCCTCCCGTTCTCGACCCGCCCGGGCGCAAGCCGCGCACGAAGCTTATCCAGACCACGTTTGACATGAGACTTTACCGTTCCCAGCGGCAGATTCATGGCGGCCGCAATTTCCGGATGGGACATCCCCGCGCCATGACACAGGGAGACACAGAGGCGTTCCACGGGGCTGAGCATCTTCAGCGCCTCGTCCAGGTCCACCAGTCCGCCGCGATCGACTATCGGCGCGGCCTCTTCCAGCGCCGATTCCTCGACATAGCGGGCGTCCTTCGCTTTGCGCTTGATGTACAGGCGCGCGGCGATCCGCTTGACCCAGGCGGCGAAGGTGCCCTCGCCCCGGAATTCGGCGCAGCGCTGGAACGCCGTCAGAAAGGCGTCCTGCGCAATGTCGTCGGCCTCGGCCGGCTGGGCGCCCATCCGGCGCAGCAGGGCGCGCACCGCCGAGCCGTGCCGACGCACCAGTTCGCCGAACTCCCGCCGCCCGCCGGCCGCCGCCAGGGCGGCCAGTTCCACGTCGTGGTGATCCATCAGGGATCTGGACATGATCTCCCCCCGTCCGGACCCCGCTCAACCCTTGTTCTTGTTAAAGACGCTCAGGATGATGAAGGCCAGACCGATCATGCCCGGGATGGCCGACATCCCCACGACGGGATAGAAGGCGTCGCTTTCCTCGAAGCTGATGGCATAGCCGAGCAGGGCGATGCCGATGCTGACGGCGGTCAGGACAATCCCCAGACGCAGGTCCCGGGCGGCCGTCGGGGCCGGCTTGATCGAGTCCTTGGACAGGGCCTCGATGACTTCGGGCGGCAGGGGCTGGCCCTTTTCGATCGCGGTCCGCAGCGTCGCCTGCATCTCCTTGCGTTCACGGCTCTTCAGAACGGCCGGCACGATGACGATGGCGGCGACCATGGCGAACGGCGCCAGCGGAATGAGAACTTCAAAGCCTTGCATCGGATGTTTCCCTCTCTCGATGTCCGACCGGCAGCGCGATGCCCCGGCCTTCTGTGAACAAGAGGCGGCGGCGGCGTCCCACGGATGCAGACATTGACGTGAAATCTTCGTAAGGTCGATGAAACCGGTTACAACGGCCCGAACGGAGGAAACCTTGACCACCCGACGCCTTCTGCTCGCCGCCCTCCCGCTCGGCCTCATGCTGACGGGATGCGCCACTGCCGCCTCCTCACCTCCACGCGAGCTGAAGGTCGCCACCTTCAACATCTGGCACAACCAGGGCGACTGGGCCGCGCGGCTGCCGCTGCTGATCAAGGCCCTCATGGAGGCCGACGCCGACGTCATCGCCCTGCAGGAGGTGCTTGAAGACGCCAATGTCGGCCTGCCCAACCAGGCCCGGACCCTGGCCGAGGCCCTGTCGGCCGGGTCCCGGGCGACAGGCGGCCGGCCGTACTCCATGCATTTCGTCTCGACGGATCCAGAGGGCGCCCCGCGGCGCTACGGCAATGCCATCCTGACCCGCCTGCCGGTGCTCGCCCACGACAGCCGCAAGCTGCAGCCGCTCGACGACTACCGCACCGCCCTGCGCGTCCGGGTCGAGATCGCGGGTCGACCTGTCGACATCGTCGACACCCATCTGGCCTGGCAGCAGGAGGCCGGCGCCGTCCGTGCGCAACAGGTCGCCGATCTCCTGACCTGGCTGCCGCAAGACGGAACGCCCCTGATCGTCATGGGCGACTTCAATGCGCCCCTGTCCGATTCCGGCCTGTCGACCCTGACCGGGGTGCGGTTCTTCAGCGCCCTGCCCCGCGATTCGGTCGTCACGACCCTCAACCCCGCCAAGGGCCATCCGAACCGGGTGATCGACCACATCTTCGCCGAGACGGAGTTCTTCGCGCCCCGCGCATCCGCCCTGATGGGCGACGTCCCGGTGGGGGGCGAATACCCCTCCGACCATTTCGGAGTCCGCGCCACGCTCAGCCTGCGCTGACCGCCAGAGCAAACGCCGTCGCCGCAGACACGTTTCTCGCCCGCGGCCCTTGCGCGCCGCCATCCGGATGGCAAGCTGACGGGGGTGTGCGCTCCCATCCGGCGCCCCGGCCGAAACAGGAAGTCCCGCCATGACCCAGATCACCTACCGCATCGTCGAACACGACGGAGGCTGGGCCTACAAGGTCGGCGACAGCTTCTCGGAGACCTATCCCAACGCTGAATCGGCCCGCACCGCCGCCGCACGCGCCGCCCGCGAGCAGCGGGTCGCCGACAAGACCGCCTGGATCGAGTTCGAGACCCCGGACGGCGAATGGGTCACCGAGCGGGCCGACGGCCATGACCGGCCGGATACGGTCGTCGAGGGTTAGGCGAGCGCCGCCGCATAAATCTCGGGCTTGAAGCCGACGATCCGCCGGTCGCCCAGATCCAGGACCGGCCGTTTGATCATCGACGGCTGCTCCAGCATCAGGGCGATGGCCCGGTCGTCGTCCAGATCGGCCTTCCGCGACTCCGGCAGGGCGCGGAAGGCGGTTCCGGCCCGGTTCAGCACGGTCTGCCACCCGTGCTCCCCGACCCAGAGCCGCAGCGCCCCCTCGTCGATCCCGACCTTCTTGTAGTCGTGGAAGACGAAGGCCACGCCGTTCTGGTCCAGCCAGACCCGCGCCTTCTTGACGGTGTCGCAGTTGGGGATGCCGTAGAGGGTGTAGGTCATGCAGCTCATATGTCCGCTTTGCCCGGTCAATCCAATAGCCGCGTTCGACCCAAAGCGGACCTATGGCCGCTGAGGTTCTAAGTGTGATCATCCGGCTTTGTATGGGCGGTCCGAAGCGGCGCATGTCGGGTATGCGATGTCGTACAGCCACCCTTCGTCTCGGCAGATGTAGCATTGGCCATCTGAGCCGCGCTTTACTTGAACGTCCCCGGTGATTGACTGCGCCAAACGATCACACTTCCACTCCCTGTGAGTGAACCAACCACCTGCCGCCAACGCAACGACAATGGCGACTGCGGTCGGAGCAATGAGCGGGTTGGTCTTCACGCGGTCCCTCCAGCGAGCAAACAAGCCTATCGTCGGAAACGTCCGCTAACCACCCCAGGCCGACCTTCCGAGCGTCCGCTTTCCGGCGGGCCGCCGTAAGCGCGTTCAGCGATCAACCCTGACAACTGGCTCGCCGTTGGGGATGCCGCACCCTCGGCCGCTCATGGCGCGGCGCCTTGGATCACTGATCCGGAGGATCGTCGCCTTCTTCGTCGGCCTCGATATCAGCCGGGTCCTCGTCCTCCTCCGGCGCCGAGGTCATGGAGATCATCACGCCGCTGAAGCCGATCCGCTCCACGAACGGGCTGCCGTCCGGGATGAAGCCGATCTTCACATCCGCCGTGCCCGGCATGAAGTGATAGACGTTCCAGGTCCCGCCCTCGATCTGGCCCGGCAGATCGACGGTCTGGGCGGCCAGTCGCGTGGTCCAGGCGGTCATCAGGCCGGGATGGATCGGCGCTGTCGCCTCGAAATCCCACAGGCCGCAGCCGAGGAAGGTCAGCTCGTAGGCCTTCTTCCACGACTGGATCACCCCGTCCCCGTCGTCGTCCCCGGTCGTTCCGATCGTGGAGCTCAGCCGGTTCAGAATGAGGTACTGGCCGGCCGGTCCCGTCGGCGACTTCCAGACTTCCTGCACATTCTCCATCGGATATTCGGGATCGTTCATCTCGGCCCGGGCGAGAGCCAGGGTTGCGGCCAGCTCGGGATGGTCGTCATCGGCCGCCTTGACCCAGCCCGCCGCAGCGACCCGCGCCGAGCTCTTCGCCATATCGCGCCGGTCCGGGACGCACAGGGTCCTGAAAGTCTCCAGCCGACCGTCTGCGGGGATTCCCGTCGCGGGCGGGCGGGTCTCTGGCGGCGCCGCCTGGACGGCGACGGCGGACAGGACGGCGACGAGCAGCGACATCGGGGTCTCCTCTGCCTTGGTGATAGCAGGCGCGTCCGCAGGGTCCGACTGTCAGAACCTTACCGCTTTCGCACCCCGTCCCCGGTCGCTACCAAGGGCGGGAACAACGGGAGGACGGCCGTGAACGACCGCGTGATGATCCGGATCGAGGAGGGCGTCGCCGATGTCCGCCTCAACCGCCCCGACAAGATCAACGCCCTCGATCCGGCCATGATCGAGGGCATCGCCGCCGCCATCGACGCCCTGACCGGCGCCCCCGGCCTGCGCGCCGTCGTCCTGTCCGGTGAGGGCCGGGGCTTCTGCGCCGGGCTGGACATGGCGACCATGGCTGTGATCGGCGATCAGGATTTCGACATCATGGACCGGAGCCACGGCCTGGCCAATCTGTTCCAGCAGGTCGCCTGGGGCTGGCGCACCCTGCCCGTTCCGGTGATCGCGGCTGTGCATGGCGTGGCCTTCGGCGGCGGATTCCAGATCCTGTCGGGCGCCGACATCCGCATCGCCGCGCCGGACGCCCGCCTGTCGATCATGGAGATGAAATGGGGTCTGGTCCCCGACATGGCCGGCATGGCCCTGTGGCGCGGCAACATCCGTGACGACGTGCTGCGCGAGCTAATCTTCACTCACCGCGAGGTCTCGGGCGCGGACGGCGTCGCCCTGGGGCTGGTCACGCGCACGGCTGAGAATCCCCATGCCGAGGCCATGGCCCTGGCCCGTCAGATCGCCGGTGTGAGCCCCGATGCGGTCCGCGCCGCCAAACGTCTGGCCAATGCCGCCTTCGACACCGACGCCGCCGGCCTGCTGCTGGCCGAGAGCGACGAACAGGGCCATCTGATGCGTGCGCCCAACCAGGTCGAGGCCGTCATGGCCAATCTGCAGAAGCGGTCGGCCGTCTTCAGCGATTGACAGGGAGTCGTCGTCGTCTCCGGCTGGGCGAAGGCGACGGCGTCATCAGGGCGATCACGGGCCTCCGCCCTCCAGCGCCATGAGAGGTTGATCGGTTGAGGTCGAGCGCCATCCTCCAGCCGCCGGCGGGGTACGGTGCGGGCGCCGGGCCGGACCTTCACCGGCAGGGTGAGTTTCACAGTATCGTCGCCTTGAGCGCCCATGGCCTTGACCGCATCTCGAAACCGGGAGGAAGGGCGAGCCATGAACCGGCGGCATATGCTTATCGGCGGAGGCGGACTGGCGGCCTTGGGCGCTGGCGCGACATGGCTGGGCCTGGCGGGTCTGGGCTCGTCAACCGACTATGCCGCGGCGACAAAGGCGATGCGCGCGACGCTTCCACCCCAGCCCTTGGCCCGCGAGATCATTCGCTATGCAACGCTCGCCCCGAACGGCCACAATACCCAGCCGTGGCGGTTCGCCGCGAGCCCGGGCCTCATCACCATCCGGCCGGATTTCACCCGGGCCACGCCCGTGGTCGATCCCGACGACCATCACCTGTTCGTCAGCCTCGGTTGCGCCGCCGAGAACCTGGCCCTGGCTGCGGCGGCGCGGGGCTATCACGGCGATCCGGTATTCGACGACGGCGGCGAAGGGGCGATCCGCTTCGCCCATCGTCCGTCGCCGCACCGGGCCTCCCCCCTGTTCGACGCCATCCCGGTCCGGCAGTCGACTCGCGCCGACTATGACGGGCGAACGGTCAGTCCGGCCCACCTGAAGGCACTGGCGGAGGCTGCGGCCAGACCCGGCGTCGATCTGGTCCTGATCACCGACCGGCCGATGATGGATCGGGTCCGCGATCTGGTCGTCTCCGGAAACAGCACCCAGATGGCCGACCCCGCCTTCATCCGGGAACTGAAGTCCTGGCTGCGTTTCAATCCGCGTCAGGCGCTGCGAACCGGCGACGGCCTCTACAGCGTCGCGAGCGGCAACCCCGCGCTTCCCGACTGGCTGGGCCCGCTCGCTTTCGACACCCTGATGTCGGCCGGTTCCGAAAACGACAAATATGCGCGCCAGATTCGCTCATCCGCCGGGGTCGCGGTCTTTGTCGGCGCCCGGGAGGATCCGGCCCACTGGGTCGCCGTCGGTCAGGCCTGCCAGCGTTTCGCGCTTCAGGCGACCGCCCTGGGACTGAAGCACGCCTTCATCAACCAGCCGGTCGAGGTCGCCGCCCTGCGACCCGAGTTGGCCTCCCTGATCGGCCAGCCGGGACGACGCCCCGATGTCGTGATGCGTTTCGGCTTTGGCCCCCTCATGCCCTATGCGCTGCGGCGGCCGGTGGACGCGGTGATCACGGCGTCAGCCTGAACTGGCTCCTCGGAACCGGCGCCGCCCTTCCGGTCGCCCCCTCGAACCCGCCAGGGCCATCGCGCGGCGGGTCCCGGACGATCGCGGGGGGGCGCCAGAATCCCCCCGCCACACGCAGCGCCCGGCCGGCGCGAGCCGCGTGAGCGACGGCATGGTTCCCGAGGCCGCAGCCGTCCGGCGCCGGCCCGGGCTTGCTGCCGGGCGTCTTGACCTCTTTCATTTTACCAGGCGAAGATGATGTGGCGGGTGGCGCGCCCCGCTTGCGCGCTCCCTCCTCCCACCAGGCGCCCCGGCGAGAACTCACCGTGCGATCAGTAGCCTTCGTGGCGAGCCTCGCCATGTCGTTGATCATGACCCTTCCAGCCTGGTCCCAGGCCCGCGTCACGCTGGACACATCCGATGTCGATCTGTTCTACCGACTTTATGATGCAACCCATGGCGGCCCGACCGCCGAGCAGCTCCAGTCTCACTATATCGACATCGGCTCGCCCGGATTGCGCACCTTTTTCGAAGCCCGCCGCACAACCGCCAGCCGCCTCGCCGACGCGATAGCATCAGATCCAGAGCTCTATGCGCAGGGTCGCCTCTGTTCGACGGCCCTGCCTCGCGTGAAAGACCAGGTCGATGTCGCCCTGGCTGAACTCGTTCGCCTCTACCCGGCGGCCCGACTGCCCTCCGTCACCGTGGCTGTGGGTCGCGGCCGGCCCGTCGCCATCGGCAGTCCGGTAACGGGCGTCCAGGTGGGACTGGAAGCCCTCTGCGCAACCGATTTCATCGACCCCGACATCGAGAGGCGTTTCGTCGGCGTACTGGTTCATGAGTTCATTCACGCCCAGCAAAGCCCGATCCTGTCCGAGAAGATGAACCCGACCGTTCTTGAAACGGCGCTGGTTGAAGGTGGAGCAGAGTTTGTCACTGAACTACTGATCGGGCGCCCGGCCTACGGCTATTTCGAACCCCTGACCCGGGGGCGCGAAAGCGAAATCGAGACAAAATTTCTGGCGGACATGCACAAGACAGATCTTTCGGACTGGTTTTTCAACTCCAGCCGGGAAAAGCCATCCGATCTTGGTTACTGGGTCGGCTATCGCATCGCCCGGGCCTACTACGCCGGTTCGTCGGACAAGGCGGAGGCGTTGGCGGACATCCTCTCGGTGACTGACGCAGACGCCTTCCTGCGTGCGAGCGGCTGGTCGCCAGAAACCCTGCCACAGTGATCATACGGCTTTGCAGTCATGATGGAGACCCAGGCTGCGGGAGGTAGCCATGGTTCCGGCGAGAGGCGCGGCAGATCCGCTTGGCGATAGACCGGTGGCCAGGCCGCTCCCGGGGGCGCTGTCATGGCCGGGACTTCGGACCGAATACGCCTGGCTCAGTCCACATGAAGGCGCGACGGTAACCGGGTCTTCGCAGATCGGCGTCGCTTTCACCTCCCATACCGGCCTGGTGCAACAGCACGCCGGCAGGGAACGCGAAATCGATGTCGCCGCCGGCGCCACCTTCGTCACAGGCGCCGACCCGATCACATGGCTTCGTGTCCGGGAGCACACAGAGGCCCTCGAAATCTATCCACAGATCGAACTCCTTGCTCGCATCGCCGACACCTCGCCATCCCGGGTCCTGATTTCCCCGTCGCTTGGACCTCCCGACCCGGTCGTCCTCGCCGTCGCCTCCATCTTCCGGCGCGCCCACGCCGCAGACGCCTACATCAGCGATATCGCCGCCAGCGAACTCGCCGTTCGACTGGGCACGCGACTTGTCACTCGTCACACGAGCACCCGCATCCCGCGAGATCGGTTCCATGGCTATCTCGACGACCGACGTCTGAAACGCGTTGCAGGCTTCGTAGAAGCGTCTCTCTCGGGCTCGCTCGACATCCATTCGCTCGCAGACGTGGCTGCGCTCAGTCCCGCTCATTTCAGTCGCGCGTTCCGCCGCACAACAGGCCTCTCGCCGCATCAGTTCGTCACCATGCGCCGCATCTCGCAGGCAAAACACCTGCTGATGTCCAGCGAGGAGTCCGTTGCCGAGATCGCAGGCCGGGTGGGTTTCGCCAACGTCAGCCATTTCCGGAGACTGTTCAGGTCCCATTTCGGCCTTGCGCCCTGCGACGTCCGGCGCTGATCGAAGACAGCAGGAATCGACCCTCTCCGATCTCGCCGGCGGTGTCAGAGTCTCTCCTGAACTCGGGAGAGGAAATCCGTGTCGTCCAGCATCTTCGAAACGCCGTTGTTCATTCCGACCGGAAGCAGCCACCTCGTCGGCCGGCTCTATCGAAATGTCGACAACCTGTCCGATCCTCAGCCCGCCGTAATCGCCAGCGGATCATGGCTGACGGTGAAGGAACAGATGGCGGCGCGCTACGCGCGCGAGCTATCGGCGCGCGGCTTCACGGTCTTGACCTTTGACTTTGCAGGATGGGGCGAAAGCCGCGGCTTTGCCCCCCAGACCGAAATCCCTGCGCAGAAGATCCTCGACATCATCGCTGCGGCGCACTTTCTGCGGACGCTCTCCTGTGTCCGCAGCGGCGAGGTCGGCTATCTCGGCATCTGCGCCAGTGCGATGTACGCGGCTGCCGCCATCCACCGCGGCGCGCCCATCGACAGCCTTGTCAGCATCGCAGGCTGGTTTCATGACACCGCCACGGTCGCGGCCTACTATGGCGGCCCTGAAGGCGTTGGCGTCCGCCTTGCCCGGGCGCGTAACGCGGTCGCGCGCCTGATGGCTTCCACCGATGCCTCGCTGGTCCCCGCCTATGAAGAAGGGAACGACCATGCGGCCATGTTCATCCCGCTTGACTACTACGCCAATCCAGCGCGCGGGCGCATAGCCGCCTGGCGCAACGAGATGTCCGAAGTCAGCTGGCTGCACTGGTTGTCATTCGACGGAATTTTCGCTGCGGAGCGACTGAACGTACCCACCCTTTTCGTACACGGCGATGAATGCGCCCTGCCGGACAATGTGAAACGCATTTGCCGGGAAATGGACGCCCCCAACACGCTGATCTGGCATCCGGGCTTTCAGGTTGACTACTATGACCGGCCGGACCTGGTTTCGCTTTCGGTCGAGGCCGCTGCCGAGCATTTCCGCACCACCCTGGGGGGCGATAGCGGATGAGCGGAAGCCGGATCCTGTTTCCCGGTCTTCTCGGGACGCTTGCCGCCTTCAGGTCCCCGCCAGCGCGAAAACAGATGCACACGCGAGCACAAACATGACCGTCCAGGCCCTCTCTCCCGTTGGCGACCCGGAAACGGCGTGCGTCATCTCGATCGTCTCGTCGATTCCACTGGCGATTGATCTGGCTCGCTATGACCTCGCTGAAGCCGCATTCGCCCAGTCGATCCTGGTCGACTACACCAGCGTTTGGGGCGGCGAGCCGCTGAGCACGACACCGCGCGCCCTCATGGACATCTGGCGAGGCCTGGTCCCGGGCTTTGATGCGACCCGACACGAACTTGGCGATGTCCAGGTCGTCATTGACGGCGACCATGCGACGGCGACAGCCTTGGTCGACGGTCGGCACTGGCTTGACGGCGCGCTCTGGCGACCCGTCGGAAACTACCGCTGGGCATTGCGCAGGATTGACGGTCGCTGGAAGGTCACTGCCATGACTTTCGCCATGACGCAGGAGATCGGCGATCGCGGACTGGTGACCCTGGCGACCGAGCGGGCGAAGGCGCGGCCCTGACTGCGCCCAACCCGGTTTGTCGCTGGCGCCGGTCTACGCCGCCCCTGCGCTCGTCACTCCCACTCGATTGTTCACGGGACCAGAAGGCGCTGATTTATCAGCGCCTTTTCTCTGACCTTCGCGACATACCGACTGCGGTACCGTCGCGAAAACAAAGCTGCTGAAAAGAAACAAGATTTTGATGTAGATAAAATTCCGGTGATGCCGCGGTCTATCGGGAGGCGCCGGCCACGGCCAAGACTGCAAGGCGCAGCAACCCCAAGCTCAGAGCCTTCCTAATACCGACAAATCCATACCGACATGAGCGGCAGTCGTGTGAGACGATACCGTCATTTGGATGATCGGCCAACGTCGTCAATGCGCCAGGATCGGACTTCACGTGACGCCGCGAGGCCTGACATTAGGATCTCGAGGGTTTCGCCAAACCGTGCAGGTCAAGTCGGGCGCTTCCTCTGATCACGCCGGCCAATTGCCCGCATTGGCAATGGCAGCGCAGAGTGTGAGAACCGGCCATCGCATCGGAGCCCTCAGCATGTCGAACGCCAAGCTTCTCCTCGTCCTCGCCGTCTCAGTGTCGATCTGTTCAGTCGGGCCGGCGTTCGCTCATGCTCCGGGCCAGACCGCCGTCGCCTCGGTTAATGACGTGCAGGCGGAGGCGACTGCGGCAGCGCAGGTCGTCGATGCCTTTCATGCTGCGCTCGAACACGGAGAAGCAGACGCTGCACTGGCCCTGCTGTCCGACGACGTCCTGATCTTTGAGAGCGGCGGGGCTGAACGATCGAAAGCCGAATATGCCCAACACCATCTGGCCGCCGACGCGGCGTTCTCGGCCGCCGTGCCCAGCATCCGGTCCCGCCGCCTCGCGCGAGCCAGCGCGGACAGCGCCTGGGTCGCGACCGAGAGCCGAACGACAGGCTCGTTTAACGGCCGCCCGATCAACAGTCTCTCGGTCGAAACAATGGTCCTTCGTCGCGAGGCCGATGGATGGCGGATTTCGCACATTCATTGGTCGTCGCACGCGGCGCGCTGATCCAAGTCAGCCAGCAGGGGCTGCAGACGCGCCCTTCTGGGCCAGCCATGCGTCGATCAAGGTGATTTCGCGCTCCTGCGCCGTGATCACCTCTTGGGCCAGGCTTCGCGCTTGGGCGTCCTTGCCTTGCGCCAGCTCGACACGGGCCATCGATACGGCAGCGACGTGGTGCCCCCGCATCTGCTTCATGAAGTCGATGTCAGCGTCGCCGGTGAAAGCCGGCATCTGCTCCATCATCGTGTTCATTGAGGATTTGTAGCCCTGAGTGGCGATTGAATCGCCCGGCGAGGCCGCGGCGATGCCGCCCATCTTCCCGTGCGTGGCCGCCATTGCAGGAGCTTCAGGCGGGCCAGCAGGGGGCGCTTCAGCTTGTTGCGGGGAACAGGCCGCTGACAGGGCGCAGGCGACGATGACGAGACTGATGCGGTTCATGACGGGCTCCTTGAGATCCCGACGTTAGCGACCGGACCTCCTCGTTCGTTCCGCAAAGCCCTACCGACTGGCTCGCGCCAACAGTTCGATCAGTTCGCCGGCCTTGGCCTTGCGATCCTCGGGATCGTCGCCGGTCATGGCGCCCATCACGCAGTGGTCAAGGTGGTCCCTCAGCACTTCGGTCTCCACGCGATGCAGCGCCGCCCGGACCGCCTGCAACTGGGTCAGCAGGTCAACGCAGTACCGATCATCTTCGACCATGCGCGCGATTCCCCGCACCTGGCCTTCGATGCGGCTCAGCCTGTTGAGAACCTTGGGTTTCGTTTCAGTTTGCATGCGGCCTCGCCTCGTGAGCCATCAATATACCCCATACGGGTATCTTGCGATATACCCCCCACCGGTATATGTGAGCGCTTCGATCAGCCGGAGAGAGCGACATGACCACGCATCCCCACAGTCACGCCGCAGTTCATGCCTGCTGCGGGGCAAAAGCCTCGGATGGCGCGGCCACGGTCAAGGATCCGGTCTGCGGCATGTCGGTCGATCCCACGACGACGGCCCATCGAGCCAGCCATGACGGACAGGACTATTTTTTCTGTTCGGCCGGGTGCCAGTCCAAGTTCGTCGCCGACCCCGCCCCCTACTTGACCCCAGGAATGCAAGCGGAGCCCGTCATTCCCGGCGCCATCTACACCTGCCCCATGCATCCGGAGATCCGACAGGAAGGACCGGGGTCGTGCCCGATCTGCGGCATGGCGCTGGAGCCGGAAACCGTCACCGCTGAAGCCCCGCCCAATCATGAACTGGTCGATTTCACCCGCCGTTTTTGGATCGGTCTGGTCCTGACCCTGCCGGTCTTCGCCCTGGAGATGGGCGGGCACCTGACGAACCTGCACATGCTGATCCCGGGCCAGATGTCGAACTGGATTCAGTTCGCGCTGGCGACGCCCGTGGTCCTGTGGTGCGGCCTCCCCTTCTTCGAGCGCGGCTGGACGTCGCTGCGCACCCGTCGGCTGAACATGTTCACCCTGATCTCAATGGGGGTGGGGGTAGCCTGGCTCTACAGCGTCGTCGCCGTCCTCGCTCCGAGCCTGTTTCCGCCCGCCTTCCTCAAGGCCGATGGGAGCGCGCCGGTGTATTTCGAGGCGGCGGCGGTCATCACCGTGCTGGTGCTGATCGGACAGATTCTGGAACTTCGGGCCCGGGAGCAGACCTCCGGCGCCATTCGAGCCCTGCTGGACCTCGCGCCCAAGACCGCACGACGGGTCCGGGCCGACGGCGTAGATGAAGATGTCTCCTTAGATCAGATCACCGTTGGCGACCGCCTGCGCGTCCGGCCCGGCGAGAAGATCCCGGTCGACGGCGAACTCTTGGACGGCCGGGTCGCGGTCGATGAATCGATGGTGACGGGAGAATCGATGCCAGTGACGAAGGATGTCGGAGATCGCGTCGTCGCCGGCTCCCTGAACAAAACCGGCTCCTTCATCATGCGCGCCGACAAGGTCGGGGCCGACACCCTGCTGGCCCAGATCGTCCAGATGGTCGCTCAGGCCCAGCGAAGCCGCGCACCGATCCAGCGGCTGGCCGACACGGTCTCCGGCTGGTTCGTGCCGACCGTGATCGCGATCGCCCTGCTCGCCGCCCTCGTCTGGGGCCTGGTCGGCCCGGAACCCCGTCTGTCCTACGCTCTCGTCGCCGCGGTTTCGGTCCTGATCATCGCCTGTCCCTGTGCGCTGGGCTTGGCGACCCCGATCTCGATCATGGTGGGCGTGGGCCGAGGCGCGCACGCCGGCGTCCTGATCAAGAACGCGGAAGCGCTCGAACGCCTCGAGAAGGTCGATACCCTCGTTCTGGACAAGACCGGCACCCTGACGGAGGGGCGTCCGTCGGTGACGGCGATCCTGCCCGCCGAGGGCTTCACCGACACCGACATCCTGCGTCTCTCGGCCAGCCTCGAGCGCGGCAGCGAGCATCCCCTGGCCGACGCGATCGTCCGAGCCGCCCGGGATCGGGCCCTTACCCTGTCGGAGGCCGCGGATTTCGACAGCCCGGTCGGCCGGGGCGTGCGCGGGACGATCGAGGGACGCCAGGTCGCGCTGGGCAACACCCGCTATCTCGGTGAACTCTCGATCGACGTCTCCGCCCTGGAGCCGAAGGCCGAAGCGCTCCGTCACGACGGCGCCACCGCCATCTTCGTGGCGATCGACGGGAAGGCAGCCGGGGTCCTCGGCATCGCCGATCCGATCAAGGCCACGACGCCCGCCGCGATCATTGCATTGAAGGCGGCCGGCCTGCGGCTTGTCATGATGACCGGGGACAACCGGACGACGGCCGAGGCCGTGGCGCGACGTCTCGGCATCGACGAGGTTCAGGCCGAGGTCCTGCCGCAGGACAAGGCGTCCGTGGTTCAGCAGCTTCGCGCACAGGGCCGGATCGTCGCTATGGTGGGGGACGGCGTCAACGACGCCCCTGCCCTCGCCGCCGCCGATGTGGGCGTCGCCATGGGGGCGGGCTCGGACGTCGCGATCGAGAGCGCGGGCGTGACCCTGTTGGGCGGCGATCTGCAGGGCATCGTTCGGGCCAGACATTTGTCGAAGGCGGTGATGGGCAACATCCGCCAGAACCTTGTCTTCGCCTTCGGCTACAATGCGCTCGGCATCCCGGTGGCGGCCGGCCTGCTGTACCCTGTCTTCGGCTGGCTGCTGTCGCCCGCTCTGGCGGCGCTCGCCATGGCGCTCTCTTCGGTCAGCGTCATCGGCAATGCGCTGAGGCTGCGCGCGGTGAAACTCTAGGCCGACGAGGGAAAGCGGCGTGAGCCGCGTATTTCTGAGATATCGTCTGGATGTCAGTGGAGTCACGACATGGGTTTCAATCGTTTCGGTCCCGCTTTCGCGGTCGCTGCGGCCGTGGTCATGGCCGCCGGCGCGGTCAGCGCCCATGCGCGTCTCGTCAGTTCGACGCCTGCGGCGAATGCGACCGTGGCCGCACCCCGCTCCATTGCCCTCACTTTCAGCGAGCGGATGGTGCCGGCATTCTCGACGTTTGACGTGGTGAACGCCGCCGGCGCCAAGACCGCCGTCAGCACGACCGTGAGCGAAGACGGCCGATCGATCACAGGCGCCCTCGCCCGACCGCTCGCCGCCGGAGGCTATACGGTCAACTGGACCATCGCCTCGAGCGACGGCCACCGCATGACAGGCTCCTACGCCTTCACCGTTCGCTGAGGTGATCGAGGCCTGGGTTATTGGCCTGAGAGCGATCCAGTACGGCGCCGCCGCGCTGCTGTTCGGTCTGCCGGCCTTCCTGATCTACAGCGCCCCAGCTACGGAGCCCCTTTCCCTGGCTTGGCCGCGACCCGCCCTGTTCTGTGCGGCCGTGGCGCTGGCGTTGGCGGCGCCCGCCGCCCTCATCGCCCACACCGCGATGATGGCCGGATCCTTGAGCGAGGCGATCAAGCCCGAGACGCTCGGTATGATGGTGACGGGTATGGGCTTGGGGATGGCGCTAGCCGTTCGGTCCCTTGTCGCCTTTGTGGCCTTGGCGGCGGTCGCGATGATCCGGCCCGGTCCGCGACTGTGGTGGGCCTGCATGCTCCTCGGCCTCGTCGTCTCGGCCACCTTCGCCTGGACCGGTCATGGTGCGGCCACCGAGGGTCCCGGACACGGACTCCATATTGCGTCCGACATTCTGCACGCGGTTTCAGCGTCTCTTTGGGTCGGCGCTCTGGCCGCCTTCGCCGCCTTGGTCGCATGGCGTCCCCGGGAGCCATCCCGGCACGATCAGGCTCTGGCGCGCGTCTTGGCCGGCTTCGCGCAAGTCGGCACCCTCGCCGTGGCGGTTCTCCTGCTGACGGGCTTGGTCAACAGCGCCTTCCTGGTAGGGTGGAGCGGGCTCTGGACGCTGCCCGACAGAGCCTATGGGCGCTGGCTCATCCTCAAGCTCGCCCTGTTCGGCCTCATGCTGGGACTGGCGGCCATCAATCGCTTCCGCCTGACCCCCGCCGTCGAGGCCGTCCGTGCGGACTCGGCTACCGTGTTCGGCCATCTCAGGCGAAGCCTTGTCGTAGAATTCGCGCTCTCTCTGGCCGTTCTGATGGTCGTCGCCGTGATGGGGACGCTCGCGCCCCCGGCCTCGTTGCCTTGACGGGGCGGGGCCTCAACCGAGGGATTTGGTCGTACGAGGCGTATGGGGTTATGGGGCCGACGGAGGTGCAACATGACTGAGGACATCGATCGCCTGATCGCGAGCGCCCGGCCGGCGAGCCCGGCCGGGCTTTCAGGGCTGGAATCCGATGTCTGGCGCCGCATCGAAGACCGCGTCAGTGAAGGGCGGATGGGTCAGGTTCGCGTGGCGGCCCTCGCCATGGCGCTCGTGGTTGGCGTCGCCAATGGGGGCCTGTTCGCTCTGTCCGCGCGGGCCGAACCTTCCGAAATGCAGGTGTTCAGCGTGTCGGCAGGCCTCTCGCCGATCGGGACGCTCGGAGCCGGCGAATGACGGGGGGGTGGCGGTCCATCGCGATCACGGCGGCGCTCGCCGCCCTCGCCAGCGGCGCAGGGACCTGGGCCAGCACAGCCTGGTTGATGAAGCGGAACGAAGCGCCCAGCCTGCACAGTATCGTCCATGATCAACTTGACCTGACAGAGGACCAAGAAACGCATCTGGAGGCGATCGAAGCCCGCTTCGCCTCGCGCCGAGGCGCGCTCGAAGCCGAAGTCCGGACGGCCAATCGCGAGCTGGCGGATGCGATCGCCGTCAGCGAGGGCGACAGTCCGCAGGTTCAGGCGGCGGTCGATCATTTCCACGTCGCCATGGGCGGTCTCCAGAAGGCCACCATCGCCCATGTGTTTGAGATGCGGTCGGTCCTGACGGCCGAGCAGGCCCAGGTGTTCGACCGGCAGGTCGTCGGAGCCCTCCTGCAAGACGCAGGATAAGACCCTGGTGGATTCGGGGGCTCCACTCGAAACACGGGCGGCGAAGGGCGACCGGGCCGCCTTCAGCGCGCTGATGACTGCGACGAAGTGCGATCTCCATCGCTTCGTTCGCAGATACGTGGGCGACGACGAAGAGGCCTACGATCTCGTCCAGGAGACCTATGCCTCCGCCTGGCTGGCTATTCGCCGGTATGATCCGAGCCGCAGCTTCGCGACTTGGCTCCGCTCGATCGCCGTCAACAAATGCCGCGACTGGGGCCGCAAGCGTGCGGTTCGCCGGGTGGTCCGCGGCGTTATGGGCCTCGACGCGCCCGAAGCCCTGGCTGTCGGGGACGGGGCGACGACGCCGGAAGAGCGGCTGGATGAAGGACGGCGACGGACGGCGCTGGACCGCGCCATCGCTGATTTGCCTGACACCCTGAAGGCGCCGCTGCTTCTGACTGCGCTCGAGGGCCGCTCCCACGCCGAAGTCGCGGTCATCGTCGGAGCCACTCCCAAGGCGGTCGAGACCCGCGTTGCGAGGGCGCGCGCCAAGCTCGCGGAAGCTCTTCGGGACCACTGAACCGTCGCTGTCGGCGACTGAGGCGGTTCGACGCAAGGGGACGGGCGCTCCCGTGCGTATTGGCAGTAGGACCGTCCGTTCTCCCCGTCCGGGATGACGACGTCGAAATAGCCTTAGCGAGGACCGAGCCTAGATGTCGATCATGCGACTGGACCGACGCACCTTTCTACGCGGCGCCGCGGCGGGAGGCGGCCTGCTCGGTTTGCAAGGCCTACTGCCCGCCTGGGCCCAGACCGGTTCAGCGGGTCTTCGGTCGGAGTTGCCGGCCCTCGTCGGCCCGAACATCGACCTCACGGTTGGCCACTCGCCGTTCTCGGTCGGTGGGCGAACCGGACACGCCGTGACGGTCAACGGCCTGTTGCCGGCGCCGCTGCTGCGCCTTCGCGAAGGTCAGAACGCCCGCTTTTCGGTGACTAACACCTTGGACGAAGACACCTCGATCCACTGGCACGGCGTACTGTTGCCGTTCCAGATGGACGGCGTGCCGGGCATCAGCTTCCCGGGCATCCGGCCACGCGAGACCTTCGTCTATGAGTTTCCCGTCAAGCAGTCGGGCACCTATTGGTATCACAGCCACTCCGGGCTCCAGGAGGCGATGGGCCACTACGGACCGATCGTCATCGACCCGGCCGGCGCCGATCCCGTCGCCTATGACCGCGAGCATGTCCTGGTCCTGTCGGACTGGAGTTTCATGCATCCCCACGAAATCCTAGCGAAACTGAAGAAGAGCCCCGGCTACTTCAATCGCCAGCGGACGACGCTTTCCGGCCTGCTGGCGGGTGCGGACGGCATGAGCCTCGAAGAGCGGCGAATGTGGGGCCAGATGCGGATGGACCCGCGCGACATCTCCGACGTGAACGGCACGACCTACACCTTCCTCGTCAACGGCCATGGCCCGGAAGAAAACTGGACCGGTCTGTTCCGTCCGGGCGAGCGTGTGCGCCTGCGCATCATCAATGCCTCGGCGATGTCGATCTTCAATGTACGGATCCCCGGCCTGCCGATGACCGTCGTTCAGGCCGACGGCGAAAATGTCCGACCCGTCGAGGTCGACGAGTTCCAGATCTCCGTCGCCGAAACCTACGACGTTATCGTCCAGCCCAACGAGGACCGCGCCTACACCATCGTGTCCGAAGCGATCGACCGCTCGGGCATGGGCCGCGCCACGCTCGCCCCGCGCCTGGGCATGACGGCGGAGGTTCCGCCGCTCCGCGAGGTTCCAACCCTGACGATGCGCGACATGGGCATGGGCGGGATGGATCACAGCGGGATGGCGGGCATGGACCATAGCGGCATGGCCGGAATGGACGATGGCGCGATGTCCGGCATGGATCACGCGGCCATGGGGCAGACCCCGGCCGCCGCTCCCGCGTCCGATATGGCGGGCATGGGCGCGATGAATATGCGGGACCCTGACAACGCGCCGGCCGACATGGCGGTGGGCGTGGGCGTCGACATGATCGCCATGGCCCCCGCCAACCGGCTGGGCGATCGCCCCCTCGGCCTGGAAACGGTCGATCACCGGGTGCTGGTCTATACCGATCTGGTTTCGCTCCAGCCGAACAAGGATCGCCGTCCGCCGTCCCGGACGATGGAAATCCATCTGACCGGCAATATGGAACGGTTCATGTGGGGCTTCGACGGCCGCAAATTCAGCGAACTGGTCGAACCGATCCGCTTCGAGCGGAATGAACGGGTCCGCGTCACCCTGGTGAACGACACCATGATGGGGCACCCGATCCATCTGCACGGGCATTTCTTTGAACTCGTTACGGGCGGTCCTGCGGGGCATCAGCCGCTGAAGCACACCGTCAATGTCGCTCCCGGATCAAAAGTGACGTTCGACCTGACCGCCGACGCACCCGGAGACTGGGCCTTCCACTGCCACATGCTGATGCACATGCACGCCGGCATGTTCAACGTGGTGACGGTGCGGCCCATGGACGGAGCCGCCTGATGAACCGCCTCGCCATCGCCCTCGCCCCCATCATCCTCGCCGCCAGCGCCTTCAGCGCCCAGGCCCAGGACCCGCACGCGGGCCATGTCATGCCGGCGCCGACCCGCCCCGCGCCCGAACAAGTCGCCGAGCCTCAGACTCCCGCCCGGCCGGCAGCACAGGATCCGCACGCGGGTCATGTCATGCCGCCCGCGCCGATGCCGCCCGAAGCCGATCCCCATGCGGGTCACGAGACGTCGACCATGGCGCCCGCGCAGCCTGATCCGCACGCCGGGCACGACATGGCCACGATTCAGCCGGCCCAGGCGGATCCCCATGCCGGGCATGACATGGCGGCGATGAGCATGGGGCCGCCGGATGTCCCGACCAGCGCGGACGATTCCGGTCGACCTCCAGAGACGCCGGTTCCGACCGCCGCCCTGAGCGGCCCGACGCACGCCGCCGACCTGGTCTTCGGCGCAGAGGCGATGAACGCATCACGCCAGACCTTGATTGCCGAGAACGGCGACGTGCGTACCACGGCCGTCATCATCGACCGCCTCGAAGCCGCCTTCGGCGATGGCGACGACACCTACCTTTGGGATGTCCAGGGATGGAGCGGCGGCGACATCAATCGCTTCTGGTGGAAGTCCGAGGGTGAAGGCGACTTCGGCGGTGATCTGGAGGAGGTCGAAATTCAGGCCCTCTACAGCCGCGCCATCACGCCCTTCTGGGATGTGCAGGCCGGTGTGCGCCAAGACTTCCGGCCCGATGGCGAGGACACCACCCATCTGGTCCTGGGTCTCCAGGGACTGGCCCCATACTGGTTCGAGATCGACGCAGCCGCCTTTCTATCCACGAAGGGCGACCTGACCGCCCGCGTCGAGGCCGAGTATGATCAGCGGATCACACAGCGCCTGATCCTTCAGCCGCGCCTCGAAATCGATGCCTCGGCCAGCGATATTCCGGAACTGGAGATCGGCTCGGGTCTCTCTTCGATCGAGGCGGGCCTGAGACTGCGCTACGAACTCCGCAAGGAGTTCGCCCCCTACGTCGGCGTCGAGTGGAGCCGCGCCCTCGGAAACACCGCCGACTACATCGAAGCCCGAGGCGGCGAGGCAGAAGACACCCGGCTCGTTGTCGGCCTCAAGGCCTGGTTCTAATCCAAGGAGACTACCCGATGATCCGCACTCTTGTTCTCACCGCCGCTTTGGCGTTTGCCGGCGCCGCCGCCGCTCAAGACCCGCACGCCGGCCACGCCGGAATGCAACACCAGGCTCCGGCCGCCTCCAACATCGTCACCACCCCGGCCGACGGCGCCATGATGCAAGGCGCACCGGAACGCTTCAGCGCGACTTTCCCGCACCTGATGATCCTGAAGACCGTGACACTCACCGCCGAGGGCCAGGCCCCGATCGTCGTCACCGCGCCCGCCCTGCCCGCCGCCGTGACCGTCAGCGTGGCCTTGCCGCGTCTCGCGCCGGGGAGCTACGCTGCCGCCTGGTCCGCCGAAGGTCCGGACGGCCACAAGATGTCTGGCTCTACCCGCTTCATGATTCACTAGGAGAACGACGATGAAAGTTTCCACCCTGCTGGCCGCCGCCGGCGCGATCCTGACCCTGAGCGCCGGCGCGGCCCTGGCCGCTGAAGGCTGCGCCTGCTGCAAGGACATGGCCGCGGATGCGGCTATGACCTGCTGCGACGAGATGAAGACCGACACCACCCCGGCCGAGCCGGCGGCGCCCGCACCAGCGCTGTCGGACACGCCTGCCCCCCAGGGGCACGCAGACCACAACTGATCGTCGGCGATCGATCTCCTCCGGCGGCCCCCTCGGCGAAGCCACCGGAGGTGACCGGAATCAGGTTGCCTGGTCCCGGTCGCCGGCCTGCTCTGTGCCGGGGACCGGCCCGGCGGCGTCCTTCCGGACGAAGCGCACGATCTCGGCTCGCATTTGCGGTTCAGCGATGAATCCGGCGTCCGCGAACGCGATGTGCTGGGGCCCCAACGGCCCAGATGGATCCGCTCGCCACCATCCGTCGACGGCCGCGGCTTTCGGCAGAAAGCCACCCACGATCCGTTCAATTTCCCGGAACGTCAGGTTTACCTCGGACCGCTTCTGGCGGCGAAGGAAGGATGCGAGGGGCGCATATTTGGTCATCGGCGTCTTTTCCTCCCTCGCCGCGATCGGTCAAGCCCGACTCGCGCGACCAGCCTTGAGCGTTGTAGGATCGTCGTCGGCGGGTTCCGGAACGGACAGGCGCTGGTTTTGAGCCAAGCGACGCAATGCGTCGGCGGCGATCAGAGCCGACACCTCCGGCTTCTGTACAGAAGTCCAGGCCCGCCCCCTCTCCTTCTACGCGCGCTCAAGCTTGGCGCTCATTCGTCTTCAGGGTCTATGATGCCGGTGCGAACCCCGACCGCTACAACCTGAATCCTGGTCCGTACGCCCAGCTTGGCGCATGCCTTCCAGATATAGGGCTTGAACGACAAGGCCTGTGGAGCACGCAGCACCCTTGCCTGCTCGTCCTCTGAAAGGAGATCAGGCCAGTAGCGAAACCTGTCCGGAGCGGCGGGTCCCGCGGCAACCGGCTCGCCGAAGAGGTTTGCCTGCACACGCATCAGGCCAAGGCGAGCTGGTCGGACGCCGACGGCGCCGGCACCTTGAAGTTGGACAGGCTGACGCCGACCAGGCGGATGCCCTTGGCGGGCGGATAGAGCGAGCGGACCAGCAGGAGGCTGATCTCTTCCAGCCGATCCTTGGACGTCACCGGCTCCGGAAAGGAACGGCTGCGGGTGGACTGCTGAAAGTCGGCCCATCTGACCTTCACCGTCACCGTGCGCCCGTAGGCGTCCGACTTCTCGCACCAGCCCCAGACATCGCCCGTCATGGCGAGGACACCGGCCTCAATCGCCGAGGGATCGGTCAGGTCGCTTCCGAACGTCGTTTCCGATCCGGACGACTTGCGCTCCCGGTTCGGGTTAACCGCGCGATGATCCTCGCCGCGCGAGATGGCGTAGTACCAGGGACCGGACTTGCCGAAATGCTGCTGTAGTAAGGCCAGCGACTGGCGCCGGAGGTCCTCGCCGGTCTCGATGCCCAAGCGGCTCATCTTGGCGGCCGTCACCGGCCCGACCCCGTAGAAGCGTTTCACCGGCAGGATCTCGACGAAGGCCTCGCCCCGCCCGGGCGGCACGACGAACTGGCCGTTCGGCTTGCGCTGGTCTGAGGCCAGCTTGGCTAGGAACTTGTTGTAGGGAATCCCCGCCGACGCTGTCAGGCCGGTCTCTTCCAGGATGCGGGCGCGGATCTCGACGGCGGTCTCCGAGGCGGTCGGCAGGCCGCGCAGGTTGTCAGTGACGTCGAGATAGGCCTCGTCCAGGGACAGCGGCTCCACCAGAGGCGTGTAGTCAGCGAAGATCGCCTGGATCTGTTTCGAGACGGCGCGGTAGACCTCGAACCGTGGCGGGACGAAGACGAGGTCCGGGCACTGCCGCAAGGCCGTGGTCGACGGCATGGCCGACCTCACGCCGAAGACCCGCGCCTCATAGCTGGCCGCCGCCACCACGCCGCGTTGGGCGGCGTAGCCCACGGCCACCGGGCTGCCGCGCAGAGCGGGATCGTCGCGCTGTTCGACGGACGCGAAGAAGGCGTCCATGTCGACGTGAATGATCTTGCGAACCGGCCCGTCGCTCATGCCCCGGCCTAGCAAGATTGGAACATAAAGGGAGCAGCAAAACCGCCCCCCTGTGACACCAAGTCGGTTCGCGGCGCGCCGGTCGCCGGTCTACAGTGACAGTCTCGCCGCCATCCGGGACCGCCGCCGATGAACCGCCTTTCTCGTCGCCTTCTCATCCTCGGCCTGCCTCTGGCCGCCCTCGCGGGCCCGGCCCTCGCCACGCCGCCCAAGCGCATGATCGCGTACAAGACGCCCTGGTGCGGCTGCTGCGGCGGCTGGATCGCGCACATGCGCCAGGCGGGCTGGACCGTAGAGGTCGTCGAGCGCGAGGACCTGGCACCGATCCGGGCCCAGCATGGCGTTCCGGACCGGCTGGCCTCCTGCCACACCGCGGTGGTCGGCGCCTACGCCATCGAGGGCCATGTCCCGGCCGGCGACGTCGATCGATTGCTGGCGAAGCGCCCGGCCGCCCGGGCTCTGAGCGCGCCCGGCATGCCGGCGGGGTCGCCGGGCATGGAGGCCGCCGGACGGGAGCCCTATACGACCGTCCTGATCCTCAACGACGGTTCAACCAGCGTGTTCGGTCGGCACAACGGCGCCTGACGCCTGGGGCGTCGTCGCCGGATCTGGCGCCGTCCCGTTGACGCGAGGCGGATTGAGCCAAGTCTGGACCGGACGGTCGAAGCCGTAGCGGAACACAGCGGCGGCCACGAAGGCGCCGACCAAGCCGACGGCCCACAGGGCCCAACGAACGCCGGACGACCAGGACTCCTGTCCCAGGGCGTCGAGCAGGCCGAACCAGACGATGCGGCTCACCTCATTGGTGAGGAACATCGAGAACGACATCAGGGCCAGATGCTCGATCAGCCGTGAAGGACTGCGCACCGGCACGGCGCCGGCGGCCCAGATGATCACGGTCATCAGGCCCAGCGACAGCAGGCTGAAGGCGCCGAAGGCCTGGAACAGTACGAGCGCGACGGCGGCGGCGACGCCGATCGCTCCGGCCAGGCGCGGCCCGACATAGACCCGCGAGCCGTAGAAGGCCGCCGCGACCCCGAGCAGGAACAGCGGCAGAGCGCGCAGGATGCCGTAGCGCATCGGCAGGCGGTAGATCGGATCGCCGAGCCAGAGCGAAGCGGCGACGTCAGCGGCGAGGACTAGGACCGTCGCGCCGATCACCACGACAAGCGGGGGCCAGCGCCACAGGGCGCGGCTGATCCAGGGCAACAGGAGATAACACCCGATCAGGGCCGAGAGGGTCCAGGTCGGGGCGTTCCACCCCTGCCCGCCCGGCACGCCATAGGCCTGGACCAGCAGCACCTGCGCGGACAGCTGCGACCAGTCGAACCAGCGCGGATTGCTGGGCGCGATCCCCGCCAGGGCGGCGCCGCCGACGAGAGCGATGAGGATGAGGCTGACGACCAGGTGGGCCGGGACGACCCGCAACAACCGCTGGCGCGAATAGGAGCGCAGCGAGGCCTGCCCGGCGGCGAACCGGTCGCCGTAGATGCGGGCCAGGACATAGCCGGAGTCGATGATGAAGAAGTCGGTGAGCAGATAGCCGCGCTCGAACACCGGATGCAGCTGTGGCAGCGGGACCGGTGAGGCCTCGCGGAAATGGTAGAGGATGATCAGCGCCCCGACGATAAAACGCAGCGCGTCCAGCCAGCCGCCGCGCGCGATCCGGACGGGGCGAGGCGACGGCTCGGTCAGGGCGGCTTTGGGCATTCAGTCAGTCTTCCGTGGCGCATACCCGGCGACGGCGCTGTGGTGCTCATGTGGATGCAGGACGATCTGGTCTCGCGAAAGATAAAGGCCGGTCGTTCCCAAAACCCAAACGACGATCAAGCCACCGACGATCATCAGTCCCGCCCGATCGCGGGGGCCGAACACGAACGAGCAGGCGATCACGCCGCCCAGAATGGCGCCGTAACCAAAATGCAGCGGCACCTTGTGGGCGCCGAGCAGCAGAAGCGCCATGCAGAAGACCAGGCCGCCCGCGAACAGGCTGACCCCGATGGCGATGAGCGTATCGAGCACGGGCCTTGGCCTGAGCGGGCGTGTCTGGAGCCGCCGCCCTCGTTGGCGATAGCGGCCTTCGCGCCAACGAATGCTTCGGCCGCGCACGGTGAAGCGCTTGCCGGCCATCCGTCAGGGCCTTGCGCCGGGCGCGGGCGTGTCCTCATGGCGCGCAAGGAGGATTCTCATCCGGACAATCTCGGATTCCTGGGCCGCGATAATCTCATCGGCCAGATTGCGAACGTCGCGGGCTTCGCCATGCTCGACGGCGACCTTGGCCATCGCGAGCGCACCCTCGTGATGGGCGATCATTCCGCGCAGGAAGTCGATGTCGGCGTCGCCGGTGTAGTTGATGCTCATGGCCTGATGCATCTGCGCGCTGGCCTCGCGATAGGCGCGGGTCGACGGGCTGTCTTCGGGCGCGCCAGCGTGACTTGCTTCGGTGTCGCTCGGGCGGGCATCCACCGCCGACGGCGCCGCAGCGACGCCACGGGTTTGCCGCGAGATCATGCCGAAGGCGAAGGCCGAAAGGGCGAGAAAGACGGCGATGACGGAGATCCATCCGAAACGCTTCATGACGATGTCCTCGAGAGACCCCGCGCGACCACGGGGGCGGCTGGGATTGCGGTTGGAAGGGTGGGCGCGGTTCGGTCGCGGTAGGCGAGCAGCCGAAGGGCGTTGAACACCACCAGCAGGGTCGAGCCTTCGTGGAGCGCCACGGCGGGACCGATGCCAAGACCGAGGATGGTCGCGGGCACCAGGAAGGCGACGACGCCGAGGCTGACATAGAGGTTCTGGAGGATGATCCGGCGGGTCTGCCGGCTCAGGCCGACCGTGAACGGCAACTGCGACAGGTCGTCGGACATAAGGGCGACATCCGCGGTCTCGAGGGCGACATCGGACCCGGCCGCGCCCATGGCGATGCCGACCGTGGCCGTTGCCATGGCTGGGGCGTCGTTCACGCCGTCGCCCACCATGGCGATCTTGCCGTCCGCGCGGAGTTTCTTGATGGCGTCGACCTTGTCCTCCGGCATGAGATCGCCCCACGCCTCGGTCAGCCCGACCTGCTCCGCGATGGCCTGGGCGGCCTTCTGGTGATCTCCCGAGATCATGATCATGCGCTGGACGCCGAGGGCCCGGAGCGCCGCGAGCGCGGCCCCGGCCGCAGCGCGCGGCGTGTCGAGCAGGCCGATGACACCGAGGTCTCGCGTCCCGCGCCGCACCACCATCAGGGTCCGCCCCTGGTCGCGCAGTTGCGCGGCGACGGCCGTCGTTTCGTCGTCGAGACCCGCCACGCCGTCGGCCCCGAACATCTCGGGCTTGCCGATCCAGATCGTCTCGCCGCCGAGTTGGGCCGTCACCCCCTTGCCGGTCAGGCTCTTGAGCTCGGTTGCGGCCACGAGCGCGGTATCGCCCAGCCGTTCGGAGCCGTCGCGGGCGATCGCGTCCGCGAGCGGATGGTCGCTGAGCCGCTCGACGGCGACCGCGATTGCGAGGAGGTCGGCTTCCGTCGTCCCGCGCACCGGCATGACATCGGTGATCCGGGGCCGACCCTCGGTCAGGGTCCCGGTCTTGTCGAAGGCGATGGCGTTGAGCGAGCCGAGATTCTCCAACGGCGCGCCGCCCTTGATCAGAACGCCCGCGCGCGCCGCACGGGCGACGCCCGACAGGACCGCGCTCGGGGTGGCGATGGCGAGCGCGCAAGGGCTGGCGGCGACCAAGACGGCCATGGCGCGATAGAAGCTGTCGCGGAACGGCTCATCGACCACCACCCAGGCGAACAACAACACGAAGGCCAAGCCCAGGACGACAGGCACGAAGATGCGCTCGAACCTGTCCGTGAAGCGCTGGGTCGGCGACTTCTGGGTCTCGGCCTCGCTCACCATCCGGACCACCTTGGCCAAGGTGGTGTCGCTCGATTTGCGGGTGGTCTCGATCTCGATCGCACCGGCGCCGTTGATGGTGCCCGCGAAGACGAGGGACGCAGATCCGACCTGGGCCGGCCGCTCGCGGGCCGCAGCGGCGTCCGGGACCGGCTGCTTGTCCACCGGCATGCTCTCGCCGGTCACCGGGGCCTGATTGATGCTTGTCGTTCCCACCACGACGAAGCCGTCGGCCGGAAGGCGCTCGTTCGGACGCACCACCACGGTGTCGCCGACCACCAGTTCTTCGACCGGCAGTTCGACGACCTGCCCGTCACGCCGCACATGGGCGATCCGGGGCGCCAGATCCGCCAGGGCCTCGATCGCCCGTTTTGCCCGCCCCATGGCGTAGTGCTCAAGGGCATGACCGATGCTGAACAGAAACAGCAAAAGCGCACCTTCGGCCCAGGCGCCGAGCGCCGCCGCGCCCGCGGCGGCGACGAGCATCAGGGTGTCGATCTCGAAGCGCTTCTGACGAAGGTTTGCGACCGCCTCCCCCACAGTGAAGAACCCTCCGAACCCATAGGCGACCACATAGAGCGCGATGGGCAACCAGGCCGGCAGATTAGGAACGAGTTTCTCCAAGCCGAAGCCTACGGCCAGCGCCGCCCCCGACGCGAGGGCGAAGATCAGTTCGGTATTGGCTCCAAGGATGCCGCCTTCACCGTGGGCATGGCCATCGCCGGTCGCATGATCGTGAGCTTCCGCCGTATCGCCAGATTTGGTTGCGGAGGTCATTCATCGTTCTCCTATACTTTGGTGCGCGCGGCATCTCGCAAGATGTCCACGCCGCCCTTCACCGCGATGGCCGCGACGAGCACACCGACCACGAGGTCCGGCCAAGCCTGGTCGAGCCACAGTACGAGCCCCCCCGCGACGAGGATTCCTCCGTTGGAGGCGAAATCGTTAAAGCTGAAAGTCTCGGCCGCCTTCATGTTGACGTCGCCGCTGTCCTGGCGGCGGATCAACTGCAGGCAGATGAGGTTGATGATCGCCGCGACGATCGCGAGCCCCATCATGGTTGGGCCGATCGGTTCGGTTCCGACCAGGAATCGACGACCGGCGTCCAGAAGGACGCCGGCGCCGAAGATGAGGAGCATCACGCCCGAAAAACGCGCCGCGCCCCGCTTCCACGAGCCGGCTCGGCCGATCGCGAGGAAGCTGATCAGGTAGACCGCAGCGTCCGAAGCGTTGTCGACCGCATTGGCCAGCAGGGCGCTGGAATCGGCGGACCAGCCGCCGATTCCGAGCGCAACCGCCAGGCCCGCATTGAGCGCAAGAACCGTCAGCAGGGTGCGCCCCTGCTGACGGTCATTCTGATTGCGAGCAATCAATCCTCGACCCCCTCATCCTTGCGGTGCCGCACCGCCTTGGCCGCGAAGGTCGGAAGCACCAGCAGGGTCAGGGCGGTCGCGGTCAGCAGCCCGCCGATGACGACGGTCGCCAGAGGCTTCTGAACCTCGGCGCCCGCGCCATGGGCGATCGCCATCGGGATGAAGCCGACGATGGCGACGAAGGCTGTCGTCAACACCGCCCGCAGCCGGCTCGAAGCGCCTTCGATCGCTGCGTCACGCGGCGCAAGACCCGCCTGCAATCGCTCGCGAATGGCCTGCATCAGGACGAGCCCGTTCAAGGTCGCCACCCCTGAAACGGCGATGAAGCCGACTGCTGCAGACACCGAGAACGGCATCCCTCGCAGGAGCAGCGCCAGGGCGCCGCCGATCAGGGCCAGCGGCACGCAGGCGAAGACAAGACCAGCCTCCGAGAACGACCCCAGAGCCATGAACAACAACACGCCGATCAGTACGAAGACGATCGGGATCACCAGCCCCAGACGCTGCTGGGCGCGCTCGAGGTTTTCGAACTGACCGCCCCAGGTCAGGCGGACGCCCGGCGGAAGCGCGATCTGTTCGACCCGTTGCTGGGCGTCGGTGACGAAACCGCCCAGATCCCGGCCGCGGACGTTAGCCTGAACCACCATCCGGCGGCTGCCGTCATTGCGGCTGATCTGGTTCGGCCCTTCGGCGCTCTGAATGCGCGCGACCGAAGACAGGGGCACGGTCACGCCCGTCGAAGAGACGATTGGCAGGGCGGCAAGCGCCGCCGGATCGTTCCTGGCGTCGTCGGGGAGGCGGACGACGACATCGAAGCGACGATCGCCCTCGAAGATCCGACCGGCCTCCGCGCCGCCGATGGCGGCCGAGACCGCCTCGGAGACGTCGGCTGCGGACAGGCCGTAGCTGGCCGCCGCAAATCGGTCGACGCTGACCGTCAGGGTCGGCAAGCCGGACGCCTGTTCGACGCGAACGTCGGCGGAGCCGGTGGTCTGGCGCAGCGCGCCGGCCACCTGATCCGCGACCCGCTGCATGGTGTCGAAGTCATCGCCGTAGACCATGACCGCGAGGTCCGTCCGCACGCCTGAGATCAGCTCGTTGAAGCGGAGCTCGATGGGCTGGCTGAACTCGAAGTTATTGCCGATCTGTTGATTGGCAAGCTCTTCGAACCGCTCGAGCAGGGCCTCCTTCTCGAGACCGGAATCAGGCCAGTCCTTGCGGTCTTTCAGAACGATGACACTGTCCGAAATGTTGGGCGGCATCGGGTCGACGGCCGCCTCGGCGGTGCCGGTCCTGGAGAACATGGTCTCGACTTCCGGCTGGGCGGTGATGACCCGTTCCAACGCCATCTGCATGGCGAGGGACTGTTCCAGCGACGCCGAGGGAACTCGCAGCGCCTGCATGGCGATGTCGCCCTCGTCCAGAGTGGGGATGAACTCCCGTCCCAGGGATGAGAAGGCCAGACCACCGACAACAACCGCGCCGAGTGCCGAGATCAGGACGATCTTAGGACGATCGACGGCGGCGCGGATGGCCGGCTGGATCCAACGCCGCGCGTGGCGGAGCAGGAAGGTCTCATGTTCGTGGGCTTGGCCGTGTTCGTCGGTCTCGACCTTCTTGGGTTCCCGCACCAGCAGGGCCGTCATCGCCGGAACGAAGGTGAAGGAGAAGATGAAGGCGCCGACGAGCGCGAGCATGACCGTCGCGCCCATGGGGACGAACGTCTTGCCCTCGACGCCCTCGAGCATCAGCAAGGGGGTGAAGACGAGCAGGATGATCAGCTGACCGAAGGCGGCCGGCTTGACCATCTTGCGGGCTGCGGCCACGGCGACATCAAGGCGTTCCCGACGGGTCAGGGCCCGTCCCAGATCAATCCGCCGCTGCGACAGCATCAGCAAGGTGCTCTCGACAACGATGACCGCCCCGTCGACCAGAAGGCCGAAGTCCAGCGCGCCCAAGCTCATCAGGTTTCCACTGATGCCGAACCGGTTCATGCCGATGACCGCGAACAGGAAGCTGATCGGGATCATCAGCGCTGTGATGCTGGCCGCACGAATGTTGCCGAGCAGCAGGAACAGCACGACGATGACCAGAAGCGCGCCCTCGATGAGGTTGCGCGCCACCGTCGAAATCGTCGAGTTGACCAGGGCGCTACGGTCGAGAACCGTTACCGCCTCGATCCCTGCGGGCAGGGTCTTGCGAACTTCCTCAAGGCGCTCCCCGGCCGCTTGGGCCACGGTGCGGCTGTTGCCGCCCGCGATCATCAGCGCCGTACCGAGCACGGCCTCGTGGCCGTCACGGCTGGCGCCGCCCAGACGCGGGGCCTGGCCGATTTCGACTGTTGCAACGTCAGCCACGCGAACGATCAGGCCGTTCCGGTTGACGACCGGCGCCTGAGCCAGGTCCTCCACGGTTGAGGCCAGGGCGTCGGTGCGGACCGTCAGCGCTTCGCCAGCGCGCTGGATGTAGCCCGCGCCGGCCTGGGTGTTGGCGCGGTCGAGAGCCTGGATCAGGTCACCCATGCCCAAGCCGTAGGCGGAGAGGCGCGCGACGTCGGGACGGACCGCGTACTCCTTCACATAGCCGCCGACGGTGTCGACGCCGGCGAGACCGGGAGCGGTCCGCATCTGCGGCGCGACAATCCAGTCCTGCACGGTGCGCAGATAGGTGGCGCGCTGCTGCGGGGTCGAAAGCAGATCGCCTTCCGGCGTCAGATAGGCTCCGCCCGCCTGCCAGCCCGTCTCGCCAGGCTTGGCGAGGTTCTGACTGTTGAACGGCTTGTAGTCGACCGTCCACATCAGCACTTCACCGAGACCCGTCGTGATTGGGGCCATGGTCGGCTCCACCCCTTCGGGCATGGCCTCCCGGGCGCCGGCAAGGCGTTCAGCCACCTGCTGACGGGCGAAATAGATGTCCGTCTGGTCGGTGAAGATGACCGTGACCTGGCTGAAGCCGTTTCGGCTCAGGGATCGGGTCGTCGTCAGGCCGGGAATGCCGGCCATGGCGGTCTCGATCGGATAGGTGACCTGCCGTTCGATCTGTTCGGGCGCGAGCGCCGGAGCGACCGTGGTCACCTGGACCTGGCGATTGGTGATGTCCGGCACGGCGTCGATGGGAAGCCGTGTCAGTTCGAGGAGTCCGTAGGCCGCGACGAGCGCCGTGGCGAGGACCACGAACCATCGGAATTTAACCGAGAGCTCGATGATAAACTTGAACATCTGGTGCGCCCCTAGTGACCGTGCTCGGCCTCGCCCTTGGCGAGCTCGGCTTTGAGGAGGAAGGCGTTCGTGCCGGCGACCCGTTCAGCCCCAGTGAGGCCGCGCAGGATTTCGGTCCGCCCCCCGGCCTGACGGCCGGCGAGCACAGGACGGGCCTGGAAGCCGTTCGGGACTTGGACGAAGACGACGGTGTTGCCGTCAACGGTCTGGACCGCCTCGGTTGGAACGGTGAGACCGCCCGTGGTTTCGCCCGTCACGATCGCACCCGTGACGGCTGAACCGGCCGGCGGGAGGACCGAGCCCGTCGGTCGGGCCCGGATGACCGTGGCGCCGCTCTCGCCGCCCGCGCCTGCGGCCACGCCGGTGACGATGGCGTCGAAGTCGCCGCTCGGGCTGCTGACCCGCAGAGGCGCCCCGGCCCGGACATTGGCAGACAACGCAGGCGGCGCGTTGAAGACCAGCTCAACCCTGGCCGGGTTGGTGACCTCGGCGACAACGCCACCCTGGGCGACGAAGCCGCCCGGTCCGACCTGAACGCTGGTCACGACCCCGGCGATGGGGCTGGTGACGCTGAGGCGGCCTGAAGCGTTGGGCGAGCCCGCTGCGCTGGACCGCGCGCGAGCCGCCCGGGCGCCAGCTTCGGCGCTGAGCAGTTGCGCGCGGGACGCCTCGACTTCCTGTCGCGCGACGACGCCCTGATCCGCCAGATTGCGGTTGCGTTGATAGGCCTGGCGCGCCGCCTCCGTCTCGGCGGCCGCGGCGTCCGCGTCCGCGCGGAAGGTCGCCGCTTCGCCACTGACGACGCTCACCAGAGGCTGGCCGATCCGGACCGTCTGACCCGGTGCCACGAGAACTCGCTCAACGCGCCCACCGACGGACGCAGCAACAGCGGCGCGCGCGTCGACCATGGGCTCGACCCGCCCGGAGAGCCGGGTTTCCGCTCCCCCTCCCCTACCGACGCCGACCACGATCAAGCTGGCGGCCTGGGCCTGGGCCGCGCTTAGCGCGACGAAGCCTTCCGGCGCTTCGGCCTCGCCTTCGTGGCCGGCCTCGCCCTCGGCATGGGTCCCTTCTTCTTCAGCGTGACTCGTCCCACCCTCGGCAGCGGCTGGAGCGTCCGGGCCGCGCGTGAGCAGGAAGAGCCCACCTCCGCCGAGAAGAACGACGGCGGCGGCGCCGCCGATGAGCAACGTCTTGTTGGATGTGCGCTTGCGCATCATTGGGCTCCTTGGAATGGGGCGCGGCCGTCCTGGCGCGCGAGTTCAATCTCGGCCTGGACGCGTGCAAGGCGTGCATCGACGGCCGAAGTTCGAGCTGAGATCAGGGCGGTGCGGGTGACCCGCAGTTCGAGCTGGGAGATCCTCCCGGCTTCGGTTCCAATCCGCGACAGACGGTAGGCTTCCTCTGCGGACGCCACCCCCGCATCGGCGGCGGAGACCCGGCTGACGGAGGCGGCAAGCCGCGCCCGCGCTGCGGCCCGATCGGCCTGGGCTTCCTGACGGGCGCCGAGAAGCCGCGCATCCGCAGCCCGGAAGTCGGCCTGCGCCGCGTCTATGTTCCCGCGGTTGCGGTCGAACAGGGGCAGCGGCATGCTGACGCCGAAAGTCAGCGCCGTCGCGTCCTCCATCTCGTAGCGACGGACACCGACGCTGGCGTTGATATCCGGGCGCGAGCGGATCCGCTCCACGTCGATCCGGCGTTCGGCGGCCGCGCGTTGAGCCTCGGCGACGCGAACGGTCGGCGCATCCTCCGGGGCCGCGAAGGTGGAGGCAGGCGCGAGGTCCAGCAGGCTGGCATCGATGGCCGTCACCGGAGCCGCCAGCATGGCGACAGCGGTCAGTCGCGCGAAGGCCGCGTCGCGCTCCGCGACAGCCTCATCGCGCGAGGCGCGCGCCGCAGCCGCTTCGCTTTCACCCTGGATGCCACGCAGCAATGGCTCACGGCCTTCCTCGACAAGAACCAAGGCGGCCCTCGCATCGGCGATGGTCAGGGTCAGGCTTTCCTCGGCCAGGACGGCCCGCCTTTGAGCGGCTTCCGCGTCGGCATAGACCTGAGCGAGCCGTCCGGCGGCGTCGATGACGGCGAGATCCCGTTGCAGCGCCGCGGTTCCGGCTTCCGCGCGGGCGACATTCACCCGCGCGGTTCGGCGTCCCCAGAGCTCAAGGTCCTGACTGATCGACAAGGTGGTTTCGGCGTTGGCGTAGCCGGAGAAGGGCCCCGTGCCGAACGCGTTCTCGGCGTCGAGGGCGATCGTCGGATTAGGCCTGACACGGGCCTGGCGGACACGCGCTTCGGCGGCGTCCGACAGGGCGCCGGCTTCAAGGGTGGCTGGGGTTTGATCGAGCTGGGCGAGCAGCTCGGCGAACGACGGAGCGGGGTCAGCCCAAGCGGGACTGGCCAGCACGGCCGCAAATGCGGCCAGCGCGCAGCCGACCGCGAAACGCGGCGGCCTGCGATGTGAGGGAGGCATGATTCATCTTCCAGAAATTTGACACGAGATCGCGCGCACGGCGGCGCAGAGGTCGAGTCAGACTCTGGGCGGGCGCTTCAGGCCGTCGGGCGAGATCGACGACGGAAAATCACTCGAGGGGAAGGCGTGAACCGGCCTTGCGTGGATTTGCATCGCGATGTCGTCGGCGACATCCGCACGGGCGGTTCCGTTGTGGTGGCAATGACCGTGGGTGCAGATGCCGTGCCCACCGCCTAGGTCGGCCTGGTCGCTATCGCCTGCATCCTGAGCGACCATGGCGTGAGCCGAGGTCGTCTCTGGGGCGCAGGTCGCGGCGTCAGCGATAGGGGCGACGAAAAACACGGCGGCGACCAAGGTCACAGCCAGAATCAGTCTCGCCCATGTCGCCATTGACCAAGTCATCGCGCGCTGAATACTTTTATTCGAGCGGAGGAGCAATCTGTTACACAGTCCGCTTGCTGCGACGGTTTCACCGCTCCGCGAGCAGACCTCGCCCCGCGAGCGAACGACGCACGGCGGACAGCGGGTCGCGCCTCTCCCGCAAAGCGCTCCAAGCCGGTCCGTCTTACCTTCTGAACGCGCCGGGTCATGCCCGAGCCGATCGGCTCTCCTGCCGCGCCTGCAGCAGGATGGACAGGGCGGAATGCAGGAAGACGGCTCCGAGCAGCGCGCCGGCCAGCAAATCGGGCCAGCGCGAACCCGTCAGCCAGACAAGACCGCCGGCGGCGGCCACGCCGAGACTGTGAACGAGATCGTTGCGGGTGCAAAGCCAGACGGAGCGGACATTCGCGTCGCCTTCGCGATAGCGCACCAGCAGCAGGGCGGCCACGAGGTTTGCGGCGAAGCCAAACAGGCCGAGGCCGGTGATGACGGATCCCTCGGGCGGCTGTCCGGAAACGGCTCGCCAGACGGCGTAGCCGAATACGGAGACAGCCATGAGGACCAGGCTCAGGCTCTTGAACATCGCCGCCCCTGACCGCACCCGGACGGACCGGCCGATCACCCACAGACTTATGGCGTAGGTCGCGCTGTCGGCCAGAAAGTCCATCGCGTTGGCGGCAAGGGCTGCAGAGCCCTGAACGACGCTGCCGGCGACGATCGCGGCGAAGCCGACCAGGTTGATGGCGATGACGGCGACCAGAATGCGCCGATAAGCCGGGGAGGCCCCGTCGAACTTGACGACCTGACCGCAACAGCCGGAGGGGGCCGTCGAGCAGGAAACCGGGGTATCGCGTGCGCTCATGCCCGCCTTCTGCACCCTCTAGCCACTAGAGGGTCAAGCGCCTATCCTGCCGTCATGCCCACCGTCTCATCGCCCGCCCGTTCCATCGGCCGTTTGTCCGCGGCGACTGGCGTGAAAGTCCCGACCATCCGCTTCTACGAACAGATCGGCTTGCTTCCGCGCGCCGCGCGCAACGAGAGCGACTACAGGGTCTATGACGAGCCCGCCTTTCGTCGCCTGTCCTTCATTCGTCATGCCCGCCAGCTCGGGTTCGAGATCGACGACATTCGAGCGCTGCTCGATCTCGCGGACGAACCGGAACGGCCCTGCGGGGACGCCAACCGGATCGCGGAACGCCAGCTCGCGGCCGTCGACGCCAAGATAGCGGGTCTGCAGGCCCTTCGCACCGAGCTTTCGCGAATGCAGGTCGCCTGCGCCGGCGGACGCGTTTCGGACTGCCGTGTGATCGAGGCGCTCAGCGGGGCTGGCGACCTGCAGCTCGGCGCGGTCACCTCGCCTTCTCCAACGGTATTGTCTCAGGGGAACGTCGGGTGAGTTTCGCCGCCGGCAAGAGCGAACCTTGGGCGCTGGGCGCCATGCGTTTCGCCGCCATGGCGCAAGGCGCCTCACTGCCAGTCTGAGCCAGCATAGGTTTGGGCCGGATGTTCCGCAAACCTCCCGACTGCTGAGTCCCCTTACTTCGTCGGCGAACAGCTCGGGAAACTGGAGCGTGAAGGCGCACGCTCCAAATAAACCCTCGCGCCTTCTTCCGCTGACGGGCTCCGGCCAACCTTAGTCCCACGATCGAGCGCCAAGCATCAGGGTTTGGCTTGGCTCAAACTCCAGCTAGGATGCCAGTCGGCGGGCCTCGACCGGATAGCCTTTGATCTTGAGCCAGGGGACGTTCTGCGTCGGCGGCGATCACGGGTGAAGACGTCGAGCTTCACACAGAAGTTCCCGGCCCGCCCCCTCCCCTTCACCAACGATCAGCACTGAGTCGCCGCCACCGGTCCTTCTCAGACAGCGGCACCTCCGCCAAATCCGCATGGTCGCGCCAGCGCGTAATGACGCCCTGCTCGACCTCAAAGACGCTGATGGCGCGCACGTCCAGCAATCCTCCGCGGCGTGCCGCCAGGAGGTAGGCGCTCTCCGCGATCACGAGATCATCTTCGGCGACGCATTTAAGGATGTGCAGTTCGAAGAGCGAATAGGTTTGAAAGAGCCGGCGCCAGAACCCGAGCAGCGCCGTTCTGCCGATAAGGTCGCCCGCGATGTCGAACCGTGCCGCGACATGCTCGGCAAGATAGGTTTCAAGCCGCCGTACGTCGCGAAATGCGATCTCCTTGGCGAAAGCTTGGACAACAGATCCGGGCATCGACGATATGATCACAGTTCAGATGAGCGATCATGATCCGATTCTTGATCAAAAATCGCGCGCTGCGTGTGGCGACCTATTAATCCGGTTCAATCACGCCGGCCCGCACTGCGACTGCGACCGCCTCGATTCTTGTCCGGACCCGGAGTTTCGAACAGACTTTTTCCAAATAGCTGTCGACCGTGCGGGGCGACAGTCCAAGGATGCCGCCGATATCCCCGGAACTCTTTCCGCGAGTGACCCAGATGAGGCATTCGAGCTCCCTCGGGCTCAACGCGAAGCGCTGCGATCCGACATCCATTTGATGGTCTGGGGGCATGATTTACCTCGCCTTTGACCGTCGTATCGTGACCCGCCCTCTCCGACCCGACAACGCAAGCCCTTTGCGGCGACTCCGCAAAAATCTTGCGGAAACGCATCAGCCAAACCCGGTCGTTCCGGTCGCGTATCGTGCGTCACGGATGACTTGCCCTGGCGGGTGACGGCGCCTAAACGGGTTGGTGTCGGGCGCCGTCATATAGGGGCGGGACTTGAGCCGGGGCCTGCCTTTGGCGGAGGCGGCGTTTCACCCTGAAGTAGCGGGCCTCTTCGCAGAGGATTCCTCGCCCGACCCCCTCCGCCTTGCACACGGACTCGGTTTGATTCATGCTCAGCCGTCGGCGTTTGCGTCGATAGGGGCCGGGAATCCCCTGTGCGAAGCTCAACCTTTACGACCGCGCCCTGTCGCGCGGCGTCCGTCCGCCATCGACCGCAGCGCACCCCTGAGTGCGTCCGGCCCGCGCGGACGCGCTCTCGGATTCCCGCCGTCTGACAGCCGGCTGGAGGTCGCGTTGAGCGATGTGAAGGAGTTGAATCCGGGCGCAGCGGCGAGCCTCAACGGGCTCTACCGCCGCTATTCGGGATGGCTGGAAAAGCGGCTTCGCGGGCGTGTCGGCGTCGACGAGGCGGACGACGTGGTGCAGGAGACCTATCTGCGTCTCACCCCCTATCTCCTTGAGGACATCCGGCACCCAAAGGCGCTGCTCCTTCGGGTCGCGCTAAACCTTGTCCGCGACGAGCATCGCCGTTTGGTCCGGCGTGACCGCGCGTTGCAAGGTGCGGCTCCGATCCTGAGCACGGGGGCTGACGCGCCTGTTGATCGCCTCTATCTCAAGCAAATCCTGCAGACGATGCCGCCACTCTACAGGGACGTCTTCGTCCTGAGCCGGTTTGACGGTATGACATACCCTGAGATTGCTCTGGCTCACGGGATCAGCTTGGCTACAGTCGAACGACGTATGGCCAAGGCCGTCGAGCACTGTATGGCGCAACTGGACGTCTAAGGCACGAACGATGACTGCCGACAAAGACCTGGACGCAAGACGCCGCGAAGCCGCGTCATGGTTCGCGACCCTCAACCAGAAGCGGGTCGCGGCTTCGGATATCACAGCCTTCAGCCAATGGCGCCGCAACCCGGAGAACGCCGAGGCCTATTCGCGCATCGAGACCATGTGGGAGGCGGCGGGAAGCCTCAAGGGGGACGCCGATATCGCCGCCTTGACGCAGGGTGCGCGCGCTCGAGCCGACGCGTCGCGTCAATCCCAAAGCCGGTTGGCCAAAAGTGTCGTTCCCTTGGGGGCGATCGCCACTATCGCCGCGCTTGCGGTCGGCGTCGCCCTATGGTCCAGCCGCCCTCAGTCTTACGAGACGGATTTAGGGGAGCGCCGGGTGGTGGTCCTGGCTGACGGGTCGCGGGTGACGCTGGACACCGCCTCCACCATCCGCGTGAAGCTGACCCGCGAGCGACGCGCCGTGGAACTGGCGAGCGGTCAGGCCTTCTTCGAGGTTCGGGGCGATCGTGCGCGCCCGTTCATCGTCAGCGCCGGGGACACCGACGTGACGGCCGTCGGCACCCGGTTCGACGTGCGTCGATCGGGTAACGGCGCTCAGGTGACCCTCGTCGAGGGCAAGGTCGATGTAAGCGATCGTTCAGCGGTCTCTCAGGGGTGGTCCCTCACGCCGGGCCAGCAGATCGTCACGACCTCGCCGCGTCCCGCCGTCCGGACCGTGGACGTCGCCTCGGAAACGAGTTGGACGGCGGGGCGACTGATCTTCGCTGGCGACAGCGTCCAAACCGCCGTCGCCGAGGTCAATCGCTACAGCCGCACCAAGGTCGTACTTCAGTCGCCTGGCATATCCCGCATCGCCGTCAGCGGCGCTTTCAACACGGGCGACGTCGAGGGGTTCGTCTCCGCGCTCGTCGAGCTTTATCCCGTCGTCGCCGAGCGGACTCCAACCGGTCAAATCGTCATTCGTGACGCCCCTGCGAAAAATGCGGCGGTGCGCTGAGGGGTTTTACCGCGCCCCTTCGTCTCTTCCCCAACCCGCGTTTGTGCGGGTATCCATTTCGGGGGAGTGTTATGCGTATCGGTCCTTGTTCCACTGCGCTTGGCGTATTGATGCTCGCTGCGGCGACGCCAGTCATCGCCCAGGCGCAAACGGCTGCCGTGCAGTTCCGCGTTCCGGCCGGCCCGCTGCAAACCGCACTGCCGCTGTTCGCGGCCCAGAGCGGCGAGCAAATTCTCTACTCCACCGACCTCGTCGCAGGCCGCCAGTCCCCGGGCGTCACCGGGTCGCTCAACACGGATCGGGCTCTCACCACCCTGCTGGAGGGCACGGGGCTGC
Organism: Brevundimonas sp. FV1ye29L; assembly: GCF_058681095.1. Lineage (NCBI taxonomy): Bacteria > Pseudomonadati > Pseudomonadota > Alphaproteobacteria > Caulobacterales > Caulobacteraceae > Brevundimonas > Brevundimonas sp. FV1ye29L. Next base: position 1,856,400 of record NZ_CM178730.1, read on the forward strand.
GCGCCCGCCGCACGAGCCCGAACACCCTCGTCGTCTTCGACCCATCGACCCGGGCGGCGGTCTCTGATGAAGCGACCGAGATCGAAGACGTCATCGTCACCGGCAGTCTGATCCGAGGGGTCGCCGATGGTCCTTCGCCGGTCGTATCGGTGACCCGCGACCAGATGGATCGCCAAGGCCGTGCAACCGTCGCCCAACTCCTGGCCGCCCTGCCCCAGAACTTCGGCGGGTCGGCAAACGAGGGCGCAATCAACAACGGGGGAGATCGCTCGGGCACCAACTCGAACTACGCAAACGGCGTCAATCTTCGCGGGCTCGGAAGCGATGCGACCCTTGTCCTGATCAACGGGCGGCGGCTCGCAGGCACCGGCTCCAAAGGAGACTTCGTCGACGTCTCAACCATTCCCACCGCTGCCGTGGAACGCGTCGATGTCCTGCTGGATGGCGCTTCGGCCTTGTACGGCGCCGACGCCGTCGGCGGCGTCGTGAACATCGTCCTCAGAGACAACTACGACGGTGCGGAGACCCGGGTAAGGGTCGGCAGTACGGCCGACGGCGCGAGCGGCGAATATCAAATTGCGCAGGTCTGGGGACGACGGTGGGCGAGCGGTTCGGCCATGCTCACCTACGAATACAACGACCGCGATGCGTTGGCTGCATCAGAGCGCCGGCGCGCGAGCGATGCGGACCACACCTGGCTAGGCGGACGCGATCGGCGCTCGTTCTACAGTAATCCCGGCAACATCGTTGTTCTTGATCCCGCGACCGGGAGCCAGGTGCCGAGATACAGTATCCCGGATGGCCAAAACGGGGTGGGCCTGCTCCCGGCCGATTTCCGGCTGGGGCAGACCAATCTCGAGAACTTCAGGGCGATGGGTAACGTCCTTCCGCGCCAGACGCGCCAAAGCGCCTATGCCGCCGCTCGCCAATCTTTTGGCGACCGCTTCGAGTTCAGCGGCGATGCTCGATGGGGCCTCCGCGAATACGAAACCGTCTCGACCGCGATCACCACGCTGCTGACCGTGACACGAGCCAACCCTTACTTCGCGTCCCCGACCGGAGCCAACTCCCACACGATCGCTTATTCCTTCCAGGGCGAGATCGCGGCTCCGAAAGTCTTCGGCGAAGTCGAATCTTTCGGCGCCAGCCTCGGGGGAACGGCTGACCTTTTCCGGGACTGGCGGCTCGAGTCCTACGTTTCTTACAGCACAGAAGACGCCCGTACGGGTTCCGACGGCGCCTTGCAGTCCACCAATCTCCGTGAGGCCCTCGGCGCGATTGCGGACAGCCCCGCCACGTCGTTCAGCACGGCGCGCGACGGCTTCTTCAACCCCTTCGGCAGTGGCGCCTCCAACAGCGCAACCATTTTGAACTTCATCAGCGCCGGCTACACGCGAAGCCAAAGCCAGACCGGAAATCTCTCCGCTAATCTGCAGATCAGCGGCACAGTCGTCGAGCTGCCGGGCGGACCGCTTCGTCTCGCAACCGGGTTGAATTTCCGTCAGGAGACCTTCGAACGTCAGGTCACCACCTTCTCCTCGGGCGCGGTTCCGACCGTCGGGGCCCGAACGGAAACCGAACGCGATGTCAGCGCCGCCTTTGCGGAACTCCGCGTGCCTATCTTCGGCGAGACCAATGCCCTTCCCGGCCTTCAGCGACTGGAATTGTCTTTAGCGGCGCGGTTCGAAGATTACGGAGACATTGGCCAGACGACGAGCCCAAAGGCCGGCGTGCTGTGGGAGCCGACCGCCGGGCTTCTCCTTCGGGCAAACTACGGCCGCTCCTTTCGGGCGCCGGCCCTGCGTGAGCTGAATGACCCGGCCAGCGCCAGTCCTTCCATCCTGCCGCGCGGATCATCGCAAATTCTGTCGATGATCCTCTATGGCGGCAATCCGAACCTTGAGCCCGAGGAAGCGGACACGTGGACTGCGGGTTTTGAGATCAAGCCCGCAGGGGTTCCCGGCCTGAGAGTGGGCGTGAACGTCTTCCGAACCGATTTCGACAACCGCATCGGACAACCTGCGCTGGAGAGCATTCTCACGGCCCTTTCCGATCCATCGCTGGCGCCCTTCGTTCGCCCCCTCGATCCGGCGAACAACGCCGCCGATCGCGCAGCCGTCCAGGCCATTCTCGATCTACCGACCACAAATCTGCGCGACCTGTTCCCGGCGACGTCCTACGGAGCGATCGTGGACGCCCGCTATGTGAACACCGCCAGAGTTCAGGTGGAGGGCCTCGATCTCTCGGCCGGCTACGGTTTCAGTCTCGAGGACAACGCCTTCGATCTCGACGCCAACCTGACTTGGCTGGAGCGTTTCGACGCCCAGCCCACACCGACATCACCGACCGTATCCCAACTCGACCGCCCGAACTTCCCGGTGGGCCTGCGCGGACGAACGTCAGCGAGCTGGTCGCGAGGGTCCTGGACGGTGGCCCCCTCGCTAAACTACGTGAGCGACTACGCCGATCTCACCGGTCGCCGTATCGGCTCTTGGACGACGGCCGACGTTCTGGTGCGGTTCGCGCCTGACGCCGGTCTGCTCGAAGGGACCGCCGTGTCGCTAACGGTGCAGAACCTCTTTGACCGCGATCCGCCGTTCTACGACGCGCCGGAAGGCATCGCCTACGACGCCGCCAACGCGAATGTGCTCGGCCGTTTCATCTCGCTGCAGCTGACGAAGTCGTGGTGATGCGACAGCTGCCCTTGATGCTCGCCCTCGCCGCGAGCCTGGCCGGAGTCTGTCCGGCGTCGGCGCAAACCCATCGGTTCGGGGTCGAAGATCTGATCGGACGTGAAGGCGTCGGCCAGGTCCGGACTAGCCCCGACGGACGGTGGGTCGTCGTAGAACGGCAGGCCGCCCACAACAAGGCCGCGACCTATCGCTTCCAGACCATGACCTACGCACTGTTGACCGAGTTGGAGATCCACGCGGTCGACGCAGCGTCGCCTACGCGCCGGTTCGCAGCGGCGGGTCACGATGTGGGCTATCTCGCAGGCCCCTTCTCGCCGAGCGGCGCAAGAATGGTGGTGATCAAGGTCACCGAGGCCACCTACCGGATGGGGATCCTCACCCTGGCGACGGGCGACGTTCAGTGGCTCCCGATCACGCCGGAACAGAGCCAGTTCGGGCGTTCCATCGCCTGGAGATCAGAGACCGAAGTGGCCGTCATAGCTCGACCGCTTGACGATTTCCCGATTCAGATGCGGGTCGGTTTCCAAGCCCAGGACCGGGTTGAAGGTCTTTGGCGGAACGCGGCCTCCGGTCATGCTTCGAGCGGCGTTTACATACCCAGCGGGGCGACGCGAGACGCCCGGGCTCAAGCCCTTCCCTCATGCCTGATCCTCGTCAACGCCGAAACAGGCAGCCATCGTGTTCTGGCGCACGGCGAATGGTTCGATATGGCGCTTTCGCCGGATGGGCGCCGTCTCGCCGCCCTCCGCAATGGAGAGGACATCCAACCGGCAGTGGACCGACCCCTCCTGGTTGGGGATCCGATCCGTCGCCGCCGTCTCGCGGTGATCGATCTGGACAGCGGCGTCGTCTCCGACCCGCTGCCGGGCGAGGACCTCGCCATGTATCTCCTCTCCTGGTCCCCCGATTCCGCGCGGCTGCTCACGTTCGGGCGCCCCTACGGGTCGGCGGACTTCGACAAGGACGGGCGTTACTGGCTCATCGGACGCAACGGGCGAGCCGCAAGGCTCGACACGGGCGAGGACCGACCCCGGCTGCAGAGGACGTGGGACGGCGTGGCCATTCCGCTGGCGAGCTGGGACGGCGAGCGCCCTCTGGTACAGGTCGGTGCGACCGAACAGAACCGGTACTGGCGAAGGGACGACGGCGCGCGCTTCCCGGTCAGGGAGCCGGGCGAACGCGTCGCCCGCTTCGACGATCGGACCGTGCTTCAACGTCGCGACGGGCTCTACGCCCTGAGTGGGGCCAAGATCGCCTCGGGCCGGCTTGTGGACGCGGGGCAGATGTCCGACGGCGCCAATCCCGCACAATGGAACCCCAGTCCCGTTCTTCTTGGGCAGGGGGCGGTCGTTGACGGGCCCTGCATCCAGACGGTTGTGACGGCGGCTCCGCTCTGCGTATCGCCGATCCCGGAGGGTGAGCGGGCTATAGCGGTGATGCCGGCCGGGATCGTGACGACGGGTTTCGACCAGCATGGCGTCACAACCGTCCGCCTTCATACGCTGGATGAGGTTCAGACGCTGACGACGGTCAACGCGGCATGGCGTGACGTCGCCTGGGGCCGGGTCGAACCGGTCGCTCACGCCGGACCGGAGGGACAGTCCCTGACGAGTTGGCTTCTCCTTCCTGCCGGCATGGCAGTCGGCGAACGTCCGCCGGTCGTGGTCCAGATCTATCCCGGCAGGACCCTGACGGCGGCGCCACCGACGATCCTGCCTGGCTCCAGGAATCCGCAGAACAATCCGTCAGTGATCGCGGGGGCCGGCTATGCTGTGCTCATCGCCAACCTGCCCGACCCCGCATCCGGCCCGCGGCTGGACGATCTCGCAGACCGCATCTTCGCCATCGTCAAAGAGGCCGGCCGGCGGGGCCTGATCGATCCGGACCGGGTGGCCGTAACGGGCCACAGCTACGGCGCCTATGCGAGCCTGCGCGCCGCGACCCAGTCTGATCGCTTCAAGGCGGTAATCGCCACGAGCGGCTATCCGGAGCTGACTCGTTCGATGGAGTTGCCGCCATTCTTCCGCGTGTCGCCGGAGGAGGGTGTTCCGGTCGGACAGATGGCCGGATGGGGCGAGACGGGCCAAGGCGGGTTCGGCGCGTTCTCGACCTCCCCGGAGAACTATGTGGCTCAAAGTCCCCTCTTCAGCGTGGAACGCCTGCGCAGTCCGACCCTCCTTGCAGAAGGCGACCAGGAGAACGCCCGCATGGGCGCCTTGTTCAGCGCGCTCTATCGACTAAACCGCGAGGCGGCCCTGGTGACCTACTACGGTGAGGGACATGTCTATGAGAGCCCTGGCAATGTGAGGGATCTTCATGCGCGAATCCTCGACTGGTTAGGCCGTTATCTCGGCCCGCCGGCGCGCCTCGATCCGCTGGGTCCAACGCCGCACCCAGACCTCGAGCACGCCGAGCAGCAGGGGCCTGTTAGCGCCAGGGCTCCATAGGAGGCGTTCAGGCTCCAGGTCTCGACCCAGTTCCACCGGATCCAGCAGTCGGTGCTCGACCATCAGCCCCTCCATCAGCAGGGGGCGCAGGTCCGCAAGACTGCGCTGGACGACGTGGCCATAAAATCGTCCGAGGTCACCCTTGTCACGCCGCTGGGCGATGGACGCCGGCAATCGGTCTGCAAAGGCCTTGCGCGCGAGGCCTCGGTCTCTAGGGCCCTGTGTCAGACGATCGGCGGGGATCGCAAGGCAGTGCTCCATGACGGGCTGACTGAGCAAGGGATGGATCAGCTCGGCGGCCCTGGCGCGCAGGCAGTCGCTCCAGAAAAGCTGACAGTTAGCGAGCCGGTGGACTTGTCCATCCTTTCCCGGGGGGAGGTCTGCGGCATCCGCCCGCCATGGGTGGAGGGACGTCGCCGAGGGTACTCGCGGCGGAGGCCAGAGGGCCACCCGCGCGAGCGTCCAGGCGGAATGGCGCGTCCATCGGGCCATTTCGCCCCAGTAGCGAGGTCGGAACCCTGCCAGCCCTTCACGGCGGCGGCGGTCCACCACGATGCGAGGTTCCGGCGCCTGATAGAAGACTGCATCCCCGCCCTGCCCCGTCACCAGGGCGGTGGCGCGTCCCCGCTGGAGGCGTCCGGCGACGTCGCGATCATAGGCGACATCGACGCCGTGCAGCGCAGGGCGAATGCCCTCTCCCAAGGGGCGGAGAAGCGCTTCGGTAATGGCAGCCACGGGCTTTCTGCGCGCGGTGAGGCGCAGTCCGGATCTCTCGGCCGCTGCGAACGCGTACGAACGCTCGTCCCCCTCCCCCCAGTCGCCGAAATAGTTGACGAAGCGCGCCCGCGACCCCAGCCCTGCGGCGGCGACACTGCTTGAAACGATCGCAGAATCGAGGCCGCCGGAGATCTCGCCGTGGATCCGCTCATGGGATGACAGAGACGCGGCGACGACATGATCGACAACGGTGCGGAGGGCGTCAGGACTGTCGTCGAACGCAGCACCAACAAATCTGGACGGGCGCCAGAGGACATGACGCTCGACGGTGTCGCCCAGGACGATCAAATCTCCCGGCGTGAGGACGTTGAGGCCGCGGAGCGGAGGTTGGTCGCTGAGCAGTCCGGGATCGTTCGACAAGGCTTCCAAGACCTCCCAGTCGATCGCGATCTCCGGCGGGAGAAGCGCATCCGCGACCTGCGGAGGCTGATCCGACGCCAGTCTCAGCGTCCCGCTGCGCCACCAGACGCTGTCGAGGGCGCCACTGGGATCCCGAAGGAGAGCAAGACGCCGGTCGTTATCGCGCCACGCCAGAAGATATCGACCCCAGCCGGAACGGACGACCTCCGAGCCCAGGCCCGTTGATGTTTGGCTCGTGCCGATGACCGACGACAAGGCGCGGTCGGTCGGTCGCCAAGTTCCAATCAGGATGTGGCGGCGGTGGACCTGTTTCACATCCAGGGTCGCGTTTGGTCCGAGAAAAACTTCGATGTCGTCAACGATCAAAGCCGATCGCCAACCTGTTCTCAGGAGCTCTTGGCGGACGTGATCAAGGCGGTCCCGATCGCATGGCGTCGCGTCGGCGCTGTCGACGAGGAGATAGGCGCGAGCGTCGACAGCGGGGATCATCGACACAGCAGGGGCTGATACGTCGAGAGGCGCTCGACATCATCATTGAGGCATGTGTCGCCCGCTTGAACCCAGCAATGGGCCATGAACGGATAGAGCCGCACACCGAAGACCCACTCGGCCTCAAGCCCCTGCCGCCGGAGGGCGCGCACGAGCAGCGCCGACCGCACGAGGCATTCCCCTTCGATCGGGAGCCATGGCTGCAGGCGCCAGAACGCCCGCGCCGCCCTCAGCACATCCCGCTCACCCTTCTGAGGTAGAGGGGGGTCAGACAAGTAGGCGACGATCCCGGACCCCGGTTTGATTTTCCTCATCTCGAGCGCGGCGGCGAGACCCGCGGTGATATCGCGCAACGTCACAACGGCGGGCTCGTAGATGACGGTCCGCGACGGTTTCGCCGGCAGTGTTCGCACCAATGGCGGCGCTTCGGCTTGAAGCAATCCCGCGGCCTCGAGCGTGTCGCCCGCCGGACCGTCCAGGACCTCCGCGCCGCCGTCGGGCCGAGGTACGATGGTCTCGCCGCTGTTCGGGAGACAGAAATAGTTGTCGGCCTCAAGATCCAGGATCACGAGCGCCGTATCGATGACGGCCGCATGCACGCCGCCTTTCAGAAACATCATGAGAGATCGCCCTGATGAGGACGCCGGCCCTCGCGGGCCGACGTCCCGTCGTTCAGTGGAAACGCACGCCGGTCATTGTCCAGCGCTGGACCGGGATCAGCTCGAACTCGCCGTCCGGGGAGTCCGCGCGGGTCTGATCTGCGGCGGCGCCAAGCCGGAGCAGGCCCGATCCGGCCTCGTCGTAGTACTGGATCGGGTTCAGTTCGGGCTTCTCTGTGCCGACTTCGGCGCGGGTGTGATGGGCGGCCGACCCCAGGGAGATCAGACGCGTCAGGTTCTTCAGCATGGTGATTGCCTCCTATTGCCGGACGGGATTGTCCGACGGCATCAGGACGCGCGCAGGTGATCGTATTTTCAAACTATATTTGAAATATACTTCACGCCGATTGCCGCATCACTTTCTCCAGCGATGGCGCAAGGGCGATCCGCTCTCCGTGATACTGGTCGAGTGCACGCGCCAACTCGCCAACCGGACCGCGCGAGCTCAGGCGTTCAATCTCGAGCGCGATCTCCAGTCCCGTGTCCCCAAGGAGCGCCTCAATCCTGCGAATTGGTCTGAGCTGCGCTGAAACCCGGCGATAGGCTTCGAGGACAGCGCTGTTTTCCCCACGCTGCGCGAGCTGGTCAAATATGGTCTCAACCCGCAGATCCGGATCCACAGGCGGATCGGTCGACGACGCTTCGGGCGGGAGGCTGTCTACGGAGCACCAGCGCAAGAACTGGTGATGTAGCTCGTAGAGCCCAACAATATCGGATGCGGTCGGGCTCGGTGCGAAATAGCCGCGTCCCGGCCGATGCTCGATGATGCCCTCGCCGGCAAGATGAGCCAAGGCCTCGCGGACAGGCGTCGGACTTAGACCAAGCTCATTCGCCAGACTGGTGGCGACGAGCGGGTGACCCCAGCCAAAACGCCCCGCTGCGGCGTAGCCGGCCAACGCTGTGCGGGCGGCCGCGAAATGGTCTCTCTCGCGCATCACGAGCCACCCGTCCGAATGCGGTGTGGCGCCAGGCAACCGAAATGAACCTCCGGAATACACAACGGAGGCGGTCGGTCAGTAGCGGAAGGACGGATATCAGTTTTCATACAAGAACCGCATGTTCTTTGCGCACTTTCCACAAGACTTGGGACACCGTGAGCTTCCCGTCTTTCATTTGATGCTCAACTGCCCCATTTTTCAACCACCGGGAGTACGGCGTCGAGAATCGCGTTGACCTCCACAACCCGAGGCAGCCGAGCTGATGGAAAGCGATCGTCCCCGCTCTCAGAATGAAATCCTGGCTGCGGCTCTGCGGTTGATCCGCCTGCACCGACGCATGAAGCCGGCCGAGGTCGCCGACGCCATGGGCATGGCCAAACGGTCCTACGAGCATTTCGAAGCGGGAAAGGGGAAGATCAATCTCGAACGCATCCACCGGTTCGCCGAGGCCACGGACAGCGATCCTTACGCCATCATCGACTGCATGGCGCTCGGCTCTCCGGAGTTCGCCGTCCGCTGCGCCGACAACAAGGCGATGCTCGCGCTTCGGGTCGTCACGCAGGAGTTTGACGAGGAGGTCGCCGACGCGATCATGGAGCTCGACACGCGCTCGATCATCAACGCCTTCACCCGCACCCTGAAGGATCTCGGAATGCAGGCCGTGAGACGGGATGACGCGGCCAAGGCCTGGCTCGATGAACGGATTGGACGGCTGGTCACGCCCACGAAGGACGAGGAAGACTGATCGGGGTACGCCTCACACCGTAGATTTCCTGTCCGAACCTTGCGGTCTTGCCGCAAACTTCGATCCGGGTCTGGCTTGAGTCCATGCCCCAGTCGCTTTCCCTTCCCTCCAAACATGCCCCACCGCGTTCCAGCGACGGCCTGTCCGCTCGCCAGGCCGACTGTCTGCGTCTGGCCGGCCAGGGGCTGTCATCCCGGCAGATCGCGCTTCGCCTCGGGCTGTCGGCCCGTACGGTCGACGACCACATCCTGTTGGGGTGCCGGTCGCTGGGGGTCAGGACCCGGGTCCAGGCCGTCGCGCTTTTGGTGAGAGACGACCGCCGCGCCGCCGAGCCCCGGAGTTTCGCACCGTAGCTCTCCGGTGGCGCCCTAGCGGATCGAACGCGCGCGGCTGATGCGGTCTGCTGAGGGCTCTCAACGGAGCCCTACCTTGCTCGATCTCGCCCTCGTCCTCGCCCTTTCCGCCCAGTGCGCGCCCGGCGTCTCGCCGCAGACCCTGGCCGCGATTGCGCATACGGAAAGCCGCTTCAACGCCCTGGCGATCGGCGTCAATCGCGGCGCCGCCGTGCGCCAGCCCAGGACGCGCCAGGAAGCGGTGCGCGTAGCCCGCCGCCTGATCGCCTCGGGCGTCAACGTCGATCTCGGTCTCGCCCAGATCAACTCCAGCAATCTTGGATGGCTGCGTCTGACGGTGGAGGACGCCTTCGACCCTTGCCGCAACCTCACTGCGGCAGGCACCGTGCTGCGCGCCGGCTTCGATCCCGCATCGATAGGCTCTGACCGCCAACAGGCCCTGCGCGTGGCCCTGTCCCGATACAACACCGGTCATCCCGATCGCGGCTTTCGCAACGGCTACGTCGCGCGCGTCGAAGCCTCTGCCGCCCGCTTGGGCCTGGCCGTCTCCGGGCCGCCGCTAACCGAAGCCGGTTCAGGCTTACTCCCCGATCAGGTGGCGCCAGACCCCGTTGCGCCACCCGCCGCCTGGGACGTGTTCGCGCGCGCCACCGCCAGCGCCGTCGTCCTCTTCGCCCCCGCCTCACAGCCCCAGACCTGGAGCGTCATCCCATGACCCTGTCCCCCGTTCGACGCCGCCAATGCGCGGTCGGAGCGATCGCCCTGGCGACCACCCTGATGTCGGTGCAGCCCGCCTTCGCCCAGGCCAATGTCGAGGGCCTGCTGCAGAACGTGGTCGACATGCTGACTGGCAACACGGCCAGGCTGTTAGCCATCCTTGCTGTCGTCATCGTCGGCATCCTGTGGATGTTCGGCCTGTTTGATCTGCGGCGCGCCGCCATCGTCATTCTCGGCATCGTCGTGGTCTTCGGCGCCGCCGAGATCGTCGGCCTTATCACGGGCGGCGCCTGATGGCCCGGGCCGATGCCTGTCTCATCGTCGCGGGGATCGCCGGCGGCCTGGCGCTGACGCTGATGCTCGGCGTCCGGCTGATCTCGCCGGCACGCTTCGCCCAGGCTCTGGGCGGCGGTCTGGTCGGTCTCGCCGTGGCGAAAGCCGCCCTGGTTCTGAGCGGGGCCGACCATGGCTGAGGAACGACTGATCGAAGAGCCTCTGTTCCTCGCCTGCACTCGGCCGGCGATGATCCTGGGCGTGCCCATGGAGGCCATGGGCGTCAACGTCATGATCTCCGGCCTGGCCTTTCTCGTCGGGGGCAGCCTGCTCTATCTGCTGATCGCCCCGGCCCTGCATCTGGTTTTCCGGGCGATCTGCAAGGTGGACCACAACGCCTTCCGGCTTCTGCTGGTCTTCGTCGACACCAAGGGCCGGTCCCGCAACGGCGCCCTGTGGGGCGGCAGCTCGGCGACACCCCTCCCCCTTGTACGGCGTTACAGCGCAAGGGAGCTGGTCCGTGGGTGAGCTCCGTCTCTCACCGTCGCGTCTGCGCAGAGAGGGCGACGCCCTGGCCGGCCTGCCCTATGCGCGCCACGCCTCGGACCACATCGTCACGCTCGATAGCGGGGCGCTGATGATCGCCTTCCAGCTTCAGGGCGCGGCGTTCGAGACCGCCGACCCGCGCGATCTGAACGACTGGCACGTCAAGCTCAACCAGACCTGGCGCAACTTGGCCGACGACCGGTTGGCGGTCTGGCACCACATCGTCCGGCGCGAGGTCCAGCCCGAGGTCATGGGCGGGTTCCGCTCCGACTTCGCATGCGATCTGAGCCAGGCCTACGAAGCGCGGCTCGCAGGCCGGCGGCTGTTCGTCAACGAACTCTTTGTCACCCTGGTGCTCCATCCCGGCCGTGATCCAGGCGATCGCGCTGAGGCGCTGATGCGTCGCCTGCAGACAGCCCGCCGTCAGGACACGGAGGTCGCGCCCGAACAGATCAAACGGCTCGAGGACGCCGCGCGAGACCTTGAGCAGTATCTCGGCCGCTACGCGCCGCGCCGCCTTGGCTTGTACCAACACGGAGAGATCTGGTGCTCCGAACCGATGGAGCTGGTTCGGCTCGTTCTCACCGGGCGGCCGGGACGCGTCCCCATCGTCTACGGCCATCTCGGATCCGCGGTTCATACGGTGCGGGTCATCTTCGGACGCGAAAGCCTGGAGCTTCGGGACGTCGACGCAGGCCGTTACGCCGGCGTCCTCGCCATCAAGGAATATCCGGCGTCGACCCGGCCCGGACTGTGGAACGCGCTGCTGAGCGCACCCTTCGGTTTCGTCATGACCCAGTCCTTCGCCTTCGTGTCCAAGGCGGGCGGGCGATCGGTGATGGAGCGCAAGCAGAACCAGATGGTCTCCGCGCGTGACCGGGCCGCTTCCCAGATCGACGGCCTCTCGGACGCTCTGGACGATCTGGTCAGCAACCGGTTCGTGCTCGGCGAACACCAGGCGTCCGTCCTGGTCTACGGCGACACGCCCGCCGCCCTCGCCGACCACCTTTCGAAGGCGCGGGCCCATCTGGCTGACTCCGGCCTGGTCGTCGCCCGCGAGGACCTCGGCCTTGAGGCCGCCTTCTGGTCCCAGTTCCCCGGCGGCTTCGCGCGGCGCACGCGTCCAGCCGCGATCACCTCACGCAACTTCGCCGCCCTCGCGCCTTTCCATGCCTATCCCGTCGGAAAGCCACACGGCAATCACTGGGGACCGGCGGTGGCGACGCTGCGCACGACAGCCGGATCTCCATTCTACTTCAACTTCCACGTCGGCGATCTAGGCCACACCTTCATCTGCGGCCCCTCCGGATCGGGCAAAACGGTCGTCCAGAACTTCATGCTGGCGCAGCTGGAGCGGTTCGACGCCCAGCAGCTATTCATCGACAAGGACCGGGGCGCCGAGATCTTTGTTCGGGCGTGCGGCGGGACCTATCTGGCCCTGCGCAACGGCGTATCGACGGGTTTCGCGCCCTTCAAGGCGTTGGAGCCGTCACCCGCCAATCGCGCCTTCCTCAGCCGACTGGTGCGGACGCTGGTCGCCCGACCGAACGAGACCCTGTCGGTCCCGGAAGCGCGCGCCATCGACGAAGCGGTCGCCGCGCTTGAGGCCCTCCCGCGCGAGCGACGCTCCCTTTCGGCGCTGCGCAGCCTGCTTGGTCAATCGGACGTCGGCGGCGTCGGGGCGCGGCTGGAGCGCTGGATCCGGGGCGGGCCGCTCGGTTGGGCTCTGGACGGCGACGACGACGCCCTGTCGCTTGATGCCCGCTTCGCCGGCTTCGACATGACCGATGTGCTGGACCACCCCGAGGTCCGCACGCCGATGATGCTCTACCTCTTCCACCGGATCGCCCAGCGGGTGGATGGGCGCCGGCTAGTCCTCGACATCGACGAGTTCTGGAAGGTGCTGGGCGACGCCGCCTTCACCGACCTGGCCCAGGACGGCCTGAAGACCTGGCGCAAGCAGAACGCCTTGATGGTGTTCGGCACCCAGTCCCCGGCCGACGCGCTGCGCTCGCCCATCGCCCACACCATCCTCGAACAGTGCGCGACCAAGATCTTCCTGCCGAACGCCCACGGCCAGGCCCGCGACTATGTCGAAGGCTTCGGCCTGAGCGAGGAGGAGTTCCGACTGATCCGGGACGAACTGACGCCAGAGTCTCATCGCTTCCTGGTCAAACAGGGTCACGACAGCGTGGTCGTGGAGCTGGACCTCAAGGGTCTCGATGACGCGCTGGCCGTCCTGTCCGGACGATCCGAAACCGTCGCCCTTCTCGACCGGCTGAGAGCCGAGACCGGGGACGACTACGCCGACTGGCGGGGCCCCTTCCATACCCAGAGGAGACTGACATGAGACGCTCCATCCTTTCGATCGCTGTCGCGCTGGCCGCGATGACCGCTGTTCCGGCCGACGCCCAGACACTGGTGCATGACCCGCGGTCGCTGGCGCAGATGGTTCAGGACGCGAGGACCGCGATCGAACAGCTCGACAGCCTGAAGGCCCAGGTCCAGCAGGGCCAGGAACTGTTCGCCAGCCTCAACGAGCTGTCCAACGTCAATGCGATCGCGGAGCGGCTGGGTCTGCCGGAGATCCGCAATCCGCTGCCGGACATGGCGACGCTCCGGTCGGCCGCCGATGGGGATCTGGCTGCGCTCGGCGAACTGGCCGAGCGCGCCGACGCAATCCGCCGCGAGACCCGCGTCTATACGGCTGACGCGCCGTCCGCCGCCGCCGACGCCCTGGAGCGGTCCGGCGCGCGGACCGCCCGTGATCTGGCGATCGGCGAGACCGTCGACCGGGCGGCGACCGATCGCCTCAAAGGCCTGGAGACGCTGCGTCGAGCGCTCGACACCGCGCCGAACGCGCGGGCCGTGATGGACCTGAACGCCCGGCTCGCGGCGGAGCAGGCTCTGATCCAGAACGAACAGGTCCGGCTGCAGGGCCTGGCCCTGACCCAGGCGGCCGAAGCCCGTCTCGAGGACCAGCGGGCACGGGAGCGGATCGCCGCGGAACGGTCGGCCCGGATGGACGCCTACCGTCAGGCCTTTCAGTGAAAGCCGCCCTGGTCCTGCTCGGCCTGCTCGCGGGTTGCGGCGAGCCGGAAGCTCCCATGGCTGAGCCGCGCCCGGATCGCGCCGCCCTCGAGGCGGCCGTCGAGGACTGCGAACGCGGCGCCCGCCGGCAAGGCTGTGACGCCGCCCAGGCGCGTCTCGCCGAGGTCCGGCGGGACGACCGGATAGCCGCCTACCGGCAGGGCTTTTAGGAGGTCGCCATGTCGTTTCGGGTCTTCGAGCCGGCCTATGTCTTCCTCGACGAAAGGCTGAGCGCCTTCCTCGGGGACCGGCTGGGCGCGGTGATCGCCGAGGTCGAAGGCCCGCTGCGCATCGCCCTGGTCCTCTACATCGTCCTCTATGGCTTCGCGATCTTCCGGGGCGCCATCAGCGAACCGGTCATGGATTTCGCGATCCGCGCGATCAAGCTGCTGTTCATCTATGTGCTGGCCACCACCCCGGCCTATTCGGACTTCGTCACCGAGCCGCTGTTCCGCGACCTGCCGAACCTTCTGACGCGGGCCATCAGCGGCGCGGAGACGCCGAACGTCGGCGCGGCCTTCGACCAGTTCCTCGCCTACGCCGGCTATCTCGGAGAGAAGATCGGCAGCGAGGGCTCGGCCTTCGACCTGTCCCCCTACATCGTCGCCGCAGTCGTCTTCATCGTCGGCGCCCTGGCTTGCGCGCTCGGCTTCGGCGTTGTTCTCGTCGCCAAACTGGCGCTCGCCCTTCTGGTCACCCTCGGGCCCATCTTCATCGCTTGCGCCCTGTTCGACGCGACGCGGCGCTTCTTCTTCGGCTGGCTGTCCCAGGCGGTGAACTATCTGGTCCTGTTCGCCCTGATCATCACGATCTTCCAGCTCGTCCTGTCACTGGTCCGGGATCAGTGGGGCGCCATCGAGGGCGGCGACCCGATGGTCGGCGGCCTGATCTTCATCGCCCTCTGCCTGCTCGGCGCGATCTTCTTCCTGCAGACGCCCGCGATCGCGGCGGGCATCGCCGGCGGCGCCAGCGCCGGGCTCGCCGACTTCGCCAACGCCGCCTCCCTCGGATCCAGCCCAAGCGCCGTCGCGCGGGGGCCTCTCGAGGCCAGCCGTCAACCGCCGCGCGGCGGCGGATCCATCCGTCCCACAGGAGCCCGTTAATGCCCTCTTTGCGAACATCGTCCCGCGTCGTGTCGATCGCCCTGGCGGTCCAGGCTCTGTCTGCGTGCGCCACCTTCCGGACCGCCGATCCGCCGGTCTGTGACGGCCGCCATCGCCGACCCGCCAATCCCTACGGCTCGATCCTCTCCCCGGCGGCGCCACACGTGCCCGCGTCCGCGGCCGACGCGTCTTCAACCACCGACCCTGGCGCAGGAGGCTGCGCATGACCGGCGTCCCCTCCTCCGATCTGAAGGCCTATTTCGCCGAAGCGCGGCGATGGGATCAGGACCGGCTCAGCGCCGCCATACGCTCGCGCCGGCTGGCCTGGACCGTGGCGGCTGTGGCCGCCGGCCTGACCGTCGTCGCCGTCGCAGCGGTGGCGGTGCTGACCCCGCTCAAGACCACCGAACCCTTCGTCGTGCGGGTCGATCAGACCACCGGCGCGGTTGATGTGGTGCGGGGTCTCTCCTCGGCTGAAGGCCCGGCCACCTATGACGAGGCCGTCAGCAAGTATTTCCTCGGCCAGTACGTCCGCGCCCGGGAGGGCTATCTCGACCCCGCCGCCGAGGAAAGCTTTGCCCTGGTGTCGATCCTGTCGGGCGCAACGGAGCAACGCCGCTGGGCCGACCTCTATCGCGGCTCCAATCCAGCCAGTCCCCAGAATCTCTACGGACCTGAGGCCGAGGCCGTGATCGCGATCCGCGCCATTGGCTTCATCAACGAAGGCGTCGCCAATGTGCGGTTCCACCGCACGGTGCGTCAGGCCCAGCAGATCGTGGAGAGCGATTGGATCGCCACCATCGCCTTCACCTATACGCGCGCGCCGATGTCGGAGCCGGATCGCCTGCGCAATCCGCTCGGGTTCCAGGTGACCTCGTACCGCGCCGATCCGGAGGTGGTCCGATGAGAACCCTGTTGATCGCCCTGGCCACCGGCCTCGTAATGATGACGTCGCCGGCCTGGGCCGAAGAGCGCGATGCCCGGATGGTCGAGGTCGACTACGCCCTGGGCGCCGTCTACCGCATCTCCGGGGCCTTCCGTACCGCCACGCAGATCGTGTTCGGTCCGGACGAAGCCATCCGCCATGTGGCGATCGGTGACAGCGTCAGCTGGGAGGTCGCGGCCGAGGGTTCCGTCCTCTTCCTCAAACCCCGCGAACGCCTGCAGGCGACCAATCTGCTGGTGGTCACCGAACGCGGAGGCGCGACGCGTCACTATGCGTTCGAACTGGCGGCGCGAGACGCTCGCGATCGGTCCTCCATCGCCTACCAGATCCGGTTCCGCTACCCGGCGGACCTCCAGGCCGCGACCGTGGCGTCGCTCGACGCCGCCGCCGAGGCGATCGAAGAGCGCGTGATCGATCTGACGCTCGACCAGGCGGCCCTTTCCGGTCCCCGCAACCTCGCCTACAGCGTCCAGGGCGCGTCGGACTTGCAGCCCAGCGAGGTCACCGACAACGGCCGCTTCACCGTGCTGAGGTTCCCGGCGAACCAGCCCCTTCCTTCGATCTTCGCTGTGTCCGCCGACGGCGAGGAAAGCCTGGTCCCCTTCGATGTACGCGGCGAGTTCGTGGTCATCCACGCGGTCGTCCCGGGCCTGCGGCTGCGCCGCGGCGCTTCGGTGCTGTGCATCTTCAACGAAGCCTACGACCCGCGCGGTGTCGCCACCGGAACCGGCACGGCCTCGCCGATCGTGGATCGGAGCGTGACGCAAGGAGCCCAACCATGACCGCCTCGCCTGAACCGCAGTTCGACGCCGCGGCGGAAGCCCGTTCGGAAGGCCAGGGTCTGCCGCCGACGACCGACCGGGGCATATCGCCCATCGCCGGCCGTTTCGGCGGCCGCGGGTCCAAGGTCGTCACCTTGGCCGCCCTGGGCCTCGGCTGCGCGGTCTTCCTCTTCGCCACATGGGATCGTGGCGAGGGGGATGACCGGAAGGCGGCGGCGGACGAACCGGCCCGGCAGGTCGTTCCGTTCGAACCGGCACGCCGTGACGCCGAGCCGCCCCTGCTCACGGATCAGCCTCTCGATCCCGAGGCGCCGGTCCTGACGTCGTCGGGCGAACAGGTGCCGGCGCTCGAGACCTCGCCCTCCTCTTCAGCGAACGGCCCCTCGGCAGCCGAACGGCGCCAGACCCTGATCGACGAGGCGAGGCGGTCCCCGGTCCTCGCCTATAGTCGCCAAGGCTCCGGCGTCGCACCGACCGGCAGCCTGACCGCTACGGCCGTTGCGCCCGGGCCCCCTGCGCCGATCCAGGCCCGCGTCACGCCGCTCGACGGCTTGCGCCAGACCTCGCCGGTCAGTGAGGCGCGCGCCGGCCAGTTGGGGGATCGCAACCTCTTGCTGACGGCGGGAGCCACCATCCCCTGCATCCTGCAGACGGCGATGGACAGCGCGACCCCCGGGTTCGTCAGCTGCATCCTGCCACGCGACGTCTACTCGGAGAGCGGAACCGTGGTGCTGATGGAGCGCGGCACCCGGGTGCTCGGCGAGTACCAGGGCGGTCTGCAGCAGGGCCGCAATCGGCTCTTCGTCCTGTGGACCCGCGCGGTCACGCCTGCGGGCGTCACCGTGGGCCTGGCGTCTCCGGCCGCCGACGCCCTCGGGCGCGCAGGCTTCGATGGCCGCGTGGACACCCATTTCTGGGACCGGTTCGGCGGCGCCCTCCTGCTGTCGCTGGTGGACGACGGTCTCTACGCCGCCGCGGGACGTGACGATGCCGTGCGCGAGACCGCGCGGGTTCCGTCGGACGCGGCCGGCGTCGCGTTGCAGAACTCGGTCGATATCCCCGCGACCCTGCGCAAACCCCAAGGCGCTGAGGTCTCTATTTTCGTGGCCCAGGACCTGAACTTCGCCGGTGTCTATCGGCTGAGCGCAAGGTGATGGACGACACAGCTGTCCTGGAACACTACCTCGCGCCGCTGCGACCCCTGCTCGCGCCAGACGACGTGACCGAACTGGTGATCAACCGCCCCGGCGAGGTCGGGATCGAACAGGGCGGCCGGTGGCGCTGGCATGAAGAGCCGCTGCTCACCGAGGCCTGGCTCAGGACGCTTGCCGTCGCCGCCGCCGCCTTCACCAAACAGGATGTCAGCGACGCCCGGCCGATCTGTTCGACGACCCTGCCCGGCGACGAACGATGCCAGATCGTTCTTCCCCCCGCAGCCCCGACCGGCACGGTGTCCCTCACCATCCGTAAGCCCTCGCGCCGGCAGTTCGGTCTCGACGCCTTTGCGACCGGGGGATTGTTCGACGCGGTCGTCGCGGCGGATGACGGGTCTGCAGATCCGGTCGATGCCGAACTCCTCGGCCTGAAAAGATCGGGAGACTGGTCGGCCTTCTTCAAACTGGCCGTGGTCTCACGGCGCAACATCCTCGTCTCCGGCGCCACCGGCTCCGGCAAGACCACCTTCGCCAAGGGTCTGGTCGAGGCCATTCCCGATCATGAGAGGCTGCTGACGATCGAAGACACGCGCGAACTCGTCGTGCCCCACCGCAACGTCGTCCACCTGACCTATTCCAAGGAAGGGCAGGGTTTGGCGCAGGTCACCGCCAAATCCCTGCTCGAAAGCGCCCTCAGGATGCGGCCCGACCGGATCCTGCTGCAGGAACTGCGGGACGGCACGGCCTTCTTCTATCTTCGCAACGTCAACTCCGGCCACCCCGGCTCGATCACGACCGTCCACGCCGACAGCGCGTCCCTGGCCTTTGAGCAACTGACGCTGCTGGTCCGCGAATCCGAGGGGGGCCGCGATCTGCCGCGGGAAGACATTCGGGCCCTGCTGCACCTGCTCGTCGATATCGTCGTCCAGATGCGCAAGACCGATGGGCGGTTCCGGGTGACGGAGGTCTGGCATGACCCGCTTCGAAAACGTCAGCCCGGCCGCTAGGGCGACGCTCGTCGTTGTCGGTCTCCTGGTCCTGCTGCTTCTGGCCGGAACCTCGACCGCGATGATCGCGCTGGCCGGCGTCGGGCGCCTGTCCCCGGACGTCGAACCCGCCCGGGTCCCAGCCTGGCTATGGCATTACCGCGGCGACCCCAACCTTGAGCGCTGGCTTCGGATCGGCGGCCTGATCAGCATTCTCCTCGCCGTCGTCATCGTCTCGGCGGTTGCGCTGGGCATTCGCCGTCCGCTTCATGGCGCGGCGCACTGGGCCTCTACGCGCGATCTGAAGGCGGCCGGACTTGCGGCGCGCGAAGGCATCCTGCTCGGTCGGCGCGGTCGCTCATGGCTGATCGCCGGCGGCTCGGAGCATGTGATGCTCTACGCCCCGACACGGACCGGCAAGGGAGTCGGGATCGTCATTCCCAATCTCCTGACCTGGCCGGGCTCGGTCGTGGTCCTCGACATCAAGCGCGAGAACCATTCGGCGACAGCGGGGTTTCGGGCCGCGGCCGGTCAAACGGTTCTGCTGTTCGACCCCCTCGCCCCGGACGGCCGAACCGCGCGCTTCAACCCTCTGGCGCACATCACACGATCGTCGGCCTCCGCCGTCCTGGACGAGCTCCAGCGCATGGCGGTCATGCTCTTCCCTGGCCACGATCATGCCGACCCCTTCTGGTCGGAAGCCGCCCGAACCGGCTTTATCGGGGTCGGGGCCTATGTCGCGGAGACGCCTGATCTCCCCTTCTCACTCGGCGAGATTTTCCGGCAACTCACACACGGTGATGCAAGGGAAAAGTTCCCCGGCCTGATCAAGGCGCGGACGCTGGCCGGAACGCCGCTTTCCACCGGTTGCACCTCCGCCCTGACGGACTTTTGCAGTTCCAGTGAAAACACCTTCGCTTCGGTGCGGCAGACGATCACCAGCCGCATGGGACTGTGGCTGAATCCCGCCGTAGACGCGGCGACCGCCGTCAGCGACTTCGATCTGCGCGATCTGCGACGAGGCGGGCTGTCGCTCTATCTGGGCGCCTCGCCCGACAACATGCTGCGGGTGGCGCCGCTCTACAGCCTGCTCTTCCAGCAACTCGTCGACCTGAACAGCCGCCGGCTGCCCGGCCCTGACGATCGCCCCGTTCTGGTTCTGCTGGACGAGTTCGCCCGGCTCGGCCGCGCGCCAATTCTCGCCGCCGCCTTCTCCTACCTCGCCGGCTACGGCTTTCGACTGCTGCCGGTGATCCAGAGCCCGTCGCAGCTCCGGGCCCTCTACGGCCCCGATGTGACCGAGGACATCCTGACCAACTGCGGGATCGAGGTCGTCTTCGCGCCAAAGGAATTGAAGGTGGCCCAGGAGCTGAGCGAACGGCTCGGCTACTATACCTATCACGCCCGCAGCCAGAGCCGTCCCATGGGCCTCGGTTCCGGCCGGCGAAGCACGACGACATCCGATCAACGCCGGGCGTTGATGATGCCCCAGGAGCTGATGCAGCTTCCTGACCGGACCCTGATTGTCCTCAAGGCCGGGATGCCGCCGGCGCGCGGCGAAAAGATCCGGTTCTTCCGCGAACGGGTGTTCACCCGTCGCCAGCGACCGCCCCCCACGCAGGCCAAGCCGCCCGCCGCGCCGACAGTCGCCGGAGTCGCCATGCCCACCCTGCCTCCACCCCTTGAGGACGCCGAAATGACCTACGAAGCCGTGATTCAGGCCTTCACCGAGCAGGGCTGCCCGCCGCCCGAGATCGGCGCGACCGAGAACGAAGTCGCCGACTGGTTGGACCAGATCATCGACGTGGTTGTGAACGCACCGGATCGGGATGGCGGCCGATGAGCGAGCGAGCCAACGCCCAAGGCAAGTCGGCAGCCAACGCCGTGGCCCCCACGCCCGCAAGAGGCGGCGACGCACGGTCCCGCAAGCGCGGCGACGCCCCCCAGGCGGTTCTGGACCGCTACCTGATCGAACACGATCGGCTCGGTCGTCCGACCCGCTTCTACCGGGACCACCGCGCAACCGAGCCGATGTTTCGAGATGAGGGCCGAAAGCTGATCGCGACCCAGCCCTATCCCGACGCCGTCGCCGACATGCTGAAGATCGCGAAGCATCGCGGCTGGTCCGAGGTCCGCGTCTCAGGGGATGAGAATTTCAGGCGCGAGGCCTGGGTTCAGGCCCGCGGCTTGGGTCTGGAGGTGAAGGGCTATCATCCGAGGGAGCGCGACCGGCAGGCGGCGGGAGAAAGTCCTACGCGTCACGTTCCCGGCATGACGCCGCAGCCGAACATCCGAGTGCCGGACGACCGCCTCCGCGCTGCCGCCATAGTGGTCAAGCGCCTGATCGAAGACCCGGCAGCGAGGGCACGCCTCATGGAACACGCCGTAGAGCGACTGAGGAGCCGCACAGCCCCCACCCAGTATCAGGATCGCGATAGGCGCGAGACGGCAAGAGACAGGCCGAAGGCGCGTTGAGCTGACGTCGGCCAGCCCGACCCGGCCTATTCAAAGCTCTCTTCCTGCTCGGACTCCCGCTCACGTTCGGCGGCGATCCATCGATCGATGCGTGGATATTCCCGCGCGCGCCAGGCCGCGATGTCAGGATGGTCCGGCAGATCATCGAGCAGCGCTTTCCGGGACGCCAAAATCTCGGCGAGGGACCCGCTCCACCCGTTCGGTTGAACCCGAGAATGGGCGTCGCCGAGGAAGCCCAACTTGTCCGGCGCGGCATTCAAGAGGGCGATGAAGGTTGGATTCAGCCCGAGCACGGTGTCCATCTGGTCCTTGCGGAAGAGCGATGTCATTGCCCCGAGTTGGGCGTATCGCCGCTCGGGCGCGTGCTCGGCCCATGCAACTAGGCGGCCCAGATCGATGCTATCGAGCGGCGATCTTTGTCCCACCAGTCTCCTGAACAGCCTTTCAACCGGCCCCTCTGGCCCATCGACCAAAGTATCGAGTGCAGTCTCCGGCTGGGTCTTGAACAGAGCCCGGACAAGGCCGTGCGCCTCCCTTCGCCACGCCCTGTCGGCGTTGAGACCGGCATAAAGCCGCTGGCCAACCACCCGCGCCGTCGCGCGCCCCTCATCGCCAGCAAGGACAGCCGACGCCAGCGTCTTGATCGACGAGTCCCGAAAGTCGTTAAAATCGTTCAGATCGATGAGGGTGAGAATCCGGCGACCGCGATCGATAAGCACAGGGTCGTAGACCGGTGCCGGTTCCTTTTGCAGCCGATAGAAGTAGCGCCACAGCATGTCGACGGCGAGCGCCGGGCCGCGGGGCAGTTCGATGACGACATCGAGAAGCCGGGCCATGTCCTGGGCCGGCAGCTTTTCGGGATCGATATGGGAGAGATGCCAGAAATTCTCTACTGTCCCAGCCGCGTTCAAGGCTCCTACGGTGCGGTCGATGCCCGGACCGTCGAGGCCCGAGACGACCTGGAGGAAGGCAAAGTGGGGAGCGAGCACAGGGTCATCGACCGCGTCATTGAGACAGGCTGAGACGAAGGATTGGTCGCGCACCCCTGCGGACCTCAGGAAGTTGCCGAGCACCGTCGAGTTTCGCACCGCTGGATCTAGGTCGGCGAAAGCCGCGCAGAGCTGCGCCCAGGCCACACCAAGGTCGGAAGCCCCCTCGCCTAGACCTGCGCCGAACGACGCACTCCGGTCGCCGCCGCCGCTGGCCGCGAGGACCTCCGGCAGAAAGGGGGCCAGAGCGTCAGGCTCGTTGATCATGACGCGACCGATTTCCCGCGCCTTCTCCTCGGCTCTGCGCCACCCCGCCGACGGATCTGTTTCGGCGTCATCGTCGAGATCAGCCACGTCCCAGGCTCCGGGCCTTACGGACAGAACCCACGCCCGGGCTTCGGTGAACACGTCGTTCGGCGCCAGGAGCGCGATGACCGCAAGGGCTTCGGCGCGGATATCGTCCGGCATTCCCGCGCCGTCGAACTGCATCATCACCCGGAGCGCCGTCCAGCCCTCCAGCCAGCCGCCTTCACCGGCGAAGGTCTCGGCGGCGGCCGTCAGCCGCGATCGGCACCCCGCATAGCCCCAGAGGTCGCGAATGGTTTCGGCGAGCAGCTTTCGAACCTCGGCCGCGTCCAAAAGGCCGCCCCTCACCAGATCAAGCGCCTCCTCGTACCAGACCGCCTGAGCCCTCCGTGTGCCGGGTTCCCAACCGTAGCCGCGGGGTCGCGCTCCGAAATCCATGATCGAGGTGGCGCTGAAGCGGCCGGCAGTCAGTAGGCTATCTAGGGCGACGCGTCCGGCTCGGCACAGGCCGGGGTCGGGACTGGCCAACAAATCGGCGATCAGGGCGCGACGCAGTTCGGGAGGGGCCAGGGTGCCCGACAGGTAGAGCTGGAACAGCTCCCCGAACGCGCTCCTCGCGCTGTCGTAGTTCTCGTTCGGCGCCTCGGCGGCGACGAACTGGGCCAGCAGGGATGCCGCCTTGGGAAAGAGTTCGGCCTCATAGGCCAACGCCTTGAGGAGGTTGTTCCACGCCCCGCGGCGTGAATTTCGCCCGTCGAGCGCGTCGAGTGCGCCGGCCGCGACTGCGGCCTCGATACGCGCCAGCACCGCAGCCGGATCAACCGGGGCGATGTTCGTCAACATTGCCAAGTCCGGCTCGGCCAAGAGGTCACCCACGGGACCGGCCGGATCGAGCCATCGGGCCACGACGGCGCGGGCCTCACGAACGTCGTGCAGGAATCCCAAGCGTCGCGACATCGATTTGATCATGCGTTCCGGGAGGACACTGCAGAATGAATCGAAGGCCTGAGGCGGCGCCCGCCGCAGGGCGCCGGTCGCCAAGCGGTTCGCGATGGCATGGGGCAGGACCGCCCGCCAGCGCCCCCGCGCCTGCAGGACGCCCCGAGCCTGAAGCTCGGCGATGGAGGCGTAGAAGTCAGTGACCGTCCGTCCACTAAAGGATGCAATCCGGTGGAGTTCGCCGTCCCCGCCTTCCGTTACGTCGAAGGAGTAGAACAGCGACAGCAGCTCGGCGTCGTGGAGCAGGGTCTTGTCCGGGTCATTGCGCTGGACGAAGATTCGCTCGAACAGTTCCTGATCACGCAGCTGGCCGAGCGTCTCGCCCTGACGCACGGTATTGGCCAACGCCCGCGCCAAGCGGAAATTGCCGCCGCTGAACGCGGCGATGCGCCCTCGGTCGCCTTGTGTGACATGGGGAAAGTCGCGCTCCAGCCACGTCACAACAAGGCCCTCCGACGCCACTGCCAGCCGGAACACTTGGGTATGCTCTGGTTCGTCGTCGCGAATATCGTATTCCACCGTCAGAAGACTGACCTGGCTCCCGGGGCGGCTGCAGACCTCGGTCAGCTGGCCGTGCGTCCGCGGGTTGCAGTTGTCGACGACGAGGATGGCCCGCTGGCCATCCTCCACGAGCCGCGACGCCATCTCCCGGGCGGAAGGCGTCGTCTCTTCGGCATAGTCGGCATACACCGACACCCCGGGGTCCAGCGCCGTCCCCTCACCGACGTCCGCCTCAAAGAGCGCCTCAACGAGACGGGTCTTCCCGACGCCGGACAGCCCGATCAGGCGAACGCACTGCCCGCCCTTCTGCAACGCCTCGCGAAGCAGACCCATGCCCTCACTGATCGGCAGGGTTTTCGCGCCGTCCCTTTCATCGATTAGCGAGAGGGCGTCGTCGATGAGATAGCCGTTGTCGTCGGCGACGCGGAGGTCGGCCCAAACACCGATCGGCCGCCAGCCCGAAAGCGGTCGGCCGGCTCGTCTGCGCACCCAGGCGGCGACACCCAGATTCTGGTTGACCCAGGTCGCCAATCGATCACGGTCGTAGACGTCCACGAACAGGTCTTCGCCCTGCGCATGGTCGTTCACGGCTTCCCGCATCGCAGCGCGCCGTCGCGCCAGGGTCGTGTCCGTGAGCGACGCCCCGGAACTGGCGATGATGTAGGCGCCACCCGCCTCGGCGAGGGCCGCGATCGACGGGCGCAGGACGCCGCCGGGGCGCATCTCGTCCTTGATCCCCTGAGCCGCCAAATCCGGCTTCTTGACCTGGAACCCGGTCTTCGCCCGCGGCACGAAGTCCGGATCGGCATGGAGCGCTTCCTGATCGACCCTCACGTCGATGCCGCCGTCTGCGGCGTCCTGCGCCCCGCCCGCGGTCACGCTCGACAGGGGTGCGCGACGTGACGACAGCTCGGCCTGCGCCAACCGCGCCACGAGAGTGCGCAGATCCGTATCGTTCAGGCTCGCGATGTCTTCACCGGTGATGTCGAACATGATCTGACTTTATGCGCCGAGTCGGCGCGTGGGCAGGGGGTGCACATCACCTCTTCACAGCCGGGCAACGCACCCGTTCACGGTCAGCGCCGACGAAGGGGCGCATCGGGCGAACGGTCGCGATCAGCCGCTGGTGTCGTTCGCTCCCTAACCCGGCTCACGATCTCCTCGGCGCGGGTCCGGACAGGCGGCATCGTCTTGACGAAGGTCTGAAGATCCTCGGCCAGCTTCCGGTCATCGCGACTGTCCGATCGTGAGAAGGCCAACGCCTGAGCCACGAAGTAACGCCGGATCGACGTCTGACGCGCGCGGCTGGCCTCGACCCATGGCGTCTCTCGAGCCTGGTCGAGCGCGTCTCGGACCGCCGCAACATCGACTTTCGGCGGGGGACCTCCCTGCCGGGAAAACCGGAAGCGGATACGATGGACGGGAGCGGTCTCGGCCTTCATGACGATCCCCCGCGCGCGACGCGGTGTCGCCTCGGCCTCCACCCCGCGATCCCGCAACGCAGCCGCAAAGGTCTGCCGCCAGCGCTCCAGATCCGCCTTGCGCGGGTTCAGCTTGTGGCCGTCATGACCAAGGGTCCGAACCGTCAGATGGACATGGGGATGCCGCTCGTCGGTATGGAACGCGAAGACATAAGGGTGGCTGTCGCCGAACGTCCGGCCGGCAAAAGCTCGCGACGCATCGTGCATGCGGAATGGATCCGTACCCGGCGGCATGCTGAGCACGATGGACAGGCTGACCGCGCTGTCCTTGCGACGGCGCGGATCCGCCTCGACCTCCGCCATCCAGTCCCCGACGAGCATCGCGACTTCGCCCCGGGACTGTATTCGCTCGCCGTCCGCCCCCTCGAGCGGAAGTTTTCCATTCCGGCCGATATAGGCGAGATGGTTTTTGAGGTGACCGCCGTCACGCGTCCGGCCCGTGATCTTGACCATCACTTCGGGCACCCGCCTGGCGATCCGGTCGAGCCGGGCGCGGGGCGCCATGTCGGGCCGGGACCGTGCGACCCGCCCCGGCGGATCGGTCAGGCGTGCGCGTCTTTGCCGGATTGGCGGACGCACCGCGTCCTCGAACCCTCGGACCTGGACGAAGTCCGCCATCAGCGGTCCGACCAATAGTCGAGGTTGCCCCTGAAAGCGTCCTGCACACCCACTAGATGGGCGCGGATCTCGGTGGCGAAGTCGGCGAGCTGGGCGACCTCCAGATCGAGCACCTTGCCTTCGAGTACTGCGGTGTTCAGAGCCCTGGCGATCTGGTTCACATTGACGCCGATACGCCGCAACTCGCGCTGGATGCCCACGAAGGCGATGGCCTCGGACGGCGAGAGCTGAGGCCGTTCATGAAGCCGTCGTCGGATCAACGCGACCGTCCACTGAGTGCGGGACAAGCCTGTGCGGGCCGCCTCGGCCTCCAGCAGCGCCATGTCGTCAGCGGTGAGGCGGAGAGACAGTTTGGCGTCGCGCGGGCTCACGAGCGGGGCGACAGGCTCTGGCAGAGCGCCTTGCGCTGCGCCTCCGATGAGGCCGCGCAGGAAGCGCGAGCGACCGCCTCGCCCGGCCGCCGCGGCGTCGAAGCGGCGGATCAGATCGGGCGGAAGGCGAACGGTGAGGCGGTCCATGAGCGGGGTGATCTGTCTGACATTGCCGGCGCAAAGCCTATCCTGCCCTAGACCATCACCTACCTCGCCCCGTAGGTCTCCGGTGCTGCCCGCCCTCCCCTCGGCGTCCGAAGCCGGCCGCTCGCCCGCCGCCCTGAAGGGCGCCCCAGCCGGACGGCGGGACGCGCGTTCCTGGCCAGTGTGCACCGCCTGTCGCTGATGCTTGGCCGATCCACCGCTTACCCCTAGCCTCGCCGTTCCACTGGAACGCCGTCGCTCCCGACGGCGCTCGAACTCATGATCCGGAGTATGCATTGGACCGAGATGAACTGGCGGCCCGCCTCGCGGCTGCTCTCCCGGGAACGCGACTTTCGAACATCGGCGACCAGACGCCGGGCTGGCGTCCGGAGCCGGGCCACTGTCACGAGAACGCTAGCCGTTGGGTCGAGGCTAACCCGACGTATGCGATCGTCCATGGCTGGCTCAATGCAAGGGGCGAGACCTTCGAGAAACGGCTGCGGTTTCACTCTCACTCGATCGTCCGAAGCGCGGGCGGGGAACTGCTCGACATCAGCCTGAGCGAAAGCGCTCCCAACTATGCGTTCATCCTCCACCCGTTCGATGACGATCATTTCCGACGCGAGATTATCGGGCGCATCCCGACGGTCGATCACCTCCTCGGTCCTGACCCGGTGATCCCTCCGGATTGGTACAGGGAAGATCCGAGCCTGGATAACCGGTTCCTCTGACCTCACCCTGCTCGCCTGTCGCGAGGCGGTTCAAGCCGAGGCGCGCCGCCAGGGCGGCGCGCCTCGACTCTCAAACGACAACGGGTTGCAATCCCTTGAGGTGATCGACGGCCTTTTGCGCGTGCGACGCCGCCGACACGACGAACCGCTTGTCGTCCTTCAAGACCTGGAGCCAGTTCGCAATGTAGGCGGCATGGTCGTCGCGGGGCTCGAGCTCCAGGCCGAGATCCGCGCAGAGGAAGGCAGCGCCGAGTTCGGCGACCAGCTCCTCGCGGGCGTAGCCGGGATCGCCGAACCGCTGGCGACCGAAGTCCCGGTCGAGGCGTGCCGGATGCCGCGTCCAGTGCGTCATTTCGTGCCCGAGAGTGCTGTAGTAGGCGTCGGCGCTCTCGAAGCACTCGAACGGCGGCATCTGCACATGGTCCGGGCCCGGCGCGTAGTAGGCAGCCCCGCCGCCGTGTCGGACATCGGCTCCGCAGTTCCGGAAGAAGCCGTCGATCCGGGCGATCCGTTCGTCCGGGTTGATGACGAGGGTCTCTGGCTCGCCGTAGCGGTCGGGCAGGCCCTCGATCTGATCGACGTTGAAGACGGTATAGGCTTTCAGGAATGGAATGCGGTGCTCGACATCGCCGTCAGCCTCGTCGGCCTCGGTCCTGACGAGCTGGTTGGCGTAGACCACCGTCGCGCCGCGTTCACCTTTGCGGACGTGAGCGCCCAGCGCCAGCGCTTGCCGGAAGGTCATCCAGGTGGACCGGGTGTAGCCTCGGTCGGCGGCCTCACCCCAGAGCAGGATGACGTTGATGCCGTTGTAGGGCGTCCCATCGTGGCGCAGAGGTCGGCTCACGGAGGCTGAATGTTTCCAGGGTTGGATCCAGGGACGAACCCCGGCTTCAAGCTGAGTGATGATCTGTTGGGTGATCCGGGCATGGATGTCCGGGCGTGCAGGATCGGCGGGGCGCGTCATGGCGGCCTCCTCGAAACGGATTGTGGGAAGAAGAAGCGGCGGCGCGGTTCCCGCGCCGCCGCGGCTCTTGGTTCAGCGGGACCAGATCAGGCTGTGTCCGCCCTCGACCTCCACCAAGGAGGCGTAGATCGGCGCCGGGAAGCTGGGATCGTCGAGCTTGACCGAGAGATATTCGCGGTTCTGCTGGCTAGTCTTCTTCCAGGCGGCGCCGAACTCCGTCTGGCCGGCGAAGATCCGGAAGTCGGGGGCCTTGTCGTCGCTCTTCTCGTTGGGCCGCAGGACCGCAGCCTTGACGTTGAGGGTGAGGGTCTTGATCGAACCGGTGTAGCCGTCGCCTTGAGCGGTGAAGGTGCCGATGGTGGCCATGTCAGTCTCTCCTTTGCTTCGGGCCACGCCTGCCGCGGCCTCGATGGCGATCGGCAGACCGAGGTTCGGGCGGCGCGCAGGGAGAGCGAAGCGAGCCCCCGCAGCGAAGCGAAGGACCGCGATGAGAGACTTTCTTGTTTCGCGAGGAAGGCCGTCAGGCCGGGGATGAAAGTCGCGGAAGCGGTTGCGCCAGCCGACCGGGCTTCGGTCAGATCCGCCTCATCGAGAGGCCGCGCCGGCTGGCGCGAAAAGGATGCGAGACGGTGGCCGCCGCCTCACCTCCTACACCGCAGGCAACGCACGAACGGTCGTGCACATCCCCTCGGTCGTCCAGGCTCAGGCCGCCACCGGGAAGACCTTCTCAACGTTAAGGCTCCCTGCGGGCAGGGCCCGCAGCAGTTCGGCTTCGGGTCGCTGAAGATTGAGCCAGGCCGCGCCATCCTCGGGCCGTAGAAGCACGATCTGACGGTCGTGATAGGGGCCGATATCCACTCCCGGCTCCGTGGTCAGCATGGCGAAGGCGCCATCCTTGATCAGTCCCGCCACCCAGAAGAGCCGCTGGCCGGAGAGGGTGAACCGCCACTTGGTCTTTCGCTTCTGTCCGGGCTCGGGGTCGGTGAATTCGAAGAAGCCGTCAGCCGGAATCAGGCACCGGTGCGATCCCTCGAAGGACCGCCCATCGGATCGGAAATTGAACACCGGCCGCCCGCCCGGCCCTTTCCAGGCCCAGGGCGTCATTACCGCTTCCGGTCCGGCCTTCCCCATATGAATGACCGGCGCCCGATCGCCGATCCGAACCGAGGCCATCGGGCCGAAGTTCGGCATGCCGCCAGGAAACGCCAGCCGGTCGCCGGTCACGTTGAACGCCGCGATGACGTCATCGAACGGCAGGACGAGTTGATACTCGTTGCACATGGTTGGGCCTCCAATGAACTCCCGACGAGGATTTCACGGGTCCGTCGTCTCCGCAAATCCGGGGATAAGGCTTCAAACGGATTGACTCTGGTGCCGCCTTAGAGCCAGAACGTTTCAAGAACATTTATCCCCTAGGGAGGATTTCGACCATGCAGGCCGTCTGCCCGGCCGACCTTGAAGACCTGCGCGCCCAGGTGCGCACCCTGGAGCAGACGGATCGAAAATCGGTCGGCGTGCTTCCCTTTGAGGTGGCTGCGCTGGACGCCGTCCTTCCGGGCGGGGGGCTCGCTCTGGGCGCATTGCACGAAGTGGCCGGCGGCGGAGACGACGCTGTGGGCGGCGCTGCGGCGGCGCTGTTCGCGGCGGGAATCGTCGCCCGCCTGCCCGGACAAGTGCTGTGGTGCATCACCCGACCGGACCTGTTCGCCCCCGCACTCAGCCACGCCGGGCTCAATCCAGATCGGGTCATCTATGTCGAGGCCGGGGACGAGAAGTCTTTGATGGCCTGTTTCGAAGAGGGTCTGCGACATGGCGGACTGGCCGGTGTCGTCTGCGAGACGTCGCGTCTGACCATGACCGCCTCCCGACGCCTTCAGCTCGCCGCCGAGGCGTCGGGGGTCGTCGGTGTGGCGGTCCGCCGATGGCGACGAGCGGCCGAGGCGGCCGACTTCGGCCAGCCGACTGCCGCCGCCACACGGTGGCGTGTCAGCGCCGAGCCGTCGGCTCCCTTGCCTGTTCCCGGCGTTGGCCGGGCGCGCTGGCGGATCGAACTCATGCGCTGCCGCGGCGCCGACGCGGCGGATTTCATTCTGGACGCTTGCGATGAGACGGGTCGTCTCGCTTTTCCTGCCAAACTGGTCCGTCGATCGGCTGCGCCGGCGACTGGGCGCCGGCGCGCCGCCGCTTGATCAGCCCCTCATCCTCACGGGCAGGATGGGTCGCAAGCGGGTCGTGACGGCCTGCAATGCCGCTGCCGCCGTATTCGGCGCGCGTGTCGGTATGGCCGCGACCCAGGCCCAGACGCTGATTCCGGGCCTGGACGTCAGAGCCGCCGACCCGAACGATGATACCGACGCCCTGGATCGCCTCGCCCTGTGGGCCATGCATCGATACGCGCCGATGTGTCAGGCTAATCCACCGGATGGCGTGGCGATCGACATCACCGGCGCCGCCCACCTTCAGGGGGGCGAGGTGTCGCTGTTGAGCGATCTGACAGCGCGGCTCCGAAGCGTGGGCATAGGCGGCCGAGGCGTCATCGGTCCCACCTTGGGCGCCGCCCATGCGGTCGCGCGCTTTCGCACCGACCAGACCATAATCGGAGACGACGGCATCGATGCGGCCCTCGCCCCCTTGCCGCTAGAAGCGCTGCGCCTCCCGGCGGACCTTCCTGCCGGCTTGAGGCGGATGGGGTTCGAGCGGATCGGCGACATCGCCCACCGGCCGCGCGCGCCGCTTCAACTGCGGTTCGGCGCGGCGCTTGGACGACGACTCGACCAGGCCTATGGCCGGTCAGGCGAGCCCTTAATCCCGGTCGAGGCACCCGAGACGCCTCGCGTCGAAAAAGTCTTTGCCGAGCCGATCGGAGCTCCTGAGACGCTGGCCCGCTACGCCGGCGCCCTCGCCGAGGCCCTGTGCGGACAGCTGGAAACGCGCGGGCTTGGCGCGCGCCGCCTCGACTGGCTTTGCTTCCGCGTCGACAACCGGATCGAGGCCGTTCGCATCGGCCTGGCCCAGCCGATCAGGGATGCACAACGGTTGGCACGGCTGCTGACCGACAAGATCGAGACCATCGAGCCCGGCTTCGGCATCGAGCGCATGACGCTCGCGGCCAGCGCGGCGGAACCCCTGAAATGGCGCCACGCCGCCGCCGGGCTGGGCGCGGAGGCCGCGCCGGACGTATCGATTCTGGTCGATACCCTGTCGAACCGCATCGGCGCCGAACGGCTTTACCGATTGGCCCCCGTGGAGAGCGACGTCCCCGAGCGATCGACCCGCAAGGTCGCGCCTATGGCGGCGCCGACCGGAACGGCCTGGACGCCGGACTGGCCGCGTCCGACGCGGCTATTCCGGAGACCCGAGCCGATCGAGACCATGGCGCTCTTGCCCGATAATCCGCCGACCCATTTTACTTGGCGCGGCGTCCGCCGTCGGGTCCGCCGGGCCGACGGCCCGGAACGGATCTTCGGCGAATGGGGACGCCGCGACGCCGAGATGTGGGCCGTCCGCGACTACTTCCAGGTCGAGGACGATGCTGGCGAACGCTTCTGGCTTTTCCGCGCGGGCGACGGCGAGGACGCCATGACGGGCTCGCAGGCCTGGTTCATCCACGGGCGGTTTGGCTGACCGCCCCGGCGTCAGCCCCCTGGCCGACGCAAACGCGCCGGCAAACTGTGGCAACTCATGGCGCGTTCAGCGCCCACCACCCGCACGATCTCTTCGGCATGGTGATCGGGCACACGCATCCGGGCGCCGGTCAGGGCTCCGAACAGCACATCGCCGAGGTCCTCGCCACAGGCGTTGCGAACCTCCGGCGAAAGAAGCAGGTCCACTGTGGACAGGACCTCAAGCGTTTCGAAACGCCGCGCGGCAATTTGGGTGGCCTTTCGTTCGTCGATCAACGCGCAGACGCCCAATCTGTGGGCGCAGGCCAGGGTCGCGGCCTCACCATCGTCTAGAGTTTCTGCTGCGGGGCCGCTTACCAGAGAGACGAACAGCGCCTCATCTTCCGCTGCGAGGGCTACCACGTCGGTCAGACCCATGTGCAGCAGCGCCGCCATTTCGTCGGCGGCCTGCCTTCCCTTAGAACGACCGCGCTCTAGTTCGGCGAGCGCCACGTCAGTGATGCGCAGCGGGACCGGCGTAGCGCGAAGAATGACATGCGCGCGCTCGGTGGCGATGAGATTGATCCAAACACTCGCGTCAGCGATCCTCATGCGGCTCGCCTCAAACCAAGAGCCGAGGCGAGTCGTCCCGTCCGACCTCCTCGTCCTCATAGGCATCGATCAAAGCCCGCACATCGACCCGATCGAGTTGAAGCAGTTGGGCGATCTGACCTTCGCTAAGCAGCGACTTGGCCCACGCCTCGCCCACCAGCAGGCCGACCCGCATTGACACGGGGCGAGCGGCGTCAGCACGTCCTTCATCGGGCGCAATCGCCTCCCCCAAGACTTGTCGCGCCTGTTGGTCGGTTATGCCGCCGTTGTTGACGAACCAGTCCCAGGTTCCCGGCTTGGTGAGTCCGATTTCCTCAAGCCGTCGAACCATCGCCTCGCGAGAGACTCCGAACAGATGGGCCATGACGATGACATGGCGCCGGGTGAGCTGGGTCGCGCCGACGGTGACAGAGTTGAACTGGGTCATCACGGCG
The DNA here is from genome assembly GCF_058681095.1 of Brevundimonas sp. FV1ye29L. Classification (NCBI taxonomy): domain Bacteria; kingdom Pseudomonadati; phylum Pseudomonadota; class Alphaproteobacteria; order Caulobacterales; family Caulobacteraceae; genus Brevundimonas; species Brevundimonas sp. FV1ye29L. The sequence goes on from NZ_CM178730.1 coordinate 1,889,685, forward strand.
CGCGCCGGAGTGAGCAAGGCCTTGGCGAATGCGATGGCGTAGCGCTCTTCGCGGCTAGTCTCCGGCGACCCAGCGTAGAGCGCGTCGGGGTGCTTGCGCGTCGAGACGAAGTGACCGAGCTCATGCGCGGCGGTCTGCGCTCGCCGATCCTTCGGATGCGACGCATTCAGCAGGATGCAGGCGCCGGCGACCTCGTCGAAGGCGTAGAGGCCAGAGATCTTTGCCGGCAGTCTGCGGGTGAAGATTCGGGCGCCCAGCTGGAATTCCAGAACCGAGACGATGTCTTGAACCGGTCCGCTCCCTATCCCGAGCCACTGGCGGAGCTCGCCTGCGTCCTGCTCCGCCTGAAGAACGACATTCCCCGGGGACAGAGGCCGTTCGGGCGGATCGTTACGAACACGCCGCACCCCCAGAAGAGCTTCAAGCTCAAGCTCGGCCTGGACCAGGGTGGTCAGCAACTCCACCGCCTCCTCAACCGCTGCATCGGGCTCGCCGGTGCGGCGGAAGCGTGGCTTGAGATCGATCTGCACTGCCTCTCGTCGAAGGAGCGCATTGACCGAAACATTATATACTGACGCGAACCGCTGCAGTTCATCAAGGCGGGGCCGGCGCTGTCCCTGCTCGATCGCGACGACAGTGGTCCGAGCAATCTGCAGGGCCTCAGCCGCGGCGGCCTGAGTCACGCGGGCCGCTTCCCGGGCGAGGCGCAGGCGCTCGCCCAACTCCTCCGGCGAGAGAGCGTCGGTCACGACCGCGCGCTTGCGAGCTGCGAGACGAATGAGCGCGGCCCGAGAAACTTCCTGAAAGCGCGCCATTCCTCGGCGTGCCGCTCCAACATCGAACGCAACTGCTCTTCCACTTCTACCCGGTCGGCACTCAACGCTTCGGCGGCGTCTCGCGCGGCGTGCCTCAGCTGGCGTGCGTGTAGAGGTGATTCCACGAGGTCCGCCAAGTGGTCCATGTGAAGTACACCTGCGACGGCATACGCCCTTAACGCTGGAGTGAGTTTGACGAAGCCGTCGACGACCCCGTCCTCATACTGCTCTGCCGAAAGGCGTTCCCAAACGTAGGCGCTGGCAGGCTCATCGATGCCCGCCGACAACATGCTGACCCGGCGCAACATACAGGCGGCGCAAACACCGCACTGACGCCGTTTGCCGTCAAATCCGGTCTGCCTCGACTGTTGCCAGCAGGACCGGGTGTCATTCCAGGTCGGTGGCTGACGCAGGGCGTTCGCGGCGCGAAGGGTTTCGCCCTTGGTGCTGAACAGCCGGGGATACTCATAGTGGACCGCCCGCCCGGTCAGAGCGAACAGAAGCCGCTCCATGCGGCGCGAGAAGGTCGGATGGACGCGATAGTCCGGGTAGATCTGGCCGCTGACGGCGAGCATTGGACCGAAGGCGCCCTGACCGCTCTCGGTCACCACGATCCTTTCCACCTTGGCCAGGATGGCGGCGATGCCGGTGACGGCCGCGAACTTGAAGCCGCGCGAACGCGCGGAGGTCTCGACCCTCTCGCTGGAGTTCACCTTATAAGGCACAACGGTGAAGGGCTGCCTTTTCTTCTTGCTGCGCGGTTGATCGACGCCGCCGGAGCCGAGGCGGACACGCACAAGGCCTGCTGCCCCCTCTTTCGCCGCCACGAGCGCATGCACAGCGCGGGAGTCCAGCCCGTCGCTGTAGGGCATGATGGTGGTGACGCCGCCCGCGAGATCGAGGGTGGAGTTCCGTCGCTCGACCGCCTTGCGGCGCGGCACGAAGGTAAAGCGCCAGACGTCGCCGGTCAGATATCCCAGAGCGTCCTCAAGCGCGGTCTTGACCGCCTCGCTGTTCCAGAGCGCAGGGTCGTGGACGGCGATGCGCAGGTCGAAGTGGCGGCCCCACTGGTGCAGAGGGCGTCGTTTGACGGCATCGCAGAACTCTGCGGCGCCGGCGACGACAAGCAGATCGATCAGGGTCGGATTCCAGTCAGCGAAGAAGTAACTCTCAAGCCCTTCGGTATCGAGCTCGATTACCTCGCCGATGACTGCGGCAGACGATTCGGCGCGCACGGCCACGCCCGGCTCAAGAACATCGACCAGGAAGGTCGGCTGTCCGCTGACGGTGTTGAGCGCAGTCACAGGGCGACTCCTTCATCCAGGCCGCTTCGGTCCGCTTTCGCGGTCAGGGCGCGACGCCCTGCGCCGCTCGCGAGCCCTGAAGCCAACTGCGCCAGGTCCCCCGAGGTGATCGCTGCCGCGAGGTGGTTGCGGAGACGTCCGGCGTCCGGCGAGCGTTCGCGGTGATAATGTTCTTCCATCTGGCGGGAGCCTCGGATCGCCCGGTCTTCGAGGAAGTGTTCGATGCTCTTTTCGTAGGCGGCGCCGCCGAGGTGGGCGTCCCGCGCCTGGTCCCGGGCATGGTCCGCCAGCAGCGCCTCCATGGGGTTAGCGGCTTGAGAACGCAGCCGCTCGGTCTCGGCAACCGCGATTTCGGAGAAGAGTCGTCCACGATCATCATCGCCGAGCGCGGCCTTCACCGCTTCGGCGAAGTCAGGACGGATAGCGTTCCACTCCTCGACCAACGCCGGGCGAAACGCCTCGGCGACCTCCGCGACCGTATGCGCGGCGTTCTCGGCGATCTTCGCCAAGGCTTTCCAAACCTTGCTCATATCGAGGGTGCGATAGGGACCATCACTCATTGGACACCTCCAGTAATAACACTGTCTCCCGAATCATCTGACATTGTCAACATAAGTTCGATGCAATTCTGACATTGTCAGACAGGAGGGTTTGACTGCGACCTTAATTCAGAACAAATACGGAACATGAATCCGGCATACGCTGAGCTCCAGTGCGCTTCCCAATTCTCCTTTCTGCGTGGAGCGAGCGGGTGTGATGAGCTTTTTGTTCAAGCCGCCGCGTGCGGTCTCGAGGCGCTTGCCATTACCGACCTGAACAGCGTCGCCGGCATTGTCCGAGCCCATGAAGCTGCGAAGGCTACCGGCGTTCGTCTGATTATCGGCTGTCGCGTGGAGCTCGTCGATGAAGCTGCCATTCTGGTCTATCCAACCGATCGGGCCGCCTACAGCCGGCTGTGTCGATTGCTCACCATTGGCAAGTCCCGGGCCGGCAAGGGCGCCTGTCATCTGGACTGGTCCGATCTGGCCGACCATGCCGAGGGCCTGATCGCCGTGCTCGTGACCGATCGCGCCGATGCGCGATGCCGCAAACGTCTCTCCGCCCTGTCCGGCATCTTCGGCGTTGACGCCTATTGCGCCCTGACGCTGCGCCGCCGGCCTCGCGATCAGATGCGGCTGCATCAGCTGTCCGAGCTGGCGATAGAACTCGGGGTCAAAACAGTCGTGACCAATGACGTTCTCTTCCATCATCCGGACCGCCGCATCCTGCAGGACATCGTGACCTGCATCCGCGAAGGCTGCACGATCGATGACGTCGGGTTTAAGCGCGAGCGGTCCGCCGACCGTTACCTGAAGCGAGCCGAAGAGATGCATCGGCTGTTCGCTCGCTATCCGGAGGCGCTCCAGCGAAGTCTGGATATAGCCGATCGGTGCCGGTTCAGCTTGGACGAACTGACCTATCAGTATCCAAAGGAAGCCGCCCTGCCCGGCCTGACGCCGCAGAAGGCGCTGGAGCAACTAACATGGGAGGGCGCGGCGGAGCGCTACCCCGAGGGCTTGCCGGACAAGGTGCGGGCCAGCCTTCGCCATGAGCTGACACTGATCGAGGCGCTGAGCTATGCGCCGTATTTCTTGACGGTGAACTCGATCGTCCGCTTCGCCAGAAGCCGGGACATCCTCTGTCAGGGGCGCGGGTCCGCCGCCAACTCGGCGGTCTGTTTCGTGCTCGGCATCACCTCCATCGATCCCGGCCGCAACGACCTGCTGTTCGAACGTTTCATCAGCCAGGAGCGTAAGGAGCCGCCGGATATCGATGTCGACTTCGAGCACGAGCGGCGCGAGGAGGTCATTCAGTGGATCTATGAGACCTACGGGCGGAACCGCGCGGCGCTATGCGCCACGGTGATCCGCTATAGGTCTCGCGGGGCCCTGCGCGACGTCGGCAAGGCCCTCGGCCTGTCCGAGGACCTGATCAAGACCCTGTCGTCCCAGGTCTGGAGCTACTCCAGCGAAGGGGTCGAAGATCGGCATGTCCAAGAGCTGAACCTCAATCTCCAGGACCGTCGCCTGAGGTTGGCGCTCGACCTGTCGCGCCAGCTGATCGGCTTTCCGCGTCACCTGAGCCAGCACCCCGGCGGGTTCGTGCTGACGGACGATCGGCTCGATGATCTCGTTCCCATCGAACCGGCGGCGATGAAGGATCGACAGGTCATCGAGTGGGACAAGGATGACATTGACGTTCTGAAGTTCATGAAGGTCGATGTTCTCGCACTCGGGATGCTGAGCTGCATGCGGCGCGGCCTGGACCTGCTGCGCGACCACAAGGGGATAGGGCTCGATCTGGCGACAATCCCGGCCGAGGACCCGAAGACCTACGCCATGATCCGCAAGGCGGACACGCTCGGGGTCTTCCAGATCGAGAGCCGGGCGCAAATGGCCATGCTCCCCCGGATCAAGCCGCGCACCTTCTATGACTTGGTGATCGAAGTGGCGATCGTTCGACCCGGCCCGATCCAGGGCGACATGGTCCATCCGTATCTGCGTCGGCGCGAGGGCAAGGAGCCTGTCGTCTATCCCAAGCCGGAACTGGAGAAGGTGCTCGGCAAGACGCTCGGCGTGCCCCTGTTTCAGGAGCAGGCGATGCGGGTTGCCATCGAATGCGCCGGCTTCACCGCGTCCGAGGCCGACCAGCTGCGCCGGGCCATGGCGACCTTCAAGTTCACCGGCGGGGTCAGCCACTTCAAGGACAAGCTGGTCGGCGGGATGGTCGAGCGCGGCTATACAGCCGAGTTCGCCGAAAAAACCTTCAGTCAGCTCGAGGGCTTCGGCTCCTACGGCTTCCCCGAGAGCCACGCGGCGTCCTTCGCCCTGATTGCCTACGCCTCGTCATGGCTCAAATGCCATCACCCGGACGTCTTCTGCGCCGCCCTGCTTAATGCCCAGCCTATGGGCTTCTACGCCCCGGCCCAGATTGTCCGTGACGCGCGAGAGCATGGCGTCGAGGTCCGCCCGGTCTGCGTCAACGCCAGCCGCTGGGACTGCACCCTAGAGCCCACGGATCGCGAAGACCGGTTCGCGGTGCGCCTCGGCCTGCGCATGGTGCGCGGTCTGGCGAACGCGGAGGCGGGCCGCCTCGTCGCTCACCGGTGCGAGAGCGTCTTCGCGACCGTCGAGGACCTCTGGCGACGCGCTTCCACGCCGGTGGGCGCCCTAACGCGACTGGCGGAAGCGGACGCTTTCCTGCCGGGCCTGGGCCTCCAAAGGCGTGAGGCCCTATGGGCGATCAAGGGCCTTCGCGACGACCCGTTGCCGCTGTTCGCGGTCGTTCAGGACGATGGAGAAACGACGCCCGAGGTTTCGGAAGCCGAACTCACATTACCGGGGATGCCGGCCGGCCAGGAGGTCGTGGAAGACTACAGCCACGTCGGCCTGACGCTGCGCGAGCATCCGGTCGCCTTCCTGCGCAACACTCTGCAGTCCCGCCATGTCATGACCTGCGCTGACGCCTCGGCGATGCGAGACCGGCGGCTGACGCGGGTCGCCGGCCTGGTCTTGGTCCGGCAAAAGCCCGGCTCGGCCAAGGGCGTGATGTTCATCACAATCGAGGACGAGACAGGGGTCGCCAATCTGGTGATCTGGCCGAGCCTTTACGAACAGCAGCGCCGGGTCGTGCTCAGCTCCAGCCTTCTCGTCGTCGACGGGAAGGTCCAGCGCGAGGGCGAGGTCGTCCACATCGTGGCGACCCGCCTTCATGACGGCTCCGACCTCCTGGCCTCGCTAGGCCAACGCGGTCCCTTCCCCCTGCCCCACGGCCGCGGCGACGAAGTCTATCGCGGTAGCGCGCCCGACGCCCGATCACCCAAGGTGCGGGACATCTACATCCCCGATCTGTCGCTGGAGGCGATCCGGGTGCGGACGCGGGATTTCCGCTAATATCCTCGAAGCGAGGCCCCCCGATGCCAGAGACCAACATCACCTTCTCAGCAGTTCCGATCCAGACCTGCGAGGCGCGCGTAGCGGGCGAGCGTCAACACCGTCTTGAGCCCAGATCTGGCGAGGGCATCGAGCGGTTCCTCGTGCAGGATCCGTTCGGCATCCGCCGGGCGATCCTGCCGATGTTCGCCGCCGACGAACAGGGACGGCTGCATGGTATGGGGACCGCGTTCGCCGCGGATCCCTGGGGCACATTCCTGACGGCCGATCACGTGGTCGACTTCATGAGAACCGGCCGCCCCAAGGCGGGCGAACAGTCTGACCTGGTCTATGAATTCCACGGGGGCCAGACGCTGGTCGCCATGCTGGGGATCGGAATGATCTTCGGCACCATCGGCATTCCGCAAGAGGCCTTGGCGCGGATTATCCAGACCTACACCCCCGGCATCGAGGTCGAGGATCCGATGGCCTTCACCGGGGGCGGCGTGACACGCAAACCGCTGGACCTGGCGGTGCTGCGCTCCGCCGAACGGCCCCCCGAAAAACTGATCGCCAATCTCCCCATCCGCCTTCGCCAGCCGGGACCCCGCATCGGAGATGTCGTGGTTGCTGTCGGATATCCGCAGATCGACACCTTCCATGGCGACGCCGAGCGGGCGAAGACCCGCGTCGCCGAAGGCATGTTCGCGGGCTACGGCGTCGTGAAAGCGCTCTACCCCCAGGGTCGTGATCGGGCCAATCCCACTCCGGTTTTCGAGGTGGGCGCCAACTGGCCATCCGGGATGAGCGGCGGCCCTGTCTTCAACATGGCTGGCGAGGTGATTGGCCTTGTCAGTCGGGGCTTGGAGCCGTCCGAAGGAGAGGCGGTCGGCACGGCCTGGGCGACGTGGTTCGAGGCGCTGCCTCGGCTCACCGAATGGATTCCGACCGTCGATCCCCTCATGCCCAACAACCGGCGCGGCTGGGGCGTCATCCGCCTCGCGCCTTGGTCGCTCGCCGGAGTCACCCCGGACGAGAATGAGGCCGATGCGATGCTCGCTCAGGCGAGTCCGGGTTTCGAAAAGCTCAAGGGATCCTGGGCCATCGGAACCGACGAGTTCATTTCAGGCTAGGACCGTTTGCGCCAAGTCGTGCTTTGTCCGGCGAACCATTCCGGGGTCAGAACGCGACCGATGCCGAAGGCCCGGGCGACAGGCCCCGCGAGTTCCGCGGCGACCTCGGTCCAGTTCGTTTCCAAGGCCCCGATCGTCGCGGCCGCCCGGGACTTGCGCACGTCGGTGGTCGCCGGGTGACCTTCCAGCATCCAGGGATAGCTGAAGTCTTGCAGGCTTCGGCCGGAGAGGCCGCGCCACTCACACCGGAAATGCACTTGGTTGGCGGAGCCAAATTCACGGGCAAGCAGGGACGCATGACGCACAAGCTCGGCGATGTTCATCGCCATCTGGTTGGGGCTGAAGGCAGTGCCCGGCGGAACCTGCTTCCACCAGTGGGTGTCCTCAATGTAGCCGCGATGGATACACGCCAGCCCGGTACCGGAGACCCGCCAAACGTCGGTCATGCCAACTTGGCTCGGCACCTCGACCATGTTCATCTCAAGGAACTCGACGTTCCCATCATCGAAATTCAGGTCGGTCTTGAAATGCGGGGCCAAGGGACCCGGGAAGACATGGAACATCCCCCAGCCGGTGTAGATTTCGCGGTCGAGCTCGAGGCCGACCCGCCTCATCATTTCAGGCAGATCATCGAGGCGCGGTAAGTCTCCTGTCGTCTCGATCGCATAGCTGAAGCGATAGTGAGCCGTAGCGACTTTGTCGCCAGGACGATGCGTCTCGACATCCTTGGCGTAAGCAGAGGCCGCAGCTGAGTCCCACAGGTCTAGCGTCGTTTGCAGAGATGGTGCTGAGATCGAGGCTTGGCCGCCCCCAAGCGCCAATTCAATAGCGCCCAAGATGCTCGACCGCTCTGTGGACACGCATCGCCTTATCAGTGGAGCCCACTCTGAAGGCGACGTAATCGGAGCGCTTTCGGGGCCGGGTTTGCGGATGTAGTAGGCACCGCAGCTGACGCCTTGCACCCTTCCTTTCTCGTCTTGTGGACCATCGGCGCGACAGCAAACTGGGGTCGCCCCATGGGATGGTATGGAGATGACCGCGTAGAGCAGCCCGGCCGCGTCCGACACTTCACGGACATCGCACTGAAACGGCGGGTCCAGATATGTCTTCACGACCCGGGAGATGTCGTCCCGGTTGGGCAGCGCCAGCCGAGGATGCTCGGGCTTGAGATCGTCATCGAAGCCGACGACAAGATATCCGCCCCCATGGTTAGCGAGCGCCGCCAAATGCTTCGCCAGCTTCGCACGCCCCAGCGTCGTCTCTAGATTGACCTTCGCCTTGTACTCGGTCCCAAGGTCTTCGTTCGGATCCACGATTAGGAGCCGAAGAGCGTCCGGCCCGCGCGGCTCAAATGTCGCCACGACCCGCCTCGTCGCGTAGATCGCGTAAACGGTCTTCGCACACGGCTATGGTCAACCCGCGCAAAATCTGGACCCGCTCGGTCAACCAGGTTAGCTCCTCGTCACTGATCTTGTAGTGTTCGGAGTAGCGCGCCTTCACGTAGGCCTCTCGTAGCAACTCAAAGCACCGGCGTTCGAACTTGGTCTCACGCGGCCAAGCTTCGGCGAGACGAGCGTCGATCGCTTCGGCCTTCTTGCGCAGGAAGGCGAGATTGTGAGCCTTGCCGCTGTAGAGCGTCACCACGAGCAGAATGCAGTGGTAAAGGTGCTCTGATGCCTGATGGAGATTGAAGGCCGCCAGGTTTGACTTGCCCCGCGTCACGCAGAACTCAGCGACTTCGGTGAAGTCTTGCGCGCTGACCATCCACTTGGAGAAGAATCCTTCGGCCTCCGCCAAGGCGGCTTTCGCCTTGATCGTTACCGGCTTGTGGAGTGTCACACCGGGCGTGTCGTACAGGATGACGCCGTCTCGCAGGATGTCGGCGAAGAAGTAGCGACCTCGATCGAGCTGATAGTTCACATCGTCCAAACTGTGGACGATTATGCTGACCGGCGTGCGGATTTCGCCCTCGCCCGGCATGGTCCGATTGTTGGCGTCGAACCAGAATTCGCCGTCTGTGAGATCCTCGTGATCCACGACGACCAACAGGTCGAAGTCTGAGAAGTAGCGGCCGACCGGGTCATGCACCCAGTCGCCGCGCGCATATGAGCCATAGAGGATGATCTTGAGGATCTTGCCGTTCTTCAAGCGGGCGGCGCGACGCGTCGAAATGGCCTCATCGAAAGACGCGCGGATCACATCGACGACGTGACGGAGTTCAGACTGCTTGGGCAGCGGGAGATGATCGAGCGTCTTTTTCACCGGGGGAGTCTCCCCGATGACCCCGTTGTGAGCAAGGCATGATTGAATCTTCTCAACATCAGTCGTCGCTGTTGGGAGCGCGCTGCATCGAGCCTGCCGAAGTCGTCTTAATCTCATCCAGCCGTCCCTCGACGACGGCCACCGCCATTGCGCGGATCGGATCGGCGCTCTGCGGCTCCTGGTCGATTAGATCGCAGACGTGGTCCAGCGCCAAGCGGACGAACGAGAGACAGACGATGGCGCGCTTGTCGGGGACGGACAGCGAGCGGGTGGTCCCCATCATCCCCTCGATCACCGCGTCAATGCGGCGGTCAAGTTCGGCCAGCCCCTCGGTCTTACGAATGTCGGGCCGCCACGCATGGCGCGACAGCATGTCGCCCCGATAACCCCAATCCAGTGTCGCGAGACCATTGTCCTCAACTTGGTCGGCGAGACCCCGCAGCAGCATAGCGGCATCGGCCAGGGTTTCCGGGTTGCGGGTTTTGTAGGTGACGCCGCTGATCGCTGCCGCGACCATAGCTTCGGCGATATCCCAGCCGATGTCCGTCTTCGGCGTATCGAGGCTCTCGGCGTCGAGATCGCGCGCCTTGAAGAAGGCATTCAAGGCGACGTCGTAAACCTGCGCCTTATGTTTGGTTCTGTTTGAAATCGCGCTCACGAATCCTCCGCCGGGCTCGGTTGAGGATGGGATACCGGGACTCAGTTGCCACGCAAGTCGCCAACGCCGGCTATTTGCCGAGGAGGTGCCCGGCGTAGGTCGAGAGCAACGCACTCACTGTGCCGATTTTTCCGCCGGTCGCCACCCAGGCGGCCAGACCTACCAGACCGGTGCCAACCGCGGTTCCGACACCGCGATAGAAGCCCTCTTCGACCATCGCCAGACGCTTGCGGGCCCACCCTGTGATCTTGCGCACGCAGTCGTCGAGTGTGGCGATCGCGGCCGGCAGCTGGGCGGCGGTCAGGTCCTCTCTCACAGCTCGAGCGCGGAGCATGACAAGCGTCTCTCTGACGGATTCGTAGTCCTCGGCCGAGAGGGCCTCAGGCTCCGGCGGCCCGTTGTGGCCACCGGCCTCGCCCTCGTCATGCGGTGTGACCTGCTCAAGCGCGGCCAGCGCCTCATCGATCGCATCCACCAAGGCACTGTCAGGCCGTTTGGTCAGAGGGATCAAAGCATCTTCGCCCTCCGTGCTCCGGAATAGTCGATACCAAGACACCAGTTCGCCGCCCCGGGCGGGATCGACCGAGGGCACGGCCTCAAGCTCCAGGCACAGGTGAAGGTCGCCGCGGGTCTGGATGTAGACTCCGCCGACATTGGCCAAACGAAAGCCCCGGGTGATGTTCGCCGGGCCGAGGGTCCGGAACGCCGCTGGCCCCAGTTTCGTCAGGTTAAGGGTCGCGCCATAACTCAGCGTGAAATCATCCATCGGGCCGAGGTTCAGCTCGTCCTCGACGAAGCGGACCGGAACCTGGAAGCGTTCCCCGGCCGCCTCGATGATGAGGTCGAGATCCTTTCTCTCGCTACGCACCTCTCCATAATCAAGCTCGGTGAGGATCAACGTCGGCCTCCAGGCGCGGCGCCCCCTTCGGTCCGTTTGGTTGGGCAGGTTGAACCCGGTCCAGCGCCGTCCTCGCCCAGCGCTGCCAGATCAGATCTTCCCATGGGCTCAAGCCTGAAGGGCCTCGAATTGCGGGTGAACCCCACATCCATGCGAGCGTGCACAACGATGCGTCGGTAGCTCGCCACGTCGATGTTTGTTGCGGTTCGGACGAAGTTGGAGCGGACGGTGCGCTGGGCTTCACTCTCGGTCTGGGAGTCGCCGATCAGGATCAATGCGCCGGACGGCTGGGTGAGGCGCGGGATACGGACATGGCTCCGAATGGCATCGATGTACTCACGGAAGTGGGAGAGATAGCCGGCCGCCTGGCTTACGGCCTTGTGCCCCATCGGGCTCATTCCTCCGCCTTGGGCATCGGCGAACTGCGTGTCGAACCGCTTGAGCTCTACGACCCACCAGTGGTCACCCAGCGACGACCGGGTCACGGCAAGGAAGTCCGGAATTAGCCCCGGCTCGCCCGTCGCGGCCTTCGGCCGGATCATCTGCTTGGGATAGACCCACGTGCCGTGATGGCCGGAATTCGAAATGGCGTACTGAACGAGATAGGGGTTCTCGGTCAGGCAGTTCTGAATCGCCTCCTCCGACTCGGCATGAAGGGCGTCTTCAAAGCGATCGACCACCTCCGCCGTCAGATCTGGACGAACGCCATAGGAGGAGCCCGGGAACTCGCGCTCCGCTGCGATGCGCCGCTCCGCCCAGTACGCCTCGTCCATGTGAGTGAGCTTCATACGGACAGGTGTAGCTCAACCGTTGAGAGAAAGGTAATGCGGCGCCGCGTGCGCGCCGGCGCATTCGAGCCCTTCTCGCGCCAAGGTGGACATAGCCAGCACGCGCGACCAATTCATTGGACCGAGCTCGCCGACTTGGCGACGGGGCTGAGGCGGCGAGCAGGCAGACGTCGCTTTAATTCGCTGGCTTCATGCCCCTTCAACGGTGCGCCCGGCGCCAGTCTTCCGGGTTGGTGAACGCGCCGGCCCAGATACCGGTATGGTCCTGACGAGCCGCCCTTTCCTCAAGAACATAGGCTGACCCCGCGTAGCGGTCGTAGCGCACAGCATAGCCCCGCCGCACCAGCCATGCGCCCAAGTCTTCTCCATCGACCTCGCAGCGGGCGACCATCCGCCCGTATCGGTCAGTGTCTTCTTCGAAGCACGAGACCGTCTTGTCCTGAAGATGTTGGTCGAGGCGATTGGCGGACAAGCGACCGCAGGCATAGGCGGCCCCGTCGGCACCATCGCAGGATTGCCGCCCTTCCGGCGCATCAACACCCCAAAGCCGGATGCGCTGGTCGTGGATCTCGACTGTGTCGCCATCGATCACCGAGCCCCGGCCCGTGACGGTCGGCGGCGATGGCGTGCAGGCCGCGAGTAGGCCGATAAGAGGAATCAGGCGGTGCATCTGACGTCCGTCATACCGTCAAATCGCGCTAGCTGCCGCGCAGCATCTGCACGAGGGCATGGGCCAAGGGCGCCCCGTCCAGCTCAGGTATCGTCGCTGACCGATCCTGCGAAACGATGAGCGCGATCAGCAGCGAGGCGGCGAAATCCCAGAACCAGTGATCGTCCGCCAGCCGGACGTCGGGAAACAAGGCTTCGATCCGTTCGGCGACAGGCGGGTATTCGGCCGAACCCGCGCGGCCGCCGGAGGGCGTGAAAGCGTAGAGGATGTATATGCCGATCGCGATGCCCGCCGCGCGTTTTCCGATGACATCGTCGGCGGCGGAGGACGCCTCCGCGGCGTAGTCGGCCGCGTCATCGAGGATGAAATGACGGGCGAAGGCGTCGCAGGCGAATTCCTCCTCGGGTCGCGTCGGTCGCGAACCGGCGGCGTTGAATTCGACGTGTTTCACCTCATGCAGCAGCACATACGCCGTCGCGATCATGGTCAGGTCGAAGGCGGCCTGTTGTTCGATGTCGAAGCCGGCCTTGTCCTTTTGGGGTTGGGGCACTCCAGCAGGCCAATCGTCAGACAGGTCAAAGACCTGGAGCGCGTGAAAATCGCGCATCGCATAGAGCAGCGCCTCGTAGTCGCCTTCCGCCGCAGCATAGCCGCCGTCGTTTGATCGCAGCGCGGCATCGATCTGGCGGCCGGTCAGGACGCGCCAGAACAGATGGGGCCCGTGGAGCCGGAAGGCGTGCCAAGCTGTAAAGCCGAGCAGCCAGATCCAGGCCATGGTTTTGGCGTCAAACTCCACGCGCCGACCGCGGGCGTGCATTGTGACGCCCTTGCGATCCTCAACCGGATGAAAGCTGATCGACAGTCCGTCGCGCAATCGTCGCCATGCGTCCGCCTTCTCTGGCGCAGCAGCATCGATGATCAGATCGATGACCTCTATGGGCGCGGCCAAGGCGTCGTCGTCTCCGTGGGACATGGCGGATCTCGAATTTCATAATGCCGGCGCTGATCTTGGATAGTCCGGTAGCGTGACCATATGCTCAATCATGGTCGTGTTTCCCGAAAAATCTCGTCGTCGCCTTCTCAGAGGAGCCCTGTCCTTCGCGTCCCCGAGCCAGGTCGTTCTACAATTGGCCGCGCTGGCTTCAGCGGCGGCGTTGGGCTTGCTGCTGGCGAACGCGGCCCGCAATACCCTCGCAGCATTGGTCACGGCGGTCCTACAATCGACGCCGACGGATTGGACGAGTGGACCCGCGCTCATCACCACCGGCTGGGTTCTGACCTTCGCGGGATTGACGCTGTTGTTTCGATGGGGGCTGTCGCGGGCCCTGGCAACGGCAGTGGTTCCGCTGTTCCGACGTCGACGGTTTGAATGCGAAGCCTATTTCGGTCCCGGCCTGAAGGGCCAGCCCCGCCTCGATTCCTGAGCGCCTGTGCTAGTACGGTCGATTATGGGCACCCTGTCACGCCGGATTGCGGCCGAGAGCTTCGGCGCTCGGGTGATGTGGTTTTGTGTAACAGCTCAACGACTTTTGTCGCGATACGTAATCGACCCGACCGGGAGCTTCGTGTTGCGTCTCAAGCTCGAGCATTGATCGACTAGTGCCGCAGCGCCACGGCTGCGATGTTACCGACCCGCCAACCGGAACCGCCCGATGAGCCGCTATCTGATCCCCTTGAGTGACTACAATCGCATCTATCAGGTCGCCCACGGCGTCAGCCGGGCGTTCGGCGGGTCAGAAAAGGGCTGCATTTTCTTCGCCTGCGTCGGTGCCCTGATCCTGAACAAGCACTACCGGATCAAGGCTTCGGTCGTGGCGGGCGCTTTCGCGTTCTGCGCCAACGACACGCCAGAGATGGCTTTCTTCGGCGAACAACAGGATTCGACGATCACCTCCTCGGAAGACGGCTTCCATATGTGGATCCAGACGGAGACCCACATCATCGACTTCATGGCGCCTATCTTCCCGGAGGCCTTTGCGGACAAGGGGCTGACCGTTCCGCGCAAGATGTTCCAGCGCCCATTGATTACCGAGGCGGCGTCGCTCGACGCCATCGCGGCGCCCGGCGACTTCTACGCAATGCCGAACCCCGAGCTGACCGACCGCCTGCTCGACCGCTTTCTCTCCCGACAGTCGATCGGCGACCTTCTACAGGTCGCCGAGACGTGGTTCGGCCATCGTCGCAAGCCGCAGATGAAGTCGCTCGAGATGGGCGACAGCGAGGGCGATAGCTACACGCTGACGCTCCCGATCACCGTCGCAGGCGGTTCTTGGTAACGTGCGGGCCAGACGGCCCGCCCCAAATAAAAGCCGCGCGCCCCCAAAGGGCGCGCGGCAAGTTTTCACACGCGGTGGAGACGGCTATTCTGCCGCGAACGCATAGGCGTCGTCATCGCGCGGTTCGTCCGCGCTCTCGTCCTCCGGCTCGGCTGCATCGGACACCGTCCGCAGGACCGGGGGCAACCACCCCTTGCCTTCCACCAGCCGTTCCGCCGCCTCGGCCATGTCGCCCTTTTTGAACCCGGCGATCCGCCCCGCCTCCTCCGCGTTGACGGCCTCCGTCACCGCCTCCAGCACCCGCGTCTTTGGAACGCGCGTGAAGTAGCTGGCCGCCGTCGCCGACCACGTCCCGCTCATGTCGAGGCCGACCACCGTCGCCAGCGTCTCTGCCTGCGCCAAGGCGCCGGGTCGCCGGTCGTGCGGATCACGCACGGCGTAGAGGCCGACCCCGGCGCAGCACGCCATCAGGTCCAACTGGTCCGATGGAGCCAACCCGAACACCACGCCCCACAGGTCCTCGGCGCGCTCGGGCAGTCGCGCGCCCCAAGCCTCGCACCGGTCGCGAACCCGCCGACCGGCAGGCCCGTCCTCCACGCCCGGCGCCAGCCGCTCCAGCCCGGTCGCCGTGAGGCGAAGCTGCAGAGGCGTCCAGAGGCCATAGCCCGGATAGAAGACCTGCAGCGCCAAGCCGTGAACCACCGTCGCCAGCGCCGCGCTCACATCGGCCTGCACCGCGTCGCGCAGCCCCATGGTCTTGTGGGCCGTGAGGTCGATGACCAGCCGGTCCGACAGGGCGCGCCCGTCCTCCTCCGGCTCCGGCGCGCCCCCGCCTCTCCCGGCGTCGGCGTCGCTGCCGTCGTCCTCGACCGTCTCCTCCTCCAGCGGCGGCGCCACCGCGTCCTCGGCGCGGACCAGTCCGCGCTCAAACCGGGCCAGACCGTCATGGCCGAGCATCACCATGACCCCCGCCCGCGCCTTGGCGTCGGCGGCGTAGTCGAAGTCAGGGCCGAAAGCCTGCAAGGCCTTGTCGATCTCCTCCAGCCGCGCATCCGCTTCGGGCGACAGCCCCTCCGCGCCAGCCTCAGAGACGATCCGGTCATACTCCTCCGACAGGGCCGTGATCTCGGCGGCGTCCGCCTCCGACCGTTCGACGGCCACCGGATAGACCCGTCCGAAGGCCGAGACGTCCGGATAGTCCAGGGCGGGCTTCGCCCACTTCCAGCCTTCCCGCTCGCGCGCCTCGTCGGCCAGCCCGGCCAGCTTTTCGCCGACCAGCCGATCCAGCAGGGCTACATCTTCCAGCCAGCCGCCGCCGTCTTCGGTGAACAGGTCGCGCAACACCGGCCCGCCCGCCGCCTCATAGGTTTCGACGCCGACGAAGCGGACGCGCCGGTCTCCGACGCTCACCTTGGCCTCGGTCATGGCGCGCCGGATGGCGTAGGCCGGGGTATGGGGGCCGACCTGCTCCAGCACCTGCCGCTGCCGGTCCTGATCCTCGCTGACGCAGAAGGCGCTCAACTGATCCAGCGCCAGCGTCCCGGCCCGGTAGGCCGCCATCAACTCCGGAGCCGCTGAGCCGAGCCGGAGACGCTGACGCACGACATGGGCGGACACACCGAACCGGGCGCCGATCTCTTCGGGGCCGTAGCCCTTCTCAACGGCGAGCCGCTGGAAGGCCTCGAACTGGTCGGCGGGGTGCATGGCCTCGCGGGTCATGTTCTCGTCAAGGCTAATCTCGTGGGCGTCGTTCTCGGCGTCCACGATGACCCGAACCGGATGGGTCCGCTTGATGGCCTTGCGCTTGGCCAGCAGCCGAAGTCCCTGACGACGCCCCTCGCCGATCGTCACTAGGTAGTTTCCCGTCGGAACGCCCTCCCCGTCCCGCTCGATCTCGACCACGGGCGGCTGCAACACCCCCTTGGCCTTGATCGAGGCCGCGAAGGCCTCGATGGTCGCCGGGCTGTGGGGCGTCTTCCTCGCATTCTTCGGTGAAGCCTTGAGCCGGTTCAGCGGCACGATGAGTTCCGCGCCGTGTTGCGGCGCGGTCGCGACGGTTTCGATGGATTGAGCAGTCATGTCTCTGCCTCCTTTGGGCATGGGTTGCAGGCACGCGAACTGCGCGCCTGAAACCCTGCCCGTCGGCGAGACCGGGGTAGCAAGGGCCAGGGCGGA
The DNA here is from genome assembly GCF_058681095.1 of Brevundimonas sp. FV1ye29L. Taxonomy (NCBI): domain Bacteria; kingdom Pseudomonadati; phylum Pseudomonadota; class Alphaproteobacteria; order Caulobacterales; family Caulobacteraceae; genus Brevundimonas; species Brevundimonas sp. FV1ye29L. The sequence continues at coordinate 1,906,575 of NZ_CM178730.1, forward strand.
CCGGCCGGAGGGGGATCGCCCGACCTGCACAAGCCTGCCTAGGTTTAAGAGCATTCGAGCCCTCGCAGGCGCGGAAGGTTGGGGAGACCGGCCGGTCCGGCGGCGAAGCGGCTTCACCCTGGCCTGCGCGAGGGCGGAGCCCTTAGCGTCTTGATGCGAGCCAGTGGCCGCCATGCCGCATGTGTGCCTCAGGCGGGGTGATCAGGAACAGGTCCGTCATCGGCGTCAGCCGATCCGGTCGGATCGGCAGCCACTGGGTGGTTTCGTCGAACGCCCAGGTCTCATCCGGCGGAACCTCGGGGACGAGATAGTGGCAGTAGACGAACTCCAGCGGCTTACCCCGAGGGTCGAACTCGGCCGCGGTCTCTAGGATCTTGGCGTTCCTGGCGGCTTCGACATGGTCGCCTTCCACGGCCTCCCAACCAATGTGAATGACGCCCGGGAGGTCATCGGCGAGCTGATCGTTCGCCTCGAAGAGCTTGCGTTTGATGTCGCGCGCCTTGGCGTCGACAGCGGCCGGGGCATCCGTCGCCCAGCGCATCACCACGGCGAGATCGCACCCTTCGACATACCTGGGATTGGCGCTTGCGGTCGTGTGCAAGATGGTGCTGTAGGCGCCGTTGCGGACGTAGTCGCCCGTCAGCAACTCGATGAGGCGGGTCGAGCTCGCGCCAACTATGGTCGTTTCGAGCGCCTCGGCGAGCCGCGTCAGATCGAGCGGGCGGATGACCCCACGGCCGATAGCGTCATCCCAGGTTTCGCCCCGTTCGCCGCCCATCCGATAGGCGATCGCCCTAGCGCGCAGATAGTCCTCGGGGATGTCCGCGAGCGGAACATAGAAATGGAGGTCGGCGAAGACGCTCCTCCCGAACTCGGCGAAGGTCACGGCGAGCGGCCCCCATTTCTGGCGCATGATGTCGCGCTCGGCTTCACCGTAGTCGCCGACCTCCATGCGTTTGCATTCGACGGCGAAGGTCACCCCGTCCATCTCGACGCGCAGGTCGTAGGTTCGGCCCCGCCCGGGCGTCTCAGGGACGAAGCACACCGTCGCACCGCGTTTGCGATAGGCGATGGCGACGAGCATCTCGAAGAGCGCGCCGTTGGGCTGGGCCTTTTCGCCGTTCAGCAGCCGATCCAGACGGTCCTCGATCCCGGCGACCTCCTTGAGATGGTCCAGATCCCTTCCGATCGCCAGGAAGACGGGAACCACGCGCGACCCCCAAGTGAAGTCGTAGTTCTGGATGTGGTCCAGGCTCGCTTCGGCTGTGAACAGATACCAGCCCATGGTGTCGGCGGCGTTGAACAGGCGGCCGCGGTCGCCGGGCGCGAGGTCGCGCAAGGTCGCCCGGTAGAGACGTTCCGCCGCGGCAAGCCGCCGCCTCTTCCACCGCTGCTCCGGAATCTTCGCCTTGAACCAGTCGAGCGCGCGGCGAAGAACAGGGTCGTCGGGCCACCACGGAGGACGATGCTGCGGAGGATCGAAGAAATCGTCCGGAAATTCGATCGGCTGATCCTTGGTCATGGCGTCAGCCTAGGCCCATCGCCGGGCGGGAGCCAACGCGCCGGATGGCCGCTCGCGACCGCATCCGGTGCATCGGACTTGAAAGGCGGGTCAGTCCGCGTACAGGGGCGAGCCGGCCCCGTCCCAGGCGCCCCGGCCGAACGAAGGCGAGCCGTTGCGCCATCCGGACGCCAGCCACAGGGTCTCGAACATCGGGCGAAGGGCGTCCCCTGCGGCGTTGCGCGGCGAATATTCGAAGCGGGCGACGGCTAGGGAGGGCTTGCCGATCGGCCGGCCGCCGCCCCGGGCCTCTGTGAGCTCCACGGTCTCGACGCCGACCGCCACGACATCCACCAAGGCAGGTCCGCCGAGCCCGATGGCCTCGGCGAGCGCGGCGATATGATCCAGCGCCCGGACCAGGCGGCCTTCTAGGCGTCGGCCCGGAACGAGGATCACGGCGTCGTCCTCCTCCCGCGCCCCCAAAGTGAAAATGTGCTCAAGGACCCCCGGCTGGATCACGCGCGTCAGCCATTCCGTCTCCGGGTTGGGGAAGCCGGGCCGAGGGACCGACAGCTTGTTGACCCACCACTGGGTTTCGTCGGCACCCTCCTGGACGCGGTCGTCGAGATTGGGCGCGAACCCGGGCAAGGCGGCGACGATGGCGGCGGGCGTCAACGGTTTACGGCTGTCCACGGACAGCGGCGCATAACGGATCGACAGGCTGGGCTGGCTGACGATGGCCGGCGGATGAACACGCCAGGCGGCCTCAAACGCCTTCGTCGCCTCGGCCGTTGTGTCTACGACCTGCCCCGCCGCCGGCTCGGCGCGAATCCGATGGCGCGCGACGCGCTCGAACGCGTCCAGGGTCTCGGCCAGACGGGAAGCCGTCCCGTCCAGCGCCTTGATGGCGGCGTACATCGCCTGGCGGGACGTCTCGTTGGGAATCTCCTGAGGCTTGGCCGTACACCAGTCGCTCCGGTTTTCGGTTGCGCTGACGTGGGTGTCGACCAGCGAGTAGAAGGCTTCATTGGCCTCGCGCACCGTCTCGAGCGCCGCCTGTAGCTTCCGATCATGAAACTCGTGCCGCGCGCCGATCCATTCGAAACGCAGGGCGAAAAGCGGATCGAGGAGAGCGCGGGGGAACGGCGTCCCGAAGCTGTGCGTCACAAGGAAGTTGTGAATGCGGTCGGGAATGAGTTTGCGGAGCCGGTCGAGCAGCGCGACGTCATGCGGGTGCGGTCCCAGGGCCGAGGCGCCGAAGCCGTCATCGGCGATGCTCAGCTTGAGCGCCTTGACGAGCACGGCGGCGAGCTCCTCACGCGCCGCGTTGCGCACTGCGTCGTCTGCGCCGGCGGGGCAATTGTACAGGATCGGCCAGCGGCTATGCAGGAGATCGAACGGCAGCGGATGGGTCTTGGGATGGCCGTAGGCGGTGTTCATCAGGCCCACGACCTGGGGCCACCCCTTGGATTTCAGGGCCCAGCCGTGTTCGAGGAGGACGTTGGGATTGGGGATGCCCTCGCCGCGTGCCCTGAAGGCCACATAGGTCAGGTCGGAGACGAAAATCGCCGCCTCGTCGATCTTCTTGAAGATGGTGTCGGCGACGGGCGGCATGCCCGGGGTGTCGATGGTGTCCCGGTCGATAGCGAGGGACCGGTCCGCTTCGCTGACATCGACGTCGGCTTTCAGGATCTTGATCGCCCGGTTCAAGGCCCACTCGATCAGGCTGCGGTTCTCGCGGGAAGCGGTGTCGGACTGCCAGGAGAAGAAGACCTTTGCGGTCGTCGGCGTGTCTGTCGTCAAGAGCCGCCTCCGTGCCGCCGCCGCGATCCGGCCCGTCGCAGCTTACAGCCGCCACGCGGCGCGACAACGCGGAAACGCCGCGCCCGAGAAACGCCGCTCACGGCGTAAATCGGAAATCGGCTAGTTGGAGAACCATCCTTCACAGCCCTCGCCGCCGGACCATGCCAGAGCCCAAGACCTACGAACGCCGCCTCATCCTGTTTGTGGACTTCCTCGGTTTCAAGGAGATCGTGGATCGGACCGCCACCGACCCTGAGGCGCTGCAGAAGGTCCTGTGGGCGATGGAGCAGCTGCGCGCCATCGGCGACGACGCCATGGGCGAAAGCCAGAGATTCCAGCAGTTCTCCGACTGCGTGGTCCTGTCCTTCCGGGTCACGGAACCGTCGGGCGTATTTTATCTGCTCAATGACATCGGGATCACGACCATCACGCTGGCGTCCGCCGGCTTTATGATCCGCGGCGCCGTGACGGTTGGCGACCTCTATCACGACGAACAGCTGATCGTCGGACCGGCGATGGTTCGCGCCTATGAGCTGGAGAGCAAGAGCGCGAAATACCCACGCGTGATCATCGATCCGGAAGCGCTGGAGGTCGGGCGCAGCCACCGCAGCAACCGCCATTCTCGCCGGGAAGAGTCCGCCTATCTCGAATCCTTCTTGCTCGAGGACGACGACGGATGGATGTTCTTCGACTGGTTCTCGTGGAAGGTCGTCGTCGAAGCCATCGGCGCCGACGACCAGGCCTATCCCAACTATCTCGCCCGCCTCGCGGCGACGATCAAAACGGGCCTGGCGCATCCGGTGGCGGCCTGCGCGGAGAAATATCTCTGGGTTCGACGACACTATCTGCGCGCGCTGGACCATCTCGCCGAGGCCAACCCTGAGCACCGCCGTCTCAATCCCGAGTTCTGGGAGGTCGCCGACGGCCTACCTCGCCTGAAGAAGCGCGCCGCCAAGGCGAAGGCGCGGGTTGCCGCGGCCAGGGCGGTGGCGCAGGCTCGGCGTTGAAGGCGCTGGAACGCCGCGCACGGGGCGACGCCGGCGGGTCATGGTGACGATCGACGAACATTGGTGGCTGCACCTCGCGCCGAAGGCGATGCATCCCCTGCGGCTGGAGCTAGAGCGCCTGTTGCGGGCCTGGGTGCGCACGGCATACGGGGCGCACTGGTTGAACTCGGCGGCGCGAGGCAATGGTCTGATCCGCGTCAAACCGGGCCAAGTCATTCCCGCCTTCCACGCGAATAAGCTCGACGGGCGTCCCATGTTCGTCGCGCCGCCCTCGCTGCTCAAGCCGGGGCATCGCGGCGTCGGCCAGGCCGAGATGGCCTCGCGGCGGCCGCTGGAGGCGGGCGAGATCGCGCTCCAGCCCGAGATCCGTCTGGACCTCGTGGACGACCCGGTCCTGCTGGAGGCGGCGCGGCGTGGAGAACATCCGCTGCGGCCCCAAGGCGTGACCCGCCCCAGCCAGGTCTTCACCCTTCCCGCCCACTATCTGATCGCGCCCTCCGTGCGGCCCGATGCCGCCTACGTGCTCTACCAGCACATCTTCGGCGAAGGCGGCAGCTACCCCAATGACGGCTGGTTCTATGTCGGCCTGACCACGCGGAGCTGGCAGACCCGATGGGCCGAACATCAGAGGGCGATGCGCTCTGGCAGCGCCCTGCGTTTTCACAGAACCTTCCGCGACGAACAGACCGCCGGCCGCATCACGTACGTCAATCACAAGGTCATGGGGATCACCGACGACCTCGAAGCTCTCTACCAGGCGGAAGCCTTCCTCGTCGAAGGCCATTGGGAGGATCAAAGGCGTCTGAACATGATCCCCGGCGGCAAGGACGGCCTCCGATACCTACGCGATCATGGGATTATCCCCCCGGGCCCCGCGCCTGAACCCGATGCGCGCGAGCCGGTGCTGGCCGAATGGCTGGCTGCCCGCTCTGCCGCGCCGCTATCGCGCACCTGGCTGAAGGACCGATGGGGCGATCGGACGTGGGCCGCAGCTCAGATCTGCAGTCGGAAGGATCGGCTGTCCATCGAGCAGGTCGCGGCCATCCGCGCCCTGGCAGAGGATCACACCGCGGCTGAAATCGCAGATCGGATCGGCGCCGCCGGGCCTGAGCAGGTTCAGGGCGTGATCGACGGGAAGACCTATCACCGGGTGGGATCGATCGAGCCGAAGACGGCGCAATAGTCCGTTGATTCGACCGATGTCGGTTTAGCGGGATCGAACGGCGATCAGGCGTCTCGCTTCGCCGGGCTCGGCCTCAGTCCCTTCGCAAGGCGGTCTGCGATCAGCTCATCTTCGTACAAGCGGCGTCCGAACTCGGCAGGGCGCACCAGCAGCCGGGGCAGGTTAAGGACATTCAGGCGCGACGCCGCCTCGAGGATTGCCGCTTCGGCCTTGCCGAACTCCGGCCCCGCCTTGCGGTTTACGGCGGTCCACTGGGCGCGGGTGATGATGAAGGCGGCAAAGTCGGCCAACTGCAGGCCCGCGACGTCCTCGGATCTCTGGAAACAGGCGCGCGGCCCCGCAATGACGTCTCCCCAGTTCGGCAAGGCGCGTTCGCGGCCGGCCGGGAGAAGGCCCTCGTCGACGTAAAGCGCCAACGGAAGGCCCAGACCATCCGCCGCATTACCGGCCATCACGCGAAGGCGGACCGCGACCTCCCGGCAGAGGAACAGGAAACCGAGATGGGAAACATCGTCGAGCCGCCAGTCTCCGGTTCGGCTGCGGCTCAGGCCGGACATCAGGTCCGGGTGATCGCTCAGGGTCTGATCGCTGACGGTCTGGTGGACGACTGGCAGGGCGAAGGAGTCCATCAACGTGGCCATCAACGAGATGAGCTCGCCGCGGTCCGAAGGCGCGACCGCCTTCCATACCCCTTGGCCGCTCCAGATCTCGGTGAAGTGCAGCTCCTCGGCCCCATAGTCAGCACGCACGCCATCGAGAAAGATCTGCAGCGCGTGGTCGACGTCGGCCGCAACCTCGGGCGGGACAACGACCGCCGTCCAGGATTTGCGCGTGTCCGGCAGGAACGCCGATCCCGACTCGGCGCCGGGGTTGCCGGAATCATCAACGTAGATCGCGCCCGTCGCCATGGCTGGGTCCGTGTACCCTCGGCTCGAGGCCGACCGGGGACCGATACGACCATCGGAACGCGATGCCAACGGCCGCCGTCGTGGACGATAATGATTACCTGCGCAGGGGTCCCGCCGGCTGCAGCGCTCCGCTGGGGGTCGAGCTGAACGGGATGTCTGGACCGGCAGACGGCGAGCGCTCAAAAAGCCCGCCTCTTATCGCGGACGGTCCGCCGCCCCTAGGACGAACGCCATGCCCGCCAAGGCCCCGAACGAGTCGAACTTCCACCATTTCGTGCCGAAGTCCGCCTTGCGCCGATTTACCGTCGACGGCGCCGGCAAACAGATCTGGGTGTTCGACAAATCGGACGGGCGTTCGTTTCCGGGCGGACTGAAACGCACCGGGTCGGGCCAAGGATACAATACGCTTCGGCTTTCGGACGGATCGCTCTGGAACTTTGAAGACGCGTTCCAGAACATTGACGATGAGTTCGCAGCGACCGGGAACACGCTGGCCACTCGCCGTCGGGTCGATGACCTGGATCCGCCGTTCAAGGCGGCGGTCTGCACCGGCGTAGCGGTGCAGTTCCTGCGCACGCCCAAGGTTCGGACGACGCTGGATCGCCTGCCGCGCCAGCTGGTCGAACGGCTCGTGGAGGCTGGCCTACCCGCGCTAGACGATCCGATGCCGAGCGAAGACGACATCCGCAAGATCACGCTCGACCTGATCGCCAATCGGGACGAGATCGTCGAGGGTCTGCTCACGAAAATCCCGATCCTCTACGAGCCTGCCGGCGGAGCGCGGTTCTGGACCTCGGATCATCCGATCGTGCGCGAGGGTTCGACGCCCGACGACCGGCGTGGCGTCAAGGACCTCGGTGTAGCCTTTTATGCGCCGATCTCCAGCGACCTGCTCCTCGGCCTCGTCTGTCCGAGCATCCTTGCCAAACTGACGGACGCTCCGATCGAACGTCTCGAGCTGTCGGCGAATCGCAAGGCCCGGCTCCTGGCCTTGCGGGACGGATTACTCTCGGGACGGCCGGTCCCGATCACCGATGACCAGGTTATGGACTTCAACCTGAAACAGGTCGGTGGCAGCGAGCGCTTCGTCTACGCCCATGAGGATGCTTTCGAGCCGGCGCGAACATGGCTGAAAGCGCACCCCGAGCAACGCGCCGGCGCCGCCCTGTTCTCGGTCGGTCGGATGGGCTCGGGTCCGCCGCGCCCCGAACAATTCAAGGAGGGGCAATGGCTGGTGCTGTATGGCCGGGACAACTGGGTGCAGCTGCCCATTGGGGGCTACGATCCGCAACGCTCCCTTCGACAGGCTTGGACCGATCAGCCGGCGCTGCTCCGCTCCGCGATGCGCCACGCGCCTTTCGCCGAGGCGCAGATCTACTATCCGGAAGGGTCCGAAATGATCCGGGACATTAATGTCGTCATTCTCGAACGGGGGCCTAGGACACGGTTCAAACTCGTTCCGTCCGACCCCGGCATGGCTCAACTCGACGCCATGCTGCGCCGAGGCGGATAGCCCAAGGACGCGACCGGCGACTCGACCGGGCGCCACGGCGATCGCAGGGAAGCGCGGTTTGTGTGCCGAACGCTCATATGGTGCGCGAGCGTTATGAGTTTCCGGCAAGCGGCGATGATGACGCCTTTCCGCAACCCGTCCTCACGTCGGCCGCTGGCGATGGACCTAGCGATAGCCAGACACCGCTCTTTCTCGCTCTGTTGCTGACCCACCTGGACCTAGCCGCCGCCGCGAAACGCCAAACCTCCGCCTTGTTCAGCCCTGTTGTGCAGCAGCTTGAGAATGTTCCGCTCGGGAGTGATCTATGACGACTGGCGGCCGTCGATGGTCAACAGCGACCTCTCCGTGGTCCTGCGGCCGCAGGGCTGCTCCCAGTATGTCAAAAACGTCCACGCGTTCCGCGCGGGAGAGATCGACGAACCCGCGATCGAGCATGGTCTTGGTCCGGAGGAGGCCGAGCCCGCGCAGGTCAAACCTTAGCGGCCGGTCCGGCGGCGCAGCCGCTTCACCTTGGCCCGCGCGAGGGCGGAGCCCTTAGCGCTTCAGGGGCATCGTCGTATTTCGATGGAGCGTGGGAAGACTGCGACCCGACATTCGGCGCGCTTGCCGACCTTCCGACGTTGAGCCATTCGGACTTTATGACCGACGTCGCCCAGCCCGAACCTGCTCCTCACCCCGACCCCTTCTTCGAGAAGATCCCCGATGGACTCTGGAACGCCTGTATCGGCGTGCAGGGCAGCGAGGAGGCCTATGTCGACGGCTACATTGAGGCTGCGCGCGAACTCGTTGTGGCCGTCATCGACAAGAAGATGTTCGGCAGTCGAGACTCTCTCGCCATGCCGATCCTGTACAACTGCCGACATGCGATCGAACTGTCCCTGAAGTTCGCGATAAACCGGCTGCATGACGCCGGAATGGTCGCCGAGCGTCACAAGCCGGACCACGATATCCGCTCCCAGTGGAAGCATCTTAGGGACGCCAAGGTCGGAGACGCACGGATCGTGGATCTTGTGGCTCAGCTCGAGCCCTATGTGGCGAGCCTGTCGGCCGTGGACGACGACGGACAGGAACTGCGTTACGCCAGCAACCGTGCCGGCGTAAAAAGCCTGGGCGGCTTTGCGGTCGTCAATCTCCCGCATATCAGGACCAGTATCGAGACGTTGGAAGCGATATTGGGTCAGATGAAGATCCGCGTGCTGGAGCTCGAGCAGGAGCGCCTGACCGGCGCACACACCGGCGAGTGTTCACGAGAGGATCTCAAGCGGGTCGCGGCGATGGTGGGGCCCCATTCCGGGTGGGGCGACGCCGAATTTTCCGACCGCAAGGCAAAGGTCATGGAGAGCTTTGGTCTCGGGAGTCGGAAGTTCAGCCAAGCGTTGACGACTATTCGAAACTCACGTCCGCTGGCGACGCTCGTCGGGATTGAGACATCCCTGAAGCACCTCAGTGACGACAAGGCGGTCGAAGCGCTTTCGGCTTGGGCAGAGGCTCACCCCGTCAAGGACCGGACAGCGGATCTCGGATCGTCATTCTTCCCTCGGGACCTGGAGGCTATCGCCACGCATCAGCAAAGGCGTCAGAGCCTGAATGCCGCGATGACCGCCCTTCTGACATCGGAGGAACTCGCCGATCTTGAGACGGTGTATTACCTGGGGCGCAACCGCGAAGACGGCGAACACTACGACGCCAATCTCGAGCTGACCCAGCGCACGTACGGCGTCTCTGGGAGACCCATGGGGCGTCTGGACGACGTTTTCAGCAAGACCAACCTTCTGGACGCCTTCGTCGACGGCGCAGCGGCGGCAGGCCGGCCCAGTCTCGCTCAGAAGGTCCGTGCGATCAGGCCGGGCAGGTAGCCCCCCGTCAGGTTCCGATTGCCGCCGTCACATCGACGATTTGGCGGCTCAACCTCGACCTACGGCGTGCGGTGCGGCCTAGTCTACGGCGGTCGGCGATAAAGTATCCGGGCGGGTTCGTCCCGCAAACGTCACATCGCATCCTGTCGGGTTTCGCCTTCGTTGCGTTTCGGTTTGATTCTATCGGACTGGACAGCCGATGGAGATCGAAAGATGGCCCGCTCAGATTCCCTGCCGCGAACGATCAAGAAGCCGGAACTGCGCCAGATGGTGCCGCTTGCAGACAGCACCATCTGGGAGATGGAGCAGCGCGGAGAGTTTCCCAAACGCTTCCGGCTGACTCCGCGATGCGTGGTCTGGGATCTGTCGGAGGTCCAGACCTGGCTGGAGAAGCGCCGCCGCGCCCCCGTCACGCCGGCCAAGGCTCCGGATGTGCGACTGCGCCGATCACGCCCCGTCCACGACGGGGCGGGCGCCTCCCGACCGCACCTCTAAGCTGCGCTTCGCTTCAGAAAGCGGCGAGCGGGTCATGAGATGCTTCATTCGGGGATGGCGGAGCCACGGACGACGGGACAGGGCTTCCAGGGCCGATAATTGATTTCTTCACTCCCTGGAGCTATATGTCGTCCCGAGGCCAGATCGGTTGAAACAGCCTCACCCGCCTCTTCGGAGGTCCACGCGTGAGCGAGATAGGGATTTCGATCCCGGAAGCGGCTACCGAGTGACTTCTGATAAGGGCGCCTCCGGGCGCCCTTATCTTTTCCGGTGAAACTTCAGCTTCTCGCCCTTTAGCGTCTTGTCGATCAGGACGGCGAAGCGAACCTTGCTCATGTGGGCGATGGCGAGCGCCTGGGCCGGCTCAGGGCTGTAGGCGCTTTCCACGAAGAGCTTGAGATCGACGCCGGCATCGGCGCCGCGCTTGACACGGAAGAAGACCCTGTAGTCCCCTGCTCCGCCGTCGTTGCGCACGCCGATACGCAGGAAGTTCGCCTCCGGGGTCTGATAGACATGCGCGGTCGGCAGACCTTTCAGGATGTGCGGCAGCGCCTGCGACAGCCCGTAGCGGATGGGACAGAAGACGCGCCGCCTCGGGCCGTCCCAGACCGTCACAGCATTGTCGTCGTGCTCAGCGGCGTCGAAGGTTTCGCTGAAGCAGTGGTTGCTGAACCGGACATCGATCTTCACTCCGTTCGGACGCGACTGGGTGGCCATCTCCAGCACGAAGGGCTCGAGATGGTCGAACACGAGCGTCTGCCCCGCGACCTCCAGCGGCGGAAAGTACGGCCCGGCCATAGCCTACAATCCAAGCAGGTGCGGCGACCGCTTCCGCAGTCCCGGCCGCTCGGCCGCGCGCTCGGTGACGGCAGCCTTATCCCGCGCGTCGATCATGTCCTTGTCCCTGCTTTTTCTGTTGGCATCCCCCGATGCATCTCAAAATTTCGGATCAAAACGCGGTGCGCTGACCTCTGACACGGTCAGAACTGGGGTGTAGGCATGGCCCGCTTCCCAAGCGTCTACGGCGTTAGACCATTCCTGAGCCATGTGCCGACGCTGGGTCTCGAACTCCGCCTTGTTGTAGACGCCGCGCGAGGATCGCTCTTCGTGAGCCAGCCCTTTCTCGATCCAGTCCGAGTTGAAGCCCATCTCGTGCAGCAGGGTCGAGGCCGTCCGCCGCAGGTCGTGGACGGTGAAGGGTTCGAGCGGGAGATCACCCTTTCCGGCCTTCTCAGCGATCGCACTGGTGACGCGGTTGAAGGTCGCCCGCGACATCGGCGCATCGGCATCGTAGCGCGACGGCAGGATGTATTTCGAGTTGCCGGCGCAGGTCTTCAGGGCGACCAGGATGTCAAGCATCTGGGTGGAGAGATAGACGTTGTGAGGACGCGAGCGTTTCATGCGTGCGGCCGGGATCGACCAGACCGCATTCCCGAAATCCACCTCGGTCCATACCCCGTCCTGAAGTTCGCTCTTTCGAACCATGCTGAGCAGGATGAACTTCAAGCCGAGCCTGATGGTCGGCAGTGTCGCCACCTCACCCAAGAGCATAAGCATGATCCGGATTTCGGCGGGGGTGAGCGATCGGTCGCGCGGTCGGAAGGTCGCTATGGACGCCGGGCCCACGTCATCCGCAGGGTTGTCGATCTTCTCGCCGTGGAGGATCGCCCAGCCGTAGATCTGCTTGACGATATCCCGGACGTGGATCGCTGTCGCGGGCGCCCCGCGGTCCACGATCGCCTTGCAGTGCGCCCGCAGGTCGTCGGGGGTGATCTCGCTCAGCAGGCGGTTCTTCCACTTCGGAAGGATGTCGCGATTGAAAATCGCCCGGCGCATGTCGCGGGTGCTGTCCGCCATCGGCGCGCGGTCCATCCAACCCTGGGCGACCTGTGCGAAATCGCGAGCCTCCTTGAGGCGACGTTTGGCGCGCTGCTTTTCAACGGCGGGGGATACCCCGTCGGCGATCGCCTTCTTCACCTCGATCAGCCGCTCGCGGGCCTGCGCCAGCGTCAGCCCGGCCCGGCCATAACGGCCAAGCGTCACAGTCTCCCGACGGCCGTTGAACCGATAGTCGTAGCGGAATGAGACTGCGCCGCCCGTCGAGACGTAGACATACATGCCGTCCCTGTCGGTACTCTTGTAAGCTCTTGCTTTTGGACGCAAATTCTTCAGTGCGGTGTCGGTTAGCACGGTATAATCGCCTTCGGCTGTCGGCCCTCGAAATCGACCGCGCCATCAAGAACTTTCTCTCAAATCTTCAATGACTTGCCGAGAAATAATACCGTCAGGGCGTGGCCGGCTGTCAGGACGGTATGAGCCCGAGTCCGCCAGATCAATGCAGCGGCATACCGTCGGCCAGTCCGACAAAACGAAGAAAGACCCTCCGAATGGCTTCGAAGGGTCTCGACAGAATTCACAATGTTGTCAGCCGCTTAGTGGACGTTTCGGAAGCGATGCCGAATGCTGCCGAAAGGTCCGAACTATTCCCACTCGATCGTCCCCGGCGGCTTGGACGTGACGTCATAGACCACGCGGTTGACCCCCCTCACCTCGTTGACGATGCGGGTGGCGCATTTGCCCAGCACATCCCACGGGAATTCGAAGAAGTCGGCGGTCATGCCGTCGGTCGAGGTCACCGCGCGCAGGGCCAGCACCTTCTCATAGGTGCGGGCGTCGCCCATCACCCCGACGGTCTTGACCGGCAGAAGCACGGCGAAGGCCTGCCAGATGCTGTCGTACAGGCCGGCCTTGCGAATCTCGTCCAGATAGATGGCGTCGGCCTGCTGCAGGGTCTCGACGGCGTCCGGCGTGATCTCGCCGGGAATGCGGATGGCCAGGCCCGGCCCCGGGAAGGGGTGGCGGCCGACGAAGGCGTCGGTCAGGCCCAGTTCGCGGCCCAGGGCGCGGACCTCGTCCTTGAACAGTTCGCGCAAGGGTTCGACCAGTTTCAGCTTCATATAGTCGGGCAGGCCGCCGACATTGTGGTGGCTCTTGATGACGTGGGCCTTGCCGCTGGACGAGGAGACGCTCTCGATCACATCGGGGTAGAGGGTGCCCTGGGCGAGGAATTCAGCGCCCTCGACCCTGGCGGCCTCGCGATCGAAGATCTCGATGAACACCCGGCCAATGATCTTTCGCTTGGTCTCGGGGTCAGAGACGCCAGCCAGCTCCCCGAGGAATTCCTTCGACGCATCAACATGCACCAGAGGAATATTGTAGTGTTCACGGAACAGGGTGGTGACCTGGGTCGCCTCGTCCTTGCGCAGCAGGCCGGTGTCCACGAACACACAGGTCAGCTGGTCGCCGATGGCCTCGTGGATCAGGACGGCCGCGACCGAACTGTCGACGCCTCCGGACAGGCCGCAGATCACCTTTGCATCGCCGACCTGCTCGCGGATCCGGGCGATCTGCTCGTCGCGATAGGCGGCCATGGTCCAGTCGCCCTTCAAGCCGGCGATGCCGTGGGTGAAGTTCCTCAGCATCGTGGCCCCGCGCGGCGTGTGCATCACTTCCGGATGAAATTGAACACCGTAGAAGCGTCTCTTCTCATCGGCGATGACCGCATAGGGCGAGCCGGCCGAGCTCGCGACGACATCAAAGCCCTCGGGGATGGCGACGATCTTGTCGCCGTGACTCATCCAGACCGTCTCCTCCTCGCCGACCGGAGCCAGATCGGCCAGCAGCGGTGAAACCCTTTCGACGGTGATCCCGGCGCGGCCGAACTCGCGGGTGTGGCCGCCCTCGACCTTGCCGCCCAGCTGTTCGCACATGGTCATCTCGCCGTAGCAGATGCCCAGCACCGGCACCCCGGCCTCGAACACGGCCTGGGGCGCGCGGGGGCTCCCCTCTTCGTGCACGCTTTCGGGACCGCCCGACAGGATGATGGCCGCCGGCTTCATCCCCGCCAGAGCGGCCTCGGCCTTCTGGAACGGATGGATCTCGCAATAGACGCTGGCCTCGCGCAGGCGGCGCGCGATCAGCTGCGTCACCTGGCTGCCGAAGTCGACGATGAGGACCTTCTGGTGGTCGGAAACGGGGGTCGTCATGACGGCTCCGGTTGCGGGTCTGGGAGGTCGGCGGTCAGCCGGGTGAGTTCGGCGGCGAGCAGGTCCAGCGCCTCGGCCAGTCCCTCGTCGATGACGGCGAGCGTGCCGGTCCAGTCTTCCAGCACCGTCAGGTCGGCCTTGCCGTCGGAAATACCGCGAAGACCGATGACCGGCAGGCCGAACCGGGCGGCGGCGCGAACGACGGCATAGGTTTCCATGTCCACCATATCGGCGTCGACGGCGTCATAGGCCTCGCCCGAGACGACGCTGCCGCCGGTGGCCAGCCGCGCATAGGGCTGGCCCTGCGGACCGCTGGCCAGGGTCAGGCTGGCGGGCTGGTCCAGAAAGGGCGTCACCCCGGGCGGGAAGCCCAGGACGGTGGCGTCCATATCGCGATAGGCGACCTCGTCCACCCAATAGATCCGGCCGTGGTCCAGGGTCTGCGACCCGGCCGACCCCAGCGAAATGACCAGATCCGGCAGGCCATCGGCCTGCTCCAGCCGCGCCAGCGCCGCCGTGGTCGACACCGCCGCCTCAACCGGACCGACCCCGGTGATCAGGGGCTTGATTCGCGACCTCAAAGCCGGGCCGTATTCCGCTGCGGTCGCCATGACGCACAGGGCCGTGATCGGCCCGAAGGCGACGAGTTCGAAGCCGTCCTCGCTCACGCCCGCCGCTCGAAGACAGCGGCGAAGAAGCCGTCGGTACTGGCCGTCGCCGGTGACAGACGCAGACGATGGCCGCCGTCAGCGAGTGCGACCAGCTTCTCACGCCCCGCGTCCGTCAGTCCCGCGACCTTGACCGCACCGGCGATCGGCACGGGGACGAACTGCGGATGATCCTCTTCAAAAGCGTCCAGGGTCGCCTCGTTCTCGCCGCGCAGCATCGAACACGTCACATAGACCAGACGCCCGCCGGGCTTCACCAGCTTGGCCGCCCGCGCCACAATGCCCATCTGCAGGCTGTGCATCCGGTCCACCTCCTCGGGCTTCAGCCGCCAGGCGTCCTCGGGCCGGCGCCGCCATGTGCCCGAGCCGGTGCAGGGGGCGTCGACCAGGACCACATCGGCCTGCCCCACCATCTCCTCGACCCCGCCGCCATTGGGGCCGAGTTGCTGCAGTTCGGCGGTGACGCCCGCGCGCTGCAACCGGGGCTTGATGTTGTCGAGTCGCTTCTGGACCACGTCAAAGGCGACCAGCCGGCCGTCGACTTTGGCCTGGGCCGCCTTCTTCGCCGAGGCGGGGGCCTCCACCCATCCCGACGGCGTCCAGACCCTGGGCGGATCCACCGGTTCGGCGTCCGGCATTTTTCCCGCCGACATCTGCATCGCCAGCCCAAGGGTCTTGCCCCC
This sequence comes from Brevundimonas sp. FV1ye29L, assembly GCF_058681095.1. Taxonomy (NCBI): domain Bacteria; kingdom Pseudomonadati; phylum Pseudomonadota; class Alphaproteobacteria; order Caulobacterales; family Caulobacteraceae; genus Brevundimonas; species Brevundimonas sp. FV1ye29L. Next base: position 1,922,238 of record NZ_CM178730.1, read on the forward strand.
GCCGCCGGCGCAATAGTCGACGACGGTCATGCCCGGCTGAGCGCCGGCCAGCCAGCAGACGATCTGGCTGCCCTCGTCCTGGATCTCGATCTTTCCGTCCTTGAAGGCGGCCAGCGCCTGAACGTTCGGCGGCGGCTCGGCCGACAGCCGCAGGCCAAACGCCGACCAGGGCGTGCGCACGGGCGACAGGCCGGCCTCGCGCAGTTCGGCCTCGACCTCGGCCACGGTCGCCTTCGCGACATTGACACGCAGGTCGATCGGCGCGCGCGGGACCATCAGGGCCTCGGCCTCGGCGGCCCAGCGGTCGCCGAAACTGACCTTGAAGTCCTCCATGACAAACTCCGGCAGGCCGGCGGCGATCCAGCCCGGGAGTTCACCGGCGGTCGTGGTGATCCGGGCGCGTTCCTGTTTCGACAGCGGTTTGGGGCCGTATCCGTCGCCGGAATGCAGGGCCTCGATTTCGTCCAGAGACAGGCCGTCGATCAGGCTGAGCGAGCCGATGACCAGGGCCCGGCCGTCCTCGCGACCGCCCATGGCCCAGACCAGACGGCCCCGCGCCCGCAGCACGCGATAGACCCGGTCCGCCACGGCGCGGCGGTCGCCCGACCCGGCGTAGCGGTTTTCCGACCCCCAGGTCTTGAGCGCGGTTTCGGCCGGTTGGCGGCCCTGGGCGATGGAGTCCAGGACGGAGGCGGCGGCGGCGAGACGAGCAGAAGGGGTCACTTAAACTTTCAGACGAACAGGGCCGCAATGACCATGATCAGGCCGGTCAGGGCGACGAGGAAGGCCAGGGTGCGCGCCCCGGTCACGCCAAAGGCGTAAAGCGGCACATAGGCGAGGCGGGCGAAGAAATAGAGGTGCGCCCCCCACAGGGTCAGCACGCCGCCGTCCTTGCCCGCCACATGCGCCATGATTACGGCGGCGGCGAACAGGGGCAGTGTCTCGAACAGATTGGCCTGGGCCCGCAACAACCGACCGGCGATCTTGCCGGGAGGCGCAGCGACGCCGTCACGCGGGCCGGCGTTCCACCTCGGCCCCAGTTCCATCGTCCGCGCCGTCGCTGCGGCGAAGATCTGGACGATGGCCAGGATCAGGGTGAAGGCCAGTACGATGAACTCGGGCGTCATATCCATGGTCATTCCTCCCGGTCAGCCCTGCCGATAGTTCGGCGCTTCCCGCGTGATCATGACGTCATGAACATGGCTCTCGCGCAATCCGGCGCCGGTGATGCGCACGAACCGGGCCCGCGCCTGAAACTCGTCGATCGTCGAAGCGCCGACATAGCCCATGGAGGCGCGCAGGCCGCCGACCATCTGGTGCAGAACCGGTCCGATCGGCCCCTTATACGGCGTCTGGCCCTCGATGCCCTCGGGCACCAGCTTCTGGGTCTCGACCTCCTTCTGGAAGTAGCGATCTGCGGAACCGGCGCCCATGGCCCCCACCGAGCCCATGCCGCGATACGACTTGTAGGACCGGCCCTGGTACAGGAAGACCTCGCCGGGGCTTTCGTCGGTGCCGGCGAACATCGAGCCCATCATGGCCACCGAGGCGCCGGCGGCGATGGCCTTGGCCAGATCGCCCGAATATTTGATGCCGCCGTCGGCGATCACCGGCGTTCCCGTCGCCCTGGCGGCGCGCGCAGCGTCGATGATGGCCGTCAGCTGCGGCACCCCCACCCCTGCGACAATCCGGGTGGTGCAGATCGATCCCGGGCCGATGCCGACCTTCACCGCATCGGCGCCCGCATCGATCAGGGCCCGGGCGGCGTCATAGGTGGCGATATTGCCGGCGATGATCTGCAGGCGGTTGTTCTCCCGCTTGATCCGCTCGACCACGCGCGACACCTGGACCGAATGGCCGTGCGCCGTATCGATGACGACGACGTCGACGCCCGCCTCGGCCAGGGCCATGGCCCGCTCATAGCCGGAATCTCCGACCGTCGAGGCGGCGCCCACCAGCAGCCGGCCCTGGTCGTCCTTGGCGGCGTGGGGATGGGCCTGGGCCTTCTCGATGTCCTTCATCGTGATCAGGCCGGTGGCGCGATAGTCCTCATCGACGACGATCACCCGCTCGATCTTGCGGTCCCGCAACAGGGCCCGGGCCTCGTCGCGGCCGGCGCCCTCGCGCACGGTGACCAGATCGCCCGTGGTCATAAGCTCGGCGGCCTTGCGGTTCGGATCGGTGTCGAACCGGATGTCGCGATTGGTCAGGATGCCGACCAGCCGGCCCGTGACCGGATCGATGACCGGGAAGCCCGAAATCTTCTTGTGGGCGACGATGGCGCGAACCTCGCCCAGGGTGGTGTCGGGATGGATGGTCACCGGATTGATGACCATGCCGCTCTCGTACCGCTTCACCTCGCGGACCTGATCGGCCTGTTCCTCGATGGTCATATTGCGGTGAAGCACGCCCAGCCCGCCGGCCTGGGCCATGGCGATGGCCAGACGGCTTTCGGTCACCGTGTCCATGGCGGACGACAGCAGCGGGATATTCAGCCGTATGTCGCGAGTCAGACGCGTGGAGACATCCGCATCGGCGGGCATGGTCTCGGACGGGCCGGGTTCAAGCAAAACATCGTCGAAGGTGAGGCCCTCGCGAATCTCCATAGGGAGTCTCCGTTTTGCGGGCCGCGTATAAGGGCGGGAGGGGCTCTACGGCAAGGCCAGACTTATCGCGCCGCCATATTTTATTGATTTGCAACCCCGGGGCGACATCCCCATTCTCACCGCATGGTCGCGATCATCCTGTCCACCGCGCGCAAACTGGCGCTCAAGATCGCCAGCTACGGGCTGATGCACCTTGTCGTCGCGGTCGCTGTGGCCTTCGCCATCACACGCGACTGGCGCCTGGCCCTGGCGGTCGGGGTCGTCGAACCCTTCGTCCAGACGATCGCCTATTCCTTCCATGACCGCATCTGGCACCGGATCGAGCGGCGACGACTGAGGTCTGGTGTGGAAGAGGCCGCGGAGGCCTTCACCGCCCGGCTCGACGTCATGTCGCCGGAGGAGCAGTTCCGCTCGCACGGTCATGGCGCAGCGGGCCACCATGGTCACAGCCACGCCCTGCCCCGCTCCTTCAAACAGATCGCCCTGAAGACGATGACCTATGGCGTCATGCATTTCGCGGTCGCGGTTCTGGTGGCCTTCGCCCTGACGCGGGATATTCGCATCGCCCTCGCCATCGGGACGATCGAGCCGCTGGTGCAGACGGTGTTCTTCACCGTGCACGACCGGATCTGGACCCGGATCGAGGCCCGCCGCGAACGGGAACGACTGGCGGCCGATCAGCCGGCCTGAAAGCCGGCAGCGCCTTCAAAGCTTGTTCAGGGCAACCAGATAGACCTCGGAACTGCCCTTCCGGCTGGCGGCGGGCTTGACGTACTTCACCTCCTGGAAGGCGGCGCGCAGCTCGGCCAGCACGCGGCCGGCGTCTCCGCCCTGGAAGTTCTTGGTGACGAAATGGCCGCCCGGCCTCAGGGTGCGGATGGCGAAGTCCGAAGCGATTTCGATCAGGGCGATGATCTTCAGATGGTCTGTCTGCCGATGACCGACCGTATTGTGGGCCATGTCGGACAACACCAGATCCGGCGCACCGCCCAGCAGGTCGATCAACTGCTGATCCACCCCGGGGTCCGTAAAATCGGCCTGAACGAGGATCGACCCGGGAATCGGTTCGATGGGCAGCAGGTCAACACCGACGACCGCGGCCGCCCCGCGATTGACGCAGACCTGGACCCAGCCGCCCGGCGCGGCGCCCAGGTCGATGACGCGCGAGCCCTTCTTGACCAGATGGAACCGGTCGTCGATCTCGCTGAATTTAAAGGCCGCCCGACTGCGCCAGCCCTCGGCCCGGGCCTTTTCGGACCATGGATCGGCCAGCTGGCGCTTGATCCACTGGATCGAGGACATCGACTTCTTGTCGGCGGTCTTGATCTGGGAGCCCATGCCGCGGCCAGCGGCGGTTCCGCCCGTAGGCGGCCGCACCATCCGGCGCCGGGCGGGCGTTTCCGCGCCGTCGGCGGGCTTGGGGGGCTTTTCGTTGTCGCTCATATGCCCCACATAGCGCCCACGGCCCTCAGCGGCTATGACCCCCGCAATATTCAGACGGAGACCCCGGCATGGCCGAAACCCTGACCTTCACCCTGGACACCGGCGACGGCGTCGAGAAAGACGTCGTCATTAAACTGCGCAACGACCTGGCCCCCGGCCACGTCGCCCGAATCGCCGAGCTGGCGGAAGAAGGCTTCTATGACGGCGTGGTCTTCCACCGCGTCATCGGGGGCTTCATGGCCCAGGGCGGCGACCCGACCGGCACCGGCACCTCGGGCTCGAAGAAGCCCAACCTGAAGCAGGAGTTCTCGGCCGAGAAACACGTCCGCGGCGTCTGCTCCATGGCCCGCACCTCGGATCCCGACAGCGCCAATTCGCAGTTCTTCATCTGCCTCGACGACGCGACCTTCCTCGACCGCCAGTACACGGTCTGGGGCGAGGTGATCGAGGGCATGGACAATGTCGACGCCCTGCCCAAGGGCGAGCCGCCGCGGAACCCCGGCAAGATCGTGAAAGCCACGGTCGCCTGATGACAAAAGGGCGGGTCGAAAGATCCGCCCTTTTTTATTCCGGATCAGTCCCCGGCCCACCAGCGGAAACGGGCGTTGTCGAAGCTGCGGTCCCCGACCCTGAGCGTGCCGGTCATGACCGGGCTCTCGTCGCCGAGATTGCGGCGCGAGGTCGCCAGGGCCTCTGCATCCAGCCGTCCCCTGAAGCTCACCTCGCCCAACCCCTCCGCCCGGCCCTCGAACGTCAGGGCGTCGTCTGTGACGGCATAGCGGGTCGGCAGGACGCGGATCTGTCCGGACCGGACCTCGCCCAGTTCGGTCGCCGTCATCGGGCTGGTCACATCCTCGAACTCCAGCATCACCGGAGCAAAGGTTCCGGGCCGGTCGCCGCCTTCCCAGCTCTGGAAGTCAGGCTGCTGGCCGACGAAGACGTCCCGCAACACCCAGTTTCCGGCGCGCAGTTCTGAGGCGGGCATGTAGTAGCCCGAGATGTCGCCGCCCAGATCCGAGGTGAAGGCGGCGGCGCCCGCCGGAGCAGACCGGGTCGCCGGCGCGGCCGGCGGCTCTGCCGGACGTGATGGTGTATCGTCACAGGCCGCCAGAACCGCCGCCAATCCAAGCGCCGCGAGGGCCGGGGTGCGTGGAAAGCCGGACATGGCAGGCCTCATGGAAGATGGGCGAGAACGGTCAACAGGCCGCGACCTTGCAGGACCTCGACCAGTTCGAACAGGGGGAAGGCCACCAGAAACGTCAGGCCGTCGCGGATCGTGGTCAGGAAAAACCTCGGACGAACCTCGATGATCTCTGCGTCCCGCCATTTCCCGAAATCCGGTCCATAGCGCGGGGTCCGCGCCTGATAGGCGCGGTAGTCCTGACCGAAGGCCGTCGTCAGCCAGTCCTCTTCCCGGCGGATCGTAAGGTGGAACACCGCCATGGTGATGAGGGTGAACACCAGGGCCAGGGTGATGCTGCCCGTCTGCGCGCCGACCCCGAAGGCCCCGATGAAGCTGAAAAGATAGAGCGGATTGCGACTGATCGAATAGGGGCCGCGATCGACGATCTCCGCCTTCTTTCGCCCGCCGATATACAGCGAGCACCAGGCGCGACCGACGATGCAGATGACAATGGCGCTCATGCCGGCCATCTCGATCCACTGGTGAAGCCGGGTCTCGCCCCCGGCCGAGGCCGTAGAGGCCACGAGCGCCAGGGCCGCCAACAGTCCGAGGGCGACCGCCCATTTTCGTTGTTTCTGCACACGCTGAAGATCGAAATTGACAGTGGTCATTCCCTGGCCCCCCGGCTCCCTTGCAATGGGAGCGTGTTATGGAACCTTCAGTGTGCGCCCTTTTTCAGTCAGTGGTCCAGCCCCTGGTCCAGACGCCGGAACGCCGCTATGGCCAGTTCGGTCGCACTGGCGAACACCGTCGGCGTGATCCGCTCGAAATCGTCTGACGGCCGATGATAGTCGGGATGATAGTCGACCCCGAAATACAGGAACGGCAGCCCGGCGCGGTGGAAGGCGCCATGGTCCGAGGCGCTGACCCAGTTGTCCGCCCCGGTGTCCATCGGCGTGTCCTTGCCAAAGGCCAGCGACACCGGGCCGACGGCCGGCAGGGTTTCGATCAGGGGCCTCAGGAACGGGTGCTGGTATGTGCCGGTGACCCACAGCCTGCCGTCGACCTCCGCCCGGGCGGTCATGTCGTAGTTGATGTTCAGGGCGATGGACGACAGCGGCACCGGCGGCGCCTCGACGAAATGCTTCGCCCCGATCAGTCCCCGCTCCTCCCCGTCGAAGGCGACGAAGATGACGCTGTGTTCGGGCGGATCGGCTTTCAGCCGTGTGGCCAGCTCCAGCATCGTGGCCACGCCCGAGGCGTTGTCGTCAGCGCCGTTGTAGATATGGCCCTCGCTGATCCCGACGTGATCATAATGGGCGCTGACCACGATATAGCGGTCGCCGACCCGCGTCCCGGGAACCAGGCCCAGTATATTGGTGCCGTTGAACCGCTTCGGCCCTTCCCGCGTCCGGCCCTCAACGGAAAAGGGCTGGAGCCGGCCCATAGGCGGGGCCTCGATTCCGATCGCCTCCAGCCGCCCCAGGATATAGGCCCGCGCCCGCTCGCCCCCCGGCGCGCCTGTGTCGCGCCCCTCCATGTCATCGGCCGACAGGATGCGCACATCCTCCAGCAGCTGCGCCGGAACCGCGATCTCAGCGGGAACAGGGGCCGCGACGACGACCGGCGCCGCCTCCCGCGTGTCCCACGGCAGGGTCCCGCACCCGGCCAGCAGGGTCAGGGCAGCCAGTCCGGGCAGGACGGCGAGGTTCGGGCGGCGCATGCGGACTCCTGCAACTTTCAGCATGGAATAGCGGGACGCGCGGCCGCCGTCAGCCTAAGTTCTGGTCATCGGCCTCGGAGCCGAATCCGATCCCGAGCGCGCCACGACCCGATGACCCATACCGATCCCGACCTCCTGACCGAAGAGTCCGCGCGAGAGGAACTGGCGCGCCTGGCGTCCGAGATGGCGCGGCACGACGCCCTCTACTACGCCGAGGCCGAGCCGGAGATCACCGACGCCGACTATGATGCGCTCAAGGCCCGCAACGCCGCCCTGGAGGCGCACTATCCCCATCTGGTCCGGCCGGATTCGCCATCGCACCGTATCGGCGCGCCGGTCTCGACCCAGTTCGCCGAGGTCCGCCATGGCGTGCCCATGCTGTCGCTCGACAACGCCTTCGACGAGGCGGACGTGCGCGACTTCGTCGCCCGGGTGGCCCGGTTCCTGAACCTGTCTCCTGACGCCCCCATAGCCTACGTCGCCGAACCCAAGATCGACGGCCTCTCGGCCTCCCTGCTCTACGTCGACGGCGTGCTTCAGGTCGGGGCCACACGCGGCGACGGGCGCACCGGCGAGGACGTCACCGCCAATCTGAAAACCCTCGGCGACGCCGACATCCCCCTGACGCTTCACGGCGCCGGCTGGCCGGCCCGGGTCGAGGTGCGCGGCGAGGTCTATGCCCCCAACGAGGGGTTCGCCGCCTTCAACGCTGCGGCCGGGGCCGAGGGCCGCCGCACCTATGCCAATCCCCGCAACTTCGCCGCCGGCTCCCTGCGCCAGAAAAACCCGGAGATCACGGCGAAACGTCCGCTGAACTTCTTCGCCTACGCCTGGGGCGAGCCGGTCGAGGGGTTCAGCGAGACCCAGTACGGGGCGCTGGAAAAGCTGGCCGAATGGGGCTTTCGCACCAACCCCTGGTCCGAACGGGTCGAGGGCGCCGAGGGTCTGATCGATGTCTATCGCCGGCTGGAGGCCGACCGGGCCGGGCTGGGCTACGACATCGACGGCGTGGTCTACAAGGTCGACCGGCTGGACTGGCAGGCCCGCCTCGGCTTCGTCGCCCGCAGCCCCCGCTGGGCCATCGCCCACAAATTCCCGGCACAGCAGGCGACCACGGTGCTGGAGGGCATCGATATCCAGGTGGGCCGGACCGGCTCCCTGACGCCCGTGGCCCGCCTGACGCCCGTCACCGTCGGCGGCGTGGTGGTCAGGAACGCCACCCTGCACAATGAGGACGAGATCGCCCGCAAGGATGTCCGCATCGGCGACACCGTGGTGCTGCAACGCGCCGGCGACGTCATCCCCCAGATCGTTTCTGTGGTCGCCGGGCGCCGCCCGGCCCATGCAGCCCCCTACCTCTTCCCGACACACTGCCCGGTCTGCGGGTCAGAGGCGGTGCGTGACGAGGGCGAGGTGCGCCGGCGCTGCACCGGCGGTCTGATCTGCAACGCCCAGATCGTCGAACGCCTCAAACACTTCGTCGGCCGCCGGGCCTTTGACATCGAGGGCCTGGGCGAGAAGCAACTGGTCGCCTTCCATGAACGCGGCTGGATCCGCGAACCGGCCGACATCTTCCGGCTGGCTCGGGATGACGAAAAACTGGCCGCACTGCGCGACGAGGATGGCTATGGCGAGACCAGCGTTCGCAACCTGGTCACGGGCATCGACGCCCGCCGCACCATCGGGCTGGAGCGACTGATCTTCGCCCTGGGCATCAGGGAGATCGGCGAACAGACCTCCCTGCTGCTGGCGCGGGAGTTCGGCAGCTGGGCCGAGTTTCACGCCGCCGGGATCGAGGCGGCGGCGGGTATCCCCTCACCCGACTGGACCCGGCTGGCGCAGGCGCCCGCCGTTTCACCCCGGGTCCTGGCGACCCTCGCTGCGGCCGTTGTCGCGGACGCCGATCCCTGGCCCGAGGCGCCTCTGGACCAGAAGATCGCCCTCGCCTTCCCCGGTCTCGCCGCCCCGGCCCGCCGGGGCCTCGCCGACCTCGCGCCCGACTGGAGCGGCCTCCGTCGTCTCGTCGCCATCGCGCGTGACGAGGGGCCGTCCGAGACCCTTGGGCGGATCGCAGGCGTCGGCGGCGTCGGACCCGTGGCCGCACGCGCCATCGCGGAGTTCTTCCATGAGGACCACAACAAGGCCGTGGTCGACGCGCTGATCGCCGGGCTGGATCAGGTCGTCGACGCCGAACGCCCGCAGACGGACAGCCCGGTTGCCGGCAAGACTGTCGTCTTCACCGGCAGCCTCGAACGCTTCACCCGCGACGAGGCCAGGGCCCGCGCTGAAAGCCTCGGCGCCAGGGTCTCCGGATCGGTATCGAAAAAGACCGACTATGTCGTCGCCGGCCCGGGCGCCGGGTCCAAACTGGCCGAGGCGCAGAAGCATGGCGTGGCAGTCCTGACCGAGGACGACTGGCTGACGCTCATCGGCGGCTGAACCGGCCGCTGGCCGCGCCTGCGACCGTCGTTTGACGGCCCACGCCGGATCCCGGCGCCAAGCTGTGCCATATCGGCCGCGTATGCCGGCCAATATCTGCGCGCGGGCTTTTTGACGGGGTGGAAACGGTCATTTCACACCCCCTTCAACATCTCATCACAAGCCGGACATGCCGCCCGCCTAACGCCCCGCCCGACGGTCCGGCTCGGACCGATCCCATCAGGAATTTCGGGGCTTACCATGACATCGACCACAGCCGCCCGCGCGAGGCTCGCGCGGGTTCTCCTTTGTGCAACCTCCGGTCTGGCGTTGGCCAGCCTGGCCTTTGCGGCCCAGGCCCAGCAGCAGACGGACACCGCCACCGTCGATGACGTCGTGGTTACCGGCCAGCGCGTCGTCGAGCCGATCGTCGAGGAACGACTGACGGTCGGGGTGATCGACATCGTCTCCACCGGCGACATCGCCCTGAACAGCCAGACCAATATCGCCGACCTGGCGCGCCGCCTGCCTGGCGTCTCGGTCAGCTTTGACATGGGTCGCAACCAGACCGCCACCGGCGAGGCCCAATACGCCACCATCCGTGGCTTCGACACCGCCTATAACGCCTACACCCTGGACGGCCTGCGTCTGCCGCAGACCTCGGGCGGCCGCTCCATCTCGCTGAACCTGTTCTCGCCCTTCGCTGTCGCCGGCATCAATCTGGACAAGACTCCGGGCGCGGCCAAGGACGCCGACGCCATCGCCGGCATTGTGGACCTGAAGACCCCCAGCGCTTTCGACTTCAGCGACTCCCTGGTCCGCGTCCGCACGCTCGGCCAGTTCGCCGAACTGGCCCATGAGCGCGATCAGGATGCCCTGGGCGGCGCCGTCGGAGCCGATTTCGCCCATCGCTTCGGCAGCCAGAACCAGTTCGGCTTCTATGGCGCCGCCTACTACGAGCAACGCGACAGCGCGGCCGAGTCGGTCGCCGTCCAGAGCGCCTATGTCACCAGCCGCGCCAATGTCGGCACCCAGCGCGAAAACGGCAACGCCCTGTCGGGCGTGGGTCTGCAGTGGAACTTCTTCAGATCACGGGTAGAGCGGTATGGTGCGACGACCGCCCTGGACTATCGCACGGCGCCGATGGATCTGTTCGCGCGCATCAACTACGCCGTCTATAACAACACCAACGACATGGACCAGTCAGGTCTGCGCAATGAGCTGACCAACTCGATCGTCGGCGTCACGCCGGTCGTGGCGCAGCGAAGCCCGAACCCGAACGGCGGCGCCTACAACGCAGCCGGCGACTACACGCCCTATGGCATCAACCCGGCGAACTACTTCCGCACCGAAGACGTTGAACAGGAGCTGTTCTCGGCCCAGGTCGGCGGCAAGTTCCGCCTTGGAGCCCTGACCGCCGCCCTGGAAGCGGCCTATGCCGACGGTCGGTTCGATGCGCCCAGCCGTATCGAGGCGGCGTGGCGAACGATTTCCTACATCGGAACTCCGGGCAACACCGGCGTGGCCGCCGAGGGTCTTCGACTCGACCTGTCAGACCCGCGCTCCCCGCAACCAATCATGTCATCCGGCGCTGCCGCCTATTATCGCGACCTGGGCGCACAGACCCAGCGCTACATCGTCGAAGGCTATGAGTTCCTGTCGGAAGACAAGGCGACGGTGAAGGGAGATTTGACCTGGACCGGCTCTGGTCTTCTTAGCAGTGCGGCTGTGGGCGGCCTGTATGAGGACTCGAACCGTGACGGCCGTCGTCTGAGCGGTGATGACCGTGGCTTCAACTTCCGTACGCCGACCCAGGGAGGAAACCTTCACAATGGCGCCGTGGTGGTCGGTCCGGCCTATGCCCAGGTTCCGGGCACGCCTCTGAACCAGTTCATGGGCGCCTCGATCGCCCGTCCGATGATCATCGTCGACCGCGGCTTCATCAAGGCCCAGATCGCCCAGTATGTCGCCCCGCAGAAGCCTTCGGCGGCAGCGGTCGCGCGCAATCTGACGCAGGGTGAGGAAAGCCGGGCTGCGGCCTATGCGACCGCGACCCTGACCTTCGGCAATCTGGAGATCATCCCCGGCCTGCGCTACGAGCAGAATACGTTCAAGGCCCAGTTCTATCTCGAAGATGCAGATGGCTCGCGGTTCGTTTCCTCCGACCGTGACTATGACCACCTGGACCCGACGCTTCTGGCCGTCTGGCGGCCCAACGACTCCGTCGTCGTGCGTGGCGCGGCGCGGTCGAGCTACAGCAGGCCGTCCTTCGACCAACTGGCCGGACCGACCAGCATCACCCGCGCCGACGGCAACTCCGGTGCGATCATCGCCATCTCGCAACCCAATCCGGATCTCGCCCCGGTCGAGTCGTGGAACTACGATCTCGGCCTGGAATACTATGGCAAGGATGGCGTCGTCTTCCAGGCGGCGATCTACTACAAGACGCTCGAGAACCTGCTGGTCACCAGCACCCGGACCACGCAGACGATTGACGGGATCGCCTACACCCGGCCGGAAAACGGCCTGTCCGGCAATGCAACCGGAATTGAGCTCTCCGGGCGCTACAATCTCGCATCCATTCTGGACGGCGGCTGGCTTTCGGGCTTCGGCGTCGGCGGCAACATCACCCTGCAGCAGACCGAGGCCGACTATCGCGTCGGGTCCGCCACCCGCACCGGCGCCCTGCCGCTGGCCCCGGAGCTGATCTACAACGCCGAGCTGTTCTATGAGTGGGGCGGTCTGCGCGCCAATCTCTGGTACAACTTCACCGACAAACGTCTGGCGGGCATCCAGAACACCCAGCCGGACGTCTTCATCCAGCCGCTGAGCCAGCTCAACCTCGGCGTCGCCTATCAGGTCACGCCCATGATCGAAGCCGGGATGTCGGTGCGGAATCTGCTCGATGCGGAGACCTATTGGACCACAATCGGCGAGTCCAAGACCTACATCTCCAACGACCGGAACGGCGGCTATCTCGAGACCGGACGCGTGTTCCAGGTCAGTCTGACGGCCACCTTCTGATCCCCTGCCCCTGCACCTCCCCGTCGCGACTCCGGTCGCGACGGGGAGACTGTGTGATGCGGCCTACCGGTTCAACGCGCTCCGCGCCGCCTCGGCATAGCGGTGCCCGACCGCCGCGTTCTTCGGGAACACCGCCTCGATGGCCGCAAGATCTTCCGGCGTCAGCACGATGTCGGCGGCCGCTGCATTCTGCTCCAGGGTGGCGATGCGCCGGGTCCCCGGGATCGGAACCAGATCCTCGCCCTGGGCCAGGACCCAGGCCAGGGCCAGTTGGGCGGCGGTGACGCCCCTGTCGGCCGCGATCGCCTTGACGGCCTCGACCAGATCGAGGTTTTTCTGGAAGTTCTCGCCCATGAACCGGGGGTTGCTGCGGCGGAAATCGCCCGGCTCCAGATCGTCGATCGATTTGATGTCGCCCGACAGGAAGCCCCGGCCCAGGGGGCTGTAGGGCACAAAGCCGATGCCCAGTTCGCGCACCGTGGCGAAGATTCCGTCCTCCGGCTCGCGGCTCCACAGCGAATATTCGGTCTGCAGGGCCGTAATGGGATGGGTCGCATGGGCCCGGCGGATGGTCTCCGGCCCCGCTTCCGAGAGGCCGAGGAAGCGGACCTTGCCCTCGGTGACCAGTTCGGCCATCGCCCCGACCGTCTCCTCGATCGGCGTGTTCGCATCGACCCGGTGCAGATAGTACAGGTCGACGTGATCCATGTTCAGCCGCTTCAGACTGCCCTCGATGGCCCGGCGCACATTGGCGGGCGAGCCGTCCACCGTCAGGGCCGTCCGGTCGGCGTTGTAGCCGATGCCGAACTTGGTGGCGACGAAGGCCTTGTCGCGCCGGTCGGCCAGGGCCTTGCCGACCTGGATCTCGTTTGTGTGCGGCCCGTACATCTCGGCCGTGTCGAAGAAGGTAACGCCCAGATCGAGCGCCCGGTGGATCACCGCCGCCGCCTGTCCCTCGTCCGAGGCCTGGCCATAGAAGGCCGCCATTCCCATACAGCCCAGACCGATGGCCGAGACTTCGGGTCCGTTCGGACCGAGTGTGCGCGTCTTCATGAGGCAGACTCCTTTGGTGATGCATGCCTCAGTTCGGCGCCCGGAGCAGGCAACGCAAGGTCAGATTGCGGAAACGATGTCGGTCCTGCCGAAATCATCCCCCTTGAACAGCAGCGGCTCTCCCGATTCCTCCGCCAAGGCGTAGGAAAAGCAGTCGCCAAAGTTCAGTCGCGCCGGGTGATTGCCCTTGCCGAATCGCGCATAGGCCCGACGGGCCGCCGTAGCGTGGGTGGTCGATACATCGACCGGCTGGATGCGAAACTGCACGATCAGCCTGTCGACATTGCGCGACAGTCTGTCGTCCTTCAGCCGGTCTATCACCATGCCGAACTCGAAGGCGCTGGCCGTCGCGATGCGGATCGGCCTTCCCTCCGTCGCGGCCCGGATCAGGGCGTCGAGATAGACTTCGTAGCCCGGTTCGCGCTTCAGGACCGCCACCAGCGACGAAGGATCGACGATCACGCGGGCAGACCCGTCTGGGGATCGTAGAGGAAGGCCGTGGAATCCTCTTCGTCGAGAAACCACTGCGGCAGGTCCGCATGAATCTCATCCAGCAAGGCCATGGCGGCGGCCTTGTCGAACGGTCTGGCCGCATTCGCCTCGCGCGCCTTCGTCAACCGGTCCTCGAGCGCGTGAATGACGGCGTCCGTCAGGCTTTCGCCCGTTTCGGAGGCGACGGCCAGAGCCAGTTCATGCGCCTTTGGGTTCTTGATGTTCAGCATGGTAGAATGGCTTCTACCACGCCGCGCGACGCCCTCAAAGCGGCGCGCAGACCTCGGTCAGCCAGGCCAGGGCCGCCGCATCCGCCTGCACCCCCTCGGCCAGCAAGGGTCCGACCTTCGCCAGGGTCTCCGCGTGATAGGCGTCGACATAGGCCCGCTCGGCCCCGGTCAGCATCGACACGTCAATCAGCCGCCAGTCGATGGGGGCGAAGGTCAGTTGCTCGAAACCGTGCATCGGCCGCTCGCCGCCCGGGATCGGCTCGGGGGCCGTCACCACCTGAAGCGTCTCGATGCGGATGCCCCACGATCCTTCGCGGTAATAGCCGGGTTCGTTGGACAGGATCATGCCGGTCAGCAGGGGCTGGCTGTTGAACGCCCTGGCGATCCGCTGCGGTCCTTCGTGGACGCCCAGATAGGAACCCACGCCGTGGCCGGTGCCGTGGTCATAGTCGAAGCCGGCCGCCCACATCGGCGCACGGGCGATGGCGTCCAGCTGGTGCCCCGTCGTCCCGGCCGGGAAGCGGATCGTCGCCATGGCGATATGGGCCTTCAGCACCAGGGTGAATTTGTGCTTCTGGTCGGCCGAGGGCTCGCCCACGGCCATGGTGCGGGTCACATCGGTGGTGCCGTCCAGATACTGGCCGCCGCCGTCCACCAGCAGCAGGGAGCCGCGCTCCATCTTCCGGATCTTGGCGCCGACGGGCTTGTAGTGCGGCAGGGCGCCGTTCGGCCCGGCCCCGGCGATGGTGTCGAACGACAGGTCCTTCAGCATGCCGGTCTCCTCACGGAAGCCCTCCAGCTTCGTCACCACGGCGCGTTCGTCCGGCAGCTGCTCCTGCGCCTCCGTCGCCACCCAGTGCAGGAAGCGGCTCAGGGCCGCCGCGTCGCGGATATGGGCCTGACGGCTGCCCTCGATCTCGACCGCATTCTTGGCCGCACGCGGCAGGGTGCAGGGATCCATCCCGCGCACCACGGTCGCCCCCGCCGCCTCCAGCCGGTCGAACACCCAGGCCGAGGACAGGCCCGGATCGAGCAGAACAGCCTTGCCCGACAGTTCGTCCAGCGCGGCCTCCAGCGCGTCCGGCGTCTCCAGCGTCACCGTATCGCCCAGCCAGCCGGGCAGTTCATTGGTCACCTTGGCCGGATCAAGGAACAGGCTCGCCGAACCATCTGCGGCCACGATGGCCTGTCCCAGCGGCAAGGGGGTGCGGATCACATCGCCGCCGCGAATGTTGAACAGCCAGGCCAGCGACGCCGGCGCCGTCAGAACCGCCGCCTCGGCCCCGGCGGCGGCCACCGCGGCGCCGATGCGGACCCGCTTGGCCCCGGCCGTCTCACCCGTGTAGCGTTCCTCGTGCGGCGCGACCGGCGCCTGCGGCTGTGCCGGACGCGCGTCGCCCCAGGCCAGATCCAGCGGATTGGGAGAGACGGGCTTCAGCGTGGCCCCGGCCTTCTCCGCCGCACGCCGCAGCACCGCCAGAGCATCCGGGCTGTGCAGACGCGGGTCATAGCCGATCACCGCCCCCTTCGGCGCCCGCTCCAGATACGCCGGCACCCCGCCCTCGACGAAATCGAGAATCTCGAACTGCGCTGGATCGACCTGGGCCCGGACCTGCACCGTATAGCGTCCGTCGGCGAACACCGCCGCCCGGTCCATCAGCACCACGGCCGCCCCGGCCGACCCGGTGAAGCCCGACACCCAGGCCAGCCGCTCATTGGCCTCGGGAAGATATTCGTTCTGGTATTCGTCCTCATGCGGCACCAGCAGGCCATCCAGCCCCTGCGCCTTCAACTGCGCCCGCACGAGGGGCAGATGTTTGGCCCCGAAGGACGGATCGGTGGTTTCGTCAAAGGTCTGCCGCATGAGGTTTGGATAGGCCGCAGCGCGGCGGGGCTCAAGAGGGCGAATACCTCTCCCTCTCCCAAGGGGAGAGGGGCGACCTATTCTGGGTTCGCCCGGACCACGGCCAGCACCGCATCCGCCCCGACCTGATCGCCCACCGCCGCATTGACCTCGGCCGCCACTCCGTCGAAGGGTGCGGTCAAGGCATGCTCCATCTTCATCGCCTCCAGCACGATCACCGGCTGGCCCTTGGTCACGGCCTCTCCAACCTTCGCCGGCGTCGCGACGATCTTGCCGGGCATGGGGGCGCGGAGGGCGCCGTCAGAGGCCGAAGCGCCGCCGGAAGCGCCTCGCGGCGCCAAGGCGGAGACATGAAACGGCCTTCCGTTCTCGAAATACACCGTGGCGCCGTGTTCAGGCTCCAAATGATCGTAGTGGGCGGCGAGGGATTCATCGATCTCGATCGCTGTGCGGACACCATCGACAAAAACGGTCTGGTGGAGGGCGCGACTGCAGTTAAGCCTAAAACCCGCAGCCTCGTTCCAGGCGTCCCAAGGTGCAAACGGATCGCGTCCAACCGCCCCATCCTTGAACCGGATCACGCGAGCCGCGCCCTGAAGTCCGATGTCCGACAATGGCGCCGCCGCGAGACTGTCCTCCTCCGCCCCGATGAACCCCGTATCCACATCTCCCGCCACAAAACGGGGATGCTCCAGACACCGCTTCAGGAATCCCGCATTGGTCTTCACCGGCCAGACCTCGACCTCGCCGCAGGCGTCCGCCAGACGCGTGGCCGCGGCCTCCCGCGACGTCTCATGCACGATCAGCTTGGCGATCATCGGGTCGTAGAACTGGCTGACCTCCCCGCCCTGCTCCACCCCGGTATCGACCCGGATGTCGTCAGGAAGCACGAAATGCTCCAGCCGTCCGATACTGGGCAGAAACCCGTTCGCCGGGTCCTCGGCATACAGCCGCGCCTCCATGGCCCAGCCGTTCAATGGAATATCTGACTGTTTCAGGGGCGTGGGCTCGCCCGCCGCCGCCCGGAACTGCCATTCGACCAGATCGACGCCGGTGATCGCCTCGGTCACCGGATGCTCGACCTGCAGCCGGGTGTTCATCTCCATGAACCAGATCCGGTCCGCGCGCAGGCCCTCCGACGCATCGGCGATGAACTCGATGGTCCCGGCCCCGATATAGTCCACGGCCCTGGCCGCCCGCACTGCCGCATCCGTGATCGCCGCCCGCGTGGCCGCATCCATGCCGGGCGCGGGGGCCTCCTCGATCACCTTCTGGTGGCGGCGTTGCAACGAACAGTCGCGCTCGTTCAGATGGACGACCGTCCCATGGCTGTCGCCGAAGACCTGAACCTCGATATGGCGCGGGCTCAGGATGTATTTCTCGATCAGCACCCGGTCATCGCCAAAGCTGGACGCCGCCTCGCGCCGGCACGACCCCAGGGCATCGAGGAACGCCTCCGGCTCATCGACCCGCCGCATCCCCTTGCCGCCGCCGCCGGCCACGGCCTTGATCAGCACCGGATAGCCGATGGCGTCGGCCTCGGACTTCAGCCGCCCGGGCGACTGGTCCGCGCCCATGTATCCGGGCGTGACGGGCACCCCCGCCTCGACCATCAACTGTTTGGCCGCGTCCTTCAGCCCCATGGCGCGGATCGAGGCCGCAGGCGCGCCGACCCAGATCAGACCCGCCGCCTGAACCGCCTCGGCGAACTCGGCGTTTTCACTCAGGAAGCCATAGCCGGGATGGATGGCCTCGGCGCCCGTCGCCCTGGCCGCCGCCAGCACCTTGTCCTGCACCAGATAGCTCTCGCGCGCCGGCGCCGGCCCGATCAGCACCGCCTCATCGGCTTCGCGCACGAACAGGGCGTCCGCATCGGCCTCGGAATAGACGGCGATGGTGCGGATGCCCATGCGACGGGCGGTCCGGAACACGCGACAGGCGATCTCGCCACGGTTGGCGACAAGGACGGATTTGAACATCGACACTCCCCTTCCGTCACCCTCGGGCTTGACCCGAGGGCCGGAGGATCCGCCGCTCGTGCGACTGGACCAACGCACAGACTGCACTTCCCCCTGATCCTCGGGTCAAGCCCGAGGATGACGGAGTCATCTTTTCTACTCCGCCCATTTCGCCGGGCGTTTGTCGAGGAAGGCGCGGACGCCCTCCTGCCCTTCCGCGGAGACGCGGGCGCGGGCGATGCGTCTGGCGGTCTCCTCCATCACCCCGTGGTCGAGGGTCTTGCCGGCCAGGTCATGGACCAGACGTTTCGCCTCGCCCATGGCGCCCGGCGCATTGGCGGTCAGGCTGTCGGTCAGCATGGAGATGAACTCGTCCATCGACCCCTCGGGCAGAACCATGTCGATCAGCCCGGCATGGGCCGCATAGTCGGCGTCGAAGATGTTGGCGGTCAGAAACAGCTGGCGCGCACGGCGGGCGCCCACGGCCTCGATGACATAGGGGGCGATGGTCGCGGGGATCAGGCCCAGCTTCACCTCGGAGAAGGCGAACCGCGCCCCCTCGACCGCCACCGCCATGTCGCAGGCGGCGACCATGCCGGCGCCGCCGCCCATGGCCGAACCCTCGACCAGGGCCACGGTCAGGGCGGGAATGTCGTGCAGGGCCTTCAGCATCTTCGCCAGCCCCATGGCGTCGTTACGATTGTCGCTCTCGGACCAGCCGACCGCATCGCTCATCCAGCCCAGGTCGGCCCCGGCGCAGAAGGCACCGCCCGCCCCGCGCAGGAAGACCAGCCGCACGTGATCGGCCCCGTGCAGGGTCTCGAACGCCTCATACAGGGCGGCGACGGTGGCGGCGTCAAAGGCATTCTTCTTCGCCGGACGATTGAGGGTGATGAACACCACCCCGTCCGCCGTGGAATCGATCTGCACCAGATCGTCGTCCGCATCCGGCGCCGGGTCGGCCAGCAGGGGATTGGCGATGGCGTTGATCTCCGCCGCCTCGGCGTCGGTGATGTCCAGAGCGTTCAGCTCGGCTTCGGTGGGTTCGTCAGTCATCGTGCAACTCCAGTTACATCCGGAACACGCCGAAGGTCGTGTCCTCTATCGGGGCGTTCAAACTCGCCGAGATCGCCAGGCCAAGCACGTCGCGCGTCTGGACCGGGTCGATGACGCCGTCGTCCCACAAACGCGCGGTGGCGTAGTACGGGTTGCCCTCGTCCTCGTATTTCTGCCGCACGGGGGCCTTGAAGGCCTCGGCTTCTTCAGCCGACCAGGTTTCAGCATCGCGGTGGACCGTGGCCAGCACCGAGGCGGCCTGTTCGCCACCCATCACGCCGATCCGGCTGTTGGGCCAGGTGAACAGGAAGCGCGGCGAATAGGCCCGGCCGCACATGCCATAGTTGCCTGCGCCGAAACTGCCGCCGATCAGGACGGTGAATTTGGGGACCTCGGCGCTCGCCACGGCCGTGACCATCTTGGCCCCGTGCTTGGCGATGCCCTCGGCCTCGTATTTCCCGCCGACCATAAAGCCGGAGATGTTCTGCAGGAAGACCAGCGGGATCTTCCGCTTGCAGGCCAGTTCGATGAAATGCGCGCCCTTCTGCGCGCTCTCGCTGAACAGCACCCCGTTGTTCGCCAGGATGGCGACGGGATAGCCCCAGATGCGCGCGAAGCCGCACACGAGGGTCGCCCCATAGTCCCGTTTGAACTCCTCGAACTCGGACCCGTCCACGACCCGGGCGATGACCTCGCGCACGTCATAGGGGGCGCGCACGTCGTCGGGGATAATCCCGTACAGATCCGCCGCGTCCAGTGCCGGGGCGCGCGGCTCGCGCACGTCCAGATCGACCCGTTTGACGCTGTTCAGATGGCCGACGATGTCGCGGACGATCTCCAGCGCATGCTCGTCGTTCTCGGCGACATAGTCGACTACGCCGGACCTCCGGCTGTGCGTCTCGGCCCCGCCCAGATCCTCGGCCGAGATGATCTCGCCGGTCGCGGCCTTCACCAGCGGCGGCCCGGCCAGGAAGATGGTGCCCTGGTTGCGCACGATCACCGTCTCGTCCGACATGGCCGGCACATAGGCGCCGCCGGCGGTGCACGACCCCATGACGCAGGCGATCTGCGGGATGTTGCGCGCGCTCATCCGCGCCTGGTTGAAGAAGATGCGGCCGAAATGGTCACGGTCCGGAAAGACCTCGGCCTGGTGCGGCAGGTTCGCCCCGCCGCTGTCGACCAGATAGACGCACGGCAGGTTGTTCTGTTCGGCGATCTCCTGCGCCCTCAGGTGTTTCTTCACCGTCAGGGGAAAATAGGCGCCGCCCTTCACCGTCGGGTCGTTGGCGACGATCATGACCTCGCGCCCCGACACCCGCCCGACGCCGCAGATCATCCCCGCGCCCGGCGCCCCCTCGGGATCATCCTTCGTCCCATACATGCCGTTGGCCGCCAGCTGCCCGATCTCGAGAAACGGCGACCCGGGGTCCAGCAGCCGCTCGACCCGGTCGCGCGGCAGCAGCTTGCCCCGGGAAACATGGCGTTCACGCGAGGCCGAAGACCCGCCCAGCGCGGCCCTGGCCACCTTCTCGCGCAGGTCGGCGACCAGCGCCTCGTTGTGCGCCTTCAGGGCCCTGAAGGCGGCGCTCGACGGATCAACGGTGCTGGTCAGCTTCGGCATGACCGAGGGTTTAGGAGGGAAACCGTCGCCTGGCAAAGCCCGTCTCTGCTAGGCTCGACCCGACAGAGGAGACCGCCCATGAGCCTGACCGGCGCCTACGACCCCGCCAACATCTTCGCCAAAATCCTGCGTGGGGAAATTCCTGCCGCCAGGGTGTGGGAAGACGACAACATCCTGGCCTTCATGGACGTGTTTCCCCAATCCGAGGGGCATGTTCTGGTCATCCACAAGACCTCGACGGCGCAGAACCTGCTGGACATCGCGCCTGAACACCTCGCCCAGTTGACGGCGGCCGTCCAGCGCACGGCGCTGGCGGTGACCCGGGCCCTGTCGCCCGAAGGCTTCTCGATCATGCAGTTCAACGGCGAGGCCGGCGGCCAGACCGTCTTCCACCTGCATTTCCACGTGATTCCCCGCTGGTCCGACCGCGCGCTGAAGGGCCACGGCCATGCGCCGATGGCCGATGCGGATGCATTGAAAGCACTGGCTGCACGGATCGCAGCGGCGCTTGAGTAGACCAAGCCCCTTGCCCCGCGCGCCGGACGCCAGCATAAGCGCCCGGAAAGCCGGCTTAGCTCAGTTGGTAGAGCGCCAGTTTTGTAAACTGGATGTCGCGGGTTCGATTCCTGCAGCCGGCACCACCACCCCTCTGCGGCGCTCCCCGGGCCTGAGAGAACGATGCCTGCGAGCACGACCAACAAGCTGGGACACCGGATCGGCGCGCGCGGCGGCCGCACCCGCTCGGCCATTCTGGGCGCCAGCCGGGCCTTGCTGGACCGCAAACATCTGGGTGAGATCCGGGTGGCGGACGTGGCGGCCCATGCGGGCGTGTCGCCTTCCAACTTTTACACCTATTTCAAAACCGTAGAAGAGACAGTTCTGGCGCTGTGCGACATCGCCGCCGCCGATTTCCAGCCTTTGGCGGCCCAGCTGGACGGCGACTGGTCGGGCGACGGCGCCTTCCGAATCGCCCGCGGCTATGTCGTCGATGTCCTGCTGCAATGGCGCGAGCACGGGCCGGTGCTGCGCATCGAACATATGCTGGCCGACAAGGGCGAGCCGGGCTTCGTCGAAAGCCGTATCCGGCGGCTCCGTCGCGTCCACCTTGCGCTGGAACGGCGCATCGCCCGCGCCCACGCCACAGGTTATCATGCGCCGGGCCTCGATCCCCGCCTGACCTCCTATCAGGTGGCCAGTCTGGTCGAATCGGCCGCCGACGGCTTCGAACTGCTGAAACGCGGCGACACCCCGGCTGACGCCGTCATAGACACCACGGCCCATATCGTCGCCAAGCTGGTGACCGGGCGCTAGAGCCCCAGCGGCCCCCACAGCCAGGTCAGCCAGATCCCGACCGCCAGAAACGTCCCGAACGGCAGGCGATCCGTCCCGCTGACCGGCCGTCTCAGGATCAGCCGCGCCAGCACCAGACTGAACCCGCAGGCGCAGGCCCACAGCATGACGCTGGGCAGACCCGGCCAGCCGACCCAGGCCCCCGCCCCGGCCATCAGGAACGGATCGCCGCCGCCCAGTCCCTCGCGCCGGCGCACCAGCCGGTACAGGGCTGCAATCCCCCAGAGCAGGCCAAAGCCGACCCCGACGCCGATGATCTGCGACCACGGAACGGCCTGACCCAGAAAGGCCGCCGCCGCCAGCCCGGTAAGCACCAGAGGCCAGGTCAGCACGTCTGGCAGCCAGAAATGCTCGGCGTCGATCAGACCGATCAGCAGCAGTTGCCAGCCCAGCAGGGCCGTCGTCCCTACCGTCCACCAGGACGCGTCCGGATGGGCCAGACCGGCGAGCCCCGACCAGACGCCGATCCCTCCAGCCGCCAGTTCAATCAGGATATAGCGCGGCGAGATCGCCGCCCGGCACCAGCCGCAGCGGCCGCGAAGGATTAGCCAGCTGAGCACCGGAACCATATGCCAGGGCGCCAGCGACCGCTGGCAGCTCATGCAGTGCGATCGGGCGAAGACCACGTCCTCGTCCCGCGGAAGCCTGACCGAAACGGCAGCCAGAAAACTGCCGATGATCAGGCCCAGCAAACCCGTGACGGCGACGACGAAGACGGTGGCGGGCATTGGCGGCAGAGCCCCTGTCTGGTCCTGCAGCTCGCCGCCCTCGCTTCAATCCCGTCGTCCTCGGGCTTGACCCGAGGATCGGGTGCAGTTCGGAATCTGTGCGTCAAAGTCGTCGCACAGGCGGCGGATCGTCCGACCCTCGGGTCAAGCCCGAGGGTGACGGACTGTTGAGAACACCGCTCTAGCCCCCGATCCCGCCTCCGCCAAGGGCGAGCGCCGTATGATAGGTCGCCAGCGACGCCAGATAGGCCAGGGCGAACATATAGACGACCATGACCCACATCCATTTCCAGCTGTTCAGCTCGCGCTTCACAACGCCGAGCGTCGCCACGCACTGGGGCGCGAAGACATACCAGGCCAGGAAGCTGAGTCCCGTCGCCAGCGACCATTGCGACGCCAGGGTCGCGCCCAGCAGACTGCCCGCGCTCTCGGCGTCGGCGATCGAATAGACGGTGCCCAGGGCCGCGACCGCCACCTCGCGCGCCGCCATCCCGGGGATCAGGGCGATGACCATCTGCCAGTTGAAGCCGATCGGGCGGAAGACGGGCTCCAGCGCATGGCCGATCATGCCGGCGAAGGAATAGTCGATGGCCGGACGCGTTGCGCCCTCGGGGGGATAGGGGAAGGTCGACAACACCCAGACGATGATCATCAACGGCAGAATGATGCGCGCCGCCCGCTCGATGAAGATCCTGGCCCGTAACCACAGGTTGAAGCCGACGCTTCGCAGGTCGGGCATCTTGTAGGTCGGCAGTTCCATCATGAACGGTTCGACCGCCCCCCTCCAGAACACCTTTCGGATGACGAAGGACACAAGCAGCGCGCTGACGATGCCGGCGGCATAGAGGCCGAACATGACCAGTCCCTGCAGGCTGGCGAAGCCCCAGACCGTCTGCTGCGGAATGAAGGCGCCGATGATCAGCACATAGACCGGGATGCGCGCCGAACAGGTCATCAACGGCGCCACCATGATGGTGGTCAGCCGGTCGCGCCGGGCGTCGATCACCCGGGCGGCCATCACGCCCGGTATGGCGCAGGCGAAGCTGGACAACAGGGGGATGAAGGCCCGGCCGTGCAGGCCCGCGCCGCCCATGATGCGGTCCATCAGGAAGGCAGCCCGGGCCATATAGCCGAAGTCTTCCAGCAGGATGATGAAGGCGAACAGGATGACGATCTGCGGCAGGAAGACCAGCACCCCGCCCACGCCCGCGATCAGACCGTCGACGATCAGGCTCTCCACCAGCGGCCAGGCGGCGCCTGTGTCAGGCACGATCGCCGCCACGCCGGACCCCAGCAGGCCGAAGCCCGCCTCGATCGCATCCATCGCCGGGGTGGCCCAGGCGAAGACGGCCTGGAACATGACGAACAGCAGGGCCATCAGGATCAGCAGACCGGCCACGGGATGCAGCAGGACGGCGTCCACCTTGCCGGTCAGGGTGTCGGGCCGCTCGGGCGGACGGACGCAGGCGCGCATGATCCGTTCGGCCTGACGATGGGCCAGGCGAATGGCGGCGGCGTCGGGCGCCTGCCACTGGCCTTCGCCCGTTGTTGAGGTCGCCGGCGTCGCGGCCTCGACCGCCGCGACCAGATCCTCGATGCCCCGCCGGCGCGTCGCCGTGGTGGTGACGACCGGCACCCCCAGTTCGGCCTGAAGCGCCTCCAGATCGATGCGCAACCCCTGCCGCTGGGCGATGTCGTACATGTTGAGCGCGAGCACCATCGGCCGCCCGACCTGTTTCAGCTCCAGCACGAGCCTGAGCACCAGCCGCAAATTGGTCGCGTCGGCCACGCAGATCAGCGCGTCCGGGGCCGCCTCGCCCGCCAGCCGCCCCAGAATGGCGTCGCGCGTGACCTCCTCGTCAGGGCTGCGGGCGCGCAGGGAATAGGTGCCGGGCAGGTCCAGCACAGACATCGACCGGCCGGAGGTGGCGCGGACGAGGCCCTCCTTCCGCTCCACCGTGACGCCCGCGTAGTTGGCGACCTTCTGGTGGGCGCCGGTCAGGGCGTTGAACAGGGCGGTCTTGCCGCTGTTGGGATTTCCGACCAGGGCGATCCGGGCCGAGCGCAGGGCGACGTCCATCTATTCCGCCGCCTCGGCGAACAATTCGACGGTCAGGCTTGCGGCTTCCCGACGCCGCAGGGCCACACGCATGTCATCGACCCTGAGCGCGATGGGATCGCGACCGAACAGGCCTTCGTGGATCAGCTCGATCCGCGCGCCCTCGACAAAACCCAGCTCCAGCAGGCGGCGCTCCAGCTCGATCGCCTCGGCCTTGTGGTGGCAGTGCGCCCCGACGCCGGTGATGACGCCGCGATCCCCGATCCGGGCCTCGCTCAGGCTTATGGTTCTGGACATTCAACATACACTCGTGCGGGCGGCTCGCCTGTCGGATGGCCATCCCCGTTTGTGTGAGTGATTATCAGGTGCGACAGGCAAAGGTCCATAGGGCGTCGCCTCTCTATGGTCGCAGCCGACGCCGATTGCGTCGGCCGGCCGTTGCGGTATCAGACTGCGGGCAGCGGGAGTGAACCATGCGACGTTTGACGGGACTGGCGATCGGCGGACTGATTCTGGGTCTGACGGCCTGTGGCGAGGCCGAACCGTCCGCCGCAGCGCCGCCTGTACCTGAACTGACCGAGGCCCAGCGCGCGACGATGCTGGCCGCCCTGCCTGCCCCCTACAACCAGGCGAATCTGGAAAATGGCCGCGCCGCCTTCGCCCGCTGCCGCTCGTGCCATACGATCACGCCGGGCGGCCCCAATATGACAGGCCCCAACCTGTCCGGCGTCATCGGGCGGCCGGCGGGCGCCCGTCCCGGCTTCAACTATTCCACCGCCCTGAAGACCGCCGGCTTCGTCTGGGACGGCGACCGCATCGACCACTGGCTCCAGAACCCGCGCACCTTCCTGCCGGGTAACAAGATGACCTTCCCGGGCCTGCCCGACGCTGCGGACCGTCGCGACGTCATCGCCTATCTGGGCGTCGAGGCGGCGGGGCGCCGGCCGGCGATCTGATCTAGAATCGCCGCCAGAGGGCGATCACCGGCCCACTGGCGATCGGCGTCTCGCGCCCGGCCACGGTCCGCCGCCAGCCCGCCTGAAGGCGCCAGTTCCCCAGTCGACGGACGACCGACGATTCGATCGACAGCCAGCGCGCGCCGGGCCGTCCCGCCGCATCCCCGTCAGCCAGGCCGCCGAACGCCTGGGCCAGCAGCATCCAGTCCTCGCCATAGTGGCTGCCCAAGGTGGCATCGATCCGGGTCTCGTCGGGGAGACCGGCGCGAAATCGCCGCGCCGCCTGCAGTTCGATGAATCGCCCGCTCGGCGCCCATCGCCCCTTGCCCGGTCCGAACGACCGGCCGACCGAGGCGCGAACCTCCCAGTCATGATCGCCGACGCCGGGCGCAGCATAGCCGGCGTTGCGGCCTTCGCCGCCAGAGGCATAGCCGCCGTAGAGGCTGAACGCCGCCCTGTCGTCCCGCCAGACCTGCCAGGTCGCGCCGATCTCCAGCGGCCCCCGGCCTTCATAGTCGACAAAGGCGTCGCGCCCATCCTGCCAGTCGCCCTTGAACTGGAGCGTCAGCCGATCGGTGACTCCATATTCGGCAAAGACCCCCGCCGACCGATCCCGCCGCTGCGACAGCAAGGGCCGATCTTCGCCCGAGGGATCGAAGCCCCGATCCGCGCGCAGATCCTCGTATTTGAGAATGGCCTGTCCCTGCCCCCTGGGTTGGGTCCAGGCGCCAGAGACGGCGGGAGTCGCCAGACCGGACATCAGGACGAATGGGGCGACCCGGGCGGCGCGGCGAAGAGACGCCGCGCCCCGCATCAGGCGTCGTAGCCGGGGTTTTTGCGGTCCAGCATCCGCAGCGCCCCAGGCCAGGCGAGGGCCGAGACGTACGAAAGACCCCCGCCCTGCATCCTCGCCTCTTCCTGGGCCTCTTCGGGCGCCAGCAGCACGCCGTCACGACCGGCAGACAGGGCCGCCACCTGCTGGGCGCAGGCGCGTTCGAGAAAGAACATGCCGATCCAGGCCGCCGCCGCCGTCTGACCGACAGCCAACGTCCCATGGTTTTTCAGCAGCATCAGCGATTTGTCGCCGAGATCTGAGACCAGGCGTTCGCGCTCGTCATGGTTCAGCGCGACCCCTTCATAGCCGTGATAGGCGACCTGGTGCTGCAACAGACAGGCATTCTGGCCCAGTGGCAGCAGGCCTTCCTTCTGCGCCGCCACCCCTACGCCGGCCACCGTATGCAGATGGATGACGTAGCGGGCGTCCTCGCGCGCGCCATGCACGGCCGAATGGATGGTGAAACCGGCCGGATTGATGAAGCTCTGGGTGTCCTGAACGATATTGCCGTCCAGATCGACCTTGACCAGCGACGAGGCGGTGATCTCCTCGAAATACCAGCCATAGGGATTGATCAGGAAATGGTGTTCCGGCCCAGGCACACGCGCCGAGATATGGGTAAAGATCATGTCGTCCCAGCCGTGCAGGGCGACCAGCCGGTACAGGGCGGCCAGATCGACGCGGACCTGCCACTCGGCTTCGGATACGCGGGACTTGATGGACTGTGCAGCGCCGTCGGCCATGAACCTCTCCTTTGCCGTCTCTGTGGGCAGCTGGCGCAAGGTTCCGCCTCCCCCGGTTCCACGTCAAGCCGGCGATCGAAATGTTGAGCGGTTCAGGGTTCATTAACCCTGCCTTCACCGGATCGGGCGATCTTGACGATGTTCGTTAGCCCGCCGTTCTGCGCTGGAGCCTGCCTTGGTCGCCGTCTCGATGCCGCAAAGATCGCCCGTTGCGCCGGATGTCCCGCCGTCCGCCGAACTTCTGACCCTCGCAGAAAGCCGCTCGGTCGACGACCGGCAGCGGTTGATGCTGGGCGTGGTGGCCCTCTGCAAGGCCACCCCCCCGACCGAGGGCTGCGCCCCGGTCCTCAGCGATATCTTTCTGACCCTGGCGCGGGACGCCGAGACGCGCATCCGCCAGGCCCTGGCCGAGCAACTGGCCGACGCCGTATGGGCGCCCCGCGCCCTCGTCGACCTGCTGGTCATGGACGAGATCGATATCGCCCGACCGGTGATCGCCCGCAGTCCCCTGCTCCGCGACGAGGATCTGATGCGGATCCTGATCGAGGCGAGCCTCGACCACCAGGTCGAGGTCGCGCGCCGTCCCCATCTCAGCGGTCGCGTGGCGGACGCCATCATCGACGCCGCCCTGCCGGCCCCCATGACCGCCCTCGCCGGCAATGCGACGGCCGAGGTCAGCGAAGCGGGTCTGAAGCGGCTCATCGAGCAGGCGCGTCGCGTGGCGGCCCTCCGGGCGCCGCTGTCGCGTCATCCCGGCCTGAACAGACAACTGGCGCAGGAGCTCTACAATCTGGTCGGTGAGGCGCTCAGGTCCGAACTCCAGACCCGGTTCATTGACACCGGTCCCGCCCTGCCGGCCGCCATTACCGCCGCCATCGAAAGCGCAATGAGCCGGCCTCGTTCGCCGACCATGACTGTCCTGCTCAGTTCCGCAGGCACGGGTCCGGGCGACCGGGACGAGATGGACCGTCGTCTGGTCGACAAGCTCCTGGGCTCCGGGCAGCTGCGCGCCGGCTTTCTGGTCCGCGCCGTTCGGGAAAAGCAGATCGGCCTGTTCGAACACGGCCTGTCGGCGCTCAGCGGGGTGTCTCTGGTGCAAATCCGGCAGGCGGTGCGGCGCCCGGCCCCGGACGCGCTGTATCTGGCCTGCGCCGCCGTCGGCATTGACCGGGCGGTCTTCCCCACCCTGCTGAAGGAACTTCGGGCCCTGAGCGGCGGCCTTCCGGGCTCCGGCGACGACGCGGGCGTGACGGGGCGGACCATGACGCCGGTCGAGGCCGGCTATGCTTTTCGCCTGCTGATGGAAGCGGAAACCGGCCTGCCGGTTTGACTTCGTCGTCCGGCTCGGCTTGCGTAGCGCCATGACCTCCGCCGCCGACCTCGCCCTCGCCTTCACAGCCAGCGACCGGCCCGAGGCCCAGTTCGCCCGGGTGCGGCTGGCCAAACGGTATGGTTCAGTTCCGGTCGAGGAGGCCGACGTCATCGTCGCGCTCGGCGGCGACGGCTTCATGCTGGAGACCCTGCACAGCGATCTCAAGCGTCGAACGCCCGTCTACGGCATGAACCGCGGCTCGGTCGGCTTCCTGATGAACGACTATGAGGATGCCGACCTGCCCGCCCGCATCGCGGCGGCCGGCCGCGCCGTCATTCACCCGCTCCAGATGGACGCCTGGGGCGAGGCCGGCGAGGTCGTCAGCGGACTGGCCATCAATGAGGTCTCCCTGCTCCGCCAGACACGCCAGAGCGCCAAGCTCCGGATCAGCGTCGATGGCAAGGTCCGGCTGGACGAGCTCAGCTGCGACGGCTGTATGGTGGCGACCCCGGCGGGATCCACCGCCTACAACCTCTCGGCCCACGGCCCCATCATCCCCCTGGACAGCAAGGTTCTGGCCCTCACGCCGATCAGCGCCTTCCGTCCCCGACGCTGGCGCGGCGCCCTGCTGCCGCATCAGGCCAGGGTCACGTTCGAGGTGCTGGAGGCCGAGAAGCGACCCGTCAGCGCCGTCGCGGACAATCTGGAAGTCCGGAGGGTGGCGAAGGTGGAGGTGCACGAGCGCCGCGATGTCGCCCTGACCATGCTGTTCGAGGCCGGGCGTTCGTTCGAGGAACGGGTCCTGGCCGAACAGTTCTCGGCCTGAACCTGCGTTAGTTGGCGCCGGCGGGCGTCGCGGCGACGACTGCGGGATCACGGGGCTTCAGGGCGGTCGGGATCGGCCGGCCCAGCACCTCGGCCAGGGCCTGCTGGGTGATCAGCAGGACCTCTTCCCGCTGGTAGTAGCTGTTGGACAGGACGATGACGGTCACATCGCTGTCCGGCTGATACGTCGCCAGGTTGCGGAACCCGGACCAGCTGCCGGTATGATAGATCTGGCGATCGTGGAAGGACGGCTCGACCTCGATGCCCAGCGGCATGATGAACAGTCCATATCCCCACTGGCGCTCGGGCCGGCGGGTGTCCTCCTCCGTGATCGGCGGGGCATGGTCGGCGGTCATCTCGGCATAGGCGGCGGACGAAAGGACCCGCCCGTGGTGCAGGGCCCGCTCCCACTTCAGGAGGTCGTCCAGTGTCGAATAGAGCGCGCCCGCCCCTTCGACGATACTGACGTTCGGCTGGGTCTGGGGGATCAGCCCCTCGCGCAGATTGGCATAGCCCGTGGCGATGGGTCCGCCGTCCGCAGCGATATCGCCCAGACCCGTGTCCTTCATGCCCAGAGGCAGGAAGAAGGTCGCCTGCAGATAGTCGGGATAGGCCACCCCGCTGGCCCGCTCGACGATGTCCGCCGCCAGATTGAACCCGGCGTTGTTGTATCTGATCCTCGTTCCGGCCGGGAACTGAAGCCCAAATGTCTTTGACTCTTCGGTCAATTGACTCAGCGTCGCCGGCGCCACCCGGCGCTCGCCCCAACCCGGGCGCGCCATCAGGTCGGGGATCCCGGACTGGTGTGATATCAGATGGGCGATGGTCATGTCGGCCCAGGCGTCCGGACAGGGCTGGATCCAGGCGCAGACCTTGTCCGACGTCTTCAATCGCCCCTCATCCTGCAGCTTCAGGATGGCGGCGGCGGTGAACTGTTTGCTGATCGAGGCCAGTCGGAAGCGTGTCGTGGGGGTCAGCGCGATTCCGCGCTCCACATCGGCCTGGCCATAGACCTGCCGGAACAGGACCCGGTCGCCCCTCGCGACCAGCACCGCCCCCATGAAATTGGCCGGATTGGCGTCCAGCCGCGCCTTGAGAAGCGGCAGGGTCTCGACCACGCGGATCGGGACGGCGCCTGAGGCCGCGTCGGGCCCGGCCTGGCTGGCCGTCGCCTTGGCCCTGTCCGCCCGCAACAGGGCGGCGCCGCCGAACCCTCCCGCGATGAAGGCGGCGGCCGCCAGCCCCGCAAAGATGCCGTGACGAAGCCCCTTCATCGCATCAGACGTCGTAGTCCAGGCCGAACTGGGCGTAGAGCGCCCGGCTGTCCTGCCAGCGCGGATCGACCTTGACCGTCAGGAACAGATGCACCGGCCGGTCCAGCAGTTCGGTCAGTTCCTCGCGCGACTTCTGCCCGATCCATTTCAGCGTCTGGCCGCCCTTGCCCAGTACGATCGGCCTCTGGCTCTCGCGCTCGACATAGATGGTCTGTTCGATCCGGGCCGATCCGTCGCCCTTTTCGTCAAAGGCCGTGGTCTCCACCGCCGCCGAATAGGGCAGTTCCTCATGGACCCTCAGATAGACCTTCTCGCGGGTGATCTCGGCCGCCAGGACCCGCATCGGCACATCGGCCGACTGATCCTCGGGATAGAGCCAGGGCCCCTTTGGCATGGCCAGGGCCAGCCGGGTCTTCAGGTCCTCGACGCCGTCCCCGCTGAGGGCCGAAATCATGAAGACCTCTGAATAGACTCCGGTCTCGAACAGGGCGTGCGACAGGGCCAGCAGGGTGTCACGGCGCATGCCGTCGATCTTGTTGAGGGCCAGGATGACCTTCGTCCCCGACGCTTTCAGGTTGGCGATGATGGTCTCGGTGTCCTCGGCCGACTTGCGGTCGGCGGCCGAACCGTCCCGGCCCTCCGAGGCGATGTGGGACGCGGCGTCCACCAGATGCACCACGATATCGGCGTCCGCCGCCCCGGCCCAGGCCGAGGCGACCATGGCGCGATCCAGCCGTCGACGCGGTGTGAAAACGCCGGGGGTGTCCACCAGCACGATCTGGGCATGGTCCGACATGGCGATGCCGCGCACCGGAAAGCGCGTCGTCTGCACCTTCTGCGTCACGATGGAGACCTTGGTCCCGGTCAGGCGGTTGACCAGGGTCGACTTGCCCGCATTGGGCGCGCCGATGATGGCGGCGAAGCCGGCCTTCTGGTCTTCCACCCTGATTTCAGTATCGGTCAAATGACGCCTTCCCGTTTCAACATGGCGGTCGCAGCCGCCTTTTCTGCATCCTGCCGCGAACGGCCGTCTTCTGTCACCGGCTCGACGCCCTCGACCGAAACCTCGACGGTAAAGGTCGGGGCATGCGATGACCCGGTCTGGCGGATCACGCGATAGGCGGGCAAGGGCCGTCCGGCCTTTTGCGCCCATTCCTGCAGGGCCGCCTTGACGTTGCTGGTCGCATGGGTCGGCGGCGGCTTGGCCAGTTCGTCCCGCCAGGCCGAGGCGAACACCCGTCCGGCGCCGTCCATCCCGCCGTCAAGATAGGCGGCCGCCAGAATGGCCTCCATGACGTCGGCCAGTACGCTGTCGTTCTTGCGCAGACCCGCCTGGGTCTCGCCGCCGTCCATCCGCATCGCCGGCCCCACCCCGACCGTGCGGGCGACCCGGGCGCAGGCGGAGCGATCGACCAGAACCTGGAAATGCCGGTTCAGTTCGCTCTCGGTCGCCGCCGGCCAGGCGTCGAACAGATGTCTGGCCGTCAGCAGACCCAGAACCCGGTCGCCCAGAAACTCCAGCCGCTCATAGTTTCCCAGAGGACGCACCGCCCCCTGTTCCGCACTGATGTGGGTCAGGGCGCGCTCCAGCAGGGCGGGATCCCTGAAGTCGTAGTCGAGCCGGAGGACCAGTTCGGCCACCGCCCCGGCGCGACCCTTCTTCATCAGTCCAGAATTCGGAAGAAGCGGCTCAGCCGGATCTTGGCGAACCAGCTGACCGGATTGATCAGCGACGCCCCCGGCTCCCACGAGAACATGATGATCTGGGCCTTGCCGACCAGATTCTGGGCCGGCACCAGACCGACGCCCGACGACTGTTCAACCCGGCTGTCGATCGAGTTGTCGCGGTTGTCGCCCATCATGAAATAGTGGCCCTCAGGCACGCTATAGACCGGGGTCTCGTCCAGATCGCCGCCCGGACCGAAGTCCTGGGTCATGAAGGTTCTGCCGTTCGGCAGGGTCTCGCGAACCTGAACCGCCGTGCGCGGACCGAACATATCGGCCACCTCGGTGCTGCGCACGACGGCGTCCTCGACCGGCTGACCGTTGATATAGAGTTTGTTGGCGATCATCTGCACCGTGTCGCCGGGCAGGCCGATCACGCGTTTGATGTAGTCCGTCTTGTCGTCGCGCGGCAGTTTGAAGACCACGATGTCGCCGCGTTCCGGGGCCCGGCCGAAGATGCGGCCCTCGCCGACGGGCAGATTGACCGGAAGGCCGCTGGAGAATTTGGAATAGCCGTACGACCATTTGGACACGACGATATAGTCGCCCTCATAGAGGTTCGGCTCCATCGAGGCCGACGGGATGGTGAAGGGCTGGAACAGCATCACGCGCAGCACAAAGGCGATCAGCAGGGCGAAGACGACCGTCTTGATGATCTCCATCGTCTCGCTGCCGGCCGAACGGGGTTCGGGATCGTCCTTCACGCGAGCAGCCTTGGGGATCGCCTTTTCACGGGGGCCATCGTCAAACGGCGCATCACCCTGATCGCTCCAGATCGGGCGGCGGCTGTCGGAGGTGGTCGCACCCTGCGCACTCTCGGCGCCGGTGGGTGTCTTGTCGTCGCTCATACGTGGAAATGCCCGTCCCCGCCTGATTGGCGGCCTGTTTCGCCGCACTATAGACTGATTACGACAGCGGCAAGGCCTCGATCACCACGAAGGCGAGTGCATAGGGATGCTCGTCGCTCAGGGTCAGGTGTATCCTCGCCTCATGGCCGGCGGGCGTCAGGTGTTTCAGGCGCCCGGCCGCCGGCCCCGTCAGGGCCAGGGTCGGCTGGCCCGACCGCAGGTTCACCACCCCCATGTCCTTCCAGTAGACGTCGCGCCGCATGCCGGTGCCCAGCGCCTTGGCGCAGGCTTCCTTGGCCGCAAACCGCTTGGCGTAGCTCCAGGCGGCGTCCGGCTTGCGCTCCGACCGCTCGCGCTCGATCTCGGTAAAGCAGCGCTGTTTGAACCGGTCGCCGAACCGGTCGATCGAGCTCTGGATGCGGCGGATGTCGGACAGGTCCGCCCCCACGCCGATGATCACGCCTCCGGCTCCGCCCGCGCGGCGTCCATCAGGGCCCGCATCCGGGCGATGGCGGCGCCCAGGCCGACGAAGATCGCCTCGCCGATCAGGAAATGGCCGATATTCAGTTCCGCCACCTGCGGGATGGCGGCGATCGGCGCGACCGTCTCATAGTCGATGCCGTGGCCCGCATGGACTTCCAGTCCCAGGGCGGCGGCTTGCGCGGCCCCGGCCCTGAGCGCCGCCAGTTCCTGAGCCGCGACCTCGTCCTGTCCCTCGCGTACGGCGTCGCAGAAGGCGCCCGTGTGCAGTTCGACCACGGCCGCCCCAGAGCGGTGGGCGGCAGCGATCTGCTCCGGATCGGCCCCGATGAACACAGAGACACGGCATCCGGCCTCGGTCAGCCTGCCGACAAAGGGCGTGATCCAGTTGTGGCCCCCGACCACATCCAGCCCGCCCTCGGTTGTGCGCTCCTCGCGCTTCTCGGGCACCAGACAGACCGCGTGCGGCCGGTGATGCAGGGCAATGGCCAGCATCTCCTGCGTCACCGCCATCTCGAGATTGAGCGGCCGGGCCTGATCCCGCAGCAGAGCCGACAGCCTGTCGATGTCGCCGTCGGAAATATGCCTCCGGTCCTCGCGCAGGTGGGCGGTGATGCCGTCGGCCCCCGCGTCCAGCGCCTCCCGCGCCGCCCGCACCGGGTCGGGATACAGGCCGCCGCGCGCATTCCGCACGGTCGCCACATGGTCGATGTTGACGCCGAGCCGCAGAGGAAGGGTCATACGATCAGACCCCGACCGACAACCGCCGGCTGCCCGGATCCTCGACCGGCAGGGCGGCCAGTTCGGGCGGCAGGGCGTCGGCGGGGTATGCCGGCACGTCCAGCGTGGCGAGAGCAATCAGGGGCACGCCGACGTCGGCGCGCCCGCCCGAGCGATCGACGATACAGGCGGCGGCCACGACCGTTCCGCCCGCCTTCTCGATCGCGGCGATGCACTCGCGCGACGACAGGCCTGTGGTCACGATATCCTCGACCATGACGACCCGCTCGCCCGGCTCGACATGGAAGCCGCGCCGCAATTTGAACTCTCCGCCCTCGCGCTCGACATACATGGAGCGCACGCCGAGGTGTCTGGCCGTCTCATAGCCGGGGATGATCCCCCCCACGGCCGGAGAGATGGCGACATCGACCGGCCCGACCGCCGCGATCACCTTTTCCGCCAGGGCCTTGCACAGACGCGCGCAGCGTTCGCCGTCCATGAACACCAGGTTTTTTTGCAGAAACACCGGACTGTGCAGCCCGGAGGACAGCACGAAATGGCCTTCGCGCAGGGCGCCGGCGCCGCGAAACTCGTCAAGAACGTCATCTGAGGTCATGCAGACCGCATACCGCCTATTGCGCGGGGGATGAAGCGTCCGGCGCCGCTTGTTCGATGTTTTCGTGCGGCCTCAGCCCGCCCTCCAGCAACCGCGCCCAGACCGCCTCGGCGTCATCCGCAAAGGCGAACAGCTTCAGGTCGTCGGCGTGGATCATCCCGTGCTCGACCAGGGCGTCGAAATTGATCACCGACCGCCAGTAGGCCTCGTCGAACAGGACGATCGGGATCGGCGGCGCCTTGTCCGTCTGGCGCAGGGTCAGGATCTCGAACAGTTCGTCAAAGGTGCCGAACCCGCCCGGGAACACCACCAGGGCGTTGGCCCGCATGGCCAGATGCATTTTCCGCATGGCGAAATAGTGGAACCGGAAGGTCAGTTCCGGCGTCGACCAGGCGTTGGGCTCCTGTTCGTGCGGCAGGGTGATGTTGATGCCCACCGACGGCGCTCCGGCCTCGGTCGCGCCGCGATTCGCCGCCTCCATCACCCCCGGCCCGCCGCCCGTGGCGATGACATTGTCGCGCGGCTCGCCCACCTCGCCGCGCAGGGCCCCGCCCCGCTCGGACGCCAGCCGGCCAAACGCCCGCGCCTGTTCGATCCAGCGTCCGCGCGACCCGGCGTCGCCTTCCCTTGCCCGCGCCGTGCCGAACACCACAATGGTCGAACGCACGCCCCATTCCCTCAGCGCCTCCTCGGCCTTGGCGTATTCCAGCAGGAAGCGGACGCCCCGCATCGAATCGCCGAGGAGGAATTCCTGGTCCATCGCCGCCAACCGGTAGGACGGCGACGCGATCTGGGCGGCATTCGGCTTCGGGGAGTCCACGATCAGCCACGCAACCGGTCGACGGCGTCGACGGACGGATTGGCGCGCAGGGCCGCCATGATCAGGGTCGCGTGTTTCGCGTCCTCGACCTCGACGTCGAAATTCAGGTCGAAGAAATCCTCGGCCCGGTGGCTCAGGGTCAGGTTGCGGATATTGCCCCCCGCGTCGCCGATCAGGGTCGTGACCTGGCCCAGCACCCCGACGCCATTCCGCACGGTGGCCTTGAGCCGGGCGACGCCGAGGCCGCCCTTTTCCGCCGTCGGCGTCCATTGCAGGTCCTGCCAGACGCTGTCGTCATCGGCGAAGTCCGCCAGCGTCTGGCAGTCGATGGTGTGGACGGTCAGCCCCTTGTCCGGCTCCAGAATCCCGACGATCCGGTCTCCCGGCAGGGGCGAGCAGCACTGGCCGAAATGGATGCTCACCCCCGGCGTCAGCCCGCCGCCGCGCACGAAGAGCCGGGCGCGGGAATCCTGGATCTTCTTCCTGTTGGCCGCCGAGGCGATCTTGCCCTTCAACTGCGGGAACAGGGTTTCGGCCACCTTGACCGGCGACACCCGGCCCCGGCCGATGGCCTCGAACAGATCGGCCTCGGAAGCGATGGCCATGGTCTCCAGCAGGGGCTTCAGCGACACATCGTCCATCGACTTGCCGGCCTTGGCGATCGTCTGCTCGAGGGTCGTGCGCCCCAGTCTCAGGAACTCGTCCCGCTCGGCCCCGCGCAGGTGTCGGCGGATCGCCGACCGCGCCCGCCCGGTGACCGTCAGCGACCGCCAGTCGGCCGGCGCCTCGCGCCGGGTCCCGCGGATGATCTCGACGACGTCGCCGTTCTGCAGCACCGTCCGCATCGGCTTCAGCTCGCCATTGACCTTGACCCCGGCTGCCGTGTCCCCGACCTCCGTGTGCACGGCATAGGCGAAGTCCAGCGGCATGCCGCCGCGCGGCAGGCTGATCAGCCGGCCCTTGGGCGTGAAGACGAACACCTGTTCAAGGTACATCTCCAGCTTGGCGTGCTCGACCCAGTCCTCGCCCCCCTCCCCGTGCTCGATGACCTGGACGAGATGGCGCAGGTTCTGCAGGGGATCGCGCCCGCCCCCGGCCTCCATCGCCTCGCGGTCCAGGCCATAGGAGTGGTTCTTGTAGGCCCAGTGGGCCGCCACCCCGTCCTCGGCGACCCGGTCCATGGCTTCGGTGCGGATCTGCATCTCGATCCGCAGTGCGCCGGGCCCGACGACGGTGGTGTGCAATGAGCGATAGTTGTTCGACTTGGGCGTCGAGATGAAGTCCTTGAACCGCTCGGGCACCATCGGCCAGGCGCGGTGGATGACGCCCAGAGCGCGGTAACAGTCATCCTCGAACGGCACGATGACGCGAAAGCCGTAGATGTCCGACAGGCTGGAAAAGCCCACCGTCTTGCGCTGCAGCTTCCTCCAGATCGAATAGGGCGTCTTCTGCCGACCATAGACCTCGGCCTCGATCCCCGCCTCGGACAGCACCCGCTCGACCTCGTGCGACACGCCCTCAATGGCGTGGCCGTGCTCCATCTTCAGGGCCTCGAGCCGCCGCTGTATGGCGGTGCGGGCCGTCGGGTTCAGATGTTCAAAGGCCAGCTCTTCCAGCTCGGACGCAATCGAGTGAATGCCGATCGACCGGCCCAGCGGGGCATAGACCTCCAGGGTCTCGCGACTAATCCGCTCACGCTTCTCGGGCTTGACGTATTTCAGCGTCCGCATGTTGTGCAGACGGTCGGCCAGCTTGACCAGCAACACCCTCACGTCGCGACTGATGGCCAGGATGAATTTGCGCAGGTTTTCGGCCTGGCGGGTGTGCTCGGCCTGCAGTTCAAGACGCGACAGCTTGGTCACCCCCTCGACCAGGACGGCGACCTCCTCCCCGAACAGGGCGGCGATGTCGTCGCGGGTGGCGGGGGTGTCCTCGACCACATCGTGCAGCAGGGCGGTGACGATGGAGGCCGTGTCCAGCCGATAGTCGGTCAGAATGCCAGCGACCTGGATCGGATGGGCGAAATAGGGATCGCCCGAGGCCCGCAGCTGCGAGCCATGCATCTTCATCGCATAGACATAGGCCTTGTTGAGCATCGCCTCGTCGGCGGTGGGGTCATAGGCCTTGACCGCCTCGATCAGCTCGAACTGGCGCAGGATGGGGGCGCGTTTGACCACCGGCGCCTCGGCGGCCGGTTGGGGCGGATCGTTCAGATTCGCAGCTTCGGGAGCCGGCGGGGGCGAGCCGGCCCGCGCCGGAAGAATGGTGACGCCGTTGACGGGCTCGGCCGTCAGTAGCGTTCTTCCTGGCCGCCGTCCCGGTCGCTCTGCAGGGCGCGGATCAGTTCCTGCTCGGCCATGTTCATGTGCTGAGGCTCGGCCAGCAGGGCCACGACCTCGGCCTCGTCCTCGGCTTCGGTCCGCTCGTCGACGCGTTGCAGCGCCACGACGATGGTCTCGGTCAGTTCGTCCGGGACCACGCGGTCCTCGGCGATCTCGCGCAGGGCCACGACGGGGTTTTTGTCATTGTCGCGATCCAGCAGCAGGGGCGCGCCGTTGGCGATCGCGCGGGCGCGGTTGCCGGCCAGCAGGACCAGACCGAAACGGTTCGGCACCTTTTCGATGCAGTCTTCGACAGTGACGCGAGCCATGGGAATCCTTCGGGGGGCGGCAGAAGAACCGCGCCAGATACAGGTGTGCAGCGTTTTTTGCAACGCCACAGCGGCCTTTTCAGGGCGCGTCAGTCGTCCATCGTCAGGGTCACGGCAAAATGCAGCCTGTCCCCGGGCTGAGGGCCCGGCGACGACATCCTGATGCGGGCGTCCCGCGCGCCGCGAACCGCCGCCTGCCCGAAACCAATGCCGTTCTCTCTTTCGTACATGACCCGACAATCGTCGAGCCCGCCCCGCTGCGTGATCCTGCAGTCCAGATTGGCGACATAGGTCACGCCCGTCGGCAGGGCGTCGGTGGGAAGGCTTCGCTCCGGACGCGGCATCCGCGTCCATTCGACCTTGCCGCCGGTCCAGACCTGCGGCGCGGGAGCGACCGCAGTCGGAGTTTCGGGGACCGGGCCCGATTGAACCAGAACAGCGGCGAGGCCCGCCGCCAGCATCGACATCATGTCACGCCCTCACCCTGACCGCCTCAGGGGATGCGACGCGCATCCCTCCCGACCGACGCCTTCCCTGCCAGTTCGCCTGCGGTTCCTCCAGACGGATGCACCCAGTCCGGCGCGATTTCCGCCAGCGGCCCCATGACGAACAGCCGTTCCGCCGCGCGCGGATGCGGCAGGATCAGTCCCTCAAGATCGCCCGACAGCCGGCCATAGGCGACCAGGTCCAGATCCAGCGTCCTCGGCGCATTCCGGGCCCCGCGCACCCGCCCCATCGCCTCCTCGATCCGGCCCAGGGCCGCCATCAGGGCGTGCGGCTCCAGCGCCGTCGAGACCTGCACCACCCCGTTCAGGAAGGGCGGGTCTTCCGGATCGGGCCAGGCCTGCGACGACCACCAGGATGACCGGGCGACCACATCGATCCCTTCCGGCCGGAACCGGGCCAGGGCCGCCTCCAGCGCCTCGGCGCAGTCGGACCAGACCCCCTTGTCATTACAGCCGAGGGCGACGAAGACGGCGTCGTCCAGCGTGTCGGCCAGTCCAACGGCCGGCGGGATTTCGAGGGGATCGACCATGACCTTCCATCCGCACGAGCGCGTCGCCCTGTTCATCGACGGGGCCAATCTGTATTCCGCCGCCCGCGCCCTGGGCGTCGATCTCGACTTCCGCGCCCTCAGGGCCGCGTTCGAGGATCAGGCGACCCTCGTCCGGGCCTACTATTACACGGCCGTGGTCGAGGGCGAAGAGTTCTCGGCCGTCCGGCCCCTGGTCGACTGGCTGGGCTACAACGGCTTCTCGACCGTGACCAAGCCGGCGAAACGGTTCACCGACCCGCAGGGCCATAGTCGCATCAAGGGCAATATGGACATCGAGATTGCGGTGGACATGCTGGAGCTGGCCCCACGCCTCGACCACGCCGTCCTGTTCTCGGGTGACGGCGACTTCCGCCGGCTGGTGCAGTCAGTGCAGGCAAAGGGGGTGCGGGTCACCGTCGTCTCCACGCTGAAAAGCCAGCCGCCGATGATCGCCGACGACCTGCGCCGTCAGGCCGACGCCTACATCGACCTCGCCGACCGCATCGGCGACTGGACGCGGCCGAAGGCCTGATGTTCAGGCGCGACGGTCACGGGGATTTGCGGCCCCGGCGGTTGCTGATGGTCACATGGCGGGATAGCGTCACGTGTCGCCTGTGACACGCGCTCTTCCGGGGTTTGCTGATGTTCGCCGCCGCCCTCGCCGCCGCCCTGCTGTCTTCGATCAGCGCCTCCGCCGACACGGGCCTGAACGCCGACAGTTCAGGTCTCCCCCTGGCCCGGCAGGCGACGCAGGCCGTCGACCCCGCCCTGCTCCCGCCCACCGATCTGGACGACATCATCGTCGAGGGCCGCCGTCTTGAGGAGATGACCCGCGAGTTCGTGCGTGAGGTGGGCGCGCCCGCGCGCGGGCGCGGTCTGGCTCGCTGGGAAGGCGAAGTCTGTGTCGGGGTTCTCAATCTCAATGATGAGGCGGCGCAGTACATGGTCGACCGCGTCTCCGGCGTGGCGAGGGAACTCGGCCTGAAGGTGGGCGCTCCGGGGTGCGAGGCCAATATCCTCATCGTCGCCGCCGCTGATTCCAGCGCCTTCACCCGCAACATAGTGGCATCGCGACCGAGACTGTTCAGCGGTACGGGCGGCGGCATGGATCTCGGCTATGCCGCACTTGGCCGGTTCCAGACGACAGATCGCCCGGTACGCTGGTGGACGGTCAGCGCGCCGATTGATTCCGACAACGGCCAGATCGCGGTCCGCACCCGCGGCATGGTCAATGGCGATGGCGCCGGCGCCAGCGGCGACAGTCCCGCAAACTTTGCGCCCACGATAAACATGACCTCGGCATCGCGGCTGTCGACCCAGATCGTCGAGACGACACAACGCGTCTTTGTGGTGATCGATGTGGATCAGATCCATCAGGTGTCCCTGCCCCAGCTGTCGGACTATGTCGCGCTGGTGACCATGGCCCAGGTCGATCCCGACGCCGACACCAGCGGATATGCCACCGTTCTGAACCTGTTCGACGACCCGACACAGACAGAGGGACTGACCCAGTGGGACCGGGCGTACCTCAAGGGTTTGTATGACACGGTTCGCACGCGTCGGAACGACAACAGCAGCCGATCGGAAATCGTCGCCTCGATCGTCAACGTCCGGCGCGACATGCTGACCGCCGAAGAGGCGGCCCAGCCCTGAGGCTGGCTGTCAGCGTCGACCTGCCGGGTTTTCGCGCATCTGTTCGCATTGACGAGGTTTTCCCATGCTGTCCGCACTCCTCGCTGCCGCCCTTCTGACCGCGCCGGCCGCCCCGGCGCCCGCGCCTGCCGGGCTCTCGCAGACCCGGAACCCGGCGGCTGCCTCGTCGGAACCCGTCGATCTCGGCGAGGTGGTGGTGGATGGCCGGCGACTGGAGGAGATGACACGCGACTTCGTCAATGAGGTCGGCGCCCCGTCCAGCAATCGCGGGCTGGCGCGCTGGCGGGATGGCCTGTGTGTGGGCGTGGCCAATCTCCAGAACGATCTGGCCCGATATATCGTCGATCGCGTCTCGACGGTGGCCCAGGACGTGGGACTGCAGCCGGGCCATCCGGGCTGCACCCCCTCGGTGCTGATCGTGGCCGTCGCCGACGCCAATGCCTTCACGCCTGACTTCATCGCCAGTCGTCCTCGCCTGTTCCGGGTCGGGGGCGGGGGCATGGATCGCGGCATGGCGGCGCTGGAGCGGTTCAAGCGCAATGATCAGCCGGTGCGCTGGTGGGTGGTGACCGCGCCGGTCGATTCCGACACCGGCCAGATCGCGACCCGGCTCCCCGGACAGGCCCGCGCCACACCGTCGCCAGACAGGCCGGACGGCGATTCCGTGATGAACTATGCGCCGGTGATCACGACCCGACAGGCTTCGCGTCTCTCCACCCAGATCGTGGACGAGACCAAACGCGCCTTCATCATCGTGGATGTGGATCGCATCGGCAATGTGTCCAGCCGCCAGCTCGCAGACTATATCGCCTTCGTCGCCCTGGCCCAGGTCGATCCCGAGGCTGACGCAGGCGGCTACGCCTCCATCCTCAACGTCTTTGACGATCCGTCCCGGACGGAGGGTCTCACCCAGTGGGATCAGGCCTATCTAAAGGGCCTGTATGACGCCGTGCGGACCCGTCAGAACCTCGGCGCCAACGCCTCCGAGATCGTGGCCTCTATCGTCGACGTTCGACGCGAGATGAGTATGGCCGAGGACAGCAGCGCTCCGTAGCGGCGGCGGCCTTGGCGCCTTTTGGGGAAACGTCCGGCTGGATCAGCCCTTGTCCCGCATCAGTCGGGCCTTGTCGCGGGCCCAGTCGCGTTCGGCCGAGGCCTCACGCTTGTCGTGCAGCTTCTTGCCCTTGGCCAGGGCGATCTCCAGCTTGGCCTTGCCGTCGTCGTTCAGATAGAGGCGCAGGGGGATGATGGTCTGGCCGTCCTTCTGGACAGCACCGATCAGCCGGTCGATCTGCTTTCTGTGCAGGAGCAGTTTTCGCGGCCGGCGCGGCTCGTGATTGAACCGGTTGGCCTGCACATAGGGCGGAATGTCGGCATTGATCAGGACGATCTCGCGCCCCTCCACCGCCGCATAGCTTTCGGCGATATTGGCGCGCCCCATCCGCAGGGCCTTGATCTCCGTGCCCAGCAGCATGATCCCGGCCTCCAGATTGTCCTCGAGGAAATAGTCGAACCGGGCGCGGCGGTTTTCGGCGATCAGCTTCGCCCTGGTGATCGGGGCCTTTGTCGCGGCGGCGGCCTTTTCCTTCGTGGTGGCCATCAGCTGGCGCCGGCTGCGGCCATGGCGGCGTCGATCGCCGGCTTGACCTCGTCGCGCGTCGGCACCAGCGGCAGTCGCATCTCCTCCGTGCACAGGCCCAGGCGCGCCAGGGCGTATTTGGCCGGCGACGGCGAACTGTCGAGGAACAGGGCCTTGTGCAGCGAAATCAGCCGGTCCTGCCACGACCGGGCCGAAGCCAGATCGCCGGCCGCGATGGCGTTGTACAAGGCGACCATGGCCTCGGGAGCCACATTGGATGCGACCGAGATCACCCCCACCCCGCCATGTGCGGCATATCCCAGGAAACTGGCGTCGTCGCCCGAGATCAGGGCGAAGTCGCCGGTCCCGGCGCCGGCGATATTGGCGTGCATCCAGCTGACGCGGTCCATGTCGCCCGTGGCGTCCTTGAGGCCGACAATATTGGGATGGCGCGCCAGCTCGGCCACGACCTCATTGGACAGATCGCAGCCTGTACGCGACGGCACATTGTACAGAACGATCGGAAGCTCGACCGAATCGGCCACCGCCTCGAAATGCGCCTTCAGTCCCGCCTGCGACGGACGGTTATAGAAGGGCGTCACGATCAGGGCGCCGTCGGCCCCGACCTTCTTGGCGAACTGCGCCCACTCCACAGACTCGTCCGTCGCAGCGGCTCCGCAGCCGGCCAGCACCCGGACGCGACCGGCCGCCTTGTCGACGCAGCGCTCAATCACGGCCAGGTTCTCGGGAACGGTCAGGCTCGCATTCTCTCCGGTCGTGCCCATCGGCACGACCCCGTCCACCCCTGCGGCGATCTGACGTTCGAGGAGACGGTCGAATGCGACGTCGTCCACCTTTCCGTCACGAAGTGGTGTGATCAGGGCGGTGATCACGCCCTTGAACAAGGGGGCGGTCATGGTGAGAACTCTACCTGCGTGGGAAATGGGCGCCGGGCGCCTGAAACAAGCCCTAGAGGGTAGGTCGCCGGATCAAGCGCCGCAACTGTATGAATGGGGTAACACGAACAATGCTGGCGACCACCCTCGCGGCCGCGCTCGCGGTCCTCGCGCCCCTGCCCCAATCCACGGCCTCCCTGAACGGCGAGGGCCCGGTCCCCTACAGCCAGGTGTCGGCCGCCAGTACGCAGCCTCGCGTCCTGAACGATGCCGACACCGCCGCCTTCCGCCAGGGCCTGGCCGCCGCCCGGGCCCGTGACGCGGGCGGCGCCCGTAACGCCATCAATCGCATCGGCGACCCGACCGCGCGCAA
The DNA here is from genome assembly GCF_058681095.1 of Brevundimonas sp. FV1ye29L. Lineage (NCBI taxonomy): Bacteria > Pseudomonadati > Pseudomonadota > Alphaproteobacteria > Caulobacterales > Caulobacteraceae > Brevundimonas > Brevundimonas sp. FV1ye29L. The sequence goes on from NZ_CM178730.1 coordinate 1,966,327, forward strand.
ACTGGTCGAATGGGCTCTGGTCGACACCAGCGCCTCCGGGATGTCCTGGAGCGAGTTGTCCCAGGACATCCGCTCACTGGACGGCTGGCCGCGCGCCGATGCCCGCCGGGCGGCGGCCGAAATCGCGCTGGATCGCGACGGAGCGGGCGCTGACGTGGTCCGCAGCCTGTTCGACGACCAGCCGCCCACGACGGTCCAGGGCGCCATTGCCCTGACCTGGGCGCTGGAGCAGTCCGGTCGTCAGGCCGAGGCGCGCAGCCTGATTTCCGACTGGTGGCGGACCCGCTCGTTCGATGAGGCGAACCAGAGCCGTATCCTGGGCCGATGGGGCGGGTGGCTGACCACCGACGACCACGATGCACGCCTGTCGATGCTCCTGTCCGGCCCGCACGGCCCGGCCACACGCGCCATGGCATCGCTGGCCTCCGGCGACCGCCGCGCCACGGCCGGGACGGTGATGGCCTTGCGGACGGCCTACAGCCCCGACGCGGTCATCGCCGGTCTCACGACCCGTCAGGCGCTGGACCCGGCGGTGGTCCAGGAAAGGGTGCGCATCCTCCGCGCGGCCGGTCGCGAACGTGAGGGCTACCCCCTGCTCCGCTATCTGCCGGCCGCCCCGTCGCACAGGGAAGGCCAGGATGCGCTGTGGAGCGAGCGGCGCAACTATTTCCTCGACGCCCTTCAGGACCGCGACTGGCAGGCCGCCTATGACGCCATGAACGGCCATGGCTTCCCGTCCGGCGACCGGCTTGTGGACGCCGAATTCTTCGCCGGCTGGGCGGCCCTGACCCGCCTGGGCGATCCCGCCCGCGCGGCCGGACATTTCGAGCGGCTGCGCACGGTATCCTCGACCCCGATCACCCAGGGGCGTGCGGCCTACTGGCTGGGTCGCGCCGCGGAGGCGCGCGGCGATCAGGCCGGCGCCCAGCAGTGGTACCGCTCGGGCGCGCAATATATCCAGACCTTCTATGGCCAGCTCGCCGCCGAAAAGGCCGGCTACCAGACCCTGAGCCTGCCCGGGGATCCCTCGCCGACGGCGTCCGACATCGCCGGCTTCGAAAACCGCGAACTGGTCCGGGCCATGCGCATCCTCGGGGAAACGGGCGAAACCAGCCTGTTCCGGGTGTTCGCCTATCATCTCGACGATACCGTGCCCCTGCCGACCGACCTGGCCCTGCTGATGGACCTGTCGCGCGACTATGGCGAAGGCTTCACCGCCATGATGGTCGGCCGTGCAGCCAGCCAGCGCGGCGTGCTGATGCCCGAGCGCATGTATCCGGTCCGTATTCCGCCTTCGGTTCCGGGCGCCGCCCCGCTGGAGTTCACCCTCGCGATCACGCGTCAGGAATCCAGCTTCGATCCGCGGGCGCGGTCCCACGCCGATGCGCGGGGCATGATGCAGTTCCTGCCCGCCACCGGGGCCGGGGTCGCCCGCCGGCTGGGCATGCCCTTCTCGAACGACCGCCTGTATGACGCCGACTACAACATGACCCTGGGCAGCTATCATCTGGGCGAACTGATGGGCCAGTTCGGCGGATCGATGCTGCTCACGACCGTTGGCTATAACGCCGGCCCGGCCCGGCCGTCCCAGTGGATCCAGAGGTGCGGCGACCCGCGCGGGGGTCAGGTCGATCCCGTCGACTTCATCGAATGCGCGCCCTTCACCGAGACGCGCAACTATATGATGCGGGTGATGGAAAACATGGCCGTCTACAAGGCCCGGCTGAACGGCGGGACGGCGCCGCTGACCACCTCCTCGGACATCGCCCGGGGCGTGGCGGGCATGGGAGCGTCCGCGGTCGGCAGCGGGCCCCGGCCCTATATTCCGTAACAGCGCCTCAGGCGGGACGAACCAGCCCCCGGTAAAGGGCGTCCCCCATCGTCCGCCCCAACAGTTCGCGATCCGCCCAGTCGAAATAGGGCTTGGTGATGATCAGCGACACCACGCCGTGAACGCCCGCCCAGAACAGCTGGGCCGTCAGTCGCGCATCGCCGCTTGTCAGCCGCCCCTCCGACCCGATCGTCCCGACCACGGCCTCCAGGGATCCGAACAGTTCCGCGCCCAGCTGCTGAGCCGCCGTCTGGGCTCCGTCCCGCGCCTCGATCGGGCGCGTCATATAGACCAGTCGGTAGGCGTTCGGGTTGTCAAAGCCGAACGCAATGTAGGAGTCGAGCATCCGCCGCAGCCGCTCGTCGGCTGTCCCGGGCTCGGCCATGATCTGTTGATTGGCCGCGATCAGGCGCTCGAAGGCCTCGCGACAGATTTCGTGCAGAATCTCGCCCTTGTCGGCGAAATGCATATACAGCGCCGTCGAGGACAGACCAACTTCATCCGCAATCTTGCGAATCGTCGCCCCCTCATAGCCATGTTCGACAAAGATGCGCTCGGCCGCCGCCAGCATTTCGGCGCGGCGCGAATGGCCTTCGCCCCTCGGCTTGCGCCCGGCTCGGGCGAGTTCGGCGGCGGCCGGGGGACGGCCGGTGGACACGTCGGACACTATGGCGCTCCTGCTGCGTAGGTTCTGAATAAGACCATTGACGCCTTCGCGCCAATGGCTTGCAGGCGACGCTCTTCACGCTTACCGCTACCGTATGGCGGGGGCCGGACATCCATATCGCGACGGCGAGACCGTCGTCCGGCGCGACTGGGCCTCGCGACGGGACCTCACCATCGGTCAATGGCTGTTCTGGGCTGGACTGGCCGCTGCCCTTTCCCTGGGTCTGGTGCTCGACTCTCGCCTGACGATCCTGATCGCCGCCGTGGCGGTCCAGCTTGGCTTTGTCATGGTGGCGGCGTGGCGAATCCTGCTGACGCTTGTCAGCGGCCGGTCGCCGCCATCGGCCCCCGCGCCCGGGATCTGGCCGCGCTATACCCTAATGGCGGCCCTGCATGACGAGGCCGCCGTCACACCGCAGCTGATCCGGCGACTCGCCGCCCTCGACTACCCGGCCGACCGGCTACAGGCCATGCTGTTGCTGGAGGCGGATGACGCTCCGACGATTGCCGCCGCCCTCAATGCCGACCGACCGCACTGGCTCGAGGTCGTCATCGTCCCTGACGGCGCGCCCCGCACCAAGCCCCGCGCCCTGAATTTCGGCATGGCCCGGGCCACGGGCGACCTGATCACCATCTATGACGCGGAGGATGAGCCCCATCCCGGGCAGTTGCGCGAGGCCGCCGCCCGTTTTGCCGCAGACCGCACGGGCCGGCTTGGCTGCCTCCAGGCCCCCTTGCGCATCCGGCCGGCGCGCCCGGGCTCGTTCGGCGAACGCTTCCTGATGCGCCAGTTCGCCGTCGAATACGCCGCCCTGTTCGAGGTCGCCCTGCCCGGAATGGCGAGGCTGGGGCTGCCCTTTCCCCTCGGCGGCACCAGCAACCATTTGCGCGCCGACGCCCTGCGTCAGGTCGGCGGCTGGGACGCCTGGAATGTGACAGAGGACGCCGATCTCGGCTTCGCCCTGTGGCGAGCGGGCTGGACCTCCCACGTCATCGCCTGCCCGACATGGGAAGCGGCGCCGGGCCGGCTGTATGACTGGCTTCCGCAGCGCACCCGTTGGCTGAAGGGGTTCATGCAGACCTGGGGCGTCCACACCCGGAACCCGGCCGGTCTGGGCTGGCGCGGCGCCCTCGCCCTGCTGTTGATGATCGGCGGGACCCTGGCGGCGGCGGCCAGCCATGCGGCGTCGCTCTCTGCGGTGGCCGCCGTCCTGCTGGTCGCGCTCTTCGCCGGCCTGATCCCCGGGCCCTCACTGGCCGCGCTTGGCGTCCTCGCCATAGGCGTGGTCTCGGCCTGGTTCAGTTGCGCCATGGGGGCCCGCCGCGCCGGAGTGTCATACACCCTGGCCGATATGATCCTCGCCCCGGGCAGCTGGGCGCTCCTCAGCCTCGCCTTCCTGCATGCAGCGCACCGACTGGTGGTCGCGCCCTTCTCCTGGGACAAGACCGCTCATCAGCCCGACGTCGTCGAGGCGCCCGCCGCCGAAGCCGACGCCATCGAGTCCGCGCCAGACGACAACAGTCTTCGCATCCGCCGCTTATCGCTTTAAGCAGCGGCGAATGGCTCCCGTCCTCTCTCCCACGCCCGAAACCCTGCTGACCCGAGGCTGGGCGGACTACGCCCTCCTGGACTCCGGCCATGGCCGCAAGCTGGAGCGCTATGGCCCCTACACTGTGGTGAGGCCCGAGCCCCAGTGCTGGTGGGCCCCACGCGATCCTGCCGCCTTCGACCGCGCCGACGCCGTCTTCGACCCGCAGGACGAGGAGGATGACGGCCGCTGGCGCTTCTCCGGCCGTCCGGTCGAGACCTTCCCCCTGTCGTGGCGCGAGGTGAAGTTCACCGGCCGCTTCACCCCCTTCCGCCACCTGGCCTTCTTCCCGGAACAGGCCGCCAACTGGGAATGGCTGGACCAGCGAATTCGCAAACTTGAGCGGCCGCGTATTCTGAACCTCTTCGGCTACACCGGCGTGGCCAGCCTGGCCGCCGCCGCAGCCGGGGCCGAGGTCACCCATGTCGACGCCTCAAAGAAGTCCGTCGCCTGGGCCCGCGAGAACGTCGAACAGTCCGGCATGGCCGACCGGCCGATCCGCTGGATCGTCGAGGACGCCCGCAAATATGTCGCCCGCGAGGTCCGGCGGGGGTCGAAGTACCAGGGCATCATCCTCGACCCGCCCAAATACGGGCGCGGCCCGACCGGCGAGGTCTGGCGGCTGTTCGAGGACCTGCCGGGCCTGCTGAAGGACTGCGCCGCCCTGCTGGACGACGACGCCTCCTTCCTGCTGCTCAACGCCTATGCGGCGCGCATCTCGGGGATCTCCCTCGCCCATCTGATGGCCGAGGCGACGCATGATCGCGGGGGCCGGATAGACTGGGGCGAACTGGCCCTGTCCGAGGACGCCGACCGGGACGGCATCGCCGCCCGCGCCATCGGCCTCAGCTTCTTCGCCCGCTGGTCGGCGACATGAGTTTCCGCGAAATCACCTCCCTGACCAATGACACGGTCAAGGCCGTCCGCGCCCTGCATATGCGCAAGGAGCGCGAGACCTCCGGCCTGTTCCTGGCCGAGGGGCTGAAGTTCATCGGCGAGGCGCTTGATCAGGGCCGGACGCCAAGAACCCTGCTGGTCGGGATGGAGGCGCGGCCGCACGCCCTGCTGGATCGCGCGAAGGCGGAAACGCTGGCGGCCGGGGGCGAGATCGTCGTCGTCACCCACCCGATTCTCGAAAAGATCAGCCGCCGCGACAACCCCCAGACCGTGCTGGCCGTGTTTGAACAGCAGTACACGCCGCTGGAGGCCCTGACGCCGCAAACCGCCCCCTGCTGGGTGGCGCTGGAACAGGTCCGCGATCCCGGCAACCTGGGCACCATCATCCGCACCGCCGATGCAGCGGGCTGCGGCGGGGTGATCCTGATCGGCGACTGCGTCGATCCCTTCTCGGTCGAGGCCGTCAGGGCCACCATGGGATCGGTCTTCGCCGTGGCCATCGCCCGCACCAGCCCCCCCGAGTTCCTCGCCTGGCGTGAGACCTGGCCCGGCAGCGTGGTCGGCACCCGGCTGGACGCGACCACGGACTATCGCTCGGCCTCGATCCAGCGTCCGGCCCTGATACTGATGGGCAATGAACAGGCCGGCCTGACCGACGAACTGGCGGCCGCCTGCGACGTCAACGTGAAGATCCCCATGCGCGGCCGGGCCGACAGCCTTAACCTGGCCATCGCCACGGGGATCATGGTCTATGCGGCGACGGACGGGCTCTAGGCCGCCCCCTCGCCCTCCTCGTTCCTCAGCCGGGTCATGGCCCACAGGGCCAGGGTCGTCAGCAGGGCCGCCCCGGTCAGGTAGACGCCGACCGCGCCCAGCCCATAGGTCTTGCCCAGTTTGGTCGCCACATAGGGCGCCAGCGAGGCGCCCAGAATGCCCGCGACGTTGAAGGCCATCGAGGCCCCCGTATAGCGCACCGCCGTCGGGAAGGGCCGGGCCATGGCGGCGCTCAACGGCCCGTAGGTGCAGCCCATCAGGGCGAAGCCGACGGCGAAGAAGACCAGCAGTCCGCTCAGCCCCAGGCTGAACAGGGGCGCGATGGCGAAGCCGAACAGGCCGATGCCGATCGAGGCCAGCATCAGGACCCGCAACTGGCCATAACGGTCGGCCGCCAGGGCCGCGATCGGGATGAAGGCCCCGAAGAACAGCACCCCGATCAGCTGGATCGGCAGGATGTCGGCCCGGGCCAGCCCGAGCTCCGTCGTCGCCCAAGACAGGCCCCACACCGTCAGCAGATAGAAGATGACGAAGGTCGTCATCCCGCCCACGGCGCCCAGCGCCAGCGCCCCCTTGTAGCGGGCGAACAGCGTCAGGACCGGAGCGCGCACCCGCTCGGCCCTGGCGACGACCTTCTGGAACTCCGGCGTTTCATGGATCTTCAGCCGCACCCACAGGCCGACGAAGACCAGCACGGCGCTGGCGACGAACGGAATGCGCCAGCCCCAGGCCAGGAAATCCGCCTCGGCCATGAAGCTGGTCAGCAGGATGAAGGACGTGGTCGACAGGATGAAGCCGATCGGGGCCCCCAGCTGCGGGAACATGCCGAACCAGGCCTTGCGTCCCGGCGGCGCGTTCTCGGTCGCCAGCAGCACCGCACCGCCCCACTCGCCGCCCAGACCAAAGCCCTGGCCGAACCGGCACAGGGCCAGCAACAGGGGCGCGATGACCCCGGCCTGGGCATGGGTCGGCAACAGGCCGATGGCGATGGTCGACAATCCCATGGTCATCAGGGCGGCGACCAGCGTCGCCTTGCGCCCGACCCGGTCGCCGAAATGGCCGAACACCACCGCCCCGACCGGCCGCGCAAAGAAGGCGATGGCGAAGGTCACGAACGAACTCAACTGCGCCGCCGCCGGGTCCGATCCCGGGAAGAACAGGGTCGGAAACACCAGCACCGCCGCCGTGGCGTAGATATAGAAGTCAAAGAACTCGATCGTCGTCCCGATCAGACTGGCGAATAGTACGCGGCCGTGGGAGGCTTTCGGCACAGCGGCGGCATCGGTCATTGGTCAGGCAGGCTCAGTTGGTCGGTCTCGAAGGCAAAGGCGTCCCCGACCTGATCCAGCGTCATGGGCCGGGTCGTCGTGCTGGACACAATGGTCTTTTCCTTGTCGTTCTCGATCGAGCCGGTCGCCGTAGTGACCCGCCCGGTCAGCAGGTTGACGCTCAGCGACCGGGTTTCGCCGCTCATCCGCTGAACATTCTCATGGTCAAAGCCGATCAGGCGGACCGCCCCGTCCTGATGTCGGAAGCGGAAACTGTAGGGGCCTGCATCGCTACCGCCCATATTCATGAACAGGTCCACACGCACAACCAGCGAGCCATTGGTGATAGACAGGCCATTGTCAAACGGGTCGCTCATGTTCAGCCCGTCAGCGTCGCGTGCAGGGATCAGACGATCATTCGTCCCCGCCAGCACAAAGCCATTCGCACCGCCCAGCGCCGCGCCGAGGATGCGCGGATTGATGTTGGCCGGCTCATACCCCTCGCGTCGAATCATGCCTGCCGGATCGGTCTTTCGCAGCACGAAGGCCAGGTCCGGAATGCCGTCGCGGCTGATGTCGCCGGTGACGGACTGTTCGACTCGCCAGCCCGAAGGTGCAAAGGCCTCTGCCGAGGCTCCGGTGGTCGCCAGACCCGAGGGATCGGTCGCGGGTGATACAACAGCGGTGGCCGCAGCGGGAGCAGCGGGCATCGCCTCGGCGGTGCGTTGATCGGCGGATGTCTCACCGCAACCGGCCACCAAGGCCGTCGTCAAGATCAGCACTGCGGCGTGGTTGGCGTTCATGTTCTGGCTCCCTCTGTGCGGTTTATGCCCTGTTCAGGGCAAACCTCAATGGGCAGGCGCCGCGCTGCCCTTCCCGTGAAAGCCGCGCCTACGTCCCCTTCGGCTTGACCCGGTTAGTGGGCGGGGCCTCGGCGGGATTTTCCGGCCAGGGATGGCGAGGATAACGACCGCGCATTTCGCTCCGCACCGCTGACCATGAACCCGACCAGAAGCCGGGCAGGTCCTTGGTCACCTGTACCGGCCGCCGCGCCGGGGACAACAGGGCCAGGGTCAGGGGAACGCGCCCGCCCCCGACTGTGGGATGGACGGTGACGCCGAACAGCTCCTGCACCCGGATATCGACGCGCGGCCCGCCCCCGGCGGCATAGTCGATGGCGGCCGACCCCAGGGGCGTGGTCAGTCGCGGCGGGGCCAGCTGGTCCAGCACCTGATGCCGGTCCCAGGGGATCAGGCCCCGCAACCCCTCCTCCAGCGCGCCGTCCGCGATCGCCTCCAGCGACTGGACCCGATCCAGCAGCGGCCACAGCCAGTCTCCGGCCGCCGCCGTCAGCCCGACGTCAGACACATCCGGCCAGCCGTCGTCCAGACCGGCCAGAAAGGCCAGCCGCGCGCGCAGGGCCGACGACCGCTCGCCCCATTTCAACGCCCCGATCCCGTCGCGGCCGACCTCCGCCTTAAGGGCGGCAGTGATAGCGGCCCGGTCGGCGGGGCCGACGATCCGCTCGTCGACGACCACGGCCCCGATCCGGCGGATACGGCGCACCGTCATCCGGCCCGAGGGTTCGCGCACGATCCGGTCCTCGACCTCGACCCGGTCCTCAAGATCGGCGGGGTCGAGGGCGGCCGCGAGGCGGATGCGGTCCTGCGCGCCCCGGTCCGCGCCGCCGCCGACCTCGGCGACGGCCAGCCACGCCTCCCGCGCCAGCAGGTCCGTGGGATCAAGGAAGGCGCCGCGCCCCGAGGCCAGCAGGAACTCGCCCGGTTTGCCGCGCGCCCGGGCGATGCGTTCGGGAAAGGCGGCGGCGACCAGCCGGCCGGGATCGACCGGCTCGTCCGTCTGTCGCCCCCCGGCCGCCCGCGCCCAGCGATCCGCCAGCTTCAGGGCGTCGCGCGCCCGCGGCGACCGGTCCCGGTCCAGTTGGCGCAACCGCTCACGAAGATCCGGATCGGTCCCGCCCAGACCCGGCTCTGACAGCAGGGCCGCCAACCGGGCGCCCGTCGCCGCATTTCCGGCATCACTGGCCACGGCGACCATATGGGCCAGACGCGGCGACAGCGGGATCTGCGTCAGCCGACGGCCATGCGCGGTCAGGCCGCCCTGCCCGTCCAGCGCCCCCAGCCGCGTCAGGACGCTGCGCGCCTCGGCGAAGGCCCCGGCCGGCGGCGGGTCGAGCAGGGCCAGCCCCTCGGCCGACTTCACGCCCCACCGGGCCAGATCCAGAGCAAACCCGGTCAGGTCGGCCTCGCGAATCTCGGGGTTCTGATGCGGGATCAAGCCGCGCGTCTGTTCCTCGTCCCACAGCCGGTAGCAGACCCCCGGCTCCGTCCGTCCCGCCCGCCCCATCCGCTGTTCAGCCGACGACCGGCTGACCCGCACGGTCGCCAGCCGCGTCAGCCCGCCCGCCGGATCGAATCGCGGCACCCGCGACAGGCCGCTGTCGATCACCACCCGCACCCCCTCGATGGTCAGACTGGTCTCGGCGACCGAGGTGGCCAGAACCACCTTGCGCCGGCCCGCCGCCGCCGGCTCGATGGCCCGGTCCTGTTCGGACTTATCCAGCGCGCCGTACAGGCTGACCACGTCCACAACGGGATCCCTCACCTGTTCGGCCAGCAGCCGCGCCGTGCGATGGATCTCCCCCTGTCCGGGCAGGAAGACGAGAATCGATCCGGTCTCGTCCGCCAGGGCCTGACGCACGGCCCGGGTCACGGCGACCTCCAGCCGCTCGGCGGGGTTTCGCCCCGGATACTGCGGCGTGACCGGAAAGGCCCGTCCCTCCGCCTGCACGACCGGCGCCCCCTGCCCGGCCCCGTCAGCCAGCAGCCGCGACACCCCGGCGATATCCAGCGTCGCCGACATGACCAGCAGCTTCAGGTCCGGCCGCAGCAGCGACTGGCTGTCCCGCGCCAGGGCCAGTCCCAGATCGGCGTCCAGACTGCGTTCGTGAAACTCGTCGAACAGCACGGCCGCGACGCCCTCCAGCCCGGGGTCGTCCAGAATCATCCGCGTGAAGACCCCCTCGGTGATGACCTCGATCCGGGTCTCCGGGCCGATCCGGCTCTGCAACCGCGTGCGATAGCCGACTGTCCCGCCCGCCGTCTGGCCCAGGGTAAAAGCCATCCTGTCGGCGGCGGCCCGCGCGGCGATGCGTCGCGGCTCCAGCACCAGCACCCGGCCATCCCCCCGCCAGGGCTGGTCCAGCAACGCCAGGGGCACGACCGTCGTCTTCCCCGCCCCCGGCGGCGCCGCCAGCACCACGGCCGGATGCGCCGCCATGGCGGTCATCAACTCCTCAAGAACGGCGTGGATCGGCAGGATCATCGGCGTTCACCTAGCGCGTCACGCCGTCGGCCGCACCGGATTTGACCCCGCCTGGCGACAAGGCTGTGGTTCACGAAAGCGTCGTCCGACGGTCATCGCGGTGATACCGCGTTGCGTCCGGCCATTTCCATGGTTAGCGTCCGCCCAAACCGGCGCGCCACAGGGCGGGGGGCCGGACAATCATCGAGGGGTAATCTATGTGGCGCGTTAAGTCGCTCGACGCGATTCTGGCCACGGCCGAGAAGAAATCGCTTCATCGGTCGCTTGGTCCTGTTCAACTCACCCTGTTGGGCATCGGGGCCATCATCGGCACTGGCATCTTCGTCCTGACCGCGGCGGCCTCGCAGAAGGCCGGACCGGGCATGATGTGGAGCTTCGTCATCGCCGGCGCCGTCTGCGCCGTCGCCGCGCTCTGCTATTCGGAACTGGCCGCCATGGCCCCGGTCTCGGGCTCGGCCTACACCTACACCTATGCCGTCATGGGCGAGCTTCTGGCCTGGATGGTCGGCTGGGCCCTGATCCTGGAATACGCCGTTGCGGCCTCGGCCGTGTCGGTCGGCTGGTCCGGATATGTGCTGGGGTTGATCGAGAACGCGCTCGGATTCGACTGGCCAAACGCCCTACAGGCCGGGCCGGCGTGGAGCATGAACGGCTTCATCCCCAGCCCCGATTTTTCGGCCGGCGTCATCAATGTCCCCGCTATCATCGTGGCGCTGGGCGTGACCCTGCTGCTGATGGTCGGCACAACGGAATCAGCTCGCGTCAACGCCGTGCTGGTGGCGATCAAGGTCGCAGCCCTGACCATCTTCGTCGTCCTGACCCTGCCGGTGATCAAGGCCGAGAACTTTACGCCCTTCGCCCCGAACGGGCTGTTCGGGACGTCGTCGGGCATGGGCATCGTCGGGGCTGCCGCCTCGATCTTCTTCGCCTATGTCGGCTTCGACGCCGTCTCGACCGCGGCGGAAGAGACCAAGAATCCGCAACGCAACGTGCCAATCGGACTGATCGGCTCGCTGGGCATCTGCACCATCTTCTATCTGCTGGTGGCCGTCGGCGCCGTCGGCGCCATCGGCGCCCAACCGGTCGTCGGTCCTGCCGGCGAAGCGGTCCAGCCCGGCTCGCCCGCCTTTGTGGCCGCCTGTTCGCTGGCCGAGAACGCCAACCGCCTGGTCTGCTCGAACGAGGCCCTGGCCCACGTCCTGCGCGAGATCAACTGGCCGGTCGTCGGCAACGGCCTGGGCCTCGCGGCCATGCTGGCCCTGCCCTCGGTCATCCTGATGATGATCTACGGCCAGACCCGCATCTTCTTCGTCATGGCGCGCGACGGCCTGCTGCCGGAAGGCCTGACCAGGATCCACCCCAAGTGGAAGACGCCCTATATCGTCACCCTGGCCACCGGCATCGCGGTCGCCATCGCCGGCGCCCTGTTCCCGGTCGGCCAACTGGCCGACATCTCGAACTCGGGCACCCTGTTCGCCTTCTTCATGGTGTCGATCGCGGTGCTGATGCTCCGCGTGAAGGAGCCGAACCGCCATCGCCCGTTCAGGACGCCGCTGGTCTGGGTGATGGCCCCGCTCTCGGCCGTCGGCTGCCTGGCCCTGTTCTGGAACCTGCCGCACGATGCCAAGATGGTGCTGCCGATCTGGGGCGGCATCGGCCTGCTGATCTACTTTGCCTACGGCTACCGCAAGAGCCACGTCGGCCGCGGCCTGATGGAGGTCCACGAAACGGACTCCGACATCCCGCCGCCCCCGGTGCCGCCGATCTCCTGATCGGTCGCGGAACAAACGGAAAGGCCCGGGAGCGATCCCGGGCCTTTTTTCTTGGCGCGGCCCATGCGGCGCCCTAGAGCCTGCCGTCGAACCTATGCGGATGTGGCGGAACTGGTAGACGCACTGGATTTAGGTTCCAGCGCCGCAAGGCGTGGAGGTTCGAGTCCTCTCATCCGCACCAGTCATCCCGGCCAGAGATCGCCCAGCACCGCCGGCAACTGGTCGGGCAGGTCCTCCGCGATCAGGCCCGGCCCGAAACGGCGCGCGGCGTCGGCGTGCATCCAGACCGCTGCACAGGCCGCGTCGAAACTGTCCATCCTCTGGGCGACCAGTCCACCGATCATCCCGGCCAGAACGTCGCCCGAACCCGCTGTGGCCAGCCAGGCGACGCCGTTGCCGTTGACGCGAACCCGCCCGTCCGGGGCGGCGATAACCGTCTCCCGGCCCTTCAGCACCATGACCGCGCCGGACGCCGACGCCGCCTGCCGGGCCGCAGCCTCCCGCCCTCTGGACAGCAGGCCCGGAAACAGCCGCTCGAACTCTCCCTCATGCGGGGTCAGGACGTCGTCGCGGTCCAGACCGTCGAACAGTTGGTCCGGCCGACCGCGAAACAGGGTCAGGGCGTCGGCGTCGACGACCAGGGCCGCCCCGGTGCGGGACAGGGCCGACAGGTTGTGGGCGGTGGCCTCGCCAAGGCCGGCCGCCGGGCCGATAACGACACAGTCCAGCGGTTCGGCCAGTCGTCCCAGGGCTTCCGGGCTGGCGAATTCCGAGACCATCACCGCCTCCATCGCCGGCGCCACGATCGCCGCCGCGTCCGGCGGGCAAAGCAACCGCACCAGGCCGGCCCCGATCCGCAGTCCCGCCCGCGCCGCCAGGCGTGCGGCGCCGGTGTTCAGGGCGCCGCCGGAAACCACCCCCAGACGCCCGCGCTGGTGCTTGTGGGCGTCCGGTTCCGGCCAGGGCAGGGATCTTCCCCAGACGGACGGATCATTGACGTTGGCGGTCATGCGTCAATCCCGGTTTCTGCGGATGGAAAATGCGTCTTTGCGCTTGCCATATGCTGCAATGCGATGTCCTTTTGCTTCCCGGGCGTCCGGTGCAGGTCGGCGCCGCGTCTCGAGGTCGCCCATGAAGAAGATCGAAGCCGTCATCAAGCCGTTCAAGCTGGACGATGTGAAGGAAGCCCTGCAGGACATCGGCGTCCAGGGTATGACCGTTCTGGAAGCCAAGGGATATGGCCGCCAGAAGGGACACTCCGAACTGTATCGCGGCGCCGAATACGTCATCGACTTTCTGCCCAAGATCAAGATCGAGGTGGTGGTCTCCGACGACCTCTATCCCGCCGTGGTCGAGGCCATCCAGAGCGCCGCCCGCACCGGCAAGATCGGCGATGGAAAGATTTTCGTCTCCGACGTCCACGACGTCATCCGCATCCGCACCGGAGAAACCGGAGCCCAGGCGGTGTGACCCCCTATTTGCGGCGGTCCCGGCAGGGTCGGTCGCATCAGTAGTTTCCTCCTCCCCCAAAAACAAAAAAGGAAAACGAGAATGAGCACTGCCGCCGAGATCCTCAAGGAGATCGAGGACAAGGACGTCAAATACGTCGACGTTCGCTTTACCGACACCAAGGGCAAGCTTCAGCACGTCACCTTCGACGTCGATCTGGTCGATGAGGACTTCCTCACCGAAGGCACGATGTTCGACGGCTCATCGATCGCGGGCTGGAAGGCCATCAACGAAAGCGACATGCTGCTCAAGCCGGACCTGTCGACGGCCTATATCGACCCCTTCTACCAGCAGACCACGATGTTCCTGTTCTGCGACGTCATGAACCCGGACACCGGCGAACCCTACAACCGCGACAGCCGCTCGATGGCCAAGAAGGCCCTGAGCTATATCCAGTCGGCCGGCGTGGGCGACGTGGTCTATTTCGGCCCGGAAGCCGAGTTCTTCATCTTCGACGACGTGCGCTGGACGACCCAGCCGGGCAACACCGGCTATTCCTATGACTCCATCGAACTGCCGGCCAATACGGGTTCGGAATACACCGAGGGGAACATGGGTCACCGCCCTGGGCCCAAGGGCGGCTATTTCCCCGTCAACCCGGTCGATTCAGGTCAGGACCTGCGCGGCGAGATGCTGGCGGTCATGCGCGACATGGGCATGCAGCCCGAGAAGCATCACCACGAGGTGGCGCCGGCCCAGCACGAACTGGGTCTGAAGTTCTCGGACATGCTGACCATGGCCGACCGGCTCCAGCTCTACAAATACATCATCCACAATGTGGCCGCCGCCTACGGCAAGTCGGCGACCTTCATGGCCAAGCCGATGTTCGCCGACAACGGCTCGGGCATGCACGTCCACATGTCGATCTGGAAGGACGGCAAGCCCCAGTTCGCGGGCGACAAATACGCCGGCCTGTCCCAGGAGTGCCTCTGGTACATCGGCGGCATCATCAAGCACGCCAAGGCGATCAACGCCTTCTCCAACTCGACCACCAACTCCTACAAGCGTCTGGTGCCCGGCTATGAGGCCCCGGTGAAACTGGCCTATTCGGCTCGCAACCGTTCGGCCTCCATCCGTATCCCGTGGGTGTCGTCGCCCAAGGGCAAGCGTCTGGAAGCCCGCTTCCCCGATCCGATGGGCAACCCCTATCTGACCTTCACCGCCCTGCTGATGGCCGGTCTGGACGGGATCGAGAACCGCATCGATCCGGGCGCGCCCGCCGACAAGAACCTGTACGACCTGCCGCCCGAAGAACGCGGCTCTATCCCCGAGGTCTGCGGCTCGCTGAAGGAGGCCCTGGAGAGCCTCGACAAGGACCGCGCCTTCCTCAAGAAGGGCGGCGTCATGGATGACGACTTCATCGACTCCTATATCGAGCTGAAGATGGAAGAGGTCATGCGACTGGCCCTGCACCCGCACCCGGTCGAGTTCGACATGTACTACAGCTGCTGATCCTCTGATCAGCCATGGGCGGAGGGGCCGGACGAGCGATCGTCCGGCCCCTTTCCGTTTCGCCCGCAGCCCCGCCATGGCCCCGCAAGATCGTCGCACCGGGCCGAACCCGGCAACCTGCGCCGTCCCGGTTCGTTGAGTGATCCCCTCAACAATTTGGATACCCCAGATGAAACTTCCCAAAGGCGCGCTCGTGGCCGTGGTCGATGGCGAAAAGCTGGTGCTGTTCGAAAACACCGGCCAGCAGGATATCCAGCTCCAGCCCAAGCCCGTCCCCGATATCGCCGAACGCGCCTCCGGCGCGGCGGGCCGGATTTCGAGCGAGGCCAACCCCGACAACGACACCCAGGCTGAGGACGGCTTCGCCATGGGCGTCGCCGAGGTTCTGAACAAATGGGTGCTGACCAACAAGGTCGAGCATCTGCTGGTGATTGCGGCGCCCAAGACCCTGGGTCAGCTGCGCAAGGGCTGGCACAAGGAGACCGAGGCCCGTCTGGTCGGCGAACTCGCCAAGGACCTGACTGGCCATTCAACCGACCAGATCGCCGCCTCGATCGAAAAGGCCTGAGGATCGCAGGGGGGCGGCGCGCATCGCCCCGGCCCCCTGTCTTCGCCGAGGGCCTCTAGGCTGCGGCCTCGGCCGCATCGGCCTTCTTCTTGCGGGTCTCGATCAGCCGCACGCACCAGATGGAGATTTCGTAGAGCAGGCACATCGGGATCGCGAGCATCAACTGGCTGATCGGATCGGGCGGCGTGACCACGGCGGCGATGGCCACCACGGCGACAATGGCGTAGCGACGGCCCTTCGCCATCAGCTCCGAAGAGATAATGCCGGCCAGACCCAGCAGGGTCATGATCACCGGCAGCTGGAAGCACAGGCCAAAGGCCAGGATCAGGGCCGTGGCCAGGTTCATATAGTCCGACACGGTCGCCAGCAGATTGGCCGAAACCCCGCCCTGATTGATGCTCTGCCCCAACGAAAACAGCATCACGAACGGCAGCATGATCACATAGACCAGGGCCGCGCCCAGCAGGAACAGCAGGGGCGAGGCGACCAGAAACGGCAGGAAGGCGCCCCGCTCATTGCGATACAGGCCGGGCGCCACAAACCGGTACAGCTGGAAGGCGATCACCGGGAAGGCCAGGACGATCCCGCCCAGACCGGCCAGCTTCATCTTGACGAACAGGATCTCCAGCGGCGCGGTGTAGATCAGCTGCACCCCCCTGGCGGCGTCGCCCGGCAAGGGATGCAGACCCACCATGGCCAGGATCATGTCGATCGGATTGACATGCGTGCCCCCCGCCGCCGCATGGAAGGCGCTGGCGGCCACATAGGGCTTGACCAGAAACACATACAGCGGCCCGGCGAAGAAGAAGCAGGCGAAAAAGGCCAGCACAAAGGCGATGACACAGATCATCAGCCGCTTCCGCAGCTCGATCAGGTGGTCCATCAGCGGCGCGCGTGAGGACTCGATCTCGGAGTCGGGATCATAGGCGCTCACAGCTCGACCGCCTTCTTGCGCGCTACACGGGGTTTGGCCGCGGCCTTGCCGGCGGCTCGCGGGGCCCTGGTCGTGCTGGCCGCGCCCGTCTCGGCCGGGACGCCCTCAGCCGCCGGCGCCCGGGAAGCCGGCTTTGCCGCAGACTTCGGGGATGCCGCCCGTTTCGTGCGGGGCTTTGCGGCGACGGGCGGCGACGTGTCGACGAACTCCCCCGTATCGACAGGCCATTCGGTCGGGGCCGGGACCATGACGGGCTCGGCTGCGGCCTCGGCCGTCGCCGCCGTTTGCGGCGCCGGATCGAACAGGGGCCGGTTGAACTCGGATTTTATATCGGCGAACGCGGCATCCGCGTCAGCGCCCAGCCGGATCGGATTGCTGGTCCGCAGGGCCTCGACCTCCTTGCGCAGGTCATCCAGCTCGGACTGCCGGGCCATGTCGTCAAAACTGCTGCGGAATTCGTTGGCCATGCCGCGCGCCTTGGCGACCCATTTGCCAAGTTCACGCAGCAGGCCGGGCAGACGCTCCGGTCCTACGACCAGAAGCGCCACAATGCCGATCACCAGCCACTCGCCGCCCCCGATGCCGGGACCCAGGCCACCCATAGTCTCAGACCCTTCGCCTCAAGCGCCAGCCGTACGCGCGATCAGCGCTTGATCTCTTCCTTTTCCGCGTCGGTGCGCGGCAGGGACGAGACGCCGTCGTGCGGCCCATCCTTCTTGTCCTCGTCCTTCAGGCCTTCCTTGAAGGCTTTGATGCCCTTGGCCGCATCGCCCATGATGCCGGACAGCTTGCCGCGACCGCCGAACAGGACGAGCACGATCAAGGCGAGGATGGCCCAATGCCAGATGCTCATGGCGCCCATGGCGAAGTCTCCTATGGACGGCCAGACGCCGCCCGCTGCAAATCATAGGCGCCATATAGGCGACCCTGTGGCCGCGCGGCAATCGAATGCGTGTTCACACGACTGTCGTGTTGTCAGCTGTCCGTTTGAGACGCCGGGAGAGCTCAAATGTTCGCCCGTACCCAGTCCGTGAGCTGATTGAGGCCGACCTCACCCGCAGCCACACCCAGCATGGTCTTGATGACGTCCAGCTTGTCCGCGCGAAGCGGTCGACCGTTCAAAGCCAGAAACAGGATCAGCGACTGATAGGCGGCCCGTTTGTTGCCATCGACGAAGGGGTGGTTCGACGCCACCCCAACGGCATAGGTCGCCGCCAGTGCGGCCAGATCGTCCTCATTTTCGTAGTAGAAGCGGTTCCTGGACCTTTCCAGCACCGATTCCAGCAATCCTTCGTCGCGAATGCCGGCCGAACCGCCGTGCAGCGCGAGGCTGCGGTCGTGCAGGGCAATGATGGCGGCCTTCTCAAGCCAGATGGGTTCGCGACGGCTGAAAAGGTTCTCCGTCATCCGTCAGCCCCTATCTGGCGAGGGCCCGGAACACGTCCCGGTGTTCGTCCATAAGCTTTTCGCCAAGGGCGATCTGCTGCTGGACACTGTCGTCATAGGGCGAGACGCGCATCGAACCGTCCGGCGCGCGCGTCAGATAAAGGGTGGCGCCCTTCTCCACGCCCAGCTCAACGAGGGCTTCCTTGGGGAGCACAACACCGACCGAGTTTCCGACCTGGGTGACTTTCAGCGCGATCATGACTGGCCTCACTTTCGAGAGACTGTATAACAGATGTTATTACGCTAGGCGAGTTCCCTTGACCCCCGTCCCCACCACGACCGTCATCATCCACACCGACGGCGCCTGCAAGGGCAACCCGGGTCCCGGAGGCTGGGGCGCCATCCTGCAGTCCCAGGGCAAGACCAAGGAAATCCACGGCGGCGAGCGGCTGACGACGAACAATCGCATGGAGCTGACGGCGGCCATCATGGCGCTGGAGGCTCTGACCCGCCCGTGCCGGATCGAGCTCCATACAGACAGCAAATATGTCATGGACGGCATCACCCAGTGGATCCACGGCTGGAAGGCGCGCGGCTGGCGGACGGCGGACAAGAAACCGGTCAAGAACGACGACCTGTGGAAACGGCTCGACACGGCCCGGGCCCGCCACACGGTGGACTGGCGCTGGGTCAAGGGCCACGCCGGCCACGCCCTGAACGAACGCGCCGACCAGCTGGCCAACCTCGGCGTCGAGGCGGTGCTGAAGGCCCGTTAGGCGGAGGGTCGGACCTTCAGCGCCGATCCGGCCGCGCTTTCGACAATGACGCTGTCGCCCACAGGCGGGGCGTCGCCGGTGATTTCGGCGGCCCATTCAGCGCCGGAGACAAACACCCGCCCGCGTCCGTCGACAAAGGCCTCGACCACCCGGGCGCGCTGACCCACCAGACGCGAGTCCCGGTCGTTGATGTCGGGGGCGTCCGACGGATTGACGCGCTTGATCAACCGGCTGGAGACCAGGGTGGCGATGATGGTCAGGATGGCGAACAGGCCCGCCTCGCCCCAGAATCCGAAACGCAGGCCGAAGGCGGTGAGCACCGCCACCACCCCCGCCGCCACGGCCGGCCACAACAGCCATTCCGTCGACAGCGCCGCCTCGATGGCCAGCAAGGCCACGCCCAGGGCCAGCCAGAACCAGAAGGGCTGGGACGCATAGAGATCGAGCACGTTCTGCATCATGCGCTCCGGCGATCAGGAGGTAGGTGGAACAGACCCGCCGCGCGGCGCGGTGCGGGACGGCGGGGTCGGGGCGCGCGGCGGCGTCGGGGGCGCCGGGCGGTCCGACTGCTGGGCGCGCGCCAGGCCGACCAGTTCCCCGACACCGGCCAGGGTGCCGACCAGACCGCTCATCTCGGCCGGTACGATCACCGTCCGCTGCTGCGGGCTGCGGGCCAGTTCGGCGAAGGCCTCCACGTATTTCTGGGCGATGAAGTAGTTGATGGCGTTGACGTCGCCGCGGGCGATGGCCTCGGACACCATGGCCGTCGCCTTGGCCTCGGCCTGGGCTTCCCGCTCACGGGCCTCGGCATCGCGGAAGGCGGCCTCCTTGCGGCCCTCGGCCTGGAGAATGGCGGCCTGTTTGGCCCCCTCGGCGCGGGCGATGGCGGCCTGTTTCTCGCCTTCGGCCTCGGTGATGACGGCGCGACGTTCACGCTCGGCCTTCATCTGGCGCGCCATGGCGTTGGTGATGTCGACCGGAGGCGTCAGGTCCTTGATCTCGATCCGGTTGACCTTGACGCCCCAGGGCTCGGTCGCCGCATCGATCACCGTCAGCAGGCGCGAGTTGATATTGTCGCGCTGGAACAGCACCTCATCCAGGTCCATCGAACCGACCACGGTGCGCAGATTGGTCGAGCACAGCTGGGTGATGGCATAGGGCAGATCCTCCACCCGATAGGCGGCGGCCGAGGCGCTCATCACCTGGATGAAGACGATGGCGTCGACCTTCACCATGGCGTTGTCCTTGGTGATGACCTCCTGCTGGGGCACGTCCAGGACCTGCTCCATCATGTTCATCCGGCGGCCGATCCGCTCGACAAACGGGGTCAACAGGCTGATGCCGGGCGCCAGGGTGCGGGTGTATTTGCCGAACCGCTCGACCGTGAATTCGCGACCTTGCGGCACGATCTTGACGACACTGAACAGAAGAATGATCGCGAAAACGATCAGAACGCCGACAAACCAGACCATTGGATACCCCATTGCTGTGGATGACAGGCTACGACGGACGGGCCGGCTGCGCCACAAAAAGCGGCAGGCGACGCCCGGTCGGCGATCGCGCACGTCGGGCATGAAAAAGGGGCGGCCCCGATCGGAGCCGCCCCTCTGAAAAGCGCCTCAGGAGGCGATCAGCCTTCCGTGACGTCGATCGAGCCGCCGTCCAGCTCGCAGAAGTCCTGCGAACCCAGCACCAGTTCGCTGCCGTCCGAGAACACGGCCTTCAGGTCGTATTCGCAGTCCTCGAGATCGTCGTCGATGGTCACCTCGACGCTGTCGCCGGCGTCCAGAACGCCGTCGCCGAAGATGTCCTCTTCCCATTCATCCGTGCTGACGACGGAGATGTAGAGCGACACCAGAACATGGTCCGTCTCGTTGTTCAGGGTAAAGGTCACCGGCTCGGTCACCTGGGCCAGGGCGGCGGCGGGTGCGGCGCAAGCGATAAGGGCCGCCAGTACGGCGGAAGTCATCAGTCTCATCAAATTTCCCCTCGGCCTCGGCCGAAACCAAGCGGCGCAATGTCGCCCGAACGCCTTTCCACTACTCCGCAGAACTTCACCGTCAAGCGGGCGACGTCACGAAATTTGATGCCAGCGCGCAGGTCGAGACAACGTTATGCGCTTGACGGATAATCCGGCGCGTTTCCTCCCAGTCGACCATCCCTTCGATCGACGACAGGGGGTGAAAGGCCGCCTCGGCTGCATCGTGGCCGGCCCTCGGTTCTCCGCCCGTCCAGACGGCCGCATAGTCGATCAGCACATAGTGCCGCCCGATCCCGGGAAAGACGCCGTCCACCACATCAACCAGCCCGACAAGATCCGCCGTGACGCCGGTTTCCTCGGCCAGTTCCCGCAGGGCCGCCTCCCGCACCCCCTCGCCCGGCTCGATCCGCCCGCCCGGCAGGCTCCATTCCCCGGCGCGCGGCGGTGTGCCGCGACGAATCAACAGCACCTCCTCGCCGCGAAAACACGCCACGCCGACGGCGGGAACGGGGGCGGTCATGGTCGGAAAGGGCATGGGTGGTCAAATCCGGGCGAAAACCTTGGGCCTATCCTAGCTTTCGCCTTTCGCCGGGCCGAGGGCTTTGCGACAAGGGCGACATGGACGCTCCCTCGCCCTCCCCTGTCGACCCCGCCGTCATCGCGGCGCTGAAAGCCGCGCTCGGGCCGGACGGCTGGACCGAGGACGCCTTCGAGATCGCGCCCTGCCTGACCGAATGGCGCGGACGATGGACCGGCCACACCCCGATCCTGCTGACACCGCAGACCACGGACGCGGTGGCCGCGGCCGTGAAAATCTGCGCCGCCGCCGGCGTAGCGATCACCCCCCAAGGCGGCAACACCGGTCTGGTCGGGGGCCAGATTCCCTTTGGCGAGGTTCTGATCTCGACGAAGAAGCTGCGCCGGGTTCGCGACGTGACCCCGCTGGACGACGCCATGACCGTCGAGGCGGGCGTCACCCTGCTGGAGGCCCAGCAGCAGGCGACAGCTGCGGGACGCTACTTCCCGCTCAGCCTCGCGGCCGAAGGCACCGCCACGATCGGGGGAGTGATCTCCACCAATGCCGGCGGAACCCAGGTGCTGCGCTACGGCATGATGCGCGACCTGGTGCTGGGCCTCGAGGCGGTCATGCCGGACGGGCGGATCTTCCACGGCCTCAAACGGCTGAGGAAGGACAACACCGGCTATGATCTCAAACAGCTGCTGATCGGCGCGGAAGGCACGCTCGGCATCGTTACGGCGGCGACCCTGAAGCTGTTCCCGATCATGCGCTCACGCGCCGTCGCCATCGTCGGGGTCGACAGCCCGGCCGCCTCCATCGAACTGCTCGCCCGCGCCCGCGACGAGGCTGGCGGCGGGGTCGAGGCCTTCGAGTTGATGAAGCGGATGGGGATGGAGTTCGTCCTCAAACACATACCGGATACGCGCGAACCGCTCGACACGACGCCGCCCTGGTATGTGCTGATCGAACTGGCCGATGGGGCGCCCGGCGGGGCGGAAGCGGCGATGGAGCGGGTGCTGGAGACCGCCTTCGAGGCCGGTCTGATCACCGACGCCGCCATCGCCCAGAACGAGACCCAGCGCGCCGCATTCTGGCGTCTGCGCGAGGAGCATTCGGCGGCGCTCAAGCCCGAGGGCGGGGGCTGGAAACACGATGTCTCGGTGCCGATCTCGCGCATTCCTGACTATATCGAGGAGGCCGGGGCGGCGGTGGAGGCCTTCCATCCCGGGGCGCGGGTCTCGGTCTTCGGCCATGTCGGCGACGGCAACCTCCACTACGACATCCTGCCGCCAGTGGGCGCCGATATCGCCGCCTTCATCGGGAGGTGGAAGGAAGGCTCGGCCGTCGTCCATGGCGTGGTCGGTCGCTATGACGGCTCCATTTCGGCCGAACACGGTCTGGGACGTCTGAAGACCGATGAGGCCCGCGGCTACAAGACCGCGCTGGAGATCGAGACCATGCGCGCCATCCGCGCCGCCATCGACCCGCAACGGATCATGAACCCGAAGGTCCTGTTCTGATGCGCCGTCGGGCCTTTGCCAGGATCATGGGCGCGGGGCTGATGGCCGCCGCCCTCGCCGGGACCGCGCCCGCCATCGCCCAGACGCCGCCGGCCTTCGACGAGACGACCGAACGCGCCGCCATCCTGACCGTCATCGCCGACATGCAGGCGGCCTGGAACCGGGGCGACTACCGCGGCTATATGCAGGGCTTCAAGAACCCGGGCGTGATCTTCGTCTCGGGCGGCCGGATCAAGGACGGCTGGCAGGGCGCCCTGGACGAATACATCCGCAACTATGGCCCCACGCCCGAATCACGCGGCGACCTGACCTTCTCGGACATGACGGTCGAATTCCTCGCCCCGGACGCCGCCCAGCTCATTGGCCGCTATCGCCTGGTCCGGCCCGAGAATTCGATGGAAGGCATCAATACCCGCCTGTTCCGCAAGATCGACGGCGTCTGGGTCATCGCCCTCAACCATGTCTCGGCCCGTCCGGTCGAAACGCCCTGACCGGGTGCGGGCGCCGACGGTTCAAATCGTCGCCAAACCGGCCTATCTGCCCGGCATGCTGAACGGAGCTGCGCCTTGCTGATCGTCCTGTCCCCGGCCAAACGGCTGGACTTCACCGAGACCGACCTCGCCCTGCCGGCCTCCACGCCGCGATTCGCCGACGACGTCGCGACCCTGGCCAAGACCGCCAAACGCCAGACCCAGGCCGATCTGCGCCGGTTGATGGGGATCTCGGCCGACCTCGCCAAGCTTAACCAGGCGCGCTTCAAGGCGTTTGACCCGACCGACGCGCACGCCGGCGTCCAGGCGGTCATGGCCTTCGCCGGCGACGTCTATCAGGGCCTGGATGCGCGCAATCTCGATGCCGCCGCCCTCGACTGGGCCCAGGACCGGCTGCGCATCCTGTCGGGCCTCTATGGCCTGTTGCGCCCGCTGGACCGCATCCAGCCCTACCGGCTGGAGATGGGGGTGAGGCTCAAGACCCGGCGCGGCGCCAGCCTCTATGACTTCTGGGACGACCGGATCTCGAAACAGCTGAATGCGGACGCCGGGGGCCACGCCCATCCGGTCCTGATCAACCTGGCCAGCCAGGAATATTTCGGCGCCGTGGACGCAAAGGCGCTGAAACTGCCTGTCGTCACCCCCCATTTTCGCGAGGAAAAGGACGGAGAGAGCCGGATCATCTCCTTCTTCGCCAAGAAGGCGCGCGGCCTGATGGCCCGCTGGGCCATCGAACGCCGCATCGAGGACCCGGAGGGGCTCAAGGCCTTCGAGGTCGAAGGCTATCGCTTCAATCCCGAACGCTCGGACGCCCGCGACTGGATATTCACCCGATCGGGAAATTCTTGATCCCCGCCTGTCGCCTTCGCGGTTGCACTCGCCTAAGCTGACGGCAAAAGCAGAAACAAGCCGGAAACGTTCAGTCCCATGTCCCAGCGGAACCCCGACGCCGTGTCACCCCCCGTGTATCGCAGCCCTGAGGACCTCAGGGGTCAGGTCGCCGTCATCACCGGCTCGACCTCGGGGATCGGCCTGGCCCTGGCGGAGGCCGTGGCGTCGCGGGGCGGCGACGTCGTCCTGAACGGCCTGGGCGATCCGCTCCAGATCGAGGCGGCCCGGGCGAAGCTGGCGACTGACCATGGCGTCCGCGTCCTGTACCACGGCGCCGACATGACCCACGGCGACCAGGTCGCCGACATGGTCGCCTGGGCCCATCGCGAGCTCGGACGCATCGACATTCTGGTCAACAACGCCGGCATCCAGCACGTCGACGCCGTCGAGACCTTCCCCACCGCCAAATGGGAACAGATACTCGCCATCAACCTGTCGTCAGCCTTCTACGCCACCCGCGCCGCCATCCCCATTATGAAGGCCCAGGGCCGTGGCCGGATCGTCAACATGGCCTCGGCCCACGGTCTTGTGGCCAGCCCGTACAAGTCGGCCTATGTCGCCGCCAAACATGGCCTGGTCGGCCTGACCAGGACCGTGGCCCTGGAGCTGGCGCGGGACGGGATCACCTGCAACGCCATCTGCCCGGGCTTCGTCCACACCCCGATCGTCGACAAACAGATCGAGGACCAGGCCCGGGTCAACCACATGCCGCGCGAACAGGTGATGGAGGACATCATCCTGGCCAAACAGCCCTCGAAAGAGTTCATTACGGTGGAACAGCTGGTCGGCTGCTTCCTTTACGTCGTGTCAGACGCCGGCGCGGGCGCCAGCGGGACCACCTTCTCCATCGACGGCGGCTGGACCGCCCAGTAGCGACGAAACGGGAGGTCCATGGCGCTCTTCACCCGCAAGACCTCCGCCCCGGCGGCCAGGACAAAACCTTCGCCGCCTCCCTCCGGCAAACGCCCGATCTGCCTGGCACTCCAGGGCGGCGGGGCCCATGGCGCCTTCCAGTGGGGCGTGCTGGACCGGCTGCTGGAGGACGACCGTCTGGATCTCCGCGCCGTTTCGGCCGCATCGGCCGGCGCCATGAACGGCGCGGCCCTGATCTCCGGCCTGGCCCAGGGCGGGGCCGTGGGCGCGCGCGCGGCCCTCGACACCCTGTGGCGCGAGACCAACCGCTCAGGCGGCAAGAACGTCTTCGGCGACAGCGCCATCTGGAGCGCGGCCCTGACGCCCGGCTGGATCAAGGACAGCCCGATGTGGCGCTCGATGGAGACCCTGGCCGGCTCCATGAGCCCCTACGAATTCAACCCCTTTAACCTGAATCCTCTGAAACGGGTTCTCGATGGCTCGATCGATTTCGAGGCGGTGCGAACGTCGAAGGTGAAGCTCTTCGTCGCCGCCACCCAGGTCCGCCACGCCCGCGCCCGGATTTTCACCTCGCCCGAGATCAGCGACCAGGTGCTGCTGGCCTCGGCCTGTCTGCCGCACCTGTTCCAGTCGGTGGAGATTGAAGGCGAGCCCTACTGGGACGGCGGCTATCTGGCCAATCCGCCGCTCTGGCCCCTTTACGAGGGCGACACCCCCGACGACATCCTGCTGATGACCCTGAATCCGTTCGAGCGGGACGACACGCCCCGCGCCGCCGGCGACATCATGGACCGGATCAATGAGATCGCCTTCTCGGCCCCCCTGACCGCCGAACTGCGAGCCGTCGCCTTCATGCAGGAACTGTTCGAGGAAGGCCGGCTGACCGAGGACGCCCGCGGCCGCTATCGCCACGTCCGCATGCACGCCATCGAGGCCGACGGCTGGCTGGACGACCTCGGCTCGGGCTCGAAATTCAACACCGAATGGACCTTCCTCAACCGGCTGAAGACCAGGGGTCGCGAGGCGGCGGACGAGTGGCTGGCCAACTGTTTCGACGCCGTGGGCGAGCGGTCGAGCGTGGATCTTCAGGCCCGGTTTTCCTGACGCCTGTGAGCCCTATCGGCTCATCCAGGGCTTGGACTTGCCCGTCGCGATCTTGGCCGCCTGTTCGCGCTGGAACCGCCCGCCGCGCGGGGGCGTGGGCCGGGCGTCCAGAAGCGCCTTCTTTAGACGCAAGGCGCGCTGGACGGGCGTTTCGTCCGGATTTGCGGGCGGAGCGGCAGGCGTATCGTCAGGCGTATCGGACTGGGTCATGTGCAACCGTAGCACAATTGCGAGCGCCTACCCCACAAACCCCGCCGCCCGCCGCAGCCGGTCATTGATCGCCTCGCCCAGCCCGCTCGTCGGCACCGGCGCCACCGCGATGCCCGAGGGCCGTTGGCGGTCCGCCTCGCGCAACAGCCGGAACAGGTTCGCCGCCGCCTCCCGCAGATCGCCGGACACGCTCAGGCTCCAGCGCGAATCGCCGAGGCCCGGCCCGAAGCCCAGCAGGATTTCTCCCGCCCTCGCCGCCTCCGCCTCGATTCGCACCGGCGCGTCGGGCGCATAGTGCAGGGCCAGCCGCCCCGGGGAACGGTGTCCCTCCCCGCCCCCGCGATCCAGCGGCCCGATCAGGGCCTCCAGATCGTCCGCCGTGACCGCGCCGGGCCTCAACAGGGCGACCCGTCCGTCCAGCACCGAGACCACCGTGCTTTCAACCCCCACGGCGCAGGGGCCGCCGTCGACGGCGGCGGCGGCAGAGGCGCCCGTCTCCTCCAGGGCGTCGGCAAAGGTCGTCGGACTGGGCCGGCCCGACCGGTTGGCCGAGGGCGCCACGACCGCGCCGCCAAAGGCGTCGATCACCGCCCGCGCCCGCGCATGGCCCGGAACCCGCACCGCCACACTGTCCAGCCCGGCCCGCGCCAGATCACAGACCGTCCCCCGGTCCCGCACCGGCGCCACGATCGTCAGCGGCCCCGGCCAGAAGGCCTCGGCAAGGGCCCGGGCGCGTCCGTCGAACACCGCCACGGTCTCGGCCGCCGCGGCATCTGATATGTGAGCAATCAATGGGTTAAATCGGGGTCTTCCCTTGGCTTCGAAGATAGCCGCGACCGCCTCGGGGTTGGCGGCGTCGGCCGCCAGTCCATAGACCGTCTCGGTCGGCAGGATCACCAGACCGCCCGCGCGCAGGGCCTGACTCGCCGTCCGGTCGTCGTCGCCCGCCCTCATGGCGTCGCCTCGCGCAGGACCAGGGACACATCCACCCGCACGTCCCGCCCGATCAACCCGTTCAGCCCGCTGCGATGGCCCACGCCATAGGCCATGCGGTCGACGGTAAAGCCCCCGGTCAGCCGCTCCATGCCGCCCGCCGCCCCCAGGTCGACCGGGAAGCTGATCCGGCGCGTCTGTCCCTTGATCGTCACATCCGCCTCGGCCGTGTAACGACGCCCCTCGCCCCGGGTCACCGAACGAAGCCGGAACAGGATCAGCGGGTAACGGCCGGAGTCCAGGAAATCGGACCCGATCGCCCGGCGCGTCAGCGCCCTCTGCCGCATCACCAGCGAGCCGGCGCGGACCTCGATAGATGCCTCCGCTACGCCGCCCCCCTCGGGGTTCAGACGGATGTCGCTGCTCGACCAGTCCGAAAACCGGCCGGTCTGCACCGCGCCGAAGGCCCTGACGGACAGGCTGACGGTGGAGCGGTCGGTCAGGACCGACCAGCGCAGCTCGGCGGCGCTGGCGGGCCCGACGTCGCCGAGCCCCAGCAGAAGAACGCCGGCCAGGACGGCGGAGAGATTCATCTCACGGCCGGCGCGGAATGATCGGGATCATCCGGTGCAGGACATTGTCGCGGTCGATGAACTGGTGCTTCAGCGCGCCCAGGACGTGCAGGGCGATCAGCCCATAGAGCCCCTTCATCACCAGCTCATGCAGGTTCATCAGTCCCCGCGCCGCCTCGCGTCCGCCCTCCACCGGCAGCAGCGGCCAGTTGAACAGGCCGAACCATTCAATGGCCCGTCCGCCCGCCGAGGACGCCAGCCAGCCCGTCATCGGCATGGCGATCAGCACGACATAGAACAGGATATGCACACCGCGCGCCGCCCATTGCTCCCACTTCGGCATGTGGCGGGGAAGCGCGATGGCCGGATTGGCCAGCCGCCAGCCGATACGGACCAGGGTCAGGACCAGAATTGTCAGGCCGACCGACTTGTGCCAGCCGACCAGATCCCGCGACAGGGGCCCCTCCGTCGCCTCATGCGCCGTGATCAGCAGGACCTGGACGAGGATCAGCGCCGCCAGCAGCCAGTGCAGGGTCAACGAGACAGCAGAATAGCGATTGCGGGGTTCGGCCATCTGACACGCTCGATCTCGATAAAGACCCACTCTTGCAAAGCCTGACGGCCACGCCAACCCGCTTGCTTGCCGATACGGCAACACGGCATGAAGGGACAAGGGCGCGAGAGCGCATCCGAACATGAGGAAATACGCCATGGCCTACCGCGCCCCGGTCAAAGACATCGCCTTCAGCCTCAGCGCCGTGGCCGGCATCGAGACCGTGGCCGCGACCGGCGCCTTTCCCGACTATGACGCCGATGTCATGGGCGCGATCCTTGAGGCGGCCGGTCAGTTTTCCGAGGAAGTCCTCGCCCCTCTGAACCGGCCGGGCGATCAGGCCGGGGCGACCTACGCCAATGGCGCGGTGACCGCCGCCCCGGGTTTCGCCGACGCCTATCGCCAGTTCGCCGAGGGCGGCTGGACCGGTTTGACGGCCTCCGCCGAATCCGGCGGCCAGGCCCTGCCCAAGGCGCTGGAACTGGCGGCCTATGAGACGGTCCACTCGGCCAATATGGCCTTCGGCCTTTGCCCCATGCTGTCCCTCGCCGCCATCGAGGCGCTGGAGGCCCACGGTACGGAGGAACAGAAAGCCGTCTATCTGCCGAAACTGGTCTCGGGCGAATGGACCGGCGCCATGGTCCTGACCGAGCCGGGCGCGGGCTCGGATCTCGGCGCCCTGACCGCCACTGCCACCCCGAACGGCGACGGGACGTACGCCCTGAACGGCCAGAAGATCTTCATCACCTGGGGCGACCACGACGCCACCCCCAACATCGTCCACATGGTGCTGGCCCGCCTGCCCGACGCCCCTCCCGGCCCCAAGGGCATCAGCCTGTTCCTCGCTTCCAAATTCGAGGTGAAGGCCGACGGATCGCTGGGCGACCGCAACGATTTCCGCCCCGTCGGGGTCGAGCACAAGCTGGGCATCCACGCCTCTCCCACCTGCGTCATGAGCTATGAGGGCGCCCGCGCCACCCTGGTCGGCCGGCCCAATGAGGGGCTGTCGCACATGTTCGTCATGATGAACGCGGCCCGTCTGGCCGTGGGCGTCGAGGGCGTCGGCATCGCCGAGATGGCTTACCAGCACGCCCTGACCTATGCCCTGGACCGCAAACAGGGCCGCTCGATCTGGACCGGCGAAAGCCACGCCCCGATCTTCGACCACCCGGACGTGCGCCGCACCCTGTCGGTGATGAAGGCCAAGATCGAGGCCGCCCGGGCCCTCTGCCTGTCCACCGGCGTCGCCGCCGATCTGGCCAAACACGCCGCCACCCCGGAGGATCGCAACCACTGGAAGGGCCGGGAGGATCTGTTCACCCCGATCGCCAAGGCCTGGTCGACCGACATCGGCTGCGAGGTCGCGTCCCAGGGCGTCCAGATCCACGGCGGCATGGGCTTCATCGAGGAGACCGGCGCGGCCCAGTACTATCGCGACGCCCGGATCGCCCCGATCTATGAAGGCACCAACGGCATCCAGGCGATGGATCTGGTGGGGCGCAAATTGTCGATGGACGGCGGCGGCGCGGCCATAGCCCTGATCGCCGAGATGAAGGCGACCGCCCTCCCCCTGGCCAAACTCTATGCCGGCAAGCCGCTCGAACGGTTCCTGACGGCCGTCGAGGCCGTCGAGGACGCCACCCTCTGGCTGCTCGACCGCAAGGCCGAGGCGGACGGCGGGGCTGACGTTCTGGCCGGCGCCGACGCCTATCTGAAACTGCTCGGGGATGTCGTCGGCGGCTGGATGCTGGCCCGCGCCGCCCTCGCCGCCAGGGCGCGTCTGGACGCCGGAGACAGCGACGTCGCCTGGCTCAACGGCAAGATCGCCCTCTATGAGGTCTATGCCGCCAATGTCCTCGGCCACGCCTCCAGCCGCCTCGCCGCCGTCGGCCAGGGCGGCGACCTTCTGGCCCGCATGTCCCGGGAAGCCCTGGGAGCCTGACGCCTTTCTCCTCCCCATGGCCCTTGCGATGGGGAGGGGGACCGCGACCCGAAGGGGGGCGCGTAGCAGCCAGGCGGTGGAGGGGTTTTTTCAGCGTCCGCCTTGTCTGTGATGAAGAAAGAACCCCTCCGTCCCGGCGCAAGCGCGCCGATCCACCTCCCCACGCCTGAGGCGCAGGGAGGAGACGAAAAGGCTTACCCTGCCGCATTGACCTTCACGGCTCCGCTCGCCCATGGTTGCCGCCGCCCTTCCGCCCGGAAATCCCGCCATGAACCGTCGTGAACTGATCGCCTCGGCCGCCGCCACGACCGTCGTCGCCGTCGCCCCTGCCGCGCGGGCCCAGCCTTCAAATCTCCAGTCCGGACCTTCCATGCCCCACAGCCGTCCCGTTCCGCCCGTCGCGCGGAAGATCCCGGTCGTCATCGAACAGCTGGGCCGCACCCGGACCGACGACTACCAGTGGATGAAGGACGACAACTGGCAGGCGGTGCTCAAGGACCCGTCCCTGATCAAGGCCGACGTCAAGGAACACCTGACCGCCGAGAACGCCTATCGCGAGGCCATGATGACCTCGACCCTGCCGATGCAGGCGGCGATGTTCGACGAGATGAAGGGCCGCATCAAGGAGGCGGACAGCTCGGTCCCCGCACCCGACGGCCGCTGGGAGTATTTCACCGAATATCGCACCGGCGAACAGCACCCGCGCTACATGCGGGTCGCCCGCAGCGGCGCGTTCCGCGTGGACGGTCAGGACGTCACGATCAACTTCGTCGCCGCCCCGACGCCGGAGCTGCTCCTCGACGCCAACGAACTGGCGAAGGGCAAGGCCTATTCGGACGTCGGCGCCACCGAGCCCAGCCCGGATCACACCCTGTTCGCCTATGCCGAGGACGCCCAGGGCTCGGAGGTCTACAGGATCTACGTCAAGGACCTGGCCACCGGCGAGGTCCTGCCCGACGTGATCGGCGACACGGGCGGCAACTTCACATGGTCGCCGGACAGCCAGTGGATCTTCTGGACCAACCGCGACGACAACGGCCGCCCCGACAAGATCTTCCGCCGTCCCGCGCGCGGCGGCGAGACGACCCTGGTCTATGAAGAGACCGACGAGGGGATGTTCATCGGCATCGGCCGCACCGCCGATGACGCCTTCCTCGTCATCTCCATCGGCAATCAGGAGACCTCGGAATCGCAGGTCATCGCCGCCGACGCCCTGACCGCCGCACCGGCCGTGATCGAGCCCCGGCACGAGGGCCGCCTGTACGAGCCGGACCACTGGGGCGACCGCTGGGTGATCCGCACCAATGCCGATGAGGCCATGGACTTCAAGATCGTCGAGGCTCCGACCGCGACTCCCGCCAAGGCGAACTGGACCGACCTGGTGGCCCACACCCCCGGCCGCTTCATCGAGGGCGTCAGTCTGGTGAAGGACCATATCGGCCGCCAGGAACGGGCCGACGCCAATACCAGGATTGTCATCCGCGACCGCGCCGGTCAGGAGCACGAGATCGCGGTCGACGAACCCGCCTTCGCCCTGTCTCTGGGCGGGGCGTCGGAGTTCGACACCCCGATCATGCGCTACGCCTACAACTCGCCGTCCACGCCCACGACGACCTATGACTACAACCTGCAGACGCGCGAACGGACGGTGCGCAAGGTTCAGGAGGTGCCGTCAGGCCACAATGCGGCGGACTATGTCGTCGAGCGGCTGAACGCCCCGGCGCCCGATGGCCAACTGGTGCCCGTCACCGTGCTGCGCAGGAAGACCACCCCGGTCGACGGCTCCGCCCCCCTGCTGCTCTACGGCTACGGCTCCTACGGCAACGCCATCCCTGCCAGCTTCTCGACCAACCGGCTGTCGCTGGTGGATCGCGGCTTCATCTATGCCATCGCCCATGTGCGCGGCGGCTCCGACAAGGGCTGGAACTGGTTCCTGTCGGCCCGGCGCATGACCAAGAAGAACACCTTCACCGACTTCATCGCCTGCGCCGAGCACCTGATCGCCAACGACTACACCCAGGCGGGCCGGATCGTGGCCGAGGGCCGGTCGGCCGGCGGCATGCTGATGGGGGCGATCACCAATATGCGGCCTGACCTGTGGGCGGGCGTGATCGGCGGCGTGCCCTTCGTCGACGTGATCAACACCATGTCGGACACCAGCCTGCCGCTGACCCCGCCGGAATGGCCCGAATGGGGCAATCCGATCGAGGACCCGGCCGCCTACGACTATATGTATTCCTACAGCCCCTACGATCAGATCGAGGCGAAGCCCTATCCGGCCATTCTCGCGACCGGCGGCCTGTCCGACCCGCGCGTCACCTACTGGGAGCCGGAGAAGTGGGTGGCGAAGCTGCGGCCCGCCACGACCTCGGGCAAGCCGGTCCTGCTCAAGATCAATATGGAGGCGGGCCATTTCGCCTCGTCCGGCCGCTTCGACTATCTGAAGGAGGTCGCCCACGACTACGCCTTCGCCGTCTGGGCCATCGAGAAGGGTTGGGAACAGGCTTGAGCGACGTCCGGCCCCTCGAATTCAGCATCCGTGACGCCGCCGCCAGCGATATGGGGTCGATCACGGCCATCTACGCCCAGGATGTGACCAGCGGCACGGGGACCTTTGAACTGGAGACGCCCGATCTCGGCGAGATGATCCGGCGCCACGCTACGATCCGCGCCCTCGGCCTGCCCTGGCTGGTGGCCGAGGTGGACGGGGCGGATGGCAATAAGGCGGTGGCGGCCTATGCCTATGCCGGTCCGTTCCGGACGCGGCCCGCCTATCGCTATACGGTCGAGGATTCTGTCTATGTCGACGTGGCGCACCATGGAAAGGGCCTCGGCAAGGCCCTGCTGGGCGAACTGATCCGCCAGTGCGAGGCCCTGGGCCTGCGCCAGATGCTGGGCGTCATCGGCGACTCGGCCAACGCCGGCTCGGTGGCCCTGCACGCCGCCTGCGGCTTCGAGATGATCGGCACAATGAAGACGGTCGGCTGGAAGTTCGACCAATGGCGCGACGTGGTTTTCATGCAGCGCGCCCTCGGGCCGGGCGATGCCGAAGCGCCTGACGCGAGCGGCATGCCGCTGTGACGTCGCACGGGGTGGCGGCCGGACATCCGGAGGCCTGGGCTACAGCCGTGCGCATCCTGATGGCCTTGCTGAGCATGATGGCCGCCCTGACCCTGATGGGTCTGGGCGCTGTGACCGCGTCGGCGGCGACCGCAGAGGCCGCGCCCTGCCACGAGACGGCTTCACCGCAGAAGGCGGGTCATCATGGCATGGTCGGGGACGACGCCCCCGAACCGCCGGCCAGGGCGATGAAGCTCATGGCCTGCTGCATCGCCTGTGTGGCCGCGACGCCCGCCGCGCCCGAGGCTACGCCGGTGGTGTTCGCCCGCCCGGGCGTCCAGCCCGCGCTGCAGCCGATCCGGACCGGCCTGATCCCCGCCCCTGAGCCCGAACCTCCGAAAGCCTGACGTCCGACCTCGCACGACGGCGCACCGCAGCCGCATCCGGATTCAGATTTCAAAGGAGCCTTCGATGGCCATCCCCTCCCGTGTCGGCCTGCTGGCCGGCGCATCCCTGTTCGCCCTCGCCCGGACGGCGACGGCGCAGGACCATTCCCACCACCAGACGCCCCCGCCTGCTCCCTCGCCCGTCCAGACCCCTCCCGCCGATCCCCACGCCGGGCATGGCATGTCGGCGGCCGAGACGGCGCAGGCCGATCCCCATGCCGGCCATGCCATGCCGATGACCAGCCCGCTCGGCCCATGGCCCATGACCCGCGACGCCTCGGGCACAGCCTGGCAACCGGATATGTCGGAGCACGGCGGTCTGCATGGTCAGGCCGGCGACTGGTCCCTGATGGGCCACGCCATGCTGAACCTCGTCTACGATCAGCAGAACGGCCCGCGTGGCGGCTCGAAGACCTTCGTGGCCGGCATGCTGATGGGCGCCGCCCGGCGTGACTTCGACGACGGGTCTGCCTTGAACCTGCGCGCCATGGTCAGCCCCGACCCCCTGATGGGCAAGGCCGGCTATCCGCTGCTTCTGGCGGCGGGCGAGACGGCCGACGGGGTCCATCCCCTGGTCGATCGCCAGCACCCCCACGACTTCCTGATGGAGCTTTCGGCCAGCTACTCACGGCGGCTGAGCGACAAGGACAGCGTCTATGCCTATGTCGGCCTGCCCGGAGAGCCGGCGTTCGGCCCGCCGGCCTTCATGCACCGGATGAGCGCCATGGACAGTCCGGAGGCGCCGATCACCCACCACTGGCTGGACTCGACCCATATCGTCTTCGGCGTCACCACCCTGGGCTGGACGCATGACCGCTTCAAGGTCGAGGCCTCGGCCTTCAAGGGCGAGGAGCCGGACCAGCACCGCTGGGACATCGACGCGCCGCGTCTGGACAGCTGGTCCGTGCGCGCCTCGTTCAACCCGACGCCGGAATGGTCGCTTCAGGCCTCATACGCCGACGTCTCCGCCCCCGAACAGCTCGAGCCGGACGAGGACGAGACGAAGCTGTCCGCCAGCGCCCTCCACACCCGCCGGTTCGGCGCCGGCGGCTGGTGGTCCACCAGCCTGGCGTTCGGGCGCAAGACGAATGACCACGACGAATCGAAGGACGCCTGGATGCTGGAATCGGCCGTCCACCCCAACGCCGACTGGACCGTCTTCGCCCGCGCCGAGCGGATCGAGACCGACGAGCTGCTGCCCGGCGCCCACGGCGGCCACGGCGACCTGTTCACCGTGGCCAAGGCTTCGATCGGCGCCATCCGCGACTGGCGGTTGTCGCCCTCGACGGTGTTTGGTCTCGGGGCGATGTACTCGGTCAACCGCATACCGCTGGCCCTGGAACCGTCCTACGGCGGCGATCCGGACGGAAGCATGGTCTTCGTTCGGCTGAAGATCGGCTGACGCCGGACGGCCCGCCGGGGGCGCTGCGGCGTTCCCGGCGGGGTCGATCCTGATGTCAGGGAGGGCCGATGGCTGGGGAACTAGGACTCGAACCTAGAATGACGGTACCAAAAACCGGAGTGTTACCATTACACCATTCCCCAGCAGGCTCGGCGTATCCAGGCGCCGAAGCGCCGGGAGGCGGTCGAATACGCCAAGGCGTCAGGGGATGCAACACCCGGTTTCGCGGGAAATTTCGCCGGTGCGAGATCGCTCTTGCAGCCCCCCGGGCCGCTCGCTATAAGCCCGCCTCCAAGTCGGAGTGTGGCTCAGTCTGGTAGAGCACTGCGTTCGGGACGCAGGGGTCGGAGGTTCGAATCCTCTCACTCCGACCATTTGGATTTCGCGCCTTTCCCGAAGGCGATCCCCCTCAGGTCTTTGAATCAGCGGCCTTCGCGGCGGCCGCGTTGAGATGCGCGCCGACGGATTCGATGGTGCGTTCGCCCAGGGCCCTGCGCCGCGCCAGCAGTTCGGGGGAACCGGCGTCGTAGTCGTCCATCAGCCGCTTCACGAACGACCCGTCGCGCACATCGGCCAGGACCCCGTCCATGGCGGTTCGCGACGCCTCCCCGATCACGCGCGGCCCGGTCAGATAGGCGCCGTACTCGGCCGTATTCGAGATCCTGGCGAAGGCCCCGGCGATGCCGCGCTCGTACATCAGGTCGGTCACCAGCTTGACCTCGTAGAAGCACTCGAACCAGGCCACCTCGGGCGGATAGCCGGCGTTCACCAGCTTCATGAAGGCGGCGTCGATCAGTTCGGCCACCCCGCCGCACAGCACGACCTGTTCTCCGAACAGGTCGCTTTCGCATTCGGCGGCGAAGGTGGTCTCGAGGATGCCCTTGCGGCCGCAACCGAGCGCGGCGGCATAGGACAGGCCCAGGGCATGGGCGTCGCCGGTTGCGTCCTGATGCACGCCGAACAGGCAGAAGACCCCCTCCCCGGCCTCATACAGATCGCGGATGCGCGGGCCGATGCCCTTGGGCGAGTCGAGGATGACGTCGAGATCGGCGCGGGGCGTCACCAGACCGAACCGCACCGACAGGCCGTGGGCGAAGATCAGGGCGGCGCCCGGGCGGATATGGGGCTCGATCTCGTCGCGATACAGGTCGCGGTGCGCCTCGTCGGAGACCATCATGGCCACGACGTCGGCGCCGGACGCCGCCTCGCCGGCCGTCATGACCGGAAAACCGTCGGCCTCGGCCTTCGCCCGGGTCGCCGAACTCGCCTTCAGGCCGATGACGATGTCCGACACGCCCGAGTCGCGCAGGTTCAAGGCGTGGGTGCGCCCCTGGCTGCCATAGCCGATCACGGCGACCCGCCTGCCCCGGATGATCGACAGGTCGCAGTCGCGGTCGTGGAAGACGGGCAGCGGATTGGTTATGGTGTCAGTCATGACCCGTCTCATAACCGCTTCCTCCGTCGTCGCCTTCTGGAAAGAGGCCGGCCCCGCCAGATGGTACGCCAGGGACGAGGCCTTCGACGCCGAATTCCGGGACGCCGGTCGGGATTTGCACCGGGCCGCCGCGCGCCGGGAGCTGGACGACTGGATGGAGACGGCCGAGGGGGCGCTGGCCCTGATGATCCTGCTGGATCAGTATCCGCGCAATTCGTATCGCGGCACGGCCCACCAGTTCGCCACCGACGGCCTGGGCCTGATGTTCGCCCGACAGGCCTGGGCCCGCGGCTGGCCGCAGACCTTCGACGCGGACCTGCGCCAGTTCTTCGTCACCCCGTACGAACATTCCGAGGATCTGGCTGATCAGGATATGGCCGTGGCCCTCTCGGCCGACATGCCCGAGGTGCTGAAGTTCGCCCACATCCACCGCGACATCATCGTCCGCTTCGGCCGGTTTCCGCACCGCAACAGGGCGCTGGGCCGCGAGATGACAGCCGAGGAGCAGGCGTTTCTGGATGGAGGCGGATTCGGGGGATGACCTCACTCTCCCTCTCCCGGCGGGAGAGGGAGGCCGCGCACGGCGGCGTCAGCCGTCGTTCTGGCGCGGGCGGGTGAGGGGGTACGATGCGAGCCGGGAGTCACCGAAATCCCTCACCCTTTCGCCTTGCCGATCGCTTCGCTCCCGGAGGCTCAAGCCCTCTCCCGCCGGGAGAGGGTTCCGCGCCTGTGGGCAAACGAATCAGTCGCGTGCCAAGCCCGCGAATCACAGGCATCCTCCGCTCCATGACTGTCGCCCTCGCCCATGCCGATCTCTCGATCCAGGCCGCCCCGGCTGACCATCCGGAGCACCAGTATCTGAACCTGCTGCGCGACATCCTCGACAACGGGGCGCGGCGCGACGACCGGACGGGCACGGGGACGCTGGGCGTGTTCGGCCGCCAGATGCGGTTTGACCTGTCGAAGGGGTTTCCCCTGCTGACCACCAAGAAGCTGCATCTGCGCTCGATCATCGTCGAGCTTCTGTGGTTCCTGCGCGGCGAAACCAACATCGGCTATCTGAAGGACCACAACGTCCGCATCTGGGACGAATGGGCCGACGCCGAGGGGGAGCTGGGTCCGGTCTATGGCAAGCAATGGCGATCGTGGACGGCGCCCGACGGCCGGATGATCGACCAGATCGAGAAGCTGGTGACCGGGTTGAAAACCAATCCCAACGGCCGCCGTCATATCGTCACGGCGTGGAACCCGGCCGATGTCGATGACATGGCCCTGCCGCCGTGCCACTGCCTGTTCCAGTTCTTCGTGGCGGACGGAAAACTGAGCTGCCAGCTGTACCAGCGCTCGGCCGACGTCTTCCTCGGCGTGCCGTTCAACATCGCCTCCTACGCCCTGCTGACGATGATGATGGCCCAGGTGGTCGGGCTGGAGCCGGGCGAGTTCATCCACACCTTCGGCGACGCCCACCTGTATCTGAACCACGTCGAACAGGCCGGGCTGCAGCTGACGCGCGAGCCCCTGGCCCTGCCGACCATGAAGATCACGCCGAAGAGCGATCTGTTCGCCTATGAACTGGCCGACTTCACCCTCGGCGACTATTCGCCCTGGCCGCACATCAAGGCGCCGGTTGCGATCTGATGTTCGTCTCGCGAAAAACGCTTCAGGGTCTCGCTCAGGGTAAACATGACGACGCTCTGCTGCTCTTGCGCAACAACCGATGTTCCAACGCTTACTATCTGGCCGGATATGCGCTGGAGCTCGGCTTCAAGGCGGCCGCCTGCAAGCTCTTTCTACCGGAGTGCCTACCGGATCGGAACCTTGTCGCAAGCCTCTATTCGAGTGGTCACGACCTCAAGATATTACCGGGCCTTGCGGGATTGAGTAAAGCGTTTGAAGAAGACCGCGCAGCGGACGCCAATCTGAGCGCCAACTGGTCAACAGTGAGCCAGTGGTCTGTGTCGAGCCGATATGAGATGATCGACGAGTTCCGAGCGGTCGAGATGGTCAACGCCGTCGGCGACGAAGCTCATGGAGTTTTGGCATGGCTGAAGAAGCACTGGTAGATTCTGACATTCGAGCCGGCTCCGCATTTGTGCAGTTGCTTGACCGCGTCGGCGTACCTGTAGCGGGAGCATTCTGGCTCTATCAGCCTGACGCCTGCCGTTGGCGCCTGATCATCGTGACCGAAGAAGCCCGAAAGGGAGGCAAAGAACTCTACCTCAAGGCAATAAATGCTGGCGCCGCGATCGATATGTCCAATGTCGAGTTTCAGCCACCTGAAAGCGCCGTTTTCCGCGCACTAGGCGGCATGATACACATTGAGGGAACAGGCGCAGTCAGAATGCGGCAAAACACTTTTAACGGCGTCTATGTCGAGGATGCGCTCGTCTATCGCTTGGCGGCTTAGTGCTTCTCTCCGACCTCACCGCCTCCGTCCTGCGCATCTCCGACATCTACGCCGCCGAGCATTCGATCGACCGCGACCGCGACTGGGCCCTGCTGAAGCTGCAGGAAGAGCTGGGCGAGCTGACGGCCGAGCATCTGCGGCTGTCTGGCCGGGCGCGGGGGACGCCGGATGAAAAAGCCTTGGGCGACGAGGCGGCGGACGTGCTGGGCATGCTGCTGATCTATTGCGCCCGGGCCGGCATCGATCTGGAAACCGCCATGCAGCGGAAATGGTTGAAGTGGCTGGAGCCGACCGGGGGCTGAGCCCCGATCCGTCAACAATCGTTAAATGGCGTCTCTGCGCCTAGCTTGACCGTGGTGTCAGGCGCACCCTCTCCGCCTTTCGAGCGCCCCGCGTACCGGGCGCGAGACACGCAGGGAGGAAAACATGCTGAAGAAATTCTCGGCCGAACTGGTCGGTACGGCAGTGCTGGTGTTGTTCGGGTGCGGGGCGGCGGTTCTGGGTGGCGACAATGTCGGTCAGCTGGGCATCGCCCTGGCGTTCGGCTTCGCCATCGTGGCCATGGCCTACGGCATCGGGCCGGTGTCAGGCTGCCATGTGAACCCGGCGGTCAGCCTGGCCGCCTTCGTAGCCGGGCGGATGTCGGCGAAGGACATGGGGCTGTACTGGGTCGCCCAGTTCATCGGCGCCGTGATCGGGGCCGCGATCCTCGGCACGATCGCAAAGACGGGCTTCGCCAGTCTGGGCCAGAACGGCTGGGGCCCGGGCTATCTCGGCGAATACGCCATGACGGCGGCCCTGATCTTCGAGATCGTCTTCACCGCCATCTTCGTGGTCGTCATCCTGGGCGTCACCGGCGAGAAGGCCCACGGGCCGTTCGCGGGCGTGGCCATCGGCATCACCCTGGCGGTCATCCACATGGTCGGCATTCAGGTAACGGGCGTCTCGGTCAATCCGGCCCGCAGCTTCGGCCCCGCCGTGCTGGCGGGCGGTCAGGCGCTGGATCAGCTGTGGCTGTTCTTCGTCGCCCCGGCCGTCGGTGCGATCATCGGGGCCCTGCTGTTCCGCTTGAAACTGCTGGAGCCGACGGCCTAAGCATATGTCTCAAGGGAGCGGCGCCCGCGTCGCTCCCGAAGACCGGAGACACCCATGCCAGTTCCCCAGATCGCCCTTGTGGTTGCGCGCGGGAGGAACGGCGTCATCGGCCGGGACGGCGACCTGCCCTGGACCCTGCGCAGCGACCTGCAGCGGTTCAAGGCCGTGACCCTGGGCAAGCCCTGTATCATGGGACGGGCGACGTGGGAGAGCCTGCCGCTGCGCCCCCTGCCCGGCCGGCTGAACCTCGTCCTGACCCGCGACATGTCCTATGACGAACAGGGCAAGGCCAAGGGCGCCGTGGTCTGCACCAATCTGGACGAGGCCATCGACATCGCCCGCGAGACCGCCATCGACGACGATGTGCATGAGGTCTGCGTCATCGGCGGATCGGCCCTGTTCGAGACCCTGTTGCCCCGCGCGCGCAGGCTCTACATCACCGAGGTGGATGCCGAACCCGAGGGCGACGTTCGGTTTCCCGATTTCGACGAGGCGGGCTGGACGGAGGTCGAATCCGTCAGCCAGGCGGCCGGCGAAAAGGACGACCACGCCATGACCTTCCGCATTCTGGAGAGGAGCTGACCATGCTGATCGTGACGACCAATGACGTCCCCGGCTATCGGGTGACGCAGACGCTGGGACTGGTGCGGGGCATCACGGTGCGCTCGCGCAACGTCATTTCCGACGCCATCGGCGGGCTGCAATCAATGCTGGGCGGTCGTGTCGGCGCCTATGTCAAACTGGCCGAGACGTCGCGGGCCGAGGCCCTGCAGGAGCTGGTCGCCCACGCCGAGGGCATGGGCGCCAATGCCGTCATCGCCATGCGCTATGAGGCCAATGAGATCATGGAGGGCGTCACCGAGGTGCTCGCCTATGGCACGGCGGTGGTGGTGGAGCCGGCGCGAGTGATTGGTGAATAGTGAATAGTGAATAGTGAATAGTGAATAGTGAGTAGTGATTAGTGATCGAGCGGCCTGATTCGCAAATTCCCGGTTACCAATCACTAATCACTACTCACTACTCACTCTTGTCAGGTCAGTTCCGCCATGTGCGAACGGTCGAAGGCCAGCAATTCGTCGTGGCGGCCCTCGCGAATCTTCTCGACCCAGCGCGGGTCGGCCAGCAGGGCGCGCCCGACGGCGACCAGATCGAACTCCTCACGCTCCAGCCGTTCGATCAGCCCGTCCAGGGACGCCGGCTGCGAGCCCGCGCCGCCAAAGGCCGCGATAAATTCGCCGTCCAGACCGACGGAACCGACCGTGATGGTCGGCTTGCCGGTGATCTTCTTGGCCCAGCCGGCGAAGTTGAGATCCGACCCCTCGAATTCGGGCTCCCAGAACCGCCGCTGCGAACAGTGGAAGACATCAACACCGGCGTCGGACAGCGGCATCAGCCATTCGGCCAGTTCGTCCGGCGTCTGGCCGATTTTCGCAGCATAGTCCTGCTGCTTCCACTGCGACAGGCGCAGGATCAGGGGGATGTCGTCGCCGACGCCCTCACGCACCGCCTTGACCACCTCGACGCCGAACCGGGCGCGCTCGGCGATGGTGGCGCCGCCCCACTGGTCCTCGCGGCCGTTCAGCCCGGTCCAGAAGAACTGGTCGATCAGATAGCCGTGGGCGCCGTGGATCTCGACGGCGTCGAAGCCGATATCCCGGGCGGCGCGGGCCGAACGACCGAAGGCGGAGATGGTGTCGGCGATGTCCTCCTCGGTCATCGGCTCGTATTTCTGCTTGCCGGGGGCGACGAGGCCCGAGGGGCTGTCGACCTGACCCAGCGGCTGCCAGTTCTCGCCCTGGCCGCGCGCGGCGCCGACATGCCAGATCTGCGGCGCGATCAGACCGCCGGCGGCATGGACCTCGTCCACCACCGTCTGCCATTGCGGCAGGGCCTCGCCGTGGAAGACCGGCACGGCCGCATCGTTACGGGCGGCGGGACGCTCGACCACCGTGCCCTCGGTGACAATCAGGCCGACGCCGCCCTCGGCGCGCCTGCGATAGTAGGCGGCCACGTCAGAGGTCGGGATGCCGCCCGGCGAGAACGACCGGGTCATCGGCGCCATGACGATGCGATTCGGCAGGGTCAGGGTCTTGATCGTAAACGGGCGGAACAGGGCGTCGACAGACATGGGCGGTCTCGGAAGGGAGGGCTGGAACCGCCAAGGTGGCGATTGCCGTTGCGTTTGAAAACCCTCAGGCGGGCGAAAAATTCCGGCCGCGTCTCCGCCCTTCTCCATTATGGGAGAGGGATTCAGATACCCAGCGCCGCTGCGATCCGCCCGGCGAACCCACCAAACCGCCCCGCCGTCTCCCCGGCCGGGTTTCCAGCCACAACCGGCACCCCCGCATCCCCGCCCTCACGCAAGGCCGCGTCCAGCGGCAGGTCGCCGAGATAGTCGATCGACTGGCGCCCCGCCTCCGCCTCGCCGCCACCGCGACCGAAGACCTCGCCGGACATATTCTCGATCAGGCCGAGCGTCGGCACGCCGACCTTCTGGAACAGGGCGTGCGCCCGACGGGCGTCGGCGAGGGCGACCTCCTGCGGCGTCGATACAATAACGGCGCCGTCCAGCGGCGTCTTCTGGATCAGGGTCAACTGGACGTCGCCGGTGCCGGGCGGCAGATCGACCACCAGAACGTCCAGCGGCGCCGCCTCCGTGCCCCATCGGGTCTGGGTCAGCATCTGGGTCAGGGCCTGGGAGGCCATGGGGCCGCGCCAGGCCATGGCGTCCCCGGCGCCGGTCAACAGCCCGACCGACATGGCCTTCAGACCATGGGCCAGATGCGGCTCCATCATGCCGTCGCGGTATTCGGGCTTGCCTGCGATGCCCAGCATGGTCGGCAGGGAGGGACCATAGACGTCGGCGTCCAGCACGCCGACCGACAGGCCCCTCTGCATCAGGGCGACGGCCAGGTTGACCGCGACGGTCGACTTGCCGACCCCGCCCTTGCCGCTGGCGATGGCGAGGACGCGGCGGACGTGGGCGGGGCGCTCGGTCGCGACCGGGGCCCTGGCCCGGGTCTGGTCCACCGCCTGGGGCGACAGGGAGGCGGTGCGGACGGGCCGGACGGCGGGGGCGGTCTCGGAGGTCAGGATGACCGACACCTTCATCATGCCCGGCAGGGCCTTCAGCGCCGCCTCGGCCGCATCGCGGATGGGGGCATAGAGGGCCGTTTCGGAGGCCGGAACCTCCATGGCGAAGCCGGCCCGGTCTTCGGCCACCGTCAAGCCGCGCACCAGACCGGCGTCGAACAGCCCCTGCCCCGATTTCGGATCGGCGATGGCGTTCAGAACGGCGATGACGGC
Organism: Brevundimonas sp. FV1ye29L; assembly: GCF_058681095.1. Lineage (NCBI taxonomy): Bacteria > Pseudomonadati > Pseudomonadota > Alphaproteobacteria > Caulobacterales > Caulobacteraceae > Brevundimonas > Brevundimonas sp. FV1ye29L. Next base: position 2,009,835 of record NZ_CM178730.1, read on the forward strand.
GTCACGGTCGATCAAGCGGATCTCCAGTCGGGCTTCGGGCAGGCCTTGGCGGGCTTGCGGGCGGGGTGCAGGCCTTCTATCGCCGAACCCTCCCTGTCGGCGAGTCCTGTCCGTGTCCCTGCCCCCGATACAGTTGATCGCCGGACCGACCGCCTCGGGCAAGTCGGCCTTGGCCCTGAAGCTGGCGGCCGAAAGCGGGGCCGTCATCGTCAACGCCGACAGCCAGCAGCTGTATGCCGACCTGCGCATCCTGACCGCCCGTCCCTCGCCCGCGGAAGAGGGCATGGCGGATCACCGGCTGTACGGCGTGGCTGATGCGGCCGAGGCCTGGTCGGTCGGCCGCTGGAGCCGGGCGGTCCTGGACCTGCTGGCTGAACTGGCGGCGGAGAACCGTCCGGCGATCCTCGTCGGCGGCACGGGCCTGTATTTCAGCGCCCTGACGCGCGGCCTCGCCGATATTCCGGCCGTGCCGGCGGCCGTACGCGCCGCAGTCGAGGCCGACTATGAGGCGCGGGGCGAGGCCGTCTTTCGCGCGGATCTCGCCGAAAGCGACCCAAGGGCCGCCGCCGCTATCGCGCAGGGTGACCGCCAGCGGCTGGTTCGGGCCTTGAGCGTGCTGCGCCACAGCGGCCGGTCGCTCAGCGACTGGCAGGCGGCCACCCGCCCCCTGTTGCCGCCCGGATCATGGACCGCGCTGGTCCTTGAGCCCCAGAGAGCGGCGCTCTACGCCCGCTGTGACGACCGGGTCGAGATGATGATGGCGGGAGGCGCTGTCGAGGAGGTGCGCGCCCTCGTCGCCCGCGACCTGGCCCCGGCCCTGCCGGCCATGAAGGCCGTCGGGGTGCGCGAACTGGCGGCGATGCTGGCGGGCGAGCTGTCGCGCAATGACGCCGTGGCGGCGCTGAAACAGGCGACCCGCAACTACGCCAAACGCCAGCTGACCTGGTTCAGGAACCAGACGCGGGAATGGCCCCGTCACATTCCCTGATCTCCTCGCAAGGCCTGCCGACAATTCCTTTCCGCGAGGAAATTTGGAGTCGGGCCAAGCATCCCCTATATAGGCCCTGTCCGGGTTCGCCCGGACTATGGCGATAAACGCGCTTGTAATAAGCGGACCGGACCCGGGTGCGATTCCCGGCGGCTCCACCAACTTTCTCCCCGCGTTATCGGCGGAGGCAGCATGGGGCCGACTAGCATCGACGGACGTGTAAAGAGGATTGCTTTCGCTCGTCCTGGCCCACCGTATCGGGCCATTTTCTAACTGCGAACGATAACTTCGCTGGAGAAGTCCGCCTCGCCGCGTAATGCGGTTCGGTTGATTTCGAACACTTAAGTCCTGGGGGTTCAGATCCTCAGGCGGGGCCCGGAGGGCGCCTGGCAACAGAAGCCCTCCACTCTCCCCACCTCTCGAGGCGCCCTCCTTTCTTTTTCAGGAGAATGGGGAAGCCTGGCAACCGAATCCCCGGTACTTCGCCTTCATCGACATTGTTTTCCGGACACGGCGCCTTTCGCGGCGGCGCAGGCGCGGCTATCAGGTCTGACGAAGCGTTGAGGATATGATGGCCGACGAACCTGCCGACCTGATGGATTATGGAACGCTGGAGCAGGAAGCCCTGCGCAGCGTCGTGCGTCTGTCCCTGCTGCGCGCTGCCGAATCTGACGGCCTGCCCGGCGAGCATCACCTCTATATCACCTTCAAGACCCGGGCGCCCGGCGTCAGCCTGCCGCCGGATGTCGTGGCGAAATATCCGGACGACATGACCATCGTTCTCCAGCACCAGTACTGGGACCTGACGGTCGACCATGACCTGTTCTCGGTCATGCTGAAGTTCGGCGGCATGCCCAAGGTGCTGACGGTGCCCTATTCCGCCGTGACCCGGTTTGCCGATCCGGCCGTGGACTATGAACTGACGTTCGACGCGCCCGACATCGAGCCCGAACCCGTGCTGACGATGAAGTCCGACGTCCGCTCGGCGACCGACCCGGCCTCCGAAGACGGCCCGGACGACGGCCCCAAGGTCGTGTCCCTGGACCAGTTTCGCAAGAAATAGACCGTCGCGGGGGCCGCCTCACGGCGCCTGTGCCGGCGGGAGCGGGCCGCGACGCTTGCCATCGGCTGGATGGCGGAATAGAACATTTAGTGAACATCGAGGAGGGAAAGGCGATGCTGACCGGGGGCTGCCACTGCGGCGATATCCGCTACGAAACCGCTGAAGAGGCGGTCCATCATTCGCTCTGCCATTGCACCGACTGCCGCAAATCGTCCGGCGCCCCCGCCGTGGCCTGGGCGCTCGCCCCGGCGGATCAGGTGCGGATCAGCGGCGAGCCGGTCTGGTATGCCTCGTCCGGGCACGGGCGGCGCGGCTTCTGCGGACGCTGCGGCACGGGCCTGTTCTACACCAATGCGGAGGTCTTCCCGGACCAGATCGACATACAGAGCGCCACCCTCGACAACCCGGACGCCCTCCCGCTCCAGGGTCAGATCCAGACCGCCGAGCGAATCGGCTGGATGGCCAATCTGGACCAGCTTCCGGCATTTGCGCGCTACCCGGGGCCGCCGGAGGCCTGACGCGGCCAGGCGCGGATCGCGATCCGCTCGCGCTCGCCCTCGAACCGCTCGACCAGCAGTCGGGCGACCTGGGCGTCGTCATGAAACAGATACCCCTTGATGGCGTCCAGCAGGGCCTTGGCCAGGTTGTCGAGGTCGAGGACGGGCGGCTCGCCGACATGCTCCATGCGGATCTCCACCACATAGTCGCCCCATGACGGCCGCGACGACCACTCCTTGCGCATAAACTCATACACCAGGGGCTTGTAGTACTTGGCCTGGGTGGTGAGGCCTTCGATGGTGATTTCGACGACGTCACCGACCTCGCGCGCCCGGACCTTGCCCGTACCGATCCAGCCTGCCGTCATCGACGAAGCCCCGGGCTGGTCCTGCGCGCCTTGTCCTGCATGGATCCCGTGCTACACCGCGGCGCATTCCTCCGCCACGCCTGAGAGAGCCGTCCGCGCCATGACCGACGCCAAAGCCGATACCCGCATCGAAACCGATACCTTCGGTCCCATCGAGGTCGCCTCGGACCGCTACTGGGGCGCCCAGGCGCAGCGCAGCCTCGGCAACTTCAGGATCGGCTGGGAGAAACAGCCCCTGCCTGTGGTCCGTGCCCTGGGCATCGTCAAACGCGCGGCGGCCGAGACCAATATGGCCCTGGGCCGGCTGGACCCGGCCATCGGCGCCGCCATCGTCGCCGCCGCCAATGAGGTCATCGAAGGCAGGCTGAACGATCACTTCCCGCTGGTCGTCTGGCAGACCGGGTCGGGCACCCAGTCGAACATGAACGCCAATGAGGTGATCAGTAACCGCGCCATCGAGATGCTGGGCGGCGAGATGGGCTCGAAAAAGCCGGTCCACCCCAACGACCACGTCAATATGAGCCAGTCGTCCAACGACACCTATCCCACGGCCATGCACGTCGCCTGCGCCGAACAGGTGGTCAACGACCTGCTCCCGGCGCTGAAGCATCTCCACACCGCCCTGAAGGCCAGGTCCGAGGCCTGGGCCCGCATCATCAAGATCGGCCGCACCCACACCCAGGACGCCACGCCCCTGACGCTCGGTCAGGAGTTCGGCGGCTATGCCCAACAGGTCGAGAACGGCATCGCCCGGATCGAAATGACCCTGCCCGCCCTTATGGAACTGGCCCAGGGCGGCACCGCCGTCGGCACCGGCCTGAACGCCCCGATCGGTTTCGCCGAGAAGGTGGCCGAACAGATCGCCGGCATCACCGGCCTGCCCTTCACCACGGCCCCGAACAAGTTCGAGGCCCTCGCCGCCCACGACGCCATGGTCTTCTCGCACGGCGCCATCAACACGGTGGCCGCGTCGCTGTTCAAGATCGCCAACGACATCCGCTTCCTCGGCTCCGGCCCGCGTTCGGGTCTGGGCGAACTGGCCCTGCCGGAAAACGAGCCGGGGTCGTCGATCATGCCGGGCAAGGTCAATCCGACCCAGTGCGAGGCCCTGACCCAGGTCTGTGTCCAGGTGTTCGGCAACAACGCCGCCATCACCTTCGCCGGGTCACAGGGCCATTTCGAGCTGAACGTCTACAACCCGGTGATGGCCTACAACTTCCTGCAGTCGGTCCGGCTGATGGCCGATGCGGCCGTCAGCTTCACCGACAACTGCGTGGTCGGCATCGAGCCCCGCATCGACAACATCGAGCGCGGCCTGAACAACTCCCTGATGCTGGTCACCGCCCTGAACGGCAAGCTGGGCTATGACGCCTGCGCGAAGATCGCCAAGACCGCGCACAAGAACGGCACCACCCTGCGCCAGGAAGCCGTCGGCGGCGGCTATCTGACGGACGCCGAGTTCGACGAGGCCGTGCGGCCGGAGAAGATGATCTCGCCGGGGTAAGACGCCTGCCCTGTTTGGTGGCGGGCATTTTGATTTGGATGTAGGCTACATTCATGGGCAAGGGCGAGCTGAAGATCGAGATCGATCCCGCAATGGTCGCGGAAGCGGAGAAACTGGGCGTGGACCTGTCGAGGGCGGGGCTGGGCGGGGTAGAACTGGCGCTCGCTCGAGGCAGGAATGCTCTGATGACGGACGCGGACCGGGCACGGGATGCCCGTGCCTGGGCCGAGGAGAACGCAGAAGCGATGAAAGCTTACAGTGCGCGCATTGAGCGCGACGGCGTCTTCGGTGAGGATTTCAGGACCTGGTGATGCGCCAGTTCGACGTGTTTTCGAACCCGTCGCCGCGCTCTCGCATGGCCGCTCCATACATCGTCCTGATGCAATCCCACTTCGTAGAGGAGATGCCAACGGCGCTGATCGCGCCGTTGATCCGGGAGCCTCGCAGCGGCGATTTCACCCGTGTTTCGCTCGCGGTTCGATGGAACGACGAACGGCTCCATCTATCGCTGCCTGAAATGGCGCCCATCAGAAGATCAGAACTCAAGCGGGCCGTCGGCGACCTCAGGCGGTATGATGACGACATCCGTCGCGCGCTCGACCGGCTGTTCACGGGCTTCTGAGATGACCGCCCTGACACGCCCCTACTGGATCGAGGCCCTGTTCGAACGGCGCGAGGGGTGGGACGAGGCCATCTATCCGTTCAACCTGCCGGCGGTGCGGTCGCTGCACAGTCTGAAATTTCACCCGAACGTCACCTTCCTCGTCGGCGACAACGGCTCGGGCAAATCGACCCTGATCGAGGCCCTGGCCGTGGCCTGGGGGTTCAATGCCGAGGGCGGCGGACGGGAGCACCAGTTCGGCGCCCGCGACAGCCATTCGCCGCTGCACCGCTTTGTCCGGCCGGTCAAATCACCGCAACGGGTTCAGGACGGCTTCTTCCTGCGCGCCGAGAGCTTCTTCAACGTCGCCAGCTATCTCGAGGACCCCGAAGTCCGCGGGACCCGATACGGCAAGCAAAAGCTGCACGAACAGTCGCATGGCGAGAGCTTCTTCGCCCTGTTCGACAACCGGTTCATCGGCGACGGCCTCTACATCCTCGACGAACCCGAGGCCGCCCTGTCGCCGACCCGGCAGCTGTCGTTTCTGGCCCGGATGCATGAGCTGGTTCAGGCGCGGTCGCAGCTGATCATCGCCACCCACTCCCCGATCCTGCTCGGCTATCCGAACGCCTGGATCTATCAGGCGTCCGCACACGGGCTGGACCGTGTCGCCTACGAGGACACCGACCACTACCAGATCACGCGCAACTTCCTGACCCGGCGCGAGATGATGCTGGACGTCCTGCTGTCCGACGACGACTGACCGCGCTCAGGGCTTTTCCCGGATCGTGCGGCCGATGGGGGCCAGGGCCAGCTTGGCCAGTTCGAGGTCCTTGAGCGCGAACGGGATGCCGATGATCGAGACGAACTCGGCCACGGCGATCATCAGATGGGCCAGGGCGATCCACCACCCGGCCACCACCAGCCAGATCACATTCATGCCGACGCCCAGGCACCCCTGACCCAGGTCGGCCGGATCAGGGTCGCGCCAGACGATCTCGCGCCCGAACGGCCAGAAGGAATAGGCGGCGATCCGCCAGGCCGCAAAGGCCCAGGGCAGGCCGACGATGGTCACGGCCAGCAACAGGCCGCCGAACAGCCAGGCGACGCCCGAGACGAAACCGCCGAACAGGAGCCAGAGCAGATTGAGTATGAGTCGGATCATGATGCTGTGAATTTGGCGAAGCAGAGCCGTGGACGCAATGATTCAGGGGAAAAGATGTCCACGATTTCACCTTTGCGTCGTTGTCACGGCATAGTGGAGACAGGTTCATCCGCCTTGAGACCGATCATGACCCGTCGCGCCGGACTGTTGATACTGCTCCTGACCTGGAGCGTGGGGCTTGGCGCCTGCGGGACGCTCGAACGTCCCGACGGCCCGCTGCGGATTGCGCCGTCCAGCGTGCAACGCGTGGCCGACCCCCGCATCCGGGCCAATGACGCCGTCAAACTGCAGGCCCTTGCGAATGACATGGCCGCGCGGCTCGGAGGCGGCGGGCGCGGCCAGGCGGTTCTGGCCCTGTCGGGCGGCGGGGCCAACGGAGCCTATGGGGCGGGCGTGATCGTCGGCTGGACCGAACGGGGCGATCGTCCGGCCTTCGGCATGGTGACGGGGGTCAGCACCGGAGCTCTCGCGGCCCCCTTCGCCTTTCTGGGCCCGGAATGGGATGACGAGCTGAGGGCGGCCTACACAGGCGGCGGCACCGCCGGCCTGCTCAGCCCGCGTACGCTTTCCGCCTTTCGCGCGCCCGCCCTGTTCAGTTCGCGCGTTCTCAAGGCTCTGGTCGAGCAGAATGTCACGCCCGAACTGTTGCAGGCGATCGCTGTCGAACACGCCAGGGGCCGCCGCCTTCTGGTGGCGACCACCAATCTGGACACCGAGGAGACGGTGATCTGGGACATGGGGGTCATCGCCGCCCAGGGCGAACCCGCCCTTTCGCTGTTCCGGGATGTTCTGGTCGCCTCGGCCAGCATCCCCGGGGTGTTTCCGCCCGTCCTGATCGCCGGCGTGAACGATGACGACGAGATCATCATGGACATGCATGTGGACGGCGGCGTGAACATCCCCTTCCTCGCGATACCGGAAGATCTGCTGCTCTGGACCAATCCGCGCCAGAACAGGGCCGGCGGCGCCCTGTATATCGTCGTCAACGGCCAGGTGGGTCGCACCGCCGGGGTGACGCCGGGCCGGCTGGACGGAATTCTCGCCCGTACCTATGACAGTATGAGCAAGGCGTCGCTGCGGACATCGCTGGCGGCGACGGCCGCCTTTTCCGCGCGCAACGGCCTGGCCATGTCGATGTCGGCCATCCCGGACAACGTCAGCGTCTCCAGCCTGAAGTTCGACACCGCCACCATGGAGGCCCTGTTCGAGCTCGGCCGCGCCCGGGCCGCCTCTGGCTCGGCATGGTCGTCGGTCAGCCTCTCCGGGCGGCCTGAACCCTTCATCGCCAGCCAGGATATTCCGGCAGACCAGATTCCGGACGAGTTGAAGAGCCCCGACACGCCGGACGAGGCTCCCGCACCGACGCCCGTACCGGATCAGTGAGGTTTTTCAGTCCAGCGCGCCCTGGCCTCGTCCTTCGTCAGGGTCAGGCGGACATGCTCGTCCACATGATCGACCCAGCTGACGGGGATCATGTGGTGTTTGAATCCGCCGGCGAGGTCCAGCTTGGCCAGTTCGATCTGGTCGCCGATCACATGATCGACCCGACCGATATGTTCGCCGTCCGAACCGACGACTTCCAGATGTTCACGGATCAGGGTGGGGTCCACCATGGGTCTTCTCCTGCAGAGGGTTTCGATGGATGATCAACGCCCGCCCCGCCGCCCCGTTTCAGCGTGGCTGCGGCAAGTCGCCGACAATCATCGCTTCACAGGAAGTCGCGTGTCCGAGGTCATCAATCTGAACCGGGTGCGCAAGGCGCGGGACAAGGCGGCATCGAAAAGCCGTGCGGCGCAAAATCGCGTTGTCCATGGCCGGACCGGTCCGGAAAAGGCCGCCGCCCGGATCGAGGCCGAGCGGGCTGCGCGCCTTCTGGATGGAGCGAAACGCGAGGAAGACTGAACAGCCCCGCCTCAGGCCCTCTCGGCGGGCGCGCGCACGATCAGGGCCTGACCGGCGATGACGAGGGCGAGGCCGGCGGCGGCCGGCCAGCCGAAACGGGCGTTCTCGAACAGCACCGACACCGCCATGGCGATCAACGGCGTCAGGGCACCGATATAGCTGGCCAGGGTGAATCCTCTCGAACGGGCCAGGGAAAAGTACAGTACGAAGGCGATCACCGAGCCGAAGACCGCCAGATAAAGCAGCGAACCGACGTAGGCGACGGTCATCTCGAACCGCCATTCAACGCCAGTGGCCAGGCCGATCAGGGTCAGCAGCCCCGCGCCATAGGTCATGGCCCAGGCCGTGGACGGCAGGACCATCGCCCCGGTCTGCTGCCCCCGCCAGGCGAAATAGTTGGCGCCGGTCGAGGCGGCCGAGGCGAGGATGGCCAGGGCGATGCCGACGCCGGCCGTGGGGCCGAGGCGGGCGCCGGCCAGTTCGCCCCCGGTCAGCACCAGAACGCCCAGGGCCCCGAGCGCCGCCCCAAGCCACACGGTGCGCGCGGCCCTGTGACCCTCGACGAGGCGGAACAGAATCAGGTTCATCAGGGCCATTGAGGCGAAGGCCACCGCCACGACGCCCGATGTCACCCGTTCCTCGGCCATGTAGACGCAGGCATAGCTCAGGGCGAAGGCCAGGGCGCCCTGCCCCATCGCCGTCAGATGCTGGCCGCGCGTCAGACGGATGGACCGCCCGCTCACCAGACAGCCTGCAAACAGAACCGCTGCAGCGATGGCGAATCGCCAGACCACCGACGCCACGGGGTCGACAACCCCCAGCTGGAAGGTGATGGCGAACCAGGTCGTGCCCCAGATCACGGCGCAGACTGCGACCGACGCCAGGGCCAGGTTGCGCCCCATGGCGACCGGGGATCTGACGGGATTGGACGAGGAACGGGACACGATCGGACTTCCAGGCCGCCGGGGGGTCGGCGCGGCGCAGCCCCTATCATGGATTCGGCGAGCGTCGCCTCACGGTTCGATCCCGAATGTTTCGCCGTCTGTTCGGGCATAGGATAAGGACCAGCGTCGCCTGCGCCGGGTTCAGGAGTTCGTCATGTCCAGAAGGTTCGCTTCCCGCCTCGAGCCCGGTCCGGGCTTCGGGACCGCCGGCTACGCCGCCGCGCGCCCATTCTCATGAGCGGCCTGAAGAAGCGCTCGGTCTCGCTCGCCGGCCATGCGACCTCGGTGGCGCTGGAGCCGGAGTTCTGGGTCGTCCTCGACCGGATCGCCGCCGAGCGCGAGCTCAGCCAGGCCGGATTGCTGATGTGGATCGACAGCCGCCGGGGTCGCCGCCCCCTCGCCTCGGCCTGTCGGCTGCTTGCGCTGGAGCGGGCCCTGGCCGCCGGGCCCCGGGCGGACTGAACGCCCCCGCCGCCCCTGTCAGCAATCGTTCATATCGCCTGTTGAATATCATCGCATAACGGCGTCATGCTCGCCGCGCGGACCGCCGTCCAGGAGAGACTTCATCATGAGCGACACTCGTATTGCGCCTGCCGCCCTTGTCGGGGCCCTTCTGGCCCTCGGGCTGATCGGCGGCGGCTGGGCCGTGGGCCAGGGCGTGGTCAATGCCCGCACCGGCGAACGCGGCGTCACGGTGCGCGGCGTGGCGGAGCGCAATGTGAAGGCCGACCTGGCGGTGCTGCCGCTCAAGTTCACGGCATCAGGCGAAGTCCTGTCCGAGGTTCAGGCGCGGATCGACGGCGATCTGGCCATCGTGCGCCAGTTCCTGACCGCCCAGGGCTATCCGGCCGGGACGGTGTCTCTGGGTCAGCTGTCGGTCGCCGACACCCGGTCGCGCGAATGGGGCAGCCAGAATGGCGGACCTCGCTTCATCCTGTCCCAGACCGTCGTGGTGCGCACCAATGACGTCGACCGGGTCCAGACCACGACCCGCGCCCTGAACGAACTGGTGCGTCAGGGCGTGGTCCTGCAGGACTTCAATGGCCCGACCTATGTCTTCACAAAACTGAACGACGTACGCCCGGCCATGATCGCCGAGGCCACGGCCTCGGCCCGAACCGGCGCCGAGCAGTTCGCCAAGGATTCCCGCACGCCGCTCGGGCCGATCCGTCAGGCGACCCAGGGTTCGTTCGAAATCCTGGCGCGAGACGAGATCGGCGACGAGACCACCTCGCTGGACAAGAAGGTCCGGGTGGTGACGACGGTCAGCTATCGGCTGAAGTAGGTCAATTCGCCGGTGCGGGCGATGGTGTGGGAACCGTCGGGGTCTCGATCGGCGGAAGCTTCGGCGCCTCCATCTTCGGCAGGTTGACGTCGATATCGACGTCGCGTGACGGGGCCTCGACCCCGCCGCCGCGCACGAAGACGAAGTAGCCGATCACCATCACGGCGACGAGCAGGCCGCCGATGATGAAGGCCATACCTGCGCCGCCGCCCCTCTTGCGTTCAGGCTCCACATTGATCGTCGTGTGGGTCGTCGGGGTTTCGCGCGGGATGTTGTTGTGCGGATCGGTCATGGTCAGTTCTTTGCGGGGGCTTCGACGGAGGGCAGGTTGACGTCGACGTTCACGTCCCTGGTCGTGTCGGGCATGCCGCCGCGTCCGAAGACGAAGAAGGCGATGATCGCCACCACCACCAGCAGGCCCCCGACGATGAAGGCAATGCCGGCGTTGCCGCCGCCACCCGATCCTGTGTTCTCGGCCATATGTCGTTCCTCCCAATGTTGTGGGGCTGAAACGGCGGGCGAGCGTGGCGGTTCCGGACGGCGGCGACCGCGCTTGGCGCGGGCGCGTGTGCTACATATGTTCTCCGATTCCCGAGCGCCCCGCCCGCTCCTGCCGAAGTCCTGCGCCTGTGTCTGATGTTCCTGCCCCCCGTATTTCCGATCTTGCGCGCGCGCGCGGACCCGCGGGCGACGCCGCCGAAACGCCGTCCGACTATCTGGCCGGACTGAACGCCGAACAGCGCGAGGCGGTGGAGACGACCGAGGGCCCGGTGCTCGTCCTCGCGGGCGCCGGGACGGGCAAGACCCGGGTCCTGACCACGCGCCTCGCCCACATCCTCGCCACCGGCCGGGCGAAGCCGTGGGAACTGCTGGTCGTCACCTTCACCAACAAGGCCGCGCGCGAGATGCGCGAGCGGATCACCCATCTGATCGGCCCCTCGGCGGAGGGCCTGCGCTGGCTGGGCACCTTCCACTCGGTGGCGGCCCAGATCCTGAGGCGGCATGCCGAGCTGGTGGGGCTGAAGTCCAGCTTCACCATTCTGGACACCGACGACCAGGAACGGCTGCTGAAACAGCTGCTGGAAGCCGCCAATATCGACACCAAACGATGGACCCCGAAATCCCTCGCCGGGATGATCGACCACTGGAAGAACCGGGGCTGGACGCCGGACAAATTGCCGCCGGCCGAGGATTTCGCCAACGGCAAGGGCCACGCCCTCTACGCCGCCTATCAGTCGCGGCTGGCGACCCTGAACGCCTGCGACTTCGGCGATCTGTTGCTGCACAACCTGACCATCCTGTCAAAGCACGCCGACCTGGCCGACGAATATCGCCGCCGGTTCCGCTACATCCTGGTCGACGAATATCAGGACACCAATGTCGCCCAGTATCTGTGGCTGCGGCTGCTGACCTCATCCACCGGCAACGTCTGCTGCGTCGGCGATGACGACCAGTCGATCTATGGCTGGCGCGGCGCCGAGGTGGACAACATCCTGCGCTTCGAACGCGACTTCCCGGGGGCGAAGGTGGTCCGGCTGGAGCGCAACTATCGCTCGACGAAACACATCCTCGGGGCCGCCTCCAGCCTGATCGCCGCCAACCGCGACCGGCTGGGCAAGACCCTGTGGACCGAGGCGGACGGCGGCGACAAGGTCCGGGTGCGCGGCGTCTGGGACGGCGAGGCCGAGGCCCGGCTGATCGGCGAGGAGATCGAGACCGCCCGTCGGCCCCACGCCGGCGAACCGGGCCTGAAATACAAGGACATGGCGGTGCTGGTGCGCGCCTCCTTCCAGATGCGGGCCTTCGAGGAGCGGTTCCTCATGCTCGCCATCCCCTACAAGGTCATCGGCGGGCCGCGTTTCTTCGAGCGGGCCGAGATCCGCGACGCCCACGCCTATCTGCGGCTGATCCAGTCAGAGGACGATGACCTGGCCTTCGAGCGGATCGTCAATGTGCCCAAGCGGAGCATCGGCGACACCTCGGTCCAGAAGGTCCTCTCCATCGCCCGACACCGCCAGGTCTCGGCCATGACGGCGGTGCGTGACCTGATCGGCACGGACGAGCTGCAGGCGCGGACGCGGACGGCCCTGTCCAACTTCGTGCGCGATCTGGACCGCTGGCGCGCCATGGCCGCCCACCTGCCCCACTGGGAGCTGACCGAGACCCTGCTGGAGGAGAGCGGCTATACCGACATGCAGAAGGCCGACCGCACCAGCGGCCAGACCCGGCTCGACAACCTGAAGGAACTGACCCAGTCGATGCAGCAGTTCGAGACGCTGCAGGCCTATCTGGAGCATGTCTCCCTGGTCATGGACCTCGATCGCGGCGAGGCGGCCGACGATGCGGTCCAGATCATGACCCTGCACGGCGCCAAGGGGCTGGAGTTCCCTCTGGTCTTCCTGCCGGGCTGGGAGGAAGGCGTCTTCCCCAGCCAGCGCAGCATCGACGAGAAGGGCGAAAAGGGCCTCGAGGAGGAACGCCGCCTCGCCTATGTCGGCGTCACCCGGGCCAAGCAGGATGCGCGCATCTCGTTCGCCGCCAACCGTCTGGTCTATGGCCGCTGGACGTCACAGCTGCCCAGCCGGTTCGTCGACGAACTGCCGCTGGACCACGTCGAGGCCCAGTCGGACACGGGCTACTACGGCGCCTCGCAGGGGATGAAGGAGGCCAAGTCCCGCTGGGACGACGCGCCGTCTTTCGGCAGCGGCTATTCCTCGCCGGGCTGGAAAAGGGCCCAGTCTCACACGGCCGCCGCCACCCCGCGCGCCGCTCATGCGCGCCATACGGTCATTGAGGGCGAAGGCCGCCTCGTCGCCACCGCCGACCCGAAGGCCGGCTCGGGCTGGAAGAAGGGCGAACGCGTCTTCCACCAGAAGTTCGGCTACGGCGCCGTCCGGGTCATAGAAGGCAACAAACTGCTGATCGACTTCGAGAAGGCCGGCGAAAAGCGGGTGATCGACACCTTCGTGGAGAAGGCGGAGTGAGCGCGCTCTCGCATGAAATTCAAAGTTGAGGCATGATGCGAAAATGGCCGACGGTGCTCTGAACGTAAAGCTCAGCGAATACTCCGCTGCCAAGTTGGCGGAAAAAGCGAAAGCCATGGGCGTTGAGCCTTCGGACCTCGCCGCCATGCTTCTGGATGACCGGTTGGTCGACTATGATGACTTCACCCGGATCAACGGCGATCCCCGCGAGCCAGAACCGCCCTACGACCCCGATGAACCAACTTCGGCATGGGAAGACGTCAAGGCCGGGTTGCTCGAGCGACTTGAACTGAAGCTGGCCACTCGGAAATGAAGGTTCACGTCTCAGCCCGCGCCAAGCGGGACTTCGAGGCGCTCATGGATTGGCTTGCAGACCGATCACCCGATGCCGCCCGACGTGCCGCGCGCAACATTTTTTTCGGCCGTCGATTTGCTCGGTGATTTCCCGGACATAGGCGTAAGCAATCCCGCCGGTTGGAGAGAAAAGCACGTTCAGTTCGGCCGCGACGGGTTCGTGATCCGCTATCGACGGACTGACCGAAGGGTCACCGTCCTTCGCATCTTCCACAGTCGTCAGGATCGCTGAGGCCGGACGCCTTCCCACACCCACAGCAGCACCAGCACCGCCGTCGAACACAGGCTCAACGTCAGCGGTGACAGCATCTGCCAGCCGAAGGCCAGACCGGTCAGGGCCAGGCACCCGACCAGCCGCGCCACGTTCCAGCGGCCCCAGACGGCGAAGATGGCCAGTGAACTGCCGAACAGAAACAGCAGCGGCCCGCCCAGAATGGCGGCGGCGACATGCGGCTCCGCGTGGCCGAGCGGATGGGCCAGGACGAACTCGTCGCCGACGGCCGCCAGGATGATGCCGGCGATCACCACGATGGGCGCGTAGGTATAGGCGCGCCGCGCGATCGCGCCGACATCGGCGGCGTGGGCGAAATGCTCGGACGCGGCTTCGTGAGTCCGGCCGAAGAACAGCTGCCACATGGCCAGACAGGTCACAAAGGCCGACACCAGCGCCCAGAGATGCGGGGCGGTCCACTCCAGTTCGGCGAAGGTCCCGCCGGTCACCATCAGGGTCTCGCCGAGGCAGATGATGATGAACAGCCCGACCCGTTCCGCCAGATGCGCGCCCTCGACCGTCCAGTCGGCCGTCACGGCCTTGCCCAGCCCCGGCACGCGGAACCCCATGGCCGGTGCGGCGTAGTCGACGGCCAAAGCCGCCAGCCACCACCACAGACGGTCGTGCGGGTCGGCCAGCCCGCCCGCAATCCACAGCACGCCCGCGACCGAAGACCAGATCAGGATGCGCTGGAAGTTGCGCGTCAGGTTCTGGTCGCTGCGCGCGCACCACAGCATGAACAGGCTGCGCCCGACCTGGATCGCGACATAGGCGGCGGCGAAAACGAGGCCTCGCGCGTCGAACGCCTCCGGAATGGCCATGGCCATGACCAGACCGCCGGCCATGACGGCGAAGATCATCAGGCGGACGGGCGTGGTTTCGACATCAACCCAGTTGGTGACCCAGCTGGTGTAGTTCCAGCTCCACCACACGGCCATCAGCAGCATCAGGGATTCCAGCGCCCCGAGCGGCGTAGGGTGGTGGATCAGCAGATGGCTGACCTGGGTGATGGCGAAGACGAAGACGAGGTCGAAAAACAGCTCGACGAAGCCCACCCGGGCGTGTTCCCCCGCGCGACGTTCGCGCAGCAATGATCCGACCATCCCCGACCCCAACCCTTCCTTAAGCGACGCCGTTCATGGTGACCTTGTGTCCCTTGCACGTCCAGAGGTTGCGCTCGACGAACCGGCCCCGCCGTGGTGGGAGCAGGCGATCGTGGTCGTCATCATTGTGCTTCTGACGGGCGCCCTCGTCGGCCCGATCATGGCGCCGACGCAGGAAGAGACTCCGATCCTGCGGCTGATGTGGCTGCCGGTCTATGCGGCGACCATGGGACTGCTGCTGTTCCGCGCCGATCGCATCTGGCGCGCCTGGCCGGCCTTCCTTCTGCTGGGGATCATGGTCGTTCATGCCTATGCCTCGAAATACTGGTCGATCGATCCAGGCGTGACGACGCGGCGGACCATCGCCCTGGCGATGTCCAGCGTCTTCGCCATCTATCTGGGCGCCATGTTCAAGGGGCCGCATCTGCCCCGTGTGCTGATGATGTCCTGCCTGCTGATGGGTCTGGGCAGTCTGGTGATGGTCTTTGGATTCCCGACCATCGGCGTGCACCAGTACGACAACGCCGGCCTGTGGCGCGGTCTCTGGTATGAGAAGAACCAGATGGGGGTCGTCATGGTGGCCGGCGTCATCGCTGCGGCCGCCTGCCTGGCCTCGGCGGACAATCGCCGGGTCAGCCTGTCGATGATCCTGTCGGGCCTGACCGTTGCGGTCTGCGCCCTCCTGGTGCTGGCGACCCAGTCCAAGACCTCCCTGCTCTGCATGATCCTGGGCGTCGGCATCATCGGCGGCCTGTGGGCGATGCGCCGCGGCGGCGCCGCCTTTTCCGTCGTCTGTCTGTGGCTCGGCGTCGTCCTCGGGGCCTTCATCCTGTATCTGGTCATCACCGAGCCGGCCATGATCCTCAAGGCCCTGGGCAAGGATCCTTCGCTCACCGGCCGGACCGACATCTGGGAAGCCCTGATGCGCAAGGTGGCGGAGAAGCCCTGGACCGGCTTCGGCTATCAGGCCTTCTGGGGCCGGACCTCGGTTCCGGCCGCATGGATCCGTCAGGAGACCCAGTGGCCGGTGCCTTCGGCGCACAACGGCTGGATCGACCTGCTGGTCCAGCTCGGCTGGCCGGGGGCGATCATCGTCGGCTTCACCCTGTTGCTGACCGTCCTGATCCTGATCGGGCGGATCGGCGGCGCGGGCGCCCGGGAAGGCTATTTCAGCCTCGCCTATTTCGCCGTCTTCCTCCTGCTCAGCCTGTCTGAAAGCGTTCTGCTGACCAACGCCAACCTGCCATGGACCCTGTTGCTCGCGGCCCTGGCCCGGGGCTTCCTGCCCGATCCACAGCCTCAAAGGGCGGATCCGCCGCCTGCGCTTGATCGTCAGGGGCGTGAGGGCTACCTCACCCGATCCCGAATCGCCCCACCCTGTACGCATGGCCCTGCCCCCCTCCCTGTTCGACGACGCGCCCGAGCCTGAACGCCCGGCAGCCGCCCCCGCCCCTTCAAAGGCTGCAGCGTCCGCTGCTGTCGCGCCGGCGTCCGTCATCCAGACGCCGTCCCCGATTCTGGCCCCGACTCTGGCCCCGACTCTGGCCGCGCCCCTGGCCCCCGCCCCGGCCCCGACGCCGATGCAGCCCTCCACCCTGTCGCCGGGCGGCTATTCGGCCTCCTCCATCGAGGTGCTGGAAGGTCTGGAGCCGGTCCGCAAACGTCCGGGCATGTATATCGGCGGCACCGACGAGCGGGCCCTGCACCACCTGTTCGCCGAAGTCCTCGACAACGCCATGGACGAGGCGGTCGCCAAACACGCCAGGACCATCCGGGTCGATCTGGACGCCGACGGCGTGCTGTCGGTGCATGACGACGGGCGCGGCATCCCGGTCGATCCCCATCCCAAACATCCGGGCAAGTCGGCGCTGGAAGTCGTCATGACCGTGCTGCACTCGGGCGGGAAATTCTCGGGCAAGGCCTATGAGACCTCGGGCGGTCTGCACGGCGTCGGCGTCTCGGTGGTCAACGCCCTGTCTGACATTCTGGACGTCACCGTGTGGCGCGACGGGTTCGAGTGGAAACAGTCCTTCAGCCGCGGCGTCCCCCAGGGGCCCATCCGGCAGATCCAGCCGTCGAAGAAGCGCGGCACCCTGATCCGCTTCCACCCGGACCATGAGATCTTCGGCGCCGGCGCAGCCTTCAAGCCGGCCCGCCTGTTCCGCATGGCCCGGTCCAAGGCCTATCTGTTCCGTGGCGTCGAGATCAAATGGACCTGTTCGCCCGAGCGGATCACCGACGCGACCCCGGCCGAGGCCCTGCTCCACTTCCCCGGCGGTCTGGCCGATGCCCTGGCCGAGCGGATCGGCGATCAGGAGATGGTCACCCCCGCCTTCACCGGCCGGGTCGAGCGCAAGGGCGAGGCGGGCGCCGTTGAATGGGCTGTGACCTGGTCGCCCATCGGCTTCGGCGAGGCCGACGGCTTCGTCCAGTCCTACTGCAATACCGTCTCGACCCCCGACGGCGGCACCCATGAAGCCGGCTTCCGCGCCGCCCTGGTCAAGGGGCTGAAGTCCTATGGCGAACTGACCAACGAGAAGCGCGCGGGCCTGATCACCGCCGAGGACGTCATCGCCAACGCCGGCGCCATGATCTCGGTCTTCATCCGCAATCCGGAATTCCAGGGCCAGACCAAGGACCGCCTGTCCTCGCCCGAGGGCGCGCGGCTGGTCGAACAGTTGTTGCGCGATCCGCTGGATCACTGGCTGACCGAGAGCCCGAAACAGGCCAACACCCTGCTCGGCTTCGTCATCGAGCGGGCCGAGGACAGGCTGAAACGCCGCAGGGACAAGGAGGTCCAGCGGGCCCAGGCGACGCGAAAGCTGCGCCTGCCCGGCAAGCTGTCGGACTGTTCGCGCAACTCATCGGACGGCACCGAACTGTTCATTGTCGAGGGCGACTCGGCCGGCGGCTCGGCCAAACAGGCGCGCGACCGGACGGTCCAGGCCATCCTGCCCCTGCGCGGCAAGATCCTGAACGTCGCCTCGGCCACGGCCGACAAGCTGCGCCAGAATATCGAACTGTCCGACCTGACCCTGGCGCTCGGCGTCACGCCGGGCCCGCGCTTCAATATCGACGACCTGCGCTATGAGCGGATCGTCATCATGACCGACGCCGACGTCGACGGCGCCCATATCGCAGCCCTGTTGATCACCTTCTTCTACCGCTCGATGCCCGAGGTGATCCGTCAGGGGCGGCTGTTCATGGCCCTGCCGCCGCTCTACCGGATCTCGGCGGGCGCCCTGTCGGAGTATGCGCGCGACGACGAACACCGCGAGGAGCTGCTGGCCACCACCTTCAAGGGCAAGAAGGTCGAGATCGGACGGTTCAAGGGTCTGGGCGAGATGATGGCCTCCCAGCTCAAGGAGACCACCATGGATCCGAAGAAGCGGACCCTGGCCCGCGTCACCCTGCCCGCCTCCGAGGAGGATATCGAGGATCTGGTCGAACGGCTGATGGGCAAGAAGGCCGAGGCCCGCTTCCGCTTCATCCAGGACAACGCCCGGTTCGCGGTGGCGGATCTGGACGTCTAGGGCGGTTTCGACAACGCGGTCCGCCCCCCGACACGGTCGGCCATCCGGGGCGTCAGACGCCCGACGCAGGCTGGACGGTTGACGGCGCCGTCGGCGGGGCCAGACCATCCAGCTTGTTGCGCAACTCCCGCATCAGGAAGACCAGCGAGATCAGGCAGTGGATGGCCACGGACGTCGCCGAGGCGATCCAGATATGCTCCAGCCTCGCCCAGGGTTGAACGGAAATCCAGACGGCGGGTCCGGCGAAGGTGATCAGGCG
The DNA here is from genome assembly GCF_058681095.1 of Brevundimonas sp. FV1ye29L. Classification (NCBI taxonomy): domain Bacteria; kingdom Pseudomonadati; phylum Pseudomonadota; class Alphaproteobacteria; order Caulobacterales; family Caulobacteraceae; genus Brevundimonas; species Brevundimonas sp. FV1ye29L. The sequence goes on from NZ_CM178730.1 coordinate 2,028,656, forward strand.
TGAGGCGCTGCCGATCAGGGCCGGACGAGTGTCGCCCAGGGCCTGGAAGGCGCCTGAGGCGGTGAAAATCAGACCCGTGGCGACAAAGTTCAGCGAGATTATCCGCAGGAAGGTCGAGCCGATCTCGACCACCACCGGGTCGGGAGCAAAGGGCGCGATCAGGGCCTGCGGCCAGATCTGGCACATCAGGGTCAGACACAGCATCAGGGCCGAAGAGATGACGGCCGCATCGCGAACGGTGCGCCGCACCCGATCCGCCCGACCCGCACCGAAATTCTGCCCCGCCACCGGGGCGACGGCGAAGGCCACCGCCATGGCGGGCAGGAAAACCGCCTGCATCACGCGCGAGCCGACTCCGTAGCCCGCCTGGGCCTCGCTGCCGAAGTGGCGTATGACCGAATAGACCACGCCCGCAGTGATGAACATCAGCAGGAACTCGCCGGCCGACGGCAGGCCGATGCCGACGATGCGGCGCCAGATCGAAAGATCGACGCGGACCATGGCGACGGGCGCCTTGATCACCGTCTGGACCCGGGCGAAGAGCCAAAGCGTCGCCACCAGTCCGGCCAGGGCGGCCAGCGAACTGGCCAGACCTGCGCCGAAGACCCCCAGCGGCATGCCGGAACCCCAACCCGCCACGAGGACGGGCGCGAGGATGACGTTGAGCACCACGGTGCCCATCTGGACCAGCATGGGCGGACGCACGACGCCGGCGGCGCGCAGGGCGGACGCCATCACGCCCGAGGGGAACATAATGGCGATCGCGGGCAGGAACCCGTTCAGATACTGGACCCCGGCCTCCACGGTCGCCTGATCCGCCGCCAGGAGCCCGAGGGCGGGGCGGGCCAGGGCGTAGCCGCCGACCAGGCTGACCCCCGCAAGCAGAAGGGCGATCTGCATGGCCTGGCCATAGGTCCGTTCGGCGTCATCGAACGCCCGCCCGCCGATGGCCCGGGCGATCAGCGACAGGGCGCCGACCCCCACCATCTGCGCCGCCGCCATCGCCAGAAAGAAGACACTGCCGGCCAGGCCCACCCCGGCGATCGCTGCGGCGCCCTGACTGGCCACAAAATAGAGATCGACGAGAAAATAGGCCGTCTGGAAGATCAGTCCGACCCCGATGAAGGCGGCCATGCTCATCAGACGACCCGTTATCGAGCCCTGGGTCAGGTCTTGTTGCATGGGGTCGCCTCCGTTTCGGACGATGATTTACCCGGGCAATAACCGCGGGTCAATATTGCCCGGGTAAATTCACGAGGCTGTCTACCGCCCCGGCACCAGTTCATTCTGCACCCGACGTCCCAGGGGATCGCGCGACGCCCAGGTCTGGCCCGGACGCACCTCGATCATTGGCGAACAGAACCGACGGATCAGCATGATCGACGGCTGGATGTCGTTGAGGCACAGGCGTTCGCCCTCGATCCGCCAGGAGCCCCTTATCCGCCGCCCGTCCGAAAACTCGGCGGTATAGCCGCCGCTGCGTTCAAACCAGTGTTTGACCCAGCCGCCGTCCGGATAGCGCGAGATCACCGTATTGCCGAAAGCCGCCGCCATCGGCGGCTCCGTCGCGAGAGCGGGAGCCGCCAATGCGGCGCAACCCAGCAGGGCCGAAGCCCGCAAAAGCCCCTTGCGTCCCATAAACCACCCCGCCCGCAGCCAAGACCATGTCGACACGACGCTTCCCCACAGCGTGTCCCCGGAGTGACTATCAGGCGCCGCGATCGAAATGCAACCGGGCGAAAGCCTCGAAATACTTGACTAAATCACGGGGGTTTCTATATCGGGCCCACGTACGGGACAGGTCTGGCGAATCCGCGCCGCCCGCTCGCCCACCGAGGGGCGGTTCCGCGCATCGCAGCATCCCCGTGACGGGGATACCTTTCGTCCTCAAGGATCCATGACAGAATTCGCACAACTGGGCCTTTCGCCCACGACCCTGCAGGCGGTCGCCGATACCGGCTATACGACCGCCACCCCTATCCAGGCCCAGGCCATCCCGGTCGCCCTGGCCGGACGCGACGTTCTCGGCATCGCCCAGACCGGCACCGGCAAGACCGCCGCCTTCACCCTTCCCCTCATCGACAGACTGTCCAAGGGCCGCGCCCGCGCCCGGATGCCTCGCGCCCTGGTGCTGGCCCCGACCCGCGAACTGGCCGACCAGGTCGCCTCGTCGTTCGAGAAATACGCCAAGGGCACAAAACTGACCTGGGTGCTGCTGATCGGCGGCGTCTCCATGGGCGACCAGGTCGCCGCGCTGAACAAGGGCGTCGACGTCCTGATCGCCACGCCCGGCCGACTGCTGGACCTGTTCGAGCGCGGCAAGATGATGCTGAACGGCGTCGAGCTGATGGTGGTCGACGAGGCTGACCGCATGCTGGACATGGGCTTCATTCCCGATATCGAGCGGATCTTCAAACTGACCCCGCCCAAGCGCCAGACCCTGTTCTTCTCGGCCACGATGCCGCCCGAGATCACCCGGCTGACGACCCAGTTCCTGAAGGATCCGACCCGGATCGAGGCCTCGCGGCCGGCCATGACGGCCGAGACCATCACCCAGTACCTGGTCCGCATCCCGTCCAGCGACCCGAAGGCCAAGCGCGAGGCCCTGCGCGCCCTGGTCGGCCGACCGGACGTCAAGAACGGCATCGTCTTCTGCAATCGCAAGTCGGAAGTCGATGTCGTCGCCAAGTCGCTGAAACAGCACGGCTTCGATGCCGCCCCGATCCACGGCGACCTCGATCAGTCGCTGCGGATGAAGACCCTGGCGGATTTCCGTTCGGGCGCGCTGAAGATCCTGGTCGCCTCCGACGTCGCCGCGCGCGGTCTGGACATCCCGGACGTCAGCCACGTCTTCAACTATGACGTCTCGCACCACGCCGACGACTATGTGCACCGCATCGGCCGCACCGGTCGCGCCGGCAAGACGGGACAGGCCTTCATGCTGGTGACGCCGGCGGACGACAAGGGCCTGGACAAGGTCCTCAAGCTGATCAAGATGGCGCCGGAAGAACTGGTGCTGGACATCGACTGGTCCGGCTCGGGCGGGGCCCGGCGTCCGGCCAGGACGCGCGCCGAAGCCGCCCCGACTGCGGACCGGCCGCGCGCCCCGAGGGCCGCCCCTGCCGAAACGAGCGTGGCCGCAGCAGTTCCGGAAGCGGCGGCAGATGCGGTTGAACCGGTGCGCCGCACACGCAGCCGACGCAGCGCCCGCCCCGCCGCTGAATCCGCATCACCCGCCGCCGCGCCCGTGGCGGAAGTCGAGACGTCTGTCGAACCCCACGTCGACCTCGCCGAAGCCATCAAGACGCCCGCTGTTGCGGTGCAAACGCCACGACCGGATCGGGAACCGCGCCTGCGCCAGTCCGAGCGCCATGGCGGCGCCCCGTCATCGCGCGAGGCCGATCCGGTTCGTGAAGGCGCAGGGTTCGGCGCCGACATCCCCGCCTTCCTGCGCCGTCCGGTTCCGGTAAACCGCTAGAGTGAAACCGGTTGGGTTGGACGCTGCCCAACCCGGGCCGGATTTCGCTCCGGCATGAGCCAGCCCCTGTCCGGACCCCGGTTGTGCCGACCGGGATCCGGAGGCGGGCCCGGGACGACGGCCGTTCCCCGAGCGTTGGTCGGCGAAATTTCGCAGCGTTTAACCCGGTGTTACGGAAGCGCATCTAGGGTGTCTCCCGTGGCGCGGTGGATTGCGCCGACGGGGACCGGAATGTCATCAGACGTCGAAAGCATGCTTCGTGGACCTGAAGCCTTCAAGCTCGCTCGTCGGGCATTGGACGCCATGGAAGCCGCCGGCGCATGGCCGACGCCCCTGAACTACGAACTCTGGCTGCATTTCATCGGCAATCCCGAAAGCGCGCTCGGACGGGAGATGACCCGGCTGCTGAGCGCACAGGGCGCCTTCACCGAGGGCACTTCGGAAATGCTGGCCGCCGAATTCCTGCCGCGCGGCCGCCTTTCGGAGGAAATCCGCGACGCCGGCGCCGTGCTGAATCGCGAACTGACCAGCGTGGCCTCCGCCATCGCCCAGGCCAAACAGTCCCAGATGGCCTATGGCGAAACCCTCGCCGACGCCTCGGCGAATATCAAACAGGCCGATCGTCCTGACGCCCTGCAGGAGGTGGTGACCGGCCTGGCCGACGCGACCAGCAAGGTCCAGCGCGAGAACGCCACCCTGGAAGCCCGGCTGGAGATGTCGACCAAGGAGGTCGCCCGTCTGCGCGAACACCTGGAACAGGTGCGTCGTGACGCCATGACGGACGCCCTGACCAACCTCGCCAATCGCAAGGCGTTCGATGAAGAGCTGCTGCGGGCCTGCGACGACTCCGAGCGCGAAGGCAAGCCGATGAGCCTTGCCCTCCTCGACATCGACCATTTCAAGCGGTTCAACGACACCTGGGGCCACCAGACCGGCGACCAGGTGCTGCGCTATGTCGCCAGCGTCATCGGCCGTATCTCCAAGCATCCGCGCGTCGCCGCGCGCTATGGCGGCGAGGAGTTCGCCATCATCTTCCCGGGCGAAAGCGCCGCCGGGGTCGAGACGGCCCTGAACGCCATCCGTCAGGAAATCGGCTCGCGCGCCCTGCGGCGGCGTTCGACCGATGATGAGCTCGGCGCGGTGACCATCTCGGCCGGTCTGGCCGAGCGTCAGCCGGGCGAAAGCGGCTCCCAGTTGCTCGACCGGTCGGACGCCGCCCTCTATATGTCCAAGAACAACGGCAGGGACCGGGTCACTTGCGCCGAACGCCTGAAGCCGAAGGTCGCCGCCTGATCCTCCCGGGTTTCAGGGCATGGAGGCGGGATGCGTAGCCTTGGCTTCAATATCGCCTACTGGGTTCTGTCGGTCGCCTACGGGCTGACGGCGGCCTTTGCCGCCCTGGCGCCGGGACGCCAGCTGACCACCCGGGTCATACGGGCCTATGTCCGTCGCATGGTCCAGGCCATGGCCCTGTTCGCGGCCATCCGGCTGGAGGTGCGCGGGCGCGAGCGACTGCCGGACGGCGGCTTCATCATCGCTTCCAAACACCAGAGCTGGGGCGACGGCTTCGCCACCTATGACCAGTTCGACGATCTGGCCTTCGTCACCGGCGATCACCTTGAGAAATTCCCCCTGCTGGGCGCGGTGCTGAAGAAGCTGGGCGCCATCGTCGTCAACAGCTGCGGCGGGCGCGAAGCGAGGGATTCACTGAAACAGCGCGGCGCTGACGCCCATCGGGAGGGTCGCAGGATCCTGATCTATCCCGAGGGGCATCTGGCGAAGATCGGCGAGAAATACCGCTACCGCTCGGGCGTCTGGCATATGTACCGCGATTTCGACATGCCGGTGGTGCCCCTGGCCACCAACCTCGGCCTCTTCTGGCCCGAGGAGAAGTACGAAAAACACCCCGGCACGGCGACCCTGGAGTTCCTCGACCCCATCCCCACCGGCCTCGACAAGGCCGAGTTCCTTGATCGGCTGGAACGGGTCATCGAGGGTCGGACGGCCGAACTGGTGGCCGAAGCCACGGGCCGACCCGTAACGCCAGCCGTACAGGTCATGACGCCGGATGAGGCGAAGAAGGCCGCAGCTGCCCCGGCTCCGAAGGCCTGAGGCGCCTTCAGGCCTGACCTTTCTTTTTCGCGGGCTTCTTCGCAGCGGCCTTGCGTAAAGCGACCTCGATCGCGCCCCGAGCCCATTCGACAGCCTCGTCGGCGTCATCGACCGCGCTGTCCGGCAGGCTCCAGTAGCCGAGCTTCATCACCGCCCCGTCCTTTCCGGGATAGGTGAACGGGCGCGCCCCGGCGGCCTCAAGCGCGGGAATGTTACTCTCGTCGCCCTTGAGCCAGACCGCGCCGTCGTCCAGCAGGGCGAAGAGAGCGCCCTGACGATACACCGCGCCGGCGCCGAACATCCGTTTGATCTCCAGGGTCCCGAGCGCGGCGAAATGCTCGTGCACCCAGTCCTCGAAGGCGGGATCGCGCGCGGCCATGATTCAGACCTCCAACGCCGACGCCGGAACGATGGTGACGCTCTCGCCACAGCCGCAGGCGTCCGTCTGGTTCGGATTGCGGAAGACGAATTTCGACGCCAGGCGCGTGGTCTCATAGTCGATCTCTGTGCCGATCAGGAACAGCACGGCCCTGGGATCGATCAGGACGGTGACGCCCCTGTCCTCGACCACCTCGTCCAGAGGCTGGATTTCGGTGGCATAGGCGAAGGTGTATTCCTGACCCGCGCAGCCGCCGTTCTTCACCCCGATCTTCAGGCCGACGTAGTCGGTGTCGGCATTCGCCATGATCTCGCGCACGCGTTCGGCCGCCGCCTCGGTCAGGGTGACGACCTTGGGACGGGGACGGCGGGCGCGGGGGGAGGTCTGCAGGTCGGTCATTTCGCCATGTCTCCAACCGTCATCGTCGGGCTCGACCCGAGGATCGGATTTTCCCCACTCAAGACAGGGAAGGCGGGCCCTGCGACCTGGACACGCGCTCCCACGCAACGCCCCGGAACGTCCGGACCCCGGGTCGAGCCCGGGGGTGACGGAATGTGGAGGGTTCTCCCCATCAGAACATGTTCAGGGCCAATTTGGCCTCGTCGCTCATCTTGGAAGAATCCCAGGGCGGGTCGAACACAAGGTTGGCCCTGGCCGACTTCACGCCCGGGACCTTTTCCACAGCATCCTCGACCCAGCCCGGCATTTCGCCGGCCACGGGACAGCCGGGCGCCGTCAGGGTCATCTCGACCAGCACATCGCGATCGTCGGAGACATCGACCTTGTAGATCAGGCCCAGCTCATAGATGTCGACCGGGATTTCCGGGTCATAGACCGTCTTCAGCGCCGCGATCAGGTCGTCGGTCAGCTGGTCCAGCTCGGCCTGGGACAGGGCGCTCTTTTGCGGTTCCGACCAGGTCTCGGCGAAGGTCGGGCTGTCGCTGATTTTTACGTCGTCGGTCATCACTGCACAAAAAACTCCCGCGCCCTGATCAGCGCGTCCACAAAGGCATCCGTATCTTCCACGGTGTTATATAGGGCGAAGGAGGCCCGGGTGCTCGACGTCACCCCCAGTCTTTTCGACAGGGGTTCGGCGCAGTGCAGCCCCGCCCGCACGGCGACGCCGTAGCGATCCATGATCTGGGCGATGTCGTGGGCGTGGGCGTCCTGGACCGCAAAGGTCAGGATGGCCCCCTTCCCGTCCGCCTCGCCCAGCACCCGCAGCCAGTCCAGACCGTCCAGGCGCGCGCGCGCGTGGGCGTACAGCGCATGCTCGTGCGCCGCCACCGCCGACCGGTCGAAGCCCGACAGCCACTCCAGCGCCGCGCCCAGGCCGATGGCCTCGAGGATCGGCGGGGTGCCGGCCTCGAACCGGTGCGGCGGCCTGGCATAGGTCACGGCGTCGCGGGTGACCGTCTCGATCATCTCGCCCCCGCCCTGATACGGCGGCAGGGCCTCCAGCGCCCCGGCCGTGCCATACAGGGCGCCGATGCCGGTCGGGCCATACAGCTTGTGGCCGGTCAGGACATACCAGTCGCAACCCACGGCCTGCACGTCCGGCGTGTCGTGCACCGCGCCCTGACAGCCGTCGATCAGCACCTGGGCCCCCGCCGCATGGGCCAGTCGGGTGATCTCGGTGATCGGGTTCACCGTGCCCAGCACATTGGACATGTGGGTGACCGCGACCATCCGCGTCCGGGGTCCCAGCAGCTCGGCATAGGCCGCCATGTCCAGCGACCCGTCATCGAGGATCGGGATCCATTTCAGCACCGCCCCCTGCCGCTCGCGCAGCAGGTGCCAGGGCACGATGTTGGAGTGGTGCTCCATCTCCGAGACGATGATCTCGTCGCCGGGCTGGATCGACAGGCCGAGGCCGTTGGCGACCAGATTGATCGCCTCTGTCCCCCCCTTGGTCCAGACGATCTGGTCCGGCGACGGCGCGTTCAGGAAGCGGGCGACGCTTTCCCGCGCGGCTTCAAAGGCCTCGGTCGCCTCGTTCGACAGGGTGTGCAGGCCGCGATGGACGTTGGCGTAACCGCCCTCCATCGTCGCCACGAGGGCGTCGATCACCGCGCGCGGCTTCTGGGCCGAGGCGGCGTTGTCCAGATACACCAGCGGCTTGCCGTTCACCGTCCGCGACAGGATCGGGAACTGGGCGCGGGCGGCATAGGGGTCGAACATTCCTCCCCCGTTGGGGGAGGTGGCGCGGCGCGCTTGCGCCGTGACGGAGGGGGCTGACTGCAAAGACGGTGTCTGGGGCGAGCCCCCTCCACCACCCTTCGGGTGGTCCCCCTCCCCCGATGGGGGAGGATTTAGAGCCGTTCCGTCAGCCATGCCCTCACCACCTCTCTCGCGCCTTCGTGGGCGATGCGGTCCAAGACCTCGAACAGGAAGGCCTGGGTCAACAGCGCCCGCGCCTCGTCCAGCGGGATCCCGCGCTGCTGCATGTAGAACAGGGCGCTCTCGTCCAGATTGCCGACCGTATTGCCGTGGGCGCACTGGACGTCGTCGGCATAGATTTCCAGCTCCGGCTTGGCGTCCACCTCGGCCCGTTCACCCAGAATCAGGGCGTGGTGGCCCATGCGGGCGTCCGTACCGTCCGCCCCGCGCTCGACCACGATCTTGCCCTGGAACACCCCGCGCGCCGTGTCGCGCACCACGCCCTTGGTCAGTTGCGAGGTGACGCCGTTCAGCCCGCCGTGGCGGACAACGCTGGTCAGGTCGGCATGGCGTTCGCCGGACAGGGCGTACAGGCCGTCGAGGGTGATCTCCGTCCCCTCGCCGCCATGGGCGACCGTCGTGGCCTGACGCTGCAGCCTCGAGCCCGTGGTGATGGTGGTCTGGCGATAGACGCCGCCCGGCGCCACGCGCACGTCGATGTCGGTGATCGAGATGGAGTCTTCCGGCTCCTCGACCAGGACCACGCGGATCACCTCGGCGTCCCGCGCCACGTCAATGTCGAGCCGGTTGTGCGCGACATAGGCCGAGCCCGAGCCCTCGTGGGTCTCCACCAGCAGCAGCCGCGCGCCCGGTCGCGCCACCACCCGCGCCGAGGCGGTATGGCCGGAGCCGACAGCGTTGGAGATGAACCGCAGGCGCAGGGTCTGGTCGCCCGAAGCGATGAAGTCGGCGACGCCGACGGGTCGGCCGTTGGCGAAGACGATGGCCTCGCCGCCCAGGTCGTAGAAGGGTCCGGGCGGGCCGATCGCGGTGGTCGGCGACGGCTCGGGCGCATCCTTCAGCACCCGCCGCAGGTCGGTGTATTTCCACGCCTCCACCCGCCGCGACGGGAAGGTGGAGGGGTCGCGCAGGTCCAGCGCCGTCATGCCGCCTGCGGCAGATACTTGTCGTACCCTTCCGCCTCCAGCTGCAACGCCAGCTCCGGCCCGCCCGAGGCCACGATCCGGCCCGCGGCCAGCACATGGACCCGGTCGGGTTTGATATAGTCCAGCAGCCGCTGATAGTGGGTGATGACCAGCATGGCGCGGTCGGGCGAACGCAGGGCGTTCACCCCCTCCGACACGATGCGCAGGGCGTCGATGTCGAGGCCGGAATCGGTCTCGTCGAGGATCAGCAACGACGGCTCCAGCAGGGCCATCTGCAGGATCTCCATCCGCTTCTTCTCGCCGCCCGAGAAGCCGACGTTCAGCGGCCGCTTCAGCATGTCAAAGTCCATCTTCAACGCCGCCGACGCCGCCTTGACCTGTTTGAGGAAGGCGGGCGCCGACACCTCCTCCTCGCCCCGCGCCCGCTTCTGGGCGTTCAGCGCCGTGCGCACGAAGGTCAGGGCCGGGACGCCGGGGATCTCGATCGGATACTGGAACGACAGGAACACGCCCTTCGCCGCCCGCGCCGCCGGGTCGAGGTCGAGCAGGTCCTCGCCATTCCACGACACAGCGCCTTCGGTCGCCTCATAGCCGGGCCGCCCCGACAGGGCATAGCCCAGAGTCGACTTCCCGGCCCCGTTCGGCCCCATAATGGCGTGCACCTCGCCCGCCGGAACGTCGAGCGTCAGGCCCTTGAGGATCGGCTTGTCGCCGACGGAAACGTGGAGGTTGGAGATGGAGAGCATGGGTTTCATTTTTCAGTCAGGTCGATGGTGTCGAGGTCTTGTCGGGCGTCGAGAAAGGCCAACACAGAAAGGCGGTCTGGGAAGATCTTGAACACGATAATCTTCTTCCAACGCAGGAGGCCCAGTTCTCGACAGCCGGGCCACCGCGTTGAGGTTCGCCCCGGCGTCGGCATCCACATGAAGCGCCGGGTGGCGCCCTGGATCTCCTCGCGCGCTCGCTTGGCTGCCGCTGGATTTTCGTCCAGCAGCATGTCCAGGAATCGCTCAGCCGAGAGTTCCGCGGACCTACCCCACTCGACGATCCTCACCCGTACTTTGCCTTCCAACGGGCGAAGACTTCGTGCTGCGGCGTGACGTCCCCTCGCGCGACATCGGCCAGGCCCCTCGCGACCTGAGCATCCCAGTCTTCGTGCAGGGCGGGCATATCGGCGGCATAGGTGAGCAACTCGCTGTACGACTCCACGGCGCGTTCGAGGATTTCGCGCCCGGTCTCGTCTGGAAAGCGCTCCTTCAGTCGGGCAAACACTTCCTCTTGCGGGATCAGCTCACCGCGCTCGGCGGACGCGATCCCGGCCTCGACCTGAGCGATCTGCTCAGGCGTCAACGGGGCGTTCGACATGGACTGCTGCTCCTGCAAGGTCCAGTCCGCGAAACCGACGATCAGCTCGTTCAGGGAGATACCCCGATCCTCGGCGGCGCGTTGAAACCGCTCGGCGAGACCGTCCTCAACTTCGAGGGTTATGGCGCGGGTCTTAGGTAAGGCGGACATGCTGACCTCCGTCTCTGACATAGCACAGCTCCCGGCTTTCCGCCCCGTTCGGCCCCATGATGGCGTGCACCTCGCCCGCCGGAACGTCGAGCGTCAGGCCATTGAGGATCGGCTTGTCGCCGACGGAAACGTGGAGGTTATTGATCGATAGCATTCAAATCACTTCGGAAAGTTGCTTGAGCGAGATAGCGCCCGATTAGTTCGACGGCTTCTTTGGCCGTTTCGACCCATTGGGTATCGCCCTCGCCGATAGGCATCGCGAACTGGAGAGGTTGAGCGTTCTCTGGTGCGGCCTTCTTCTTCGCCTTGTCACCCGGCAGGACCGTCATGATCGCCAGCTTGGACACCTGAAGCTTCTGGCAGTTCACGTGGACCGAGATGAGACTGTGCTCACCTTGAAGGACGATTTGATCGTGCCGGTCCTCCAGTTTGAAACCCTTAGCCGATGCAAACGCTGCCTCGACGGCGAGCATCTCGAAAAGCTCCTCGAGCCAAAGTCGCTCTGGACTTTTCTTCCTAGCCAGCTCGGCTAGTCGATCAGCTTCCGCCTTCGCCATCGATTCCATTTCCAGTCGGTGCGTCTCTGCTTCGTACTGCGCCTGAAGGAAGCTCACCCCACGCTCCCTTCCAACGAGATCGCCACCAGCTTCTGCGCTTCCACCGCGAACTCCATCGGCAGCTTCTGCATCACGTCGCGGACGAAGCCGTTGACCAGAAGCGCCACCGCCTCCTCCTGCGACAGGCCGCGTTGCTGGGCGTAGAATAGCTGGTCGTCGCTCAGGCGGGTGGTCGTCGCCTCATGCTCCAGCTGGGCCGAGCCGTTGCGGGCCTCGATATAGGGCACCGTGTGGGAGCCGCAGTCGCCGCCGATCAACAGACTGTCGCACTGGGTGAAGTTGCGCACCCCGGTCGCCTTGGGATGCACCGAGACCAGGCCGCGATAGGTCGAGTCCGACTTCCCCGCCGACACCGCCTTGGCGATGATCCGGCTCTTCGAATTCTTGCCCAGATGAATCATCTTGGTGCCGGTGTCGGCCTGCTGATGTCCATTGGTGATGGCGATCGAATAGAACTCGCCCGAGCTCTCTTCGCCGCGCAGGACGCAGGACGGATATTTCCACGTCACGGCCGAGCCGGTCTCGACCTGGGTCCAGCTGACCTTGGACCGGTCGCCCCGGCAGTCGGCGCGCTTGGTGACGAAGTTGTAGACGCCGCCCTTGCCCTCGGCGTCGCCGGGGTACCAGTTCTGGACCGTCGAATATTTGATCTCGGCGTCGTCCAGGGCGACCAGCTCGACCACCGCCGCATGCAGCTGGTTCTCGTCCCGCATCGGGGCGGTGCAGCCCTCCAGATAGGAGACGTAGCTGCCCTTGTCGGCGATGATCAGGGTGCGTTCGAACTGGCCGGTCTGGCTGGCGTTGATGCGGAAATAGGTCGACAGCTCCATCGGGCATTTTACGCCCGGCGGGATGTAGACGAAGGATCCATCAGAAAAGACAGCCGAATTCAGGGCCGCGAAATAGTTGTCCGAGACCGGCACCACCGATCCCAGATATTGCCGCACCAGATCCGGATATTCGCGCAAGGCCTCAGAAATCGGCATGAAAATCACGCCCACCTTGGCCAGTTCGGCCTTGAAGGTGGTGACCACACTGACGCTGTCGAACACCGCGTCCACGGCATAGCGCGGCGCGCCCTCGACGCCGGCCAGCACCGCCTGCTCGCCCAGCGGAATGCCCAGCTTGGCGTAGATGGCCAGGATTTCCGGATCGACCTCGTCCAGCGACTTGGGCCCGTCCTTCTTCTTGGGCGCGGCGTAGTAGAACAGCGACTGGTAATCGACCGGCTCGTACTTCACCGAGGCCCAGTTCGGCTCCTCCATGGCCAGCCAGCGTTCATAGGCGGCCAGACGCCATTCCAGCATCCATTCCGGCTCGCCCTTCTTCTCGGAGATGAAGCGGACGATGTCGGCGCTCAGCCCGCGGGGGGCGTATTCGGTCTCGATGTCCGAGGTGAAGCCGTGCTCGTATTTCTCGAGGGCGGCGACGGCGTCGATGGTTTCCTGAACGGCGGCCATTACGCGGCCCTCTCCTGTCGTCTGGCGCGCCAGGCGCCGTAGGCTTCAATCCACACGTCCGCGAACCGGACCCAGTCGGCCTCGGTCGTGGCCCAGCCGCCCGAGGCGCGGATCACGCCCCCGGCCAGATGGGTCAACCCCATGGCCTCCAGCGCCGGCGACTTCGCCACCTTGCCCGAGGAACAGGCCGAGCCGGCCGAGACCATGACCCCCGCCAGATCCAGGGCCATGACCTGCATTCCACTGGGCCAGTCCTCGACGGCCGCCGACAGGACATTGGGCAGGATCCAGGCGCCGGCCCCGACGGCCTCGGCGCCGACGGCCTCCATCCGCGCCAGGGCCGCGTCGCGCCAGGGCTGCTGGCGGGCGATGGCGTCGAAGTCGTTCAGCGCCGCCTCGGCCGCCGCGCCGAAGCCGGCGATGGCCGCGACATTCTCGGTGCCGGCGCGCAGGCCGCGCTCCTGACCGCCGCCGCGCAGGTCAGGCGTCAACGTCCGGCCGGTCACGTTGACCACGGCGCCCACGCCCTGGGGTCCGCCCAGCTTGTGCGCCGACAGGGTCCAGGTGTCGCCGCCGACATGGTGCGCCTGTATCGGGGTCTTGCCGACCGCCTGAACCGCATCGACGTGCAGCCAGGCGCCGAAGCGTTTGCAGACCTGGGCCACCTCCGGGAAGGTCTGGACCACCCCCGTCTCGCTGTTGGCGAACTGGACGATGACCAGCGCCGGCCTATCGGAGGCCTGAAGCCGCTCGCCGATCTCGTCGATGGCGACCAGCCCGTCCTCCTCGACCTCCAGCCATTCGACCGGCAGTCCTGTGGCCCGCACCGTCTCCAGCACGCCGGGGTGTTCGGTCGGGTTGACGATCAGTCGACGAAAGCCCGCCGCGATCGCCGAATGGATGGCCAGGGCGTTGGCCTCGGTGCCCGAGCCGGTAAAGGTCACGTCCTGGGCCGAGGCGCCGATCAGGGCCGCGACCTGACCGCGCGCCGTCTCGACCCGCGCCCGCGCCTTGCGGCCGGCCGCATGGATCGACGACGGATTGCCGACCTCGGCCAGCGCCGCCGTCATCGCCTCCACCGCCTCCGGCCGCAGCGGGGCGGTGGCGTTGTTGTCGAGATAAACCGTCATGCCGCCACCCCGACGGACGAGGCGTCCGGGCTGGTCGGCGTGTGCCGACGCGAGCCGGTTCGGTTCATCACCACGTCTTCCAGCGACACCCCGGCCAGATAGCGATGGATCTCGTCGCCCAGGTCCTCCCACAGATTGTGGGTGATGCAGCGCTCGCCGGCCAGCATACAGCCCTTGGGCGAGCCGTGGGCCACGCAGCGGGTGGCGCGGATCGGTTCGTCGACGGCGAGAACGATTTCGGCCACCACCGTCTCATGCGCCCCCTTGGCCAGACGATAGCCGCCGCCGGGGCCGCGCACGCTCTGGACCAGCCCGCTCTTCCTCAGACGGGCAAACAGCTGTTCCAGATAGGACAGCGAAATCTCCTGTCGGGCGGCGATTTCGGCCAGCGACACAGCGCGTGAAACCTCGCCGTCGGCGCGGCCGTTTCTGGCCAGATCGGCCATCGCCATGACGGCGTATCGTCCCTTGGTCGAGAGTCGCATCGGGGGCCTTCAAAAATCTCGCGCTTTTCGGGGCCTCTATGCTAAGACCCGCGCCTTCCCGAAGGCGGTTGCGCGCCGGCTGGACTTAGAAAGTCCTACCGCTGCGGTCAAGTATTCCCCCGTCTCGAAACGACAGTTGAACGGATTCCAGAGCCCTATGCCTGAAGTCATCCTGCCCGGCGCATCGGGCCGCATCGAAGGCCGCTATTCTCCGGGCAAACGCCCGAACGCCCCGATCGCCCTGATCCTGCACCCCCACCCCAAGGCGGGCGGGCATATGAACAACCCGGTGGCGGTGACCCTGTACCAGCTGTTCGTGAAGCGCGGCTTTGCGACCCTGCGCTACAATTCGCGCGGCGTCGGCAAGTCCCAGGGCGAGTTCGACAGCGGCATCGGCGAACTGGCCGACGCGGCCACCGCCCTGGACTGGCTCCAGTCCAACAACCCGGCCGCCACCCAGACCTGGGTCGCCGGCTATCAGTTCGGCGCCTACATCGGCATGCAACTGCTGATGCGCCGTCCGGAAACGGACGGCTTCATCTCGGTCTCGCCGCCGTCGAACATGTACGATTTCAGCTTCCTGGCCCCCTGCCCGGCCTCGGGCCTGTTCCTGCATGGCACCGCCGACACCATCGTGCCGCCGGTCGAGGTCGAGCGCGTGGTCAACAAGCTGCGCACCCAGAAGGGCATCGTCATCGACTATGAGCTGGAGGACGGCGCCAGCCACTTCTGGCAGGACCATATCGACGCCGTCGACCGCCGCGTGGGCCTGTATCTGGACAAGCGACTGGAAGCCGAGCCGGCGTAAGCCGCACGCTTCGCTTCTCTAGCGATCGTCATCCTCCGGCAAGCCGCGCAGCGGCGCAGACCGGAGGATGACGATAGCCGGGTTGTGGAAGCACACGACCGTTTCTGACGCATCGCCATGCCACTCTGCGGCCCGGTCTTTGACATCGCCGCCGATCACGCTCGCTTCCCGTTGAGCGCGCTCACCACGCCCCGCCTCACGAGAAAATGTGCACGATGTGCACTCCATTTTTCTTCGAGTGCGCTTTTTCCCGCCTGGCGGGTCAGTGCTCGCTTTCCACCACCGCGACCGTGGACGACCGGTGCGCCCGCAGGCACCACACCACGCTGACCACCATCAGGATCATGGCCGCGACCTCCACCACCGTCGGCCCCCGCCCTTCCCACAGATAGCCGTACAGGAAGGCGAACAGGGTCTCGAACACGATCATCTGGCCCAGCATCGACAGGGGCAACAGACGACTCGCCTGGTTCCAGAAGGCGTTGCCGACGATGGAGGCCAGCACCGCCACCCCGACGCTGACCGCCCCCAGCCGCGCCCACTGGTCCGGCGTCATCGCCCCGCCGCCGACCAGGGCCGGCCCGGCCAGCAGCAGGGCGAAACCGCCGGTCACCACTCCGGTCAACAACGACCACTCATGCGCGCTGACCTGCGGCAGCCGGGCCATCCAGCGGCTGTTGCCCACCGCATAGGCCGACCAGCACAGCAGGGCCGCCAGTCCGCAGCCGAGGCCGATCAACACCGAGCCCCCATCCCGCCCCGCGCCCTCGCGCGACAGGCTCTCCCACCCGATCAGGGCCACGGCCAGCGCGGCCAGCAGGATCGGCGGCCCCACCTTCGTCAGCGGCGGCGCGTCCGCGTCGCGCAGGCCCCAGACCGCCACCACCACCGGCACCATGCCGACGATCAGGGCCGAGGCCGCGACGCCCGCGAAATGCACGCTGACGACCAGGAACAGGTAGTAGACGATGTTCCCCGCCAGACTCAGCCAGGCCAGCGCCCACCACGCCCTGGCGTTCAGCAGAGCCGTCACCCTGCGCCAGCGCGGCGCCAGCAGAAGGGCCGCGATGAGCCCATAGGCCAGATACCGGCCCGCGCTCATCAGCAGGGGCGAGGCGTCCGGCGCGATCTTGGGCGCCAGAAAGACCAGCCCCCACATGGCCCCGGCCCCGACGCCGCAGGCCGTCCCGACCCACCGGTCGCGGGAGGTGGTCATCAATACAGCAGGAAGGGCTTGCGCGCCTCGATCCACGCCCGCTCGTCGGGGCCGGCCACGGCGTCCAGGTCGTCCGGCATCGAGGCGGGGTCATCCACCCACTCGCGCAACTCCGGCCCACCGTTGATCACATCGATCGGCAGCTTCCCGAACGCATATTCATAGGGGAAGTCCCGCCACAGGTCATAGTCGGGATAGAGCCGCCGGATCGCCTTGAACGCCAGGGCCTGCACCCGCCACGGCCTGAAGGTGGTGTGGTCATAGTGCGGATCGTCGACGTGGATCTGGACCCCGTTGCACAGCCGGCCGACGTGTTTGTGGAAGGTCGGCTGGAACCAGAAGTCGCGCAGGACGCAGCCTTTGATCCAGTCGGGGGCCAGCGCCTTCATCTCCGCCATCACCGCCCGGGCGTCGATATCGGGCGCCCCGAACAGCTCCAGCGGCCGGGTGGTGCCGCGTCCCTCCGACAGGGTCGCCCCCTCCAGCATCACCGTCCCGGCATAGGCGCGGGTCATCGACACATTGGGCGCATTGGGGCTGGGGTTGATCCAGCTGCGTTCGCCCAGCGGCCAGCCGTAGCCCGGCGCGGCCTCCGGGTCCCAGCCCTGCATCTCGATGACGCGATAGTCGACCTTCAGCCCGAAATGATCGATGAACCAGTGGCCCATCTCGCCCAGGGTCATGCCGTGCCGCATCGGCATGGGCCCGGCCCCGACGAAACTCTCCCAGCCCGGCCGCAAGATCGTGCCCTCCACCGGGCGCCCGGCCGGATTGGGGCGGTCCAGCACCCAGACCGTCTTGCCGTGCTCCGCCGCAGCCTCCAGCACATAGAGCAGGGTCGTGACGAAGGTGTAGATGCGGCAGCCGACGTCCTGAAGGTCGATCAGGATGACGTCAAAGGTGGTCATCGACGGGCCGCTGGGCCGCCGCACCTCGCCATACAGGCTGAAGACCGGGATGCCGTGCACCGGATCCGTCTCGTCCGGGGTCTCCATCATATTGTCCTGCAGATCGCCCTTCATCCCGTGCTGGGGACCGAAGGCGGCGGTCAGCTGGATGCCGGGAATGGCGGCGAGCGCATCGATCGAATGGGTCAGGTCCGCCGTCACCGAGGCCGGATGGGCCAGCAGGGCCACGCGCCGTCCCTTCAGTTCCGCCTGAAGCGCGTGTTCGGAGATCAGGCGGTCGATGCCGAATTTCATTTGGCTTCCGTTGCAGCGGCTTCGGGCGCCGGCAGGACCAGCGTGAACGAGTCGGGATGATGGAAGTCCGGCTTATCCGACGGATGGGCCAGGGCCCAATAGGTCTTGTCGCCGTCGATGTCCTCGATGACGGCGGAGAGGCCGAGACGATGCGCGTCGTCGGGAAGGTCGATCCGGCCCTCCAGAGCCACGTAGTCCGATCCGCCGTCGAGACCATCGACCACGACGCCCTCATCCGCAGCGCTCATGCCGTCGCGATAGCCGGTGAAACGGTACGCAGCCCATTGACCGGACGGAGACAGGTTGAACTCTCGATAGCCGTCGGGCGTGCTGACGAAGGCCTCGAAACAGGTGTGGGTCCAGAGATCATCCGCACGTCCCGACGGTGCTTCTGCCGGCCAGAGGACCAGGTCGGGATCGCCCTCGAAAATGAAGCGAAGCCAGAGCTGCCCGGCCCGCCGCACATATTCGACCGCGATCGTCGTCGCAGGGCCGGACGGCGATGCGGGGTGCGGAATGAGAGTGGCGCCGGGCACGGATCGGCCTCAGGGTCTGCCAAGGAGATACAGACCGAAGATCAGCACGATCGTCCCGATCAGCAGCACGGTCGGCGACAGAAGGATGATCCAGCCCAGCCGCACATGGCCGCGCCGGACCGCCATCAAGGCCGCGCCGCCCTGGAACAGGACCGCGACGATCGCCGGCAGGAAGACGGAGTTGAAGCCCGCGCTCCCGGGCCCGAACCCGATCAGGGCCAGTCCGCCCAGCGTCAGCGCCGCGATGACGATCCAGCCGATCAGCAGGCGCAGGGCCGCCGGGTTTCGCACGGGTAGGGCCATGAGGATCGTCTTTCGTCAGGAGCGGCGTCACGCCTCTAATCGACCATGACGCCGCGTGGCTTCAACCCCATTTCGCCCCGCGCCTCAAAGGGGCGGGCTTGACGCTCCGGCGCACCGCGCCCTATCCAGCCCGGATGTTCGCCGTCACCGCCCGCACCGGCCTGTATTACCGCCCGCTGAGCTAGCGAGCGGCCGCGAACCCACGCGCCGCCCTCGCCGGCGGCGCGTTCTTCCCCGGAAACGGATGACGCCCGCTGGCCTCCCTGCTAACGGAACCGCCATGACCGAGACCCCTGCCCCCACCGACTTCAAGTCCGCCTTCCTCACCACCCTGCGTGACCGCGGCTACATCCACCAGGTGACCCACCCCGCCGAGCTGGATGCGGCCGCTGCGGCCGGGATTGTGGTCGGCTACGTCGGCTTCGACGCCACGGCGAAGAGCCTGCACGTCGGCAATCTCATCTCGGTGATGATGCTGCGCCGGCTGCAGCAGGCGGGCGGCAAGCCCGTGGTCATCATCGGCGGCGCCACCACCAAGGTCGGCGACCCGACCGGCCGCGACAGCTCACGCCCGCAGCTGACCGACGCCGACATCGCCGCCAACATCGCCTCCATCAAGTCGGTGTTCGAGGTCTTCCTGACCTTCGGCGACGGCCCGACCGACGCCATCCTGATCAACAATGACGACTGGCTGTCGCAGTACGGCTACATCGAGTTCCTGCGCGACTACGGCGCCCATTTCACCGTCAACCGGATGCTGGCCTTCGACTCGGTCAAGCTGCGGCTGGAACGCGAACAGCCGATGAGCTTCCTCGAGTTCAACTACATGCTGATGCAGTCAGTGGACTTCCTGGAGCTGAACCGCCGCCACAATGTGACCCTGCAGATGGGCGGGTCGGACCAGTGGGGCAATATCGTCTCGGGCGTCGATCTGGTCCGCCGCGTGGACCAGAAGGCCGCCTACGGCCTGACCACCCCCCTCCTGACCACGGCCTCGGGCGGCAAGATGGGCAAGACGGCGCAAGGGGCGGTCTGGCTGAACGCTGAACAGCTCAGTCCCTATGACTACTGGCAGTTCTGGCGCAACGCCGAAGACGCCGACGTCGGCAAGTTCCTGCGCCTGTTCACCGACCTGCCGCTGGACGAGATCGCCCGGCTGGAGGCCTTGCCCGGGGCGGAGATCAACGAGGCCAAGAAGGCTCTCGCCGACGCAGCGACCACCTTGCTGCACGGCGCAGAGGCGGCGGCCAGCGCCAGAGGCGCGGCCGAGAGCGCCTTCGAACAAGGCAGGCTGTCCGCCGACCTGCCGACCGTCGAACTGCCGCGCGAAGAGGTAATCGGCGCCATGATCGCCTCCGTCATGACCAGGGCCGGTCTCAGCGCCTCCAACGGCGAGGCCCGCCGTCTGGCCCAGGGCGGCGGCCTGCGTTTGAACGACCAGCCCGTCGCCGACGGCGCACGGTTGATCGAGGCGGGCGACATCAATGCCGACGGCGTCTTCAAACTGGCGGCCGGCAAGAAAAAAATCGTTCTGGTGCGACCCGTTTGATCGCCGAAGTCGTAGTGACGGCAATCGATGAGAGGATTTCGACCATGACGGACCTGACTCCCGGCCATCCCGCGCCCGCCTTCGATATGGCGACCCATACGGGCGACCGCGTCTCGTCCGCCGCCCTCTCGGGCCGGCCCTTCGTGCTGTATTTCTACCCCAAGGCCGACACCCCCGGCTGCACCACCGAGGGGCAGGACTTTACGGCCCTGCTGCCGCAGTTCGAGGCGGCGGGCGTTGCGGTGATCGGCGTGTCGCGCGATCCTGTGAAGAAGCTGGCGCGGTTTGCGGAAAAGCGCGAGCTGGGGGTGATCCTGGCCTCTGATGAAGACGGCTCAGTCACCGAGGCCTTCGGCGTCTGGGTCGAGAAAACCCTGTACGGCAAGACCTATATGGGGATCGAACGCGCCACTGTCCTGATCGCCGCCGACGGACTGATCCGTCAGGTCTGGCGAAAGGTGTCGGTCAAGGGGCATGCAGAGGCCGTCCTGGGCTTTGTACAGGCGCCCTGACCTACCGTTCGGGCCTGTCATAAATAGTTGAAGAAGGTCCGGCGCCGGGTACACGTGTTTTACAGCTCGCCTCAAACGCGAATCTGCGATGACCATGTATTCCTGCGAGGCGTTTGAACGATAGATTGATGGTTAACCAACCATGAACAGTGTTGTTCCAGTGGCCTGACTGACGGATAGTGCCGCCCGAAAACGGGGCGGTTCACATGGGCCACAAGACAGACGGGACCGGCGGGGGCTGGATCAGGCGCTGGTTCCCCGAGCGGCAAATTTATCTTCGCGCCGACGGGGACATCCGCGGCTATGCCATCAGCACGCGCAAGCAGCTGATGCTGGCTGCCGCAGGGATGGTCGTCGCCGGCTGGACCGTTGTGGCGACCGGCGCGACGGTGATGACCGGTTTCACCGCCCATCGGGCCGAGGCCCGTCTGGCGCGGGAGCGGGCGGGCGCCGAGCGGCTGAACGCCGACCTCCAGGCACGGCTGGACACCGCCGTGGTCCGGATGTCGGCCACCACGGGCTCGCTGGATGAGATGGCCCATATGGTCGAGCGGCGCCACGCCGCCCTTACCGGCGTCATGGGGATGTTCCAGGGCGTCGCGGGGGCCCGGACCGCACTGGCCCCTGCCCGGCCGCTGAACGCCTCCGCCTCGCCTGTCCAGCGCATCCTGTCGGTGCGGCTGGATCAGGAGCGGCTGATCGAGCGGGCCGAACTGTTCGCCCAGAACCGATCCGAACGCCTGCGGCTCGCCTTCCGCCTGGCCGGGCTGAACCCGGCGGCCTATGCGGCCTCGGGCGCCGCGCTCGGCGGCCCGCTGGTCGAGGCCCGCGATCCGCGCGCCCTGGCCGCCATTCTGGATGTGGACGAGGCGTTCGCCCTGCGCATCCGCCGCGCCGCTGACAACCTCTATGAGATGCGCAGCCTGGCCGATGCCGCCGCCAGCCTGCCGCTCCACCGCCCCGCAGACGCCCGCACGACGTCCGGCTTCGGTTTCCGCTTCGATCCCTTCAACGGCCATCCCGCCCTGCATCAGGGTCAGGACTTCGCCGCCGGCCTGAACGCGCCCATCCACGCCACGGCCCCGGGCGTGGTGTCCTTCGCCGGTGTGCGTTCAGGGTATGGCAATACTGTCGAGCTAGACCATGGGCGCGGTTTCAAGACCCGCTTCGCCCATCTGAACGCCATCGCTGTCCAGCCCGGCCAGGCGGTGGCGCTCGGCCAGCGCATCGGCGCCATGGGCACCACCGGTCGCTCGACCGGGGTGCATCTCCACTACGAAGTGTGGGTGGACGGCCGCCCGCAGAACCCAGCCCGCTTCCTCAGAGCAGGAGAGACCCTTGTTCAACAAGATGACTAAAGCCCCCGTCCGCCCCCCGGTTCCCGAGATTCCGCCCATGCCCGAGGCAACTGCCCCCCGTTTGTCCGCCGCCCCCGCCCAGGGTCATGCGGCGCCGCCGCGCGGCCTGTCCACCCTGTCTGCCGACCTTCAGTTCGAAGGGGTCGTCGCCGGCCAGGGCGATCTGCAGGTCGACGGTTCGATCAAGGGCGATGTCCGCGTCGGCCGCCTGATTGTCGGCGAGACCGGGGCCATCGAGGGCAATGTGACCGCCGACTATCTGGAGGTGCGCGGCCGTGTCGTGGGCGGCGTGACCGGCAAACAGGTCAAGCTGGTCGCCACCGCCTATGTCGATGGCGACATCACGGCCGAACAGCTGTCGATCGATATCGGCGCCTACTTCCAGGGCCGCGTGCTGCAAAGCCGGCGCGAGGCCCCGGCTCCCGCTCCGGCGGTAGCGACGCCCGTCGCCGCCCCGGTTCAGCCGACCACGTTCGCTCCACAGGCTGCACCGCAGCCCGCCGCCAACCCGACGGCAGCGCTGGAGAATGCCCTCGATGCGGTACCCCTGCGTCCTCTCTAGGACGCGTTCGGCCGGGTTGGTCAAGTTTGGCGCAAGGAACGAGGCCCCGGAGCGATCCGGGGCCTTGTTCGGTCGTGGAGCGGGCTATTCGACCGTTGACCCGCGTGTTTCGCCCACTCTCGCGGCCAGCGCAGCCCCCATGAACGGATCCAGGTCGCCGTCAAGAACGCCCTGGGTGTCGGAGGTCTCGACCTCGGTCCGCAGGTCCTTGACCATCTGATAGGGCTGCAAGACATAGGACCGGATCTGGTGACCCCAGCCAATATCCGTCTTGGCGTCAGCCATGGCCTGGGCGGCGGCCTCGCGCCGCTGCAGTTCCAGTTCGTACAGCCGCGCCCTCAGCATCTTCCAGGCCTGTTCCCGGTTCTGGTGCTGCGACCGGCCGGCCTGACAGGCCACGACCGTATTGGTCGGGACGTGGGTCAGGCGCACAGCCGAATCGGTCTTGTTGATGTGCTGGCCGCCGGCGCCGGAGGCGCGGTAGGTGTCGGTGCGGACATCGGACGGATTGATGTCGATCTCGATGGTGTCGTCCACGACCGGAGAGACGCCGATTGAGGCGAAGGAGGTATGGCGCTTGGCCGCCGCATCATAGGGGCTGATGCGCACCAGGCGGTGAACACCCGACTCCGATTTCAGCCAGCCATAGGCGTTCGGCCCGGAGATCAGGATCGTGGCGGACTTGATGCCCGCCTGTTCGCCCTGCTCCTCGGCCTCGATCTGGACCTCATATCCGTGAGCCCTGGCCCAGCGCGAATACATGCGCAGCAGCATGCCCGCCCAGTCATTGGACTCGGTGCCGCCGGCCCCGGAGTTCACTTCCAGATAGGCGTCGTTGCCATCGGCCTCGCCGGAGAGCAGGGCTTCCAGCTCGGCCCGGGCAGCGCGCTCCTTGACGGCCTTCAGACTGGCCCGCGCATCCTCCAGCGCCGCCTCGTCGCCTTCTTCATCGGCCATTTCGGAGAGCATCACGCCCTCTTCCAGCGCTGTTTCCATCTCCAGAACGGTGTCGATCTGCCCCTTCAGGCGCGAACGGTCCCGGGTCACGGCCTGGGCCGCCTCGGCGTCATTCCAGAGCGTCGGATCCTCGACCCGCGCATTCAGCTCGTCGAGCTTTCTTAGAGCGACATCCCAGTCAAAGACGCCTCCTGAGCAGAGCGACGCTCTGCTCGATGTCGGCCTTCATGGCCTCGACATCCGGTCTCATCGCGAACTCCTGCGATACAAAGGTGAGGCGCGGACATAGAGGTCCGCGCCCCAAAGGGAAAGCCGCAATTGAACGGGCCCGCACCGGACCATTTCCTGTCGCGAACCCTAGCCACCGCAGGATTGCGTGGAGTCCAACCGGTTTGGCCCTAGTACAGGCCGCTCAGATCCTCTGCCGGCGGGCGTTGGGGCTGCGGCGGCGGCGGTGCGGCTGCAGGCGCGGCGGCGCCAGGTGGCGGGGCGGCGGCCTCCATCTCGCGACGGACCACATCATCATAGGTCTGGGGTCCGGCGGGCAGGGCCGGTCCGGCCGGAGCCTGTTCCTCGCGCTGACGCTCGGTGCCGGGGCGGAAGGCTTCCTCAATGCCGTTGACGGTGCGGAAGATGGCGTTGCGCGGCCGCACGAACGGACGGGCAGGCCTTTCCTTCAACGCCTGCTGCATGAAGTTGATGAAGACCGGCACCGCCGCCGTGGTTCCGGTCTCGCCAGAGCCCAGCGACCGGTTGTCGTCGAAGCCGATGAAGACGCCGACCACGATGTCGGTGGTGAAGCCCACGAACCAGGCCGAGCGGTATTCATTGGTGGTGCCGGTCTTGCCGCCGACCCAGCGGCCCAGGCCGCGGGCGCTCGCCGCCGTCCCTCTCTGGACCACGCCCTCCAGCATGGAGCTGATCTGATAGGCGGTGATCGGGTCAATGACCTGGGTTCCACGCGGATCAAGCCGTGGCGACGGCTGTCCGCTGAAGCCCCGACCGCATTCGCGGCAGTTCCGCCGGTCGCCGCGGTAAACGGTCTCGCCGTTCCGGTCCTGGACATAGTCGATCAGATAGGGCTCGACGCGCCGACCGCCGTTGACGAAGGCGGCGTAGGCGGCCGTCAGTTGATAGGGCGTCACCTCCCCGGCTCCGAGCGAGACGGACAGATTGGGCGACAGACCCGGCAGGCCCATCCGCGCGGACTGGGTGACGATCTTCTGCATTCCGACCGCCTGTGCGAGGCGGACGGTCATCACATTGCGCGACAGCTCAAGGCCGCGACGCAGGCTCTGTGGTCCGTAGTATTCGCGGCTGTAGTTCTCGGGGGTCCAGCGCTGGCCATTGGCCCCGCCGGCGAAGCTGATCGGGGCGTCCAGCACGATGGAGCCCGGTGTAAACTCACCTTCCAGGGCGGTCGCATAGACGAAGGGTTTGAAGGCCGAGCCCGGCTGGCGGCGCGCCTGGGTCGCCCGGTTGAAGCTGGACAGGGCGTAGGAATAGCCGCCGACCATGGCCAGGACCCGGCCCGACTGGGGTTCGATGGCGACCATGGCGCCATTGACCGCCGGGATCTGTTTCAGGGCGAACTGACCGCCGCGCGGCTCCACGAAGATCAGGTCGCCCCGCTTCAGCCCGCGCCCGGCATTGGCCCAGGCGACGTCTGCCGGCACGAGGCTGCCGGTGTCGCCGTCGCGGGCCGTAACGATCTGTACGCTGCCTCGCGAGGCGGCGGTGACCGCCGCCGCCCGCCACGCCCGACGTTCGGGCGGAGCGGATTTTTTCAACGCCGTCGCCTGCCAGCCCTCGGACAGATCGGTCTGTCCCCAGCCGCCCCGCCAACCGTGCCGGCGATCGTAGTTCTCAAGCCCGGTCATCAGGGCGTCGCGCGCCGCCGTCTGCAGGTCGGGATCCAGCGTCGTTCGCATATAGAAGCCGCCGGCGTTCAGCGTTTCGCCGATATCCTTGTTGAGCAGGGCCTGACGACGCGCCTCCTCCACGAAGAAGTCGGCGTCCTGATACTGGGCGCGGCGCGGCGCGTCCTGGGCGCCGAGCGGCCGGGCGACGGCGGCCGCCAGGTCCCCGGCCGACAGCCAGCCGTTCTGGGCCATCTCCCCCAGCACCCAGTCACGACGGCCCTTGGCGGCCCCGGGATGGCGTTTGGGATGATAGTTGTTGGGGCCCTTGGGCAGGGCGGCCAGGAAGGCGGCCTGGTCGGGCGTCAACTGGTTCAGCGACTTGCCGAAATAGTTGTAGGCGGCCGAGGCCACGCCATAGGAGCGGTATCCCAGGAAAATCTCGTTCAGATACAGTTCGAGAATCTGTTCCTTGGTCAGGGTCGCCTCAAGGCGGCTGGACAGGATCGCTTCCTTCAGCTTGCGCCCGAGGGTGGATTCATTCGTCAGCAGGACATTCTTGGCCACCTGCTGGGTAATGGTCGAGCCCCCCTCCAGCCGTCGGCCGGAGACGAAGTTGAAGACGTTCTTGAACATGGCCCGACCGACGCCCGAAACGTCGATGCCGCCGTGCTGGAAGAAATTCTTGTCCTCGGCCGCGAGGAAGGCGTGGATCACCGGCTCGGGGATCTGGTCATAGGTCACATAGATGCGGCGCTCGTCCGAGAACTCGCCGATCAGGGTGCCGTCGCCGGCATAGACCCGGGTGGCCGTCGGCGGACGGTAGTCGGCCAGTTCCGAAGCGTCCGGCAAGTCGTGAAACAGCCAGGCCGCATAGACCGCCACGATCAGCCCGCCCAGGGCGATCGCGCCCAACAGGCCGATGCCCGCCATCACGAACCAGCGTTCGGCAATCTTCACCGCGGACTCCAGACCAACCAACCCGTTCGCCGCCGACGATCGGGCGCAGAATCCGGTTTAGACCGCGTTGCCTGTGGCGGCTAGGGCCTGATCCACCGGAACCGTCTGGCGTCGCTCCAGCTCGGCGCGCGCGGCCGCCACAACCTCGACCTCCATATCGGTTTGCGCCGCCATCCATTTCAGATAGTCGGCGGGCACCGCGCTCCACGGCTTCTTCCGGTGCTTGCCAAAGGGAACCGTGGCCACCTCCCGGGGGGCGTTCGACCAGGCCAGAAGCTGTTCGACCGTCGCCTCCCTCAGCAGATCCATCAGAATATGGGCCGTGACCCAGGCATCGGGGCCGGCGCGGTGCGCCGGATCCGCCATGGCGGGATCCAGCCGGAACCCCCGCCAGTAGCGCAGGACCTGGTTGGAATGGCCCGGCGCCTGTGGCCAGACCGCCTTCGACGCCCGGACGGTGCAGATCCACGGAAGGCCGCCGGTTGCGCTGTCGGCGATGAAGGCCCGTTCAAACCGCGCCGAATGGGCCACCATGATGTCGGGTCCGCCCTCCCCGTATCGGGGGGCGAACATCGCGCGCAGGGCGGCCTCGTCGCAGTGCGGATCGTCGGGGCTGAAGTGATCGGGCGTCAGGTGGTGCACCGCCATCGCGTGAAACGAGATCTCGCCCCGAGGCCGGAACAGTTTCGAAACCGGAGCCAGGGCCCGCCACCCGTCCCCGTCCTGCACCACATCCACGAAGCCGACCTCGATGATCTCCGAGGACCGGTCGCCGCCCGTGGTTTCAAGATCGACGACTCGCAGGCGCATGGATGAAACATACGGCGACCGCACGGGCCTTGCGAGAGGACGATCCCGGCGCACGCGCCGTCCGCGCCCCACCCTCCGCCGATCAGCCGCCCTGGCCGCCCCGGTTCGCCGCCATCTGGATCGGCGCGGCGGGCTCACGGAAATACCGGTCGATACTCTCGGCCACGGCCCGCATCAGTCGACTGCGGCGTCGGCTGTCCGAAAGCAGTCGCTCATCGTCCGGATTGGTGATGAAACCCATCTCCAGAAGCACGGCGGGAACGTCGGGCGCCAGCAGGACGGCGAGACCGGCGTCGCGGTGGCTGCGCCTCAGCATCGGATGATCGGCCGCCTCGACATGGCTGAGCAGGACGCGGGCGAACTGGGCTGACCGATTCTGGGTTGCGCGCTGGGTCAGGTCCAGCAGGATGCGGTCCACCGAGGGGTCGCGGCCGGGCAGATGGAGGTCGCGGTGCCAGTCGTCGCCGCGCGTCACCTCGCGCACCGCCCGGTTCGCCCCCTGTTCCGACAAGGTATAGACGCTGGCGCCGCGCAGGGCCGGATCGCTGCCGGCATCGGCATGCAGCGAGATGAACAGGTCGGCGTCGGCCCGCCGGGCGATCCGGACGCGCTGGTACAGATCGACATAGGCGTCATTGGTGCGGGTCATGATGACGCGATAGCGTCCGCCGCGCTCCAGTTCGGCCTTCAGGGCCTGGGCGGCGGCCAGCGTCAGGGCGCTTTCATGATGGTCGGCGCCCCGGGCTCCCGGATCCCGGCCGCCATGACCGGCATCAATGACGATCAGGGGCTTGTCGGCGCGCACCGCAGCAGCGGCCGCCGGACGGGCATTGGCCGCGACGGAGGGGCGAACCGGCGCGGTCGCGCCGGGTTTCGCCTTCAGGTCGACGACATAGCGATAGTTGGCCACGCCGTCGCCGGGCGGCAGAAGAAACCGACGCTCGATCTCGGCGGCGCGCGAAAGTTCAAGCTGGACCCGCGACGCCGTCCCCGAGGCGGCCACGCGATACCCGCGCACCAGACCGGATCCGGAGCCGGAAATCCCTCGCCCGGACGCCACGCCGGCCAGGGTCAGGACCACACGGCCGTCCTCGCCCGATTCGATGACCGCGCCCCTCGCCGAGGCCCCGAGGTCCAGGACCACGCGGGTCCGCTCGTCATCGCCGCCGAAGCGGACGCCGAAGATATCGCCGGCCGCGCCGCCTGCGGCGCTGCGTCCGCCCAGGAACAGGGCGACACAGATTGCGACGAAGGCCAATGCCGTCATCGACCACTCTCGCACCCCCCACAGGGCGGTTCTGGCTAACATGCTACCGATCATTCTGACGGGCGATCCACTTTCGCTGGCCCCCAGCCTCGCCGATCGGGGTTGGGATAGAGTTAAGCGGCGAAACCTTTTCTTTCGTGTTCGGCATGCCTATGCTTGTTTCCGCTCGCGGAGTGTTCTCGCCTGCCGATCCGATCGGCGTCCGGCGCGTGATCTTCGCGGCACATTGACTTTCACCCCTCCGAGGATGCGCCGGGCCTGCTCCGCGCGTTCGAAGACCGGCCCCACGACGCCGCCGCATATGGCGCGTCCGGGTCGAGGACCTGCCAGACCCCATGGGCCATTTCGCCTGCGTTCCCGCCCGGCTCGTCCGGGATTTCGATCCGGCCATCGCCGCGATCGCCGTCGGGAAGACGCACGCCCTGGCCCTTCATCCCATTCGGCGAGCCGCCCGGGACCTGAACCCAGGTCCGGCCAGAGCGCGCCAGAGAGAGACCCTCCATGTCAAAGACAATGCTGATCGATGCGGCCCACCCGGAAGAAACCCGGGTGGCGATCGTCGACGGACGCCAGGTTGAGGAGTTCGACTTCGAGTCGAAAACCAAACGCCAGCTGCGCGGCAACATCTATCTCGCCAAGGTCACCCGCGTAGAACCCAGCCTGCAGGCCGCCTTCGTCGAATACGGCGGCAATCGCCATGGCTTCCTGGCCTTCAACGAGATCCACCCGGACTACTACCAGATCCCGGTCGCCGACCGCGAAGCCATCATGGCCGAGGCGCCGTCCGAGGAGGATGAGCACGACGACCTGGGCCGCGACAGCGATGACGGCGAATCCGAAGGCGGTCTGGCGGACGAGGAACGGCTGAAGCGTCGCCTGATGCGGCGCTACAAGATCCAGGACGTCATCAAGCGGCGCCAGATCCTGCTGATCCAGGTCGTCAAGGATGAACGCGGCGCCAAGGGCGCGGCCCTGACCACCTGGCTGTCGCTGGCCGGCCGCTACTGCGTCCTGATGCCCAATACCGGCAAGGGCGGCGGCATTTCGCGCAAGATCACCAACTCCTCGGACCGCCGCCGCCTGAAGTCGGCCGCCTCGGCCCTGGATGTGCCCAAGGGCATGGGCCTGATTATCCGCACGGCCGGCGCCAAGCGGACCAAGGCCGAGATCAAGCGCGACTACGAATACCTGCTGCGCCTCTGGGAGACGATCCGCGAAACCACCCTGGCCAGCCATGCCCCCTCGCTGATCTATGAGGAGGAGAACCTCGTCCGCCGCGCCGTGCGCGACATGTTCGACAAGGATTTCGACGGCATCCAGGTCCAGGGCGTCGAGGGCTTCAAGGAGGCGCGCGACTTCATGCGCGTGCTGATGCCGTCGCAGGCGAAGAAGGTGCACCTCTATCAGGGCTCCAAACCCCTGTTCGCCGCCAATGGCATCGAGGACGTCCTGACCGGCATCCATCAGCCGGTGGTGACGCTGAAGTCCGGCGGCTATCTGGTCATCAACCAGACCGAGGCCCTGGTCGCCATCGACGTCAACTCGGGCCGGGCGACCAAGGAACGCAACGTCGAACAGACGGCGTTCAAGACCAATTGCGAAGCCGCCGTCGAGGCCGCCCGCCAGCTGCGCCTGCGCGACCTGGCCGGTCTGGTGGTTATCGACTTCATCGACATGGATGAGTCCAAGAACAACCGGACCGTCGAACGCATCCTGAAGGACGCCCTGTCGGAAGACCGCGCCCGCATCCAGATGGGCAAGATCTCCGCCTTCGGACTGATGGAAATCAGCCGCCAGCGCCGCCGTCTGGGCGTGCTGGAGGGCGCCACAGAAATCTGTCCGCATTGCCAGGGCGCCGGTCGTATCCGCTCTGCGGAATCCGCCGCCCTGATGGTGTTGCGCGCCGTGGATATCGAGGCCGGCAAGAACGGCGCGGGATCGGTGAACCTGCGCGTTTCGACCACCGTCGCCCTCTACATCCTGAACCACAAGCGCGCCTATCTGCAGGCCCTGCTGGAGCAGCGCGGTCTGTCGGTCATCATCCAGATCGACGACAGCCTGGCCCAGGGCGAGAGCGCCATCGAGCGCACCGAAACCAATGAGGACTTCGTCGCGCCGGAAGCGGCCGTCTCTCTGGCCGATCTCGAGGACGACTTCGACGACACCGCCTTCGACGACGAAGACGAAGAGGACGAAGAAGACGAGGACGACGAGGACGAAGGCGATCTGGAGCGCGAGGACACCGACGACGACGAGGCTCGCGGGCGGCTCGAGGTCGGCGGCGGCGGCGGCCGTGGTCGCAAGCGTCGCCGTCGCGGAGGTCGTCGCGATGAGGAAGTCTCGAGCGGCGCCGAGGACGCGCCGGCCGTCGGCGCAGCCTCGGACGACGATGATGACAGCGAGGCCGGTCGCCGGCGTCGGCGCGGCCGCCGTGGCGGACGCCGGGCGCGGGAGGACGGCGAGGCGCCGGCGGCCTCCGGCTCGGGCTTCTTCTGGGTGCGCGGCCGTACGCCGTCGCTGGAAGACCCCTACGTCTGGTTCGACCCGATCAACCCCACGCGGTCTGAACGCGCGACCGAGCCGGTGGCGGCCTCTGTCACGGGCGACGTCGAGGAACGGATCGGCGAACGGCCCGACGGCGAAACCCTGGAGCCGACCGGCAATGAAGGCGGTCGTTCGCGCCGTCGTCGTCGGGGTCGCGGTCGCGGCGGCGCCGAGGCGCAACCGCACGAGATCAAGGTCGAGGCCCGCGCCACCAATGAAGGCATGCCGCCGGACGGCTCGCCTGATACGCCTATGGCGGTCGTCATGGCCGAGGCTGAAGGCGAAGCGCCTGCCGCACCGGCGGAACCCCAGCGTCGTCGGGTGCGTCGCCGCCCCGCCAGCGCCTCGGCCGCAACGCTCGATGTCGATCTGGACACGGCGGTTGAGCCCAATGAGGCCGAGCCGACCACGGCCCCCGTCGAACTGGACGTGACTCCGGCCGAGGCCGCCGAGGCCGGGCCGGTGGCGGTCTCTGAAGCTGACGGCGATCCTGCCCAGGAAGCCGGTAGCGAGCCCGAGCCCGCTGCCCTGCCTGTCGCGGCGGCCGTCGTCGAACACACGCCGCCTGCGCCTGCAGCCGACCTGTCCGCCATCATCGCAGCGGACCCGGCCCAGATCGCCGCTCCGCCCGAAAAGCCCAAGCGTGGATGGTGGCGCCGTTGAATGGCCGCGATTAGATAGTCGTCTGCGAAATCAGGCGGGGGCCTGCCGTCCAGGAGTTCCGCTTGAGCCGCCTTGTTCGCTACAGTTCTCGCCTGATCGCAGGCCTCGCCGCCGCCCTGATCCTGTCAGGCGCGGCGGGGCAGGCCTCGGCCCAGAGCCTGATCCGCGACACCGAGGTCGAGGGGATCATCCATGAATGGTCGGCGCCCGTTCTGGGCGCCATGGGCCTGGATCCGGAAGAGGTCGAGATCCTTCTGGTCAATGACCCCGGCCTGAACGCCTTCGCCCTGCGCGGCCGGATCATGGGTCTGAACACCGGCCTGATCGAGCAGACCTCCACGCCCAACGAACTGCTCGGCGTCATCGCCCACGAGGCGGGCCACATCAAGAACCGGCATCTGCTGCGTGACGGCGTCCAGAACGCAGGCATGCAGCCCTTCCTGATGACCATGGCCCTGGGCGCCCTGGCCGCCCTCGCCGGCGAGCCCGGCGCCGGCGCCATGCTGATGGCGAACAGCCAGTATTTCGGCACGCTTGGCGCCCTGAGGTATATGCAAAGCCAGGAGGGCGAGGCCGATATTTCGGGTGCGAGGGCTCTCGAGGCCGCGGGCGAGTCGGGCAAGGGACTGGTCGACTTCTTCGAGAATTTCCGCTCGCAGGAGGTGTTCTCGGACCAGCGCCGCTATCCCTATTTCCGCAGCCACCCCCTGTCCGGCCAGCGGATCGAGGCCCTGCGTCGCCCGGTCGAGGCCGCCTCGCACTACAGCCGCGTGGACAGTCCCGAGCGGCTGGCCCAGCACGCCCTGATCCTGGCCAAGATCCACGCCTTCATGGATCCGCCCGGAACGACCTTGCGGGCCTATCCCGAGAGCGATACCGGCTTCCCCGCCCGTTACGCCCGCGCCATCGCCTTTTACCGGGACGGTCAGACCGACCGCGCCATCGCCAGCGTGGACACCCTGCTGGCCGAGCAGCCCGACAACCCTTACCTCTGGGAGCTGCGCGGCCAGATCCTGTTCGAGGAGGGTCGCCCCGACGACGCTATCGAGTCCCACCAGAAGGCAGTGACACTGAAGCCGGACGCGCCCCTGTTGCGGATCAACCTGGCCCACGCCCTGATCGAGACCAATGACGCCGGCAATCTGGACCGCGCCATCGATGAGCTGAAACGGGCCGTGGCGCGCGAGGACGACAACAGTCTGGCATGGCGGCTGCTGTCCCAGGCCTATGCCGCCCAGGGCAAGGAGGGCGAGGCCCGCCTCGCCTCTGCCGAAGCCTATTTCGCCGTCGGCGACAAGGATCAGGCCACCCAGTTCGCCCTGCGCGCCCGGCCGTTGCTGGATCGCAGCAGCGTCGAATGGCGCCGCGCTGTGGACATCGTTCTCGCCTCAGGCGCCACGACCCAGGACATCGACGATCTGGATGCGCGTCAGGCCCGGCGGCGTCCGACGGTCATTGAGCCGCCGGCCCGTGACACGCCCTTGCTGCCCGCGCCCGTGGCCCCGCCTGTGGCCTCGCCCCTGCCGACGGCCTGAGCCGCTCTGGATTGCCGACTTCATGACTGACGACGCCCCCTCGCCTGCCCCGACGCCAACCCCCGCCCCGGAGCCGGCGCCGGCGAAGACCGGGCCGGATCGCCTGTCCCGCTGGCTTTCAGGACGCAGCGTCCTGGCCCTGGCCGTGTCGGTCCTGGCGCTCGGCCTCGCGGCCGCGCCCTACGTCCTGCCGCGCGACATCGGCCCCCAGGTCCGCGCCTATCTTCTGGCCCATCCGGAGGTGCTCGACGAGGTCGTCGCCGCCCGTCAGTCGCGCGACGACGGCGCACGGGTCCAGACGACAAACGCCGCCATCGCCGCCAATCCGGCCCTGCTGCGCGCCGACCCGCGCGATCCCGCTTTCGGGCCGCAGAACGCCAGGGTCACAGTGATCGAGTTCTTCGATTTCCGTTGTCCGGGCTGCAAGGCCGTGGCGCCCGACTATGTCCGGCTGATGCAGAGTCATCCGGACGTGCGCTTCGTGTTCAAGGACTGGCCCATTCTGGATCGGGGCGATGATGTCGCCTCGCACTACGCCGCCCGCGCCGCCGTCGCCGCGCATCTGCAGGGCAAGTATCTGGAGGTCTATGAGGGTTTGATGGCGGAACCGGCGCTGGACGAGGCCGCCGTTGACCGGGTGCTGGTCGAGCGCGGCGTCGATCTGGCCCGCGCCAAAGTCGCCATGGCCAGTCCCGAGGTGGCGCGCCATCTGGCCGACATCCACACCACCGCCGCCGCCTTCCAGCTGACGGGCACCCCGACATTTATCATCAACGGCCAGGCCACCGCCGGCATCGCCCCGCAGGAGGTGCTGAAGGCCATCGAGGCCGCGAAGGCGAAATAGCACCGGCTGCCGTCCCCGCGCAGCCAGGCGCGTCATCCGGCAAACCAGCCGTCAGATCAGCCCGGCGAGCGGCGACGAGGGGTCAGCGTACATCCGCCTCGCCATCCGCCCGGCCAGATAGGCCTGACGCCCGGCGATGACGGCGTGCTTCATCGCCGAGCCCATCAGGATGGGGTCTTTCGCCCCGGCGATGGCGGTATTGGCGATGACGGCGTCGCAGCCCAGTTCCATGGCGATGGTGGCGTCCGACGCCGTGCCGACCCCGGCGTCAACCAGCACAGGGACCTTCGCCTGTTCGACGATCAGACGGATATTGACGCGGTTCTGGATGCCCAGACCCGATCCGATCGGCGAGGCGGCGGGCATGATGGCGGCGGCGCCCGCGTCTTCCAGTCGCCTGGCCATCACCACGTCGTCGGTGCAATAGACCATGACGTCGAACCCGTCCCTGACCAGCATATCCAGCGCCCGAAGCGTCTCGATCATGTCGGGGTACAGGTGCGCGGAGTTTGACAGCACCTCCAGCTTGACCAGGCTCCATCCCCCCGCCTCGCGCGCCAGCCGCAGGGTGCGCACCGCATCCTCGCCGGTGAAACAGCCGGCGGTGTTGGGCAGGAAGGTGAACCGGTCCGGCTTCACATGGTCGACCAGCATCGGCTGGGACGGGTCCGACAGGTTCACCCGGCGCAGGGCCACGGTCACGATCTCGGCGCCCGCCGCCTCGGCCGCCGCGGCATTCTGGGCATAGTCGGCGTATTTGCCGGTGCCGACGATCAGGCGCGAGGTGAAGGTGCGGCCGGCGACGGTCCAGGTATCGGAGGCAGCGGCGATAGGGCTTTGCGCGTTCATGGCCCTGATCTAGGCCCACGCGGGCCGAAACGAAACCCGTCTCATCCGCCGCCGACGAACTGGACCAGTTCGATCCGGTCGCCCTCGGCAAGAGCGGTCGTCGCGTGGAGAGACCGCGGCACGATCTCCAGATTGCGCTCCACCGCCACCTTGCGCGGGTCGAGGGACAGTTCGGCGACGAGGTCCAGTATGGTCCGGGCCTCGACCTGTTTCATATCCCCGTTGACTTGAATCTGCATACCGTTAGGTCAACCTGATTGATCGTGATGGGCGCGCCGCTTTGACCCGCGTCGTCTGTCAGTTAAAAGGCCGCCCGATTCATATGCGGCCGCCGCGCCCGGAACCCCGTCAAGGAATGCCAGAAACTCCCGTCATCTACGTCCTGAACGGCCCCAACCTCAACCTCCTCGGAGTGCGGGAGCCGGATATCTATGGCCACGAAACCCTGGCGGACGTGCAGGCGATCTGCGAACGGGCCGCCGGCGACGCCGTCGTGGTCTTTCGCCAGACCAATCACGAGGGTGAACTGATCGACTGGGTGCAGGAGGCGCGCACCGCAGCCTCGGCCCTGGTGCTCAATCCCGCCGGCTACGGTCACACCTCGGTGGCCCTGCTGGACGCACTCAAGACCCTGTCGATCCCGGTGATCGAATGCCACCTGTCGAATCCGGCGGCGCGGGAGCAGTTCCGGCGCCATACCTATGTCTCGCTGGCGGCGACCGGCGCGGTGACGGGCTTCGGCCCGCAAAGCTATCAACTGGCCGTCACGGCCGCACTCGGGCTGATACGGGAACGCGGCCTCGCCGCCGCCCGTTCGCCTCAAGGATAAGAAGAAGGCTCCAGACCGATGGCCGACGCCAAGACCCTCAAGAACGACGCCGAGATCGACACAAGCCTGGTTCGCCAGCTGGCCGATATCCTCAATGACACCTCGCTGACCGAGATCGAGGTCGAGCGCGGCGAGCTGCGCATACGCGTGGCGCGCGAGATCACCGCCGCACCCGTCGTCCAGTACGCGGCCGCCCCGCAGGCCGCTCCGGCGGTACAGCCCGCCGCCGCCGCAGCGCCCGCCTCCATGCCGTCCGATCCCGCCACCATCGTCGCCAGGTCGGGCGAAGAGGTGAAGTCGCCCATGGTCGGCACCGCCTACCTGCAGGCCTCGCCCGAAGCCCCGCCCTTCATCAAGGTCGGCGACACGGTCAAGAAGGGCCAGACCCTGCTGATCGTCGAGGCCATGAAGACGATGAATCCGATCCAGTCTCCGCGCGACGGCGTGGTGGTCGAGGTGCTGGTCGGCGACGGCCAGCCTGTCGAATACGGCGAGGCCCTCGTCCTGCTGCAAGCGTAAGGCGAGCCGATGTTCACCAAGGTCCTGATCGCCAACCGGGGTGAAATCGCCCTGCGTATCCACCGCGCCTGCAAGGAGATGGGCATCTCAACGGTCGCCGTGCACTCCGAGGCGGACCGGGGCGCCATGTGGGTGCGGCTGGCCGACGAGAGCGTCTGCATCGGCCCGGCGCCGGCGGCGAAGTCCTATCTGAACATCCCCTCGATCATCGCGGCGGCCGAGATCACCGGCGCCCAGGCCATCCACCCCGGCTATGGCTTCCTGTCCGAGAACGCCCGGTTCGCCGAGATCGTCGAGGCCCACGGCATGACCTTCATCGGGCCGAAACCCGAACATATCCGGGTCATGGGCGACAAGATCAGCGCCAAGAAGACGGTGCTGGAGGCGGGCATCCCCTGCGTGCCCGGCTCGGCCGGCGAGGTCGAGACCGTCGAGGCCGCCATCGAGGCCTCGAAGACCATCGGCTTCCCCCTGATCGTCAAGGCGGCGGCCGGCGGCGGCGGACGCGGCATGAAGGTCGCCCTGACCGCCGACGATCTGGTCGAGGCCGTCCAGACCGCCCAGACCGAGGCCAAGGCGGCCTTCGGCAATGGCGCGGTCTATATGGAGCGCTATCTCCAGAAGCCGCGCCACATCGAGATCCAGGTCATCGCCGACAGCCACGGCAATGTCGTCCATCTGGGCGAACGCGACTGCTCGCTGCAACGCCGCCACCAGAAGGTGCTGGAAGAGGCCCCCTCGCCGGCCCTGTCGGCCGAGGGCCGCAAGAAGATCGGCGAGACGGTCAACAAGGCCATCGCCGCCATCGGCTATCTGGGCGTCGGCACCATCGAGTTCCTGTGGGAGGACGGCGAGTTCTTCTTCATCGAGATGAACACCAGGCTGCAGGTCGAGCACCCGGTGACCGAGGCCATCACCGGCGTTGATCTGGTGCGCGAGCAGATCCGCGTCGCCGCCGGCCTGCCCCTGTCCTTCACACAGGACGACATCCATTTCGAAGGCCACGCCATAGAGGTGCGGGTCAATGCCGAGAACCCCGAGACCTTCACCCCCTCCCCCGGCCTCATCACCGACTTCCACGCTCCCGGCGGCCTAGGCGTGCGGCTGGATAGCGCCATCTACGCCGGCTATTCGATCCCGCCCTATTACGACAGCCTGATCGGCAAGCTGATCGTCCATGGCCGCGACCGCGCCGAGTGCATTGCCCGGCTCAAGCGCAGCCTGAACGAGATGGTCGTCGGCGGCATCGACACCACCATCCCCCTGTTCCAGAAGCTGCTGCAGGAACCGGATATCCTGTCCGGCGACTACGACATCCACTGGCTTGAAAAATGGGCGGCGAAGCAGAAGACGCCGAACTGACCGATCCCGGGTTCAGCGCCGGAGGCCCGTTCGGCGCATTCGGGCCCGAACAACTGCTGTCCTGCTATGCGCGCGGCGTGTTTCCAATGGGCGAGGCGCGCGATGATCCGCGGGTCTTCCTGGTCGAGCCGGACCAGCGCGGCGTCATCCCGCTGAACGGGTTCCATATTCCGTCCCGGCTGCGGCGGACCGTCCGGGCAGAGCCGTTCGACATCCGCATATCGACGGCCTTCGCCGCCGTCGTCGATGCCTGTGCGGCCCCGGCCCCCGGGCGCGAGGACAGCTGGATCAACGGCCCGATCCGGCGTCTGTACCTGGCCCTGAACGCCATGGGTCGGGCCCACAGTCTGGAATGCTGGAAGGACGAGGTTCTGGTCGGCGGCCTGTACGGCGTCACCCTGGGCGGGGCCTTTTTCGGGGAGAGCATGTTCAGTCGGGAGCGTGATGCATCCAAGATCGCCCTGGTGCATCTGGTTGCGCGGCTGAAACGCGGCGGGTGGAGCCTGCTGGACGCCCAGTTCCTGACCGATCACCTCAGCCAGTTCGGCGCGGTCGAAACCCCGCAGGCGGCTTATCTCAGGCTGCTGAAAGCCGCCCTGAAGGGCGAAACAGACCCGGGGTCGCTGTCGCTGCCGATGACCGGCGCCGAGGCCGTCGACCGGGCTGTCGCCTGAAGCGCCTAGGCCTTGCAGCCCACGATCCAGGCGTCATACAGCGGATGCTGCAGGCCGCTGACGGCGGGGCTGGAGGCGAACATCCAGCCGCGGAAAATCTGGCGGGCCTCGGCGCCGGGGAGCGCGCCGCGCGGCTGCAGACTGACGTCCATATAGGCGATCGCATCCTCGACCGACTCATTCGGGGCCGACAACTCACAGGCGCGGGCCGAAAAGATCAGGCTGTTGTTGAAGCGGACGGGACGCCCGCCCACAACCACCTCGAACCGCATCCGCTCGGCGGTGATCTTGTCGATGGCCTCGACCACAGCGATCCGCAGACGCCGCCGCGGCGCCGGCGCGTCGGGCTCGACCACAACCTCGGCCTTCTCGATCTTCGCCGGGGCCGCGTCCTCGACCGTCGGATCGATATCAGCCGCCTCGGGAACAATGGCCGGAGCGGGCGGGGTGACCGCCACAGGCGATGATGGGGCCGGGGCGCCCGCCGGGGCGCTTTCGACCGGCGCCTGATTGCGCAGCAGATCGCCGATCGGATCTGAGGACGGAGTGGCGGGTTGCGGCGTCGACTGCTGCAAGCCTCCGGCGACGACCGCCCCGCCGGCCAGGGCCAGCGCCAGTCCGACGCCGCCGATCAGCAGGATGCGGACAGCGCCAGATCCGGAACGCGGCGACGCGCGCCCTGTCATTCCGGGGCCCAGGCTTCGTAGTCGCCGGTTGCGGCGGGACGGACGCCCTCTGCGGCCAGGGAGCCCGGCGGACGCCAGGCCAGGGGCGTACCGGTCATATTCGGCTGATGATCCTTCTCCCACCGGCGCCGCGGCAGGGGCGCCTCGGTCGGCGGCTCATCAAACGTATAGTGCAGCCATCCATACCAGTCCGGCGACACCTTCGACGCCTCTGCATAGCCGTCATAGACCACCCAGCGACGCTTGCGGCCGTCATAGCTCTGATGGTCGCGCGACTGGTAGTAGCGGTTCCCGAACTCATCGGCGCCGACCAGACTGCCGCGCCTGGCGATGGTGAACAGGGTGCCGATCGTGGCGCCATTCCACCAGGTGAAGATCTTGTCGAACACTCGGATGATCCAGTCGTTTCGGCCGCGACGGCGGTCGCGCGGCGGTGCGCCCATCATAGAAAGCGCGCGGCCCGGCGTCCAGCGCGTCAGGCCTCCGGCCGCGGTCAACATCTTGGGGGTAACACGACCCCAGACCGCAACATATATTGAAGGCCATGCCGACGCGACCTAGTCTCGACGCTTCTTGCGGAGGTGCGCATGCGTTTCTCGTCCCGCTTTGCTCCGGCGGCGGCCGACCTGACCCTGGACTGGCGCGAGATCGAGCGCGGCGATTCGGTCACGACGACCCTGGCTCCCGCCGCTTGGAGCGACGTTCAGGTCGAAGCCTGGCTGGACTGGGTCGACGCCCTTCCGGCCGCGTCTGACGACAGCGGCGTCCCCCGTTCAGGCCTCGACGCTGTCTTCGAGGGTCGGGCGAGCCGATGGGCGGCGACCCTGGGCGCCCGGGGGATAGAGAACGGCCTGTTCTCCGGCCTGGAGGAAGCCCGGGTCTTCAGCGCCGAACTGACGGCGACCCTGTGGCTGGGACTGGCGGCGCCCGCGGCGCACCGCCGCAGCAGCCGGCGTCCGGCCTTGGATCTGACCCGTCCCGACGACCTCGAGATGCTCCTGACGGCGACCCGCACAGCACGCGCGACAGCCCTCGCCGGCGCGGCCGTCGAGGCGGCGATCGACGCCCTGTCCGCTGTCGGGGATGCCGTGGCCCGATGTGAGGGCCCGGCCCGCGACTGTTCCGACCCCGCGTCCAACCCGGCTCTCGCGCGGGCTGTCTTCGCCGCCCGTCGCACCGGTTGCCTCGACGCGGAGATCCAGCGGGCCATTGCGGGCGAACGGATCGAGCGTCCGCTGCCGGATGGCCCGACCCCGCCCCCGGTTCTCGTCAGGGCGAGCCCCGACCTGCCCGATCAGGGCGACAGTCCGGCGATGCGGGCCGTCGTCGCGGCGGGCCTGACGGAAGCCGGTGTGGTGGTTGCCTTCGACGGGTCCACCGCCGAGGCCCTGGCGGACGCGGACGCGGCGGCAGCCTGCGCCATCAACCTGCCCGCCATCGGCGATGACGAAACGACGCTTCAGGCCGTCGCTCGACTTTGGACGACGGCCCTTGATCTGGCCACCGCCGACGCCGAGGCCGACGAGGCCGGTCGCCCCCTGGTGCTTGGCTTGGCCGGCGGCGCCGACTGGCTGCTGAACACCGGCAGCGCGCTGGATGAGGCGGGGCTTGGAGCATTGTCGGCGGTGGCGGCGCGTTTCGCCCGCGCCGCCTCGGACGCCTCGCGCGAACTGGCGGTGCGGCTGGGCGCGCCCGGAGAGCGCCGCAACCTGACTCTCGGCCTGTTGCGCGATGACGCGGAGCTGGACCTGCGCCTGGGCCTTTCAGGTTTCAGCCATGTCGAGGTTTTCCAGACCGCGGACGGCGACATCGGACGCCGCCTGCGCCCCGGGCTCGCCCAGGTCATGGACAGGGAGACGACGGCGCGCGCCGAGCGGCGGCTGTTCGGCCACCGGACCCTCATCGAGGCGCCCGGGGTCGATCACGAGATCCTGCGCCGCTTCGGCTTCACCGATGTGGAGCTCAGGGCCATGGAAGCCGGGCTTGCAAATGCCGCGACCCTCGATGAGGCCTTCCGCAGTCCCTGGCTTGATCCCGGCTTTGTCCGCGATGTTCTGGGGCTTGAGCCCGGCAGCGACATTCCGCTCCTGATCCGGCTGGGTCTGTCATCGCGCGACGTCGAGGCCGCTGCACGCCATGCGCTGGGGCACCCCGACCTTGGCGACTGGACAGATGCGCCCGCGGCCCTGACGACCCTCCTCGGCCTTTCCGGTGGTGAGGTCGAACGCAGGGTGCGGGCCGCCATCGCCGTCCACAGCGACATCCCTGACGTCCGTCCCGTCGTGCTGGACTGGCAGGCGGGGGCGGACGAGGCCCGCCCCCTCCTGGTCGCCGCGGCGACGGAAGGCCGCCGGGCCTTCGTCGTCCGCCGCGCCGCGCCGCCTTCGAGCCGCCTGTTCGACATCGTCGAGCCAGAGCCGGCTCCAGCCCGACGGCCTGACGTCGTTGCGGGCCAGCCGACTGCGGCCGAAGCCCCTGCCCCGGAACGGATTGTCGAGCGTGTTGTCGAACGCGACCGCACCCGCCGGAAACTGCCCGACCGCCGCAAGGGCTATATCCAGAAAGCGGCCGTGGGCGGCCACAAGGTCTATATCCACACCGGGGAATACGACGACGGCGAGCTGGGCGAGATCTTCATCGACATGCACAAGGAAGGCGCCGCCTTCCGCAGCCTGATGAACAACTTCGCCATCGCCATCTCCATCGGCCTTCAGTACGGAGTGCCTCTGGACGAGTTCGTCGACGCCTTCGTCTTCACCCGGTTCGAACCGGCCGGGCGGGTCACCGGCAATGACTCGATCGGCTCGGCCACCTCGATCCTCGACTATATCTTCCGTGAACTCGGCGTGTCCTATCTGGGCCGCCAGCAGTTGGCCAACGCCGACGCCGAGCCCCTGGACGCCGATGGTCTGGGATCCGGCAAGGCCGATGAACTGGTGCCCGCCGCCCGCTTCATCTCAAAGGGATTCGCCCGCGGCCATGCGCCGGACAATCTGGTCGTCCTGCCATTTGGCCGGGATCGGGAGCCGCCCGCCCCCGCCCCCGAGGCCGTCCAGGCCGACGCCTGTCCCGCCTGTGGCGACTTCAGCCTGCAACAGCGCGGCGGGGGCTGGATTTGCGACAGCTGCGGAATAGTTCCCGCCCTGCATGGCGAGATCGGCTGACGCCAGTGACATAGGCCCGGGCCTCACGAGGCCTCGGCCGTCACCGCCATCGATGCGGGGGCGTCCGGCCCGGTGATGGCGCCGGCCAGCCGCATCTTCCAGACAAACTGGTTCACGCTGGCGCGTCTGCGGTTGTGGATTTTGCGGCGGATGGCGACCCGTTCCGGATCGTCGAGAGCCATGTCATAGGCCCGGTCGACCTTTCTCAACTCGCCGCAGCGCGTGAGAGCCAGCAAGTGCCGGCGAACGGTCTCCTCGGGCAGCCCCGTGAACTTCGCCACCTCACTCCCCCTGACGGGGCCCAGACGGGGCTTCAGCAGCGTCGGGGCGCCGGATCGACCGGGCGCGACGTCATCAAGCCTCAAGTCGGCCCCGGTCAGATAGTTGACGGTAATCAGGACGAAGATGGTGGTGAAACGAAGATCCGGCAGGATCTCCCGGATCAGGCGAACCCCGCGCAGGATATGTGAACAGCCCAGCCTTGTGGCCACCCCGCCGTAGTCATGGATCGGCTGATGCAGGGCATGGTCAGGTCCGAGGCCGCAGGCGCGAATGGCGATCAGCCCGTCCACGAATTCTGTCAGGGCCAGATAGTACTGATCGCGGGCCCGGACGACGGCGTCCGAAGCCATGGCCTCCTGAC
Source organism: Brevundimonas sp. FV1ye29L (assembly GCF_058681095.1). Classification (NCBI taxonomy): domain Bacteria; kingdom Pseudomonadati; phylum Pseudomonadota; class Alphaproteobacteria; order Caulobacterales; family Caulobacteraceae; genus Brevundimonas; species Brevundimonas sp. FV1ye29L. The sequence continues at coordinate 2,071,369 of NZ_CM178730.1, forward strand.
CCAGGATCACCCCCCCCGGTACGGCCTTGAACACCCCGCGATCGACCAGGGCCAGCACCTTGCCCCGCGCGGTTTCACGCGGGATACCGATCGAGGCGGCGATGCTGAGGAAGTTGGCGGGACGGCGAAGGGCGTCAGGCAAGCTGCCGGCCAAGAGATATTTCCGCATCTCCTCGGGACGGTGGTCGATGTGCTGGATATTGGCCTCCAGCACAGCGGCAATCAGCAAGGCGGAGACGAGATCGTCGTCCAGTGCGTTTTGCGACGCGGCGAAATAGGCCAGGCACATTCTGGCGTTCAGCCAGTTGATCGGCGCGAGCCGGGAGTTCTCGGGCATAGGGGGAGCGGGGCCTGAGTGAATGCCGCGGCGATCCATCGAGCGACGCTGCGGCGGAACCATGGAGTTCGCGAACTGGATATTCAACGACCTGGCCCGCCCCCACGCGCCGGGGGTCTCTTGTAGGGCCCCGACCGATGCGTCCATGCCGCACCAACCGGATTTGGGGGGGCGGCGCGATATTCGGTCTTTCAACAGATCGTAAGGAGATCCCCGTAGAACAGGGGCGAAGATTGCAGCGCTGGCCTGTCCAGCCGGAGCCTGTCCGTGATGAAACGCCTCGTCTTGCCGGCATTGATCGGCGCCCTGATGGTCGCCGCCTCGCCGGTTCTCGCCCAGAATGCGAGTCAGATCGCCAGTGTGCGGCGCGGCGCCCACTGCCCCGGCTGCAACCTGTTCCAGGGCGATTTTTCGGGCCTGGAGAGGAACGGGCTGAACCTGTCGCGCGCGCGGCTGCGTCAGGCCGATCTGAGTCTGGCGGTGATGAACCGCACCCGTTTCGTCCGTGCCGACCTGCGCGACGTGGAGGCCTATGGCGGGGTGTTTTCCAGCGCCAATTTCTCCGGCGCGAACCTGACCAATGCCAGCTTTGTCGGGGCGTTTCTCGAGGGAGCCGACTTCTCGGGCGCCAACCTGTCAGGCGTCAATTTTTCGGGCGCCCAGCTGTCCCGTGCGCGCGGCCTCAGCCAGGTTCAGTTGAACCGGGCCTGCGGCGACGCCTCGACCACACTGCCCGGACGACTCCATATCCGCCCCTGCTGATCCGCAACCCGAGGTTACCGGACGGCAACCTCCTCGCCTTCATTCTTACTGCGATTTAAGTAGGGATTTCCGACGTCAGACGGCATTGAGGGGCCGTGACCCAGACTGCCAGCGCCCTTCACCGTCGCCTCCTCGTCGCCACAGCGTTCGGCGCCGCCCTGTGCGCCCTGCCCGCCGCCGCCGAGGTGCGCCTTGTCCTTCAGGATCGCGACGTCGCCCGTTCAGTGACCCTGGGCGGCTCGTGCAACCGCTGCGAGCTGTCAGGCCGCAATCTGTCGGGGGCGACCTTCACCGGCGCGACCTTCATCAGCGCCACCCTGATCGGGGCCAGTCTGCGCGGCGCCGAACTGGACGGATCGAACTTCTCGTCCAGCGACTTCAGCCGCGCCGACATGCGGGGCGCCGAGCTGTCCGGGGGAAATTTCACGGCGGCGGTCTTCGTCGATACGGCTCTGAACGGCGCCGAGGCGAGCGGCGCGGTGTTCGCCCGCGCCAATATGACCCGGGCCAATCTGTCATCGGCAGAGCTGAACGGGGCGAACCTGAACGGCGCCAACCTGACCGGGGCCAATTTCGCCTCGGCCGAGATGTTCGGCGCGACCCTGGCCAATGTGAATGCGCGCGGGGCCTCGTTCCGCAGCGCCGAGATGGCGGCGTCCAACATGGGCTCGGGCGATTTCGCCGGCGGTGATTTCCGCGATGCGGTTCTGGACAACGCCCGCTTCACGCGCGGCGGCTTCAGCCGGGCCAACTTCGCCGGAGCCTCGCTGCGCCGGACCGACATCCGGGGCGCGGACCTGTCCAGCGCCCTGGGTCTGACCCAGTCACAGGTCAGTGTGGCCTGCGCTGACGACGCCACCCGGCTGCCTCGCGGTCTTCAGCCGGGCGTCTGCCGCAGCCGCACCATTATCCGCATCGCTCCGCCGCGCCCGCCGGCGCCGCCCGTCCCTCCGGTCAGCCGGAACCTGATGATGGCGCAGGATTGACCGACGCCGCGTGCGCTCCGGGGCGGGCGGATCGGCCTATTTGATCGGCAGGGCCGTCCGGATGTGCAGTTCCTTCAGCTGACGCTCCTGCGCCTCCGCCGGGGCGCTCATCAACAGATCCTGCCCTTGCTGGTTCAGCGGGAAGGCGATGACCTCGCGGATCGCGACCTGGTTGGCCAGCAGCATGACGATCCGGTCGATGCCGGGGGCCAGACCGCCGTGCGGCGGCGCGCCGTAGCGGAAGGCGTTCAGCATGCCCCCGAACTGGTCCTCGACCACCGAGGCGTCATAGCCGGCGATCTCGAAGGCCTTGAGCATGATCTCGGCCTTGTGGTTCCGGATCGCGCCCGAGCACAGCTCATAGCCGTTGCAGACGATGTCGTACTGATAGGCGAGGATATCCAGCGGATTCTTCGTCTCCAGCGCCTCCATCTCGCCCTGCGGCATGGAGAAGGGGTTGTGGCTGAAATCGACCTTCTTCTCCTCGTCCGACCATTCGAACATCGGGAAGTCGACGATCCAGCAGAATTTGAAGCAGTCGTCGGCGATCAGACCCAGATCCTGACCCAGCTTGATCCGCGCATTGCCCGCGAACTTGTAGAAGACCGACGGGTCGCCGGCGGCGAAGAAGGCGGCGTCGCCCTGACCCATGCCCAGCGCGGTCATCAGGCCCTCCGTCGCCTCGGCGCCGAGGTTCTTGGCGATGGGGCCGCCCCAGCCGCCCTGATCGTCGGACCAGAAGATATAGCCGAGGCCCGGCTGGCCCTCGCCCTGGGCCCAGCTGTTCATCCGGTCGCAGAAGGCGCGGCTTCCGCCCTTGGGCGCCGGAATGCCCCAGACCGCATTTTTCGCGTCGCCGGCCAGAATCTTGTTGAACAGGCCGAACCCGCCGTCCCGGAAATGTTCTGAGACGTCCTGCATCTCGATCGGATTGCGCAGATCCGGCTTGTCCGAGCCGTATTTGGCGATGCTCTCACGATAGGGGATGCGCACGAAGGGATAGGCGTCGACCGTCTTGCCGTCGGCAAACTCCTCGAATACCCCGTGCATGACAGGTTCGATCGCCGCAAAAACATCCTCTTGCGTGACGAAGCTCATCTCGACGTCGAGCTGGTAGAACTCCAGCGACCGGTCGGCGCGCAGGTCCTCGTCGCGGAAACAGGGGGCGATCTGGAAATAGCGATCGAAGCCCGAGACCATCAGCAGCTGTTTGAACTGCTGCGGCGCCTGCGGCAGGGCATAGAACTTGCCCGGATGCAAACGCGACGGCACCAGGAAGTCGCGCGCGCCCTCGGGGCTGGAGGCGGTCAGGATCGGGGTCTGATATTCGAGGAAGCCCTGATCGACCATCCGGCGACGGATCGAATGGATCACCTTCGAGCGCAGGACGATATTCCTGTGCAGGGTCTCGCGACGCAGGTCGAGATAGCGGTGTTTGAGACGCAGCTCCTCCGGGTACTCCGGCTCGCCAAACACGGGAAGCGGCAGTTCGGCGGCCTCGGACAGGATCTCGACGGTCTGGACCCGCACCTCGACCTCGCCGGTCGGCAGGTTGGCGTTCACGGTCGCGCCTTCGCGGGCCACGACCTCGCCGTCGATCTTGATGACGCTCTCGGCCCGTACCCGCTCGACGGCGGCAAAGCCCGGCGTCTCCGGATGGAAGACCAGCTGGGTCAGGCCATAGTGGTCCCGCAGGTCGATGAACAGAAGGCCGCCGTGGTCGCGCTTCCTGTGCACCCATCCGGACAGGCGCACAGTCGATCCGGCGTCCGTCAAACGGAGGGCGCCGCAGGTGTGGGAGCGATAGGCGTGCATATGCGGTTCGTCTGAAAATCGGCTGCAAAACAGCGGGAATTGGAAGCGGCGGAAGGGCGCATCATCGCCTCCGAAAGTCAAGGTCGGGCCGTGCGCCGACGCCTTGCCCGCATCGGGCCGAATCCGCATATCAACGGGTGCCCAGCCGTCGCGCGAGTTCGCCATGTTTGTCGTTACCCTTACCTATACCGCCCCCATCGAGCAGATCGAGGCCAGGCGGGCCGAGCATCGCGCCTGGCTGGATCCCCATGTCGCCTCGGGTCTGTTGCTGGTGACCGGGCCGATGGTGCCGCGCACCGGCGGCGTCCTGATCGCTTCGGGCAAGGTCACCCGCGAGGAGCTGGCCGATCTGCTCAAACAGGACCCGTTCCACATCCACGCCATCGCCGAGCACGCCATCATCGAGTTCGAGGCCAACAAGCTGAACCCCGCCCTCACGGGTCTGGTCTAGGGGCCGGCGATGCAGGCGATCCACAGGACGCCGCGCTTGTCCCCGCTGTCCCGGACAGCATTAACCGCGCTCTCCGACAGGACTGCTAGGGTCGCCCCATGTTGGTGCGACACGCCATGACCGATCAGCTGCGATTGCCGCTCCAGACCGAAGCCGCCGTGCTGGCGAGTGACTTCGTGCGCTCGGACTGCAATGCGGCGGCCTTCCGCGAGCTGGAGCGCTGGCCCGACGGCGCCGGCCGGGTCATGGCCATCTGCGGCCCTGCCGGATGCGGCAAGAGCCGTCTGGCCGCCATCTGGGCGGAGCGGGTAGGCGCCATCGGCCTGAACGGCGCCGAGGCGGCCCTGATGGACCCTCTGGAGCTTGAGGGTCGTCCGGTCTTGCTGGACATCGCCCAGGACGCCGACGACGAGACCCTGTTCCACCTCATCAACCTTGCGCACCACGACGGCGGCGCTTTGCTGATGGTGTCGCGGCCCTCGCCGCGTCTGTGGGAGGTGGCCCTGCCCGACCTGAGGTCTCGCCTCGACGCCGTGCGGGTCGTGGCGATGGAGGCTCCCGATGACATCGTGCTCGCCGCCATCCTGCGGGCGCGGTTCGTCGAACGCAGCATCACTCCGGGCGACGAGGTGATCGACTATCTGGTCCGCCGGATCGATCGCTCTGCTGCGGCGGCAGCCGATGTCGTGGAGCGGCTGGACGCCCAGCACAGGCCGGTCACCCGCGCCCTGGCGCGTCAGGTTCTGGACGCGACGACCGAACCGTCCGACTGATCGCCGCGTCACAGTCCGGACGCCTCGCCGGGGTTGCGACTGTCGCAATACCACGCCACAACCGGCCCATGAGCGATGCGGCTGTCAAGGACACCACCACCGGCGAGGAGGTCCCCTCCTCGCGCGCGCCCCAGATGGCGCTGGATGAGGCGCTGATGGCCTCACCCGCCCGTTTCTTCAACCGCGAGATCAGCTGGCTGAAGTTCAACGCCCGCGTGCTGGAGGAGGCCGCCAACCCGATCCACCCCCTGCTGGAGCGGCTGCGGTTTCTCTCCATCTCGGCCAACAATCTGGACGAGTTCTTCATGACCCGCGTGGCCGGGTTGAAGGGTCAGGTGCGCGAGCGGGTCCGGGTCCTGTCGGCCGATGGGCTGACGCCCGCCGAACAGCTCGAGAAAATCAATGTCGAGGCCGGCGAACTGATGGCCGAACAGCAGGCGCGCTGGGCCCAGTTGCGGGTCGAGCTGAACGCCGCCGGCATCGAGGTCATCCATTCGGCCAAGATCACCCAGACCGAGAAGGACCGGCTTGAGCCCGAGTTCCTGAACCAGCTGTTCGCGGTCCTGACGCCCCTGGCCATCGACCCGGCCCATCCGTTCCCCTTCCTGCCCAACCTCGGCTTCTCCCTGGCGCTGAAACTGCGGCGGCTGAGCGACAACCGGACCCTCTATGCCCTGGTGCCCGTGCCGACCCAGGTGCGGCGCTTCTGGGAACTGCCCAAGGACGGGCGTTCGGCAAAGGACCGTCGCCGGTTCGTCACGCTGGAAGCCCTGCTTCTGCTGTTCATCGATCACCTCTTCCCCGGCTGCGAGGTACTGGAAAAGGGCCTGCTTCGCCTGATCCGCGACAGCGACATAGAGATCGAGGAAGAGGCCGAGGATCTGGTTCTGGAATATGAGGAGGCGCTGAAACAGCGTCGCCTCGGCGAGGTGGTGCGCATCAAGATCGAGGCCGCCATGCCCGACGATCTGCGCGACTTCATCGTCGGAGAGCTGGAAGCGGCGCCCCAGGACGTGGTTGTGGTCAACGGCATGCTGGGTCTCGCCCAGCTGTCCGAGCTGATCCCGGCCGGCCACCCCGACCTGAAATTCCCGGGCTATGAGCCCCGCTACCCGGAGCGTGTCCGCGACCAGGGCGGCGACGTCTTCGCCGCCGTGCGCGAAAAGGACATCCTGATCCACCACCCGTTCGAGAGCTTCGATGTGGTGGTGCAGTTTCTGCGTCAGGCAGCCCGCGATCCCAACGTCATCGCCATCAAACAGACCCTGTACCGCACCTCCAAGGACAGCCCCATCGTGGCCGCCCTGATCGAGGCGGCCGAGAACGGCAAGAATGTCACCGCCCTCGTCGAACTGAAGGCCCGGTTCGACGAGGAGGCCAATCTGCGCTGGGCCCGGGCCATGGAGCGGGCCGGCGTCCACGTCGTCTTCGGCTTCGTCGAGTACAAGACCCACGCCAAGCTCAGCGTCGTCGTGCGGCGTGAGGGCGACGGGCTCAAGACCTACTGCCACTTCGGCACCGGCAACTACCACCCGGTGACCGCCAAGGTTTACACCGACCTGTCCCTGTTCAGCTCGGACCCGGCCCTCGGCCGCGACGCCAGCCGGGTGTTCAACTACATCACCGGCTACGCCACGCCCGGAAAGCTGGAATCGCTTGTCGTGTCGCCGCTGAACATGAAGTCGACCCTGATCGAACTGATCGGCAAGGAGATGACGGCGGCGTCCCAGGGCAAGCCGGCCGCCATCTGGGTCAAGCTCAACTCCCTCGTCGATCCCGAGATCATCGACGCCCTATACCGGGCCAGCCAGTGGGGCGTCCGCATCGAACTGGTGGTGCGCGGCATCTGTTGCCTGCGGCCGGGCGTGCCGGGCCTGTCGGAGAACATCCGGGTCAAGTCCATCGTCGGCCGCTTCCTTGAGCACAGCCGGATCATCTGTTTCGCCAACGGCAAGGATCTGCCGCACGACAAGGCGACGGTCTTCATCTCCTCAGCCGACTGGATGACGCGCAATCTGGAGCGACGGGTCGAGGTGATGGCCCCGATCCGCAACGCCACCGTCCACGATCAGGTGCTGGACCAGATCATGGTCGCCAACCTCAAGGACGACGCCCAGAGCTGGGTGCTGAACGCCGACGGCGACTATACGCGGGTTACGCCGGTCGATCCCGCCCGCCCCTTCTCGGCCCACCAGTATTTCATGACCAACCCCAGTCTGTCGGGTCGTGGTCGAAAGGTGAAGACGCGGCCCGAGGCCCTGCGCTATGTCCGGTCGGGCAAATAGGCCGGAATCGACTCAGGGCGCCTCCCGGTTCCCGGGGTTCAGATTCCGTCCCTGGAAGCAGGCTGGAGCCGGACCGCATGAAGATCATGGCGTGAAAGACCTGCTCGGCGCGCCCACCGAGGCGGCGGTCATCGACATCGGCTCGAACTCGGTCCGTCTGGTCCTGTACCGGCTGGATGGACGGGCCATCTGGACTGTATTCAATGAAAAGGTTCTGGCCGGGCTGGGCCGCGACCTGCCCACGACCGGACGGCTGTCCGCCAGCGGCGTGGAGACGGCGATGGCGGCCCTGCGACGGTTCGCCGCCGTCCTGGAAGGCGTCCGCCCCGCCTATGCCTTTGTCGCCGCCACCGCCGCCGTGCGCGAGGCCGTAGACGGTGCCGATTTCTGCAGCCGGGTCGCCGCCGAGACCGGCCTTCAGGTCCGGGTGCTGTCCGGCGAGGAAGAGGCCAAATACGCGGCGCTGGGAGTCCTGGCCGGCGATCCCTCGGCCCGGGGGGTGGCGGCCGACATGGGCGGGTCCAGTCTGGAGCTCGTCCGAATCGGCGAGGGTCGGCTGAAGACCGGGATAACCCTGCCGCTGGGGCCCTTCAGCCTGGCCGACGCCGGGGGCTTCGATGCGGCTCGCCTCAAGAGCCGGATCTCCGCCGTTCTGAAGCCGGCGGCCGGTCGCTTCTCCAGCGACGCCCTGCATGCCGTGGGAGGCGGCTGGCGGGCCCTGGCGCAGGTTCATATGGCGCAGACCGACTATCCCCTGCGTATCGTGCATCAGTATGCGATGAGCGCGTCCGACGCCCGCGATCTGGCGCGGCTTGTCTCGCATCAGTCCAGCGCCTCGCTGGACCGGCTGCCGGGGGTGTCGAAAAGGCGCGCCGAGACCCTGCCCTATGCGGCGCTCGTGCTGGAGGGGCTGATCGACCGACTGGGCTTGAAAACCATCCAGTTCTCGGCCTGGGGCCTGCGCGAGGGGCTTCTGTTCGAGGCGCTGGACGCCGCCGGCCCCATGGAAGACCCCCTGCTGGCCGGGGCCACGGCCCTCGGCGTACGCCAGGGCGTGTCGCCGCACCTGCCGGCCGCCCTGAATGCCTGGCTTGGCAACGTCATCGACGCCCTGCCTCCGGCCTTCGGCCCCGAACGCGATCCGGTGCTCGCCGCCGCCGCGTGTCGGCTGGCGGACCTCGGCGCGCGACTGCATCCGGATCATCGGCTCGAACTGGTCTATGATCAGGTGCTGCGCGCGCCCATCGCCGGCCAGACCCATGCCGAACGCGCCTTCCTCGGCGCCGCGATGAACGCCCGCTATGGCGGCGGCAGCGCCACGCCCCAGCCGAAGGTCATCGACCGGTTGCTGGACGAGGCCGCCCGTACCCGCGCCCGCGCCCTAGGTCTGGCTATCCGCCTCGGGTGCGACCTGTCCGGCCGCTCGCCGCAGTTGCTGGCCAATGCCGCCGTGCAGATCCGGGGCGGCGCCCTGCGTCTCACCGCCTCTGACGGCTATGCCGACGTCCTGCTCGGCGAACAGACCCGTCGGCGCGCCAGGGCCCTGGCCGAGGCCATGGGGCTGAAGCTGGACATTCAGGGGTAGGCGCCGATCCTCTCGCGTCATGGAGGCGAGGAAGGCACAGTCAGGACGGCCGACGCCCACCCGGTCGCCGACGGGCGACATCAACGTATGGCGAATTCCCGCCTTGCTCGTATATTCCCGTGCTGAATGGAGCGGTTTGATGGAAGTCCAGGAAGTCGTTCGGCTTGCGAAACAATATCTGGCGGATGTGTTTCAGGACGAGAGCCCGAGGAACATTGGTCTGGAAGAGATCGAGTTCGACGAACGCGAAAACGAGTGGGACGTCACCATCGGATTTTCTCGTCCGTGGGATTCTCGGGGGAACTCGGTAGCCGCTGCGCTGGGCGCGCAGCCGCCCAGCAATCGCTCCTACAAGGTCGTTAGAATCAGTAACGATGACGGGAGGATGGTCGCGATCAGGCTGCGCCCCGGTCTGGAGCTCGGTTGAGCCAGACGCCGGAAGTTCTTCTGGACACCAATCTCGCCGTCCTCCTGATCGTCGGAGCCACGGACCGGAAACTGATTCGCGACCATCGACGACTGAAGGCCTACGACGAGCGGGACTACGACATTCTGGACGACTGTATCGGCAGGGACGCCTCAATCGTCTGGTGCCCGAACGTCCTGACGGAAACCTCCAACCTTCTCGGTCGCAGCGGGCCGTCCCAGTACGCGATCAACCTTACATTCTGCGCTCTGGTCAGAGCTTGGAAGGAGGCCCACGTGGCCAGCTCCGTGGCGGTTGATCAAGCCGAGTTCGTGCGTCTGGGATTGACCGATGCCGTTCTTCTCAGCCTCGCAAGCACGGGCGCGACACTGCTTACCGCTGACCTGGGTCTCCATTTGGCTGCACGAGCGGCGAACTTCTCAAGCATCAACTTCAATGAGCTGCGCGACAGCCGGCCAGATTTCAACTGAGTGGAATCTACCCCTCGATCTCGACCACCTCGACCCGCGCCCCGCTCAGGACCAGGGCGATCTCCCCGCGTTTCAGCTTCAGGGCGTCCTCGCCGAACAGCTGGCGACGCCAGCCCTTCATGGCGTCGATGTCGGCATTGTCGTTCAGGGCGATCTTCTCAAGATCCGCCACCGTGGCGATCAGCTTGGAGGCCACGCCCGCATTGTCGCTCTTGGCCTTGAGCAGCACCTTCAGCAGCTCGACCACCGACGGCGGCGCCGGCTGGTTGTGGGCCGGGCGATCCATCTTGGGCGCATGGGCCTCGGGGTCGGCAAGGACGCGCTTGAGCTCCTCGATCAGCTCCAGCCCCAGTCGCGAACCGCCGAAGCCCTTGGGCACAGCGCGCAGACGGTTGAAGGCGTCCACGTCGACCGGACCCTGGGCCGCGATCTCGTCGATGGCGTCGTCCTTGAGGATACGCCCGCGCGGCTGGTCGCGCTCCTGGGCCGCGCGCTCGCGCCACACGGCCGTGGCGCGGAAAGCGGCGAGATATTTGGCGGAGTATTTCTTGGGCTTCAGCCGCTTCCAGGCGTTCTCCGGCGTGGTGTCGTAGAGGGCGGGATCGACCAGATCCTCCATCTCGGACATCACCCACTCCAGCCGGTTTTCCTTGGCCAGCCGATCCCGCAGTTTCGGATAGAGGGCCGCCAGGTGGGTCACGTCGCCGATGGCATAGGTCAGCTGGGCATCGGACAACGGCCGGCGCGACCAGTCGGTGAACCGGCTGCCCTTGTCCAGATCGACCTTCAGCATCTGCCGCACGAGGGAGTCATAGCTGACCTGATCCCCGAACCCGGCGGCCATGGCGGCCACCTGGGTGTCGAACATCGGTTTGGGCATGGCGCCCAGTTTGACGAAGATCTCCGTGTCCTGACGCGCGGCGTGGAATACCTTGATCACGGCCGGATCGCGCAGGATGTCGAGGAAGGGCTCCAGATCCAGCCCTTCGGCCAGGGGATCGATGATGGCCTCATCCGTCGGCGTCGCCGCCTGGATCAGGCATAGCTTCGGCCAGTAGGTGGTCTCGCGCATGAACTCGGTGTCTACCGCGATAAAGGGCGCAGCGGCGACACGGGCGCAGAAATCGATGAGGGCGTCATTGGTGGTGATCGTCGGCATTCGGATGCTATAGCCCCGCGCGACCGGTTTGTGGCAAGAGCCGCAACACATTTCCGCTTTGATTCAATTCTCATTCCCAGGTCCGTGACCCATGAGCGACAGCCCCGAGCTTCGGAACGGCCTTACCTATGCCGATGCAGGCGTGGACATCGACGCCGGCGAACAACTTGTGGACGCCATCAAGCCTCTGGCGAAATCGACGGCCCGTCCGGGATCGACCCCGTCGCTCGGCGGATTCGGCGCCCTGTTCGACCTGAAGGCGGCGGGTTTCGTCGATCCCCTGATCGTCGCCACCACCGATGGCGTTGGCACCAAGCTGAAGATCGCCATCGAGACCGGACGCCATGACGGCGTCGGCATCGACCTGGTCGCCATGTGCGTCAACGACCTGCTGGCCCAGGGCGCCGAGCCCCTGCTGTTCCTCGACTACTACGCCACCGGCAAGCTGGAGATCGACGCCGCCCGTCGCGTGGTTGCCGGCATCGCCGAAGGCTGCCGTCAGGCCGGCTGCGCCCTCGTCGGCGGAGAGACGGCCGAGATGCCCGGCATGTATTCGGGCGGCGACTATGATCTGGCCGGTTTCTCGCTGGGCGCCGTCGAGCGGGGCCACGCCCTCCCGTATCTGGATCGCCAGTTCGCCGGCGACCTGATCATCGGCCTCGGCTCGTCCGGGCCCCATTCCAACGGCTATTCGCTGATCCGCAAGGTGGTCGAGAAGTCCGGCCTGTCGTGGGGCGACGACGCGCCCTTCGCGAAGGACCGGTCCCTCGCCCAGGCCCTGATGGAGCCGACGCGCATCTATATCAAACCGGTCCTGCCGTTGATGAAGGCCGGCCTGGTCAAGGGCGCCGCCCACATCACCGGCGGCGGCCTTATCGAGAACCCGCCCCGCTGCATCGCCGAGGGTCTGGAAGCCGCGTTCGACTGGGACGCCTGGCCGATGCCGCACGTGTTCCAGTGGCTGGGCGAGGTCGGCGGGATCTCCGACCACGAACTGCGCCGCACCTTCAACTGCGGCGTCGGCTTCATCCTGATCGTCAGCCCGGAGAACGCCGAGGAGGTGCTGGCGGGCCTGCTGGAAGCGGGCGAGACGGCGTTTGTGTGCGGGCAGTTGGTGGGGGTTTAGGGTCGCTCACCCGATCCAGCCGCATTCGTCCAATTGCTCACACGGCGTCTTGGCCTGATATCCGAAATTCGATCGCTGGAGCACGGCGCTGTAACAGAGCGAGCACCGTTCCGATCTGCTCAAAACTAAGAGAGGCGGGCTTCTTCGGCGCTAACACGATGATATCGCCGTCTTGGACCAACAGCAGATCACCTGCACCGCATCCACACGCGACTTCGACGCGTCGGGCGAAGTCACCCAGCGCTTCGCGAACCTGATCGAAACGTGGAAAATCAGTCAGGCCCTCAGCCGCCAGCCTGTCCTCCATGTCCTGTTCAGAATCGCGCCGAAGCTCGAGCATTCTTGGAGAGTTCGAGACAATGTGCTCGAACCGGCCGTTCAGGTCCTGGGTCTCGAACTCGAATCTGCTCGGAAACGTCAGATAGAGTTCGGCAAGTCGTTCGAGGTTCTCGTCAGAAAATTGAACGCCTGCGAAGGTAAAAACATCCTCTTGGCAGAGGTCGTCCCATTCCATCCGGACACGGTCGGTCGAGACCCCGCACCGGCCGAACGCCTCAGCGAGCCTTCCCGTGGGACGAGTTTGCGCCGCCACCCCCTACCGCGCCCCGCCGTTGGCCGTCTGCTCGTAGAACCCCTTCAGGTCGGCGTGGAGCTCCTCCAGCGCCTCGCGGCTCGTGTACATCATGTGGCCGCCGTCATAGTAGGTGAAGGCGACATTACCCCTCACCTCCGGCTCCAGCATCATCTGGGCCATGTCGAACTCGGTCGAGAAGAAGGGGGTGGCGGCGTCGTAGTAGCCGTTCAGGGCCAGCACCTTCAGATACGGATTGCGCCGCATCGCCGTGGCCAGGTCGATGGCCGTGTTCGGCGTGGTCTGCGGCCCGCCCACCGGCGGACGGTGGCTCCAGTTCCAGTTGAAGCCCGGCAGGCCGCGCGCCGACATGCGGTATTCGACGTCCGTCCTGTAGTTCAGCGTATTGGCGACATAGTCGCGGAAGACCCCGAAGTAGGCGCCGGTAATGGCGCTGGACGACGGATCCTCCTCCGGCTCGCCGCCTGCTGCGTCGATGTCCATGCCGAGATAGCGCATGTCCAGTCGGCCGATGGTGCGGCGACGGTCACGCAGCAGTTCCTTGCGGAAGCCGCTCAGTTCGACCCGCAGATTGGCCTGGTCGATATATTCGGGCGACAGACCGATCAGCTCGCTCATCTGGCGGGCGATCGAGGCCCGCTCGGCGTCGGAGATCATCGAGCCTTTCGCAAGCGCGGACGCATAGGGACCCAGGGCGAACTCGCGGGCGCGCTGAACGTGGGTCTCCACGTCCGCCGGGCGGTTCGGAACCTTGTTGTGATACCAGGCCGTGGCCGCGAAGGTCGGGAACAGGCCGATGTAGTTCGACGCATAGCCCGGCTGGCGCACGCCATAGTTCATGATCGACGACAGCAGGACCACGCCGTTCAACGCCATCCCCTGGTTCTCGAGGTTGTAGGCCACCGCCCCCGCCCGCAGCGTGCCGTAGCTCTCGCCAATGATGTATTTCGGGCTGGTCCAGCGGCTGTATTTCGTCGTGTAGCGCATGATGGCGCGGGTGAAGGCGTCGGCGTCCTGATCCACGCCCCAGAAGGCGGAACCCGGCGTTTCGCCCAGAGGCCGGGAATAGCCGGCGCCCACCATGTCGATGAAAACCAGATCCGTCTGGTCCAGCAGGGTCATGTCATTGGGACCGAAGCGGAAGGGCGCCGGCCGCTCGACCACCGGCTCATCGGTCAGGATCCGCACCGGGCCGAATGAGCCCATATGCAGCCAGATGGTCGGCGAGCCCGGCCCGCCATTGTACAGATAGGTCACCGGACGCGTCCCGACCGGCTGGCCGTCCAGCGTATAGGCGGTGAAGAACAGGCTGGCCGTCGGCATGCCCGCGTCGTCGCGAATGGTCAGTGTGCCCGCCGTGGCGGTGTAGCGCAGGGTCTGGCCGTGGGCGGTCACAGACCCCTTGGTCACCACCTCGGCCTCCGCCACGGGGGCCCGGGCCCAGTCGGCCTCGATGGCCTGGGCGTTGGCGTTCCTGAATCGGTCGGGGGCCGACTGCATCGGGCCGGGCGCCTGGGCCAGAGCCGGCGTGGAGGCCACAGCCACAGCCAGTGTGACGCAGGCGAGCTTGAGCAGACGCTTCATTCGATGAAATCCCCCGGAGACAGGCGCGGACGCTACGACCCGGGCAGGCGGGCGATCAAGCCGGAAAACGCCGGACGGTCCTGATCCGTGGGCTTGCCAATCGCCGCGCGCGCCGCCAAGCCTGCGCCGCCCTTTTCCACCGAGTCCGATGTCCGCCTCCTTGTCTTCACCGACCCGCCGCCGCGTCGCCGTCCTGATCTCCGGAGCGGGATCGAACATGTCGGCTCTGATCGCGGCCTCGCAGGCGCCCGGGGCGGCGTTCGAGATCGTGCGGGTCCTGTCCAATCGTCCTGATGCCGGCGGCCTGAGGACAGCACAGGCCGCCGGCGTAGCGGCGGTCGCGGTGGATCACCGCCCGTTCGGCAAGGAGCGCGAGGCCCATGAGCGCGCGGTGGACGCCGAACTGGTGCGGGCGGGCGTCGAGGTCGTGGCCCTCGCCGGCTATATGCGGCTGCTGACGCCCTGGCTGGTCGGGCGGTGGGCCGGACGGATGCTGAACATCCACCCCAGCCTCCTGCCCCTCTATCCGGGGCTGGACACCCATGCGCGCGCTCTCGCCTCGGGAGACGCCGAGGCCGGCTGCACGGTTCATCTGGTCACGGAAGGCGTGGACGAAGGCCCCGTGCTCGGTCAGGCGCGTGTGCCGGTCCTGACCGGCGACACGGCCGAGACCCTCGCCGCCCGGGTTCTGGCCGCCGAACACCGCCTCTATCCCGACGCGCTCTCTGCCTTCTGCCGGGAAATGGCCTAACCCACCCGGTCGCGCCGCGACTCCGCCAGCGCCACCGCCCCCGTCAGCGCCGCCAGCACCAGAACTGCGGGCCACAGGGCCAGGACTCCCATCTGCACAAAGGTCACCGCCCCCAGCGCCCCGCCGGTCGCCAGCCCCGCCCACAGGCCGAAGAACGGAAGCCAGTCCCAGCGCGGGCCGCCGTGCAGGGCGGAGGCGATCCTCTGACCCATCCGGACCAGGGTGCCCGTCATATAGGTCAGGCCCACCCCGACATCGCCTTCCTTCTGGAAGATGGCGTTCTCGACCCCCAGGGCCAGAACCACGGCGACCATGCCGGGGCCGGCAAGGCCGGCTGTACACAAACCGGCGCCGGCCAGCAAAAGCAGCAGTTGCACCGCCATGACGGGCGCGCGCCGCCCCTCGCCCGCGCGCCGCGCCACGGTTCCGCCGATCACCACCCCGACCACGAACAGGGCGATGAGGCCGGCGGCCGTGACCGCCTCATGCCAGGCGCCCGTCGCCAGACCGACGCCCAGCCGGGTGGTGTTGCCGCTCATGAAGGACACGAAAAACCCGCCGAGGGTCATGAAGCCGACGGCATCGGCATAGCCCGCAAGCGCCGACAGGGCGGCGGCCAGCAGAACCCCGCGGTGGCCG
Organism: Brevundimonas sp. FV1ye29L; assembly: GCF_058681095.1. Lineage (NCBI taxonomy): Bacteria > Pseudomonadati > Pseudomonadota > Alphaproteobacteria > Caulobacterales > Caulobacteraceae > Brevundimonas > Brevundimonas sp. FV1ye29L. Next base: position 2,087,111 of record NZ_CM178730.1, read on the forward strand.
TAGGTGCGGATCATCACGTATCCCGGAATTGAAAACGGCCGGATCATCGCTCATCCGGCCGTCATCACGAAGTCTTTTGAGGCGATCAGCCGACGATCTGGTCGTCCGTGAAGAACTGGGCGATCTCGATGGCGGCATTCTCAAGGCTGTCCGAACCGTGGACCGAGTTCTCGCCGATCGACAGGGCGAACAGTTTGCGCAGGGTGCCCTCGGCGGCCTGTTCCGGGTTGGTGGCGCCCATGACTTCCCGATAGGCGGCCACGGCGTTCGGCCCTTCCAGCACCTGGACGACGACCGGCTCGGCGGTCATCTGCTCGACCAGTTCGCCATAGAAGGGGCGTTCGGCGTGGACTTCGTAGAACTTTTTGGCTTGTTCGGTCGTCAGTTTGACGCGGCGCTGGGCGACGATGCGCAGGCCGGCGCCCTCGATCACGGCGTTGACGGCGCCGGTCAGGTTGCGGCGGGTCGCATCGGGCTTGATGATCGAGAAGGTGCGTTCGGTCATGAGGGTGACTTCTTGTTTGGGAGTTTGAAGGTGGGGGCTTATAGACGCGCCCTCCCTAGTTTCCAACTATCTCTCTTTTGTGTCCCTGCCGGAAGCGCCATGTCGCTTCATGGCTTGAGGGGCGAACCCGGGTTTTCGATTCCCCATGCTCCAGATCACCGACCTGACCTTCAACGCCTGGGGCCGCAAATTCCTCGTGGACGCCTCTGTCAGCCTGCCGCCCGGCGCCAAGGTCGGGCTGGTGGGCCGCAACGGCATCGGCAAGTCGACCCTGTTCAAACTGATCCTGGGGGAACTTCACGCCGGCGGCGACGAGATCAGCCTGCCGAAAACCGCCCGCATTGGCTCGGTCGATCAGGAACATCCGGCCACCCCGGTCAGCGTCATCGACACCATTCTGGAAGCCGACGTCGAACGCCACACCCTGCTGGGCCGGCTGGAAACCGCCGAGCCCGAGGAGATGGGCGAGATCTGGGCCCGGCTGATCGAGATCGACGCCGACGCCGCCCCGGCCCGCGCCTCTGAAATCCTCGTCGGTCTCGGCTTCGACCAGGAGAACCAGCAGCGACCGATGTCCGAATTCTCGGGCGGCTGGCGGATGCGCGTCGCCCTGGCCGCCGCCCTGTTCGCCGAGCCGGACATGCTGCTGCTCGACGAACCGACCAACTATCTCGACCTTGAGGGCGCCCTGTGGCTCGAGGCGCGGCTGAAGAAATATCCGCACACGGCCCTGATCATCTCCCACGACCGCGAGATGCTGAACGAGGTCTGCACCCACATCCTGCACCTCGCGAACCGGACGCTGGAGCTCTACACCGGCAACTACGACCAGTTCGAACAGGCCCGCGCCGAAAAGGCCCGGCTGCAGATGTCGGCCAAGGCCAAACAGGACGCCGAACGCGCCCACCTCCAGGCCTTCGTCGACCGTTTCAAGGCCAAGGCCTCCAAGGCCGCCCAGGCCCAGTCGCGCATGAAGCGGCTGGCCAAGATGCAGCCGGTGGCCACCACCATCGAGGAGCGGGTCGCGCCGTTCGTCCTGCCGTCGCCGCCCCGCCCCCTGGCCCCGCCCCTGATCCGGCTGGAACGGGCCAACGTCGGCTATGAGCCGGGCAAGCCCATCCTGCGCAATCTGAACCTGCGCATGGATCTGGACGACAGGATCGGCCTGCTGGGCGTCAACGGCGCCGGCAAGTCGACCTTCGCCAAGATGATCGCCGGGGCCCTGAAGGTGTCCGACGGCGAGTTGCATCGCGACAGGAAGATGCGGGTGGGCTGGTTCCACCAGCACCAGATCGAGGCCATGGACCCGACCGACACGCCGCTGGAGATCATTCGCCGCGCCATGCCGGACGCCGCCGAAAGCGCCCGCCGCTCGAAACTGGCCCAGTTCGGCCTGGGCTATGAAAAGCAGGAGACCACGGTCGACAGCCTGTCGGGCGGCGAACGCGCCCGCCTGCTGCTGAACATGGTGGCGATGGACGCGCCCCACGTCCTGATCCTCGACGAACCGACCAACCACCTGGACATCGACAGCCGCCGCGCCCTGCTGGATGCGCTGAACGACTACAACGGCGCCGTCATCCTGATCACCCACGACCGGTCGCTGATGGAGATGGTCGCCGACCGGCTGTGGCTGGCCTCCGACGGCACGGTCAAGCCCTGGGACGGCGACATGGACGACTATGCGAAGTTCGTCCTCGACCGGGCGAAGGCTGCGGCCGTCAAGCCGAGCCAGATCCGGAAGGAAGAGGCCGCAGCGGCTGTGGTGACTCCGCAGGACAACCGGAACCGCAAGAATGACAAGAAATCCGGCCCTTCGCCCTCCACACTGCGTCATGCAGTAAAGAAGGCCGAGGAGCGGATGGCCCAGCTGACCGCCGAGATCGCCCGCATCGACGACGACATGGCCAATGCCGCCATCTCCAATCCCAAGGCGCTGGAAGGCCTGACCCGGGCGCGCGCAAAGACCCAGTCCGATCTCGACGCCGCAGAACAGACCTGGGTCGCGGCCGAGGAGGCCCTGGCCGAGGTCAGCTGACATGAAACCGATCGAATTCTCCAGGCCGGAAATGGCCGACATGGTGCGCCGGCTGCAGGGCTGGTTCGCGGACGAACTGGATCAGGAGCTCGGCGTCCTGCCGGCCGAAATGCTGATCGCCTTCATCGCCCGCGACGTCGGCCCGGCCTTCTACAATCGCGGACTCTACGACGCCCAGACCCTGATCGCCGCCAGGGCAGAGGAGACGGTCGAGGCCATCTTTGGGCTGGAACAGAAGCCGGGCGGCCGCTGAACGCCCCACCCCCTCTGCCCTTGACGCTGGGGGTGGCGTGGTCGAGGCTCGGGGGACCGACCCTGTCCCCGTGTGAGCGCCGTCCATGAACCGTCCCCTGCTGTCCGCCAGCCTGTGCGTGATCTCACTGGCGCTCGCAGCGCCGGTCATGGCCCAGACGCCGGTGTTGACCGAGGCGACACAGGCTCCGCTCGCCCTTCCGCGCGCCCAGCCGCCGATCCCGGCCCCGACGCAGGCGGCATACCCCGGCGTGATCCTCTATCAGGCCGACATAACCGATCTGGACCGCCGAATCGTCCAGGTGCGCCAGACCATTCCGGTCTCCGGTCCCGGCCCTTTGACCCTGCTCTATCCGAAATATCTGCCCGGGAACCACGCCGACACAGGCCCGATCCAGCTGGTCGCAGGCCTGACGGTCACCGCCAGCGGCCAGCGGCTCGAATGGCTGCGCGACACGCTTGATCCCCACGCCTTCCATCTCGACATCCCGGCGGGGGTCACCGGGATCGAGGTGGCTTTCCAGTGGCTGACCCAGCCGGACAATGCCGTCTGGCGCGTGACCATGACCCCGTCGATCGTCAACCTGCAGTGGGAAAAGGCCATCCTTTATCCGGCCGGCTACGCCTCGACCGGCATCACCGTGGCCCCGTCGGTGAAGATGCCGGCGGGCTGGAACTACGGCGTGGCCCTGGACACCGAGAGCTTCGTGGACGGCCTCGCCGTCTTCAAGCCGGTGGATCTCTACACCCTGGTCGACAGCCCGATGTTCGCCGGCGCCCACTATCGGCGCATCGACATCGACCGGGCCCGGGGCGACGTCCACCTGAACATCGTGGCCGACGAGGCCAGGAACATCGCCCCGACCGAGGCCCAGCTGGACCTGTTCCGCAATCTGGTCGAACAGGCCGACCGCCTGTACGGCGCGCGCCATTTCGACCGCTATGAATTCCTCTTCGCCCTGACCGGTCAGCTGGGCGGCATCGGACTGGAGCACCACCGCTCGTCCGAGAACACCGGGGCGCCCGACTTCTTCACCGCCTGGGACAAGAGCGCGGGCGACCGGTCCCTTCTGCCACATGAATACACCCACTCGTGGAATGGCAAGCACATGCGGCCGGCCGACGAGCTGACCGCCAACTACAACGTTCCGACCCAGAACACCCTGCTATGGGTCTATGAGGGCCAGACCGAATACTGGGGCGAGGTCCTGTCCGCCCGCGCCGGCCTGCATTCGAAGGACGAGGCCCTGATCGGCCTGGCCTCTGTCGCCGCCTTCTATGAGAACCAGGCCGGGCGCGGCTGGCGCGCGCTTCAGGACACCAACAACCACAATCTGCTCGGCTACCGCGTGCCCGGCCAGTGGCCGTCGTGGATGCGCGGCACAGGCGACTACTACCGCGAGGCCCTGCTGATCTGGCTCGACGCCGACACCCTGATCCGCGAGGCCACCGGCGACCGCAAATCCCTCGACGACTTCGCCAGGGGCTTTTTCGGCCGCCATGACGGCGTGATCGCACCGGAAGGCTATCGTTTCGAGGATGTGGTCGCGGCCCTGAACGCCGTCCACCCCCACGACTGGGCCGGCTTCCTGCGCACCCGGCTGGACGCCGTCGGCCCGGAGGCCTCGGCCCCGCTCAAGGGTCTGGAACGCGGCGGCTGGCGCCTGACCTATGTCGACAGCCTGACCGCCACGGAAAAGAAGGTCCAGTCCGGCTGGGCGACGGACTTCCAGTATTCCCTCGGCTTCTCCCTGTCGGGACCGGCCAACCGGATTGGCGCGATCGCCTGGAACGGTCCCGCCTTCAGGGCGGGCATCGGCGCCGGCTGGGATCTGGTCGCGGTCAATGAGACCGCCGCCACGCCTGAAATTCTGCGCGACGCCGTCACGGCGGCCAAGGGAACCTCGACGCCCATCGCCCTGCTGATCAGGAACGGAAGCCGCTATCGCACCGTCACGCTCAACTACCACGACGGCCTGCGCTATCCGCGGCTGGAGCGGATTGAGGGGATGCGGGACCGGCTGGGCGACATTTTCGCCGCCCGGACGCGCTGATTCCTGGCCGTATCCCCGGCTTGACCCGGGGATGACGACCGAAAGTCGGCACAGCAAAACGGCCCCCGGATCGCTCCGGGGGCCGTTCTGTCTTTTCCGTATCGATCACGCGCTCAAGCAGCGAGGCTCCGCGAGCCGAGCGTCAGCGCGCTTCGAGTGTCTGTTACTCGATGATCTTGGCGACGACGCCGGCGCCGACGGTGCGGCCGCCTTCACGGATGGCGAAGCGCAGCTTCTCTTCCATGGCGATCGGGGTGATCAGTTCGACGTTCAGCTCGGCGTTGTCGCCGGGCATGATCATCTCGACGCCTTCCTTCAGGTGCACGATGCCGGTCACGTCCGTGGTGCGGAAGTAGAACTGCGGGCGGTAGTTGGTGAAGAACGGCGTGTGACGGCCGCCCTCTTCCTTGGTCAGGATATAGGCCTCGGCGAGGAACTTGGTGTGCGGGGTGATGGAGCCCGGCTTGCACAGGACCTGACCGCGCTCGACGTCTTCACGCTTGGTGCCGCGCAGCAGCACGCCGACGTTGTCGCCCGCCTGGCCCTGGTCCAGCAGCTTGCGGAACATTTCCACGCCCGTGCAGGTCGTCTTCTGGACCGGACGGATGCCGACGATCTCGACTTCCTCACCGACCTTGACGATGCCGCGCTCGACGCGACCCGTGACCACGGTGCCGCGGCCCGAGATCGAGAAGACGTCTTCCACCGGCATCAGGAACGGCAGGTCGACCGGACGCTCCGGCTGCGGGATGTAGGCGTCGACGGTTTCCATCAGCTTGAGAACCTGGTTCTCGCCGATTTCCGGGTTCACGCCGTCCGTGGCGGCCTTGGCCGAGCCGGCGGTGATCGGAATGTCGTCGCCCGGGAACTGGTACGAGCTCAGCAGCTCGCGGATTTCCATTTCCACCAGTTCCAGCAGCTCGGCGTCGTCGACCAGGTCGACCTTGTTCATGAACACCACCAGGGCCGGCACGCCGACCTGACGGGCCAGCAGGATGTGCTCGCGGGTCTGCGGCATCGGGCCGTCGGCGGCCGACACCACCAGGATCGCGCCGTCCATCTGCGCCGCGCCGGTGATCATGTTCTTCACATAGTCGGCGTGGCCGGGGCAGTCGACGTGGGCGTAGTGACGGTTGGCCGTCTCATATTCCACGTGGGCCGTGTTGATCGTGATGCCGCGCGCCTTCTCTTCCGGGGCCGCGTCGATGTCCGCATAGGCCATCGCCTTGGCGCCGCCGGCCTTGGCCAGCGTCATCGTGATCGCCGCCGTCAGCGTCGTCTTGCCGTGGTCAACGTGACCAATCGTGCCGATGTTGCAATGCGGCTTGGTGCGTTCGAACTTTTCCTTGGCCATGGCCAAACTCCTGATGGCCCGGGTTGAGGGGCGCTATTTTGCAATCAAAAACCTGGAGCGGGTAGACGGGATCGAACCGACATCCTCAGCTTGGAAGGCTGCTGCACTACCATTGTGCTATACCCGCGCGAAGAATGCGGTCGCCCGCGCCGTCCGAAAACGCCACAGGCCCCGCACCCGGTTCCGCCTCGTCGCCCTGTTGTTTCTTCACGGACCGAAACGCGTGGTGGGGGAAGCAGGACTCGAACCTGCGAAGCTTACGCAGGGGATTTACAGTCCCCCCCCTTTGCCGCTCGGGACATTCCCCCAGCGCGTTTCGACCCGATTGGAAACAAAAGCTTCGGTATCCGGTCACGCCTGCGTTAGAGGGAGCGCCAGACCCGAAAGCCCTTGGGGCTCCAAATCGGAGGGCGTCTTATAGTGTCGTCGAAATCAGAACGCAACGACCGCAAAGGCGGGAAAAAAACACCCGCCACGGGCGGCCGGAAACCCTTGCCCGGCAAGGGTCCCGAGGCCTCCAGGACCCCGTCTGGAACCACGCGGCCGAGGCCTGACCGGGCGCCGGACCGGGTCCTGGAGCGCGGGACGGAACGCGGCTGGTCGCCTGCAGGCGAATCTCCGGCGAGAGGCGGCCAGGGTCACAGCGCCTCCCGCAGCCGCAGCGGTCCGGACGGCGACAACTTTGTCTGGGGCCGCCACCCGGTCCTCGCCGCACTGGCCAATCCGGCGCGGCGCGGCATGGGCCGGCTGCTGGTCACGGAGGATCGCGCGGCCGAGTTGCAACGCGACAACCTCACCCACGGCCATGCCGTCGAGGTCATGGACGTCCAGCTGCTGGCCCGCATGCTTCCGGCCGGGGCCGTGCACCAGGGCATGGTCTTCAAGGTGCAGCCGCTGGAGGGCGTGGCGCTGGAGGAGATCGCCGAACCGGCCTCGGGCGTCATCGTTATGCTGGACCAGCTGACCGACCCCCAGAACGTGGGCGCCATCTTCCGCTCGGCCCTGGCCTTCGGCGCGAAAGGAATCGTGGTTCAGGATCGCCACTCGCCCGCCCTCGCCGGCGCCCTGGCCAAGGCCTCGGCCGGCGCCACCGAGCAGTTGCCGTGCGCCCGGGTCACCAATCTGAGCCGCGCGCTGGAGACACTGGCCGACCTCGGCTGGCGCGCCGTCGGTCTGGACGGGGCCTCCGACCAGACGCTGGACGAGGCGCTGGACGCCCGGCCGACCGTTCTGGTGATGGGCTCCGAAGGCGACGGCATCCGCCGCCTTGTGGCCGAGCACTGCGACGCCCTGGCCCGGATCCCCATGCCGGGCGGATTCGAGAGCCTGAACGTCTCGAACGCGGCGGCGGTGGCGCTTTATGAGGCGATGCGCAAACAGGCGGGCTGACAGCGACAATCCGTCCCGCTAGGAAGCCGGAATGGACTTCTTCACCGACCCCCATTTCCTCAGCCAGCTGACCGCCCTCGGTCAGGTGATGATGATCGACCTCGTTCTGGCCGGCGACAACGCCGTGGCCGTCGGCCTGGCCGCCGCCGCCCTGCCGCAGGAGCAGCGGCGCAAGGCCATTCTGGTCGGGTTGATCGCCGCCGTGGTGCTGCGAATCGGCTTCGCCCTGATCACCGTCCAGCTTCTGGCCATCGTCGGCCTGTTGCTGGCCGGCGGCGTCCTGCTGCTCTGGGTCTGCTGGAAGATGTGGCGCGAGCTGCGTGAACAGGCGACCCACGATCAGGCCGAGGCCCAGCACGAACTCGAACTGGCCGCCTCTATCGAACATGGCACCGGACCCAGCCCCGAGGAACTGGGACTGAAGCGCAAGACCTTCGGCGCCGCCCTGCTGCAGATCATGATCGCCGACGTCACCATGTCGCTGGACAATGTGCTGGCCGTCGCCGGCGCCGCCCACGCCCACCCGTGGATCATGGTCTTCGGCCTGATCCTGTCCATCGGCCTGATGGGCGTGGCCGCCACCTATATCGCCAAGCTGCTGAGCCGCTATCGCTGGATCGGCTATCTGGGTCTGGTCATCGTCCTGTACGTCGCCCTGCACATGATCTGGGACGGCGCGCGCTCTGTGGTCGTCCGCACGGACCGCACCGAGGCCTTCAACCGCTCGGCGCCCGCCTTCCTCGACATCACGCCGGAAGACCAGGCCAAATACCTGAAGGGCGTCCGCACGGAGCCAACCGACGGCGTCCCGGCGACCGGCCTGCCGGCAAGGGGCTCCGCCCTGCCCCCGCCGGCGGAGACCACGCCCTCCGCCTCAACGACCGGGGGCGAATGACCATGGCCGCCCGCGAGGTTCTTTTCGGCAGCGCCGCAGCCCTGATGGTCCTGACGGCCGGATTCGATCCCGCGCCGGCCGCCGCCCAGACTCCGGGGGCCGTATCCTCCGCCGCACGAGATGTCGGAACGGCCGATCCACTGCGCCCGGTACTGCTCAACGGCCTTCGTCCGGCCATTGTCGCCGACCTGGGCCAGTCGGTGAAATTCGTGGTCGCCACACTGCGCGTCCAGGGCGACTGGGCCTTTGTCGTCGCGCGGCCGCAGCAGGCTGACGGACGGGAGATCGACTTCCGCCGCACCCGCTACCGCCAGCAGATCGATCAGGGGCTGTTCGACGGCCCGACGCTGTACGCCCTGATGCAACGCCGCGACCAGCGCTGGACCGTGGTCGACTTCGTCATCGGCCCCACGGATGTCCACCATGCCGGCTGGCCGGACGAATTCGGCGCCCCGGCCGGCCTGATGGGCCTGCCCGGGCAGTAGGGGCCTAGCCCGCCCCGCCGAACCGCTCCGACCAGTCCGCCACCTGGGCATCCTCGATCTTGGCGAACAGGACGGCGGGCGCCGCGACAGTGTCCCCTGCCCGCACAGCGTCGAACAGGGCCGCATCCGGCCCGGGCCAGGTCAGGTCGGTCGCGCTGACGGTTTCGGCGATCTTCGGCGCGGTGAACGGCATGACCGGCGCCGCCAGGCGGGCGAACAGGGCCACGAGGTTCAGCCCGGTCCGCACCACCACGGCGGCGCGGTCACGGTCGGTCTTCAGCGCCGTCCAGGGCGCCGCCTCCTGGAGATATTCATTGCCCAGCACCCAGACGGCGCGCAGGGCCTGGGCGGCCTTGCGGAATTCCATCGCCTCGAACTGTTCGGTCGCCTCGACGAGGCCGGCGCGGATGTCGACCTCCAGCTTGGCCTCGATCGGGCCGGGCTCTCCGCCGTCCGGCACGACGCCGTCGAACTTTGATTCCGTGAACTTGACGATGCGATTGACGAAATTGCCCAGCACATCGGCCAGATCCTTGTTGGTCGTCGCCTGGAACTGTTCCCAGGTGAAGGCCGCGTCCGACCCTTCCGGCCCATAGGCGGTCAGATGCCAGCGCCAGTAGTCGGCCGGCAGGATCTCCAGCGCCTGGTCCATGAAGACGCCGCGCTTCTGGGACGTCGAGAACTTGCCGCCGTACCAGTTCAGCCAGTTGAAGGCCTTCAGCTGGTCGACGGTCTTCCACGGCTCGCCCGAGCCGATGATCGTCGCCGGGAAGCTGACGGTGTGGAAGGCGACATTGTCCTTGCCCATGAACTGGACGTAGCGGACGTCGTCGGCGCCCTCGTCGGTGCGCCACCAGTCGCGCCAGGTCCGGCCGTTGGCCTCGGCCCATTCCTCGGTCGCGCCGATATATTCGATGGGGGCGTCGAACCAGACATAGAAGACCTTGCCCTCCATCCCCGGGCGCGGATCGCCGTCGGGGCCGACCACCGGCACGCCCCATTTCAGATCGCGGGTGATGCCGCGGTCGATCAGACCCTCATCCAGATGCTTCAGGGCGATCGACTTCGCCAGCGGCTGCCAGCCCTGTCGGCTGTCGATCCAGTCGCGGATCGGCTGTTCCAGCTTCGTCTGCAGCAGATACAGGTGGCGGGTGTCGCGCACCTCCAGATTGCGGCTGCCCGAGACGGCCGAATACGGGTCGATCAGGTCGGTCGGGTCCAGCAGCCGGCCGCAGTTGTCGCACTGGTCGCCGCGCGCCCCGACATGACCGCAGTGCGGACAGGTGCCCTCGACATAGCGATCCGGCAGGAACCGGGCGTCGTCGATCGAATAGACCATCCGGTCCACCCGTTCCTCGATCAGGCCATTGGCCTCCAGCCGCGCCGCGAAATGCTGGGTCAGCCGACGGTTCGGCGCCCTGGACGACCGGCCGAACCAGTCGTAGCTGAGGCCGAACGCCAGACCGGCCGCCTTCTGCACCTCATGCTGTTCGTCGCAATAGGTCTGGACGTCCTGACCCGCAGCGGCGGCGGCCAGTTCGGCCGGGGTGCCGTGCTCGTCGGTGGCGCAGATGTAGAGGACCTCATGACCCTGGGCCCGCTTGAACCGGGCCCAGACGTCGGCCGGCAGCATGGAGCCCGCGAGATTTCCCAGATGCTTGATGCCGTTGATATACGGCAGGGCCGAGGTGATCAGGATGCGGGACATGGAAAACCGGAAGGGCGTTGTAAATCGGAAAGCGTGAGTGATGAGTGGTTAGTGGCTAGTGATTGCTCACGCCGCAACCTTTACCGGCGTTTTCATCGGACAGATTGGTGTCGCAGATGGACGCCCGGCAGTGACGCTGCAACCACTAATCACCGACCACCAATCACTCCCCTCACCCCAGCCGCCGCGCCACCCTCAGGAACCGCGCCGTCAGCAACGTCCCGGAGATCAGGCTGGCGACGATCACGGCCCAGACCAGACCATCGACGCCCATCCGGTGCGCCAGCCACCAACCCAGCGGCATCATGATCGCGGAATAGGCGACGAAATGCAGGATCGTCGGCCACCAGACGTCGCCTGCGGCGCGGTTGGCCTGGGCCGCCACGACCTGGATCGCGTCGGCCACAAAGAACAGGGTCGACAGGACGATGGCCGGCATGGCCACGGCCAGAAGCGCCGTGTCGCGGTTGTAGGCCGAGGCCAGCCACGGGGCGGCAGGCCATATGAACAGGGCGATAAGGGTCGCAAGCACGGTCGCGGTCACGATGGACACGATCCCCGCGCGCATGACGCCCGCCCCGTCCCTGGCGCCATAGGCCCGGCCCACCAGCACCGCCGTCGCCGAGGCCATGCCGAGCGGAACCATGAAGACGATGGCCGAGATGTTGAGCACGATGGTCCAGGCCGTGGTCTCCACCGCCCCCAGCTGGCCGGCGATGAAGGTCATGGCGGCGAAGGCGCCGACCTCGATGAAGTAGCTGGACCCGGCGCCGTATCCCACCTTGCGCTGCTCGCGCTCGGCGGGCCGGTCGCGAACCGGCCGGGTGAACACGCCCAGCGCCCGCGCCTCGGGCAGACGCAGGATATAGATCACCAGAAACACCGCCAGCGCCGCCCGCGCAAAGAAGGTCGCCCAGGCCGAGGCGAAGGCGCCGTCCATGCCCAGACCGAGGATGTCGGGCACCAGCAGCACGTTCAGCGCCAGATTGACGCCATTGGCGATCCACATGGCCCACATGCCGGCCCGGGGCCGCCCCATGGCTTCCAGAAAGAATTGGCCCGCCACACTGACCAGATAGGCCGGCATCGACAGGGCGAAGACGATCAGGGCCGGGGACGCGCCCTCCGCCAGACCGTCGGCCAGCCCCATATGCTTCAGCCCCCACGGGCCGATCAGGATCATGCCGATCATGGAGACGACGCCGATCTGCAGCGCATAGGCCGTGCCGCGCCGCAGGACCGACCCGACCTCGGCGCGGCGGCCCTCGCCCAGCAGGCGGGCGGTCATGACCTGCACGCCCAGCATCAGCCCCACCCCCGTCGTCACCACGATCGAGGTCGGCGCCCAGGCCAGGGCGTGAAAGGCCAGCTCGGTCCCCGAGTAGTTGCCCACCACCAGGGCGTCGGTCAGTCCCATGACCATGATGCCGATACGCGCCAGCACCACCGGCCAGGCCAGGGTCAGGAGTGCGCGAACGGCGATGCGGGTGTCGGGGCTGAGGGCGAACATGGGACGCGGGCCAGACCATGGGCGGCTGCGGAGGTCAACACACGCGCTGCTTATGGGTGGATAAGGCGCCGATCCTTCAACTTCCCCGTTCGCCCCCTTGGCGAATGGGGAGGTGGCGCGGCGCGCTTGCGCCGTGACGGAGGGGGCGACACGCTGTCGAACGTCATCCCTCCTGGGGTCGAGACCCAGCGACCCGGTCACCCCCTCCGTCACGTCGGCCAAGAGAGGCCGCCGCGCCACCTCCCCACCCTGCGGGCGGGGAGGACAAGGATGACGAACCTCGCCTGACCCGCTAACGGACTAGCATGTCCCTTCGCCCCCTCTTCGTCACACAGGTCTATGAGGCCAGCCTCGCCGCAGCGCCCGGCTTCGAGGCCTTCAACGCCGAGTTGGCCGAGGCCTGCCGCATGCTGGCCGAGGAGGACGGCGCCGGCCGGGCCTGGTGCCGGGCCCACGCCTATCGCGGCTACACCTCCTACGGGTCGCTGAACGACCTGCCCAACCGGATGCCCGAGTTCGCCAAGCTGAAGCGCCATCTGGACAAGCACGCGCTCGCCTATGCCAGGGCCCTGAACTTCGATCTGGCGAGGAAGCCCCGGCTGGAGAACCTCTGGGTCAATATCCTCAAGCCCGGCGGCGGCCACACCAGCCATATCCACCCCCACGCCTTCCTGTCGGGCACCGTCTATATCGAGACCCCGCCCGGCGCCTCGGCCCTGAAGCTGGAAGACCCGCGCCTGCCGATGATGATGGCGCGGCCAGGCGTGACGGCCGACGCTTCCGAGGCGGAAAAACCCTTCGTCTACCTGACCCCCGCCCCCGGCACGGTGCTGATGTGGGAAAGCTGGCTGCGCCACGAGGTGCCGGTCAATCTGGCGAAATCCGACCGCATCTCGATCAGCTTCAACTATGCATGAAGCCTCGGGCGACGCCGCCCCGGCTACCGCCGCCTAAAGCGCGATAAGACTGCCGACCGCCACTCTCGCCGCCGCTCGGTCGTTTGCAGACAGCCCCCCGATCCGGCGCGCGATCAGTCGATTGTCGAGAGTGAACAGCTTGAGCCTCAGCACAGAAACGGTCTTCAGCCCCGCCCCGGCGAAATCCTCAATCGCCACATCGCCCGACTTCAGGCCGGCGCCCGCTGTGGTGATCATCGCCAGAAGGGTCGTCCCGGCGGCCTCGTTCAACGTCGCGGATGACACGACCAGCGCCGGTCTGGGTTTGGCTACAGGCAGGTCACTGAACGGAAACGGCACCACAACGACATCACCCGCCTCAAAGGTCATCATAGGCCGCCGCGTCCTCCCGGGTCGACCACTCCCCCAGGGTGCTGTCGAGACTCCGCAGATAGGCGATGTCCATGGGTTCGGCCCGGGCCACCGTCACCCCGTCAGGCCCGACCCGGTAGATCAGGGTGTCACCGGGTTCGGCCTTCAGGGCCTTGCGAACAGCCAGCGGCAGGGTGGTCTGCGCCTTTGACGTCAACTTGGCGAAATGGGTGGACGACATCGAAAGCTCCTTACCGCCTTACAGTAAGGCCGCCCGGCGACGCAAACAATATGGTGTCCGCCGCCCCGGGGCCACACTTCCCGTCAAGCTGACTTCGACACAGACCTTGGGGGAACCATGCGACCAATGACCAGACTTCTGCTCGCCACGCTCGCGCTGACCACCGCCTGTTCTGACGCCGGGGCGTCGGCTGACGCCGCATCGGCAGTGTCGGTCCGCGCGCAGTCCACACCCGCCGCCCAGCGTGGCGGCGGCGCGCCCTATGAGATCGTGGGATCACAGGTCTGGAACGTCCCCGATCCGGTTTCGGGCCGCGACTATCAGGTCTACGTCCAACTGCCGGCGTCCTACCGGCAGGATTCGGATCGCCGCTATCCGGTGCTCTATGTCACCGACGCCGACTACGCCTTCCCGATCATTCGCCAGATCGCACGACGCGTGAACCTCGATGGCCCGGTGGTCGAGGAGTTCATCCTGGTCGGCCTGTCCTATGCTGTAGGCGAAGGCGGCATGAGTAGCCGCACCCGCGACTACACCCCCGTCCGCATCAATGAGCGCACGGGTGGCGGCGCGGCCTACCAGACCTATCTGAAGACCGAGGTTCTTCCCTTCATCGAGGACCGCTTCAGGGCCGACCCCGCTCGGCGCGTCTTGCTGGGCCATTCCTATGGCGGGCTTCTGGGCGCGCAGATCCTGTTTAGTGAACCAAAACTGTTCAATGGTTATATACTGGGTAGTCCGTCCTTCTGGTTCGGCGAGTACGCGATGATGCGAACCGAAGCCGACTATGCTCGCGCCCAAACGGACCTGCCGGCTCGGGTCCATATGTACATCGGCGAGTATGAGTTTCCGGGGTCCGGTCGTCGCAACACACGCTACAACATGGTCGGAGACAACGCCCGCTTCGAGGACCGGCTTCGCTCACGCAACTATCCCGGCCTGACCCTGACCAGCGATGTGCTGAACGACGAAGACCATCTGTCGGTCGCGCCGCGCGGGTTCACCAAGGCGTTGATGGCGCTGCTCCCCGCGCGTTGACCTTCACGGCAACCGCAGCACCCGGTCCAGAGCCACCGGCCCGGCGCCGAAGCGGATCAGATACAGCAGCAGCGCCGCCCACAGCAGATGGGTCGGCCAGCCGGTCGGATAGACGAAGATCTGGATCACCAGCGTCATCCCCAGCAGGGCGAGGGCCGAGACCCGCGTCATCAGACCCAGCACGATCAGGACCGGGAACAGGTGTTCCGAATAGGTCGCCATATGGGCCGCGATGTCGCTGGGGATCAGCGGAACCCGATACTCCTCGGCGAAGAGGAAATAGGTGCTGTCGGTGATCGTCAGCGCACCCTCGACCTTGGTCCGGCCCGACAGGAAGAAGGGGGCCGCGATGCCAAGCCGCACGATCAGGCTCAGGGCCCACCGGGGCAGAAGACGCGCGCTCCAGTCCTCGACCAGGGCCGACAGGGCGGGTCGCGGGGCGTTGATAGCGGATTCAGTGGCCGTCATTGGTCGTTGAGCTCCAGTCGGGTGAACAGGCCGGCCTGAACCAGTCCTGAGAACAGTCTCGCCAGGTCGAGGCCCGGCTCGCGGCCCATCGCCGCCAGCGCCGCCTGACCCAGGGTCAGTCCGCGCCGGCATCCGTCCAGCAACCGCCACTCGGCGGGAGAGAGGCGCCGCGCCTCCACGATCCAGCGCGGTCGCAGGATGGCCAGGGCCTCGGGGCGTTGATCCCAGACCGGCTCGCCCTCGGCCCCCGGAACGGATCGATTGGCCAGCCAGATCGACGGCGCGGTCCAGTCGAAGTTGAACAGCGACAGCGAGGGGTGCAGCCGGGCCCGGGCGGCGAACATCACACCCGGCGCGATCCCGGCGACTTCGCCCGGCTCCAGCACGGGCGCATCCGCCGCCCGGTGCGCCCGACTCCAGGCCAGGTCCAGCCGCGCGACAGGGGCCAGGAACGGCAGGTCGGCTGCGGGCGGGAACCGCTCCAGCCAGTCGGGGAAATCGACGCCATAGTCGTCCAGCACCGGGCCGGTGGGCGGATGGGCGCGGGCGAAGATCAGGGCCGCATCGCGAAACCAGTCCTCGCCGACCAGCCGCTCCACAGTCGGGCACAGCCCGCCCAGGGCCGCGATCCAGCCCCGCGCCACCGTATTGCGATAGACGGCCAGAGGGGTTTCATCCCCACCAGCCAGCCAGGGCGCGAGGCCGCCCTCGCCGCCCCCGACCGCTTTGGCCAGGGCTGGGTGAAAAGACTCAGGCACAGAGCCGCTCCGTCCCGACATCCGCCACGCCGAATGCGGGCTTCGCGGCCGCCTGCATCAGCTGCGCCGCGCGGTCGCGCTCGACCATCAATTCGGCAAAGGCCGGGACCGCCTCGTCGCGTTCGATCAGGGTCGGACGGGGGCCGATCCGTTCCAGCGTCCGGCGATAGAGGGCCCAGACTGTCTCGGCGACCGGCGCCCCATGGGTGTCGATCAACAGGGCCGGGCCCTGTTCCGGATCGGGCGCATGACCCGCCAGATGGATCTCGCCCACCAGATCCCCCGGCAGGGCGTCCAGCCAGGCCTCGGCCGAGGCATCCAGATTGTTGGCGCTGACGTGGACATTGTTGAGGTCCAGCAACAGGCCGCAGCCGGTCCGGCGCGCCATCTCGGCCAGAAACTCCGGCTCCTCATAGTCATGGCCGCTCAGGGCCAGGTAGTGGGACGGGTTCTCGATCAAAAGCCGCCGGCCCAACGCATCCTGGGCCCGGCTGACGTTGTCACAGACCTGGATCAGTCCCTGTTTCGTACGGACGATCGGCAGCAGGTCCGGATAATAGACCCCGGCCCGCCGCGACCAGGCCAGATGCTCCGACATGACGAAGGGCTCAAACCGGTCCGCCAGGGCCTTCAGACGCGCCAGATGGTCGGCGTCCGGGGCCTCATCGCCCGCCAGCGACAGGCCGACCCCGTGCAGGGACAAAGGCTTGTCGCGGCGGATGGCTTCCAGCCAGGCCAGACGCGGCCCGCCCTCGACCATATAGTTCTCGGCGTGAACCTCGAACCACAGACCGTCCGCCATTTCGCCCAAGGCCTCATCGTAGTGGGCCGGCTTAAGACCGAGACCCGCCGTGGCGACGGGTAGCGGCATGACGGACGATCCGGGTGTCATGGACGCGGTCCGATCAGCGGCCGGCGATCGGCGTCAGCGAGCCGTTGCCGCGCGGGGTGCGGATCGATGTGCAGGTGCCGGCGGGTACGTTCTTCCAGGCATTGCCCTGATAGTCGCGCACCGAAGTGCCGGCGCAGGTGGTGCCGGGGCCGGCGGCGCAGTCGTTCTTGCCGGCCAGGGCGACGCCATAGCATTTCTCGACGGCGGGACGGGTCGACGGGGTATTGGTGTTCTGGGCGGCGGCGGCATGGGCGATGCCGGCCGTAAGAGCGGCGGCGGCGAGGCCGAAGGCGACATGAGAGCGGTTCATCGGAAGTCCTTGCTGAGACACGCCGGTCACCACGACCGGACAGCTGGACATTCGCCGTCGACACGCCGCCGGTTACAGGCCGGCCCCGGAAAAGCGTCGCTGTCGATTATCGCTCCGGGCATGTAACCTTGGCCGCCACGCCGGCGTATCAGGCCCCTGACCGTGACCGATCGTGAAACCCATCTCAAAGCCTTGATGCAGCGTGGCCTGGAGGGCGACGCCGTCGCATGGCGCGTGCTGCTGACCGAGATGGGCGGCCACCTCCGCCCGTTTTTCGTCCGCCGCCTGTTCAGCGACCCGTCCACGGCCGAGGACCTGGTTCAGGAAACCCTGATCGCCATCCACGCCAAACGCGCCACCTGGGATCCCGGCCAGCCGTTTACGGCCTGGGCCTTCGCCGTCGCCCGGCACAAGCTGATCGACCATCTGCGTCGTCAGGGCCGGCGCCCGACCCATCCGCTGGAAGAGGCCGCCGAGCTGTTCGCCGACCATACGGTCGAGGACGGCGCGGCTCGCTGGGACCTGGGTCGCTGCCTGTCCCTGCTTCCGCCCAGACAACGCCGGCTGATCGAGGATGTCCGGCTGAAGGGGCTGTCGGTCGCCGAGGCCGCAGAGCGACACGGCTATTCCGTCGCCGCCGCCAAGGTCAGCCTGCACCGCTCGATGAAGGCCCTCAATGCCCGGTTCGCCGCCGCAGACGGCGCCGGAGGCTCCACCCATGAAAACTGATGATCTCATCCAGGCCCTGTCGGCCGATCTGCCGCCGGCCTCGGGTCGACGACTGAACCGGCGCGTGCTCCTCTGCCTGATACCGGCGGGCGTTCTGGTCCTGCTGGCCGTGGGGATCTGGCTCGGCTTCCGGCCCGATCTGATGCCCGCCATGCGCGGCCCGGTATTCTGGGCCAAGGCGGCCTATACGGCGGCCCTGGCCGCCGGCGGCTTCTGGCTGCTGGCCCGGCTGGGCCGTCCCGGGGCCAGCGCGCGCGCGCCGCTGGTCCTGCTGGGCCTGGTCCTGGCCGTCGCCGCCGGGCTGGCGGCGTTTGAACTCCTGTCCATGCCGATGCCGAAGCGGATGCCCGCTGTCATGGGCGACAGCGCCCGCGTCTGCGCCCCCTATATCTTCGTTCTCAGCCTGATGGCCGCGCCGCTGGTGTTCTGGGCCGCCCGCGCCTTCGCACCGACGCGACCGGCCCTGGCGGGCGCCGCCGCCGGCCTGCTGAGCGCCGGTCTGGCGGCCACCCTCTATGGCCTGCACTGCCCGGAACACACCGCCGCGTTTGTGGCGGTCTGGTACAGCGCAGGCGTCGCCGTCGCCGTCGCCGTCGGCGCCGTGACCGGCCGGTTCGCCTTCCGCTGGTAGGCGGGGCCAAAGGCGTCCGCCCGGGCCCGCCGCCAGCACTCCGGACACATGACGGACGCCCGCCCTCATTCCGCCGCGCGACCGGCCTAGGGATTTGCCTCCCGGCGCTGCGGCCGCTACATCCCGCGCCTACCTCCCCATTCGCACGAACGACAGGGCGCACCGCCTCATGGCGCAGCAGTATATTTTCCAGATGCAAGGTCTGACCAAGACCTTTCCCGGCGGCAAGAAGATCTTCGAAAACATCTGGCTCAGCTTCTACAACGACGCCAAGATCGGCGTCGTCGGCGTCAACGGCTCGGGTAAATCCACCCTGCTGAAGATCATGGCCGGGCTGGACACCGAGTTCACCGGCGAGGCCCGGGCGGCTGACGGCGTCAAGCGCGGCTATCTGGAACAGGAGCCCCACCTCGACGACAGCCTGAACGTCCGCGAGAACGTCGAGGCCTGGTGCGAGGAGAAGCAGTGGGTCAACCGGTTCAACGCCATCGCCCTCGAAATGGCCGAGGAATACACCGACGAGCTGATGGAGGAGATGACCGCCCTCCAGGAGAAGATCGACGCCGGCGACGTCTGGGACATCGACAGCCGTATCGAAATGGCGATGAACGCCCTGCGCTGCCCGCCGGACGACTGGGCGGTGACCAGCCTGTCCGGGGGGGAGAAGCGCCGCGTGGCTCTCGCCCGCCTGCTGCTCTCCAAGCCCGACATGCTGCTGCTCGACGAACCGACCAACCACCTCGACGCCGAATCCGTCGCCTGGCTGCAGCACCATCTGGAGGCCTTCCCGGGCTGCGTCATCCTGGTGACCCACGACCGCTACTTCCTGGACCTCGTCACCAAATGGACGCTGGAGCTGGACCGCGGCAAGGGTCACCCGCACGAGGGCAACTATTCCTCGTGGCTGGAAGCCAAGACCAAGCGCGTCGTCCAGGAGCAGTCGGAATCCGAAGCCCGCCAGCGCGCCCTCACCCGCGAACTGGAATGGGTCCGGTCCGGCGCCAAGGCCCGTCAGGCCAAGTCCAAGGCCCGCCTCGCCGCCTATGAGCGGATGGTGGACGAACAGGACCAGCAGCGCGGCGCCCAGACCCACGCCGTCATCCAGATCCCGCCCGGCCCGCGCCTGGGCAATGTCGTGCTCGAGGTCGAGGGCCTGCAGAAGTCCTATGGCGACAAGGTCCTGTTCGACAACCTGACCTTCAAACTGCCGCCCAACGGCATCGTCGGCGTCATCGGCCCCAACGGCGCCGGCAAATCGACCATGTTCAAGCTGATCACCGGTCAGGAACAGCCGGACGGCGGCACCATCAAGGTCGGGGAGACGGTCAAGCTGGCCTATGTCGACCAGTCGCGCGACGACCTGAAGCCCGATGAGACTATCTGGCAGGCCATCTCGGGCGGCACCGATGTGATGATGGTCGGCAAGCGCGAGATCAACACCCGCGCCTATGTCGGCAGCTTCAACTTCAAGGGCGGCGACCAGCAGAAGAAGGTGGGCCAACTGTCGGGCGGTGAGCGCAACCGCGTCCACCTGGCCAAGACCCTGGCCACCGGCGGCAACCTGATCCTGCTCGACGAACCGACCAACGACCTCGACATCGAGACGCTGCAGAACCTCGAGGAGGCCCTGGAGGAGTTCGCCGGCTGCGCCGTGGTCATCTCCCACGACCGCTGGTTCCTGGACCGTCTGGCCACCCACATCCTCGCCTTCGAGGGCGACAGCCACGTCGAATGGTTCGAGGGCAACTTCGAGGCCTATGAGGAAGACAAGAAACGCCGCCTCGGCGCCGACAGCCTGATCCCGAGCCGGATCAAGTTCCAGAAGTTCGGACGCTGATCCGCGACAAATAGGACGACCAACGGCCTCCCCATCGGGAGGCCGTTTTCTTTCCGGTGACGCGGTCCCGCAGCATGCTTAGGCTGCGCCCATGACCCAGCGCCCCGCCCTCCTGATCATGCAGCCCCATCTGGGACCCCTGACCGCCTTTCTGGACAGCGGCTACCAGGTCTACCGGTTCTGGGAGGGACCGCTGGCCGGGGCCGAGGGCCAGATCCGGTCCATGGTCGTCACGGGCGAGTTCGAGCTGGACAAGGCGCTGATCGAGCGGCTGCCGAACCTGGTCCACATCGCCTGTTTCACCTCGGGGTATGACCGGATCGATGTGCCCTGGTGTCGCGAACGGGGCCTGATCGTCACCCATGCGCCGGGCGTCAATCACGAGGATGTGGCCGACCACGCCATCGGTCTGGTGATCGCGGCGCGGCGGGGACTGGTGACCGGCGACCGCTCGATCCGCGCCGGACAATGGCGCTCCGATGCCCGCACCCTGACCGGTTCACTGAAGGGCCAGCGACTGGGCCTCGTCGGACTGGGCGCGATCGGCGAGGCCATCGCGCGGCGCGCCGAGGTCCTGCGTATGGATGTCAGCTGGTGGAGCCCGCGTGACAGGCCGGCGCCCTGGCCCCGCGCCGACAGCCTGATGGCCCTGGCGAAACAGAGCGATATCCTCGCGGTCGCCTGCAAGGTGGATGAGACCAATGTCGGCCTGATCTCGAAGGGGGTCATCGAGGCCATCGGCCCGGCCGGCCTGCTGGTCAATGTCTCGCGCGGTCAGGTGGTGGACGAGACCGCCCTGATCGCGGCGCTGAAGTCCGGCGCCCTGGGCCAGGCGGCTCTGGATGTCTTTACCGACGAGCCGCTCGACCTGGACCGGTGGGCCGATGCGCCGAACACCCTCCTGACCCCGCACACGGCCGGCGCGACGACAGAATCCGTCCAGGGCATGCTGATGCTGCTGATGCAGAATCTGGCGGCGGTCCTCGGCGGCGAGCCGCCGAAGACCCCCGTCAGGGACTAGTTGCCCTCGTCGCCCATGGGGATCTGGACCGGTTGCCCGCCGCCCGGGCCCGCGCCCTGACCTCCGCCGGGTCCGCGCATGCCAGGGCCCTGGGGCCTTTCGTCGGCGGACAGGACCCCGTCGCCGTTCTTGTCCATTTCCGTGAATCGTCGCGTGGCAGCGGTGCGCATCTCGGCGCGGGACAGTTGACCGTCGCCGTCAGCGTCAGCGTCGGTGAACATCCGGGCCATGAAGCCTCCGCCCGGGCCGCCCTGCCCCGGCCCGCCCGGACGGGGACCGCCGGCCCCGCCACGCGGAGCTCCGCCCCCCTGACCCCCGCCCATCCGGGCGCGCATGGCCGCCGCGGCCGCCTCGGCCTCGGTGGGGGTGACGGCGTTGTCGCGATTGAGATCAAGACGATCGAACATCGCGTCCTGTCGCCGAAGCGTGGTTTCCAGCGTCTCGGGCGGGATCATGCTCCGTGACTGGGCCGAGGCCGCGACAGGAATGGAGGCGGCGACAGTGGCGCCGGCAATGAGACTGACGAGGGCGATGCGGTTCATGATGAGCTCCGGTTGTAGCAGGGACTAAACGCACGATCGGGCGCAGTCCGTCGCTTCCCCCGGATCCAGGGGATCGTCGATCTTCGACGAAGAGCGGTTTCAGCTTGCCAAATCATATAAGGATATCTTTATATGACTTCATGTCCCTGTCCGCCGACCAGACCGTAGAGGCCCTCAGCGCCGCCGGCGAGCCGACCCGCCTGCGTATCCTGTCCCTGCTCGCCGGGGAGGAGCTGTCGGTCATGGAGATGTCGCGCATTCTGGACCAGAGCCAGCCGCGGGTCTCACGCCATCTGAAGCTGCTGGCTGATGCCGGCCTGATCGAACGTTTCCCGGACGGGGCCCGGGTCTACTATCGGCTCTCGCACGAGGCTTCGGCGCGACGACTGGTGGACACCATACTGGACCTGCTCTCCGACGATGCCGGGGAGACCGACCACCGCGAGCTCGATGCGGTGCGCAAGGAGCGCGAGGCCGCCGCTGCCGACTATTTCGAACAGGTGGCGCCCCAGTGGGACCGGCTGCGCTCCCTCTATGTCAGCGAAAGCGCGGTCGAGGCGGCGCTGGAGCGGGCGGTTGGCCCCGGCCCCTTCAACCGTGTCGTCGATCTGGGCACCGGCTCAGGCCGGATGCTGACCCTGCTGGGCAAGAAGGCGAAGATGTCGATCGGGCTGGATCTCAGCCAGAACATGCTGAACATCGCCCGCGCCAACGTCAGCCGGGCCGGGCTGCAGCGCGTCGAACTGCGTCACGGCGACATTTTCGGCACCCGCCTCCCGTCCCGGAGCGCGGATCTGGTCATCGTACACCAGGTGCTGCACTATCTCGCCGATCCCGCTGCGGCGGCCGCAGAGGCCGCACGACTGGTCGCGCCGGGCGGACGGCTGGTGATCATCGACTTCGCCCCCCATGACTTTGAGCATATGCGCGAGGCGCACCAGCACCGGCGACTGGGCTTCGCCGACACCGAGATCGCCGACTGGATGATGTCGGCGGGGCTTTCCCCCCTGGCCCCCGTCGCCCTGCCTCCCGAACCGGGTGACGGCGCCGGGCGCCTGACAGTGACGATCTGGACGGCGGAACGCCGCACAGAACAGGACCGAAAGACCGCTTGATGGCCGCCTCCTCCCTCAACGCCGCCCGCGCCCTGCTGCTGTCCCCCCTGGGTCCGGTGGCCCGCGCAGGCGACAACGACAACCCGGTCCGGGTCTCGTTCGAGTTCTTCCCGCCCAGGACCGACAAGGCCGAGGAGAGCCTCTGGGACGCGGTGCGCCGGCTGGAGCCGCTGAACCCTGAATTCGTTTCGGTCACCTATGGCGCCGGCGGTTCAACCCGCGAGCGCACCCATCGCACCGTGCAGCGGATGCTGACCGAGACCACGCTCCGGCCCGCCGCCCACCTGACCTGTGTCGAGGCCAGCCGCGCCGAGGTCGATGAGGTGATCGAGAGCTACAAGGCCATCGGGGTGAACCACATCGTCGCCCTGCGCGGCGACCCGCCCGGCGGCCATGATAGTTCAGGCGGCATCGGCGGCGCCTATCAGCCCCGGGCCGACGGCTATGCCAATGCGACCGAGCTGACCGCCGCCATAGGCCGCGTTGGCGGGTTTGACGTCACAGTCGGCGCCTATCCGGAGAAACACCCCGAGAGTCCCTCCATCGCGCACGATATTGATGTGCTGAAGGCCAAGGTGGACGCCGGCGCCACCCGTGCGATCAGCCAGTTCTTCTTCGATATCGACGCCTTCCTGAGGTATCGCGACCGGATCCGCGCCGCCGGGATCGAGATCCCGCTGCTTCCCGGCATCATGCCGGTGTCGAACTTCAACGGTCTGGTGCGGATGAGCGCCTCGTGCGGCGCCTCCGTCCCCGGCTGGCTGGCGACCCATTTCGAAGGCCTGGACGACGACCCCGAGACCCGAAAACTGCTGGCCGCCTCGATCGCCGCCGAGACCTGCGCCCGACTGCAGGAAGAGGGGTTCCAGGACTTCCACTTCTACACCCTGAACCGCGCCGACCTGGTCTATGCGATCTGCCGCGTGCTGGGCGTTCGCGAACAGAAGGCCGCCGCATGACCCGCCCCCAACGCATCGCCGCCCTGCATCAGGCGGCCAGGGAACGCATCCTGGTGCTCGACGGATCGTGGGGCGTGATGATCCAGCGTCGCGGCCTGGAGGAGGCCGACTTCCGCGGCGACCGCTTCGTGGCGGCCAATGGCTATGACGAACGCGACCAGATGAAGGGCAACAACGACATCCTCTGCATCACCCGCCCGGACGTCATCGCCGACCTGCACGACCAGTATTTCGCCGCCGGAGCCGACATCTCCGAGACCAACACCTTCAGCGCCACCGTCATTGCCCAGGACGACTACAAACTGGACGAACAGTCAGTGTGGGACATCAATCTGGAAGGGGCGAAACTGGCCCGCGCCGCCGCCGACCGCTGGACGGAAAAGGAGCCGCACAAGCCGCGCTTCGCCGCCGGCTCGATCGGGCCGCTGAACAAGATGCTGTCGATGTCGTCGGACGTGAACGATCCCGGCGCGCGTCTGGTGACCTTCGACCAGGTCTATGACGCCTATCGCCATCAGGTGAAGGCGCTGAACGAGGGCGGCGTGCACCTCTATTTGATCGAGACCATCACCGACACGCTGAACTGCAAGGCGGCGATCAAGGCCATCAAGGACCTCGAGGACGAGGGGATGGAGGCCCTGCCCATCTGGATTTCGGGCACGATCACCGACCGCTCGGGCCGGACCCTGTCGGGCCAGACGGCCGAGGCCTTCTGGAACAGCGTGCGCCACGCCAGACCCTTCGCGGTCGGCTTCAACTGCGCCCTGGGCGCTGACCTGATGCGGCCCTTCATCGCCGAGCTCAGCCGCGTCGCCGACACCCTGGTCGCCGCCTATCCCAACGCCGGCCTGCCCAACGCCATGGGCCACTACGACGAGGAACCGCACCAGACCGCCCACTTCATCGAGGAATGGGCGGCCTCGGGCCTGGTCAACATCGTCGGCGGCTGCTGCGGCACGACGCCCGAACATATCCGGCACACGGCGGAGGCGGTGGCCAAGCTGCCGACGCGGGAGATACCGGAACGGCCCGTGGCCATGCGGCTGAGCGGGCTGGAACCGTTCGAGCTGGTGGCGTGATGTTCGGTTTTGGCGGTTCGCCCAAATGGTATCGAGATTGGCGACAGGACGCCTTTCACGAACTCGAAGCGAAGAACGACAAGCTCGAGCGTGAACTGCGGCTGGGCCATCGGGACCGCTGGGACTACGACATGGCCCGGCGCGAACTCACCTTCTCGGACAACGGGCAGGTCTCTTTGCGTGCAGATATCCAGATCGTGGGATCGACGGGCCACAAGGATTGGCTTTGGTCGTGGGCCAACTCTCATTGGACCGACAATCTGACCGGAGATGCCCGGACGGCGCGGGCCTACGGTGAACAACACAGAATTCGGGAACTTTTCACCGCGTCGCTCAAATCCAGCGATCTGAACGGCCTTGGATGGCATCTGACCGCCGTCGCGGCCCGCCTTGCAGGGTCAATCGGAGCCTATCGTCCGCAAACTGAAGCTGGCGGCCTGTTTCTTCTCATCCGTTCTATCGACGAAGTGAAACCCGCCTGATGAGACCCACCTTCATCAACGTCGGCGAGCGGACCAACGTCACCGGCTCGGCCAAATTCAAGAAGCTGATCATCGACGGCGACTATGCCGCCGCCCTGTCGGTGGCGCGGCAGCAGGTCGAGGCCGGGGCCTCGGTGATCGACATCAACATGGACGAGGGCCTGCTGGATTCGAAGCAGGCCATGGTCACCTTCCTCAACCTGATCGCGGCCGAGCCCGACATCGCCCGCGTGCCGGTGATGATCGACAGTTCCAAATGGGAGGTGATCGAGGCCGGGTTGAAATGCGTCCAGGGCAAGCCGATCGTCAATTCGATCTCGATGAAGGCGGGCGAGGCAGAGTTCCGCGAACAGGCGGTCAAATGCCTGCGCTACGGCGCCGCCGTGGTGGTCATGGCCTTCGACGAGGTCGGCCAGGCCGACACCGCCGCGCGCAAGATCGAGATCTGCACCCGCGCCTACAACATCCTCGTCAACGAGGTCGGCTTCCCGCCCGAGGACATCATCTTCGACCCCAACATCTTCGCCGTGGCGACGGGGATCGAGGAGCACGACAACTACGCCGTCGACTTCATCGAGGCGACGCGGGCGATCAAGGCGACCCTGCCCTACGCCCGCGTGTCCGGCGGCGTGTCGAACGTCTCGTTCAGCTTCCGCGGCAACGAGCCGGTGCGCCGGGCGATCCACAGCGTCTTCCTGTACCACGCCATCCAGGCGGGCATGGACATGGGCATCGTCAACGCCGGCGACCTGCCGGTCTATACCGACATCGAGCCGACCCTGCGCGAGGCCGTCGAGGACGTGATCCTCAACCGGCCCCAGCGGACCAATGTCTCCAACACCGAGCGGCTGGTTGACATCGCCCCCAACTACAAGGGCGACAAGGGCGTGGCCCGGGTCGTCGATCTGAAATGGCGCGACGCCCCCGTCGGCAAGCGGATCGAACACGCCCTGGTCAACGGCATCACCGAGTTCATCGACGCCGATACCGAGGAGGCGCGGCTGGGGGTCGAGCGGCCGCTGCACGTCATCGAGGGTCCGCTGATGGACGGGATGAACGTGGTCGGCGACCTGTTCGGCTCGGGCAAGATGTTCCTGCCGCAGGTGGTCAAGTCGGCGCGGGTGATGAAACAGGCCGTGGCCTGGCTGGAGCCCTATATGGAGGCCGAAAAGGCCGGCAAGCCGAGGGAACAGGCCGGCCGCATCCTGATGGCCACGGTCAAGGGCGACGTCCACGACATCGGCAAGAACATCGTCGGCGTCGTGCTGCAGTGTAACAATTACGAGGTCATCGACCTGGGCGTCATGGTCCCGGCGGATCGGATCCTGGACGCCGCCGTCGAGCACAAGGTCGACATCATCGGCCTGTCGGGCCTGATCACGCCGTCGCTGGATGAGATGGTCTTCGTCGCGCGCGAGATGGAGCGGCGCGGCTTCGACATTCCCCTGCTGATTGGCGGGGCGACCACCAGCCGGACCCATACGGCGGTCAAAATCGAGCCGGGCTACCGCAAGGGCTCGACCACCTATGTGGTCGACGCCTCCCGCGCCGTGGGCGTGGTCTCGGGCCTGCTGTCCAGGACCGAGCGCGAGAAGAACGAGGCCGCCACCCGCGACGAATACATCCGCATCCGCGAGCAGTACGCCCGGGGCCAGGAGGTCAAGGCGCGCGCCGCACTGCCCCAGGCCCGCGAGAACCGCTGGCGTCCCCCACACCCCACACCCCACACCCCAAGCCCGACCTTCATCGGCGTGCGCGCCTTCGACGCCTGGGACCTGCAGGACCTGGCCGACCACATCGACTGGACGCCCTTCTTCGCCTCCTGGGAGCTGATCGGCCGCTATCCCCTGATCCTTGAGGACGAGATCGTCGGCGAGGCGGCGAAGGACCTGTTCAAGGACGCAAAGGCCATGCTGAAGCGGATCATCGACGAGAAGTGGTTCGCAGCCAAAGGCGTGGTCGGCTTCTGGCCCGCCAACGCCGTCGGCGACGACGTGGCCGTCTATGCCGATGAGAGCCGCACCGAGGAGATCGCCCGCTTCCACACCCTGCGCCAGCAAATCCGGAAGTCGAACGGCAAGCCGAACCTCGCCCTGTCCGACTTCGTGGCCGAGACCGGCGAGGACTATATCGGCGCCTTCGCCGTCACGACGGGTCACGGCGAACTGGAAGCGTCGAAGCGGTTCAGGGACGCCGGCGACGACTATTCGGCCATCATGGCCTCGGCCCTGGCCGACCGTCTGGCCGAGGCCTTCGCCGAGCGGCTGCACAAGGAGGTCCGGACCCAGCTGTGGGGCTACGCCCCCGACGAGACGGCCAGCGTCGACGAGCTGATCGCCGAGCAATATCAGGGTATTCGCCCCGCCCCCGGCTATCCGGCCCAGCCCGATCACACGGAGAAGGCGACGTTGTTCCGTATACTGAATGCCGAGGCCAATGCCGGCATGGCCCTGACCGAGAGCTATGCCATGACGCCGCCGGCCTCGGTCTCGGGCCTGTATTTCGGCCATCCCGGCAGCCACTATTTCGGTGTGGGAAAGATTGATCGCGACCAGATCGAGGACTATGCCGCGCGCAAGGGCTGGGACGTCGTGACCGCCGAGCGCTGGCTGGCCCCGATCCTGAACTACGAGCCGGATCAGACCTCCCGTGTCACTGCCGCCTGATCCGGGCGAAACCCTCCCCGCAACCGGGAATAATCTTCAGCGAACGTATCACAACCCCTCATCCGCCTTCCGTGGAACGCCGTAATCCCATAGACCGGCAAGGCGCGCACAAGGCGACGTCACCCGGCAGGGTGGGCGCTCGACGTGATCAAGGCGACTGGAGACCGCCGACCCGGCTGGCACTGGAGCGACTACTGGGCCAGCGGTCGGCGCGATGTCATGACCATGGACAGCGCCGGTACAGGCGCCGCCGCCGACACCGCTGACGTCTGGCTGGCCTGGCTGGCCGGGCGCGACGACGGGTCGCGCATCCTCGATCTGGCGACCGGCAACGGACAGGTTGCAGGATATGCGGCCGCCGCCGGAAGAAGCGCCGGCAAGACCTTCGAGATCATCGGCGTGGACTATGCCGACCTCCCGCCCCCGGGCGATCCGGCTGCGACCGGCCTGACCTTGCTGGGGGGGATTTCGATCGAGGCCCTGTCCTTCCCGTCCGGCCATTTCGACACAGCGACCTCCCAGTACGGAATAGAATATGCGGATCCCGGACGGGCCCTGAAAGAACTGTCGCGGGTCCTCAGGCCGGATGGTCAGGCCCGCATGCTGATCCATCACGCCGACAGTGAGATCACCCGGCAGGCCCGGCTCAGGGTGGCCGCCTATGATGCCGTATTGGGCGACGATCTGGCGCTACGAGCGGGGCGCAGGGCCTACAGGGCGCGGCTGAACACGCGGCCCGCCGCCGCCTCGATCGACGCCACAGACCGCGCCTTCCGCGAGGCCGTGCTGACGATCGCCGCCCGCACGCGACGCGAACCGGCCTTCGACACGGTGCGCTATCTGGTCGGCTATCTGAACGACCTGGCCATGGGCGCAGATCGCTATGGCGTCGACAGCGCCCTTGAGTGTCTGGTCCGGTTCGAACAGGGCAACGCCGCCTGGCGCCGCCGGCAGGTCTGCCAGATCGAGGCGGCGCTGGATCGCTCCGGCATCGACGCCTTCGTGGCGCGCGCCGGGAAGACGGGGCTGATCGCGACCGAACTGACGGAACGACACGACGCTGCCGGCGGACTGACCGGCTGGCTGGCGACCTTCTCGCGAACCGCCCCCACGATGTGAGCGGTCAGGGCGCGGTCGGCCGTCCTTCGGTGTCCAGCCCGACGTCGGACAGACTGGCGGGCGGCGTGGTGATGTTCGCCCGGATGCGCCGCGCAGCGTGTTCGCAGCGGCCCGGCAGGCCGAAGAACAGGCCGAAAGCCCGACTGCGCGCCGCTTCATCGGTCTGGGCCATCAAGGGCGTCCACATGGCCCCGGCCTCAGCCGCTGCAGCTGTCGCTGCGGCCTTCATCGCCGGCGTCTGTCGCGGCTCAGCCTCGGCGAGGGCCGAGCGGAAGTCGGACGCTTCCAGACGCCCCAGACGCAATATCTCCAGATCCAGCGGGTCGCGATCGGTCAGGGTCTCGCCCAGCCGGATATGGCCGGTGACCAGGGCGTCGCACCAGGCGACCAGCGGATAGTCCTGATCCGGGGCGCCGCGCGGCATCGGCGATTCATAGGCAATCGCCTCACGCAGCCGGACCTGCGCCGCCGTTTCGCCCTCGCGCGGAGAGGCTGTGGCGATGGGCCCGTCCTGCGGTTCGGCGACTTGCAGGACGGCGAGCAAAAGCGAAATCAGCATGAAGACATCCGGACGGCAGAAGACGAGACAGGCCGCGCAGCAGCGGTGGCCTTCCCAACGCCTGAACAGGCCCGATGGTTTTAATGGGGCGCCCCCATACGAAAAAGGGCGGCGGACCCGAAGATCCGCCGCCCCGTTTTCTGACGATCCGACCCGAGGGTCGAAGGTCTCTAGAAGTTCGCGCTGACGCTGAAGAAGACGTAGCGGCCCAGCGCATCGTAAAGCTGCGGATAGGTGTTGCCGTTGCCGCCGGTGCCGGCCGCGACCGACAGCGGGGGATCGGTGTCGAACACGTTGTTCACGCCGACGCGGCCGCTGACCGTATCGGTGATCTGCCAGTCGGCGGCGAGGTCGAAGTAGTTCATGGCGTCCAGCTTGGAGTCCAGACGGCCCGTGACCGCACCGGTCAGGCTCGAACCGAAGGTCGCCTCGCTATAGTAGCGCCAGGTGCCCGACACGTTCACATCCCAGGGCGACTGCCAGGTCACGCGGGCGCGGTGACGCCACTCGGGGTTGGGAATGCCGCACTCGGACGATCCGTAATAGCCCGTGCAGTCATAGATCGCGCTGGCCGTTCCGGTGCCCGTGTCGGTTTCCAGCTCGTTGAGCCAGGTGCCGACGAAGCTCAAGCCCAGCGAGCCGTAACCCGCCACGCCCCAGTCCTCGAGATCGACGCTGTAGCCGGCGTTGATGTCGATGCCGCTGGTCTTCAGGCCACCGATGTTGATCGACAGGTTTTCAACGAAACCGCTGCCGACCCAGAGCGAGCCGGTCGGTCCGCGATTGATACGGCCGCAGGCGGCGGGGTCATTGTCGACGTAGCAGAGGTTCAGTGTGTTGGCGGCGCCAACCGAGGAGATCAGGCCGTCAACCTGGATGTCGAACCAGTCGATCGACATGTTGAAGCGCGGCAGGAAGGACGGGGTGAGAACAACACCGAAGGTGATGGTGTCCGACTCTTCCGCTTCCAGGTTGGGGTTGCCGCCCGTGATCTGGTTGTACTGGCCAGCCGGGCTGTCAAGACCGGCAGTGCCGTACAGGTTGGTCGGAACGCCCGTGGCGGTGCACTGGGCGAGGCTCGCCGTCTTGGCGGCGCCGCAAGGGTCGCCGGTGCTGACGTCAAACAGACCGAAGCCTTGCGCCGCGAACAGTTCCAGCACGTTGGGCGCACGAACCGCTCGCGAGTAGCTGGCGCGCAGGCGGACATCCTCGACCGGCGCATAGTCGGCGCCGAACTTGTAGGTGTCGGTCGAGATCGCCTTGTACTCGGAGTGACGATAGGCGGCGTCGACCGAGGCCGAATAGGCCCAGGACTGACCGTCGGCCAGCGGAACCTGAACCTCGGCGAAGACATCGGTCACATCGACCGAACCGGTCACGCCGATCGTCGGCCCGCCCTGGCCGGCGCCGTCGCCGGAGGCGAAGGCGGCGTCGGTGGTCGAACCCAGATAGTCGCGACGGTATTCGGCGCCGAAGGCCACCTTCACGCCGCTGGCGGCCCAGGGCGACTGAACGCCATACTGGGTCAGGTCGCCGGTGACAGCAGCCGTAACGACCTGCTGGGTCGTTTCGCCGGTCTGGATCAGCGGGATCTGCAGATAGTCCAGAGCCGCCTGGGTCACGCCGCCCGAGGTGAAGACGTCATAGGGGACGCAGTTCGGATCGGTGCCGTTGACCACCGACCGGCAGGTCGGAACGCCGCCGACGCTGACGACGTCCAGGGCCCGCGACAGGCGGCTGACCGAGAAGTCGTTCAGATAGGTGCGCGACAGACGGACACGCGAGAACTGGGCGGCGACGTCATAGTTCCAGCCCTCGGTGATCAGACCGCGGAGGCCGACCACGGCGCGGTAGGACTCATAGTTCAACGAGTCCTGACGACCGCCGCCCTCGACGTTCCGGCGACCGACGTAGAACGGAACCCGGGCGCCCGAGGCGATCTGGGCCGGAGTACAGACGAGACCGGATTGCTGGGCCGACAGCAGGGGGTTGTCGCAGTTGATGGTGTCGGTGTTGAAGAACGAACCCGACGGCGCGATCTGGGCGACCGACGAATAGTCGTTGAACATCAGCTGGGCGAAAGCCTCGGCGTGTTCATTGACTTCATACCGGCCAAAGGCGCCGAGCGTGTAGCGCTCATCGGGACGCTGATAGTAGTTGATCGGTCCATAGTTGTAGTTGTTGACGTCCGCGTTGAACGGAACGAACTGGCGCGAACCGTTGACCGTGTAGTTGAACGTCGCGAAATCCGTGAACCGGCCCGGGAACGACGTGCCGGAGCCGCCGCAGGCATAGGTCGTCGGACGCGCAGCGGCCGGGTTGGCGATCGTACAGGCCGAATAGTCGCGGCCGGCCTGCAGCACCGGGTTGTTGTTCCGGTAGCCGGCATAGGCCAGCAGGTTGCCCTTGCCGTCCGGCGAGGACACGCCCATCGTCAGGGTGACTTCGCGGCTTTCGCCGTCGGAGACGTTGTCGTCAGGCAGGCTGAACTGCGACGGGTTGGTCGTGCCGCGACGCTGGATTTCCGCGCGCAGGTTGCCGACGCCGTCATAGTCGTTGTTGTGCTGATAGAAGCCGTACTGGGCGTCGATCTGGATGCCCTCGAACTCCTTCTTCATGATGAAGTTCACGACGCCGGCGATGGCGTCCGAGCCGTAGACGGCCGAGGCGCCGCCGGTCAGGACTTCAACACGCTCGACCAGCTGGCCGGGGATCTGGTTCAGGTCGGCCGCGTCGTCGTTCGGCGAGCCATAGCCCATGCGGCGGCCGTCGATCAGCACCAGGGTGCGCGACGAACCGAGGTTGCGCAGCGACACGGTGGCGGTGCCGGAGGCGCCGTTGGACACGGTCGAGTTCTGCGAGGCGAAGGCCTGCGGCAGCTGGGTGATCAGGTCCTCGACCCGGGTCACGCCTGCGACATCGATATCCTCGCCCGTCACCTGGGTGACCGGGCTGGTGGTCACCAGGTTGGCTTGCGGGATGCGCGAGCCCGTGACGACGATCTCGGCGACTTCGTCAGCAGCCGGTTCCTGGCTCTGGGCCATGGCCGGTGCAGCGAAGGCGAGCATGGCCGCGCCGGTGATGATGGTTGTCGCCAGCAGGCGTTGACGCATGGGTTGGGTTCTCAAGGATCGTTCTCCTGATGTTCGACGCCTCCAGTTGTTGGAGCGCCGCTTGACCGCAGTTTTTTTCCGCAGACGCGATTCGACCCGATGGATCCTTCGCGTGCTGCCGTACGTTAGGCGCCATCGTCTGTGTTGCGCCACAGCAATTACAGGTCCGTAATCAAGTCGACGCACGACTGTCGTATTCAGGCCACGTTTGGGCGCGCCGCCTTATTCCGGCCGGGGACTGGCGGAGGCCGCCGCCAGCATGGCAAGCTGTTGATGGGCGGTGGCGCATTTTCGGGTAAGATTATGAAATCACTTCGATCTGTTTCTGTGGCGGTTGTGCTGGCCGCGACAGGTGTGGCCGGGCAGGTCGCCGCCCAGACCGTGGCGCCGCGGCCAGCCACGCGACCCGAAACCCTGGACCGGCTCCTGGCCTGCCGTCAGGTGACGGCCCCGGAGGCCCGACTGGCCTGCTATGACGCCGCCGCCGGTGCCCTGGACGCAGCACAGCAGCAGGGCGATGTGGTGGTGGTGGACCGGGCCCAGGTGCGGGAGGCGCGGCGGCAACTGTTCGGCTTTTCCCTTCCGACCGTGACCCTGTTCGAACAGGGCGAGCGGCCCGAGGCCGTCAATGCGATCGAAACGACCCTTGTTCGCGCCGTCCAGGCCGGTGAAGGACGTTGGGTCTTCACCCTGGCCGACGAAAGCGTCTGGCGCCAGATCGACAGCGAGCGGGTCAATTTCCGCAATCGCCCTGGCGCAGAGGCGCGCGTCCGTCGGGCGGCGATGGGCAGCTACCTCCTGACCATTGAGGGCAGCCGGGCCGTTCGCGTCCGTCGTCAGTAGGAGAGGCGTTCGCCATGACCTTCCGTCGTCTCGCCCCGACCGTCCATGTGGCGGGTCAGATCCGGCTCGCCGATCTTGACGAGGCGGTTCGCCTCGGCATCCGCTGCGTCATCAGCAACCGCCCCGATGGCGAGGAACCGGGCCAGTTGACGGGGGCCGAGATTGGCGTCAGCGCCGAGGTCCGGGGGCTGGTCTTCATCCATGCGCCTGCGCGGGGCCTGCCCGGGCCGGAGGTTGTGGAGGCCGTCGCCGCTGTTCTGGAGGCCGGCGAGCCGGTGTTGCTGTTCTGCAAGTCAGGCCTGAGGTCGGCCGCGGCCTGGGGCCTGGCCTCGGCGCGCTCCGGGCGGCTGGGCCCTGGTGAGATCGTCGCCGCCGCCGCAGAGGCCGGCTATGATCTCTCCGGCCTGCCGCTCGAAGCAGGCGGGGGCCTCGGGCCTGCTGCCTAGCGCGTGATCCCCACCCGCACTGCATAGGGCGCTGGTTCCGGGGTGCAGGAGGCGACGATCAGTTGCATCGCCATGAGACACAACAGGGCCGCCGCGACAGGCTGAAGCCGATTTGAGACACCGTAGAGGATCGCCTTGGCCACGAGACACGCTCCGAACTGGATTTACCTTTCGTTAAGGCAAGGACCGGGCCAGCCCTTCGGCGGCGACGGGGGCCGGCGATGATCCCCTATGTGCGTGATTTCGACATGGTCCACGGGCGGCGCGACCAGGTCTCGCCCCTGATCCAGAGGGTGGTGGCGGCCAACCCCGGCCCCTTCACCTTCACCGGCACCGGCACCTATATCATCGGCCGGGACGAGCCCGGGGCGCGGCTGGCCGTGATCGATCCCGGCCCGCCCGACGAGGCCCATCTGGACGCCCTGCTGGCGGCCGTGGCCGGGCGCGAGGTCAGCCATGTGCTGGTGACCCACACCCACCGCGACCATTCTCCCCTCGCCCGCCCCTTCGCGAGCCGGGTCGACGCCGTCATCCTCGCGGCCGAGCCTCCGTCGGCGATCGTCCATCCGTCAGGCCCGAACGAAGAGGGCGACGACGAGAGCTTCGCCCCCGACGTGATTCTGACCGGCGGCGAGATCATCGCCGGCGACGGCTGGACGCTGGAGGCCATGGCCACGCCGGGTCACGCCTCGAACCACATGGCCTTTGTCCTGCGCGAGGAGAACGCCCTGTTCTGCGGCGACCATGTGATGGGCTGGTCAACGACCGTCGTGGCCCCGCCCGACGGCGACATGGCCGCCTATATGGCCAGTCTGGAGGCGGTGATCGCCCGGAATTTCGCCACCCTGTGGCCGACACACGGCGCGCCCGTCACCGACCCGGGCCCCTTCCTCTCGGCCTATCGCGCCCACCGGATCGCCCGCGAGGACCAGATCCTGACCCGGCTGGCGGCCGGCGATGCGCAGATCGCGGACATGGTCCCCCGGCTCTATGCCGCCGTGGATTCCCGCCTGTGGCCCGCAGCGTCGCTGTCTGTCCTGGCGCACCTGATCAAGCTGACGGCCGAAGGCCGGGTGCAGGCCGTTCCGGGGGCGACACTGGACGCCGCCTATTCCCTGACCTGAAGGTTCTCGATGATCCTGGTCGCCAGACGACAGGCCTCGCCCTCATCGGCCGGCCGGTCGTCACGGGCGATGACGCGGACATCGGTGCGGCCGGGGCGGATGCGGACGACGGCGTCCCAGGTGCGGCCGAACCAGAATCCGGTCCGGACCCCGTCCGCCCGGCCGACGCCCAGGCTGGAGATGCGAAATCCGGCCTCCTGCAGACCATAGCCGGCCACCCCGGGCGCGACCTGGGACATCACGGCGACGGCCCCGGGGCAGGTCCCGGGCCCTGCGATCCAGCGATCCAGAGGCGGCGCCCCGACCGCCCGTCGCGTGGCCATGATCGAGTCGCGGAAACCGGGCGGATCCTCGACATTGGTCAGGACATCGGGACGTGAGGTCGCTGTGGCGGCCTGGCGGAAATGATGGACATAGACCCCGATGGTGGCAACCGCCGCCACGACCGCAAGGGCCGCCGGGATCCACCCGCCCCGCCCCGCCCCGCGCGAGGCCCAGACCGCCACCAGGGCCGCGACCGCCCCCAGCCACGACAGCGGCCATGCGACCTTGAGCGTGATCAGGTCAAACGCCGTCTCCAGCGATACCAGGTCGAAGCGCAGGGCCAGACAGACGCCAAACACGAGGAGCGGCGCCGCCAGGGCCCCCGCCAGACCGATCCAGGCCAGGCTGTGGCGAAACTGCTGGCGGGCGTAGGACGGGCGGGATGCGGTCATGGTGTCGAGAATAGCCTCGCCCGACCACGGCGACCACCCCGGACAGTCCTCATCCGCCCGGCCTGCCGCTTCACCCGTTCTGGGCGCGGTGCCGCAACATCGCATCCGCCAGAACGCAGGCGGCCATGGCCTCGACGACCGGGACGCCGCGCAGGGCGACGCAGGGGTCGTGGCGGCCCCTGGTCCTGATGTCGGTCTCATCGCCGTCGCGGGTGATGGTCTGGCGCGGGGTCAGGATCGAGGATGTGGGCTTGAACGCCACGCGCAGGGTGATCGGTTGGCCCGTGGACAGTCCCCCCAGCACGCCGCCGGCGTGGTTCGACAGGAAGACCGGCCGGCCATCGGCGTCGAGACGCATCTGGTCCGCGTTCTCCTCGCCCGACAGTTCGGCCGCTCCGAAGCCAGCGCCGACCTCGACGCCCTTGACCGCATTGATCGACATCATGGCGGCGGCCAGTTCGGCGTCCAGCTTGCCATAGAGCGGCGCGCCCCAGCCCACCGGCACGCCCGTGACCTCCAGGGCCACGACCGCGCCGATCGATGAACCGGCCTTGCGGACGCCGTCCAGATAGGCCTCCCACGCCGGGACCACCGCAGCCGAGGCGGCGTAGAGCGGATTATGGTTCACCGCGTCGAAATCAACGGCGTCCGGCGCGACCTGATGCGGCCCCAGCTGGACGACGCCGGCCCGGATACGGACCCCCTCCCCCAGAACCCGGCGGGCCACAGCCCCGGCCGCGACCCGGCTGGCGGTCTCGCGCGCCGAGGACCGGCCGCCGCCGCGATGGTCGCGAACGCCGTACTTCTCCTGATAGACATAGTCGGCGTGGCCGGGCCGGAAGGCGCGGGCGATCTCCCCATAGTCCTTCGAGCGCTGGTCCTCGTTCCGGATCTCGATGGCGATGGGCGCGCCGGTCGTGACCGGACCGTCGCCGTCGTCGAAGACCCCGGACAGGATGCGCGCGGTGTCGCTCTCGTTCCGCTGGGTGACGAACCGGCTGCCGCCGGGCTTGCGCCGGTCCAGCCAGGGCTGGAGGTCCGCCTCGGTCAGGGGCAGCATGGGCGGGCAGCCATCAATGACGCACCCGATCGCCGGGCCATGGCTCTCGCCCCAGGTGGTCACGCGAAACAGATGGCCGAAGGTATTGTGGGACATGGCGGCGCAGACTTGAGGCGGAATCGGCCCGGAATGGATCGCGCCGGGGTTCGGACAGACGTCTAGGCCGCCAGACGCTCGGGCGTCCAGACCCGGGTGAAGCGGGCAAGCAGGTGTTCGGCGGCGGACGGCGCGTCCTCGATCACATCAAGGGTCACGAACAGATGGCCGGCGGGACGACCGCCCCGCGGAGGCAGGCCGAGACCACGCAGGCGAAGGCGGATGGGCGCCGTCAGGCCGGGGGTGATCCAGGCGCTGCGGGCGCCGGCATGGGTGTCGATCTCCAGACGCCCGCCTTCGCTCACGGTGCGGCGCCCCACCGGCCAATTCAAATAGATGTCGTCCCCCAGGGCGGTCATTCCGTCGGCCACGCGGATCAGGACCGGCAGATGCAGGTCGGAGCCGTCGGCTGCCGCGCCCTTGAGACGCAGGTGATCGCCGGTCCGGACCCCGGCCGGACATGAAATACGCAAACGGCGACGCCCCAGCGCCACCTCCGCGACCGCGCCGCGCACCGCCTGCAGGGGCGTCAGGGCCACCGCCGGAAGCGGCGCGGGTCTCGGAGCGGTGGCGCGCGGAGCCGACAGGGCGGGATGGGCCGGCGCATTCGCCTGGATCAGGCGGCCCGCGGCGATAATGAGGCGAAACCGGTCGGCGTCGCCGCCTGGCATGTCGGGACGCGCAGCCTTCACCGCCTTGCGAAAGGCGGTCTTCACGGCGATCTCGTCCGCTGGCCCGGCAAGGCCCAGCAGGCGATAGGACTCCGCAAGGGACAGAGGCTCGTCGGAAACCGTGGCGTCGCACATGGTTCATGATTGGATTGACTATGGTCAAGGCGGAGTTAACCGCGATCCGCTTTCAGGCCGACCGGGCCCGAATCCTTCGCGCGCCCATGGATGGCGCGCCGCCCGCGCGTTAGAAGACCGTTATGACCGCTCCCGTGATCCCCCCCAGCCCCAGCCGCGAGGACTATGCCCGCGACTACGCCGCCGCCCTTGCCGCCAATGGCGACGAGACCCTGATAGACCGGCCCGACCCCGTGGGCGTCTTCATCGAATGGCTGGCCGAGGCGCGGGCGCACGAACCGAACGACGCCAACGCCATGTCCCTCGCGACCGTCGACGCCGAGGGTCAGCCGGACTGCCGGATCGTGTTGCTGAAGGACGTCGATCCGCTCGGCTTTACCTTCTATTCCAACGCCGAAAGCGC
Organism: Brevundimonas sp. FV1ye29L; assembly: GCF_058681095.1. Lineage (NCBI taxonomy): Bacteria > Pseudomonadati > Pseudomonadota > Alphaproteobacteria > Caulobacterales > Caulobacteraceae > Brevundimonas > Brevundimonas sp. FV1ye29L. Next base: position 2,125,622 of record NZ_CM178730.1, read on the forward strand.
CAAGGGCATGCAGTTGAGCCGGCATCCGGCAGCGGCGCTCCTGTTCCACTGGAAGACCTTGCGACGTCAGGTGCGGGTGCGCGGGGCTGTCGAGCCTGTCAGCCAGGCTGAGGCCGACGCCTATTTCGCATCACGGGCCCGGGAAAGCCGGATCGGGGCCTGGGCCTCGGACCAGTCGAGACCGCTGGAAGATCGCGCCGCCCTGGAGCGGGCCGTCGAACGCGCTGCGGCGCGTTTCGAGGGCGAGGACGTGCCGCGCCCCGATCGCTGGAGCGGATGGCGCGTCATCCCTCAGACCGTCGAATTCTGGCGCGACCGGCCGTTCCGGCTGCATGACCGCGTCCTTTTCGAGCGCGACGGCGCGCAGTGGAACCGCCGGCGACTCTGGCCCTAGGCTGCTGTCTTGCCGGGCGAAGCCGTTCAGACGCCGTAGCGCGCCATAAAGGTCTCGACGGCGTCCGTGGCGATCTGGTGCGGAGAACGCGCCGCCTGGACCTCGTCGCCGGTCACCAGCGGCATGAAGAACACGGGATGTTCGATCATGCCCATCAACTGGCCGGCAGCCCAGGACGGCTTGTCCATACGGATTTGCCCGGCGTCCGAGAGTTCAACCAGCGCACGGATCAGGGGGGCCCCGAAGTCGGACCGGCCCCGGTTGAAGAAGGCCATGGCCACGTCGCGAAACCGCGGCCGTTCGGCCATCACCAGACGGAAGACCGAACGCACGAAGGCGTCCCCCATGAACTCGGCATAGGCCAGGGCGAAGTCGGTCAGCCGCTCGCGGGCTGGGCCGTCCGCCGCGCGCACGGCGAGCATGCGTCGGGAGAAGTCCGCCGAGGCGTCGGCGATGACCGCGTCGAACAGGTCATCCTTGGACTGGAAATAGCTGTAGAGGGTCGCGGTCGACACCGAGGCGGCGCGAGCCACAGGCTCAATCCGGGCGGCCGCAAAGCCCGAGGTCATGAAGGCCTGCCGTGCCTGGGCGAGAATGGCCGCCCGTCTCGGGTCCGCCCGAACCTCTTCGGTTCCGGCGTCCGTCTGCGCCCCGTCGTCTGTCATGATACCCAAGCCCCTCGATCACAAGACTGTGGCAATCCAGGGTTCTGTGCAAGCCTGACGTGAGCGACCAACCGCCACGCTTCTGTTCAGCGCCTTGCGAGCGCGGCCAGCAAGGGATGCGCCAGCACCGGCGCGGCCAGGCGGACGACGTCCTGGGGATTCTCGAGGCGCACGGCGGCGGTGGCGTCGGCGATGATGAAGTCCGCGTGGACCTTGGACGGTTCCGTCAGCCGCTCATGCCCTGGCCGCACCGTCAGGAGATACTGGTGAATGACAGAATCGGCCGTCCGTCCCCGCTCGCTCTGGTCGCGCAGCAGGCGTCGGATGAAGCGGATATCGCCCGGCGTATCGACGAAGACGCGGATGTCGAACAGGGCGACAAGGGCGGGTGTGCAAAGCACATGCGTCCCTTCCACGATCACCACCGGCGCGGCATGGACCGGCTCCCCGCCGGGCTCGCGGCCGTGGTGGATGAAGGAATAGACCGGGGCCATGATGTCGCGACCCGCCTTCAGCGCTGAAAGGTCTGCCTCCAGACGTTCATGGTCGCGGGCGGCGACATCGTCAAAATCGAATGTCTCGGGGTCAAATCCGGGCAGGCTGGCGGCGTCGCGGTAGTAGGAGTCCTCGCGCAGCAGCACGGCAGCGCCCCCGGTCAGGCCCGCAACCAGCGCCTCGGCCAGGGTGCTCTTGCCGGAACCGGAACCGCCGGTGATCGCAATCAGAATGGTCATGGCGGCTTCCTGTATCCGGATTGGCGAAATCAGCGGTTGTCTGGATAATCCGGGAGCGACCGCTTGCCCACGGGCGGATTTCAGATGACGCCGCGTCACGTTGCTTATCGGCATTCACCTCGGTAGCGTAAAGCCAAGCGTCGCGACCAGCCGACGCACAATCCGAGGAAAAGTCATGAACGGACTGATGCAGGACTGGCCGCTGACGGTCGACCGAATCCTGGACCACGCGAAGAATTGGCACGGCGCCCGCGAGGTTGTGACCCGTTCGGTCGAGGGCCCCATCGTCCGCACCACCTATGGCGAAATTCATGATCGGGCGCGGCGCGTATCCGGCGCGCTTCTGGCCTGGGGCGTCAAGCCCGGCGACCGGATCGCCACCCTGGCCTGGAATACCGCCCGCCATATTGAAGCCTGGTACGGCGTCATGGGCATCGGGGCGGTCTGCCACACCCTGAACCCGCGCCTGTTCCCTGAACAGCTCATCTACATCATCAATCACGCCGAAGACCGGATCATCTTCGTCGACCTGACGTTCGTGCCCTTGCTGGAGGCGGTGCTGCCGCACTGCCCGTCGGTCGAGCGGGTCATCGTCATGACCGACGAATGGACCATGCCCGCGACGCGTCTGCCGCGCGCCGAATGCTATGAATCGGTGCTCGCCGAAGCCTCCACTGACGTCGTCTGGGGCGGGTTCGACGAAAATACCGCCTGCGGCCTCTGCTACACGTCCGGGACGACCGGCCATCCCAAGGGCGTGCTGTATTCGCACCGCTCGAACTTCATCCACACCCTGCTCGGCCTGCAGACCACAGTGCTGGGTCCGACGCCGAGCGAGGTCGTCCTGCCGGTCGTGCCGATGTTCCACGCCAATGCGTGGGGCATCGCCTTCGCCGGCCCGGCGTCGGGCTGCAAGCTGGTGATGCCCGGTGCGAAGATGGACGGCGAGTCCATCTATGAATTGCTGGAAACGGAGAGCGTCACCTTCTCGGCCGCCGTGCCGACCGTCTGGCAGGGACTGCTGGGCCATATGCGCCAGCACAATCTGAAGCTGTCGACCGTCAAGCGCGTGCTGATCGGCGGCTCGGCCGTGCCGGAAAGCCTGATCCGCGCCTTCCACGACGAGTTCGGCGTCGAGGTGTTGCAGGGCTGGGGAATGACCGAGACCTCGCCGATCGGCACCCTGGCCAATATGACGCCGGAACTGAACGCCCTGCCGTTCGAGGAACAGCTGAAGTGGCGCACCAAACAGGGTACGCCGCCCCTCGGCGTCGAACTGAAAATCAAGAATATCGCCGGTCAGGACCTGCCGCACGACGGCCACACCTACGGGCGGCTGATGGTGAAGGGGCCGACGATCGCCGGCGCCTATTTCCGCTCGGACGAGAAGATCCTCGATCACGAAGGCTTCTTCGACACCGGCGATGTCTCGACGGTGGACGAGCACGGATTCATGCAGATCACCGATCGCGCCAAGGACGTGATCAAGTCGGGCGGCGAGTGGATCTCCTCGATAGAGATCGAGAACATCGCCGTGGGCCACCCCAGGGTCGAACTGGCCGCCGTCATCGGCGCCGCCCATCCGAAATGGGACGAACGGCCGGTTCTGGTCGTCAAGCTGAAACCCGGAGAGGCACAGGACAGACAGGAGCACCTCGACTTCCTGGTCGGCAAGATCGCCAAATGGTGGATGCCCGACGACGTCGTCTTCGTGGACGACATCCCCCTGGGGGCCACCGGCAAGATCGACAAGAAGCTGGTTCGCGAACGGATGAAGGACTACCGGCTGCCGACGGCGGACTGAGGCGCCGGACCGGGGCCGGCGGATGCGGCGTGACCTGCGGGCCACGTCTCGCCGCCCGCCGACGGCTCTCTCGACAGGGTTACCCGCCGTTCATACTCCATCGGCTAGAGCCGGGTGTCGGGAGAACCAGTCATGAAGATCGCAACGCGCGCCGCCGCCCTTTCCGCCCTGCTGGCGGGGACCCTGATGCTGCAAGGCTGTGTCGTGGGGGCCGTCGTCGGCACGACTGCCGCGGTCGTTGGCACAGGGGTCAAGGCCACGGGCGCTGTCGTCGGCGCGGGGGTCGACGCCGTCACCACCTCGGACGAGGAAACCCGGGCCCGACGCGAGCGCGAACAGCGCCAGTACGAGCGCGAACAACGCCGCTGCGCCGAACGCGAGCGGCAGGGCAAGCGCTGCTGAGCGGCTTGAAACGCCGGCTCAGCGCACCCCGATATATTTGTGGGTCTGGACGCTGAGTCGCCATTTCGGGTGGGTCAGGCAGTATTCGATAGCGGCGGCGGTATTGGCCGCCTGATCCGGTCCGTCCATCGGCTGCAGCCAGAAGCACTCGAAATCCAGATGTTCGAACCGGTCCGGCAGCGCCCTGGGCTGGGGATAGACCAGCTTCAGTTCCTGTCCGGACGTCTGCACCACCGGCGCATCCGCCTTGGGACTGACGCAGATCCAGTCGATGCCCTCAGGCGCCGTCAGGGTGCCGTTGGTTTCCACGGCGATGTCGAATCCATGCGCCTTCAATGCCGCGATCAGTCCGGCGTCGATTTGCAGCAGCGGCTCGCCGCCGGTGACGACGACCAGTTTCGGATCCCCCTCCCGGCCGCGCCAGAGCGCGCCGATATGCCCGGCCAGGGCCTGTGCCGTCGCGAACTTGCCGCCGCCGTCTCCGTCAGTCCCGACGAAATCGGTGTCGCAGAAGGTGCAGACGGCGGACGCCCGGTCCCGCTCCAACCCGTTCCACAGATTGCAACCGGCGAAACGCAGGAAGACGGCCGGACGGCCCGCCTGGCCGCCCTCCCCCTGAACGGTCAGAAAGGCTTCCTTGACCGCATAGATCACGCGACGTCTCCGCGCCGGGCGCCGACGCCGCGCCACCAGCCTTCGAAACCGGCCGCGCGCAGCTCGCACGCCGGGCATTCGCCACATCCGTAACCCCAGTCGTGGCGATGGGTGCGGTCGCCGCGGTAGCAGGTGTGGCTGTCCTCGACGATCAACTGGATCAGGTCATCGCCGCCCAGCCGATGCGCCAGGGCCCAGGTCTCGGCCTTGGTCAGGTACATCAGGGGCGTCTCGATGGGCACGGGCTTGTCGAGGCCCAGAGACAGGGCCTGCTGCATGGCGTCGATGGTATCGCGGCGGCAGTCGGGATAGCCGGAGAAGTCGGTCTCGCACATGCCGCCGACCAGAACCTCCAGCCCCCGCCGGTCGGCCAGGGCCGCCGCATAGGTCAGGAACACCAGATTGCGTCCCGGTACAAAGGTGGTCGGCAGGCCGCGCGCGTCCATCTCGATGGCCCGATCCGTCGTCAGGGCGCTCTCGGCGATCCGGCCGAAGCCGGTCAGGTCGATCACGTGGTCCGGGCCGAGGCGGTCGGCGAAAACGGGTTTGATGGCCGCCATGCCGTCACGAACCCTGATCCGCGCGCCCATCTCGACATGGTGACGCTGACCGTAGTCGAAGCCGACGGTCTCGACGGTTTCATACCGGTCCAGCGCCCAGGCCAGGCAGGTGGCGCTGTCCTGCCCCCCCGAAAACAGGACGAGGGCCGATTGGCGGGGGGCGGGCCGGATATCGCTCATGACAAATCTGCGGTCGGCCGATGACCGCGCGCATTCTCTCTCGTCTGACAGGTTCAGGTTCGCGAGTTTTTACACCATCGGCGCCGCAGCGCCAAACCCGGGTTGGAAAAGGCAGAAATGTCAGGACAAATTTATGCAACATGATTTTTCTTAACTGTTCCGAAAATGAGATTTCCTACTCTGGTGAACTAGTGTGTGGGGAGAGGCGGCGTTCATGCCGAGAATCGACGAATACGCGGAATCAGTTGTTCCGGTCGGGCCGGACGCCCCGGCGGTCGAATTGCTCGGTCGCTTTGAAGCGGACCCCGACCTGCATCACCTCCCGGTTCTGTCCGACGACCGCGTGGTCGGCCTGGTGGAACGCAGCGCCCTCCTCATGCGGCTGACGGTCTCACCGGCCACCCCTATGACGGCCTCGCAACTGATGGACGCCGAGCCCGTCGTCGTCGACGGCGGCATGGCTGCGCACGCGCTTTGCGACATCCTCCTCAAGGGCGGACCCGCAGCGATCATGCGCGGCTTCATCGTCACCGTCGCGGGACGTTATCGCGGCGTGGGCGCTCCTGCGACCCTGCTGCGGGCGCTCAACGGCCTGTCCCCGGGATCGCAGGACGGGGCGGGCGACACGACCGCCGCAGACGGGGCCGGAACCGCCGACCTGATGGCGATGATCGACAGTGAACTGCGCGTCCCGATCAACGGCATACTGGCGGTCGCCGATCTGATGCGCCGCCAGGCCCTGAGCGGCGACATGCTGGACCACGTCAAATTGATCGAGGAACAGATCCACGGCCTGCTGAACGTGGTCGAGGACGCCGGCGTGCTGGCGGGACCGGGGCAGCCGGCCAGGCCGGCGCCGACCGGCCTGCGCGCCTTGATGGACGATATCGAACAGACCTGGTCCGGCCGCGCCGCATTGAATGGCGTGACCCTGATGGTCGGCTATGAGGGCGACACCGAGCTGACCGCCGATCTTGACTCGCACCGTCTGCGGCGGGTGTTCGACAACCTGATCGGCAATGCCCTGAAGTTCGCGCGCGAAGGCATGGTCGAGGCCCGGCTGAAGGCGCATCTGGTCGGCGCCGCGATTCATCTGTCGGCACGCGTTCGCGACGATGGCCCGCGCGTCGATGCTCGCGATCTCGGCCGCTTGCTCCAGTCGCGGGATTCCACGGAGGGCGGCTTTGCCCTTTCGGTCTGTCGTCGCCTGATCGCCGGACTGGACGGCCGGATCTGGGCCGAGAACAATGCCGGACGCGGGACCACGATCAATTTCGAGCTGCACGCGCCGCGCAGCGCACCGGCGATCGAGCCGGCCAGCAATGTTCAGGCCCTGACGAACCTCGACTTCGAGGTCGTGCCCCATATCCTGATCGTTGACGACAATGCGACCAACCGCGTGGTGGCCCAGGCCCTGTGCGAAATGTTCGGCTGCAGTTGCGAGACGGCCGAAGACGGCGTCGAGGCTTTGGAAGCAGTGCAGGCGCGGCCGTTCGACCTGATCCTGATGGACATCAAGATGCCGCGCATGGACGGGATCCAGGCGACCCGGGCCATCCGGGCCCTGCCTGCGCCCCAGCGCCATGTGCCGATCATCGCCCTCACCGCCAATGCCGATCCGGCAGACGCCGCCGCCTATATCGCCAGCGGGATGGCGGCTGTGGTCGAGAAGCCGATCAAGCCTGAACGTCTGCGCATGGCGATGAACGCGGCCCTCGTCGCCGGCGGCGCGGATCTTGAGGACGATTCGGCGTCAGGACGCCGCAGCGCCTGACGTCGCCGCCACGGCGTCGTCATCCTCTTCATCATAACCGACCAGGCGCAGGGCCCGCGCCGTCTGGCCATTGAGCGAGCACCACCGCAGCAGCCCCTCCTCGCGCCCATGGGTGATCCAGATCTCCTCCGGCCTCAGCTCGGTGAAGGTCGCGATCAGTTCGGGCCAGTCGGCATGGTCGGAGATCACCAGCGGCAGTTCCACCCCGCGCTGCCTGGCCCTGGCCCGGATGCCCATCCAGCCCGAGGCGAAGGCGGTGACGGGATCGGCGAACCGCCGGGCCCAGCGATCCTGTATGGCCGACGGCGGTGCGATCACAATCTCCCCGGCCAGGGCGTCGCCGCCCCGCGCCGGCGCCGCCGCCGGCAGCAGCGGTCCCAGATCGACGCCCTCCCGTTGATAGAGCGCGTTCAGCCGCTCCATCGCGCCGTGGACGTAGATCGGCCGCTCCCACCCCGCCTCCTGCAACAGCCGGATCACCCGCTGCGCCTTGCCCAGGGCATAGGCCCCGACCAGATGCGCCCGATCGGGAAACTGGCTGACGGACGCGAGCAAACGTCCGATCTCCTCCCTGTCCGGCGGATGGGTGAAGACCGGCAGGCCGAAGGTGGCTTCGGAGATGAATACATGGGACGAGACGGGCTCGAAGGCGGCGCAGGTCGGGTCGCGCCGACGCTTGTAGTCCCCCGCGGCGGTGATCCGCATCCCGCGCCACTCGATCACCGCCTGGGCCGAGCCCAGAACATGGCCCGCCGGGGCCAGTCGGACGCTGACGCCGCCCACGTCGGTCGTCTCGCCATAGTCCGATGGCTGGCGGCGGACGCAGAAGCCCTCGCCATAGCGCTCCGCCATGATCGCCAGGGTCAGCGGCGTGGCCAGGACGGCGCCGTGACCCGCCCGCGCGTGATCCGAATGACCGTGGGTGATGACGGCGCGATCCACCGGCTGTACGGGGTCGATGTAGAAATCGCCGGGCGGGCAATAGAGCCCCATCGCCGTGGGGCGAAGCAGATCTTCGAAGCGCATGGCCGACCTTGAGACATCCGCGGCCTTGCGTACAGGCGCGACCCGGATAAGGACGGTTGAATGAGCGATATGTTCCTGACCACCGTCCTGCCCCAGCTGGCGGCCGGCGCCCCCCATACTGCGGCCCTCGGCTTCGCGCTCGACCGCGTCGAGGGCGGCGATGTGCGACTCCGGGCGCCGTGGCGCGAGGACCTGGTCGGTGACCCCGAGACCGGCGTTCTGGCCGGCGGTCTGGTGACCACAATGCTGGACCATGTCGGCGGTCTGGCGACCTGGGTCGCGCTCGGCGGCTACCAGTCCATCGCGACCCTCGACCTCAGGGTCGACTATATGCGGGCCGCCCGTCCGCATCTGGACCTGCTGGCCGAAGCCCACTGCTACCGCCTGACCCGCAACGTCGCCTTCGTCAGGGCCTGGGCGTTCGAGGAGAGTGCGAACGACCCCGTCGCCGCCTCCCAGGCCGCCTATATGCTGACCGCAGACGGGGCGCACCGCATCGGGGCCAATCTCCGGCCCGCCGCGCCCGGCATGACCGTCCCGGGGGAGGCTGACGCATGACCGACGCCCTGCTCGACCGGATCCCCTATGCCCGCTTTCTGGGGCTTCAGACCCGGATGGACGAGGAGGACGGGATGACCGTCATCATGCCGTTTGCGGATCACCTGATCGGCAATCCGATGCTGCCGGCCCTGCATGGGGGCTCGACCGCCGCCCTGCTGGAACTGACGGCGGTGGCCCAGGTCGCCCTGACCTTTCCCCGGCTGCGCCTGCCCCGGCCGATCAATGTGACCATGTCCTATCTGCGATCGGGCCGACCCGAGACAGTCGTGTGCCGCGCCCGCATCCTCCGGGCGGGCCGGCGCGTCGCCCATGTGACCGCCGAGGCCTGGCAGGATGATCCCGCCCAGCCCATCGCCGGCCTCGTCGCCAACTTCCTGCTGGATGACGCGGAATAGTTGAATTGAGTTTCGACCTGTGATTGAATCCGGGCGTGGCGATCAGGCCATGCCGAATGTGGGAATTCGATCATGCACCATGCCAACCCTTCACTCCCGGCGGGCCATTCGCTCTCGACCGGCGAGGCCCTGGCGGAGCGGCTTTTCCGGGTGGAGACGGCGATTGACGCCGCCCTGTCCGAAGCCGCCGCCCTCGTCTCGGAACTGCCGCGCGCCCGGACCGAGGCCTATCTCTCGGCGGTGGTCGGCCAGCAGATCTTCGACCGGACAACCGAATCGCTGACAGCCCTGACCCAGGCCCGGGCGCGTATGGTGGCCGCCCACCACGGCCTGGCCGCCCTGGCCCGGAAAATGGGACTGGGCGCCCTGGCGGTCGGCCCGCTCGACAAGCCGGAGGATACGCCCCCGATCGGCGACGGACCCCGGGGCGCACGGCGGCGCGAAGACGCCTCGACATCCTAACGAAATCCTACCGAAGATCGTTAATTCATGTTAAGCCTTCTACGGTTTCCAGTTTCCTCAGGGGGTACACAGTATGGACCGCATCCAGACCATCAACGCCGTCGCCGCAGACCTGCACGCGACTGAACAGGCCATCGATTCGGCGATTATGCAGGCGACCACGCTTGTGCAGTCGATGATCGGGGCCCGCACGACCCTCTCGGCCTCGCCCGTCGCCGGCGCGGGTTCGCAGACCAAGGCCATGGAATCGATCGCCGCGCTCAGCGCCGCTCGCGAAGCCATGGTGGCCTGTCACGCCGAGCTGGCGAAGGACCACCGTCGTATGGGTTACGGCGCCTACAATGTCGGCCCGCTCGACAAGCCCGACGACTATGGTCCTACACCCGATGGCAAGCCCGGCGTGACTCAGGAGACCGTTGCGCCGCGCTATCTCAAGGCCGTTTGATTACAATGATTTCATCTCGCCCGGGCTTCGGTCCGGGCGGGATTCGCGCCATACTCGCCCCCGCGTCGAACGGCGTGGGGGCGTTTTGATGTTTGATACCCTGGCTTCCCAGATCGGCGCCATTTTCGTGGTCGGGATCTGCGCGTTCGCCTTCCTCCAGGGCAATCGCCCGGAGCGGGTCGTGGCCGGGGCCTATGTCCTGGGCTGGTTCGCCTCACTTTTGATGCAGAACGACACCGATCTGTACGGCATCCAGTGGGGCGTCATGGTGATCGATATCGCCATGCTGATTCTACTTGGCGCCCTTGTCTGGAAGGCGGGGGTCGCCTGGCCCGCCTGGGCGGCGGCTTGTCAACTTCTGGTTGTAGCCAGCCACTTCGTCTCTATGTCGGACCTTCGTCCTGCGATGGGCAACTATATCGCCGTCATCAACCTCGCCGGCTATGGCGTCCTGATCGCCCTCGCGGTCGGCACATTCTGGGCCTGGCAGGAGCGCCGCGCCGCCGGCCTGGAGTGATCCGCCGCCGGTATCCAAAGTGCATAGTTAGGTAGATATTCCTGTGCGGCGCGGATAGGCTGGACCGACTCGTCGATCCGGAGCCCCGCCCTGCCGCTCTCTCACGCCAAGCTCTGGAAGGCCGTGGATGCCCTGGCCCGGCGGGAGGGCCTGTCGGCGTCCGGCCTCGCCCGGCGCGCGGGTCTGGACGCCACCAGCTTCAACCCCTCGAAACGACATGGACCGGGCGATCCGCCCCGCCCGCGGTGGCCCTCGACCGAGAGCCTGATGCGAATACTCGAGGCCACGGGGATATCGCTCGGCGACTTCGCCGAACTGGCCGACGATACGACCGTCCACGCCTCGACCGTACCCCTGCTCGGTCTGGCCCAGGCCGGCGCCGAAGGCTTCTTCGATGAGGCGGGATTGCCCGTCGGCGACGGCTGGGACCAGACCGAACTGCCACGCCCGGCCGACGGGCTGTTCAGCCTTCGCATCACGGGCGACTCCATGCTGCCCCTCTACCGCCAGGGCGACCGGGTGCTGGTCGACCGCTACGCCACCGATGTGCGCAAGGGCGACCGGGTGGTGGTGCGCACCACCACAGGCGAGACGATGGCCAAGGAAATCGTGTCCCTGACGCAGAAGTCTGTCACCCTGGGTTCTATCAACCCCGCCTGGCCGCCGCGCGCCCTGCCCCGTCGCGACATCCTGTGGATGGCCCGCATCCTCTGGGTCAGCCAGTAACGAAAAGGGCCGCCCCCGGGGGGACGGCCCTTGAAGCCAGAACGCATGCGCTCAAGTCGCGAGGTTCCGCGAACCGGGCCTAGCGCACCGGAAAGGCGGCTCAGTTAGCGCCGACATAGCGGGCGCTGACCCAGCCGCCGCCGGCGATCTGGACCCACTCGCCCTGAGAACCGATGGCGCTGAAAGACTGGCCGGCGTTCAGGCGCGACACGGTGCGGTAGTTGGTGCCCGGACCCGAACGGACGTTCAGGTTGGACAGGGCGCGATAATCGCCGCCGGCCTGAACATTGGCGGCGCGGGCGCGCTGCTGGTTGCAGCCGATGTAGGAACCGGCCGCAGCGCCGGCGCCGGCGCCGACCACCGTGCCGGCCGTACGTTCATTGCGGGCCAGATTGGACCCGACGACACCGCCGACGACAGCGCCGATCAGGGCGCCGGCGCGCTGGCGACCGCCCGGGGCGTCGCAGTTGGTGATGCCGTTCGCCTGAACCAGCGCGGGGCGGGCGCTCGCCGACATCGGCGCGGCGGTGACCAGGGCCGCCAGGGCGGCGGCGGTGGCCAGGGTGGTGATCATGATCTTCGACATGGCTCTCTCCATTCATCGAGGTTGGTCGATGGCGTGAGAATGCCCCAGCCCACATGAAGGCTCCCGGAGCGTAGCCGTTATTTTGGGTTCATCTTGCTGGGCCCGTGGCTCGCCGCCGTTCGACCAGCCTGAGCGCGCTGTCGACGTCGTGCACGATCAGATGTTTGCGTCGCACGAACTGGAAGTCCAGCACCCGGGCCCACAGGTACAGCAGGCGGTCCCGGGAAACGAAGACCGTGACCGCCTCGATCCGGGGCGGCGGTCCCCAGGCCTCGGCCAGTTTCGCCAGATGGTCGACCGTCGCATCGTCGGTCATCGGCTCGCATTCCACGATCCAGTCCCAGCCGCACAGTTCCGGCCGCGCGGTGATCAGACCGACCGTCGCCTCAAGCACCCGGTCGGCCGACCCGGCCGAGACCAGGTCCAGTTGCAGGACTCGCGCCTGCTCGTCGATCTCGTAACGCAACGTCGCCTCCCCGGCCACGCCGCCATCCAAACCAGCCCTGGTTAATTATTCTGTCCCAGGGTCAAGCTTGCGTCAGTTCGCCGCGCGCCCCCGCCTCGATCAATTCGATTGTCTGCGGCAGGCCATAGATGGCCGCGAACGAGCCGAAGCGCGGCCCCTGGGAGGCGCCCAGCAGCACCTCGTACAGCGCCCCGAACCAGGCCCGCAGCGGCTCGAAGCCGTGGTCCTTGCCCGCGGCATAGACCTCACCCTGGATCAGTTCGCCGTCGGTCGTGTCGGCCGGCAGGGCCTTCAGCCGCCCCGCCAGATCCAGCAGCGCCGCCTTCTCCTTGTCGTCCGGCAGGCGGTACGCCTTCGAGGGCTTCACGAAGTCCTCATAGTAGTTCAGCGCATGGCCCATGAGCCGGTCCAGCGTCGGCTCGGTCTCCGGCGTGGCGTGCGGCAGATATCTGGCGAAATAGGCCCAGAGCTGCTCCTTCGACGAGGCGTTGGCCACGCCGACCAGATTGAGCAACAGGGCGAACGACACCGGCGAGGCGACCTTCGGCGGCGCGCCGGCGTGGATCGACCAGACGGCATTGTCGATCTGTTTTGCAGGATCCTGCGTCTGGAACTGGTCGATGAAGGCCAGATAGTCGTCGATCGCCCGAGGAATGACGTTGAAGTGCAGGCTCTTGGCCGACTTCGGCGACTGGAACATGTACCAGCTCAGGCTCTCGGGCGTGCCGTAGCGCAGCCACTCGTCCATCGTCAGGCCGTTCCCCTTGGACTTGGAGATCTTCTTGCCCTCGATGTCGAGGAACAGCTCGAAGTTGAACCCTTCGGGCGCGACGCCGCCCAGCGCCCGACAGATCTTGCCGCTCTCGCGCACGCTCTCGATCAGGTCCTTGCCCGACATCTCGTAATCGACGTCCAGCGCGACCCAGCGCATGGCCCAGTCCGGCTTCCACTGCAGCTTCACATGACCGCCGGTGACCGGAACCTCGGTGCGGTTGCCCGGTTCGCCAGCCGGATCCTCGAAGGTGATCGTCCCCTTCTCGACATTGCGGGCAAGGGTCGGCACCTGAAGCACATGGCCGGCGATCGGGCTGACCGGCAGGAAGGGCGAATAGGTCGCGCGCCGCTCCTCGCCCAGGGTCGGCAGCATGATGGCCTGAATGGCGTCGAACCGCTCCAGCAGGGTCAGAAGCGTCGCGTCAAACCGGCCCGACCGATAGGTCTCGGTCGAGCTCATGAACTCATAGTCAAAGCCGAACCCGTCCAGAAACGCCCGCAGCCGCGCATTGTTGTGCGCCCCGAAACTGTCGTGGGTGCCGAACGGATCGCGCACGACCGTCAGCGGCTTGTGCAGGTCCTCGCGCAGCATCTCCGGGTTCGGAATGCCCTCCGGCACCTTGCGCAGCCCGTCCATGTCGTCGCTGAAGGCGATCAACCGCGTCGCCCAGTGGTCGCCGGTCAGGGCGCGGAAGGCATTGCGCACCATGGTCGTGCGCGCCACCTCGCCGAAGGTGCCCATATGCGGCAGGCCCGACGGACCATAGCCCGTCTCAAGCACGACCGGCCGCTGCAGGGCCGGAAACGTCGCCAGGGCCTCGTCGGCCTTGCCCGCGTCGATCAGAATTTTCGCCGCATCCCGCTCGGCGTCGCCCAGCCGCTTCTTCAGAACGTGGTTCAGAAGGTTCCGGGCCTGTTCAAACGGCCACGACCGGGCGTCGCGCGCGAGGATCTCGAGGTTCTGCAGCATGGCAGGGGCTTTGCCGCGTCAGGGCCGGCGGGTCAACGCCCGGCGATGATCCAGCGGATCAGGAGGAGCCCTGCCCCGACCGCCATCATCGGCCCGAAAACCCGCAGGGTGTGCCGCGTGCAGCGCTCGGGAAAGAGGGTGTCCCAGGGTCCGTCCGGCCGCGCCCCATAGCGAACCGCCACGGCCGTCAGGGGGCATTTCATGCCGCAGCCGATGAAGACGGCGGCCTCGATCAGCACCAGCATCAGGGCCGCCCCCACCCAGGGCCCGCTGGCGCCCGTCAGACCCGCATGGAGGACCAGCAGGGTGGCGCCGGCCATCACCAGGTAGATGGCCGTATGCAGGGCCCGCACCAGAGACAGCCGCCAGTTCATGAGGCCGTCTATAATGGCTCAGCTCTCCCCCGGCCAGACAGGCCGTCAGGCCTTGATCAGCGCCGCCGCCCCACGGCCCAGCCCACCACCGCGATGCCCGCCGCGGCAATCACCGCGTCCTCGATCAGACCGCTTCGCGTCTGGCCGATCCGACGCATGGCCCTCTTGCGTCCGGCCAGCGTCAAATAGGCCAGCGGCACGGCCGTCGCGACGGCCACCAGCCCCCCGGCCCGCTCACGTCCACGAGGGGCCAGGGCCGCGCCCGCAATGCCGGCGCTCATCACCCGGGCGAGCAGGCCGAGGAGCACCGTGCGATCCGGGGCCGATGTCATCTTGTCGCCGACCAGCTCGGCCGGCCCCATCGCCAGGGCGCCGGCGTTGAACAGGGGGTGGCCGAGGAGAAACAGCCGGCCCGGCGTGCGCCGCCCCGCCAGATGCGCCCCGGCGAGGGCCGCCATGGGCGTCATGGACCGGGCGCTGGCGACGGCGCCGATGAGGGCGGATGGCAGGAAATCGACGAGGGTCATGATCCCGGAACCCCCGGCGGGCGATCCGGTTCAGACCGACGGACGGGTCAGCCGTGCCGCGCGGTCAGGCGGCGACGTCCGTCATGACGTCCTGCCGGTCCTGACGCCAGTCCGTCGAGGCCCAGCCCAGCACCTTTTCGAACAGTTCGGCGGGCCGGATCGGCTTGGCGACGCAGTCGTTCATTCCGGCTGCGGCATAGCCGACCAGTTGCTCTTCCAGCGTATTGGCGGTCACAGCGATGATCGGAACGCCCGCCGCCTGGCACTTCAGCGCCCGGATGCAGCGGGCCGAGGTCACGCCGTCCATCACCGGCATCTGGATATCCATCAGCACCAGATCCCAGTCGCCGCCCGCCACAGCGGCCAGACCCTGAACTCCGTCCTCGGCGGTTTCGCAGTGCATGCCCTGGGCGGCCAGCAGACAGGAGACCAGGGCCCGGTTGCTGTCGTTGTCGTCGATGTACAGGATGCGGATCGGGCGGTCGCCGGGCATGGACCGGGTCGAAGCATCGACGACGCCCCCGAGGACGCCGCCCGGAACGGCGACGGACCCGCCGGCCCATCCCTCGCCCTCGGACAGGCCGATCATCTGCTCGACCACGGCCGCCAGCTCGTCTCCGGCCGAACGGATACGGGCGGCATGACTGTTCTGGACCACGCTCAGCCCGTCTTCCAGAAGCAGGCTGGAGAAGCCGAGGACCGCGTTCAGGGGCGTTCGCAGCTCATGAGACATATCGGTCAGGAAGCGCTGGCGGGCCTCGGCCATGGCGGCCTTCTGCTCGGCGGCGGCGCGCGCGGCCTCTGCCTCGACCCGGTCGGTGACATCCCGCTCGTTCAACAGCACGCTGACCGAGCCCGTGACCGGATCCGGCAGGGGCCGACAGTCGAGGTGGTGCCAGCGAATGCCCGCCTGGGTCTTCATGGCGTGAAGCACCCCGGTGGACTCTCCTCCCAGCGCCAGGGCCAGCACCGCCTGCCCCTCGGCGGTCTCTGCGAACCGGGCCAGGAAATTGGCATCGGGACCATAGGCCGCATAGGCCGCCGGATTGGCGAACAGAGGGGCGCCGTGGCGGTCGAACAGTCCGACCGGGCCAGCGCTATGCCGCAGCGCCTCCACCGCGCGCCGTTCTTCCGCCTCGACATCGACCGGCGCCGCCTCGAACAGCAGGACGTCGCGGCCGTCCAGCAGTCGCACGCTGGAGATGGCGGCCCGAACGGTCACGGGCTGGCCCTTGGGATAGAAGGTCCAGCTTTCGTCGATCGCATCGCCTTGTGCCGTCAGGTCGCGCAGACGCTCCGTGCGGGTGCGGACGGCCGGAGAGAGGTTCGAAAAGTCGCGCCCCAGAAGCTCATCCAGACTCTCGGCGCCCCAGAGCGCCAGAGCCGCCGGATTGGCATAGACGCCGCGGCAGGCGACCGGGCAGAACAGCCAGATCGGCCGACGCAGACAGTCCCAGGCGGCCCGTGCGGCGTGATCATCGATATGTGCGTGGACGAAACCCATATCCCCCTGTCGCACAGTCGCCCTGAAACAAGGCTTAAGGCTCCGCCTTGATCCGGCGGTCGCATGCCTTGACCCGGAGGGGCTTGCATGGCCTTTGCGCCCCCTGATGAAGACCGCCGATTTCGACTTCGACCTGCCCGAGGACCGCATCGCCCTGCGTCCCGCTGACCCGCGCGACAGCGCGCGGATGCTGGTGGCGGACGGCGGCGACCTGTCCGACCGGATCATGCGCGACATGCCGGAATTCCTTCGCCCCGGCGACGCCCTGGTGTTCAACGACACCCGGGTGATCCCGGCGCGGCTGTCGGGTGCGCGCGAACGCATCAGCCCGGACGGCGAGACTCTGACGGTTGCGGTCGAGGCCACGCTTCACCACCGCGACGCCCCCGACGTCTGGTCCGCCTTCATGAAGCCGGGCAAGCGCATCAAGCCGGGCGACAGAATCCGCTTCGCCCCCTCCGCCGACGCCGCCTGCGACCTGGGCCGTCTCGACGCCACCGTGGCCGACAAGGGCGACGACGGCCTGATCACCCTGAAGTTCGACCTGTCCGGCCCGGCCCTGGACGACGCCATCCGCGACGTGGGGGTCATGCCCCTGCCCCCCTATATCGCCGCCAAACGGCCAGAGGACGACCGCGACCGCTCGGACTACCAGACCGTCTTCGCGGAGCATGACGGCTCGGTCGCCGCCCCTACAGCGGGCCTGCACTTCACCCCGGCCCTGCTCGCGGCGATCCGGGCCCGCGGCGTATCGACCCATGCGGTCACCCTGCATGTGGGCGCCGGAACCTTCCTGCCGGTCAAGGCGGACGACCTGGCCGATCACAGGATGCACTCGGAATGGGGCGAGGTCTCGCCCGAGACCGCCGCCGCCCTGAACGCCGTCCACGCCGCCGGCGGCCGCATCGTCTGCGTCGGCACCACCTCGCTGCGCCTGCTGGAATCCGCTGCGACCGAGGCCGGCGAGATCCGCCCCTTCCACGGCGACACCGCCATCTTCATCACCCCCGGCTACGACTTCCGCGCCGTGGATGTGCTGGTGACCAATTTCCACCTGCCCCGCTCCACCCTGTTCATGCTGGTCAGCGCCTTCGCCGGCCAGGAGACAATGAAGACCGCCTACGCCCACGCCATCGCAGGGGGATACCGGTTCTATTCCTACGGCGACGGATCGCTGCTGTTTCGCCGCTGATCCCGCCAGCCTGCGGCGGCGCATCGCCACAGCCCTGCGCTGTCGGCATAAACTTTAGTCTAATCAAAGAGTTGATTGCGCTGTAACATGCCTTGACCAAACTCCATCCCGGCTATAGGTTCCGCGCCGAATTCAGACCTGTTCCGGGGCTTCCGGGACGCTGAGCAACACAACCCATGTCCAGTTCCCGGGAATCGCGCGAAGAGGCGATCAAACGCCTTAACGATCGCGCGTCCTCCCTGGAGGCGAGCACGGCGCCGAAGACGTCTGAAGCCCTCGCGGGCCATGCGGTTTCGAGCGAGGCCTACAAGATCATCGCCGAGCTTCTCGGCGGCGTTTTTCTGGGACTGGGGCTGGGTTTCGGTGCGGACCGACTGTTCGGGACCAATCCGTGGGGACTGATCGGCGGCGTCCTTCTGGGCTTCGCCCTGTCGATTTACATGGCGCGTCGCACAGCCAACCGGCTGATGGCGCAGGCGAAGGCGAGCGGGGTCCAACCCCGATCGATCCCCTTCGATGACGAAGAAGACGAGGAGCGATAGGCTTTGGCCGATCCGATTCACCAGTTCCAGATTCAGAAGGTCATCGACCTGCCTGACGTCACCCTGCCGCTGTTCGGTCACACCGATCTGGCGGTGACGAATTCGCATATCGCCATGACGGTGGCGTTCCTCGCTATTGTGGCGTTCCTCTTCGCCGTCACGTCCGGCGCCCGCGTGGTGCCCGGCCGCCTGCAGGCCGCCGGTGAAAGCCTGTTCGGGATGATCGACGGCGTGACCGATTCGATCATCGGCCATGAGGGCCGTCGCTATTTCCCCTTCGTCTTCAGCCTCTTCATGCTGGTGCTGGGCATGAACCTCCTCGGGATGTTCCTCAGCTTTACCGCCACGTCGCAACTGGCAGTGACCGTCACCTTCGCCGCCCTGACCATCCTGCTGGTCATCGGCGTCGGCTTGGCGCGCAACGGTCTGGGCTTCTTCAAACTGTTCTGGCCGATGAGCGCCCCGCTGGTGCTGCGTCCGGTCGTGGGCGCGATCGAGTTCCTGTCCTTCCTGCTGCGACCTGTGACCCTCGCCCTTCGTCTGTTCGGAAACATGCTGGGCGGCCACGTGGCGCTGAAGATCTTCGCCGGCTTCGTCGTGGCCCTGGGCGCCGGCGCCATCGCCGGTGAGGGTCTGGGACTGTTCGGCCTCCCGGTCGCCGCCCTGTCGATGACCATGGTCGTGGCCCTGACCGCACTCGAGTTTCTCGTCGCCTTTCTTCAGGCGTTCGTCTTCGCCGTTCTGGCCAGCATCTATCTCAATGATGTGGTCAATCTGGGCCATGGCCACTAAGGCCGGACCAGTCCGAACTCCCTTACTTCCAACCCACCCTGACTGAACAAGGATACTCACCATGGAAGCTGAAGCCGCAAAATACATCGGCGCCGGCCTGGCCACCCTCGGCATGATCGGCTCGGCGATCGGCGTGGGCAATATCTTCGCCAACTTCCTGAACGGCGCCCTGCGCAACCCGTCGGCCGCCGCCTCGCAAGTCGGCAACCTGTTCGTGGGCGCGGCCCTGGCCGAAGCCCTCGGCATTCTGGCCTTCGTGCTGGGCATCCTGATCCTGAACTCCTGATCCTTCAGGCGTTTCCGGCGACCGCGGCCCCGGTACCGGGGCCGCGGTCAGCCTGCTGAATTTCTGCAAGAACGGACACAATGGCCGCTCCTACACCTGACGACGCGCACGGCGCCCACGCGACCACGACCGAGGCCGAAGGCCACGGCGGCGGCGGCCTGCCGCAGTTCCAGACCGAGCACTGGGCTGGCCAGATCGGCTATCTGCTGATCCTGTTCGTCGCCCTGTACATCCTGATCGCCAGGGTCTTCGCCCCGCGTCTGCGCCGGGTCATGGCCGAACGCGCCGCCACCATTTCAACCGCTGTGGAGACCGCCCGCCGGGTCCAGGCCGAGGCCGCCGAACAGGCCGCCGCCGCCAAGGCGGATGTGGCCCGCGCCCGCGCCGAGTCCCGCAGTCTCGCCGCCGCCGCCAAGGCCCGGGTCACCGAGGACGCCAACGCCCGCGCCGCCGCTCAGGAGGCCGAGGTCAATGCCCGCATCGAAACGGCGGAGGCCGCCATCGCCAAAACGCGCGACGCCGCCATGGCCAATGTCGCCGGCATCGCCGCCGAGACGACAGCCACGATCATCGAGCACCTGACGGGCAAGGCGGCCACGGCCGCTGAACTCTCCGCCGCCAAGGGAACCGCCTGATGAACCTGATCTTCGAGAACGGCATCTGGAGCTGGGCGAGCGCCGAGATCTGGGTCGGCATCGGCCTGCTGATCTTCTTCGCCATTCTGGTCGCCGCCGGCGTGCCGAAGCTGGTCGGCGGCCAGCTGGACGCCAAGGCCGCCAAAATTCAGGCGGACCTCGACGAGGCTGCCCGTCTGCGCGCCGAGGCCGAGGCCCTGCTCGCCCAGATCCGCACCGAGAAGGTCGAGGCCGAGGCCCAGGCCGCTGACATGCTGAAGGCCGCAGAGGCCGACGCCCGCACCATGGAAATCGAGGCCATGGCCAGGCTGGAAGAGACGCTCGCCCGCCGTCAGGCCCTGGCCGAGCGCCGCATCGCCCAGGCCGAGGCCCAGGCCGCGACGGACGTGAAAGCCGCCGCCGCCGATCTGGCCGTGCGTCACGCCGAGCAGATCCTGACCGCCCGCGTTTCGGGTCAGAAGAGCGATCCGCTGCTCGACGCCGCCATCGCCCAGATCGGGCCCCGGCTGAACTAGAGCCTCAGGCGTTCAAGCGATCAGGCCCCGCAGTTCCGCTGCGGGGCCTTTTTCGTTCAGTGCGCCGGTATGCCGCTGGCCATCTCGCGGGCCATGCGCTTCTCGCGCTCGACCAGCCGGCCATAGACCAGCCCCATGACGATGCCGAACACCACATTGGTGATCAGCAGCCAGGCCACGACGCCAAATCCGCCGTCGCCCGAAAAGGTCTGGCGATCTCCGATCAGGAAAATCCCGGTCATCAGCACCACAAAGGCCCCGACGGCGAAGGCGATGCCCTTGGTGGCGAAGGTGTCGGTCGGCAGTCTGGGGCACAGCGCCCCGAACAACGCCCCCAGAACGACTGTCCCGACCAGAACATGAGCGACCCAGCCGGCGGCCGGCGTGCCGTCCATGCCGATCATATGGGCGAGGATGTTCGGAAACGGGGTGAACCAGGGACCGGCGACCATATTCACGGCCTCCAGTCCCGTAACCACGACGGTGGCCGCCAGGCCGGCCATCATGCCTTTTTGTACGCGTGACATCATAACGATAGCGCCTCCCAACGCCTGTGTTCGTTCCGATAACGCAGGGGGAGGCTACGCCTGTCGCGGGGCGATGGTCAGGATTGATATTTCACAACACCGTGTTTCGCGAATGCGACTTCGCACTGCACAGAAATCAGCCGAAAGCCCTGCGCCACAGGCGGCGGAGCTTTTTCCTCAGCCGGATCAGGGGTCTGCGCCGGCGACGCAGGACCATTTTCTCGGCCCGCAATGCCTGCTGCCAGAACACAGTGCCGAACTCCGGGTTGCGGCGCAACAGACGGCGGAACGGATAGACCCAGCGCGGCCGCGCATACTGGGCCCGGATGAACACCCTTTTGGCCCGGTAGGAGCTCTTCAGGATCAGCACGAGCCCGAGCGCGATCACTGGCACCCCGCCGGGGCCCGGCAGCGGCGCAATCAGGATCCCGGCGATCACCACCAGAACCCCGAGCGCCATCAGCGAACTGCGCTTCAGCCAGCGAAAAAGGCCGCCCGGGAGCGGGCGGGACTGGAGGCCGGAAAGGGCGGGCGCGAGGGTCACGAGGATACCGGAGAAGAAAAGGAAGGCCTTGTCTGACAACGCCGCCGGTCTTCACCGGCTCCACGACCGGGCGCATTCGTCCCGACCGTGGCGACCCTGCCACAACGGTGTTTACAATCTGCTTCGGTGGCTGAACGGAGGCTGAACGGTGAAGGTTTGGTCATGATCCGAATTGAACACGCCCGCCGTGTCTTTGGTGACACGGCGGGCGGCGCGGCGGTATCGGGCTTTGTCCCCCTCCCCTGATCCGGGGGGCGGGTATCCCGGATCAGGCGGCCTGGTTGGAGCCTTCCGGCGCGACCCACCGCAGACGCGGGGAGCGGGCGGCCCGGGTTTCGTCCAGCCGCTTCATCGGCGCATGGAAGGGCGCGCCCTTGAAGCGGTCGACGTCGCCGGCTTTCGCCGCCTCGGCCAGCGCGCGCATGGCGTGGATGAAGCGGTCCAGCTCGGCCTTGGACTCGGTTTCGGTCGGCTCGATCAGCATGGCCCCATGCACCACCAGGGGGAAATACATGGTCATCGGGTGGAAGCCCTCGTCGATCATCGCCTTGGCGAAGTCCAGCGTGGTGATGTCCGTGCCCTTCAGCCATTCGTCGTCGAACAGGGCCTCGTGCATGCAGGGACCGTCGGGGAAGGCGGCCGACATCAGGTCCGACAGGCGGGCCTTGATATAGTTGGCGTTCAGCACCGCATCCTCGGCCACCTGACGCAGCCCGTCAGCGCCGTGCGACATCATGTAGGACAGGGCGCGCACATACATGCCCATCTGGCCCTGGAAGGCGCACAGACGGCCGAAGGCCTGGGCTGCGTCGCCCTCCTCCCGCTCGATCAGGCGATAGCCGTCGGCGTCGTGCACGACCCAGGGGGCAGGCGCGAAGGGCGCCAGGGCCTCGGACAGCACGACCGGCCCCGCGCCAGGACCGCCGCCGCCGTGGGGGGTCGAAAAGGTCTTGTGCAGGTTGATGTGCATCGCGTCGACGCCCAGATCGCCCGGACGAACCCGGCCGACGATGGCGTTGAAGTTGGCGCCGTCGCAATAGAAGTATGCGCCCGCCTCGTGCGTCAGACGGCTGATTTCCAGGATGTCGCGCTCGAACAGGCCGCAGGTGTTGGGGTTGGTCACCATGATGGCCGCCACGTCGTCGCCCAGCTTGGCGGCCAGATCGGCCACATCGACCCGCCCGTCCTCGGTCTGGGCCACTTCCACGACGGTGTAGCCGACGAAGGCAGCCGTGGCCGGGTTGGTGCCATGGGCGCTGGTGGGCACCAGCACCTTGCGGCGCTTCTCATGCTGGCCCGAGGCCTCGTGGGCCGCGCGAATGGCCATCAGGCCGCACAGCTCGCCATGGGCGCCGGCCTTGGGCGACAGGGCGACGGCGGGCATGCCGGTCAGGGTCTTCAGCCAGTGGGCCAGGGTGTCCATCAGCTCCAGCGCGCCCTGCACCGTCGAGATCGGCTGCAGCGGGTGGATGTCCGAGAAGCCGGCCAGGCGCGCCATCTTCTCGTTCAGGCGCGGATTGTGCTTCATCGTGCACGAGCCCAGCGGATAGATGGCCAGGTCGATGGCGTGGTTCTTCTGCGACAGCCGCACATAGTGACGCATCGTCTCCGGCTCCGACAGGCCCGGCAGGCCGATCGGGTCGCGCCGGACCAGGTCACCGAGGTCGGAACCGTCGGTCTTCGGTTCCGGCAGGTCGACGCCGGTCTTGCCCCAGCCCTCGCCCTCGAAGATCAGGGCCTCGTCCTGCAACAGGCCCCGCGCGCCGGTCAGGGTGGCGGGTTTGGTTTCGACTGCGTTGGGGGTGGTCGGGCGGCCGACGGTGTTCATGGTGCTCATCGTCATATTCCTCAGGCGGCCAGGACTTTGGACAGGGACTTGGCGAGAATCTGGATGTCCGCATCCAGCGTCGTCTCGGTCGCGGCGACCAGCAGGACGTCGTCCATGCCGGCATCCGGCGCCAGACGGCTGTAGGGCACGCCCGCCAGCACGTGGTGGGCCGCCAGCGTATCCACCACTTCGGCGGCGTTCTTCGGCAAACGCACCGCGAACTCGTTGAAGAAGCGGTCGGTCAGCACCTCGACGCCCGGAATGGCGGCCAGGGCGTCGCGCGTGGCGAGGGCCTTCTCGTGGTTCAACAGAGCCAGTTTGCGCAGGCCTGTCTCACCCAGCAGGCTCATGTGGATGGTGAAGGCCAGTGTGCAGAGGCCGGAATTGGTGCAGATATTCGACGTCGCCTTGTCGCGTCGGATATGCTGTTCGCGCGTCGACAGGGTCAGGACGAAGCCGCGGCGGCCGTCGGCGTCCACCGTCTCGCCGCAATAGCGACCGGGAGTCTGGCGCAGCAGTTTCTCGCGCGTGGCGAACAGGCCGACATAGGGTCCGCCGAAGTTCAGGGCGTTGCCGATCGACTGGCCCTCGGCCGCGACGATGTCGGCGCCCATCTCGCCCGGCGATTTCAGCAGGCCCATCGACACCGCCTCGGTGACCACCACGATCAGCAGGGCGCCCGCAGCGTGGGCCGCCTCGGCGATCTTCGTGACATCGGTCGCCGCCCCGAACACGTTCGGGGTCTGGACGACGACGCAGGCCGTGTCGGGACCGATCTGATCGATCACGGCGGCCTCGGCGTCGAACGCCGGGGCCAGAACCTGGGTCTCGACGCCGACGGCGTGGACCACGGTTTCGGTCGCCTTGACATAGTGAGGATGGACCCCGCCCGAGATCACCGCCTTGTTCCGGCGCGTCACCCGCGTGGCCATCAGCACGCCCTCGGCCATGGCGGTCGAGCCGTCATAGAGGGAGGCGTTGGCCACCTCCATCCCGGTCAGGTTCGCCACCTGGGTCTGGAACTCATAGAGATACTGCAGCGTCCCCTGCGCGATTTCCGGCTGGTAGGGGGTGTAGCTGGTCAGGAACTCCGACCGCTGGATCACATGGTCCACGGTCGCCGGGACGTGGTGCTTGTAGGCCCCTGCGCCGCAGAAGAAGGGCGTGGCGCCGGCCGTGGCATTCCTGGCCGCCATGGCGGACAGGGCGCGTTCGACCTCCATCTCGCCGGCCACGCGGGGCAGGTCCACCGGCCCGTCCAGCCGCGCCGCCTCGGGCACATCCACGAACAGGTCGTCGATCGAGGAAGCGCCGATGGCGGCGAGCATCGCCGTACGGTCGTCGGGCGTCAGGGGAAGGTAGCGCATGATCTTCTCACTCCGTCATTCTCGGGCTTGACCCGAGGATCGGATGCGGTGCGGGCCGTGCGTCGAGATCTTCGCACAAGCGGTTGAACGCCCTGCCCTCGGGTCAGGCCAGAGGGTGAAGGGGGTTGAGACTAGAGGGTGGCGAGGAAGGCGTCATAGGCCGCCTGATCCATCAGGCCCTCGACCGCCGAGGCGTCGGACACCTTGATCTTCGCGAACCAGCCCGACCCCTGAGGATCGGCATTGACGGTTTCCGGCGCGGTCGACAGGGCGTCATTGGCCTCGACCACCTCGCCCGAGACGGGGGCATAGACGTCCGACGCGGCCTTGACGCTCTCGACCACGGCGAAGCTGTCGCCCTTGCCGACGGTCTTGCCGACCTCAGGCACCTCGACGAACACCACGTCGCCCAGGGCGTCGGCGGCGTGCTTCGAAATGCCGACGGTGGCGATGTCGCCGTCGAGGCTGACCCATTCGTGGTCCCTGGTGAAATACATATCTCTTCTCCATCTTCCACCGCGTCAT
Organism: Brevundimonas sp. FV1ye29L; assembly: GCF_058681095.1. NCBI lineage: Bacteria > Pseudomonadati > Pseudomonadota > Alphaproteobacteria > Caulobacterales > Caulobacteraceae > Brevundimonas > Brevundimonas sp. FV1ye29L. The sequence continues at coordinate 2,150,875 of NZ_CM178730.1, forward strand.
CCTCGGGCTTGACCCGAGGATCGGAGGCGGAACGTTCTCTGCGTTGATCCCGACGCAATGCGGCGGACAATCCGGCCCTCGGGTCAAGCCCGAGGGTGACGGGGCTAGGGGGTTATTTCGGTTTGCGGTAGTAGCGTTGGGCGACGAAGGGCATGTCGATCACCTCGGCGGCGGCGGTCTTGCCGCGCACGATGACCTTCAGTTCCGTGCCGAGCGCTGCATGCGACGGCGGCACATAGGCCATGGCGATATTGCGGCCCAGGGTCGGGGACGGGCCGCCGGAGGTGACCTTGCCGATGACGTTTCCGTCCATGTCGGCGATCTCCGCGCCCTCGCGGGCCGGGGCGCCTTCCTTGACGATCAGACCCACGCGAACGCGCGCCAGGGTCGCTTCGGTCGGGCCTTCAGTCAGTTCCTTCAGGATCCGGTCGGCGCCCGGGAAATCCGCCCGTTCTTTCCGCGACTTCGACAGGGCGAAGGTCAGCGCCGCCTCGACGGGGCTGGTCGTGGCGTCAATGTCGTGGCCGTGCAGCGGCAGGCCGGCCTCGAGCCGCAGGCTGTCACGGGCGCCCAGACCGATCGGCTTGACCCGGGCGTCTTCGAGAATCGTGGTCCAGATGCGTTCGGCCTCGGCGTTGGGCACCGAAATCTCATAGCCGTCCTCGCCCGTGTAGCCCGAGCGGGAGATGAAGCAGTCGACCCCGAACAGCATGATGCGGGCCACGTCCATGAAGCCCATTTCCAGCAGGACCGGCTCATGCTCCGCCATCACGGCGGCCGCCTCCGGCCCCTGAATGGCGATCAGCGAACGGTCGTCGAGGACGGTCAGCGTCGCATCACCCGACAGACTGGCCTTCAGATGGGCGAAGTCGGCGTCCTTGTTGCCCGCATTGACCACGACATAGAGGCCGTCATGGTCAGGCTTGCCCGCCATCAAGTCGTCCATGATCCCGCCTTCGGCGTTGAGCAGCAGCGAGTATTTCTGCCGGCCCTCCTTCAGGATCGCATAGTCGCCCGGCACGAAACGCTCGAACTGGGCGACCGCGTCCGGGCCGGTGATCCGGCACTGGCCCATGTGGGACACGTCGAAGAGGCCGGCGTGTTCGCGCGTCCAGCGGTGTTCCGCCAGGACCCCCTCATACTGGACCGGCATGTCATAGCCGCCGAATCCGACCATCCGGGCCCCCAGAGCGCGGTGCGCAGCATTGAGGACTGTTGTCTTGAGGGTCTCGTCAGTCATGGCGTCCGGCTTTCAGAGTCGCGTTGTGAGGCGGAAAGCTCCGCCGTCCTCGCGCCCCCGCTGTCCTGAAGCCTGAGAGATTCCGGCGCCCTGCCCCCTGTATGAGGGTCGCAGGCGTCTTGCTCCGTCGGCGCACCCGTCAAGGGTGACTTTCCAGCGTCCGTATGTCCTCGCGGTCCGTTTGCCTGAGCGTTTCCGGGGCGGTTGCGCCTTCGGCTCCGGGTCCTCCGGAAAGGTCCCGATCTCTCCCGCGAGAGCAGATGATCTAAGGCCCCGACTCCGGCATCAAGTCAAGCGCCGCTGCGCCCTTGCTACACAGCCCCCGGGAGGCCAAGAACGCGCCCAACGCCGTATGCACGCTCTCGAGGACCGTATGACCGACGCCTGTATCGATTTCGACGCCTGGATCGCCTCGGCCGACATTCCGGATGGGCTGAAAGCCGTTCTGGGCGTTACGGCCCGCACCTGTGTTGCGATCAGCGATGTGGTGGCCGGCGGCGCCCTCGCCGGAGCCCTGGGCGCCTCTGGCGAAATCAATGTGCAGGACGAGGAGCAGAAAAAGCTCGACGTCATGACCAACGACATGCTGACCGACGCCCTCTCGGCCTGTCCCTTCGTCGCGGGCGTGGCCTCGGAAGAGATGGACATGGTCCAGCCGACCGCCCATGCGCCGACCGGGGGCTATCTGGTCCTGTTCGACCCGCTGGACGGTTCGTCCAATATCGACATCAACGCCCCGGTCGGCACCATCTTTTCGGTCCTCGCCTCCCCCTCACTCACGCCGGATGAATCGGACTTCATGCAAACCGGCCGCCATCAGGTCGCGGCGGGCTATGCCATCTATGGCCCCCAGACCATGCTGGTCCTGACGACGGGCCAGGGCGTGTCCGGCTTCACCCTCGCCGCCGACGGACGCTGGCGGCTGACCCATCCGCACATCCGCATCCCGGCCGACACCCAGGAATTCGCCATCAACATGTCGAACCAGCGCCACTGGGCCGGGGGGGTCCAGCGCTATATCGCCGCCTGCCTCGAGGGCGCCGACGGTCCGCGCGGCAAGAATTTCAACATGCGCTGGGTCGCGGCGATGGTCGCCGACGTCCACCGCATCCTGATGCGCGGGGGGGTGTTCCTCTATCCGTGGGACCGGCGCGAACCCGAGAAGCCCGGCAAGCTGCGCCTGATGTACGAGGGCAATCCGATGGCCCTGCTCGTCGAACAGGCCGGGGGAAAGGCGACCCTGGACGGGGTGGCGCCGATCCTCGACGTCATGCCTGAACGCCTGCACCAGCGCGTCCCGGTCGCCCTCGGCTCAGCCCACGAGGTCGATCACATCGCCGAGGCGTAGGCCCGGACCTCGGCGATCCGTGCGGCCTTGTCGGCCTCCGGCAGGAAGCTGCCCTCGAAGCTGTTGACCGCCATCTGCGTCAACTGACCCTGCGTCAGGCCCGTCGCCTCGGCCAGCCGGCTGTAGTTGGCGTTCACATAGCCGCCGAAATAGGCCGGGTCGTCCGAGTTCAGGGTCACATGCAGGCCGCGCCGCAGCATCTCGGGCACGGGGTGATCCTTCAGGTCATGGACCACGCAGAGCTTCAGGTTCGACAGGGGACAGACCGTCAGGGTCATCTGTTCCGCCGCCAGCCGTTCGATCAGCCCCTCGTCCTCCATCGACCGGTTGCCGTGGTCCATCCGGTCGATATTCAGCAGGTCCAGCGCCTCATGCACATAGGCGGGCGGCCCCTCCTCCCCCGCATGGGCGCAGAGCTTCAGGCCCAGCTCACGGGCCGCCGCGAAGACACGCACGAATTTCGACGGCGGATGCCCGACCTCCGATGAATCCAGCCCCACCCCAATGAAATGATGCAGATACGGCTTCGCCTGCTCCAGCGTCGCGAAGGCTCCTTCCTCCGACAGATGCCGCAGGAAACTGAGGATCAGGCCGGAGGTCACCCCCAGTTCGTCCCTCGCCCGGTCCATCCCGGCGATCAGCCCCTCGACCACCACTCCGAACGGCACGCCGCGATCGGTATGGGTCTGGGGGTCGAAGAAGATTTCGGCATGACGCACGCTGTCCGCCGCCGCCCGCTGGAAATAGGCGAAGGCCAGATCCTCGAAATCCTTCGCCGTCAGCAGGACGTTGGCCCCGGCGTAATAGATGTCGAGAAAGTCCTGCAGGTTGGAGAAGTCATAGGCGGCGCGCACCGCCTCGACGCTGTCGAACGGGATCGACACCCCGTTGCGCTGCGCCAGTTCGAACATCAGCTCCGGCTCCAGCGAGCCCTCGATGTGCAGGTGCAGCTCCGCCTTGGGCAGGCCGGCGATGAAGGCGTCGAAATCAATCGGCATTCAGAACAGTCTTCCAGTTCGACAAGCCAAGTACGCGGACCGACGTCCGGTCAGGTGTCGTTTTCGACGCCAATTTGGTGTCGGCGGTGATGAGCGGCAGGCCGAGGCGTTCCGCCAGCGCCAGATAGAAGCAGTCATAGACCGCATGGTCCAGCGCGCGGCCGATCTCGAACGCGCGCCCGGCCAGGCCATGGGCCGGCGACAAGCTGATGCGGGCGCGTTCGATGGCGCGAATGGCCATGGCCACGTCGTCGGCCGCGTACTCGTCCTTGCGCACCTTCTTCCAGAACACATTGGCGCATTCCACGACAAGCAGATCCGGCGCAGCCAGAGGCAGGAAACGCAGGTCGAGCGACGCCTCGGCGTCCTCCTCCTTTACGAACCATTTGACGACGACGCTGGAGTCGATGACGGCCTTCACCGCTCGTCTCGTCCTTCCCTGACCAGAACCTCAGAAGGCGTATGATCACGGCCGGCCGACCGGGCGCGCAGGTCGTCGGAAACCCGGATCCAGTCGAAGCCGTCGGCCTCCTCGGCTGCAGCGGCGGTCAGGATGGCGCGGTACTCCGCCTCGGCCGAGCGGCCGTTGCGGGCTGCACGCTGCTTCAGCGCCTGCACCGTGGCTTCGTCCAGATGACGGATGTGGATGTTCATGACGACCTCCAACGAGAGATAGCAATGCTATCATGCCGCAGACGGCGTCGCTACATCCGCTCCGGCGTCTCGATCCCCAGCAGGTCCAGGGCGATCACCAGCTGATCCAGCGCCGCCTTCGCCAGGGCCAGACGCGAGGCCTTCGTCGCCGCGTCCGGCGCGATCAGCACCGGACAGGCCGCATAGAATTTCGAGAACGACTGGGCCAGTCGCCAGGCATGTTCCGCGATCAGATGCGGCATCCGCTTGTCATAGGCGTCGGAAACTGCCTGGTCGAAGGCGTCCAGGGTCAGGGCCAGATCGCGCTCGGCCGGTTCGGCGATGACAATGGCGCCGGAGCCAAGACCCTGATCGGCGGCCTTCCTCAGGAGCGATTTGATCCGCACCGACTGGTACAGCAGATAGGGTCCGGTCTTGCCTTCGAAGCTCATGAACCGGTCGAGGTCGAAGACGTAACTCGTTGTCCGGCTGTTCGAAAGATCGGCGAACTTCAGCGCGGCAATGGCCACCCGGTGGGCCGTGGCCTCGAACTCTTGCGGCGACAGGTCCTCGCCCAGATGCGCCTCGTTCAGCCGTTCGCGCGCCTTGTCCGTCGCCTGGGTGATCAGGTCGTGCAGCTTCAGCACCCCGCCCGCCCGGGTCTTGAACGGCTTGCCGTCCGTTCCGTTCATGGTGCCGAAGCCGAGGTGCTCCAGCGCCCCCTCGCCCGCATAGCCGGCCAGACGCGCGGCGCGGAACACCTGTTCGAAATGTTCGGCCTGCCGCTCGTCCACGACATACAGGATCAGGTCGGGATCAATGGCCTTGCGGCGGTCCAGAATGGTGGCCAGATCAGTCGTGCCATACATGGCCGAGCCTTCGGAACTGATGACCAGCAGCGGCGGCGGGCTGGGCGCCTCGACCACCGAACCGTCGGCCAGCTTCTTCTTGCGCGTCTCGCCGGGCCCGGCGACATGGACCACACGGGCGCCGTCGTCCTCGACCAGCAGACCCGTCGCCTCCAGGTGGGCGATCATCTCGGCCATCAGCGGATCGGCGTCGGATTCGCCGTTCCAGAGGTCGAAGGTAACCGACAGGGCGCCGAATTCACGCTCCAGCGCCGTGCGGCTGACGGCGACGAAATGCCGCCAGAGGGCGCGATAGCCGGGCCGCCCGGCCTGAAGCTCCGCCGTCGCCTTGCGGGCGCGGTCGCGATAGTCGCCATCTTCCTTCGCCCGACCCGCAGCCAGCGGATAGAGCCGTTCCAGATCCTCCAGCGACACCGGGCTTTCGCTCGGGAAGGGCCCGTCGCCCTCGGCGAGGAAGGCGTCCGCCCTCCCCTCGTCGCCCGCAGCGACGATCAGCAGCCCCATCTGGAAGCCCCAGTCGCCGAAATGGGCGTCGCCCCAGACCGTATCGCCCCGGAACCGGAACAGCCGCTTCAGGCTTTCGCCGATGATCGATGAGCGCAGGTGGCCGACGTGCATCGGCTTGGCCACATTCGGCCCGGCATAGTCGATGACGACCTTGCGCGGTTCGGCGACGGCCGAGGCCCCGGCGTGGTTCGGGTCGGCCGCCACCTCCGCCGCGCGAGCCGCCAGGGCGGCGTCGGCCAGTTTGAAGTTGATGAAGCCCGGCCCGGCCACCTCGACCGAGGTCAGGCGCGGATCGCCCGCCAGCCGATCGGCCACCCGCGTCGCCAGGTCGCGCGGATTGGCCTTCCGCGCCTTGGCGGCGGCCAGGGCGCCGTTCGACTGGAAATCGGCCAGATCGGGCCGGTCCGATGTCGTGACCCGCGCCAGCGCCGGGTCCACGCCTTCGGCGGCGAAGGCGGCCGCGACCGCTTCGCCCAGTTCAGACCTCAGGTCGGTCATTGGGCGGGGGGCGCAGCCGGGGCCGCAGCGCCGGCATTGACGCGGAACCGGCGGCCTTCCCGATTGAACTCGGCCATCTCGGGCGTGATGTCGAAACCGATCAGGATCTCGAAATTCGAGCCGCTGACGGTCGTCGAGGCGCGCGGGATCACCACGCTCCGCTCGATTTCAGCCGAGGCCGTCTGCCGACCCTCGAAATCCACCGGAATGTCGAAATACTGTTTGTCCAGAACGGCGGTATTCCGCTCGGTGACCGCGACCCAGTAGCGATAGGTGCGGCGATCCTCGATCGCCTGTGCGCCCCGGCCGAAGTGGAACAGGGCGTCGAACTCGACCTTGATCGGATCATCGCCGCGATAGCTGCAGCCCGAGGACACGCCCTGGATTTCGCCGGTATAGCCGATATTGGCCAGGGCCGGGCGATTGTCGGCCATCTCCACATAACGGGCGGCGTCATAGAGAATTTTCACATAGGGGCACGGGCCGGCGTTGGCGCGCTGGCGCAACACGCCCAGCCGGGCGGGACGGCGCTCGCCCTGCTCCTCATCCTGACCCTGGGCAGGCCCCTGACCGGGACGCTGGCGCTGCTGGGACTGGGCCTCGGCCGCAGACGGCGCGAAGACAGACACCACCGAGACGGCGGAAAGGAGCGCAAGGGCAGAGGCAAGGACGCGACGCATCAGGGACGTTTTCCGGCAATCGAAAGGGGTTCGCGAGCCGGCACAGGGGCGCGCGACCCGGTTACGCTGGGTGCTGATAGCGGCTAAAGCGAGGCGCGGCAAACCGCCAGAGGCCGGAACGGCGGTTTCCGTGGCGGCGCACGGCGCGAACGACTAGATTACGGTCATGAACGCCGTAATGCCGATCAAACGCCCGCTGACCGTCCGTCTGGCCACACCGCGCGGATTCTGCGCCGGCGTGGATCGCGCCATCCAGATCGTGGAGCGCGCGATCGAACGCTTCGGCGCCCCCGTCTATGTCCGCCACGAGATCGTCCACAACAAACATGTGGTCGAACGTCTCAAGTCGCTGGGCGCAGTCTTCGTGCGTGAACTGGACGAATGCCCCGACGACCGGCCCGTCGTCTTCTCGGCCCACGGCGTGCCAAAGGCCGTGCCGGCGGCGGCCCGCCAGCGCCGGATGATGTTCCTCGACGCCACCTGCCCCCTGGTCAGCAAGGTCCATGTCGAGGCCGAACGCCACCACGCCGCCGGCCGCCACATCCTGCTGATCGGCCATGCCGGCCACCCTGAGGTGATCGGCACCATGGGCCAGCTGCCCGAGGGCTCCATCACCCTGATCGAGACGGTGGAAGACGCCGCCGCCGTCCAGCGCCCCGGTGAACAACCTCTGGCCTACGCCACCCAGACCACCCTGTCTCTGGACGACACCGCCGAGATCGTGCGGACGCTCAAGGATCGCTTCCCCGAACTGCCCGACCCGCACAAGGAAGACATCTGCTACGCGACCACCAACCGTCAGGAGGCGGTCAAGCAACTGGCCGACGGTTCCGATCTGGTTCTGGTGGTCGGGTCGCCGAACAGTTCCAACTCGGTGCGACTGGTCGAGGTCGCCATGCGGGCCGGCGCCGGCTCGGCCAAACTGGTCGACGATGCGACCCAGGTCGACTGGCGCTGGTTCGACGGCGTCTCCACCGTCGGCATCACCGCCGGCGCCTCGGCCCCCGAACCCCTGATCCAGGCCCTGATCACCGCTATCGGCGAGCGGTTCGTCATGACCCTGACCGACGACCCGGGCGAGCAGGAGACGGTGACCTTCAAACTGCCGAGGGCGCTGACGGTTTGACGACCCTGTCCTCCCCGTCGCGCAGCGATGGGGAGGTGGCGCGGCGCACTTGCGCCGTGACGGAGGGGGCGACTCGATGCCGGAGATTCAGCCTGCTGTGCGCGACGTCAAACGCCCGATCGCCCCCTCCGTAACGTCGGCCAAGCGGCCGCCGCGCCACCTCCCCACCCTGCGGGCGGGGAGGAAAAGCTACTCCCCCACGAAATCCTGGGCGAACTCGGGCGCATCGCCCTCCTCGACCGGGTCCTCGTCGTCGGCGTCGAGGGCGCGGGATGGGTCCGGCGCCTCAAACCCGGCGGGCAGCGACAGGTCCAGCAGGCCCGCGGCCTTCATCTCCGCCACGCCCGGCAGATCATCCAGCCGAGCCAGTCCGAAATGCTCCAGGAACCGGTCGGCGGTGGCATAGGTCACCGGCCGGCCCGGCGTGCGCCGGCGTCCGCGCAGCCGCACGAACCCCATCTCCAGCAACAGGTCCAGCGTCCCCCTGGAGATGGACACCCCGCGCACGCTCTCGATCTCGGCGCGGGTGACCGGCTGGTGGTAGGCGATGATGGCCAGGGTCTCCAGCGCGGCCTTGGACAGGCGGCGCGGCTCTTCCCGTTCCTCGGTCATCAGGAAGCCGAGATCCTCGGCCGTGCGGAAACGCCACCGGTCGGCGACGCAGTCCAGCACGACGCCTCGTCCCTCATAGCGGGCCTGAAGCCCCGCCACGGCGGCAGCGGCGTCGGCACCCTCGGGCAGGCGGCGGGCGATCTCGACCAGCGACAGTGGGCCAGCGGCGGCGAACAACAGGGCCTCCACGCGGCGCTCGATCTCGGCCAGGTCGGGGGTGAAGTCGAGGCTCACAGGTCACCCGTCATGGCGTCAGTTCCAGCGGCCGGCCCTGCCCGCGCCGCTTCAACCAGATATCGTCAAACGCCCCGGCCTGTTTGACGTCCATCGCCCCCTCCTTGACCAGCTCCAGACTGGCCGAAAGCGTGGAGGCGATATAGCTGGCCTGACTGGGTCCCTCGCCTTCGGGATCGCGTTCGGGCGCCACACGGTCCAGCGGAGTCCAGCTTTCGAGCCGCGGCAGGACCTCGCGCAGCCAGTCGCGCGCAGCCTCCAGGGCGAAGGCCTCGACCCTCTGGCCGGGGTTATAGTGCCGGGCCTGTTCCCGCCGCCTCTGGGTCACATAGGCCGACATCAGCTCATACAGGCTGGCGTCGATCCGGTCGGACGGCACGATGACCGTGGCCTCAGGATCGCCGCGCGTGAACACGTCGCGCTTCAACTGAGGCCGCTCCAGCAGGGCGTCGGCCGCCTTTCGCATGGCCTCCAGCTTCTGCAGGCGGAAGGCCAGGGCCGCCGCCATCTGTTCGGCCGGCGGCTCATCGGCCTTGCCCTTTTCCGTGCGCGGCAACAGCAGGCGCGACTTCAGATAGGCCAGCCAGGACGCCATCACCAGATAGTCGGCCGCCAGCGAGAAATTCCGCCGCCGCGCCTCATGCACGAACAACAGATACTGTTCGGCCAGTTTCGTGATCGACAGCTTCAGAAGATCGACCTTCTGGGTCCGCGCCAGGGCCAGAAGGACATGCAACGGCCCTTCATAGCCGTCCAGATCCACCACAAAGGCCTCACGGTCGTCGACGGCCTCGACGGCGGTGAAATCCAGATTGGGCTGGAAGGCTTCGGTCATGGCAGCGCCTGCGACTCCCCGACATCCGGCCCCTTCGCCGCCGTCAGCCGCCCCGCCAGCATGGCGTCAAACCGGCTGCGCGCCTCGCGCAGGTCCAGCGGCTCAGGCGTGTGGACGATCCGGGCCAGGGCCGCCCCGGCCCGCCGCGCCGCCCCGCCCTTCAGCTCGCCGACGCCCTCGGCCACCTGACGCATCTCGGCCAGATCGCCGGTCCAGTGGATGACCAGATCGCAGCCCGCCTTCAGCGACTTTTCGGCCCGCTCGGTCAAGGTCCCGGACAGGGCGTTCATACACAGGTCGTCGGACAGCAGCAGGCCGCCGAAACCGAGCCGTTCGCGGATCAGCCTGATCGCCTTTTTCGACTGGGTCGCCGGCCGCTTTTTGTCGATGGCGGTGAAGACGATATGGGCCGTCATCCCGATCGGCATGTCCGACAGGGCCTTGAACGGGGCAAAGTCCCAGGCGTCCAGCGTGTCCAGATCGGCATGGACGGTCGGCAGTTCCTTGTGGCTGTCGCCAAAGGCCCGCCCATGGCCCGGCATATGTTTGATCACCGGCAGGACCCCGCCCGCCAGCAGCCCCTCGGCCTGGGCCCGACCCAGCTGGGCGACCAGGGCCGGATCATGGGCCAGGGCGCGGTCGCCGATGATGTCGTGGGCGCCGGGCACCGGCACGTCCAGCACCGGGGCGCAGTCCACATTGATCCCGACCGCCTTGAGATCATGCGCCATCAGCCGGCCGCCAAGCCGGGCCAGCTCACGTGCGGTCAGGGGATCGTTCGTGGCCTTCAGATAGGCCTCGCCGGGCGGGTATTTCGACCAGTGCGGCGGCCCCAGCCTCTGAACCCGGCCGCCCTCCTGATCGATCAGGATCGGCGCCTCCCAACCGACGCTGTCGCGCAGGGCCTCGGTCAGGCGCAGAACCTGATCCGGGCTCTCCACGTTGCGCCGGAAGAGGATGAAACCCCACGGCTTCTGCTCTGCAAAGAATGCGCGCTCCTCTTCGCCGAGCGTGGGGCCGAAACAGCCGTAGATGGCCGCTGTCGTCACGACCTATCGCACCAGACAGTCGTCGCCGGCGGCCTTGATCGCCGCACAGAAGGCCTGGGCCCGCTCGCGGCTCAGACCATAGAAGGTCGTGCGATAGACGGTCGAGCCGTTGGAGGCCGTCACCTCCTGCACCCGCTTCTGGGCGCCCCGGGCGAACTGGGGGAACCGCGCCGCAACCGCAGAAAACTCACGATCGGCGATGGCCGTCGAGGAGAAGGCCCCGATCTGGACCGCAGACGATCCGGTGGCCGCCGCTGTCGACGGGGTCGCGGGAGCCGGCGTCGGCCGGGCGACTGGCGCGGGTCCGGCCGTATCCTGACGGTCAGACTGGACCGGACGCGGGGCCGCCGGCAGTTCGGCCTGGACCGGCGGCAAGGCCTTGGGCGCCGGACGCGGCTGGACCGCCTCGGGCGGCGGGGTGAATTGGGGATCGGCGGCGTCAGCATCCGCACTGCCGCGATAGACCTGGACATCGGCGTTCATGTCGACCGGCTGGGCGTCCATCGGCGCCTCGACCTTCAGCTGGCCGACCGGGTTCCCTACGGCCGGCGGAACATCTTCCGACGCGCGCAGGCCCGAGCGGTAGAACAGGACCACGGCGATGATCAGCACCAGCAGGACCGCCGCGCTGACGATCAGGGTGACGGGCGGCGCCTTGGAGGCCGGGGTGCGCCGGGCGTCGAACCCGCCACGCGTGAACGGCAGGTCGTCGTCGGTCGGCGGCGTATAGGCGCCGCGGTCCGGCGCGTCTTTTCCGCGGGAATTGTCGTCGTGGGACATGGGGATCGGCCTCTGCGCTGGGGCTCCGCACGAATCAACGCGCGGACACGCACACTAGCGCGTGTCGGGGCCCAGACGAATCACAGATCGAGGGCGAAATCGAGGTTGAACAGCCGCCGATGCTCCTCGATGGCGAACCGGTCGGTCATGCCGGCGATATAGTCGCACACCGCCCGGCCGCGCCGAACGGGATCGTCAGTCCGGGCGCGCGCCGCCCATTCCGGCGGCAGGACGTCCGGCTCCGCGACGAACAGGTCGAACATCTCGGCCAGGATGCGCCGCGCCTGACTCCGCGTGCGGTTCACGCGATAGTGGCGGTACATCCGCTCGAACAGAAACCGTCGCAGCCCGCCGAGATCGGCCAGCATGGCGGGGGAAAAGGCCACCATCGCCCGTTTCGCCCCACGAACATCGGCGACCGAACCGATGCCGTCGGACGCCAGCCGGCGTTCGGTCTCGGCCAGAACATCATCGACCATGACCCCGATCATGCGCCGAACGGCCTCCAGCCGGGTCATCCGGGCGTCCAGATGCGGCCAGTCCCTTCGGACGCCCGCCAGCACCGGTCCGATCAGGGGCACGTTGTCGAGTTCGTTCAGATCCAGCAGGCCTGACTGGACCCCGTCGTCCACATCGTGGTTGTTATAGGCGATGTCGTCCGCGATGGCCGCGACCTGGGCCTCCAGCGAGGCGAAGCCGCCCAGCTCCAGATCCCAGTCAGGGCGGCCCGAGGCATAGTCCGCGATCGCCTGCCAGGCCGGCTCGTCCAGCCGGTGATCCACCGGGCCGTTGTGCTTGACCACCCCCTCGACCGTTTCCCACGACAGGTTCAGTCCGTCAAAGGCCGGATAGCGGGCCTCCAGCTTCGTCACGACGCGGAAGGTCTGGACATTGTGGTCGAACCCGCCCCAGGCCGCCATCCGGGCCTGCAGCTCGTCCTCGCCAGCATGGCCGAACGGCGGATGGCCCAGGTCGTGAGCCAGGGCGATGGCCTCGGCCAGGTCCGGATCCAGCCCCAGGGCGTGGGCCAGGGACCTGGCGATCTGGGCCACCTCCAGACTGTGGGTCAGGCGGGTGCGGTAGTGATCGCCCTCATGGGCCACAAACACCTGGGTCTTGCCCTTCAACCGGCGAAAGGCTGTGGCATGGATGATCCGGTCGCGGTCACGGGCGAAGGCGCTGCGTGTCCGGCTGGCCGGTTCGGGGAAGAACCGCCCGCGCGAGGTCTCCGGCCGCTCGGCGAACGGGGCCCGGATGCCCGCCGGAAAAGCGGGGTGAAACGGCGACGGCTGATCCAAGTGACGCTTTCATCTTCCAGCGGGCCTTTGCGATCCGCCTGTGCAGCCTCATATAGGCCCCTGTGAGCACCGTCCAATCCGCCCCCGCCTTCCAGATCGCCAGCAGCCGGCGCGCGCCCGAGGGCATCGTGCTGGACGCCAGCGCGGCGAAACGGCTGGCCGCCCTGTCCAGGGCCGAGGGCAAGGTGTTGATGCTGCGCGTCGCCGTCGAGGGCGGCGGCTGCTCGGGCTTCCAGTACCAGCTCGATCTGGTCGAGACGGCCGAGGCCGACGACCTGCACATCGAGACCGACGGCCAGACGGCGCTGATCGACCCGGTCTCCGTCCCCTTCCTCAAGGGGTCCGAGATCGCCTTCGTCGACGAACTGGCCGGGGCCCAGTTCGTCATCCGCAACCCCAACGCCGCCACCAGCTGCGGCTGTGGCGTCAGCTTCTCGATCTAGGGACGGCGCGCGGGTCCGTCGGCCGCGATGGCCGCCAGGGCGTGATCAGCGATCAGGGCGTCGGCGAGGGCATGAGGATTGCGGACGCCAAAGTTCTCCGTGGTCACCACCACGACCACGTCGAGATCCGGCACAATGACGACCTTGTTGCCCCCCGTCCCGGCCATGGCCCAGGCGGCATGCTCCTCGCCGCCGACCCTGTAGGCCGGCAGCCAGATGAGGTAGCCGTAGTCGCCTCGCTGCGGGTCCACGTTGGCGTGGGGTCGGGTCATCGCCTCCGCCCAGGCTTCAGGCAACACCTGCCGGCCCTGCCACTGGCCGCGGTTCAGCAGGAGCTGACCCAGGGCGAGCAGGTCCCGGCTGCGGAGACCCAGCCCGCCGCCGCCCTGCGCCAGACCGGTCGGAGACGTCTGCCATTCCGGTTTCTCGATGCCCAGGGGATCGAACAAGGCCCGCTGCGCAAAGTCCTGTAGCGGCTCGCCGACGGCCGACTGGACCACGGCGCCGAGAGTCGTCACCCCCGCCGTGCAGTAGCTGAAGGCCCGGCCGTAGGGCTGGTCTGCGGGCTTGGGAACCCAGGCCGGGAAGCCCCGGATCGGCAGGCTGAAGGCGAAATCGACCCAGTTTTCGATCAGGTACATCCTCTCCTCGTTGCCACGGGAGAACGAATTGTCGTCGTCGCATTCCAGCAGCGAACTCATGGTCAGCAGGTCCTCGACCGTGATGGCCGCCTTGCGCGGGTCCGGATTTTCGAACGGGCCATAGGCGGCGATGAACGGCAGGACCGGCGCCTGGGCGCTGGCGATATCACCTTCCGCGATCGCAGCCCCGACGAGCATGCCCGTCACGGTCTTGGTGACGGAGCGGGTATTGCGGCGAACCTCGGCGCCGCCGTCGTCGAAATAGGTTTCGTGCACCAGCCGGCCGTGCCGCGCGATCAGGACGCTGGTGATCTTCTGATAGGTCCCGGCGCGCACGGCGGCATCGAGCGCCGAAAGGCCTTCCACGGACACGCCCTGGCTTTCCGGGGGGGCGGGCGTCCACTGAGGCTGGGCCCTTGCCCCGGTGGCGGCGAAAGCGATCGCGGCGATGGCGATAATCAAATGGCGCATGGTGATCCTCTATCAGACAGCGCACCGTGCCATCGGCGCCTCGTCCGGTCTTGAACAGCTGAAACCGCTCATCTGAAAATCGCGCGGTATCGTGCGGGCGGCAGACCATAGAAGGCCATGAACTCCCGCGTCATATGGCTTTGATCGGCGTAGCCGACGCTGGCGGCGACGGTCGCAAGATCCCCGCCCCGCCCCACCAGCCCCACGGCGCGGTCCACGCGGGCCTGACGAATGGCGGCCGCAGGCGATCGCCCGAAATGACGGCGGTAGCGCCGGGCCAGGGATACGGCGTGAGCGCCCACCAGTTCGGCGACGGCGGTGACCTCCAGCCCCTGTCTCGACGACAGGTCGCCGATTACTTCATGAGCCAGCCGGACCCACTCCGGCGCAGGATCCTCCCGCAACTCGCAAGCCCCATACACGCTCGCGGCGAGATCGAGCGCGAGCCCCTCGACCGTCATTTCGTCGCCCGGCCTGAAGCTGGCCGTGGCGCCCACAAGCCGTCGCGCCACGGCTTCAGCAGGGCCGAAAAGGCGCAAGGGATCGCCACGGCGGGCGTCCGGCGGCGGCGTGAAGCTGACGGAGAGGAACCGGCCGCCCGCCTCATCGAAACAGTCCCTATGTTCCACGCCGGCAGGGTTCCAGATCAGGGCGCCCGGGCCAAAGGCAGAGCCGCAAGGCGTACCCGCATCATAGGCCAGGCTGTGATACCCGCCATCGAGCGCCAGAACGAAGTGGGCGTCATGGTGGGAATGGCTTTGAACCTCTTCGGGGGGCAGGGTCGCGACGCGCAGATCGATCCGGTAGCCCGACGAAGACACGCTCCGGAAACGAGAACCGAAAAATTCGCCCGCCGCCAAGGTCGTGGAAGTCATCGGCCGAACCTATCGGCTCCCCGATCATCGGACACCTCAATATTCGGTAATACAGGGCACGGCGATGGCCCCAGGCGCCGCGTCGTCGGCCCATCGCGGTCGGCGCCTTGCATTTAGTTATCTACCTAATTAGGGTCCTGCCTATGAACACCCTGTTCAAGGCCCTGTCGCACCCGGTCCGGCGTCGCATCATCGAGATGCTGCGCAGGGGGCCGATGGCGTCCGGGGACATCGCCGCCGCTTTCGACATGAGCTGGCCGACCATCACCGGCCATCTGAACGCGCTGAAGGAGGCCCATCTGGTCAGCCCCGAGCGGGACGGCCAGACCATCCGCTACCGGCTGGAGATTTCCGCCGTGGAGGAGGCGCTGGCTTTTCTGATGGAGCTGACCGGGGCTGGACTGGAGACCACGCCGGCCCCGGCCGCGTTGAAAACCACGGAGACACCGGAATGACCGACCGCCGCTTCACCCTTCTCGATGCCGCCACCGTGCTGACGACGGTCGTGATCGGCGCCGTGGCCCTGTGGGTCCTGATACAGGCTCCCGACGTCCCCTACCCCATGCACTTCAACGCCTCGGGCGAGGTCGACCGATGGGGCGACCGGCGCGAACTCGCTCTGCTGTTCGGCTTCATGGCCCTGATGGCCGCCATCACCGCAGGGATGATGGGCTGGTACGCGGGCGCCTCCGAAGATCCGGCCCGCAGACGTGGACTGCGCGCCGGTCAGGCCGTGTCCCTGCTGTCCATCGGCGGGGTCAGCGCCATCATCGGCTGGGCCAGCCTCGGCGCCACGGTCGGCGCCGCGCCGCCCTCGATCGGTTGGACCATGGCCCTGACCGGCCTGATCCTGGTCGCTGTCGGGGCAGGTCTCGGCCGGGTCGGTCCCAATCCCCTGATCGGCGTGCGCACGCCCTGGAGCTACAAGAGCCGGCTGGCGTGGGACCGGTCGAATCGCCTCGGCGGCCGGCTGTTCTTCTGGCTGGGCCTGGCCCTGATCCTGTCGGCGCCGGTCGCGCCGCAGCCGGCCGGCAGCACCGCCATGGTCGTGCTGATCGTCGGCTCCGCCCTCTGGTCGGTGTTCGAGAGCTGGCGCGTCTGGCGCAGCGACCCCGACCGCCAGCCCTTCTGATCCCGCCCTTCCAGCCCTTCCGTCCACGGAAACCCTCATGCTGAACCTCCTGCTCGCCGGCGCTCTGCTGCTGGCCCCAACCTCGACCGACATCGCCCTGCCCTCACAACCCGCGCCCCTGCACGGAACCCTGCTGTCGCCGGAAGGACCAGCCCGCGCCGCCGCCGTGATCATCGCCGGCTCCGGCCCGACCGACCGCAACGGCGACAGCCCTCTGGGCGTGCGCGGCGGGGTCCTGCGTCAGCTGGCCGAGGGGCTGGCGGCCGACGGGATCGCCACCGTCCGCTATGACAAGCGGGGCATCGCCGCCAGCGCCGCCGCCGGGTTCGACGAATCGAAGCTGCGGTTCGACGATCTGGTCGCCGACGCCCGCAGCTGGGCCGCCGAGGCCGTGACCCGCACCGGCCGGCCCTGCGCCTGGCTGATCGGCCATTCCGAGGGCGCCCTGATCGCCCAGAGGGCGGCGGTCGACAATCCGCAGGTCTGCGGTCTGGTCCTGCTGTCCCCGGTCGGCCGTAAGGCCGCGGACCAGGTGCGCGAACAGCTTGAGGCCGGCCTGCCCGAGGCGATGAAGCCCGCCGCCATGGCCGCCCTGGACGATCTTGAGGCCGGCCGCACGACCGCGAACATCCCGGGGCTGGAGGCCCTGTTCCGCCCCTCGGTCCAGCCCTATCTGATCAGCTATCTCAGCCTCGACCCCGCCGCCCTGATCGCGGCGTATCCCGGACCGGTCCTGCTCGGAACCGGCTCGCACGACCTTCAGGTCCCGGCCGCCAACAGCGATCTCCTGCTGGCCGCACAGCCGCGTGCGGAGAAGGTCGTGTTCGAGGGGGTGAACCATGTCCTGCGTCAGGCCCCGGCGGACCGCGCCGGCAATCTGGCGACCTATGGAAACGCCGCCCTGCTGCTGGACCCGGCCGTCGTCCCCGCCGTGTCGGGCTTTATCCTTCGCCCGCGCTGAGCCCCGGTTCGCCAAGACCCTGGCGCGCCTCGTCTGCGAGGGCGAAGAACCGCTCGCGCACCCCGGCCGAAAACGGATTGTCGCGTTCGATGGCGTCATAGACGGCCGGGCTGTCGTGGCGGACCATCTCCACCGCCTGCATCAGCTTCTCGAAACTGGCGGTGGTCATCCGGCTGGGCAAAGGCTCCATGGCGATCAGCACCCGCGCGATCAGATGGGTCAGGCCCTGGACCGTCGCGGCCTCGCGGTCGTGGTCCTCCGCCGTGGTGACAAAGACCTTCAGCTTCAGCGCCGACCGACAGAAGGCCGCCACCCGTCGGGCCGCGCGGTCGTCCCCGACCGGACAGACGGCGATCCTCAGGCCCTCCAGCCCGTCCGCCGCGCTCTGGGGTCCGAACAGCGGATGGGTCCCCACGATCCGGACGCCGGGCGGCAGACCCCGCGCCATGGCCTCGGCCGGCCGTACCTTGACCGAGCCGACGTCGATGACGAGGGCGCCCGGCGTCAGATGCGGGGCGATGTCCGCGACCGTCGCCTCGATCACCCCGACCGGCACGGCCAGCACCACCACCGGACAGGCGGCGGCCGTCGCCAGATCGGTCAGGGTCGCATGGGCGTCCCCCTCCCCGCCCGGAGCCATGGCCGGATCATGGGCGAGGATCTCGAACCATTGCGACAGATGCCGCGCCGCCAGACGACCGAAGGCGCCATAGCCGATGAGGCCCAAGGGGGGCAGGCCGAGCTGAACCCGCGCCGTCACGCCCCCAGCGTCTCCTGGAACCGCACCGGCCGCCCGTGGGCGGCGCCCAGCAGCTCGGCATCGCGCATCACCACCCGGCCGCGCACGATCGTCGCCATCGGCCAGCCCGTGGCCTCGAACCCGTCGAACGGGGTCCAGCCGCAGCGGCTGGCCTGCTGGTCGTGGGTGATGGTGCGTCTGGCCTTCAGGTCCACCAGGGTCAGGTCGGCGTCATAGCCCTCGGCCATCCGCCCCTTGCCGGCGATGCCGAACACCCTCTGGGCGCCCGCCGAGGTCAGGTCGATGAACCGCTCCAGCGACAACTTCCCGTTGGCCACATGGGTCAGCATGACGGGCGCCAGGGTCTGCACCCCCGGCATGCCCGAGGGCGAGGCCGGATAGGGCCGGGACTTCTCCTCCTTCGTATGGGGCGCATGGTCCGAGCCCAGAACGTCGGCGACCCCATGCTCGATCCCGGTCCACAGGCCGGCGATATGATGCGCGTTGCGGATCGGCGGGTTCATCTGGGCATAGGCGCCCAGCCGGGGATAGGCCTCGTCCCCGTCCAGGGTCAGGTGCTGGGGCGTCAGCTCGACCGTCGCCACATCCCTGTGGTCGGCCAGAAACCGGATCTCCTCCGCCGTCGAGACATGCAGCACATGGATGCGAGCGCCGGTCTCGCGCGCCAGCCGCACCAGACGACGGGTGCTCATGATCGCGCTCTCGGCGTCGCGCACCACCGGATGGCTGGTCCAGTCGCCGGTCACGGCCAGTTCGCGGCGTTCGGCCAGACGGTATTCGTCCTCGGAGTGGAAGGTGGCGCGGCGGCGCACATTCCTCAGCACCTCCCTCACCCCGTCGTCGTCGGCGATCAGCAGGTCGCCGGTCGAGGCGCCCATGAAGACCTTGACCCCGCAGACGCCCGGCAGCCGCTCCAGCTCGCCGAGGAAGGCCGCATTGCCGTGGGTGCCGCCGATATAGAAGGCGTGGTCGGTCCACATCCGGTCCCGCGCCCGCGCCAGCTTGTCCTCCATGGTGGCGACGTCGGTGGTGTTGGGATTGGTGTTCGGCATCTCGAAGACGGCCGTGACCCCGCCGAGGGCCGCGGCGCGACTGCCGGTCTCCAGATCTTCCTTCCACTCCAGTCCCGGCTCGCGGAAATGCACCTGGGTGTCGATGATCCCGGGCAGGACGGTCAGGCCGGTCGCATCGACCGTCTCGCCGGCCGAGGCCTGCGACAGGTCGCCGATGAAGGCGATCCGGCCGTCGCGCACGCCGACATCGGCCATGCCGCGCCCGGCGTGATTGGCGACCTCGCCGCCGCGAACAATCAGGTCATAGGGGGTGGACATGGCGGCTCCTTGCGGCGACGGCCGTGTTGTGAACGGTCCACTCCCCGGGTCAAGCCCGACGGACGCAAAGCCGCCGGATCAGCCGGTCTTCGCCCGGTCCGCCAGCAGCCTCCTCGCCGCCTTCAGCACCCGCTCGGCGGGCAGGTCCAGCATATGCTGGATGGCCTGGTTCAGGCGCGGGTCCAGCGCCCTGAACTCCTCCAGCGTGCGGGGGCCGCGCACCGAGACGCCCCGCCACGGCCCGACGCGGGTCTCGTCCGACGGGCCGAACACCCCGACCGACGGAACCCCCGCCGCCACCGCCAGATGGGTCCAGATCACGTCTCCGCCGACATAAAGCGTCGCATGACGCAGGGCGGCGGCGGTCTGCAGCCGGGTCAGTTTGCCATGCGCCTCGATGACGCGGTCGCGCGCGACAGCCAGCCGGATGGTGTGGGCCAGGTCGCGGTCGGCCTCCTCGCCCACGATCAGCAACCGGCCATTCGCCAGCGGGCCGTCGGGGTCGTTGAGCAAGGCGGCGGCGACCCGCGAATAGCGGTCCGCGGGCCAGCGCTTGCCCATCCAGTCCGCCCCGGGCCCGACCGCCAGGATCGGTCGCCCGTCCGGCTTGACCAGGGCATCCGCGACGGCCCGGGTGTCTTCCGACATATGCAGGAAGGGCGGGGGGACCTCGTCGAGCTTCAACACCTCTGCGGCGTCCTCGACGGCGTGACGACCCGGACGGTCCGCGCCGCGAACCGCGCGCTTGCGACGCCTCAGCTTGCCGGACAGCGTCGAGCCGCGCATGTCGACCACCAGATCCCAGCGCGTCGCCCGGACCTGGTTCCACAGGGCGATCCAGTCGAACCGGCCGTCCTTGTCCAGCACGATCAGCCGGGTCAGGGTCGGAATATCGGCGAACAGGGGGGCGCTGGCGGGCGAGCCGACGACGGTTACCCGCGCCTCCGGCATCTGTTGCAGCAGATAGCCGAGCACGCCCGAGGACAGCACCGCCGCCCCGGCCTCGGCCTCGGTAATGTAAAGAACTGAAAAGCGGCCGTTCATCCGTATTGCACATACAGGGATTCTGGCGCGGGTTCGATTCGATTGGCCGTTCAGCCCGCACGAACAGAAAATCGCGTCCGACGGCAATCCGGTCTGACGCCGCAGCCCTCCGGTCGGCTACACAGGCCGTCATGAGCCTTCCCCTCCTGCCAGACCGGGAATGCGGCGGTTGCGTCGAATGCTGCCGTTTCATTCCGCTCAGCCTGCCCGAACTGTCCAAGCCGACGGGTCGGCTGTGCGCCTATTGCGTCGACGGCGCCGGCTGTTCGGTCCATGCGATCCGGCCGCAGACCTGCCGCATCTGGTTCTGCCTGTGGCGGGTGGTCGAGGTGTCGGACGACTGGCGGCCGGATCTCAGCGGCGTCATCCTGCGGCCTGACGGCGTCGAACAGGGGCGTATGACCCTCTATGTGATCCGGCGTTCCGCCTTTCTGGACAGTCCGGGCTTCTTCACCACCATCTCCCACTGGATCGCCGAGGGGTTCGAGATCGGCCTCAGCGTCCCCGGCCCGGTCGGCGCCCTGCCCGTCCGATCCGCCGTCACAGACTGGCTTCGCCCGGCGGTCGAGGCCGACGATCCAGCGCTGTTTCAGACGCGGCTGACCGCGGCGCTCGACCAGCTCGACGCCCATGACTTTGAGCCGGACGGGATCGCCGAACATTACGCCGTGGCCTGAGGCCCGGTCAGCTTGCGGTGGCGGACGGCGGGGCGAGGCCCTATCTGGGCGTCATGGTCCTCGCCCGTCTCGACAGTCGCGCCCTTATCCGGATATCCGGCCCCGACGCCCGGCCTTTCCTGCACAATCTGCTGACCCAGGATGTCGAGGGGCTGGGTGACGGCGACCTGCGGTTCGGCGCCCTGCTCTCTGCGCCCGGACGACTGCTGTTCGACCTGTTCCTGTGGGGCGAGGCCGGGGCGGTGGTGCTGGACGTCGCCGCCAACCGCCGCGAGGCCCTGATGCAGCGGCTGTCGATGTACAGGTTGCGGGCCAGGGTCGAGATCGTGCCCGACGACCGCCCCGTCTTCGCCTGCTGGCCGGGCGTGGCCGAGGGGTTCATGCCCGACCCCCGCACGGCCCTGCTGGGCGGTCGCGCCCTGGGAGAGTGGGTGGCGGATGCTGACGAGGACGCCTGGGACGCCCACCGTCTGGCGACGGGCGTACCCGACCCCACACGCGACGGCGGTCATGACGTCCGCTATCCGATCGACGCCAATTTCGACCTGCTGAACGGCATCGACTTCTCCAAGGGCTGTTTCGTCGGTCAGGAGACGACCAGCCGGATGAAGCGGCGCGGCGAGATCAAGAAGCGCATGCTGCCCCTCGCCTTCGACGGCCCTCCCCCGCCCGAAGGCGCCGAGGTGCTGAACGGCGAGCTGCGCGCCGGCGAGATGCTGACCGGCCGCGACGGCGGCGGCATCGCCCTGATGCGACTGGACCGTGCGGACGGCCCGCTGACGGTCGAGGGACGCGCGGCGACAGTGCGGAAACCGGGGTGGATGTCAGAGGGATAGGGGTTCCATTTTCGGCCCCTTCGGGGAGCCTCAGCGGCAGGTCCGATGGCCAGCAAACGGACCTGATAAATGACGGCTTTGGGGGTTAGCGGTCGTTAGACGAGGCAACGAAAACCCTCCAGCCCCACGCGGAAAGCACCACTTGGGTTGTTGCGTTCACGGTAACAGCCTCATTGCCGGTGAAATCCTTGTAGACACCAAAGTGGTGAACCCCGGAGAAGGTCACCGTCTGAGACTCGCCCGACAGGTTCATCGCCACGAAGACCTTGTCTCCGTCCTTCTCGCGGAAGAAGCTGAACACCTTGGTCGGTGCCGTGTTGACGACCTGATGCATCCGCCCGCCCCACTGGCCGTTGGCAAGGGCCTTGTTGGAATGCTTGAGTTGGAACAGCCGCTGATACAACAGCCCCTGCTCATCCAACCGATAGTCGGCGGGCCAGATGATAGGGTCCTTCTCGAAGAACTTCAGTCGACGCGTATTGCCGACCTCTTGGCCGTTGTAGATCATCGGGATGCCTTCGCCGACTACCGACAGGACGGCCGCCGCCTCCCGCATCGGGCCGTACCGCTCGTACTCCGTGCCTTCCCAGGCGTTGGCGTCATGGTTGGTGGTGCCTACCAGCCGCATGGCCTCGCGCGGATATGCGCTCTCGTTCCAGGAATAGAAGGTGAATAGGGCGGCGGTGTCGGCGTGGCCCTCGGCGATCTTGGTCGCCGCCTCGCTCCAGCTCCAGGCATAGGTGGCGTCGAAGGCTGCATAATGCATGTCGCGCATCTCCCATTCGGCCAGCAGGAAGACGGGCTTGATCGTCTCAAGCTGCCGCCGTGCCGTCTCCCAGAAATCCAGCGGCACGAAGCCCGCGACGTCGGCGCGATAGCCGTCGACCCCCGCTTCCCGCACCCAGAACATCAGCGCCTCTGTCATGTATTGGCGCAGGCCCGCATGGGCGTAGTTCAGGTTGATGATGTCGGACCAGTCCCACCAGGGCGTCGGACGGAAATGGCCTTCCAGATCACGCTCGTACCATTCGGGATGCGACTGGGTCAGAGGATTGTCCCAGGCGGTATGGTTGGCGACCCAGTCGAGGATGACATGCATCCCCTGGGCATGGGCGGCGTCAACGAAGGCCTTCAGGTCGTCCATCGTACCGTACTCGGGATTGACCCCGAAATAGTCCTTCACCGAATAGGGGCTACCCAACGTGCCCTTCCGATTGATTTCGCCAATCGGATGGATGGGCATCAGCCAGATGACGTCGACTCCCAAGGTCTTAAGGCGCGGTAGCTGAGCCTGGGCCGCCCGGAACGTGCCCTCCGGCGTGAACTGTCGGGTGTTCAGCTGATAGATTACCGCATTCCGCGACCAGTCGGGATGGGTCAGGTTCACCATCGGTCGGGGTTGATAGATCGCCGCTGCGGTCTGATCAGAAATCCGCTGGTCCGGCCTTATTCCGCCGCTCTGCGCGAAAGCAGGCGCGGCCAGCGAGAGCACCGCCAAAACCAGAAAATACCACCGCATACGAGCCTCCTCCGGGGGCGTTCTCTTGCGCTGAATGATGACCGATCGGGATTTGCGGTCAAGGTCGGGGATTGCGGTCAAGGTGCTGTCGACTGTCCCACAGCCTAGCCGACTAAGGTCCGCTAAGGGTCGAAACTAGTCAAAAGCGCCGCGCCGGAAAGCGGACATGCTGGACCGCCGTCATGGGTGGGAAGCGGAAATCAGCGGTTGTGCGCGATCAACTCTGCTGACAGCGTGACCACCGCAAGGATGAGGATGAAGTGGGACGCGATTGAATGTCTGCCAAGGCAAAGATGCAGATCGTGGAATATCTCGCTCGACGAGGCCAGACTGCGCAGGAGATCAAGCGGCTGTTTTTCAGTCCCAAGCTCATGTTCGGGAGGGGAGTCAGCAACATGGCGTCGGCCTTTGCGGTAAAGGCTTGTTCTCGGGATGGAATTGTCAACACCTATACCTTCGCCTTTGACCCCTTGGGTTCTTGGGTTGGCCAACGTAGCGGTCTAAAACGATATCAGAACGGCCAGTGGATCGATGCGGATTGGAAGCGGTCCGCGTAGTCCAATGTCCGCTACGGGTCGGGCCACGACATCGACACCAGCGTGGAAAGCGGACATCGGCCCCATAGCCCCAAAGCGGACGCGCCGAACTGCAGCTAGGGGTGGGAAGCGGACGTTGATCGCGGCAAGCCGTCAGAACCCGAAGAGGCAAACCTGAATGCGCTGGTATTACCCTCTCTTCGCCTGTGCGGCTGTCCTGCTCCTTGTAGGCGTCGCCCTCGCACAGTTTTTCTGGCCGCTGTTTTTTCTCGGCCCGCTTTTCTGGATTGTGATGGGGAACTCGCTTCGATGCCCTCGCTGCCGAAAGGACATCACGGATACGGGCAAGGGCTACGTCGCTCCTTGGCTGCGAACGCCTAAGACCTGCGTAGGGTGCGGACGCCGCAAAGACGACATTTGGCCTTTTCAGTGGGCACTTCGCCCGGAAGCGGACCCTCGTAAGAGCCGCTAAGGGTCGAGAGCCGACGTTCAGGCTTGGCTGCATTTCGGACATCCGCTCACCGATTGCGAAGCTCACCAAGCAGGCCATCGAGGAAGGCACGGGCCTCTTTCGCATCGAAACCGATGTCCGTTGAACCTCGATTGAAAATGCCCTTGAGTTCAGCGTCGGGCTTTTCGGAAATCTGCTGGAGGTAGGTCGAAAGCGCGGACCTCTCGGCGGTGATGACGAAGGCCAGACAGTGCCTTGCCAGCGCGATACCGGAGGACAGCGGCGCGTCTTGATGCAAACCTTCACATAGCTGACCGAACCCCGGTGGCGGCTTCATCCAACCCTTCCCAAGCGTGGGGACAGCCTATCACACAGAAGGTCTGCTTTGGGTCGGAAGCGGTCTTTGGCATCGGGCCGGAAGGCGGACGTTGAGGATGGCTGTCAGGGAGTAGCGGCCTGTTGAAGCCATCCTGTGGGAGACGCGGGCGCCGGATGGGGAGCGCCGGCGAGGGGCTCGGTGGCGTCGACGGGGCCGCCATGGCCCTGATGCGGCGCGACCGCCTGGATGGCGACCTGACCGTGGGCGGTCGCGCCGTCAGGGTGCGCCGTCCTGACTGGATGAGCGGGCCGGACAGTCGCGAACCCTCATAAATCGGGCCCGGATTTCAATACGATCAACGACTTGCCCGATCTTCGCTGTCCTGGCCCATCGGTCTGCGGGCCTGCGGTATAATGCGGTCCGGTCTTTGACATCGCAGGCTTCTCCCGAGTGTTCCGGACCTTCCCGACTCTCCCGACTCTCCCGACTCCTTTTTTTCGGGCGGCCGGACCCGTCGGATCAGGGAGCCGGCGTGACCAGGCCGAACATATCGATCAGCCGGCGCCGCTTGGCCATCAGACCCTCCCGGGCCAGGGCCGCGGCCTTGGTGAGATCGACATCCAGGGCGGCCAGGGCCTTGTCGATGGACCCCGTCGCCCGCACCAGGGCGGTGTCCTCCCCGAACTCGCTCTCGGGACAGCCGGCCCCGAAGGCCCAGTAGAGCCCCGTCGCGGCCTGTTCGCTTTCGAGGACGCAGCGCTTTTCCGGCTCCAGCGACAGCCACATCACGGCCCGGAAGTCGGCCAGGGCCCCGCCCGCGAAGTCGTCGTGGCCCAGCAGGCCGCCGGAGGCCGCCGTCGTGTCCACGGTCTGCAGCCCCTCGCGGACCACGATACGGCGGGCGTCGCCCACGCGCTGCATCCGGTTGACCTGTTCGGAAATCTGCAAGGCCCGGTCGCGGCGCGAGGCATAGAGGGTGAAGCGCCGGCCCAGCCCCATGATGCGCGGCCAGGTGGCCTCGAACTCGTCCACCCCGACGTCGGCGGCGGCGAAGACCACCTCCTGGAACATCGGCGGCTGACCGGCGGTGCGGGCGGCGATGATGTCCAGCGACCGCTCCAGCACGCGATTGCCCATCGAGTGCGCCACCAGATGCACCCGCTCGGCGCCGGTCCGGTTGGCGACGTCGGTCAGGAAGTCGGCGACCTCGGTCAAAAGGGCCGGATCGGCCACCGCCCGGGTATCGGCCTGATAGCCCAGCAGACTGGCCCGGGACGGCCAGGAATAGAGGATCGGCGCCCCGTCCAGGTTCATGTCCACGGCGATCTGGGCCGTGCGGATGGCCGCCCCCTCGAACGAGGTGTTGTAGCCATGGATGAAGACGAACACCTCCTTGCGCCCGGTCGATCCGACCGCCTTGGAGACCCGCTCGAAGAAGACGTCGCGGTCGCTGACCGGCGTGACGCTGTTCAGGATCATGTGCTTGTTCGGATCGGGCCGGAACTCCAGCGTCCAGATCGACGGACGGGGGATCGAGCCCGGCGTCCGGTCGCGCGGCACGCTGACCTGGGCCACGCCGAAGTTCAGCGCGCCTCTCTCGCCGCCGAACATGTCCACGGGCGTCAGGGCCCCGGTGGGCGCCCGGTGGGTCGCGTACCAGACATTGATCAGGTCGAAGTTCGACGGCCCGTCCATAGGGGCGGCGCGCGTCAGCATCGGATCCAGTCCGGCCGAGGCCCGCGCCCGGTTCACCGTCTCGCGATAGGTCGCCAGATTGGGATTGGCGGGCCCCCAGACCGACTCCCGGATATGGAAGGCGCGCTCCAGCCAGTCGGCCTTGCGCGCAGGCAGGGTCGCCAGACCGGCCAACTCCTCCATCGGCTCGGCCAGCGAGATATGACCGGGACACCGGACGCGGGCGATGGTCGTCAGGGCCTGGTTGTAGGCGGCGATCGCGTCGCGGGTTCGCCCGGCCCCGGCATGGGCCCGGGCAAGGGCCAGATGCAGCTCGATCAGCGTGTCCGGGTCGGTGGCGTCCAGCTGGGCCAGAAGACCAGGATCCCCGGCCAGGATCCGCATCCGGTCCAGATCGCCCGCATCCAGCGCCTCGGCGACGGCCTGCAGGGAGACGGCGGGCTGCAGCGCGGCGGCCGTCTCAAAAGGCCGCACCGGGGCCGAAACCCCTCCGCAAGCCGCGGAAGACGCCTGGGCGGACGACAGGCTGATCGCCGCCGTCAGCGCCCCGAGAACACTCATGATCGCCATGTCGCCCGCTCCCTCGCTGCACCCGTCATCCTGTGCCAGATTTCACCGGTCGGCGGCGACTTTCCAGACATGACGAGGAAGGCCGGATCCGCCAGAATGGGGCATGACCGAATCCGCCCCCGTCCCCGCCGAAGGCCGCTGCGGCTGGTGCGGGACCGACCCCCTCTATGTCGCCTATCACGACACGGAATGGGGCGTGCCCGAGTACGATCCCCGCGCCCTGTGGGAAAAGCTGGTGCTGGACGGGTTTCAGGCGGGCCTGGCCTGGATCACCATCCTGAGAAAGCGCGAGGGATTGCGCGACGCCTTCGACGGTTTCGACCCGGAAAAGGTCGCCCTCTATGGCGAGGCGGATATCGAACGCCTGCTGGGCGACGCCCGCATCATCCGCTCGCGCGCCAAGATCAACGCCGCCATCAACGGGGCCCGGATCTGGCTGGAGATGCGCGAGAGCGGAGAGGACTTCTCCGAATGGCTGTGGTCCTTCGTCGGCGGCGCGCCCGTCCAGAACCAGTGGCCCGAGTTCCGTCAGGCGCCGACGCAAACACCGGAATCAGAAGCCATGGCCAAGGCTCTGAAAAAGCGCGGCTTCAACTTCTGCGGCCCGGTCATCGTCTACGCCTTCATGCAGGCGGTCGGCATGGTCAACGACCACCAGGCGACCTGCGCCCGGCATCGTCAGGTTCAGGACTTCGCCCGATGAAGGCGGACGCGTTCCCGAAGCGGGCTCGCCCCCGCCCCGACCTGTCGCTGGAAACCGCCCTGTCGTTGCGCGTCGGCGGTCTGGTCTGCGGCGTGGACGAGGCGGGCCGCGGACCCTGGGCCGGACCCGTCTCCGCCGGGGCGGTGATCCTCAACCCCGACGACCTCCCCGAGGGCATCGACGACTCCAAGGCCCTGACCGAGGGCCGGCGTGACGCCCTCGCCGTCCAGATCAAGGCCCGCGCCCTGGCCTGGGGCGTCGGTTTCGCATCAGTCGAGGAAATCGAGGACCTGAACATCCTCGGGGCCACAGGCCTGGCCATGTGCCGGGCCATCGAGGCCATGGCCCTCACGCCCGTTGCGGCCCTGGTCGACGGCAACTACCGGTTCAAACTGCCCTGCGACGTCGAGACGGTCGTCAAGGGCGACAGCCTGTCCCTGTCGATCGGCGCGGCCTCCATCCTGGCCAAGACCGCCCGCGACCGTCTGATGATCGATCTGGCGGCGCAATATCCCGACTATGGCTTCGAGCGGCACAAGGGCTATGCGGCGCCGGCCCATATCGCCGCCCTGGAACGCCACGGCCCCTGCCCTGCCCATCGCCCCAGCTGGGCGCCGATCCGGGCCCTGCTGGAACGGGCCTGATCAGGCGGCGACCGGCAGGTCCAGCCGCCGGTCGCTGACCACGAACAGATATTCGACGTTCCTCAGCCGGCCGATGGTCCCGACCTTCTCGCCCTTCGGATTGTGGATGCCGATCCGGGCCCCGACGTAGCGCGGGTGTTCGATCTCGACCACATGGACATGGCCCCGCGCCGACAGCATCCCGACCAGAGCCTCGCGCGACAGATAGCCCTCGTCATTGAACGACACGACCAGTTTGGGGGCGCGCAGCCGCTCCACCACCGACGACAGGGCCGGACCGATGCCGGGCTTGCTGTTGAAGGCGCTCTTGCGGGTCCGGACATCGATCCGCTTGTTGGCCACGCCATAGGTCTCTGGCCTGTCCCACAGCACCAGACTCTCCCAGCAGTGATAGTTCCCCAGATAGGAATGCTGGTTGTAGGGCGGGTCCAGATAGACGAGATCGGCCTCGACCTCGGCGGCGATCTCGACCGCATCGCCGCGGGTGGCGCGGCACGGCCCGGCGACAACGCCCGGCAGCAGGGCCGGCATGCGCAGTTCCAGCGGCTTCAACGCCCGCGGCGCCCATTGTTTCATATAGGCCATCTGGACCCCCGCCGTGGAATCCACCCGGTCGGCCGCTTCCATCAGGCTGACCAGGGCGATGGCTTTCAGCTCCGGCTCCAGCCCCATGGCCTCGATGCGGTCGCGCATCGCGTCGATACGGGCGCCGTTGTCGGGATGGAAGTAGCGGGCGTCGGTGCAGAAGGCCCGGGTGAACCAGCCGGCCTCGGGTTTCACCTCGCGGAGCTCGGCCAGCACCGCCCCGGTCCGTTCCAGCCAGACCTCCCGATCTGCCTGCACATAGGTCGTGGCCAGGGCATGGGCATAGGCGTTCAGGTCGTTCGACCAGACCCGATAGCCTTCGGCCTTCATCGCGTGGCCGACCCGCGCCGTGCCGGAGAACAGGTCGCAGACGGTCCCTCCATCCGGCAACAGGCCGCGCACCGCCGCCTTGATGGGGTCCAGCAGCGCGCGCTTGGAGCCGAGGTATTTGATCATCGCCACCAGCCTGCCCCGCTTCGGCGGCCACGGCAATCAGACGGGTCGGATCAGGCCTTTTTCCCGCGCGTGGCCTTCATCGGGGCATGCGCCAGCCGGAGCAGGTTCGCCGCACCGGGCGCCCCGAACGGCGTCCCCGCCAGAATGAGCACCCTCTGGCCCGCCTCGGCCAGCCCGTACTGCAGGGCCGAGGCCACGGCATGGTCCGTGACGTCCTCCAGCGACGCCGGCTCCTTGCCCAGCCGCGTCTCCAGCCCCCACACCAGCGCCAGCCGCCGCGCGGTCTCGGCCTTGGGCGTCAGGACGAGGATCGGCTTCAGCGGCCGCTCGCGCGACATCCGACGGGCCGTGCCGCCAAGGGTCGTGAAGACCACGATACAGGCCGTGGACTGGGCCTCGCCGGCCTTGCGCGCCGCCGCGACCAGGGCGTCGGCGTCGATATCGTCCATGCCCGCATGTTCGGCGTCCATCAGACTGGGCCACAAGGGGTCGGCTTCAACCCGCTCCATGATCCGGTTCATGATGCCGACCGCCTCCAGCGGATAGTCGCCCGAGGCCGTCTCTGCCGACAGCATCAGGGCGTCGGCGCCCTCATAGACCGCATTGGCGACGTCGGACGCCTCGGCCCGGGTCGGGGCCGGCGAGGCCGTCATGGATTCAAGCATCTGGGTCGCCACGATGACCGGCACACCGCGCTGGCGGGCGGCGCGGATGATCTTCTTCTGGGCGACCGGCACCTCTTCGGCGGGCATCTCCACCCCCAGATCGCCCCGCGCGACCATCACGCCGTCGCAGTAGTCGAGAATGCTCTCCAGGTCGGCCAGGGCCTGCGGCTTCTCGATCTTGGCGAGGCAGGCCGCCCGGCCCTTCACGATCTGCTTCAGCTCGGCCATGTCCTCGGCCTTCTGGACGAAGCTCAGCGCGACCCAGTCGACGCCGATGCGCAGGGCGAAGGCCAGATCCTCGCGATCCTTGGGCGTCAGGGCCGAGACCGGGATGATCGCCTCCGGCACGGCCACGCCCTTGCGGTCGGACAGTTTGGAGCCGCTCTCGACCGTTACATCGGCCCAGTCGTCCGCTCGATCGCCGACGCGGAGACGAACCCGTCCATCATCCAGCAACAGCAGCATGCCGGTGCGCAGGGCCTTGAAGATTTCCGGATGCGGCATCTCCACCCGCGTCTCGTCGCCCGGGGTGGGATCGAGGTCGAAGCGCATGCGGTGGCCGGGCTTGACGCTGATCTCGACATCCCTGAAGCGTCCAAGACGCAGCTTGGGACCTTGCAGGTCGGCCAGGACACCCAGCGGACGCTGCAGGGCCATCTCCGCGCCGCGCACCGCCTTCAGCGCCGCAGCGTGATCTTCATGCGTCCCGTGACTGAAGTTCAGGCGAAAGACATCCACGCCGGCCTGGGCCAGGGCCTTGACCGTGCCGGGCGCGCGGCTTGCGGGCCCCAGGGTCGCGACGATGCGCGCACGCCTGTCCCTTTTCATGTCCTGTCTCTTTTCATGATTGTCCCGTTGGCCGGAAGCATTTCCTCGAAAAGCGTTCTGCCAATGAAATCCGGGCGCGGTAAGGGCGACGGCAGGGGCGAAACAGGAAGTGACGCCGTGTAACGCGTACAAACGGCCGTCAGAAGGCTGAAGTTCCTCAGGGGACGACCACAGGACAGGCCGGAGCCCCGAACGCGCCCAGATCGATGCAGCGACCGTCCAGCCCCGGCTGCGGCGCCAGTCCCATCAGGTTCGTCAGGGTCGGGGCGATGTCGATCGTGCGGATCGGCAGGAACCGCTCCTGCCCGACGCCGCCCGGCCGCCAGAAGACGATCGGCACGCGTCGGTCGTATTCCCATGGCGAGCCGTGCCCCGAGATCGCGCCGCCCACACGGCCGCCGAAAGTCACATTGGGCCCCCAGGTGAAGGCGATGTCCGGCGACCGCCCGTTCGGCAAGGTCGACAGCCGCATCCGTTCGCGCAGGCTCAGCATCTCGGGATGCTGGGTGGAGGCCGGCATGGGCTCGGCCGCCAGAACCTCGCGGCGCTCGGCGAAGCCGACGTCAGGCAGGGCGCGCAGCAGTTCGACCGCCGCCGTCGCCACCTCTGTCCTCAGGGGCTCGGCCAGGGCCCTGTGGTCCTTGTCGGCGACGATCAGGCCGCTGGAACCCGACTGCAGCGGGTCGGCGTCCAGAGCGAAACGGGTCCGCAAGGCGGCGTTGACGCCCTGGATGCCGGCCGGATCGGCGCGGTGGGCGTGGGGGTAGCCCCTGGCGGCCTCGCGTTCGACGAAATCGGACCCGCCGTGATCGGCGGTGAGGACCAGCAGCACGCCGCCGGGAATGGACTCCAGCCGGTCGAGGAATTGCCCCATGGCGGCGTCAAGCCGATACATCTGTTCGCACATCTCGGGGCCCTGGGTGCCGTAACCGTGGCCGATCCGGTCCGTGGCCGACAGGCTGACGCCCAGCATGTCGGTGACCCCGCGCCGTCCCAGTTGCTGGGTCTCCAGCAGGTATTCGGCCGCCTTCAGGGTCCATTCGTCCAGCAGGGGCGAACTGTCGAAGGCGAAGTTGGCGGGCGGCACGGCGGCGCGGAAGCTGCGGTCGCGAATGGTCCAGTCGGCTTCCAGGGCGCGGCATTCGTCGTGCGTATAGGTCCAGGCCGGCGCCCGGGCCGCCAGCTCGGCGCGGAACGCGGCGTTGAAGTCGGCGACCGGCGCCAGCCGCGCCCCGGCGGTCTGGTCCGGCGTGACATAGGTGGTCAGGCCGAAGCCCTCGGTGAACCAGTACGGCAGGCCGACGTGGCCGGCCAGGTTGATGGCCCCCCGGTCCTTGCCCGAAACCGCAAAGGTCCGGCTGTCGGGGCTGACCGCCGCCAGCCAGTCGGGGACCGTCGAGGCCAGAAGATGTTCCGTGCCGACATTGCCGTTGTCGGTGACCTTGCCGTGCGCCAGGGTGTTGCGCACAGAGGCCATGCAATAGACCTCCTCGCCGGTCGCCGGATCCATCCAGTCATTGGCGGGTATGCCGGTTCCTGTCGGATGTAACCCGGTCAGGATGGTCGAATGTCCCGGGCAGGTCTCGGTCAGGCCATGGGTCTGATAGCCGTTGATCGACACCAGCCCCTGATCCGACAGCCGCTTCAGCCCACCCGTGAAACGCCCTCGGTACTGGTTGAACAGATTGGCGCTGAGCTGGTCGACCACCACCGTCACGATCAGGGCCGGCGGTTTGCGGGTTTCGGCCGGGACCGGCGCAGCCGTTGCGGCGGACGACACTGCGTTCTGCGCCCATACAGGATTTCCTGTCGACACCGTCGGTACGGCCAGCGCCAGAACGAACAGTAGGGCGCGGACGGATTTCACGAGTTCGACTCCGGGACAAGAGCAGGCTGATCGGGCTTAGTCCCGGAGCATTGCGGGACGATGACAGGACGCCGACACCGGTCAGGCGCCGGCTGCTGTCTACCAGACGCCGATCTTCTCGGCCTCATGGTGGCTGATGGGATGACCCTCGGCCATGTGATCCTGTTCGGCCAGGAAGCGGACGGCGTCCAGCGCGGCCATACAGCCCATGCCTGCGGCGGTCACCGCCTGGCGGTAGATGTCGTCGGTGACGTCGCCGGCGGCGTAGACGCCCTCGATATTGGTGGCGGTGGATCCGGGCTTGACGACCAGATAGCCGCCCGCCTTGGTCTCCAGCTGGCCAAGGAACAGTTCCGAGGACGGGGCATGGCCGATGGCGATGAAGACGCCGTCGGCGGCGATCTCCTGAGTCACCGCTGTCTTCACATTGACGAGCCGAACGCCGGTGACATTGGAACTGATGCCGTCGGACTGGCCCAGCACCTCCTCGACCGCGTGATCCCAGACCACCTCGACCTTCGGATTGGCGAACAGGCGGTCCTGCAGGATCTTCTCGGCGCGGAACTCGTCCTTGCGGTGCACGACGGTGACCTTCGCGGCGAAGTTGGTCAGGAACAGCGCCTCCTCCACCGCCGTATTGCCGCCGCCGACGACGATGACGTGCTTGCCGCGATAGAAGAAGCCGTCGCAGGTGGCGCAGGCCGAGACGCCAAAGCCCTGATATTTCTGCTCGCTCTCCAGCCCCAGCCACTTGGCCTGGGCGCCGGTGGAGATGATCACCGTCTCGGCCAGCAGCTCGCCGCCCGAGTCCAGCGTGAGCCGGAACGGACGCCTCGACAGGTCGGCGGACACGACGATGTCCTCGATCACCTCGGTCCCGACGTGCTCGGCCTGGGCCTTCATCTGCTCCATCAGCCACGGCCCCTGAATCACCTCGGCGAAGCCGGGATAGTTCTCGACGTCGGTCGTGATGGTCAGCTGACCGCCTGGCTGGAGCCCGGCGATGATCACCGGGTTCAGCAGGGCGCGGGCGGCGTAGATGGCGGCGGTCCAGCCGGCGGGGCCGGAACCAATGATGGCGAGACGGACAGTGCGGGGTTCGGTCATGACGGCCCTATCTAGGGGCTGATTCCGTTTTTCGCGACCGTCGAACCTATTTCACCAACAGGCGCGATCCGAAATAGCCGGCCAGGGCTGCGCCACAGGTCAGGAATGTGCCCCAGGCGATATCGGCCACGGTGATCGTCGTGCTCCAGGTCCGCAGCGTCGCCTGATTGGTCAGGTCGTAGGTCGCATAGGCGACGAAGCCCAGAATGGCGCCGTTGATCGCCGCCGCCTTCCATGAGGCGTCCCTGAGCGCCGGCAAGGTCACCAGAGCCGTAATGCCGCCGATATAGATCAGGTAGAAGACCACAGCCGCCGTGAAATTGACCTTGGGCGCCAGCAGGTCGCCCAGGATCGGGCGATACAGCTTGCCCCCCACCACGGTCAGCCAGACCGCATCCAGCGCCAGAAAGGCCAGGGCTGAAAAGCCATAGGCCGAAATCACCTTCATCATGTTCCGCTCCGCTTCATCCGATAGTGGCTGACGCCCCAGACCTGGCCCCGGCTGTCGCCGAACAGGCCCGAGGTCGCCATGAAAAATCGACGCCAGCGCCGCATCCACAGGGCGGCCTCGCGGCCATAGACGTCCTGCATCAGGCCCCGGATTTCGGCCTCGTGACGGTCGAAATTCTCCAGCCACATATCGGCGGTGCGCTGATAGTGGGTTCCGCTCCAGCGCCAGTCCTGCTCGACCTCGAACAGGTCGGGATACTGATGCATCAGACCGTGGCTGGGCATGACCCCGCCGGTAAAGAAATGCTGGGCGATGAAGTCGCTGTCGTCCGAGACCTCGAACCGGTAGGGCGTATTCACGTGGCTGAAGACGTGAATGAACATGCGGCCGTCCGGGCGCAGCCAGTCGCGCGCGCGGGTCAGGAGCGCGCGCCAGTTGGCCATATGCTCGAACATTTCCACCGACACGATACGGTCGAAGGTCCCGTCGATCCGGAACACGTTCATATCGGCCGTGATCACCGTCAGATTGCCCAGTCCGCGTCTGGCCGCGATGGCGTCGATCTCGGCCTTCTGGCTGCGGGAGTTGGACACCGAGGTGATGCGCGCCCCGGGATAGCGCTCGGCCATCCAGAGCGACAGGGATCCCCAGCCGCAACCCAGCTCCAGAATGTCCTGACCGTCCCCGATGCCTGCATGGTCGCAGGTCAGGCGCAGGGCCTCCGCCTCCGCCTCTTCCAAGGTCGCGTCCGCTGACGGGAAGAAGCAGCTCGAATATTTGCGGTGCGGCCCCAGACACAGTTCGAAAAAGCGTGCAGGCAGCTCATAGTGCTGCTCGTTCGCCGCCTCGGTGAACTCTGCGACCGGGCGGGCCGCCATCTCGAGAGCGAATTCGGCCTCGATCCCGGCAGGCGGCGCGTCCAGCCGGCGTCGGGCAGTGGCGACCAGCAGGGCGATGGCCGGGCGGGTGACGAAGTCGGGGAACGGCGCGTCCTGCAACCGGTTCACGCTGTTTGCGATCAAGCTCAAACGATACTCCTGATGGGGCGAGGACAGGCCGGGACGCGGGTCACGGAACCGAGGCTTCCAGCTGGCGGGTGGGCAGGCCAAGGCGGGCCATACGCGCGGTCAGCTGTTGGCGCTGCGCCGCGGACATGGTCGCACTACGAGACAGCAGGGCGGGAAACTTGCCGTCGGCCGTGGTGGCGATCATCCAGCTGTAGTCAGGCGCGATGTCGATCACCCAGTAGCGCTGGCGGATCAGCCCGCCGAAGAAGCTGGCCTCGAACTTGGCGTTGGTCGCGGGATCGAGAACGCGCGCCGAGGTGTTGATCGTACGCACCGGCCCCGCAGCGGACCCCCTGTGGCAGGTCTGACGGATCGAGAACCGTCCCGGCTGCGTCCGGGCCCAGACCTGACTCCCCGCCCAGCAGTCGCGCTGGTGGTCATTGGGCGTGCGCAGAATCTCATGCCAGCGGCCCATGAAGCGATCGAGATTGATGGTCCGAAGCGGCTCGGGCGCCTGGGCCGAAGCGGACTGCGGCCAGCAAAGCAGCAGGACAGCGGCAAGCGCCAGCCACGGGGTCCAGAAGTCTGTCCGGCCGGCGCGATTGTTCAGCGAAGAAGTTTCGGACTGCATATCGCCGTTCCCGTTTCGCCTCTGGGGCTTACGGGGTGACTACGCATTTGCACGGCTTTTGGATGCGACAGACGACGGGGCGACCGACCGGGCACAACCGCAAAAAAACGGCAAAGGCCGGTCAGGGCTGGTTTAACGCCAGGGCCGTCAGCCGACGCATCCATATCGCCAGTGGATTGAAATGCGTCCACGCCGCATGTCTCGCGCGTCGCAATGCAAGGCGCCGGTCTGGCGCCCTGCCAGCGGCCGCTTCCTCGTTCTCCTGATCGAACACAACCCAGAGGCACCCCGTCCTCAGATCGTGAAGTTCAATCTGCATATTCCCGTAGTCGATCCGCATGTGTTTCCTCCCCGTTCCGGGTGATGGATCGGTCCTACGGCACGCCGGAGTAACCGATCCTTCACAGGATCGCCACGAAACATTGATGAACCTTTTCTACAGGTCCGGTCCGGGCCAAGACGTTGGTGCGAGCGGCGGGGGTCGAACCCGCATGACCGAAGTCGAGCGATTTTAAGTCGCTTGCGTCTACCAGTTTCGCCACGCTCGCAAAGACACGTTCAGGGAGCCGGTGCAGCGGGACGCATTGCGCGGAAATCGACGTCGCTGTCGGCCGCCAGCCAGACCAGGGCGGACCAGGCGGCGACGTTCTGGCTCAGCTGTCGCGGATCGATCTTGTCCAGGGTGTCGTCGGCCGTATGATGCAGGTCGAAATAACGCAGGCCGTCCTGGTTAAGACCGAATACGGGGACCCCGGCCTCGACGATGGGGCCGATGTCGGCGCCGCCGTGCAACTCCGGATCGGGCGAGGGCAGGACGCCGACCGGATACAGCACCCGCCCCGCAGCCTTCGCGAAATCCGATCCCTGCGATCCAACCGGCAGGCCGAAGGCATAGACGCGGTCGGCACCGAAATCGCTCTCGCCCGTGAAGACGTGATTGCGAAGCTCCTCGGCGCTGAGGCTGCGCAGATAGGCGCCGCCGCCATTGCCGGTATCCGTCGGCTGGGACACCTCCTCCGCCCCGAACAGGATGACGCGTACGGTGCGCGCAGGGCGGCCGTGCTCCATCATGGCCTTGGCGGCGGCGATGGTGATGGCGCCGCCGGCCCCGTCGTCGATCGCCCCCGTGCCCAGGTCCCAGCTGTCCAGATGCGAACCGAGAACGATCACCTCCTGCGGGCGGGTGCGGCCCGGCAGGTCGGCGATGACATTCTGCGACGTGGTTTCATAGATCTTAGCCGTCGACGTCAGTCTCAGTCGCGGCGCGGCGCTCCCGGACGCCTCGGCCATATCCATCAGCCGGCTCAGTTGGCTGGCGTCCGGTCCCGACAGGGCGAAGCCCGGCAGGGGCACCTTGCCGTCGACATAGCGGGTCGTGCCCGTATGCGGCATGCGGTGCATGTCGGATCCGACCGAACGCATGATGAAGGCCGCCGCGCCCCTGGCCGCCGCCACCGACGGACCTGCGCCGCGAATCCGGGTCAGGGGGCCATATCCCGACCCGTCCTGCATTGGAATCAGCTGGCCGGCGTCGACATAGGCGATCTTTCCGGCAAGGGCGCCGGCGGGAACGGCCATCAGCGCCTCCAGCGTGCTGAACCGCACCACCTCCCCCTCGACCCCGTCCACCGGAGTCGGGATCGAATGGCCCAGGGCCGCAACGGCGAGGCGCTGGGGGTGTTCGCCCAGCAGGGTCGCGCTGTCCTCGCCCCGCTCCCATCCAACCAGGGGGAATGACTGGATGCGCACGTTCTGGAACCCCAGAGACCTGAGGTATTCCGCCGACCAGACGGCGGCGGCCTGTTCCGAGGGAGACCCCGCCGGACGCGCCCCGAAGCGGGTGGTCAGCTGGGTCACATAGTCCAGGGCCACGTTGGAATGGAGCGCGCGATCCCGGATCTGTTCGGCCGCCCGCACCGTTTCGGCGCTCTGGGCCGCCGCAAGGCCGGGCGCCGTCAGAACAAGCGCCAGGGCGCAGACGCCCGTACGCAGGAAGGAAACAGGGCGGACAGGGCGAACCACGGGGGACCTCGAAGACTCGAAAGGAAGCCGTGTTGTAGAGCCGATCAGCCCTCGCCGTCACCCTTGATATAGGGTTCGACCGGACCCTGCAGTTTGACGGTCAGGGCCTTGCCCTTGCGGTCCACCCGGTTGCCGAGCGCCAGACGGACCCAGCCCTCCGAGACGCAATATTCCTCGACATTGGTCTTGTCCTCGCCCTTGAACCGGATGCCAATGCCGCGCGCCAGCAGGTCGGCGTCATGGAACGGGCTGGAGGGATCGACCGACAGGCGATCAGGCAGGGCATCGGACATGGCGGAAACTCTTGGTGCAGCGAGCGGGCTCAATAGCGGTCGCCGAAGGCAAAGCCAACCGCGACAACCCGCCCCCTTGCGCGGATCGCGACAGCTTCACAAATCACATCCCACGATGCGGGCCCCTCTGGCGCGACCGTCCGATCCCCTCCGGCGGCCGCGCGATGTCGGATCGTGACGGATGCCAGCGCGTCCGGCCGACGCCCGGATGCCTCCCTCCCGGCTGCCCGGGCGTCGGCGTTCACTCCAACCGAAAGACGCCCATGCCCCTTTTGATGTGCCCGAACGACAATACCGCGATGCAGACGCTGGAACGCTCCGGCGTCCAGTTCGACATGTGCCCCAGCTGCCGGGGCGTCTGGCTGGACCGTGGCGAGCTGGAAAAACTGATGGAGGCGGCGACCGAGACCGGCCGCGCCTCTGCCCCTGATTCGCCGGCTCAGAACGCATCGGCGTCGGCATCATCGCCCGAACGCGCGACCCAGCCCTGGACCCAGCGGCCCGACAGCTATCGCTCTGATGACCGCGACAAGGATCGCTACCGGCGCGACGACGAGGACTTCTACCGCAAACGTAAAAAGCGCGACTCGATCTTCGATATCTTCGACTGACGCCGGGCCGGGCCTTACTGCACCGACTGGCGCGGTGCGGCCGGGGTCGCCGTCG
Source organism: Brevundimonas sp. FV1ye29L (assembly GCF_058681095.1). Classification (NCBI taxonomy): domain Bacteria; kingdom Pseudomonadati; phylum Pseudomonadota; class Alphaproteobacteria; order Caulobacterales; family Caulobacteraceae; genus Brevundimonas; species Brevundimonas sp. FV1ye29L. The sequence goes on from NZ_CM178730.1 coordinate 2,189,768, forward strand.
CACCCGACGGGGCCTGGTAGGGCTGCGGCCCTGCTACGGCCGGGGCCGCTGAAGCCGGAGTATTGGCGGCCGGCCGGTTGGCGGACGGGCGCGCGGCGGGGCGCGCCGCCGGCCGGGCGGCGGGCCGGCGCGGGGCCTGGGCGGCCGGCTTCGGCGCCCCGGCCGGGGTCGGGGTCGGCGTGGCGGCCGCCGGTGTGGTTGGCGTCGCTGCGGCAGCGGGCGCCGCAGCCTGGGCCGGTGTCTCGGCGGCGTTGGCGACAGCAGCCCTGGCGGCCAGTTGCTGGGCCTGATAGCGACGGGCCAGCTTTTCAGTCAGTTCCCGGGCAGCGGCAGGCGGCATCTGGGCCATGACGGCCGAGAGACTGCGCGGACGCATGGCGGCGGCGATAGGCAGGCGCACGCTGTCGTCGAGCGTGGCCAGAACCGCAGCGGCCTCGCGCGGACGCATGGCCGAATAGACGGCGACCAGCCGGTCGTTCTCGGCCTTCTCGCGGGCGTCGACCTGACCCAGCAGGGCCTGTATCTCGCCCTTCAGCGCTGTAAGGGCCTGGACCTTGGCGTCCAGCTTCTGTTCGGCCGCGGCCATCAGGGGCAGCGTCGTGGCGAAGTCGGTATCCCGGGCGTCCAGCTCGGTGCGGCGCTTCATCAGCGACTGGATGATGCGCAGCTCGGCGGGCGACATCCCGGCCTGTTGCGCCAGCTGTTCCTCGGTCAGGGCGCAGACAGCCGGCGGGGTCCGGGCCGGAGCGGTTCCGGCGGCGGGCGTGGCGGTCGAGGCGGCGTCCTCGGCCCAGGCGCGGGCGCCCTCGAAAAGACCGGGGCCGGCACCGACGGCGCGCACGGCGACGACGCCGCCTATGGCGATGGCGATCAGGGGCAGCAGGCGGGGAATCCGGGCCATCTATCGGGTCTCACAGGCCGTCAGGCCAGGCGGGCGTCTCTCAGGTCGCCGGGCGTGGAACGCGAGGCGGAAAGACATAGGGGTAGTCAGGCGGCGAACAGGTCTTCGTCCAGCGTACGCCGGGCGCGGTTGATGCTGTCTTGAGCAGATTGGTTACCGGCGCGGCCGGCCGTCAGTGCGCCCAGAATCGCGCTGACGTTTTCTCGACCCGGCGCCATGGTTCGTGGCGCCGCCATGCCCTGGATGCGGTCCGCCAAAGCCTGCATACGGCGCGCGCGATCCGTTTCGGGGTCGGCCGGACCCGTAGCGGGCGCCGCAATCGCCGGGGCCCTCCCGTGCACCGGCGTTCGCACCACCGTGTCCTCGCGGCTGGCGAGGTCGGACGACCGTCCCTCGACATTCATCGTCGCCACCGGACGTCCGCTGCGTTCCATGCGCGAGATCAGGGTCTCCAGTTCGCCCTTCAGCGTCCGCGCCTTGACGATCCTGTCGTGCAGCAGGTCGGCGTCTTCCCCTGCGGCGCGCAGATCAGACAGGGCGGACTGGGCCCGGCCGGCGGCGGCGTTCAGCTCATTGACGGCCCCCGCAAAGGCCAGTTGGCCTGCGCGTAGTGCGGTGAGTTTTCGTTCCAGCCTGACGCCATAGCCGAGAGCGGCCACGAGCAGGAGCATCAGTACGGAATCGAGGGCGATGCCGATCATTTCAGCGGGCTCCCTTGGTCAAGGCGGTGGCGGCGTCGATACTGATCGGCGCCTCGACGCGGACGGCGATATGCTGGCCCTTGCGTCCCATCCGTCCGGTCGTGACGGGAATGGAGCCGCAGCGGATCGAGACGTCTGAATCCGGCGTTGCATTCAACATGAAGGTGTCGCCGACCTTCAGATCCAGCACGGTGGAGAGGGGGGCCTGCTGCTCGTCGAGCACCACACGCACCTCGGTATCCGTCGTCCAGAGCTCAGTCGCGAGGTGGCCTTCCCAGATGTTGTCGCGGCCGAACTTCTCACCCATGAACTGCTGCAACAGCAGTTTGCGGATCGGCTCCAGCGTCGAATAGGGCAGCAGCAGTTCGACCCGGCCGCCGCGATCCTCCATGTCGATGCGCAGCTTGACCAGGATGGCCGCGTTGGCCGGCCGGGCGATCGCAGCGAAACGCGGATTGGTCTCCAGCCGGTCCAGCGTGAAATGAACGGGCGTGAGCGGCTCGAAGGCGGCCTTGGCGTCGGCGAGGATCACCTCCACCATCCGCTGCACCAGAACCCGTTCGATCGTCGTATAGGGCCGCCCCTCGATCCGCAGGGCCGCCGTGCCGCGACGCCCCCCCAGAAGAACGTCGACAATCGAGTAGATCAGGTTGGAATCGACGGTCAGCAGTCCGTAGTTGTCGAGTTCCTCGGCCCGGAACACCGCCAGGATCGCCGGCAGGGGGATGGAGTTCAGATAGTCGCCGAAACGGATCGATGAGATATTGTCCAGCGACACCTCGACGTTGTCGGACGTGAAGTTGCGCAGGCTCGTGGTCATCAGCCGCACCAGACGGTCGAACACGATCTCGAGCATCGGCAGGCGTTCGTACGACACCAGGGCCGAATTGATGATGGCCCGGATGCCGCTACGCTCTGAACCGTCGTCATCACCGAGATCAAAGCCCAGCAGACTGTCGATCTCGTCCTGGTTCAGCACCCGCTCCGACAGCGGGCTGCGGATCTCCTCAGCGGGAAAATCGCTCGCGAACGCCGCGTCGGTCATTGCACCAGCATTTCTTCAATGAGCACGGCGTCCACCTTGCCAGGCGCGGCGATCATGTTGACGCGGCGCAGGATTTCGACGCGCAGCTGGTAGGTGCCCGCCGAACCGCTCAGATCTTCGGTCCGCAATTCGCGAAGGAAGGCCTGGAACATGTCCAGCAGGCGGGGATACTCCCCTTGCAGGGTCTCGGCGACATGGGCGTCATGCGTTTCCAGCGTCAGCTTCAGCTTGAGGAAGGTCGGGCGACCATCAGGCGACTGGATGTTCACGACCATGTTCGGCAAGCTGTAGAAGGTCGCACCCTCCGGTCCTTCGGAGATCACCCCGGTAGCGCCGGGTTCGCCCTCTTCTCCGCCCTTGGCGCCGTGACCGCCCCCCTCTTCCTTCTTTTCCTCCTTGCCGTGACCGCCCTTTTCCTCGGCCTTGCCGTGGTCGGCCTCGCCCTCGGCCGCAGCAGGCTTGGGTTTCAAAAGGAAAAAGGCCGCACCGCCTCCACCGCCCAGCACCAGCAGGGCCGCGGGAATGATGATGAACAGCAGCGGAATCTTCTTTTTCTTGGGCGCGCCCTCCTCGCCCTCGGCGGCGTCAGCGCCTTCGGCCGCGGCCGCTGCAGGAGCCTCGGCGCTCTTGTCGCCCTTCTTCTTGCCCAGCTTCAGCATGGTGGTGATCGGCCCCGGATGATTCCGCCTCCCAGATGCGGCCAGTTTGGTTAACGAGGGGTTGAAATCCGGCAAATCCTGCCGGGCGCCAGAGCCGCAAGATCCGCTGAAAGCCCCGCCAGACGGGCATTAACCCTGTTGGCACGGTCATTGCTTGGCTCTTTACGAAGGAGCCTCTCACCCGTGGAAAACGCCGCCTATATCGGATTGTCCCGTCAGATGACGTTGCGGCGCGAGCTGGACGTCGTGGCGAACAACATCGCCAACGCCGACACGACCGGGTTCAAGGTCGAACAACTCATGGTCTCCGAGGAAGTGGGGCCCCGCGCACGCAATGACTTCGTCCGGGGCGGCGCCAGCTTCGTTCTGGACCAGGGCGTCGGCCGCGATTTCGGCCAGGGCGCGCTGAAACAGACCGGCCGCACGCTCGACTTCGCCATCGAGGGCGAGGGCGCCTTCTTCACCGTCAACGACGGCGCCGGCGAGGCCTATACCCGGGACGGAGCCTTCACCACCGATCCCGAAGGCCGTCTGGTCACCCAGGATGGTCTGGCGGTCCAGGGGGATGGCGGCGACATCATCCTGAACCCGGCCCTCGGGGCTGTGGCGGTCGGCGAGGACGGGACCATCACCCAGAACGGCGCAATCGTCGGCCGCCTGACCCTGGCCCGGTTCGAAACCCTGTCGGCCCTGTCCAAGGACGGCGACGGCCTGTACCGCAATCGCTCCAACGCCACGCCGATCGAGGCGACAGGCGCCAAGCTCCGCCAGGGCGCTCTGGAAGGGTCCAACGTCAACCCTCTGATTGAAATCACCAATCTGATCGAGATCCAGCGCGCCTACGAAAGCGTCAGCCGGATGATCGAAAACACCAACGACCTGTCGCGCCGCTCGGTCGAGCGGCTCGGTCGGGTCAGCTAAGGGATCGTCGCATGCGCGCTCTGAGAACCGCCGCCTCGGGCATGGCCGCCCAGCAGCTGAACGTGGAGGTCATCTCCAACAACATCGCGAACATGAACACCATCGGCTACAAGCGTCAGCGCGCCGAGTTCCAGGACCTGATGTACCAGAATGTCGAGCGGATGGGGGCCCAGTCCTCCAGCGCCGGCACAGTGGTCCCGACAGGCGTTCAGGTCGGCCTCGGCGTCAAGACCGGCAGCGTCTACCGCATCACCGAACAGGGCACGCCCAGCCGCACCGACAACCGCTACGACATCGCCATCGACGGCAAGGGCTATTTCCAGATCACCCTGCCCTCGGGCGAGACCGGCTATACCCGGGCCGGCAATTTCTCGGTCAGCCCGGAGGGAACACTGGTTACGGAGGACGGCTATGCCGTCGAACCCGCCATCACCATCCCCCAGAATGTCGTGGATGTGACCATCTCCAAGACCGGCCAGGTACAGGTCACGGTCGATGGCGAGGCCGAGGCCCAGACCGTCGGCCAGCTCGAGATTGCGACCTTCTTCAACGAGGCGGGTCTTGAGGCGGTCGGGGACAACCTGCTGATGGAGACGGCGGCCTCGGGCCCCGCCACCCCGGCCGCGCCCGGCGATCCCGGCTATGGCCAGTTGCTGCAGGGCTTCACCGAGGCCTCCAATGTGGACGCCGTGTCGGAGATCAGCGCGCTGATCATCGCCCAGCGCGCCTATGAGATGAACTCCAAGGTCATCACCACCGCCGACTCCATGATGGCCGTCACCGCACAGATCAAGAACTAGATCATGACCCTGATGCGCATCATCCTCCTTGTCGCCATCCTCGGCCTTGCGGCCGCCCCGGCCCTTGCCGGGCCGGTGACCCTGAAGGCCAATCCGGTCGATGCGGACGGCCGCGTGACCCTGGGCGACATTTTCGACGGCGCGGGGGCGGACGCGTCCGGCATCGTGGTCGCCACCCGTGTGGGTCCCTCGGTGGTGTTCGAGGCCGGGTCGCTGCAGGCCCAGGCCCTGCGGGCCGGTCTCCGGTGGGACAATCCCCGCGGCCTGAACCGCGTGGTGGTCCGGGCGGCGGAGACAGCCCCGGCCGCGACGGCACTTTCTGCCGGGCCCGCCGCCCGTCCCGGAACCACGATCGAGGTCCTCACCTACGCCCGAAGCCTGGCGGCGGGCGATGTCGTGCAGCCGGAGGACGTCGTCTGGTCCACGGTCCAGTCCCATCAGACGACCGGCGGCGCGCCCACCGACGCCGACAAGGTCATCGGCCTCATCGCCCGTCGCGCCCTGCGGTCCGGCGCCGCCGTCAGCGCCCGCGACCTCACCTCTCCCCAGGTCATCGCCCGCAACGACATGGTCGAGGTCGCCTTCATCACTGGCGGCGTAAAACTGACCATCACCGGTCGCGCCAGCCGCAACGCCGCCGCCGGCGAGCCGGTGCCGGTGCTCAATCTTCAATCCGGACGCATGATTGACGCCGTGGCCGTCGGCCCCGGTCGCGCCGTCGCCGGTCCGGCCGCCCAGGTCGCCCGCGTCGATCCCGCCCGCTTCTCGGCCCGCTAGTCCCCTTCCCGACACCCCCTTCCTGTGAGCACCGCCATGACCCGCACGATCATCCTCCTGACCGTCTCCGTCGCCGCCCTGTCCCTCGGGGCCTGCTCCACCGCCATCGAGGCGGTCCGGGGTCCGGAACTGGCGCCCATCGGCTATCCCGCCGCCCTGGTGCCGACCAGCCAGGCCTATCTCCCCTCGCCCGAGCAGCAGGCCGCCACCCGGGCGGCCCAGAACGGCATCGTCGAAAGCACCATGGCCGCCAGCGCCAACAGCCTGTGGCGCACGGGGGCCCGCACCTTCTTCGGCGATCAGCGCGCGCGCCGCGTCGGCGACATCCTGACCGTCAATATCGCCATCGATGACCGCGCCCAGACCTCCAACTCCAGCCAGCGCACCCGGTCCAACAGCGCGTCCAGCGGAGTCACCAACTTCTTCGGACTGGAGAACAGCCTGGGTCGCGCCTTCCCGGGCGGATTTGACCCTTCGGCCATGGTCGGGCTTCAGGGCCAGACCAATGGCGCCGGATCCGGCTCGGTGAGCCGTTCAGAGAAGGTCAGCCTCACCATCGCCGCCGTCGTGACCGACGTCCTGTCCAACGGCAATCTGGTCATCCAGGGTCGGCAGGAAGTGCGCACCAACCGCGAGGTGCGCGAACTGACCGTCGCCGGCATTGTCCGGCCTGAGGACATTTCCAGCGCCAATACCGTCAGCCACACCCAGATCGCCGAGGCCCGCATCTCCTACGGCGGTCGGGGCGACATCAGCCGGATGCAGGCCGCCCCGGCGGCCCAGTCGCTGGTGGAACGCTTCAGCCCGTTCTAGGGCGCCCGGGGATCGGTCCGCCTTGCCAAAAAGGAGGCCGTGGCCGAACCTTGGCCATTCAGACGCGTTGGAGTGCTCGATGACCGTGGCCCGCAAGACGACCCGAAACACCGCTCCCGTCCTCCTGCTCGGGGTGCTGGCCGCGTCGCTCGCGGCCTGCGCCAGTGTCGAGCCCGCCCCCGTTGCGATCGCCGCGTCGAGCCCGCCCATGCCGGTCGAAGGCTATGACTGGCATTTGAGCACCGACGGGACCGGGGCCAGGCTGGCCTATGGGCTGGCGGAAAGCGACGACCTCAGGCTGGGGCTGACCTGCGAACAGGGCGCCGGCCGCCTGGAGGTGAGCGCCATGCGTCCGGCGGGCGCCCGCGAGATCCTTCTGGAATCCGGTGGCGAGACCGAAAGTTTCCCGGCCCGGTCCGAGCCGTCGCAACTGCACGAAGGCGTATTCCTGACTGCCGACACACGGACGGCCGTGCCGGTCTTCCAGCGCTTCCGCAAGGTCGGCTGGCTGGCGGGCTGGCAGGGGACGAAACGCGAGACCTATGTCCCGCACCCTGCCGCCGCCCCGGATATCGAACGCTTCTTCGCCTTCTGCGGCTAGGTCAGGCGCTCACGCCCACGCCGATCGGGCAGGTCACCCCGGTGCCGCCGATGCCGCAGTAGCCGGCCGGGTTCTTGGCCAGATAGGCCTGGTGATAGCCTTCCGCATAGTAGAAGGCCCCGGCCGGCGCGATCTCGGTGGTGATCGTCCCCTTCCCCGCCTTCGTCAGGGCCGCCTGATAGAGGTCGCGCGACGCCCCGGCCGCCGCCTTCTGGGCCTCGTCCAGCCAGTAGATCGCCGAGCGATAGGTGGTGCCGACGTCATTGCCCTGACGCATGCCCTGGGTCGGGTCATGGTTTTCCCAGAACACCTTCAGCAGATCCTCGTAGGAAATGACCGCCGGGTCGAACACCACCTTGACCACCTCGGCCTGTCCGGTGCGACCGGTGCAGGTCTCCTCATAGGTCGGATTGGGCGTGATCCCGCCGGAATAGCCGACCGCCGTGACCCAGACGCCCGGCAGGGTCCAGAACTCCCGCTCCACGCCCCAGAAACAGCCCATGCCAAGGATCGCCGTCTGGAATCCGTCCGGATACGGCCCCTTCAACGGATGGCCGCTGACGAAGTGGTTCGCATCGGTTTCCAGAGCTTCGGAGCGGCCCGGCAAGGCGGTGTCAGCGGTCGGCAGGTCGTGGGATTTCTGGAACAGCATGCGGGGTCTCCGTCGGGCGAAACAATTTACACCCATATGGGGGCGCATCCACCGCTTGCCGAGGGGGGCGGCTTGTTCTATCAGCCTGCCTCCCGTCGGATCGACCGTCCGACGGCTCTACGCAGGTCGTGGAACGGACAGGTGGCGGAGTGGTCGATCGCGCACGCTTGGAAAGCGTGTGTAGGTGAAAGCCTACCGAGGGTTCGAATCCCTCTCTGTCCGCCACCGTCCCCGCTTGGCGGTCTCGTCTCAGCCTTACGCGCCAAAGCCTCCCGATTTCCGGGCTCTTTTCCGCCCGTTCCCGAACCGGTTTCGGCGGAAATCTCCCATACTCGCCTGTTTCGCCCTGGAGCCAAGCTGGCGTTGGACTGACAGCACCGCGTGCACCTGTAGAGGTGTCCGTACGCGATCATCGGGTAGGCATCCCCCCGCCTGACGCCCTGCCTATTGGAGACGAGTTCGCGTTCGATTGACAGCTCCAGGTGAGGCTCGAGCCGGCGATTTCACGGCGTCTTGCAACGCTGGCTGTCTTCCCATTCAAAGGCGCGCGCGGTCATGAGGTTGAAGACGACAGCGTCGCGTCCGCCGGGCTCGCGCATCATCAACGGGCCCGCCGCACCCATCTCGGAGACCGCGCTCGCTATGTCCGCGTCGGTCGGACGGGGCGCCCAGCAGCGATAATAGGCCACGCCGCAGGCGATTGTGCAGCGCCGGGCCTCTGTCGGTCCCTTTGAGGCCAGCCGGGCGAAGCCGTCGCAACTGCAGTTGCAACCGCTGCCCATGGCGGCGCGATTGTATTCCTCCGCGGTGAAGCAGGGCGACAGGCGGGGGGGCGCCATGCCCGGCGCCGGCTCGAGCCGGGTGGAGACCGGGCGCGGCGACGCTGGTGGCGGCTCCACGCCTGGCAGAGCAGGAGGCGGGGTTCGGCTGTGGCTGATCTCCGTCTCATCCAGCGGCGGCGGCGCTGTCATCTGACTGGCGGAATCGAACGCCTCAACCTGCGATCGGGCGGTCTGGATGGACAAGGCGCCCCCCGGGGTCGCGGCGCCGGCCGCGAGTGCGGTCGCGGCCATACAGACCAGCCGGCCCCAACTCATCCAGCTTGAAAACGTCCGGATCATTGGGGCCGCCCCTGTTCGACCCAGTCACAGACAGCGGTTTGCAGATCCTGCGGAGGCAGGCTCCGGAACATTCGCGCGTACTGGTCGAGTGTTGCGGGGTCTGACATGCCGGAGGCCCGCACGTGAGCGATCTGGGCAGCAATGAAGGCGTCGACATCGCCTGGCGCGGGGCATTGCAGATTGGCCCCCGTCATCGGTGCTGGCGCAGACCCGGCGCCCCCCAGGCCCGTTCCGCCTGCTCCCGCCGCGCCGCGACCAGGGGCCGTAGCCATGCCGGCCGGGATTCCGCCCCCGGCCTGCAGCACGCGCGACATGTCCTGCATGGCGAAGCGTTCGGCGTTGCCGAAACCGACCTCCGTGACGCCGCCTTCGCTCCGCAAGGGCGGGTGCTGGCCCGGAGCGGTGAAGCTCATCTGAATGGATCCGACCGCCACATAGGGGTTATGGCAGACGGCGTCGTCGTCCGGATTGGGCTGGTAGAGTCGGGCCGAAAAGGCGCCGACCAGATATCCCGGCCGGTTGGCGGTGATCTGCACCGTCGCGCGGCTGGGCGGCGTACCAAAGTTGCAGCCGTCGCTGCCGGTTTCCGCACCCCGAGGCCCAAGGGAGTTGACGACGCCGGTCCCCCCGAGCGTCCCGTCGCCCCATTCGACATTTACGCGCGCCGGAAACGATCCGGTCTGGCCGATCTCCAGCGGAGGCATCACGAGCTCGATGCGCGCACCTCGGGGCGCACGCCCTTGAGATGCGGCCGTGACGATCGCCGTCATCTCGGCCTGTCGGCGGGCGAGGTCGGCGGTGGCGACATCGAGCAGGTCCGTCTCGAGGACATCCCCGTCCGCTGACGTCATGTCGTGAAGATGAACCGTGCGAGCGGCCGCCCAGGCGGTGCTGGCCATCTCATTCAACTGGCCGGTGACGAAAGCCAGGCTCATGCCCGGCCCGCACTCGAACGCGGCTCGCCCGGCAGGGTCGCAGTCGGCGCCGTCGTCAGGCATACTGCGGATCATCAAGGGCGCCAGTGCGGGCTGAAACTCGGTCGGGCTGGGCTTGGGCAGGTTGCGTCGGTCTCTGGCGCCTGCCCGATAGGCCACGTGAGTTTTGGCCCTGCGGGGCGCCTTCAGATCCAGAGGGAGGAGACGTCGCGCCTTGCGCCGACCGACGCCTGCGGCGGCTTGGGCAAGGGCGACGTCGGCGACGGCCCTCTTCTCGCGGAACTCGGTGTGCTCATCAGGTTCGGCCGCGCCGTCGAGCGATCCACTGATCTGGAAATAGGTGAAGTCGACCTCGACATCGCGCCAGGTAGTGGCTGTCGCGCGGTCCGCGGCATTGACGATCAGCACCCGCTGGTCCCCCTGCAGCCCGCCGGAATCGCCCCGGTTGAGGGGGGCGAAGGGAACCACCCAATTGATGCTGCATCCGTCCTCCCGCCTCACGGCCATCGTTTCGCGAACGACCTGGCCGCGCGAGGTCAGGCCGAGGTCATTGCAGGCCTCGGGCTGGGTGGACGAGGCCGTGATGATGAGGGTGGTCTCATCGGCGCCGATCGCCGGCGCGCGGACGCGAAAGCACCGCGCCGCGATCGGAGCGATCTGGGCGGGCCGGGTGATCGCATCCTGTCGGGTCAGATCCACGCGCTGGCAACCCTTGGACCACAATCGGCCGTCATAGCGCGGCGCCGCAAGTTCGCCGTTGCGGCCATAGCCCCTGAGGTCCGGCAGATCGGCAAGCTCGGCGATCATCTCGGTATAGATCTGCCGTACCCCGCCGGGCCATACCGGAATCGGGCGTCCATCAGGCCCGGCGACCGGCGACCCGTTCGCATCCACGACCGACGCCACGCGAATGCCGTCGTCGATCCAGCCCATCCATGAAGAGTTCCGGGTTTGCGAGGGCGCCGGGCGTCGCATCATGGTCACCACCGCCCGAGGCCCCTGTCTCTGCCCGACCATCATGTACCGATAGAAGGAGCCGGTCATGTAGCCGGCCATCTGGATATGGGCGTGGGCGGCGATGATCGACGGCGTCTCCGCGTCGATCGCCGCCCGGCATTCCTCATCCTCCCGGAGACCGTAGTCCCGGCACCGGCCGGCCCCGGCATTGACGAAGCGTCGCCAGTCCGCCTCGTTTCCCGGATAGTCGGGATGGTTCCTAGGGTAGATCGACAGGGCCGCGTCCACGTCCAGGGGCTGGTCGTAGTATCGCAGGCCAAGGATGAAGCCCAGATAGCGGCGGTCGGAGTGGTCAGCCAGGCGCCGGGCCAGAGAGCGGCGGTCGAGGGCTGCATCGGCCTCCATCATGCCGTAACCCCAACCGTTCGCGCTGCCTTCGTAGAACCAGTGCGGTGCATAGTTGTTGAACTTCGTCATGCCGAGCCACTCATACTGCTTCAGGTGAACGAACTCGTGGGAGAACAGGAGGGGCAGCATCCAGGCGTCTTCCATGTTTCCCGACTTCAGCGTCACTGAATACTGATCCGCGGCGCACCAGTTGACGGCGCCGGGACGTGTGCACAGGCGCAGGTCGTTTGGTTCCGCATTTCGTACGGGCTTGTAGTTCCCAGCAGACCCGCCGCTCTCGGGGGTGGTGCGCCAGAAGACGGTGGGGCGGCCGTTAAGCGTGGTGTCGATCGTCGGTCGCCCCCAGGTGAGCCGATGGCGTTGATAGGCCAGACTGGCTCCGGACTGGGCCTCGGCGGGAACCGGATAGCCCGTCGGCGGCAGAGGGGGCAGACGCTCGGGCAGGAAGGTGAGAGGCTTGCCGGTCAGGTCCAGGGCCTCGCCCGTTCCCATGCCGTAGACCAGAACATCCTGAGCCTGAACAACCGGAGCCGTTGCCACCATCGCAAGCGTCAGAGCCGCCGCCATTATTCGCGGTCCTGATCTACCGGGCCGTTTCCTAACCTGAGCCATGCCGTCTTTCCCCTGCCGCCGCTACCGATGAAAACGGCATGGGGAGGGTGAACCGGACATGGCGAAGCCCGCGAGTCGCGGTCGGACTTTTTAAGTCCGGTCATGTCCGCCCGGCCGACGGGATCACGTTCCTGTCTTCAGATGCCTGGACAGGAGTTGACCATGACACGAACGGCAGCCGGACTCGGCGCGATCATGATGGCGGCGCTCGCGCCTACGATGGCGGTCGCCCAGAACGGACCCACACTTCGCCTGTACGCCGACACAGGGTTCGGTGGAGACTCGCGCCGGATGGATCGCGGCGTCGAGAACCTGGGCGCCCTGCAGTTCGCCGACAAGGCGCGCAGCATGATCGCCGAAGGTCGCTGGGAAGTCTGCCTTGATGCCGGCTACCGTGGCGGATGCCGGGTGGTTCAGGGGCGGGTCAGCGATATGGGCGACTGGAACGCGCGGGTCTCGTCCGCTCGCTATCTGGGTCCGAGCGACTGGGGTGCAGCCGGCGCGGACGGCGCCGTCGGAGGGGCAAGCGGCCCGGTCGTGGCGGGTATGGGCAGTGGGGGCGGCGGATCGGATGCACAGGCGCTGACGGGCCCCGTTTACAGGGTGGACCATCGGCCCGAACTGATCGGCCGCATCTACGATACCGACTTCGGCGAAGTGGTCCTGGAACGTTTTGACCGCGGCGGGGCGTCCGGCCGGTTCAGCGGAGGCGAGGACGCCCACGCCATCGCCGGAGTCTTCGAGGGGACGGTCTCGCCGGCAGACGATCAGGACACCGGCTACGACACTGTCGAAGGCTACTGGTATCAGCAGACCGCAACCCAGAGGTGCGACAGCCCGAGGAACGGCACCTACTACTGGGGTCGGATCCAGTTCAACTTCATGCGCCGGGATGACGGATATCTGGGCTTCTGGTCTCACTGTGACGGTACGCCGCTCGACCGTTGGAACGGCGTTTTCGTCAGGCGTGACCCAACCATCGAAGCCGCAGTCAACGCCCAGCTGGCGGGGCAACCCGGGCAACAACGCGCCGGATCAGACACCTCGGTGCGGGCCCGTACGCCGGGCGCTGTCCCAGTGGACTCGCAGGGGCGGCCCCTGCCCGGCGTGGTGGATCGCGCCGCTCGCGCGGCCGGCGACGAGGTCGAGCGCCGCGCTCATGACCGCATTCGCGAAGGCATAGGCCGGCTCTTCTGATCTGACGACGGCGATGATCCCCATGCGTGAGCCATCCATACGCTTTCTGGCCTTCGTTCTTGTCCTGATCCTTGTCGGCTGCGACCGGCCTTCAGGAGACGGGGGGCGTGAGGCCCCGCCCCCCGTCGCGGCCGCGTCGGGGGGCGGGGTCGGGGAGACGACCGCGTCAGAAGACGGGAGGAATTCCGGCTATGAATCCGGCCCTCTCCCGCCCCTGGAACTCGAGATCGAGGCCACCGACTTCGAGCCGGAAATGATCGGGCGCATCTACGCCACCGACCATGAGGATCTGGTGTTTGACCGCTGGGACGCCGAAGGCGCCGCAGGGCGCTATGCGAGCGGGCAGGGCCGATTTGAAGGCGTGCGCGAGGTCGGGAGCGAAGGCCCGGACGGGATCGACCGGATCGAGGGTTATTGGCGCCAGCCGCGATCCGCACAGCGCTGTGACACCGCGCGTGGCGGCTCGCACTACTGGGGCCGGTTCCAGTTCCACGTTCCGCGTGATCGCCAGGAGTTCCTCGGCTTCTGGTCGTTCTGCGACGGCACGCCTCTGGATCGCTGGAACGGCCGTTTCGATCGCCGAGATCCGGACATCGCCGCGAGGGCCGAATCCGGCCGCGCGACAGCCGCCGGGAGCCTGTCTTGAAGTCTGTGCGATCAATCGTCTTTGCTGTCGTCGCGGCGGCCATCGGGGCCACAGGCGCCGCAGTCGCGCAGGAGAGGCTTCCCGGCCACGAGGCGGCGGCCGGCGAAGACCGCGCCGCCCTGAGACCTGCCGGCCCGCTGCAGGCCAACTGGCGCGTGACCCGGCCAAGGGATCCGTCTGACGCTGCGATCATGCTGGTCCAGGTCATCCAGGACGGCGCGGTTATCGAAGGCAGCTACGTCCTATATCAGCCCTTCTGCGGCATCGACCTGCCTCCGGTCCGGGCCGGCGCAGAACACTGCGAGCTGGACGGCGTGTCCGCCGAGGTAAAGGGGCGCGTGAACGGGGGCTGGGCGACGCTCGCCTTCGCTCCCGGGGCCGACGGGCTGGACCACCACCTGGTGTTCCGCACGACACCGGCCGAAGGTCCGTTGACCGGCGCCTACTTCGCGCCGGGTGAGACTGAGGGCGTAGCGGTGATCCTGGGTCGGGCGCCGGAATGACAGCGCCGGGCCGTCGCAATGTCCGTCGGGACGGCGAAATGTCGTAATTTCAGCTACGGCGACGGCTCGTCGCTGCAATGGAGCGCCACGGCCATGGATACACTGCGTCACGCGTTGATCGTCCTGGCGCCGCTGGTGCTTGTCGCCGGATGCGGTCCGGCGGACAGCCCGGCGGACCCGCCCTCGTCTCCCGGCGTCAATGAGGCGGCCGCCGCCGGATTCGCCAAGACCATGGGGTCCGCCACGGCGGAGCGGCCTATACCGCGTGACGGCCTGCCGGACTATGTCGAGACCGCGCCTGGCGGCGCCTATCTGACGTCCTTTACCGGAAACAACGACCTGCGCTCTACAGGCATGCTGATGTACAGGGCGCCAGGGTCTGCCGCCCAGGTCACGGCTTTCCATCGGGCGTCGATGGCGCGGCATGGCATGACGCCCGGCGAGGCGACGACCCGGCCCGTGCGCGACCATGTCGAGACCAGTCTCGAAGGCAGGTCGGTTGACGGACAGTCCAGGCTGACCGTCGTCGTCATCGACAAATCCGAACCGGATGCGATCGTCCAGCTCAGCTTTTCGGACGAAAAGAGCTGAGACGTCGCGGCGTCACCGAACGTCGATGCTGGAGTTGTCGTGCGTTCCACGTAGTATGCTCCCGGCGACCCGACTGGCTTGGAGCAAGGACATGAGTGCGGTTCCAATCGCGGTGTTCGATATTGACCCGCCCGAACCGGTCCGGCGCGCCGCCGACCGGCTGGCGCCCCAGCTTTGGGGCGAGCTTCGCAAGATCGCCCGGCGCGAGCGGTTTCGGGTTCATGCCGGAGAGACGCTGCGCACCACGGCACTGATCAGCGAGGCCTGGCTCCGGCTCCGTCGCAGCGAGGGCTGGCTGGACGACAACCATTTCCTGCACGCCGCCGCGCTTGCCATGCGTCACGTCCTCGTCGACCACGCCCGCGCGCGGCTGGCGGCGAAACGGGGGAGCGGCAAGATCGACACGCTGACCGACGACATCGAACCGTTCTGGGAAAGTGATGCGCGACTGGTGGAACTGGACGAGGCCTTGGGCCGTCTGTCGCGTCTTAATCCCCGCCTTTCGCAGGTGATCGAGTTCCGCTTTTTTGCTGGCTATAGTGACGAACAGACGGCGAAGGTTATGGGGGTCACTGACCGCACCGTTCGGCGCGATTGGGTCAAGGCTCGGGCGTGGCTGTTTCGCGAGTTGAATGGCGCCGACGGCGACAACGGTCCGGCCGGGAACGAGGACGGCCTGATGCAAAACGACACGCTCAATCAAGTCCGTATCGCGTCCTGATCTGATCGATCGCCTTTATCTGGGACGCGCCCGCTGGACCGAGGGCTGTCAGGGCGATCTCCGCCTCGTCGAGCAGGGCCTTGGCCTCGGCGCTGCGGCCCTGGGCGGCGCGAGCGCGTCCGAGGGAGATCATCACCACCGCTGACGCCGGATGGGACGGTCCCAGTTCCGCGCGAACCTCGGCCAGCCCCTGTTCGCTCAGGCCGGCGGCCTGAGCGATCGCGCCGGAGCGCAGCATCGCCTCGCTGAGCCCGGCCAGCGCGGACGCATAGTGCAGGCTGCCGACCCCGGCGTGGGCGCGCGCCATGGCGACGGCCTCCTGAAGCAGGGGCGTCGCCTCCGTCGTGCGATCTAGCTTTAGCAGGGTCTTTCCGTAGTTGCTGATCAGGGCCGCCGTGGCGGCCGACGCGCCATACATCTGTCGCCGCAGGCTTACAGCTTGCGCGAACAGCGGCTCGGCCTGGGCGGGGCGGCCCGAAAGGACTTCCAGCGCAGCCAGGTTATTCAGGGTGTTCAGGGCGTCCGGTCCACGCGAGAGGCCGGTCGCCTCCCAGACGCCAAGCGCCGAGCGGAACATCGGGATGGCCTCGTCGTTTCGGCCCGCCGCCGCCAACATCACGCCCAGATCATTGTAATAGACTCCGGTGTCACGGTGGGCGACGCCGCTTGTGGCCAGGCGGGCCGGAAGATGGGCCTGCAACAGCGCCACGGCCTGCTCGACCTCGCCCTGATCGCGCAAAAGGCGGGCCTCGCCCAGACGGCTGTCGATCAACTGGGACTTCCAGCGTTCCGGATCTGCGGCCCAGAAGCTCTGGGCCTGTGCCAGGAAGCCTGCCGCCACCTCGGGTTCCGCCTGCCTGAGCTTGACCTGGGCGAGGTCATAGGCGGCTGAGGCGACGATTGAGGGGGCGACGCCGCGGGCCGTCATCAGGCGCGTCAGCAGGGGTTCGGCCGCCTCATAGTCGTTGAGGTAGAAGTAGAGTTCGCCCAGCATCCGCACGACCGGGCCGCCCCGCACAGGGTCCGCCTCGAACTGGGCCAGGACCTGGGCGGCGGCCTTGTCGAGAATCTGCTTGGCGTCTGCGTCGGCGCCGCCCGCTTCGGCCGCGTTTCGCAGCATGAAATACAGATACTGTTGCACGGCCTCCATCCGGGCCTGTTCCCGGACGGCGGCGTCCCGCTCGCGTTCGGCGCGCTCGGCCTGATTGAGCGCGAGACCCAGCCCGGCCGAAAGGCTGAGCACGACCGCTGCGGCGGCCGCGAGGGGCCAGCGCCGCCGCCGAACGAACCGTCCCAGAGCATAGCCCCGTTCGCCTTCTCGCGCGGCGACAGGACGGCCCGCCAGGGCGTGCCGGAGATCGAGCGCGAAGGCGTCGACGGTCGCATAGCGGGCTTCCGGCTCCTTGCGGAGCGCCTTTGCCAGAATGGCGTCAAGGTCATGGACGAGCGGTCCCTGGCCCGGAGCCGCGGCGACCTGGGTCTTCAGTCGAGGCGGAACCTCGTCGGTGATCCGGCGGACCGCCACGGCGATCGGTTCGCCTTCCACCCTGACCGGGGGATGTCCGCTCAGCAGTTCATAGAGGGTCGCGGCCAGGCCATAGACATCCGTCATGACCGTCGCGGCTCCACCGCTGAGAAGCTCGGGGGCGGCGTATTCGATAGATACCGGCGTTTCCGTACGCTCGCCCGAAGGCGCCAGCAGCCGCGCGACGCCGAAATCGATTAGCCGTGTCCGGCCCTCCCCGGTGACGAGGATGTTGGACGACTTGATGTCGCGGTGGACGATCAACTGGGCGTTGGCGTGGGCCGCCGCCTCGCAGGCGTCCAGGATCAGGCTGACCTTGCGCCGCGTGTCGGCCCCGGTCCTCTCCGCCCAGACGTCTATCGGCGCGCCTTTGACATACTCCAGCACCATGAAGGGCCGTCCGTCGTCACTCAGTCCTCCGTCCAGCAGGCGAGCGACACCGGGGTGTTCGAGTTCGGCCAAAATCTGCCGTTCGACCTGGAAGCGGCTCCAGTAGGCGGCCGGAAGGGGTCGCATCAGCTTCAGGGCCGCCTGCTGACGGTATTCGCCATCCGCGCGTTCGACCAGATAGACCTCGCCCATCCCGCCGGCGCCGAGGGGAGCGGCGATCTCCCAGGCGCCGAAGCGCGCACCGGGAACGAAGCCGCTGGACGGGGGCGATGGCGGTGGTGTCAGGAATGTTGAGGCGTTCTTGGTAGCGGCGAGAAGCGAAAGCGCCTCGCGTACGAGATCAGGACTGTCGCCGAGGCGTTCCCTGACCAGATCGTCGCGCTCGCGCGGATCACGATCCAGCACCTCGTCCAGAACAGCCTCGACACGGTCCCAGTCCATCGCGCATCCCTGACCTGTATTGATCGAACGACGGTGGCTGTCGTCCGGACAATCGTCAACCTTCGCCAAGATTGTAGACGAGGGTGACATAGCTGCCGGGCGCATCAGCCGTTGTCGCGATGCTGACCTGGACCCCACGTTGCGACCCATCCGGATCGGCGGCGGTGAGAATGATCGCTCCGTTCAGATTGGCGTTGTTCCGTTCCGTCAGGCCGGAGGCGTCCAGGCGCGAGCGATAGAAGGCGGCCACCGTCTCAACAGCGTCCGGCGTCCGGAAGGCGACCATACCGCCTCTTTCGCCCTCAGCCCCGCCACCCTCGATCACGTTCTCGACGCGCGCGCCCGGGTAGAGCGGTGCGAAGTCTGGCAGATTCGTTGGCGCGGAAATGGCGCTGCCGGTCCGCAGGGTCACCTGCTCGCCTGTCGTCGGGTCGGTATGGAGACGCGTCTCTCGTTCGCCGCAGCCTGCGAGCCCGGCGATGAGAAGCAAAAAGCAGATAAAGTCGCGACTGTGCATGGCAGGCTCCAAATCGAGGGTCTGCAGAGAGTTACGACAACGCGGTTGTACAGCGGACAGGGCCGCAAAAAGACGCCGTCGATTTATGACGAGACATGGCTTCCGCCGCGTGGCCGGGGCCATTTCCGGAAGTGGACTTCGCGACCGTCGGCAACAGGTCGGTGCCGGTCCTTGGCATCCTGACGCGAAGCGGACCATCCGCGGCGGTCTTGTCAGCCCAAACCGGTTGCGCCGTTGATCGGGTCGCGTAGCGTGGCCAGATGGCCAAGTCCGACAACCCGTTTCGATGGTTCGACAGCTCGCCCGAGGTGATCCGGACCGTCGTCATGATGTAGGTCCGGTTCCCGCTTTCGCTGCGCCAGGTCGAGGACCTGCTGGCCGAGCGCGGTATCGACATTTGCCATGAAACCGTGCGGCTCTGGTGGAGCCGGTTCGGCCCGATGTTCGCGGGCGATATCCGCCGCAAGCGCGTTCAGGCGATGCGATCCTTCACGCATTCTCGCTGGCATCTGGATGAGGTTTTCGTGCGGATCAACGGCGAGCGCCACTACCTCTGGCGCGCGGTCGACCACGAAGGAGATATCCTGGAATCCTTTGTCACCAGGACACGAGACAAGGCTGCAGCGCTGAAATTCCTGAAGAAAGCCACGCGTCGACACGGCCCAGTGAAGGCGGTCGTCACAGACGGACCCAGATCCGACAGGGCCGCCCTGAAAGAGATCGGCGGTGCCGGCAAGCAGGCCACCGGCCGCTGGCTCAACAATCGCGTCGAGAATTCGCACCTGCCGTTTCGACGACGGGAGCGGGCCATGCAGCGCTTCCGCCATATGACGACCCTGCAGAAATTCAGCGCCGTCCACGCCGTCTTCTGCAATCATTTCAATCAGGATCGCCACCTCATCAGCAGAGACCATTTCAAAGCCCGACGCTTGGCCGCCCTGGTCGAGTGGAAGTCGCTCGCAACCTGATGATCACCTCAGCTGCCCTCACTCTGCCCACTGGAGACAACTTCTCATTGGACTGACACCACCGGAGCTGCGGAATTTGCCGTAGCGCCCGCTCGTACCCCCGACATGTTCCCTCACTTCTTCCTGCGCGTGGTGAAGCGCCGCTTTTGTAGCGACGACATCGCTGACCATTGGTGATATGGGCACCTCCGATGCTTAGACCTCTGCGAGAATCGGTCCGTCGATTTAGCTTCGTCAGCACTCTGCTGCTGACGCTGGTCTTCGCCATGCCCGCCTTCGAAAGCCACGCCTGCGAAGCGGAAGCACCGACCAGGATCCAAGTCGCCGAGGCAGCGTCCGGCGGCGAAAGTCAGTGCCCCGACTGCGGCCCCGCGTGCGCCAACGGCTGTTGCCATGCGCCGCATTCCGGCGTGTCCAACGACATGGCGATGCCGCGTTTCATCGCCGTCTTCGGCCAGCCCCGGGCCTGGAGCGACAGTGTCGCCACCCCGCTCGGGCGGCCTGACGGTCCTGAGCGGCCTCCCAGAATCTGATCCTCGGCCGGGCTTGGCGTCCGGCCCTTCCTGAGCCCTGCGCGTGGCGCACATGCCGCGCGTCCTGAACTCTGGGCCCGGCCGTGCGCCGGGCGAGGATCGATCATGACCTTGAAGAAACACTGGCTGATGAGCGGCGCCGCCGTCGTCATCGCCCTGGGCGCGGGCTTCGGCGGCGCCCGACTTATGGAGCGCCCGCCCGCCGAGGCCGACCACGCAGAGGCGGACGGCCACGCCGACCCATCCGCCGAGGCGGCTTTCGTCGCCCTGACGCCCCAGGCGGCCGCGCGGGCCGGCGTCTCCGTCGTCGCCGTTCAGCGGGGCGGCGGGGCCGAGCTGAAACTGCCGGGCCGGGTCGCCTTCGCGCCCGGCGCCGAGGCGGTCGTGGACGCCCCTCTGGGCGGCGCCGTGGTGCGGGTCCACGTCGGCCTGGGCGATCGCGTGGCCGCCGGTTCGCCGCTGATCACCGTGCGCAGCCCGGACGGCGCAGCTTCCCGCGCCGACGCCGACGCGGCCAGGGCGACGGTCGAGGCGGCCCACGCGGCCGAACGCCGCGACCGCACCCTGTTCGAACAGGGCTGGGTCTCCCAGGCCCGGCTGGACGTCACCACCGCCGAGACCCGCCGCGCCGAGGCCCAGCATCGCGCCGCCCGCGCCCGCGTCGGCGCTTTCGGCGCGCCGGGCTCCGACGGCCTGACGGTGGTCCGCAGTCCCATCGCCGGCGTCGTCACCCGCCTGAGCGCCGCGCCGGGCCAGGTGCTGCACGAAGAGGCGTTGCAGGTCGCCGCCGTCGCCGATCCGGGGCGCGTCGAACTGCTGTTCGAGGCGCCGCCCGCCGCCGCCGCCGTCCTGAAGGTCGGCGACAGGCTGGAAAGCACGGTCGCCGGGTCGCGCGTCGTGTCGGGCGTCGTCATCGCCATCGCCCCCGCCAATGCGAACGGCGTCGTCATCGTTCGCGCCCGCCCGTCGGGCGACGCGCCGCCGGCGGGATCCGTCGTCTCGGCCCGCGTCTCGGCCGGCGCCGGGACAGGAACGCCCGTCGCGCCGCTGGACGCGGTGCAGACCCTAGAGGGCGGGCCGTCCGTCTTCGTGCAGGAGAATGGAGGGTTCCGCGCCCGGCCTGTCGTGACCGGCCGAACATCCGATGGTCGCATCGAGATCGTGTCCGGCCTGTCCGGCGCCGAGCGTATCGCCGGCGCCGGGGCCTTCCTGCTCAAGGCCGAACTGGCCAAGGGCGAAGCCGGGCACGGACACTGATCATGCTGAACCGGATCATCGACGCCTCCGTGCGTTTCCGCTGGCTGGTCGTCGGACTGGCCGTGGTGCTGGCCATCCTGGGCGGACGCGAACTGCTGCACCTGCCCATCGACGCCGTGCCCGACATCACCAACCGTCAGGTGCAGATCACCACCGTCGCCCCGGCCCTGGGGCCAGAGGAGGTCGAACGCCAGGTCACCTACCCGCTGGAGACCGCGCTGGCAGGCCTGCCGGGTCTTACAGAGACGCGGTCCCTGTCGCGCCACGGCTTTTCCCAGATCACCGCCGTCTTCACCGATGCGACGGACATCTATTTCGCGCGCAACCTGGTCAACGAACGGCTGCTGGCGGCGCGCGAGGACCTGCCCGCAGGGCTTTCGCCGTCGATGGGGCCGGTCGTGACGGGCCTGGGCGAGGTCTATATCTGGACGCTGGAACTGACCGGCCCGGCGGCGCGGCCCGGCGCCGCCTATGTCACGCCCGAGGGCGAACGTCTGGTCTCCGATCAGGAGAAGGCGACCTATCTCCGCACGATCCAGGACTGGCTCGTCGCCCCCCAGCTGAAGACCGTTCCCGGCGTCGCCGGCGTGGACGTGCTGGGCGGCTATGTGAAGGAGTATGCGGTCCATCCCGACCCCGGTCGCCTCGCGGCCTACGGCGTGGGTCTGGTGCAGCTGGTCGAGGCGCTGGAGCACGCCAATCGCATCGCCGGCGCAGGCTACGTCAACCGCGCGGGAGAAGCCTACATCGTCCGCGCCGACGCCCGGCTGAAAAGTCTGGACGATCTGGCCCAGACGCCCATCCTCAATCGCGGCGGCCAGGTGATCCGCGTCTCCGACGTCGCGACGGTCGAGATCGGCCGCGCTCCCCGCCTGGGCTCGGCCAGCGCCGATGGCCGCGAGACCGTGGTCGGCACGGCCCTGATGCTGCAGGGCGAGAACTCGCGCGAGGTGGCCCGCCGCGTCGGCGCACGTCTCGAGGAAATCACGCCCAGCCTGCCCCCCGGGGTGCGCCTGCGGCCTGAACTGGACCGGACCGAACTGGTCGAGGCGACCGTCCGCACCGTTGAGCACAATCTGCTGCTGGGCGCCCTGCTGGTCGTCGCCGTGCTGTTCTTCGCCCTGGGCAATGTCAGGGCGGCGATCATCACCGCCCTGGTCATTCCGCTCAGCTTCCTGTTCGCCGCCTCGGCGATGAACCGGTTCGGCATCAGCGCCAATCTGCTCAGCCTCGGCGCGCTCGACTTCGGCCTGATCGTCGACGGGGCCGTGGTGGTGATCGAGAACACCCTGCGCCGGCTCGGCCTCAAGAGCGCAGAGACGGGGCGCGCCCTCACGACCGCCGAACGTCTGTCCGTCGCTGCGGCCTCGGCGCGTGAGATGGCCCGGCCGGCCGCCTTCGGCCAGGCGATCATCCTGCTGGTCTACGCCCCCCTGCTGATGTTCGAAGGCGTGGAGGGCAAGATGTTCGGCCCGATGGCCGCGACCGTGATGCTGGCCCTGGCCGCCGCCTTCGTCCTCAGCTTCACCTTCGTGCCGGCCATGGCGGCCCTGCTGGTCAGGGAGCCCAGGGCGGATCACGAGGAGACGCGCCTGACACGCGCGGCCAAGGCCCGCTATCAACCGCTGCTGAAACGAGCCATCGGCCGGCCCCGGCTGGTGCTGACGGGCGCGGGGATCGCCCTGATCGCGGGTCTGGTCGCCTTCCTGACCCTGGGTCGCGAGTTCGTGCCCCAACTCGACGAGGGCGACGTGCTGGTCCAGGCCCTGCGTGTCCCCTCGACCTCGCTGGAACAGAGCCAGGCGATGCAGTTCCAGGTCGAACGCACGCTGAAGGCCATGCCGCAGGTCGAGCGGGTCTTCACCCGGACAGGCACCGCCGAGGTCGCGTCGGACCCCATGCCGCCGTCGATCTCGGACACCTTCGTCATCCTGAAGGACCGCCGCGACTGGCCTGAACCGGGACTGGCCAAGGCCGATCTGGTGGCGGACATGGAGGAACGGCTGTCGAGCCTGCTGGGCAACAACTACGAGTTCACCCAGCCCATCGAGATGCGGTTCAACGAGTTGATCGCCGGGGTCCGGTCGGACGTGGCGGTCATGATCTATGGCGACGATTTCGCCGCCATGGACCGCACGGCCCAGCAGGTAGCCGGCGTGTTGAACGGCATCGAGGGCGCGGCCGATGTGCGGGTCGAACAGGTGTCGGGCCAGCCGACCATCACCGCCAGCGTCGATCGCACCGTGGCGGCGGCGCAGGGCGTCCATGCGTCCGACGCCGCCGACGCCCTGGCCATCGCCTTCGCCGGCCGCTCCGCCGGTCAGGTCAACGAGGGCGATCGACGCTTCGACGTCGTCGTGAGGCTGGACGACGCCTTGCGCGCAGATCCCACGGTCATGGAGCAACTGCCGGTCATGCCGGAAAACGCCCAGGCCGGCGCCCCGACCGTGCCCCTGTCCTCGGTCGCCCGTTTCGACGTGGCCGAGGGGCCGAACCAGATCAGTCGCGCCAACGGAAAGCGTCGCATGATCGTCCAGGCCAATGTGCGCGGTCGCGACCTGGGCGGTTTCGTCGCCGAGGCGCAGGCCAGGGTCGCCGCCCAGGTCCAGCCGCCGCCGTCCGGCTGGATCGACTGGGGCGGACAGTTCGAGAACCTGCAGCGGGCCTCGGCCCGCCTGGCCCTGATCGTGCCCCTCGTCTTCCTGACCATCGGCGGCCTGCTGGTCCTGGCCCTGCGGTCGTGGAAGGACGCGGCCCTGGTGTTCGCCGGCGTGCCCCTGGCCCTGGTCGGGGGGGCGCTGGCGCTGGCGCTGCGAGGCATGCCGCTGTCGATCAGTGCGGCGGTCGGCTTCATCGCCGTGTCAGGCGTCGCGACCCTGAACGGCCTGGTGCTGATGCAGGCCATTCGCCAACGCCTGACGGACGGCGACCCGCCGGGCGAGGCCGCGCTTCACGGAGCCGTCAGCCGTCTGCGCGCCGTCCTGACCACGGCCCTGGTCGCGGTGCTGGGGTTCGTGCCCATGGCGTTCGCGGCGGGGGCGGGGGCCGAGGTGCAGAAGCCGTTGGCCACGGTCGTCATCGGCGGGCTGACCACCGCGACGGTGCTCACACTGATCGTCCTGCCCGTCCTTGCGGCGCTGTGGCGAAGGGTTCCGGAGCACGAATGAACCGGAGCGAATGAAGAACGCCCGTGCGAACTTGCCGAACTCGGGAACGTGTCCTGTGGGTCAGGTCATTTGCAATCGATTGCATTTGTCGGTAGTCAGGAGACGCGCCTTGCTTTCGACCGGGACCAAACCGTGCCATTTCCCTCCACGCTCAAACCCCCGCCGTCTGTTGCCGGCGTGACTGACGCCCCCCTGATCCAGGACCGATTCAGCCGCTACTGGCCCGTCCTGGAGGCGCGGATCAGGCGGGTTTACGGGGCGGACGCCGGACGTTTGCTCGAGAGACTGCGGGAGCGACTTCATGAGGCGGCCGAAAGCCGGCCGGAGGCTCTGCAGGCGAGCGATGCAGATCGCTCCAGCCATCCGAACTGGACAGCCCGGTCCGGAAATTCTGTCTACACATTCTACGTCGATCGTTTCGCCACCGATCTGCCAGGCGTTCGACAGCGGCTGGACTATCTGGAGGATCTCGGCGTCCGGTGGCTTCACCCCCTGCCCCTCCTGCGCGCCAGATCCGGCGACAGCGACGGCGGTTTCGCTGTTGCAGACTATCGGCAAGTTGAGCCGCATCTGGGAACAATGGCGGACCTGCGCGGCCTGGCGAGTGATCTGCGGTCCAGAGGGATGGGTCTTTTGCTCGACGTCGTGTGCAACCACACCGCCAGGGAACATCAATGGGCGCAGCAGGCCCTGGATGGCGACCGTGTCTTTCAAGACTACTATCATCTGGTACATGCCCGGGACGAGGTTGAGTTGTGGGAACGCGATCTCGTCGATGTGTTCCCGGACACGGCCCCAGGAAGCTTCACCTATGTCCCGGGCTTCAATGCCCATGTCTGGACGACCTTCTATCCCTTCCAGTGGGACCTGAACTACGCCAATCCCGATGTTTTCTACGAGATGCTGGATGTCCTGATCCATCTCACCGAACAGGGCGTGGATGGGTTCCGGCTCGACAGCGCGCCCTTCCTCTGGAAGCGTGCGGGCACCAACTGCCGCAACCAGCCCGAGGCTTATCTGATCGTGGAAGCCTGGCGCGCAGCCCTTTCGATCGTCGCCCCAGGCGTGGTGCTGCTGGCCGAGGCGATCGAGAGCATCGATGACGTCCTGCCGTTTTTTGGCGACGAAGCCCCGGGGTGCGACCTCGCCTACAACAACGGCGTGATGACCGCGCTATGGGGCGCCCTGGCCGACGAGGACGCGACGATCGCCCGCACGGTTCTGACGGCCGCCGCCGCACGTCCCGACCATGCGGCATGGCTCAACTACGTGCGCTGCCACGACGATCTGATCTGGAACGCCCTGGCGGCCTACGCCCCGCCGGAAGATTTGAAGCGCTGGTCCGACTTCTACGATGGCGAGGGGTTCTCGGACGGGCGGGCGTTCCAGACGGCGGCAGGCGGCGCGCCGTCCACCAATGGCATGGCCGCGGCCCTGGTCGGGCTGGACAAGACTGGAGTCGACCAGGACGAGGCGCTGGCCAGGCTGCTGCTTCTCTATGGCGTCACCTTTGGCCTGGACGGCTGGCCCCTGATCTATATGGGCGATGAAATCGGCCTGGCGAACGATCCGGAATGGGACACGGATCCTGACCGGAAGGGGGATGGGCGATGGCTGCATCGGCCGACGATGGACTGGAACCGCGCAAAGGATCACCGTTCCGCAGGATCAACGGCATCCAGGATATTCTCGTCAATCCGACGCCTCGCGGACGCCGCAGCGACGCTCGATCGCATGGACGTGAGCGGCCGGGCCGAGCCGCTTGACCTGGGCGTTTCAGCGGTCCTGGCGTTCCAGCGTGGGGGCGGGACGTCGTCCTTGCTGGTTGTCGCCAACCTGTCGCCGAAACAAGAGCGCGCGCCGCTGCCGCTTCGGTTCTCTCGAGGCGCTGTCGACCTCCTGACGGGACGGGTGCAGCAGGAAGGCTTGATTGCGCTCGCCCCCTACGAAGTGGTCTGGCTGGTCGTGTCGTCATGAGCCTGGTCGCGGGAATCGAATTCGGCGGCACAAAGGTTGTGGTCGGGTTCGGCACGGGCCCCGACGATCTGTCGACGCTTGTGAGGATCAAAACCACCACGCCCCGGGAAACCCTGGGCTTGGTCATTGAGCGCCTGACCGGACTGCAACAGACCCGAGGCCTGACCGCGATCGGTATCGCCAGCTTCGGCCCGGTCAGGCTTGATCGGACGGCGGCTGACTGGGGTCATATCCTCCCCACGCCCAAGCCGGGCTGGACGGGCGCCGACCTCGTCAGCCCTTTCGCGCGGTTCGGAGTTCCGATCGCCCTGGACACGGACGTCGCCGGAGCGGCCCTGGCAGAGGGCCGTTGGGGCGCAGCGCGAGGGCTTGCCGACCATGCCTATGTCACCGTGGGCACCGGCGTGGGCGTGGGCGTGATCTGTAACGGGCGGCCCGTTCACGGTGCGATGCATCCCGAGGCCGGCCATATCCCGGTCAGCCGCGACGCGGCGCGCGACGCCTTTCCGGGCGCCTGCCCGTTTCATGGCGACTGCCTGGAAGGACTCGTGTCCGGGCCCGCGATCGCAAAAAGGCTGGGAAGGGCGGGCGAAACCGTCGCGCCATCTGATCCCGTCTGGGGTCTTGTCGCCGACTACCTCGCACAGCTGGCTGCCACACTGACCTTTGTGACCGCGCCCGAGCGGATCATCATCGGCGGCGGGGTGGCGTCGAACCCTCACCTTTTGCCGCTTGTCCGCGCCGCGCTGAAACTGCGGCTGGGGGGCTACCTCCCCGCTCTGGACGACGACCTGGCACTGGACGCCTATCTCGTGGCGCCGATGCTCGGCGAGCGTGCAGGCGTTCTGGGGGCGATCGCACTCGCCCGGGACCTGATGCGCGACATCGACCATCAATCGAGGCCTGAAAAGACGGCGGGCGCACCTGCGTTCGACCCTCGGCCCCTGGAGGAAATCCGAGATGACGACCACGCCGGCAAGGGCTGACACTCCCCCCGATACCCGCCTGATCAAGGCGCTGACCTATCTGATGTTCATGATGTTCGCCATGACGACCGATGCGGTCGGGGTGATCATCCCGCAGGTCATCAAGGAATTCGGTCTGGGCATGACAGCGGGTGGCGCGTTTCACTACGCGACCATGAGCGGAATCGCCCTGGCGGGTCTGGCTCTGGGCTTCCTTGCCGACCGCATGGGACGAAAGCCGGCCATCATCGTGGGGCTGGGGCTGTTCGCCGGCTCGGCATTCCTGTTCTCGGTGGGCCGCAGTTTCGAGTTCTTCATCGTCCTGCTGTTCATATCGGGAGCCGCGATCGGCGTGTTCAAGACCGCCGCCCTGGCCTTGATCGGCGACATCTCGACGTCCACTCGCTCCCACACGTCGACGATGAACACGGTTGAGGGCTTTTTCGGCGTCGGCGCCATCGTCGGCCCCGCGATCGTGGCCGCCCTGCTCGCGGGCGGCGCCTCGTGGAAATGGCTCTATGTCATCGCCGGCGCCCTGGCCGTCGGCCTGATCCTGACGGCCCTGTTGGTTCGCTATCCGAAGACGGTCAGGACGTCCGCGCCACCGGCTGACCTGAAGGCGACAGTCGGCATGATGCGTGACCCCTATGCGCTCGCCTTCAGCCTCGGCACGATGCTGTATGTCGGCGTGGAGACGGCTATCTATGTCTGGATGCCGACCTTGCTGGCCGGCTATGACGGTCCGGCGATCCTGGTCGCCACCTATGCCCTGTCGATCTTCTTCGTGCTCAGGGCCGCAGGCCGTTTCCTCGGCGCCTGGATGCTGAACCGCTTCCGCTGGACGACGGTGCTCGCAGCGTCCAGCCTGATGATCTTTATCTGTTTCCTGGGGGCGGCCCTGCTGGGGCGTGCCGCTGCGGTCTGGCTGCTGCCCCTGTCGGGCCTGTTCATGTCGGTGATCTATCCGACCTTGAACTCGAAGGGCATCAGTTGCTTTGCCAAGGCCCAGCACGGTGCAGTGGCGGGCGTCATCCTGTTTTTCACCTGCGTCAGCGCCGTCCTGTCACCCCTGGCGATGGGCGCGGTCAGTGACGTATTCGGCGGCGCTCAATACGGGTTCGTCCTCGCGACCGTCCTGGCGGGCGTTCTGTTCGTGGCTCTGGCGGTCAATATGGTGAAGCAGCCGGCCAGGGCGCGCCTGGCCCGGTTCGACGACAGCCAGTACGGTCTCGACGCCCCGGACAAGGCTGAGGCGCTCGCTGTCCAACCGAGGTCCGATCGCGCTCCAGTTTGAGTCTGGACCTTTTCTTCCTCAGGTCGATCCGACCTGAGGAAGAAAAGGGTCTAGGGCGCTGAATCGCGAACGATCAATCTCGGTTCAAGGACCACCGATCCGGTGGTCTCTCCGGCCAGACGGCGCATGAGCAGATCGACCATCGCCAGGGCTCCGGCGCCGATGTCCTGGCGGATCGTTGTCAGGGCCGGAGCGGCGTGAATGGCGATCTCGAGATCGTCATAGCCGACCACGGCGACGTCGCCTGGAACGGACAGGCCGCGTTCTGTCAGGGCGCGGATAGCGGCCATGGCGACGATGTCGGTGGCCGCCACGACCCCATCCAGACGCGCACCGCTGTCGAGAAATTGGCCGATCGTTTCATAGGCCGTCTGCGGAGTAAGATGAACGGGGAGAAGATGCTCAGGCGACTGCACACCCGCCTGGCCATGCGCCTGCAGGAAGCCTTCGTAGCGCTCACCCAGCTCGGGAAAATCCGGATTGCCGAAGAAGGCCAGCCGCCGGCGTCCGGCGTCCAGAAGATGCCGCGTCGCCATTTCACCGCCTTTGCGATTGTCCGTCCCCACGGTGCATTGGACACGGTCCGGAAAGGCGGCGCCCCAGACCACCAGCGGCGCATATCGGCTGGCGACAGCCTCGATCGTTTCGATCTGGTCGGATTGGCCAATGATCAGAACCCCGTCAACCCGTCCGGAATCCGTCATCCGGCCCAGCCAGTCGGCGCTGGACGGGATGACACGGGAGAGCAAAAGGTCGTACCCGCGCGAGGTCAATGCGTCCGCCAGATGCCCCAGCAGGGTGATGAAGAAGGGGTCGGACACCGGTTGTCCGACTTCATGGCCGAGGGGCAGGATCACGGCAATCGCCTGCGTCCGGCCGGTGCGCAGGTTGCGGCCGACAACATTGGGCTGATACCCGTGCTCGCGCGCAAGAGCGTTGACGCGGTCCCGGGTCGCCTGCCTGATCGCCGGATTGTCCGCGAGGGCGCGAGAGACGGTGGATGTCGACAGACCGGCCAGGCGTGCGAGATCAGCCAGGCTTCCAACGGTTTTCTGCGGCGACGACATGGGTCTGGAATGGAGGCTGGAGCGGCCTTCGTCAAACGCTCGAAAAAAGAAAGGCGCGACCCGAGAAATCTCGGGCCGCGCCAGTCGCCGGATCGCCGTTCAGGAAGGGGCGGTTCCGGGGAAACCTAGAAGGCGTAGCGAAGCGTCACGCTGGCGGTACGGCCGTTAAGTGTGCGGGCGCGCAGGATGTTGGTGGCGTTCGCAGCTATCGAACCCTCCTCGCTCTCGGTCACGGCGAACTCGTCAAAGACGTTGTTCACATTAAGCGCCAGCGACAGGTCTTCAGTGAGGTCATAGTTTGCGAAGGGATTGACGATCACATAGCCGGGCAGGACCAGGAGATTGTCAAACTGGGCATAGGACTCGCTGGTTCCGACCACATTGGCGCCGAAACGCAGGGCCCCCAGGCTGTAGGCGGCCGTGCCCTGGAAGACCCAGTCGGCCTGCCGACGCGGCGTATTGCCGACATTGGCGGGGTTCAGGCGGTCGGCGGTGATCTCCGCATTGGTCCAGGTCACGCCGCCCGAGAGATCGAACCCGCCGTTGCGATAGAAGCCCTCGACCTCAATCCCCTTCGCCTCGTATTCGGCGTCGGTGAAGGTTTGGCTGGTCGCCTCGAAGTTGGTCTCCTCGGTCCGCGCGAGGAAGGCTGTGGCGAAGACCGACAAGGGCCCGCTGCGATAGCGCACGCCGGCTTCATATTGATCGACCATATCGACAGCCGCATCATCACTGCGGATGGCGCCTGAGGCCAGGATCGACGGACCGAACAGCAGGCGGTCGGCATTGGCGCGGCCCCCGCGGCTGGCCCGGCCGAACACGGCCAGATCTTCACTCACGCGATAGTTGGCGCCGACCGAATAGGACCAGTAGCTCCAGTCATAGTCGACCGGACGGGTGTTGGCGAAATCAATCAACGAGACCTGGGTTTCAGGCCGCTGGACCGTACCGTCGCCGGAGATGTCCCGCGTCGCAACGAGCCCGTCGGCATAGGCGCCGGTGGCGGCGCCGGAGTCATAGCGCACCGAGCCGTCAAGGATCAGGTCGCCCGCCTCCCAGCTCAGGGCGACATAGGGGGCGTTGATTTCATAGTCGACGTCATAAGAGCGTCGGCAGCAGTTTCCGAAGAAGGTCGCACCATATCCAACCAGACCGTTCTGGGTCTGTTTTACGCCCGTGGCGCTGAACACATCCACCAGCGCAGCGTTGTCGCCCTTCACCTCCACCAGGAAGCTGTTCCACAGCCAGTCCATATCGATGCTCTGGCTCGAGCGGTAGTAGCCGAACGTGGTGTTCAGCGTCCCGCCGCCCACCGCAAACTCCCGTTCCAGCTTCAGGTCGTTGGCCATATTGCCGAAGTCGTTGATGTCGACATCGAACAGAACGATCTGGGCCAGCAGGCCGTTGCCGTTTGCGTTGGCAGGCACGAGCTGGCCGGCGTTCGCGCCATTGGCATAGCGGGCGACCGCACCCGCGCCACCAATGCCGGCGGCAATGGCCGTGGTTGATCCTGTTCCGGCGGTGAACGGCGAGACAAAGCCGCCGGTCGCATCGGCAATCCGGAACTTGTTGGTCAGGGCCCAGCCCGATCCCAGATCGAAACTGGCTTCCACGCCGGCCGAGAGCACTTCGGGGTGCATCCCGTCGGCAATGTCAGAGACCCGTGCGCCATTGGCGCCATCGAGGCCGGGACTGTTACGGAACAGCGTCGAATGAAGCGTCTGGGTCGCAGCGTCATAGCCGGGCAGCGGGCCCCAGTTGGGATCGCTGTTCGTGCCCGTGACCTGGATCGGCGACGGCAGATAGCCAATGGCGCGGTCGTTCAGGTACCTGGCGCTGAGCCGCAGATAGCCGTTATCAAATTCGCGGGTGATCGAGGCGCGCAACTGGCCGCCTTTCTCGCCCGTATAGCCGGCGTCCCGCGCGCCTTCGCCGGTCCGGTAAAAGCCACCGATGGAGCCGTAGGTGGTGTCGGACAGGGCGCCGCCGTACTGGAAGTCGCCCCGGGTCGTGTCAAAGTCCAGACCGCGGGTCAGGGCCACACTGCCGCCTTCCTGCTTGCCGGTCTGGGTGATCAGGTTGATCACCCCGCCGGGGGAGTTGGAGGCGAAGGTCGAGGCCGACCCGCCCCTGACCGCCTGCACCCGGGCCACCGTGCCGTCATAGCGGGTGAAGATGTCGGCATTGCCGAAGGCGATGTCGCCGAACTCGAGAATCGGCAGACCGTCTTCCTGGATCTGCAGGAACTTGGCGCCGCCCGTCGAGATAGGGAGGCCGCGCACGGCGATGTTGGCATTGCCCTCACCGCCCGAGGATTCAGACCGGATGCCGGGAATGCTGCGGAAGATTTCGGCCGTGGAGCGAGGGGCCAGGTCCTCGATGGCTTCGGCATTCAGGGTCGTCACCGAGACCGAGGAGCGCAGGGTCGTGCTTGATCCGGCGACCGCCGTCACGACGATTTCATCAACGGCCGTGACATCACTGTCCGGCTGGGTCGCGGCTGGCGACAATGCAGGCTGGACCTGTTGCGCCAATGCCGGGGTCGAGGCCAGCACACAGGCGATGGCCGCCAGACTGACGCGAATTTCCGTTTGTCTCATCTGTTCTTCCCTCCGGGACCTCTGCAGTGGATCCTCTCGAGCGTCACGGTTAGGGCACAATGCAATCGATTGCAACAATCGATTGCGATGTCGGAGAGGCGCTGACCCTTTAGCCCGGCCCGGCCGTGTAGCCCCAGCAGCATCACCCATCTTGCTGAGCACGAAGACGTAGAATTTGCCGTCCGCCATCGGCAGTCTGGGCGCCGCCATTCCGAGATCGCGAAATTAGATCGCCGCCGTGTTCAGGGCCCGCTTGGCGTCGGCGATCTGTGGATAGTCCAACTTGACGCCGCGAGCGCTCCGTTCCGCCGCAGACGCCGTGACTGAGACAGGCTGCGGCCGGACCTTGCCCTCCTACTGCACGTCGACATAGTCGATGACTTCGAATGGAGCGCTGTCCTTCCTGGTCCGCAAGGCGTCGGCTGCGTGACGGTCCCAGGTCAGGGTGGTCAGCTTCGCCATCATCCCGGCCATGGCGGTTCCGGGGTCCTGAGATGCGATCGCCAGGCGGGCGCGCGCGGCGGCATAGGCCATGGCCGCCGACAGAAGCGCCCTTCGCGATAGTTCAGCATCGGATACTCTCCGGTCAGGGGGTCCGGGCCTGAACGGCGGCCGCGATAGCGGGATCGCGACGAAGAAGGGCGCCGCTCCAGCGGTCGAGCGGCGTGCCGTCGCAGTAGGACCAGAAGCCGATGAACGACTGGCGGTCGCGGGGGAAATGGAACTGGAACCGGCCCCAGTAATGCGATCCCTCCCGCGCGGCCTCGCAGCGCTGCCCGGACATGGGCTGACGCCAGTAGCCTTCGATCCGGTCGATGCCATCCGGTCCGTCGCTCCCGGCCTCCCGAACGCCCTCGAACCGCCCCTGGCCCATGGCGTATCGGCCTGCTGCGCCCTGGGCGTCCCAACGATCGAAGATGAGGTCCTCGTGGTCGGTAGCGTATATGCGGCCGATCATCACGGGCTCAAAGTCGGTGGCCTTGATTTCAATTTCGAGGGGCGGGAGAGGACCGGAGACCGGATCCCCTCCCTCTCCTGACGCGGCCGCTCCCCAGCCTCTCCGCCGGGGGTGACCGTTGCGGCGGGGCCCGCTTCCCGCCCATCCTCGCCTGAAGATCGGTCACAGCCGGTCAGGGCCAGGACCAGGACGAAGGCCCGGCCTCGGCGCGCCGGGGGGTGATGAGGCGCCGGCGCCCGCCTGAACCGATTGTGCGGACTGACCTTCTAGCCCGGCCAACCGGGCGTTGACCGCCGCTTCGATCGTAGGGTCGCGCCGGACAAAGGACCCGTTCCATCGGTCCAGTGGCGTTCCGTCGCAATGCGACCAGAATCCCAGATAGCCGTCGTCCCGGCGCATGAAGTTGAACTGGATACGGCCCCAGTAGTAGGTGCCGTTCCTGGCGCTGCCGCAGCGCTGGGCCGAGGTTTCCTGATACCAGTAACCCTCCACGGTGTC
This sequence comes from Brevundimonas sp. FV1ye29L, assembly GCF_058681095.1. Taxonomy (NCBI): domain Bacteria; kingdom Pseudomonadati; phylum Pseudomonadota; class Alphaproteobacteria; order Caulobacterales; family Caulobacteraceae; genus Brevundimonas; species Brevundimonas sp. FV1ye29L. The sequence goes on from NZ_CM178730.1 coordinate 2,223,486, forward strand.
GTAGCCGCTGGTCTGGTCGCCTGCCGGCGCCACGGTTCCCTCGAACACGCCGCTGTCCGTCTCGCCGAGGCCCTTGAACCTGCCGGAGGCACCCTCGCGATCAAAGCGCTCCAGGACCATTTCACCGAAGTCGGTGTTATAGATCCTGCCGATCAGCTCGGGTCGGTAGTCGACCCGGTATGTCGGCCCGGCCGGCGCCTGCGCGCCCTGCCCGGCATCCGCGCCGCTGCTCGTTCCCGACATCGCCGTGCCGCCTGGCGCCCCGACGGTTTCCTCGCCGGCTGCACCCCAATCGCTTGGGCCGAGATAGCGGACGGAGGAAACCCTTGCGTTCCAGTCGCCCATATCGCTGACCTGGCCCTGGACCACGCGACACCCGCCGGCGTAAGCGGCGTCCAGACAGACTTCCTACCGCCCTTCAGCGATCAGGCTGCGGGCCTTGTCCCCGAACTGCATGGTCGACAGATTGGTTGTGCTTCGCGTCAAACGAACCGACTGGCCGGAAAAGCCGGCCTCATCATACAGGCGCAGGGCTGCAATGTTCTGGGCAGCCGCATTGGAGGCCATCGCCCCGGCAAGGACAAGTCCGATCACTGCCGGCGTCTTCAGAGCCATCATCATGGTCAGTTCCTTTCAATCCTGGTCTCATCATCAGGCACGGGAACCGGCGGATGAGGCGGACATGAACGCCGCATCAATTTTCTGATCCCGTCGGCCACCCGCCGTCGGATCAGCTGCGCTCCGGCCAGTCTGCAACCTGTCCCAAACCCGGTGGTCGACAGCGGGTCGGACCCGGTCGATCAACCCTGGGCCAGGTCCGGCGGCTCGGCATCGTTCGCCGGAACTGTCGCCAGACAGGACTTCAGCGGCTCGACGGCCGCCGTACGAACCTCGGAATTGACGGCGAAACGATTGGACATCTGATATTCATCAAGCAGGGCCTGGAACCGCGACACGGTCAGACCCGCCGATGCGGCCCTCCGCTGCGCCTCATTGAACCAGGCCCTCTTCTGCGCCTCGTTCGCCGGGGGAAGTTCGGCCGCCATGTCCGGAGCCGCCATCGCCAGGACGGTAGCGCCCTGGACCAGCCCCCAGCATCGGGTCGCCTCTATGACGGCGGCAGGCGCCGACGGGCCTGACGTCCTCGCGTCTGCGGCAGCCGGAGCGGACCCGTTGTCGCCTGCGGCTGAACCGTGTGCGGGCCTGTCGGGTGAACCGGTGTCGCCACAGGCCGCGAGGGCCAGAATGGCGCCCGTCAGGGCCCCCGCTGCAAGGATAGGTCTGCTCATGTCAGGTCTTTCTCGGCTGTGGATCAGGGATAGCAGGGCTGCGGCTCAGCTGTTCTGGCTGAGCATGCAGGCCATGGCCTTGGCCATCTCGGGGTCCGAAGCGATCTGGGCCGTCATCTCTCGGCGGACCTCGGGCGGCAGCTGGGCCAGGAAGTCGTTCAGAAGCCGTCGGGTCTCCGCTTCGTCGAGATTGCAGCTCAGACCGGGAACCGGGGCGGAAGAGACCCCGCCACCGCTGCCGCCACCCCCACCGCTGCCGCCGCCGCCCACCTCGCGACGGGGCTCCCGGCCCAGTTCGGCCCGCTGAGAAGCCGACAGGGTCGACCAGAGCTTCTCGCCCATGAACTCGATCGCCCGGGGTGCAATCATGGTTCGCCGTGACGCCGGCAGCATCGGCATCGCCACCACGCTCTGGAAGGCGCCCGACACCGGACCGACCAGCTGGGCGGTGCAACGCCCCTCCTGACGCTCCAGCCGGGCCTGATAACTGACTCTCACAAACCCGGGCGTGGCCTGTTCGATCGTAATGCTGCCGCGCCCGGCGACCGAGCTCGGCAGGTCCAGGCCGCGCTGTTCCAGCGCCGCATTGCTGAACGTGGCCGTTGCCGTCGCGGGATAGGTGCCCGGACCGGTGATCGGACGGTCTGCGTCCAGGCCGAACTCGATGCTGGCGGACGGGACGATCCCTTCCAGGCCTGCCAGATTCCCGACAGCCCCCCCGGCGGCGGCGGCCATGGCCGCCGCGCCGATTCCGGCCAGCTGAGAGTTTCGACCGGCACACACCTGTGTCGGTGACCCCGCCACAGGTGTGCCGCCGACGGTATCCGATCCGCCGCCGAGGCCCAGCGCCATCTGGATGCGGGCGCATTCCATGTAGCCGGCCATGAGGTCGCCCTGAGCGGCCGGCAGGAACGACAGGTTGATCGAAAAATCATCCGTATCCAGCGCGGCCGCATGCATGGCCATGGGGCCAAAGCTCATCTGCCCCGGGACCTCCGGAGTGATCGACTGAGGCACACAGGGGTCGCGTTGATTGTCGATCGCGGTCGCCTGCAATTCCTGACTAGCTTCATGGGCCCCCGGTCCGACCGTCAGTTGGACCTCGACAGGTCTGGTCGATGACTCGCCGCCCGGATGCAGGTTGGTCAGGGCGATGGTCATGCGGTCATCGGCAAAAGCCTCGTCCGGCTTGAGAACCACCTCCCAGACCTTCACGGCCTTGCCGCTACGGGCGTCCTCAACGATAAGGCCCGGCCTCAGAAGGTCGGCGCCCTGTTCCAGCAAGGCCACCTCGCTCCTTACCCCGGACTCAATAGTCAGGGATTGGCTCCAGGACTGATCCGCCGTCAGATGAAGGCCGTCCAGCGCGTCGGCCGGGGCGGCACCGCCGTCGGCGACGACGGTGAACACCGGCGGCAGATCATCATCGCTCTTCGGCCCGCTCCAGTGGACCGACAGGCAGTTGGCCGCGGCGGGATCAAGGGTGAACGACAGCTCCACCACCGGATGACCCAGCGAAAGCTCGACAGGAAGACAGCCGGGCGCGGCATTGGCCTTGACCATCGCACCCTGCCACACATCCCGCGCGAAAACGCCCCGCCCGCGCTGATCCTCGGGAATGATGTCGCCGCCGGTGACGTTGTAATAGTTCATCTTCGCCAGCAGGAGCGCGAGGCCGCGCTCGTCGCCGTCGGTCGACTTCAGCGCGGCATCCAGCCATTGCCGGGCCGCACTGTCAGACCCGAGATCAGACGGTTTCGTCTGGAACAGGGGCGTCAGGAACCGCCAGTCCCGCACGGCCCCGGCTATGCTCCAGAAACTGCCGTCCATCCGGCCGGAAAAGAGCGGCTGATCGATCCGCCGCAATCCCCCGAGGCGCTGGACCAGGCCGACGACCGTGACCAGACTTTCATCGTTGTCCAGCGACGTGACACCGGACTCGGCGAGAATTCTGCCGATGCTTCCATAGTCCCAGACACGGCCGTCCCGATCGTTCGCACCGCCGAGCGCATACGCACCCAACCCGAGGCCCAGCCCGTTGATCGCCTTTACGCCGGGCGGGGTAACCGCCTCGTTGGCCACCGCTTCTCCGACCTGGACGACATCGCGGCAATAGACGTGGGCCTGGCGCAGTCCGAGACCTATGGCGATGGAAAGCTCAGGATAGCGTTCAGGCCATGTCCCGCTCGAAGCCTGGTCAAACCAGCCGGGCGGGACCGTAAGATAGTCGCTTAGACCTGGGACGCCGCAGCTGCCGGCCAGGGCAAAACTGGCCCCCTGGGCCCGCAGCATCACCCCGACCGTCGATGTGCGGCCCTCGACGGCAGGGCTGAAGGCGTCCGGCGGCAGGGCCAGATAGCCCGGTGTCGTGGTTGAAACGGGCCACTCTTCGAGAACGAAGTCCGTCGCAGCTTCGATCCTGCGGGTCTCGACAGCATTCCCCGGAACGCGGCCGACATAGAGGCTGGACTGACTCGGATCGATCCATGTCGGATAGGGCGGATGTTCGCCGACCCAGAGCCGCATGATGGGCGCCTCGCTCTGGGGCAGCGCGGGCTCCGCAAGGGCGGCGGCGAGCGCCAGCACCGAGGCAAAACACAGGGCGCGTCGATTTCGAATGCTCATTGTGTCGATCCCGGCTTTGGCGTCATCAGGGTAACGGGATCCCCGACCTGAACCGGACACGGTCAATGGTCTTCCAGCGGATTTGCGATTGGCTATCGATGTTCAGTCTGGCGTCAGCAGGCGGGAATCATGAGTGCGATTCCGATCGAAGGTGTTGTCAGCCCAAACGGTTTGCGCCGCTGATCGGCTTGGATAGCGTGGTCAGATGGCCAGGTCCGAGAAGCCGTTTCGATTCACGCCTGCCGTTTCGACGACGAGAGCGAGCCATGCCGCGCTTCCGCCAGATGAACACCCTGCAGGTCGAGTGGGAGCCGCTCGCACCCCGACGATCGCCTCCCCTGCCCTCAGTGCGTCAGCGGGAGACAAGTTGACGTTGGACTGACAGCACCGTTCGATCTCCTTCGCCTTGACGCGATGTCCTGTTGCACCGCCGAACGCGATCCCTAAGATCAGGACGGGCTGCAGGGACGGTTGGGAATGCAACGGATAACACTGACGGTTCTGGCCGTCGCCCTGTGCGGATCGATCGCGACCGCGGCTTCAGCCCAGGTGAGCGTGGGGCCTGTTCAGCAGAGCACCGGGACGTTCGAGGACAAGTTCCGCCAGTTCGAGGGCGAGGACTGGCCGACGCCTACCGACTATCGCAACGCCTCGGGCGCGCCGGGCTTTCGCTACTGGCAGCAAAAGGTTGACTACGACATCGACGTCTCGCTGGACGAGGCCACCCGGACCCTGACGGGCAAGGAGGTGGTGACCTACACCAACAACTCGCCCGACCGTCTCAGCTATCTGTGGATGCTGCTGGACCAGCAGAACTATCGCCGCAACTCGATCGCCGAGATGACCCGCACCTATACCTCGGCGACCGAGGTCAGCGTGCCCGAAGTGCTGCGCGTCCAGAGGATGCAGGAATGGCAGGGCGGCTTCAACGACATGAAGATCACCGGGCCGGACGGCGCGGACATCCCCTTCACGATTGTCGATTCAATGATGCGGCTGGACCTTCCGGCGCCGTTGGCGAGCGGCGAGACCTTCACTTTCACGATCGCCTATACCCTGCCAATGGTGGAGAACAAGGTCGTTGGCGGTCGCAGCGGATACGAGTGTTTCACAAAGCCGACCGAGGACGGCAACTGCCTGTTTGAGGCCGCCCAGTGGTTCCCGCGCCTGGCGGTCTATTCTGACTACGAAGGCTGGCACAACGCCCAGTTCATAGGTTCGGGCGAGTTCACGCTCGAATTCGGTGACTACGACGTGCGGATCACGGTGCCGGCCGATCACCAGGTGGCGTCGACCGGAGCCCTGCAGAACCCGGACATCCTGACCGAGGCCCAGCGCCGTCGGCTGGAACAGGCGCGCACGGCCGACGCGCCCGTATACATCGTGACCCCTGCCGAGGCCGCCGCCGCAGAGTCGTCGCCCGCGCGATCCGGCACAAGGACCTGGCGTTTCCAGGCTGACAACGTGCGCGACTTCGCCTGGGCCAGCTCACGCAAATTCGTCTGGGACGCCATGGGGGTGACCCAGGCCACGACGGGCGAACCCGGCGTGATGGCGATGTCCTTCTATCCGAAGGAGGCCCGGCCCCTGTGGGACACCTATTCGACGCGGGCCATCGCCCACACGATCAAGGTCTATGACCAGTTCTCGATCCCCTATCCCTATCCGACCGCCCAGTCCGTGAACGGCCCCGTGGGCGGGATGGAATATCCGATGATCACCTTCAACGGCCCGCGCCCGGTTCGCGACGACAGGGGCCGGCTGACCTATACCGAGCGGGCCAAGAACGGTCTGATCGGGGTGGTGATCCACGAGGTGGGCCACACCTACTTTCCGATGGTCATCAACTCCGACGAACGGCAGTGGACCTGGATGGATGAGGGGCTGAACAGCTTCGTCCAGTATCAGGCGCAGAAACTGTGGGATCCGGACTTCCCCTCGCGCGGCGAACCTCGCGACATCGTCGAATATATGATCAGCCGCGATCAGGTGCCGGTGATGACCAATTCGGAATCGGTGCTCCAGTTCGGCAACAATGCCTACGCCAAGCCCGCGACCGCCCTGGTCATCCTGCGCGAGACCGTGCTGGGGCGTGAGCTGTTCGACCGGGCGTTCCGGGAATATGCGCAGCGCTGGGCATTCAAGCGGCCGACGCCATATGACTTTTTCCGCACCATGGAGGAGAGCTCGGGCGTCGATCTGGACTGGTTCTGGCGCGGCTGGTTCTATTCGACCGACCACGTCGACATCGCTCTGGACGGGGTTACAAAAGTCACCCTGCAATCGACCGATCCCGAAGTCCGGGCCCGCGAAGCCCGGACCCGGTTCGCCGAGGCGCCGACCCCGACGACCGTGACCAACAATGCCGGGATCGAGACCGTCATTGAGCGCGACCCGGCGGTGCGCGACTTCTACAACTCGACCGATCAGTTCACCGTGACGGCGCAGCAACGCCGCGACGCCGAAAGCGCCGACAGGAAGGCCGACGAGGACCGCAGGCGGGCGCAAGGGTTCAACGACAACATCTATCGCTTCGCGTTCACCAACGTCGGCGGTCTGGTCATGCCGGTGATCCTGAAGCTGACCTGGGACGACGGCACGACGGACACGGTCCGCGTTCCGGCCGAAGTCTGGCGGCGGAACAGCCAGCGCGTGATCTGGCAGTATGTGTCGGCCAAGACCCTGCGCTCGGCCGAACTGGATCCGCTGTGGGAAACCGCTGACGCAGATCGGGTCAACAACTATTTCCCCCGTCGTCTGGACGTGCGGTCGGTCCCGCTCCCGCCTGCGGGACCGCAACAGCCGAACCGGATGCGCGACAGCGACGTCGAGGTGAGCCCGGATTCGACGGCCGTTCGTGACGCGCCCCGTTCGGGGACCCAACGATGAGCCGCCTTTGGCGCACGGCATTCGCTGCGGCCATGGTCGCTGCCCTCGCTGTGACAGGGCCGGCTGCGGCGCACAAGGGACATGCAAGCCTGACCGTCGTGGAGATCGATCCCGCGACCGGCGGCGTCACGGTCGTTCACCGCTTCCAGGCTCACGACGTCGAGCCGGCCCTGGCCGCTTTGGCGCCCGAAGCCCAGCCGTCGCTGGATGATCCAGAGGCGGTCGCGGCCCTGGAAGCTCATGTGGCGGCCCGCTTCCGCCTGGACGTTGATGGAAGGCGCGTTGCCCTGCATCAGTCGGGAGGCAGTTTGACCGGCGACAATGTGGAGGTGGATCTGGCGGGCGACGTCGGACCGGCTGCGATCCGGAATGTCCGCGTCGACGTGGATTTCTTCCCGGAGGTCTATGACGACATGGAGATGCAGGTGAACGTCCGCGTGGCCGGCGTCACGCGCACGGCCGTCTTCCACTACGGAACCCAGGCCCAGACGCTGGAATTCACGGACTGACAGCCGGCAAAGAGCTGTCTTGAAGACCGTCACGCCCAAATCCAGCTGGCGCCCAGCCGCCCTTCCCTGGCCTGCCACCCTGGGTGCGGTTGTCTGGATCTACACCCAGATACGCGGAAGCCGGTCAGTGCCAGAACCGGAAGTTGGAAAGGGTGCGGGAAGGCGAGCCTGTCGATCGGGCGCCGTATTTGTCGCGGGGCGATGCGCTCCGCGAAGGCGGCGAACCCACCTGGCGACATCCTGTGGACCACCGGCAACAACACGCTAGCGGTTGTCCGACGTGCAACCCAACTTCTCGTCGAGCGACCCTGGGCTATATATCCCCCGAGCCTTTGGCCTTTGTCGCGTAGCGGTCAGGGCACGTCCAGATGACAACACACGAAGACTCTCGTCGCGACATCCATGTGGAGACCAGCGGCGATGCCGCCGTACACTGAAAAGAGAGGATCAACGGCCGCCACCTCATCGGCAGAGAGACATGCGTAGCCTCGCGCCCGGTCGCCCTGGCCGAGTGGAAGACGGTCACCGGACAGGGGCGCGCCTCCCCTGCCGAGCACCTCCATGCGATCGCCCGCAGAGAGCGACGCCAGAAGCAGGTTGCTGCTCACGCCGATAGTCTAGTTGCCGCGCCGCGGCGGCAACTCGCGGCTGAGGTATTCGTGGATGGCGTAGAGGTCCTCGTCACTGGCTTCCAGGCCCAGCCCCTGCATACGACCGATGATCTCGGCCCATTCCTGCGACGTCCTGCCCTTGGCGGTGACCATGCCGATGGCGTGGCAGGACGTGCAGACCTGCTGGGTGACGTCACGGCCCGCCCCTGGCGGCAAGCCCGTACTGGCGCGCACTATCGGAGGGGGGGCTGCTGGGGGGGCTGCCGCAGGTGTCTGCGGTACAGCAGCCGCCTGTGTCTTTGCCGGGGTCGCCGCCGCCGCGATGACGGGCGCCGCCGGGGTTCTCGCCGCTGCGGTGTCAGCGCTCATCTGGACCGGCGATCCAGCGGCAGGTGAAGCGGGCGCGACCGATGGCGAAACGGCCGCCGGAGCCACAACCGCCGCGGGCGCTTCGGCAGACGCCGTCTTGGCCGGCTCAGCAGGCGTGCAGCCGGTCGCGAGGAGCCCGGCCAGCGCCAGGGCGACAACGCGCCTTGTAGTCGGCTTCAGCGGGTTTGCATCATGCGGCATATCGGTATTCTCACAGAGGTTCGACATTCGGATTCAGGCTTCCTCGATCCGCTCCACCTTGCCGACCAGGAAGGTGTAGGAAAGCGCGCCCAGCAGAGCCATCACGCCGATAAAGGCCAGGCCGCCGAGGAACGACCCCGTCGCCGCGACGATGAAACCGATCAGCATGGGCGTAACGATCCCCGCCAGATTGGTGCAGAAATTGAACACCCCGGCGGTCAGCCCCACCAGGCGTTTCGGCGCCACGTCCGAGATCAGCGTCCAGCCCAGATTGGACATCCCCTGCCCGAAGAAGGCCAGCGACATGACGGCCATCACCAGGGTGTTGCTCTGGATGAAGGCGGCAAAAATGATCGTGGACGACATTAACAGCCCCCCCACGATCGGCAGTTTGCGTCCGAATGTCGCCGAGCCGCTGCGCCGGACCAGGTAGTCGGAGAGCTGGCCCCCGATCAGAACGCCGACCGAGGCGGCGATGAAGGGCAGGATGGCCACCCAGCCCACCTTCAGCCAGGGCATTCCGCGTTCTGTCGCCAGATAGGTCGGGAACCAGGTCAGGAAGAAGACCAGGGTGGAGTTGGTGGCGAATTGACCGATCGAGGCCCCCAGGATCTGACGCTTGCTCAGCAGCCAGCCGACATCCTTCCATGAGAAGGGCGAGCGCGTCGCGGAGGCCACCCCGCCGCCGGACGTGATGTGATCCAGTTCCGCCTGGTTCGCCCTTCGGCTCAGATGAGGGTCGCGATAGGTGGAGTACCAGATGGCGGAAAACACCAGACCGACGACGCCGGCGATGATGAACAGTGCGCGCCACCCCCATTCGGCCGTGATCCAGAACAGGACCGGGCTCAGGAAGGCGATCCCCGAATACATCCCCACTGTATAGACGCTGTTGGCCCGGGCCCGCTCGTTCTGGGGAAACCAGCTGACCAGGATGCGGCTGTTGGCCGGGAAACAGGGCGCCTCGGCGGCGCCCAGGGCAAAGCGGAAGCCCAGCAGCATCCCCAGGCTGTTGGCCAGGCCCTGCAACAGGGTGAAGGTCGACCACAGGGCCACGGACCAGAAATAGGTGATGCGGACCCCGAACCGGTCCAGCAGCACGCCGCCCGGTATCTGGGCCATGGCGTAGCTCCAGGAGAAGACCGAGAACAGGATGCCCATGGTGGCCGCGCCGATGCCCAGCTCCCTGGTCATCGAAGGCGCCGCCACACTCAGCAGCGACCGGTCGAGGTAGTTGATCATGGTGCCGATGGCGATCAGGGCCAGCACCCCATAGCGGGCGTTGGTGCGGCGTGGTGGGGCGGCGGCAGGCGAATCGGTGCTCATGTCGGTATCCGTTTCTGGCGCCAGGCGCCCGGGTGTCACGGCCGCCGCTCCCGAAGGCGCGGCGGCCTGGCGACAGGTCTCAGGGAAGGACGAAGGCGTTGAGGGTGTCGGACATCCGTCGGCTGCCCACCGCGGTTCCTCCGGCCCCCGTGACGACGACATACTGTTTGCCGTCCTTGCCGAGGTAGGTGATCGGCGTGGAATGGGCGCTGGCGTCAAGTTCGACCGACCAGAGCTGTTGGCCGTTGCTGGCGTCATAGGCGCGGAACTGGCGGTCATTGGATGCGCCGACGAAGATCAGGCCGCCGCCCGTCTGGATATTTCCGCCCAGGTTGCGTGAACCGGTGCTGTCGCCGGCGGCGCCCAGGGCCGGGGTCGATCCGAGCGGCGATCGCCAGAGGATCTCGCCCTTGCTGATGTCGACCGCGACCAGCTCACCCCACGGCGTCGGCACGCAGGGCAGAACCGTATTGGCGTCAATGCGATAGTTGAAGCCCGACTGGGCAATCGCCGGCGTCGGGGCGCCGGGCGCCGCCGGGGCCGGGCGCGGGCGCGGGCCCCCGAAACCGAAGCCTGAGCCGGCCGGACCCGCAGCCCTGTACTGGCCCATGTTCTGGACGTTCACGACGAAGACGTCGCTGTCGGGATTATAGGACGGACCGCCCCAGTTCGGCCCCCCCAGGGTCGAGGGGAAGCTGAGGGTGCCGTGCTCCAGTGAGGGGCGACCATAGAGGCCGGTCACCTCGATCTTGTTGGTGTCCCAGAAGGCCGTACAATAGGCGTGCTGCTCGGGTGTGATGTTCGGGATCTCGTCCCGGGTCATCGAAACCCGGGCCAGCGGACCGGGGCGCACGGGAAAGGGCTGGGTCGGCCAGGCCAGGTCGGCCGGGTCGTCGCTGCGCGGCGTGGGCCGCTCCTCGACCTCGTGCAGGGGCCGACCCGTGACCCGATCGAACACGAACAACAGGCTCTGCTTGCCGGTCAGGGCCACGCCCGGCACCACTCCGTCGGGCGTGCGGAAGTTCACCAGCACCGCAGGGGTCGGCATATCCCAGTCCCACAGATCCTTGTGCGTGATCTGCTTGAACCACTTCAGCTGGCCCGTGGCCGCATCCAGCGCCAGAAGGCTGTTGGAGTACAGCTCCGACCCGGTCGCGCGACCGTTCAGATCCCCGACCGGGGCGAAGACGATGCCGTTTTCCTCATCGACCGTCATGGTGGACCAGACGTTCGCACCCGAACGGTTTTTCCATTCATCGCCGGTGTAGGTCTCGAAATTGGCCTCACCCGGCTGGGGCACGGTGTGGAAGGTCCAGACCAGGGCGCCTGTGCGGGCGTCCCAGGCGCGGATATCGCCGCGCGGTCCGGGAGGTCCGGCTTCACCCGGCCGCGATCCCGTGATGATCAGGTTGCGATAGACGGAGGCCGGATTGGGAATGGTCCAGGTATCGCGGCGGCTTTCGCCCACTTCCTCCGACGCCACGCCGACGTAGGCGTCAATCTGGCCCTGCTGGCCGAAATCGGGCGCCAGCTGGCCGGTCTTGAGATCCAGCGCCATCAGGTAACCCTGGTCGGTGGCGAAGAAGACGCGCGGCCCGGTTTCACCGTCACCCGGCCAATAGGCCAGGCCCCGGCCATGGATGTTGCGCGGAGAGTCGTATTTCCACAGCACACGGCCTGTTTCCGGCTCCAGCGCCGTCACGGTGGACTTCAGGTCCGGCAGGTTCGGGTTTCCGGGGGTCGAGATATACATGACCCCGTCGATGATCAGCGGCGTGACCTCAAACCGGTAGTCCAGTCCACGATCGCCGCCCTCATCCGTTCCGCCGCCATAGTTGAAGGTCCAGGCGCGTTTCAGGCTGCCGACGTTTTCGGGCGTGATCTGGCTCAGGGGCGAAAAATTGGTGCTGCCCCCGTTCTGGCCATAGCTGGGCCACTGGTTCACCGGGGCGGCTTCGCCCGTCTGGATCAGGGCCACGGCCGGGGCGCCGACCAGCAGGGCCATGGCCAGCCCCGCAGCAGCAGCGTTCAAGATTTTCCGGTTCATGGCGATCCTCGCTATTGTTCTGGTTTTCTGTGTGTGTCGGGTTCAGGGCCGGGGCGCAGCGGGCGCATCAGCCGTCACATCGGCCTGGGTCAGCCCCAGCGCCCAGCGGATACCCTCCAGGTAGAGGGCGCGAACGGCGGGGTCTTCCCAGGGCGCATCCAGGTGGCCGAAGGTCGAGACGAACACACGTCCACGCCCGTAGGGCCTGGCCCAGACGACGGGAAAGTCACCATCGGGCCGTCTTGCCAGTTGTTCCGGCGTCAGAGCCGAGGCGTCCAGCCGAATGATGGTGTGGATGTCCCCGGCCTCATAGGGCGCCTTCAGGAACTGGTATTGGTCGGCGAAGCGGGTGGGAAAGCTGGCCGCGCCCGGGAAGGCCGGATCCTGGATGACCAGTTGCATCGGCGCGACCGGAAACTCGCCGTCCATGAAACCACCGATCATCTCCCCGTATTCCGGCCAGTTGTAGTAGGCGACCGTCGAGGCATGGCCGCCGACAAAACCCTTTCCGTCCTCATGAACAAAAGCGAGCAGGTCGGCCTTCTGGGCGTCGCTCAGGGTTCCCTCCCCGCTGCCCAGAAAGAAAACGGCGTCGAAATAGTCGAGGTTGCGCGCATTGATGCGGCGGCCCTGGTATCGCGCGCCGGAGCCCAGGATCGGCTGGCGGGTAATCAGCTGTGAGTCCGTTCTGAGGAAGGCGACGAACTGGCCGCTCTCCCGGCCCATCTGCTCGATCGCGCTCATCGCCCGGTTGATCGAGTCGTGGTGAAAGCCCGTCTGGACATCCGCAATGACCAGCAGTTTCTTCTTGCCTGCATAGGGGTCCTGCATTCCCGGAGGTCCGCCCGGACCGGGCTGGGGCGGCGTCGCGGCCGAGGGCAGTTGTGCGGGCCCGGTCACTGCACCGGATTGCGACGCGACGGGCGAGCAACCGAGGCTCGCCAGGGCGAACACCATCATCGCCAGGCCGGCGGACGCGCCTCCGGCTCGTTTGCAAGCCTTCACTCGAACCTTCATCTTCAGCCTCCGTTGCCGTGACGGACGGAAGGTGGACCATCCACCTTCCGCCCGGGGCGCGATCAGAACCGCTTGGTGACTTCGAACGACCAGATACGGCCGAACGGGTTGTGGTTGCCCAGATCGACGGCCGTGGTGCCACTGAGGACGATGGGCGGCTGCTCGTCGGTCAGGTTCTGGATGTTCATGGAGACCCGAACCCCATCCAGACCCCCGCTTGCGCCGTCCTCGAACTCATAGGCCAGACCGGCATCGAAGGTGGTCCAGCTCGGCACCTGGGTGTCCGGTTTCTTGACGCCGGCAACCGTGATCGTGGCGTTGTTCAGGTAAGACCCGACATAGTTGGCCGTGAGGTTGGCAGAGACCGGACCGCGGCTGTAGCCGACGTTGAACCGGCCCCGCTGGCTGACCTGAAAGCCGTAGGTGTCCAGGGCGTCGAACAACGGACCGCCGGCGACGATGCTCTTCTCCAGATTCAGAATCCTGGAGAAGGTGAAGTTGTACCGGAAGTCGCCGAACGAGGTCTCCTGCCGATAGTTGGCCGCGAAATCCAGGCCTCCCTGCTTGACGTCGCCCAGGTTCAGACGCCCGCCCTTTACGATGCCTACCAGTGAGCAGTCGTTGATGGTGGAGGGCGAATAGACGGCGTTCGGATCAGTCAGCCAGGGAATGTAGGCCGGGTTATAGGTCGCATAGTTGCCGTTGACGCAGGTCGAGGGCTGAGGCGCCGTGATGAAGAAATCACGCAACAGAGCCAGGTTGGCCGGGCTGGACAGGATCAGTGTCTGGTTCGGCAGGTTCTCGATCCGGTCGGTATAGTCCACACTATAGTAGGTCAGGCTGAGCTTCAGATCGGGTGCGAAGTTCGGCGCATAGTCCGCTCCGATCGACCAGATCTTGGCGGATTCCGGCTGAAGGCCCGCCGTGTTTCCGGTCCGGGACAGGACGGCGCTCTGGCCGGTGGATACATTGGTGATCGGGATGGCCGCGTCCCTGGCGCCGTTGCTGATAAAGATGCGGTTCGTCTGTCCGAGCGTGGCCGGATTGGCCTCGATCAGGGTTGGAGCCCGGAACGACGTGCCCCAGCTGCCGCGGAACACCAGTTCGTCCGTCGCCTTCCAGGTCAGACCAATCTTGGGATTGGTGGTGTCGCCCGCGTCAGAATAGGTGTCGTAACGGACGGCAGCGCTGAGATCGAGCGACTGCATGAAGGGCAGACCGCTGTTTTCATCCACCAGGGGCACATAGACCTCGGCAAAGGCCGACGTCACCTCACGGTCGCTCTTGGTGAAGCGCGAGGTCTGGAAATTGTTGCCCAGATTGAGCTTGTTCTGGGCCTTCAGATACAGTTTGTAGCGCGCGTATTCGGCGCCCGCAGCCACGCGGACCTCCCCTGCCGGCAGGGTGAACAGCGCGCCGTCGATCTTGGCCACACTGTCGAAAAGGGTGGTGTCATATTGCTGGATAAAGGCCCCGACCAGAGCGTCGGCCGCCGTCTGGCGGCCCAGCAGATAGGGATTGAAACCATAGGAGGCGTCATTGGCGATCACCGCCGCGCGAGTGGTGTTCACCTGCGGCTGACAGACGTTGCAGCTGTCTGTCTTGCCATAGGACACCAGGCCGCTGAACCGGTAGTCCATCGGCAGTTGCGCCGTCAGATCGATGGCGTGGCTGGTTGTCTCTTCCAGGTTGGACTGATCGCGCGACGTGCCCGGATTGTTGAGCGAATAGTTGTAGACCACCGTCTGGTTGGCCGTCGGGTTTGGCAGGCCGGGAATGTAATAGGGGCTGGTCGGCCTGACCGCGATGGCGATCCGCTCGAAGCCGTTACCGGATCGGGCCTCATTGGTGCGCCGATTGTAGATGCCGGTGTAGCCGACATCCACGCCCGGCGCGATTTCCTGGCGGGCCTTGACCAGCAGGGCAAAACGCTCGCGCGCCGTGTAGAAATCATAAAGATGCGACTGGTCGTAGAGCTCGGGATTGCCCTGCAAGGCCAGCACCTGGGCTGCAGTCGGGCGCGCCCCGTTGGTTTCAGGCAGGCCATAGACGGTGTTCCCGATAATCAGGGCGCCGTTGTCACCGGGATAGACTGTCGTGCCGACCAGGTTGTTGTTGTTGCCGCCGAATTCTCTCAGATCCAGCCGCATATAGTCGCGGACATCCCGACCCACCCGATCGTTGGAGTCATAGGAGCCGGCGACCATCAGGCTGCCACCGGTCCAGGTCTTTCCGATCACGCCGTCCACGACATACTGGTCATACAGGGAGTTGACGTAGCGGGTGGTGATCTGGGCCCCGTCATAGTTGCGGCGCAGGATATAGTTGACCACCCCGGCCACGGCGTCGGAACCATAGATGGCGGACGCGCCGTCCGTGACCACCTCGACCCGCTCGATGGCCGAGAAGGGAATCAGGTTCGGGTCGGACACCTGGGCGTTACCGCCCTGGGGAACGACGCGTTTGCCGTCGAACAACACCAGGGTGGCGTTGTTGCCCAGACCGCGAAGATTCACCCCGGCCGCCCGACCGCCGGTCGAGGTCAGGCTGGCGCCCTGGTTGGACGCCTGGGGCAGAGAGGCGACCAGGGCGCTGGCTTCGCGCACGGGGGCCTGGACCAGGTCTTCTCGCGACAGACCAACGGTGGCCGATCCCACGGGAGCGACCCCGCGAATGGCCGTGCCGGTGACCACGATCTCGTCGACCTGGGTCACTTCCGGTTCAGCCGTGGCGGCGCGAGCCTGACCTGCCGCCTGGGCCCGGGCTTGTGCATGGGCCGGAACCGCCAGCACCAGGGCCACGGATGTCATCAGTCCCGCCCGGATCATGCCGGCGCGACGACGACGGATAGTCTCGATATTCGAGCCCCTCAAAACTACACTCATTGCTGTCCTCCCTCATTTTTTGTGGTTGTTCGCCCGATTGGTGGGGCGTGTTTCGGCGCCGCTTTCCGGCGTCAGTCTGTCGTGAAACCCGTCCCCTCCGCTGGATCATCGACGGCCTGGGCACGCGCCAGGATGGCGTGATGGCGACGCAGCAGGGCCTCGGCCCTCGCGACAATCGGGGCGTCGATCATCCGCCCGTTGATGGCGAAGGCGCCCCGCCCCCCGGCCTTGGCCGTCTCGGCCGCGGCCACCATTCGCGCCGCATCGGCGACCTCCTGCTCCGTGGGTGCAAACGCGGCGTTCAGGATGCCGATCTGGGAGGGATGGATGCAGGTGGACCCGACATAGCCGAAACGCCGCGACCGTTCGGCCAGGACCCGATAGGCCTCCAGATCGTCGAAACGAGTCGACGGCCCGATCAGGCCCAGAGGCATGATGCCGGCGGCGGCGGCCACGATGGCCATGTGCTGGCGTGGCCCCAGCAGGGTCTCCTCGCTGCACGCCATGCCGATGTCGGTGGCAAAGTCCTCGGCCCCCAGATTGATGGCCGCGACGCGTGGGCAGGCCGACGCAATCCCGGCCATGTTCAGGAAGCCGTCCGCCGTCTCGATCAGCACCATCAGCCGGATCGCTCCGACATCCAGTCCGGCGGCGCGTTCCCGCCCGGCGATCTGCTGGTCGAGCGCCTGAACCGCTTGCGCGCTTGCCACCTTGGGCGCCACCAGGGCTTTCACACCCGGACGCACGGCGGCATCCAGATCGGCCAGCCCCGTCTCGTCGACATTGATGCGGACCAGAACGTCGCCGCCCCCCGCCCCGGCCAGGGTCACCGCCCTGCCGAGACCGTCGCGAGCCCTGACCTTCTCACTGGCCGGAACACTGTCCTCCAGGTCCAGAATGATGGCGTCTGCCTCGCGGATGCGCGGGTTGGACACATACTTCTCGACATGAGCCGGGACATACTGGAGCGAGCGCCAGACGAAGGTCATGCCGCGCTCCCGTCGGCCTGGGGCTCAAAGGCGACCCTGTCCTCGATCAGCCGGGCATAGGCCGCAGCGTCGATGCCGACCTCGGCCAGGATTTCCCGATTGTGCTGGCCCAGTTCCGGCGCCGGCTGGCGGATCGACCCCGGCGTTTCCGACAGACGCGGCACCACATGATGCATGGGCAGGCCGTCCATGTCCGGATCGGGATAGTCGGCCAGGATTTCGCGTTCGATCACATGAGGATCGTCCATGATCTGGGCGACGTCATAGATGGGCCCGACCGTGACCTGGGCCGCCTCCATCAGTTCGACAAGATCCTGTTGATCGCGCCCGGCGATGAAGCCGCCGATGATCTCGTCCAGAGCCTCGACATTCTTCAGACGTCGGCCGTTCGTGCTGAAACGGGTGTCCGCAATCAGATCGGCCCGACCGATGGCCCGAAAAATGCGCTCGGCCATCGTCTGGGTCGAACCCGACAGGCTGACATACTTCCCATCGCGGCAGCGGTAGGCGTTGCGCGGCGCCGAGTTGCCGGAGCGGCTGCCGGTCCTCGCCCGGGTCTGGCCGCTGAGACGATAGTTGGCCGCCTGGGGCCCCAGCAGGGCGAACAGGGGATCATAGAGCGGCAGGTCGATCACCTGGCCGCGACCGTCGGGACGCTCCGCCTCGCGCAGGGCCAGCATGGCGGCCGACACGCCGTACACGCCCGCCACCCCGTCGGCCAGATACATGGGCGGCAGGACCGGCTCGCGATCGGCGAAGCCGTTGATGGACGCAAAGCCGGACATCCCCTCGATCACAGTGCCGAAGCCGGGGCGCTGATGATACGGCCCGTCCTGGCCCCAGCCCGAGATGCGAACGACCACCAGTCGGGGATTGATCGCCAGCAGAACCTCGGGCGTCAGCCCCATGTCCTCCAGAACCCCGGGACGGAAGCTTTCGACCAGGATGGGCGTCGACGGGATCAGGCCCAGCAAGATCTTGCGCGCGGCGTCCGACCTCAGATCCAGGCAAAGGCTCTTCTTGTTGCGCGCATAGATCTTCCAGTGGGTCGAGACGCCCTCGGTCTTCCACCCTCTGAGAGTGTCGCCGGCCGGAGGCTCGACCTTGATCACCTCGGCGCCGAAGTCGCCCAGCATCTGCGTCAGGACATTGCCGGCGAACAGGCGCGACAAATCCAGAACCCGCACGCCGTCCAGCGGCCCGGTCGCGCCCGGATCATAGGCCTTGCGGCGCAATGTCGAGGCGCGGACTTCAGTCATTGCCGTGTGCCAGGAAGTCGGCGATGTCCCAATAGCCGGTGCGGGGCATGGGCACGTCGCCGCGCGTACGGACTTCCAGAAGGAAGGGGACATCCCTGGCAAGCGCCGCCTGGATCCCGGCCGCCAGATCGTCCGGCTCCTCGATCAGGGCGGATTCGATACCGAACGACCGGGCCAGCATCTGGAAGTCGGGGTTGTAGGGCTCGCCGTCCGGGGTGCGGAACTCCGTCCCGTACTGGTTGCTGAAATAGGTCGTGCCGACGGTGCGGATGGTCGAGTAGCAGAAGTTGTTGAACAGCACCCACAGGACGGGGATGTCCAGCTCGACCGCCGTGGTCAGAGCCCCCAGGACCGACATCAGGCCGCCGTCGCCGACCAGCCCCAGGACCTTGCGGTCCGGCGCACCCAGCTTGGCACCGACCGCAGCGCCGGGCGAATAGCCCATGGTCGCCATGCCGCCTGACGTGATGAAACCCGCCGGGCTGGAGATTTCCAGTTGCTGGCCTGCGCCGTTCTTGTTCCAGCCCACGTCCGTCACAAAGACCGCATCGGACGGCGACGCTTTCGATAGTTCCAGCAACAGACGGGCCGGATGGATCGGCTTGGTGTCGACCAGCTGGGTCTCTTTCAGCTCTTCGCGCCACGCGGCCTTTCGGCTGGCGGTCACCCCGGCCTGCGCCGCCTTGACTGCCGCCGCCCGGGGAGAGTCCTGAAGCGCCTGGGCGAGCTGGGCCAGAGTGGCCCTGGCGTCGCCGACTATGCCGATGTCGACCGGATAGCTCTTGCCGATTTCCTGCGGATCGATGTCGATCTGGATCAGGGTCGAGCCGGGAATGTTGAACGTATGCTCGGGCCGCCAGGAGCTGCAGTCCGCCTCGCCGAAGGCCGTACCGACGGCCAGGATGACGTCGGCCTCGCGGCAGCTGTCATTGGCGACGCGCGTGCCCCAGATCCCGGTCACGCCCAGCGACAGGGGATCGGTCTCCGGAAAGACGCCCTTGCCGACCAGGGTGGTGGCGACGGGAATCTGCATCTGGAAGGCGAGGGCCTTCAGTTCGGCAAAGGCGCCCGACATGGCGATGCCGTTCCCGGCAAAGATCACCGGACTGGATGCACTGGACAGCAGCCTGGCCGCCTCGGCCACACCGGCGGCATCGCCCATCGAACGGGCGAAGTTCGGGCGTCGCGAGCGGGTGATCGGCCGGGCCGTGATCTTCTGCGAGAAGACGTCCATCGGGATGTCCAGCAGGACCGCTCCGGGCCGTCCCGTCTGGGCGATGTTCAGAGCGCGGTGCATGACCTCGGGCAGGAATTTGGCATCATCGACCCGCCAGACCCGCTTGCAGATCGGCTTGAAAATGTCGCCCTGGGACGCATCGGCGTGCAGCCTCATGCTCTGATGGGCCTCGCGCGGATGGTGATAGGACGGGGTGTTGCCGGTGATGACGACCATCGGCGTGCCGTCCATGGCCGCCGAGGCCACGCCTGTGACCGTATTGGTCAGACCGGGCGACAGGTGGACATTGATGACGGCCAGCTTCCTGGACACGCGGTAGTAGGCGTCGGCGGCGTGGACGGCCTGCTGCTCATGGCGGAACGAGATATATTCGATGCCCAGCCTCTGGCAGGCGTCGATGAGGGCATAGTTGGTGTGGCCGCACTGGCCGAACACCTTCTCGACCCCCTCCTCCTTCAGGCACTGGGCCATGAAGATCGCACCCGTCACAGCCTGGTCAGTCATTGCATTTTCCATCAGAGGGTCACCGTCACGAGACGCTCTTCCGTCATCTCGCGGATCGCGTATTTCGGGCCTTCGACACCCACGCCGCTGTCCTTCACCCCGGCAAACGGGATCAGATCGACGCGGCTGGACGAGGCGTCATTCAGGTGCACCACCCCGACGTGCAGACGGGCGGCCCCCTTCAGGGCGGCCTGGATGTCGCGGGTGAAAAGACCGGCCGCGAGCCCGAACTCGGTGGCGTTCACCTGGTCGATCGCCTGGTCCAGGGTGTCGAAAGGAATGATCGACAGGACGGGGGCGAAAATCTCTTCGCGCATCACCCGCATGTCGGTGGTGACGTCGGTTAGAACGGTCGGGCGCAATACCGCGCCGTCGCGAACGCCCCCGGCCAGCAGGGTCGCGCCCTGCTCGACGGCCTCGCGCGCCCAGGCCTCGCCGCGGATCGCATCCTTCTCGCTGATCATGGGACCGACGTCGGTGGCGTGGTCGCGCGGATCGCCGACGACCAGCCGGCCGACCTGTTCCAGCAGCATGGACTGGAATGGCTCCAGAACCTCTCGCTGGACGAACAGGCGCTGGGTCGAGGTGCAGGCCTGACCCTGGCGGCGAAACCCGGACTGGGCGCAGCGCAGGGCCGCCCGCTCCAGATCGGCGTCGGCGCAGACGATCGTGGCGGCGATACTGCCCAGCTCCAGCGCGACCGGGCGCATGCCCCGCGCATGCTGGATGCGTTTGCCGACCGGGGTGCTGCCGGTGAAGGTGAAGAAGTCGATCCCGGGATGCTCGACCATCTGCTGGCCGACGGCGGCGCCCTCGCCATGCAACAGGGCGATGAGCTCACCGGGAACACCGGCCTCCAGCATCAGCTCGAACAGACGCGTGGCCGAAAGCGGGGTGGCCAGCGGCGGCTTGAACACCACGGCGTTCCCCGCCGCCAGGGCCGGGGCGACCTTGTGGGCCACCATGTTGAGCGGCGAGTTGAAGGAACTGATGCCCCCGACCACACCGCGCGGCACACGCAGGGTGAAGGCCATGCGATGCGACTGGCCCGACGCGCCCTGGATCGGCACCATCTCCCCGACCAGCCGGCGAGCCTCTTCGGCAGAGAGACGGAAGGTCTCGGCGGTGCGGGCAACCTCGTTGTCGGAATCCTTCCAGGGCACACCGCTCTCGGCGATGATCGTCGCGGCCAGTTCCTGGCGATGCTGCAGAACGAGGTCCGCCACACGGCTCAGCACGCGCCAGCGCTCATAGGGTTCCAGCTTGACGGTCTCGAAGCCCCGGCGCGCGGCGGCCACGGCCTGATCGACCTGGTCCGGCGATGCACACCCGACCTCGGCCAGGAGGCTGCCCGTGTATTTGTCCAGCACCGGGACGGAAGGCCCCTGTCCGGCCACCCATTCACCGGCGACAAACAGCCTTGCGGCGCGTTCGTTACCCATGGCTCCACTCTCCCTTGCCGATTGCGCCTCTGCGGGCGTTTCGGCCGACGACCAGACGACCCGAGGCTTGCCCCCGCCATCCACGACGCCTTTCCCCCTCAGACCTAGAGGGTGATCGAGGTAAAAAATAGTGACGTTTTGTTGAGCTATTCATGAGGTTTCGTTATGCTTTGCGGGTGAAGGCCAAAGTGTGCGACGTCGCTTTTCCAGCCGCCGTCGCTGCAGGAATCGGCAGTGGCGCAGCGGGGACCAGAGGACCATGAAATTCGAGTTCTTCATCACGCTCGATGCCATCCTGCGAACAGGCAGCTTCGCGAGCGCCGCCGACGACATGGGCCTGACACCCAGCGCCGTGAGCCTTCAGGTCAAACGTCTCGAGGAATACCTGGGTCAGCCGCTCTTCGACCGATCCGGGCGAACCTCACGCCCCACCCCCCTGGCGCGCGAGTTGGCCGAAAACATCCGAACGGCGATGGAGGCTGTTGAGGCGGCGCGCACGCGTCAGACCATCGCCCTCACAGGGCGTGTCGTCCTGGGCACGATCCGGTCTCTGCAGCCGACGATGATCCCCGTGGTTCTCGCCGAGATCAGCCGCCGTCACCCCAATCTGAGCGTGCGCGTCATCCAGGGGGATTCAGTCGAACTGCTCGATCAGCTCAAGGCCGGGCGACTGGACGGCGCGGCGCTGATCCGTCCGACCTCGGGCGGCTCCAGCCGCCTCTACTGGCAGGATCTCGTGCGTCAGCCCTTTGTCTTCGTCGCCCCCCCGAACAGCGAAGGAAACTCGGTCAGCGCCCTCATCAAGCGTTATGACTGGCTGCAGTTCGACACCTCCCTGACCAGCGGGCGGGTCGCCGCCAGCCATATGCACAAGATTGCGCCGGGCCTGCGACCCAAGTTCGAACTCGAATCGATCGAGGCCGTCATGGCCATGGTTTCGGCGGGTCTGGGCGCGTCGATCATTCCCCAGGTCCGGCTTGCGACCTCCACCGCCTATCCGGTTCGCGAAATCTCGCTCGGCAAGACAGCGCCGGCCCGCCAGATCTCCTTCGCCTGCCGTGGCGGCGACGCCGACAATCGCCGGGTGCTCGCCCTGCGCGACGCCTTTCTGAGCGCCTATCGCCACGAAGATGATAACTGATGTTCGACGACACGGCTCATTTTGTATGCCCGCCCCCTGCCCGATCGGCGGCTGTACGCCCCGCCTCTCCCCGGACCCTGACATGACCGCCATCCCGACCTTCCGGCTCAACAACGGCGTCTCCATTCCCGTGCTCGGGCTCGGCGTCTTCAACAACGATCAGCCGGAGCTTACACAGCCGGCGGTCGAGACCGCCCTGGCCAAGGGCTACCGCCTCATCGATACCGCCGCCGCCTACGGAAATGAGGCGGATGTCGGGGCCGGCATCCATGCCAGCGGCCTGGCGCGCCAGGACATCTTCATCACAACCAAGCTGTGGATGTCGCACTACGGCGATGCCGCCCTGCGCGGGTTCGAAGGCAGCTTGAGGCGTCTCGGTGTCGACTACGTCGATCTCTATCTGCTGCATTGGCCAAATCCCGTCGATTTCGAGGCGACACTGGCGGCTTACCGCACAGCCGCGACCCTTCTGAACGAAGGCCGCGTTCGCGCCATCGGTGTCTCCAACTTCGAAATCCCTCACCTCGAACGCCTGCTCGACGCGACGTCGGTGATCCCGGCGGTCAACCAGATCGAACTGCATCCCGGGTTCAGCAATCCAGAACTCGCCGCCGCCAACTCACGGCTCGGCATTCTCACCCAGTCCTGGTCCCCCCTGGGGGGCAGCGCCCGTCGAGCCGACGATCGGTCCGCCGACCCTCTGGCGTCGGAACAGGTGGCGGCGATCGGCCTCAGGCATGACCGGACGCCGGGTCAGGTTGTGCTGCGCTGGCAATACCAGAAGGGATTTTGCGCCATACCAAAGTCGGTTCGTCCTCTTCGGCTGGCGCAGAACATCCAGATTTTCGATTTCTCCCTCTCGCCGGAGGAGGTCGCCGCCATTGACGACCTGGACACCGGTCACCGCAGCGGCCCCCACCCCGACCGGGTGTCGATGGCGACCATCCCGAAGATCATCGAGGACTGAAACGGGGTGGTGCGGACGGGCGAACCTGGCCAGGTGGAATAGCTCCCTGCACCGCTTGATGTCAGGCAACGGCGGGCGCCCAGGCGGCATCCGCACCAGCCCGGAAGCCCCTAAGTGTGGATCCGCTGATCAGATGCCGCCGGAAGTTGAAGGGGTTTTAGATCGCTGCGGGTGGGGAGGAACCGCTGGACCCTGGCGCTGGACCGCCATCACCCTTCCAATCCCATGCGCGTCGCTGCCGTCGCCACGGCCTCGACACCGCTCGATGGCGACGGCATGGAGGCGTATGCCATCGACCCAGACAAACCGCCGGGCCGCCGATGCTCGCCAGATCGTGGATGCGGCGATCACCTATGCCGCGTCATCGGGACTGCAACGCCTGACGATGCGCGAGCTGGCGCAGGCGGTCGGCAAGAGCACAACGGTCATCGTCAATCTGTTCGGCGCCAAGGCCGGCTTGATTCAGGCCATCGGTGAGGCGGCGCTGGAGCAGGATCGGGACTTCCACGACCGGTTCTTCAGATCGGTCCAGGGGATGCCGCCGGGCCGTGATGCTCTCCTGACCCTTGTCCGACACTATGTGCGTTCGCTCGCATCGGACGGTGCGGGATTCGGCAGGATATGGGAGGCGCTGGTGCTCGATGGCGACCGCTCACCGGAACGCCTGGATCTGATGCGCCGATGGCAGGTGATGCGCCAGTGTGCCTGGCGGGAGTATCTGGCTCCCGATCCACGACTGTCGGCCTATAGCGACGCGATCCTCGCCTGGTGCGCGATCGAACAGTTCTACGCCGGGGCCCTGCAGGGCCGGAGCGACTACGAGGTCATCGCCGCCGAGGGTCTGGGCGGGCTGATCGATCGCGCCCTGGACCGGCCGGAAACAACGGCGTCGGCGACGTTCTGGCATCGCGAAAACCTGATCCTGCCGCAGGCGCCCGCGGCGGGGCTGGACCCGGACTCCATGCGCGTAAAGCTCCTGAACATCGCTGCGGACCAGATGCTGGCAGGCGGCGTGGGGGCGATCACCAATCGATCCGTCAGTCTCGTCGCCGACACCTCGACCTCCACCATCGCCTACCACTGGCCCGATATGCGCCGTTTCGTGCTCGATGCAGTCTGGCACAGCGTCTTCCGCGACATGCCGCGCTACCTCGCGGGCCAGCAACCAGAGGGAGACCCGAACGGCGCAACCATGAGCCGTTGGGCGCAGATGATGGCGCCGACGGTCGCCATACATCCCGAACCCGAGGGCTTCTATGTCCGATATTCGCGTCTGATCGCCAGCGTCTGTGTCGAAGCCCGGCGGGACCCTTCGCTTCGCGACCTCGCCATGCTCCTGCGTGGCCCGGAGGGCGGGGGCACCTACTACAACAGCGCCGGTGTCTGGCCCCCGGAGTTCGACCTGACCCGCCTCGCCGCAACCCGCTTCGCCTTGTGGATCAAGGGCAACGCCCTGATGTCCTCGGCCTCGGGAACTGCGCTTACACCCGAACACCTCCAGGCCGGTGCCGCCCTTCTGGTCGCGCGCCACAGCCGATAGAACACGTGTTTTCAGTGACACAGACCGCGCCTGCGTCGGTCTTGACAGAAAGACTTCAGGTAAGCGTCACAAAAGCATAGTTCGGTTCACCTAAGGGCGGATTGTTATCGAACAGTTGTTTTTTCGGCGCATTGACGCTGGTCTCGGCCGCCCTCCCCAGCTGCCGTCGCCGCCTCGACCATCGCCCGGAACGGCTGCGCGTCAACGTACCGAAACAATTCGCCGCGCAAGGGAGGGGGTGCCCTGCGCGTCCCCCGATGGATGGCCAACATGCAACGACTTCTCTTCGGCGCTTCCGGCGCCGCCCTTGCCTTCGCCGCGGCCCTGCCCGCTTCGGCCCAGGTCGCGTCCCGAGACCAGACCACCGCCGTCGACGACGTCATTGTCACCGCGCAACGCCGCGAACAGGCCAGCCAGGACGTGGGCATCGCCCTCAACGTCCTCGGCGGCGAGGAGTTGAAGGAAAAGGGAGTCTCGGTCGTCAACGAGATCGAGAACATCGTCCCGAACGTCGAGGTCGACAGCCAGTTCGGCGGCGGCCAGCCCCAGTTCCGCATCCGCGGCATCGGCGCGACGCAATATTCCGCCAACAACACCTCGTCCGCCGGCATCTATGTCGATGAAGTCGCCCACCCCTATACGGTGACGACCCAGGGCGCGATGTTCGACCTGGCCCGGATAGAGATCCTGCGCGGGCCCCAGGGCACGCTCTACGGCCGCAACAGCACCGCCGGCGCGGTCAATATCATTACCAACGCGCCCACGGTTGATTTCCGCGCCGGAATGACGGCTGAAATCGGCAACTACGACCGCTACATGGTCGAGGGCTATGTGTCAGGCCAGATCGCGCCGGGCCTGCTGGGCCGTCTGGCCGCCGTCACCGAACAGGGCGGGGCCTGGCAGTTCAACCGCGACACCGGCGAGGAGCTGGGCGACCGGGACAAGAGCGCCATCCGCGGGCGGCTGACCTGGGACCTCGGCCCTCAGGCCACCGCCAACCTGACGGCGACCTATATGGTCGACAAATCCGATGGTCTGGGCCTGCGCCTGCGCGGCCCCTACGCGCCGGGCAATGCAGCCCTGGGCCCGGTCATCCCGACCGACAAGGCCTGGAGAATTACCGGGTGGCGACTGTCGCCCGCCCTGGCCGCCGTCTCCGGCCGCAGCGTCGGCGACAAGCCGGGCCGCGACAACGAGGGCTTCGACATGAACCTTCGGGTCAACGCCGATCTGGGCTGGGCGGCGCTGACGTCGCTGACGGCCTACCAGACCTTTGACCGGTCAGAGTACAACGACTGGGACGGCACTCGCTACCAGGAGTCCGACGTCTATTTCTACAACAAGCTGGACGTCCTTTCACAGGAAGTGCGACTGGCCTCGACGGGCGAAGGTCGATGGAACTGGCTGGTCGGCGTGCATGCGACCGACGAGCATATCGACGGCGGCTTCTACACCCAGTTCAGAAACCTGGCCGGTCTGATCAACACGCCCTATGGCCAGGATGTGCAGGCGGCGGGCATCTTCACCCACAACAGTTTCGCCTTCACCGACCGCTTCCGGCTGATCGCCGGGCTTCGCTACGAGTCCGAAGAACGCTCCCTGAGGACTTCGGGCACCACCGTGGCGCCGGCCCTGCCGCGCAAGACCCTGGCCTACAGCAACGAGATGTCGGAAGTCAGCGGCCGGGTCGGTCTGGAGTATGATCTGACCGACAGCGCCCTTCTGTACGCCAGCGTTGCGCGCGGCGTGAAGTCTGGCGGTTTCACCACCTATAACGCCACCTCGGCCACCCCCTTCCGCCCCGAGATCGTGCTGGCCTATGAGCTCGGCCTGAAGTCGGACTGGTTCGACAACCGCCTGCGGGCCAATGGCGCGCTCTTCTTCTACGACTATACCGACCAGCAGATTCAGGGGATCGAGTACGACCGCCTGTCGGGCCGGCTGGGCAAGATCACCAATGTGCCCAAGTCGGAAATCTATGGGGGCGAGATCGAGCTGGCGTGGACTCCGTTCGAAGGCCTGACGCTCACCCAGGCCTATGGTTACAAGGAAGGCGAATACAGCGAGTTCTTCGCCATCAACGACGCGGCCACCGCCGCCGCCAACCCGGCGAACGGTCCGTGGGACGTCATCATCGCGACGGACCGTTCGGGCGAGCCCCTGCAGTTCCCGAAGTTCACCTACAGCGGTTCGATCGCCTACGACTGGACCATGGCGGGATGGAACGTGCGGGCCGAGACGAACTACTATCAGCGTGACGACATCTACAACGCGTCCTCGGCCTCGGTCCTGGCCGGCTACATGCTGTGGAACGGCAGTGTCACCGTCGGCCCCCGGACCGCCGACTGGCGCGTCAGCCTGTGGGGCAAGAACCTGTTCAGCGAGCACTATGACGAGACGCGAAACGGCTTCAACGGCTCGGCACGCCCGACCATGTCGCCCAACCCCGGCCGTACATGGGGCGTGCGCCTGACCTATAGCCACTGACGACCACAACAGCCCCGACCGAGCCATCGGTCGGGGCGATCGTGATCTTGAGAACGGGACAACCATGTCGAAGCTGTCGAGACTGTGCGTTTTCATCCTGGCCTTGTCGGCCTTCGCCCTCCCCGCGCTGGCCCAGCCCGATACCGACGGTCGCTTCACCATCGCGGTGATCCCGGACACACAGAACTACACCGACCACACCCATCAGAAGGCCGCCGGCTTTCCGTTCGACGCCCGCGATCAGTTGATGGA
The DNA here is from genome assembly GCF_058681095.1 of Brevundimonas sp. FV1ye29L. Lineage (NCBI taxonomy): Bacteria > Pseudomonadati > Pseudomonadota > Alphaproteobacteria > Caulobacterales > Caulobacteraceae > Brevundimonas > Brevundimonas sp. FV1ye29L. The sequence continues at coordinate 2,251,072 of NZ_CM178730.1, forward strand.
GCAGATGCGCTTCATCGCCGACAACGCCGTCTCGCGCGGCGGCGACATCGTCTTCGCCACGGCCGTGGGCGATGTCTGGCAGTATCCAACGATTGAGGTGGACCCCGACCACGCCAGGCGCGGATTCAGCGCTCGACCGCTGCCCGCCGAACAGAGCCTGGCCGAGTGGGGCCGGCGCGTGCGGGAGATCGAGATCCCAACTGCGGTGGAAGCCTATCGCCTGCTGGACGGCGTTCTGCCCTTTTCCGTCGTTCCGGGGAATCACGACTATGACGCCCAGTGGTGGGAGCAGTCCTGGCCCCGGGACCTGACGGCTCCCGAGGGCGACCTGCGCCGCCTCGGCATGATCCACGTCGGCGGACTGACAGCCTTTACCGAGGCGTTCGGCGCCGCCTCATCCTTTTTCGCGAACCGCCCGTGGTACATCGGCTCGCACGACGACGGCGCGGACAGCGCCCAGGTGTTCGAGGCCGGCGGCTACCGCTTCCTGCACCTCGGTCTGCAGATGGCTCCGTCGGACGCGAGCCTGAAATGGGCCGAGACGGTGATCCATGCCCATCCCGGCCTGCCCACCCTGATCAGCACCCACGACTTCATCGACAAGACCGGGGCGCGCCGCGCCCATCCGGTCGTCGACCTGAATGCGCTCGACCCCTATGACAACAGCGCCCAGGGCCTCTGGGACAAGCTGATCGCCCGCAATCCGCAGATCTTCATGGTCCTCAGCGGCCATCACGCCGGTCAGGCCTTCCGCACCGATTCCAACCGCAAGGGCGGCGCAGTCCACCAGCTTCTGTCCGACTACCAGGACCGTCGCCAGAGCGCGCTGGACGCCGGAATGGAACGGTCGCCCGGCATCGGCGACGGCTGGCTGCGACTGATGTCCTTCGACATGACGTCGGAGGTTCCGACCGTTCGCGTGCGGACCTATTCGACCCACTACGACCGCTATGCCTCCGACGCGCCGGACTACGCCCGTTGGTACCGATCCAGCGAACAGCCTCAAATGACCGACGAAGCCTTCGTGGCCAGCGACGAGTTCACCATCCGGCTGGAGGACTTCCGCGCCCGCTTCGGCGCCGGAGTCGGCCAATGAACCCCTTGCCGCCGGTATTCCATCGCAGGGCGCTGCTGGGCGGACTGGTCGCGACCCCGTACGTCCTGCGCTTCGGCCGCGCGCACGCGAGCGGGGCCTATCTGTTCCCGCTGGGCGTGGCCAGCGGCGATCCCTGGCCGGACGGTTTCGTCCTCTGGACCCGCCTCGCGGCCGATCCGGTCGCGCCGGATGGCCGCGGCGGTCTCGGCGAGCCGATAGACGTTCTGTGGGAGGTCGCGACCGACGAGGGCTTCGCCCATATCGCCGCCGCCGGCCGCGCAACGGCCGAAGCCTCTACGGCTCACGCCTTGCACATCGAGGTTCAGGGCCTGGCCCCCGGCCGGCCCTATTGGTACCGCTTCACCGCCGCGGGCCAGCGCAGCCCCGCAGGGCTGGCCCGCACCGCCCCGGCCCCCAATGCCGCCGTCGATCGCCTGCGTCTGGCCGTGGCCTCCTGCTCGAATTGGGAAGTCGGCTATTTCAGCGCCTACGGCCACATGGCCGACGAGGCGCCGGACCTGACGCTATTCCTGGGCGACTATATCTACGAATACACCCGCACCGGCGAGCGGGCGGTCGGCAATGTGCGGCACTACGGCTTCGAGGACGCCACCACCCTGGCCGGCTATCGCAATCGCTACGCCCTGCATCGAACCGACGCCGATCTCCAGCGGCTGCATGCGGCGGCGCCGTGCCTGGTGACCTGGGACGATCATGAGGTGCTGAACAACTATTCCGGCGTCTGGCCCGATCACGGGAGCAGGCCGGCCGATTTCCTGCAACGCCGGGCTGCGGGGTATCGCGCCTTCTACGAAGCCATGCCGATCCGCCGGACGCGGATTGACAGCTGGCTCCAGATGCCGATCCACAAACGCATCCGCTATGGCCAACTGGCCGAATTCTACATGCTCGACGGCCGTCAGTACCGGTCGCGCGGCGCCTGTGTCGACGAGGGTGGCGCCGGAAACCAGATACTGGCCGACAGCAAATGCATGGACCGGCTCGACCCCTCGCGGACCTTCCTGGGCTTCGATCAGGAGCGTTGGCTGTACGATAGCCTGTCCGGCTCGGACGCCCGCTGGAACATCCTGGGCCAGAACCTGGTGATGGCCGGTCTGCGCTTCGAGAACCCCGGGAATGAAACCCGCTACTGGACCGATACCTGGGACGGCTATCCGTTCGCGCGCGACCGCATGGCCCGCACCCTGGCCAATGTGTCGAACCCCATCGTGCTGAGCGGCGACTATCACTCGTTCTGGACCAGCGACGTAAAGCTGGACAGCCAGGACGAAGCCTCGGCGACCGTGGCGACCGAGTTCGTCGGCACCTCCATCACCTCGGGCGGCCCGCCGCACGACGCTCTGATGGCGATGATGCCCGCCAATCCGCACATCAAATTCTTCGACGGGCGCGTGCGGGGCTATATGGCCATGGACATCACGCCGGATCTGCTCACCACCCGCTATCGCACGGTCAGCGACGTGCGCGATCCGCGCGCGTCAATCTCCACCCTCAACACCTGGGCGGTCGAGAACGGCCGCCGCGGCCCGCAGCGCGCCTGAGCTCCCGCAGAGTTTCCATGTCCACCCTCTCCGCCCGCGGCGCCATCGCCGCAACGCTCGTCCTTCTCCTCGCCGGATGCGCGGCCTCGCCTGCGCCGGCGCCGACCTTCTGGACAGGTTTTCGCGATCATCCTCACGGCTATCTGGCGGCCGGAGGCGCGCCGAACGCAGCCAGGTTTCTACCGCCGCCGCCCACCCCCGGGTCGCTCAGGGAACAGGACGACATCGCCTTGTACCACTCGACCCGCGCCATGGTCGGCACGCCGCGCTGGGATCAGGCCCGCGCCGACAACGAGATCGAGACGCCGTCCGCCCCGCGCGTGTTCGACGAGACACTGGGCATCACCTTCACGCCCGAGCAGATGCCGACGCTGACCCTTCTCCTGGGGCGTATGCTGGGCGACCTCGAGACCATCCAGACCCCGGCCAAGCGCGGCTACTTCCGTCCCCGCCCCTTCGTGACGGACCCCGCGGATACCTGCTTCAAGCCCGAGCCCTGGCTGGCGTCCAGCGGGTCCTATCCGTCAGGTCATGCGGCCCTGGGATGGGCCTGGGCCCTGGTGCTGGCCGAGATGGCGCCGGATCGCGCCGACGCAATCCTGGCCCGCGGCCTCGCCTATGGCGACAGCCGCATGATCTGCGGCGTCCACTATGCGAGCGACGTGGAGGCCGGTCGCATCGTCGGCGCGGCCATGGTCGCGGCGCTCAAGGCCGATCCGGACTTCCGGGCGGAATTCGCAGAGGGCGCCCGGGAGTTGGCCCGGGTCCGCAGCCGCGCCCCCACCATTCTCGAGACGGGCCCCGACGGCGACCGGCCATAGAGTGACACGCCCGCACCGTGACCCGAAGACCGGGGTCCATATCGCTGCGGATGGGAGCGGCGTTTGAGCTGCCGGCGCCGCAGGGGGGTCTGGCCGATGCGAAGCCGGCGAATGGCAAGACGCATCACGCGCCCGTGATGCCGACGTTCAGGCCGGCGCCAGGCTGGCTTCGGCCCGGGCGATCAGGGGACGATCGTCCTTCTGCCAGGGATGGAAGCCGGGCCGGTAGAAGCTGAGGTAGTCTGCCGCCACCAGACGATAGAGCCCCGGCTTAAGCCAGAGCCAGCGGAACAGCCTCCAGCGCGCCCCCAGGCCGGTGATCCCGTCCTGGCGCATCAGCAGAAGCGAGGCCTCCGTCACCGTGGACAGGAAGCTCAGCGTCACCAGGGCCATGGTGCGCCACCGGATCATCCAGCGCCGCAACGGCGACATGCCCGCCAGCCTGTGCATCAGGAGATCATAGGCGACGCCCTTGTGCTCGATCTCCTCGATCGCATGCCAGCGCCAGAGCGCCGCCAGATGCGCAGGCGATCCGTCCAGGACCTGGGGCCGGGCCAGCAGGACGTGGGCGAAGGCCGCCGTGAAATGCTCGAGCGCCACGGTGATCGCCAGTTGCGCCAGCGGCTCGCGCCCGTTCGCCCTCGCCATATGGGCGTCGATCAGCGCCATGGGGCCGGCGATGTCATAGCCCGAGGCCTCGACCTGGGCGTTGAAGGCCATATGCTCGCGGGTATGGGCCCCCTCCTGCACGACGAAATCCCGGATCGGGCCGCGCAGGGCGGCCGGGGCGTCCTGTTCAAAGCGACGCACCGCGCGGATGAAGAAGCGCTCGCCGTCGGGGAAGGTCAGGCTGAGGGCGTTCATCACGGCCGTCCCGGCCGGATCGCCGCCCACCCACCAGCGCGGGGCGGACGCCGTCCGGTCGATGCGAAAATCACGCGGCCTGATACGCAAATCCACCGGCGCACCCTGTACAGACATCCTGACCACTCCGCTCGACGACGTTTCCAGACTAGGGTTAACTTACATCAATGTCAATTAATAGCGCCCCCCCTGCCCCCGCGACGCGTCGACGCGGTCCGGTCGCCCGGGAGGAGGCCCTGGACTCGGCCGGCGCCCTGCTGCGTCAGGGCGGTCCGGCCGCCATCACGCTCAAGGCGGTCGGCCGGGCCATGGGCGTCAGCCACGCCAATCTGATCCACCATTTCGGGTCCGCCGCGGGCCTGCAGGGCGCGCTCATGGACCGGCTGGTGCGCGACCTGGCCGAGCGGATCTCGCGCGGCCTGCCCGAGACCGAGAATGCCGACTTCGATCCCTCCCGTCTGATGGCCGTTGTGTTCGAGGCCTTCGATGCGGGCGGCGCGGCCCAGCTGGCCGCCTGGCTGGCCCTGGAGCGCGAGACCGCGCGGGCGGAGAGTTTCGCCGGGGTCGTGCGCGATCTCGCCGACCGCACGGCGGCCATCCGGAGCCAGGGCGACGAGGATCGCGCCCGCGCGCGCGCCATCGTCGTCACCGCGGCCTATATGGCCTTCGCCGACGCCCTGATCGGGCCGGCCCTTCGTCCCATGCTGGACATGACCGCCGCCGATACCCGGGCGCTGGCGCTGGCCGCCGCCCTGAACCTGTCCGGATATCCTCCGGCGGAGACGGCCTGAAGCCGGTCCGGGCCCTGTCAGGCGAGGCCGGGCGGCGCGCCGGGATGGCGGACCGCCGGCGAAAAGGGACGGCGCGGGAGGGGACCCGCGCCGTCCTTAGGTTCAGGGAGCCGTTCAGAACCTCTTGCGGACCGACAGGCCGATGATCCGCGAGTCCAGGGTGAAGACATTGGTGGCGTTGCCCAGGTCGTCAGGCCCGGTGAAGCCGTCGGTGAGGGGGGTGTCGTCGAGGACGTTCTTCACATAGGCCTGGACGACGAAGTCGGCGCTGGCATTGGTCAGGGTCAGGGACAGGTTGGCGTTCTCCCAGCCCTTCAGCCGATCATAGGGGGCGAGATTATAGACCCGCATCCAGCTGTCGGACTGGCGGTAATAGTCGCCGCGCACCGTCACGTCCCAGCCCTGGGGCAGTTCGATCCGGTACTGAGCGCCGATGTTGAAGGTGACATGCGGCGCATTGGGCAGCTCATTGCCCGACAGATCCGCCGCGAAGCCCCGGCCGCCGTTGGGCGCCATGGTCAACGGGTCCCAGTTGATCGGGCTGGTGGCGTACCACTCATCCTTCAGGCCGTTGGCGTAGTTGTACGTCGACCCGCTGCCGGGCACCCAGGTGCCGCCGTAGTACATCGATGGACACAGGCTTCGCATGTAAGGCATGCTGCCGAGGTAGTTCGTGTTGCTTCCCCCCTGGTAGTCCTGGTAGTTGGCGACCCGACCCACGATGTCTTTCGGCACGATGCAGGTCGAGGGGCTGCCCGGCCAAGGCTTCAGGACCAGCCAGTCCTCATTACCTTGGGTCCGGTTCATGACGTCGATCGATTCCTCGCCGTCGCCGATACGGGTTTTCAGCAAGCCCAGGGTGGCGTCCAGGCGGAAGTTGCGCGTGGGGGCCCAAGCCGCCTCGAACTCCGCGCCCCAGATCTTGGCGTCGAAATTCTCGTTGTGGATCGCCCGTTCGATCAGCTGGGCGACCTGATAGTTCTTATAATCATAGTAGAAGCCGGTGGCGTTGAAGCTGAGACGGCCGCCGGACAGGCTGTTCTTCATCCCCACCTCATAGGCGTTGACGAACTCAGGATCGTAGCGAGACGGAAGAACCGGCGTATCGACCAGTTTGGGATTGTAGTCGCGATCGCGCGGATTGCCCCCGCCCCCCTTGTAGCCCCGCGAATAGGAGGCGTAGATCAGGGTGTCGTTGGTGAAGGCCAGGTCCGGCTTCCAGTCGATGGCCGCCCGACCGGTCCATTCGCCCCAGTTCATCTCCTCGTCCGGATACCGGGGATAACCGCGACCGACCAGGCCGGTGGAATCGGGATGATAGATGTCGGGGGCCGCCGCCAGCAGTTGCCCCGGCACAGGCGTGATGGTCTTTGTGTCGTCTGTATAGCGAAGACCCAGGGTCAGGCGCAGATCCTCGCGGACCTTCCAATAGCCTTCACCGAACACGGCCCAGGATTCAGTCTGGCTGATACTGGTGCTGCGGATATAGTTGTGGCCATCGCCGCCCTCGCCGTTCAGCAGGCCGGACAGGGGCGTGGGATCGATATAGATGCAGGCGTTCGGGTCGAATGTCCCCGCAGCGGCCGCCGCCTGGCCGGCGGCGGTCGGATTGCAATATTGATCGACTAAGCCGTCCCCAAAGTAACTGGCGTTGTTCTGAAGCGCCATCATGCTGAAGACGTTGGAGATGATCCAATAATTCTCCTCGGTCTCATATTTCAGCCAGTTGGCGCCGAGATTGAAGTTGAACGGGCCGTCCCAGGCCGATTGCAGTCGGAACTCCTGCGACCATTGGGTGCTTTCGGCCTGGCTGAGGTCCAGCGCCATGAACCGATCGGTCGCGCCCAACTGGGGGTCGAGCCAGACCCCCCCCGTGGGGACGCCGCAATTCGGAAGCGGGCCGCAGACCGTCTTCTCACCAAAGAAGCCCGTGACCGCGCCATACACCGGCTTGCCGCCCGGAACGGAAGCGCCGATCCAGGGCGCCCAGTTCGGATCAACCGTCCGCGGCAGGCCGGTGAACTTGCCCGGCGTTTCATAGGCGTACATCTGGCCCGTAGCGTAGGACCGGAAGAAATCCTGGAAGCCGGAATAGCTGTCTTCCATATAGAGGGTCTGGGAATACAGGGTCAGGCCCGGCGTCAGATTCCATTCCAGGTTCAGTTGAAACAGGTCGTTCTCAGCCTGGAACTTGGGGTCATAGGCGGTGGAAATGGTGCGCAGATCGGCGACCTGGCGGTTTCCCTCGACCGCAAAAGGATCGAGATAGAGGGGGAACAGATAGGTGCCGTCGTAACCGTTTGCATCGGCGTTGAGCCACTCCCTCGGCCGTCGTCCGGGGCCGGGCCAGACGGGATTCACGAAGATGTTCACGAAGTTGGTCAGGGAGGCGGTGATCGGGAAGCTGCGCCCGTCCGGCACGCCATAGGCGTCGTCGCTGTAGAGCGAATCCGGCGTGCAGCCCGGCGTGATGGTCGTCTTCGTCCAATAGGCGAAGGTCGGGTGCGAGTGATCGCCGCCGGCGGGGTCTGTCCAGTCGATGCTGGCGGGCGTCTCGCCCCGCGTACACAGCATCTTGCCCGTGCGTGAGCGGTCGTCATCCTCGCGGAACCGTTCCCACAGGAAGTTGGCGCGGAAGTTCTCGGTCGGCTGCCACAGCACGCCCAGGCGCGCGCCCCACAGGTCGCGGCCGTTGACGTTCTGCTGGGAGATGCTGTTGTAGTCGAAGCCGTCGCGCTGGGTCGCCGCGGCCGCAAAACGCAGCGCCAGCGTATCGCCGATCGGGATGTTGATCATGCCCTTGGCGCGGCGGCTGTCGTGATTGCCGACCTCCCACTGGGCGTCCATCGAGAACTGCTCCAACTCGGGCAGGTTCGGCAGCATGTTGATGACGCCCGCCGTGGCGTTACGACCATACAGGGTGCCCTGCGGGCCGCGCAGCACCTCGACCCGATCGACGTCGAAATACTCCTGCTCGAACAGGCGGTTTCTGAGCAGGGCGGTGTTGTTGAACGACACGGCCACGCCCGGGTCGGCCGTGGTGGCCAGCACTTTTGAGCCGATGCCGCGGATCGAGAAATTGTAGCTGGTGAAATTGTCCTTGGAGAAGCTGACGTTCGGCACGATCCGCAGCAGTTCCGCGCCCCCCTCGACCTTGCGGTCGTCCAGCTGCTGGGCCGAAAAGGCGGAGACGGCCACCGGCACGTCGATGATCCGCTCTTCCATCCGCCGCGCCGTGACGACGATGTCCGCGACCACCGAAGCCTCGGGATCGGGCCGGGCGGCCTGGGGCGGAGGCGCCGCCGGACGCCGGCGCGGTGTTACGGGGGCGTCCTGGGCGGCGGCCGGCCGGGCGACCGGCGCGGGTGGCCGCTGCGCCACGCGCAGCACGATGGTCGAGCCGGTGTCGGAGGCGACCTCCAGACCCGTGCCGGAAATCAGCTGCCGCAGGGCCTGGCGTGTGTCCCGGGAGCCCGAGAGCGGCCGGGTGCGCACCCCACGCAGGGTGCTGGACGGGACGATGATCTGGACCCCCGCCTGCCGGGCGAAGGCGGGAATGGCGTCGACCGCCGGCAGGGCCGGAATATTGAAGCTTCGGGCCTGGGCGAAGCTCTGGCTGGCCGCGGCCATCAGGGCCACAGCGGCCCCACCGGCCAGAAGTCGGCGCATCGTCGTCTTGGTCATGGAACCCCCGGGTGTTCGCGGCGCGCCCCCTCGGTGCGCCCTCACTGGCCATGAGAATCCGACGGGGATCTTCCCCCGTCGTGTCGCAAATATTTCACGGCACGGCCCGTCAGCCGATCAGGATGCGATCCGGCTCCACGCGCACCTCGGCGCCGAAGGCGACGCCGATCGCCTGGGCGAACCCGGCCGGATCATTGGCGGCGAACAGGCCGCTGACGCTCTCATCGGCCAGGGCCGGGTCGCGGAGGATGATCGGCTGACGACTGTAGCGGGCGAAGGTCGCCACCGCCTGGCCCAGGCTCTCGTCGTGGAAGGCGAGCTGGCCCTCGCGCCAGGCCAGTTCGCGGCCCAGCTGATCGGGTGGCACGATCTCGATCCTGCGGGCCAGATCAGGCCCGGCGAGGACCAGCCTGCAGCCTTGCGCCAGGCTGAGAGGTCCGGCGAGGCCGGGCCCCGTCACGTCCACCCCGCCGCGATGCACCGTCACCCGGGCGGGCTGCTTCGGCAAGGCGCTGACGAAGACGGCGGCTTGCGCAGCCTGAATGCGCCAGTCCCCGACCCGGAGCCGGCAATCGCGCGGCTGGCCGTCAGCCAGGCTGAGCAGCACCTCGCCCGTCACCAGGCGAATGTCATGCCTGTCGCCGTCGCCGGTCCCGGCGCGGATCTTCACTTCCGACAGGGTGTTCAGCGTCAGGCTGGAGCCGTCGGACAGCGGCACCTGACGCACCTCTCCGCGCTCGGTGGCATAGGACCGGGTCGCGGTCAGGGCATAGCCGACCACCACGGCTCCGACGGAGGCGGCGACGGCCCCGCCCGCGCCCCAGCCCAGCAAGCGCCGCCGGGTCGGTCCCCGGGGACGCGGCTTGAAGGCGCGCGGGTTGAACACGGGCTCGAGGGACCAGGCGGATTCCGTGCGCGAGAACAGGGCCCGGGCGCGCATCAGGGCCCCCAGTCTGCGGGAATCCTCCGCCAACCAGAGTTCCAGGGCTTCAGCATCCGGTTCAGAGAGCGGCGCGCGATCCATCCGCGCGGCCCAGGCGGCGGCCGCTTCGTCAATCGCCTGAGGGGTCTCGCGGGCCTGCGCCAAAATCGTCTTTCTCGGATTTTCGTTCTTTATGAGATTCGGACGAAGGGTTTCCACCATGTCCGAAGCGCTCGATCAACAAAGCCAGTCCCCTGGCGATGTGCTTCTCGACGGTGCTTTCCGTGATGTCCATGCGTGCGGCGATCTCGCGCTGCGAGAAGCCGTGGACGCGCCGCATCACAAAGGCCGCGCGCACCCGCGCCGGCATGGTCTGGATGACGGCGGCGAGCCGCCTCATCTCTTCGCGGCCGATGGCGATCCGCTCAGGCGAAAAGGGATCACTCACCTCGTCGAAGCTGTCCATGTCCGCGATCGGCTCGAAGGGCACGATGCGGGCCCGCCGCGCGTCGCGAAGGACCAGGGAATGGGCGATCTGGAACAGATAGGCCCGGGGATGGCGCAGATCGTCCAGTCGCTCGCGAGAGGCCAGCACCGTATAGGCCTCCTGGACGACGTCCTCGATCTCGGCGGGCTCCAGCCGGCGGCGGCGCAGCCATGCGCGAAGGCCGGCTTCGTACGGCAGGATGTTGGCGTCGAACCAGCGCGCCCGCTCGAGGCTGACCTTCCCGGTCAGCGGCTGGCGGAGCGACCCCGTCGCCTCTGTAGAACTTCCCGACGACGCCATGGACACGCGATTCAACCAGCCTGACCCGCATCCTGCCTAACGCCCCATGACGACGATATGGTGATGGTCGGCGACGGTGGCCGCCGCCGGGTCCCGAATGGGGATGATCCCGGTCACGCAGAGGCTCCAGGGAGCCTGGCGATCCTTGTCGATAGCGCCACCACAAGACCCTCCCTTTCAGCCTCGCGTCTTCCGCCACGCCCTGATCCGGGCTCGGGCATGGACGGCGGGGGACGAGGCATTGAACTGGATCACGGTCGTCGCGACCCGGCCATTTCAGAACGCGCTCGTTTCATCCGATCAGACAGGTCACCAGATCCGCCGGGCTCATAGTGACTCCTTCGGCATGGCCATACATCGCGACCTCACTTCCTCAGTTGGACTGAATCTTCGCCAAACCCGCGCCCGGCTTGCCGAACGGCTTCATGAACCACCGCCCCGACAGCGGCCTACGCCGAATTTTCCGTAGACCTTTTGGCGTTTGCCGGGCCGCACCCGGGCATCAAGCCGAAAGAAGGATTGACGCTTGCATAAGTAGACTTATGGTGCCCGTTTCAGGGAGCCCGCCATGACCGACCCAAAAGCCATACATGCATTTTCAGACCGCTTCTCAGCCGCGCTGGAGCGCGGGGACGCAGATGCCGCGCGGACCTTCTATGCTCCGGACGCCCGGATCTGGCACAACTTTGATGACTACGAACAATCGGTTGACGAAAACCTCAAGACCCTGGCCTGGATGCACCGGAAGCTGCCGGTCCGCCGATACAACATCCTCCGCCGTGAAATTCTCCATGACGGGTGGATGCAGCAACATGTGGTCGAGGCCACCCTGCCTGATGGTCGCCCGTTCCGCATGACCGCCTGCTGCGTGGTGCAGATGAAGGACGGGGTCATCACCCGTCTGGACGAATACCTCGACCCGGCCCAGGCAGCCGTCCTGAAGGACATCAAGGGCTAGAGGCGCCGCCATGGCCCGCAGCTTCACCCTGCCGCCGGCGACCAATCCGATGTCGATCGGGCGACTGATCGAGGTCCACGCCGGACGCGACCCGGACTATCCGGCCCTGACCTGCGGCCCCGTCACCCTGACGCGCCGCGAACTGGCGGCGCGGATCAACCGCCGCGCCCGCGCCCTTGTCCGCGCCGGGGTGGAACAGGACGACCTCGTGGCCATAGCCCTGCCCAACGGCGCGGCCTTCATGGAAATCGCCTTCGCCTGCTGGGCCATTGGAGCCACACCGGCGCCGGTATCGCATCGCCTGCCGATGATCGAGCTGAAGGCGATCCTCGAGTTGATGAAGCCCCGGCTGGTCGTCGGCGGCGGGGCGGCGGCGGAGGCGGGCGCGACCGTGGTCAGCGAGGCGGATCTCTACGATCCGGACCTGTCGGCTGATCCCCTGCCGGAAAAGGTCGCGAAATATGTGAAGGCCATTCCAAGCGGCGGCAGCACCGGCCGGCCCAAGGTTATCGTCGATCATGCCCCCGGCATGCTCGATCCCGACGCGCCGAGTCTGGCCATGCAGTATGGCGACACGGTCGTCATTCCCGGTCCCCTGTATCACTCGGCGCCGTTTGGCTTCGGCTATCTGGCGCTCGCGGCGGGATGCCATCTGGTCATCACCCCGAAGTTCGACGCCGAGGACACCCTGCGGCTGATCGAGCGGCATCGCGGCGCCTGGCTTTACGTCGTGCCGACGATGATGCATCGCATCTGGGCGCTCGGCGACGAGGTGCGCCAAAGGTACGACCTGTCATCGCTGGAGATCGTCTGTCACATCGCCGCCGCCTGCCCCATCTGGCTGAAGGAGGCGTGGATCGGATGGCTGGGTCCGGACCGGATCTGGGAAGGCTATTCCGGCACCGAGTCCATCGCCGCCACCTTGATCGGCGGTCGCGAATGGCTGGAACACAAGGGGACGGTGGGCCGCCTGCCGCCCACGACGCAGATCAGGTTCATCGGCGAGAACGGCCAGCCCGTGGCGCCCGGAGAGATCGGCGAGATCTACTTCCTGCCGCCCGGCGGCAAGGGCTCGACCTACCACTATCTGGGCGCCGAGCCGCGGGCGAACGGCGAGTGGGAGTCCTATGGCGACCTCGGCCGCATGGACGAGGACGGCTACCTCTATCTGGCGGACCGGCGGACCGACCTGATCATTTCGGGCGGGGCCAACATCTATCCGGCCGAGATCGAGGCGGCGATCGATGCCTGTCCCGGCGTGCTGTGCAGCGTCGTTGTCGGTCTGCCCGACGAAGACCTGGGCCACCGTGTCCACGCCATCGTCGAGGTCGCCAACGCGGTCTCACCGGATGTCGACACCCTCAGGGCCTTCGTGGCCAACCGGCTGGTTCGCTACAAGCTGCCACGCACCTGGGAGGTCACGACCGAGCGGTTGCGCGACGACGCCGGCAAGGCGCGGCGCAGCGCCCTGCGCGACGCCCGCATCCCCGCCTCCGCCTGACCGCGAAAAGGCCCGCGACGCCGAAACGTCGCGGGCCCGGGACCGTCGCGATCAAGACTACTTCCCGGCGTTGGGATCCTGCATCTGGAAATAGTCGCGCCAGCCGGTGATCTTGCCGTCTGACCCGAACTCGATGATGCCCATATAGGGGTGCTGGACCAGAACGCCGTCGGCGTTGACGTATTCCTCACGCCCCTCGGCCAGCAGCCGCCCGTCGCGCTCGGCCCAGTGCTGCAACACCCAGGTCCCGGACGAGTTGTCGGCCCAGTATTTGGTGAAGAACTTCTCGACCCAGTTGATGCCCTTCAGCGGCCGCGTGCCGACGTGGTAGTGGTATTCGATGTTCGGGTCGAAATAGGACAGGACGGTGGGCATGTCCCGCGCCTCGATCGCCTTCTGCAGGCGACCGATGACGTCGATTTTCGGTTCCGTCCCGCTCACGCGGCGGCGCCTTCTGCGGCCGGCTTCTGCGGCGCCTGGACAACCGAACCGTCATAGTAGTCGCGCATTTTCGCGACCTTGCCGTCGCGGAATTCGATCGCCTGCATGAAGGGATTGCGGATCAGGACGTCACGGCTCTTGTCGTAGATCATCTCGACGCCCTCGCAGAACATCAGGTCGCCCTTCTCGATCCAGTGGACCACCGTCCAGTCCTGCTGGTCGAAGGCGGCCTCATAGTTGCGGATGAATTTGCGCAGCGTTTCCTTGCTGGTGATCGGCCTGGCGTGGACCGACCAGTAGTACTCCATATCGTCGTGCCAGAGGTCGACGAAGGTGTCGTGATCCTTGGCCTTCGAGGCCTTCATAAAGGACTGAAGGACTTCAAAATTCGCACTCATAGTCGCTTCCTTGCGGTTGTCATTTCCAGAACGCTAACATTTAGGTTCGCTTTTGCAAGTCACATCGTCCGGATCGGTGACGCCAACAGTCGACCTCGCCCGACCGACGATTTCTGTTTGGCGGCCCCGGTTCGCCATTAAGCCTGAAGGGTCGTTCGACCACAGGCCATGGCTGAAATCTCGGCTCCAGCCGCCTCATGTTGCGCCGCACAACGCTCACAAGGCATTGAGGAAACTGAGAAAAAGTCTGCTAGCGCAAGTCTCTTGACGTCACGTCGCAGCAAGACTTGCAAATCGAGATTTATTACCGGATTGTGCGGCTTGCGACACCGGACCAAGGGAACGTGGATTCCTCCGTTAGCGCCGCTCGACGGGCCTCGACGCCGCGCCGGGATCAATGCCGGACGCCGACATCGGCGCGAGGTGAACAACAACGGGCAAAGCCCGGGGAGGGAAATCTAATGCGCAAGTTCACCTTGGCTTGTCTCGCGACCACAGCCCTGACGACACTCGTCGTCACGCCGCAGATTGCCACGGCCCAGACCACGACGCCCGACAGCGGAGTCGCCACCGTCGAAGACGTCATCGTCACGGCCGACCGCCGCGCTCGCAGCCTGCAGGAAGTTCCCAGCGCCATCACGGCCGTGACCAGCGAAACGATCGAGCGCCAGCGGATCGTCGATCTGAACAGCCTGGCCGGCAGTGTGCCGTCCTTCAGCATGACCGAGGGCTCTTCGCTCGGCAAGGAACTGAACATCCGCGGCATCACCAGCGTGCGCATTCTCGACGCCACCGCCGAACCGTCGGTCGGGGTGTTCGTGGACGAGGTCTATATCTCGCGGATGGGATCGGCCTTCTCCGACTTCTACGACCTGGAACGGATCGAGGTGATCCGCGGTCCACAGGGCGTTCTGCTCGGCAAAAATGTGGTCGGGGGCGCCATCAGCGTCATCACCAACAAGCCGAGGTTCGAGCCGTCCGGCCGGATGACGGCGGGCCTCGGCAACTACAATGGGTTCAACGCCGACGGCTATGTGACCGGACCGCTGACCGAGAGCCTGGCCGGCCGATTCGCCTTTCAGGTCCGCAACCGTGACGGCTACGCCCGAAACGTGCTGCTCAACACCGATCTGGAGGATCTGACTGCGCACCAGGCGCGGGCGGAACTGCTGTATCAACCCGACGGCAGCCCGCTTCGCGCCTTGCTCACGGTCGACTACGGCTCGTCAAAGTCGGCTGGCTCGGCCCGTACGGTGACGGACGATCCGTTTGCCGCCGGCATCGGCGCCGTGACGGCCTACCGCACCGCCCGCGGAATCGGACCACGCGAAACCCTCAGCCCCCAGCGCGACTACGCCAACCGGACGACGATGGGCGCCAGCCTGCGCGTCGACTACGATTTCGACTGGGGCGCGCGTCTGAGCGCGATTACCGGCTATCGCAATTCCGAAGGCGAGAATGGCTACAACCAGCTGGGCGCCGGCTCGCCCCCGGCTCTGGTCGACAGTTTCTATTCGGCGACGGACAAGCCGGAGACGATCAGCCAGGAATTCCGGCTGGTGTCCCAGAACCCGGAAAGTCGGTTCGACTGGATCCTGGGCGCCTTCTTCCAGAAAGACAATGTCGACCGCACCGACTCCAATGTCGCGACGTCATACGCGCCGGTCCCCGCACTCAGCGGCATCTATCTCTACACGACCTCGGCCGAGCTTGAGACGTCGGCCGTCTTTGGTCAGGTCGGCTTCAACTTCACCGATCAGTTGAAGGGCACCATTGGCGCGCGTTACACCCGGGACAAGAAGAACGGCACCCGCACCGCAGCCTGTCTCAACGACGGCGGAGACGGCCTGTGTATCGCAGCGCTTGTTCTGGCGGCAGGCCAGAGCTGGACGGTCAACTACGGCAAGGAGTGGGACGCCTTCACGCCGCAGGGCATCCTGGAATACCGCCCCAACGAGAACATCATGGTCTACGCCAGCGCCGGCAAGGGCTTCAAGGGCGGAGGCTGGGACCACATCCCCTCAACCGAAGCCGGTGCGCGGATCGGCTATGATCCGGAAGAGGTCATCAACTACGAGATCGGCGCCAAGACCGACCTGTTCGACAACCGGGTTCGCCTGAACCTCGCCGCCTTCCAGATGGACTACACGGATCTTCAATCCCAGCAGTTGATCCTGGCCTGCCTTTGCACCGTCACCAGCAACGCAGGGTCCGCCAAGATCAGGGGCTTCGAGGCCGAAATGACCTGGGCCGTGAACGACAATCTCCTGTTGAATGCCTCGGGCTCGCTGATCGACGCCAAGTACGAAGACTTCGTCACCAGCGCCGGAGCGGTCTTCACCGGCAATCGTGTGCAGCGGTCTCCCAAGGACAAGTTCAACGTCGGCTTCACCTATGAGTTCGGTGAGGGCGTCTGGGACAAGGCCTTCAGCCTCAAGGGGAACTACACCCGCACGGGCGAGGCCTTCTGGTCGCCGGACAACACGATCAAGCAGGATCCGTTCGGCCTGCTCGACGCCTCGCTGAGGATCCAGCCGCCCAATGCCGCCTGGAACATGACCCTCTGGGGCAAAAACCTGACCGACGAGTTGTACGCTGTCGGCGCCCAGGCGACGTTCGGCGATCTGCTGCAATACTACGGCGCCCCCAAGACGTTCGGCTTCGACATCAGCTACTCGTTCTAGCCCCCCTTCCCTTCTTGACCGCCTCGGCCCGCGAGTTCCCGAAAGGGGCTCGCGGGCTTTCTCTTGTCCGGAGGCAAATGCTTGCCTTCAGGCGGCCGGCGGCTCCCGCCGCTCCCCAAGCCTGACGGCGATGGAGCTTTACCGGGATAGAGGCTCGACGCCCCACCACGGCCGGTGCGTGCTGGTCATCGTCCCGTATGGCTGACAGGGTTGGCTCACAGTCGGTTGGCAGGCCGGAGACGATGCGGGCGATGCGCCGCCCACGTAAAAGGCCCCAGGCAAGCCCGGGGCCTCTCAAAACCGCTCAGCGGAAGATTATGCCTCGCCGGCCTCGAATTCCGAGGCCTCGATGAAGCTCTTGCGGGCCGCGAACAGGCAGAGCCATCCCAACGGCACGACGATCGCCGATACGATTGCGACGGCGACGCCGATCTTGCCCGAATCCTTGAGCCAGTAGTCGCTGATCAGGGCGACACCGGTCGGCCCGACCGTGAAGGCGATGATATTCCCCATCAGCAGGAACAGCGCCATGACCCGCGCGCGCAACCGGTTCGGCGCAATGGCCTGAAGACTGGGGGGAGGCAGTCCCTGCGTGAGCCCGATGGTGAAGGACATGGCCGCGATCAGGACCATGGCCCAGGTTCCCGTCGGGGCGAAGGGCGCGGTCAGGGCGAAGGGCAAGGCCAGGACCGTACCGATCAGCGCCACTCTGAGAATGCCGTCCCTGGCGCCTTTCGCGACCATCTTGTCCGCCCACCAGCCGCCCAGGATGATGCCGCTGGTGCTGAACACCAACAGGATCGCCCCATAGGTGGCGCCGATCTGGCTCATCTCCCAACCGAAGCGGCGCACCATGAAGGCCGGCGTCCAGGTCAGATAGGCCGCAACAGACACCCCGATCAGGGAATATCCCAGGGACAGCAGGATGAAGGGAACCCAGCGTCGGCGGAGGAAGGCCACAAAGGAGGGGCGCACCTCACCCTCGACCAGCGCCCGTTCCTGACGCTTCGGTTCCCGCAGCGCCATCATGGCCAGCATGAGAAGCGGTCCAGGCACGCTGACCATCAGGAAGGCCAGTTGCCAGCTCCTCAGTTCGCCCAGCAGGGGCAGAACGACCGGAGGCGCAGTCATCGCCCACTGGATGACGGCGCCGCCGATGATCAGGGCCAGGCCGACGCCGCAAATGGCGCCAATCGTATAGACACCCAGGGGCCGCGCCCGTTTTGCCGGCGGAAAGTTGTCGGCGATCATGGAATAGGCGGCAGGGGAAAGCCCCGCCTCCCCCACCCCGACGCCGATCCGCGCGATGAACAGGCTCATGAAGCTGCCCGCCATGCCGCAGGCGGCCGTCATCAGGGTCCAGAAGCCGATGCTGAACATGATCAGGCGTCGCCGTGAACTGCGATCCGCCAGCCAGGCGAAGGGGATTCCCATGACCGTATAGAACAGGGTGAAGGCCAGACCGCTCAACAGGCTGAACTGGGTGTCGGTGATGCCGAGGTCCCGCTTCACGGGCTCGACCAGCAGCGACAGGATCTGTCGATCCACGAACGCCAGGGCGTAGGCCGCCATGAGGACAAGGACCGTAAGCCAGGCCCGCGCCGGCGAGGGCCAGTCGCCGGTCAGGGGAACGGGGCGCGTTCCGGACGCTCTGACAGTCTGATCCACGGCGTTTCCCCCAACGGCATTCTTCTTGTTGGGCGAATGATTTTTCCGTTTCGTCCATTAATGCAAGTGATTTCGCTCGCCGCGCCGAAAGAGGCGGGTGCGTTGAATTCAGCTGCAGTCTGTTTACGAAAGTAAATGGGCGATGTAGCTTGCAAATCCGGACTGCAAATCGAGACCGCATGTTACGTCTGTCAATGTTCGTTCTGGCCGCCGCCGTCCCTGCGCTGGCCTCTGCCCAGCCGGCGCCGGCCTTGCCCGACGCCACGGCCAGCGATCCCGTCGCCATGGGCTGGATGGTCGGATCGCCGCCGCCGCCAGAAAGGCAGATCCGTTTCGCGGACATGAGCTTCATGACCTTTCCGCAGACGCGCTGGAGCTTCTCGCACTGGCGCGAGCTGCTGCCGAGCGCCGAAATTTCGCGCGGCGGCGGCCCGGTCAGCATCCTGCCAATCGCCCTGCGTGAGGATCTGGACGCCGTGACCTTCACCCCGATCGGCGGCGGCGCGCCGATCCGCTGGGAACAGTCCCTGGCGGCCAACTACACCGACGGCATTCTGGTCATGCACCGGGGGACAGTGGTCTATGAGCGCTATTTCGGCGCCCTGACGCCGCGCGGCCAGCACATCGCCCATTCGGTGACCAAGTCCTTCGTCGGCACGGCGGCGGCCATGCTGATCGCCGCAGGCAGGCTGGATCGCGACGCCCTGGTGTCCCTCTACATTCCCGAACTGGCCGACAGCGCCTTCGGCGATGCGACCGTGGGTCAGGTGCTCGATATGACCACGGCCCTGGCCTATACCGAGGTCTATACCGACCCCGGTTCCGACGCCTTCGCCTTCGTGCGGGCGGGCGGGATGATGCCGCGTCCGCCCGGATATGACGGCCCGACGACGACCTACGACTATCTGAAAACCCTCAAGAAGTCGGGCGAGCACGGGCGCGAATTCCGCTACAAGTCCGTCAACACCGAGGTCGTCGGATGGCTGGTCTCGCGCGTCACCGGAAAGCCGCTGGACGAGGTTCTGGGCGAGTGGTTCTGGCAGCCGATGGGGATGGAGCGGGACGCCTATATCCAGGTCGACCAGAGCGGCGCCGGCTATGCGGCCGGAGGGCTGAACCTGCAGCTGCGCGACCTCGGCCGGTTCTGCGAGATGATGCGCAGCGGAGGCCGGTTCAACGGCCGCCAGATCGTGCCCGCCGCCGTTGTGGCGGATATTGCGGCCGGCGGCAGCCGCGAGGCCTTCGCCGGCGCCGGCTACGCCACCCTGCCCGGCTGGAGCTATCACGACCAGTGGTGGGTCTCTCACAACGCCAACGGGGCCTATATGGCGCGCGGCGTGTTCGGTCAGGCCTGCTACGTCGACCCCAGGGCCGAAATGGTCATCGTCCGCTTCGCCTCCAGCCCGCTGGCCGGCAACGCCCTGCTCGATCCCCTCTCCCTGCCCGCCTATCAGGCCATCGCCGACCATCTGACGGCGACGACGACGCAGCCCTGAATCCGCCGCCCTGAACGCCCGCGCAGAGGCCGAACGGCCCGCCGATCACGAGGAAACACCATGCCCGACGCCTATATCATCGACGCCTGTCGCACCCCCCGCGGCATCGGCCGGGTCGGCAAGGGGGCGCTGGCGGACATGCATCCGCATCATGTCGCCTCGACCGTCCTCAGGGCCCTGGCCGCGCGCAATGATCTCGATACCGCAGACGTCGACGACATCGTCTGGGGCACCTCGAGCCAGACCGGCAAACAGGGCGGCGACCTGGCCCGGATGGCGGCGCTGGACGCCGGCTATGACGTCCGCGCCAGCGCCGTGACCCTGGACCGGTTCTGCGGCTCGGGCATCACCGCCTTCAACTTCGCCGCAGGCCAGATCCTGTCAGGCATGGAAGACCTGACCATCGCCGGCGGGCTGGAGATGATGTCCTATGCCGCGGCCGGCGCCCCGCCGATGCCGGACGCGGGCAATCTGCGTCTGCGCGACAAACACCCCCAGGCCATGCCGGGCGTCTGCGCCGACGCCATCGCCACCCTGGAGGGGATCGACCGGGCGGCGCTGGACGCCTTTTCGGTCGAGAGCCAGCGTCGGGCCGACCATGCGATCCGCAATGGCCATTTCGACCGCAGCCTTGTCCCCGTCTATCGCGAGGACGGGTCGCTGGCCCTGGACCGTGAGGAATACCCCCGGCCCCAGACCACGCTGGAAGGACTGGCGGCGCTGAAGCCCGCGTTCGAGGCCCTGGCCAACATGCCGTGCGAGCCCGGCGGGCCCACGTTTGGCGATCTGGTCCGGCGGATACACCCTGACCTGAAGATCAACCATGTCCACCACGCGGGCAGTTCGTCAGGCGTGGTGGACGGCGCCGGCGCCCTGTTGCTGGCCTCGCCCGACTATGTGGCGCGCAAGGGTCTGAAGCCCCGCGCCCGCGTCGTGGCCATGGCCAATGCCGGCGACTGTCCCACCCTGATGCTGAACGCGCCTGTGGCGGGGGCCCGGAAGGTGCTGGCCCGCGCCGGCCTGACCGTCGACGACATCGACCTGTTCGAGATCAACGAGGCCTTCGCCGTCGTGGCGGAGAAGTTCATCCGCGACCTCAGGCTCGACCGCGACAAGGTCAATGTGAATGGCGGGGCCATCGCCCTGGGCCACCCGATCGGCGGCACGGGCGCCATCCTGATCGGGATGATGGTCGACGAGCTGGAGCGACGCGACCTGAAGCGCGGCCTGGTCACCATGTGCGCCGCCGGCGGCATGGCGCCCGCCGTCATCATCGAGCGGGTGTGAACATGGACATGATGAACGACACCGTCCGCGAGGACGATCTGGCCGCCTTCCGCGCCGATGTGCGCGACTGGCTGGCCGCCCATTTCCCCGCAGCGCTCAGGGACCGGGGCGTGCCGGCCGACGATGTCGAGCTGGACGCCGACCAGCTGGCCTGGCGGGCGGCGTTCGGGGCGACCGGCTGGGGCGTTCCGACCTGGCCCTCCGCCTATGGCGGCGCCGATCTGGGCCGGGCCCATGCACGGGTGATCAAGGCCGAGCTGGCGCGGGCCGGCGCCTATAATCCCATCGGCGGGATGGGGGTCATGATGGTGGGCCCGACCCTGCTGGAGTTCGGAACCGAGTTGCAGAAGCTGCGCCACCTGCCTTTGATTGCGCGCGGGGAGGTGCGCTGGTGCCAGGGCTTCTCGGAGCCCGGCGCCGGGTCAGATCTGGCGTCTTTGCAGACGCGGGCCGAGGACCGCGGCGACCATTTCCTGATCAACGGCCAGAAGATCTGGACAAGCTATGCGGACTATGCCGACTGGTGCTTCTGTCTGGTGCGGACCGACACATCGAGGAAGCAGGGCGGCATCTCCTTCGTCCTGTTCGACATGCGCCAGACGGGCGTGGAGGTTCGGCCGATCGCGTTGATATCGGGCGACTCCCCGTTCTGCGAGACCTTCCTGAGCGATGTCCGGGCCGAGAAGGAGGATCTGGTCGGGTCACTGAACGGCGGCTGGGGCGTCGCCAAACGACTGCTGCAGCACGAACGGTCGGCGATTTCCGGCAGCGGGGACGCCATGGCCGGGGGCGTGTCCCTGATCGAGATCGCGAAGGCGAGCATCGGTCTCGACGAGGACGGCCGCATCGCCGACCTCGACCTGCGCGCCCGCATCATTCGCAACGAGATGGAGACCCGGCTCGTGGACCTGACCATTGCGCGCGTCACGGCCGAGGCCAGGGCAGCGCAGGGAAGCGGGGCGGCCACCTCGATCCTGAAAAACGCCGGGGTCCGGGCCTACCAGACCCGGGCGGAGCTGATCCTGGAGGCGAAGGGCCATCAGGGCCTGGGCTGGGAAGGCGAGGGCTTCGACGATCAGGACCTGGCGACCGTGCGCGAATGGCTGCACGGCAAGGCCTGGTCGATCTTCGGCGGCAGCGACGAGGTCCAGAACAACATCATCGCCAAACAGATTCTGGGCCTGCCTTCGTGAGGGCCTTGTTGAGCCATGCCGCCGGGGGGCCGGAAACCCTGGTGCTGGAGAACCGTCCCACGCCCTTTCCCGGGCCGGGTCAGGTAGTGGTTGAGGTGCGCGCCTGCGGTGTCAACTTCCCCGACACCCTGATCATCCGGGATCTCTATCAGATCAAACCCGAACGGCCCTTCTCGCCGGGCAGCGAGATCGCCGGAGTGGTCACGACAATCGGCGAGGGGGTCGAGGGCCTGAGCGTCGGAGATCGCGTTCTCGCCGTGCCCGGATGGGGCGGGATGGTCGAGGAAATCCTGCTGGACGCAGGGGCGGTGATCCCCATCCCCGACGCCATGCCGTTCGACGAGGCGGCGGCGTTTCTGGCGACCTACGGGACGTCGTATTACGCCCTGAAGCGGCGCGGGCGACTGGCGAAGGGCGAGACCCTGCTGGTGCTGGGCGCCGCTGGCGGCGTGGGTCTGGCGGCGGTCGAGCTGGGCGTCGCCATGGGCGCGCGGGTCATCGCCGCCGCCTCCAGCCAGGACAAGGTCGATCTGGCCCTGTCGCGCGGCGCCGCTCACGGGATGGTCTATCCGTCAGGCCCGTTCGACAAGGACGGGTTGAAGGCCTTGGCCGGCCTGTTCAAGAACGCGGTCGGGTCGGGCGGCGCGGACGTCTGCTACGACGGGGTCGGCGGCGACTATACCGAGGCGGCCCTGCGCTGCATGGGCTGGGAGGGGCGGTTCCTGATCGTCGGCTTCCCCGCCGGGATTGCGAAAATCCCCGCCAACCTGACGCTGGTGAAGGGCTGCGACGTCGTCGGGGTCTTTTTCGGCGCGGCGGTGGCGCGGGATCCGGCCGGCTATCGGCAGGATGTCGCCGAGTTGTTTGAACTCTACGCAATGGGGGCGATCCGCCCCCACATTACGGCCCGCTATCCGCTGGAGCGGGCGGCCGAGGCCCTGACCCTGCTCGCCGACCGCAAGGCGATGGGCAAGGTCGTGGTGACGATGAATGGGGAGACGGCCTGATGGCGGTTCTGAACGACTTCCAGTCCATGGTGATGGACACGGCGCGCGACTGGGTGCGCGACCGGATGCCGGTGAAGGCCTTGCGCGCCGTGCGCGACACGAAGGACGCGCGCGGCTTCGACGCCGCCTCCTGGGCGGAGATCGGCGAACTCGGCTGGGGCGGGGTTGCGATTCCCGAGGCCCACGGCGGATCGGGTCTCGGGTATCTGACGCTCGGCCTGATCGTCGACCAGATGGGCCGCACCCTCGGGGCCACGCCCCTGGCCGTCTCTGCGGTCGCGGCGGAGGCGCTGGTGCTGGGCGGGACGGAGGTCGTGCGCGACGTCTGGCTGCCCCGGCTGCTGTCGGGCGAGGCTGTCGGCGCCCTGGCCGTGGACGAGGGCGCCCGCCATGCGCCGGAGACGATCGCCGCAACGGCGACGAAGACGGCCGACGGCTGGAGTCTGGAGGGAATCAAACGGTTCGTGGCCGAGGGGATGGGTGCGGACCTGTTGATCGTCGCCGCCCGCGCCGATGACGGCGTCGCCCTGTTCGTGTTCGACGCCGCGTCGGAGGGCGTGTCGCGCACGGCGCGGAGACTGACGGATAATCGGGGCCATGCCGATATCGTCCTGTCGGGCGTGAAGGTCGCCGCCCAGGCCCGGCTGAGCCATCCGGACGGCGATGCGGCCCTGCTCGAATCCCTGCTGGACCGCGCCCGGGCGCTGGCGGCGGCGGAACTGCTCGGCTTGTCGGTCGGCGCCTTCGAGACGACGCTGGAGTATCTGAAGACGCGCGAGCAGTTCGGCCAGAAGATCGGCGCCTTCCAGGCCCTCCAGCACCGTGCAGCCGAGCTCTATTCGCGCATCGAACTGACCCGGTCGGCGGTCGAGGCCGCGCTGCAGGCCATCGATGCCGGTGCGCCGGATCGCGCGCTTCTGGTCGCCCTCGCCAAGGCCACGGCGGGCGACACCGCCAATCTGGCCACCCGCGAGATGATCCAGATGCACGGCGGCATCGGCATGACCGACGCCCACGACTCCGGGTTCTACATCAAGCGATCGCGGGTGCTGGAAGCCGCCTGGGGGTCTGCGGCGTGGCATCGCGAACGTTTCGGGCGGCTGACGGGTGTTTGACGCCCCAGGGGCTGCGGATTTCGCGCCCGGGGCAATTTCCCGTACAAGGCGCCGGTGACCAGTTCGACCGACGCGCCCGCCCCCTCGACCCGTGACCTCATCATGGGCAATCCGACCGCCCGGGCCTTTGCCATCACCGGCGACGCCTGGACGCAGCTGATCCTGCGGGAAGCCTTCTATGGGGCGCGCCGCTTTTCGGTTTGGCGCGAACGGCTGGGCATCCCTCGCAGCGTCCTGACCGACCGGCTGAACCGACTGGTGTCGGCGGGGCTGCTGGAACAGCGCGGCGCGCCGGGCTCGGCGACGCGAATGGAATACCGCCTGACGGAGATGGGGCTCGACATGTTCGGGGTCGCCGTCATGCAGGGTCAGTGGGAGCGTAAATGGGCGCGCTCGCCGCTTCAGGAACGCTATTTCCTCGCCTTCTACGACCGCCAGACGGGCGAGCGCGTGGTGCCCGCGATCTTCGACCACGAACAGGGGCATCCGGTTGATCCGCATCATGTGCGCTGGGAAGCCGGCGAGGGCCTCGTTCCGATCGCGCCGCCGACCAGCCGGCGCCGTCGCACCCAGCCGGTGGAGACCGACCGGCCCATCATCGACCGCTCGACCGACATCATGGGCGACTACTGGAGCTGGGCGGTGCTGGCCGCCGCCTTCTTCCGCCTTCGCCGTTTCGACGAGATACACGAAGCGCTGGGGGTGGCGACCAATATCCTGGCCGACCGGCTGAACCGGATGGTGCTGCACGGGGTGCTGCGGAAGGACCTCTACCAGAAGGCCCCGCCGCGTTTCGAATATCGGCTGACCGAGGCGGGGCTGGACCTGTTCCCCATCATCATGGCCATGCACGGCTGGAGCGAGCGCTGGCTGTGTCCGGACGGGCCGCCACTGCGCCTCATCGACACCCAGACCGGCGAGCCGATCAAGGCCATCGTCTGCGACCGTCAGTCCGGGCGGACGCTTGACCCGCGCAATATCCGCTGGGAGGTCGAGGCGACGGCGCCGGCCGGGGCCGACGCCGCCTGATCATCCCCTAGAACCGCTTCGACAGGGCCACGCCGAACGAGCGGGGCGCGCCGAAGACGCTGAAGCCGATGCCCACATTCTTGATGATATGGGTCTGGTATTCCTCGTCGCCCAAATTCTTGCCGTAGACCGCCAGCTTCAGACCGCCCGCCGTTTCATACGATATGAAGGCGCTCGCCAGACCGTGGGCCGGCGACCGGACCTCCGGGTTGTTCGACGGGTCGAAGAAGAAATCGTCCTGCCACTGATAGTCGGCGCGCGCGGCCAGGACGCCGCCCGCCACGTCCCATTCACTGTCGACATAGAGGGTGTACTGGCTCTCCGGCGACCGCGGGAGGACCAGCCCGTTATAGCGCAGGACAGACGTGCCGGACACAGCGTCCGAGGTGTATTTGGCGTCCAGACTGGTCCAGGATCCACCGACCGTGATGTTGGATGTGACCGCCAGGGCCGTCTCGATCTCATAGCCCTTGACCTCGGCCTCGGCGTTCGAGGTCACCAGGTTCAGGCCCAGCAGCTCGTAAACCTGCAGGTCCTGGTAGTCGAGCTGGAAGGCCGCCGCGTTGAAGCGCAGACGCCCATCCAGAATGGTGGACTTGAGACCCAGTTCGTAGTTGTCGAGCAGCTCCGAACGGATCGGGGTCGCCGCCTGAAGCGCACTCTGGGCCGTGGAGACGAACGAGCCCGCCTTGTAGCCCCGGTCATAGCTCGCATAGAGCCGGATGTTCTCGATGGGCTCGACCGAAAGCGCCACCTTCCAGGTCGGCTCTTCAAATGTCTTGGCCCCGTCGGTTGCGTAGGGCGAGCCGGTTGGACCAAGCGGAATGCCGACGGGCGGGCTGGCGCCGTTGTCGTTGTCGCGCGCGATCTGGGTGATCCTGCGCTCATCGTGGGTCCAGCGAGCGCCCAGGGTCAGTTCCCATATCTGGGCGAAGGGAATATTGGCCTGACCGAAC
This sequence comes from Brevundimonas sp. FV1ye29L, assembly GCF_058681095.1. Lineage (NCBI taxonomy): Bacteria > Pseudomonadati > Pseudomonadota > Alphaproteobacteria > Caulobacterales > Caulobacteraceae > Brevundimonas > Brevundimonas sp. FV1ye29L. The sequence continues at coordinate 2,277,332 of NZ_CM178730.1, forward strand.
AGGGCGTAGCTTGTGTTGCCGGCCTGCTGGAAGAATGTGGTGTCGCCGCCGAACGATGGCGGTGCGATCGGCAAAGCCGCCGAGACGACAAAACGCTCGGACCGGTCGACATTCTCGTGGAAGGCATACACGCCCGCCACCCAGTGAATCGCGGACTCCGGCTTGGAGACGACCCGGAATTCCTGGCTGAATTGTTCTGACTTTTCCGACGCCTGGTCATCGACCAGCAGGGGGAAGCCCGGGAACGGGAGACCGCCCAGATTGTCACGCCAGCTGTAGTCGTTGTTGCGGTAGGAACTCAGCGACACGAAGTCGAACTTCTCGCCCTCGTGCTCGACCCGGCCGGTCAGGCCGAAGTTGAACCGGTCCTGATAGTTGGCGGGCGACGAAAAACTCTGGCGCACGTCCAGCCCGGTCCTCAGGCTGTTGATCAGGGCGACGAAGGCCGGGGCCGTCGAGGCCGTGGTCACCGGCACCCGCGCGTGTCCGTCCATCTCGTCCTTCGACACATCGACGCCGACCTGCACCTTCCACGGGCCGGCCATGTTCAGCACGGACAGCCGCGCGCCCCAGGATGTTCCGCCTTCCAGACCCTCGCCGGTCGGGACGTTTTCGGCATAGCCGTCATTGGTGTTGTAGCGGAAGGCCAGACGACCGGCCGCATCCGGACCCAGTTGCTTGTTCAGCACCCCCTCGACACCGTATTCGCCAAAGCTGCCGACACGAGCGGTCAGATTGCCCGAGTCCTCGAGCGCCGGCCGGTTCGTGTAGATATTCAGCGCCCCACCCGAGGCGTTGCGCCCGTAGAGGGTGCCTTGCGGTCCACGAAGCACCTCGACCCGCTGGATGTCCAGGAAGGCCAGGGCGCTCGCCCCGGCCCGACCGATGGAGACCTCGTCGATCGAGACACCGATGGAGGGATCGCTGGCCGCAGAATCGCTGGTCGTGCCGACACCGCGGATAAAGACCTGGGGCTCGCCGATATTGAACTGCGTCAGGGTCACGCCGGGCGCCTTGCCGACGACGTCCTGGATGCCGGTGGCAGCCGTGCGTTCCAGCGTCTCGGCTCCGAAGGCGGTGATGGCGACCGGGACCTCCTGCAGACTCTGCTCACGGCGCTGGGCCGTAACGATGACCTCGTCCAGGGCAACCGCCGGCCCGTCCGGCGCTCGATCTGCAGGCCGGGCCTGCTGGGCAAGAGCGGGCGTGGCAAGGCTGCCGGCAACGACCAGCGCTGCGACTGACGCGGCTGTGGCGTGGTTACGCTTCATTCTGTTTCCCTCCCCCGGGTTCCTGGTGCGTCTTCCGTTGGCCGGACTTGACGCCGCAAAGTGAGGCTTGCGCCAACGGACCAGTTTTGCAAGTCTTTTTACGAAAGTCGCCGGAAGGGCGACTGCAGGAGGCGTTTATGGACGACCGGTCTCTGGACGGCAGGACGATCATCGTGACCGGCGCAGGACGGGGTCTGGGCCTCGCCTATGCGCTGGATCTGGCCGCACGGGGGGCCTCTGTCGTCGTCAATACCCGGCCGCGCACCTCAGGGGGGCCGGCCTCAGCCGAGGCGGTGGTCGAACGGATCACCACAGCCGGCGGCAGGGCGGTCGCCTGCCCTCTTGCAGTCGAGAGCGATGACGCCGGCGACCGTTTGCTGGAGGCGGCGATAGCCGCCTTTGGCCGCATCGATGGACTGGTCAACAACGCCGGCGCGCCCGAGGCCAAAACCTTGCACAAACAGACCCTCGCGGAAATCCGCAGCGTGTTCGAGATCAACTATTTCGGCACTGTAAACGCCACCCTGCCGATCTATCGCCGCATGCGGGAACAGGGCGCCGGGCGGATCCTGATCACGACCTCAGCTGCGGGTCTGTACGGCGTCCACGGCATGGCCGCCTATTCCTCTTCCAAGGCGGCTCTGATCGCCCTGTCGCGCGTGATCGCCCTCGAGGGGGCTTCGCACGGGGTCCACGCCAATGCGCTCGCTCCCTATGCTCTGACCGGCATGACGGAGGCCTATGTCTCACAGGAGGTAGGCGCGGCCCTGCCGCCTGAATATGTCGCCCCGGTCGTCTCCTGGCTGATGAGCGAGGCCTGTCCGCTGAACGGTGAAACCCTGGTCGCCGGCGCCGGCAAGGTCAGTCGCGCCGTCCGGATCGAGGGTCCGGGCGTGGCCTTTGACCAGCCCGGGCGTCTGACGCCGGACGATCTGACCGGGGCGATAGGGCCGATCCTTTCGCTGGACGGCTGGACCCTGCCGGCGGACGGCACCGCCTCGTTCGACGCCTTCCTGAACGACAGTGCGCCGCGCTATCTGACCGTTTCCTGACTTGCGTTAAGAAACCTCGACACGTAGATTTCAATTCTGGACGGATTGGAGACCCCAATGGCCGACGACGCGACCCTGACCTCGCGCATCGACAATGCGACCCTGATCGGGGTGAACGAGATGAACCCCTATCTGCAGGGGCTTTATGCGCCGGTCTCGACCGAGACGACGGCTCTGGAGCTCGACGTCATCGGCGAGATCCCGCGTGACCTGCACGGCGCCTTCATCCGCAACGGCCCGAATCCGGTGCATTCCCCCGAGGGGCTGCACCACTGGTTCGACGGCGACGGCATGGTCCATGCGGTCTATTTCGAGAACGGCAAGGCCGAATACCGCAACCGGTACGTTCGCACCGCCGACTGGCGCGCCGAGGCCGCAGGCCAGACGATAGCCGCCGGCGGCGTCATGCTGCCGTCGGCCCGCGCGCGGCCGGACTCGGGACGGGGGGACCTCGTCTACAAGGACACCGCCAACACCGATCTGGTCTTCCACAACGGCTCATTGATGGCCCTCTGGTATATCTCCGGCAAGCCGGTTCGCGTCGACGCCCGCACCCTGGAGACTCTCGGGGACGAGAGCTTCGGCGGCGCCCTGCCCCGCCATGTCTCGGCCCACGGCAAGGTCGATCCGAAGACCGGCGAGTTCTGCTTCTTCGACTATTCGCTCTATGAACCCTGGATGACCTTCGGCGTTGTGGACGCCCGGAACAACCTCACCAACTTCCAGAAGGTCGACCTGCCCGGACCGCGCCTGCCGCACGACATGGGACTGACCGAAAACTACATCATCCTGCACGACCTGCCGGTGGTCTTCACCGAGGGCGGACTGCGCAACAGCCAGTGGCAGATCAAGGTCGCCGACCAGCCCGCCCGCTTCGGTGTCGTGCCCAAAAACGGCGCGGGGGATCAGGTCCGCTGGTTCGAGACCGAGACCTGCTACATCTACCACGTCGTCAATTCGTGGGAGGACGGCGACGAGGTGGTCATGACCGCCTGTATGATGACGCCGAACGGCTATCCGCCCAATCCGGCCTACGGCCCCTATGCCGCGATGGTCAACGTCCTGGCCCTGAACGCCGTGCCCGTGGAATGGCGGATGAACATGGTCACGGGCGAGGTGAAGAAACGCATTCTCGACGACCGCATCGGCGAGTTCCCGGTGGTCAATCTCGACTACACCGGCCGCAAGACTCGCTGGTCCTATCACGTCTCGATGGCGCCGCAGGAACTGCAGCGGTTCGATGGCCTGCTGAAATACGACCTCGCTACCGGCAGCGCCCGGAGCTATCGCTTCGCAGAAGGTCTCGGCGGCTCGGAACCGGCCTTCGCTCCACGGATCGGCTCGACGGCCGAGGACGACGGCTATGTCATCGTCTTCACCACCGACGCGGCGACCGGCGCGTCCGAGGTCCAGATTCTGAACGCCCAGGATTTCGAGGCCGGCCCCGTCGCCCGCATCCCGCTCCCGGCGCGGGTGCCCGCCGGTTTCCACGGAACCTGGGCCCCTGGTGACCAGATCAAAGCCGCCGCCTGACCGGACCGTTCGCATGACCGCATACATTCTCGACGCCGTCCGCACCCCCCGCGCCAGGGCCCGCCCCGACGGCGGTCTGGCCAGCCTGAAGCCTCACGAACTCGTGGCCGGGCTGATTGACGCCATCGACGCCCGCAATGACGGCGCCGCCCACCGCGCTGACGCCCTGATACTGGGCGCCGTCGGCCAGGTCGGGGCCCAGGGCGCAAACGTCGCCCTGGTGACCAAGATGCACGCCGGCCTGCCCGACGACAGCTACGCTTTCAGCCTGAACAACTACTGCGTCTCGGGCCTGACCGCCATCGGACAGGCGGCCAATATGATCGAGGCCGGCGATGCGAAGACCGTGCTCGCCGGCGGGGTCGAGATGATGTCGCGCGTCCCCTTCATGGGCGACAAGGCCGACTACTATGAGGACGCATCCTTCCCCAACCGCATCCGATACATCCCGGTCGTCGTCGCCGCCGACCGGCTGGCCGAAGACATCGGGGTGTCGCGCGAGGAGATGGACGCCGCAGCCCTGACCTCGCAGCAGAAGACGACCGCCGCCGAGGGCACGCCGCTGGTGAAATCCCGCATCCCGCTGAACGGTCTGGACAGGGAAGAGCCTGCCCGCGCCTCGACCACGGCCGAGAGCCTGGCCGCCATGCCCGCCGCCTTCGCGCCTCTGGCCGAACAGTATGCCGAGGCGCTCGGCGGCCGCGTCATCGACCACCGCCATACGGTCGCCCACGCCCCGCCGATGTGCGACGGCGCGGGTCTGGCCCTGGTCGGCGGCGAGGCGGCCGGCGCCCGGGCGCGTATCGTCGCCTATGCCGAATCCGGCGGCGACCCGGCCGCCTCCCTGACCGCCGGCTTCACCGCCATGGACCGGGCGCTGAAGAAGGCCGGGCTGACCCTGGCCGACATGGACCGGATCGAGTTCATGGAGGCCTTCGCCGTCACCATCGTGAAATTCCTGCGCGAGCGCGACGTCGATCCGGACAGGGTCAATGTCGGCGGCGGCCATCTGGCCAAGGGCCACCCGATGGGGGCGACGGGCGCCATTCTGGTCTCGACCCTGCTCGATGCGCTGGACGCCTGTGAGGGCCGTTACGGCCTCGTTGTCGCGACGGGCGCGCAAGGCGTCGGCGCCGCCATGATCGTGGAACGGCAGGGCTGAGCCATGGACGGGTTCGTCGCCGCCTTTGACCAGAGCCGCCTCGACGTCGTCGCCCGCCACACCGCGACTCTGGAGGCCGCCATCGAGGCCGTCCAGACGCGCAGGAGCTGGAGCCCGTATCGCGACAGTCCCTCAACGAAAATCCACGGACCCGACAAGCCGGTCCAGGGCCGGGCCGCTTTCGACGCCCGCCTGAACACCGTCTTCGACCTCGGCCAGCCCGGGGTCGGCGGCGAGGCCGGCGAGGAGGTGTCGCCCTTCACCAATCGTCCGCTTTGCGTCCGCTATCCCGTCAGCGACCCGAACGTACTGGTCGATGCGGCGCTCGGTGCATGGTCCGACTGGCGGATCGCCGATCCGGAGCTGCGTCTGGCCCTGTGTCTGGAAATGAGCCAGCAGCTTTACGATCGCAATTTCGAGATGGTCCACGCCATCATGCATGTGGCGGGGCAGAGCTATACCCAGGCCTTCAGCGGCTCGGGCCCCAATGCCCTGGATCGCGGGGTCGAGGCCCTGGCCTATGCCGCCAAGGCCATGCGCGATGTGGCTCCGACCGCAAATTATCACCGCGACTTCGGCGGCGAGGCCGTGGCGCTGGAGAAGACCTATACCCTCGTCCCCCGCGGCGTCGCTCTGGTGATCTGCTGCGCCTCCTTCCCGACCTGGAACGCCTATCCGGCCATGTTCGCCAGTCTGGCGACGGGCAATCCTGTCGTCGTCAAACCGCATCCCATCGCCGTCCTGCCCATGGCCATCGTGGTCGAGACCTGCCGTCAGGTTCTGGCCGACCACGGCTTCGATCCCGATCTGGTGACGCTGGCGGTGGACACCCTCGCCGACCCTGTCGCCCAGACACTGGTCGACCATCCGGACGTCCAGATCATCGACTTCACTGGCAGCCCCCGCTACGGCGGCCACCTCGAGCGGACGGTGACGGGCAAGCTGCTGTTCACCGAGACCGCCGGGGTCAACACGGTCGTCATCGACAGCGTCGCCGATCTGGACGCCGTGGCCCGCGCCGTGGCCCGCTCATCGAGCCTGTTCTCGGCCCAGATGTGCACCAGCCCGCAGGTGATCTACATCACCCCGGACCTGTTCGAACCCATGTCCGCCGCCATCGTCGACCAGATCGACGCCATCGCCGCCGACCCGGCCCAGGCCGCAGGAATCATGGGCGCCATCCAGGGCGAGGTCAGTCTGAAGGTCGTTCGCGACGCCCGCGCCGGGGTCGAGGGCCTGACGGGCGTCCGCGTCCTGCGCGAGGCCGCCCCCTACGCCCACCCCCAGTTCCCCGACGCCCGCACCCTGACGCCGCTGGTGATCGCGGTGGAGGCGGACGGCCACCACGACCTCTATGCCGAGGAGCGGTTCGGTCCGGTTCTCTATCTGGTGCGGAAAGCCTCGGATGACGCGGTCTCGGAGGCGACCTGGCTGGCGAAGACGCGGGGGTCGATCTCCTCCTACCTGTATTCGACCGATGAGGACTTCATCGACTGCGCGGCCCCGGCCTATGAGGCGGCGGGCGCCAATCTGTCGATCAACCTGACCGGCGCGATGTGGATCAACTTCGCCGCCGCCTACAGCGACTATCACGTCACGGGGCTGAACCCGGCGGGCAATGCCTGTCTGGCCGACCTGGCCTTCGTCGCCTCGCGCTTCCGCATCGTCCAGCGCCGACGGCCGATGGCGTGAGCGCGCCTGTCTTCATCGCCGGCGTCTCCATGACCGCCTTCGGCAAGCGCCCGGCCGACAGCGTCAAATCCCTCACCGCCGAGGCCGTATGGGCCGCCTTGGCCGACGCCGGGGCGAGCGTCAGCGACATTCAGGCCGCCTGGTTTTCCAACACCCGCCAGCCCATGCTGGAGGGCCAGAATACGGTGCGCGGCCAGATCGCCCTCCGGCCTCTCGGACTGACCGGGATCCCGGTCGTCAATGTGGAAAACGCCTGCGCCTCCGGCTCGACCGCCCTGCTCCAGGCCATCCACTGGCTGCGCGCCGGGGCCGGCGACGTCGCACTGATCGTCGGGGCGGAGAAGATGGTCTTTCCCGACCGGCCCGAACAGGTCGCCGCCGCCTTCGCCGGCGGGACAGACATTCATGATCGCGCGGGCGTGCTCGCCTATATAGAGGCGATGGGCGGCGAAGATCCGGGTCCCGGGCGCAGCCTGTTCATGGACCTCTACGCCGCCCAGGCCCGCGCCCATATGGCCCGCCGCGGCACGACCCAGACCGACTTCGCCCGGCTGGCGGCCAAGAACCACACCGCCGCCCGCGACAATCCGCTGAGCCAGTACCGCACCCCGATGACAGTCGATCAGGTGCTGGCCGACAAGCCGGTCGTCTTCCCCTTCACCCGCGCCATGTGCGCCCCCGTCAGCGACGGCGCCGCCGCTGTGGTGCTTTGCTCGACCGCCGGTTTGGCGAAACTGGACGCCGGAGATCGGGCCGTTCGCGTGCGCGGCTGCGCCCTCGTCAGCGCGGGCGATCGCGCGCCTTCCGACCTGGCCCATCACATCGGCCGCCTCGCCGCCCTCGCCGCCTATGAGCAGGCCGGGATCGCGCCGGCCGACATCGACGTCGTCGAGGTGCATGACGCCACCAGCTACGCCGAGCTTCAGCAGATCGAGAACCTGGGTCTCGCCGAACCCGGCACGGTCGGCGCCCGGGCCGCGACCGGCGACTTCGCCCTGGGCGGCCGGACGCCGGTCAATCCGTCGGGCGGTCTGGTCGCCAAGGGCCATCCCGTGGGGGCGACCGGACTGGCCCAGGTATTTGAGCTGACCACCCAGCTGCGAGGCGAAGCCGGGCCGCGACAGGTCGAGGGCGCCCGCATCGCGGTGGCTGAAAACGGCGGCGGCTTCCTTGGCGTCGAGGAGGCGGCGACTGTGGTGACGGTGCTGGAGCGGGCCGCATGAGCCACCCCATCCACGCCCTCTATGAGAACCGCGCCGCCACGGCAGATCGTGCGGCCCTGATCGACGGCGGGGTCACGATCCGTCACGCCGACCTGATCGACCGCGTCGAGGCCGGCGCGGCCGACCTGATCCGACGCGGCGTCCGGCCGGGCGACCGGATCGGCCTGTGCGCCGCCAACAGCGCGGATCACGTGGTGGCCTATCTGGCCATCCTGCGGGCCGGCGCCGTCTGGACCCCGCTCAATCCCCGCAACGGCGCCCGGCTGAACGGGGACTTCCAGGCCCGCGCGAAACCGGTCCTGACCCTGCACGACGCGGCCTCGACCGCCGCCATGGGATGGTCGCCCCGACCCCTGCCGCTGGAGAACTGGCTGGCCGACCTGCCGCCCGCCGTCGCCCTGCCGCCGATCCACGACGACCCGTCCGCCCCCTTCGCGTTGAAGTTCACAGGCGGCTCCACCGGCGTGCCCAAGGGGGTGGTGCAGAGCCAGGCCAGCGGCCGCGCCGCGCTGGACGCGATGGCGGGCTTCTATGGCTTCACCGCCGACGACCTGAACCTGGCCGTCGCCCCCCTGACCCATGGCTCATCCCACTATGTCCTGCCGGTTCTGGCGGCGGGCGGCGCCCATGTACTGCTGGCCGAGCCGGATCGGGCGGCGATCCTTGACGAGCTGAAACGCCGGATCAGCGTCGCCTTCATGCCCCCGACCCTGATCGCCCTGCTGATGGCCGAGGCGAGTTTCGGCCCGGACGATTTCCCCGCCCTGCGCCATCTGACCTATTCGGCCGCGCCCATGTCGCCCGACCGGATCGCAGCGGCCATCGACCGCTTCGGCCCGGTAATCTCGACCCTGTACGGACAGACCGAGGCGCCCATGGCCATCGCCGGACTGTCGCCCGGGGAGATGGCCGACCCCGCTCTGCGCGCCTCCGTCGGCCGCACCTTCCCCGGCACGCGCGTCGCTGTTCTGGACGCGTCCGGGACCGTTCACGATCATGGCGAGGGCGAGGTGGTGGTGGCCGGCGATCTGGCCCGCACCGAATACCTCGACGCGCCCGAACTGACCGCCGCTTCGCGACACGACAGCTGGTTGAAGACCGGCGACATCGGACGGCTGGATCCCGACGGTCTGCTGACCCTGATCGGACGGTCGAGGGACCTGATCATCACCGGCGGCTACAATGTCTATCCGGGCGAGGTCGAGGCGGCGCTGAACCGCCATCCCGCCGTGCGCGAGGCCTGCGCCTTCGCCGTGGCCGACGATGTCTGGGGCGAGCGGCTGGAGGCGGCGGTGGCCGTCGAGCCCGGCTTCATCGACGACGCCGCCCTGCGCGCCTTCGTGCGCGAGGCCATTGGCCCGGTGCGTACGCCCAAGCGGCTGCACCTCATGGCCGCCCTTCCCCGCAATCCGGTGGGCAAGGTGGTTCGCTCCGAAATCCGTGATCTGGTTCTCCCCGGCCAGCCGCACAATCCGCCCGCAGCCCAGAGGGAGATCGTCCGATGATCGTCATTCCGCAGTCGCGCATCCGCGAGATGAAGGCCAGAGGCTGGTGGGGCGACACCACCCTCGAGGACCTGTTCCAGAATCACCTCAAGGCCCATCCCGACACCGAGGCCCTGATCGACCCGCCCAACCTGCCCGAGATCACAGGGCGCGCGGCGAGGCGTCTGACCTGGCGTCAGACCGGCGACGCCGTCGACCGGCTGGCAGCCGTCCTCACGGCCCACGGCATCGGCAAGGACGATGTGGTCTTGCTCCAGCTGCCCAATATCGTCGAACTCTCCATCGCCTATCTTGCCTGTCAGCGCCTGGGCGTCATTTCCAGCCCCGCCCCGGTCCAGTATCGCGAGCACGAACTGGGCTACGTCATCGACCGCACGGACGCCGTGGCCGCCATTACCGTCGACCGGATCGGCAAACAGGGACACGGCGAGATGATCGCGGCGCTGAAGGACCGGCGCCGCAGCCTGAAACACGTCTTCGTCCTCGGCGAGACCTGCCCCCAGGGGGCGCTTGATCTCGAGCCCCTGATGAACCGGGTCACGCCAGACCAGCACGAGGCCGCCCGGAAGGCGCAGGCGACGGCCGCCGTCACCGCCGACGACATCGTCACCATCTGCTGGACCTCGGGCACCGAGGCCCAGCCCAAGGGCGTCCCGCGCAGCCACAACGAATGGATCATCATGGGCGACGGCGTCGTCGACGCCGCCGATCTGGCGCCCGGAGCCCGGCTGCTGAACCCATTCCCGATGGTTAATATGGGCGGCATCTCCACCGGCCTGATTGGCTGGCTGTTGCTGGGCGGCGCCCTGATCCAGCACCATCCCTTCGACCTGCAGGTGCTGCTGAAACAGCTGCGCGAGGAGAGGATCGACTACACGGTCGCTCCCCCCGCCGTGCTCAATCTGCTGCTTCAGAACGACGCGCTGCTGCAGGGGATCGATTTCGACCGGCTGAAGTCGATCGGTTCGGGCTCCGCGCCGCTTTCGGAATGGATGGTGCGCGGCTTCCACGAGAAACATGGCGTCCAGATCGTCAACTATTTCGGCTCCAACGAGGGCGCCTCCTTCCCCTCGGCCCTCAAGGACCTGCCCGAGGCCGGCGACCGCGCCACACTCTTCCCCCGCCTTGGCGAGGGCTTCAAATGGAACTGCAAACTCCACGACCGCATCTCCATCCGACTGGTCGATCCCGAGACCGAGCAGGAGATCACTGAAGGCGGGCGGCCCGGCGAGTTGCGTGTCAAGGGGGCGACCATCTTCTCCGGCTACTGGCGCGCCCCGGAGACAAACGCCCGCGCCTTTGACGATGACGGCTGGTTCCGCACCGGCGATCTGTTCGAGTTCGCCGGCGACCGGCTTCAGTTCATGCGGTTCGTCGGGCGGCTGAAGGACATCATCATCCGCGGCGGCATGAACATCTCCTCTGAGGAGATCGAGGGCCACCTGATGGCCTTCTCCCCCATCGCCGAGGTCGCCGTCGTCGGCGCGCCCGATCCCAACCTCGGCGAGCGGCTGGCGGCCTTTGTCGTCTTCCGCCCCGACCAGGCCGCAACGCTGGAGGAGATCAACGCCTTCCTCATCCGGGAGCGCCAGGTCGCCGTCTACAAACAGATCGAGCGGATCGAACCGATCGCCGCCCTCCCCCGCAATCCCGTCGGCAAGGTGCTGAAACGCGACCTGCGACAGAGCTTCCAGCAGACTGAGCCCAAATGACCACCCCGTTCGACACCCTGCGCCTGCCGATTTTCGCGGCGCCCATGTTCCTGGTCTCCGGGCCCGAGATGGTCATCGCCGCCTGCCGGTCGGGCATCGGTGGCGCCTTTCCGACGCCCAACTGCCGCACCAGCGAGGATCTGGACCAGTGGATGGGCGCGATCACCGATGCGCTGAAGCCCGGTGACGGGCCGTGGATCGCCAATATGATCACCCACTCGACCAATACCCGGTTGGCAGACGACCTGCGTCTGGTGGCGGAATACAAGCCGCCCGTGGTCATCACCGCCCTGGGGTCGCCCCGGCCGGTGATGGAGACGGTCAAGGCCTATGGCGGTCTGGTCTTCGCCGATGTGGTGTCGATGAACCTCGCGAAAAAGGCGGCGGCGGCAGGCGTGGACGGACTGGCCTGCGTCAGCGCCGGCGCCGGGGGCCATACCGGACACCTGTCGCCCTTCGCCTTCATCTCGGCGGTGCGGGACTTCTTCGACGGCTATATCGCGGTGGGCGGCGGGGTCGGAGACGGCGCCGGGATCGCTGGCGCGGTCGCGGCGGGGGCGGACTTTGTCTATATGGGGACCCGCTTTCTGGCCACACAGGAGAGCATGGCCCAGCCGGAATACAAGCAGATGGTCGTCGACGCCGACGCCGACGATCTGGTGATTTCCGCCGCCGTCACGGGCACCAACGCCTCCTGGCTCAAGCCCAGTTTGCGCGCCGCCGGTCTCGACCCCGAGGACCTCGGTGGACCGGCCGTGCGCGACTATTCGGGCGGCTCCAGCCAGAAACGGTGGAAGGACATCTGGGCGGCCGGCCAGGGCGTCGAGTCGGTGCGCAGCATCGAACCCGTCGCCGGCGTGGTCGATCAGCTGGAACGGGAGTACCGCGCCGCGCTTGACCGTTTCGCCGCACGGGCCGACGTTGCAGCTCGCCGCAAGACCAGCGCCGCCGCATGATTGGAGACTCGCCGCAGGGGGGCGTGGTCCAGCCGGTCGCCTTCCGGCTCGACCCGACCCACACCGGCCGCCAGATGCTGGAGCGGTGGCGCGACATGGGGCTGTCGGTCGGCGGTTTTCTGACCCGGCTGTCGTGCGTGCTGACGGAGACGGGCGACGGCTATGTGAAGGTGGTCTGCGACATCGACCCCGGCCATTCCAACTTCGTCGGCCTGGTCCATGGCGGAGTGACGGCCGCCATGATCGACATGGCCGGCGGCGGGGCGGTGATGAGCCTGCTGAAGCCGGGCGAGACCCTGCTGACCACCGACATCGCCATGCGCTATCTCAACGCCGTTCCCGCCGATTGCCCCCGGATCGCCGCCGAGGGCCGGGTCACCTACAGCGACGCGCGCAAGGCCGTGGTCGAGGTCAAGGTCACCCTGCCCGACGGAACGGTCGCGGCGATGGGGGTGGTGGGACTGGCGATCCGGTCGCCGCGCGAATAGCGCCCCGTCCATCCCCCACATTCCGTCATCCTCGGGCTCGACCCGAGGATCGGCTTGTCCGCTACTCACACGAAAACGCGGCGCACGATGGCCCGTGCGCCGCGTCATCTTCTTTGGTGCTGAACGTCCGGCCCTCGGGTCAAGCCCGAGGGTGACGGAACGTATTGGGGCCGCCCCTACACCCCCACCAGCAGACTCACAGTCGTCGTCGTCGAGCCGCCGATGTTCAGGGTCTGGACGTTTTTCGCCCCCTCGACCTGATAGTCGCCGGCCGTGCCCGTGGTCTGTTTGAAGGCGTCCAGCGCCATCCGCACGCCGGTGGCGCCGACGGGGTGGCCGAGGCCGATCAGGCCGCCGGACGGATTGATCGGCAGACGCCCGCCCATCTCGATGTCGCCCGCCTCGACCGCCTTCCAGCTTTCACCCGGCGCCGTCAGGCCCAGATGGTCGATAGCCATATACTCGGTCATCGAGAAACAGTCGTGGGTCTCGACCGCGTCAATATCCGACAGGCCCAGTCCGGCGCGCGCGCGCGCCTCGTCGATGGCCTTCTTCACGTGCGGGAAGACGTAAGCCTGGTCCTTGCTGTTGGCGACCTTGGTTGAATACTGGATCGGCGCTGACCGGTGGCCCCAGCCCTTGATGCGCGGCAGGCTTTCCAGCGGGATGCCCCGCGCCCGGGCATACTCCGCCGCCCGTTCCGGCGAGGCCAGGACCACGGCCGCGGCCCCGTCCGTCACCTGACCGCAATCGGTCTTGCGAACCCGCCCCTCGATGACCGGATTGGCCTCGTCGTCGGCAGTGAAGCTGGCGTCGGAGAAGGAGTAGTTGCGGGTCTGGGCGTTGGGATTGCGTTTGGCGTTGTCGAAATTGACCTCGGCGATCCGGCGCAGGTGCGCCTCATCGAGGCCGTAACGCGCGTCGTACTCGTCCGTCAGGTTGGAGAAGGCGCGCGGCCAGACATAGGTGGCATCGCCGAACTCATGACCGGTCCAGGCCGCCGCGCCCAGATACTCGGCGCCGGTCTGGCCGGGGACGTTCCTCATCAGCTCGATGCCCAGCACCAGGGCCGTGCCGTAGTGGCCGGCCTGGATGTCCGACATGGCGGCCAGAAGCGCCAGACTGCCCGAGGCGCAGGCGCCCTCGTGCCGCGAGGTCGGCAGGTCGCCGAAGCGCGGCTCCGCCTGGGCGAAGAAGCCGCCCAGCAGGCCCTGGCCGGCGAACAGGTCGCCGACGAAGTTGCCGACATGCCCCACGTCAATGTCCTCGGGATCGAGACCGGTGGCCTCCAGCCCGCCGTGCACGGCCTCGCCGAAGCCGTCGAACAACTCCTTGCCCTCGCGCGTCCAGTTCCGCCCGAAGTCCGACTGCCAGCCGCCGAGGATATAGGTCATCGTTCAGGTCCTCAGGCGGCGTTGGCGGCTTGCGACGCGCGGATGGTCGATCCCTGCGACCAGGTCGCGTGGGTGCCGCTGGAGATGCGGCCCGGCAGGATGATGCGGGCGACGGGGCCGTCCGCGAGCTTGCGCGCATCATAGACGACGCACTCCGACCGGTCCTCAATCATGTCGGTGATGAAGGTGATCAGATAGCCGTCGTCCTCCTCCGTCGCCCCGACACGCGGCGCGAACCCAGGTTCGGATCCATAGCGTTCCGGCCCGAAGTCGATGGCCCAGCTCTCCTGCCTGTCCATGTCGTGCTTGACCAGGCCGGTGAACAGGAACCAGCCGGGCTTCGACACCGCGCTGTAGGCGTATTTGTATTTCACGCCGGCGAACTGGTTGTTGATGATGCCGAACTCCAGCACCCGGTCGTCCAGCCGCTGCTCGGTCGTCTCACCGGTCTTCAGATTGAAGCGCCAGCGGTGCAACTTGGGCTGCAGCATGTTCTGGTCGAGGAAGGTCATGATCCGCTCATAGGCGGGCAGTGCGTCCGGGCTGGTTTCAGGCACCGGATTGTCCTGGAAGTAGCCGTCCATCACGACCTCGTCGCCGTCTTCCCAGGCGTTGAGGAAATGCAGCACATAGGTGGCGTCACCCTCGAACCAGCGGACCTCGTCGGCCGTGCCGTAGCGCGGGATCAGGCCGAAGCGCGACTTCATCTCCGGATGGAAGCGGGCGACGTGATAGCCCTTGGGCAGCAGATGCTCCTCCCAGTACAGGGGGAAGTCATTGAGGATCGACCAGTGGGTCGTGAAGGCCATGTCGTGCGGCAGGCGCGCGCCCGGCAGGGGCACGGGCGTCAGATGCTTCAGTTTATTGTCCGGTCCGACGACGCCATAGTGCATATAGGGCGCGGTCTTGGAGTAGTTGAAGAACAACAACTCGCCGGTCTTTTCATCCACCTTGGGGTGGGCCGAAATGCCTTCGGGCGGGCACCAGTCGACGCTGGGCAGCTGCTCCATCGTATAGGGATCGAGGCGGTAGCCCTCGCCGCACTGGTAGAAGGTCGAGAGAATGGCGCCGGCGTGGATGATGACGTCGGTCGAAGAGGAATCCTTCAGCCCGCCATGGGCGCCCCAGCCGGGCTGTTCCGACAGGGACGGATGCTCGGCCAGGCCGGCCCACAGGGCGCGCCCGGCCTCCTGTTCGGCGAGGAAGCCCCTGGTGCGGACAAAGCGGTTGCGATAGGCGGCCTTGCCGTCCCGGAAGCTGATCGAATGGATCATCCCGTCGCCGTCAAACGGGTGATAGCGACCCAGCGGCTGATGCACCGGATTCTCGGTATTGCGCACATAGACGCCGTCGATGTCGGTCGGGATCCGGCCGATCACGACCATGTCCTCGGCCGTGTGCTCCTGGTGCTGCGGCGTCCAGGCCCCGTTCATATAGGGGTGGTCGTTCGCCTGAAGCGTGACCTTGATTGGCGCCTCGGCGACGCCTGCCGCGAAGGCGGCGCGGTTGGCGCCTGTACGTTCGAAACCCATGATCAGAACTCCCTGAGCCCATCCGCCCGAAATAGTGGGTTGCGTTAGAATACCATTATTGCCGCTGTTGGCGAGAGGTTTTAGTATCATTTCGCAAGCCACGCCGAAACCGGTGGGGAAAAAGGGAAACGCTCATGGCCGACAAGACGCCCACCGTGCTGGATTTCGACGCCCTGAGACCGCCCAGCCCCTTCATGACGCCGGGCCACGACGCCTGGCGGACCAAACTCCGCGCCTTCATCGACACGAACGTCGCCCCCCATCTGGACGCCTGGGACGCCGCCTCTGATTTCCCCGACGAACTCTATGTGCAGGCGGCTCAGGACGGGATCCTCGGCATGGGTTTCCGCGAGGATCTGGGCGGCACCGGCGAGGACATCGGCCTGTACGACCGCATCCTGTTCGCCGAAGAGTTCTTCCGCCTGGGTTCCGGCGTCGTCTTCGCCGATCTTGCCACGCCCTGGATCGCCCTGCCCCCGATCATCAGCGGCGGCGCGCCGGAGATGCTGGACCGGGTTGCGCGTCCGGTGCTGGCTGGCCACAAGAAGATCGCCTTCGCTGTCACCGAGCCGGGCGGCGGTTCCGACGTGTCGGGCTTCACCACCACGGCCGAGCGGCGTGATGACGTCTTTGTCGTCAACGGCGGCAAGACCCTGATTTCCGGCGCCATGAAGGCCGACTATCTGCTGACCGCCGTGCGCACCGGCGGCCCCGGCATGGGCGGGTTGTCGATGCTGCTGATCGAGACCAACCGGGCCGGCGTCACCCGCGGCCCCCTGCCCGGCCTGCAATGGTACAACAGGAACAACGGCTGGCTGAATTTCGACCATGTCGAGGTTCCGGTCTCCAACCTGATCGGCGAGGAGAACCGCGGCTTCGCCGGCCTCGCCAACCAGTTCAACATCGAACGGTTTTCGGGCATCGCCGCCACCCTTGCCATGACCCGCACCTGTGTGGCCGAGGCCATAGCCTTCGCCCGCGAGCGCCAGACCTTCGGCAAGCGTCTGGTCGACCATCAGGTCATGCGCCACAAGATCGTCGACATGGTCCAGCGGCTGAAGGTCGCCTATGCCTTCCTCGACATCCTGGTCTGGCGGTTCGAGCGCGGCGACAACGTCATCGCCGACCTCGCCATGCTGAAAATTCAGGCGACCACGACCCTGGAGCATTGCGCGCGCGAAAGCCTCCAGGTGCTGGGCGGTCGCGCCTACACCGGCGGCAACCGGGTCGAGCGCATCTATCGCGAGGCCCGGATCTTCGTCATCGGCGGCGGATCAGAGGAGATCCTTCGCGATCTCGCAGGGCGACAACTGGGCCTCTGACGCCCCCCCCGGGCCACGACGTTCAGGGCCGCTCTCCGGAGCGGCCCTTTCCATTTGTGGTCGCGCGAGAAGAAAAAGCCCCGCCGCTTTCGCGACGGGGCAAGGCGGATCCAGGAACGGATCGGGGTGGTGTCAGAAATTCTTGCGCAGGGTGATCCCGTATGTGCGCGGGTCGCCCAGGAAGGCCGAATAGGAACCGGACTGGAAGGTCGCCGGGATGATCCGCCTATAGTAGTCCTGGTCGAAGATGTTGCGGCCCCACAGATCGACCTGCCAGTCGCCGTTCGACGCGCGCAGCGAGAAGCGGGCATTGGCGGTGGTGAACGAGTCCTGCACCCGATTGGGATCGAAACCGCCGGTGAAGAAGTCCGACGAATAACGGGCGTCGAAATAGGCCACGCCGGTCAAGGCATTGCCGATCGGGAACTCATAGGTCACCGACGAGACATTCACCCAGTCGGGCGATTGTTCCATTTCCCGGCCAGCATAGGTGAGGTTGCCCGGGTCGTCGGTGTAGTAGGCATCCGTGTAGCTAAGTCCATTGGTCAGGGTCAGGCCTTCGAACGGCAACCAGGTGATCTCGAGTTCGGCCCCCTTTGAAACGACCTCGGCGAGGGAACGGACAACGAAGCTGGCCCCCGTGAACTCGATAAGCTGGAAGCCTTCGAACGTCTGGTGGAAGGCCGCGAAGTTCGTCCTCAGGGACCGGTCGAAGAACTCCCCCTTGATCCCGACCTCATAGGCATCGACCGTTTCCTCGACAAAGGCGAGGTCGCGGGCATTCGGGGTTGCGGGTGTGGTGAATCCACCCCGGTCAAAGTTGTAGCCACCCGACTTGTAGCCCCTCGAATAGGACAGATAGGTGTTGAGGGCAGAGTTGATCTTGTAGGCGACGTTGACCGTGCCGGTCGTTGCGGTCTCGGATCGCGAGTCGGAATCGCCCGCAGGATTGAGCCGCGTATCCCAGAACGGCAGACAGAACAGCGCCCGGCCGAGGGCGTCATTCGTGCGCACCGCGCTATCACAGGCGGGATTGAAGTTCTCGCCGCGGTAATCGATCTCCTTGTCGTTCTGCGTGTATCGCAGACCCGCCGTGATGCTCAGGGCGTCGGTGACGTTGAAGATATTGTGGGTGAAGAAGGACAGGTCCTGGCCGGTCTGTTTGCCGATGCCTCTCGCTCCGTCACCTGGCGTGAAGGCGGCCAGGGTCGTCGGCTGGAACGCGGCGGCTCCGCCAAAGATCAAGGGGAAGTCAGCGCCCATACGGAAGGCGGAGTCGTTCACCACCGTCTCGTCCGCGTAATAGGCCCCTAACAGCCAGTCGAGCCGACCGGCGGCGCCCTGGAGACGAAACTCCTGGGTGAAGACGTCAAACTCCTGATGCAGCCCATTCGGATCAAAGAAGCCGAGGTCCGCACCGGAATGGTCGAAATCCTGAGAGCGATCGGCCGCCCAGCTGCGATAGGCGGTGATGGACGTCAGCTGTGCAAAGCCGAGATCAAAGTCGCCCTGGGCCGACAGGCCGTAGTCGTCGATGTCTTCCTGGTTGCGTCGATTGCTGTTCTTGGACGCCTTCCGATCGAACGGATCGGTCGACGGATATCCCACCTGGCCTCGCGCCGCTGCCAGACTGTTCACCCGTGCAAAGGTCGATCCGGCAATGGCCAGGAGGGCCACGCAGCAATTCTCCTCGCGCTTGGTAAAGTCGGCGCTGAACAGCCAGCTGATGGTCTCGGTCGGCCGGTAGAGCAGCTTGCCGCGCAGGAAGGTTCGGTCAAGATTGTCGAGCGTCTCGGAGCTGTTGGCGTCAGAATAGAATCCATCCCGCGTCTCCCGACTGGCTTCCAGACGGATGGCCGCGTTGTCAGCCAGGGGGTAGTTGAATGATCCGGACAGACGAAAATTGTTGAAGTTGCCATAGCCGCCTTCCAGGCGACCCGAAGGGGCGCTGGGGTCCGGTCGCCTGGTCACGACATTGATGAGGCCCGAAGAGGTGTTGCGCCCAAACAGCGTCCCCTGTGGCCCGCGCAGAACCTCGATCCGCTCCAGATCACCCAGTTCCGACAGGGCGACACCGGTACGGGCGCGCGCCACGCCGTCGATCACGACACCGACCGAGGATTCCAGGCCGGGATTGGTCGACGTCGTGCCGACGCCGCGAATCCGGATGGAGGAATCGGCCCCGCCTCCCGGGGTCTGGAACTGGACGCTTGGGGCCAGGCCCGTCAGTTCGCGAATGTCGGTGACGCCGGAGTTCTCCAACTGCTGGCCGCCGATCGCCGTGACGGCGACAGGCACATCGATCAGTCGCTCCTCACGCTTGGTCGCGGTGACGATGATGTCCTCGACCTGGGTTGCGCCTGTGTCGCGGGGCTCCTGCTGCGCCAGAGCCGGAGAGGCCGCCAGAACGCCGGCGAGGAACAGGGCGGATACGCTTACGGAACCGTGGATGGTCATGATTCAGTCCTCCCATGAGCCCTCGTTTGCCGAGGTGCTTCAGCCTCAACATGTCACTGGCATATTGAGACTGTCAAATAGCTTTTGTAATCAGACCAACTTGTATGCTTCAGTGGTGGCGGACAGGGCACGGTCGCATGCCCAGCCTTCCGGACGGCGGGCGACATGATCACTGATCATATGTGGAGACCCGGAAAACCGGGCGAAACAAGGGAGATGAGCACTATGCGAGTCCGAATTCTCGACGCAGGCTATGCTTCTGAATTTGCTACTGCGGTGGCTGGCGCGCCCGCGCGCAATTTCGCGCACAGACGTCATTCAGTCGCATACAAAGTCGCTTTCACGTTCAGATCGAATTCGGGGACGCAGCGATGACCTCCCCGACAGACGCCGCCTCGTCTGCGGTGGCAACACCCCGGGTCTGGCCGTCGTCCGGCTGGGCCTGGTTCGCGGTCGCAGCCCTGATGGTCGCCTACACCTCCAGCTTCATCGACCGCCAGATCCTCAGTCTGCTGGTCCAGCCGATCCGCGCTGACCTCGGGATCACCGACACGCAGTTCAGCCTGTTGGCCGGACTGGCCTTCTCCCTCTTCTACACCCTGATGGGCATCCCGCTTGCGAAGCTGGCCGACCGGGGCAGCCGGCGAATGATCATCTTCTTCGGCATCGTGGTCTGGAGCGTCATGACCGTGGCCTGTGGCCTCGCCAACAGCTTCTGGGCCCTGTTTGCCGCGCGGATCGGCGTCGGCGTCGGCGAGGCGGCCCTTTCGCCCGCCGCCTATTCAATGATCTCGGACTATTTCGAGCCAGGCCGCCGGGCGCGCGCCCTCGCGGTCTATTCGATGGGCCCCTATCTGGGCGCCGGCCTGGCCCTGATGATCGGGGGCGGCGTGATCGACTTCATCTCGCGGTCAGGTCGTCTCGACCTTCCTGTCATCGGGCATCTGGAGCCCTGGCAGCAGACTTTTGCCCTGGTCGGAACCCCCGGACTGCTGATTGCCCTGCTGTTCCTGATCGTGCGCGAACCGCCGCGTCACGGTGTGGCGAAAGCTGCGGCCGAAGCCGGTGTGCTGAAGTACATGTGGAGCCGAAAGGCGACATTCTACACCATGATCATGGCCTTCTCGATCTTCGGCATGGCTGGCATTTCCTACCTCGCCTGGATTCCGGCGACCTTCATCCGGCAATACGGCTGGGAGCCTTCGCAGGTCGGAGTGGCCTACGGCGCCATCCTGCTGTTCGGAGCCACGCCTGGTGTGCTGGTCGGCGGCTGGCTGACCGACATACTGGCGGCGCGAGGTCGCAGGGACGCCCCGCTCCGTGCCGCTGTCATCGCCCTGGCCATCGCCCTGCCCTTTGCCATCGCCACCCCGCTGATGCCGGGCGCAACACCGGCGCTTTGCAGCCTCGCAGTGTTCAGCTTCTTTGCGGGGGTGATGAACAGCCTTCCCGCCACAGCGCTGCAGGCCGTGTCGCCCAACCAGCTCAGGGCGCAGGTTACAGCCATCTATTTTTTGATCGGCAACCTGATTTCTCTCGGACTCGGCCCCACGGTGGTGGCGGCGCTCAGTGACCGCGTGCTGGGAGGGGCAGATCATATCGGTCAGGCCCTCGGCATCGTCAGCGGCCTGACCATCGCTGTGGCCATCGCCCTGTTGATCCGCACGATCCCCGCCTATCGCGCCAGCGTGGACGAGGCCGCCTCCTGGCAAGGAAGCCCGAAATGACTGCTGTATCCCGGACGCAGACAATCCCCTGGTTTGATCCCGCGCCGCCGACCGCCGACCAATGCGTCAACGCCCGGCTGATCGACCGTTTTGCCGCCGAGACGCCCGACAAGGTCTTTATCCGTTTCGAGACTGGCGAGACCTGGACCTGGGCCGAGACGCGCATCAAGGCGCTCGAGACCGCCGCCGCCCTTCAGGCGCGGGGGGTGAGGAAGGGCGATATCGTCGCCGCCTGGGCGCCAAACGGACCGGCCCTCCTGCGTGCATGGTTCGGCGCCAACTACGCCGGCGCGGCCCTGGCGCCGTTGAACACCAGCTTCCGCGGCAAGCTGCTGGAACACGCCATCCGCACCAGCACGGCCAGACTGTTCATCGTCCACCCCGAGCTTCTGGCCCGTCTGGAGGGGCTGTCGCTGGGGCAGGTCGAACGGGTGATCCTGACCGGTCCAGCTGATCCTGCCGGCCCCCTGCCCGCCGTTCCGTGGGAGGGGGCTGAGGCCCTTGCCGCCGAGGCCGCCGCCTACGTCCGTATCGACAGCGATCCCTGGGATTGCCCGGTCATCATTTTCACCTCCGGCACGACGGGCCCGTCCAAGGCGGTTGTCACCTCCTATGTCCAGGAATGGACGACGGCTGCCGTCACCTATGGCTATATGAACAGCGATGACCGGATGCTGGTCAATCTGCCGATGTTTCACGTCGGCGGCATCGCCGCCATCACGGCGGCCGTGCAGTGCGGGGGATCCGTGGCCCTCTTTGACGCCTTTGACACGCGTCGCTTCTGGGCGCTGGTCCGGGAAACAGGTTCAACGGTGTGCAGCGGGCTGATCGGCGCCCTGACGACGTTCCTCATCAAGGAGCCGCCGCAACCCGACGATGCTGATAACCCGCTGCGAATGGTGACGCTGGCGCCGATCACAGAGGAGACCATCGCCCTCTCGCACCGGTTCGGGTTCGACTATCTGTCTGGGTTCAACATGACCGAAGCGTCCGGCCCTTTGATCTGCGACGTGAACGACCCCACACTCAGGAGCTGTGGCCGGGTCCGCGAGGGCATGACGGCGCGGATCGTCGACGCCCACGACAATGAGCTCCCGGACGGCGAGACCGGCGAACTGATACTCAGGTCCGATCATCCCTGGGTTCTGACGCCCGGCTATCTGGGCAATGCCGAGGCCACGGCCGAGGCTTGGCGGAATGGCTGGTTTCACACCGGCGACCTGATGCGTCGCGACCAGGCTGGCCGCTTCTATTTCATTGACCGCAAGAAAGACGCCATCCGCAGGCGCGGCGAAAACATGTCCTCTGTCGAGATCGAGATGGAGGTCATGGCCCATCCCGACGTGCGCGAAGCCGCCGCCTATGGCGTCGACCTCCCCGGCGGCGAACAGGAGGTCATGGTCTGTGTCGCACCTGTGGCGGGCCGCGTGCTTGACCCCCGGGCGCTGGTGGAATGGCTGATCCCCCGGATGACGCATTTCATGGTGCCGCGGTTCGTCCGGATCGAACCGGAACTGCCGAAAACGCCGACCAACAAGATCCAGAAGGTCGAATTGCGCAGCCAGGGCGTGACCGCAGATACCTTCGACCGGGAGGCGGCCGGCCTGGTCGTCAAACGCCACAAGCTCTCCACCGCTTGAATAGTCGGCGCCACCGCCGGTAAGACACACCATGGCTTCCCGCGGCGCGCCGAAAACTCGTCTGGTTCCCAAGAGCTCTCTCAACCGCGCCCTCAATGCGCTCGGCGATCGCTGGAGCCTGCTGGTCCTTCAGGAGGCTTTCCTGGGCGCCACGCGCTTCGAGGAATTCCACGAAAGGCTGGGGGGCGCCCGCAGCACCCTCTCCAGCCGGTTGCAGGCGCTGGAACGACACCAGATTCTGAAAAAAAAGCCGCACCGCGAGGACGGCGCGCGCATGGCCTATCATCTGACGCCGCGCGGCGCGGACCTGTTCGACAGTATTCTGGCCATGTGGTCGTGGGGGGTTCGCTGGGGCGTATCCGGTCGGCGCGCCCCGACGGTCTTCATCCACACGGACTGCGGCAAGCCCATGCTGCCCGAGACGGTCTGCGAGAGCTGCGGCGAGCCCCTCAGCCTGCACAGCTGCACCTTCACGCCCGGACCGGGCAAGGGCTGGGAACGTCTGCCGGTCCAGCGCATGCACCGGCGCCGCGCCACGGACGACAGCCCCGCCGTCGAACTGGTCGACCTGCTTGGCGACCGCTGGACCGGCCTCGTCGTCTCGACGCAGTACTTCGGCGTACACCGTTTTGACGAAATGCAGAGCATGCTGGGTATCGCCTCCAACATCCTGACCGACCGGCTACGAACATTGGAATTGTCAGGCATCTTCGAACGTCGCCTCTATGAGATAACGCCCCCTCGCTACGAGTATCGCATGACCAAGAAGGGGCGCGACCTCTACCCGCACGCCCTTCTGACCCTGAGATGGGCCGAACGTTGGCTGCGGGACCGGGCCGGCCCGGAGGTTCTCATCACCCACGCCTGCGGCGCGCCGGTTGACGCACGGATGTCCTGCAGCGCCTGCAAGGGGCGACTTACGATGACCAATGTCCTGATCAGGGCGGGCAAGGGCCATACGATCAGCTAGCTAGAGCCGCGCCGCCCTCAGGGCCCCGCGCCTGACCTTGCCGGCGTCGTCACGCAGACGCTCTGTCGTGACCTCCAGGGATCTCGGCTGTTTGTAGCGGGCGATCCGTTCGGCCAGGAAGGCCATCAGGCCCGCCTCGTCCAGTTGTCCATCCGCCGTCTCGACAATGGCGTGAACCCGCTGGCCCAGATCGTCGTGCGGCAGGCCGACGACCACGCTGCACTGCACGCCCGGCCAGGCGTCGATAGCCGCCTCGACCTCGGCCGGATAGACGTTGGCGCCGCCCGAGACGATCATATCCACGCGCCTGTCGGCCAGGAACAGATAGCCGTCCTCGTCGACATAGCCCATGTCGCCCAGGGTCTCGAACTCGCCCTGGGCCTTCGCCTCGGCGCCGAGATAGCGATAGGTGGTGCCCTGCCCTCGCAGCGGGCGGAAGAAGATCTCACCCACCTGTCCCGGCGTCACAGACTGGCCCGCCTCGTCCAGGATGAGCATTTCATAGCCCGGCAACACCTTGCCGACCGATCCGCGCTTGGTCAGCCATTCCACCCCGCGGATGCCTGTGCCGCCAAGCGCCTCGGTGCCGGTATAGACCTCCCAGATGGTCTCCGGGCCAAGCCACTCGATCCATTTTTCCTTCAGCCAGGGCGGGCAGGCGGCGGCGATATGCATGACCGCGTCGACCGAGCCGAGGTCGTATTTCGCCTTCACCTCGTCCGGCAGGGCCCAGATCCGGTGCATCATGGTCGGGACCTGGAACAGCCAGCTGACCTGATGCCGGTCGATCAGGCCCAGCGTCTCCTCGGCGTCGAAGCGGGGCATCAGGACAACATGCAGCCCCCATCCCATGGCCAGACAGGTCATGCCGAAGGGTGCGGCGTGATAGAGGGGTCCAGGGTTCAGGATGGTGTCGCCCGGCTCCATGCCCAGCAGGGCCACATCCGGATCCATGATCGCCGGCGCCATATCCACGATCACCTTGGGCCGACCGGTGCTGCCGCCGCTGGCGATGGCTTTCAGATGGGTCGAGGCGATTTCCGGCAGGGGCGTGTCGTCCGCCCCGGGATCGTAGGTCTGCTCCGCGCTCAGACTGGGCCAGCGCCCGGCGCGCGCCGGGTCGCCGATGATCAGGAGGCGCGGCTTCAGCAAATCCAGGATCCCGTCCAGCTCTGCGGCAGGCAGCTTGTGCGACAGGGGCGCCGGGGTCGCGCCCAACTGCCAGACCGCATAGGCCAGTTCCAGGAAGGCGGCGCTGTTGGGCAGGGCAATGGCAACGAAGTCGCCCTCCTCCACCCCGGCCCTGGCCAGGGTTCGCGCCCGGCGGTTGACGCGCGAGGCCAGCTCGGCCCGCGTCAGGGTCACCCCCTGAAACGTCAGCGCCGGCTGGTCCGGATCGCGGGCCGCATGGATGTTCAGAAGTTGGCCGACCGCCCGGGGGTTGGGCATGGCCACCCCGGGGGTCGAAAGAACACGGGGGCGTCGCACCCTTGACGAGCTCATGCGATCAGGCCTTCTTCGGCGGCCAGGGGATCATGGCGCTGGTCCGCGCCATATAGTCGGCATAGCCGGGACGGGTGTGTTTGAGCCGCTTCTCGTACGAGACGCCCCCGCTGTATTTGACGAACATCACCACCAGCAGGAGGGGGCCGACGATCGAGACGGCGCCCAGCCACCCTGTCTCGGCCGCGATCAGCCACAGGCCGAACCAGACGCAGAGGTCGCCGAAATAGTTGGGGTGCTGGGTATAGCGCCACAGACCCCGGTCCATCACCTGGCCCTGGTTGGCGGGGTTCTTCTTGAACCGCACCATCTGCCAGTCGGCGGTGCTTTCGAACAGTATCCCGAACACGACCAGGGCTGCGCCCATCCAGCCCAGCGTACCGACATCGACCGGCGTCGCGGACATCTGGCCCAGCTGGACCGGCAGGCTGACCACGAACAGGATCGGCGACTGGAGCTGGAACACCATGACCCAGGCGGCCCGGGGATAGCTCATGCCCTTTTCCTGGGCCCGATCCAGCATCTTCACATAGCGACGGTCCGGGCCGTGGTCGCGCCAGCGCCAGAGCATGTATGAGCCCAGCCGCAGCCCCCACAGACAAACCAGCCCGAGGATCAGCTGCATCCGCTGCGGCGAGCCGTCGGCCTGGAAGAACGTCGCCACGCCCATGGACGCCAGGCCGAGCGCCCACCAGGCGTCGACAAAGGTGACGTCCCGGATCGCCACCCCCAGCGCCCACAACAGGACGAAGGAGCCTACGCAGAGGCCGAAATTGATCGCCAGTATCTGGGCGATATCGAGAATGGGCGGCATGGTCTGTGGTCTCCCCCTGAAGATTTCTGGTTGCGCCGGCGTCTAGCGGCCGGTTGACGGGTTCTTGACGTGAAGCATCCGCGCCATGGCCCGCTCCATGGCCTTCGGGTCGCGGGCCAGGGCGGCGCGGCTCTCGACGGCGAAAAGGTCCGTGTCGATCTCGTCCGTCCCGCGGGTGATGCCCTTCATCGCCGCCCGGGCGATGTCTTCCGGCTTCTCCTTGGCCCCTGCGACGTGCGAGGCCATCCGCGTGTCGACCGAGCCGACGATCAACGAGGTCACAGTGGTTCCCTGTTCCGCGAGCTCCGCGCGGATGCAGGTTCCGGCCGCCCGCATGGCGAATTTCGACGGGCTGTAGCCCCCCATGTTCGGCACGGCGACGATGCCCCCGACCGACAGGACGTTCAGAATGGCGCCGCCGCCATTGGCCTTGAGCGCCGGGGCGAAGGCCCGGGCCATCTGGAGCGGACCGAAATAGTTGACCTCCATCTCGTCGCGGGCGGCGGAGATGTCGTCGGCGCCGATCAGCAGTCTGTTGTGGAAGGCGCCGGCATTGTTCACCACCACCGAGACATCGGGACAGGCGGCGGCCGCCGCCATGATCTGGTCCGGTTGCGACACATCCAGCTTCACCGCCATCGCCTTGCCGGGGAACTCCGCCTCCAGGTGGGCGGCGGAGGCCGGGTCGCGCGCCCCGACATAGACCTTGGCCGCGCCCTGTTCGATCAGGACGCGCACGAAGCCCTCACCGATGCCGCGATTGCCGCCGGTAACGATGGCGACGCACCCCTTGATATCCATTCCAGTCTCCTCAGGCCGCAGTCGCGCGGGCGGTGTAGATGATGTCGTCTGGCCTCTTCCGGCCCCGTCGCAGGATCGACGGATCCGTCGTAATCGCGCCGCGCGCCCAGGTTTCGTTGATCTCGCGCTCCTCGGTCCATTCCCAGCACAGGGTGCGCCTCAGGATCCGCCACTCGTCGCCGCGCTTCTCCCACTGGTCGACGCAGCGTGCGAGGGTTCGAACGTCGAACGTCCTTTCGTCCACGGTGGGCCGGGTCGCCGTCAGGATGTAGCACTCGGACGTCGCCCGGGCGGGTCCGGCCATCTCGATCAGCAGGTTGTGGACCAGATGATTCATCAGGATCGGATGGGCCAGCCGCGCCTTGACCAGGGCGACCCACTCGGACGCAGGCCCGTCAAACGTGCCGCCGTGATCCTCCCAGCCGTCAGGCCAGTAGGCCCGCTCGACCAGATCGGCATCCGCACGATCGCAACCCCGCAGGAACCCGAGGAGGACGTCCTCAATGGCCTTCCTGTCGAGCAAGGCCTGCAGCTCCGGATCCCGGGCGGCGGTCGTCATACGTCTCCTCCGGTCTTTTTAGTCTTTAAGTGAAAGTGACATGGCTTGCATTAGCAGGCAAGTTCGATGTCGTCACAGGCGGAAGAGTCCAGGGGGCGCGGCCACGACGCGCGGAATGGCTTCGCGCACCATGGCGGCGACTGCGAACTGCTCGGGCCGGGTGCGGACGCCCGGCGGCGCCGTGTCCACCAGATCCATTGCGATCCTGAGCCCGGGCAGACCCTCGATCTCGATTTCCCAGTGCGGCCTCCCGGCGAACAGGGGGTCGGTCGGGTCCATGATCCAGTTGACCTCGTGGGTAATCCGGCGCGCCCCATCCCTCACCCCGTGCACACGCCATGTCGTGGCCGCGACGGCGCCGGGCGCTATGCGTCCGGCCGCGACCGAAAGCGCCATGCGCGCCGGGTGCAATTCGTGTTCGGATTCAAAGCCATCCAGCGTCAGTCCGACACGCGCCGCCAGCCCGGCCACGCTCTGGCTGAACATGGCGCTGAAGGTCCGGGCCAACCCGCCGGTCGTCAGGTCGGCCGCTGCAAGATCGCCGCCAAAGCCCAGCGCCCCGAACACATAGTCAGGGCTCGGCACGGTCGAGCAGTCGATGATTTCCCGCGTCGCTATACTGCGATGCTCAAGGCACAGACTGACAGCATTGGCGGTCATGCGCTCAGCCGCCCAGCCCGGATTCACCCCTGTGCCGGCCAGGGTCGCCCCGCCGCGTATCGCGCTACGTTCGAGCGCCGCAGCATAGGAAACCCCCAGGGCGCCCGGCTCGAAATAGTTGTTGATGGAGATGACGTTCTTGCCTGACTCGAGCAACCGGAGGACGTCCGGATCGTGCGCGTCATAAGGCGAGGACAGCATGGGGCAGTGCAGTACGACATCGGCATCCAGCGCGAGGATGTCCTCGATGTTGCGGGTCGCGATCACGCCCGTGGCCGGACGTCGGGCAATCTCGCCCGCGTCCTTTCCCGCCTTGGCCTCGCCATAGACGAACAGCCCCGTCAACCGGAACCGCTCGTCATCCAGAACGGCGCGCAGGCAGGACCTGCCCATGGATCCCGTCGCCCATTGAATGACCCGGACAGGGTTATGCATCGCCGCCTCACATCACTTTGACGCGTGAAATGTCAAGCATTCAGTCCAACAAAGCAAGCGGGTTGCCAAGGCGGGAAATGCGTTTAGTGTCTTTACGCAAGCGACGACGACATGTCCGTCGCCGCCAGTTCCCGGGGGAGATGAGCTGTGGCCGAACCGTCCGCATTCCAGGCTCTGCTGAAGTCAGTCAACTTCTATGGCCGCTTCACGCCGTCGTTTACGCGTATTGGCTACGTGGCCCGGGGACTGCCGTTCCGACCTGTCCGCGCCGACTACTCTGGACAGGTCTGGATGGTGACCGGCGCGACCGGAGGCCTGGGCCGTGCCACCGTTATGCGGGCGGCGGCCAAGGGGGCGCACGTGCTGGCTGTCGGGCGCAATGTCGCATTGCTGGAAGGCCTGAAAGCCGAGACCGCCCGGATGTCCGGTTCCGTCGAACCGGTGGTTTGCGACCTGTCGTCAATGCAGGCGGTGGCGGCCCTGCCCTCACGCCCGGAACTGGCCGGTGTCGCCCTGGACGTGCTGGTGAACAACGTCGGCCTGCTGATGCGGCGGTTCTGCCGGACATCCGAGGGTTTCGAGTTGTCCTATGCGACCAATCTGCTCGGCCACTACGTCCTGACCGAAGCCCTTCCAGAGCGGGCCATGCTGAAGCCGCGGTGCGCCCTGATCAATGTGGTCTCCGGCGGGCTTTACAACATGCCTCTGAATACGCGGGCGCTGGATATGCCGGAAGAGCATTTCAACGGGTTCGCCGCCTATGCAAGTCACAAGCGCGCCCAGATCGCCCTGGCTGACCATTGGCGCACAGCTCTGGGCGGTCTGGAGGTGAGGACCTATGCTGTGCATCCCGGCTGGGCCGACACCGATGGCGTCAGGACCGCCTTGCCGAAGTTCCGCCGGGTACTGGCCCCCCTGCTTCGTAACGCCCGCGAGGGCGCCGACACGATAGACTGGCTGGCTGCGCACCGCCCGTCCGAGACCCCCGACCGGATCTGGTTCGATCGGAAGGCGCGTTCGGCGCATGCCTATCCCCACACCCGCAATCCTCGCACGACACCGGACGACGTTATCGCTCGCCTGGACCGGGATCGGTCCCGCTCGATGTCGAGCCCTTCCTGATCGCGGCCAAGCCCGCGCCCGCCTCCGACACGGACAAATCACGACCTGCGTGCATGCGAAACAGTTCCCTCCTGACCATCAGACGGCTCTCCCAACAGACAGGGGCCACGCTGCGGGCCCTCAGACACTATGAGTCCATGGGCCTGTTGAACCCGATCAGGGCGAGCAGGGGCGAGCGGCTCTATACAGAGGAAGAGTGCAGCCGGGCCGGCCAGATCGCAAAACTACGGCGACTTGACCTGTCCCTGCCCGATATTCGCAGAATCGTCGAGCTGGACAGCCCGGAAACGCAGGTGGACGAGCTTCGCAAGGCGCTGGAAGGCAGACTGGCCGAGCTGGAGCAACAGACGCCCATGGTCCGGCAGGCGCTCGTCGAACTCGAGGCCATCCCTCGGTCGGTCGCGCCGGGCGCCTGCAGCCGGACGGCATCGGCGCCCGCCGCGCCGCTGAGGCCGCGCCGCGTGGCCTTCTGACCGCGCCCTGACGTCTATCGACCGGGCGCCGCGCCCCCCCGGGCCAGGGCGGGGGGCGCAAAGAAGGCCGTCTGCAAGGGCATCAGGGCCGCGCCGAACGCGGTCACGTCGCCGGGCGCCTCGGCGGGGACGATCCTTGCGACCGGCCGGGGAACCATGCGACGCTTCTGATCATACAGCTCGACGACCTGGACGACCCGCTCGGCCAGGGGCCGTGGGATCAGCCCGCCCAGGACCACGGCGTCCAGGTCCAGGATGGCGGTGGCGTTCGAGGCGATGATCGAGAACGAATCCCGGACCCGCGCCAGCCAGTCGTCAATCGACGGCCAGGAGTCGTCATAGTGGGCGACCATCTCGCTGACCGTCTCGAACGCGACGCCGTGTTTCGCCGTCAGCTGACGCAACAGCTCCAGCGTCGGGAACGGATAGATGTTGGTCGGCAGACCGCCCGCGAACTCGCCGGCATTGCCGTGGCGACCCCGCCAGACCTGGCCGTTCAGCACCATGCCCCCGCCCACCCCGGTGGCGATATAGAGATAGGCGAAACTGGGCGCCCAGCGGCCGACGCCCAGCAGGCTCTCGCCCAGGGCGGCGACATTGCCGTCATTGTCCGCCTCGGTCGGCAGGCCCAGCCGTTCGGCGAACAGGGTCTCCAGATCGCGGTCGGCCCATTCGTTCAGCGCAAAGGGCGTGTTGAAACCCGGCCGGACGCCGATGAAGGACCCGGAGATGCCGACGCCCAGGCCGACGAGATCGCCCAGGTCAGGCCCTGCCAACCCGGCCAGCCCGGTCCGCGTCCAGTCCATAACCCTGTCGATCGTCATGGATGGCAGCCGTTCGGAGAACTCGCCCAGAACCTTGCCGGCGAAGTCGCAGACGCACAGACTGACCGCATCCGCCATGATCGACAGTCCGGCCGAGCGGGCGTGGCCGGGGTTGAGGGCCGCTGCGCTGCTGGGGTAGCCCCGTCGGCCGGCGGCGGCCTTGTCGCCGACCACCAGAACGCCCGCCTGCTGCAGGCCCGCGATCAGCCGGGACACCGATTGCTGGGTCAGGCCGGTGCTTTCAGCGAGAGCCCCCTGGGTCTGCGGGCCCAGCCGAAACAACAGGCCCAGAAGCTCGCGCTCACTCTGGGTGAGTGAGATGGCGGCGCCGGAGCCGGCCACGCCGTCCTTTTTGGGGGAAATTCGCAAGTCCTCGCCGCTCCAGATCGCCGCTTCGCGTCATTCGTTACGTGTGACTTGTGAAATAGACCACCTTCGTCGTCAAAGATACATATTATGTGTTCATATGACACGTCATGGGGCCTCGCTGGTAATATTATTCACGCATTGTGCGTGAAACTGCGGGGCATATGGGGTCCGATGAAACAGTTCAGGTGTACGGTGTCACGGCGTGTGATTCTCGCGATGTGCCTCACCGGCGCGACGGCTGCGCCTGCATTCGCCCAGGACAGCGCCTCGGCCGCTCTACAGGACGCCAGTGAGGTCGAAGAGATCGTTGTCACAGGCGTGCGTCTGCAGAACCGCAAGGCCATCGCCGAACGCCGCGACAACCTTCAGGTCACCGATTCCGTCACCTCGGACGATGTGGGCCGGCTGCCCGATTTCAACATCGGCGAGGCCCTGCAACGGCTCCCCGGCGTCGCGGTCCAGAACGACCAGGGCGAAGCCCGCTTCGTCACGGTCCGGGCCCTGAATGCCAACTACAACTACACCCTGGTCGACGGCGTTTCGATCGCGGTGCCCGATCGCAACGGCCGTCGCGTGTTCATGGACGTGATGCCTGCCTCCCTGGCCGACCGGATCGACGTCTACAAGACCTTCACGCCCGATCTGGAAGGCGGCGCGATCGGCGGCGTCATCGACATTCGCACGGCCAGCGCCTTTGACCGGCGCAGTCGGGACCTGAACGTGTCCGCCCAGATCGGCCAGTACGAAAACAATGAGGGCTTCGAGGGGTCAGGTCCGTCGGGAACCTTCGACGCCCGCTACATCAGAACGTTCGGTGACGCCGATCAATTCGGCCTCGTCCTGTTTGGCAACTACTACAAGCGTGACTCCTATTCGGGTCAGGCTGAATACGGCAGCTCACGCTATTTCTACACCGCGGCGGGGGCCAGCGCCGGCCAGCCGGGCACGAATACGGGCGTCTATCCGGGCACCGGCGTCGCCGTTCCCGGGGAACGGCGCTGGTTCTACTACCACAATGACCGGACCCGGTATGGCGGCGGCGCCAAGCTGGAATACCGTCCGTCCGATGACGACTATCTGTTCGTCCGCGGCTTCTGGAACACCGCCACCGACAATGAGGCGCGCCAGACTGACCTTCTGACGCACAGCGGCGGGGGAAGCCTGACCAACCAGACCGCGACCAGCGGTGAACTGCGCGGCGCATCGGGTCTGTCGATCCAGGAAAATCTGGGACAGTTCGACTTCGAACGGTCGGTCTGGGCCTTGACCGCAGGCGGCGATCACGGCTCAGCGGGCGGGGACCTGTCCTGGCGCCTCAACTACTCAGGTTCCTATTTCGACAATCCGGAAAACTGGGCGGAATGGCGCCAGAACGGCGCGGCCGCCGCCTTCGCCTATCAGCAGGTCGGCGATCATTTCGTCTTCACGCCGCTCAATCCCGCAGCCTTCAACAACTATGCGGCCTATGCGCCCTATCGCCGCCAGTTCGACAATCGCGAGCTGAACGAGGACCTGTATGAGGCCAGGGTCGATTTCGGCCGCGAGCTGGGCGCCCTGGGCGCCGGCTGGCGGTTTGAGGTCGGGGCCGGGGTGCGCCGGATCGAGCGCGCCTTCGACGAAAGCCGCGACCGCTATCTGCCGCTCGCGGGCAATACCTACAACCTTCTGGCGGCGGGCGTTCTCCGTACCGACCTCTGTCTACGCCCACCGGGGGCCGGCGCCGGCCAGTGCATGGTGGCGATCGACACGGGTCTGGCCCGGACCGCGTTCGACGCCCATCTGGCCGCCAATCCGGCCCAATGGCGGCTGGATCCGATGACGACTGACGACAACAACCTAGACTACAGCCTCGAGGAGACGGTGTGGAACGCCTACGGCCTGTTGGCCTATAGCGACGCCGTCTGGAGCCTCAACCTCGGCGCCCGTTACGAGGACACCCGCACGGATGGACGGGGCCAGAGACTGGTGGCCAACGTCTGGGAGGGCGTCGGGAACTCCGGCGGCTTCCAGGATCTGCTGCCCTCCATCAATCTCGGCTACAATCTGACCGACACGATCAAGCTGCGTTCGGCCTATTCGAAATCCATTGGCCGGGTCCCGTTCAACGCCATTGCGCCGGTCGGCGAACGCCTGACCGAGGACGGCTCCGATGTCAGGCTGAGGCGGTCCAACCCCGACCTGCTGCCGCGCCGCGCCGACAATCTCGATCTGGCGATTGACTGGTACCCGGGCCGGGGTCGCAATCTGCTGTCGGCCAGCCTGTTCTACAAACGCGTCGAGAACGAGTTCTTCACCTCGGTCGACCGGATGATGATCGACCTCGACGGACGCCAGGTCGAGGCCCAGGTCACGCAGCCTCGGAACGCCGGCAGCCCCGTGGACATCCATGGCGTCGAACTGAATCTGATCCAGGAACTGGACGATCTGCTGCCGCAGGTCCTGAATGGATTCACGGCGACCGCAAACCTCACCCTGTTGGACACCAACTTCAAACAGCTGATGAACGACGGCTCAGAGGTCGAACTGAAAACCATGATCGGCCAGCCGCAGACGACCTACAATCTGGCGCTGTCCTATGACCGGGGCCCCCTCTCAGCCCGGCTGGCCTACAACTACGCGGGAGAACGGCTCTCGGAACGACTCAACACCACCTCGGCCTTCCGCAACCGGTTTGACGGCGAGACCCGGTCCCTGGCTTTCAAGGCCCGGTATCGGCTGAGCGACAACTGGACCGCCTCGTTCACCGCCTCAAACATCACGGGCGAAGGCCGTACCGAGTGGATCGGCTGGGACCAGGAACTGCCGATGGTGGAGGCCGACTATGGCGCCGCCTGTTTCGTCGGCTTCACCTTCAAATATTGATGGGCGAGATGATCCCTGGACACACGCTCCGGCGCGCACTCCGGCGCTCCGGGCCGATCCTCTTCGCCGCCCTGCTTGGATTGGCCGGCTGCGCGGCGGGCGAACCGCACGCCGTCCAACGACCGTCGGCCGCCGTCGGCGAAACCCGCATCGCCGATCTGCGGGCGCGCTTCCTGGACGGCGACGGCCCGGTCATGGTCGTCGCCCATCGGGCCTGCTGGAAGGAGACGGCCGAGAACTCGATCGCCGCCGTCCGGGCCTGCCGGCGGCTGGCCGTGGACATGGTCGAACTGGACGTCCAGCGCACCGCAGACGGCCAGTTGATCCTGATGCACGACCAGACGGTGGATCGCACCACGGACGGCCACGGCCGGGTGGCCGATCTGACTCTGGCCCAGATCAGGGCCCTCCGGCTCAGGGCCGGGGCCGGCGGTCCCGGGGCCCCCTTGACCGACGCGGCGCCGCCGACCTTCGCCGAGGCCATGCTGGCGGCGCGGGGAGGCGTCCTCGTCAATGTCGACGCCAAGGGAGAGGTCAATCTCCAGGCGGTGCGGGAGCTTGAACGCCTCGGTCTGGTCGATCACGCCCTGTTCAAGAGCGCCGCCCCGCCGGAGGAC
Organism: Brevundimonas sp. FV1ye29L; assembly: GCF_058681095.1. NCBI lineage: Bacteria > Pseudomonadati > Pseudomonadota > Alphaproteobacteria > Caulobacterales > Caulobacteraceae > Brevundimonas > Brevundimonas sp. FV1ye29L. The sequence continues at coordinate 2,312,007 of NZ_CM178730.1, forward strand.
CGGGCGCTTCGCCAGGTGCTGGACGGTCGCGACCTGTTGTTCATGCCGATCCTGCGCGAGGTCGATGGAACCTCCCTGGTCACCACGCCCGACCGCTATGCAAGACGGCTGCCTGCTTTCGAGGTCACCTTCGATACCGAGGACTATTTCCGGCTCGGCGCACCGGGGCTGCGGGCCCGCGGCGCACGTGTCTGGGTCAATACTCTGGAGCCGCGCCACGCAGCCGGCCATGTGGATGCCGACGCCCTGATCGCGCCCGACGCCCATTGGGGCCGACTGATCGACCTGGGCGCCAATGTCATCCAGACCGACGAGCCCGGACGGCTCATCGACTACCTCAAGGCGAGCGGTCGCCAATGATCGACGGCTGACGGGGGCGTGGGCGGGTTGACAGTCTGACCCTGGCCCCGATCTCGGCCCGGCGCTGGCGGACGGGCCGCACCTTTGACCGACGCGGCTCCGCCGACTTTCGGCTTCGCGATGCGGCCGGCCGGCCCGGCTACCGCTCCCCCCGGCGGCCATACGCATCGAAATCTCCGCGTCTTAATCCCTCTGTATAGGAGGAGGTCGGGATCAAACGGGAGGAATGGTCATCGCCCTGGGCAGGTCAGACGGCTGGCGGGCGACGGCGGTCTATGGGTTCGCCCATCTGGGCAAGAGCCTGTTCTGGTATGGCTCAGAACTGCTGTTCGCCTTCTACCTGACCGAACTGGTCGGACTCCCCGCCTCGCGAATGGGGGTGGTGCTCGCCGTCGGCCTGCTGGTCAGCGCGGGGATCGACCTTCTGGTGGGCGGACGGTTCGCGGACAGGCTTTCGAATACAGACAGGGCGGCCCGCCTCCAGTTCGTGGGTTCGATCTGCTGCGCCCTGGCGTTCACCGGTGTGTTCCTCGGCTTCTGGATTCCCGAGGGCGCCCGGTTCGCCTATGCCCTCGGCGCCGGCCTGGTCTTCAGACTGGCCTATGCGGTCTACGACCTGCCGCAGAACGCCCTGATGGCCCTGGCCACTGACGACGCCGCCGGTCGTGACCGCGTCGCCTCCACCCGCATCTGGTTCAGCGGGGCGGCGACCCTGCTGGTGGCGCTCTCGGTCGGCCCCCTGATCGCAGGGCGCGGTGTCGAGGGCGCGATGCTCTATGTGACGCTGGCGGTCGCCATAGCCGTTCCCGCCATCGCGAGCGCGGGCCTTCTGGCGCGCACCCTGTCCCGAGGTCCGCAGGGTCGATCATCCGCGCCGCCGACCCCAGGTCTGCGCAAGCCGGAGCGACCGCCACGGCTGTTCTGGCTTCTGCTCGGTCTCATGGTCGTGACGTCCCTGGCGACGCCCATTTTTTCAAAGGTCGAGCCCTTTTTCGCTGCATTCGCTCTGCGCTCACCCACCTGGGGCGGCGTCATCGTGACGGCCATGGCGGCGGGCATCATCCTGGGCCAGCCGCTCTGGTCCAACCTGTGCGCCCGCTACTCGCGGATCACGACGCTCGCGGTGGCTGCAGCGCTCCAGCTTGTCGCCCTCTCGGCGTTCTGGTTGCTGGCCCGATCGCACCCCCCCGCATTGGCCGGCGCGGCCTTTGTGTTTGGCCTCGGCAACGGCGGCGTGGGCATGGTTCAGTGGGCGGCATTCAGCGAGGTCGTCGCTACGGCTGGACGAGGACGCGAAGGTCTGGCCTATGCGGTGTTCACCGCCATCTCCAAGGTTTCGCTGGGTCTCGGAAGTCTGATCCTTGGCGCTGTTCTCGGGTGGTTTGACTTTCGCGACGACGACAATGGAGGCCTCGCGGTCCTGATGACGGCCATCCCCGGGGTCGGAGCCATACTGTGTCTGGCGATCGCGGCTGTCTGGGCCAAACGACGTTGACAGGGCGCTGGTGCAGGGCGAAAGCCCTCGCCCTGCGCTCCGCCCGGAGCCCGTCCGCCAGGTCCGACGGTCTGGTCTGATGCGGAACGGTCTCTCGACGGTCAACACCAGGCCGCCGGGCGGCGTAGAGCTTGATACACCGCTGCGCCGCGATCGCTGTCTTGTGCCGACATCGCGCCCTGCGGTGTGGTCGACGTGTGTTGCAGGGGGGCGGACGAGATGATCTGGTTTCTGACCCTCGCGCTCGGGGTCTTCATCTGGCGTCAGCACGTCGCGCTGAAGCGGCTGGAAGCCAGACTGGACGAGTCGATCCTGTTTGCCGATGTGTTGCGCCGGCTTGTGACCGATCCTGCTCGACAGGCAGCGCCCGCCTCGACTGCTGCGCCCGTCCCGACGACCGTGGCGGCGCATACGCCTGTACCCGCCCGCGACATTGTGTCGGAACCGTCGACGCCGGAAACGGATTTGGTGGCGGAGGCTCCGTCCGCGCCGGTTTCGCCTCCGCCTCCCCTCCGGACGCCGGACGACCTGCCTGTGGGCCTTTCCGGCCCCCGGGCTGTGCCCCCGCCCCCTTCGCCGCCACGCTCCCCGAAGCCGATGACCTGGGCGTCCGTTTCGACCTGGCTGGCTGAAAACGGGCTCGCCTGGATCGGCGGCGGCGGCCTGGCGCTCGGCGGCCTGTTGCTCGTCGCCTATGCCGCCCAGAAAGGGGTATTCACGCCGCCCCTGCGCATCGCCGCCGCTATCGTCCTGGGCGGTCTGATGATCGCCGCCAGCGAGTGGATCCTGCGCCAGACGCGGGCGCCGGGGGGACGACATCTGCTCGCGGCGGCTGTCGCCGCCGGCGCCGGCGCGGTCACCCTGTATGGCGCGGTCTGGGCGGCCTACGCGCTCTATGACATGCTGCCGTTCGTCGCGGCGGCGGCTCTCGGCGCGGCCATATCCCTGGGTCTGCTCGGCCTGTCCCTGCGTCACGGCGAGCCCCTTGCCCTGCTGGCCATTGTCGGGGCGGTCGTCACCCCTGCGGCGACGGGAATCGACCACTGGCCTGCCCTCGCCCTTCACGCCTACGCCCTGCTCATCGGCGCGACCGGCTTCGGCCTCAGCGCCGCCCGGCGATGGGGTCGCACCGGCTTCGCGACGATCGGCGGCCTGCTGGTCTGGAGCCTGATGGCGCCGTTCGGGGGCGGGGCGGCCCTGCTGGTCCTGTCGGTGGTCGGACCGATGGCCGGGGTCCTCTGGCGACGTCGCCGGGGCCAGGACGATCCGGCAGACCCGGGGGCCATGATATTTGCGCGGCAGCCCGCCGCCGCCCTGATCCTGACCACTCTGGTCTCGGCCAACCTCTGGCTTGGCGACCTGTCCGGGGTCGCCCCCCTGCCGCAGGCGGCCCTTGTCGCCGGCTTCCTGATCGCGGCCGGTGCTGCGATGGCGATGCTCGGACTGGCCAGGCCTGAAGCCTTCGCCGCGCCGGTGGCCATGGCGACGGCCGCGTCGGTGCTTACCCTCGCCGTCCATGGACAGAATCCCCGGCTGGCGGCCCAGCTGCCCTGGATCCATGCGCTGGCGGCCCTGATCCCGCTGACGGCCCTCCTGTCGGCGCTGCGATCCCCGGCCGGGGCGCGGACGACCCTGCTGGGCGTGGGCGGCGTGGGCGTCGCCGCGCTCGCCAGCCTGTCATGGCTTGTGCTTGACCAGACCGGCGCCGCGATGGCCTGGGCGCCGGCCGCCGTCCTGGCCACGGCGCTGTTCGCCGCAGCGGGCCTGATCGCGCGCCGCGTTGAACATCCGGCGACAGACAGGGGACTGGGCCTGTGGCTGGCCGCCGCAGCCGAACTGGCCTTCCTGTCCATCCATGGGGCGACCCCCGCACATCTCGAACCGCTTGCCTTCGCGGTCGCCGGCCTGCTGCTGGCGGTCGGCGCCGGACGTTTGCCCTGGCGAGGGCTGGCTCCGGCCAGTGTCGTCGGGGGCCTGGCGGCCCTGACCACCGTGCTGCAGCCCGGGTTCATCAGCGCCGCGCTCAACGGCGGGCTGCCCCTGTCCGGAGCGCTCGGCGTTTCGGTCGCGGCCTCGGCCCTGCTCTTCCTCGCCGCCCGGTTGACGTCGTCCCCGCGCGCCCCCAATCGCAACGAGGCGGAGGCCCAGGGCGCAACGGCGCTGGCGGTCCTGCTGGCCGGCGCGTTTATCGGCTTGCATGTGACGCTGGCCGGAACCGCAGGCAGCCCCGGCTCCGGCGTCCTCGTTGAAGGGGCGCTGCGCACCCTGATCCTGTTGTCCGCCGGTCTGCTGTTGACCGTTCGCCAGCGTCCGGACGACGGCCTGATTGCGCGCTGGCGGACGATCATCGTCATCGGGGCCGGGATCGTCCACGGGCTCCTGATCCAGGGCCTGATCTGGAATCCGTGGTGGGGCGCCGGAGCCCCCCCGGCCGGCCTGCCCGTCGTCAACACCCTCGTCCTGCCGTTCCTCGCGCCCGCCGTTCTGCTCGCCGCCGCCGCCTGGCGCCGGCGCCCCGGGGACGAATGGACCCGTGCCTGGAGATCGGCCGGGGCCCTGTTCGCCCTCCTCTGGGTCCTGATGGTCCTGAGGCACCTGTTCCAGGGCGAGGACATGAGCGGCTGGACCATCGGCCGCGCCGAGGCCTGCGCCTACGCGGTCCTCGCCCTGCTGACCGTGCGGCTGCTGCGTTCAGACCGGATCGCGGCCGCTTGGGACCGCGCCCCGTGGTTGCAGCAGGCGACGCCCGTCCTGGGCTGGACCGCCCTGGCCGGGAGCGTCTGGGTATTCGGCGTCTATGCGAGCCCGTGGTGGGGTCCGCTTCAGACCCCACTGGCCACCCCGGCCGCCGCCCTCCTGCTGTTCGGCCTCTATGGGGCAGGCGCCGGCGCCTTCGCCGGTCTCACACGGGCTCCGGGCGCGTTCGGCAAGGCGGCGATGGTCGGCGTGGTCGGCGTGCTTTTCGTCCTGATGTCCCTGATGATCCGCTGGATGTTCCACGGCGGAGCGATGAGCGAACCCGCGCCCGCCGGCGGGCTGGAGACCTGGACCTTCTCTGCCCTCTGGGCGGTCTACGGCCTGGCGACCCTCAGCCTGGGCACGGCGCGCCGGGAGGCGACCGTCCGCTGGGCCGGACTCGCCTTGCTGGCGATCACAGCGGCCAAGGTCCTGATCTTCGATCTGGCGCGACTGGAGGGCGTTGTCCGCGCCGCCTCCTTCCTTGCCGTCGGGGCGGTCTTCCTCGCCGGCGCCCTGGCGGTGCGTCGACTGAACACGAGGCATGAAGCCGGATCCTCCAGTGGGGCCGAAACCACCGACACGGATCGCTGATACAGCCCCGTCAGGACACACGACGGGCCCGCCCCCTCCGGGCGCGCCTCGGAGCCGGTCACGGGGCCGCCACTGCGCCCAGAAGGCCGACACCGACGACCAGGGCCCCGCCGGCCAATCCGGCGACCTGGATGCAGAGCATCAGCAAGATCCCCTTGCCCAGGCCGCCCGGAGTTGATCTGAACCATCGGTCCCGTCCCATCCGGATGAATGCGACGATGCCGAGAATCATGATCGCCGCCGCCACCAGGCCTGCGACAGATCCCTTGTCATAGCCCCACCAGGTCAGCGGGAGGATCAGCACCGTCCAGGCGCAAAGCCAGCCAAAGGCGGCCCGGAATCCCCGCCGCCAGCCCAGATCGCTCCTGTCCCACAGGCGAAACAGCGGAGCCGCAGCCAGGGCGTAAAACAGCGACAGGAGCGGCACCATGACCAGGGTCATCCAGCCGTCGGCGTCTGCGATGAAGGCATCCCTGGACTTGCCGGACCTCTCCAGAAGCGGGTTCATCAGGCCGACAGGCAGGTCCTCGAGAAGGTATCCCGCGCCACCACGCAAAAAGAGGATGAGCATCAATATGGCGTTGAGCGCCAGGTAGAGGCGCAATGGCCGGGCATAGGCGCCGCCGCCCTCCGCCCCCAGATCCATCCAGGCCTGGAGCACCGCACGCGGGCGCAACACCAGATCTCTGGCGGTCGTCAGGTCACGCCGGCCAATCCCCAGCACATCGTCGGCGAGGTCCGCCCCCGGCTTGCCCGTCCTGTCCATTGACCTCCCCCGAACTCCCGCCAGTGAAGCGGGCCAGGGCCCGATTGGCAATCGCCGAAATCCGCCCGGGGCGAGCAGCGCAGAGGTTGAGGACCGGTCAACAGCCCGCCTTGCCCTGCCGGTCCAGCCCGCACCAGCTACGGGAGTGGCGGCTTCGAACTCTTGTGACCCCTCACAGGGTCATGCATGGTCCGTCAATGGAGAATATGAGCGGCAGGGTTACAGACAACCGGGCGGCCTGGCTTGCGACTCATGTGATGCCGCATGAACCCGCCGTTCGGGGCTGGTTGCGGCGCGGGCGGCACCTCCCCGACGATATCGACGACATCATCCAGGAGGCTTACGCCAAGCTGGTGTGCGTCCGGGACGTGAGCCAGATCCTGAATATCCGGGCCTATTTTTTCCGCACAGCGCATTCGGTGGTCGCCGGGCGGCTGCGGCGCAAGAGCGTGATCTCTCTCGCCTCTGTGGCTGACGCGGATGCGCTGTATGAAGGCATCGACGAAATCACTCCCGAGGACACCCTGTCCGGCCGCAACGAACTGCGCCTGCTGGCCGCGATGCTGGCGCGCCTGCCGGAAAAGACCCGCAGTATCTTTGTCCTGAGCAGGGTCTCAGGCCTGGCCCAGAAAGAAGTGTCACAACAGACCGGCATACCCGAAAGCACCGTCGAGAAGCACATCGCCAAAGCCATCCGACTGTTGATGGCGGCCTATGCCGATGGCGGATATGATGCGGTGATCGCGTCAAGGATCGACAGGGCGGAAAAAAACAGGCGGCGAAACGCGCATGGCTACGGAGACGGCACGGGAGATTGAGCACAAGGCGGCCCTCTGGGCGGCCCGGCTTGATCGCGGCCCGTTGTCCCCCGTCGATCAGGCGGCGCTGGACGACTGGCTGGACGGAGACGCCCGGCGACTGGGCGCCTATGCAAAGGCGCGAGCCGTGGCCGTCCACACCCTGCGCGCCTCCGGCCTGGCGACCGGCGACCCGTCGCGCCAAACGCTGGTCGAGACGGCCCCTATGAATCGTCGGGCGGTCATCGCCGCGTCGGCCGGGGTCTTGTCGGTCGGCGGCGCCGGACTGTTCGCGGCGCAATGGCGTCGTTCCCAGCAGTTCGAAACGCGCAAGGGCGAGATCCGCACGGTCAGGCTGGATGACGGGTCCAGTATGATGCTGAATACCCAGTCCCGGGCCAGTGTGCGTTTCGGCCGCGCCTCGCGCGACATTATCCTGACCCAGGGCGAAGCCCTGTTTGCCGTGGCCTCCGAGCATGCCCGTCCATTCGTCGTTATGGCCGCGGGGGCTCGTATCGTGACCCAGGGCGGCCGGTTCCTGGTGCGCCGTCTGGAACAGACCCCGGTGGCGGTGACCGCCTTTGACGCCGCGCTGCAAATCCACGCTCCGGGCCAGCCGGCCGGGCGTCTGGGTCCGCGTATGGCGGTTCTGCTGGATCAGGACACCCCTGCGGCGCCAACCGCCGTGGATGGCGTACTGGCCGACCGGGCTCTCGCCTGGCGGGACCGGATGGTGGCCTTCCAGGACGATCCCCTGTCGCGGGCGGCGATGGAGTTCGCGCGCTTCAGCGACCGACGGATCCGGTTGGCCGACGCCTCGGTCGCTGATCTCCGGATCACAGGCCTGTTCAGCGTGGATGACCCGGCAGCCTTTGCCAGGGCCGCCGCGATCAGCCTGAATTTGCGCGCCACGGCCCGAGACGACGAAATTCTTCTGTCGCGAGGCTGAATTTCTTCGACACGTGGAGGAATGTTCCACGACGCCGCGTCTAGAACATGACCGGTCCATGGATCGGCGTTCAGTCAAATCGGGTCGGGGGATCACCATGGCATCTTGGAAGCAACGTCTGGCGGCGGGGGCGGCGGGAGCCGTGCTGATGCTGGCCGCCACCGGGGCGGCGGCGCAGGAGCGCAGCTTCAATGTTCCGGCTCAGCCGATCAGCCGGGCGATTCCCGAACTGGCCCGGCAGGCGGGGATCCAGATCACCGCCCCCACAGGCCACCTCGGCGGCGTGCGCGCGCCCTCGGTTGTCGGGGCCATGGACACCGAAGACGCCCTGTCCCGTCTGATCGAGGGCACGGATCTCGAGATCGCCGAACATCGCGGCACAACCATCATCCTGCGCCGCCGGACCCAGGCCTCGGCGGACGCGGCACAGGTCGAGGACGTCGTGGTCGTCGGCAGCCGCATCGCCGGCACCCGAATTAATGAGGCCCTGCCGGTCACCGTCATTGACTCGGACGACATCGACGCCATCGGCGCCACGGACGGCGACGACCTGTTCCGCGCCATCGCCCAGACCGGCGACGTCAACTTCAACGATGCGGACACCGACAACGGCGGCATCAACAATGCGCGCGGCGACGTCGCCTCGATCGACCTCAGGGCGATCGGCACCGGCAACACCCTGGCCCTGCTCAACGGCCGCCGCCTGGTGGCCCACCCCGGCACCCAGGTCGAGAATTTCGTACCGGTCACCACGGTCAATACCAACGCCATCCCGACCATGGGCCTGCGCCGCGTGGAGGTTCTGGCCGACGGCGCAGCCGCCCTCTACGGCACTGACGCCGTGGCCGGCGTGGTCAACTCGGTGCTCCGCAACAATTTCGAAGGGTTCACCGTCGAAGCCGGCCTCGGCCGGGATGAGGGCGGGATGGAGGAGTATTCCTTCAACTTCCAGGCGGGCAAGGACTTCAATCGCGGCAAGACCAATGTCTCGATCATGGGAGACTACCTGACCCGCGATCCGCTCTACATCTGGGAGCGCGACTATGCGACGGTCGCGGGTCGGGTCGCCCGTTTCAACGGCCGCGCCGAAGGCCTGGACTACGGGACCTACAGCACCATCACGGCCTGGGCCGAAGGCATCCGCCTCAACCCCACCACCTATCGGCCGGCGGGCGCGACCACCCGCGTCAATGGCCAGACCCTGACCTCCACCTCCGGTTCCTTCCACGTCCAGCCCAGCACAAACCCGGGCTGTCTGGCCAACGGCTTCCTGACCGGGACCTGTTTCGACAACTCGACGCTGGCCACGACCACCGAGGACGTCAACCTCCGCTACGATCTCGACACCATGCGCACGATCAGCTCGGGGGTCGAGCGCGTGAACCTGTTCACCTTCATCAACCACCGGTTCGACAACGGCGTCGAGTTCTTTGGAGAGCTGGGCTACTACTGGGCCAACAGCTTCTCGCAGCGACAGCAGGACACGCCGCTGGCATCGCAGCGGGTGTTGATGTCGCCGACGGCCTACTGGAACCCGCTCGGCGCAACCGGCGTGACGGCGCGCCTGCCGGGCCTCGTCACCGGTACCGGAACCACAGCCTTCCCCGCCGGCGGGGCGGCGGTCGAAATCGAGGACTTCCGCTTCTCCGATCTGGGCTACCGGAACGTCAATGTCGAGAACGAGACCACACGCTACCTGGGCGGGCTCCGGGGCGAGTGGAAGGGCTTCGACTGGGAGACAGGCCTGCTCTACTCCAAAGCCTCGGTGGCGGACGTCATGGACGGCATCTCCATGACGGAGCTGCAAAAGGCCATCAACCTGACGACCCCCGCCGCCTACAATCCCTTCGGCGGCGGCGACCTGGCCAGCCCCAGGGACGGGCGCTTCGACGTCAATACGGCGGAGACGATCGACGCGCTTCTGGTCCGGGTGAAGCGCGTGGCCGAGACCGAGTTGATGCTGTGGGACTTCAAGGTCTCGCATCCGGACATCTATAGACTGCCGGGCGGCCAGGTCGGGTTCGCGGCCGGCGTCGAGGCGCGGCGGGAAACGTTTTCGGAGGATCGCGACGACCGGCTGGACGGCACGATCACCTTCACCGATCTGGCGGGCGGCAAGTCCCAGAGCGACGTGATGGGCGTCAGCTACACCCCGGACAGCCATGGCGCGCGCAACGTCTATTCGGTGTTTGCCGAACTGGCCGTGCCGATCGTCTCGCCCGAGATGAATATCCCGTTCGTCAAGTCGATCGACATGCAGCTGGCCGGCCGGGTGGAAGACTATTCGCTGTTTGGAACCGTGGCGGCGCCCAAGATCGCGCTGTCCTACCGTCCTGCCGACTGGATGATGTTCCGCACCGCATGGTCACAGGGCTTCCGGGCCCCGAACCTGCTGCAACTGCACCAGCCCGATTTCGAACGCTCCAACAGCCGGCGCGACTATTCGGCCTGCGCCGTTCAGCTGAAGATCGGCGCCATTCCGACCCTGACGACCAGCAATGACTACTGCACCTCGGAATCGCGCATCGAACAGCGGGCCGGCAACCCGGATCTGAAGGCCGAGCATTCTGACAACTTCACGTTCGGTCTGGTGCTGGAGCCCACCCTGTGGCCGAGACAGTATGGCGCCCTGACCTTCACGGTGGACTACTGGAAGATCGAGCAAACCGACCTGGTCGGCATCTTCGGCGGACACAACCAGCTGCTGATGGACTACTACCTGCGGCAGATCGGCAGCTCCAACCCGAACCTCGTCCGCGCCGCGCCCGACGCCCAGCAGGTCGCTGACGGCGCCGCAGCGGGTTTGGCCCCGGTCGGGACGCTGCTTGCGATCAAGGATGACTATCTGAACCTGCAGCCGCGCAACTCGGAAGGCATCGACTACCGGCTGTTCTACAGTCTGCGCGACACCCCGTTCGGCAGCTTCCGCTGGTCGCTGAACGTCAGCCAGCGTCTCAAGCTGTTCCAGGAGGCCAGCGAGGACCACCAGATCCTGCTGGACGCCCTGGCGGCCGGTACGATCTCGGGCGTCACCGTCAGCGGTGTCGAGGATCTGCTTCGGCGGAACGGGCGGCCCGAGTGGAAGGCCTCCTCCACCCTGACCTGGACGCAGGGCCCGTGGTCGGTGGGTCTGTACAGCAGCTATGTCAGCGACTTCTTCGATTCGTCGGCGACCTATACGGGCACGACCGATCCATGGATCATCGACGCCTGGACCACCCACAACCTGTATGTCCAGTATACCTTCCGCGAGGATGGCTGGATAGACGGCACGCGTCTCCGGGTCGGCGCCCGCAACATCGAGGACAAGGAGCCGCCGCTGGCGGATGACCGGTTCGGCTACAGCGGCGCCGTCCACTCCAATCGCGGGCGCTGGTGGTACGCCACCCTGCGCCGAAGCTTCTGACGCGCCTCACTGAACCGGGGGCGTTGTCGGAGATGACGCCCCCCGATCTTCGCGGGGGGACCAGGCCCCTGATCTTCGCATCGACGTCACGGGAGCGTTCTGATGTCCATTCCTGCCCCGCCCGCCGGCGAGGGACGCCGGCCGCTTGCGGGCCTCGGCGACCTCTGGTTCGGCACGCCATTGTGGCGGCGCATCCTGCTCGGCCTTGTGCTGGGTGCGGTGACGGGTCTGGTGCTCGGCGAGGCCGCCGTCGATCTGAAATGGATCGGCGATGTCTTTGTCCGGCTGATCCGGATGCTCGTCATCCCCCTGGTCTTCGTGACCATTGTGGCGGGGGTCGCGGCCATGTCCGACCCCGCCAGGCTGGGATCAGTGGGGCTCAAGACCGTCTTCCTCTATTTCAGCCTGATGCTGGTCGCCTCCGCCCTCGGCCTGACGATCGGCGCCCTGATCCAGCCCGGGCTCGGGATCGACCTGACCGGCGTCGTGGCCCAGCCGGTGGCCGAGGGACAGAGCCTGTCGGACACCCTGACGGGGATTATTCCGTTGAACCCCGTCGCCGCCCTGGCCCAGGGCGATGTACTGGCGGTGATCTTCTTCGCCGTCCTGATGGGAACGGGCATACTCGTGGTCGGAGAAGAGGCGCGGCCGCTGAAGGCCGCCTTCGACTCGGCGGCTGCCGTCATGCTGCGGGTCGTCTATTTCGTCATGGAACTGGCCCCCTTCGGCGTCTTCGCCCTCATCGCCTGGGTGATGGGCACCAGCGGCCCGGCCGCCTTTTTCAATGTATTCAAGCTCGGCGTCTGTGTTTTGCTGGGCTCGCTGATCCAGACCGTGATCATCCACGGCGGTCTGCTGCGCCTTCTGGCCCGGGTGCCCGCCCTCCCCTTCTTCCGGGACATCGCCGACGCCATTGTCGTGGCCTTTTCGACCTCCTCCAGTTCGGCCACCCTGCCGGTGGCCATGCGGGTGGCGCAAACGAACCTCGGCGTCAGTCCGGCGGTCGCATCGGCCGTGCTGCCGATCGGGGTGACGCTCAGCATGGACGGCACAGCCCTCTATGTCGGTTTGCTGGCGACCTTTTCGGCCCAGGTGTTCGGCGTTGAACTGGCCCTGGCGGACTACCTGGCCATCATGGCGGTGACAACGCTGGTGGCCATGGGCACGGCCCCTGTGCCCTCGGCCTCGCTGTTCCTGCTGGCGGCGGTGCTGTCGGTGATCGGTCTGGGCCCGGAGCAGACCGCCCTGATCGTCGGCTTCATCCTGCCGTTCGACCGACCGCTGGACATGATCCGCACCGTCCCGAACTGCACCAGCGACCTGTCCGTGGCCGTCACCGTGGCGCGCTGGGAAGGGGAGCTGGACCTCGACGTCTATCTCGCCCGCCCGGTCGAATAGCTGAACTGGAGCTTTCCATGAGACGACCGTCCCGCAGCCTGATCGCCGCTCTGGTGGCCGCACTCCTGAGCCTGCCCTGTACGCCCGTAGTCGCGCAAGCCACGCCCGAGGCCGAGGCGCCGCGCGCCCTGTTGAACTATCGCTCCATCCACCATCCGGTCGTCTCGAGCGGCGGCATGGTGGTGAGCCAGAACGCCCTGGCCAGCCGCGTCGGCGCGCAGGTTCTTGCGGAGGGCGGCAACGCGGTGGATGCGGCGGTCGCCGTCGGCTTCGCCCTCGCGGTCACCCTGCCGCGGGCCGGAAATCTGGGCGGAGACGGCTTCATGCTGGTGCATGTGGCGGCCGAAAACCGGACCTTCGCCCTCGACTATCGCTCCATGGCGCCGCTGGCGGCCAGACCCGCCATGTACACGGCGGCGGAGGGGGGCAATCCCGATGACGCGCGCTACGGCTATCGGGCCCCGGGCGTGCCTGGCACTGTCGCAGGTCTGGCGGAGGCCCATCGCCGCTGGGGTGTTCTGCCCTGGGCCCGGGTGGTCGAACCGGCCCGGCGCCTGGCCGCCGAGGGCGTGATCCTGAGCGACGACGAGGCCTTCGCCACAGGCTGGGCGCAACGGGTGATCGGGCGCTGGCCGGCGGGGCGCGCGGCCTTCTACAAGCCCGACGGCTCGCGTTATGTCTCCGGCGAGCGTTGGGTCCAGACCGACCTTGCCTGGACGCTCGGCGAGATCGAGCGGGACGGGGCCGCCGCCTTCTACACCGGGGCGGTCGCGGACCGGATCGTTCAGTCGATGGAGAAGAATGGCGGCCTGATCACCCGCGCCGACCTGGCCGCCTATCGCGTCGCGGAGCGGGCGCCGCTGGAGACGCAGTATCGCGGCCATCGGGTCGTGACCATGCCGCCGTCCAGCGCGGGCGGGGTGATGCTGCTGGAGATGCTGAACATCGTCGAGGCCTTCGACCTGAAGGCGGCGGGCGCCGGCACGGCGGCCAGTCTCCACCTTATGGCCGAGGCGATGAAGCTCGCTCAACTGGACCGCACCCGCTACGTTGGCGATCCGGATTTCAGCCGGCTGCCGACCGCGGAACTGGCCTCCCAGGCCTATGCCGACCGACGCTCGGCCCTGATCCGGCCGGACGCCCTCCTGCCGCGCGTCGCCCTGACGCCCGGAGATCCCTGGGAGGTGGAGGGCATCGACACCACCCACTTCTCCGTGGTGGATCACGACGGCAATGTCGTGTCGAACACCTATACCCTCGGCTCGTCGTTCGGTTCGGGGGCCGTGATCGACGGCGCCGGCTTCCTGCTCAACGACCAGATGAAGAACTTCAGCCGTCGCATGGATCCGGACGGCCGCCCCCTGACCGCCAACGGCATGGAACCGGGCAAGCGCATGATCTCGACCATGGCGCCCACGATCGTGTTCCAGGGCGACAGGCCCTGGCTGGTGACCGGAACGCCGGGAGGGTCGACCATCCCCAACACCCTGTTCCAGCTGATCGTCAATGTGGTCGACCACGACATGAACGTGGCCGAGGCGACCCAGACCCCGCGCATTCATCAGGACGGCGCCACGGGCTCCCTGATGGTCGAACCGGGATTCAACCGCGATACGCTTCGGCTGCTCGAGGTGCTGGGCCACCGGGTCGAGGTGGACGAGACCATCGGCAGCAGCCAGTCGATCCTTATCCGTCAGGGCCGGCTTGAGGGCGCCGCCGATACGCGCCGCCCGAATTCAGAAGCGGTGGTGACCCAGGAGTAGGGGGCGCGCGGCGGTTGGCGCGACCTCCGGCATCGACGGCGGGACGTGACATCCCGCGACGCCTCCGACCCAGACGTCCCGAGGTCCAGAGGTCGGCCGAACGCCGGAGAGATCGAGGTTGGCGCATGTCCAGCCTGCGGAGGATTGGCCATTTGCGGCCAATGCCGGAGCCGCCCGCACCTTCAGCCCGGCTTTCGCGGCTCTTCGACAAGATGCTGGAGCACGCGCTTTTCCAGCACATGCAGACAGCTGGCGCCGTTGGTGCGCATGACCAGACCTTCGGTCAGCGGCCGGGCGGCCTGGTGAACGGCCTGGGCCAGACGCAGGAAATCCGGCCGCCCTGCCCCGCCGACACCGTGCAGGGCGCACAGCTGGCGCCAGTCCTGGATGAAGCTCTGCATCAACAGGGTGAACCGTGCGATCCGTTCGCCGCTCCCTGCGGACTCCGTCGCCGCTGTCAATTCGCCACACAGGTCGTCGATCAGGAGCTGGACCTCGGCGGCGGGCATGACGGGGGCGCGCTGGTCGCACTCGGTCAGCAGTTGCGGGCGAAGATCCGGGTCCCAGGCCACGGTCGGCCAATTCTCGCGCGGGGGCGGTTCGGCGCTGGCGAAACGCCAGAAACCCGCGGTGCCGGTGGTGTCGGCGACCAGATGGATGCGCTCGACCTCGGCGGCGTTCTCCACATGGTGCCGACGCCAGTTGTCGAAGATCCAGGCCTCGCCCTCGCCCATATGCACCGACTGGCCGTCACAGTGGAACCGCACCCCGGGTCGGGTGAAGACCGGAATGTGCAGCCGCACCCGGGTATGCCAGTGGTAGTTGATGTCGGCGTGTTCGGGCACGCCCGTTCCGGGGGCCAGGCGCATCAGCCGCGACCGGCTCCAGACCACGCCGAACCCGGCCAGGGCCTGGCGCAGATAGGGCATGGCCTCCAGCCAGGGCGTCGCCAGCATCTGTCCGTGGACCGAATCCGTCTCGGCCCCGCCGGCGGTGATCAGCCGGACGGCGCTGTTGCCCGGCACGCGGTCGGGATGCGGAACCCAGGCTTCGACGGGCAGTGCCGCGACCTCGGCCTGAAGCCGGGCCACATCGAACAGGACCGGCAGCTGATAGAAGGGTTTGGCCAGCTTCATGGCTCAGGTCCTGTCGTCGGTCATGGCGTCGCCCAGCGCATCCCGAAGCGGCCCCAGCCACGGTTCATAGTGTTTCCACTGGGTAAGACCCTCGCGCCCGATGGGCCGGCGCACCTGTTCAGAACTGGGCGTGCGCACCCCGCGCCGCGTCTCGTGGAAGGCCAGACAGGCCGGTTCGAAGGCCAGGCCGCAATGCTCCAGCATCCGCCGCACCCCGGCGTCCAGATCCTCGACCACATCCTCGTACGACACCCTCAGCACCCGCTCCGGCAGCACCGCATCCCAGTGCCGCATGAGGTCAAGATAGGTGCGATAGTGGCGGGCGATATCCTCGACGCCATAGGCGAATTCCTGATTGGTCGTGCCGAACAGCTGTTTCAGATTGCTGAAACAGCAGGCCATCGGTTCGCGCCGCACATCCAGGATGACGGCCTTGGGCAGCATCAGATGGATCAGGCCGATATGCCAGAAATTGTTCGGCATCTTGTCGATGAAGAAGGGCCGGCCCAGCCGGCGGTAGGTGCGGGTCTCGTCGAGGAATCGCTCCCCCAGCGCGCGGACCTCTCCAGCCGTCAACCACCCCAGCGCCTCGGGGTCCAGCGGCAGACCGCAATCGGGGTCGCGACCGCAGATCTCGCCGGCGTAGCGGCCGATTTCGGTCAGTTCCTGCGTCCCCTCGACGTGGCTGTGGGACGCGAGGATCTGTTCGATCAGGGTTGAGCCGGAACGCGGCAGACCCAGGATGAAGATCGGCGCGGGATCGTCCAGACCCCACCCGGCGCGGGCGGCGAAGAACTCGGGAGTGAACACCGACGTCAGACGGGCGGCGCAGGCCTCTGCGACGTCGGGGCGATAGCGGCCGGCCGTCCGCCGCAGGGCGTTGCCGCGTTCGTAGCAGGCCCATGAGCCGGCGTAGTCGCCCTCGTCCTCCAGCGCCTTGCCAAGGGCGAAGGCCAGATAAACGCGGTCCATCGCCTGAAGCCCGGGCCGGGCCTCGGCTGCGCGCAGGCGGGCGACGTCGTCTTCAGAAAAGCGCCAGGTCTTCAGATTGGCCAGGCTGAACCACGCCACCCCATAGTCGGGACGGGCGTCCAGGGCGGCGCGGTAATCGGCGACCGCCTCGGCCTGCCGCCCCATGATCTTCAGGGCGTTGGCCCGCCACAGCCTCAGGTCGGCGGCCTCGGGTCCGGGCGCCAGGCCGGCCAGAAGGCGCTCATACAGATCGATCACCGGCTCATGGTCGCCCAGGGCCACACAGGCCGCGCCATACTGTTTGAGGTAGTCGCGGTTGTCCGGGTCATGGGCCAGAAGTTCCCCGGCCTGCTGTCGCGCCGCCAGGGGCTTCTGCCGTTGCAGCAGCACCATGGCGTAGTCCAGCCGCGCGGCATGATAGTCGGGCGCCCGCGCCAGCCCCTGCTCCAGCAGGCCTTCAGCCTCCTCCAGGGCGCCCGCCTCGGTGCGGATCCGCGCCAGCAGCCGCCACGCGCCGACATTGTCGGCGTCCCGATCCAGATAGTCCCGCAGGACGTCCCCGGCGGGGGCCAGGTCGCCGTCGGCGAACAGGCTGTTGGCGACCACGATCTCGGGCGGCAGCTGGTTCAGCAGGGCCAGTTGACGGTTGGCCTCCTCTGCCCGGGCGGCCTCCCCCCGCATCCGGTGGATCTGCTCCAGCATGTCCCAGCAGGCTGGCAAGGTCGGGTTCAGCCGCACCGCAGTCTCCAGCGCCTCGACGGCCGCCGGCGCATTGCCGCTCAGGATGTGGCAGTGGCCGCGCTCCTGATACAGGCGGCTGAAACCGGGATGCCGCGCCTCCAGCCGGGCGAGGGTCGCCAGAGCCTCCGGGATCCGCCGCTGCTCGCGCTGCTCCCGCGCCATCTGCAGGCGGGCGTCGCGATCCTGGGCTCGGGCTGCGGCCGTCATCGCGTCGCGCCGCTGCGCAGGAAGGGCTCCAGCCATGCCGGCTCGGGTTGATCGGCGTCATAGTATTCGAAGATCAGATGGATGCGGTCGCTGTCCCCGCCGTTGCGGACCCAGTGCGGGCCGAGGTTGTCGACCTCGACCGCCTCGCCTGTCGGGAACCGGTGTTCCCGCCCGCCGAAGAACGACACGACCCCCGGATTGGTGGTCAGGGGCAGATGGATCTTGTGCGGCCATTTGGCGGCGGGGTTGGCGTCGATATGGGGGTGGATCACCCCGCCCGCCGGCATCCGGGCCAGCATGATGCGCGGAAACACCCCGTGCGCATAACCGTAACCCCGCACGGCCTGGGCCAGCACCGGCTCCAGCAGGGCGCGCCATTGCGGCCAGGCGGGCCGGTCATGCGACCCGCGCCAGTCGCGGGGGCTGTCGATAAAACGAAAAACGATGTGGCGCGTCCCGCCCAGGGCCTCGAACTTGTTCGGCTTGCCGGCATTCTCCGCCGCCCAGACCGCCTCCGGGATAGCGAGCACCGCCTCACGCAGGGCGCTGATCTCCACCGGCCCCAGGGAGCGAACGCCCGTGGTCTTGCGCGGATTGGCGGCGGGCCTGGCCGCGACGTCGCTCATCGCATGCCCTCAAAATCGTAGCCGAACAGCTCCAGATCCAGCGCGTAGCGGGCGGCGACGGCATTGATCAGGGTCTGGTCATAGTATTGCCGATAGTCGCCGTGGCGGCTGCCGTTGACCCGGTCCAGCGGGCGCGAGGCGATGCCGATCCGTTCACAGAGGGCGTCATACGAACCCTGCATGTCCTCGACCCGGCCGACCGCATCGGTCAGCAGCGTCCTGCCATCATCATCCACCAGCACCGAGGCCTGGGGTTGAAACAGCACATGCTGTTCGGGCGGCTGGGCGAACAGGAAATGGCGCATCACGTCCTGCGGCCGCTGCTGGAAATCGTCCCCGCCCCTCAGCATGAAGGCGCAGTAGGAGACGAACCGGTCGAACGGATTGCGCACAAAGGCGAACTTGAAATAGCCGGCGAACGCCTCATCGCCGACATAGGGTCGGATCTGCCGCAGGGACAGGTGGCCGTGGCGGATCGCCGCCAGATCCTTCCAGGGGAAGCGTTTGTCGACGAACAGGCCCACCTGTTCGGCGTCCTCCTCGCCCATCTGTTCGCGCAGGGCCTGGCGCACGGAATGGGTGCCCGTCTTGGGCACGGCGGCGAAGATGAAGCGGTGACGATGGGAAACGATCATGTTTCTGGGCACCCGTAAAAAGGCGCCCCGCCCCCGAAGGAGCGGAGCGCCGGGTCTTGTCTGGCCGACGTCTCAGAACTTGTAGCTGAGTCCCGCCATATAGGTCGTTCCGCTCTGGTTCTGGTTATAGAGGTAGCGGTTCTTGCCCCAGAACTGGGTGTCCGTCTCGTTCGTCAGATTGACGGCGTCCAGATTGATCTGGAGGCTGTCCGTGACGTTGAAGAAGGCCGAGGCGTCCACATAGGTGGACCCCTCGAAGCCCCGCGTGCCGGCGCTCATCGGGTTGGCGTTGTAGCCGCTGTACCAGGTGTCGCGGTGGCTCATCGACGCGCGGGCCCCCCACCGGCTCGTCTCGTAGTAGAGGGTGGCGTTGTAGCTCTGCGGCGAGAAGCCGGTCAGATCCGCATCCGCTTCCACGCTGGTGAAGTTGGCCACGACGCCGAAGCCGTCGAACGGAGCCGGCAGGAACGTCAGTTGCGCCTGCATGGTCAGTTCCACGCCGGTCAGGGTGTTCGTGCCCTCGATGTTGATCGGCATCGAGAACTCGCTGACGATCGTGGATTCCGTGGCGCCCGGGATCGTGCCCGACGGAACGCCCGTCTGGCTGAACGGGATGTTCTCCAGCAGGACCGACCCGATATAGTTGGTAATGTCCTTCTGGAACAGGGTGACGGCGAACAGACCCACGTCACCGAAATAGTATTCGAGACCCAGATCGTAGGCGTTGACCTTGTAGGGCTCCAGGTTGGGGTTGCCGCGCGAGGCGGTGATCTCGCCGGAGTCGTCATTCCTGAAGGCGCTGCCCTCGGCCGCCATCGAGCCGAGGCCCGGACGGTTCAGGTTCTGCGTGGCCGAGAAGCGGAGCAGGACGTCATCCGCCACGTCCAGCACGGCGTTCATGGCCGGGAGAACGCCCTCGTAGCCGCCCTTGACGTCGGATGTCCCCAGATAGGCGTAGCTGTCGCCCTGGATCCAGCCGACGCTGCGGGTATCGGTGCTGTAGCCGCGCAGGCCGACGTTGCCGCGGAAACGGCGGCCCATCAGTTCGCTGTCCCAGTCGGCCTGGACGAAGCCCGAGACCGTTTCCTCGGTCGTCTCGAACACGTTCTCGATGTCCTGGAGCGCGCCGCCCGTGCCGTCGGTGTTGGGCTCGAAGCGGTGGTATTCGCGGTATTTGGCGAAGGCCTCGTCGTAGTCGCCGATCAGCCACGAGCCGAAGGCGTTGGTATAGACCGAGGTGACATCGGCCACCGAGGTTCCCCGCATCTTGGCGCGGGTGCCGTTGACGTTGTCATCGTAGAACAGGTCGATGCCTTCCTGACGGAAGCGGTGGTAGGCCACGCCCGCGCTCAGGGTCCAGACATCGCTCATCAGATAGCGGGCGTTCAACTCGCCCTCGCGAAGCTCGGATTCATTGTTGAAGCCGCGGTAGTAGAACGAGTCCATCGCATAGTTGGCGGGGTTGGTCGGGTCCCAGTTCGGATAGTCGAACGTGGCCGACCGGCCGTCAGCCCCGTAGCTGGCGACCAGATTGCCCTTGGCGCGCATATAGAGCTTGTCGTCATAGGGAGTGTCGTAGGTCGATTTTTCGTAGCCGATGTGACCATCGACCACGAGGCGGTCGGACAGGTCCCATTTGCCGGTCAGAACCACCTGGTTGAACTCGTTCTCGTTCAGGGAGCGGCGGTGTTCGCTGCCGAACGTCGTGCCCGTCACGTCAGTCATGGTAACGTAGTTGCTGCTGTCCCAGGCGATGTCATTGATGACCGAAGGCCTCTGGAACGCGGCCGGCCAGATCGTCGCGGCGGCGGTGTCGAAGGCGACCGAGCCCGTCGAGGCGAGAGGCCGGGTGGCCAGATGGACCTCGCTGCGACGGGTCGAGAACTCGCCGTGGAGCACGTCGAGCGTGAGTTCCATGGTGTCCGTCGGACGCCACTGCATCGCGGCGGTCAGGCCCAGACGCTCCTGCTCCGCATTCCACGAGGAGATGCGGTTGCCGTCGGCGAAATACAGGTCGCCGGAGAGGAACTTTGTCTGCTCGGCCGCCGAAAGCCGGGAAATGTCGAGGCCACGGGTAACCAGACCCTGCAGCGTCGTCGCAGAGGGCCGGCTGTAGTTGTAGGTGTTATGTCCCTGTTCGGTGGTTTCCCGCTGGCTGTAGGCCACCGAGAAGGACACGCCGAACCGGTTGTCCCAGTTCTGGCTGAACAGGGCGGCGATCCGCGGCTGGGCGTCCTCGGTGTATTCATTGGTGCCGACCTTGAAGGTCATGGCCCCGTTGATGCCCGGCGCATAGTCGAAGGGCCGGCCGGTGAACAGGCCGACCGTGCCGGCCATGCCCCCTTCCTTCTGGGAGGCCTGGAAGGTCTTTTCGACCTCGACCCGCGAGAACAGTTCCGAGGCGAAGATGTTGAAGTCGAAAGCGCGGTCGCGCGAGCGCTGGCCGCGGCTGTCCTGGGCAGAGTCGACGTTGCCCAGCACTTCCATGCCGTTCAGCTGGACGCGGCTGAAGTCGGCCCCCAGTCCGCGCAGCGAGATGCGGCGGCCCTCGCCGGCCTCGCGCGTGATCTGCACACCCGGCAGGCGCTGCAGCGACTCGGCCAGGTTCAGATCGGGGAACTTGGCCATGTCCTCGGCGATGATGGCGTCCACCGCGATGACCGAGTCCCGCTTGATGTCGCGCGCGTCGCTCAGCGACTTGCGGAAGCCGGTCACGACAACCTCGTCGACGGCCGTAACCGGCGCCTCCTGGGCGACGGCGCCCGTCGCGCCGGCCCCGGCGATCATCACCGAGACCGTGGCCAGCAGGATATTCTTGAAGTTAGGCCGCACGGGCCCAACGGCGTTCAGCTTTGACATGACAGTCCCCCGACAAATGGTGCGAAACGAGCGCTCGATCCAGCGACGACCGGTTGGATGCCGATCCCGCCACCGAGTGGCGCAGGCTTAGGTTCGCCGCATGGCAGTCACGTGACAGTTTGAGGCTTTTATGTTGAAATGTGTGGGCTCGTGTGGGAACGCCCTCATCCGGGCAGGGCGTCGCGCCTCTCGTTTCGCGTCAAGGGGCCCTTGAAGCCCATCGGCCGCGCGCCGGGCTTTTGCAACACAAGCCTGGGAGCGGCCGTCCGGATTCGGCCCGGGCCCTGCCGGCAGGCCCGTCATGTGGACCTATGTGGTTGTGTGTGGGATTTCCGCTTGATAGTAGGCTGTCAATGAGCACGTCGAATCTCCACGATACGAAGCACCTGAATCAGGGAGCCCGGCTCGCCGCGATTCTTCAGCTGCTGGACGAGCAGACATTCTGGCCGGTCTCGGCGCTTGCTGACCGGTTCGAGGTGTCGGAGGAAACCATCCGCCGGGATGCCCGCCAGCTGGAGCGGAGCGGCGTCATCCAGAAGGTCCACGGCGGCCTGTCGGCGACCAGCAACAAGATCGAGGCGCCCTACCGCCTGCGCCTGCGTGAAAACGCGGAGGCCAAGCAGCGTATCGCCCGGACGGCGGCGGCCATGGTGACCGAGGGCATGACCCTGTTGCTGGACTCCGGCACCACCTGTCACTGGCTGGCCCGCAGCCTGGCGTCGGTTCGAAACCTCACGATCCTGACCAACAGCGTCGAGATCGCCCATGAGGTGCTGGGCAACCCGGGTCACCGGCTGCTGCTCGCCGGCGGCCAGATCAATCCGACCCATCATGCCGCGTTCGGGCCCGAGGCCCAGAGCTTCTGCCAGCGGTTCGCGCCCGACCTCACTGTCCTGTCGATGGGCGCGGTCGACGCCGACCGCGGTTTCCTCGATTTCGATGCGGACGAGGCCGCGTTCAAGCAAAGCCTGCTGGCCCGGGCGCGGCGCGTTGTCGTTCTGGCCGACCATACGAAGTTCGCCCGGGCCGGATTTATCCAGGTCGCAGCGTTCAGCGAGGTGCAGGATCTGGTGACGGATCTGGACCCGCCGCCCAACGCGGTGAAGGCCGCAGCGGAATGGGGCGCCCGGATCCACATCGCCGATGCCGGTTCAGGCCTGGGCTAGGTCCGCCTTGCGGCCTCACCGTCGCCTCGATGCGTTCACGACGCGCCGGCTTTCGACAAAACGTCCCGGCGAACCGCAGATGAAAGGCGGGATCCCCGGCATAGCCCTCACAGGAGATGAAGGCGCGCGCGGACCGCTGTCTGCGGCTTGTCACTCCGGCGGGAAGAGGCCGTTGCAGGTGGCGTCGCCCACGAACGCCTGGACGCGGCAGGTCGAGACGAGCGCATCCTTGGCCGTTTCGGCGACCGACCGGTCGGCGGCGGCAAGCCGGGCCTCGGCGTCCAGCCGGTCGACCAGCGGGCGCTGGGCGGCGAGCACCTCTTCGGCGACGCTGCGGGCGGCGATCACACTGGCGTCCCAGGCCGCCCGGGCGGCGGACTGGCGCAGGCGGGCCGCGTGGGCGGTATGGAAGGCCGACAGGGTCTGGGCCTCGACCATCGACCGGGTCGCCCGGGTCCGCGCCTCCGCGTTCCTGACCCCGGCCGCCTGTTCGGACACTGCGGCGGCGGTCGAGCCGCTGTCGAA
The DNA here is from genome assembly GCF_058681095.1 of Brevundimonas sp. FV1ye29L. NCBI lineage: Bacteria > Pseudomonadati > Pseudomonadota > Alphaproteobacteria > Caulobacterales > Caulobacteraceae > Brevundimonas > Brevundimonas sp. FV1ye29L. The sequence goes on from NZ_CM178730.1 coordinate 2,335,138, forward strand.
CAGCACCCACCGGCCCTGAAGGCCGACGCGCCATTCGTCGCTGCGATAGCCCGGCAGGAACTGGTCGCGGATCTGCGCCGTCTGGGCCGTCAGGGCGACATTGGGTCCGAAGGCGGCGCGGGCGCCCTGCAGTCGGGCCCGCGCCGCCGTTTCCGCCGCCTCGGCGGCCAGCAGGGCGGGATTGGCCGCCTGTGCGCGGGCGAGCAGGGCGTCAAGATCGCCTTCGGGGGTCGCGGCCTCCGGCAAGGGGGCCAGATCGACAGCGGGAGTTCCGGTGATCCGCTCGAACTCGGCGCGCGCCGCTTCCGCCATGGCCTCGGCCGAGGCGCGCCCGGCGATCGCTCCCGCCCGTTGCGCCGTGGCCTCGGCATAGTCGGATCGGGCGATCTCTCCGGCCTCGAACCGCTCGCCCGCCTGACGGGTGATCTCGGCCAGAAGCGCCTCCTGACGACGGGCCGTATCCAGACCCTGCTGCGCGACCAGGACGTTGGCATAGGCTTCGACCACCGCCACGGTCAGCTGCGCCTCGGCCGCCCGGACGCCCTGTTCCGTGCGGCGCCGATCCGCGCCGGCGCCGGCGACCCCGGCGGCGATCGCACCACTGGAAAACAGCGGCTGGCTGACCTCCAGCGCCACGGACGAGGGTGTGATGTCGGACGCGCCAAGGCCGAAGAAACCGCCAAGATCGCTGTGGCCCTCGGCGATCATCCCGCTCAGGGCCACAGTGGGGCCGCGCGCGGCGCGGGCGCGGCCGTATCGGGCGGCTGCGGCCTCGCCGTCGGCGGTCGCCATGGCCAAGTCCGGGCTGGACGCCCGGGCGGCGGCCAGCGCCTGCTTCAGATCCATCGCCGCAGCCGGCGCGCCGCTGGCCAGAACCAGCAGGGCCGCCAGAGAGGTCGCCAGAGCAGCCGCCCGCCTCACCGGAACACGGCCCCCGATTTCAGACCGATCATCCTGAAGACGATGGCGGCGGGGCAAAAGCCGGTGAAGGCCGCCTGGATCATGTTCAGCCCGGCGAAGGCGGTCAGGCCGATCCACCAGGGATGAACCGTCAGACTCAGGCCGACGCCGACGAGAACCACGAAGCCGGCAAAGACCATAACGGCGCGATCGATATTCATGGGGGTGTCCTTCAGGAGGTGGTCGGGATCAGGGGGGGCGGACCGCACAGCGCCGGTTGGGGCAGACAGCCCGCCCGGGGATTCAGTCCTTCAGCTTGTGGGCGCCGATGAGATCCAGCGCCATCTTCTCGTAGAAGGGGACGCTCTCGCCGCGTTTGATCTTGGAGATGAAATATTTCTCGAAACCGATCTTGGCGAGGTGAACCCATTTGCCGCTGGCCGCCCAGTTGATGTTGCGGGGCGGGATCTGGGGCTGGGCGAAGAAGGCGACGCCGCCGTCGCCGAAGTCCGCCAGACAGATGGCGTTCCAGCTGGCCTCATGCGTCGGCGGCTTGCCCGCAATCTCCTCGGCGAGATTGTGGGCGATCGCGGTGACCATGCTCTCGATCATGAAGCCGGTCTTCGGCACGCCCACCGGGACGAGCGTCGGCCCGAGCGGCGGGATGGCGACGCAGACGCCGAGGGAATAGACATTCGGGAATGTGGGATTGCGCTGGTGCTTGTCGGCCAGGATGAAACCGCGCGGATTGACCAGACCCTCGACGCCCCGCACCGCCTCGACGCCGCGGAAGGCGGGCAGCATCATCGAGAAGGCGAACGGCAGGTCGTGGACGGTCTTGACGACGCCGCCCTCGGCGATCTCCTCGACGTGCATGACGCCGGATTCCACCGACGCGACCCGCGTGTTGGTCACCCATTTGATGTGGCGCTGGCGCAGTTCGCTCTCCAGCAGACCCTTGGTGTCGCCTACCCCGTCGAGACCCAGATGGCCGATATAGGGCTCGGACGTCACAAAGGTCATCGGCACGCGGTCGCGAACCTTCCGCCGTTTCAGCTCGGTGTCGAGGATCAGGGCGAACTCATAGGCCGGCCCGAAGCAGGACGCGCCCTGGACGGCGCCGATGATCACCGGACCCGGGTTGGCCGCCAGCTGGTCAAACGCGTCGCTGGCCGATTCAGCATGGTCGACGTGACAGACCGACTGGGTGAAGCCCGTGTGGGGACCCAGCCCCTCGATCTCGTCGAAGGCCAGTTCCGGCCCGGTGGCGATGACCAGATAGTCATAGGCCAGGACCTCGCCGGTCTCGATATCGATTTCGTTGTCGGCGGGCCGCACCCGGCTCGCCCCGCGAGCGATGAACTCGACGCCCCGCTTCTTCATGACCGGGACCAGATCGACCTCGATGGCTTCCCGGTCGCGCCAGCGCACCGCCACCCAGGGGTTCGAGGGCACGAAATGGAAGGTCGACCCCTTGTTCACGACGGTGATCCGGGCCCGGTCCTTGACCGCGTCCTTGATCTCGAAGGCGGCGATTGAGCCGCCCAGGCCGGCGCCGAGGACGACGATATGTGGTTTGGCGGCGGTGCCCATGGATGTCCCTCCAGTTTTTTCCGGCCGGAGCGCCGCCGCGCTCCGCGACCGATGAGGCTTGACCCATATCTTCAACATATAATATATGCAACTATATAAATATGACACTGGAACGAGACCGGGAGCGAACACGCCATGACCGCCGAGACTGACATCCTGAACATCACGGCCGCCGAGGCGCTCGCCGCCCAGCAGGACGGCGCGATCCTGATCGTGGACGTGCGTGAGCCGGCGGAGTTCGCCGTCGAACGCATCACAGGCGCGCTCAACCTGCCGCTCTCGACCTTCGATCCGGCCAGCCTCCTGGCCGTGGTTGATCCGCAGAAGGTGATCTTCCAGTGCGGATCCGGCATACGTTCGATGAAGGCCGTTCTGGCCTGCCGCCTGTCCGGTCTGCCCGCAGACCGCCACCTCGCCGGCGGCATCGGCGCCTGGAAGGCGGCCGGCCTCCCGACCGTTCAAATCGATCCGGCCACCGGCCGGCCGCTCTGATTTCGCCCGGAAACTGACCCCATGACCCCGACCGTCGCCCGCCTCGCCATTGCGGCCCTTCTCGCTGCAGCCCCCCTCTCCGCCTGCGGAGACAAGCCCGAGCCGGCGCGCGAGACCGCGCCTGCCCCGATCGCCGGCGTCCTCACGGTCCAGAGCGCCGTCGTCGCCGACATGAAGCCGGTCGCCGGAGAGATCACCACCCGCGACATGGGCCAGGCGACGGCGCGGACGGGCGGCACCCTGGTTCGCCTCAATGTGCGCGAGGGCGACATGGTCAGGGCCGGACAGGTTCTGGGCGTCGTTCGCGATGCCCGCATCGGTCTGGAAACCGCCAGCTACGCCGCGCTGGTCCAGGCGGCCGAGGCCGAGTCCGAGCGCGCCCAGGCCGATCTGGGCCGCACCCGGGGCCTGTTCGAGAAGGGCGTCTATGCCCAGGCGCGACTGGATCAGGTCGAGGCCGCGGCCCGGGCCGCCCGCGGCAACCTGGACGCCGCCCGCGCCCAGCGCGCCGCCAGCGCCGAGGTCGGCGCCCAGGGCGCCATCCTCGCCCCGGGTTCGGGCCGGGTGCTCAAGGCGGACGTCCCCGTCGGTTCGGTGGTGATGCCGGGTCAGCCGATCGCCACCGTCACCTCCGGCCCGATGGTGGTGCGGGTGCAGTTGCCGGAGGGCCAGGCCGGATCCCTTCGCGTCGGATCCAGCGTGCAGATGACGCCGGACGGTCCCGCCGGAGCCGCCGTCGCGGCGCGGGTGGCCCAGGTCTATCCATCGGTCATCGCGGGCCAGGTCGTCGCCGATATCGACGCCTCGGGTCTGGACGCCTCCCTGATCGGCCGGCGGATCGGCGTCCGCCTGCCCGTCGGCGAGCGTCAGGCCATCGTCGTGCCCCGGCGGTTCGTCTCGACGCGATTCGGCGTGGACTATGTGAGGCTGGCGGACGGATCGGACACGCCGGTCCAGACCGCGCCTGGCCCTGACGCCGGCTCCGTCGAAATCCTCAGCGGCCTGGTCGCGGGGGACCGCATCGCGCCGCCCGCCGCCCCGGCCCAGAACCGCCACTAGGACGCGTAAGATGAACCTGGGTCTCTCGGGCCGGCTGACAGCCGCCTTCATCCGCTCCCCCCTGACGCCGCTGATCCTGCTGGCGGCGCTGGCGATGGGCTTCCTCGCCGTCCTGAGCATCCCCCGCGAGGAGGAGCCCCAGATCAGCGTGCCGATGATCGACATCATGGCGCCCGCCCCGGGCCTGTCGGCGCCGGACGCCGTCGAACTGGTCGGCAAGCCCCTGGAGGCCATCGTCAAGGCCATCCCGGACGTCGATCACGTCTACACCTTTGCCGACGACGATCAGGTCATGGTCGTGGCCCGGTTCAAGGTCGGCACCCATCCGGACAACGCCGTGGTCCGGGTTCATGAAAAGCTGCGCGCCAATATGGACCGGCTTCCGCAGGGGGTGCCCGAGCCCCTCGTGCGGGCCAAGGGCATCAATGATGTGCCCATGCTGACCCTGACGCTGTCGCCCGACGCGGCCCACCAGGGGCGCTGGGACGAGGCCACCCTGCGCACCCTCGCCGACCAGCTCCAGACAGAGGTGATCAAGGTCCAGGACGTCGGCCAGACCTATGTCGTCGGCGGACAGCCGGAGGAAATCCGCATCGAGCCCGACCCCGCCCGCCTGTCCCTGAACGGCGTGGCTCTGGGAACGCTCATGGACACGGTGCGCCAGGCCAATCGCGCCTTCCCCGGCGGCCTCGTGCGTCAGGACGGCGGCGCCCGCTCGGTGATCGCCGGCCGCACCCTGGCCTCGGTCAGCGATATCGAACTTCTGGAGGTTCCGGCCGCCGGCGGCGGCGTGGTCGCCGTCCGCGATGTCGCGCGCGTCGTCCGGGGTCCGGCCGACGACCAGTCCCGGGTCTCGCGCTGGTCCCGAAACGCCGGCGGGCGCTGGACCGAGGCGCCGGCCGTGACCCTGGCCATCGCCAAGCGCGAAGGCGCAAACGCCGTGGTGGTCGCCGAGGCCGTCCTGCACCGGGTCGAGAGCCTTGAAGGGTCGCTTATCCCCGAGGGACTCCATGTCGCGGTGACCCGGGACTATGGCGAGTCGGCCAATGAAAAGGCCAATGAGCTGCTGTTCCACCTGGCGCTGGCGACGGTCTCCATCGTCGTGCTCATCGGCTTCGCCATCGGCTGGCGCGAGGCTGCGGTCACCGCGGTGGTGATCCCGACCACCATCCTGCTGACCCTCTTCGCCTCGAACCTGATGGGCTACACCATCAATCGCGTCAGCCTGTTCGCCCTGATCTTCTCCATCGGCATTCTGGTCGATGACGCCATCGTGGTGATCGAGAACATCGCCCGCCACTGGGCCATGAACGACGGGCGGTCGAGAATTCAGGCCGCCATCGAGGCGGTGGCCGAGGTCGGCAACCCGACGGTCGTCGCCACCCTGACCGTGGTCGCAGCCCTGCTGCCCATGCTGTTCGTGTCCGGCCTGATGGGCCCCTATATGGCCCCGATCCCGATCAACGCCTCGGCGGCGATGATCTTCAGCTTCTTCGTCGCCATGGTCATCGCCCCCTGGCTGATGGTCCGTTTTGCGCGCAAGGCCCTGGCCGGGGATGCGGAGACGCAGGGTCACGGGCATAACGAGGGCTGGATGGGCCGGGCCTACCGGCGCGTCGCCGGTCGCGTCATCGCCAGCCGCAGATCCGCCTGGACCTTCCTGATCGTCGTCGGCCTCGCGACGCTCCTGTCCATGTCGATGTTCTACTTCAAGGCCGTGACGGTGAAACTGCTGCCCTTCGACAACAAGTCGGAGCTGATGCTGGTCGCCGACCTGCCCGAGGGGTCCGCCCTGGAAACCACCCAACGTGTTCTGGGTCAGGCCGCCGCCGTGGCGCGCCGGATTCCCGAGGTCGAGGCCATCGACAGCTATGCCGGCGCCGCCTCCCCCTTCAACTTCAACGGCCTGGTGCGCCACTATTTCCTGCGCAGCCAGCCTGAGCAGGGCGATCTGGCCATCACCCTGGCGCCCAAGGGCGACCGCAAACGCGCCAGCCATGACATTGCCCTGGACCTGCGTGAACGTCTGGGCGAGCTGACCCTGCCGGCCGGCACGGCCCTGAAGGTCGTCGAGGCTCCTCCGGGTCCCCCCGTCATGGCCACCCTTCTGGCCGAGGTCTATGGACCCGACGCCGCGACCCGGCGGGCCGTGTCCGAAAAGCTGAAACAGCTGTTCGCCTCGGTGCCCTATATTGTGGACATCGACGACAGCTATGGCGTTTCCCGCCCGCGTCTGCGTCTCACCCCCGACCGCGCCCAGATCGAGCGGTTCGGCGCCAGCGAGCGCGATGTGCTCGATTCCATCGGCGCGGTGATGGGCGGTCAGACCGTGGGCTATGCCCATCGCGGCGAAGGTCGCGATCCGCTGGCGATCAATGTCGTCCTGCCGCAGTCGGCGCGGACCTGGAGCGAGGCCCTGGCCTCGACCCCCGTCGCCGCAGCGGGCCAGGGCGGGCGTCTGGTGTCCCTTGGCGAACTGGTAAGCGCAACGGAAGAGGCCGGATCGACGCACATCTATCGCCGCGACGGCCGCGACGTTGACATGGTGATGGCCGAACTGGCGGGTCAGTATGAGGCCCCGATCTACGGCATGCTGGCGATCAACAAGGCCATCAAGGCCGCCGACTGGGGGCCCCTGCCCGCGCCTGAAGTCCGCCTGAACGGCCAGCCCGACGACGAGAGCCGGCCGTCGATCCTGTGGGACGGCGAATGGGAGATCACCTGGGTGACCTTCCGCGACATGGGCGCGGCCTTCATGGTGGCGATCCTCGGCATTTATGTGCTGGTCGTGGCCCAGTTCAAGAGCTTCCGGCTGCCGCTGGTCATCCTGACGCCCATCCCCCTGACACTGGTCGGAATCGTCATCGGCCATATGCTGTTCGGCGCCCCCTTCACGGCGACGTCGATGATCGGCTTCATCGCCCTGGCAGGCATCATCGTGCGCAACTCCATCCTGCTGGTGGACTTCATCCGCCACAGCGGAGGCGACGGCCGGCCATTGCGCGAGGTTCTGCTCGAGGCCGGGGCCATCCGTTTCAAGCCCATCGCCCTGACCGCACTGGCGGCCATGATCGGCGCGGCCGTGATCCTGTTCGACCCGATCTTCCAGGGCCTGGCCATCAGCCTGCTGTTCGGCCTGGCCTCGTCGACCCTGCTCACGGTTCTGGTCATCCCGGCGATCTATGTGGTGCTGCGAGATGACCGGCGGGCGTGAGACAGAGGCCAGGCTTCTGAAGGCCATCAGCAACCCTGTGCGCTGGACGATCCTCAATCGTCTGGCTGCAGGTCCCCTGGTGGTCGCCGGCCTGGTCGAGGCCACGGGCGCGTCACAGTCGATGGTGTCCCAGCACCTGCATGTGCTGAGACATTTCGGTCTTGTCCGCAGCGAGGCCCGGGCGACCTGGCGCGAATACAGTCTTGAACCCGGGGTCGCCCGCTTCCTTCAGGACGTGAAGGCGCTGATGCTGCGGATCACCCCCCCGGAATGATCCGGGCGAAACGGGCGGCGTCTCCGTGCGGCTCCGGCGGCGGCGGCGTGTCGCCTTCCCGCAGGCGCCGCGTCACGCTCCTGGCGTCCTTGCAGAAGATCTCGTACAGCATGGCCATCACGGCCTCGGCGCGATCGTCGGCGATGGAATAGAAGATCGACCGCGATTCCCGACGGGTCCTCACCAGCCCGGACTGGCGCAGTTCAGCCAGCTGTTGCGACAGCCCCGGCTGGCGAATGCCCAGATCCTGTTCCAGCTGGCCGACCGAGCGCTCTTCCTGCGAGATATGGCACAGGATCAGCAGGCGGTTGGCGTTGGCGAGCTGGCGCAAGAGGTCGGCGGCCTGGGGAGCCCTCAGCTTCAGCTGCTCCATCACCTCCGGATCGACCGGAGTCATTTGCGCCGTTCCCGATAGTACCAGAGATCGCCGTCCGCGAGGGCGGTGTCCAGATCCACGGCGGCGGACTCCAGCAGGGGCGCGCCTTCCGTCCAGCCTTCCGGCGCCGAGGCGCCCTCGCGATCGGAGGCCTGTAACGCCTTGACGAGACGCAGCAGCTCCTCAACCGACCGGCCGACGGTCATCGGATACCAGCTGGTCGCGCGGACCACGCCCTGGGGATCGATGACGAAGGTCGCACGCACCGTGGCGCTGTCAGGTGAGGCCGGATCCACCATGCCGAAGGCCTGGCCGATGACCATGGAGGGATCCTCGATGATCGGGAACTCCACCTTCACGCCCAGGCGGTCATGAATGTCCTTCAGCCAGGCGAGGTGCGAATACAGACTGTCCACCGACAGGGCCATGATCTCGCAGCCGATCGCTGTGAATTCCGCCTGCCGCCGGGCCAGACCGACGAACTCGCTGGTGCAGACCGGGGTGAAGTCCGCCGGGTGGGAAATCAGCACCAGCCAGCGGCCGCGATAGTCGCTCAGCCGCTTCTGGCCGCGTGTGGTGCGGGCTGAAAAGTCCGGGGCGCGATCATTGATGCGCAAGGGGCGGATCGGAGGCGTATCCGTCATCAAATTCCTGTCCATGGTCTTGGCTAGTCCGGGTCGCGGCGGAACGCCACACCCAAAATACATAGTTGCATGAACTATGAAAAGATATATGTGTTCATTCCGGATTAACGGGGAGATGTGTTGTGACCCCTTCGCCCATCGATCCCGCAAGGGACCAGGCCGCCGACGTCGTAGAGGCCGCGCTTGCAGACCCCGCACGACGCCCGGTCGTCAGGTCGTTCTTCGACGAGGCCACCTTCACCGTCAGCCATGTGGTGCGCGATCCGGGCTCCAGGGCCTGCGCCATCATCGACAGCGTTCTGGACTTCGACCCGGCCGCCGGCCGCACCTCAAAGGCCTCGGCCGATGCCTTGATCGCCTGGGTGATGGCCGAGGATCTTGAGGTTCAGTGGCTGCTGGAAACGCATGCGCATGCTGACCACCTGTCGGCCGCGCCCTATCTGCAGGCGCGACTGGGCGGCCAGCTGGCGATCGGCCACGAGATCATCCAGGTGCAGGAGGTCTTCGGGAAGATTTTCAACGAGGGGACGGAATTCCGCCGTGACGGCAGCCAGTTCGACCGGCTGTTCAACGACGGCGACCGGTTCGCCATCGGCGGTCTGGAGGCTGTGGTGCTGCATGTTCCCGGACACACGCCCGCCTGTCTGGCCTATGTCATCGGCGATGCCGTCTTCCCCGGCGACACGATGTTCATGCCCGACTATGGCACGGCGCGCTGCGACTTCCCCGGCGGCGACGCCCGGACCCTGTACCGCTCCATCCATCGCCTGACCGCCCTGCCGGATGAGGCGCGGATCTTTCTGTGCCACGACTACAAGGCGCCGCCCGGCCGGGATGAATTCGCCTGGGAGACCACGATCGGGGCCCAGCGCACCGGCAATATCCACATCCGCGACGGCGTCACCGAGGATGAGTTTGTCGCCATGCGCACCCAACGCGACGCCACCCTGGCCATGCCCCGTCTGATACTGCCGTCCGTCCAGGTGAACATGAACGGCGGACAGTTGCCGCCGCCTGAGGACAATGGCGTCCGCTACCTCAAATTGCCGGTGGACCTGCTTTGATGTCCGGACCCGCTGATGCCCTGACGTTGCAGCCGCCGGCCGCGCCGCAACCGACCCCGGAGGCCGTGGCGGATGTGCGCGTCATAGACCGCCGACTGCATGTCGCGTCCCAGATCAGGGCGGAGGATGTGCCGCAACTCGCCGCCCGCGGCTATGCGTCCATCATCTCGAACCGGCCGGATGGCGAGGCGCCCGGGCAACCCGCAGCCGAGGACATCCGCCGGGCCGCCGCGACCGCCGGCCTCGGCTTTCTGCATCTGCCGGTGCGCGGCGATGCGATAGGCCCCGACGACATCGCCGGCTTCCGCAAGGCTCTGGAAGAGATGCCCGGCCCGATCCTCGGCTTCTGCCGCTCCGGGGCCCGCACCACCACCCTCTGGGCCCTGTCCCAGGCCGGGGTGATGACGGCGGACGAAATACTTCAGGTCGCCTCCGCCGCCGGATACGATCTGGCGAAACTGCGCGACAGACTGGCGTGTTGAGTTGATCGCCCTGACCCTGCGCGCCGGACGCCCGTCCGGCCCGTCTTGCTGCGGCGCACACGGAGCCCCGGCATGACGGCCACCCTCACCATGCTCCAGTACGTCCTCGGCGCCGGGGCCGGCGCGCTGGTCGGCTTCAGCCTGGGGCTGGTCGGCGGCGGTGGATCGATCCTCGCCGTCCCCCTGATCGTTTATCTGGTCGGGGTCCGGGATCCCCATCTGGCCATCGGCACCAGCGCCTTCGCCGTGGCCGCCAACGCCTTCGCCAACCTGCTGAACCACGCGCGTCAGGGCACGGTGAAATGGAAGATCGCCCTGCTGTTTTCGGCGGCGGGGATTGCGGGCGCCGTCCTCGGCTCGACCCTCGGCAAGGCGGTCGACGGCCAGAAGCTGCTGGCCCTGTTCGCCGTCCTGATGCTGGGGGTGGGGGTATTGATGCTGCGCAGCCGCTCGGCCGCCGGCGATCCCGATGTGATCCTGAACCGCCAGAACGCGCCGAAGCTGGCGGGCGCCGGTGTCTTGACCGGCATTCTTTCGGGCTTCTTCGGCATCGGCGGCGGGTTTCTGATCGTCCCCGGCCTGATGGCCTCCACCCGTATGCCGATCTATCAGGCGGTCGGCTCGTCTCTGGTCGGGGTGACGGCGTTCGGACTGACGACCGCCTTCAACTATGCGCTGGACGGCTGGGTCGACTGGCCCCTGGCGGCGGTCTTCATCGCCGGCGGCGTGGCGGGCGGTCTGGTCGGCGCCCGTCTGGCCCGGGCCCTGTCGGGACAAAAGGGCGCATTGAATACGGTCTTCGCCGTGCTGATCTTCGTTGTCGCCATCTACATGCTGTACCGGAGCGCAGAGGCGCTCCACCTGGGTTTCTGAGGACATGGTCATGGAGCTCGACGCTCTTCTTCTGGCGAGGATGCAGTTTGCATTCACCGTCGCCTTCCACATCGTTTTCCCGGCCTTCTCGATCGGCCTCGCCAGCTATCTGGCGGTGCTGGAGGCGCTGTGGCTGAAGACCGGCCGCGACCTCTATCTGAACCTGTTCAACTACTGGCTGAAGATCTTCGCCGTCGCCTTCGGCATGGGCGTCGTGTCGGGCCTGGTGATGTCCTATCAGTTCGGCACCAACTGGTCGGTCTTCTCCGACAAGGCCGGTCCCGTCATCGGCCCCCTGATGGCCTATGAGGTGCTCAGCGCCTTCTTCCTGGAAGCCGGGTTCCTGGGCGTCATGCTGTTCGGGCTGAAGCGGGTCGGCAAGAAGCTGCACTTCCTGGCCACCCTGATGGTGGCCTTCGGCACCTTCGCCTCGGCCTTCTGGATCCTGTCGGTCAACAGCTGGATGCAGACGCCCCAGGGCTACGCCATCAATGAGGTCGGCCAGTTCGTGCCGGTCGACTGGTTCAGGATCGTCTTCAACCCCTCCTTCCCCTATCGCCTCGCCCATATGCTGCTCGCGGCCTATCTGACCACCGGCCTCGTGGTCGGCGCGGTCGGCGCCTGGCACCTGCTCCGCGACCGGACCAACAAGGGGGCGCGCAAGATGTTCGCCATGGCCATGGGCATGATCCTGGTCGCCGCCCCGGTCCAGATCTTCATCGGCGACATGCACGGGATCAACACGCTGGAGCACCAGCCCGCCAAGGTCATGGCCATGGAAGGCCATTTTGAAAGCCACCCGGACGGCGCCCCCCTGATCCTGTTCGGCCTGCCGGACCGCGAGGCGGCCACCGTCCATGGCGCGGTCGAGATTCCCAAACTGTCGTCCCTGATCCTGAAACACGATCTGAACGCGCCGCTCGCTGGTCTGGACACGATCGACCGCGCCGACTGGCCGCCGGTGGAGATCGTCTTCTGGTCCTTCCGCATCATGGTCGGGCTGGGGATGGCCATGCTGCTACTCGGGGTCTGGGGCCTCTACGCCCGGCTGCGCAAACGGCTGTATGACGCGCCCTGGCTGCACCGCTTCGCCCTGGTCATGGGTCCGATGGGGTTCGTCGCGGTGCTGGCCGGCTGGATCACCACCGAGGTCGGCCGCCAGCCCTGGACCGTCTATGGCCTGTTGCGCACCGCCGACAGCGCCGCCCCGCTGGACGCCCCTGCGGTGGCCAGCTCCCTGGCGGCCTTCGCCATCGTCTATTTCGCCGTCTTCGGGGCGGGGGTCTTCTATATCCTGCGGCTGATGAGCCACGCGCCGCACCGGGGGGAGACGGGTCTGCCCGAGGCGCCCATCCGCACCGCCGGGATCACCCCGGCGCCCGCCATCGATCCCGACGGGCCGATCCCCACGGGCGAGGAGACCGATCATGAACATTGATCTGACCCTGGTCTGGGCCGGCCTGCTGGCCTTCGCCGTCTTCGCCTATATCGTCATGGACGGGTTCGACCTCGGCGTCGGCATCCTGTTTCCGACGCTGAAGGCCGGCGATCAGCGCGACAGGGCGATGAACTCCATCGCCCCCGTCTGGGACGGCAACGAGACCTGGCTGATCCTCGGCGGAGGCGGCCTGTTCGCCGCCTTCCCCCTCGCCTATGCCGTGCTGATGCCGGCGGTCTATACGCCGATCATCGCCATGCTGCTGGGGCTGGTGTTCCGGGGCGTGGCCTTCGAGTACCGCTGGCGCACGGTGCGGGCCAAGCCGGTGTGGGACATCGCCTTCTTCGGCGGCTCCCTTCTGGCCGCCTTTTCCCAGGGCGTGATCCTGGGGGCCATCCTGCAGGGCGTCGAGGTCTCGGGCCGGGCCTATGGCGGCGGCTGGTGGGACTGGCTCAGCCCGTTCAGCCTGCTGACCGGCACGGCGGTGGTGATCGGTTACGCCCTGCTGGGCGCGACATGGCTCAATATGAAGACCGAGGGACCGCTTCAGGCCCATGCCCGCAGCCAGGCCTGGAAACTCGGCCCCGCCACCCTGCTGATGATCGGCGCCGTCAGCCTCGCCACCCCGTTCCTTGACGGCGAATACGCCCGACGCTGGTTCGACTGGCCCGGCGTCCTGCTGACCGCCCAGGTGCCCCTGCTGGTCCTGATCGTGGCCGGCGGCTTCTTCTGGACCATGCGCAGGAAGAAGGAGGTCTGGCCCTTCCTGCTGTCGCTGGCCCTGTTCGCCGTCACCTTCGCCGGCCTGGGCGTCAGCGTCTTCCCCTATGCCGTGCCGGACGAGATCACCCTGTGGCAGGCCGCCGCTCCCGCCTCCAGCCAGATGTTCATGCTGGTCGGCGCCCTGATCCTGATCCCGATCATCCTGGCCTACACCGCCTATGCCTACTGGGTGTTCCGCGGCAAGGTCGGCGACGACGGGTATCACTGATGCGCCCCCGCCCCGGAGCCGGCCTGAAACCCGACCTGAAACCCGGCCTGAAACAGGGACTGTGGTTCGTCGCCCTGTGGGTCGTCGGCGTCGGGGGTCTGGGCGTGGTCGCCTGGCTGTTGCGCGGTGCGCTGAAGCTGGCCGGAGGGTAGGCGTCGATCCGCCGGGGACGGTGGGATTCCGGCCAGAGGCATCGTCCCGTCCGCCTTCCTTCCCGTTCAGTCTGCCCTTGACTCCGCGACCTCGCCGGGGGGCATATAGAACAAATGGAGAACACACAGAACAGGTCTTCCGAAATCGCCGCCCTGAAGGCCCGGTTGGCGACGCTTGGGCGCGGCGCGGCGGGCAAGGGCCAGACATCCGGAGTCACGGCGAACTGGATGGGCGGCCCCCTCGAGACGGGGGCTGTTCACGATCTCTATGCCGGGTCGACCGCAGACGCCGTCGCGCTAAACGCTTTCGGTCTTGGGCTGGCGTCTCTGGCGGCGGGAAGCCGGCCCATGGTCTGGGGCCTGCACGATCTGGCAGGGCGGGAGGCCGGACATCCCCACGGGCCGGGCCTGCATGAGATGGGTCTGCGCACCCGCGACCTGCTTCTGGTGCGGGCTCACGACGTCCAGACCCTGCTGGCCATCGGCGAGGAGGCCCTGCGCACCCCCGCCGTCGGGGCCGTGTTGCTCAGCGCCTGGGGCGAGGCCCGGGCCCTGAATCTGACGGCCAGCCGCCGGCTGGCCCTGGCGGCCGAGGCCGGCGGCGGGACCCTGTTCCTCGCCCGGATCGCCGCCGCCCCGTGCCCGAGCGCGGCCGAGACCCGATGGTCGGTGACCGCCGCCGCCTCAGAACCTCTTGAAGGCGGGGCGCCGGGCAGACCGTCTTTTTCCGTGACCCTGCTGCGGCGACGCGGCGGCGGGGCGCCCCGGACCTGGATCATGGAGTGGGATCGTGACGGACGCACGTTCCGCGAACCGGCGCCGCTATCTGGCGATCTGGTTCCCCTGGCTGCCCAGCGACCGGCTGCGGCGTCAGGAACAGTCCGACGTCGGGTCGCCTGAAGATGCGCCCGACACGGTCCCGCCCCCCCTTGTCCTGATCGAGAAGGTCGGGGGGGCGCTGAGACTGGCGGCGACCGACCCGGCGGCGGCGCACCAGGGCCTGACCCCGGGCCTGACCCTGGCCGACGCCCGGGCCCGCACGCCCGAACTCCGCACCGTGGTCCATCGCCCCGATCTGGACGACGCCCTTCTGTCCCGGATCGTGGAGGACTTCGGCCGGTTCAGCCCCATGGTCGCCGCCGACGCTCCGCACGGCCTGCTGCTGGACGTGACCGGCTGCGCCCATCTGTTCGGCGGAGAAACGGGACTGGTTCAGGCCGCCCATGCCCGCGCCCGCCGCATAGGGCTGGAGGTCCGCAGCGCCCTGGCCTGCACCCCCCAGGCGGCGCGGGCCCTGTCCCGGTTCGGCCCCGGCGGCGTCTTCGCCCCCGGCGAGGACCAGGCCGCCGTCCGCCGCCTGCCGGTCTCGGCCATGGAGTTGCCGGACCGGGACGAACAGGCCCTGAGGCGCGCCGGGCTGAAACGGATCGCCGATCTGGACGACCGGCCGCGCGCACCCCTCGCCGCCCGGTTCGGCGCCGACTTTCCCTCCCGGCTGGCCCGGGTTCTGGGACAGGAGGATGTGCGGATCACCCCGTCGCGTCCCGCCGCCCCCTGTATCGTCGATCGCCTTCTGGTCGAACCCATCACCCGTCAGGAAGACATCGAGGGCGTACTGTACGACCTGCTGGTCGAGGCCGCCGACCGGCTGGATCAGGCGGGTCACGGCGGCCGGGCCTTCCAGGCCAGCTTCTATCGCGTCGACGGCGAGGTGCGTCGCCTGATGGTCCGGACCGGCCGCCCGACGCGAGAGGCGCCGGTCGTGCTGCGCCTGTTCCGCGAACGACTGGCGGCCCTCGCCGCCCCGCTCGACCCCGGTTTCGGTTTCGATCAGATGCGGCTGTCGGTCCCCCTGACCCAGACGCTGAAGCCGGCACAGCGGGGGCTGGAGGGCGAGCGGCCGGGTCGCGAGGACTTCAGCCGTCTGGTCGACCGGCTGACCGCGCGACTGGGACCCGGGGCGGTCCTGAGGTTCGAGCCTCTGGACTCCCACATGCCCGAGCGCGCCGTGCGGATGACGCCCGCGGCAGGCGCGGCGGCGGCAGCGCCGGCGGAGTGGCCCGATCCCGATCCTGACAGCCCTCCCCTGCGCCCGCTGCAGATGTTCGACCCGCCCCAGCCGGTCGAGACCCTGGCCGAGGTCCCTGACGGCTCGCCCCTGCGTTTCCGCTGGCGCCGCGTCCTGCACGAGGTCGTCCGCTCCGAAGGTCCCGAACGGATCGCCGGCGAATGGTGGCGCGCGCCCGATCAGAAGACCCGTGACTACTACCGCGTCGAGGATCGCCACGGCCGCCGCTTCTGGCTGTTCCGTCAGGGGCTGTATGGCGAGACGCCAGAGCCGCGCTGGTTCATCCACGGCCTGTTCGCATGACCGGACCGGATCCCGCCGGCGATTTCGCGGAACTGGCCGCCGCGAGCCATTTCTCCTTCCTGAGGGGCGCCTCCCATCCCGGCGACATGGTTCTGGCCGCCCTCCTGCGCGGTCAGGCCGGGCTGGGGCTGGCGGATCGCAACACCGTGGCGGGGGTGGTGCGCGCCTGGTCCGCCCTGAACGAGATCCGTAAACACGGCCTGCTGCCGGGCCGCCGCGTCCGGGTCGGCGGCAGCCCCGGAGAGTTCGCCGTCATCGAGGCCGCCATGAACGATCCCGCCCTGATCGAGACGATCAGGGCGAGGGCACAGGCCTTTCGCCTGATTCTCGGCGCCCGGCTGGTGTTCAACGACGGGACGCCCGACATCGTGGCCTATCCCGAGACCCGGGCGGGCTGGGGGCGGCTGACCCGGCTCCTCACCCTCGGCAACCGCCGGGCGATCAAGGGTCAGTGCGAACTCGGCCTGTCCGACCTGCTGGCCGCCCCCGAGGATCTGTTGCTGATCGTCATGCCCCCCGACCGGCTCTCCGGGTTCGAGGCGACCATGACCCGCGTGGCGGAAGGGGCGCCCGGCGCGGTCTGGCTCGGCGCCGCCCTGCACCGGCGTGTCGACGACCACCGGCGCCTGATCCGATTGAAGGAAATGGCGGCCCGCGCGGACATCCCCCTGATCGCGACCAATGACGTCCTCTACCATTCCGCCGGCGAGCGCGACCTGCAGGACGTCATGACCTGTATTCGCGAAGGGACCACCATAGAGGCGGCCGGACGCCGGCTGCACGCCAACGCCGAACGCTGGCTGAAGCCGCCGACGGAGATGGCCCGGCTGTTCCGTCACGCGCCCGAGGCCGTGGCCGGGACCCTCGCCTTTCTGGGTCGCATCGACTTCGACCTGAAGGAACTGGAGTACCAGTATCCGGAAGAGCCGGTCCCGCCCGGCTGGCAGGCCCAGGCCTGGCTGGAAGACCTGACCCGGAAACACGCCGACAGACGCTATCCCGACGGGGTTCCGGACAGCGTTCAGAACCTTCTGGACAAGGAGCTGGCCTTCATCGCAAGGAAGAAATTCGCCCACTATTTCCTGACGATATACGATATTATTCGTGTGGCGAATGACAAGCGGATCCTGTGTCAGGGGCGCGGCTCGGCGGCCAATTCCGCCGTCTGCTATGTGCTGGGCATCACTTCCGTCGACCCGGCGACCAGCGACGTCCTGTTCGAGCGCTTCCTGTCCGACGACCGCGACGAGCCGCCCGACATCGACGTGGATTTCGAGCACGAGCGGCGCGAGGAGATCATCCAGCATCTCTATGAGCGCTATGGCCGCCATCGCGCCGGGATCGCCGCCACCGTCATCCATTTTCGTCCCCGCAGCGCCATCCGCGAGGTCGGCAAGGCCCTGGGCCTGACCGAGGACGTCACCGCCCGCCTGGCCTCCAGCCAGTGGGGCGGCTGGGGAACCGAAATCGGCGACCGGCACATCCTTCAGGCGGGTCTCGATCCGTCCAATCCGATGATCCGCCGGGCGGTGGCCATGGCGACGCGGCTGCTCGACACTCCCCGCCACCTGTCCCAGCACGTCGGCGGCTTCATCCTGACCCAGGACCGGCTGGACGAGATGGTCCCCATCGGCAACGGGGCCATGCCTGATCGCACCTTCATCGAATGGGACAAGGACGACATCGACGCCTTGAGGCTGATGAAGGTCGATGTGCTGGCGCTCGGCATGCTGACCTGCATCCGCAAGGCCTTCGACCTGATCCGCGCCCATGCGGACGAGGATTGGGAGTTGCACACCCTCCCGCGCGAGGACCCGGCCGTCTACGACATGCTGTGCCGGGGCCACTCCATCGGGGTGTTTCAGGTCGAGAGCCGGGCCCAGATCAACATGCTGCCCCGGCTGAAGCCGCGCGAGATCTATGATCTCGTCATCCAGGTCGCCATCGTCCGGCCCGGCCCGATCCAGGGCGACATGGTCCACCCCTATCTGCGCCGCAGGAACGGACTGGAAGAGCCTGAATATGCGTCACCTTCTGATCCGGCGAAGAAGGATGAGCTGAAGAATGTGCTCCGCAAGACCCTCGGGGTCCCCCTGTTCCAGGAACAGGCGATGAAGGTCGCCATGGTCGCCGCCGAGTTCAACGACGCCGAGGCCAACGGCCTGAGGAAGGCCATGGGCACCTTCCGCGGCGACGGAACCCTGCACACATATGAGGACCGGTTCGTGGGCCGGATGGTCCAGCGCGGCTATCCGCCCGACTTCGCCCGGCGCTGTTTCGACCAGATCAAGGGGTTCGGCTCCTATGGCTTTCCCGAGAGCCATGCAGCCTCCTTCGCCCGGCTGGTCTATGTCTCGTCCTGGATCAAGCGCTGGCATCCCGCCGCCTTCGCCTGCGCCCTGTTGAACAGCCAGCCGATGGGTTTCTACGCCCCGGCCCAGATCGTGCGCGAGGCGCAGGAGATCGGCGGGGTCGAGACGCGTCCGATCGACGTGTCCCACAGCCACTGGGACAATTCGCTGGAGGGGCCAAAGGCGGCTCTCGCCCTGCGTCTGGGCCTGCGCCAGATCGACGGCTTTCGCGAGGCCTGGGCCGCCGCCCTGACCGCCGCCCGGGCCGAGGCGCCCTTCGCCGACCTCGAGAGCCTGGCCCGGCGGGCGAACCTGCCCACGGCGGCGATGCGCAAACTGGCTGACGCCGACGCCTTCCGGTCACTGGGGCTGGACCGACGCGAGGCCCTGTGGGCGGTGCGGCGCCTGCCCGACGACGACGCCCTGCCCCTGTTCGCGGCGGCCGAGGCGCGCGAACGGGGGGCCCGGGAACTGGGCGCCGAACCCGACGCCCGTCTGCCGCTGATGCCGCTGGGCGAACATGTCGCCGCCGACTACCAGACCGTTCGCCTGTCGCTGAAGGCCCATCCCATGGCCATCCTGCGGCCCGTCTTCGCCGCCGAAAAGGTGCTGAGCTGCGCCGGGGCCGAGGCGAAACGCGGCGGGTCGTTGATCCGGGTCGCGGGCGTCGTTCTGGTGCGTCAGCGTCCGGGCAAGGGCAACGCCATCTTCGTCACCCTGGAGGATGAGACCGGCATCACCAACATCGTCCTGTGGGCGCGGATGTTCGAACAGTTCCGCCGCGAGGTCATGGCCGCCCGGCTGATGGAGGTCGAGGGCGTGGTGGAAAAGAGCCCCGAGGGCGTCACCCACGTCGTCGCCCGCCGCGTCCTCGACCGCACCGCCGAACTGGCCGGCCTGTCGGAGGATCACCCCACCGAGGTTCCGCTGTGCCGCGCAGACGTCGTCGCCCACCCCCAGCCGCCGCGCTATCCGCCCCACCGCCATCCGCGCGATGTGCGGGTCCTGCCCGGCTCGCGGGATTTCCATTGAGGCGGCGGATGGTCCTGGCTGCAGATATTCCCTGAATTATATATACGATATTTGTAATCATGTATATATATGACACGCGATCTGGACACGAAGGGCGCTGACAACGGCAGCGACCGGAGACACACCCGACAGCCCACGCCGTCGCCCAGACAACCGAGGAGCCACCATGTTGAAAATGATCATCGCCGGCCTGACCGGAGCCGTCGTCGGCGCAGGCGGCCTTGCCCTGGCCCTGCCGCACCTGATGTTTTCGGAAACAGCCAGCCCGGCCTCGGTGGACGCCACAGTCGCGAACCTGACCTCGGCCGCCCGCCAGCGTGGCTGGGTCGTCTCCGGCGTCCGCAAACTGGACGACAGCGTTCAGGCCAATGGCGGCCCCGATTTGCCGACCATTCGCCTCGTCGAACTTTGCCATGCCGGCCACGCCGGGAAAATCCTCGACACCGACCGCGATCGCCGGCTCGCCGTGATGATGCCCTGCACCGTCGCCGTCTATCAGACGGCGCAGGGCACACGCGTCGCGGCGCTCAACGCCGGCCTGATGGGTCCGGTGTTCGGCGGCGATGTCGGACGCGTAATGGGCGGGGATGTCGCCCGGGACCAGGCCGCGATCATCGCCTCGGCGACCGCGCCCCACGACAGGAAATAGCCCGCACACCCGTCGCCAACCTCATAGGCAGAACCTTTCCCCCACATAAGAACTATTAGTTTGCGTAATTATGTAATTACTCGTCAGATGGGTCATCTGAAGGAGACACGCATGACCGGACTTCCCCGCCTCAACGAACCCGCCCCCGATTTCCACGCCCGGACGACCCACGGCGACCGCAGCCTGGCCGACTACAAGGGCCGGTGGCTGATCCTCTTTTCCCACCCGTCAGACTTCACCCCCGTCTGCACGACCGAGTTCATCGGCTTTGCCCGCCGGGCCGACGCCTTTGCGGCGATGAACTGCGACCTGCTGGGCCTGTCGATCGACAGCATCTTCTCGCACCTGGCCTGGACCCGGAACATCAAGGAGAAGTTCGACGTCGAAATCCCGTTCCCCATCATTGAGGATCTGAAAATGGAGGTCGCCGCCGCCTATGGAATGATCCATCCGGGCGCCGCCGACACCTCCGCAGTGCGGGCCACCTTCCTGATCGATCCACAGGGAATCCTGCGCGCCATGGTCTATTATCCGATGAGCAACGGCCGCAGCATTGACGAGTTCGTGCGCCTGCTGACGGCGATCCAGGCCTCTGACGCCAATGGGGTGGCGACCCCGGAAAACTGGCGCCCCGGACAGCCCGCCATTGTTCCTCCGCCCAAAACCTCCGCCGAGGCCGAGGCGCGCGCGGGCGAAGGCTATGTCTATACCGACTGGTATTTTTCCACCCGCGAACTGCCGGGTCCGACAATCGCGGCCTGACCCGACCCGCAGCCGGTCCTGCAAGGGGCCGGCTGCGCCTGACTGCGCCGACCGGCCATGACGGCCGCGACGCCCACCACCCGGACTGGCGTCGAAAGACGTCGCCCCATTTGCCGCACAGGGATGCGGCGCAAGGAGTCAGACTTGGCCGAACCGCACCCTCCGGTCCTCAATACCGTCTCCACGGGCATCCGCTGCCGTTGTCCGCGCTGTGGCGAAGGCCCGCTGCTGAAGGGCTATCTGACCATCCGCGACCACTGCCCCGAGTGCGGACTCGACTATGGCTTCGCCGAGCCCGCCGATGGTCCGGCCTTCTTCGTCATGTCCGGCGTCGGCGTCGTCGGCATGATCGCCTTCATGGCCTTCGAGTTCACCGTCCACCCGCCGGTCTGGGTGCATCTGGCCCTCACCTTCCCCCTGATCGTCGGCCTGTGCCTGGGCGTATTGCGCCCCTTCAAGGGCTGGCTGGTCGCCGAGCAATATGTCCACAAGGCCGCCCCGCCCGAGTGGCAGAGCATCGGCAAACACGGCGACGGATCGCGTTAAACCCGCTGCGGCGGAACCTGAGACGCCGGCGGCCGCAGGGTCGACCGGAGAACGGCAAGCGGGACGCGGGCGTCCCCATCTGGAGGCGAGAATGTGCAGGGCTGTGGTTTGCCGCAAATGCGGCAAGATGGGATGGGCCGGTTGCGGCCAGCATGTGGAGCAGGTCCTGCGCGGCGTTCCGCCGTCGGACCGATGCCCGGGGCATCCGGATGAGCCCGGCGCGGGCTTTTTCGCACGCTTTCTCAAACGCTGACCGGCGCAGGGAGCGACGACCCCGATGAGCGAAGCCCGCGCGTTCTGGAACGGCCGCTATGACCGTGACGACTATCTGTTCGGAGAGGCGCCGAACGCCTTTCTGGCCTCCCAGGCGCATCGCCTGAAACCCGGCATGTCCGCCCTTGCGATCGCCGACGGCGAAGGCCGGAACGGGGTCTGGCTGGCTGAACAGGGGCTGGTCGTCACGACGACAGACATCGCCCCGCGCGCAGTCGACAAGGCGCGCGCCCTCGCTGACCGGCGGGGCGTGACGATCGACGCGCGGCTGACCGATCTGGACGACTGGACCTGGCCCCAAAGTCAGTTCGACCTGGTCGTGGCCATCTTCATCCAGTTTGCGCCCCCGGCGGCGCGAGAGCGCCACTTCGCCGGCATGAAATCCGCCGTGAAGCCCGGCGGACTGATCCTGTTGCAAGGCTACCGCCCGGAACAGATCGCCTATGGCACAGGCGGCCCCGGACAGATCGAGAACCTCTATACCGAGGCCCTGCTGCGTCACGCCTTCGCCGACTTCGACCTGCTGCATCTGGAAAGCCACGACAGCGAGGTCTCAGAGGGCGCAGGCCACAACGGACGCTCGGCCCTGATCGATGTGGCGGCCCGGCGCCCCTGACCTAGTAGGGGCTGAGGCGAGACGCCCCGGACACGCACAGTGCGCGAATCCAGGCGCGAACCACCCGCAGGCGGGCGGTGTCGTGGACATCGCGATGGGTCGAGAGCCAGAACCTCCGCTCCAGCAGCACATCGTCGGGCAGCACCCTCTCCAGCCCGTCTGCAAGAAAGGCGGGCAGGACCCCGATCCCGCCCCCGGCGGCGACGATGTCCCGCTGGGCCCGGATCGAGGAACTGGCGATAGCGGGACCCAGCCCGGGCCGGACCTCCTCCAGATAGCGCAGTTCCGGCGCATAGATCAGGTCGTCGACATAGCCGACGATGTCGAACCGGCCGAGGTCCGCGACATCCCGGGGATGACCGCGCTCCGCCAGATAGGCCGGCGCCGCATACAGGGCCAGCTGGTAGCCCGTCAGGGGTTCGACGATCAGCCTCGAACTGGCCGGGGCCGCCAGGGTGATGGCCATGTCGACCTCGCGCCGGCTCGGCGACAGAAAGCCCGAGGATGCGGCCAGTTCGATGTTCAAACCGGGCCGGGCGGCGCGCAGGGCCGGCAGGGCGGGCGCCAGGATGACGCCGCCAAAGCCCTCCGAGGCGCTGATCCGGACCGTTCCCGCCACGACATCGGCGCGGGTCAGGCCATGAATCGCGTCCATCGCCGTCTCGGCCTGAAGGCCCTGGGCCAGCAACTGTGCGCCCGCCGCCGTCAGCTGCAATCCTGAGGCGGAGCGGACCACAAGGGTGGACTTCAGCGCCGCCTCCAGTCGCGCGACGCGACGACCGACGGTCGCGGCGTCCACGCCCAGCTGGCCGCCCGCGGCGCCCAGCGATCCAGCGCGGGCGGCGGCGATGAAGACGCGGATGTCATCCCAGTCGAAAGCGGACATGCTGCATTATTGCACATCATAACCTGCATCTTTGCAATGGAGGGGCGCCGGAGGGGATGCTAGACCCCGTTGCAAGACTGGCGGCCGAACCGCCTCACCTCGCTTCAGGGAGCGACGCCATGCGCGACATCCACCACTTCATCGGCGGCGCGAGTTTTGTCGGCGCCTCGGGCCGGTTCTCGGACGTGTTCAACCCCTCGACCGGAGAGGTCCAGGCCCGCGTCCAGCTGGCCACGCCGGACGAGGTGGACCGCGCCGTCCAGAACGCCCAGGCCGCCTTCGACGGCTGGTCCTCGACCAATCCCCAGCGCCGGGCGCGGGTGATGTTCGAATTCAAGCGACTGGTCGAGGCCAATATGCAGGACCTGGCCGAACTGCTGTCCTCCGAGCACGGCAAGGTCATCGCCGACTCGAAAGGCGACATCCAGCGCGGCCTCGAGGTCATCGAGTTCGCCTGTGGCATCCCCCATGCGGTGAAGGGCGAATACACTTGGGGCGCCGGGCCCGGCATCGATGTCTATTCGATGCGCCAGCCTCTGGGCGTGGTGGCGGGCATTACCCCGTTCAACTTCCCCGGCATGATCCCGATGTGGATGTTCGGCGTGGCCATCGCCGTCGGCAACACCTTCATCCTCAAGCCCAGTGAGCGCGATCCGTCCCTGCCGGTGCGTCTGGCCGAACTGATGCTGGAGGCCGGGGCGCCAGAGGGCGTGCTGAACGTCGTGCACGGCGACAAGACGGCGGTCGACGCCATCCTGACCCACCCCCAGGTTCATGCGATCAGCTTCGTCGGTTCGTCCGACATCGCCAACTATGTCTATCAAACCGGCGCGGCCCACGGGAAACGCGTCCAGGCCATGGGCGGGGCCAAGAACCACGGCGTCATCCTGCCGGACGCCGACATGGACCAGGTGGTCAAGGATCTGTCGGGCGCCGCCTTCGGTTCGGCCGGCGAGCGCTGCATGGCCCTGCCGGTCGTCGTTCCGGTGGGCCAGAAGACCGCCGATGAACTGCGCGAGCGGATGGTCGCCGAGATCCAGTCCCTGCGCGTCGGCGTCTCCACCGATGCGGGCGCCCACTACGGCCCCGTCGTCACCGCCGCCCACAAGGCCCGGGTCGAGGGCTGGATCGACCAGGGCGTCAGGGACGGCGCCGAACTGGTCGTCGACGGTCGCGGCTTTACGCTTCAGGGGCATGAGAACGGCTTCTACGTCGGACCGTCCCTGTTCGACCACGTCACCGCCGACATGGAGAGCTACAAGGAAGAGATCTTCGGCCCTGTGCTGCAGATCGTCCGCGCCAACAGCTTCGAGGAGGCGCTGTCGCTTCCCAGCAAGCACCAGTACGGCAATGGCGTCGCCATCTTCACCCAGAACGGCCGCGCGGCACGCGATTTCGCCGCCCGGGTCAATGTCGGCATGGTCGGCATCAATGTCCCGATCCCCGTGCCGGTCGCCTATCACACCTTCGGCGGCTGGAAGCGCTCGGCCTTCGGCGACACCAACCAGCATGGGATGGAGGGCGTGAAGTTCTGGACCAAGGTCAAGACGGTTACCGCCCGCTGGCCGGACAGCGCGCTGGAACACGCCGACAGCTCGTTCGTCATCCCGACGATGGGCTGACCGCACATCCGTCACCCTCGGGCTTGACCCGAGGGCCGGATTGTCCACCGCTGGTGCTCAGACCTTGATGCACCGCCCGCCCCGCGTCCGATCCTCGGGTCAAGCCCGAGGATGACGGGGGGAGGCAGGGAGAACAGATTTGAACTTCGCCCTCACCGACGACCAGCGCGCCATCCAGGACGCGGCCCGCGCCTTCTCCGACGCCGAGCTGGCGCCCCATTCGGCCGCGTGGGACGAGCACAAGATCTTCCCCGTCGATGTGATGAAACAGGCGGCCGAGATGGGCTTCTGCGGCATCTACACCGGAGAGGAACACGGCGGCATGGCGCTGGGCCGGGTCGAGGCGGCGGTGATTTTCGAGGAGCTGGCGCGCGGCGACGTCTCGGTGGCGGCCTTCATCTCGATCCACAATATGGCGACCTGGATGATCGACCGTTTCGGGTCGGACGATCTGCGCGCCCGCTATGTGCCGTCGCTGGTGACGATGGACATGATCGCTTCGTACTGCCTGACCGAGCCGGGGTCCGGCTCCGATGCGGCGGCGATGCGGACGACGGCGGTGCGCGACGGCGACCATTGGGTGCTCAACGGCTCCAAGGCCTTCATCTCCGGCGCCGGGACCTCGGACGTCTATGTCGTCATGGCCCGCACCGGGGGCGAAGGCGCGAAGGGCGTCTCCACCTTCGTCGTCGACAGGGACGCGCCGGGCCTGAGCTTTGGCGCGCAGGAAAAGAAGATGGGCTGGAACGCCCAGCCGACCGCCATCGTCCAGTTCGACGACTGCCGCATCCCGGCCAGCAATCTGCTGGGTGCCGAGGGAGACGGCTTCAAATACGCCATGGCCGGGCTGGACGGCGGCCGGCTGAACATCGCCGCCTGTTCGATCGGCGGGGCGCGGCTGGCACTGGAGACGGCCCAGGCCTATGTCGCGACCCGCAAACAGTTCGGCAAACCCCTGGCCGAGTTCCAGAACACCCAGTTCAAACTGGCCGACATGGCCACCGATCTGGAGGCCGCCCGGCTGATGGTCCATCGCGGCGCCTGGGCCATCGACACCGGCCATCCCGAAAAGACCAAATGGTGCGCCATGGCCAAGCGGCTGGCGACGGACGCCTGTTTCCAGATCGCCGACGAGGCCCTGCAGCTGCACGGCGGCTACGGCTATCTGAAGGACTATCCGCTGGAGCGGATCGTGCGGGATCTGCGGGTGCACCGCATCCTGGAGGGCACGAACGAGATCATGCGGGTGATCACGGCGCGGGAGATGTTGCGGGGATGAGCACCGAACCCGAAGTCCTGACCCGCATCGACGGCGCCGTCGGCCGCATCACCCTGAACCGGCCGAAGGCGATCCATGCGCTGAATCGGGCCATGTGCGAGACGATGATCGACGCGCTGCTGGCCTGGCGCGACGATCCGGCCGTGGCCTCGGTCCTGATCGACCACGCCGGCGAGCGCGGGTTTTGCGCCGGGGGCGATATACGCATGATCGCCGAGAGCGGCGCCGGCGACGCGTCAGAGGCCAGGGCCTTCTTCCTCGCCGAATACCGGCTGAACCATCTGATGTTCGAGTATCCGAAGCCCATCACGGCCATTGTGGACGGCATCGTCATGGGCGGCGGCGTCGGGATTTCGGAGCCGGCCCCCATCCGCATCGCCACCGAACGGACCACCTACGCCATGCCGGAGACGGGCATCGGTCTGTTCCCCGATGTCGGCGGCGGCTGGTTCCTGCCGCGTCTGCCGGGCCAGACCGGGGTCTGGCTGGCCCTGACCGGCGCGCGGCTGAAGGCGGCGGATACGGTGGCCCTGGGCATCCACACCCACTATGTCGCCTCGGACGCCACGACGGCGCTGAGGGAGGAACTGCTGGCCGCGCCCGCCGACCCGAAGGCTGTGGCCGACCGCGTGGCGGGCGATCCCGGCCCGTCCCCGCTCGCCCCGCATCGTGAGGCTATCGATCGGCTGTTCGCCCATGACACGGTTGAGGCGATCTTCGCGGCGCTGGAAGCCGACGGTTCCGAATGGGCGCTGGCCCAACTGGCGATCCTGAGGACCAAGTCGCCCCAGTCGCTGAAGGTGTCGCTGCGCCAGATCCGCACCGGGGCGACCCTGACCTCCTTCGCCGACAATATGGCGATGGAATATGCGCTGGGCAGCCGGGTCGTCCGCACCCACGACTTCCAGGAAGGGGTCCGCGCCGTGATTGTCGACAAGGACAATGCGCCGAAATGGTCGCCCGAAACCTTGCGGGGGGTCAGCGACGCCCTGTTGGATGATTTTTTTTCTCCCCTGCCGGAAGATCAGTCCTGGACGCCCCTGTCCGTTGTGGAAGGGGCCTGAACCCGCCCTGGTCGCGGCAGGGTGTAAGATCGAGGGGCGCTGCATCCCGCGCGGGCTGACAGGACTTCACGAGCGATCCGGGCGATCTGGAGTCTCCCGACTCTCCCGACTCTCCCGACTCTATTTTATTTGAGCCCCCTGGGGGCGGAGGAACCAAGATGACACGCATCGCCTTCATCGGCCTCGGCAATATGGGTGGCGGCATGGCCGCGAACCAGGCGAAGGCCGGGCATCAGGTCGCCGCCTTCGACCTGTCGCAGGCGGCGCTGGACCGGGCTGCGGCGGCCGGTTGCACCCCCGCCGCCTCCGTCAGCGAGGCTGTCCGCGACGCCGAGGTCGTCATCACCATGCTGCCCGCCGGGCCGCATGTGCATAAGGTCTATGCCGAACAGATCATCGGGGCGGCGCCGTCCAGCGCCCTGTTGCTGGACTGTTCGACCATCGACGTCCAGACAGCGCGGACAGTGGCGGGGCTGGCGACCGACGCCGGCTATGTCTTCGCCGACGCCCCGGTTTCGGGCGGCACGGTGGCTGCGGACGCCGGGACCCTGGCCTTCATGGTCGGCTGTGACGAGGCGGCGTTCGCCCGCATCGAGACGGCGCTGGAGCCGATGAGCCGGGTCACCATGCGCGCGGGCGATCACGGCGCGGGTCAGGCGGCCAAGATCTGCAACAACATGATCCTGGGCATCACCATGATCGGCACCTGCGAGGCCGTGGCCCTGGCCGAGAAGCTGGGCCTGGACCCGGTGAAGTTCTTCGACATCGCCTCGAAATCCTCGGGCCAGAGCTGGAGCGTCTCGAGCTACTATCCCTGGCCGGGCCCGGTGCCGACCGCCCCGTCCAACCGCAACTATGAGGGCGGGTTCGCCACCGCCATGATGCTGAAGGACCTGAAGCTGGCCCAGGACGCGGCGGCGAAAGCCGGTGCGACCACGCCCCTCGGCGCCCAGGCCGAGGCCCTGTTCGCCCTGTTCGACGGACTGGGATACGGCGGCAAGGACTTCTCCGCCCTGTTGCAGATGCTGCGGGGCCGGCTGGACTCTCTCGCCAGCGACTAGACAGGCGAACCGCGCGTGCTCCGTCAGTCCATAAACACGGCCAGGCGGAGTTTTCGCCTCAGGCTGCCGATCTCAGTCCTGGATTGCCATGATCGACTGTTGTGCGGAAACGGCCGACAAGCTGGTTCAACTGTTCCGCATCGTGAGTGAGGCTGTGGCTGGCGGCGGTGGACTGCTCGACCATGGCCGCGTTCTGCTGGGTGGCCTGATCCATGTGGTTGATGGCGGTGTTGATCTCGCCGAGCGCAGTCGACTGTTCGCGGGTCGAGGCGGTGATCTCGGTCATCAGGCCGGTGATTTCCTCGACCCGGGCGACGATGGCCGTCAGGGCCTTGCCGGTCTGGCCGACCAGGGTCACACCGGATTTCACCTGGCTGCTGGATGAGGAGATCAGGCTCTTGATCTCCTTGGCGGCCTCGGCCGACCGCTGGGCCAGGGCCCGGACCTCCGAGGCCACGACCGCAAAACCCCGGCCGGCGTCCCCGGCGCGCGCCGCCTCGACCCCCGCGTTCAGGGCCAGAAGATTGGTCTGGAAGGCGATCTCGTCGATCACCCCGATGATCTGGCTGATCTGATCGGCCGAATGTTCGATCTCTCCCATCGCCTGAACCGCGCGTTCAACGACCTGACCGCTGGCCTCGGCCGCAGTCCGGGCCGCGTCGACCACCTCCTCGGCCCGCAAGGCGCCCTCGGCCGTGCGCCGGACCGTGGCGGTGATCTGGTCGAGCGCCGCCGCGGTTTCCTCCAGGGTCGCGGCCTGCTGCTCGGTGCGGCGCGACAGATCGTCGGCCGCCTGGCTGATCTCTCCGACGCCCATCCGCATGCCGACGGTATTGGCGGAGATTTCCGACATCACGGTCTCCAGCTGATCCAGCGCCGCATTGAAATCGACCTTCAACGCCTGGTACTGACCGGCGAAGTGGGCCTCGATCCGGCCGGTCAGATCTCCCGACGCCAGTCGCGCAAGGGCTGCAGCGGTCGCCTCTACCACCGTCTTTTGTTCCGCCTCGACAGCCTGACGGCGGGTTTCCGCCTCATCGACCAGCTTCTGTTGCTCGGCTTCAGCCGCCAGCCTCTGGGCCTCGGCGTCGCGCCGCGCCTTTTCAGACGCTTCCAGGTAGAGGGAGATCACGAAATCCATATCGAGCAGGGCGGCCCTGACCACCGCCCCGAGCGTGGCCCCCAGGGCCGCACCGCCGTCGCCCCGGCCAAAGCGGGATCGGGATTTTTCATGGTCCCGGACGATCGCCTGCACCAGACCGTCAAGAACCAGGCCGTAACCGCCGATATACCAGCGCGGCTCCAGGCCAATGCGGGCGTGTGTCGCGCCGATGCGCTGGACGCTTTCGACGAACTCGTCATCAAACCGGCCCGAGGTAATGCTGGACCAATGGCGCGCCTGGGCGGTCTTGGCCACGTCGATATGGTTCTCGCTGTCAAAGAAGCGGGACACCTCCGGGAATTTGCGCACCTGATCGTAAAAGGCGTCGAGCGCACCCGGCAAGGCGCTCTCAACAACCGGTTGTACAGCGGCCAGCGCCGCCTTTGACCTCGTATCCAGACCGATGAAAGACAGGCGATCCTGCAGGAATACTGTGTCTGACATCGCAAACCTCAATCGTTGGTACTGTCACAATTTGGACGCCGAACGATAAGATCTCGTGTAGACAACTTTACCGAGAAACGG
The DNA here is from genome assembly GCF_058681095.1 of Brevundimonas sp. FV1ye29L. NCBI lineage: Bacteria > Pseudomonadati > Pseudomonadota > Alphaproteobacteria > Caulobacterales > Caulobacteraceae > Brevundimonas > Brevundimonas sp. FV1ye29L. The sequence continues at coordinate 2,364,889 of NZ_CM178730.1, forward strand.
TTTCCGATCGAAACAGTTAATCCAGGTTGGATAATTTACGACTTGCTAAGCATCTTTGCCGAAATTGGGGGAAGGCGTCAGGGGGGCGCCGACCAGACAAGGGCTCTGCCAACATGGGCATGATGATTCCTGACGCGGCAGGGGCTTCGGAAGCTGGAACCCGACTTCTCAGGGCGCTGGGCCAGGCGGACCTTTCGCTGCGTCATCGGAACGGCGGGCTCGAGGACAACCGCATACGAACCCTGCGCGCCATTGCCGGGTCCGGACGGCGCGGACTCCCGCAGAGCGCCCTGTCCGGCATCCTCGGCGTGTCGGCGCCGGCCATCTCGAAACTGGTGGATGGACTTGAGACGCGGGGCCTCATTGAACGCTCCTTCCACGCTCTTGATCGCCGCCAACGTATTCTACGCCTGTCGCCGGATGGTGAAGCCCAGGTCGCGGTTTGCGGCGCGGCGCTCGACAGGACAGCAGACGCCGTGGTGAACAGCCTGTCCGAGCAGGAGCTGGACCTGCTTCAGGGCCTGCTGGACCGTTTGACGCAGAGTATACCGGTCTCGCCGTGTTCAGACATATGCGACAGCTGCGCCATAGGCGGGTGCTGAACGACGAATGGGGCGAGCAACGCTGATCGTCAGCGCTCCTGAGTCTACAGCTGAAACCGCCCGCGCGCGGTCACCCGTGCCCCGGCGCTAGATCGCTTCGGCCAGCGCGGGCTGATAGTGGCGGATGCATTGCGCCACCGCATCCAGCAACACCTTGGTGTCTTCCTGCGCCAGCGATGAGCGAGCGGTCAGCCTGACCATCGTCAGGCTCGGCCCGAAGGTCCCCGGTCGCCAGAGCGCGCTCCCCGTGACGGCCTGGGCGAGATAGCCCAGAGATTGCAGACAGTCGGGCAGTCCGGGGCGGTCCAGCGCGGCGCAATACCCGAGCATGGCGTCCGCGAGATGCCTGATTTCAAGGAGAGCCGCCTCTGACGGCCGCCTGGCTTCCGGCGTCACCAGCGCCGCCAGTCGGACGATTCCCTCGTCGACATGCTGCTGGGCAGCGTCACCCAGAGACTCCAGCTTGCCCTCGGCGCTCGCAACCGCCTCGGTGACGAACATCCCCCCCGGCAGGCGAGACTTGGTCTCGAGCGACGTTCGCACCTTCCGGATGATAACAGATGTCATAGTGCGACCCGTTGCGGCTTGATGACTGAATTGATTTCGGCCTGGCTGAGATTAGGTTCAACGGCCGAGCCGATGGAGGTGGTCAGATCACTTTGGCGACGTCCGTTCTGACCCGCAGGCGGCCCTTCGAACTTCCAACGGCGATCCGGGCCGATATAGTTCTCGGACTCGACGAAATGTCGCCCCCCCCGGGCGACCCACTGGATCCGCGACATCAATACGGACGGCGAAGCGGGCTTGGCGACCATGAAGTTGGCGCCGCTTTCCCTGGCCTCGGTCACGGCGCTCGATTTCGGCAGGCTCGACACGATAATGCTGGGGGTGAACCGGTTCGGCTCCAGGGTGCTGCGCCGAAGCCAGCGGATGAGATCATAGCCGGACCCGTCAGAAAGCATGCCGTCGCAAAGGACGAGGTCGATCGTCTGCCGTTGCAGGATCTCCTTGGCCTCCTCCATCGACCCGGCGCGGTGGATCCTTTCGACGCCGAACCCCATCAACATCTGGCCCAGTATGTCGAGGCCCGCGCCGTTGGAATCAACGGCCAGCGTCGTCACCTGGCGCAGGTTGATCCGCTCGGTGGACGCAGGCGCTCCGGCCGTCGCCATCACCAGATCTCCACGTCACCGCTGGAAACCGCCGCATCCGCTTCCGTGGCCTGTCCTGTGAGCCTGGCGCGCAGGGCCGAAAGCGTCGTGGGCCGGGCCAGACGGTCGACGTCGTCTTCCGTCAGGCCGGAACCGTCGTCGGTCGCAGCCGATAGCCGGAGCACAAAGGCAGAGACCTCATCCAGATGCTGTACGAGGGCGTCGAACTGCTGGATATCGGCGCTCGCCGCCGCGCTGTGAGCGGGCAGGACGACGTTTTCGATGTGACGCGCGGACAAGGCCCAGTCCGAAAGCTCGCTGCCGAGGCGTGCAAGGACCACCGCGATGTTGGTGCGATCCAGCGCCGCGTCCGCAATCATGACAGCAGCTCCAGATCGCCGGCGCCGGCCACAACGACGGGACGGGCCAGGGCGCGCTCGCGGATCGCGATCGCCGGATCACGCACCAGTTGCTGCTGGGCCCGGCCGGATGCGGCCCAGAAATGGATCCGCCGCGCCTGCTCCCCCCCGAGGCTTTCAGCCACGATCGGAATGGATTCGTCCGCGAGAAAGCGCCGGACGAACGCAATGTTCTTGCCGCCAATGTCAGCCAGGGTGGCGCTCATACGCGCGCCGCCGAATACCTTGGCTTCCAGACGGTCCCGGCGCGCGCCCAGTTGCAGCAGGCCGTTGATCAACAGCTCCATCGCCTGAACGCCATAGCGACGGTCGTCGGCGCCGCTGCCCGGCGCCTCGGGCAAAAGGAAGTGGTTCATCCCTCCCACGCCGAGGGAGGGATCGCGGATACAGGCGGACACGCAAGACCCCAGGATCGTGGAGAACACGATCTCCAGCCGGTCAGTCACCTCGAACGATCCCTGTCCGACGTGAACGCGAATGTCGTCGCCGCCTTGAGTTGTGACGGGCCTCATCAGGTCAGGGCTCCGAAAACCTGCTCGATCTTCTCGCGCAGCGTGTCGACAGTGAAGGGTTTGACCAGATAGTTGTTGACGCCGAACTGCTGGGCGCGCTGGACCAGATCCGTATCGGCCCGGCCGGTCAGCATGATGAAGGCGATGCCTTTCAGCTGAGGGGTCGCGCGGACGGCGCGCAGCAGGCCCAGTCCGTCCAGCTTGGGCATGTTGTAGTCCGAGATGATCAGATTGATCTTCTTGGACACCAGGACGCCGATGGCGGCCTCGCCGTCGGGCGCGTCGTCGACATCATGGATGCCGATCGCCTTCAGGCCGTTGCGCACCAGCGCCCGAATGGTCTGCTGGTCGTCCACCACCAACACCTTGAGATCAGATGCAGCGGGCATCACTGGACTCCTGATGTAGATTTCGACGCAGCCCTCAGCAGGGCCGCACCGATTCGCTCAAGCGGCAGCTGCTGCTGGACCGCCCCAAGTTCCGCCGCCGTGCGCGGCATTCCAAAAACAACACTCGTGGCCTCGTCCTGGCCGATCGTGGCCGCGCCGGCCTGACGCATGGCCAGAAGACCCACAGCCCCGTCCCGCCCCATCCCCGTCAGGATGACCCCGACAGAATGACGTGGACGCGCGGCGGCGACGGAGTTGAAGAGAACATCGACCGACGGGCGGTGGCCGGTGACCAGTTCGCCCGCGTCCAGTCTGCAGATCAGCCGGTCGCCGGTTCGCATCACCTTGAGGTGGGCCGCACCGCCCGGGGCGAGATAGATCTTCCCTGGTTCCAGCCGGGCCCCGTCGGTGGCCTCCTGCACGCTCGGCGCGCTTGTCCTGTCGAGCCTGGCGGCGAAACTGGAGGTGAAGTTCGCCGGCATATGCTGGGTGATCACTGTCGGCGGACAATCCGCCGGGAAGGCGCGCAGCACCGTCATCAGGGCTTCGACGCCGCCCGTCGAGGCGCCGATCGCCACCACGTCAGCGCCGGCGCTGTAGTGTTCCGGCCGCGCCGACGGCGCACTATCAGTGCGTTCCCGAACCTTGGCGCGGGCGGCGATGCGGATCTTCTCCGCAAGACTGTCGAACTCTCCGGACTGGCCGCCGGCCGGCTTGCCGACGCAATCGACGGCGCCCAGTTCCAGGGCCTCCAGTGTGGCCTCGGCCCCGCGCTGGGTCAGGGTCGAAACCATGATCACAGGCGTCGGACGCAGACGCATCAGCCGGTCCAGAAACTCCAGACCGTTCATATTGGGCATCTCGATGTCGAGCGTGACGACATCGGGATTCAGGGCCTTGATCGCGGCGCGGGCCTCCAGGGGATCGCCTGCCTCACCCACCACAATGATCCCGGTGTCGCTCGACAACTGCCGCCGGATCAGGGCGCGCATGGTCGGGGAATCGTCGACCACCAGAACGCGAATTGGTTCACCCACGGCGGACCTCCCGGCGATAGGCCGTCAGGCCTTCCGGCTTCAGCGACGCAACGGTCGCCCGCTCGGAGTGGCCAATATACAGATGGCCGTTGTCGTGCAGCGCCTCGCTGAAACGCTCGAACAGACGGGCCTGGGTCGGGTCGTCGAAATAGATGGCGACGTTGCGGCAAAAGATGATGTCGAAGCGGTGGCGCATCGGCCAGTCGCCCAGCAGGTTCAGGGTGCGGAAGCTGATCAGGGACTTCATCTGGGGCGAGACGCCCCACCCGTCCCCCGATCGCACCAGATGGCGCGAGCGCAGGGCCGCCGGCACCGGCTCGATATCATCCTTGGTATACTGCCCGGCGGCGGCGCGCCGGACGATCAGCGGATCGATATCCGACGCCAGGATGCGCACATCCAGATCCGCCGCCTCGGGAAGGGCCTCCAGAACCGTCATGGCCATGGTGTAGGGCTCGTGGCCGGCCGAACAGCCTGCGGACCACATCCGGACCCGGCCGCCCGCCCGTGCGGTCGCCACCAGCGCCGGCAGCTTGGCTTCGGCCAGGTGCTCGAAATGGTGCGGCTCGCGGAAAAACCGCGTCACATTGGTCGTCAGGGCGCTCAGCATGGCGCTGCGCTCTTCAGTCTCGTCCGGGTTGCGAACGAGGGCGCAATAGGCGGCGAAATCCGGCAGTTGCAGGATGCGTATCCGTTTGGCCAGGCGCGAATAGACCAGGGTGGCCTTGGCCTCGACCAGATGGATGCCCGATATCTCGTACATCATGGCGGCGACCTCGGAGAAGTCAGCCCATGTGAAGGGGAACTCGCCGGGGACGGCGATCGACGATCCGCTTCGCTTTGCGGCGGCCTGGCTCATGCAGCCTCTGCGACGGTGGTCTCGGGCAGGATTCCGTCCAGGGCGATCAGGCTGATCATGCCGCTGTCCTGGGCGATCACCCCACGCACAAAGGCGCGGACGGTGTCGCATGACACGTCGGGCGTGGGCTGGATCACCGCCTCCGCGACCGTGAGGATGTCCGACACCGCCTCGACCAGAAGGCCGACAGTCTTTGTCCCGATCCGGGCCACGATGATGACGTGACGGGCTGACGGTTCTGTCGGACCAAAGCCAAGTCTGGAACCCAGATCGATGATCGGCAGCACGGTGCCGCGCAGATTGATCACGCCCTTCACATAGGCCGGGGCCTGCGGAAGCGGGGTGGCCGGCGCCCAGCCGCGGATCTCGCGGACGGACCGGATGTCCACGCAGAACTCCTGGCCTCCGATACGGAAGGCGATCAGTTCGCGAAGGTCGGACGCGACATTGGACATGGCTCAGCTCGCTTGGGCGTGAGGTTGGGAACGGGGAACAATCTGGCGCCGGCGCGCAATCACAACGTCGACGTCGAGGATCAGGGCCACGCGGCCGTCGCCCAGGATGGTGGCGGCGGCGATGCCGGCGACCTGGTCGTAGTTCTGCTCAAGGCTCTTGATGACGACCTGACGCTGTCCCTGGATGGCATCGACGCGAAGCGCGGTCATGCCGCCCAGTTCGCTTTCCACCAGCAGGGTCACGCCGGCCCCGGCAGCGGGATCTGACGCAAAGCCAAGCGCGGTCGCCACATCGATCAGCGGGACATGGGATCCGCGCACCGCAACGACCGAGCCCTGGGGGCCCAGCGAACGAATATCGGCGGCCTTGGGCTGCAGGGTCTCGACGATGGCGGTGATCGGCACCACCAGGGTCTGTGCGCCCACACTGACGACCATGCCGTCCAGAACCGCGAGGGTCAGGGGCAGGCTGAGGGTGAAGGTCGAGCCCTTCCCCGGCACCGAGGAGATGGATATCCTTCCGCCAAGCGCCTGGATTGACCGCTTGACCACATCCATGCCGACGCCGCGGCCGGAGATGTCCGATATGGAGGCGGCCGTCGAGAAGCCGGGCGCGAAGATCAGATTGTCGATCTCCTCCTCGCTCAGAACCGCATCCGCCTCGATCAGCCCCTTGGAAACGGCGATCGCCTGGACCCGTTCGCGGTTGATGCCGCGACCGTCGTCGGAGACTTCGATGATAATCCGGCCGGAGCGGTGCTGGGCTGAAAGACGGATGACGCCTTCTGCGGGCTTGCCCGCCGCGATCCGGCCCTCCGGGTCCTCCAGACCGTGATCCACGGCATTCCGGATCATGTGCGTCAGCGGATCGGAAAGGCGCTCGATGACGGTCTTGTCGACCTCGGTGCCCTCCCCGTCCGTCACCAGCCGGACCGATTTTCCGGTCATTCCGGCCACTTCACGGACGAGGCGGGGCATGCGCTGGAAAACCGACTTCACGGGCTGGGCCCGGATAGCCATGACGCTGTCCTGGATTTCCCGGGTCAGTTGTTCAAGGTCGTCCAGGCCGAGGGCGATGGTGCCAGACCGCACCACCCCGGCCTCGTGAACCTGCTGGGCCAGCATGGCCTGATTGATCACCAGCTCGCCGACGAGGTCGATCAGTCGGTCAACACGGTCCAGGTCAACACGGATCGTCGGCTGCACAGCCGACTCCGAGGTTTTGGCCAGACCGGCGGAGGCCGCTTCCGCCGCCGGGGCGACACGAGACTTTTCGGCCCCGTCCCGGCCGGGCGCGGAAGGCTCTGCCGCCAATGCGGGGGTCGGTTCGGCGATTGGCGCGGACTGAGGCGCGGCAGGCGCCGTCTCTTCGGGAGGGGACAGGTCTCCGCCGCGGGCGAGGGCCAGTATGGCCTCGAGGTTGAGCGCCGGCTCGTCGGCGCCGGCAGTCTCGACCAAGGGAAAATCGATGGTCGCGGCCGGAGCGACGGAGTCCGCAGCGGCCGTTGCGACGGCGTTCGAACCTTCCTGGATGATCTCCAGAAGGCAATCGCCCTCGACGAATTCGAAGACGTCGCGGATACGGGCTTCCGGCACGTCGGCGGTCAGGCGGACCGTCCACGAGAGATAGGCCTCGGTGTGATCAAACGCATCGAGGCTGGGCACGTCGTCGGCATTGAGGGTGGTCTCGATCGGCCCAAGCCGCTCCAGTTCGCGGAGCAGGTTCAGGCCGTCGTTGGCATTGCGATACAGGGCGGCCAGCGGCCTGAACGTCACGATCCAGACCGGCACGGCATCCGGCTGCAACGGGGCCTCGGGATCCGCCAGCGCGGGCACGATGGCGGCAGCCAGCTCCGGTTCCGGGTCCCCTATGGTGACCGTCATCGGCGCGAAGACAAAGGCGTCTTCAGCCGCGTCCTGGCCGGCTGAAGGCTCGATGAAAGATTCGAGGGAATGGATCAGTTCGGCGTCGCCGTCGTGACCCAGATCCTCACCCGCCTTGGCGGCGGCGACATGGTCGGCCAGCCGGTCGGCCGCGCGGAGCATCACGCGCAGGAGCGCCGGCTCGGCCTCGACCTTGCCATTCCGGACTCCGTCCAGCGTCGTTTCAAAGGCGTGGGCGAAGCGGACGAGGGTTTCCAGACCGAAGGCCCCCGCCCCGCCCTTCACCGAATGGACGGCCCGAAACACAGCGTTGACCGTCTCTGCGTCCCCGTCACCGGCGTCCAGCGCGAGCAGACCCATCTCCAGGTCGCCGAGCAGTTCTTCGCATTCCTGGAAGAACGTCGCCTTGATCGCCTCTAACGGGTCCATGCGCTTGCCTCAGTTCGCCACGCGACGCACAGCGTCGACCAGTTTGACGGGGTCGAACGGCTTCACGATCCAGCCGGTCGCGCCGGCCGCCCGAGCGCGCTGCTTCTTGTCGGCATCGCTTTCGGTCGTCAGCACCAGAATGGGGATCGCGCGGCGACTGTCGTCGCGACGCACGGCCTCGATGAATCCGAAGCCGTCCATATTGGGCATGTTGATGTCGGTGATGATCACGTCCGGATCGTGCTGGGACAGCACCTCCAGACCGTGCAGGCCGTCCACGGCCTGCACGACCTCGAAGGCGGCGTCCGAGAGCGCCAGCTTCAGCATGTCCCGCATGGTGCGGGAATCATCGACGGTAAGAATGACCTTGGTCATGTGAGGCCTTGCGCTCTGTCCAGGGGGGCAATTGGGAACCCGAGTCGTTCAATATTGGTTACCAGTGCAGCCGAGGGGTCGACGATGCGGAGGCGGTGACCGTCCTCGGCCCAGGTCTTGAAGGCGACCAGGATCAACTGAAGGCCCTGCCCCCCGATCCGGTCGACCATCGAGCCGTCGAGATCGAGATTGTCCCCGCGCCTCTCCCTGAGGGCGGCGCAGAGACCGCCCAGGGTGGTCGTATCGACCCGGCCGGGCAGCGGCAGGGTGCGCGTCAGCGCTGTCATCAGAATTCTTCCCAACTATCGGCGGCGACTGCCGGTGCGGCTCCACCGCCGCCTGCGGCCCGACGCGGGGCCACGTAGCGGTTGGCGAAGTCAGTGATGCGTGAATGGGCCAGCTGGATCGGCGAGGCCGGGGCGGACGGCGCAGACGGGCGACGCGGGGCCGCCTGGATGGCCGGGACGCGGGCGGCGCTGGATCCCGAGACCTGGAAGCGGCTGACCAGACGGCCCAGTTCCCCGGCCTCCTGGGTCAGGTTGTGGCTGGCGGCGGTGGACTGTTCGACCATGGCGGCGTTCTGCTGGGTCGTCTGGTCCATCTGGTTGACGGCGGTATTGACCTCGCTCAGCGCGGTCGCCTGTTCCTGGGCCGAGGCGTTGATCTCGGCCATCAGGGTGTTGATCTCGCTGACCCGGCTGACGATGGCGGACAGCGCTTCTCCGGTCTGGCCGACCAGGGACACGCCCTCCTTCACCTGGCTGCTCGAGGCCGAGATCAGGGTCTTGATCTCCTTGGCCGCCTCGGCCGACCGCTGGGCCAGGGCCCGGACCTCCGAGGCCACAACCGCAAAGCCCCGGCCGGCGTCCCCGGCGCGCGCCGCCTCGACCCCCGCGTTCAGGGCCAGAAGATTGGTCTGGAAGGCGATCTCGTCGATCACCCCGATGATCTGGGTGATCTGGCCCGAGGACTTGTCGATCTCGCCCATGGCCGACACGGCCCGCGCCACCACCAGGCCGCTAGTCTCGGCGTCGCTGCGCGCCTCGGTCACCACCACGTTGGCGCGCTGGGCGCCCTCGGCCGTGCGCCGGACCGTGGCGGTGATCTGGTCGAGGGCCGCCGCCGTCTCCTCCAGCGTCGCCGCCTGCTGTTCGGTGCGGCGCGACAGGTCGTCGGCCGCCTGGCTGATCTCCCCGGCGCCGGTCTGGATGCCCGAGGCATTGGACGCGATCACGCCCATCGCCTCCTCCAGCTTGCCCATCGCCTCGTTGAAGTCCGCCTTCAGGGCAGCGTATTCGCCGGGGAAGTCGCCGACGATCCGATAGGTCAGGTCGCCCGCCGCAAGGGCCGTCAGCCCGTTGCCCGTCTCGGCCACCACCTGACGCTGCTCAGCGGCCGAGCGCTCGTCGGCCTCGGCGCGGCGCTCGCGCTCGACCTCGGCGGCCGTCACGTCGGTCGCGAACTTGACGATCTTATAGGGCTTGCCGTCCGGACCCAGGATGGGATTGTAGCTGGCCTCGATGACCGCGCGAGCGCCGCCCCGGCCATAGCGGGTGAACTTGTCGGAGATGAACTCGCCGTTGTTCAGCCGCCGCCAGAGATCGGCGTATTCCGTCGACTGGGCATAGGCGCGGTCGACGAACATCTGATGGTGACGCCCCTGGATCTCGGCCAGGGTGTAGCCGACCACCTTCAGGAAGTTCTCGTTCGCCGTCAGCACATTGCCCTGAAGATCAAACTCGATCACGCCCTGGCTTCGCTGCACCGCCGCCATCTGCGCGCCGATATCGGTGATCTGATTGTCCATGGCGGTAATGTCGGTGGCGAACTTCACCACCGAGACCGGCTTGCCGTTCTTGCCCAGGATGGGATTGTAGCTGGCCTGAATGACCACGCGACGGCCGCCCTGGCCGTACCGCACGAACTTGTCGGCAACGAACTCCCCGGCCCGAAGCCGGCGCCAGAATTCTCCGTATTCCGGTGACTGGGCATAGGCCCGGTCCACAAACATCTCGTGGTTCTTGCCGACGATCTCCGGCAGTTCGTAGCCGATCACCCGGCAGAAGTTCTCGTTCGCATGAACAACCGTGCCGTCGAGCTTGAACTCGATCACCGCCTGGGCGCGATTGATGGCGGACACCATGTCGTCAGCGTGAACCCGGTCCACCCGCCTGGAATGATTGAACATGATCGAGCCCTGTAACGTGATGGAAGGAAACGGAGGATGCGAATACGGAAGACCACTTTCAGACGGATTTGAGATGAGCGCCCACTTGCTCTTTGCGATGCACTCAACTTCAAGATTCGTCAGTCGCGAAACCACACGAAGAAATCACTTGTTCAATAGTTCCCGAAAATCCTCTTCTTCCCCCTCACTCTAGGAATCACCGGTTTCTTTAAAGTTAACTAAGTATTAGTACCTATCCGGACCGACCTAGAATTCTTCCCAACTATCGGCGGCGACTGCCGGTGCGGCTCCACCGCCGCCTGCGGCCCGACGCGGGGCCACGTAGCGGTTGGCGAAGTCAGTGATGCGTGAATGGGCCAGCTGGATCGGCGAGGCCGGGGCGGACGGCGCAGACGGGCGACGCGGGGCCGCCTGGATGGCCGGGACGCGGGCGGCGCTGGATCCCGAGACCTGGAAGCGGCTGACCAGACGGCCCAGTTCGCCGGCCTCCTGGGTCAGGTTGTGGCTGGCGGCGGTGGACTGTTCGACCATGGCGGCGTTCTGCTGGGTCGTCTGGTCCATCTGGTTGACGGCGGTATTGACCTCGCTGAGCGCGGTCGCCTGTTCCTGGGCCGAGGCGTTGATCTCGGCCATCAGGGTGTTGATCTCGCTGACCCGGCTGACGATGGCGGACAGGGCCTCTCCGGTCTGACCGACCAGGGACACGCCCTCCTTCACCTGGCTGCTCGAGGCCGAGATCAGGGTCTTGATCTCCTTGGCCGCCTCGGCCGACCGCTGGGCCAGGGCCCGGACCTCGGAGGCCACGACCGCAAAGCCCCGGCCGGCGTCCCCGGCGCGGGCCGCCTCGACGCCCGCGTTCAGGGCCAGAAGATTGGTCTGGAAGGCGATCTCGTCGATCACCCCGATGATCTGGCTGATCTGGCCCGAGGATTTCTCGATCTCGCCCATGGCCGACACGGCGCGCCCCACGACCAGGCCGCTGGTCTCGGCGTCGCTGCGCGCCTCGGTCACCACCACATTGGCGCGCTGGGCGCCCTCGGCCGTGCGCCGGACCGTGGCGGTGATCTGGTCGAGGGCCGCCGCCGTCTCCTCCAGCGTCGCCGCCTGCTGTTCGGTGCGGCGCGACAGGTCGTCGGCCGCCTGGCTGATCTCGCCGGCGCCGGTCTGGATGCCCGAGGCATTGGACGCGATCACGCCCATCGCCTCCTCCAGCTTGCCCATCGCCTCGTTGAAGTCGGCCTTCAGGCGGACGTATTCGCCGGGGAAATCATGCTCGATGCGGAAGGTCAGATTGCCCGAGGCCAGGGCCGTCAGGCCTCGGCCGGTCTCGGAGACGATCACCGCCTGTTCTGCAGCGGCCTGTTCGTCAGCCTCCGCCTGGCGCGCGCGCTCGTTCTCGACAGCAGTCACGTCGGTCGCGAACTTGACGACCTTGTAGGGCTTGCCGTCCGGACCGAGAATGGGATTGTATGTCGCCTCGACGACCAGACGCACACCGTCGCGGCCATAGCGGACGAACTTGTCGGAAACGAACTCGCCGGCATTCAGACGCCGCCAGAACTCCGCATAGTCTGGGGACTTGGCAAGCTCCGGGGCGACGAACATCTGGTGATGGCGGCCCTTGATGTCCGACAGGGAATAACCCAGAATCTTCAAGAAGTTATCGTTAGCCGACAGCACGTTGCCGGACATGTCGAACTCGATAATGGCCAGGGCGCGGTAGGCGCCGGCCAGCATGGCCTGACCGTCCCTGACGCTGACCGAAGCGGCGTCGAGCGCGATCGACTGCTCCTTGAAGACCTGCACCGACCGACTCATGGCGCCGATCTCGTCCTTCCGCTCCAGATCCCCGATTTCACCGATGGCGACGCCCCGGGCGAGATCCTGCATCAGCGAGGTCAGGGCAGCCAGCGGACTGGCGATGGCCCGCGTCGTGAACCAGCCGACAAAGCCCGCGGCCATGGCGGCCAGCACAGCGCCGATGATCTGATAGATGACCGCCTGCTGGACGGAGTCCTCAAGACGACCATTGGTGGCGGCATAGGCCGCCTCGGAGCTTTCCATCAGGGCGTCGATGGCATCCTCTGCCGGCGCAATCGCCTTGTCCGACGGGCCGTCATTGCCGACCAGAGCCGCCGCAGAGAGGCGGTCCTCACCGGCCTTGATCCGTTCGGCCGCATTCACAACCAGCTCGTACCAAGCGTTGGCGGCGGTCCGCGCCGCCTCGAACCGCGCGGGAGCCTGCGCATCGACCGCATAGCTCTCGGACGCCTCACCGAGCGCCTTCAGGAAGTTGTCGTGGTGGCTGGACAGGCGCTCCAGGTAGTAGTCATCGCCACTGAGCAGGAAACCGCGGAAACTGTTTTCCTGGCGCGCCATGTAGAACCTGGCCTGACGCAACCCGGCAAGCGAACTCGTCTCGGCGGCCAGCTCGGTCCGCGAGGCCGCGATGGCGCGCAGTTCCACGACGGTAAACACGCCCATCGCAGCCGTAAGCAGGGCCAGCATCCCGAAGGCCACCGCCAGTTTGCGACCGATTTTCCAGTTGGAGAAATTCACGTTTTGGCCCTCGAGCGCGCGCGCTGAAACTTAAAAACTGTAGGAAAGAGAGGCGACCAGCCGGCCCTCGTATCGGGAGCCGAGGTCGTGGCCGTCGGTGTCATACCAGCGCAAATCGCCAGAAATCGCCGGGGTGAACTTGTGCTTTACGCCCACATTCCAGGCGTCGTAGTCGGCGCCGTTGTCGATACGGCGCAGGCCATACGCCACGCTCAGCTTGTCCCGGCGGGTCAACGTCAAGGTGGCCTGGGCCTCTGTCCACCACGCCGCTTCACCCGCGCCATAGGTGTCGGGAGAATAGTTCACCCGAAAACGGCCGGACACCCGCTCGGTCAGGGCACGCGACGCGTCGGCCTGCAGCTCGAAATAGCTGCTGTCGACGCCGTTGGTTTCATTGGTCATCTGCCGGTACATGACCTGCCCATCCAGGCTCCAGTCGGCGACATCCCGCTCGTAGCCGGTCGCCACGATGATCTCGGCGTCCGCCCCCTTGGACGATGCCGCCTGCGACGCAAAGCCGCTGGCGTAGAAGCCGTTCGCCTCCCAGCGCACCGATCCGAACAGCGCGGGATCCTCGTCGCTCTTGCCCAGCCCCTTGCCAAGGTACTGACTCGCGATTCCGACCTGTCCGCTGACCGAAGGGTCCGCCATGGCCTGGGCGGGCGAGACCGCATTGACCAGAAGGACGACGCCGAGGGCGCCTCCCATACCGATCGACTGGAGTTTTGGTCGGGTGTTTGCGTCTTTGGTCACGGGCTTCTTTCAACTGCTTGTTGAATCAACCTATGCCGCAGCCATCATGACTAAAGAATTAAACTAAGTATCAGTACGTACTCCAATCCCACCGACCACGGAACTTTTCTGGCCCTGGCCTGTTCGCGCGCAGATCGCGTCGCCATGGGGTCTTGCACGGAGGGGTGGAGGAAGGCTAGTCGACCGACATGCTGGCGCAGGGTCTTCACCGGCAGCGCAGGGGGCGCACCTGAGACTGCAAGGGGACTTCGCCACGCCACCGCCTTTTCGGCCGGGATTGTTGCGGGCCGGTTTCAACCGAACGCCTGGACTTAAATCCGGATTCACAAGTTGCATGTTGATCGACAGGCCAATGATCCGGGGGGATAGGGCATCCCTGACCGGACATCCGCCGCTTCATTTGCGAAAGTCCTGATTGGGTGGAATCCTTACTCGCCAGAACCCTGTTTCTCGCCGCCCCCATGGCGATGGTCGCCGTCGATGAGGCGCGTTTCGTGGTCGCGGCGAATCCGGCCGCGAAGGTCCTGTTCGGCTCCGGCCTGCTGGCCGGCAGGCAGGACATTTTCTCGACGCTTCCGGGTCTGGATCCGCAACTGTTCGAAGCAGACAACCTGCGGACGACCCGCAGACGAGCCGAGCGTGTTAGCCAGCGCCTTACGCTCGGTGAAGGCGACGCCCCGCCCCGTTGGCTGGATGTCCAGGTCGTGGAGTTCTCCAGCCATGGAGACAACCTGCACGCGCTCTTCATTCAGGACGTCAGCACAGAGGTCAGGGCGGAAAAGGCGTTCCACGTGCTCAGAAACGAGATCGCTCTCAACTGGCGTCTCAACAGCCTGGGCGAACTGGCCACGCTTGTGGCTCACGAGTTGAATCAGCCCCTGGCGTCTATCGCCAATTTCCTTCATGTCGCGGCCACTCGCGCGGCAGGTCTCGAACGCGTCCTCTCTCCGATCGAGATGGCGTCGGCCCAAGCGGATCGCGCCACACAGATCATCCGGCGATTTCGGGCGCTGACATCCAGACACGACACCTATCGCACCGATGAATCGCCGGATCTCATCGCGGCTGAGGTTCAGCCCCTGCTGGTGCTGATCGCCCATGAGGCGAAGGTGGATTTTCAGGTCGAGATCGAGGAGGGATCGACGATCCATTGCGACAGGATCCAGATCCAGCAAGTGTTGACCAATCTGGTCCGGAATGCCGCGCTCGCCATGGCCGGCCAGACCGGAGGAGTCATCCGCCTGACCGGGCGGGCAGCCGGCTCCCGGTTCGTCTGGTCCGTGTCCGACAACGGGCCGGGCATACCCCATGAGGTACAGGACACGTTATTCAAGCCGACGGCCAGAAGCGGCCCCAATGGGTTGGGATTCGGTCTGTCGATCTGTCGGACCGTCATTGAAGCCCATGGCGGCCAGCTGCGGCTGGCCCGGACCGGGACCGACGGCACGACGTTCGAATTTACCCTGCGCATTTCGGGGGCGGAGTGATGGAGCCGGTCGGGCGATTTGTCGCAGTGGTGGATGATGACGAAGCGGTCAGGCGGTCGATCGAGATGCTGTTTGAGGACGCAGGCTACGAGGTGGCGACCTTCCGCGATGCCGCGGATTTTCTGGACGCCGTCGACGACCTGCCCGACGGTCCGGTGATCACAGACGTCAGGATGCCCGGCCTGACGGGCGTCGAATTGATGGCGCAACTCAAGGTCGTCGGCCAGCAGGATCGCCCCGTGATTGTCGTCACCGGCCACGGCAACGTCCCCCTGGCGGTAAAGGCCATCAGGGCGGGCGCCCTGGATTTCCTCGAGAAGCCCTTCGATCCCCAGGCCCTGCTCGAGGCGGTGGTCGCCGCCACCCGGCCCGACGTCGCCTTGTCGTCCAGCATCAGCCTGACCCTGCGGGAACGACAGGTGGCCGAAGGCGTCATGCGCGGTTTGACCAGCAAGGATATCGCCCATCAACTGGGCATCAGCTACCGCACAGTTCAGGTCGTGCGGGCCCGACTTCTGAAGAAGACCGGCACGCCCAATACTGCGGCCCTGACGGTGTTTCTGGGAACGCGGCCGTCCAACTAGCCGCCTCAGTCGCCGATGGCGCCGCATCCGCAAGGTCGGGTCGGCTTGCGCGCCGGGAAAATGCTACACGCCCGGATCAATCTTCATACACCTGAAAGATCAGGTTCATGCGATCTTGGCCCAACTGTCGCGGACACGGCATCCGGCTGCGGTAGCGCCCTCTCAATTCGAAAGGGCCATCCATGATCAACCGCCTCCACCTCAAGGCCGCCCTGCTCGGCGCCAGCGCCGCCGCCGCCCTGCTGGCCGGCGCGCCTGCAGCCTTCGCCCAGGACGGCAGCCCGACCGAGCCGACGACCGCCGTCGACGACGTTGTGGTCACCGCCCAGCTGCGCGCCCAGGACCCGATCGAGGTGCCCTTCGCCCTGACGGCCTACAACGGCGAATTTCTGGAAAACCTCGGGGTCCAGGACTTCGAGGAGCTGTCGGCCTTCACCCCCGGCTTCCTGGTCCAGAACCAGTCCCCCAACAATGCGGGCTTCGTGATGCGCGGCATCACCTCTGACTCGGGCGCCGCGACCGCCGAACCCCGTGTATCAGTGTTCCAGGACGGGGTCTCCATCTCCAAGTCGCGCGGCTCCTATGTCGAACTGTTCGATGTCGAACGCGTCGAGGTGGCCAAGGGCCCGCAGTCGACCCTGTACGGCCGCGGCGCCCTGATCGGCGCCGTCAACATCATCCAGAACAAGGCCGACATCGGCGGTTTCGACGCCGCCGGCCGCGCCGGGATCGGCAACTACGACTACCGAATGGTCGAGCTGATGCTGAACGCCCCGGTCTCCGACAGCGCGGCGATCCGCTTCGCCACGCGGATGAAGACCCGCGACGGCTATGTCGAGAACCTGCTGGGCGGCTCGGACTTCAACAGCGTCGAAACCCGGGCCTTCCGCCTGTCGGGCGCGTTTGAACCGTCGGACGCCTTGAGCATCGACATCATCGGCAACTACCAGACCGACGACGCCGCCGGCACCTCGTTCAAGTCACTGGCCTTCACCCCGCAGAACCCGACGACCGGCGCCGTTCTGGGCGGCCGCGAGCCCTGGGAGGGCGCCGCCCTGACGCCGGGCGCCGCCTTCGACGGCGGCAAGTCCCTGGGGCTGGAGCGTGAAGTCTGGGGCGTCACGGGCCTGGTCGCCTGGAAGCTGTCAGACAGCCTGACGCTGAACTCGACCACCGCCTACCGTCAGTTCGAGTCATACGAGGCCTTCGACGCCGACGGCGTCTCCCTGCCCCTGCTGAGCGCCGCAGAAGAAGCCTACGGCGAACAGACCAGCCAGGAATTCCGCCTGAACTATGACGCCGGCGGCCGGATCACCGGCTTCATCGGCGCCGGCTGGTTCCACGAGGAAGGCTATCAACGCGCGCCGGTCCAGTTCGACGAGCGCATGGTGCTGGCCCAGCTTTCCGGCGCGCTGGACGGCACGCCCCTGGCCGTACTGGCCAACACCCTGCCCTCGGCGGCCTATCCGACTGTGGCCCGCTCAATCATAGCCCAGCTGCTGACGCCCCTGGGCGCCGCGGCCCTGGCCACGCCGATCGCCGCCAATCTGAAGCCGGGTCATATCGAGACCTCGACCAACTCCAGCGAACTCAACTCCCTTGACGTCTTCGCCGACCTGACCTGGGCCGTCACCGACCGCCTCGAACTGGCCGGCGGCCTGCGCTACACCCGCGATGAAAAGACCACGGGCTATGCCTCCAGTGTGGACAACGGCCGGTCCATCCTCGGCGGCCTGCTGGCGATCCAGACCGGCGCCGTGCCTGCGGCCCAGATCCCCGCCCTGCTCGGCGGCCTGGCCAATCCGAACGCTGTGGTCCTGCCGGCGAACCTGCTGCCGCTCTTCGGCCTGACCGCCCAGCCGACGGCCAACAACGGCGACTTCGTCTATGGCGATGCCGAGGACGACGGCCTGACATGGCGTCTGACGGCCCGCTACGCCCTGTCCGACGACGCCAGCCTCTACGCCAACTATGCGCGGGGACGCCGGCCCACGGTCTTTGGCCCGGTCGGGCCGGCCGCCCCCCTCGGCGCTGTGACCTTCCGCGAGATCGATGCCGAAACCGTCGACAGCTATGAGCTCGGCGCCAAGGCGGCCCTGATGGATCGCCGCCTGCGGCTCGACGGCGCCGTCTATGTCTACAACTACGAGAACTTCCAGACGACGGTTCAGGAAGGCGTCCGCTTCGTGGTCACCAATGCCGGCCAGGCCGAGGCCTATGGCTTTGAAGGTCAGGTCAACTGGAGCGCCGGCGACCAGCTCGATCTGTTCGCGACCTATGGCTACAACCATGCCCGGTTCAAGGCCGGCATCTATGACGGCAACCACCTGCGGCTGTCGCCGGACCACCGCGCCTCGGCGGGCTTCATCTGGACCCTCCCTGTCGCCGGCGGCGCCTTCCAGGTCCAGCCGACCTACAGCTGGCAGTCCGAGGTCTTCTTCGATGACGACAATGACCGCACCGACCTGCAGACCCGGAACCTGGGCCCCGATCTGATCGTGGATGAGGTTCAGGAGAGCTACGGCCTGCTCAACCTGCGGCTGCGTTACACGCCCGACCAGGCCAACTGGTCGGTCGAGGCCTTCGGCGACAATCTGCTTGAGGAAGAGTTCGTCAAGGACGCCGGCAACACCGGTGACGCCCTGGGCATGCCGACCTTCATCGCCGGCGAGCCGCGCATGTACGGCGTCAACCTCAGCCTGCGCTACTAGGACCCGAACCATGACCCTCGACCGTCGTAGTCTGCTCAAGTCCTTCGGCGTCGGTGCGGCGACGACCGTCGCGGCCACTCCGGCGATCGCCGCTGCGGGCGTGGCTTTCGAACATGGCGTGGCCTCGGGCGATCCCCATGCCGACAGCGTGGTGCTGTGGACGCGGGTGACCCCGGCGGCCGGGTCGACGGCGCCGGTCCCGGTGATCTGGCGCATTCGGCCGTTGAATGGGGAAACGGTCGTGGCCTCGGGCCGCGTCGAGGCCACGGCAGACCGCGACTTCACTATCAAGGTCGTGGCCTCCGGCCTGGCCGCCGGTCGCGACTACCGGTTCGACTTCCGCTCGGGCGAGGCCCGGTCGCCCGAAGGACGGACCCGCACCCTGCCTGCCGGGGCGACGGCCGACGTCGTCCTGGCCGTCGCATCGTGCCAGCTCTATCCGGGCGGCCTGTTCAACGCCTGGGACGCCGTCTCGAAGCTGGAGCGACTGGACGCCATCGTCCACCTCGGCGACTACATCTATGAATATGGGGCCGAACCCGATGACTACGGCATGGCGACCGGCGCCCGGCTGAGCCGCCTGCCCCAGCCGCCGCACGAGATTGTCAGCCTCGACGACTATCGTCTGCGTCACGCCCAGTACAAGTCCGACCCGGATCTTCAGGCCGCCCATGCCCGTGCGCCCTTCATCTGCGTCTGGGACGACCACGAGGTGGCCAATGACGCCTGGAACGCCGGCGCCGAGAACCACCAGTCGGAAACCGAGGGCGACTACAGCGCACGGAAGGCGGCGGCCCTCAGGGCCTATTACGAATGGATGCCGATCCGCGAGCCCCAGGCCGGCGCGCTGAAGGAGGCCATTCAACGCACTTTCCACTTCGGCGACCTGGCCAGTCTGATCATGGTCGAGACCCGGTTGCAGGGCCGGACCGAGCAGCTGGATTACGCTAGGGATCTGACGTTCACAGCCGGGCCGGACGGCAAGCCGGTTCCTGATGTGGCGGCCTTCCAGTCGAAACGGCGCGATCCAGCCCGCGACCTGCTGGACGGGGACCAACGGTCCTGGCTGTTCGGCGAACTTCGCGGCTCGCACGAGGCCGGACGGCCGTGGCAGGTGCTGGGCAACCAGGTGGTCATGGCCCGTGTCGCCGGGCCGAACGTGGCGGCCATGATGCCGCCCGAAGCGATCCAGGGAATGATCGCCAGTCTGCCGGCCGAGGTGCAACAGGATGTCGCCCTGTCGATCGAACTGTTCCGCCTGGGGCTGCCGTTCAACCTCGACGCCTGGGACGGCTATCCTGTCGCGCGCGAGCGCCTGTACCGACTGTTCAAGGAAGCCCGCGTCCAGCCGATCGTTCTGGCCGGCGACAGCCATGCCTTCTGGGTCAACGACCTCAAGGACGCGGACGGTCAGCGCCGCGCTGTGGAGTTCGGCGCGACCTCCATCTCCAGCCCTTCGCCGGGCGACGCCATTCGCCCCTTCCCCCTCGGCGACGCCCTGGCGGCGACCAACGCCGAAGTGGTTCACTGCGACCAGACCAGCAAGGGCTATATCCTGCTGACCCTGACGCCGGCGGAGGCCCGGGCCGAACTGATCGGCGTCTCCACCATCACCGCCAAACCCTATACGACGGCCGTCACGAAAACGGCCCGCGTCCAGCGGACAGCCGACGGGCTGACGGCGCCGAAACTGGTCTGAGTCCGGCGGCCTGGCGAGCGGGCTGAAGCGACATCGGACCTCCGGATCGGCCCTCGACCGATGGTCTAGGACGCCGTGCGCCGACGCGCCGTGACCGAGACATGCACCCCGGCGGCGTCCGTCCGCCGGGTGATCCGGCTATGGGTGACCTGGGTGACGTCTCCCACCCGGACCGTCGTGGTCAGGCTGAAGTGGTTCGAGGTGAATCCGCCGATGCCGCTCAGGCCGAGCCTCGCCAGATCGGCATCGGTCACCCGGCCCTGGCGTGAGCGCACGTTCAGAAACGCGCGGACCGACGCGGGATTGTCGATGAACAGGCTCAGAAGACGCTCGTCGGCCGTGTTCAGGTTCAGGGTCGCCTCAGGCGGAAGATAGGCGACGAGTGGCGCCAGCCGCGCCACCTCCCCGGGTGATACCCCGACCGTATGCAACAGGCCCTCGTTTCGCAGTGGGCCGACCAGCTGGACCAGGGCCGCGACGGCCACCAGCGAATCTTCCGACAGTCCGGCCGCCGCCGCGACCCGCCTGAACCGGGACGCCACCACCGCGTCGTCCTTCATCAGACTGTTGATGTTGAAGCGCGCCTGTTCATCGGCGACCGCGAGGGCGAACCGGCCGCGCGGAACGGCGATGGACTGCTGGCCGATGGCCGCCCAGGGCTCATTGTAGGCGTCGTGGTCGGGCGCGGAGAGGCCATCCCGCCGAAGGGCGACAACGGCGGACAGTTCCCCGGCGCGCGCCAGCGCCTGGGCCTGACCCGCGTCGTTCAGACGGATGGTGCGCTGGACCTCGATATCCTCGCTGGCGATCATCACCGTCACAGCGGCGGCGGCGATCGCCACCAGGATCAGGACGTTGAGCAGGATCATGCCCGCACGGTCGTGCTTCGACCTCCTCGGCCGGTCGGTCCCGCCTGCCGTCATGGCTGAACCTCGGGCACAACCACCACACGGCGCAGGTTGACGGCCCTCCCGTCCACCCCGGCCAGGGTCATGTCCATCGCCACGGCGGACACCGGCGGCGGCGGCGGCGCAGCGGGGACGGCGGGAAGCGCCGGGACCGGCTGCGAGGCTGGCGGCGGGGCCGTCTGCGGCGCAGCCATATTCGACCAGCCCTCCCCCCGCCGGAAATAGGTCCAGCCCAGGGACTGGACCCCGCGCAGGATCAACTGGCTGCGTTCGCTCCGGACGCCGGACAGGGTACGGACCAGACCCGCGTCCAGCAACTCGTAGCGCACCACGATCGGCTGGCCTGCCGCGTCGATCTTCTGGAAGACCAGAACCTCGGGGCCGCCATCGATCTGGCTGCCGAGCTGATCCAGATCGGTGGTGATCACAAACACGGCCCTCTGGATCTCGGCCAGCCGGCCCAGCCGGCCGTCGGTTTGTTCCTGCGTCTGCAACACGCCCGACAACATGCTGAATCCGGCCACGCCGATCAGGGCGAACAGGGCCAGGGCGACGATGACCTCCACCAGGGTAAAGCCGTCGCGCGACCGACGCATCCCCCGGGTAGGGATGTTGTCTTCGATCCGGTTGCGGCCCTGCGGCATTTGCGGCATCGCTGATCCGGCGCAGTACAAGGGCATGCACGATGTTTCAGGTCTGGCGGTCTCGCAGCGGGGACGGGCGGCATGACGGCGCATTTCAGTTCGAGCGCCTGTTCGTACGCGTCTCGCGCTGGCGGGTCGTCATGGCCGCGACGGGGCTGGCGGCGTATGCGCTCGGCCTGATCGCCTTCCTGCCCGCCGAAACGCTCACCGGCAGCCGGCGCGATGCAGTCGGCACCGTCTGGAACGGCCAGGTCGCCCTGGACCCGGGTTTCGCCCTGGGCTGGAAGGCCCGTCCGCTCACGTCCCTGATCTCGCTGGCAGGGGTGGCCGATACACAGGTCACCGGTCCCGACACCCTGATCCGCGCCCGGCTCGACGCCCGGCTGACAGGACCGGTCGTGCGCACGGCCGGGGGACAGGCTTCGCTCCGGCTGTTGAACGCCACCGTCCCGGCCCTGCCCTTCGCCTGCGACGGCGTGATGCGGATCGAGGCGGAAAACCTGGCGCCGCTCGGCGGGGCCAGGGGCGCCGGTCTGGTCTCGAGCGGGCCGGCGACCTGTTCGCCCGCCGGCGGCGGCCCGGCCTCGTCGGTGGGGCCGCTGAAGGCGCAGCTGGGATCGGGGGCGGACGGCAGTTCCGTGATCGTCAGCGGACCGGACGGCGGTCGGCTGGCCGAGACGACCCTGGCCCGCAACAAGGCGCTGCGGCTGACCGTGGATCCGGCCGCCCAGGGCCTGTTGCCCGGCGTCGTTCCGATGTCTCTGGACACCACCCTGTAGCCCGACCCGCTCACCCCGGCCTCACAGTCCGGCCAGATTGTTCAGATTGACGATCGGCATCAGGATGGCCAGCACCATCAACAGCACCATGCCGCCCATCACCAGCAGCACCGCCGGCTCGACCAGGGCGACGATGGCGGCGACCAGACCCTCCAGCTCCTGTTCCAGATCAGCAGCAGCGCGTTCCAGCCCCTGCCCCAGCTGCCCGCTCTGCTCGCCGCTGGCGACCACGGCCAGCAACAGGCGGGGAAAGACATCGGCCTCGGTCATGGCGCGACGCAGGCTGGAGCCCTCACGCACCCTCTGGGCCACGAACAGGGCCCGCTCGCGCACATAGAGGTTGGGCGTCACCGCCGCCGCCGCCTTCAGGGCCTCGACCAGGGGCACGTCGCTGCGGACCAGGGTCGCCAGACTGGCCGCGAACCGCCCGGCGTTCAGCTGGCGCACAAATCCGCCCAGCGGCGGGGTGGTCAGACGCAGCTGCGCGAACCGCCGCGCCACCGACGGCACGGCCAGCCAGCGATTCAGCGCGACACCGGCGACGCCGAGCGCGATCAGGCCCGGCAGGCCGAACGTCTGCAGACCCTTCGACACCGCGATCAGGGCCCGGGTCAGGAACGGCAGGGCCGCGCCGCGCGACACGAACACCTTCACGATGTCCGGCACCACATAGATCATCAAAAGCGTGATCATCACC
Source organism: Brevundimonas sp. FV1ye29L (assembly GCF_058681095.1). Classification (NCBI taxonomy): domain Bacteria; kingdom Pseudomonadati; phylum Pseudomonadota; class Alphaproteobacteria; order Caulobacterales; family Caulobacteraceae; genus Brevundimonas; species Brevundimonas sp. FV1ye29L. Next base: position 2,388,010 of record NZ_CM178730.1, read on the forward strand.
ATTGAGACCACAGCCAGAAGGGCTGGATACAGCAGGGCCAGCTGGATCTTGCGCGCCGTCCGCTCCCGCGCCGCGACGAAGTCGGTCAGATGGGCCAGAACCTCGGCCAGTTTGCCGGACTGTTCCCCGGCGGCGATGGAGGCGCGGTAGAACTCGGGGAAGGTGCGCGGGTGGCGTTCCAGCGAGGCGGCCAGGCTGCGGCCCTCGACGATGGACGCGGCCACGTCCATCAGGATCGGCCCGATGGGCTGCGAGGCGTGTTCGGCGCCGACGACGCGGACCGCCTCCTCGATGCGGATGCCGCTGCTGATCATGGTCGAGAGTTGACGCGTCGCCGCCGCCAGACTCTTGGCCGACACTCGCCCGACCCCGAATGTGGGCAGGGACAATCGACCGAACGACGCGACACGGCGTTCGCCGGCGCGCGGCTGCAGGGTCACCTGGACCGGCAGCAGACCCATGTCACGCACGATGCCACGGGCCGAGGCGTCATTGCCGGCCTCGACGGCGCCCTGTGTCGTCCGGCCGTCCGCATCGACGGCCTGATAGGCATAAAGCGCCATGGTCAGCCGTCCTCATGGATGACGCGCGCGATCTCCTGCACCGTCGTCAGCCCCGCCGCCGCCTTGGCGACCCCGTCTTCCAGAATGCCGGGCCCCAGGGTGCGCGCATGGCGGGTGATCTCGGCCTCCGACAGGCCGTCATGGACCATGGACTGGAGGCGGGGATCGACCTCGACCACCTCATACAGGGCCGCCCGGCCGCGATAGCCGTCGTGGCGGCACTGGGCACAGCCCACGGCGCGGAACACCCGCGACCCGACGGCGATCGCCCCGCCGGTCAGTTCGGCATCGGCGGCGGTGGCGACATCCTCGCGACGACAATCCGGGCACAGCCGCCGCACCAGTCTCTGGGCGATCAGTCCGGTCAGCATCGGCGCCAGCAGATAGCGCTCCACCCCCATGTCGATCAGCCGGGTGACGCTGCCGATGGCCGAGTTGGTGTGCAGGGTGGACAGGACCAGGTGGCCGGTCATGCTGGAGCGCACGGCCACCTCCGCCGTCTCGTGATCGCGGATTTCGCCGACCATGATGACATCGGGATCCTGACGCAGGATGGCCCGCAGGCCCCGCGCGAAGGTCAGGTCGATGCGCGAATTGACCTGCATCTGGCCGACGCCGTCCAGCGCATATTCGATCGGATCCTCGACCGTCATGATGTTGCGCTTGCGGTCGTTCAGCCGGGTCAGGGCGGCGTACAGGGTGGTGGTCTTGCCCGAGCCGGTCGGGCCGGTGACCAGGATGATCCCGTGCGGACGACGGATCATCCGTTCGAACACCTCCAGATCGCGGGCGCTCATCCCCAGCTGCATCAGATCCAGCCCGGTCGCGCCCCGGTCCAGCAGACGCAGCACTACCCGTTCGCCGTGCTGGGTCGGAATGGTCGAGACCCGGACGTCGACGTCCATGCCGCCGATCCTCAGCGTCACGCGACCGTCGTGCGGCACGCGTTTCTCGGCGATGTCCAGATGGGCCATCACCTTGATCCGGCTGACCAGCAGCGGGGCCAGGGCGCGCGGCGGCGAAAGGACCTCGCGCAGCACGCCATCGAGGCGGAAACGCACGACCAGCCGCCGCTCCTCGGCCTCGATATGGATGTCGGACGCCCCCTCGCGGATGGCCTCCAGCAGGATGGCGTTGATCAGCCGGACCACAGGGGCGTCGTCGCGGCTGTCCAGCAGGTCGTCGATCGCCGCGGCGTCCTCGGCCAGGGCCGACAGGTCTTCGCTGCTGGCCGCGATGTCGGCGGCCGACCCCGCCTCGCCGCCCGTCTGTTCGCGCAACAGGGCGTCGAAGGCCTCGTCATCCACAGCGCGATAGACCAGGCCGCCGCCGGCCAGTCGACGGACCTCCAGCAGGATGGACAGGGGCGCCGAACGCCGGTGGACGCAGACCGCGCTCCCGGTCCCGGCCTCCAGCATCACTCCGTGACGCCGGGCATAGCCGTAGGGGAGCGAGGGCCGGGCCGGGGTCTCCGGCACTGTCAGATCGTCGATCCGCACATCGCTCATGGCCGCACGATCCGCATCTGCATCCGCACCATCCCGGGCTGACCCGCGCTCTCGACGCCCAGGTGCCGGATCTCGGCCCCGTCCGCGCCTTCCAGGGCGGCGACAAAGGGCATGACGGCGTCGTATCGGGCATTGTCGATCAGGATGCTGGCGCCTTCGCCCGCCGTATCGGGCTCCACCCGGGTGAGCGCCAGACCGGCGGCCTCGGCCCGTCGGGCCACGACATCCGTCAGCGCGCCCTCCAGCGGCGCGACCCCCGGCGCCCCCGCCGCCGCCGGAGTCGCCCGGAGGCGGGAGGACAGTTCGGCGGCCGTCTCGATCCGCAGGGTCGCGGACTCGCGCGCCCGCATCAACGGCAGGGCGAGCCCGTACCAGAGCACGGCGACCACGGCGAGGACGCCCAGACCAAGGATCATGACCCGTTCTCGCCGCGACCGGGCGTCCAGCCAGGCCGAGGCGGCGCGCAGGACCGGCGGGGCGGACAGGCGGGGGGATGTGAAGGTCATCGGACGCCTCCGACCGTGTTGATGGCGAGAGCCGCGTTCACGCCCCCGGCGTCCGCCGCGCCGTCCGCCACGGGATCCAGCCGCGCATCGGCTGTCAGACCCGTCTGTCTCAAGGCCTCGACGCTGCGTTCCAGCGTCGCAGCATCCGGCGCCGTCACCGCCACCTGCAGGGGCTCGCCTTCGGCATAGCCGATAGAGCGGAAGGCCAGGCCCTGGCCCCTAAGGGCCTGCGAGGCCCGACCCAGCACCGTCGTCAGGGGTCCCTCGGCGCCGCTCCCGCGGGGCGCGATACGGTCGACCTCCGCCGTCAGGTCTGCGGCGGCCTCAGAGCCCGGCGCCCGTTCGGCCAGAAGGCTGCGGACCCCGGCTTCGGCCCGACCCGCCGACAGATGCAGGGCCAGGGTGTCGACCGACAGGATCGCCAGATGGGCCGCAAGTCCCACGCCGACCACCCATCCGAGGGTCCGGCCGGGCGACAGGGTCCCCCGGCGCACCGCCGCATAGACGCCCTGTCGCAGATCCAGAGGCGGCACGACCATGACGGGCTCCCGCGAGGCGGGCAGGTCAAAGGTCATATCCTCCAGACCCTCGCGCATCGCTTCGCCCAGATCCCCCGGCAGGGTCTCGCCAGAGGTCAACACACGCGGGCGACCCGCCGCCTCCCAGGCCATGGGCAAAAGCGCGGCCTCGATGGCGAACCCGGTCCCGTCGCCGGCCCGCACGAGGGCGCGCGCCCCGTCCATCACCACCCGCCACCATGCCTCCGGCGGCATCGAGGCCATCAGGGCGTCGGGCGTCAGAATGCTGTGGCCCAGACCCGCCTCGTCCAGAATCGCGACCCAACGGGCCATGACATCGTTGCGGACAATGCCGCACAGATGCCGCCGCTCGGCGATCTCCATACCCAGGGCGACATGGACCTGATCCAGCGGTTCGCCTATAAGACCCTCGACCGCAAAGGGCGCTGCGGTCTCACGCTGCCGTCGCGTCGCAAACGGCAGGTCGACCACCACAACAAGAATGTCTTCGTTCGGAGCCAAAACTGTCGCAGGACCGACGTAGGAGCGGTCGATGGGCGCGACCCCGTCCGCCGTCAATCGCCACAAACCTGAAGCCGTGATGGACACCCGATTTTTTTCTTCGGCGAAATCAGCCGCTTGCATCTGGCTCTTTCCTCAGGGTGGGCGGGTCTTCGGCCGCGCCTCCCGGCCGGCTGGTGACGACACATATATGTCGAATGCGACGGATCGCCGACGATCTCAACGTAAAGGCCTGACCCTGGTCGAAATGATCGTGGTCCTGGCCATCATCGCCCTGGTGGCTGTTCTGATCGTTCCCAATGTGATCGGCCGCCCCGACGAGGCCCGCGTCACCGTGGCCAAGACCGACCTGAAGACCATTTCCGCCGCCCTGCGGATGTACCGGCTCGACAACGGCGACTATCCGACGACCGAACAGGGCCTTGCCGCCCTCGTGACCCGCCCGACCGCGCCGCCCGCCCCGGTCAACTGGTCCGGCGACGGCTATCTGCCGGAACTGCCCGTCGATCCCTGGAACCGGCCCTATGTCTATCGCAGCCCGGGCCAGACCGGCCGGTTCGACCTGATGTCCTACGGCAAGGACGGCAAGCCCGGCGGCGAGGAACTCGACGCCGATCTGACCGACCGGTCCAGATAGTCATGGCGACGGGGGACGCCCGGATCGACAGCCAGGCGCGCCGCGCCCGACGTCAGGGCATGACCCTGATGGAGATCCTGATCGTTCTGGTGATCGTCGGCATCGCGTCCGGCGCTGTTGTCCTGGGTCTCGGGGGGATGGATCGCGACACCGCCGTACAGATCGAGGCCAATCGCTTCGCCGACCGGCTGAGACTGGCCTCGGACGACGTGCTGGTGGCCGGACGTCCGCTGTCCCTTGTCTGGAGCCCCCGGGGCTATGCCTTCCAGGGCGGCGAGGATCTGACCGACGCCCTCAGCGAGCGGCACGACCTGGCGGCTGGCGTCCGGATGACCGGGCCCGAGGGCGACCCGACGGCCCTCATCGATCCGGACAGCGCCGCCCCGGCGATCGACTTCGCCTTCCGCAAGGGGGCGCGGGTCTGGAGCGTGCGTTTCGACGGTCTGAATGCCGAGGTCGCCGCCGTTTCGCCTGCGGGAGCCGCCGGATGAGCCCCCGTTCGCCCGCCCGCCACGGCTATTCCCTGATGGAGGCGATGGTCGCCCTGTTCGTTCTGGCCGTGGCCTCAACCGCCCTGCTGCTCGCCACCCGCGCCCATATCGACAGTGTCGGCGGGCTGGAAGACCGGGTCGCCGCCCAGTGGATCGCCGAGAACCGTCTGGCGGAACTCACCCTGGCCGATGCGGCCGCCGACCGGACCGAGGTCGCCATGATGGGCCGGGACTGGACTGTGGACATCCAGCGTCGCCCCACGGACGATCCCGACCTGGTGGCTGTCGAGATCGCCGTGTCGCGCACCGGACGACCGGATGTCTTCGCCCGCCTGAACGGCTTCATCGACACGGGGGCCGCGATATGAGGCGTGACCTGTTCACCTCCCCCGTCTTCTGGACCCGGCTCGTGACGACCGTGGTCGTGGCCTCGGCAGGCGTCGCTCTCGCCCATCTGACCTGGCGACTGGTCGGCTGGGACGACGGGCGCGACCGGATCGCCACGCCGGACGCACTGGCGCCGCTGGGTGGAGGCTCCGGCAGCCTGACCTCTATCCTGGCCCTCAGTCCGTTTGGCGGCAGCGGCGGTTCCGACAACCTCCCGGCCTCGTCCCTGGGACTGGTGCTGAAAGGCGTCATCTATTCTGCCGATCCGTCCCTCTCCTCGGCCCTGATCTCTTCAGGCGGCGGCGCCGGACAGGTCTTTGGCGTCGGCCAGACCGTCGTCGGCTCCGCCGCCATCGACGCCATCGAGATGGATCGGGTCATCCTGAATGTCGGCGGCCGCCGCGAGGTTCTCGCCTTCCCTGCCCTGCCGGTCGCCGCCGGGGCGCCCGCGGCGTCCGGCGGGACGCCTCCGGTTCAATCCGCCCCGGCCGTCGCGCCCCCGCCGGCTCCGGCGCCGACCGCCATCGCAGACCCGCTTGCGGCCGGCCCTGGCGTTGCGGCGCGGCCTGCGGCATCGGGTCCGTCCGGCGCGGCCAATGCCGCCGCCGCCCTGGCGGGCGCCGGTCTGGCGGCGACGTCGGACGGCTATCGCGTCGGTCCCGAGCCGTCCGCCCAGATGCGGCGCGCCGGACTCCAGGCCGGCGATCTGATCCGCAGCCTGAACGGCCGGTCCGTCGGCGACGTCGCGTCCGACCAGCAGTTGATCGAGCGGGCGGTCGCAGCCGGCAGCGCCCGTGTAGAGGTCGTACGCGGCGGCCGCTCCCTCACCCTCACCTTTCCCCTCAGATAGGCGTTACCCGTGAACCGCATCACCCGACTGTGCACGGCCAGCCTGATCGCCCTGGTCATGGCCGCCCCTCCCGCCGCCGGCTTCAGCCAGGCGACCGCCTCCGGCTCCGGCGACGTGGTCGTCAACATGCGCGGGGTCGACATCCGCGAGGTAGCCGACCAGATTTCGCGGCTGACCGGCCGCACCCTGGTTCTGGACCCCAATGTCACGGGCGTCGTCACGGTGGTTTCGGCCCAGCCCCTGTCGTCCAGCGGCGTCTGGGACCTGTTCCTGTCGGTGTTGCGGACCTATGGGTTCGCCGCCGTACGCAGCGGCAATGTCTGGCGGATCGTGCCCCAGGCCACCGTGGTCCAGAACGGCGCGGCGGCCGACGGCGGCTCCGGCTCCAGCCAGCAGGTGGTCACACGCCTGATCCGCCTGCGCAACCTGCCCTCCGATCAGGCCGTTCGCGCCCTGCGCCCTCTGGTCAACAGTTTCGGCAATGTGGAGGCAGTGACCGAGCCCAACGCCATTGTCGTCACCGACTATGCCGACAATGTGCGGAGGGTGCAGCTTCTGGCCCAGTCGCTGGACAGCGGCGGCGGCTCCAGCTTCGTCAACCTGCCGCTGCAACACGCCTCGGCTGAAGAGGTGGCGTCCGCCATCACGGCCCTGCTGGGTCAGGAGGTCGGCGGCGCCCGCGTCACGGCTGATGTGCGCAGCAATACGGTGCTTGTGCGGGGGGAAAGCGACGACATCGCCCAGGCCCGCAATATCGTCGCGGCCCTTGACCGGCCAGGCGGCGCCTCGCCGACCACGCGCGTGGTCCGGCTCAGGAATGCCGATGCCGAGAATGTGGTCGAGATCATTCGCGGCCTGATGGGCGCCGAACCCTCGGCCACCAACCCTGTGAGCCGCAGTCTGCGCCAGACCGGTCTGGCCAGCCTCAGCACCGCCGGTCGCGAGGCCGGGGCGGGCGCGGCGACCCCGGCCGCCGCGACCGCCTCGACCAGCGGAGAGTCGGCCAGTCCACGCGGCTTTTCATTGGGCGACGTCACGGTCCAGTCGGCCAGCGAGCTGAACGCCGTGGTCATGCGCGGGGCCCCGGCGACGGTCCAGATGCTGAACGACCTGATCACCGAGCTCGACATCCGCAGGCCGCAGGTCACCATCGAGGCCGCGATCGTGGAGATCACCGGCGATCTGGGCGAGCAACTGGGCATCCAGCTGGCCGCAGGCGGGGCGGTGCCGGCTGAGGGCGTCATCGGCGGGACGTCGTTCGCCAACTCGGGCACGCCCCTGTCGACCATCCTGACCACGCTTGCGGTGCCCGGCGGCGCGGCTCTGGCGGAGGGGCTCAATCTGGCGGCCGGCAGCAAGGGCGATTTCGGCGTCCTGCTTCAGGCCCTGTCGCGCACCACCAGCGCCAACCTGCTGTCCACACCCAGCGTCACCGTGCTGGACAATCAGGAGGCCGAGATCGTCGTCGGCCAGAACGTGCCGTTCCGCACCGGGTCGTTTGCGACCGAGGGCAATACCCTGAACCCCTTCACCACCATCTCGCGTGAGGATGTCGGCGTCACCCTCAGGGTCACGCCCCGCGTCCACGATGGCGACGTCGTCCGGCTGGAAGTCAGTCAGGAGGTGTCTTCGCTGGTCAACGGCAATATCGCCGGGGCCGCCGATCTGGTCACCAATCGCCGCAGCATCCAGACCACGGTCCTCGCCGACGACGGCCAGACCATCGTCCTGGGCGGACTGATCACCGACGACCGTCAGACGGGCGACAGCAAGGTGCCGGGGCTGGGCGATCTTCCGGGCATTGGCGGCCTGTTCCGCGCCCGGCGCGACAGCCAGACCCGCCGCACCCTGTTCATCTTCCTCCGACCCACCATCCTGCGCAGCGCCGAGGATGTGCGGCGCAATGCCGAGGATCGCTATCAGCGGCTCAGGGCCGCCGAGACGGTCCGGGCCCTGCCGCCGACGCGTGACGCGATCGAACAGCCCCGGCTGCAGCCCGAGGTCGAAGGGATTTTCTGAGGCGCGCCGCGCGGGCCCGCCCGCTTCAGCGGGACCTGGCCCGGAAGTCGATCTCGATGACATAGGAATCCCCTGCCCCGGCTCCGTCGTCGACCGGCAGGGCGGCGAGGCCGTCGTCGATCATCAGCACGGTCGGGGCGGCGGCACGTCGCCGACGCCAGGCGCGGACAGCTTCACGCGCGCGCGGCGTCAGAAGCCCGCCGATCCAGCCAGCGAGGAGGGCCAGAACCACCGGCCATCCCTCTGCAATCCCTCGCCGGTCGCCATAGACGATGGGTTTGCGCGGCGCGGCGCCCGAGGCCCGGGCCGTCGGCGCGCTCGCCGCCTTCAGCGCCAGGGGCGAGACCACCTCGGCGCCGTTGGCCACGGCCTCTGGCAGGGCGGAGGCCGGGATCAGCACCAGGGCGTTGGACCGATCCTCGATCAGGGCCACGTCGACGTTCCAGAGCTGATAGCCAAACTCGCGCGCCAGGGCCCGGGGCGAATAGAGGCCGTCGACCCGGAAGGTCATCTGAGTGTCGACCCGCGGGTCGACGGTGACCGGCAGGCCCAGGGTCTGGCCCAGAACCTCCTCCGCAACCTCGGCCACCGGGGTCTGAGGCAGGGTCATGACATAGCGCTGCGGCGCCGCGTCGACGGCGGCGTGATCCAGCGGCGCGGCCGAGGCTTCGACCGCCGCCAGCGTCAGGACCAGAGCTGCTGTGATGACGCCCGGATGCCGCATAGTTTCAGTGTCTCCAGCAGGCTCGCGCCCCCGACAGGGACCGCTCACGCCTTGCCCCGATCCCGGGCGGTGTCAACCTTCCGTCCGCAAAGCAAAAGGGCGGCCCTGCGAGGGGCCGCCCTTTCGTCATCCGGAGGCCGGACTTCAGAACTTGGCGCTCAGGCTGACCGAGGCGCTCGAACCGATGTCGTAGTTGTTGATCAGGATCTTGTTGCCCAGTTCCTGATACTCGTCGAACCCGGTCTGGAGCAGGTTACGCAGCTCCAGCGAGAAGCCCAGATCGCGCGACCCGACCGCGAACTCCTTGCGGTAGACGAAGTCGAGGAAGACGCCCGGATCCTGGACATAGTCGGGTTCGCGGTTGCCGGCGCTGCCGGCGCCCCGCGCCGTGGTGCGCTCCGAGACATAGTTCACGATGAAGGTCGCCTGCGACCGGGCCGTATCGTCTTCCCAGCCCAGTTGCAGGTTGGCGACGTGCTCGGACTGGCCCTGCAGACGGCTGCCGTCCTCGATGAAGAAGGAGGCGCGTTCAGGCGCCCCGCCGCCGCCGAGGCTCAGCACCGTGTCGTCTTTACCGACCTGCACCTCGGACTTCGAGTAGGTGTAGTTGGCCTGGACCAGCCAGCGCTTGTTGGCGATGAAGGCCATGCCGTTGTCGGGGTATTCGAAGAACTTCTTGGCTTCCAGCTCCGCACCGATGATCGTGGCCTTCGGAGCGTTCAGGTAGGACTGCTGACGCGTGTCGCCCTGAAGGACGATCGTCGACTCGACCGGCTTGTCCAGTTCCTTGAAGAAGACGCCGGCCGTCACATACTGCTGGCGGGCGAAGAACCACTCATAGCGCGCGTCAAGGTTCAGGATCTCCGTATCGACCAGATACGGGTTGCCGAAGAAGGTGCGGTTGCTTTCCGGGTCTGTGTAGGACTGCGGCGCCAGCTCGCGGAACTGCGGACGGCCGATCGTCTGCGAGGCGCCGAGACGCAGCTGCATGTCCTCGTAGAAGTTCCAGGTCGCGGTGAACGAGGGCAGGTAATACTGCTCCTCGATCCGGGTCGGGGCGAACGGCGCCGTCGAACCGAACAGGTCGCGGGTCGTGACCGTCTGCTCACCGTCCTCGAAGCGCACGCCGATGGTCGTGCTGACCAGGGGCAGGATCTCGGCGTCGACCTGGGCATAGATCGCATTGACCTGAAGCTGGGCGTCATAGGCGGCCGCACCGTTGCCGCCGGTGACTTCACGCAGTTCGATCGAGTTCGGGTTCAGGTTGAAGTCCGAATAGAGGAAGTCGACGCGCGACTGGCGCTGAGAGTCCGTCAGCGAGCCTACGGCGCGCAGCGTCAGGTCGCGGCGCTGGGCGTCGCGGGTGTTGTCGAACGACGCGCCGCCGATGGTGAACTTGGCCTCACGCGCATCGGACAGGGCCAGGCGGTAGGTCAGGTCCACCCCGCCCGACACGATGTCGTCGGTCAGCTCGCTGAAGGAGATCAGGTTGCTGTCGCGGTGGATGAAGTTGTTGGCGGCGTTGAGGCCGTATTCGAACCGGGTCTCGTAAGGCGAGTTGCGTTCGGTCGTCGAATAGGCGGCGCGCCAGTCCAGCTCCAGCGACCCGTCCATGAAATGATGTTCGCCGGCCAGCTGGGTGGAGAACAGCGTCCGCTCGAACCATTCCGTATAGTCCTTGCGGAGGACGTTGCCGGCCTGCTGGTCGAAGCCGACCTCAGAACGGGCTTCCTTGGTGGTGTTGCGAACGTAGAAGTTCGTCCACTTCACCTCGTGGTCGACATTGGACAGCGACACGGCGGCCAGCAGGTTGGACCGGACGTCGTTCTGGTTCGAGACCACCCGATAGTTGCTGGTCGGGACGAGGACGTTGCCCTCGAAATTCGCTTCCTGCTGAACCGCATGACGGTTGCTCCAGCCATTGTCATGGCCGACGACGGCGATCACGCCCAGGGTGCCGAGCGGCGTCTCGGACGACGTCCCGCCGGAAATGCTGAAGCCGTACTCGACCGGGATCGTCTCCTTCTGGAGCAGGCGCAGCGGCGAGTTGACCAGGGAGTGGCCGATGTTCTGGATTTCGTTGGCCGTGAAGTCCTGACCGGTGGTCACGCGCTTGCCGGTCCCGAAGGCCAGGGCCAGCGGGCCGGGGATGTCGCGGGTGCCGTCGTCGAAGCCGGTGAAGTCGGTCCGCGATCCGTAGTAGATCAGGCCTTCCTTGCCGGTCGTCTCGCTGTCGCCGCCCAGAGAGACGCTCATGTTGAAGAACGGCTCATTGGGGGCGTCGATGGTGCGCAGATCGACCACGCCGCCGCCGAACTCGCCCGGGAAGTTGGACGAATAGGTCTTCTGGACGGTGACGCTCTCAAGGATGTTGGACGGGAACAGGTCCAGCGGCACAACCCGTTGCAGCGGCTCGGGGCTCGGCAGCGGCGAACCGTTCAGCATGGCCGACGAATACCGCTCGCCCAGACCACGCACATAGATGAAGCGGCCCTCGACGATCGACAGGCCGGTGACGCGCACGAGGGCGGCGGCGGCGTTCGAATCGCCGGTCCGTTCCAGGTCTTCCGACGTCAGGAAGGCCGCGACCTCGGAGCTCTCACGGTTGGGTTCGGGGATGTAGCGGCCAAGGACGACGATCTCGTCAACGACGTCCGTCTGTTCTTCGGCAGGCTGTTCCTGCTCCATCGCGGCAGGGGGCGCGGCCTGATCCTGCGCCATGGCAAGATTGGGCGCGACAAGGGCGGTGGTCGCCAGCAAGACCCCGGTCAGGGTCAGGGTGAGGGTCTTCATGATCGGGGCCTCGAAGGAGCAGACATTACGGGCGAAGGCGGGGCGGCGGTCCGAATGACCACCGCCCCCTGTTTCGCGATCAGCAGGTCGCGCCGGCGGTCAGGCCGCAGGTCCAGCCCTGCCACCAGGTGTCGGAGGCGTTCTGCACGGCGCCGATGTAGGTGGTGGAGGTGAACCAGCTGTAGACGGCCGGGGCGTTGGTCGGGGTGACCGCCGTCTCGTTGGCGCCGTTGATGAAGGTCAGCACCTGGTTCGACAGCGACGTTCCGGAGGCCGGAGCCGTCAGGGTCGAGGTGCCGGCGGCCGTATTGTTGGCGCCGGCCGTGAAGACCGCCGCCGAGCGGGTGGCGTTGTTCGAACGGTAGGAGATGCCGCACGACATGAACACCGAGGTGAACACCGGACCCGACGTCTGGGTGTCGGCGTCGGCGATGTCGAGGCAACCCGCAGCCGAGCCTGCGGCGCTGGTGAACACCGAGTTGATGATCGTCGGCTTCGTACCCGTGTCGAAGTGAGCGACGGTGTGGGCGTTGATCGGGGCGTTGCGGCCAACCAGGGTGAAGTTGGCGATCTTCGGCTGCGAGATGTAGCGCGAGGCCAGCGGCGTGGCGGCCGGGGCGGACGAGAACTCGAAACCGGCCGAACGGCTGGTGGAGTTCGGCGGACGCTGGGTCACGATGCCGAACTGGGCGCCACCGCGCCAGCCGGTGTCGGTGTCCAGACCGTCGTCGTCGGCGCCGGTGATGACGATGCGCTTCAGGTTGACGTTGCCGCCGAAGATTTCGATGCCGTCATCCGAAGAGTTGTGGATCTGGACGAACTCGACCGTGGTGCCCGAGCCGACGCCGGCCATGGTCAGGCCCTGCAGTTCGTTGCCGGTGGAGATTTCAAAGCCCGAGAACTTGATCTGGACGTAGCGGATACGGCCCGAGTTGTCGGCCGGGGTGTTGCCGCCGTAGAAGGCCGAGGTGCCTTCAACCTGGCCGGTGCAGGTCACCGGGGCGGTCAGCTGGCAGTTGGCCTGCGGCGCGCGGCCGGCGATGACCAGACCGCCCCATTGACCCTGCGAGGTCTCGGTGGTCGTGCCTTCGATGTTCTGGCGGCTGGTGAAGACGATCGGCTGGGTCGCGGTGCCTTCGGCGAAGATCTGCGACCCGCGGTTGATGATCAGATAGTCGCCGCCGCCCGAGGCGAAGACCTTGACGCCGGGCTCGACGGTCAGGATGCCCTGCTGGCTGCCGGCGATCGGCGCGGCCGGATCAATGCCGCGATCGCTGCCGACTTCGGTGCGGCCGCTGATCGAATAGATGGTGCCGGCGCGAAGCGGCACGTTCAGGGCGCCGGTGATCTGTTGCGGCAGCTGGCAGATGCGCAGGGTGCCGTTCGAGATCAGGCCGACGTTGGCGAAGCCGGTCGGGCAATCCGAGGCGGGCGTGCCGGGGGTCGGCGTGGTCGGGGTCGTCGGGGGGGTCGGGGTCGTGCCGCCGTTGCCGAAGTCGCCTTCGCCGGGCGAGGCCACCTCGGCGGAGCCGCAGGCCGCGAGTATCAGGGCGCTGGTGGCGACCGTGAGAAGGGTTGTCAGTCGAAAGCCGGTCATCATGTCCACCGTGTCTGGATCGATTTCACGACAGGATGGAGGCCTCATGCCCCGCTTGCGACGTATCAACGTCCCCACCTGCCCGACGGCATGACTAGGGCTTCTGTGTGACGCAGTCCGCGCCGTACTGTGACGATTACCCGTCGGACGGATGAAGTTATAATATCGCTTTCACGAAACTCCGTCCGGTTACGATGTTTAATCCAGCATCGACCCATCGGGCGTCGCCGTCGCCAATGGCGCGGCTATCCCCCGGTCCTGACCGCCAGGACGACCAGCGACCGGACGGGGAGTCGCGCCGTCGGGCGGCCGCCCACAGCGCGCGCCCCGGCATAGCCAGCGGGCCGGACCCGCTCCGGCGCATCGACGGTGTTTTGCTGGCGTCCATCGCCGCGCCGGTCAGGATACGTCCGGAAATCGCGCGCGCCATCACCGCCCCCACGTCATTGCGGAACCCGCGCGTATCGGGCGCGTCCGCCCTTCGCCGACCCGGACGCCGCCGTCAATACCGGTCCCCGGCTGCTCCATGACCTGGCCATAGACCTCCGGCGCAAAAGGTCGCGCCCGGCTGGTCCAGCCGCAGCTCCGCCGTCGCGGACACCGTCTGGCCTCATGCGGGAGCCGCATCCCGTCGCGAGGCGGCGAGCGTCCTCACCCCGCCGGGCAGACCGCGTCGCCCTCGTTGGAGGCCAGCCGGATGTCCTCGACAGCGACGGTCAGATGGCCGGTCGACTGCAGCCCCCAGGGCTGATCCACCGCGCCGGTGACCGCGCCCCGGTCCCGCAGGCAGGAGAGCCGGACCTTCAGCGTGCGCCATTCGCCCACCGGGGCAGCCGCGAGGATCGAGGTGATATCGACCGATCCCGCGCCCAGGGTCAGAAGCACCTTCTCGTCCGGCCGTGCATCGACGCGATAGCCGAAGCTGATCGCCATCTCGCCATTGGTCTGGCGGGTCAGATCGACCGGGGCGGCGGCGATCAGGGCATGGGCCGTCTGGCCGGCGGGTGAATCAAAAGTCAGGACCCGCGCGGATTCCTGGGCCCGGCCGTCGCCCGACCGGGCGCTGACCCCGCCGCGCGGCGACCGGCCCTGAGCCTCCAGACCCAGACGGAACTCTCCACCCGAATCGCGCAGCATCAGCGACCAGGGGGCGATGAAGCGGCCATCGACGAAATAGCGATCGACGCTCGAGGCGACCTCGACGACGCCGCTCTCTTCCGAAAGGCGGCCGACCGAAGCCGGCCGGGCGTAGGCCAGGCCATAGCCATAGGCGAATTGGGGATCATAGCCGGGCTGGCCGACGTTCAGAGGCTCACCCTTGGCGTCCTTGGGCCAGCTGAAGGACAGCCGCCCGGTGAAGTCATGGCGCGGCCCGCCGGCGGCATTGCCCACCAGCACATCGGCGACCCCTCCGCCCTCCGAACCCGGCAGCCAGGCGGCGACGAAGGCGTCCGAGGAATTGATCTCGGGATTGGTCCACAGCGGGCGGCCCGACAGGAAGACCGAGACCGTCGGCACCCCGGCGGCCTTCAGCCGGCGCAGCACTTCAAGCGGCTCGCCCGGCCGGTAGTCCAGCGTGTCCACATCGCCCTGGAATTCCGCATAGGGAGTCTCGCCGAAAACGACGATGGCCACATCGGGCTTCTGGTCAAAGCGGCCCTCGGGACTCAGGGCCGCCTGACCGCCGCCATTCTCGATGGCCGCTTTCAACCCCTCCCAGATCGACTCGCCATTGGGAAAGTCGGCGCGGCGGTTGCCGGTGCCCTGCCAGGTGATGGTCCAGCCGCCCGAGGCCTGGCCGATGTCATCGGCGGCGCCGGCCACCAGCACCCGGGCGCCGGCCCGGATCGGCAGGATTCCGCCCTCGTTCTTGAGCAACACCAGCGACTTGCGCACCGCCTCCCGGGCCAGGGCGCGATGATCGGCCGAGCCGAGAAGCTCAAACCGGCCCTCATAGGGGCGTTCCGTCGCGAACACCCCGCCCTTGATCTTGGCGCGCAGGATGCGGCGCACGGCCTCATCCAGCCGCGCGGCCGGGATCTCTCCGGACCGCGCCTGGGCCAGGGTGTTTTCGTACAGCGGCTTCCAGCTGTCGGGCGCCATCAGCATGTCGATCCCGGCGTTGACGGCCAGGGCGCAGCTTTCGTTCGAGCAGCCGGGCAGCTGGCCATGCGCGTTCCAGTCGGACACCACAAAGCCCTCGAAGCCCAGCGGTCCGCGCAGGACATCGTTCAGGATGGTCTCGTTGCCGGAGTGTTTGACGCCGTTCCAGCTGGAGAAGCTGGCCATGATCGACAGGACGCCGGCATCGATGGCCTGGGTGTAACCCGACAGGTGGGTGGCGATCAGCGCCTGTTCGGACCCGGCGAAATCGCCCTGGTCCTTGCCCCCGGTCGTGCCGCCGTCGGCGAGGAAGTGTTTGGCCGACCCGGCGATATGGCCGGGCGCGAGCGGGGCGTCGGCCGACAGCCGGCCCTGCAGGCCCAGGGTCATCGGGCCGGCATAGGCCTGCGCCACCTCGGGATGTTCGGCATAGCCTTCATACGCCCGGCCCCAGCGGTCGTCGCGCGGTACGGCCAGGGTCGGCCCGAAGGTCCAGTCGGCCCCGGTCACTGCGACTTCCAGCGCCGTCGCCTGACCGATGCGCCGGATCAGGTCCGGATCGCGTGCGGCCCCCAGGCCGATATTGTGCGGGAAGATGGTCGCGCCGACGACGTTGTTGTGGCCGTGCACGGCGTCGATGCCATAGATCAGCGGGATGACAGTCCCGCCGCGGCGGGCGTTGGCCGCGCGGAACGCCCGCGCCAGTTCGACCCAGGCTCCAGCCGATGCCCGCTCGTCGCCGCCGGGCGAGGAGTTGCCGCCGGCCAGAATCGAGCCCAGCGGATAGGTCAGCAGATCCTCGGGCCTGATGGCGCTGATATCGGCCTGGATCAGCTGCCCGACCTTCTCCTCCAGCGACATCCGGGCCATCAGCTGCGTGACCCTGGCCTCGGTGGCGGCGTCCGTCAGGGCGGCGGGCGAGGCGGCGTCTGGCCACAGGTCCGGATGGGCGCGACTGGCGTCCGTCACGATCGAGGCGGCCGGCGCCACATGATTGACCGGATCCGGCCGGCCAGAACCATGCGCACAGGCCGAGGCGCCCATCGAGACCGCCCCCATCATCGCGGTCAGCGACACGGCAATGCGAAGGTCAAAACGACGGCGGAGCTGGATCATCATACATCCTCCCGGAGACGGGTCGGCGAAAAGGCCGGCGCTGCCCTTGACGGGCGGCGCCGACAGTTCGGTCGGGTTCGACGTGAAATTCCGACATCCGCCGGGGAGGACAGGGCGGAGCCGTCATTTCACCTATGCAACTTGATCCGCCAGTGGCAATCTTGTCAATCAGTTTGTTAGCGCTATCAGACGACGGAGCAACCGTCTCGGGGGTCGCTTGGGGGAAGATCGCCATGAGGCCACGACTGACACGACGCACCCTGGGCCGGCTGGCGCTCACCGCCGCCGGAACCTGCGGCCTGCCCGGGGCGGCGCGCGGCGCAACCCCCGACGCCCTGCCCTACCGCTGGAAAAACGTGGTCGTCGGAGGCGGCGGCTTCGTCCCGGGCGTGATGTTCAGCCGGGTCGTCCCGGGACTGGCCTATCTGCGGTCCGACATGGGCGGCGCCTACCGCACCGATCCCGCCACAGGCCGGTGGATCCCCCTTCAGGACCAGAACCCGGTCTCCAGCTATATGGGGGTGGAGAGCATCGCGCCGGATCCGCTCGAGGCGGATGTCGTCTATGCGGCGGTCGGCATGCATCGAGGCGGCGAGGCGGCCATCCTGCGCTCCGGCGACCGGGGCGACACATGGGCGGCCACCCCCGTCCCCTTTCCCATGGGCGGCAATGAGGATGGCCGGGGGCTGGGTGAACGTCTGGCCGTCGACCCGAATGACAACCGCATCCTCTATTTCGCTTCGCGCCATGACGGGCTGCAGCGCTCCGCCGACAAGGGGGCGAGCTGGCGAACGGTCGCCGGCTTCCCCGTTGCGGGACAGGGCGCGCGCCTGGACCAGCCCACCCATCCGGGACTTTCCTTTGCGATCTTCGACCCGGCTTCTGGACGTCGCGGCGCGGCCACCCCGACCCTGTTCGTCGGGGTCGCGGACGACGAGGGTCAGGGCCTGTACCGCTCCGACGACGCGGGCGGCAGCTGGCGCAGGCTGGAGGGCGGTCCGGCCGGTCTGTCCCCGGTCAAGGCGGCGATCTACGACCGGGGCGTCCTTTATGTCACCTGGTGCGAGGGGGTCGGTCCCAACGGGGTGACGAACGGCGCCGTGACCCGGCTGGACAGCCGCAGCGGCGACGTCCTGGCCGATATCTCCCCGCCCCGCCCCGCCGAAGGTCGGGCCAGCGGCTTCATGGGGGTGGCCGTGGACCCCGAAGCGCCCGGGACTGTGCTCGTATCCACCCTGAACCGCTGGGAGCCGGGCGACACCCTCTGGCGGACGACCGACGACGGCCTCAGCTGGACCAGCTTGCGCGAAACGTCGCGCCGGGACGTCTCAGCGACGCCCTTCCTGTACTGGGGCAATGCCGAGCCCGATTTCGGCTGGTGGATCGCCGCCCTGGCCATAGATCCGTTCAACGGCGGTCGGGCTGTCTATGCGACGGGCGCGACCCTCTATGCGACCGACGATCTGAAGGCCGCCGATCGCGGGGCGCCGACCCTGTGGAAGCCCTGGGTCGAGGGCATTGAACAGACGGCGGTGATCACCCTGACCAGCGCCGCCGTCGGTCCGCCCCTGCTCAGCGGGTTCGGCGACATCTCCGGTTTCGCCCACGAGGATCTGGACCGGTCGCCGTCGCGGCAGTTCATCACCCCGGTGTTCGGCAACACCAACCAGATCGACTGGGCCGGGGCGGCCCCGAATATCGTGGTGCGCAGCGGCACTCCGCATGAAGGGGTCGGCTCCGGCGGACATGACGGCTCGACCCTGGCCTGGTCCGGCGATGCGGGGCTGAGCTGGACGCCGCTGGGCCGGCCGCGACCGGCCGCGGGCGGGCCGGCGCCCTCGCCCGAGGATCCGCGAATGGACCTGTACCGGGACGCCCGGATCGTCGTCTCGGCCGACGGCTCGACTTTTGTCCTGGCGACGCCCGAGGCGGTCTGGTCGCGCGATCGGGGCGCGACATGGCGGACCTGTCGCGGCCTGCCGCCGCTGCTGCAGCCCGTGGCGGACCGCAAGGATCCCCTGCTCTTCTATGCGCTGGATTTTCACAGCGGCGACTGGTTCGTCAGTGTCGACGGCGCCGAAAGCTTCGCGCCTGTGCCCTCGCGCGGCCTGCCCGATGTGTCGGGCGATCGTCCGACGTGGCGCGAACAGGCCTTCCCGCTCAAGGCCGCCCCCGGGAACGAGGGACAGCTTTGGTTGGTCTCACGCGCAGGTCTGTTCAACAGCCGTGACGGCGGCCAGAATTTCGAGCGGATCGACAGCGATCTGGCGGTCAGGATGATGGACTTCGGCAGGCCGCCGCCGGGCGCCGCCGGGCCGACTTTGTTCGCCATCGGCACGCGCGGTTCGGTGCTCGGCGTCTTCCGCTCCGACGATCGGGGCCGGTCATGGTCGCGAATCAATGACGAGCGCCACGAATACGGTCGCCGGTTCCGGGCCATTGCCGGTGATCCCCGCATCCCCGGCCGCGTCTATGTGGCGACCGACGGACGCGGCATCGTCTATGGAGAACCGGCATGACCCTGTCGCGACGCGGACTTCTGGGCGCCGGCGCCTCGGCCTCGATGCTGGGGGCCTCGATTCTGGGCGCCTGCGCCACGACGCCGGGCCGGACGAATTGGGGCCAGATCACGCCGGGGCCGTTCAACCCGACCTGGGACAGTCTGATTGAAGGCTATCAGACGCCCGACTGGTTCCGCGACGCCAAGTTCGGCATCTGGTCCCACTGGGGGCCTCAGTGCGTGCCCGAGTTCGGCGACTGGTACGGCCGCCAGATGTATATCCAGGGCAACCCGTTCTACGACCACCACGTCGCGACTTACGGCCATCCCAGCCGCTTCGGCTTCATGGAGTTCATCGACCAGTGGAAGGCTGACCAGTGGGATCCGGAGGATCTGCTGGATCTCTATCAGGCGGCCGGCGCCCGCTACATTATGTCAATGGCCAACCACCACGACAATCTCGACCTGTTCGACAGCGCCCACCACGACTGGAACGTCATGCGGGTCGGGCCGAAGCACGACATCGTCGGGACCTGGGAAAAGGCTGTCCGCGCGCGAGGACTGAGGTTCGCCGTGTCAAACCACGCGGCCCACGCCTGGCACTGGTGGCAGACGGCCTATGGCTATGACGCCGAGGGGCCGATGAAGGGCGTCCGCTACGACGCCGCCCGCCTGACCAAGGCCGATGGCGCAGGCACATGGTGGGAGGGGCTGGACCCGCAGGAGCTCTACACCGGCCCGACCTTCGCCCCGCCGGAAGGGATCGGCTCCATCGCCGGGATGAACGCCTGGCACGACGCCCGCGACGGCCAGTGGATCGAGACCCCGCCGGCGAACAACCCCGCCTTCGTCCGGTCCTGGGTGGCGCGCCAGCGCGACCTGATCAACAAGTACCGCCCGGACATGGTCTATTTCGACAACTATCAGCTGCCGCTGGGTCGATACGGACTGGAGGCCACGGCCGAATACTACAACGCCTCGCTGCAATGGCGTGGCGAACTGCCGGTCGTGAACGGCAAGCGCCTGGACGAGCGCCAGCGCAAGGGCATTGTCGAAACGGTAGAGCGCGGCTTTTCAGACAGTCTGAAGCCCGAGCCGTGGCAGACCGATACCTGTATCGGCGACTGGCACTACAACCGCGCCCGCTACACCAGCCATTCCTATGTGCCGGCCCACAGCGTGATCCAGCGCCTGGTCGATGTGGTGTCGAAGAACGGCAATCTGATGCTGAACATCCCGCAGCGCGGCGACGGCTCCATCGACAGCGACGAGCGCCGGATCCTGACCGACATCGCCGCCTGGATGAAGGTCAATGGCGAGGCCATCTTCGACACCCGGCCCTGGCGCATCTATGGCGAGGGGCCGACGACGGTGGTCGCGGGTATGCACGGCGAGGGCGCGGCGCGGCCGTGGACGGGCCGGGACATCCGCTTCACCACGAAAGATCGGACCCTGTACGCCTTCGCTTTGGACTGGCCCGAGGACGCACGGATGGTCATTCCGACGCTGAAGCCTCCGGCCGGCCAGGTCGAGGCGGTCGAACTGCTGGGCGGGGCCGCCCTGCCCTTCCGCCAGACAAACGAAGGCCTGACCATCGACCTGCCGACGGAACGCCCCGTGACGGTGGCGCCCGCCGTGCGGCTGAGGGGGGCCGGTCTGGTCTGAGTTCCGTTCAGCGGATCGGGGCCTCGAACGGGACCGCAGGCAGGCCGGCGGGGCCGTAGAGATTGCAGATCGGGCTGTCGGCCCAGCACAGCCGGACCTTGACGTCGGTCGGCCGGGCGGAGGCCAGGACCACCCGATCCCCGGCGACGGTCGCCTCGACAAAGCGGCAGACGCCGTTCGCCTCGCACAGCTCGAAACCGACGGGACCGGCGGATCCATAGGCGGTGAGCGCCGTACCCGCAGCATAGCGGACATACACCCCATCCGCGCCGCGCTCGACCGCGACCGGCTGGGGCGAGACCGGCTGGGCGATCCCGTCCAGCCGATGCGCCTCCAGCGCCAGCCGCCGCCCGACCTCCAGCTTGTTGGTCGGGTGGATGTCGTAGCGGTCGCCGATGTCGATGGCCACGGCCAGACCCGCCAGCGGATCGGCATTGACGACGGTGCGCTGGCTCTCGCGCAGGGCGGCCCAGTACGAGTTTGTCGGCTGGCCGGCCATCGGACCGAAGTTGGCCAGTTGCACCACCAGCATCCGCATTTCGGGGCTTTCGAACCGCGCCCGCCAGTCGGCGAACAGGGCCGGCAGCAGGCGGCGATAGCCGACATGGTCGGCGACATTGGACTCGCCCTGGTACCAGGCCATGCCCTTGAGCCCGTAGGGCCCGAGCGAGGCGATCATGCCGTTATAGAGCGTCGTCGTGCCGCTGCCGCCGATCCAGGGCGTTCGCGGCGCGATCGGCAGGTCGCCCAGGGGGGCGGCGACCCGGTGACGCCAGCCGGACGACAGGGAGACACTGGTCCCGTCCGCGAATGCCAGCCGCTTGTTCGTCGCCGGTCCCCAGGCGCCGCCGCCGCCATTGGTGTCCAGGACCCCGACCGCGATCAGATTCCGCCCGGGCTTCAGCGTCCCGGCCGGAACCGTATAGGTGCGCGGCGTGTCCCAGCCCTGGGATCCGCCGACATACTGGCCATTGATCCATGTCACGTCGGCATCGTCGACCGGACCCAGTTCGAGGGTCGCAGCCTGACGCGCCTGTGCGGCGGTCAGCTCGACCTCCCGGCGCAACCAGACCACGCCGTCGAAGGTCTCCAGACCCGGAACCGCGCTTTCCCAGAAGCCCTCGGCGGCGATCGGCGCCCAGTCGGCGTCCCGGGTCTGCGGCAGGTTCCAGCCCTGCCGGGTGCCGGGATCGTTGGCGCTCCACCAGGCCTGGGTGACCCGCCGCCAGATCGCATCGCCCTCGGCGGGATCACGGGCATAGGCGTCCAGCGCATTCAGCGCCTCGTCATGACCACCCAGTTTGACGACAGCGTCGCGGCTCAGCCAATCCTCGATGATCGAACCGCCCCAGGAGGCGGCGATCAGGCCGATGGGGACATTTTCGGTCCGTCGCAGGTCACGGCCCATGAAATAGCAGGCGGCCGAAAAGTCGCGCACGCTGTCGGGGCTGGTCGTGCGCCACCGACCGACCGGGCCCGGCGCGGCGGCCGGCGCCGGCAGGCTCGACCGGCCGACGAGCAACAGGCGCAGGTTCGCGTCATTGGCATTGCCGATTTCCGATTCAGCGTTTGTGGCCTGACGAACCGCGAACTCCATGTTCGACTGGCCCGAACACAGCCAGACATCGCCGACCATCACGTCCGACGCCGTCTGGGCAGCCGCGCCCTCGACCTCGGCCGTCAGCACATAGGGACCGCCAGCGACCATAGCCGGCAGGGTGGCGCGCCAGCGGCCGTCGGCGCCCGCCGTGGCCTGAACCCCGGTTTGACCCAGGGTGACAGAGACCGCCGCCCCGGGCGTCGCCCGTCCCCAGACCGCCACCGGCTGCCCGCGCTGCAGGACGGCATGGTCCTGAAACATGGCGTCGAGCAGAGACGCTGAGGCCGACGGCTGGGCGCGGGCCTGGACCGGACAGACCGCCATCATCGTCAGGACAGCCGCGGCGGTGGAAAGTTTCAGCAAGCGCACCCGCGCCTCCTCATCATCAGTGAATGTGACGCCGGCCCGGATGAGCCCTAACGTCGGACCTCGACCGCCTCACCCGTATACTGGATCGTGCGGGCCGGTGCGGCGTCGAAGTCGCCGACATCAGCGCCCGGCCCGCTGACGAAGCGCACATGGATCGTGCGGCTGGCCGGCATGCCTGCATACGAGCCCGTCCGCGCGCCGAGGGTCAGGACGCCCGTCGCGTCATTCCAGCGCATCGGAATGCTCGCGAACTCGCCCCGCTCATAGGCATAGGTCACGCCCTGGTCCTCATACAGGGAGAAGGTCCCGTCGGCGCCGGCATAGACCATCAGGGTCAGGGGAGCATCCAGCTTCTCGGACGTATACTGGATCGCCGGCCCAGTCGGCAGGATCGAGCCCGCCCGCACGAAGACCGGGATCTTGTCCACTGCCGCCTGGACCGTCACCGACTGGCCGCCGGCATATTTCTGGCCCGACAGCAGGTCGTACCAGTCGGCGCCTGCAGGGAAATAGACCGATCGGCTGCGCGCCCGGTATTCGGTGACCGGAGCCACCAGCAGGGCCTTGCCAAACAGATACTGGTCGTTGATATCGCGCGCGTTCAGATCATGCGGGAAGTCCATGACCAGCCCGCGCATGATGGTGCCGTCATTGTGCCAGGTCTCGCCGGCCAGGCTGTAGATATAGGGCATCAGCCTGTACCGCGTCCGCATCTGGGCGGCATAGGCGTCGAACAGCGGCGTGCCCGGCCGGGCCAGATTATAGACCTCGCGCAGCGGGAATTCGCCGTGCGAGCGGAACACGGGAGACCAGGCCCCGAACTGGAACCAGCGCAGGTTCAGCTCGTCCCATTCCGCCTGGTCCTCCGGCTTCATCCCCGCCGGATTCGAATACCGCGCCTCGACCGAGAAGCCGCCGATATCGTGGGTCCAGTTGGCGATGCCCGACAGGCCGGTGTTCACGCCCGCAGAGATCTGGTCGCGCAGATTGTCCCAGCGCGCCACGACGTCGCCCGACCACAGGGTGGAGCCGGTGCGCTGCAGACCGCCCCAGGCGGACCGCGTCAGGATATAGGTCCGCTCATCGCCCTTTTCCTCGCGGAAGCGGCGGTAGACGTTCTCGGCGTTGACCAGCGGATAGGAGTTGAACACATAGGCGCCCGGGCCGATGGCGGTGGGGCCCATGCGCAGGGTGCGCTCGGCGATGTCGAGATTGGAGTGCATGTCCGGCTCGACCGAATCCAGCCACCAGCCGTCGAAGTCCATGCCCTTGAAGCTGTCGGACATCTGCTTCCAGTACAGGTCGCGGGCGGCGGGCAGGTAGGGGTCATAGAAGCTGTTGGCATAGCCGGGGCCGACCCAGTCGCGGGCGCCCGCCTCGACGTTGCGGGTGTACATGCCGCCGATCGCGTCCAGTTCCTTGTAGTGATCGGTGGTCGGATAGAATTTCGGCCAGACCGAGATGATGATGTTGGCGTTCATGTCGTGAACCTCCTTCACCATCTTCGTCGGATCGGGGAAGCGCGCCGGATCGAAGTCGTGCGATCCCCAAGCGTTCTCGGGCCAGTAGAACCAGTCCTGCACGACATTGTCGATCGGCAGGCCCAGCTCGCGATAGCGGCGCACCACCCCGACGACCTCGTCCTGGGTATTGTAGCGCTGGCGGCTCTGCCAGAAGCCATAGGCCCAGCGCGGCAGCATCACCGACTTGCCCGTCAGGCCGCGATAGCCCGAGATCACCTCGTCCAGACTGTCGCCGCCGATGTAGTAGTAGTCGATCGCGTTGCCGACCTCTGAGGCCAGGCTCAGCGCCCCCTGCTCGGCGGCCGGCAGCGGGTCCATGTGCCGCAGCGCCAGATAGCCGTCCTCGGGCGTCCATTCGATCCTGATCGCCACCCGCTCGTCCGCCGGCAGCTCGACCTGGAAGTCGTGATCGAACGGGTTCCAGTTCTGGCGCCAGTTGTCTTCCTGCAGCTCGCCATTGATCCAGACCTTCGTATAGCCGGAGGAGTAGAGGCGGAACTTGTGGCGGCCGGCGGTCGCCGTCTCGATCGTGCCTTCCCAGACGACACGGACGCCGGCCTGACCGGCCTTGCCCATGTCGCCGGTCTGCACCGGCTGGCCCGGCTGGGCCTTGAAACCCTCGGGCCAGCGCGACCACTCGCGGATGAACTCGTAGTTGACCTCGGATTCCTGTCGCTGAACCTTCAGCTCATCGCCCTGGTAGTAGCTGGCGGTCAGTCCGCCGAACCGACCGGTGACATCGCGCAAGATCAGCCGCTCGCCCAGCATGCCATAGGGCCGCGGGTCGCCGAAGCGGGTGATGGCGTTGGTTTCCCACAGCAGGCCATAGTTCCTGCTGGAAACCACGAACGGGATGCCCACATCCATATTGTGCTGGGCCAGGGTCACGTCCTGGCCCTTGTGGTCCATCAGCCCCTGCTGGTGCTGGCCCAGACCATAGAAGGACTCATCGGCCGGGCTTTCCCAGATCTGGCGCGTGGCCAGGAAGCGGTGATCGCCGGTCTGGTCCTCGACGGTGACAGGGCGCAGTTCGCGACTGCCGGGCCGCTCCGCCAGAACCTCGCGCCCGTCCTCGTCCAGAAACCGCACGGCGCCGGTGACGGTCGAGACCTCGGCGGTCGCCTCCGCCGTCTTCAGCAGCACCGCATCGGCGCGTGTCTCGACGCGGAACGGGATGTCGCTGGAAGGCCGGGCGGTGACCATCAGACTGGCCGGCAGGTCAAGGTCGGCGTCCTCGGTGGCCGTGACGCGGATGGTCTCGGGGCCGAACACCTCAAGCCGGACCCGGCGGGCGGCGCCCTCCGAAGGGGTGACCACGATCCCGGCGGGGATCCGCTCGAAAGCGGCGGCCTGGATCGCGGCGGCCGAGGCGGTGTCCATCAGCCCCGCGACGACGCCCAGCGGCGCCAGACCGAGGGCGATGACGAACAGGCGGCGGGCCAGGGAGTGGGTCATGAGACGCTCGCTATACGAAAGGGGTTCAATAGGTGGCGGTGACGACGCGCAACAGCTGCGGCCGGTCGGTGAAGTTCAGGCCGTAGTCGGTCTGGTCGCCGTTCCAGATGCGCTCAAAGACCCAGGTCCCGGCCTCGTCGAAATGGCCTTCTTCGTACCGGACGACCATGCGGCGCCTGCCGTCCGTCGAGGGCTTGGCGGCGAACTCGATGCGGGCGCGATAGCCGGTGACGATATATTCGCCGGGCGCGATCTCGGCGATCAGCGCGCCCCCGTTTGGTTTGTCCGTATTCGGAACATCGGCTAGCGGACCCAGCCAGGTCCAGTCCGGCTGGCCGAACTGCCAGCGACGATAGCCGACCGTGACCGTCCAGTCGCCGAGATCCAGGGTCTGCGACGCCCGGTCGTCCGGTTCGGACACGCCCCGGACCTTGCCGGCGAAGGCGGCGCGGGCCCACACCCTCTGCCACGGCGAGATCAGTCGATAGGCGTCGCGGAACGGCGTCAGCGTCGTCTCATCGACGACAGGCGCGCCCAGCGGATAGTTGGCATAGCCCGTATAGTCGACGCCGAACGGAGAGAAGCCGATGCCGCCGCGCCCCAGCACCGAGAACAGATAGCGGGCATAGGGGGCGTCATTGCCCGTCTCGGCGACGAACAGGGCGTTGTCCGGTCGCGCATAGCGATCCAGATGCCCCTCATAGGTGCGGGACTCGCGGTTATAGATGTCCGGGCTCAGCATCTCGATCGAGGGCGCTGCAGCCTTCCAAATATCGATGACCGGCCAGACCGGACCGCCCGAGGCATAGTTGGTGGGCGCCGTGCGCTCATGCGGATCCGGCAGGGCGGCGTTGACGTACATCGGCAGCGGATATTCGCGCTTGCCCGCCTCTGCGACCGTATTGACATAGGAGGCGATCGACCAGGCGTGGAAGAACTCCTCCGCCTCCTCTCCGAACGCCGCCGACCAGGTTCCGGCCGTCCGGCCTGTCCGGTCGAGCAGGGCCTGGGGCACGGGCCCGTTGAAGGCGGCCTGGGCGGCGGGGGAATAGTCGCGAACCGAGCCATAGGTCCCCGTCTCGTTCTGCGGCTGCATCATGATGACGGTGCGTTCGTGTTCGTCGATCTGTCGGATGTGGCGCATCAGGGCCGCAAAGGCGCGGGCGTCCGCCGCCAGCGTCTGCTGGCCGTACGGCGACATGGCGTACGATTCCGTGCCGTCCTTCTGGATCAGATGCGGGAACCGGACGGGGTCCAGCTTGACCCAGGCCGGCGCATATTTGGGCGAGGTGTTCTTCCAGGTGGCGAACCACAGAAGGACCAGACGCACATCGTTGCGCCGCGCCTCGGCAATCAGATGATCGACAAAGGAGAAGTCGAAACGCCCCTCCTCCGGCTCGATCTGTTCCCAGGCGACGGGCACCTGCACCGTATTGGCGCCGACATGGCGAATGGCCGGCCAGGCCTCGGCGAGGGGCGCGGGATAGTTGGAGGAGTTGTTGACCTGTGCGCCCAGGATGGTGAAGGGCGCGCCATCGACCATGAGGGCGTGGCGACCGTCCTGTTCGACCAGGCGGGGGATCGGGGACTGCGCAAGGGCGGCGCCGGATGTGAGGGTCAGGGCCAGACCCAGAACCAGGCCCAGAACCCGTTCAGGAACCGGCGACGCCATCCATCGTCCGATGGGCGATACGCGCATCGTCATCCTCCAACGCCAGTCAAACACGCCTCTTCAGGCCGGGGAGATCGATCCGCCAGGATCGCCCTCCCCGGCCTGTCCGATCAGAAGGTTGCGCGCAAGACGATCGCGACGCGACGGTCCGTGTCCACCCAGTTGTACGGCGGTTTGCGGGTCTCGTTGCCGACTTTCAGCACCGTCCGCTCGTTCAGGATATTGGTCGACTGGATGCCGATCTTCACATCGTCGTTGATGTTGTAGAAGACCGAACCGTCCAGCTGGCCATAGTCGCTGGCCCAGACCGGGGCGTTGATATTGGCCGCCGAGGTCGTCAGCAGGTACTCCTCGCGCCAGTTGTAGGCGAGGCGGGCGGAGATGCCGAACCGCTCATACAGCAGGGCGGCGTTGTAGCTGGTCCGCGACATGCCCTCGAGCGGCAGCGGGTCGGCCGAGGCCGTATTCTGAAGCGGGTCGAGGATATTCTGGCTCGTGTTGCGGCCGCCGCTGCTGTCGATGAAGGTGAAGTTGCCCTGCACCCCGAGCCCTTCCATCCAGCCCGGCAGGAAGTCGAAGAAGTGCTGGTAGGCCAGTTCGAACCCGTCAACCGTGCCCTCGTCGCCGTTGGTGTAACGGGTCAACAGGAAGGGATTGGTGATCCCTCCGTTGGTGATGTTGACCGTCTCGGTGCCGGTGAAGATGTAGTCGCTGATGTCCTTGTGGAAGGCGGCAAGGGTGATGCTGCCCGTCGGGGCGAAATACCATTCCAGGCTGAGATCGAAGTTGCTGGACTTGATCGGGCGCAGCTCCGGGTTTCCGCCGACGCCGGTGAAGGGCGTTGTGGAGTTCAGCGTATAGCCATCCGCCTCAAAATTGATGGACAGGTTGGTGAACGGCTGGAGTTGATACATCTCCGGACGAACCATGGCCTGGGACGCGGCGAGACGAAGCTGCAGGTTGTCTTGCAGGAAGACCCTGAGGTTCAGGCTGGGGAGATAGTTGGTGTAGCTGGTGCTGACGTCCTGACCATCCAGAGACCCGCCCGTCGAGAACTGGACGGCCCGGTTGAAGGCAGTGCAGTTGGCGAGCGGGGCGGCGGCCGTGGGGCAGGCGCCCGTGATGACCGGCAGGGTGGTGAGCGTTTGGGTCTCCGTGGTGGTCTCGACCACCCTCAGCCCCAGGTTGCCGTCGAAGGTCTTGCCGAACAGGCCGTTTTCGGCGCCGAAGCGGGCGTAGACGAACGCCGCCTGGGTCTTCTCGGTCAGCTCGGTGATGCCGCCGTTGCCGCCGCCCAGACGATAGCTTTCATAGTCGTCCGACAGCGGGGTCCAGCCCCAGCCGGAGCTGAGCGTGTTCTTCAGAATGTCATAGGCGTAGGCCGTGCCATTGCTGACCAGATCCGCGGTCGGGAACCAGGCCACGCCCGGGACCGGCGCATCGCCGCGGAAGAAGTTGTTGAAGCTGTAGAGTTCGGACGCACCCGGCAGACGCGGATCGGCCGTGCCGCCCGGGAAGCCCGTCTGGTCCAGATAGACCGGCGCGCCTCCGCCGTTGCCCCAGTACTGGTTCGACAGCAGACCCCAGTTATAGCCGGTCTGGCGGTTGGTGTAGTTCTTCTCGGTGCCGCGAATGCCGAAGGACACCGACTTGAACAGGCTGCCTTCCTCGAAGTCATAGGTGGCGTCGAGGCGACCCGCCAGTTCGTCGGCCTCATTGTCCTCGATATGGTCCATCGCCGCCGCCCACCAGTAGGCGGACTGCTGGGTCGTGGTCCCGCCGGTCGAGGTCACGGTCGGCAGGTCGCCGCCGATGCTGATCATCAGATCGGGACGGTTCTGCAACTGGGTGAAGGCCGTCATCGAATAGATTTCGGCGGTTGACTTCACATACTGGAGATCGCCGCTGAACGTCCAGGACTCGTTGGGCGTAAAGCGGACATTCAGCGCCACATCGCCGGTGCGCTTGGTGTCGTCGCCGACCCGCGTGTCGGTGTTGTAGTTGGCCTGCGGCACCCGGCCGCCGATGAAGACATCGTCTTCGTTGTAGGCATAGCTGGTGTTGGGCGTCAGGACGCTCTCTGTGCCCAGGGCGCGCTCGATATTGTAGGTTTCGGCCTGTGACCCCAGGGCCTGAAGCGTGACCAGCAGCCTGTCGTTCGGTCGCCACTGGGCGGCCAGGGCGATCGCGGTCCGCTCCTGCTCCCAGTCGATCGTGCGCCAGCCGAGATACTTCGGAATATAGACCGTATTGCCGGCGACACGGCCGCCCGAGGCGTTGGAGGCGTCCAGAACCACCGGATCGTAGCGATCAACCGAGATCGAATCCGTCCGGTTGCCGACGTTCGATATACTGACATTGGCCAGCAGGCCGATCTCGCCGATGCCCGTGTCCCATCGGTCCGAAACCAGGACGCTGCCCGATGCGAACCCGCGTTCCGACAGGTCGCCGTAGTTGTAGTCCGCATTGATCGCAATCAAGGGTTCAGAATTGTCGAACGGCACCCGGGTGCGCAGGTTGATCGTCCCGGCGATGCCGCCCTCGATCATGTTCGCCGCGACGTTCTTGTAGACATCGACGCCGGCCAGCAGGTCGGCGGAGACATCCTCAAAGCTCAGACCCCGACCGCTGGACGCCGAAAAGATGTCCCGGCCGTTGGTTTCGGACCGGACCCACGACAGACCGCGAACGAAGACGCCGCCGCCTTCGGCCGCCAGACGGGCCGGGTCGCGGGCGGCATTGGTCCGCTGCAGGGTGACGCCGGAAATGCGTTGCAGCGCCTCGGACACCGAACGGTCCGGCAGCGCGCCGATGTCCACGGCCGTCACCGAGTCGACGATGACCTCGGAATTTTGCTTGATCGCCTGGGCCGAGCGCAGCTGGGCCCGGATGCCGGTCACCACGATCTCCTCGACCTCGGTGGCGTCACCGTCCTGACCGGGAGTCGACGGGGTGGTCTGGGCCATCGCCGACAGCGGCGCCAGGGCGACCAGGCTCACGAGCGATGCCCCGCACAGCAGGCCGAAACGGTGATTTCGGTTTGAATGGGACAAGATGTCTTCCTCCCTGATGCGCCCGCCGCCTTGAGCGGTCTTGGCGCGTTCCTTCCCAATCCGGCGTGTCCCAATCTCTAAGGGCCGGCATTTCAAGGATGCACATATTTTCATGCGTTGAAAGGTGTTTTTAGTTAGCGCTATCATTTGCGCGGCGGGGCCGTCGCCATATGATCACACTATCCGCGCCGCGGCAGACAGGAGGCTGACGGAGATCAGCCCCGGGGGAGCAAGATGAATCAGCATCCGGGCGCGGTTCGCAGCGTCGTCATTGTCGGCGGCGGAACAGCCGGCTGGATGGCGGCCAGCGCCATCGCCAAAGCCTTCCAGCGGCCCGGGGCCGGAGAGACGCTGGACATCCGCCTCATCGAATCGGAAGCCATCGGCACGGTCGGCGTCGGCGAGGCGACCATCCCGCCCATCCGTCAGTTCAACCGCACGGTCGGCCTGGATGAGGCCGACTTCATGGCAGAGACCGGCGCCACGATCAAACTCGGCATCGCCTTTCACGACTGGTCCGGGCCTGGCTCCCGCTATTTTCACGGCTTTGGCGACTACGGCCCGCCGGTCCGGGGCCAGGCCTACCGCCAGCATCTGTTTCGGCTGAAGGCCGCGGGGCGAATCACCTCGCTGGAACCCTGGTCCCTTCCCGCCATCATGGCCCGGGAGGGCCGGTTCGCCCCGCCGCTCGACGACCCGCGCTCGGTGCTGTCGTCCTTCTCCTATGCCTACCAGTTTGACGCCGGACGTTTTGCGCGCCGACTGCGGCGTCTCGCGGAAGCCGCCGGCGTGGTCCGGATCGAGGGCCGGATCGTCGATGCGGAGGCGGCCGACGGCCGGGTCGCGGCGGTGCGCCTCGAGGATGGCCGGCGACTGGAGGGGGACCTTTTCATCGACTGCTCCGGCTTCCGCGGCCTGTTGATCGAGGGCGCGCTGAAGGCCGGCTATGAGGACTGGAGCCGCTGGCTGCCGTGCGACCGCGCAGTCGCCCTGCCCTGTCCGCCGAACCGGCCTGCCGGCGCCTTCACCACAGCCACGGCCATGACAGCCGGCTGGCGTTGGCGCATCCCCCTGCAGCATCGGGTCGGCAACGGCTATGTCTACTCCAGCAGCTTCATCAGGGATGAGGACGCGCTTGACGCCCTCGTCCGGGAACTGGAGGCGGCCCCGGCGGCGGAGCCCAACCGACTTCGTTTCGTCACCGGACGCCGGCGCTCCGCCTGGAAGGGCAATGTGGTGTCGCTCGGCCTCGCCGCCGGCTTCCTCGAACCGCTGGAATCGACCAGCATCAACCTGATCCAGACCGGTATCGGCCGTCTGCTGGAACTGTTCCCCGACCGCGACTTCGATCCGGCCCTGATCGCCGAATACAACCGGCGCACGGCTCAGGAGTTCGAACGCGTACGGGACTTCATCATCGCCCACTATCACCTGGCCGGGCGCACAGAGGGCGAACTCTGGCGGCACTGTCGCGAAACGCCGCCGCCGGATACCCTGGCCGGCAAGCTCGAGCTGTTCAGGCTGCGTGGAGAGGTTCCCCTGCTGGAAGACGAATCGTTCCGCGAGGACAGCTGGGCGGCCGTCCTGACCGGTCTGGGCGTCTGGCCGCGCAGGGTCTCTCCCCTGGTCGACCGGCTGGACCTCGACCGGATGGAGGCCCAGGCCGGACGGCTGTCCGGGCTGATCCGCAGCGCCGCCCTCTCCCTGCCGGATCACGGCGCCTATCTTGACGAACGGCGGACCGCGCCGGTGGAGCCTGCCTGATGACGCCCGAGCCGATCCGGAAAATTCTCATTGTCGGCGGCGGCACCGCCGGCTGGATGACCGCCGCCGCCCTTGCACATGTCGTGCGAGGAACAGTGAAGATCGAACTGGTCGAGTCCGAGGCGATCGGCGCCGTCGGCGTCGGCGAGGCCACCATCCCGCCGATCCTGCTGTTCAACGCCCTGCTTGGCATCGACGAGAACGAATTCGTCCGCGCGACCCAGGCGACCTTCAAACTGGGCATCCAGTTCCGCGACTGGTTCCGCAAGGGACATGAGTATTTCCATCCGTTCGGCCAGTACGGCATGCGCGTCGACGCCGCCTCATTCCACCAGTACTGGCTGCGCCTGAACGCCGCCGGTCTGGACGACAGCCTGGACGACTATTCGGTCACCACGGTCGCCGCACGCATGGGTCGCTTCGACCGGACGCGCCCCGACCCGCGCACGATCCAGTCCCAGATGACCCACGCCTTCCATTTCGACGCCTCTCTCTACGCCCGCTTCCTGCGCCAGAGGGCCGAGGCGGCCGGGGTGGTCCGGCATGAGGGCCGGATCGCCGATGTGAAGCTGCGCGAGGACGGGTTTATCGCCTCTGTCGCGCTCGACGACGGGCGCGAACTCGACGCTGACTTCTTTATCGACTGCTCGGGTTTCCGGGGACTGCTGATCGAGGGGGCGCTCAAGACCGGCTACGAGGACTGGACCCACTGGCTGCCCTGCGACCGGGCGGTGGCCATGCCGTGCGCCCGGGTCGAGGATCCGACGCCCTACACCCGCTCCACCGCCCTTGAGGCCGGCTGGCGCTGGCGCATCCCGCTGCAGCACAGGACCGGCAACGGCTATGTCTATTGCAGCGACCACATCAGCGACGACGAGGCCCAGGCCCGCTTGCGGGGCGGGCTGGACGGCGAGGCCATGGCCGAGCCCAACTTCCTGCGTTTCCGCACCGGACGGCGAAAGAAGGCCTGGAACAGGAATTGTCTCGCCATCGGCCTCTCGGCCGGATTCCTTGAGCCTCTGGAATCGACCAGCATCCACCTGATCCAGACCGGCATCACCAAGCTCCTGCTCAGCTTCCCCGACACCGGCTTCCCGCAGGCCGACATCGACAACTACAACCGGCTGGTCCAGCTGGAGTACGAGCGCGTGCGGGACTTCGTGGTCCTGCACTACCACGCCACCGAACGGGACGACACGCCGCTGTGGCGCCATGTCTCGACCATGGACATCCCCGAAACCCTGCGCTGGAAGATCGACCAGTTCCGCACACGCGGGCGCGTGTTCCGCTTCGAGGACGAACTGTTCCAGGACACCAGCTGGATCGCGGTCCTGCTGGGTCAGGGCGTGCGTCCCGAACGGCCCGATCCGATCACCGGAACGGTGCCTCTGGAGGCGACCCGCGAGTGGCTTCACCAGTTGAGGGCGTCCATCCGTCAGGGTGTCGGGCAGATGCCGACGCACGAGGCCTTCATCGCGGCGAACTGCAAGGCGCCGGCCATCGGTTGACCGGCGTCCGGCGGCGTCACCACCAGATCGTATAGACAGCGATCAGGAAGGCGATGACCCCGGCCCCGGCGAGGTTGAAGCCGAGGGTGGTTTTGTAACTGACCCCGTCCAGCCGGATCCGCATCGTGCCGGCCTTGGGCGGGAACAGCAGCGACACGACGATGGCCGCGATCAGGGCCGCCACGAACACCACCCCCACCCGGTTCATGAACGGCAGGGTGAACAGGCCCGCGCTGTCCAGCCAGAACATGACGCCCGACAGGGCCACCCCGCCGATGGCCGCCGTCAGGGCGCCGGCCTCTGAAGCCCGCTTCCAGAACAGGCCGAGAATGAAGATCACCACGATCGAGGGGGTGAAGAAGCCGGTGAAGTCCTGGATGAACTGGAAGGCCTGGGAGAAGCCGCCCAGCAGAGGACGGGCCACAAGCATGCCGATAACCATGGCCACCACGGCGGCGATCCGGCCCACCATGACCAGATGGCCCTCGCTCATTCCCTTCCGCGCCTTGGCGTAGAGATCGAGGGTGAAGATGGTCGAGATCGAGTTCACCTTGGACGCCAGCGAGGCGATGATGGCGGCGATCAGGGCTGCGAACACCAGCCCCTTCAGACCGGCCGGGAGCAGGTTCATCATCGTCGGATAGGCCTGGTCCGGAGCGGACAGGTTCGGCGCCAGCACCAGCGCCGCCATGCCCGGCAGGACCACGATCACCGGCATCAACAGTTTCAGATAAGCAGCGAAGGCGATTCCCTTCTGGGCCTCTCCGATCGACTTCGCGGCCAGGGCCCGCTGGATGATGTACTGGTTGAAGCCCCAGTAGCTGATGTTCATGATCCACAGTCCGCCCAGCAGGACGGCGATGCCGGGCAGCTCCTTGTAGTGGGGATTGTCGCGCGACAGGATCATGTCGAACTTCTCGGGGAACTGGGTCATCAGGGTGGTGAACCCGCCCAGGGCGCCCGCCTCGCCGCCGATGCGGCCGAGGGCGATGAAGCCGATGATCAGGCCGCCGGCGACCAGCAGCGCCACCTGGACGATGTCGGTCAGGGCCACGGCCTTGAGCCCGCCCCACAGCTGATAGGCCAGGGCGAAGACCCCGATGGCGACGATGGCGTACATCTGGTCCAGACCCGTCACCGTCGAGACGGCGATCGACCCCAGCCAGAGGATCGAGGTCACGTTCACAAAGACGTAGAGCAGCAGCCAGAAGACGGCCATGACATTGCGGATGGTCGGCCCGTACCGCTGTTGCAGGAACTGCGGCATGGTGGCGATATCGTTGCGCAGGAAGATCGGCAGGAAATACTTGCCCACGATCAGCAGGGTCAGGGCCGCCATCCACTCATAGGAGGCGATGCCCAGTCCGATCACATAGCCGGATCCCGACATGCCGATGATCTGTTCGGCCGAGATGTTGGCCGCGATCAGCGAGGCGCCGATGGCCCACCACGGCAGGTTCCTGGACGCCAGAAAATAGTCGGTGGATGTCTTTTTCGCCCCTGCCTTGTCGCGCGAGACCCACTGGGCGAGCCCGAAGACGGCCAGTCCGTAGACGACCAGGATGGCGATATCGATGCTGGACAGTGACATGGCGCCGCCCCCTCCCCTGTGGTTGCGTCCCGACGGCCGGTTCCGGCTTCTGGAGGGGTCAGGCTATGACAGGCCGGAAGCGTCGGTCAACGATTTTTCATATGTGCGTTCGGTTTCACGGATGGTAGAGGCCTTGTGTTGCGGCGCCGGGCGAGAGCGTCGTGTTGCCCTTGCTGATGAGGCCGAGATGACCGTTCAACAGGACACCGACGACCGCAAATACCGCGCGCCCGCCCTCGAAAAGGGTCTCGACGTTCTGGAGCTGCTCGCGGCCCATGGCGGGGCCATGACCCTGTCCCAGATGTCGGCGGACCTGGGGCGATCCGTCAGCGAACTGTTCCGGATGATCCAGGTCCTGGAGTTCCGCCGCTATATCGAACTGTCCCCGGCCGGCTACCTCCTGACCAATCGTCTGTTCGCCCTCGGCCTGGCCCAGGCCCCGGTCAAGTCGCTGGTCGAGGCCGCCCTGCCCTATATGCGCGAACTGTCCGCGCTGACGGTCCAGTCCTGCCATCTGGTGGTCCAGACCGAGGAGCAGATCGTCGTCGTGGCGCGGATCGAGGGGCCGGGGGATCTGGGCTATTCCGTCCGCCTCGGCTACCGCCGCAACGTCATCGACGCCAGTTCCGGCCTCATCTTCTATGGCTGCGGTTCGGAACACACGCGCGCCCGGCTGCGCGAGCGGCTGACCGCCCTGCACGGCAAGACCCGCGTCGCGGACTATATCAAGCGGGCGGAACAGGCCGGCGCCCAGGGCTATGTCCGCCGTGAGAGCGACTTCGTAAAGGGCGTGACCGATCTGGTCGCCCCCATCATGGGCGCCGACAGCATCATCGCCACCCTGATCACCCCCTATATCCAGCGCACCCCTCCGGTTTGCGACGTCGATACAGCCCTGCAGCACCTGCGGGCGGCGGCCGTCGCAATCTCGACGGAAATGGCCGCCGTGTCCCAGGCCTGAGGCCGCGCTCCCGCTCGCAGGGGCCGGGGCGGATACGGCGCCCTTGCGGTGGCGCGTTTTCGCTGACACTATATCTTTCACAAATAAAACCAATCAGGCCGCCGATGGCGTGGGAGTTTCATGGCCATCTATCCTGATCTTGACGGCAAGGTGGTGATCGTCACGGGGGGCGCAGGCGGGATCGGGGAAGCGATCACCCGCGCCTTCGCCGCCCAGGGCGCGCGCGTCGGCGTGCTGGATCTCGACGTCGCAAGAGGCGAGCGGCTGCAGGCTGAACTGGGCGATGGCGTCCGTTTCGTCGCCTGCGACGTGACCGATATCCCCGCCCTGAAATCCGCCATCCAGACGGTGCGCGACGCCTTCGGCCCTGTCGACGGCCTGATCAACAACGCCGCCCACGACGAGCGCCACCAGACGCTCGAAGTCACCGAGGCCTATTGGGACGGACGGATCGCGGTCAATCTCAAACACCAGTTTTTCGCCGCCCAGGCCGTGCTGCCGGACATGATGGCGCGGGGCTCAGGCTCCATCGTCAACCTGGGCTCCTGCTCCTGGATCATCGGACAGGGCGGAATGGCGGCCTATACGGCGTCCAAGTCGGCGGTCCTGGGCCTGACCCGATCGCTGGCCCGCGATTTCGGCGAACATGGCGTGCGCGTCAATGCCGTCGCCCCGGGCTGGATCATGACCGAGCGCCAGCTTGAGCTGTGGGTCACACCCGAAACCGAAAAGAGCATCTACGAGAACCAGTGCCTGAAACGCAGGCTGGTCCCCGATGATGTGGCCCGGGTGGTGGTCTTCCTCTGTTCGGAAGACGCCTCGGCCATCACCAACCAACACCATATCGTCGACGGCGGCTGGAACTGATGTCTGATACTCCCAAGAAGCCCCTCCGCTCGCGCGCCTGGTTTGACAATCCGGAAAACCCGGACATGACGGCCCTGTATCTGGAGCGGTATCTGAACTACGGGCTGACGCTGGAGGAGCTGCGCTCGGGCAGGCCGATCATCGGCATCGCCCAGACCGGTTCGGACCTCAGCCCCTGCAACCGTCACCATATCGAACTGGCCAGACGGGTGCGCGAGGGCATCCGCGAGGCCGGCGGCATCGCCATGGAGTTTCCGGTCCATCCCATTCAGGAGACCGGCAAGCGGCCGACGGCCGGGCTGGACCGCAACCTGGCCTATCTGGGTCTGGTCGAGCTGCTGTACGGCTATCCGCTGGACGGCGTGGTCCTGACCATCGGCTGCGACAAGACCACCCCCGCCTGTCTGATGGCGGCCGCGACGGTGGACATCCCGGCCATCGCCCTGTCGGTCGGGCCCATGCTGAACGGCTGGCTGAAGGGCGAGCGGATCGGCTCGGGCTCCATCATCTGGACCGCGCGCGAGATGATGGCGCGGGGCGAGCTGGACTATGAGGGCTTCATCGACCTGGTCGCCACCTCGGCGCCCTCGGTCGGCTACTGCAACACCATGGGCACGGCCACGACCATGAACTCGCTCGCCGAGGCCCTGGGCATGTCCCTGCCCGGTTCGGCCGCCATTCCCGCCCCCTATCGCGAACGGCCCCAGGCCGCCTATCTGACCGGCAGGCGGATCGTGGACATGGTCCATGAGGACCTGAAGCCCTCCGACATCCTGACCCCCGACGCCTTCCACAACGCCATTGTCGTCAACTCGGCCATCGGCGGCTCGACCAACGCCCCGGTCCACATCACCGCCCTGGCCCGCCATGTCGGCCTCGACCTGCCGTTGCAACAGTGGGAGGACGTCGGCCACGCCGTGCCCCTGCTGGTCAATCTCCAGCCCGCCGGCAAATACCTCGGCGAGGACTATTATCAGGCCGGCGGCGTCCCCGCCGTGGTCAACCAGCTGATGGGCGCGGGTCTGATCCGCGAGGACGCCCTGACCGTCAACGGCCGGACGATCGGTGAAAACTGCGCCGGCAAGGACATCATCCTTCCCGACGTCATCCGCACCTTCGACGCCCCCCTGATGGCCGACGCCGGCTTCCTGGTGCTCAGCGGCAATCTGTTCGACGGCGCCATCATGAAGACCAGCGTCATCGCCGCCGAGTTCCGCGACCGCTATCTGTCCAACCCCGACGACCCCAATGCCTTCGAGGGTCCGGCCGTCGTCTTCGATGGTCCGGAAGACTATCACCACCGCATCGACCAGCCGGACAACGGCATCACCGAACAGTCGATCCTGTTCATGCGCGGCGCCGGTCCCATCGGCTATCCGGGGGCCGCCGAGGTGGTCAATATGCGCCCGCCCGCCCACCTGCTGGCCCGGGGCGTCACCGCCATGGCCTGTATCGGCGACGGTCGCCAGTCCGGCACCTCGGGCTCGGCCTCCATCCTGAACGCCTCGCCCGAGGCGGCGGCCGGCGGCAACCTGGCCCTGCTGAGGACCGGCGACCGGGTCCGCATCGACCTCAACGCCCGCACCGTCAACGCCGACCTGTCGGAAGCGGAGTTCGCCGAACGCCGCGCCGCCCTCGAGGCCGCCGGCGGCTTCGCCTTCCCCCCGTCACAGACCCCCTGGCAGGAGATGCAGCGCGCCGCCGTCGGCCCCCTCTCCACCGGAGCCGTCCTCGAACCCGCCGTCAAATACCACCGCATCATCGACCGCTTCGGCAATCCGAGAGACAACCACTGACGACGCGCACAGAATGAAGACCGCCCCGGGACGCCGCGCGGCCAACGCAGCAGGCCGCTCAATGAATGAAGCCGCCGTCATCGGGATCGACTGGGGCACCACCAACCTGCGGGGCTGGCTGCTCGACGCCGGGGGCGAAGCCCTCGACGCGCGGACCTCGGATGAGGGCATGGGCGGACTGGCGACAGACGCCTTCGCTCCCGCCCTCGCCCGTCTGACGACCGGATGGCCGGCCCTGCCGGTCCTGGCCTGCGGCATGGTCGGGGCGCGTCAGGGCTGGATCGAGGCGCCCTATGTGACCGCCCCGGCCTCGGCCGCCGCCCTCGCCGCCGCCCTGATCGCCGCGCCCGACCGACCCGATGTCTTCATCGTCCCCGGGGTGGCGATCCGCGATGCCGACGGCGGTCTGGTCGATGTCATGCGCGGCGAGGAGACCCAGGCCGCCGGCATGCCGGCTACCGGGGACCAGTTGCTGATCTGCCCCGGCACCCATGCCAAATGGATCCGGACCGGCCCGTCCGGCGTGGAGGACTTCATGACCTTCATGACCGGCGAGCTGAACGCCCTTCTGGGCCGCCAGTCGGTGCTGAGACATGCCGTCGGCGGCGAGGCGACGCCCGGCCCGATTTTCCGTCAGGCTGTCGACGAGATGCTGGCCGGCGCCGCCCTCAGCGCGGCCCTGTTCTCGGTCCGTGTCGGGTCGCTGGACGGCCGGCTGTCGCCCGGTGACGCCGCCTCCCGCCTGTCCGGTCTGGTCATCGGCGCCGAGATCGCCGCCGGCCTGGCCCGCTTCGGCCGCCGTCCCGTCTCCATCATCGGCGACGACCGTTTGACGCCCTTCTACGCCACGGCCCTCGCCGAAGCCGGCTTCACCGGGATCGAGGTCGTCGACGGCGCCTCGGCCGTCCGCCGGGGCCTGGCCCGCATCTGGAGCGCCCGACCATGATCCACCCCCACCTCGACGCCCTGCCCATGATCGCCATCCTGCGCGGCGTCACCCCCGAGGAGGTCGTCAGCATCGGCGAGGCGCTGTATGACGCGGGCTTCCGCTGTCTGGAGGTCCCGCTCAACTCGCCCCGGCCGCTGGAGAGCATCGCCCGGCTGGCGGAGCGTTTCGGCGATGGGATGCTGGTGGGCGCCGGCACGGTCCTGAACCCGACGGCCGTCGATGAGGTCGAGGCGGCGGGCGGACGGATCATCATCTCGCCCAACGCCAATCCGCAGGTCATCGCCCATGCCCGGACGCGCGGCCTGATCTCCCTGCCGGGCGTCTTCACCGCGACCGAGGCCTTCGCCGCCCTCGATGCCGGCGCCCACGGGCTGAAACTGTTCCCGTCCGAAATCGCCGGAACCGCCGGGCTGAAGGCCCTGAAGGCCGTTCTGCCGGCAGAGATCCCCGTCTATGCCGTCGGCGGCGTCGATCCGTCCTCGGTCCAGACCTGGCGAACCGCCGGCGCCGACGGCTTCGGCATCGGCTCGGCCCTGTATCGCCCGGGCGTCAGCGTCGAGGACGTCGCCGGCCGCGCCCGGGCCTTCGTCGCCGCCTGGACCGCGTCCGGCCCGGGCTGAGACCCCGGACCCTACTCCCGCCGTAACAGCCGGTCGGTCAGGATCGTGCCCCACCATCCGGCCTTGAACTCGGCCCGGATCGCCTTCGGGTCATAGTCCGGACTGTCGACCCATTCGAGCAGGCTGAGACCCGTCGGCTCGACGACATTGACGTATTTTTCGACGAAATGGTCCAGCACCCCGGTCATTCCCTCGCGGTGGTGCAGATACTTTTTCGACAACTGCGCCATGGCGACCGACATCGGCTCGCCCAGATGGAAATGGCGATAGAAGACCGCCATCAGCCCCGCCCGGTCGGCGCCGGACTTGCAGTGGATCAGCACCGGATACTCGATCGTCTCGAACAGCCGCTTCGCCCGGTGGACCCGCGCCGCATCCGGCGCATCGCGCGAATCCAGCGGCGCATCGATCAGGGTCAGCCCCAGCCGCTCGCAGGCGTCTTTCTCCAGCGCGTAGTAGGCCTCGTCCCGCGCCCCGCGCAGATTGATGACGGTCCGGATCCCTTGCGACTTCCAGTACGCCAGCTGTCGCGGCGACGGCTGGTTGGTCCGGACCAGGTCCGGCCCCAGCCAGTGGGCGTTCATGAACCACCGCCTCAGAAAGGCATGGTCCCCCCAGACATAGTCCCAATGGGCCCTGAACCGTCCGCCCGGGGTGCTGAGATCGTAGCGCGCCATGGGCGGGAGATAGCGGCTTGAGCCGCACACGTCACGCCTGGACCCTGATCCGCGCATTTGGCGAACCCCTGCCCCGGAACGTGATTTGAATCGGCGTTCCCTACATGCAACAGTTGTGCGTGTAGAACCGGACTGGAGACTCGCGGGTGACCAATACTCAGCGCAATCAGGCGATCCAGACCTTGATCCGCGACTACACGACCAAAATCACAGCAACGCCGAAATCGGCGCGTGAGGCCCTGATCAAGGAGGGCATCTACACCCCCAAGGGCAATCTGAAGGCCGAGTTCGGCGGGCGCGGCGCCAGAAAATAGGTCGCCGCCTTGGGTCGGCTCTCCACGGGATTTGTTCTCGGCTACCACGGCTGTAGCAGGGACGTCGCCCAGACGGCGGTCAACGACGGCGCAGCGATCCTGCAAAGTACGCGAAACTATGACTGGCTCGGTCCCGGAGCGTATTTCTGGGAAGGAGACGCCGTTAGGGCCCGCGAGTGGGCGGAATGGAAGGTCGCTCGAGGCGCGTATCAGGAGGCTTGCGTCATCGGCGCGGTGATCGATCCAGGAAACTGCCTCGATCTGGCGTCGCGTCGAGACCTTGAGCTGGTCCGCGAGGCGCATGAATCGTTCGCCGAGGCACAGGCCCTCGCAGGTCTGCCGATGCCGGAAAACCGGGCGGCCCCCAATGACGAAAACGAGGATCGCATCCTGCGATTTCTGGACTGTGCTGTCCTGCGCCATCTTCATGAGATCATCGAATCGCAACCGCGACAGACTCGTCTCATTGATCCGTTCGATACGGTTCGCGGCGCCTTCCCGGAGGGCGGGCCGCTGTTTGAGGGCAGCAAGATCATGCAGAAGACGCACGTTCAGATCGCGGTTCGCACACCTGGTTCCATCAAGGGCATCTTCTGGCCGCGCGGCGCCGATTAGGCCTCCGCCTTGACCGCCCAGCCTTGACTTCCCACCCGGTCCGTCCGACCTCCCCCCGATGACGCTCCCCGCCGATCACAAGGAACGAGAGACCTTGCGTCCGCTTCTGGCGCGGATCTGGCGCGACTATCTCTCGCATCACAAGTCGGCCCTGTTTACATCGATGCTATGCGCCGCCGTGGCCGGCATCAGTACGGCGACGGTCCTGCAACTGTTGCGGCCCGCCATCGACGGCATGTTTCTCGCCCAGCCGGTGACGGTGGCCGGCCTGTTCGTCGTCGCGCCACAGGATGCCCTCCTCGCCATTCCCGCCATCATCGTCGGCCTCGCCCTGATCGGGACGGTGGCGGCCCTGGGACAGGCGGCCCTCGTCAACCGGCTGGGCCATGGCATCGTTGGCGACATCCAGGTGCGGCTGTTCGGGGCCATGATCCGCGCCGACCTGGCCCGTCTGCGCAGCCAGCATTCCGGGGCCTTCGTCTCCAGCGTCCTGTTCGACGCCAACCTGGTCCGTGAGGCCTTCACCAACGGCGTGGTCAACTATACCCAGCACGGCCTGACCCTGATCGCCGTCCTGTCCTATATGGCCTGGCTGGACTGGCGCCTGACCTTGATCGTCCTGCTGGGCGCGCCCCTGATCGCCCTGGTGCTCCGGCGCTTCGGCAAGCGGGTGCGCAAGGCCACCACCGGGGCCATGGTCGAGACCAGCAACCTGTCGACCGCCCTGATGGAGAACCTCGACGGGGTCCGTCTGATCAAGATCGAGAATCGCGAGGCCGCCGAGCAGACACGCGTGGCCGGGGTCGTCGCCCGTCGCCAGCGCCATGTGATCAAGTCCGCCGACTCCAGAGCCTTCGCCGGACCCTTTTCCAATCTTGTCGCCATGGTCATCGTCGCTGCGGTGATGGCCTATGCCGGCTGGCAGGCGCGCAACGACCAGATGACCATCGGGGCCTTCGCCGCCTATGTCGCCCTGCTGATGTCCGCCGGCCAGTCCCTGCGTCAGGTCACCAATCTCCAGACGGTCATGGCCGAGGGGCTGACCGCCGCCCGCCGCCTGTTCGAGGCCCTGGATATCCAGCCCGAGATCCGCGAGGCGCCCGACCCGGCGCCGGCGCCCGACGGCCCCCTGACCGTCGGCCTCGATCACGTCAGCTTCGCCTATGCCCCGACGGCCGAGGGCGGCGCCCCGACCCTGTCCGACGTCTCCCTGACCGTCGAGCCCGGCGAGACTGTGGCCCTGGTCGGCCCCTCGGGCGGCGGCAAGTCCACCATTCTCAGCCTGCTGCCGCGCTTCTACGACATCACCGCCGGCGCCGTGACCCTGAACGGGCGCAATGTGCGTGAACTGAAGCTGCACGACCTGCGCGACCGCATCGCCCTGGTCACCCAGGAGCCCTTCCTGTTCGACGACACCATCGCCGCCAATATCGCCTATGGCCGCCCCGGCGCGACCCGCGACCAGATCGAGGCCGCCGCCGCCGCCGCCGCCGCCCATGACTTCATCGCCGCCCTGCCGGAGGGCTACGAGACCCGGGCCGGCGAGGCGGGCCTGCGGCTGTCGGGCGGTCAGCGCCAGCGCATCGCCATCGCCCGCGCCTTCCTCAAGGACGCCCCCATCCTGCTGCTCGATGAGGCCACCAGCGCCCTGGACACCGAGAGCGAGGCCCAGGTCCAGGCCGCCCTCGAACGGCTGATGCAGGGCCGGGCCACCCTGATGATCGCCCACCGCCTGTCCACCGTCATGAACGCCGACCGCATCTATGTCATCGAGGCCGGCCGGGTGGTCGAGACCGGCCGCCACGCCGAACTCGTCGCCCGGGGCGGTCTCTATGCCCGGCTGGCGAAACAGCAGTCGCTGGACGGCGAGCCCGTCACGGTCACGACCGTCGCATGAGGCCGTTGCGCAACCCGGTCATCCAGACCGTCATGGCCAATCTGCTGGCGGCCTGGATGCGATTCTGCGTGGCCACCATCCGCTGGACGCGCGAGAACGAGGCCGTGGCCGAACAGGTCTGGGCCGACGGCGGACCGGTCATCTGCCTGTTCTGGCATTCGCGCATCAGCCTGACCCCCGCCTGCTGGCCCCATCATCGCGCCCAGGAGGTTCGGGCCATCGTCTCCCTGTCGCCCGACGGCCAGTTCATCGCCCGCGCCATGGGCAAGGTCGGCTTCCCGTCCATTCGCGGCTCCTCGGCCAACAAGGACAAGGCCGACCGCGCGAAAGGCGGATCGGCCGCCCTGCGCGACGCCCTGCGCCAGTTGCGCACCGCCGGCGTCGCCGTCACGCCCGACGGCCCTCGCGGCCCCATGCGCCAGATGGGCGACGGGGTGGCGGTCATGGCGAAATTGTCGGGCGCTCCGGTCCTGTTCATCGGCCTGTCGTGCCGCCCGGCGATCCGGTTGGGCAGCTGGGATCGCGCCGTCCTGCCCCTTCCCTTCGGTCGCGGCGCCATCGTCTGGGATATCGACCGCTATCCCGAAGGCCTGTCGACCGATGAGGTCACCGTTCGCTGGACCGACCGGCTCACCGCCGTCGAGGCCCGCGCCGATGAATTGACCGGGCTGGAACGGATTTGAGCGCCCGATGCTGAGCCCGGCTCTCGCCCTCTATCGTCTGGTCACCCGACTGCTGGAGTCCCTGGCGCCGCGGCTGCTCGACCGACGTGCGGCCCGCGGCAAGGAAGACCCCGTCCGCGT
This sequence comes from Brevundimonas sp. FV1ye29L, assembly GCF_058681095.1. NCBI lineage: Bacteria > Pseudomonadati > Pseudomonadota > Alphaproteobacteria > Caulobacterales > Caulobacteraceae > Brevundimonas > Brevundimonas sp. FV1ye29L. The sequence goes on from NZ_CM178730.1 coordinate 2,432,543, forward strand.
CGACGAACGGCTGGGCCTCGCCGGGATGGACCGGCCCGGGGGCGACCTCGTCTGGCTGCACGGCGTCAGCGTGGGCGAGACCCTGTCACTGCTGCCGCTGGTCGAGCGCTTCCGGCGCAGTCGCCCGGACCTGACCCTTCTGGTCACCTCCGGCACCGTCACCTCCGCCGACCTGCTCGCCCGCCGACTGCCGCCCGGGGTGATTCATCAGTATGCGCCCGTCGACGGCCCCGTCGCCGTCGCCGCCTTCCTCGACCACTGGCGGCCCTCGCTCGGCGTCTTCGTCGAGAGCGAACTCTGGCCCAACCTGCTGCTGGCGGCCCGGGCGCGCGGGGTGCGACTGGCCCTGGTCAGCGCCCGCATCACGGAAAAGACGGCCAAGGGCTGGTCCCGCGCGCCCGGCATGGCGCGGCGACTGCTCTCTGGCTTCGACCTTGTCCTGCCCCAGGACCCGACCTCGGCCGACCGGCTGACCGGTCTGGGCGCCCGCGTCGACGGCCTGGTCAATCTCAAGCTCTCGGGCGAGCCCCTGCCCCATGACGCCGCCGCCTTCAGCCGCCTCAGCGCCGCCATCGGCGACACCCCGGTCATCGTCGCCGCCAGCACCCATGAGGGTGAGGAGATCGCCTTTACCCGCGCCCTCGACGTCCTGCCGACCCGCGGCCTGCTGATCCTCGTCCCCCGCCATCCCGAGCGCGGCCCGGCGATCGCGGCGGCCCTCGAACAGGCGGGCTATCAGGCCGGCCTGCGCTCGCGCGGCGACGCCCTGAGCGGGGACAGCGGCGTCCATGTCGCCGACACCCTGGGCGAACTGGGCCTGTTTCTGCGGCTGGCCGATGTCGTGATCATGGGCGGCAGTTTCGCCCCGGCGCTCGGGCTCGATCCCGTCGGGGGCCACAATCCGCTGGAGCCCGCCCGCCTCGGCAAGCCCGCTGTCACCGGGCCGGACGCCTCCAACTGGCAGTCGGTCGCCGCCCTGTTGCGTGACGCGAACGGTCTCCGGATGGTCGCGGCCGTCTCCGACCTGCCGGCCGCCATCGCCCCCCTGCTGGCCGATCCCGCCGCCGCCCGGACCATGGGCGACCGCGCCCGCCGCGCCGCCGTGGACGCCGGCGCCGGCCTCGACCGTCTGTGGGAAACCCTGACGCCCCTCCTGCCCCCTGCGGGGAACCGGAGCGGCCGGCCGTGAAGCTCAACACCCCCCGCTGGTGGTACGAACGCGACAGCAGCCACGCGCGGGTGACCCGCTCCATGCTGAAGCCCGCCTCATGGCTCTGGGCCGCCGTCACTGCCCGTCGGATCGCCCGCGCCACGCCCTTCGATTCGGGCGTCCCGGTCATCTCCATCGGCAATCTGACCGTGGGCGGGTCGGGCAAGACCCCGGTGGCGCGCGAGGTCCTGCGCCTGCTGCACCGCGCCGGCGTCCCCGCGCACGCCCTGTCGCGCGGCTACGGCGGTCGGCTGGAGGGCCCGGTCCGCGTCGATCCCGCCGTCCACGCCGCCGCCGACGTCGGCGACGAACCCCTGATGCTGGCGCAGGGGTCGCCCGCCTGGATCGCCCGGGACCGGGTGCTCGGCGCCCGCGCCGCCGTGGACGCCGGCGCCCCGGCCCTGGTCCTCGACGACGCCCACCAGAACCCGGCCCTGAAGAAGACGCTCAGTCTCGTGGTCGTGGACGGCGAGACCCGCAACGACGAATGGCCCTTCGGCGACGGCGGGGTCTTCCCCTCCGGGCCGATGCGGGAGCCGCTGAAGGCCGGCCTGGCCCGCGCCGACGCCGTCGTCATCCTGCTCCCCACAGATGTAGACGCCGTCGATCCCGAACTGGTCGCGACCTTCGGCGCCCTGCCGGTCTTCATCGCCCGCCTGACCGCCGACGGTCCGCCGCCGCCCGGCCCCCAAGTCGGTTTCGCCGGCATCGCCAAGCCGTGGAAGGTGGAACGCAGCCTGATCGCCGCCGGCGCCGACCTGAAGGACTTCGTCCCCTTCCCCGACCACGCCGAACTGAAGCCCGCCGATCTCGCCTTCCTCGCCGACCGGGCGGCGCTCTACAACGCCGGGCTGGTCACCACCGAAAAGGACTGGGTGCGCCTGCCCCCGGACTGGCGCGCCCGCGTGACCGCTTGGCCCGTCCGCGCCGTCTTCGAAGACGAAACGGGCGTCACCAGACTACTCACCAACGCCTGAACCTCACCTCTCCATGCGCGCAGGCGCATGGAGAGGACAGACGCCGCAAGGCGTCAGGCGGGGTCCCGGGTCAGCACGATCACTGGCCGCCTCTGGTCTCAATCCCGCCGGAACACCTCTCCGCCCTTCATCACGAAGCGCACCCGCTCCAGCTCGGTCACGTCCGTCAGCGGATCGCCCGAAACCGCGATCAGGTCGGCGGGCATGCCGGGCGCCAGCCTCCCGGCCTCATTCGCCAGCCTCAGGTGCTGCGCCGCATTGACGGTCGCGGTCTGGATCGCCTCGATCGGCGTCAGCCCCGCCCGGACCAGCAGGGCGAACTCTCCGGCGTTGTCGCCATGGGCCGAGACCCCGCTGTCGGTGCCGAAGGCGATCCGCACCCCGCCCTCATGCGCCCGGCGCGCCATGTCCAGCATCTTCGGCCCCGCCTCCAGCGCCTTGGCGGTCTGGGACGGGGTGAAAAAGTTGTCGGGCCCGGAGGCGATCCGCGCCACGAAATCCCCGGCCATCAGGGTCGGCACCAGCCAGACGCCCTCGCGCCTCATCAGGCGGATCGAGTCGTCGTCCAGATATGTGCCGTGTTCGATCGAGTCGCCCCCGGCTCTCAGGAAGCTGTTGATGCCGTCCGCCCCGTGGGCGTGGGCGGTCACCTGTCGACCCATCCGGTGCGCCGCCTCGACGATCGCGGCCAGTTCGGCGTCCGAAAACTGCTGACCCAGACCCGCCGCCGTATTGGACAGCACCCCGCCCGTGGCCGTGATCTTGATGATGTCCGCGCCGGACCGCACCTGCAGCCGCACCGCCCGCATGCAATCCTCGGGGCCCGAGCAGATGTTCTCGCCCGAGAACAGGTGCATGACGTCCTCGCGATAGCCGTTGACGTCGCCGTGGCCGCCGTGGATCGACACGCCCGATCCCGCCGCGATGATCCGGGGGCCGGGCACATCGCCGCGCGCCACCGCCCCGCGCAGGGCGAAGATCGCCTCGTTGCTGGCGCCCAGATCGGCCACGGTGGTGAAGCCCGCCATCAGGGTGCGTCGGGCGTAACGCGCGCCGACCATCGCCTCGTCGGCATTGGACAGGGTGACGCCCTCCAGCCGTGAATTGGGGTTCTGCTCCCCGGTCAGATGCACATGGCTGTCGATCAGTCCGGGCAGGACGAAGGCGGAGCGCAGATCGACGACATCGCCATCGCCGACGAACCCGTCGCGCACCTCGACGATCCGGTTCCCTCTGATCACGAGAGTTTTATCGTGCTTCACAAGGCCCGTCGCCGGATCATCCAGAAGCCGCCCCACTTGCACGAACGTGGTTCGCCCCTCAGGCGAAACCGGCGTCGTGCCGGGGGTTTGCGCGGTCGTTGTTCCTGCAAGGCTCAGCCCCGCCAGCGCCGCAATCCATGCCCAGGCCTTCATCATCCACCCCTTGCTGCTCGAGTTCACCATACCGAACAAATGCTTCCCGCATAGGCGAAGGTTGAAACCCGTGTCCCGATCAGGGACAAGGCGTCTTCGGGGACAATCAGATTGAGGCGCGGCATGCAGCTTTCGAGAGACGGTCTTTCGCGCAGGGGCCTCATCATCGGCGGATCCGCCCTTCTGGCGGGCTGTGCGACCGGCCAGGTCGTCACGCCCTCCACGGCCCTTCTCGCAGAAACCCTGCCCCTTCCGCCGACGCCCCCATCGCCGCGTATCCAGGCCGCACAGACCTTCGCCGCCCCGCCTCCGCTCGATCCCTATCGGCGGGTCCGTCCGGATCTCATGCAACGCGCCATGGCCGCGCTCGACATCCACCACCGCCGTGTCCCGCTGCGCGACCGGATGTATATTGTCGATTTCCAGAAATTCTCCGGCGAGGAGCGGCTGTTCGAGGTCGACCTCTACTCCGGCCAGGTCACGGCCTTCCGCACCAGCCACGGCCGCGGGTCCGACCCCCAGCATTCGGGCTATGCCCGCAACTTCTCCAATACCCCCGACAGCTACATGTCCTCTGTCGGCGCCTACGCCACCGCCGGCGCCGGCTGGGGCGCCCAGCAAGGGCCGAACGTCCTGCTGGACGGGCTGGAGTATTCCAACGACCGGGCCCGGGACCGCGCCATCATCGTCCACGGCGCCGACTATGCCGACCCCGACTTCCTGGCGCGTGAGGGCAAGCTGGGCCGCAGCTACGGCTGCTTCTCCACCGCCCACACCGACCTGCCGATGCTGCGTGAACGCATGGGCGAGGGCCGGCTGTTGTTCGCCTTCGCCTGACTACCGGTTCAGCGCCCGCCAGCCGATGTCGGTCCGGCAGAAGCCGCCGGGCCAGTCGATGGCCGCCACCGCCGCATAGGCCCGCTCCCGCGCCTGTTCGATGTCGTCGCCCTCGGCGCAGACGCTCAGCACCCGGCCGCCCGCCGCCGCCAGCTGGCCGTCATCCCGCCGCTTCGTCCCGGCATGGAAGACCTGGACGTGCGGACCGAAGTCCTGTTCTGCGCCACGAATGATAGAGCCCTCCAGCGGGCTGTCGGGATAGCCCCGTGCCGCCATGACAACGCAGATCACGGTCTGTGGTTTGAACACCGGCGGCGGCAGGTGGCTGACGTCGCCGCGCGCGCAGGCCAGCAGATAGGGCACGATGTCGCCGTCCAGCCGCATCATCAGCACCTGGCATTCGGGATCGCCGAACCGGGCGTTGAACTCCACCACCTTCGGCCCGTCCGCCGTCATCATCAGCCCGACGTAAAGCACTCCGCGATAGGGGACGCCCTCTGCGGCCATGCCCCTCAGCGTCGGCTGGATCACCATCGCATCGGCGGTCGCGATCACGGCGTCCGACAGGATCGGCGCCGGCGAATAGGCGCCCATGCCGCCGGTGTTCGGGCCGGTGTCGCCGTCGAAGGCGCGCTTGTGGTCCTGGGCCCCGCCGATCAGCACCGCCTGATGACCGTCGCACAGGGCGAACAGGGAGCCCTCCTCCCCGTCCATAAACTCCTCGATCACGACCCGGGCGCCGGCCTCGCCGAACCGGCCGCCCAGCATCCGCTCGATCTCGGCCTCGGCGTCGGCCCGGTCCGGGCTGATGGCCACGCCCTTGCCTGCCGCCAGCCCGTCGGCCTTGATCACATAGGGCGGCTGGAACCGGTCCAGCGACGCCTTGGCCGAGACTGCATCCTGATGCACGCCATAGCCGGCGGTGGGAATGTTGTGGCGCTGCAGAAAGGCCTTGGAGAAGGCCTTGGAGGTTTCCAGCTGCGCCGCCTTCGCCGTCGGTCCGAAACAGGGAATGCCCATCTCCGCCAGCCGGTCGGCCAGTCCGGCCGCCAGGGCCAATTCCGGTCCTACCACCACTAGATCAGCGTGGATTTCGCGGGCCAGCGCCGCCAGCCCCTCGGCGTCGTCGGCCTTGACCGGGCGCTGCTCGCCCAGCGTTTCCATGCCCGGGTTTCCGGGCGCGATGACCAGCCGTCGCAACAGGGGCGACCGGGCGATTTTCCAGGCCAGGGCGTGTTCGCGGCCGCCGGAACCGACAAGCAGGATGTTCATGCCCGCCGAATGACGGGGTCATGCCGCCGGGTCAAGCATCGACCGCCCTCGCCGTCTCACATGAGGGCTGAAACGACATAGACCCCGATCCCCAGCAGGACGATGGCGCCGATCACCAGCCAGAGACTGACAGCCGGCGCATCGGCGCCGCGCTGCAGATCGCGCTCGCGCGGGTCACGGTCATCGGGATCGGTATCGAGGGGATCGGCCATATCCAACCAACGGACCGCGTCGCAGCCCGTTCCGCCCTTCGCATCCCGCCGGGTTTGGCCCTAGATGGGGCGATGAGCGACGACTCCTACATTTTTGAAGGCGCGGCTGAGCCCGGCGCAGCGACCCGCGACAACAACCCGCCGCAGTCGGTTTCCGAACTGGCCTTCGCCCTGAAGCGCACGCTGGAGGACCGGTTCGGTCACGTCCGCCTCCGGGGTGAAATCTCCAAGGTCAATCACCACGCCTCCGGCCACGTCTATCTGACGCTGAAGGACGACAAGGCGGCCATCGACGGCGTGGTCTGGAAGGGCTCGGTGCGCGGCCTGGGCGTGCGACCCGAGGCGGGGCTCGAGGTCATCGTCACGGGCAGGATCACCTCCTACCCGGCGAGGTCGTCGTATCAGATCGTCATCGAATCGATGGAGGCGGCGGGCGCCGGGGCCCTGCTGGCCCAGCTGGAACGGCTGAAGGCGAAACTGCACGGAGAGGGCCTGTTCGCCCCGGCCGGCAAGCAGGCGATTCCGGCCTTTCCCGCTGTAATCGGGGTGATCACCAGCCCGACGGGCGCCGTGATCCGCGACATCCTGCACCGCATCGCCGAGCGCTGGCCGTGCCGGGTCATCGTCTGGCCGGTCGTCGTTCAGGGCGAGGCCGCAGCCGGCCAGGTCGCCAACGCCATCCGCGGCTTCGACGCCCTGGAGGGCGCCGGCCCCATCCCCCGACCCGAGCTGCTGATCGTGGCGCGCGGCGGCGGCTCGGTCGAGGATCTGTGGTGCTTCAACGACGAAGACCTGGCCCGCACCGTCGCGGCGGCCCGCATCCCCATCATCTCCGCCGTGGGGCATGAGACCGACACCACCCTGATCGACTTCGTCTCTGACCGGCGGGCGCCGACGCCGACCGGGGCGGCCGAGATCGCCACCCCGGTTCTGGCCGACCTGCGGTTCGCCGTCTCCGACCTGGACCGGCGGCTGTATCGCGCCGGCGCCCGGTTGCTGGATGATCGCCGGACACGGCTCCGGGCCGTCACGCGCGGCCTGCCGGCCCGGCCGGAAGAGCTGGTCGCCATGGCGCAGCAGCGGCTGGACCACGCCTCCAGCCGCCTGGCCTCCGGCCTCAACCGCAACACCGCCCTGCACGAGCGGCGGCTGGCGACGGCCGGCGGCCGCTTCGGGCGCGGGCTTCTCGACCGGGCGATCGAGCGACGCGGCGACCGCCTTGCAGGGTTGGCGGCGCGTCTCGCCTCCGGCCTGCATCGCAATACAACGGTTCACGACCGCCGGCTCGCCGCCGTCGGCGCACAGTTCTCGAGCAGCCTGCTGCAACGCGCCATCGATCGCCGACAAGACCGACTGGACGGGGCCGGCGTCCGGCTGACGCCGCCGGTCCTCAACAGGCTGGACCGAAGCCGGGACCGGCTGGCGGGCCTGTCTCGCGCCCTCAACAGCCTGAATCCCAGGACGCCGAAGCCGGGATTCGCCCGGATTGACGACGCCGCTGGCCGGATGATCGCCTCGGCGGCCGACCTTTCAGCCGGTCAGGCGGTCAGCCTCGTCTTTCCTGACGGGACGCGGGGCGCCCGCATCGATGGCGGCGAGACGCCGATCGCCGAAGGATCAAGGGCGCCGGTCGCGCCCCGGGCTGTCGCCCGTCCGAAAGCCGCCCCGGTCGATCAGGGCGACCTGTTCTGACCTCTCGCGCGCGTAGCGTCCGCGCACTATACTACGCCCATGACCCTGACCGATCCCCATGGCGAGGCCGCCGCCCTCCATTTCGGCGACGGCGAGTTCGCCATCCTGAAACCCGGCGGCCATGTCGTCTGTGCTGTCTCCGGTCGCAGGATTGCCCTGCCCGTGTTGCGCTACTGGTGTCCAGAACGGCAGGAAGCCTATGCTGGCCCGAACGAATTTATGGCACAGATGCAAAGGAACCGTGTCAGCGAGTAGACGTTGCGGGGCAACTGCGGGGAAATCATTTGGACAGCTTGGGCGCCTATGCGCGCATGAGCTGTTCTGATAGTGCGGCTCGCGCGAAAGCTGGATCAGAACAACCTATGCCAGGCCTGCAATCGGTCAACGTCCTCCTGATCGACGACAATCAGCATATGCGCGCGATTGCGTCCGCCATCCTGCAGTCTGCGGGCATCCGCAATATACGGGAAGTCGCCGACGGCGCAGCCGGCCTTGACGCCCTGCGCGAGGCGCCCGTCGATCTGGCCATCGTCGATTTCAACATGTTCCCCCTGGACGGGGTTGAGTTCACCCGCCTGGTGCGCAACAGCCCCGACAGCGCCAACCCCTATCTGCCCATCATCATGATGACCGGCCATTCGGAACGCAGCCGCGTGACTGAGGCGCGGGACGCCGGCGTCAACGAGTTTGTAGCCAAGCCGATCACCGCCAAGGCAATGTTCGACCGGATCAAGGCGGTGATCGTGAACCCCCGCCCCTTCATCAAGGCGGACAGCTACTGCGGACCTGACCGTCGGCGCCAGCGCCCGGGAAGCTACAAGGGCCCGTTTCTCCGGTCGACGGACACCACCGGGATGACGGCCGCATCAGGCGGGGCCGAGGGGGCCAGGGCCTGATAGACCCGGTCGGGCCACCGCCGGTGGACCCAGAACCAGTCCACGGGATGCTCCCGCACCCGATCCTCGACGAACCGGTTGGCCGCCTGAATACCGGCCAGCACGGCTTCAGCTCGATCGCCTGAATCGGCGACGGCGATCGGCGCGTGCGCCGTCACCCGAAACCGGACGCCCGGCAGACGGACCACCGACAGGGGCTGCATCACCGTGCCGAACTTCAGGGCCAGCCGCGCGGCGCCTGGAGAGGCGTTCACCGGATGGCCGAAGAACTCGACCTCCGGCCCCTGGCTGTATTTCTGATCGACCAGCAGGGCGATGGAATCGCCGCGCTTCATCCCCGCCATGAGCTCGCGCGTCCCGTCGCCCTTGGGCGCGAACAGGCGGATTCCGTAGCGCTCCCGGCTCTTGCGGATCAGGGCGTCCACATGCGGGTTGTTGGCCGCGCGATAGGTGACCTGACACGGTATGCCCGCCGCCATGATGACGGCGGCCATGACCTCGAAATTGGCCAGGTGGCCCGAGATCAGCACCACCGGCCGGCCGCTGTCGCGAATGGCGTGGAGCCGGTCCAGACCCACCACCTCAATTCGCCCGCCCTCGGGCGTCAAACGGTCCATGACGGCCAGTTCGGCGAAGGTCCGGCCCGTCTGGTCCCATTGATCCAGCGCCAGTCGCTCGCGCTCGTCCGGGTCCATGTCGGGAAAGGCGATCAGAAGGTTGCGGCGGACGGTGCGGTGGGTTCCCGTAAGAGGCCCCAGGGCCCGCAACAGGCGGCCGCCAAAGCCCGAGGCGCGCTCGACCCCGAGCAGACGCAGAAAGGCGAACAGCGTGACAAACGCGGCCGCCTCTATCCGCCAGACGATCCTCTGGCCAAGGCCCGGACCCCGTCTGTCGCCGTCACCAGGCAATCGTCAACCCGCCGTCCACCACCAGGGTCTGGCCGTTCACATAGGACCCCGCCTTCGAGCACAGATAGACGGCCGTGCCGGCGATCTCGTCCGGCTGGCCGATGCGCTTCATCGGATTCGGCTCCACCGTCGCCTTCAGAACCTCCTCGTTTTCCCACAGATAGCGGGCGAAATCGGTCTGGATCAGGCCGGGCGCGATACAGTTGACCCGCACGTTCGACGGTCCCCACTCCACCGCCAGATTGCGCGCCAGCTGCATGTCCGCCGCCTTGGAGACATTGTAGGCCCCGATCAGGGCATTGCCGCGCAGGCCGCCGATCGACGAGATGATCACGATCGCCCCGTCCTTGCGCTCCAGCATCTGGGGCGCGACCATCTGGGTCAGCCAGTGATTGGCCAGCACATTGTTGTGGAAGATCTTCTCGAACTGCTCGTCGGCGATCCCCGCCATCGGCCCGGCATAGGGGTTGGACGCCGCGTTGCAGATCAGGATGTCGATCTGGCCGAAGGCGGCATTGGTCTCGTCGACCAGCCGCTGCAGATCCTCCTTCGCCCCGATGTTGGCCGGGATGGCGATGGCCCGACCCTCGCCATATCGGCTGTTGATCTCTGCAGCGACCTCATCGCACGGCCCCGCCTTGCGCGAGGAGATCACCACCCGTGCCCCGTGTTCCGCCAGCCGTTCAGCAATGGCCTTGCCGATGCCCCTGGACGAACCGGTGACGATGGCGACCTTGCCGCCCAGATCAAACAACTCCATGCGTCTTCTCCCTGCCCGGGCTGGACCGGGACGATGTCTGGTGTTTGTCTCCAGATACGCCCGGCGCGCGCGTCAGGACAACGCTGACGCCACGTCATGCCGCGCTTTTTTGTCCCTCATCCCCGCCATCGTCCCGGAGATAGACACTAGCGGTCGGAGCGCGAACATCGGATACTCCCTCGATTCCACCGGGGCGGAATTCGGCCGCTCCCCCTGACGGACGCCCATGCGCACCCTGACGACCGGCATATTGTTCTTCGGTTACGTCTTTCTGGCGATGACGGTCGGCGCCTTCGTCTGGCGGCTGGGTCTGGGCGTGGGTCCGGCCTTCGCCTCCACCCTCGGCGCGCTGGGGATCATCGGCGTGACGCACCAGATGCTGACCGGCGCCGGCCACCGCCGCGCGCTCAGGACCGAAATCGCCCATGTGCGTGAGGCGCACCGGCTTCTCGCCGACGCCATGGAGGCGCAGCAAACCACTCTGGGCGAACTGGCCGAGGCGATCCAGGCCGGCGCCCTGAACACCACCGAGGAACTGACCGGCGAGGTCCGCATCCTCGAGGGGCTGATCCAGCAGATGAGCGAGTCGATCGACGAACGTCTGCGGATCGTCCCGATGGCCGCTCCCGACAGTCTGGAAAGCCGCCATCGTCACCAGTCCAACCTGCTGCTCCAGACCGTCCATGATGCGCTGAGCGAGAATCGCGTCGATCTCTACCTCCAGCCTGTCATGTCCCTGCCGCAGCGGCGGACGGTCTTCTACGAGAGCTTCACCCGTCTGCGTGACGCCACCGACCGGGTCATGATGCCTGCGGAATATCTGTCCATCGCCGAGGGCGAAGGGCTGGTCCCGGCCATCGACAATCTGCTGCTGTTCCGCTGCGCCCAGATCGTGCGGCGGCTGGCGCGGCAGGACCGCAAGGTCGGCGTCTTCTGCAATGTCGCCCTGTCGTCGCTCGGCGACGAGACCTTCTTCCCGCAATTTCTCGACTTCCTGAGCCAGAACCGCGACCTGAACCAGGCCCTGATCTTCGAACTGGGCCAGGCCACCTTCGATGCCCGGGGCGCGGTCGAGGCCCGCAACATGGCGCGACTGGCGGATCTCGGCTACCGGTTCTCGATCGACAAGGTGCAGACCCTGGACCTCGATTTCGCGGATCTCCAGCGGTCGGACGTGCGCTTCATCAAGGTGGCGGCGGACCTGTTGATCGAACAGCTGCTGGACATCGACGGCGCCGCGCCCCTGCCCTCCCTGCCCGATATCCAGGCGGCCGACTTCGCCGGATTGACCCGCCGCTACGGCATCGAGGTCATCGCCGAAAAGGTGGAGAGCGAACGGCAGGTCGTCGACATTCTGGAACTCGACGTCGCCCTGGGCCAGGGCCATCTGCTGGGCGAGCCCCGCGCCATCAAGGAACAGGTGCTGGCCGAGACCGATCCGCCCGCCGATTTCGTTCGCTCGACCTTGCTCAGCGCCGAACGCCGCCGCCGTCACGGGTAGTCCGGTGCAGGTGACTCGTGTCGCCGGTATCGCTACACCCCCTGCATGACCCTCCCCCATGCCCTGACCGGTCTCGGCGACATCGCCGGCGACTATGACATCCTGCTCTGCGACGTCTGGGGCGTGATCCACAATGGCCGGGAAAGCTGGCCGGCGGCCTGCGAGGCTCTGGCCCGCTTCAACCGCGAGCCGGGGGCCTGCGGCCCCCGCCATGTCGTCCTGATCTCCAACTCACCGCGGCCGGCTTCGGACGTTGTCGCCCAGCTGGACGGCCTGGGTGTGCCGCGCGAGAGCTGGAAGGCCTTCGTCACCTCTGGCGACGCCACGCGGATGGAACTGGCCCGACGGGCGCCGGGGCCCGCCTGGATCATTGGTCCGGATCGCGATGAGCCCCTCTATGCCGGGCTGAACCTGACGCGAACCGCCGCCGCCGCCGACGCCGCCTTTCTGTCCGTGACCGGCCTCTATGACGACACGTCCGAGACGCCCGAAGACTATCGCGACCGGCTGATCCCGGCCGTCGACGCCGGGCTGGAGCTGATCTGCGCCAACCCCGACCGCATCGTGCAGCGCGGCGACCAGATCATCTATTGCGGCGGCGCCATCGCCGACCTCTATGAGGCCATGGGCGGCCGGGTCGTGATGGCGGGCAAGCCCTTCGCTCCGATCTACAAGCTGGCGCTGGATGAGGCCGAACGACTGCTGGGCCGGCCCGCAGACCGTTCGCGCGTCCTGTGCATCGGCGACGGCGTGGTGACGGATGTTCTGGGCGCCAATGAACAGGCGCTGGATTGTCTCTTCATCGCCCAGGGCATCCACGGCGACGCCGCCAAGGGCCCCGACGGCCGGCTGGACCCCGCCCGCGCTGCGGACTTGCTGAAGGCGGAAACCACCTACGCCCGCTACGCCGCCCTGGACCTGGTCTGGTAGAATCGTTGGCCAAACGGGCGCTTCAGGGTTAAGCAGCCGCATGGTTGAACTGGTCCAGCAACACCCTTCGGGCGGCTATATCCTCGAGGAACTCCACGTCGGCATGCGCGCCGAGAAACCGGTGCTGGTCACGGAAGACCGCATCGGCCAGTTCGCCGAAGCCTCGGACGACTTCAACCCTGTGCACATGGACGAGGCCTTCGCCTCGAAAACCGCCTATCGCGGCCGCATCGCACACGGCCTGCTGTCGGCCTCTTTCGGCTCGGCGGTCGTCGGCACCATCCTGCCCGGCGCCGGCGCCATCTACCTCAGCCAGACCCTGTCGTTTCACCGGCCGGTGCGGATCGGCGACACGGTCATGGCCCGGATCACCGTCTCGGCCGTCGACGAGGCGTCTGCGCGGGTTGTCCTGAGCTGCGAGGGCTATGTCGGTGACGACCTGATCATGGATGGCGAGGCCACTGTGCGGGTGCCCCGCCGTCGACGCCCCGCCCGGGACTAAGGCGATCATGAGCGGCCCGATGGTGGAAATCGTTCGAGACTGGCGCGGCCTGCCCGACGTCCTGCGCGGCGCCTCTGCCGCTGTGGGCGCCTTCGACGGCGTCCATCGGGGGCATCAGGCCGTGATCGCCTCAGCCGTCGAGACCGGCGGTTTTCTGGGTGTGCCGAGCGCTGTGGTCAGCTTCTCCCCCCATCCGCGCCGCCTGTTCCAGCCCTGGGCCGCGCCTTTCCGCCTGATGACGCCGGAGCAGATGGCGCGCGCGCTTCAGCCGCTGGGTGTGGAGCGCCTCTATCTTTTGCCGTTCGACGAACAGATGGCCGCCATGTCGGACCGGGATTTCGCCACTGACGTCCTGTCCCGGGGGCTGGGACTGAAGCATGCGGCGGTCGGTTTCGACTTTACCTTCGGCAAGGGCCGTTCCGGTTCGCCCGAGGCGCTCGCCCGCTATGGCGCGGATCTGGGATTCAGTGTCTCCGTCACCCCGCGTCGCGATGACGAGGGCGGCCTGAAGCTGTCCTCCAGCGCCGTGCGGGAGGCCTTGAGCGCCGGCGATATGGCCCGCGCCGCCGCTATTCTGGGCCGCCCCTTCGCCGTCGAGGGCGAGGTCATCCACGGCGACAAACGCGGCCGGGTCATCGGCGTCCCGACCGCCAATGTCTCGCTGGGCGAGTATCAACGCCCGCTCTACGGCATCTACGCCACCCGCACCCGCCTGCCGGACGGCCGCGTCTTCGGCGGCGTCGCCAACCTGGGCGTCCGGCCGATGTTTGAACTCGAAACGCCGCTGCTGGAGGTCTGGCTGTTCGACTTCTCCGGCGACCTGTACGGCCAGACGATCAAGACCGAACTGGTGGCCCGCCTGCGCGGTGAGATGAATTTCGACGGCCTGGAAGCCCTCAAGGCCCAGATCGACCGCGATGCTGCGGCGGCGAGAGTGGCGCTGGCTCAGTCCTCTGCGACTGAATCATAGAGGGCCCGGAAGCCGGCCTCTGCCCGCTCGATGGAATCGATCAGTTCCACTGGGAGCGTGTAAAGCACCACGATCTCGGATCCCTTCTTCGACATCACCCGGCGAGGCGTGGCCCCGGAGTTGTCGAAAACATCGACGTTGTCTGCCTCGGTGAAGAACCAGCCGAACTGATCAAAGGACTTCTCCCGCCGACTTCGGATGCGATCCTCGGGCACATGATGACCGCCCTTTTGCACTCGCGTCCGAACCCGCTCGATGTTGAGTTCGACGCTGTCGAGGTAGACATAGATCAGGTTGATGATGAAGCCTCGTTCCCGGGCATGCGCGATCAGTCGACGGTATTTGGCGGTCGAAAGGACAGTCTCGACACCGATCGTCTGATGGGTGTCGATCGAGGCATCCAGCCAGGCCTCGAACCGCTGGACCGCCGCCAGGTTTGCGTCCATCAGTTCCAGCCCCTCATGATCGCGAATGCGCGCCGTGAACAGGTCTGGATTGATGATCCAGATCGAGCCCATTGGCTCGTCCACCGACGCCATCCCATAGGCGCTGCTCTTCCCCGACCCGCTCGGGCCGGCGATGATCCAAAGCGCGGGCGGTTCAGTCGCGCTTCTTGACGCCATCGGCAGAGCCGAACAGCCGCTTGTTGTCGCGGCGCGCCGCCTCGACGTTCTTGGTGAAGACGTAGAGAAAGTCGTCGCCGAATGTCGGGCTGTTGGCATCAATGGCCCGGATTGTCGCCTTTTCGCCGTTGGCGGTGGTGATGCGCCGAAGCGTCACGCCCTTGGGCTTCTTGCCGGCCCGGGCGCCTTCGGAGCTTCTGGTGATCGACAGATCGGTCATGCGACCAATATCCGCTCACGCCCGACGCATTGCAAGATCACCCCCCGCGCGCCTCGATGGACCGGATCAGGGCGTCGTTCAGCGACGCGCCGTCCGCATCGACGACATCGACGACCCGCCACATCGGGCCTTCCTTGATCAGTTTCAGCGTCTGGCGCGTGGTCTGGCCGGCGTTGGTGAAGGCGACGGCGGCGTCGGCCGTCCTGTCGCCCGTCGCCGTCACAGCGACGGAGTCCAGGGTGAAGGCGCCCTGATCCTGACAGCCGCAGATCGGGTCATGATCCAGGGTGGGAACCTCGCCGTTCGCCAGATTGAAGTCGGTGACGATGGCTGCGTTCAGCATCCGCGAATAGATCGGGTCGCGTCCGGGCTCGGGGGCCTCATCCTTCGGACCCCCGGCGACATAGACCGCGTACAGGGCGCGTACGAACGGCTCCGGCCCCTCGGTCGCCGCCTGGTAGATGGCGGGACGCCCGGGCGGCAGGGCGGCGACGGCCTGTTCCGGCGGCGCGGCCTCCTCACCCTGCGAACAGGCCGACACCGCCGCGGCGATCGGGGCTGCGAAGATCAGGGCGGTGGCGATCAGTCTGGCGTGGCGCATGGCGGTCTCCCTCCCCCGACTATCGGAGCGGCGTGGACGGGGTGCAAGCCGCGATCCTCGGTGATCCGCCACGCACGGGCCGGGGCGGCCAAGACACTGGCGCAAAAGGCGCGGGGTCTGCTAGACCGCCCGGATCATGGCCTTTCGCGTCCACCGTCGCCTGATTTCGATTAGCCGCCCGGCGTAAGCCCCGGGGCCGGAAGGCTCCCGCCTGCGCCGGGATCGAGATCACACTCCGCCAGCGCGAACGACCACCCCAGACGCCGAGACTCCCCATGGCTGACGCCACCACTGACTCCCCTGCCGAACCCGCAACCGGCCGCGACTATCGCGACACCGTCTTCCTGCCCGAGACGCCCTTCCCCATGCGCGGCGGCCTGCCGCAGAAGGAGCCGCAGATCATCGAGGCCTGGGGCGACCTGTATGGGACCCTGCGCCAGACGCGTCAGGCCGAGGGCGCCCCGCTGTATGTGCTGCATGACGGCCCGCCCTACGCCAATGGCGACATCCACATCGGCCACGCCCTGAACAAGACGCTGAAGGACTTCGTGGTCCGCAGCCGGTTCCTGCTCGGCTATGACGTCGACTTCGTGCCGGGCTGGGACTGCCACGGCCTGCCCATCGAGTGGAAGATCGAGGAGCAGTTCCGGGCGAAGGGCCGCCGCAAGGACGAGGTCTCCAAGGCCGAATTCCGCGCCGCCTGCCGCATCTATGCCCAGGGCTGGATCGAGGTGCAGCGCGAACAGTTCAAGCGGCTGGGCATCACCGGCGACTGGGACAACCGCTACGCCACCATGGACTTCTCGACCGAGGCGGTCATCGTCGCCGAATTCCACAAGTTCAAGAATTCCGGACAGCTGTATCGCGGCTCCAAGCCCGTGATGTGGTCGCCGGTCGAGCGCACGGCCCTGGCCGACGCCGAGATCGAATACCACGACCATGTCAGCCCCACGATCTGGGTGAAATTCCCGGTCGTCGGCGCCTCGGACAGCCACCCCGACGACCTTCTGGCCTTCCGCACCGCGACCCCGTCCATCGTCATCTGGACCACGACCCCCTGGACCATCCCGGCCAACCGGGCCATCAGCTATGGCCCCGAGATCAGCTACGGCCTGTATGAGGTCACCGCGCTGGAAGAGGGTCTGGAGTTCGAGCCCTGGGCCAAGCCCGGCGACCGCTTCATCGTCGCCGACAAACTGGCGGAGGACGTCTTCAAGGCGGCGAAGATCGCCGCCTTCACCCGCGTCTATGACATCGACCCGTCCGGGCTGGAGTGCGCCCATCCGCTGGCGGCGCTGGACCCGGGTTACGGCTTCTCCGTCCCCCTGCTGGCCGGCGACCACGTCACCGACGACGCCGGCACCGGCTTCGTCCACACCGCCCCCGGCCATGGCGCGGACGACTATGCGGTCTGGCTGGCCCACGGTCATCGCGAGGTGCCCGACACGGTCGACGCCGACGGCGCCTACTATGAGCACGTCCCCCTGTTCGCTGGCCTGAAGGTGCTCGAGACCGAGGGCAAGAAGACCGGCAAGTTCGGCCCCGCCAATGGCGCGGTGATGGAAAAGCTGATCGAGGCCGGAACCCTGCTGGCGCGCGGCCGGCTGGAGCACTCCTATCCCCACAGCTGGCGCTCCCGGGCGCCGGTGATCTTCCGCAACACCCCCCAGTGGTTCATCCGCATGGATGAACCACTCTTGTCCAAGAATCTGGGGTTCATCCGCATGGATGAGCCGCTGAAGGACGGCGACACCCTGCGCGACAAGGCCTTGACGGCCATCGACGCCACCGACTTCCATCCGGCGGCGGGCAAGAACCGCATCCGTTCGATGGTCGAGGGTCGCCCTGACTGGCTGATCAGCCGCCAGCGCGCCTGGGGCACGCCCCTGGCCATGTTCGTCGATCGCCAGACCGGCCAGCCCCTGCACGACGATGCCGTCGACGCCCGCATCCTCAAGGCCGTGGCCGAGGGCGGCGCGGACGCCTGGTTCGAGACGCCCGACGCCGACTTCCTCGGCGCCCATGACGCCGACCGCTATGAGAAGGTCGAGGACATCCTCGACGTCTGGTTCGACTCCGGCTGCACCCACGCCTTCACGCTGGAGGCCCGCGATCCGGCCCACGGCTATGTCGGCGACCGCCCCAGCCACTGGCCGGCCAACCTGTATCTCGAGGGCTCGGACCAGCACCGCGGCTGGTTCCAGTCCAACCTGCTGGAGGGCGCGGGCACGCGCGGCCGCGCCCCCTATGAGGCCGTGCTGACGCACGGCTTCACCCAGGACGAGAACGGCGAGAAGATGTCCAAGTCCAGGGGCAACACCGTCGACCCTGCGACCATCATCAAGGAGTCGGGCGCCGACATCCTGCGCCTCTGGGTCGCCCTGGTGGACTATGCCGAGGACCAGAGGATCGGCAAACAGATCCTCCAGACCACGGTCGACGCCTATCGCAAGCTGCGGAACACCGTCCGCTATCTTCTGGGCGCCCTGGACGGGTTCGACGAGGCCGAACGGATCACCGACTACAGCCAGTTCCCGCCGCTGGAGCAGTTCATCCTGCACCGGCTGCACGAACTCGATGGCCAGGTGCGCACGGCCTATGAGGACTACCGCTTCCAGGACGTCGTCCGGCCAGTGCTGGAGTTCTGCTCCAACGACCTGTCGGCCCTGTATTTCGACATCCGCAAGGACAGCCTCTACTGCGACCGTCCCGACAGCCTGAAGCGCCGGGCGGTGCGGACGGTGATGGACGAGGTCTTCATGCGCCTGACCGCATGGCTGGCCCCCCTGACCCCCTTCACCATGGAAGAGGCCTGGACGACCCGCTTCCCGGACGCCGGCACCAACTGCGCGCGGGTGATCCCGGAGACGCCGGCCGAGTGGGCCAATGCGGCTGAGGCGGCGCGGTGGACCGGCGTCCAGTCGGTGCTGGAGATCGTCAACGAGGCGCTGGAAGCCGCGCGTCGCGAGAAGCGGATTGGCGGGGCGCTGGACGCCTGGCCGGTGGTCACCGGCCCGGCCGAAGCCTTCGCGCCTTTCGAAGGTCTGGACGCCGCCGAGGTCTTCCGCAGCTCAGGCGCTGAACTGGTCACCGGCGGCGATGCGGTCACCGTCGAGGTCAAGGTCGCCGAATACGCCAAATGCGCCCGCTCCTGGCGCCGGGTCCCGGACGTCGGTTCGGACCCCGCCTACCCCGACCTGTCGGCCCGCGACGCCGATGCCGTGCGCTGGCTGGATGCGCAGAAGGCCGGCTAACGCCTAACCTGTCCTCCCCGTTCGCCCTTCGCGAATGGGGAGGTGGCGCGGCGCTTCTTCAGCGCCGTGACGGAGGGGGCGACCGGATGCTGGCGTCTGAACCGGACGCCCAGCCCCTGGCCTTTCAGGGCGACCCACAGCTTCAGCTCCGGCGGCGTCAGCGCCGACCGCATGACGCGGGCGCGTTCATAGCTTCGGGCATCGGCCATTCTGACAGCGTGACTCAAGTCGTCTTCGGAGTCTCCCCCTCCGTCACGACGCCAAGCGGCGTCGCGCCACCTCCCCATCGCTTCGCGAATGGGGAGGACAAGCGCAGAAACGCAAAACGGGCCGGGGATTGCTCCCCGGCCCGTTTCGTTTGGAAGGCCTGCAAAGGCCAGATCACCTACCGCCCTCAAGTAGCCCGAAGGGCGGTAGGGCAAGCCCGACAGGCTTACTTGATCTGGATCTTGGCGCCGGCTTCTTCCAGCTTCTTCTTGACGTCTTCGGCGATCTGCTTGGAGACGTTTTCGACAACGTTGGTCGGAGCGGCTTCGACCAGGTCCTTGGCTTCCTTCAGGCCCAGGTCCGAACGGACGCCGCGGACTTCCTTGATGACGTTGATCTTCTTGTCGCCACCGTCCAGCAGGACGACGGTGAACTCGGTTTGCTCTTCAACAGCTTCAGCCGGAGCGGCGGCGCCGCCGGCCGGCATCGCCATGGCGACCGGAGCAGCGGCGCTCACGCCCCACTTTTCTTCCAGCAGCTTGGACAGTTCGGCGGCTTCGAGGACGGTCAGCGAGGACAGGTCTTCGACGATCTTGGACAGGTCAGCCATAGTCAGTTTTCCTTCGGAGGATTGGGTTTCAGTAGAGATGTGCAGAGATGGAAGCGGTCTGTTCCGTAAGCCCGGGGCTTACGCGGCGTCCTTGGTGGCATAGGCGTTGAACACGCGGGCCAGTTGGGCGGCCGGGGCCTGAACGATGCCGGCGACGCGGGTCGCAGGCGTGTTGAGCAGGCCCAGGAACGAAGCGCGGATCTGGTCCAGCGACGGCAGTTTGGAGAGAGTCTCCACGCCCTTCGCGTCCAGAACCTTGTCACCCATGAAGCCGCCCAGGACGACGAACTTGTCGTTGGCCTTGGCGTATTCGGCGGTGACCTTGGCGGCGGTCACGGCGTCGGGGGCGTAGGCGATGCCCACCGGACCCTTGAACAGGGCGTGGTGAGCCGAACCTTCCTCGACGTCGAGAGCCTTCAGCGCCAGGCGGTTCTTGACCACCTTGAACGCTCCGCCTGCGGTGCGCAGACGGCCCCGCAGATCTTCCATTTCCGCAACGGTCAGACCCAGGTTGTGGGTCACGACCACGGCGCCGGCGTCGGAGAAGACGCCCTTCAGCGTCTCGATCGACTCGGCCTTTTGTGCGCGGTCCATTGCGGTCTCCAGTCTAGAGTTCGCAGCCGGGCTTATTCCCGACGGCGATATGGCCATGACGCCGCGCATCGCTGCGAAACGTCGGGGCCGGTCGTATTGTCCGAAGGAAGAAACCGACGCGTCGTCCCGACAGGCGGGCGGACAGGTCCGGTTCGCATCCCCATCTCCCCACGGCGCCAGAGGGCTCTCTGGCAGTTATGGCAAGGGTGGCCCCCTCGCCCCGAAGTTCTCGGACAGGACCGCCGCGAAACCTCAAAAAAGAAGCTCACGACGGAGAAGGCGCGCTCATACAGGCGATGCGGCGGGAAATCAACCGCCGGCACGGCAAACCGTCGCCGGTCCCGTCGAATGCGGCGCCGCCGCCACCGCCAGGCGGAATTCGGAACGGTCCGCAAGCTGAGCATTGACCGACATGCGACGCTGCGCACATTACCAAAGATCCACGTTAGATTCAGGGCGCACCTTGTCTGATCTCCAGGGCGAACAGGCCGACCTCCTGCGACAGGCCAGCCAGGCCCTGGCGCGTCAGGACGCGCGCGCCGCCCTGGCCCTGATCGACCGGGCAGACGCCTTTGGCCCCACCCACAACGGCGTCCTCAACCGGTCGCTGGCGCTCAGGCTGATGGGAGATTTCACCGGCTCCCTGATCCAGGTCGACCGCGCCCTGTCGATGCAGCCGTACGATTTCATCGCCCTTCTGGCCAAGGGGGCCCTGCTGGAGAAGCTCGGCAAGCCCAAGGCGGCCGTGGCCTCCTACAGGAACGCCCTGAAGATCGCCCCGCCCCGGGACCGCTGCCCCCCTGCCCTGCTGGCCCAGATCGACTACGCCTCGGAACTGGTCCGCAAACACGCCGAGGCCCTGAGCCAGCACATGCGGGCCGAGGTCGAGGCCGTTGCCGCCACCCTGGACGCCTATACGCGCGACAGGTTCGATGAGGGGCTGGAGATCTACGCCGGGCTCAAGCCGGCGCCGAAGCAGGAACCGCTGCTGCTGAACTATCCGCGCCTGCCGGCCATTCCCTTCTACGACAGGGCCCTGTTCCCCTGGCTGGACAAGCTCGAGGCGGGCACGGAGCTGATCCGGACCGAGCTGGAGGCGCTCATCGCCGTCGAGTTCGACCGGTTCGCGCCCTATATCAACTATCCGCCCGAGGCCCCGGTGAACCAGTGGGGCGCATTGAACCACTCCCGCGACTGGTCGGCCCTGTTCCTGTGGAAGGACGGCGAAAAACAGCAGGAAGTCTGCGCCCGTTGCCCCGGAACAACGGCCCTGCTGGAGAGTCTGCCGATGGCCGATCAGCCGGGTTTCGCCCCGACCGTCACCTTCAGCGCGCTCCAGCCCCACACCCATATTCCGCCGCACACCGGGTCAGCCAATATCCGTCTGCTGTGCCACCTGCCTCTGATCCTGCCGGGACCGGCGCGGTTCCGTGTGGGCAATACGACGCGCGACTGGAAGCTGGGCGAGGCCTGGGTGTTCGACGACACGATCGAGCACGAGGCCTGGAACGATGCAGACGGCCTGCGGGTCATCCTGATCATTGACGTCTGGAACCCCTTCCTCGCCGAGGGCGAGAAGGCGTTGATCACCGCCATGATGCAGGCGCAGCGCCGCTTTATGGCCGAATAGGCGTCAGACGCCTCCGTCTGCCGCGTCCTGGTCCCGGGCGGCGGCGGCGAAGGCGAGGATCAGCGCGGCCAGATCCGGTTCATGCACAGAGCCGGCCGCCGCAGCGGGCGACATCCAGCGGCGCTCCCGCTCGGACGCCTCGGGCCAGACGCCGAGCTGGATCATGACCTGCAGCGGATAGACCGCCACGATATAGGGACGGTCCTCGCCGCTGCGCAGCTGTTTGACATAGCGGAACACCCCGACGGCTGCGGTGCAGACCGGACCCTGGACGCCGGCCTCTTCCATGGCCTCGATGGCGGCGGCCTCCGGGTCTGTCTTGCCGGCCATCCGCCCGCCCTTGGGGATGACCCAGCGACGCGTCTCGCGCGAGGTGATCATCAGGATCTGCAGACCGTCCGGCCCATCGCGCCAGGGCAGGGCTGCGACCTGACGGGTTTCCGAACGTGCTGACCGCTTGACCGGCAGGCTCACGGGCAGAGGTCTCCCGTCCCCTGAAGGTCGGACGGCGGCGACAGCGGACCCTCTCGAGGCATTGGCAAGATCTCCCGACGGTCTTGCCGCCCTGCGCTCTCAAGACGGGATCGACACGCCTGCGTCAAGTTGTCCGTCGTCGGAGTGTCAGATCCGGGCGGCCCGTGCGTCATAGGCGGCCTGGGCTGCGGCGACGGACCCCATCCGGGTTTCGGCCCAGTCAATCACCGGCTGGACCGCCAGAACCAGCGTCCGTCCCAGCGGGGTCACGGCATAGGTCACGGAGACCGGAACCGTCGCCTCGACGGCGCGCGAAACCAGCCCGTCGCGTTCCAGCTGGCGCAGGGTCTGGCTTAACATCTTCTGCGACACCCCCTCGATCCGACGTTTCAGGGCATTGAACCGCATCGGCCCCTCGTCCAGCGTCGACAGCACCAGCACCGTCCACTTGTCGGCCAGACGGTCCAGCAGGCTGCGCGTCGGACATCGGGCGGCGAAGACATCTCCACGATCGTCGGGCGATGTCGGCATGGACCCGGTTACATCCAGGTGACCAGGAGAGGGAAAAGTGCCTTCTTGCATAGCTGATCTCCATACAGCACCTGGTACCCAATGGAAACCAATGGAGTCCTCCCCATGATTGTCACCGTCCTCGGCGCCAGCGGTCGCGCCGGATCAGAGATCACAAAGGAACTGGCCGCGCGCGGTCACACCGTCACCGCCGTCGCTCGCAGCCCCGGGCGCATTCCGTCGGCGTCCGGCGTGACCGCCGTCGCGGGCGACGCCTCTGACGCCGATGGGCTGGCTGAACTGGTCCGGGGCTCGGACGCCGTGATCAGCGCCCTCCACCACACCATTCCCGCCGCCACCCTGCTGACTGCCCTGAAGGTCGCGGGCGTATCCCGCCTTCTGGTCACGGGCGGTGCGGGCAGTCTGGAGGTCGCCCCCGGCGTCCGTTTGATCGACACGCCGGCCTTCCCGGACGAGTTCAAGCCCTACGCCGTGCCCGGCATCGCCTTCCTGGAGGACCTGCGCGGCGAGAACGAGATCGACTGGACCTTCTTCTCGCCCGCCGCCTCCATCGAGGAAACGCCCCGACTGGGCCGCTTCCGAACCGGTACGGACCAGCTGATCATCGATGAAAAAGGCGAGAGCCGGATCGGCTTTTCCGACTACGCCATCGCCATGGTCGACGAGCTGGAGCAACACCGGCACAGCCGCGCCCGGTTCACCGCCGCCTACTGAAGCCCGTCAGGCGGACCGGAACCCGTCGATCCGGACCGACGTCCAGGACGGGAAGGGCGATCAGCCGCCCTTCCCGCCACCGGCGGCCGAACAGTCGAAGCTCTGGCAGAATTTGGTCATCAGTTCGGTCAGGAAGGCCTCCTGATGCTCGGCCATGACCCGGGCCTGATCCACACCGATCGCGAGGCTCTTTTCGATGATCGATCGGCCCACCGGCGTCTGATAGAAGGCGATCTGCGCCTCCAGCTCCTCCACCGAAAATGTCCGGGCGTAGAGGTCGGTCAGATCGTCGATCAGGCCCTCCATCATGGTCCTGATCATCCGGGTCATATTGGTCGTCATCCAGGCCCGCTGCTCGCTGGTCAGTTCCGTCGTCTCCTCGCCGATCTGGCGCACCTGGGCGTCGATCTGTTTGGTGATATTCGGCCCCTGCGAGAGGGTCATGAGCCGGCGGGACAGTTCAAGACGCTGGGCGGTCGGCGGCGCCTCCTGGGCGCGGGCGATCACGGGCGGGGCGAACATCAGAAGGGTCGCCAGCGCGACGACGCCCAGCTTCCGGATCAGGATCATGCCGCCTCTCCCCTCAACCGGCCGCAGGATGACACATGCGGGCCGGCAGGCAAGAAAAAGGGCGGCGACCCGGTGGATCGCCGCCCTTCGTTTTTCCGCCGGCTATGCCGATCAGGCCAGGGAGGCCGGATCGACCTTGAAGCCCGGGCCCATCGTGGACGACAGGGTGATGCGCTTCACATAGGTGCCCTTGGCGCCGGCCGGCTTGGCGCGGTTCAGGGCCTCGACATAGGCCTTGACGTTGGCTTCGAGGGCTTCCTGGGTGAAGGAGGCCTTGCCGATGCCGCCATGGGCGATACCGGCCTTCTCGACGCGGAACTCAACGGCGCCGCCCTTGGCGTCCTTGACCGCTTGCGCGACGTTCGGGGTCACGGTGCCGACCTTGGGGTTCGGCATCAGGCCGCGGGGGCCCAGCACCTTACCCAGACGGCCGACCAGGGCCATCATGTCCGGGGACGCGATGACGCGGTCGAAGTCCATGAAGCCGCCGTTGATCTTTTCGTACAGATCCTCGGCGCCGACATATTCAGCGCCGGCTGCGGTGGCTTCAGCCGCCTTGGCGTCCTTGGCGAAGACGGCGACGCGAACGTCACGGCCGGTGCCCGACGGCAGGTTGACCACGCCGCGGACCTGCTGGTCGGCGTGACGGGGATCGACGCCCAGATTGACGGCGATCTCGATCGACTCGTCGAACTTGGCCTTGGCGTTGTCCTTGACGGCGGCGATGGCGTCCGAGAACGGCATCAGGGTCAGGGTGTCGCCGGTGCGGGCCTTTTGAGCCTTGGTTTGCTTGGCCATGTGCTTAGCCCTCCACGACTTCGAGGCCCATGGCGCGAGCCGAGCCTTCGATGATCTTGGCCGCCGCGTCGAGGTCGTTGGCGTTCAGATCTTTCATTTTCTTTTCGGCGATTTCGCGCAGTTGCGTCTGCGTGATCTGGCCGGCGACTTCACGTCCGACCAGCTTGGAACCCGACTTCAGACCCGTGGCCTGCTTCAGGTACCAGGTCGCCGGCGGCGTCTTGGTCAGGAAGGTGAACGACTTGTCCTGATAGACGGTGATGACGGTCGGAAGCGGGGTGCCCTTGGCTTCCTTTTCGGTGCGCGCGTTGAACTCCTTGCAGAAGCCCATGATGTTGACGCCGCGCTGGCCCAGTGCCGGGCCGATCGGGGGCGAAGGCGTTGCGGCGCCCGCGGGCACCTGCAGCTTGATATAGCCGAGGATCTTCTTGGCCATTGGTCTCTCCTGTGAATGACCTCGACGCTAGTCGGGGCCGGTGAGCCGTGGTCGGGCATGGCTGCCTCCCACGGATTTGACGTTCCGCGAGCCGGGGCCCGCCGAGCGAAGGCGCGCCTGTAACAGAGGGGGGGCGGAAAGGCAAACAGGGCGCGGACAGGTCCGGCGGGCTCAGCCTTCGCCAGCCTTGCGCCTCGCGATCAGGGCCTGCAGTCGCTCGACCCGTTCAGGCGGCAGAACGTCCATCTGATTATAGACGGTCTCGAACACCGGAATATCGTCCGGGAAGACCGACCAGGGCATGGCGCTCTCCGTGAAGATCACAGCGTCCGGCCGAAACGCGCCGGGCTGATCCAGGGTCCCGACCCGCACGCCGGCGCCCAGGCGTCCGAGCCGGGGATAGTGGCTCCAGAGGGCGACGCCGCACGTCTTGCAGCGGCGGATGACGTGCTCACCGCCACTGCCGGCCGGGACGGAGTGATCTGTCAGTTCGCCCTCAACCAGGGTCAGTCGTTCCGTCTCGTAGAAGGCGTTGACGACCGAGGTTGATCCGGTCTGCCTCTGACACAGGCGACAGTGGCAGTTGTTGACGAAAACCGGATCGCCCTCGACCCGATAACGCACCGCGCCGCAGGCGCAGCCCCCCTCATGGATCATGGTCGCCGACATACCAGCCTCCCCCCGGATGGAATGAAACATCCAGCAGGCAGGGGCGGAAGGCAACACGCCCTCCCGCCCGCCTCTCCCGCTCGTACTACGAGGCGACACGACAAGAAAAAAGCCGCGCCCTTTCGGACGCGGCTTCAAATCTCGAAAGGCGCGTTCGCCTCAGGCGGCGTTCTTCTCGACCTGGCTGTATTCCAGATCCACAGGCGTAGGACGGCCGAAGATCGACACAGCCACGCGCAGGCGGGCATTGTCCTCGTCGACGCTCTCGACCTGGCCGTCGAAGCTGGCGAACGGACCGTCGATGACCTTGACGGTCTCGCCGATGTCGAAGCGGATGGTGGGCTTGGGACGTTCGACGCCCTCTTCCACGGCGCCGATGATGTTCTGGACCTCACGCTCCGAGACCGGCAGGGGCTTGGTGCCGCCGGCGGCGCCGAGGAAGCCCGTGACCTTGGGCGTGTCCTTGACCAGGTGATAGGCGTCGTCGGTCAGGTCCATCTTCACCAGCACATAGCCGGGGAAGAATTTGCGTTCCGAATTGACCTTGCGGCCCCGGCGGATCTCGACGACGTCCTCGGTGGGAACCAGGATTTCAGAGAAACACTCTTCCAGACCCCGTTGTTTGGCCTGGTCGCGGATGTGCTGGGCGACCTTCTTCTCGAAGTTCGAATAGGCGTGGACGATGTACCACTTGTGCCGGGGATTGGAGGCCGGCTTCGTTTCGGGCGCTGCATCGGTCATGTGCGCGTCTCCTTGTCGTTAGAGGTCAGCCGAGGGCCAGGATGAAGGTGGACAGTTTGGCCAGGCCATAGTCCACGATCCAGAAGAACAGGGTGGCGATCGCCACCATGATGAAGACCATCACCGAGGTGATCCAGGTCTCCTTGCGGCTGGGCCATACGATCTTGCGGGCCTCGGCGCGCACCTGGCTGAAGAACTGCGGGATCGAGGTCTTCTTCTTCGGCGCCGGGGTGTCGATCGTGACGGTCTGGGCCGCGGGCGCCGCCTGTGCCGTCCTGGCGGTGATCGGGGGCCGCTTGCCCGGAGTCTTGGCCTTGGCCATCAGGTGCTCTTCAAACGATTGATCCTGTCGCACCAGATGGGAAGTCCCATCCGGCGGCGACAGGGGAAGGTGGCAGGAGTTGGGGGATTCGAACCCACGACCCCCGGTTTTGGAGACCGGTGCTCTACCAGCTGAGCTAAACTCCTAGGTTCCGGACAAAACTATAACGCGCCGGAGGGCGGACCCTCAGGCGCGTCGGCTTCGCCAGAGCGGGGGCTTTAGCAAGGCGCTCTTCCGGAGGCAAGGCCGACCGACAAAACGACGGTTTTAACCGTCAGTTGTCGTACTGGGCCGCGACGGCGTCGCGCTCGTCCTGGGCGTTGATGACCTGTTTGAAGATCAGCTTGTCGATACGGCGATCATCCATATCCACGACCTCGACCTCGAAACGGCCGAGCTGGAGGATCTCGCCCTCGTCGGGCACGCGGGACAGGTGGTGCAACACCAGGCCGGCGACCGTGTGGAAGCCCTCGGTCTCGCCGAAATCCTCGCCGAGCACGTCCGAAAGTTCCTCCAGATCGGTCTGGCCGTCGACCAGCCAACTGCCATCCTCGCGCTGGCGGATATAGGCCTCGGCCGCGTCGTGTCCCTCGTCGAAATCGCCGGCGATCATTTCCAGCAGGTCGGTGGCGGTCACCACGCCCTCGAAGGCGCCAAACTCGTCGACCAGAAAGGCCATATGGACCTTTGACGCCTTCAGGATCTCCAGCGCCTTCAGCACCGAGGTCGACTGCGGAATGAAGGCCGGCGTCTGGACCAGCGCCTCGATGTCAAACTTGCCGTGGGTCAACAGACTGTCCAGCAGGTCCTTCTTGTGGACCACGCCCAGCGGATTATCGACATCGCTCTCGCGCGCCACGACGATGCGTGAATAGGGGCAGGTGCGGATTTCCTCGCGCAGCACGGTCTCCGTATCGTCGAGAGCGATCCAGAACACATCGTGACGCGGGGTCATAGCCACGCGAATCGGCCGGTCGCCGAGACGCAGGATCTCCTCGATCATCGTCTGTTCTTCAGGCTCGATCAGACCCGCCGAGGTGCCCTCGGCGATCATGGTCTCGACCTCTTCCTGGGTCACGTCCGAGCCGTCGCGGTCCTTGATCCCCATGATCTTGAGGATGGCCGAGGTCGAGGCCGTCAGCAGCAGCACGAAGGGTTTGAGCACGATGGCCAGGGTCGAGATCGGCGCCGCCATCTTGGCGGCCACGGCCTCAGGCATGATCAGGGCGATCCGCTTGGGCACCAGTTCGCCCACGATCAGCGACACATAGGTGATGACGACGACGACCAGGGCCGTGGCGAAGAACTGGCTGTAGGGGGCGAAGGCCGGGAAGGCGGCTTCCAGAATACGGTCCAGCTCGCCGGCAATGGTCGCCTGGCCGTAGGCGCCCGCGAGAATGCCGATCAGGGTAATGCCCACCTGGACGGCCGACAGGAAGTGGGTCGGCTCCTCGGCGAGTTTGAGCGCCTTGCGCGCACCGCGATCGCCTTTTTCCGCCCGGCTCTGCAGCTTCGATTTGCGAGAAGACACGACCGCAAGTTCGGTCATGGCGAACAGGCCGTTGAGCACCACCAGGAGCAGAACAACGACAATAGCTATGAGAAGCATCTAGGGGGGTGAGGGGATCAACGCGGCGCGACAGTCGGCGTCCGCCTTCGCCCCATAGCGGAACTCGCCCGATTCCGCCACGAATTCCTTGGCGTCAGCCTTCAGGAGCCGGACTCAGCCCCCGGTCCGGCCCGCCTCGACCGACCCGTAGGCGCCCGAGCTTCCAGGCTCCGCCGTCGCACAGGCCGACATCCCGAGGAGTGTGCCAATAAACAGGCCGATGTGCAGGGCGCGACGCATAGGTTACCAAATCCTTAACAGATCCGGCTTGCTTGGACACCTTCGGAACAACGGCCGCAACCCCCCTCTCCATCAGAGAGGCGGCGGAGGGGCCTGTTTTCAACCGTGCGGGGCAGCGCAGGGGGCGAGCTATCCCGCCCGGAACTGCAGCTCCGCCAGTCGGGCATAGAGCCCGCCGCGCGCGATCAGGCTGGCGTGATCGCCCTCCTCCACCACCCGGCCCTCGTCCATCACCACGATCCGGTCCGCGCGAAGGACCGTGGCGAGGCGGTGGGCGATGACCAGTGTGGTGCGGCTTTCCATCGCCTTGTCGAGCGCCACCTGGACCAGACGCTCGTTCTCGGCGTCGAGTGCGCTGGTCGCCTCGTCCAGCAGCAGGATCGGCGCCTCCCGGACCAGGGCCCGGGCGATGGCCAATCGCTGTCTCTGCCCGCCGGACAGGCTCTTGCCGCGTTCGCCCAGCGGCGTGTCGAAACCTTGCGGCAGGGCCTCGATAAAGGTCAGGGCCTGGGCCTCCTCGGCGGCGGCGCGCACCTCGTCCAGAGTCGCTTCCTCGCGGCCAAAACGGATGTTTTCCAGCGCCGATCCGGAGAACAGGGGCGCTTCCTGCGAGACCCAGGCGAACCGGCTGCGGACTTCTGAAGGCTCGGCCAGACGCACATCGACGCCGTCGACCGAGACCATACCGGCCTCCGGATCATAGAAGCGCAGCAGCAGGCGGAAAACGGTCGACTTGCCCGCGCCCGACGGTCCGACCAGGGCCACGGTCTCGCCCGGACGCACGGTCAGCGAAAACCCTCTCAACGCCGGCAGGTCGGGACGGCCGGGATAGGCGAAGTCGACGGCCGACATCGACACCTCGCCGCGCGGCGGCACGGGCAGGACCGAAGGCGTTGCCGGCGCCGCGATGCCCGGCTCGGCCTTCATCAGTTCATCGATCCGCTCCATGGCGCCGGCGGCCTTCTGAACATCGCCCCAGCTCTCCCCCAGCGCGCCTACCGCCCCGGCCACGAACACCGACAGGAGGACGAACTGAAGCAGGGCTCCCGGCGACATGGAGCCGCGGATCACGTCCTGGGCCCCCAGCCACAGCACCAGGGTCACGCCGCCGAACATCACCACGATGACAAACGCCGTCATGAAGGCCCGGGCCCTCATTCGCACCAGGCTGGTGGCGAAGGCCGCCTCGACCGCCTCCCTGAACCGGGCCACGCCTCCGGCGACGCGGCCAAAGGCCTGCACCGTCTCGATGGCGTCCACGCTCTCGCCGGCGAATCCCACCGCCCCGGCGAACCGGTCCTGGGACGCCACGGTCAGCTTGCGAACCCGGCGTCCGAACAGGAAGATCGGCCCGATCAGGATCGGCGCGATCAGCAGCACCAGCCCGGTCAGCTTGGGGCTGACGACCAGCAACATGGCCACCCCGCCCAGCAGGGTCAGGAAGTTGCGCAGGGCGAACGAGACCGAGGTCGTCAGCAGGGTCTCGACCAGGGCGATGTCGGTGGTCAGGCGCGACAGCACCTCGCCGGTCCGCATCTTCGCAAAATAGGCGGTGTCCAGCGCCAGGATGCGGCCGAACAACGCCGTCCGCATGTCGGCGATCATCCGCTCGCCGGTCTTGGTCACATAGAAATAGCGCACGGCCGTGGCCAGCCCGAGAAACAGGGCGTTGACGCCCAGCAGCAGGAACCACCGGTTGATATGCTGACCACCGGCCTCGAAGCCCTGATCGATCGCTCCGCGCGCGGTGGCGGTCAGGCCCAGGGAGGCGGCCGTGGACAGGCACAGCCAGACCAGGGCCAGGACAGCCGTCACCCGATGCTGAACCAGATAGGGCAGCAACCGCCCGAGGGGACGCACGTCGCGGCGACGCGCCCGCCGGTCGCCCGCCTCGCCCATCTGTTCGACCAGCAGGGCGCCGGCGCCCGGACGTCCTTCGGCGGCGAACGTTTCCTGGGCGGGCGGCAAGTGCGTCATGGCGCGCCTCTTGCCCCGGATCGCCCCCCGGTGTAAACGCCGCCGCTCATTCCCGCCGGGGCTCTGGCGGGTTTTCTTATTTCGCTAAGGCAGCGAGGCTCCGTGAGCCGAGCGCTAGCGCCACAAAATGCACGCGCACCGACGGTCGGCATCGTCATCGCGCAGAGACCGGACGACGACCATGAAAGCGGACACGCACCCCGACTACCACTTCATCACCGTCACCCTGACGGACGGCTCGACCTACAAGACCCGGTCGACCTACGGCAAGGAAGGCGACGTGCTGAACCTGGACATCGATCCGTCGACCCACCCGGCCTGGACCGGCGGCAACCAGCAGCTGCTGGATCGCGGCGGCCGCGTCTCGCGCTTCAACAACAAGTTCGGCGGCTTCATCAAGAAATAGGCCGCTGCGCACCGGCGTCGTCCTTGGCGCCACAGGGTGCGACATAGTGATCACGGAAGGCGCCGGTCTCTCGACCGGCGCTTTTTGTTTGTCCCGAAGGTCGATAACATGATGTCCGGCCGGTGAAGGCGCGACAGGCGCTGCCCTCCCCGACCGACGCACGAGAGCGGACCAAGATGAATCGACGGCAGTTGAGTTTCGGCATCGCCACCACCGCCCTCGCGGCGGCGGGCCAGGCGCAGGCGCAATTCCGTCGTCCCGCCACCGCCAGGCCGGCGGCGCCGGTCGCCCCCGTCGACAATCGCGCGGTGTTCACCGAGCAGCTCTCGCGCCTGCCGGCCGCGATCCAGAACGACGTCCGCATCTTCTATGATCTGAATGGCTGGAAGCCGGTCTGGACGCCCGCCCGCATCGTCAATCTGACGAGCGTCGCTCGAAAGACCGAAAATCACGGCCTGCCGGCCAATGACTTCTTCGACTTCGTAGGCCTCGCCGCCGATCCCGCCAGCGCAGAGGTTCGCACCACCGCGGCGGCCATGACCTATGCCCGAACCCTGGCCGAAGGCCGCGTCCGGCCCGAGACGGTCGAGGAACTGTGGGAGATGGAAAAGAACCGGGTCGATCTGCCGACCGGGCTCTCGAACGCCCTGGTGAGCGACAGGGTGGTCGAGTGGTTCGACAGCCTCGCACCGACCGACATCGGCTACACCAACCTGTCGACCGGCTATCTGCGTTACATCCGGCTGATCCGGAATGGCGGTTGGCCGGTCTTCAGTCCCGGAGCGGGCATAGAGCCCGGAACCAGCGATGTCCGCATCCCCGCGTTGATCGAACGTCTGGTGGCGGAAGGCGACCTGACGATCGCCGACGGCGCCCGCCTGACCGCACAGGGACTGACCTATGGCGACGAGCTGCAGACCGCCGTGCGCGGTTTCCAGTCGCGGCACGGCCTGCTGGCTGACGGCCGGATCGGGGCGGCGACCCAGCGTTCGCTGGGGGCCTCGGCCGAGGACCGGGCCCGCCAGATCGCCCTCAATCTGGAACGCCGGCGCTGGCTGAAGCGGACCCCCTCGCCCGAACGGATCGAGGTCAATACGGCCGCCGCCATCATGGTCTACTGGAAGGACGGACGGCCGGTTCACTCCAATCGGGTGGTCGTCGGTTCGCCGGAAAACCAGACGCCCAGCCTGGAAAAGCCGTTCGCCTCGGTCGTCGCCAATCCGCCCTGGTATGTCCCCGCCGGCATCGCGCGTCGGGAAATCCTGCCGCGCGGCCCCGCCTATCTGGCGGCCAACAACATGTATCTGTCCAACGGCTCGGTCATCCAGCGCGCCGGCCCGACGGCCGCGCTCGGCTACGTCAAGTTCGAGCTGCGCGACAGCTATGCCATCTTCCTGCACGACACCCCCGGCAAGGCGGCCTTCAACCTGGCGATGCGCCAGCGCTCGCACGGCTGTGTCCGGGTCCAGGGCGCCGTCGATTTCGCGCGGTTGCTGCTCTCGCCCAGTCCCGAGCTGCTCGACCAGTTCGACACGGCCCAGTCCACGCGGGAAACCAAACGCATCCAGACCGGTCGGGAAATCAGCGTACGGCTTCTGTACTGGACAGCGTTCGTCGACGGTCAGCAGCGCGTCGCCTTCCGCGAGGACGTCTACAAGCGGGACCAGAAACTGGCGGAAGCCCTCGGCATCGCCGTCAGCCTGCCTGACGTCGTCGCCGACGGTCCGTCCGACGCGAACGACGTCGGGCCGTAGCCGCCGGCCGCAGATCCGGACCCCGGGTGTCGATCGGTCAGGCCTGACGCCAGGCCGGGCGGCAGGCCCCGCCGTGTCGGTCAGGTCCGGAACGCGGCTTCCAGCAGGCCCATCTGGCTCAGCACGGGATTGACCTCCGCCTCGACGGGCGCGTCCAGATACATCCGGCGATCCAGATAATAGACCCTGTCGTGCAGCTTCTCGGCGCGCACGATGAATTCGATCAGACCGATCGGCAGTTCGGCATCGGTCACGGACGTCGCGGCCGGTCGCTCGGCGAGGCGATAGCGGGGATCACAAGCGGCGTCAGCCGCCATGTCGCCCTCTCGCACCGCGCGCTGGACCAGGAGCCAGGACGCCACCTGCATGAGCCGGGTCGTCAACTTCATGCTCTCGGCGGCATAGGCCAGGGCCGTGGCGCGCGACAGCAGCTTGGACTCGCGCCGGCCGTCGCCGTCCAGCCAGGCCGCCGCCTCCTCGACCAGATCCATCCCCTCCTGGAACGTCCGTTCGAACAGTTCGGAGCGCGCAAAATCGTGCACCTCCGTTGCGCGGGACCGACCGACTGACTGTTGTTCGCCGCTTGCCATGGACTCGATCATACTCAAGGAAGCCGCCCTCGTCGGCGTCGCGACCCACATGCCGCAACGTTGCCTGAAAAACCGTCTGCAACGCCCATGCCACGCCCCCTCTCGCGCGAAAAGGTCCGGCGTACATCCCTTCATGGCAGAACACGACGACGTTGAGGACGAAATCGGACCGGCGTCCCCGGGTCGACGCGGGATTCAGCGGAAGCTGAACAGGGCGTCCGCTGCGCTTTTCTTGTCCTGCTTTCCCGAAATGGCGCGGCTGGATCGCGCGATCTCGGCCTGAAGGGCCTCAATCCGCTCGTTCAGTTCCTGCACCGAATACAGATCCAGATCCTCACGCATGAGGGCGGTCAGATTCGCCCCTCGCGCGGGCCGCGGTTCAAGATCGTCAAACGTCATGACAAGCCTCCCTTCCGGGTTTCCAACTGGCTCACGCCCTGTCCTGGGCCTATGTGAACGCCCGGACACGGACGATTGCAAGGCAAGGGTCAATGCAGGTCATCGAAATCACCGGAGGCTCCGGCGCCGCAGAAGCCCTCGTCCTCGGCGAACGGCCGGATCCACGGGCCGCGTCCGGACAGGTTCGTATCCGGGTCCGCGCGGCCGGCGTGAACCGGCCGGACCTGCTGCAGCGCCAGGGCGGCTATCCGCCGCCGCCCGGCGCATCGGACGTGCTGGGTCTCGAGGTCGCCGGCGAGATCGACGAGGTCGGCGAGGGAGTATCGGACTGGAAGCCGGGAGACCGCGTCTGCGCCCTGCTGGGCGGCGGGGGCTATGCCCAGTACGCGGTGGTGGATGCCCGCCACGTCCTGCCGATCCCATCAGGCATGGACTTCATCCAGGCGGCCGCCCTGCCCGAGACGATCTTCACCGTCTTCGCCAATGTGTTCGAAGCCGGCGGATTGAGGGCCGGCGAGACCCTGTTGATCCACGGCGGGACAAGCGGCATCGGCGTCACCGCCATCCAGATGGCGAAGGCGGCCGGGGCCCGGGTCATCGCCACCTCCCGCGGCGCCGGGAAGACCGCCGCCGCCCTGGCGCTGGGCGCCGACATCAGCCTCGACTCGACATCCGGTGACCTCAAGGCCGCCATCGCCGAGGCGGGCGGAGTCGATGTGGTGCTCGACATGGTCGGAGCCGACTATGCCGAACTGAACCTCGGCGCGCTGAAGGCCGGCGGGCGCTGGGTGGTGATCGCAACGCTGACGGGCGCAATGGCCCGGATCGACCTCATGCGGATCATGTTGAAACGGATCGTCCTGACCGGCTCGACCCTGCGCGCCCGCCCGGCGGACGAAAAGGCCCGGTTGACGGCCGCTGTCCGCACAACCGTCTGGCCCTGGATCGCGTCCGGGCGGATTCGCCCCCGGATCGAGGCGACCTTCCCGCTCGAAAACGCAACGGCCGCCCACCAGATGCTGGAGGGCGGCCGCCACGTCGGCAAGATTGTGCTGGAGGTCTGAGCCCTTACCAGCCGCCTCGCGCCGGCCGCATCGACGAAATCCGGTCGTTGAACCCGCTGCTGCCCAGATTGCGGACGTCGCCCCGGAATACCTGGCAGTTGCCGCGGAAGTTGCTGTCGGTGCAGACCTCCCAGGCCCCGCGCATCTCCATCGAGCTGATCTGGTCGTTCAGGTTGGTGGAGGACAGGTTGTAGACGTCGCCCTGGAAGGTCGCCCGCTCGCCCCGGAAGTTGGAGTCGGCATAGACGGTGATCGAGCCGCGGCCGCCACCGCCGTTGCCGCCGCCCCAGCCGCCGCCCCAGCCGCCACCGTTGTTGGCGCCGCCCGGACCACCGCCGCCCGGAGTACGTTCCCATTCGCCCCGCGCGCCCGCGCAGATCAGCAGGCCGTTATCGTTGGCGATGTCGGAGCCTGAGCTGCATCGCGACAGATCCAGCGAACTCGCCCGCTGATTCCGGCCTACGTCGCGGCACGTCGCATAGAGGCGTCCGCTGCGGACGGAGATGCTGTTGCAGCTCTGCTCATAGCTGCCGCGCGGCGCACGGTCGTTCCCGCCGCGCTGGGCGCTGGCGGATACAGGCGTGAGCATGGCGGCTGTGGCGAGCGCAACAACGGCTGCCGTCGCAATGTGACTGGTCATGATGGTCTTCCCCCGTTGGACAAGGACGCGCCTTGCGTCGTTCCCTTATTCCCGGATCAAGCTGAACGGTAGCTGTACGCCATTGTCATCTCGCCGTCGTCTGACGTTTCCTTTTGAACCGAATAGGCCTATATCAGCCTTAATCGCGCCCGGCCGAAAGGTCGGGCGCCGCTGT
This sequence comes from Brevundimonas sp. FV1ye29L, assembly GCF_058681095.1. Taxonomy (NCBI): domain Bacteria; kingdom Pseudomonadati; phylum Pseudomonadota; class Alphaproteobacteria; order Caulobacterales; family Caulobacteraceae; genus Brevundimonas; species Brevundimonas sp. FV1ye29L. The sequence goes on from NZ_CM178730.1 coordinate 2,468,473, forward strand.
ATCCAGCGCCCCGTTCAGGGGCGATACTCTTCGGGAATAACGCCCATGACCGACATCCTCATGCCCAAGGCCACTGCGGTCTGGATGGTGGACAACACCTCCCTGACCTTCGAGCAGATCGCTGATTTCTGCGGCCTGCATCCGCTGGAAGTGCGCGGCATCGCCGACGGCGACGTGGCCCGCGACATTCGCGGCGTCGATCCGATCACGGGCGGCCAGCTGACCCGCGAGGAGCTCGACAAGGCCCAGGACAACGCCGACTACCGCATGAAGGCGATCGTCAGCCGCCACGCCGAACTGCTGAAATCCGCCAAGCCGCAACCGAAATACACGCCCGTCTCGCGTCGTCAGGACCGCCCCGACGCCATCGCCTGGTTCGTGCGCAACCACCCCGAGGTGACCGACGCCCAGATCGCCAAACTGCTGGGCACGACCAAGTCGACCATTGAGAGCGTGCGCAACCGCACCCACTGGAACAGCCCCAACATCAAGCCGGTCGACCCCGTCACCCTCGGCCTCGTCGGCCAGCTGGCCCTCGACGATCTGGTCAAGAAGGCCGCCGACAAGAAACACCGTGACGACCTCAAGAAGGGCGGCGGCACCATCCAGCCGGTTGAGCCGGAAGTGGTGGAGGAGGAGTTCGTCCCCGAGGCGCGCGAACGCTATGTCGCCGAGCCCACGGCGGAATCGGTGTTCGGTTCCAAGACCTGATCTTGCCGCACAACGGAATTGAATCGGCCCCGGGATCGCTCCCGGGGCCGTTCTGAGTCTGCGGATCGACCGATCTCAGGCTACCCGGCCCGGGCCTCAAGACTGGTGATCTCCTCCTTCAGCCGGAGCTTTCTCTGCTTCAGCGCCCTGACCTGCAACGGATCCACGGACGGGTGGTGGAGCTCCCGCTGGATCACGTCATCCAGCTGCCGGTGCCGGTTTCCCAGTTCGCGAATACGAGCTTCGATGGTCATGGCTTGCGCCTCCATGTCTAAGGGACGAGGGTAGTGAGCGCCCGTATTGACGACCTGTGGAATCACGATTCGGTGACGTAAACCGGCGTTCACCAAACCCGTCGCCTGGCCGGGCGCCTTGCAGGCTGACCCTCGAATAGGACCATGTTGTGAACGGAGCTGTTGGAAACCCTGATCGCATTGTTGTGGGCGTTTCAGGGGCTTCGGGCGTGATCCATGGCGTGCGGGTCCTGGATGCCCTGCGCGAACTGGGCGTCGAGAGTCACCTGGTCGTCACCCGCGCCGCCCTGTTGACCCTGTCGCAGGAAACCGATCTGACTCCGGACGATCTGACGGGCCGCGCCGATGTGACGCACCGGCTGAATGACGTCGGCGCCTCCATCGCCTCGGGATCGTTCAGGACACGCGGGATGATCATCGCCCCCTGTTCCGTGCGAACCATGGGCGAGATCGCCACCGGCGTGACCTCCACCCTGCTGACCCGTGCGGCCGATGTGATGCTCAAGGAGCGCCGGCGACTGGTGCTGATGGTGCGCGAGACCCCGCTGCACCTCGGCCACCTTCGCACCATGACGGCCCTGACCGAGATGGGCGCCGTCATCGCCCCGCCCCTGCCCGCCTTCTACGCGCGCCCGAAATCGATCGATGAGATGGTGGACCAGTCGGTCGGCCGCGCCCTTGACCTGTTCGGTCTGGACTGGTCGCCGGTCCAACGCTGGAGCGGGCTGAAAGGCCCCGCCGCGTCGGAATGAGCGAAACGGGTTTCTGGGACTGGGCGATCGCCGCCTATGCCGCCCCGGGGGTCGGCGAGGCCTGCCTGCATCTTCAGGACGTGCAGGGCCAGAATGTGCCCCTGCTGCTCTGGGCCGGCTGGTGCGCCGCGACCGGGCGACGACCGGACGAGGACACACTGGAGGCCGCCTGCGACCTCGCCCGCGCATGGTCGGCCGCCGCCGTGGAGCCGCTGCGAAGCGTTCGCCGCACGCTGAAGATCAGGGTCGTCGACATCGACGACGCCGGGCGTCTGGCCCTGCGCGAACGCATCAAGGCGCTGGAGCTGGAGGCCGAACAGGTCCTGATGACGGCGCTGGAGGCCTTGACGCCCGCACCGTCCAGTGCGCCACGCCCCGCCATCGACGCCCTTGCCGAGGTCGCCCGACAATGGGCGCGTGTCGTGCCGCGTCCTGCCCTGCTTCAGCTGGCCGAACGCCTTCCGGCGTGACCCCGACTCCGCTATGATCCGTACGTCCGGGATGCCCTGCCACAATGAATGACGACGAACCCTTCCTGACGGCGGACGAGCTCGCCCTCCACGCCGAGGTCAAGCGCCTGCGGCAGGAGCATGCCGACCTTGACGCCTCGATCGAGGCGCTGAGCCACATGCCCCTGCCGGACCAGCTCCTGATCGCCCGGCTGAAGCGCAAGAAGCTGTCCCTTCGCGACGAGATCGTGCGCATCGAAGGCCGGATCCTGCCCGACATCATCGCCTGACGGGTTTCATCGTCCGCTGGCGGCCGCACTCAAAAATGGCTATACTTATAGCCATAATCGGAGTCCGACCATGGCTGCCTACAGCGTCGCCGAAGCTAGGAACACCCTGCCGCGCCTGCTCGACAAGGCGATCGAGGGCGAAAAGGTCATCATCACCCGCCACGGCAAGCCTGTCGCCGAAATCCGCTCCCTGCCGACGATGACCTGGGACGAGCGCAAGGCCCGAATGGTTGAGATCGCCAATCGGCGGCTTACCCGGCCGCCGCTGGGCATGACCTCGGTAGAACTGATCAACGGCATGTATGACGAGCCGATCGAGTGATCGACTATTTCGACGCCAGCGCCATCGTCCCGCTGCTTGTGTCAGAGCCTCATAGCCAACCCGTGGTCGATCTGATGAGTCAGGCCGCCGGGGTTCAGGTCAGCGACTTGGTGGTGGCCGAGGCGTCGTCGGCGATTTCGCGCCTTGTCCATATGAAGGCGATCGATGCCGACGCCGGCAGGGTCCTTCTGGCCGATCTGGATGACTGGGTAGCCGCCACCCTGACGCCTGTCGAAGTGGAGTCGGAAGATGTCCGTCAGGCGACGGCGCTCGTGCGTGAATTCGCTCTCAAGCTTCGCGCCCCCGACGCGCTTCACCTCACAATCTGCCGCCGCATCGATGCGCGGCTGGTCACCCTGGACAATAATCTGGCCCGCGCCGCCCGCGCGGTGGGCGTGGCCTGCATCAATCCCGCCGAATCCCGGGCATGAAAGGCTGAATGACAAAAGCTCCCAACCGCCCCGCCTCCGGCCTGCCCGACAAGGAGACCCTGCTCCGCTTCCTGCGCGAGGCGGGCGAGGCCGACAAATCCGATCTGGCCCGGGCCTTCGGGCTGAAGGGCGCCGAGCGCCGCGCCCTGCGCGAGATGCTGCGTGAGCTTGAGGCGGAAGGAAAACTGGGCAAACGGGGACGGAAGGGCTTCTCCGAGGCCGGAGCCCTGCCCCCCGTCGGCGTCTGCGATGTGGTCGAGCGCGACGTGGACGGCGAACTGTATGTCCGACTGGTCGACGCCTCCCCCGATGCGCCGCGCGCCGTTCTGATGCCCGACAAGAGCGGCAAGGTCGGTCCCGCCCCCGGGATGGGCGACCGGCTGCTGGTCAAGTTCGAGCGCGGGACCGACGGCTGGGAAGCCCGCCTCGTCAAGAAACTGGACAGCGACAACCACCGCGTCCTCGGCGTCATCCGCAAGTCGGCGCGCGAGACCCGGGTCGAGCCCGTGGATCGCCGCTCGAAGGACACCCTGATCATCCCGCCGCTGCTGGCCGAGGGGCTGAAGGACGGCGACCTGGTCCTGGCCGCCATCGAGAAGGGCGAGCAGCGCTACGGCCCCAAACGCGGCAAGATCCTCGAACATATCGGCAAGGAGGACGACCCCCGCGCCGCCTCCCTGATCGCCATCCATACGCACAACGTCCCGATGGGCTTCTCCGAGGCCGTGGAGCGGGAAGCCGAGGCGGTCGAGCTGCCGACGCTGAAGGGCCGCGACGACCTGCGCCAGGTCCCCTTCATCACCATCGACCCCGCCGACGCCCGCGACCACGATGACGCCGTCTATGCCCAGCGCGACGACGACCCCAAGAACGAGGGCGGGTGGATCGTCTGGGTCGCCATCGCCGACGTCGCCGCCTATGTGACCGCCGGCTCGGCCCTGGACCGCGAGGCGCGGGCGAAGGGGAACTCGACCTACTTCCCCGACCGCGTCGAGCCCATGTTGCCCGAGCGGCTGTCAAACGGCCTGTGCAGCCTGAAGGAGGGCGAGAACCGCGCGACTCTCGCCGTGCGCATGGTCTTCGACAGGGAGGGTCGAAAAACCGGCCACAAATTCCACCGCGGCCTGATGCGGTCCCACGCCAAGCTCAGCTACGAACAGGCCCAGGCGGCGATCGACGGAGTGGAAAACGGCGGCGGGACCGACGATACGACCGGCCCGATCATGGAGGCCATCCTCTATCCGCTGTGGAACGCCTATCACACCATGCTGAAGGGCCGGCTGAAGCGCAGCCCGCTGCAGATCGAGAGCGCCGAGCGCCGCATCCGCATGGCGCCGGATGGCGGCATCGCCTCCATCGAACGGCGCGTCTCTCTCGAGGCGCACAGGCTGATCGAGGAGATGATGATCCAGGCCAATGTCTGCGCCGCCGAGACCCTGGAGCAGAAGAAGGTCCCCCTGATCTATCGCGTCCACGAGGCGCCCAGTCAGGAGAAGATCTTCAACCTGGCCGACTTCCTCTCGACCATCGCCATGCCGTGGAACAAGGGCGAGCCGGCGACGACGAAGCGGTTCAACAAACTGCTGGACCAGACCCGCAACGGCCCCCACGCCGAGGTGGTCAACGAGGTCGTCCTGCGCAGCCAGATGCAGGCCATCTACAGCCCCGAGAACGTCGGCCACTTCGGCCTGCACCTCGATCGCTACGCCCATTTCACCTCGCCGATCCGGCGCTATTCCGACCTGATCGTGCACCGGGGCCTGATCCGGGCCCTGGGCCTCGGCAAGGACGGGCTGACCGATCGCGAGATCGCCGAACTGGCCGCCATCGCCGATCAGGTGACCCAGACCGAGCGGCGGTCGATGGCCGCCGAGCGGGACGCCATGGACCGCTATATCGCCGCCTTCCTCGAGGACCGGGTCGGGGCGACCTTCGCCGGGCGGATCACCGGGGTGACCCGGTTCGGGCTGTTCGTGCGGCTGGAGGAGACGGGCGCCGACGGTCTGGTGCCGGTCTCATCCCTCGGCGACGAATATTTCGTCCACGACGACCGCGCCCACGCCCTGGTCGGCGAGCGCAGCGGGCGGCGCTTCACCCTGGGCCGGACCGTCGAGGTGAAGCTGAAGGAGGCCACCCCGGTCACCGGCGGCCTGCTGTTCGAGATGCTGTCCGAGGCCGAGCCCCGCGATCCCAACGCACCCGCCCCGCGTCTGGGCATGAGGGGTCGTGACAGCCGGCCCGGGAGCGGCGGCAATGGTCCTCCCAAGCGCGGCTCCAAACGCCCCGGCGGTCCCAAGCCTCCCAGCGGAGGACGGCCCTCTGGCGGGCTCAAGGGCGTCCGCAAGGGCAAACGGCGGTAGGGTTAGTCGACATTCGAACCTTTGATCCGTCATTCCGGGGCTAAGCGCAGCGAAGAACCCGGAACCCAGGACCACAGCGCGGATCTTTCGCGCCTTTCGAGATCGAGATCGTTCCCCTGGGTTCCGGGTTCCGCTTCGCGGCCCCGGAATGACGTCGAAAATGTCGATCGGTCCCAGCGGTCTTCCACCCCGCATCCGGTCCGCAGGCTGGCCGGAGGGCATGGCAGAAAGGCTCGTGGCCCAGCCTTCTTTTCGGCGGCGACGCATGGCATCAGACGGGCATGTCGTCTTCGTCCCACCCCTTCGACGCCGCCCAGGACCTGACCGACGCCCCGCGCACGGGCGACCGGCAGCGGCCCAGGGACGCCGCCACCCTGATCCTGACGCGCCGGCGCAAGGGTCAGGCCGAGGTGCTGATGGGCCGGCGGGCGCCGGGCCATGTCTTCATGGCGTCCAAATGGGTGTTTCCGGGCGGGCGGGTCGAGCGATCCGACGCCTCGGCCGCCTTCGCCACGGACCTGTCGGCCGCCGATCTGGCGCGGCTGGCCCGCGAAGGTCTGGCGCGGCAGGTCCCGGCCCGGCGGGGGCGGGCCCTGGCCCTGGCCGCCGTGCGCGAGACGTATGAGGAGACCGGCCTGCTGCTGGCCGAGCCCGCCGCGCCTGCCGTCGTCGCGGGCGGATGGCGCGAGTTCCGGGCCGTCGGCGCCCTGCCCGATCTGGCCGCCCTGTCCTATGTGGCGCGCGCCATCACCCCGCCCGGCCGGACGCGCCGGTTCGACGCCCGGTTCTTCATGGCCGACGCCAGGGCCCTGCTGCATCCCGAGCCGACGGCCGGGTCGGGCGAGCTGGACGAGATCGCCTGGCTGCCGCTGGACGAGGCCCGGGCGCTGGACCTGCCCGCCATCACCCGGTTCGTGCTGGGCGAGGTCGCCGAACGGCTTGAAACGCCCGCCCCGCTCTTGCCTGGCCGGCCCCTGCCCTTCGTCCGCATGGTCCGCGGACAGCATGTCGTGGATCATCAGGACTGACCGCCATGGCCGATACGCCCATCACCCTGCGTCTGACGATCGCCGATCCGGTTCCGGGCGTCCGCTACAGCCTGCAGAAGGACGACGCCCCCCATGAGCCGGTGACGGCGACGGAGACGCCCCTGTCGTTCGAGGCGCCGATCCGGCTGGCGGACGACAACCGGATGCTGGGCCCCTTCGTGCGGCGCGAGGGCAAGGACCGCCGCTTCGTCTACATCCGCATCGGCACATCCGCCGGCGACCATGCCTGCGTATGGTCCCGCCGGGCCAAGATCGACATCCACGACATCCCGCCCGCCCTCCTGGACCGGGCGCGCGCCGGCGCGGTGCTGGAGGTGGTTCTGCCCGGCAGGGGCAAGGACGGCACGCCCGCCTGCGCCACGGTGCGGCCGCTGCAGGGGTGGAAGGCGGTCTAGGAACTGGCCCGCGACCGGACGGTCTTCGACACCGACGGCTGGCCCGCACCGGCCGGGGAATCTTGGCTCAAACCGCAATCTGCAACCGGGCCCTGACCGGATGAACGTCCCGATTGCGCAGAAGCCCCGGTATGTTAGCGTTCCCACGAGTGAAGTGGCGGGGCCGATGTTTTTTGATAGTCGCATCTTCCGGCGTTGGTATGTCGGCATGATGCTCTTGTGGGTCGCCCTGTTCGCGACGTTCAACAGCATCCCGTTCCTGATCGAGCACTGGTATTACCCGGCCATCATGGTGCTGGGCGCCTTTGTGGCGGGCCTGACGCCTGAGGGCGGCGGAGCCGTGGCCTTCCCCGTGCTCAGCGTGTTTCTCGACATCGATCGGGGGATGGCGCGGGACTTCAGCCTGATGATCCAGAGCGTGGGCATGACCAGCGCCAGCATCTGGATCCTGTCCCGCAAACAGAACCGCCTGGCCTCCTACGCGCCGGTGCTGTGGTACGTTCCGGTCGCCTTCCTGGGCTTCGTGTTCGGGATGAACGTGATGCAGGGCATTCCGGTCTATATCATCCAGGCCCTGTTTCTCAGCCTGATCATGACCTTCGCCCTGGCCTATATCGCCAGCAAACACCGGGGGCACCGGGACAGGCTGCCGAACACGGGCCGCCTCGACAAACTGATGCTGGCCGCGATTCTCTTTGCGGGCGGCGTCTGCGCCAGCCTGTTCGGCACGGGCGCCGACATCGTCCTGTACACCCTGCTGGTCACCCGTTTCCGGATGGATGAGAAGATCGCCACCCACCAGAGCATCATGGTGATGGCGGCCATCAGCGTCCTGGGCTACGGCTATCGCGCCTTCTGGGATCAGGGGATCACGGACTATCAGGTTCGGACGTGGCTGTGCGCCTATCCGGTCGTTCTCCTCATGGCCCCGCTCGGAAGCTATGTGCTCAGCAGGCTCAAGATCGACTGGATGCTGAGGGGGATTGTGGCGCTCAACATCTTTCAGATGGTCTATTTCAACCTCAAGGCTCCGACGCCCGAGAAAATCACCTGTTCGCTCGGCTTTTCCGCCGTCCTGTTCGCCGTGTTCTGGTTCACGCTCGCCCATATGGTCCGCTCCGGACAGCAGGGCATTGGCGAGGCGATGACAACGCCGGTGGAACCGGCAGGGTGACCTTGTCCGCAGCATCGGGACGGGCTGTTGTCGACCCGATCGGGCGGTTCGCCGCCATTCCCGAGCCAAAGGCCTGCGGCCTCCCCATTCCATGCCTGTAGTCGCCGGATGGGACTCCTGACCTTCAGCCTCAACCTCACCCTGGACGGCTGCGTCGATCATCAGGCGGGGATCGCTGACGACGAGACGCACGCCTTCTTCACCCGACTGATGGACGAGGCCCGACCCTGTATCAGGGCGGCCTGAATCGTGGCGGGCTGTCCGACCCTCGATTGCTGGAGCTGATCTCGGCACGGCCGTTCCGCAACGGCGCGATCGCCCTGCACTACCGGCGTCAGGCCTGAAGCGGGATCGCGCGACTGGCTGTCGCCTGCGCCGCCTTCCGGCTCCGCCACGGGCCCAACCCTTCCGTCATCCTCGCCCTTGTGGCGAGGATCCAGACTCCCGGTCGTGCAGATGGGTCAACGTGTCGAGGCGATGGAATGGACGTCTGGGTCAAACCCTGATCGTCGGTGTTTCTGGATCCTCGCCACAAGGGCGAGGATGACGAGGTGGGGATGTGGAGCAATGCGACCCCTGGTCCGCCAGCGGCTTCGTCAGGTCGAACTCCACCCGCATGAACCGGCCGCCGGGGCGGCGCAGCTCATAGGCGAACATCCGGCCCGGGTGGACCTCCACGGCCCAGACATTGGTGGTCGAGACCCCGGCGCCGCCGGCGATGAACTGGTCGATGGACTCCTGGTCCACCGGGAACTCCTGCCGTTCGGCCGAGCCGGCGTTCGCCGTGTCGCCGCCGTACATATGATAGCCGTGGATCACCCCGGCCGGATCGCGGTGGTCGTGCTTTAGCCTGAGACCCGCCTCGGTGCGGGTGATGATCCAGCGGCGCGAGCGGTCTTCGCCCACCGCGAAGGGGATGCCCACTTCGCCGGCGGCGCAGTCACGGACCTGCATGACCAGACGGCTCTTGCGGAAGTCGTCGTCGGCGGCGTCGGTCGTGACCACCCGCCCCTCGAACGACTGGCCGCACAGGGCGTTCAAACGGGCGAGGAAGGTGTCCTGGGGCGTTTCGGCGCCGGACGACAGGCCCGGCGCAGAGGCGCAGGCGGAGAGGGCCAGGGCGGCGACGCCGACGATCACGGGTGCGATTTTCATCACGACAGCCTAGAAGCAAACGCGCTGCGCTCAATGCGGCGTCATGTTCCTGTCCGGGGCCGTTGACTTTGGGGCGGTCCTGAGTATGTTCCGCGCCTCTTATTTTAAGCGGCTTTCGCCGTCGCAGAGGTAATTCCGATGGCCAAACCGGCTTCAATCAAGATCCGCCTGAACTCCACGGCCGACACCGGCTTCTTCTATGTCACCAAGAAGAACGCCCGCACGATGACCGAAAAAATGCTGGTCAATAAATATGACCCGGTCGTCAAGAAGCACGTGCCGTTCAAGGAAGGCAAGATCAAGTAAGACCCTGGAATCTCGTCTTCCCCGGACAACGGGCGAAGCGAGGTCGATCCGAGGATCAGAACGCCCGGTCAGGAATGGCCGGGCGTTTTTCGTTGCCTCCCGGGTGTGCAGCGTTCGCGCCTCGCCAGGCGATCCTGCGATGACGACCCGGTTCATCACAACGGTCACAGCGATGACGCAACGGACACCACGAGGCCGAGACCTTGATCCCGCCGTGATCGTTGTGAATTCGTTGTGGTCGCCGTGATGAACCCAGCTGGCCGGACACGCGCTATCGCGGGAAACGAGATCAGGCGGCGCGGGCGATGACCCGGTTACGCCCGCGCGACTTGGCCTCATAGACGCCTTCATCGGCCCGCTTCAGCAGGGCCTCGGGGCTGTCGCCCTGGCCGGTGGAGGCGGCGACCCCCACCGAGGCCGTAATCGAGATATGTTCGCTGCCCATGACGCGGAACGGCGCCGCGGCGACGTCGCGACGGATTCGGTCGGCGATCAGCAGCGCGTCCTCCAGCCGGGTGTCGGGCATGACAACGACGAATTCCTCGCCCCCGATCCGGCACGGCAGGTCGACCGCGCGGACATTGGTGGCCAGGCGGACGGCGAACTCGGTCAGGACCTCATCGCCCGCATCGTGGCCGAAGCCGTCATTGACCGCCTTGAAGTGATCGATGTCGATCATCAGCACGGCCACTGCTCCGCCGCCCCGATTGGAGCCCCGCACGAAATCCGCCAGCTGGCCCGCCATGTAACGGCGATTGTGCAGGCCGGTCAGGGCGTCGGTGACGGCCATCTCCAGACTGTAGTCCAGCTTCTGGCGCAGGAAGTCGGCATAGCGTTTGCGCTTCACTTGGGTCCGGGCGCGGGCCGCCAGTTCCTCGGGGTCCACGGGGCGCGGCAGGATGTCATTGACGCCCAGATCCAGCGCCTTCAGCAACCGGGGACGGTCCGCCGGATCCACCACCGCCAGGATCGGCAAGGCGCGCGTCGCCTCGGCCGAGCGGATATGGGCGATCAACCGCAGTCCGTCGAAGCTGTCGGCCGACACATTGACGATCATGAGATCCAGCGGGCCGGCAGCGGCGCGCCGGGCGGCCTCGACATCGGTCTCGACCGTCGCCCGGTGTTCACGGGCCAGTTCGGTCAGGATCTTGTCGGACTGACGGGCATTGTCATCGACCACCAGAACCCGGCCCCCGGCCGCGCGCAGTCGGCTGGCGCCGTCCGTGGTGACGCCGAGACGCCGGCCGCTTTCCTCGCGCTCGCGCAGCTCGTCCATCACCAGTTTCAGCCGCACCAGCGACTTGACCCGGGCGAACAGGATGACGTCGTCCAGCGGCTTGGTGACGAAGTCGTCAGCGCCGGCCTCCAGTCCCTTGATCCGGTCCTCACGACCGTCGAGGGCGGTGACCAGCACCACCGGAATATGCCGTGTGGCGGGATCGGCCTTCAGTCGACGACAGGTCTCGAACCCGTCCATGCCCGGCATCATGACGTCCAGCAGGATGATGTCCGGCTGTTCCGTCTCGGCCAGACTCAGGGCCGTCGCCCCGTCGGTGCAGCTGAGGACATCATAGTATTCAATGGTCAGCTTGGCCTCGAGAAGCCGCACATTGGCTTCCACGTCATCGACAACAAGGATGCGTGCGGTCATCGGCCTAGCCCGCCACGACCGGCTGGCCCAGATGCTTGCGCACGGTCTCGAGGAAATGCATCACCGAGATCGGCTTGGAGATATAGGCCTCACAGCCGCCCTGACGGATCCGCTCCTCATCGCCCTTCATGGCGAAGGCGGTGACCGCCACGACCGGGATATGGGCCAGGTCCTCGTCGTCCTTCAGCCATTTGGTCACCTCCAGCCCCGAGATCTCGGGCAGCTGGATATCCATCAGGATCAGGTCGGGACGATGCAGGCGCGCCAGGGCCATGGCCTGCAAACCCTCGCGGGTCTGCAGGGTCTCGTAGCCCTGGGAGTCGAGCAGATCATGAAACAGCTTCATGTTCAGCTCGTTATCCTCCACGATGAGGACTTTCTTGGACATCGTCACCCGGTCTGTTCGCCCTGTCTGGACGGCGCGGCGGCGCCGGAGGGCCTCTGGTCTTCTTCGGATGCAATATGGGCGCGCCAGTCTTAAGTTGGCGTGAAGTCAGGCGCGCTGTCGCGTCGGCATCTGCCTGCGGAGAATGACCCTGGCCATCACGGCCATCTGTCGCGACTGCCTCTGGACCGGCGACGGGACGCCGGCCGGAAACCGCTGCCCGGCCTGCGGCGGCGTGCGGCTGGTTTGCGACGCCGAGCTGGACCAGCTCTCGATCGCCCATCTGGACTGCGACGCCTTCTACGCCTCGGTGGAGAAGCGCGACCGGCCGGAACTGCGCGACCGGCCGGTGATCGTCGGCGGCGGGGTGCGCGGGGTCGTCTCGACCTGCTGCTACATCGCCCGGCTGCATGGGGTGGGCTCAGCCATGCCGATGTTCAAGGCGTTGAAGGCCTGTCCCGACGCCGTGGTGCTGAAGCCGGATTTCTCGAAATATGTCGCCGAGAGCCGTCGCATCTTCGATCTGGTCGGCGAGCTGACGCCTCTGGTCCAGACCCTGTCGCTGGATGAGGCCTGGATCGATCTGTCGGGCACCGAGCGGCTGAACGGCGGCCCCCCGGCCTTCCAGCTGATCCGCCTGCAGAAGCGGATCGAGACCGGGATCGGCCTGACCGTCTCGATCGGCCTGGCCCCCAACCGGTTTCTCGCCAAGATGGCGTCGGAGATGGACAAGCCGCGCGGCTTTTCCGTCGTCAACCGGGCCAACGCCGAGGCGATCCTGGCCCCCCGTTCGGTCCGGACCCTGCCCGGCGTCGGGCCGGTGTTCGGCAAGACCCTGCGCAGCGACGGCTTCGACACCATCGGCGATCTGGCCCGGGCCGATGTCCGCGACCTGGTCAAACGCTATGGCGAGACCGGATTGCGCCTGCATGAGCTCAGCCATGCCCGCGACAGCCGCCCGGTCCGTCCCGACCATGACCGCAAGGGGATGAGCGCCGAGACCACCTTCAACACCGACCTGACGTCGCAACCGGATCTGGAGGCCGAGCTCTGGCCCCTGTGCGAGAAACTGGCCTCCAAGGCGCGCCATGACGGCGTCGCCAGCCGGACGGTGATCCTGAAACTGCGCCGGGCTGATTTCCGCATCGTCACCCGCCGCCAGACCCTGGCCGAGCCCGTCCAGACGGCCCGGGGCCTGTTCGCCGCCGGGCGGGAGTTGCTGAGGCCCGAACTGGGCCGCCCCTATCGCCTGATCGGCATCGGTCTGGCCGATGTGCAGGAGGCGGCCGACGCCCCCTCGGCCCTGTTCGACACGGCCGAGGCCCGCACCCTCAAGACCGAAACCGCCATCGACGCCCTGCGCGCGAAGTTCGGCAAGGGGGCGGTCGTGGCCGGCCGGGCGTTGAAGAAATAGCCCCACCCCGCTCATCCCCGCGAAGGCGGGGACCCAGTGCTTTAGGCGATCGGACTTCAAGGGAAACGACAGACCCTCATCCGGGCGCCCTGCCCCGTAACAAAACTGGGTCCCCGCCTTCGCGGGGATGAGCGGAAGGTGAGATTAACCGGACAGGGCTAGGGTGTTCCCATGAACGCCTTCATCGACAAGATGCGCCGCCGCGCCGGCCGATATCTCGACGTCCGGTCCGAGCCGATCCGGCCGGGGCGCGGCGTGCTGAGCCTGTCGTTCGACGACATCCCGGTCACGGCCTGGACCGAGGCCGGGCCGATCCTGGCCGAACACGAGATCAAGGCGACCTACTATGTCTGCGGCGGCCTGTCGGGCGGGCGCAACATGGACCTGCCCCAGTTCGAGCCGGAACACCTTAAGGCCCTGCACGACGCCGGGCATGAGGTCGGATGCCACACCTATGAGCATGTCTCGACCCTGACCCTGTCGCCGTCGGACCTCGACGCCAGCCTCGCCCGCAACGCCGCCTGGGTCGACGATGTGCTGGGCGGCTACGAGATGACCACCTTCGCCTATCCGTTCGGCGACTGCGCCCTGGGCGCCAAGGCGGTGATTGACCGCCGCTTCCTGTGCGGACGCGGAGTGCGGAACGGGGTCAATACGGGGTCGGTCGACCGCAACCTGTTGCAGGCCATCGGCCTCGAGTCCCGCCGCCTCCCCGGCTATGATCTTGAGGCCTTGGTGGAACAGACCGCCTCGCAAAAGGGCTGGCTGATCGCCTATGGCCATGACGTCATGGACGGCCCGACGCCCTATGGCTGCACGCCCGACGACCTCGACCGGCTGATCCGCCTGGCCAGGGCCGCCGATCTGGACATCCTGCCGGTCGGCGAGGCCTGGCGGCGGGTAACCGCCTAGATCAGGCGGCCTTTTCAGCGCCCGGGACCCGGGTTTCCGCCCACGGGATCAGGGTCGCGCGCGGCCAGGCGACCAGCCACGAACGGGGCAGGTATTCGCCGGATTCGATCATGGCCCGTCGGGTCGGGGAGGTGGCGCCGCAGCGTTGGGAGTGAATCTCGCCCGGCCCCTGATGGATGATGAAGGCGCCGCCCTTCAGCGGGTTAAGCCGCAGATAGGCCAGACGCGGGCTGATCGTCTCCAGCGGCGGATCATAGAACCAGCTCGATCCGATCATCCCGGCCAGTTCCGGACGGCGCTTGCAGATCGCCGCGCCCGAGGCCCAGGCCTCGTCCCAGCCGGCCTCGGTGAAGTCGGCGGTGTGGCGGCTTTCAGTATGGACCTCCAGCCAGGGCTTCTTCCAGCCCTGGGCCTTCATATAGGCGACGGCCTGGGACCAGCCGTAGCCGTCCAGACCGTTCTGCAGCACCTGTCGCGGCCCCATGGGAGAGGACAGGTCGATGGTCTGGGTCCGGGCCCCCGGCACGCTGAGCGCCAGGGTGAAGCGCACGTCCTTGGCCCAGAAGTCGGCGTCATAGGCGCCGGTTTCAGCCGTCAGGAACTCGGCCAGCCGGTCCAGCCAGAATTCATAGTGTTGCGTCACCTCGGGCGGCAGGTCAGCGGCCCGGATACGGTCCGGCAGTTCCAGCGCCCATGTCGCGATCAGGCCGCGCTTCAGGTCGTCCGTCACCGGCCCGTCCTCGGCCAGGGCGGCGTGTGCAGCGTGCGACGGCAGGTCGAAATTCCAGTGGGGCGCGGCCGCCCGGGCCGGGTCCACGGCCTTCACCGAGGCGACATCGATACGATAGAGCTCTCCGGCGTCCAGTCTGTTGCGGACGTCCTGGAAGGCGGCGATCAGAGCGTTAGAGAGCGTTTCCATACCGGCACTATGCCGCATGACCGTTGGCGAACCTTTAAGCGCGCGGCCGGCCGCGCTACATGCGGGGCCACACGTCCTCCGGAGACCGCCATGACCATCGCCGCCCGCCTGTCTGACCTCGGCATCAGCCTGCCTGAGCCGGCCAAGGCCGTCGCCAACTATGTGCCTTACGTCCAGACCGGCAACCTGCTGCACATCTCCGGCCAGCTCTCCAACGACGCCTCGGGCGGCCTGAAGGGCACTGTGGGCGTTGATGTCTCGCCCGAAGACGCCGCCGCCGGCGCCCGCCTGTGCGGCATCAATCTGCTGGCCCAGATCAGCGCCGCCCTCGATGGCGATCTGGAGCGGGTCGTGCGCATCGTCAAACTGGGCGGTTTCGTCCAGGCCGGGCCGGGCTTCACCGCCATCCCCGCCGTCATCAACGGCTGTTCGGACCTGATGGTCGAGGTGTTCGGCGACAAGGGCCGCCACGCCCGCTCGGCCGTCGGCGTCTACCAGCTGCCGCTCGGCTTCGCCGTCGAGGTGGACGCGGTCGTAGAGGTTCGTTGATCAATAGCGCCGTCGCCTCCCCCAACTCCGTCATCCTCGGGCCTGTCCCGAGGATCCAGAAACGCCGTCGCGCCAGTGAGTCGCCGCCGCCGCCGGGAGTCTGGATCCTCGCCACAAGGGCGAGGATGACGGGAGACATGCGGTCATTTTTTCTCACCAGCGGCAAATGCCCGTGAGTGAACCCTTCACCCTCCACGTCCACGACGGGATCGCCGATATCGGCCGGGAGGCCTGGGACGCGTGCGCGGCCCCGACCGGCGATCCCTTCGTCAGCTACGACTTCCTCCACGCCTGCGAGGCCTCGGGCAGCGCTGTCCCGGCCGAGGGCTGGGGTCCGCGTCATCTCAGCCTGCGTGATCCGGAGGGCGGCGTCCTTGGCGTCATGCCCCTTTATCTGAAGGGGCACAGCCAGGGTGAATACGTCTTCGACCACAGCTGGGCGGACGCCTTCCAGCGCGCCGGCGGGCGCTACTATCCCAAACTGCTCGGCGCCGTGCCCTTCACCCCCGCCACCGGGCCGAGGTTCCTGAGCCATCCCGACACCGACGCCGCCACGGTGAGGGAGGCGCTGGTTCAGGGCGCCCTGACCCTGGTCGAGCGGCTGGGCGTCTCGTCCCTGCACGTCAACTTCCCCACCGAAGCCGAATGGCGCGCCATGGGCGAGGCCGGGATGCTGCTGCGTCAGGACATGCAGTTCATCTGGCGCAACGACGGCTATCGGACCTTTGACGACTTCCTGAACGCCCTGTCGTCCAACCGGCGCAAGACCATCCGGCGCGAGCGGCGCGAGGCCAACGCCGGGCTGGATATCCGCGTCCTGACCGGAGCGGAGATCACGGAGGCCCACTGGGACGCCTTCTTCGAATTCTACATGGACACCGGATCGCGGAAATGGGGCCGGCCCTATCTGACGCGGGGGTATTTCTCGATGATAGGCCAGACCATGGCCGACCGGATCGCCCTGGTCATGGCGTTCCGCGAGGGGGCGCCGATCGCCGGGGCGTTGAACTTCATCGGCCGTGACGCCCTGTACGGCCGCCAGTGGGGGACGCTGGACGAGGTCCCCTTCCTGCATTTCGAGCTCTGCTATTACCGCGCCATCGAATTCGCCATCGAACGCGGCCTGTCCCGCGTCGAGGCGGGGGCGCAGGGCGAGCACAAGATCGCCCGCGGCTACCTGCCCTCCCCCGTCTATTCCGCCCATTTCATCGCCCATCCCGGCCTGCGCGACGCGGTGGCGCAGTATCTCGACCAGGAACGGCCGGGGGTGGCGGCCGAGATCGAGGCGATGACGGCGGAGCTGTCGCCTTATCGGGCGGGGTAGGATCCATCGATAGTTAGGTCACCTTCGCCGTCATTCCGGGGCCGCGAAGCGGAACCCGGAACCCAGGGGACGGTCCCGATCTCGAAACGCTTGAAACGTTTGCGCCGTAGTCCTGGGTTCCGGGTTCTTCGCTGCGCTCAGCCCCGGAATGACGGACCAAAGATCTGAGAGTCGATTGAACCTACCCCACCCCCGCCAGCCGGGTCAGTTCGGCGACATGGGCCTTGAAGGCCGCGCGGCCCGCCGTCGTCAGGCTCAGCCAGGTGCGCTGGCGTCCCGCCGCCGCCAGCTTGGAGACGGCGACATAGCCCGCCTCCTCCAGCTGTTTCACATGTTTGGACATGACCGAGTCCGACACGGCGATGGCGTCGCGGACCATGGCGAACTCGGCGTCGTCGACGCTGGACAGGATGGCGCAGATCTGGAGCCGGCCGGGCGCGTGGATGACAGGATCGAACACAGGCGCCCGCTTCAACGCACCGCCTCCGACATCTCCTTGCGCCACACGCGCATCCACAAACGGCCGGCGAAGGCGGCGGCGACCCAGCCGATGGCGCCGGACACCAGGAACAGCCACCAGGGCCCGACATAACGGCCGTAGAGCGACAGGCCGACCAGGGCGAGGAACACCCCGGCCAGACCGAAGGCCACCCATCGCGCCCGCTTCGGCGAATAGCCGTTGACCCACCATCCGACCCGCTTGCGCCACCACATGATCATCACGGCCAGACCGGCCATGGCGATCGGCAGGGCGATGAACGACCACGGGCTGGGCATCCCCTGCCCGGCGACCAGCAGGGCGCAGACGCCGCCATAGGCGATGTCATAGCCGACCGGATAGTCGGCGTTCTGAACGACCTTGCTGCGCGCCGCCTGTATCGCGGCAAGGGCGTCGTGGGGGTTCGGGTCTTTCGGATCAGGGTCATGCGTCATGGGATCCTCACTTTCCAATACGGAAAGAATAGCATCAGTTTCCATGATGGCAAGTCATCATTTTCCAGATTGGAAAATCATCTTCATAGCCGGGCGGTCACCACCCCCTCCTTCATCCTCGCCCTGAAATGAGGGGGATACACCGATGCTGGCAAAAGGCGGCCACCGTCGCTGACGGCGGACACGGTGATCGTCTTCAAGGTGGGGAGCGACGCCGAAGCGCACGCTCCCCGGCGGAGGGCCGTCCGGATCGGCTACTGGATCGGCAGGAAGATGTCCGTGACGGCCTCTTGCTCGGGCACGTCGGGGAAGAAGCTGACGCGCTGGGCGAACATCGGGAAGTCGCGCGGCTCGCGCCCGCTCCTGGGCAGCCATTGGCCGTAGAGCCAGGTCGCCGTAGCGCGAAGGTCATCGCTGCCACCAACCTGGCGCAACACCGCGCAGCGTCCCCCCGGGATGATCCCCGCGACCACGCCCTGGTCGTTTGGCGCGATGGTCCGGTCGGTCGCGGCGCACAGCTCCACCCGATTGAGTTCGGCCGATGGGTCGTGCGGATCGGGGTGGAAGATGTTGAAGGTAGCACTGGCCTTCGGCGGCAGGCCGGCGGCCTTTCGCCAGGTGATGAAGCGGCGAATGGTGTCGCCGATCAGGGCAGGATCGCCGCGATGCGCCATCAGCGCCACGGCGGTTTCCGGGAAGTCGACAACGCGGACGTCGGCGTCGGTAAAAGTCGATGACATGGTCTTGCTCCTGGCTTGGGTGAGCGGCGCGTTGGCCGCGAGCCAAGGGCTCCATCGGGGCTCTCTTCTAAAGCCGGTCGGGCTCTGGTCGAAATGACGCCGGAAGGCGCGACTGAACGCCTCCGGTCCCTCGTAGCCGCTGTCGAGCGCGATCTCCAGCACGCCGCAACCGTCGCGAAAAGCCAGCCTGTAGGAGGCCCGCTTCAGACGCGCGAGTTGCACGTACCGGCCAACGCTGATCCCGAACAGCGAAGAGAACTGCCGCTGGAAATGGTGCTTGGAGAACGCGGCGACGTCACTGAGCACCTCCACGCTCAGATCTTTCTCCAGATGTCCGTCAATAAAGACGAGCACCCGGCGCATCCGAGCATGATAGTTATCGATGACACTCCGGCCCATCCGCACCTCCTTGGCACGGACAGCGATAAAGGTCAGGCCGCTGGTGAACCTGACCGAAGATGCCAAGCTGCAGAACGCCCGAAACGCGGCCATGCACAGGCATCATGCGGGCGCCGATCCGGCCCCTCAGATCGCCACCGCCAGGAACTGTCGATCTTGGTGAACACTCGCCCTTGTGGCGAGGATCCAGAAACACCCTCGTCAAATGGGGCGACGGCTGGATCAACGGCCTGCGCGAGACGCGCCCGACCGAGAGTCTGGATCCTCGCCACAAGGGCGAGGATGACGGGGGTGGTTTTCGAGTCGACCCCTAGCCTTCCAGCGCCCTGAACCACTGGTCCAGCAGAGCAGCCTCGGCGCGGCGCGCAGCGGTGCGGGCCTCCGCCTCGGCGTCGACGCCCCACTGGCTTTCCTGATGGGCCTCGTCGAGGCGGGACAGGTCGAAGGCGGCCTCTCCGCTCAGGGCGCCGCGCTGGACCGCCAGCCCCAGCACCGCCGAGCCGAACAGGGGGACGGCCGTGGCCAGGGCCGTCAGGGCGAAGACGTCGAGCTCCAGCGCCAGCGCCTTGACCCGCGCCAGGGCGGCCGGGTCCTGGGCCCGGTGGGTCAGGCCGTCCGCCACGGCCAGCGGCGCGCCCAGTTCAACGGCCCAGTCCCGCCACGGTCCCCATTCGCGCGCCTGACGCTCGACCAGCGATGTCGGGTGATCGGCGGGATAGCAAATCAGGTCCGTCCCGGCATAGGCGGCGATCTCGTCGGCCACGGCGTCCCGCGCCTGTTCGATCCGGTCGAGAGCGGTGGCGGCCAGCCGGGTGGCGGGCATGGTTGCGGGGATCAGGAACTCGCCCTGGGCCGCCCATTCGTCGGCGACCATGTGGGCGACGGCCTCGGTCGGCAGGTCATAGGGCGCCCCGGCCGGCGTCTTCGGGGCGCGGCCGTCCAGCCGGACGCGCCATCGGCCGTCCGCCTCGGCGATATCGACCGTGGTCCAGAAACGCTTCAGCCGGTCCTCGGCCTCGCGGAAGCCCTTGCGGGCGGCGACCATGGGATCAAGCGGCGGGATGTGGCTCATGACCGTTCCAGTGCGCGGCTGTCGGCGAACGCCGCCAGCGCCGCCTCCAGATCAGAGAAATCGGCGGCGACGTGGCGCACCCCCTCGGCGCGCTGTTCCTCGACCGTATGGAAGCCCCAGCTGACGCCGACAGCCGCAATCCCGGCATTGCGGGCCATCCGGGCGTCGTGGGCGGTGTCGCCGATCATGATGGCGCGTTCGGGCCGGGCTTCGCAGGCCTTCAGCGCGGCAAACAGCATGGAGGGATCCGGCTTGCCCGGGCCGTCATCGGCGCAGTGGCTGGACAGGAACAGGTCGGCCCAGCCCTCGCGCGCCAGATTGCGTCCGACGCCCTTGCGGTTCTGGCCCGTCGCCAGGGCCAGCCGCCAGCCGTCGCGGTGCAGCCGCCTAAGATGGTCCAGCGCCCCGTCATACAGCGGCTCCTGATAACCCTCGGCGTGCATGCGGGCGAAACTGGCGCGGAAGCCGGCGACGAAATCGGCCAGGGTCGGGTCGTCCAGATCCGGCTCCAGCGTCCGCATCGCCTCGTCCAGCGACAGGCCGACGATCCGGCGCACCCGGTCATACTCCGGCTCGGGCAGGCCGATCCCGCGCGCCGCATCGCACGCCGCCCGGAAGATCGACGCCCGGCTGTCCACCAGGGTCCCGTCGATGTCGAAGATGGCGAGGGGTCTGCTCATACTCCTCCCCCGTTGGGGGAGGTGGCGCGGCGCGCCTTCGCGCCGTGACGGAGGGGGCCCACCGCAAGCACTGCGTCTGGGGCCGGCCCCCTCCACCGCTTCGCGGTCCCCCTCCCCCAATGGGGGAGGAATATGCGCGCCTTCATCTCATCCTCTTCACGCCTGCGAACGGATCGTGGTCCGCCTCCCGCTCGTCGAAGCCGAAATGGTTGAACCCCGCCTTCATCTCGGGACTCAGCGGCGCCTCGACGATCAGGGTCCCGCCGCGCGGGTGGTCCAGTTCGATGCGGCGGGCGTGGAGTTGCAACCGCAGCGGGCCGCTCAGTTCCTTCGACTTCTCGTCGCCGTATTTCGGATCGCCCAGAATGGGATGACCGATCCCCTTCATATGGGCCCTCAACTGGTGGGTCCGCCCGGTGAAGGGACGCAGGGCCATCCAGGCGGCGCGCTGACCGGCATGGCTGATCATGGCGAAGGCGGTCTCGGCCGGTTCGGCGCCCGGTTCCTTGCGGTCGGCCGGACGCATGATCTCATAGTCGTTGATGCCCGACTTCTTCAGCGCCATGTCGATCTGGCCGGCGGTCGGCTTGGGCATGCCGTAGACGATGGCCCAGTAGGTCTTCTTGGCCTGACGCCGGGCGAAGGCGCCGGCCAGTCGCTTGGCCGCCTCCGGCCCCTTGCCGAGCAGCAGGACGCCGGAGGTGTCGCGGTCGAGCCGGTGCACCAGACGCGGCCGCTCCAGCCCCTCCCCCCAGGCCGACAGCAGGCGGTCGACGTGGCGGCTGGTCTTGGTGCCCCCCTGCACCGCCAGCCCGTGCGGCTTGTTCAGGGCGATGACCAGATCGTCCTCATAGAGCACGAGGGATTTGGCGAAGGCGATGTCGCGCTCGCTGAGGGTATGCAGGTCGCCGGCCTGGCGCGAGGTGTCGTCGGGGATCGGCGGCACGCGGACGGCGGCGCCGGCGGTCAGCCGGCCCTCGGGCTTGATGCGGGCGCCGTCGACGCGGATCTGGCCGCTGCGGGCCATCTTCTGGACCTGGATGTTGGACAGGTGCGGCCAGCGGCGGCGGAACCAGCGATCCAGCCGGATGCCGTCCTCGGCCTCGGCGACATAGAGGGTCTGGACCTGACGGACGGAGGCGGCTTCGGTCTCGGGCCCGGCTTCGGGGTCGTCGCTCATGCGCCGGCTCCGAACAGACGTCGGGCGACCATCAGGCCGAGGAACAGGGCGGCGACGGCGGCGACGACCGAGACGCCGACATAGGCGGCGGCGGGCCCGTAACGACCGCGTTCCAGCATCATCGCCGTCTCCAGCGAGAAGGCGGAAAAGGTGGTGAAGCCGCCCAGCACGCCCACGGCCGCGAACAGCCGGACCTGCTCCTGATCCGCCCCGCCGCGATGGGCCAGCCAGCCGGTCAGCAGACCCATCAGCAGGCCGCCCAGCAGGTTGGCCGTCATTGTCGCCCAGGGCCAGGCCATGCCGGGGGCGAGCCGCCCGTAGGCTATGCCAAGGCTGTAGCGCGCCGTCGCGCCGATCGCGCCGCCGAAGGCGACCAGAAGAAATCGTGTCATCGCGGCCTCATACAGGCTTCCAGCCTGTTCGGCGACCTGAACGCATTGTCATTTGCGCTGACGCTCCGCGCCTGTCACTTCGCCTGTTGAGAGAACGGCGCGCGGCGAAGCATCCGCATCTGCCATTCTGAATTGGTTAATCGCCCCCGGGAGCTCCGTTCCGCCCATGTCGCACGAACCGCCGCACGACACCGTCGCCGCAGGTCCGGACGGCCATGGCCACGCCGCGACGCCGGAACCATGGCCGGCCTCCCCGTTCGACCAGCCTCCCCCTGCCGCAGCGCCCTCCCCGCCGCCCCCGCCCCAGACCCAGCCCCGTCCGGACAGCTACATTGGCCATACGGGAGAGGCGCCGCCGCCCGGCGCCGCCGATCTCGCCGGCCGTGCGCCGCCGTCCCGCACGCCGGATCGGCCGGAGGCCCTGCGCGCCGGCGACGGGATTCTGCGTCCTATCCAGGACTCGGAGGTCTTCTCCAATGACCCGGCGGCCATCGCCGCCGTCTCGTCGCATATCAACGAATATTTCAACCAGCCGCTCGACATCTTCCCGTTCTGGGAAACCGAAGGAAAGCCCGACCGCTTCCACGTCCTGTTCAGCCGGCAGATCGAGGAGCGGTTCCCGGTCGATCAGGACCTGCGCGCCCATATCCACGCCTATGGCCGACGCGTCTTCCGCGCCCTGTGCGTCCACGTCGGGGTCAAACGCCTGTGCCAGGCCCTGGCGTTGATCGCCATGACCGCCCTGGCGACCCTGGGCCCGACCTGGTTCAGCAACTGGACCGGAACCCTGACCCTGGGGGCGGCACTGGCCGCCGGCGCCATGCTGGCCGTGGTGGGTCTGTACTGGGGCGTACAGGCGATCCTGTTCGTCCAGTACCGGTTCCGTCTGGAGAACGACTCCTACGAACTGTCGCGCGAGATCGTGCAGCGCACGCGCGAGCTTCAGAACCTGTTCACCACCGCCCGCACCATGGCCGATCAGGCCGAGACCCACTACCAGATGGACGGCAAGGGCTGGGGCCGTCGCGCCCATTTCCTGACCCGCCTGACCATGTGGATGGGCGCGCGCATGGAATATATGGAAAAATACGTCCAGATGGAGCTGTGGCGCGTGCGTCGCGAACGCTACTGGATGCGCTGGTTCGCCCGGTTCGTGACGCCGCTGGTCTTCGTCGTCTGGGCCGTTCTGTTCGCGCTTGAGCCGGCCCCGGCCGAGGCGGTCTGGTTCCGGGGACTGCAAGGTCTGGCGGTGGTGCTGGGCGCCGGCGTCAGCCTGGCCTCCTACATCTTCTGGCAGACGCCGCCCCAGGCCATCCAGACCAAGCTCGGGGTCGAGGGCTGGGTTCGCTATGCCTCGCTCGACGTCGACGACGCCGTCGCCGATCAGGTCCGCCGCGACAAGGAGCGACTGGTCGAATATCGCGCCCTGACCCGGGGACGCTGACCCGGGGACGCTGACCCGGGGACGCTGACCCCCATCAGGCGATTCAGCGTCCCAGCGCGGCCTGGACCTCACGCGCGTCATAGATCTCGGGCGCATCGGGACGGGCGCCGCGCCCCAGCCGCACTTCCAGCACGGTCGAGGTCGGGGACGGCCCGCTGAAGTTCAGGCCGAGGCCCACCCCCGTCCCTGACGTGCGCCAGCCGCCATAATTGGATGAGCCGTAGCCGACCGAGACGCTCGGCCGGAAACCGCCGGCGCTGTCCGGTCGGCCGTCGACATAGCGCTGGGTCACCTGGAACCAGTCATAGCCCTGTTCGGTCGTGAGCTGTGCGGCGCGCAGCAGGGCCCGGTCGGCCACGGGCCCGGGCGCGCCGACACCGTTATAGGTCACGCGGTATCGATCCCGCTCAATCCGTTGTTCCGAGAACCCCTGACCGCCCGGCCCGCCCTGCGGGCCATAGGGGGCCAGGCTGGCGCAGGCCGACAGGGTCAGGGCCGAGACGGCGAGGGCGACGGCGGCGAGGGCGCGGCGTGTCATGGGGAACTCCACTGTTACGGTGAAAACCCTCAGTCGGCAGGCTTCGTTCCGTACGCCGCCAGCCCGTCAGCCAGTCCCATGGCGGTCGCCAGAACCGTGAAATCCTCGGGCGGCGGCGCAGACACCGTCATCCGTTCGCCCCCGGGGTGGGGGAAGGCCAGCCGGGCGGCGTGCAGCATCAACCGCCCGGCCCTCTGCCCCGCCGCCGTCAGGGCGCCGCCATAGCGGGGATCGCCGATCAGGGGCCGGCCGATATGGGCCATATGGACGCGCAGCTGATGCATCCGCCCGGTCAGGGGCTCCAGCTCGACCAGCGCCCCGTCCTCGGAGGACGCGAGGGTGCGATACCGGCTCTGCGAGCCCTGCGCCCCGGGCGCGTCAAAGGCGCAGACCCGCATATAGCTCTCGCGGCCGATCTCCTGACGCACCAGGGGGGCGTCGATGGTCCCGCCGCGCGGCTCGGGCGCCGCAGAGATCAGGGCCAGATAGGTCTTGGAGAACCGCCGCATCTGCAACGCCTTGCCGAGAAAACCGGCGTCCGGCTTGGTCTTCGCCGCCAAGATGACGCCCGAGGTGTCGCGATCCAGACGGTGCACCAGCTCCGGCCGCTTGCCGTTCGACCGGGCGAAGGCCCACAGCAGGTCGTCCAGCGTATGGGCCTGTATCCGCCCGCCCTGGCTAGACAGGCCCGAAGGCTTGTTGAAGGCGAGGACGTGAGCGTCCTCATACACCACCCAGGACCGGACGGCGGCGATGTCTTCGGGACTGAGCGGGACGGGGGCGCGGATGTTCACCCGCGCGCCTTACCTCAGCACGCCCCGCTTCGCCATCCAGCGCGCATAGCCGATCTCGAACAGGCAGATCAGGAAGATGGCGACATTGATCCCGACCGCCCCCATGCCGAAGACCGTCGCCCCGTCCTTCATGACATAGACATAGGCGGCATTGGCGAGGAAGCCGATCAGGGCTGCGATATAGGCGTTGAACGCCAGCCGGCGACGCAGCAACAGGGCCAGGGCCCCCAGCACGCCGCCCCAGACCGCCAGTCCGAAGGCGACCGACACCCAGACCGGCATCGTCTCGATGAACCGGACCTGCGCCAGGGTCATCTCGGCGATATAGGCGGGCGATCGCTTGAGCTCCTGATACCACTGCCAGACGCCCATGGCGTTCCACAGCAGCGACAGCGCGCCCACCAGCCACAGGTGCCACGGCGTTTTCATCCTGGGTCTCCCATCCCGTTCGACCGCGACCCTAGCCAGAATGTCGCGGGGCCGGAAGCGCCGCCGTCAGGCCAGCACGCCCTTTCTGCGCATGGACCACGCATACCCCGCCAGGCCGGCGGCGATCAGCACGATGACATAGGGCATATAGCCCATCATGGTCATCGCCTCCGGCAGGGGCGGCATGGGGTCGATGAATTTCTGATAGATCAGGCTGATCACGGCGCCCAGCAGGGAGGCGACAAGGGCGTGCACCGCCCAGCGGCTGCGCATCAGCAACAGGATCGCCCCCGCCACCGCGCCCCAGACCCCCAGCACCCAAGGCCCGTACATCCAGGTCGGCATGGCGTTGAAATAGTCGATCATCGGCGGGGTCATGCCCATCGACCGCATATAGGCCTCGCCCTGCGTCATGGTCATGATGAAGTCATAGGCCCCGAAGCTGTTCCACAGCAGGGCGACCGCCCCCACCAGCCATAGATGCCACGGTGTTTTTGAAGTTCCTGCCATCTTTCCCTCCCCGAAACGGTTGAGGGATCAAACTAGATCGGGACAGCGCCCCCTACAATGAACGACGTTCACCTAAACAGCGAGCGTCACTGGCTATGCGATGGAGCTAAGCACTCGTGCCGGCCAGAAGTTTGGAGGAAGCGCTTTCAGCTGAACCCTAGGGTCCAACTATTCATCGTCATCCTCGCCCTTGTGGCGAGGATCCAGACACTCCGACGAGTGTCGCCGGCCGCGATGTCCAGCCAGACTCCAAATTCACTGCGAAATCGAGCGCACCGGGAGTCTGGATCCTCGCCACAAGGGCGAGGATGACGGTTTGAATAGTTCAAATTTCACACCGTGTGAAAACCACTGGCCGTCTTGCGCCAGTTACGAGGTTTCAGATTTCGGCTGCTCGATGAAGATGATGGGCGGCGCAATCGTGACCGTGAATGCGATCCGGCTGACCCGCGAGTTTGAGTGGCTCGTCTGGCCGTCGGCTCCAACTTAGCCCACGCCGAGCACCTTAATTCCACCCTCTGCTCCCCCGGACGCTCCCGCGGTCACCGTCACAGCAACATCAAACTGCACTTCTCGAATGTTCTTGTGACCGGCCTCATAGCCACCCCAGACAGGATTGATGTGGCCTTTCTGACCGCCCTCGGTCCACTGCGTCTGTGCGGAGATCACCCCGCTCATGATCTCGACCAATGTATCCGAGACAAATTCACTCAACTTCATTTCTGGTCCGCCTGCATCGCCGCCCGCATCGCCGCCCAGCGGTCCAGACGCGCCTTGACCTTCTCCTCATGCCCTTCGCCTTTCGGGGCGTAGAAGACACGGCGTTCCATCCCGTCGGGGAAGAAGTTCGCGCCCGAGAAGCCCTCGGGGGTGTCGGGGTCGTACTGGTAGCCCTTGCCGTAGCCGAGCGACTTCATCAGCCTGGTCGGCGCATTGCGGATATGGGCCGGGGGCATCAGGGAGCCGGTCTCGGCCGCCGCCCGTTTGGCCGCCTTGAACGCCTCATAGACCCCGACCGACTTGGGCGCGGTGGCCAGATGGACCACCGCCTGGGCCAGGGCCAGCTCGCCCTCGGGCGATCCGAGGAAGTCGTAGGCATCCTTGGCCGCATTGGCGACCAGCAGGGACAGGGGATCGGCCTCGCCGATGTCCTCGACCGCCATCCGCACAATCCGCCGCGCCAGATACAGCGGGTCCTCGCCCCCGTTCAGCATCCGCGCCAGCCAGTACAGGGCCGCGTCGGGGTCCGATCCCCGTACCGACTTATGCAGGGCGGAGATGAGGTTATAGTGTTCCTCTCTCGACTTGTCGTAGGCGGGGGCGCGCTTCTGCAGCGTGCCGGCCAGACCCTGGACGTCCAGTTCGATGTCCGCCGGCAGGTCGAACAGCACCTCTGACATGGTCAGCAGATACCGCCCGTCGCCGTCGGCGAGGGCCAGCAGGGCGTGGCGCGCCTCGGGCGTCAGCGGCAGGGTCCGGTCCTCATGCGCCTCGGCCCGCGACAGCAGCTGGTCCAGCGCCGCATCGTCCAGACGCTTCAGCACATAGACCTGGGATCGCGACAGCAGGGCCCCGTTCAGCTCGAACGACGGGTTCTCGGTCGTCGCCCCGACCAGGGTGACGACCCCCTCCTCCACGAACGGCAGGAAGCCATCCTGCTGGGCGCGGTTGAAGCGGTGAATCTCGTCCACAAACAACAGGGTGGACTGGCCGGCCAGCCGCCGCATCCGGGCCGCCTCGAACGCCTTCTTCAGATCCGCCACGCCGGAGAAGACGGCCGAGATCTGCTGGAACTCATAGCCGGCGGCCCTGGCCAGCAGCCGGGCGATGGTCGTCTTGCCGGTGCCCGGCGGCCCCCACAGGATCATCGAGCCCAGCCGCCCGGCCTCGATCATCCGCCGGATCGGCCCGCCGGGACCGAGCAGATGATCCTGCCCCACCACCTCGTCCAGCGTCGCCGGGCGCAGCCGGTCGGCCAGCGGCGTATCGGGCGGCAGGATGCCGGAGGCTTCAAACAGGTCGGTCATACGTCCCCATATGCTCCCTTCCCCCTTGCTGGGGGAACGGCTTAAATGTCCCAAACGGAGATGCGCCATGGCTGCCGACCCCGAACTGCAAGGCCCGACCACCGGCATCACGCCGCACCTGGTCATTCCGTCGCGCGGCGGTCAGGCGGCGCTGGAATTCTACATCCGCGCCTTCGGGGCCGATGTGCTGGACCAGAAGCCGGCCGAGGACGGCGAGCGGCTGATGCACGCCCATCTCAAGATCAACGGCGCCAGCGTCATGCTGCACGACGAGTTTCCGGAATACGGACATCCCGCCGACATCGTTCCGGCGGGCGTCACCCTGCATCTGCAGGTCGATGACGCGGACGCCTGGTGGGAGCGCGCCCTTCTGGGCGGCGCCGTCCCCGTCATGCCCATGGCCGACCAGTTCTGGGGCGACCGCTATGGCCAGCTGCGCGACCCGTTCGGCCATAGTTGGTCGATCGGGTCGCCGATCAGGGGCTGAGCCTCAGGGCAGTCGGCCGGTCGCCTGACGCCCGTTACGGACGATGACCAGTTCCGAGCCCCGGCGCGCGGCGTCCAGAGCGGCCACGGCGGTGATGGTCCGCCCGTCCACCTGACGGATCAGGTCGCCGGGACGCAGGCCGGCGCGCGCCGCGATACTGCCCCGCGGCAGCCCCGTGACCAGAACGCCGCGTGCGAAGGGATCGCCGCCCAATTTGTCCGCGAAGGCGGGATTGAGCGCCACGGCGCGCAGGCCCGCCAGGGCGCCGGCGCCGACGGCCGCACCCTCCCCCGGATCGGCGTCGCCGGGCAAGGTCTGTGTCCGGGCCGTGATGGTGCGCGGCTGGCCGTCGCGAAGCACCGCCAGAGAGACGGTGTCGTTGGCGCCCCTGGTGGAGACCCGGAAATTCAACCCACCCTGATCGTTGATCTCCTGCCCATCGACCGAAACGATGATGTCGCCGTCCTGAAGACCGGCCCGGGCTCCGGGACCGCCGGGATAGATGTCGGTCAGGATCAGGCCGCGCGGCCGGTCCATGCCCAGGCTGCGGGCGATGTCGGAGGTCACGGCCTCGCCCTTCACCCCCAGCCACAGCCGCGCCACGCTGGTCGCTCCGCCAAGGGCCGAATCCACCACCCGCTTGACCATCGAGGCCGGCACGGCGAAGCCGACGCCCGACGACGAGCCGCTGCGCGAGAAGATGGCGGTGTTGATGCCGATGACGTCCCCGTCCATGTCGACCAGGGGCCCGCCGGAGTTGCCCGGATTGATCGCCGCGTCGGTCTGGATGAAGGAGCCTGAGTCCGAAATCCCGGTCTCGGTCCGGTTCAGGGCTGAGATAATGCCGTTGGTCACCGTCTGGCCGACGCCGAACGGATTGCCGATGGCCAGGACCAGATCCCCGACCTGAAGGTCCTCGGCGGCGTCGATGGCCAGCACCGGCAGGGCCTCGGAGACATCATCCAGCTTCAGTATGGCGATGTCGCTGCGCTCGTCGGCCAGCAGCACCGTCGCCGGGAACTCCCGCCGGTCGTTGAGGACGACGCGGATCTGCTGGGCGTTGGCGATGACGTGGTTGTTGGTCACCACGATGCCATCCGAGCGGACGATGACGCCGGACCCGGCCGACTCGGCGACCCGGTTGCTCGGCATGCCGCTGAACATCTGGAAGAAGGGATCGACCCGCTGGATCGACCGCGCCGAGATATTGACCACGGCTGGCGCCGCCTCCCGCACGACGGGGGCGAAGCTGGCCTTGACCGAGGCGGCGTCGCGCGGGACCTCGCGATCGGTCGGCTGGGCGAAGACCCCTTCCTGGGCCCGGGTGTCGTTGGCGTTGCCGCAGGCCCCCAGGATCAGGGCGGCGGCGATGACGGCGGTTGAGCGTTTCATTCGGTCTCTGAAATCAGCCACGGAGGATCACTTCGACTAGGGCCCCAGTATCTGGCCTGCATTTCGACGGGATCAAGGCGCCCGTCGCACCATCGCCGGCCGCGTATCCTCCGGCCGCCCGTCGCCCGCCGGAACCGGAATGCGCAGCAGCCGGCCCAGCAGGGGCTGCACATCGACGCTGTCCATGCGGCGCAGTCGACGTCCGGGGGCGATCCCCGGACCGTGGACGATGAACAGGGCCGCCATCTCGGGCGCGCGATTGTCATAGCCGTGAGCCCCGCCCGCGCCGGTCACCGGCCGCTCGCGGAGGCCGAACAACCAGCCGACATCGGCGGCGCAGACGATGGCCGGAACCCGGGGATTGGAGCCCAGCACATAGCGGGCCGGGATGCGGTCCCTGGTCCAGCACTCCCCATGCGGATGCCGCCGGGCCAGGGCTGCGGTCACCTCGGCCTCACGCCCCGGCTTCGGGTTCAGGAACACCGCCGCCCCGCGATAGATGATGTCCAGCGCACCGACATCGACCAGATCATCGAAATACATCACCCGATCGGGCGCCGTCGCCGCCATGCCGTGGTCGGCGACGATCACCAGCACCGTGCTGTCATACAGCCCCCGCGCCTTCAGCCCCGCGACCAGTCGGCCGATCGAGGCGTCCACGGCGGCGACCGCCTCCAGGGTCCCGGGCGCCGCCGGGCCGTGCCGGTGGCCGGCGGTATCGACCACATCGAAATACAGGGTCGTCAGGTCGGGACGGGGATCGGCGTCCATCCAGGCCAGGACCTGATCGACACGGGCGTCGCCGGACACCGTCTGGTCGAACGGCCGCCAGTAGTGCGGCCGGACCCCGTCATGGTCGGTCTCCGATCCCGGCCAGAACATGGTGGCGGTGGTCAGGCCGGCCTTTTCGGCCGTGATCCAGATCGGCTCGGCCTGGCTCCACCAGCCGGGCTCGGTCTTGCTCATGTCGAACCGGCCCAGTCCGGCGTCATCGAAACTGTTGCCGACGATGCCGTGGTGGTCCGGATGCTTGCCGGTCACCAGCGTATAGTGGTTGGGGAATGTCACACTGGGAAAGGACGGGCGCATGTCCGCCGTCGTCCCCTCCGCCGCCAGCTGCGACAGGGTCGGCGTCACCCCGCGCTCCAGATAGTCCGGCCGGAAGCCGTCGATCGACACCAGGATGACCTGCGGCCGCTCGCCGACGGGCCCCGACTCCTGGCTCGGCCCGTACGTGGCGCAAGCCGCGAGCGTCAAGGTCATCAAAACGACGGCGAACCGGACAAACATCGGCGCTCAATCTCCATGGGGGGACAAACATTGCCTAAGCTTAATCCACGACGGCCCTGCGACGGCTTGCGGGATCGCAAGGGCCAAGCCAAGGTCGCGGCATGACAGCCGTGATCGAAACCCGCGAACTGACCAAGACCTATGGGGCGGTGCGCGCCCTGGACGGGCTTTCCCTGACCATACCGCGTGGCGGGGTCTATGGCGTGCTGGGCCCGAACGGGGCCGGCAAGTCGACCCTGTTCCGCATCCTGCTGGGCCTGATCCGGCCCAGCGCCGGCGAGGCCCTGGTGATGGGGGGCCAGATCGGCGACGTCGCCGCCTCGCGCCGGATGGGGTCGATGATCGAGACCCCGCGCTTCCCCCCCTATATGACCGCCCGTCAGGTGCTGGTCTGGCTGTCACAGGCGCATGGGCTCACCGCCGATGCCGCGCGCGTCAACCGCTGGCTGGAGCGGGTCGGACTGGCCGAGGCCGCCGACCGCCGGGTGCGCGGCTTCTCCGTCGGCATGCTGCAACGCCTCGGCGTGGCCATCGCCCTGATCACCGAGCCGGAACTGGTCATTCTCGATGAACCGACCAGCGGCATGGACCCGCCCGGCATCCAGGAGATGCGCGCCCTGATCCGCTCCCTGGCCGACAAGGAGGGCATCACCGTCATCCTGGCCAGCCACCAGCTGCTGGAGGTCCAGCGCGTCTGCGACCGCGTGGCGATCATGAACAAGGGCAGGCTGGTGCGCGAGGGCGCCGTCAGCGAACTGACGGCCTCGGGCGAACGGCTGCGGCTGAACGTCAGCCCCCTGGCCTCGGCCATGGGCGTGCTGGGCGACAAGGGCGTACTGGAGGGCGACGCGATTCTGGCCGCCGTCAAGCGCGCCGAAAGCCCCGCCCTGATCCGCGCCCTGGTCGAGAAGGGCGTCGACATCACCGAGGCCCGCTGGGTCGGCGCTGATCTTGAAAGCGTCTTCATGTCCGAGACCGGCAGCATCCAGACCCCGGAGAGCATCCATGCTGGCTGACGCCATCCGTTCCGAAGCCTATCGCTTCTCCAAAAACCGCACCGCCGTCCTGTGGAGCACGATGTTCGTGCCCGTGCTGATGCTGGTGCTCGGCGCGGCGGGCCAGTATTTCATCAAGGCCAGGACGGGCGAGCTCAAGGGCGCCAACCTGCCGCCTGAATTGCTGCAGTCGGGGCCGCTGGACCTTGGCCAGGCCATGGTGGGTCAGGCCGCCGAACTGGCCAACCCGATCCTGCTTCTGTTCATCCTGATCGGCGCGGCGACCGTCTACGCCGGCGACTACCGCTGGGAGACCTGGCGGCTGATCAGCGCCCGCAACACCCGGCCGAATCTGATCCTCGGCAAGGTCGGGGTGGTCAAGATGTTGAGCCTGATCGCCCTGCTGATCCTGCTGGTCTTCAGTTTCATCAGCGAACTGATCCGGGGCGTGATCTTCGAGCGATCCTACGCCTTCACCTTTGGCGGCAAGGAGGCCGGCCAGTTCAGCCTGCTGTTCCTGACCTCCTATGTGCGGGTGGTTCAGGTCACCCTGCTGGGCCTTCTGGCCGCGACCTTCACCCGCTCCCTGCTGGCCACCCTGTTCGTGCCGCTGGCGGTGTCGATCGGCCAGTTCTTCCTGATGCAGGCCATGCCCCTGATGAGCTGGGCCCCGACCGACTGGTACGCCCAGATTCTGATGCCGGGTCTGGCGACCGACACCCTGTATTCGGTCATCAAGGGCGAACCGGGCGCCGTCTCGGGCGGCCATATCTGGCTCGCCGCCGCCAGCCTGATCGGCTGGTGCGTCATCCCGCTGGCCGCCTCGATCGCCTGGTTCCAGCGTCAGGATCTGTCCAAGGAATAGGGGACGGGGGCGTCTTTCCTCCCCATCTACAGCGATGGGGAGGGGGACCGGGTCTGCGCGTCGAGGGTATTTTTCCGCGCACACCGATCAGACCAACTCTTCACAATACCCTCATCCTCGGCCCCTCCCGACCCCCGTCGATCAACAGATCCGTAACCGCCCACACCAGGGCGTCCGCCCGGTCCAGGCTTCCGACGCCGCGCCCGTCCTCCGGCCCCATCGCCATCAACTCCTCCTCCAGCGCGGCAAACTCGCCGCAGTGGATCACCCGCCCCTGTTCATACAGGGCCGCCACCGGCTCGGCCCGGGCGCGTTTGCCATAACGGGCGTGAACTCTCCGGATCGGCAGCGTGATCCCGGCTGCGGTCAGGACCGCCTCGACCATCTCCCCGCCCTGGTTGGCCTCGGCCACGATCCCCGTGGCCTGAACCGCCTCCGCCAGCCGCCGCACCCGCCCGGCCCAGGCTTGAGGCGACAGTCCCCGCTCCGACCGGTCGTCCAGCACATAGGCTGCCCCCGCCGCCCGGCCGACCGCCACGATCCCGCAGGCGTCGCCCCCGGCCGAGGCCGGTGGATCAACCGCCACCACCACGCGGTCCAGCCGCCCGGGTCGCACGCCGCGCGCCGCGTCCAGCAGGGCCGCGCTCCACAACGCCCCCTCCCCCTCGATCACCCGCCCGTCCAGCTCCTGCGCCGCCAACCGCGTCCCGCCATAGATCGCCCGCAATCCGGTCAGGAAGCCGGGACTCAGATGGGCGGCATTCACCTGTGTCGGCAGGTCGCCACGCGCCAGGCCCGGCTCGACCAGCAGCCGCCTCAGGGCCGGGATCGGCTTTGGCGTCGTCGTCACCGTCAGCTGCGGCAGAGGCCCCAGCCGCAACCCCATCCGCAACAGGGCCAGGGTCTCCTCCGGCCGACGCCAGGCGCAGAACTCATCGGCCCATGCGGCCTCGAACTGCGGCCCTCTCAGGCTCTCGGGATCCTCGGCGGAGAACGAATGGGCCACCGCCCCATTGCTCCAGACCAACCGACGCCGACTGGCCTCCCAGCGCGGCCGTTCTCGCCCCGGCAAGGCCCGCAGCCCCGAAGGCCCGTCGATCATCACCTCGCGCACGTCGTGCAGACTGGGGCCGATCAGGGCCATCCGCCCCGTCGTACCGACCCGCGCGGCCAGCCACTCCGCCCCCGCCCGCGTCTTGCCCGACCCGCGCCCGCCCAACAGCAGCCATGTCGTCCAGTCCCCTTGCGGCGGCCGCTGGGCCTCATGGGCGAAGACGGACCAATCAGCCTGAAACCGCAGGCGCTGCTCCGGCGTCAATTCGCCCAGCATCGGGCCGACCGCCTCCGGGTCCAGTCGGGCCAGCGCCGCCTTGACGCTCCGCTCCGGAACAGGCCTCATCCTGCGCTTCGCTCACCGGCCTCGCCGCCCGTCGCGCCGTCCGCCCCGCCGGACGTCTGGGCCAGGGCCAGGATTTTGCGGCGCAGGTCGTCCATCACCGCCGCGTCCCTGTCGGCGTCCACGACCGCCGGGTCGGGCATCCTCTGGGCCAGCCGCCCGATCATCTCCGCCGCCCTGGCCGCCTCGGCCGCCCGCCCGAACTGCCCCAGCCGGACCAGTTTGACGGCCTGACCGATCGCGGCGCGCGCGACGACCCGGACGTCAATCGCCTCGTCTTCCCCCGGCTCGCCGTCGGTCAACCTGTCGGTGGACCAGTCGCCGGGTTCGTCCGGCAGGTCGCTCTTTCGCCAGCCCTCCGCGGCGGCGCGGCGATAAACATTGCCGACGCCGACATCGAATTTCTCGGCGACAGCCCTGGCGGTCCACCCGGCCTGATACATTGCGCGTGCGGCCGCCCAGACCCTTGGCCCCCGGCATCTACTGGTCAGGCGTTTGTTCGTCAGGCGTTTGCTCGTCCGGCGGCGGCCTTCGGGGATCGGGTCTGTGTCCATGCCCAAAGCCTACCGCCACGGCCAACCAGGGCGCGTCGATCGCCGCGAGAATCCCGCAAACCCCTGGAAATCAGAGACTTGAATCGCCCAATCAGGCGCACAGCCGCCGTCGATGCCTCATTCATCGCGTGAATGGCGATGTTCGCGACTTTCCGAAGGGCGAACTGGAGCAGTTCAAAACCGGTCCTGCGCCACGTCCACGCCCTGACGCGCGGCGACGGGGTGGAGGACGATCACCCGGCCGTCGGACAACCGGCGCGTCTTCAGCGCCCTGACGGAGAGAGTCTTCACCCGCCGCCCGTTTCGAACGCCGGCCTCGCCCATCGCCGCCGGACAGCAGACGTTCCGGACGGCCGCGGGGGTGGAAAGCGGACCCGCGTCTGCTAGCTTCGCCTCGCAGAATGCAGGGGGACTAATATGGGCAGCTTCTCAATCTGGCACTGGGCTATCGTAGCTGCGGTGCTGGCCCTTTTCGGAGTTCCCGTCTCACGCATCCTGCGCCGTCTCGGCTTTTCCGGATGGTGGACCATCCTTGCCTTCATACCTTGGATCAACGTGATTGGGCTTTGGGTCGTCGCCTTCGTCCGCTGGCCCAAGGACCGGGTAGGCGTGTCGGAGAGATAGCGGGTTAAGTCCGCTACGGGTCGAAATCAGTCTCTACCGGTCTGGCGCCAAGCCGACGTTTGGGCGACGTGCGCGAGCTTCGGGCGGCAGCCGCATACGGCCGGGTAGCCGCGCCCCGGCGATCAGCCGCAAGCGACCGCGTCGCGAGCGGTCGCGCCCCAAAAGCGAAAAGGGCGGCCCGATCGCTCGGGCCGCCCTTTCAAATACGTTCAGCGAATACCGCCGAAGCTTACGCCTCGTCGCCCTCGTCGAAGGTTTGCACCGGACCCGAGTCCAGGCCCTTGGCGTCGACGTCGCGGTCGACGAACTCGATCACGGCCATCGGGGCGTTGTCGCCGTGGCGATAGCCGGCCTTCATGATGCGGATATAGCCGCCGTTACGCTCGGCGTAGCGGGCGCCGATCGTGTCGAACAGCTTGCCGACCTGGGTCACGTCACGGACGTGGCTGATGGCCTGACGCCGCGCGTGCAGATCGCCCTTCTTGGCGAGGGTGACCAGCTTCTCGACGAAGGGACGCAGTTCCTTCGCCTTGGGCAGGGTCGTCTTGATCTGTTCGTGCTTGATCAACGACGCAGCCATGTTGGCGAACATCGCGGTCCGGTGGCTGCTCGTACGGCCGAGCTTGCGGTGGGCGGCGCCGTGGCGCATCGGGGTCTCTCCTACTCCGGCTCCGGTTTCCTGCTCCCAGGACCCTGAACCGCATTCATTCTAACCGCCCCACTTTCTCCCGGACGGGAGATGGGCGGAGGGTTGAAACTAGATCTGGTCGTCGAACTTCTTGGCCAGATCCTCGATGTTTTCCGGGGGCCAGTTCGGCACGTCCATGCCGAGGCTGAGGCCCATTCCGGTAAGCACTTCCTTGATCTCGTTCAGCGACTTGCGGCCGAAGTTCGGGGTGCGAAGCATTTCGCCCTCGGTCTTCTGGATCAGGTCGCCGATGTAGACGATGTTGTCGTTCTTCAGGCAGTTGGCCGAACGAACCGACAGTTCCAGCTCGTCCACCTTCTTCAGCAGGGCCGGGTTGAAGGGCAGGTCGGGCTTGCCGTCGGCGGCCTCGACAGCCTTCTTGGGCTCTTCGAAGGTGATGAAGATCTGGAGCTGGTCCTGCAGGATGCGCGAGGCATAGGCCACCGCGTCAACCGGCGAGACCGCGCCGTTGGTTTCGACTTCCAGCACCAGCTTGTCATAGTCCATCGACTGGCCCTGACGGGTCGGCTCGACGCGATAGGCGACGCGCTTGACCGGCGAATACAGGGCGTCGACGGCGATCAGGCCGATCGGGGCGTCTTCAGGACGGTTGAACTCCGAAGCGACATAGCCCTTGCCGTTCTGGACGGTCAGTTCCATGCGCACCGAGGCGCCGTCGTCGAGCGTGCAGATGACGTGATCGGGATTCAGGACCTCGATGTCCGCCGGCACGTCGATCTGGCCGGCCGTCACGGCGCCGGGGCCCGTGGCGCGCAGGGTCATGCGCTTGGGGCCTTCGGCGTGCATGCGCAGCGCCAGTTGCTTGATGTTCAGGACGATGTCGACCACGTCCTCGCGCACGCCTTCCAGCGACGAGAATTCATGGACCACGCCGTCGATCTGGATCGCGGTCACGGCGGCGCCTTGCAGCGACGACAGAAGCACGCGACGCAGGGCGTTGCCGAGCGTCACACCGAAACCGCGTTCGAGAGGCTCGGCCACCAGGCGCGCCTTGCGCTGGGCGTCGGAGCCGAGTTCGATCTGCGGCTTCTCGGGACGGATCAGCTCTTGCCAGTTACGTTCGATCATAGGTGTCCCTAACGAGTGTCGCCGGTTCCTCTCACCTCGTCAGGGAGGCGGAACCGGCGGAGAATGGGGTCGGCGGCGGTCGGGTTTGCTTAGACGCGGCGGCGCTTGGGCGGACGGCAACCATTGTGCGGCATCGGGGTGACGTCGCGGATGGTGGTGATGGTCAGGCCGACCGACTGCAGCGCGCGCAGGGCCGATTCACGACCGGAACCCGGACCCGAGACGTTCACTTCCAGCGTCTTCACGCCGTGTTCCTGCGCCTTCTTGCCGGCGTCTTCAGCCGCCATCTGGGCCGCATACGGGGTCGACTTACGCGAGCCCTTGAAGCCCATGTGACCAGCCGACGACCAGGAAATCGCATTTCCCTGCGCGTCGGTGATGGTCACCATGGTGTTGTTGAAGCTGGCGTTCACGTGGGCGACGCCCGAGGTGATGTTCTTGCGCTCGCGCTTCTTTACGCGACCCGGTTCCTTGGCCATGTGTCTGTCTTACTTCTTCTTGCCGGCGATCGGCTTGGCGGGACCCTTGCGGGTGCGGGCGTTGGTGTGGGTGCGCTGACCGCGGACCGGCAGGCCCTTGCGGTGACGCAGGCCGCGGTAGCAGGCCAGGTCCATCAGACGCTTGATGTTCATCGACGTCTCGCGGCGCAGGTCGCCCTCGACGGTGTGATCCTTGTCGATGGTCTCGCGAATCTGCAGGACTTCGGCGTCCGTCAGCTGGTTCACGCGGCGGGCGGGCTCAATGCCCACCTTGGCGGTGATTTCCTTGGCGGCGTGCGCGCCGATGCCATGGATGTACTGAAGCGCGATTTCGACGCGCTTGTTGGTCGGAATGTTGACGCCAGCGATACGGGCCACGAATATCTCCAGGTACGCTTCTCGGACGCAACAAACGCTCCGGTCAACAGACCAGGAGCGTGGCGCCCTTCGCGGGAAGCGCGCCTTATACAGGGGATTCGATCTGCGTCAACAGGCGGACGCCTCGGGCCGCCTTGCGGTCGATATATCAGCCTAGCCGCCCGCTGCCATACGGATAAACCGCATTTCGACATTGATGCGTTCGCCCGGCCCGGGTTGGTCGTCCGGGTTCACAGGCCGCACCCCGCGCAACTGGCTGGCCCGGACGGCGGCCGCGCCGAAGCCGTGTCCTTCGGGCTGTTCGGACAGGATCAGGCACCCCCCCACCCGGTCTTCGCCGCGCAGGAGACAGGACAGAAGCACCAGGCCCCCGGCGGTGTAATGGCCAGCCGCCGGATAGATGGACCGCCTCTCCGCCGGGGTCAGTTCGCGAGCCCAGACATAGTGTTTGGGACCATGCCCCCGATCGTCTCCGGCGCCCCCCACGCCGCCGCCGCCCAGTTCACGCCCCAGGCCCCGGCCGAAGCCCCGGCCCGGACCGCGCCCGGACCAGTCCGCCGTTCCGGCCGCCATTGACGGCAAGGCGGGAGGCTGGGGGCTGGGAACAGCAGGCGCCGCAGCCTTTGCCGGTTCGCCCTTGGGCGGGATGGGGTCGGGGTGCGGCCGGGGCGGCGGCTTTCTCGTATCGATCGGCGACCGCGCCGTCTCCGGGCGGGTCTGCGGCGTGGATCGGGGCATTGCCCTGTTCGATCCGCCCGGGGGCGGGCCCAGCCAGACATCGATCGACGGCGGCGCGCTGTCGGGCGCGACCAGGGAGCTCGTCGCGACCGGCATCAGGGCCCACAGGATGAGAAGATGCACGCCGCCGACCACCAGGCCGGCGACCACCCTCCCCGTCTTTCCCTGCCCTGGTCGCATCACGCCCCGCCCCCCCGCAGCGTCCCTGTCTCGCGACATCCGGGCGGGGATATGGCGGATTGCGACAGACCGGCAATGATCGGGCCCGGATCGGGACACCGGTCGAATGGCGTCGTCAGCCCCCGTTCCTTTTCCATTGCGACCGGGCGGACATATCCATCACCTCAATCCGCGGGCAGCGCAGCGCCCGGATCGGAATGAGCCGGCCCGATCACGCCGTGATCGAACACGATACTCAACCGTATGCGTTCGTTGAGAAGGGGCTGGCCGTTGACGCGCGGCGGACGGACGCCTCTGAGACGGCTGGTTTCGATGGCCGCGCTGCCAAAACCAAGGCCTCGCGGTCGTTCGCTCAGGATCCGACAGTTACTGACCCGGTTGCCTGCCCGCATCACGCAGGACAGTTCCACCTGGCCGTCAACCCGGCGACGCAATCCTTCGCGCGGATAGACCGAGCGCTTTTCCGCAGCCGTCAGCTCCCGGACCCAGCTGGCGCCGCCGGCGCCGGGCCCCGACCCCGCACCCGAGCCTGTACCTGTGCCGCCTTCGCCGGAGCCGCCCGCGCCGTTTCCGCCGCCTGCGCCCTCGCCGGAGCTGGCGCCCTCGCCCTGGCCGGCGCCCGACCCCATGGCGCCGGATCCAGCCACCGGAACCAGCTGGATGCTGGGGGCCGTGCCGATCACAAGCGGCGGAGGGACGGTCGCCAGGACCGGAGGTGCGACGGGGGCGTCCTCAAGGGTCTTCAGGACCTTGGGCGGCGTGTGGACCATGGACGGCGACGCAGTCTCGCTCCCGCCGCCTTTGGCCGCCCGGGACGGTGAACCGCCGGTGGGGCCGATCCAGAGTTCGATAACGGGCGGCAACTGTGGTTGCGGCTGTATCTGGGTGAAGGCCAGCCACCAGAAAACGAGCAGATGGATCAGCGCCACCGCGATCCAGGCGATCAACTGCCGGGCTCGATTCTCGCGCGTCCGCATCGGCACGGCCTCCCCTGGACAGAACATCCAATGAAACGCCGGAACGCGCAAGCAGCCCGGGCTAGCCGTGCCAGTCAGACTCGGCGCCTATAGGGCTGCCGGGGGGGATCGCGATCTGGTGCTGTTTCTGCTCCAGCACCTGATCCAGCCGTTCGCGATCAGCCAGCAGCGCCCCCAGCCGCCGGTCGTGCGCCTTCTGGACCGGATCGTTTGCGCGTGAGGCGGTCAGCCGTTCCGAGAGCGCCGCCAGCCGGGCCTCGATCACCGCCGCCGAGGTGCTGGACAGGCTTCGCTCCCGCAGCAGCCCGGCCAGGGCCAATACATGCTGGACCTGAACACGCCTTGCTGGTTCAGCCATACGCCCCGCCGCCGGGGCGAAGACGGCGTCGGACACCGTATCCAAAGTTTCGACCAGACCCAGGCTGGCCGGATCCCGCCGGACCTGATCGCTCAATCGGTTGATCCTTTGGGGCGCGAACAGGGCCGCAAACGTCACATCGGCCGCGACGTCTGCGGCGGCCCCCGGATCGAAGGCCCGGCCGGCCAGCCCCCGGAACACCTCGACGTCATTCTGCGGATCGGCGTCGCCGGTCTGTTGCGCAGCCAGCAGGGCCAGCAAGGGCTCGGGCAGGTCGAGTTCCGCCGGGGCGAGGGTGGCGATCAGGGCTTTCAGGGCCGCGCGCTGGCGGTCGGCAGCGACCGGCGTGGCCGCCGGCGACCCGTCGCCCGCGACCGGATAGCCATAGTCGATGCCGCCGACGAACTTGGCGACCGCATCGACCTGATACCGGTGATACAGATAGATGGGCGCCAGCCGGCGCCTCAGATCGTTGACTGCGGCGCCCTCGGGAAGGTTCGTCAGGCCGAACCGGTCCAGGGCGATCCGCCGGATCTGCAGGATGTGGTCCATCTCGGCGACCGGATCAGCGCCATTGTCCCACAGACTGCCCCAGGGCTGGGCGTCGCCGCCCACGCGCGCATCCGCATCAGTAACATAGCGCATCCGCGCCGCCCCTTCGGCCGCCTTGCGCTCCAGGGTCGCCGGGTCTCCCTCGGCATAGAGCCAGTCGATGGCGAAATCGTCCCAGTCGCCCATGCCAACTCCGTAGGCGTCGGTGAAGTCCAGGGTCCCGTCCCTGACCGCGATCCTTGGCACCGGATAGTCCATCACCGAACCGTTGCCCTGGGTCGAGGCGGCGAAATTATGGGCCAGACCGATGGCGTGACCCACCTCGTGGGCCGCCAGCTGGCGGATGCGCGCCAGGGCGACGCGCTGCGGATCATTGATCCCGCCGGTTCCGGTCTGGTCAGCGCCGACCAGTCCCTCGAAGATCAGCATGTCCTGGCGGATACGCAGCGAACCCAGCAGGACCGAGCCCTTGACGATCTCGCCCGTGCGCGGATCCGCAACGCTCTGGCCATAGGACCAGCTGCGGGTCGCGCGGTTGACCCAGTTGACGACGTTGTAGCGGGCGTCGAGCGGATCAACCCCCTCGGGCAGAACCTCGACACGGAAGGCGTCGATGAAGCCCGCTTTGTCGAAGGCGTCGGCCCACCATTGCGCGCCCTCGACGAGCGCTGAGCGGATCGGCTCCGGCGCCGCGCGGTCGACATAGAAGACGATCGGCTTGACCACGGTCGAGCGGGCCGCCGCCGGGTCGGTCTTCTCCAGCCGGACGCGATTGGCCCAGCGATGCACCATCCCCTGATCCAGCGGGGCGGAGAAATCGGTGACCACGGTGGAGAAGCCGCCGGTCCGGGGGTCGAAGGCGCGGGGCCGATAGCCGTCGTCCGGCAGGCGGATGAAACTGTGGCGGACGATGAAGCTGGCCAGCCTTGGATCCGGCGCGATCATCGACAGCTGCGGGCCGGGCGAATCGACGGCGAAGGTCAGCCGCGCCTCCAGCTCGACATTGTCCGGAAAGGCGCGCGCCTGGGCCGGATCAACCATGGTCAGGTCCGCGACCGGTCGCAGCGTCCCCTGCCCCGACGACTTCAGCTGGTCGGCAATGCCCATGGCGTCGCGCGTCACGAAGCCGGCGATGTCGACCAGCACCGAGCCGTCGGGCGCTGTGGCCACGATCTCGCCGGACCAGACCGTCGAACCGACAAAGGCGTCGCGGGCCGCCGCCTGTTCCTCGGGCGAGCCGGCCGGGGCGGCGTATTTCGGGTTCTCGAACTCGGCGACGACCCGTTTGCCGATGCGTCGGAAGGCGAGGATGTTGGTCGCCCCGATCTGGGCGCGATCCAGTCCGGTCTGGGCGGATCCGACCCCCGTCCTCAGGGCCGTGTGATGGATCACCCGCGCCAGGACGTCGTCCGCTGCGGCGGCCGGCAGTTGCACCAGAACCCGGCCGCCCTTCTGGTCTATGAAGATCGGCAACAGGCCATCCTGACGGGTCAGGGGGGCGATCACCTCGGAATACGGTTTGGGCTCTGCGTCGGCCGCCATCGTCATGACGGGTGCGCCACCCAGCATGATGACGAGCGCCACAGCCGTAGCCGTCCTGCCGATGTAGCCGTTCATGCCGTCCCCCATGTGCGATGCAGCACGATATGGGCGTGATTGGCCCGAAGGTGTCAAACGCCTTTCGGCGCTGAAGCTATTGTCGGCCGAACTGGATGCTCATGGTCACTCGCTGCCCCTCGATCGGCCGTCCCGACGCCGTCGCAGGCGGGCGATAAC
Organism: Brevundimonas sp. FV1ye29L; assembly: GCF_058681095.1. Classification (NCBI taxonomy): domain Bacteria; kingdom Pseudomonadati; phylum Pseudomonadota; class Alphaproteobacteria; order Caulobacterales; family Caulobacteraceae; genus Brevundimonas; species Brevundimonas sp. FV1ye29L. The sequence continues at coordinate 2,511,231 of NZ_CM178730.1, forward strand.
GGAAGAAGGCCGTGGCCCGCAGTCCGGCCTCGCCAAAGCGGAAACCCTGCGGCGTCTCGCTGACCACGCGACAGTCGTCCAGCCGCTGGTCCAGCCGTATGACGCAGTTGACCGAGGCGCGTCCGGCCTGCCGGGCCCGTCGCGCCTCAGCCGGCACGACGCTCAGCACCTCGGCGGGCGTGGCCCCGCGCAGGATCATCGGCGGCGTTCCGCCCCGACCCGGACCATCGCCGTCGCCGATGCCGGCGCCAGTCCCTTCACCCTCACCCCCTTGCCCCGGCCCCGGCGCAGGTGTGGCGATGGGGGCCGTACCGATGACCAGCGGCTGTTCCGGCGCCGGCTTCGGCGGGGCGACCACCTCCGGCGGGCGGTTCGGCGTCTTGACCGGGAGGTGCACGCGCGAAGGCGCAGCCGGCGCCCCTCCCCCGGTCACAGGCGCGGGATTGGCGGGCGGGGGCGGAGACGCCTCCCGCGGCGCAAGGGGCGGGATCAGGGTGACGAAGACCGGCGGCAGCATCGGGGACTGGACAGCGATGGGCCGCACAAGCCCCAGCAGGGCGAACAGGCCCAGATGTACGACGGCGATCGCCGCCCAGACGCCGAGGTTCACCCCCTGCGCGCGGTCGATCTTCGGAAAATGGGTTCGGTCGTTCACAGCACGACCATAACGCATCAGGCTGGGGGAAGGATGACCGCCGGGTTCAGCCGGCGTTCACCGGGACGCTCAGCCCAGGACGGCGTCGATATCGGCGGCCACCGCCTCGATGGCGCGCATGCCGTCCAGCTCCGTCAGCAGGCCCTTGTCGCCGTAGTAGGGCAACAGGGGCGCCGTGTTCCGGTTGTAGGCCGCAAGGCGCACCTGGAAGCTGTCGGGATTGTCGTCGGGCCGGCCCTGTTCGGCGAAACGCTTCGACACCCGCGCCATCAGGGCCTCGTCATCGACCTTCAGCCGGATGACGTGATCGATCTTTTTGCCCAGCTTGGCCAGCATGGCGTCCAGCGCCTCGGCCTGGGCCACGGTGCGGGGAAATCCGTCAAAGATGGCCCCGCCGGCGTCCTCCGCCTCCTTCAGCCGGGCCTCGATCAGGGCGATGACGATCTCGTCCGTCACCAGCTCGCCCCGCTCCATGATGCCCTTGACCTGGCTGCCCAGTTCGGAGCCCGAGGCAATGGCCTCGCGCAGCATGTCGCCGGTCGAAAGCTGGACCATGCCGCGCTCATCGACCAGCCTCTTGGCCTGGGTGCCTTTACCCGCCGCCGGCGGTCCGAACAGAATCAGGTTCACAACCGCCCTCCCAGACGACTCGTTTGACTAACGACGTACGGGCGTCGCGCCGCCGCGTCCACCGCCGCGACCGCGAAGTTTGGCCTTCTTGATTAGACCTTCGTATTGGTGCGCCAGCAGTTGCGACTGGATCTGGGCCACGGTGTCCATCGTTACCGACACCACGATCAGCAGCGAGGTGCCGCCGAAATACAGGCTGTTGCCCATCTGCGAGACGAGGAACTCCGGCAGCAGACAGACGGCGGTGATATAGGCGGCGCCGATCACCGTCAGGCGGGTCAGGACATAGTCCAGATATTCCGCAGTCCGCTTGCCCGGACGGATGCCCGGCAGGAAGCCGCCGTATTTGCGAAGGTTCTCGGCCGTTTCCTCGGGGTTGAAGGTGATCGAGGTGTAGAAGAAGCAGAAGAAGATGATCAGGGCGGCGTACAGCACCATGAACAGGGGCTGGCCGTGCGTCAGCTGCGCCGTCACCATCGGCAGCCAGCTCAGCCAGGACGGCAGATCCGCATTGGCGGTGAACTGGGCGGCCGTCGTCGGCAGCATCAGCAGGGAAGAGGCGAAGATCGCCGGGATGACGCCGGCGGTGTTGACCTTCAGCGGCAGGAACGAACGCTCGCCCCCCGTCATCCGGTTGCCTTCCTGACGCTTGGGATACTGGATCAGCAGCCGCCGCTGCGCCCGCTCCATGAAGACGATGAACATCACCACGCTGACCGCCATGATGGCGATGAACAGCAGGGTGAAGACCGAGATCTGACCCTGCTGGGCCAGGCCGAACAGACGCGCCAGCGTGCCCGGCAGCACCGCCACGATGCCGGCGAAGATGATCAGTGAGATGCCGTTGCCAATACCGCGCGCCGTCACCTGTTCACCCAGCCACATCAGGAACATGGTGCCGGCCGTCAGGCAGGTCACGGTCGAGACGATGAAGAACAGACCCGGCTGGTCCACCAGTTGCGGCTGAGCGTTCAGCCCGGCGGCGATGCCCAGCGACTGGGCGAGGGCCAGAAACACGGTCAGATAGCGGGTATACTGGTTGAGCTGCTTCCTGCCGCTCTCGCCGCCTTCCTTCTTCAGCTTCTCCCACGGCGGATACACCGCGCCCATCAGCTGGACGATGATCGAGGCCGAGATATAGGGCGTGACGTTCAGGGCGAAGACCGCCATCCGCTCCACGGCGCCGCCCGAGAACATGTTGAACATGTCCAGGATGCCGCGCTGGCCGTCCGGGTTCTGGAAGAACTGCAGGAAGGCGTCGGAATTGATCCCCGGGATCGGCACATAGGTGCCAATGCGATAGACGAGCAGCGCGCCCAGGGTGAAGAGCAGCCGCTTGTGCAGGTCCGTCGCCTTGGCGAACGTCCCCATATTCATATTGGCGGCGAGTTGTTCAGCGGCCGAAGCCATATGTCGATACCCCGACTTGGTCAGAAAACGGCCGCGAGGCGATGAGTCCCGCGGCCGGTATCCAGATAGGCGATGGGCGGCCCCTTAGCGAGGGCCGCCCATCAAGCTTATTTGGCGGCGGTCCGTTTGGCGCGGGCCGAGACCTTGTTGGCATCGCCCAGCGGCGCCTTCGCAGCCGGCGCCTTGCCCTTGGCGGCATTGCGCTTCTCGACGCGGGCGGCGGCCTTGGCTTCGGCGGCGATGCGCTCCTGCACGACCGAACCGCCGGCGTCCTCGATCGCCTTGATCGCGCCGGCCGAGGCCGACCAGACGACCAGGTTCAGGGCGCCCTTGATTTCACCGGTGCCCAGCAGACGGACGCCGTCCTTGACGCGACGGATGACGCCGGCGGCGACCAGGGCCTCGCCCTTGATCTCGCCCGAGGCGTCCAGCTTGCCGCCGTCAATGGCGTCCTGAAGGCGCCACAGGTTCACCTCGGCCAGCTTCAGGGCGTTGGGATTGTTGAAGCCGCGCTTGGGCATGCGCATGTAGAGCGGCATCTGGCCGCCCTCGAAGCCGCCGATGGCGACGCCCGAACGGGACTTCTGGCCCTTCACGCCGCGACCGGCGGTCTTGCCCTTGCCCGAACCCGGGCCGCGGCCGACGCGCATGCGCTTCTTGTGGGCGCCCTCGTTGTCGCGAATTTCGTTCAGTTTCATGTGCCTGATCCTTTCGGGTTCTAGCGCCCGGTCTGGGACCGGACTCGGCGTGGTGGAATGTGAAAAGTGCTAGTGACTAGTGAGTGGCAGGGCCGGAGCCGATCCACTCACCACTCACTAGCACCAGTCACTGGCTTACTTTTCGACGATCTCGGTCAGGTGGGCGACCTTGGCGATCATGCCGCGGACCGAGGGGGTGTCTTCCAGCGTGGACTCGCGGCCCATGCGGTTCAGACCCAGGCCCACCAGGGTGGCGCGCTGGTCATTCTTGCGGCGGATCGGCGAACCGGTCTGCTTGACGGTGACGGTAGCCATAATCAGCTCTCCACGGCTTCAGGCGCCGCTTCCGGAGCGGAGGCGCCATCATTGCGGCGGCCCATCAGGTCGGCGACCTTCTTGCCGCGCTTGGAGGCGACCGAACGCGGCGACGACTGGACCTTCAGCGCCTCGAACGTGGCGCGGATCATGTTGTAGGGGTTGGACGAACCCGTCGACTTGGCCACCACGTCGGCGACGCCGAGGGTTTCCAGGACGGCGCGCATCGGACCACCCGCGATCACGCCGGTCCCGGGAGGGGCCGCGCGCATCATGATCTTGCCGGCGCCCCAACGGCCGTTGCCGTCGTGGTGCAGGGTGCGGTTCTCGCGCAGGGGAACGCGGATCATGGTCTTCTTGGCTTCTTCGGTCGCCTTGCGGATGGCTTCCGGCACTTCACGCGCCTTGCCGTGACCGAAGCCGACGCGGCCCTTGCCGTCGCCGACGACCATCAGGGCGGCGAAACTGAAGCGACGGCCGCCTTTCACGGTGGCGGCGACGCGGTTGATGTGGACCAGCTTCTCGACGATGTCCGAATCCGGACCGTCGACGGCGGGGGCGTTGCGGTTGTCACGACGGTTGCGGTCATTGCCGCCGCCGCCGCGTTGGGGTTGTTGCGCCATCTGTCGCGTCCCTTAGAAGTTCAGGCCGGCTTCACGCGCGGCTTCCGCCAGCGCCTTCACCCGTCCGTGATAGATGTAACCGCCGCGATCGAAGACCACGTCCGTGACGCCCTTTTCGATCGCCCGTTCGGCGACCAGCTTGCCGATCTGGGCGGCAGCCTCGACGTTGGAGCCGCTCTTGCCCTTGCCGCCTTCCAGCGACGAGGCGGCGGCCACGGTGACGCCGTTGGCGTCGTCGATGATCTGGGCCGAGATGTTCTTGTCCGACCGGTAGACCGACAGACGCAGACGCCCGTTGGCCACAGCCTTGAGGCGGCGACGGTTGCGCTCGGTACGGCGCTTGGCTTGTTGTTGCAGAGAAAGAGCCATGACTTACTTCTTCTTGCCTTCCTTGCGACGGACCTTTTCGCCCGCATACCGGACGCCCTTGCCCTTGTAGGGCTCCGGCGGACGCAGTTTGCGGATGTTGGCGGCCAGTTCGCCCACGACCTGCTTGTCGGGGCCCAGGATGCTGATTTCGGTCTGCTTCGGCACGGCGAAGGTCACGCCCTCCGGAGCCTTGATGTCGACCTCGTGCGAGAAGCCGAGCTGCAGGGACAGATCCTTGCCCTTCAGCGCGGCCCGGTAACCGACGCCGACCAGTTCGAGCTTGCGCTCGAAACCGTCGGTGACGCCGACGACCATGTTGTCGACCAGGGTGCGCGACAGGCCCCAGAGAGCGCGAGCCTTCTGGGTGTCGGCGCGGGGCTTCAGGCTCAGGCCTTCGGCGTCCTGGACGATCTCGATCTCGTCGGCCACGGACCAGGAGCGTTCGCCCTTGGGACCCTTGACCGAGATCTTCTGGCCGTCGACCGAGAGCGTGGCGCCCTTCGGTACGGTGATGATGCGTTTTCCGATACGGGACATATCAGTAGACCTTGCAGAGGACTTCGCCGCCGACGTTGGCGTCGCGCGCGGCGGTGTCGGACATCACGCCCTTCGAGGTCGAAAGGATCGAGATGCCGAGGCCGTTCTTGACCGGCTTCAGGTCGCCGATCGCCGAATAGACGCGGCGGCCCGGCTTGGAGACGCGGGCAATCTCGGCGATGACCGGCTGGCCGTCGAAATACTTCAGCTCGATCTCGAACTGCGGGAATTCACCCGGGTTCTGGACCAGGTTGTAGCCGCGGATGTAGCCCTCGTCCTGAAGGACGTCCAGGACGCGCTGGCGCAGGCGCGAAGCCGGCGTCAGGACCTTGGAACGCTTGCGCATATGGGCGTTGCGGATACGAGCGATCATGTCGCTCAGGGGATCGTTGATCATCATGTCTGTTCGCTCCCCTTACCAGCTGGACTTGGTCAGACCCGGGATCTGACCCAGGTTGCCGAGTTCACGCAGGGCGATGCGGCTCATCTTGAGCTTGCGATAGAAGGCCCGCGGACGGCCCGTCACTTCGCAGCGGTTGCGGATGCGGACGGCGGCCGAGTTACGCGGCAGCTCGGCCAGCTTCAGGCGCGCTTCGAAACGCTCCTCAAGCGGCAGGCTTTCGTCGTTGGCGGTCGCCTTCAGCGCAGCGCGCTTTGCGGCATACTTCGCAACAAGGGCCTTGACGGCCTCGTTCCGGTTTACGGCGCTTTTCTTAGCCATTGTGCTTTTCCCTTCCCGCTCAGTTCTTCACGAACGGGAACTTGAACTCGGTGAGAAGCGCGCGCGCCTCGTCATCGGTCTTGGCCGTGGTGCAGACGATGATGTCCATGCCCCACATCTGGTCGATCTGGTCATAGTTGATCTCGGGGAACACGATGTGTTCCTTCAGACCCATGGCGTAGTTGCCGCGACCGTCGAAGGAGGTCGGCTTCAGGCCACGGAAGTCCTTCACGCGCGGAAGCGCGATCGTGATCAGCCGGTCCAGGAACTCATACATCTGGTCGCCGCGCAGGGTGACCTTGCCGCCGATCGTCATGCCTTCACGCAGCTTGAAGCCGGCGATGGAGTTGCGAGCCTTGGTCGGCACGGCCTTCTGACCGGCGATCTGCGTCAGGTCCTTGAGGGCCGCATTGACCTTCTTGGAGTCTGCAACAGCTTCGCCGACGCCCATGTTCAGGACGATCTTGTCCAGTTTGGGCATCTGCATCGGGTTGGTGTAACCGAATTTCTCGGCCATCACGCCCTTGATGCGGTCGTTGTACTCGGACTTCAGCCGGGGCGTATACTTGGCTTCGGACATCAGATGACGTCTCCCGTGGTCTTGGCGAAGCGGACCTTCTTGTCCCCCTCGACCTTGAAGCCGACGCGGGTCGCCTTGCCGTTGGCGTCGGCGATCGCGACGTTCGACAGGTGAAGCGAGGCTTCCTTGTTCTTGATCCCGCCCTGGGGATCACCCTGGGACGGACGGGTGTGGCGCTGCACCATGTTGATGCCGGTCACGACGACGCGGTTCTCGGACGGCAGCACCCTGGCCACCTGGCCGGTACGGCCCTTGTCCTTGCCGGTCAGGACGACGACGCGGTCGCCCTTCTTGATCTTGGCGGCCATGTTACAGGACCTCCGGGGCCAGGGAGATGATCTTCATGTGGTTCTTGGCGCGCAGTTCACGGGGAACCGGGCCAAAGATCCGCGTGCCGACCGGCTCGTTCTGCTTGTTGACGATGACAGCGGCGGAACGGTCAAAACGGATGACCGAGCCGTCCTTGCGCTGGATGTCCTTGGCGGTGCGGACGACGATGGCGCGAACCACTTCACCCTTCTTCACCCGGCCGCGCGGAATCGCTTCCTTGACCGAGGCGACGATGGTGTCGCCGACAGATGCGTAACGACGCTTCGCGCCGCCCAGCACCTTGATGCACATGACCCGGCGAGCGCCCGAATTATCGGCCACATCCAGGTTAGTTTGCATCTGGATCATTGTGTCAGATCCTTCTGGTTACGAGGCCGAGGCCGGGGTGTCCGACAGGACCTCCCAGCGCTTCAGCTTGGACTTCGGGGCGCACTCGACGATGCGGGCCAGGTCGCCGGTCTTCAGCGAATTGGCTTCGTCGTGAGCGTGATACTTCTTCGACAGGCGGACGATCTTCTTCATGACCGGGTGCAGCAGCGTGCGCTCGACCTTGACGATGACGGTCTTGTCGCCCTTGTCGGAGACGACCACCCCTTCGAGAATACGTTTGGGCATAGGTGTTTCCTCAGGCCGTCGGACGCTTCTCACGCAGAAGCGTGGAGATGCGGGCGATGTCTTTGCGCACTTCACCAACGCGGTGAGTCTTTTCCATCTGGCCGGTGGCGGCCTGGAAACGCAGGTTGAACTGTTCCTTCTTCAGGCTCAGCAGCTGGTCGGCCAGCTGATCCTGGGTCTGGGAACGAAGATCGGCGATCTTGGTCATTACGCGGCTTGCTCCGTATGAGCGATGCCGGCGTCAAGGCGGGTGACCACCTTGGTGCGGACCGGCAGCTTGGCGGCGCCCAGACGCAGCGCCTCACGGGCGATGTCGTCGGCCACGCCGTCGATTTCGAACAGGATACGGCCCGGGTGGCAACGCGCGGCCCAATGGTCCACGGCGCCCTTGCCCTTACCCATCCGGACTTCGGCCGGCTTGCCCGTGACGGGCAGGTCGGGGAAGACGCGGATCCAGACGCGGCCCTGGCGCTTCATCTGGCGGGTGATCGCGCGGCGGGCCGCCTCGATCTGACGCGCCGTGATGCGTTCCGGCTCAAGCGTCTTCAGGCCGTACGACCCGAAGTTCAGCGAGAAGCCGCCCTTGGCCGAGCCATGGATCCGGCCCTTGAAGGCCTTGCGGTACTTGGTTTTTTTAGGCTGCAGCATGTTCCTTAGCCCTCACGACCACGGCGGGGACCACGGTCTCCGCGCGGACCGCCGCGTTCGCGGCCTTCGTTGGACGACGGGCCAGAGGCTTCCTGGGCCCAGCGCTTGTCCTGGGCCATCGGATCGTGCTCAAGCACTTCGCCTTTGAACACCCAGACCTTCACGCCAATGATGCCGTAGGTCGTCTTGGCCTGAATGAAGCCGTAGTCGATGTCGGCGCGCAGGGTGTGAAGCGGCACGCGACCTTCGCGATACCATTCCATCCGCGCGATTTCGGCGCCGCCGAGGCGGCCCGAGACATTGATCCGAACGCCCTTGGCGCCCAGACGCATGGCCGACTGCATGGCGCGCTTCATGGCGCGACGGAAGGCGATCCGGCGTTCCAGCTGCTGCGCGATGTTCTCGGCGATCAGCTGGGCGTCGGTTTCGGGCTTGCGGACCTCGACGATGTTCAGGTGAACCTCGCCTTCGGTGCGGGCCGAGATGTCCTTGCGGAGCTTCTCGATGTCGGCGCCCTTCTTGCCGATCACGACGCCCGGACGGGCGGCATAGATCGTCACACGGCACTTCTTGTGCGGGCGCTCGATGATGATACGCGAGATGCCGGCGGCGTTCAGGCGTTCCTTCAGCCAGGTGCGCAGCGCCAGGTCCTGGTGCAGGAGCCGGGCATAGGACGGGCCGTCGGCGAACCAGCGGCTGTCCCAAGTGCGGTTCACGCCGAGGCGGAAACCGATCGGATTGATTTTCTGACCCATCAGGCGGCCTCGCCGGCTTCACGGACCACGATCGTGATCTCGCTGAACGGTTTCAGGATGCGCGACGAACGGCCGCGAGCACGGCTCGCGAAACGCTTCATCACCAGGTTCTTGCCCACGAAGGCCTCGGCGACAACGAGGTTGTCGATGTCGAGGTTGTGGTTGTTCTCGGCGTTGGAGACGGCCGAATACAGCACCTTGCGAACGTCGGTGGCGATGCGCTTGCGGCTGAACTCGAGCTCGTTCAGCGCCTTCTGCACCGGCATGCCGCGGATTGATGCGGCGACCAGGTTCAGCTTCTGGGGGCTGATACGGACGTTGACCAGCTTGGCGCGGGCCTCCGTATTGCCGACACGGCGGGGGTTGTTGGTCTTGGGCATGTTACTTCCGCTTCGCCTTCTTGTCCGCGGCGTGGCCGGGGAACGAACGGGTGGGCGAGAACTCACCCAGTTTCATGCCGACCATGTCCTCGTTCACATGCACGGGGACGTGCTTGTGACCGTTGTGGACGCCAAACGTCAGGCCCACGAACTGCGGCAGGATGGTGGAGCGGCGCGACCAGGTCTTGATCACGTCCTTGCGGCCCGACGTCGAAACGGCGTCGGCCTTCTTGAGCAGATACCCGTCGACGAACGGGCCTTTCCAGGAGGAACGGGCCATCTTTAGCGAGCCTTCTTCACGTGGCGGCTACGGATGATGAACTTGTCCGTGGCCTTGTTCTTGCGAGTGCGGGTGCCCTTGGTGTCCTTGCCCCACGGCGTGACCGGGGTGCGACCACCCGAGGTCCGGCCTTCACCACCACCGTGCGGGTGGTCGATCGGGTTCATGGCGACGCCGCGAACGTGCGGACGGAAGCCCATGTGGCGGACGCGGCCGGCCTTGCCGAGGTTCTGGTTCATGTGGTCGGCGTTGGAAACGGCGCCCACCGTGGCCATGCAGCCGTCCAGAACCATGCGCAGCTCACCGGAGCCGAGACGGATCTGGGCGTAGCCCTGATCGCGACCGACCAGCTGGGCGTAGGCGCCGGCCGAACGGGCCAGCTGGGCGCCCTTGCCCGGCTTCATCTCGACGCAGTGGATGATCGTTCCGACCGGGATGGAGCGCAGCGGCATGGCGTTGCCCGGCTTCACGTCGGTCTTTTCACCAGCCACGATCGTGTCGCCCGCCTTCAGGCGTTGCGGCGCGACGATGTAGGCCTTTTCGCCGTCCTCATAGGTGATGAGGGCGATGAAGGCGGTGCGGTTCGGATCGTATTCCAGACGCTCGACCGTCGCGGTCATGAACTTGCGACGCTTGAAGTCGATCTTGCGATACAGGCGCTTGGCGCCGCCGCCGCGGAAGCGGACAGCGATGCGACCGCCCTGACCACGTCCGCCCGACTTGGTCAGGCCTTCGGTCAGCGACTTTTCGGGACGGCCCTTGTGGAGCTCCGAACGGTCGATCAGCACCAGGGCGCGACGGCCCGGCGAAGTCGGATTGTATGTTTTCAAGGCCATCTGATCAGAGCCCCGTGGTGACGTCGATCGACTGGCCGTCGGCCAGGGTCACGATCGCTTTTTTGATGTCGACGCGACGACCGAGGATGCCCCGGAAGCGCTTGGTCTTGCCCTTGGTCACCATCGTGTTGACCTTGAGAACATTGACCTTGAACAGGCTCTCGACCGCCGCAGCGATCTCGTCCTTGGTGGCCGTGTCCGCGACGCGGAAGACGACCTTGTTCTGCTCCGACAGGATCGTGGCCTTCTCGGTGATCACCGGAGCCAGGATGGTGTCGTAGTGCTTGGCGGTAGGTTGAGCGGCCATTACGCGGCTTCCTTGTCGCTGAAGCGGGCTTCGATCGCCTCGATGGCGGCCTTGGTGAGCACCAGCTTGTCGGCCCGCAGGATGTCATAGACGTTCAGGCCGGCGTTCGGCAGCACGTCGATGTGCGGGATGTTGCGAGCGGCCAGACCGAAGTTCACATCGACTTCCGGACCCGCGATGATCAGGGCCTTGGCCCATCCCAGCTTGCCGAAGGTCTCGCGCAGGGCGGCCGTCTTGGCGTCCTTCAGCGACAGGGCGTCGACCACGATCAGCTCGCCGGCCTTCACCTTGGAGCTCAGCGCATGGCGCAGGGCCATGGCGCGGATCTTCTTGGGCAGGGAGAAGCCGTGGTCGCGAACGACCGGACCGAAGGCGCGCGAACCGCCGACGAACTGGGGCGCACGGCGCGAACCGTGACGGGCGCCGCCGGTGCCCTTCTGCTTGTACATCTTCTTGCCGGTGCGAGAATTCTCGTTCCGGGTCTGGACCTTGTGGGTGCCGGCGCGGCGCTTGGCCAGCTGCCAGTTGACAGTACGGGCCAGGATGTCGCCGCGGATGTCAGTGATGCCGAAGACGGCGTCCGACAGCTCAACGTCACCGGCGGCCTTGCCGTCGAGTTGGATGACCGAGAGTTTCATTATGCTTCACCGCCTTCGACGGTTTCGACCGCAGCGGGCTCTTCCGAAGGCGTTTCAGCCGGAGCAGCGGCGGCAGCCGCGCCCTTGGACTTGAACGCGCCGGGGAAAGGCAGGTCGGCGAACGGCTTCTTGTGCGCGTCGCGAACCTTGACCCACGAGCCTTCATGGCCGGGGACAGCGCCCTTGACCAGGATCAGGCCGCGCTCGGCGTCCACGCGGACGACGGTCAGGTTCTGGGTGGTGACGACCTCGGCGCCGTAATGGCCGGCCATCTTCTTGCCCTTGAAGGTCTTGCCGGGATCCTGACGCTGGCCGGTCGAACCGTGCGAACGGTGCGACAGCGAAACGCCGTGGGTCGCCCGCAGGCCGCCGAAGTTCCAGCGCTTCATGGCGCCGGCGAAGCCCTTGCCGATGGTCTCGCCCTGGATGTCGACCTTCTGGCCGGCGACGAAGTGGTCGGCCGACAGGGTCGCACCGACGTCGATCAGCGCGTCTTCAGACACGCGGAACTCGGTGACGTAGTGCTTGGGTTCGACTTCGGCCTTCGCGAAGGTTTCGCGTTGAGCCTTGTTGGTGTTTTTTGCCTTCTTGGCCCCGGCGCCCAGCTGCAGGGCGACGTAGCCGTCCCGCTCCTGAGTGCGTTGGCCGACGACCTGACAGTCGTCGAGCTGAAGCACAGTGACCGGAACGTGCGCGCCGTCATCGGCGAACACGCGGGTCATGCCCAGCTTCTTGGCGATCACGCCCGTGCGCATCGGATCCCGCCTCTTTCTACTTTAAATCTTGATCTCGACGTCCACACCGGCGGACAGGTCGAGCTTCATGAGCGCGTCCACGGTCTGCGGGGTGGGGTCGACGATGTCGAGGACACGCTTGTGCGTGCGGATTTCAAACTGCTCGCGCGACTTCTTGTCGACGTGCGGCGAGCGGTTCACGGTGAACTTTTCGATCAGGGTCGGCAGCGGGATCGGACCGCGAACGGTCGCGCCGGTGCGCTTGGCCGTGTTGACGATTTCGCGCGTCGAAAAGTCGAGGACGCGGTGATCGAAGGCCTTGAGCCTGATGCGGATGCTTTGATCCATATCGGTCGTATTTCCCAAGCAGGCGAACCTGCGTCCCTGTGAACCATTTCAAAGACCGGAGGCCTTCAGGCACGAATGCCTTCAGAGTACGCACGTCCGCAAAAACGATCGGCCCACGCAGTTCCCCGCGAAGGCCGCTGAAGTCCCAAGAACCTGCAAAGAACAGTAACTTAGGTCGTTCTTGCGAACTGCGTCTGCGGCCGTTTTCCCCGAGAGGAAGAGGTGGCCGCACAGCCAGTCCAACAAGAGTTGGCGCTTATGACCGCCGATTCCGTTTTCGTCAAGCGGCGAAACCGTGGCGGCGCCGCTTATCAGGGTTTCAATGCCCGGGTCGCCGGGTCCCAGGTCAGCGTCGTTCCCGGACAGGCCGCGCCGTGCTCGCAGGTCGGGACGTCCACCAACCGCGCCGGCCTGGAAGCCACGTCCAGATGGACCCAGTGATCGGGGGCGGACTGGTACGCCAGCACAACCTCTCCGCCTTCGCCGTGCGGCCCCGGGCCAGGCGCGATGGAGATCCAGACCTGAAAGCCGAACGCCTGGGTCGTGGCGCCGTCACAGGCGGGCGGGGCCGCAAGCGTCCAGTCGCGCACCGCGTCCCCGTTCAGGTCCGGGATGCTGTCCAGCGATGGGTAGACGACGGACTGCGGTTCGCCCTCCCCTGCTGGACACAGCCTCCGCCCGGCCTGATGCCGCGCCCCCAGCGCTTCCGGGATCCAGTCCGGCAGAACGGGCTGGCCTTCGCTGTCCCCCAGGTCGACAGGGGCGGCCCCCGCTCCCGTCAGAATGCTCCGGCCGCTGCGGGTGGGACGTTCGTCCAGCCGCTCCGTTTGCGGGTTCCAGCCCCAGGCCAGACGGCAGTCCGCGACCCCGTCCTCGCAATAGAGATGGTGGAAGGACGACTCGATCCGCGCCTCGCCGTTCACCTTGCGAATGTCGATGTCGCCGCCCTGACGGTCGAAGGCCCGGACATAGTTGGGTCCGTCGCTGACATAGAGGCTGCGGCGGCACCCGCCCGTGCCGCAGAACTGCATCTCCTGCGGCCAGTTGATCAACCAGTCGGTCTTGCCGTCGTCATTGATCTGGACCGGAACCAGCACGCCTTCGGGAACCTCGGTCGCCAGCGGCGGGCGATTGGTCGGGTCCTCGATGTCGAAATAGAATTCGTTGAGCTGGTTCAGCACATACCAGGTGAAGCCGGGCGGCGGAGCTTCCTCGGCCGTCGTTGCGCCGGCCACGGCCGCCCCGCCGATGACCGCCAGCGCCGCCCCCGCCGTCGCCCACGATTTCAGTCCACGCATGTCAGCCCTCCACAGACGGGGACCCTGAGCGCGGCGGGGAGACGGCGCGAGTGTCGGTTCCTGACGCGCCGTGGGGCGGCGGATGGCGGGGCGGCTCAGCGTCCGATCACGACATCGCCCGAACCGACCACGGCCTTGTCGACAGAGCCGGTCGCCCGGGCGATGCGCACGTCGCCCGACCCGGCGATGGCGACGTCGACATGACCTGCGACGCCGCGAAAATCGATGTCCCCCGAGCCGCCGATGGCGACGGACAGACGCGGGGCCGCCCCCCCGCGCACGACGATGTCGCCAGAGCCCCCGATGGCCAGATCTGTATTGCCCTGGGCCCGGGCCACGGTGATGCTGCCGGAACCGCCGATACTGGCGTCCAGGTCGCCGGTGGCGCCCGCCACAATATCTCCCGCCCCGCCGACACTGGCTTCCAGGCTGCGCGAGGTTCCTGCCCGGATCACGCCGGAACCGCCGACCGCAAGCTCCATCCGGCCTGTTGTATTGGCCACGGTCCAGTCGCCGCAGCCGCCGTTGCCGACCTCGATCGAGGTCGCACCCGGGCCGACGGAGCCGAAGACGGCGCCGCCGTCCCCGCCGACATCGACGGCGCGGGGCGAGCGGATCACGATCAGGGAGGCGTCGGCGAGGGCCACCCGCCCCCGGTTGCGCAGTTCAACGGAAGCCCCCTCGCCCGGCTGGCGGGCATAGGCCGGGCCGGAGCGGCAGTTGCGGATATCCCGGCGGAGGCCGCCGTCGATCACCACCCGCTGCCCGATGCGGCGCACCTGCAGGGCCGGCAGACCGGCGCGGCCCGGTTCGATCTCCACGCCGATGTCGGAGCGGTCCTCCACAATGACGACCACCCTCACAACCGCATCCTTGATCTCCACCGATCGGCTGTCGAAGGTCTGGGCGGCGGCGGGCAGGGCGGCGGCGGCGGCCAGAACGGCGGCGACGGCGGGCAGAACGATGGATTTCATGGCGGGCTTCCTCTCCGGCTGTGAGGGGAAGGTGAGCCGTCGGACCGGCGAAGTCATTTTAACTCGAGGTCATGACTTCGATTTAATGGACGGCGTTCTGCGGGTCAGGCGGTCCGCAGTTCGCCGGCCCCGTCCGCCGCCCCGATCTCGGGCTCAAAATCGCGCTCGAAGGCGGCGATCCGGTCGGGCATGGCGCCGATCTTCCTGAGCGCCAACGACGCCGCCCAGCGGGCCGCCAGTTCGGGCCGGCTCATGCGGTCGGTCAGTCTCGGGCGGCCGCCCCGACTGCGGATGAAGGCATTGGCGTACAGGGCCCCGTTTCGAAAGCGCGACGACCAGGTCTGGAAGTCCATCGACAGAGACACGCAGAACCGGTCGAGGTTCTCGACCCGGTGCGGCGCATAAAAGGGCCATGTCACGGCCTGTCCCTGCTCAAGGTCAAACACCTGGGCGTCCGCCTCGAAAGCCAGATCGTAGGGCGTTTCCTCGGTCGTCTGGCGCGCCACGACCTGTTCCATATTGCGCTCGGACAGATGCGCCTCATCGCCCGGATAGACGAAGATTCGCTTCCTGCCCCGCAGGTGGAACAGCACCACCCCGGCGGCGTCGAAATGATAGGGCGTCCGGTTCGTCGGCGAGGAGATGATCAGCTGACCGGCCCGTGTCACCGAGCGCATCCCCGGATAGGTCGCCTCGATCCGCCGGAACTCCTGCAGGGCCGCCGCCCACAGGTCGGGGCAACCCGTCTGGGCCGCCCGCATATTGACCCACAACCGCCCCGCCTTGATCGCATCCAGAAGCTGGTCGCCCGACAGGGATCCACGCGCACCGGTCCGCATCGAGACCTGACCGGCCGCGTCATAGTCATACAGATTGATGTCGATCAGGTCGGCCGGATAGCGATCCAGCACCTCGGACAGGGCTTCGTCCGTGGCGAAACCGCGCTCGACCAGATTGTGGGCATGCACCTGCGCCTCGGCGATCGGACCGGGATAGCGGGTGCGTCCGAAGGGAGCCGGCTTCAACACCATGACCGCCGTCTCAACCACTGACCGCCGGATCGGCCAGCCGTGCCGCCGCGCGTTCGCGCCCCTTGGCGAAGGCGACCTGGGCGGCGTCCATCGCCCCCCGAAGCCGGCTGGCGGGCGTGGTCTCGCAGGCCTCGATGGCGGCCCAGCGACGTCGCATACTGGCCCGCAGTCGCTCGCCGCGTTGTTTGCCGGCCGAGTTGAGCAGACCCACCGCCGCATTGCTGATCGTCACGGCCAGACCCGGGCGCATCACCACCGCTTCGCGCACGGTCTGGTTGGCATTGCAGAAGTACTTCTTGTAGCCCTCGCCGCCGAAACCGAAGTCGAACACGCGATAGCCCTCGTCGGCGGCCAGACGCATCGTATCCAGGCTCAGCAGGATACCGGGCGAACAGCGCGCCAGCGCCGGCTCATAGACCGGGAACCAGAAATGGTAGCGGTCCCCGGCGTGCAGGGAATATTCAACCGCCACCAGCTTGCCGCCGGCCCACATCGCCGCCATCGAGGCCCCGAAGTCGTCTTCGCCGCGGGTCCGCAGCAGGGCGTGCAGCAGTTCGGCCGTCCAGCCGCATTCGAAAATGTCATGGCGTCCGGTGCGCCTGTACTGGTCACGCTTGAGGGCGATCAGCTGATCCAGAAGCGCGGGATCCCGCAGTCCGCGCTCGACGCGGACGGGTCCCAGTTCGGCCTCCAGACTGCGTCGCGCCCGCTCCTTGTCCTTGTAGTATTTGCCCCAGGTCTGGCGACGTTCGGCATACCAGGGGACGTAGCCGCCCTCGGGCATGGAGACCATCAGGGTTTCGCGATCGACCCCCTCGGCCGCCGCCCCCACCCAGGCCCCGACCCGCAGACGCGGCGCATTGAGCGATCGCGCCACCCCTTCCAGACACGGCGCCTCTCCGGGTCGGGCGATGACCCCGTGGTAGTCGTTCATCGGCGCCGCCAGCGGCTGGATGGTGCCGCCGCGCGTCTGGTGCGGAAAAAAGCCGACCGCCTCGCCGTTGCGCCGGAACACGGCGACCGCCGCATCGGGGCTGATCGCGCCGGCGACCCGGGTGAACTCGGGCCGGAAATAGGGACTGGCCAGGGCCGGATTGGCGGCGATCATCCCGCGCCAGGCAGTGATATCGGCGTCAGTCAGGGCGTCCGTAGCGACGATCTCGACATCCACCGGCCTGGTCATTGCGCGTGTCCCCGTTCGGCGTGGTCCACGCCCTGTCCTTGTCACTGTGAGGCCGGCGGCCTTTCGGTACGGTTTAGCCGGATGGTGAACGACAGGTTTCGCGGAGCCCGAACCCGCGATGAGGCGTTGCCGCAGGGCGCCTCTGCATGGATAATCAGGAAATAGAGATGACACATTCCCCAACCGAGTCGGCTCGCCCCGAAAATCGCGGGACCGAAACCGAAAACCAGCGCGCCCCGGCCGCCCCCGGCGAGCCGCCGCGTCCCGCGACCGAACCGGCCGGCTCCGAGGGCAGCAGCAATTCCGGCGAAACCGCCACAGACCCCGCTACCGGAGAAGAGAACGGGTGAAACGAAAGACTGTCCTCCTGACCGCCCTGCTGGGACTGGGCGTCGGCGTTCTCGCCTTCCTCGCGGCGGGATCCGCCCGGGCCCAGAACGCCGCCGGCCAGGCCCCTGCGGTCGAGCCGACCTTGCCGGCGGCGGGTCAGGCGCCGGCCCCCGACGCCGCCGCCTGTCCGGTCAACGCCGCCGCCCTGACCCTGGCGGGCGAGGGCCTCTATCGGTCGAAAGCGGCTGTGCGCAACGCCAGCCGCCTGAACATCCTGGCGCTGGGATCGTCCAGCATCGAGGGAGTGGGCGCCAGCCGTCGCGATCTCGGCTTTGTGCCCCTGCTGCAGTCCGACCTTCGCGCTCGTCTACCGGAGGTCGCGGTCAATGTCTTCAATCGCGGCATAGGCGGGGAATCGGCGTTCGAGACCGCCAACCGCATGCAGGCCGAAATCACCGCCTATCGGCCGGATCTGGTGATCTGGCAGGTCGGCACCAATGACGTCCTGCGCGCCCGTCCCTGGACCGACGTCATGGCCGATATCGCGCGCGGTCAGGCTATCCTCGACGCCGCCAATGTCGATGTCCTGCTGATCGACCCCCAGCGCCTGCCCGAGGACGGGGTCAACTTCCGGGGCAAGAATACCGATCTCGCCGAGGTCGCGCGTCTGCTGGCCGTCGAGGGCTCGCGCATGGGCTATGCGGTCCAGCACCGGTTCGAGGCGATGCGGAGCTGGACCGGTCTGGCCCGCGGCGGCATCGGGCCCGACGACCTGCATATGAACGACGACGGCTATGCCTGCTGGGCCTCGGTCACGGCCGACAGTCTCGCGGCGGCCCTGCGCTAGAGCGAAATCTGGCCGGATCGTCTGCCCCCGGGGCGGAACGTCCCGGGCCCCGGGGGATTCCACAAGACTGTAGTCTTGCGGAGTTCTTCATGCGTCGGCTTGCCCCTCTCCTCCTTGTGTCCGTCTCCGCGCTGGCGCTCGTCGCCTGCGGCGAGCCCGGGGGCCAGGCCTCCGCCCCGGCTGAGGCGACACAGCCGGAGGCCGCCGCACCGAACAAGCTTCGCGACGCCATAGAGACCGCGACGGCGATTGCCCCTCCCGCCCCGGCGGAGACGCCCGGCGCCGCCCAACCCGACCCCGGCCTGGTCCGGCTGCAAATTCTGCTGGACCGGTCGACCTTCTCCCCGGGCCTGATCGACGGGCTGATGGGCGACAATGTGCGACAGGCCGCCGCCGCCTTCCGCGAGGCGCGGGGTCTGGGACAGGGCGACGCCATTGATGCGGCCCTGCTTCAGGCCCTGATGGCCGCCGACACCGGCCCCGTCACCAAGACCTACACCCTGACACCGGCGGATGTGGCCGGCCCCTTCAGCCCGCCGCCGGGAGATCTGTCCGCCCAGGCGCGCGACGGCGTGCAATTTACCAGTCCTGTGGAAAAACTCGCGGAGCGGTTTCACGCGTCCGAGGCCCTGCTTCAGGCCCTGAATCCCGGCGTGGACTTCACCCGGGCCGGCCAGACACTGATCGTCCCCGCCGTGTCTGACGCCGGCCTGCCGGCGGTCGCCCGCATCGAGGTGAACAAGGCCGAACGCTCGCTCAGCGCCTGGGACGAGGCCGGGGCGCTGATCGCCTACTATCCGGCGACCATCGGCAGTAGCGACAATCCGACCCCCTCCGGCGATCTGACCGTGGTGGGCGTCGCGCCTGCGCCCAACTACACCTATGACCCCGACAAGCTCAGCTTCGGATCGGCCGGCAAGACGGTGATCGTGCCGGCCGGGCCCAATAATCCCGTCGGCGCCGTCTGGATCGACCTGTCGCGCGAAAGCTACGGCATCCACGGCACGCCGGACCCGGCCAAGGTCGGCAAGACCGCCTCGCACGGCTGCGTCCGCCTGACCAACTGGGACGCCCAGCAGCTGGCCGCCGCCGTCAAGCCGGGCGTCAGGGTCCGCTTCATCTAGCCGGCGCCACCGGGCCGAACGGCGTCGTCGCCCAGAACTCGCACTGATGCCGGATAGCGAAGTTGTCGCTGGCGCGGTCGCCTGAGGGGTCCAGGACCAGCACACGACCGTCCTCCGGCCAGGCCGCCGCCCCGTGGCCAAATCCGGCCCACAGGGCCCGCATCCGGTCGCCCAGCGCCGCCTGTGCGGGCGTGAACCGCGCCGGATCAGCAAACGCCCAGCGTGTGCCGAACACATAGGTCAGTTCCGAGGCGTGGTAGGCGCCCATGTCGTACGGGAACAGCCCGTCCGGCAGGGCCAGCGGCGCGTCCCGATCGGCGAACTCATAGCCCGAGACCGGAACATGGCGCGCCATCAGCCGCCGAAGCGCCTCAGCCGGACAGGCGAATTTCTGGTCAGTGAAGCTGCGGGCCATGGCCAGCCCCGGCCCCGCGCCTCCATCGGACGGATCGATCGGGTAGCGGGCCAGCACCGCGTTCCCCGAGGCGCCGTATATCCAGCGCGTCTGGGCGGCGTAGCGCTCAGCGTCCTTCACCTGTACGGCGAACAGCCGACCCTCATCGGCATTGCTCCCGACGACGACGGGAACCCGCACGAACTCGCCGTTCAGAAAGGCCAGCGGCGGCGCGACGGGGATGGTGGCGTCCCCGTAGACCGGCCCCCAGGATCCGGGACCGTTCAGCCCGGCGCGGGTCGAGGCCGCCCTTGCGATCCGCCGGGCCGACGCTCGCCTGAGACAGTCCACGACCGCCGTCCCCCTGCACCCGACCGCGGCCGCAAAGGCCGGGCCGTCCGCAGCGGCCTCATCCGCCGACCGCAGCGACTGGGGTTCGATACAGGTCCCGCTCTGCAGGATCACCCGGTCGAACAGCCCCTGCGAGCCGGGAGAGGCCATCAGGTGACAGGCGCTCCACGCCCCGGCGCTCTCGCCGAAGACCGTGATGTCGTCGGCCTGTCCGCCCAGGGCCCCGATGTTGGCCCGGACCCAGCGCAGGGCCGCCTGCTGGTCCATCAGCCCCCAGTTGCCGCCGACGCCGTCTCCGTCCGCTGCAAACTCCGGGTGCGCCAGCCAGCCCAGGGACCCCAGCCGATAGTTGACGGTAACGACAACCCGACCCCCTTCATCCCCGGGCTTGCCCCGGGGACCACGCGCCAGCCGGGTCGGATCGTAGTTGGCGCCCGAGCCGATGGTGAAGGCCCCGCCCGGAAGGAACACCATCACCGGATGCGGCCCCGCCCCCGCGGGCGCATAGACGTTCAGATACAGGCAGTCCTCGCGCCCGACGACGATCCCCCCTCCCCCGCCCAGGATGGCGTCCCGGCCCAGGGCCTGGGTGCAGTCGCCGCCGATCCGGGTCGCGTCCCGGGCCCCGCCCCACGGCTGGACCGGCTGTGGCGCCCGCCACCTCAGCGGCCCGACCGGCGGCGCCGCATAGGGCAGACCGAGGAAGACCCGGACGCCCGCTCCCTCCACCCCGCGAACCCGCCCGCCGCCAACCACGGCCTCGACCGGCCGCGCATCCGCCGCATGGACCACGCCCGGAACCTTGCCCGGATGGGTGGCGCAAGCGGCTAGCCCGACCAATAGCAAAAGCGGCAGAAGGCGCATGGATGATCCCTGGGGCCAGGCCGGTTGAGATAGGCAGATACCGGGTTTCCGCGTGCCCCGGCGCCCGGATTATCCCTTCAACAAGGCCAGCAGGGTCTCGGCAGCGGGCTCTGATGAAGCGGGGTTCTGGCCCGTCACCAGCAGACCATCGATCACGACATAGGGTTTGAACGTCTCAATGCATTGGTAGAGCCCTCCCTCCGCCTTGAGCATGTCCTCCAGCAAGAATGGCACGACGTCGGTCAGGCCGACGGCGTCCTCCTCGGCATTGGTGAACCCCGTGACGGCTCTCCCCTTTACCAGTGAGGATCCGTCCTCCGATTTCGTGTGCCTGAAGATCGCCGGCGCATGGCAAACCGCCGCGATGGGCTTGTCCGTCCTGGCAAACGTTTCCAGCAGAGCAATCGAGTCCGGATCTTCGGCCAGATCCCACAGTGGGCCATGTCCGCCGGGATAGAAGACGGCATCGAAGTCCTCAGCCTTGATCCCGGCCAGGGGTATTGTGGCGGCCAGTGCGGCCTGAGCCTCTGCATCGTCCTTGAACCGGCGGGTCGCGCCGGTTTGGGCGTCCGCGTTGTCGCTCTTTGGGTCCAGCGGCGGCTGACCGCCCTTGGGCGAAGCCAGAACGACCTCCGCGCCTGCGTCCTTCAGCACATACCAGGGCGCGGCGAACTCTTCGAGCCAGAAGCCGGTCTTCTTGCCGGTGTCGCCGAGTTGATCGTGGGACGTGAGAACCATCAGAATTTTCATGGAATGCGACCTGTAGATTGGGGAGGACTGCCTGAACCCCTGTCGTGCTTCCCTGTTCCGCAACGGTCTTCCCGCGTTCCGCAAGCGGTAGTCGCCCACAGCAAAACGGCCCCCGGATCGCTCCGGGGGCCGTTCTGTCTTTTCCGTATCGATCACGCGCTCAAGCAGCGAGGCTCCGCGAGCCGAGCGTCAGCGCGCTTCGAGTGTCTGTTACTCGATGATCTTGGCGACGACGCCGGCGCCGACGGTGCGGCCGCCTTCACGGATGGCGAAGCGCAGCTTCTCTTCCATGGCGATCGGGGTGATCAGTTCGACGTTCAGCTCGGCGTTGTCGCCGGGCATGATCATCTCGACGCCTTCCTTCAGGTGCACGATGCCGGTCACGTCCGTGGTGCGGAAGTAGAACTGCGGGCGGTAGTTGGTGAAGAACGGCGTGTGACGGCCGCCCTCTTCCTTGGTCAGGATATAGGCCTCGGCGAGGAACTTGGTGTGCGGGGTGATGGAGCCCGGCTTGCACAGGACCTGACCGCGCTCGACGTCTTCACGCTTGGTGCCGCGCAGCAGCACGCCGACGTTGTCGCCCGCCTGGCCCTGGTCCAGCAGCTTGCGGAACATTTCCACGCCCGTGCAGGTCGTCTTCTGGACCGGACGGATGCCGACGATCTCGACTTCCTCACCGACCTTGACGATGCCGCGCTCGACGCGACCCGTGACCACGGTGCCGCGGCCCGAGATCGAGAAGACGTCTTCCACCGGCATCAGGAACGGCAGGTCGACCGGACGCTCCGGCTGCGGGATGTAGGCGTCGACGGTTTCCATCAGCTTGAGAACCTGGTTCTCGCCGATTTCCGGGTTCACGCCGTCCGTGGCGGCCTTGGCCGAGCCGGCGGTGATCGGAATGTCGTCGCCCGGGAACTGGTACGAGCTCAGCAGCTCGCGGATTTCCATTTCCACCAGTTCCAGCAGCTCGGCGTCGTCGACCAGGTCGACCTTGTTCATGAACACCACCAGGGCCGGCACGCCGACCTGACGGGCCAGCAGGATGTGCTCGCGGGTCTGCGGCATCGGGCCGTCGGCGGCCGACACCACCAGGATCGCGCCGTCCATCTGCGCCGCGCCGGTGATCATGTTCTTCACATAGTCGGCGTGGCCGGGGCAGTCGACGTGGGCGTAGTGACGGTTGGCCGTCTCATATTCCACGTGGGCCGTGTTGATCGTGATGCCGCGCGCCTTCTCTTCCGGGGCCGCGTCGATGTCCGCATAGGCCATCGCCTTGGCGCCGCCGGCCTTGGCCAGCGTCATCGTGATCGCCGCCGTCAGCGTCGTCTTGCCGTGGTCAACGTGACCAATCGTGCCGATGTTGCAATGCGGCTTGGTGCGTTCGAACTTTTCCTTGGCCATTCTCTTCTCTCCGTCCCCTGAACAGGGGGCATATCCTGGATTTTCAGGGGTACGGCCGGACCGGGGTCCGACCGATGTTGGTTGGGTTTAGGCGGAATACTTCTTGATGACTTCGTCGGCGACGTGTTGCGGCACCGGCTCATAGTGGTCGTACTGCATGGTGAAGGCGGCGCGGCCCTGCGACATGCCGCGAAGCGTGTTCACATAGCCGAACATATTGGCCAGGGGCACGAAGGCGTTCACGACGGTGGCGTTGCCGCGCATGTCCTGACCCTGGATCATGCCGCGACGGCCGTTCAGGTCGCCGATGACCGAACCCAGGTAGTCCTCGGGAGTCACGACCTCGACGGCCATGATCGGCTCGAGCAGCTTCGGCGCGCCCTTTTCCTTCAGTTCGCGGAAGGCAGCCCGCGACGCGATTTCGAACGCCAGCACGCTGGAGTCGACGTCGTGGTACTTGCCGTCCGTCAGGGTCGCCTTGAAGTCGATCAACGGGAAGCCGGCCAGCAGACCATTGTCCTTGGCCGAGTTCAGGCCCTTTTCCACGCCCGGGATGTATTCCTTGGGCACCGCGCCGCCGACGATCGAGTTTTCGAACACGAAGCCCGAGCCCGGCTCGCCGGGTTCGAAGGTGATCATGACGCGGGCGAACTGGCCCGTACCGCCGGTCTGCTTCTTGTGGGTGTAGTCGATGTCGACCTTGCGGCCCAGCGATTCACGATAGGCGACCTGCGGCGCGCCGATGGTGGCCTCGACCTTGTAGGTCCGCTTCAGGATGTCGATCTTGATGTCCAGGTGAAGCTCGCCCATCCCCTTCAGGATGGTCTGGCCCGACTCGTGGTCGGTCGAGACGGTGAAGGACGGATCCTCCGACGCCAGCTTGGCCAGGGCGACGCCCAGCTTCTCCTGGTCGGCCTTGGTCTTGGGCTCGACCGAGATCTCGATCACCGGGGCCGGGAATTCCATCTTCTCGAGGATTACGGGCGACTTCAGGGGATCGCACAGGGTGTCGCCGGTGCGGGTGTCCTTCAGGCCGGCGAGGGCGACGATGTCGCCGGCATAGGCTTCCTTGACGTCTTCACGGTTGTTCGAGTGCATCTGCAGCATCCGGCCGACGCGCTCTTTCTTGTCGCGGCTGGAGTTCAGCAGGTTCTGGCCGGTTTCCATCTTGCCGGAATACAGGCGGCAGAAGGTCAGGGAGCCGACGAACGGGTCGTCCATGATCTTGAAGGCCAGGATCGACAGGGGCTCGTCGTCCGACGCCTTGCGGACGACCGGCTCTTCCGTCTTGAAGTCGATGCCCGGGGTCGGCGGGATGTCCAGCGGCGACGGCAGATAGTCGACCACGGCGTCCAGCAGCGTCTGCACGCCCTTGTTCTTGAAGGCCGAGCCGCACAGGATCGGATAGAAGGCGCCGGTCAGCACGGCCTTGCGGATGCACTTCTTCAGCGTTTCGGTCGAGGGCTCGTTGCCCTCGAGGTAGGCTTCCATCGCCTCGTCGTCGAGTTCGACGGCGTTGTCGATCAGGTACTGGCGCGCCTCGACGGCCTTGGCCATCAGGTCCTCGGGGATCGGGCCGACGGTGAAGTTGGCGCCCAGGGCGTCGTTGTCCCAGACCACGGCGTTCATGGCGACGATGTCGACCAGGCCGGAAAGCGAGGACTCCGAACCGATCGGGAACTGGATCGGAACGGCCTTGGCGCCCAGGCGGTCGCGGATCGACTGGACCGAGGCGTCGAAGTCGGCGCCGATCTTGTCCATCTTGTTGACGAAGACGATGCGCGGCACCGAATATTTGTCGGCCTGGCGCCAGACGGTTTCGGTCTGGGGCTCAACGCCGGCGTTGCCGTCCAGCACGGTCACGGCGCCGTCGAGGACGCGCAGCGAACGCTCGACCTCAATGGTGAAGTCCACGTGTCCGGGGGTGTCGATGATGTTCAGGCGCTTGCCCTGCCAGAAGGCGGTGGTCGCGGCCGAGGTGATCGTGATCCCCCGCTCCTGCTCCTGGTCCATCCAGTCCATGGTCGCGGCGCCGTCGTGGACTTCGCCGATCTTATGGTTCTTGCCGGTGTAGTACAGGATCCGTTCGGTCGTCGTCGTCTTGCCCGCATCAATGTGGGCCATGATGCCGAAGTTGCGGTAGTCCTCGAGCGCGTGTGTGCGGGCCATGAAAGCGTGCCTTGAAATGTTTTCAGGACGCGGACGGCGCCCTCAGGAAATCGGTCTGTCCGGATAAGCGGGCGCGGGCGATCTAGCTGAAATCGCCCGCCCCGGAAACCCTTAGATAGTCAGTGCAGGTGACGCTTTGAAGGCGACCCCCGCCCGCCTTACCAGCGGTAGTGGCTGAAGGCGCGGTTGGCCTCGGCCATCTTGTGGGTGTCTTCGCGCTTCTTGACCGCAGTGCCGCGGTTGTTCGAGGCGTCCAGCAGTTCGGCGGCCAGCTTTTCCGTCATGGTGTTCTCGCCACGCTTGCGCGCGGCGTTGACCAGCCAGCGGATGGCCAGGGCGCGGCGACGGTCGGGGCGAACCTCGACCGGGACCTGATAGGTGGCGCCGCCGACGCGACGCGACCGGACCTCGACCGAAGGCTGGACGTTTTCCAGGGCGGTGTGGAAGGTCTGGACCGGCTCGAAGTCCTTCTTCTTCTCGGCGAGAATTTCGAAGGCGCCATAGACGATGTTCTCGGCGACGGCCTTCTTGCCCTCGTACATGACGTAATTCATGAACTTGGTGACGATCAGATCCTTGTATTTGGGATCCGGCAGGACTTCGCGTTTCTGGGCGCGGTGACGACGTGACATGGGCTGGGCCTTCTAATTCGGTGTCTGGAAGCCGGATAACCGACTGAATCTGGATCTGCCGTCGGAACGGCTTACTTCGGACGCTTGGCGCCGTAGTGCGAACGACGCTGTTTGCGGTCCTTGACGCCCTGCGTATCGAGCACGCCGCGCAGGATGTGGTAGCGAACGCCGGGAAGGTCCTTGACGCGGCCGCCGCGGATCAGGACCACCGAGTGCTCCTGCAGGTTGTGGCCCTCGCCGGGGATGTAGCACACGGCTTCATAGCCCGACTTGGCCAGACGGACCTTGGCGACCTTACGCAGAGCCGAGTTCGGCTTCTTCGGGGTCGTGGTGTAGACGCGGGTGCAGACGCCGCGACGCTGGGGCGAACCCTCGAGCGCCGGCACCTTGTTGCGCACGGGCTTGGGCTTGCGCGGCTTGCGGATCAGCTGGTTGATCGTAGGCATTTAATCTCGTCTCGACTTCTGATGGAGGCGTGTGCCTTTCGGCCGGGGCGCCTCATGTCCTTCTTCTGAACGGAGGTCATCCCCCGCCCGGGTTGTCTCTTGAGGGTGATGCCGGACGCCCAAACGAAAAACCCGGAACGCGCGCTTTGGGCGTTCCGGCGGGCACAGCCCGTTCGTTCGATTGTCACGATCTCGACGGACGATGTGACTCGCCCAAGCCTCGAAAGTCCGGCGCGTTTACCTGCGATGCCCGTTCAGGTCAAGGCGGGGCTATTTCGGGCCGTCCGCCCAGCAAACCCGATCTGTCATCGCCTCGGTATAGCTGCGCTCGAAACAGGTCGACAGGGCCGACAGGTTCCGGCCGTTCATGGCATCGCCCTCAAAGCCTTCGCGAGCGCGAGCCATCAGACGCTCGCGGTTGGCTTCCAGCAGGGCGCGGTCCTTGATCAGAAAGCCATAGAGCCCCTGGACATAGCTGTTCCAGTCCAGCGGTATCTCCTGATCTGTCCGCTGGTCGCTGCGGCGGGCGCTGGCGGCGGCATGCGCGGCGGCGGCCTCGTCTCCCGCATAGGCGAGGTTCCTCGCCCGGTGCAGCTGGGTGATCGCCTGTTCCCGCACACTGAGCAGCGGCCCGCGCGCCAGATAGTCGCGACTGACCTCCGCCGCCGCGCGATAACAGCCGCGCCCGGCCAGAGCCATCGGCCCGCCGGGCGTGTCGTGGTCGAACTCGAAATCGCTCCAGGGCCGCGCGATCTGGGCGGCCGTATCGACCGCACACACGGCCGGATCCTCAGTCGCGGGTTTGTGGATCACCTGCGGCAGGGCGAGAAGCGCGAGGGCCAGAATCACAGCGAACATGGACGCTCCTCCCTTCATCCATTCTGACCCGGGACGCCTTCGGGTCAAGATCGCGCCGCCATTAGGCCACGGTCGTGCCGCCTGATCCCTTCGGGGCGCGTCAGGCCGGCGCGGCGGGGGCATCGGCATGCAGCGAGGCGCAGTGACGGCGACATGGCTGAACCCGGCCCTGCGCGACCCGCGCCTGTCCGGTCTCGCCGTGGCCTTGCTGATTCATGTGGCGGTGCTGGGGATGGCGATGTGGGGGCTTCTGGGCGGCGAGTCGTTCGAATTCGAAACCGACCCCGCCGTCATCCCCCTCGACCTTGAACCCCCCGCCTGGCCTGGCTTCCGGACGAGAGAAGCGGGGTCTCCCCTCCCGTCCGACGCCGCGCCGCGCGCGCCTGTTCCGACGGCGGCCGGGCGGACCGCGCCGTCCCCTTCCCCCGGAGTGACCGGCGCTCCGGTCCGGGTCGCGACCGCGCCGGACGCCCCGCCGGTCGATGAGGCCTGGCGCGTCGGGGTGGCGGGGCGGGAGCGCCCGCCATGGGGCGGCGAGGTGTGTCGCGACATCTCCAACTTCCGCGCCTGGCAGGCGGCCGGCTGCCGCGAGCGGGGTCCGGTGCAACAGGCGGCGGCGAAGGGCTCGCCCCCGGCCGAGGTCGCGCGGCCCGAGGCGCGTCGCGGACGCGCGCCCGGACAGACCGGTCAGGACGCCTTCGCCGAACAGGCCGCCGCCAACGCCGCCTGGAGCGACTACACCCGGGGCGAAGGCGGCTATCCGGGGCTGCGCTCCCTGATGAAGCACCATTGACCCGCCGGCCCGCCTTCACAGGGCCACGGTTGGCCGCTCCCTTGACCCCTGCAAGCGGCGGGGATGGATGAATCAGACGGTCTTACCGGATTGGCGCGGGCCCAGGGGTCGTCAGCGACTGGCCGTTCTCGGCGGGTCCCTGGCCGCCCATGCCCTGGTGTTCGCCCTCATCGGTCTGGGACTGGTCGAGGTCCGACGGCCCGTTCCGGACGCCGCGCCGCCGATCCACATCGATCTGGAACCCCGCCCCCTGCTGCCCGGCGAGATCCCCCGGCGTCCGGCCCGGACGGCGCCCGACGCGGCCCATGAACGGAATCAGACCGCCGCCTCGCCCGCCCGTCCGGCGGACGCCCTTCCCCGCGACGAGAACGAGGAGCGCCCCACGCCTCCGGCGCCCCGGATCACCGCCGCCGCACCGCCGTCGACCCCGGCGGCGCCCGCGACCGCCGGACCGTCCGGCGCTGCGACGGCGCCGGAGACTCCCTGGACCGTCCGGAGGCCCGATTTGCGCGGGGCTGTGGCCCGGTCCCTGCGCCTCGGCGCCGCCGGTTGTCGCGCCCTCGATGGACAGTTGCCGGAGGGCGAACAGCGGATCTGCGACGACAATTTCAACGCCGCCGCCGGTCGCGCCCGGCCGATCGGCCCCCGCACCCTGAACGCGTCCGAGACCCGTCGTCAGGAGCAATTCGCCCGTGAGGGGGCCGCCGCCCTGGCCCGCTACGAGCGCCGTCGCGCGCCCATGAGGTCCGGGGTCGGCGTGGTCGGCGCCGCCCCCGAATGCCCGGGCGGAAACCTGCGCGGCACCTGTCCGGGCGCACATCTGCCAGGCCACTACCAGCATCAGGAAGAGCAGCCCTTCGGCGGCGGGGCCGCCGGACCGAAATAGGCGTTGGGCTCAGTCCGTCTCGCCTGCCGGGTTCAGGCTCATGCGGCGCTGCATCAACCATTGAATCTGAGCCGACTGGGCCAGAAACCGCTGGTTCGGGGCGCTTTCGTACAGGGCCGCGACGAACGCTCGATCCCAGGACGACAGACCGGCCGCAGGATCGTCAAACAGGTTCAGGATCGTCTGACGGCCCTCGGTCTCCACACCCGGCGGCACATCCACCAGAATGACGAAGGCGAGGTATTCCGCCAGCCTGTCGCTGGCGATGAGCTCCAGTCTGGAGGGATCCACCACCAGCAAGGCGCGATCTATCGTCTCCACAGTGGCGACGGTCAGCCGCGAACCGGATCCACGAATTTGCGGGGCCCCACCAATCTTCTCCAGATCATTGTTTGACGCGGCGGCCGCCCCTGCCGTGCGGGTGCGATGGCGCCATCGGACGGCGCGGGCGGGGCTGACGAACCCGGCCTGCTCGTACCGGCCGCGCTGGAAGAAGCGGGCGCGGTATCTCTGGGCGAAAAGGGCGGCGAAACGCTCAGCCTCGGCGGCGATCACTACGATGGCGTTGGCCGAGCAGCGGCGCCGACCGATGGCGCCGCCCAGATCAGTCATCACGCGCTCGATCTTGGCCCGGAGCGCATCGTTCGTCTCCATATCTCCTCCGATGACCCTGAGACAGACGGGGTCGCGCCACCGGGCGATCTGGCCCTCTTGCCGCCCCAGCCGCGCCGGCTCGGTCAAGCCGTCAACGAAGGCGTCGATGGCGCGGTCGCTGACGCCCTCGACGACGATGTCCTCGACGGTGTCCGGCGTCGGCGACGGCGAAGGGGCCGTCTGGGCGTGCGTCTCTCCACTCGCGGCAAAGACAGCCGAACACATCGCCGCTGCCGCCCAGACCGTCCTCATGGCGTTTGTCCTCTTACAAGCCGTCCGATCCGGCCTCCGTTCTCGCCCGGCTTCAATCCGCCCGCGAAACGCGCGATCGGCGCGCTCACCAGCAGCGTCAAAGGCGGGAGGACCCTGAGGACGGCTGTCATCGCCCGATGAGGCGACCGCCCAGGCCGGAGGTCAAGCAAAAAGGGCGGCTCCGTCGCCGGGGCCGCCCCTTCTGTTGTTTCGGTCCGTCGAAGCCGATCAGGCCTCGCTGGATTCCAGTTCCAGCTGCAGATCGGCCGGGAGGGGCTCGACCGCCGCTTCGCGGGTGGAGGTCAGGACCGCGTCACGTTCGTTGGCGATCTTCTGCAGGCTGCGCAGATAGGCGCCGGTGCCGGCCGGGATCAGACGGCCGACGATGACGTTCTCCTTCAGGCCTTCCAGCGTATCCACCTTGCCGTTGACCGAGGCGTCGGTGAGGACGCGGGTGGTCTCCTGGAAGGACGCCGCCGAGATGAAGCTGCGGGTCTGCAGCGACGCCTTGGTGATGCCCAGCAGGACGGGCTGGGTGGTGGCCTGACGGCCGCCGCGCTTCTCGACCTTCAGGTTTTCCAGAACGGCCTCGGCGACTTCGACGGTGTCGCCGCGGATCAGGGTGGTTTCACCCGAATCCAGGACTTCGACCTTCTGCAGCATCTGACGGACGATGACCTCGATGTGCTTGTCGTTGATCGGCACGCCCTGCAGTCGATAGACCTCCTGGACCTCGTTCACCAGATACTCGGCCAGGGCCTCGACGCCCTGGATGCGCAGCAGGTCGTGCGGATCCGGGTTGCCGTCGATGATGTAGTCGCCCTTCTGGATCAGATCGCCGTCGTGGACAGAGATATGCTTGCCCTTGGGGATCAGGAACTCGACGGGTTCGCCCTGTTCGCCATCGGCATTGGGCTCCGGCGTGATCTTGATCCGGCGCTTGTTCTTGTAGTCGCGTCCGAATTCGACGCGACCGTCCATCTCGGCGATGACCGCGCAATCCTTTGGACGACGGGCCTCGAACAGCTCGGCCACCCGCGGCAGACCGCCGGTGATGTCGCGGGTCTTGGCGCCCTCGGTCGGGATGCGGGCGATGATCTCGCCGGGCTTCACCTCGTCGCCATTGGCGACCGACAGGATGGCGCCGACGGGCAGCAGGTACCGGGCGTCAGAGCCCGAGGCCAGCTTGGCGTAGGCGTCGCCGGTGGTGATGCCCATGGCCGGACGCAGGTCCGAACCGCGGGGGCTGGCGCGCCAGTCGATGACGACGCGCTGGGCGATGCCCGTCGCTTCGTCGGTCTCTTCCTTGAACGACAGGCCCTCGACCAGATCCTCAAAGCGGACAACGCCGCCCACCTCGGTGATGATCGGGGTGGTGTAGGGGTCCCACTCCGCCAGACGCTGGTTCTTCTTGACCTCGCCGCCCGGCTGGACGCGAAGACGGCCGCCGTAAGGGATCTTGTAGCTTTCGCGATCCTTGCCATCGACCATGACGGTGACCACGACGTTGCGGCTCATCGACACCAGGTCGCCGTGGGCGCCGGTGACGGTCGGGCCGACCACCTTGATCGTGCCGGCATTGGTCGCCTCGTAGAACGAGGTTTCCGCCACCTGGGCCGTACCGCCGATGTGGAAGGTCCGCATCGTCAGCTGGGTGCCCGGCTCGCCGATCGATTGCGCCGCGATGACGCCGACCGCTTCGCCGATGTTGACATTGGTGCCGCGCGCCAGATCCCGGCCGTAGCACATGCCGCAGATGCCGGCCTCTGCCTCGCAGGTCAGGGCCGAACGGACCTTGACCGACTGGACGCCCTGGACGTCAATGACCTCGACCACATCCTCTGTCAGATAGGTGTCGGCGGGGAACAGGACGTTATCGGTGCCCGGCTCCTTGATGTCCTCGGCATTGTAGCGGCCCAGGACGCGCTGGCCCAGCGAGACCAGGACGTCGCCGCCCTCGACCACGGCGCGCAGGGTGATGCCCCGCGTGGAGCCGCAGTCGTCCTCGGTAACGATCGAGTCCTGCGCCACGTCCACCAGACGACGGGTCAGATAGCCCGAGTTGGCGGTCTTCAGCGCGGTGTCGGCCAGACCCTTGCGGGCGCCGTGGGTCGAGTTGAAGTACTCAAGGACGGTCAGGCCTTCCTTGAAGTTCGACACGATCGGCGTCTCGATGATCTCGCCCGAGGGCTTGGCCATCAGGCCGCGCATCCCGCCCAGCTGCTTCATCTGGGCCTGCGAACCGCGGGCGCCGGAGTTGGCCATCATATAGACCGAGTTGATCTCGGCGGTGCGGCCGTCCGGCAGCTTCTTGACCGTGGCGATCTCGGCCATCATGGCGTCGGCGATCTTGTCCGTGGCCTTGGCCCAGGCGTCGACCACCTTGTTGTACTTCTCGCCCTTGGTGATCAGACCGTCGGCATACTGTTGCTCGTACTCCTCGACCTGGGTGCGGGTCTCGGCGACCATCGTCTCCTTCTGGGCGGGGATGACGATGTCGTCCTTGCCGAAGGAAATGCCGGCCTTGGCGGCCTCGCGGAAGCCCAGGCCCATCATCTGGTCGGCATAGATCACCGTCGCCTTCTGACCGCAGTGGCGATAGACCACGTCGATCAGGTTGCCGATTTCCTTCTTGGTCAGGTTTTTCTCGAGCAGGCGGTAGCCGACGTTCGGGTTCTGCGGCAGCAGGGCGGCCAGCTTCATCCGGCCGGGGGTCGAGTCGATGACCTTGGTCACCTCTTCGCCGGCGGCGTTCAGTTCGGTCCAGCGCGCCTTGATGCGGGTGTGGAGAGTCACCACGCCGGCGTCGAGCGCCGCATCGATCTCGCCCATATTGGCGAACAGCTTGCCCTCACCCGGCTCGCCGTCCTTGACCAGCGAGATGTAGTAGAGGCCGAGCACGATATCCTGCGACGGCACGATGATCGGCTTGCCGTTGGCGGGCGACAGGATGTTGTTGGTCGACATCATCAGGACGCGCGCTTCCAGCTGGGCCTCGAGGCTCAGCGGGACGTGAACGGCCATCTGGTCGCCGTCGAAGTCGGCGTTGAACGCGGTACAGACCAGCGGGTGCAGGCGGATCGCCTTGCCCTCGATCAGCTTGGGCTCGAACGCCTGGATGCCCAGACGGTGCAGCGTCGGCGCCCGGTTCAGCATGACCGGGTGTTCGCGGATCACCTCTTCGAGGATGTCCCAGACCTGGGGCTGTTCACGCTCGACCATCCGCTTGGACTGTTTGACCGTGCCCGACAGGCCCTTGGCGTCGAGACGCGCATAGATGAACGGCTTGAACAGCTCCAGCGCCATCTTCTTGGGCAGGCCGCACTCGTGCAGCTTCAGCTCGGGACCCACGGTGATGACCGAACGACCCGAATAGTCGACGCGCTTGCCGAGCAGGTTCTGGCGGAAGCGGCCCTGCTTGCCCTTCAGCATGTCGGCCAGCGACTTCAGCGGACGCTTGTTGGCGCCCGTGATGACGCGACCACGGCGGCCGTTGTCGAACAGGGCGTCGACCGATTCCTGCAGCATCCGCTTTTCGTTGCGGATGATGATGTCCGGCGCGCGGAGCTCCATCAGACGCTTCAGGCGGTTGTTGCGGTTGATCACGCGGCGATACAGGTCGTTCAGGTCGGAGGTCGCGAAACGACCGCCGTCCAGCGGCACCAGGGGGCGCAGTTCCGGCGGGATGACCGGCACGACGGTCAGGATCATCCACTCGGGCTTGTTGCCGCTCTCGAGGAAGGCCTCGATCAGCTTCAGGCGCTTGGACGCCTTCTTGGCCTTCATTTCCGACGGGCTGTCGGCCAGTTCGCCACGGTGACGCTCGGCCTCGGAATGCAGGTCGATGCCCATCAGCAGGTTGCGCACGGCCTCGGCGCCGATCTCGGCGGTGAAGCCGTCATCGCCGAACTCGTCCTGGTAGCGATAGAACTCGTCTTCCGTCAGCAGCTGGTTCTGCTTCAGCGGGGTCAGGCCCGGCTCGGTGACGATATAGTTTTCGAAATACAGGACGCGCTCGACGTCCTTCAGCGCCATGTCCAGCATCAGCGAGATGCGGCTGGGCAGCGACTTCAGGAACCAGATGTGGGCGACCGGGCTGGCCAGTTCGATATGGCCCATCCGCTCGCGCCGGACCCGGGCCAGGGTGACCTCAACGCCGCACTTCTCGCAGATGATGCCCTTGTACTTCATGCGCTTGTACTTGCCGCACAGGCATTCGTAGTCCTTGGTCGGACCAAAGATACGGGCGCAGAACAGGCCGTCACGCTCGGGCTTGAACGTGCGATAGTTGATCGTCTCGGGCTTCTTGATCTCGCCGAACGACCACGAGCGGATTTTCTCCGGCGAGGCCAGGGCGATCTTGATCTGGTCGAAGGTCGGGGTGACCGGGACCGCATTGAAGATGTTCAGGACTTCCTGGTTCATCTTTGTTCCTTCTGCGGGCTGACCCGCGATAAATAGTGTCGGATGAACAGTGATTAGTGACCAGTGATTAGTGGTTGGGTCTGTGATCTATCAGCAAAGCTGCAACCACTAACCACTAACCACTAATCACTCCGCCAATCAGCTGTTCTCCAGCTCCACGTTCAGACCCAGCGAACGCATTTCCTTGATGAGCACGTTGAAGCTCTCGGGAATGCCCGCCTCGAAGCTGTCGTCGCCGCGGACGATGGCCTCGTAGACCTTGGTCCGGCCGGCCACGTCGTCGGACTTCACCGTCAGCATTTCCTGCAGGGTGTAGGCGGCGCCGTAGGCTTCCAGAGCCCAGACCTCCATCTCCCCGAAGCGCTGGCCGCCGAACTGCGCCTTGCCGCCCAGCGGTTGCTGGGTGACGAGCGAGTACGGGCCGATGGAGCGGGCGTGGATCTTGTCGTCGACCAGGTGGTGCAGCTTCAGCATATAGATGTAGCCGACCGTGACCGGACGCTTGAACTGCTCGCCGGTCTGACCGTCATAGACGATCGACTGGGCCGACTTGTTCAGACCCGCCTCCTCCAGCAGACGCTCGATGTCGCCGATGTGCGCGCCGTCGAAGACCGGAGTCGCGAAGGGCACGCCCTTGGACAGGTTCTTCGCCAGTTCGATCAGGTCGTCCTCATCCTGCGGCAGGGGCGTGTCCTCGCCGTAGATATGCGTCAGACGATCGATCAGGGCCTGCTTCTGGCCGCCGTGCTGCCAGGCTTCCAGCAGCGAGGCGATCTGCTTGCCGAGGCCCGCAGCCGCCCAGCCCAGGTGGGTTTCGAAGATCTGGCCGATGTTCATGCGCGACGGCACGCCCAGCGGGTTCAGCACCACGTCGACCGGGGTGCCGTCCTCCAGGTGGGGCATGTCCTCGATCGGCAGGATCTTGGAGATGACGCCCTTGTTGCCGTGACGGCCGGCCATCTTGTCCCCGGGCTGAAGCTTGCGCTTCACGGCCACGAAGACCTTGACCATCTTCATCACGCCCGGGGGCAGCTCGTCGCCGCGTTGCAGCTTCTCGACCTTGTCCTCGAAGCGGCGGTCGAGCGCCTTGCGGGCGTCCTCGAACTGCTTCTTCATGGCCTCGAGCTCGCCCATCGCCTTTTCGTCGTCGAGGGCGATCTGCCACCACAGGCCGCGCGACAGCTCGCCCAGCTTCTCTTCGGTCACTTCACCGCGACCCAGGCCCTTCGGACCCGAGACGGCGGTCTTGCCCAGAACCAGCGGCTTCAGGCGGCCGTAGACGTTGCGTTCCAGGATCGCGAGTTCGTCGTCGCGGTCCTTGCCGAGGCGTTCGATCTCGTGACGTTCGATCGACATGGCGCGCTCGTCCTTGTCGACGCCGTGGCGGTTGAACACGCGCACGTCAACGACCGTGCCGGCGACGCCGGGCGGCAGACGCAGGGAGGTGTCGCGGACGTCGGAAGCCTTCTCGCCGAAGATGGCGCGCAGCAGCTTCTCTTCCGGGGTCATCGGGCTTTCGCCCTTGGGCGTGACCTTGCCGCACAGGATGTCGCCCGGCTGGACCTCGGCGCCGATGGCGACGATGCCCGCCTCGTCGAGGTTGCGCAGGGCTTCCTCGCCGACGTTGGGGATGTCGCGGGTGATTTCTTCCGGCCCCAGCTTGGTGTCGCGGGCCATCACCTCGAACTCGTCGATGTGGATCGAGGTGAAGACGTCGTCGCGCACGATGCGCTCCGAGATCAGGATCGAGTCCTCGAAGTTGTAGCCGTTCCACGGCATGAAGGCGACGAGGGCGTTGCGGCCGAGGGCCAGTTCGCCCAGGTCCGTCGACGGTCCGTCGGCGATCACGTCGCCGATCTTGACCTCATCGCCCACGCGCACGATCGGGCGCTGGTTGATGCAGGTCGACTGGTTGGAACGCTGGAACTTCGACAGGCGATAGATGTCGACGCCCGAACGACCGGCATCCAGTTCATTGGTGGCGCGCACCACGATGCGGGTGCCGTCGATCTGTTCGACGACGCCGTCACGACGGGCGACAACCACGGCGCCCGAATCACGGGCCACCACCGCCTCCATGCCCGTGCCGACCAGCGGCGCGTCCGATTGCACCAGGGGCACGGCCTGACGTTGCATGTTGGCGCCCATCAGGGCGCGGTTGGCGTCATCGTTTTCGAGGAACGGGATCAGGGCGGCGGCGACCGAAACGACCTGTTTCGGCGACACGTCCATCATGTCCACATCGGCGCGGATCAGCAGTTGCGATTCGCCGTTGATCCGGCCCGGGACCAGTTCGTCGACGATCTCGCCGTCCTTCAGCTCGATGTTGGCCTGGGCGATCGTGTATTTCGACTCTTCCATGGCCGAGATGTAGACCACCTCGTCCAGGGCCTTGCCGTCCTTCACGCGCCGGTACGGGCTCTCGATGAAGCCGTATTTGTTGACCCGGGCGTGGGTGGCCAGCGAGTTGATCAGGCCGATGTTCGGGCCTTCCGGCGTTTCGATCGGGCAGATGCGGCCATAGTGGGTCGGGTGCACGTCCCGGACTTCAAAGCCGGCGCGCTCGCGCGTCAGGCCGCCCGGGCCAAGCGCCGACAGGCGACGCTTGTGGGTGATTTCCGACAGCGGGTTCGTCTGGTCCATGAACTGCGACAGCTGCGAGGAGCCGAAGAACTCCCGCACCGAGGCCGCCGCCGGCTTGGCGTTGATCAGGTCGTGCGGCATCACCGTGTCGATATCGACCGACGACATACGCTCCTTGATGGCGCGCTCCATGCGCAGCAGGCCGACACGGTACTGGTTTTCCAGCAGTTCGCCGACCGAACGCACCCGGCGGTTGCCCAGGTTGTCGATATCGTCGATCTCGCCCTGACCGTCCTTCAAGCCGACCAGGATGCGCAGCACCTTCAGCACGTCTTCCTTGCGCAGGACGCGGATCTCGTCGGAGACCTCCGGGCTTTCCAGACGCATGTTCATCTTCACGCGTCCCACGGCCGACAGGTCGTAGCGTTCGGCGTCAAAGAACAGGCTGTTGAACATGGCCTCGGCGGCTTCCGGGGTCGGCGGCTCGCCCGGACGCATCACGCGATAGACGTCGAACAGGGCGTCCTCGCGGCCCGTCGACTTGTCGATGCGCAGGGTGTTGCGCATGTAGGCGCCGACCGTGACGTGGTCGATGTCCAGCACGTCGATGGTGGTGAAGCCCTTGGCTTCCAGCAGTTCGATCGTCGGGGCGTCCAGCTCGTCGCCGGCCTCGGCATAGATCTCGCCGGTCTCATAGTTGACGGCGTCGGCGGCCATATAGCGGGTCACCAGCGCATCGGCGGCCAGGGACAGAGACTTGGTCGTGTCGCCCAGCTTCTTGGCCTGACGGGCGCTGATCTTGGTCCCGGCGGCGGCGACCACTTCGCCCGTGTCGGCGTCGATCAGGTCGAACTCGGGCTTCACCCCGCGCCAGCGTTCCGGCTTGTAGGGGGTGACCCAGCCTTCGCCGCGCTTTTCATAGGGCACGGTCTCATAGAAGGTGCGCAGGATTTCCTCGCCGTCCATGCCCAGGGCATAGAGGAAGGTGGTCGCCGGCAGTTTGCGGCGACGGTCGATCCGCACATAGACCACGTCCTTGGCGTCGAACTCGAAGTCCAGCCACGACCCGCGGTAGGGGATCACCCGGGCGGCGAACAGCAGCTTGCCCGAAGAGTGGGTCTTGCCCTTGTCGTGGTCGAAGAAGACGCCCGGCGAACGGTGCATCTGCGAGACGATCACCCGCTCGGTGCCGTTGACGATAAAGGTGCCCTTGTCCGTCATCAGGGGGATGTCCCCCATATAGACGTCCTGCTCCTTGATGTCCTTGACCGAGCGGGCGCCGGTTTCCTCGTCCGCCTCGAACACGATCAGGCGCAGCTTGACCTTCAGCGGCGCGGCATAGGTCATGTCGCGCTGGATGCACTCCTCGACGTCGTACTTGGGGTCCTCGAATTCGTAGGACACGTACTCCAGCACGGCGCGTTCGTTGAAGTCCTTGATCGGGAAGACCGACTTGAACACCGCCTCGATGCCCTGCTCCTTGCGCTGGCCCGGACGGACCTCGCGCTGCAGGAACTGCTCGTAGGAGGCGCGCTGAACCTCGATCAGGTTCGGCATCGCGACGGCTTCCGGGATACGCCCGAAGGACTTGCGGATGCGCTTCTTGCCGGTGAAGGTCGTGGCGGACGCGATCTGACCGTTGATGGCGAGACCGTTCGTGACGTCAGTCATTCTGTTTTCCCAATGGCGCCGGGGGGACGAGGCGGCGCGTCAAATGCAGCGGCACGACACGCCGGAAGGCGCACCGTGCAAATCGATTTCGGCGCCCGCCCTGCGGTCCCTTTCGGGGCCCGGACGCCTGAATTGTCAGCTCCCTTGGGAAGGAGCGCACCTTCGCATCGGTCAGAGGGCGACAGACCGGGCCTCGGCGCTTTCGCGCAGACTCATCTAGGAGTGTGTTGCGGAACCCGCTCGTATACTCGCTTTGACGGCGAAATAAAGGCCCTAAGAACGAATTCCGAAAGCTGTCTCAACGCCGGAACACGCCCACCAGCTCGATGTGGGCCGACCACAGGAACTGGTCGACCGGCGTGACCGTCTCCAGCCGGAAGCCGGCGTCGATCAGAACCTTCGCATCGCGAGCAAACGTCTGGGGATTGCAGGATATCCCGACCACCGTCGTCGCCTTCGTGCCGGTGATCTGGGCGACCTGCTCGATCGCCCCGGCGCGGGGAGGATCGAAGACGATCGCGTCGCAGCCCTTCAGGTCGAAGGGCGTCAGGGGGCGGCGGAACAGGTCGCGCGCCTCGGCCGTGATCGGCTTCATGCCTTTGGCCGAACCGACGCCGGCCTTCAGCGCCGCGATGCTCGCCGCCGCCCCGTCGGCCGCGAGCACGGGCGCCAGGGTGGCGAGCGGGAAGGTAAAGGTTCCGGCGCCGCAGAACAGGTCGGCGATCTTCTTCGCCCCCTTCACCGCCGCCAGGGCGCGATCGACCATGGCCTGTTCGGCGCCCGGCACCGCCTGCAGGAATCCGCCCGCCGGGATCGCCACGGTCGCGGGGCCGAACTGCACCCTCGGCTGACGCTCCATCATCAGCACCTCGCCGGCCAGACTCAGCCGCGCCAGATCGGCCTGACGCGCCGCCCGGATGGCCTGCATCCTCTGGTCGCCGGACAGGCCGCCCGACTTCCGTTCAACGCCCGTCACATCCACGTCCAGCCCGGTCAGGGTCAGGGTGACATGCAGGGTCGGGGCCGATTTCGGATGCTCCAGGAACGCCTCGGCCACACGGGCCAGGGCCGGAAAGGCCGCCACCAGCCGGGGGTCGGCCACCGGACAGGCCGACACCTCCACCAGCCGCCACGACTTGCGCGCCTTGAAGCCCAGCACCACCCGCCCGTCCTCGCCCCGCCGCGCATGCAGGGCCAGCCGCCGCCGTGTGCCGGGCGGCGTCGCCACGGTCGGTTCGATCCCGGTCTCGATCCCCTCGCGCCCCAGCGCCAGCCGGACCTGTTCGCGCTTCCAGTCCAGATAGGGGCCGCTGGCCCAGTGCTGCAGCGAACAGCCCCCGCAATCGCCATACTGAGGTGAGACCGGCGCGATCCGGTCCGGGCTGGCGACCACGATCTCCGGCCGCTCCATACGCCCATCGACCACCTCGCCCCGCACCATCTCGCCTGGCAGGGTCAGGGGAACGAACACAAGCCCGGCCCCTCCCTGCCCGACGCCGTCGCCCTGGCCGCCGATGCGGTCGATCCGGAGTGTTTCGCTCATCCGGCGGCTTATGCCTGATCCCTGAGCCGGCGGCGACGGATGAAACCGCCTGGGACGAAACCTGTTCAAGACGCGTTCATCTTGGACGCCTTAACCCTGTCTGCAACGGAGCGAAGTCTGAACCGTTGGTCTTCGCATCCACCACAGGGTCCACAACGATGTTCTACCGCCTTGCCCGTCCCGCACTGATCGCCGCCGCAGCGGCGGCCGCCATCACCGCGATTCCGGCCGCCGCCTCGGCTCAGACCTATTCGTATCAGGGGGGCGGCTACGTCCCGGGCTACGGCGGCCAGACCTACAACACGCCCGACTATTGCGACCGCAACCGCCAGGGCCGCACGGGCGCAGGCGCTGTGATCGGGGCCGGCGCTGGGGCGGTCATCGGCTCACAACTGGCCGCGCGCGGTCGCCGCACAGAAGGTTCGATCCTGGGCGGCGTCCTCGGCGCGGTCGTCGGCGGCGCCGCCGGTCGCGGCTCGGCCGACCAGTGCCGTGGCTACAATGACGACTACGCCTATTCTCCGAACACGCCCGCCTATTCGAGCGGCTACGGCTACTCGCAAGGTTACAGCCAGCCCCACAGCTACGCCCCGTCCTATTCGTCCGGCTACTCGTCCAGCTACAGTTCGGGCTATGGCAACGGCTCGGTCTATTACGATCAGGACGGCTACGGCCCCTATGCGTCCGAGCCGCGCCACGATGATCGCTACAGCTCCGGCGGCGGCTATGCCTATGACCGTGACGATCGCGGCCGCGACGGCTGCCGTCTGGCCGAGAGCCGGATCCGCCTTCCCGATGGTCGTTCAGAGACGCGCTATGTGCGGACCTGCCCCGACTCCTCGGGCCGCTATCGCGTGGTCGATTGATTTTCAGCCCCCCTGCGACATCGACGACGTGACGGGAGCCGCCGGCGGAGAAATC
This sequence comes from Brevundimonas sp. FV1ye29L, assembly GCF_058681095.1. NCBI lineage: Bacteria > Pseudomonadati > Pseudomonadota > Alphaproteobacteria > Caulobacterales > Caulobacteraceae > Brevundimonas > Brevundimonas sp. FV1ye29L. The sequence continues at coordinate 2,552,020 of NZ_CM178730.1, forward strand.
CGCCGGCGGTTTTCACTTTCAAGTGGGCCGCGGTCGTCGGCCCTCCGGGACCTCCCGACCCGACGCGGCCTCGCTAGGTGCGTCTGGCCCAGACCAGATATTCAACATTGCCGTCGCCGCCGGTGACAGGGCTCTCGGCCGTTTCCCTGACCGACCAGCCCTCGGCCTCCAGCCACGCGACCACCCGATCCAGCGCCGCCTGACGCGCCGCGGCATCACGCACCACCCCGCCGCGTCCGACCTCCGACCGGCTCTCCATCTCGAACTGCGGCTTGACCAGGGTGACCAGATCCGCCCCGGGCGCCGCCAGGCCCAGAGCAGCGGGCAGCACCTTGGTCAGGCTGATGAAACTGGCGTCGCAGACGATCAGATCGGGCGCCTCTGTGATCAGGTCAGGCGTGAGCTCGCGCGCGTCCGTCTTCTCCAGATCGATGACGCGCGGGTCGCTTGCGATCCGGGGATGCAGCTGCCCCTGCCCCACGTCCACGGCGAACACCCGCGCCGCGCCCCGTTCCAGACAGACCTCGGTAAAGCCCCCGGTCGAGGCGCCGACGTCCAGCACCGTCCGTCCCGCGACGGCGACGGGCCACAGGGTCAGGGCATGATCCAGCTTCAGCGCCCCGCGCCCCACGAACCGGAAGGCCGGCTCGGCGGTGATCACGGCGTCGTCGGCCACGGTCTCCGAAGGCTTTCTGACCACCGCGCCGTTGGCCGTGACCCGCCCGGCCTCGATCGCCGCCTTCGCCTTCGCCCGGCTGTCGAACAGGCCGCGCTGAGCCAGCAGATGGTCAATCCGAACCCGCATCAATCCTCTCCCTGCGCCTGGCCGGCCGAACCAACAGCCCGTCCTTCAGACCGGCTGGCCGGTCCTGGGCGCCTGTGCCGGAAAGCCCTGTAACCCGGCAGGCTCACAGAGCGTATGGCTTTGCGAGTGACCCATAGCGTCTGTCTGGAGACAGTCTTCATGTTTTCGCGTCTGTTTCTGGCCCTGACCCTCGTCCTGTGCGTGGGTCTGATCGGTCTGGCCTCGCCCGCCCCCGCGCAGTCGAAAACTCATCCTCCCGTTCACACGGCCGCCGACGGGCTGGCGCTCGGAGGGCATGACCCGGTCGCCTATTTCACCGAGGGCAAGCCGACGATGGGCGATCCGGCGATCAGCCTCGACTGGAACGGCGCGACCTGGCATTTCGCCTCCGCCGACCATCGCGCCAGATTTGAAGCCGAACCCGAAGTCTGGGCGCCCCGGTTCGGGGGCTACTGCGCCTGGGCGGCCAGCCAGGGCTATATCGCCCCGGGCGATCCCCGGGTCTGGCGGATTGTCGAGGGTCGGCTCTATCTGAACTACAACGAACGCGCCCGGATGCTCTGGGAGCAGGACGTTACCGAAGCGATCAGAAAGGGCGAGGCCAATTGGCCCCGCATCCTGACCGACAACCAGGGTTGAGCCTCACCCCATGGCCGCGAGCCGCTCCAGGGCGGCGAGCAGCTTCATCTTGCCGGCCTCGGCCTCAGCCAGTTTGGCGCGTTGTTCCTCAACCACCTCGGGGGCGGCGCGGGAGACGAAGTTGGGATTGCCCAGCTTCTTGTTGAAATGGCCGATGTCGCTGTCGAAGGCGGCGATCTCCTTCTCCAGCCGCACGCGTTCGGCGGTCAGGTCGATGATGCCCGCCAGCGACAGGGCGGCCGTCGTCGAACCGGAGACGAAGCTGACTGCCCCCTCCGGCGCAACCTCCGCTGTCATCGCATCCCCGACCCGGGCGAGGGTCAGGATCAGCGGGCGGTGCCGCTCGATCAGGGCCGCCGTCTCGGCAGTCGGGGCGACGAACACCAGACCCGGCTTGGCGCCGGGCGCAACATTCATCTCGGCGCGCAGGGCCCGGACCTCGCCGACCAGATCGACCAGCCAGCCGATCTCGGCATCGGCGCCGGCGTCGATGAAGGCATCCGGCAGGATCGGCCATTCAGCGCCGATCAGCAGGCTTTCCCGCGCCGGCCCTTCCCGGCCCAGTTCGGCCCACAGTTCCTCGGTGATGAAGGGCATGACCGGGTGCAGCAGCTTCAGGGTCTGATCCAGGGTCCAGGCCGTCATGGCCCGCGTCTCGGCCTTTGCGGCTTCATCCGTCCCCTGGAACACCGGCTTGGCCAGTTCCAGATACCAGTCGCAGAAGACGTTCCAGACGAACCGGTACAGGGCCGAGGCCGCGTCGTCGAACCGCCCGCCCTCAATGGCCTCGGACACCTGACGCTCGGCCCTGGTCAGCTCGCCCCGGATCCAGCGGTTGATCGTCTGGTCGACTGTCGCGGGATCAAAGCCCTCGACGCGGCGCGCCTCGTTCATCTGGCTGAACCGGGCGGCGTTCCACAGCTTGGTGCCGAAGTTCCGATAGCCTTCAATGCGTTCCTTCGACAGCTTGATGTCGCGGGTGCCGGACAGGATGGCCATGGTGAACCGCAGAGGGTCCGCGCCCAGTTCGTCGATGATCGTCAGGGGATCGATGACGTTGCCCTTGGACTTCGACATCTTCTGGCCCTTCTCGTCGCGGACGAGGCCATTGATGATGACCCGTTTGAACGGGACCTCGTCCATGAAGTGCAGGCCCATCATCATCATCCGGGCGACCCAGAAGAAGATGATGTCCGCCGCCGTGACCAGATCGCTGGTCGGATAGAACCGCTCCAGATCCTCCGTCTTCTCCGGCCACCCCATGGTCGAGAACGGCCACAGGGCCGAGGAGAACCAGGTGTCGAGCACGTCCTCGTCCTGGGTCAGGGCCACCTCGGACTCATAGTCGGCCATGGCCAGTTCGCGGGCGTCGTCTTCCGTCTCGGCGACATAGATCTCGCCGTTCGGGCCGTACCAGGCCGGAATGCGGTGGCCCCACCAGAGCTGGCGCGAGATGCACCAGGGCTCGATGTTGCGCAGCCATTCGAAATAGATCTTGGAATAGGAGGCGGGCTCGAAGGTCGTCGCCCCGGTCTCAACAGCCCTGATCGCCGGTTGCGCGAGCGTGTGGGCGTCAACGTACCACTGGTCCGTCAGCCAGGGCTCGATGACCACTCCGGACCGGTCGCCGTGCGGGACGACGTGCCTGGTCTTCTCGATCTCCTTCAGCCAGCCCTCGGCCTCGGCGCGGGCGACGATGGCCTTGCGCGCGGCGAAGCGGTCGAGGCCGCGCAGATCTGCCGGAATCGTGCCGACGACGAACTCGGGCGTTTCGGGTTCAAACTGGTCGTCGGTTTCGTCAACGCCGGTAGGGGTGTCTTTCCAGTCCAGAATGGCCCCGAACTGATTCAGGATGTTGATCGACGGGAGTCCCGCCCGCTTCCCGACCTGGAAGTCGTTGAAGTCGTGCGCGGGCGTGATCTTCACCGCCCCCGAGCCCTTGGTCGGATCGGCGTAGTCGTCGGCCACGATCGGAATCCGTCGACCGACAATCGGCAGGGTCACGAACTTTCCGACCAGCCCCGCATACCGCTCATCGTCCGGATGCACCGCCACGCCGGTGTCGCCCAGCATCGTCTCCGGCCGCGTCGTCGCCACGACGATATAGTCGCGCGTCTCCCACTCGGTCGCCTTGCCATCCTCGTCGAAGGCGACCGGGTGTTCGTAGGTCACGCCGTCGGCGAGCGGATAGGCGAAATGCCAGTAGGCCCCCTCGACCTCGCGCTGCTCGACCTCGAGATCCGAGATGGCGGTCTGGAACTGCGGATCCCAGTTCACCAGACGCTTGTCGCGGTAGATCAGCCCCTCGCGATGCAGTTGCACGAAGACCTTGCGAACGGCGGCGTTCAGCCCCTCGTCCAGGGTGAACCGCTCACGCGACCAGTCGCACGACGCCCCCAGCCGCCGCAGCTGCTGGACGATGGACCCGCCGCTCTCGGCCTTCCAGTCCCAGACCTTCTTGATGAAGGCCTCGCGGCCCATGTCGCGGCGACCAACGTTACCGGCGGCCGCCAGCTGGCGCTCCACCACCATCTGGGTGGCGATGCCGGCGTGGTCGGTGCCGGGCAGCCACAGCACCGCCTTGCCCTTCATCCGGTGATAGCGGGCCAGGATGTCCTGCAGGGTATTGTTCAGCGCATGGCCGATATGCAGGCTGCCCGTCACGTTCGGCGGCGGAATGACGATCGAATAGGCGTCCGCCGCGCCGTCGGTGGCGGCCGCAGCGCGCGGCGCGAACAGGCCGCTCTCCTCCCACTGCGCATACAGGCGGGGTTCTGCGGCCCGGGGTTCGAAAGTCTTCTCAAGCATCGGCGGAATCCTGTGCCCTGTGTTCCGCGCGCGGCGCGTCGCGGCTTGAGGGCGGTCGAAAAGCAAAGGGCGGCCCCCTTCGGAGCCGCCCCTGATCATTTAATCGCAGGTGAGACGAACGGCTAGACGTCGCGGGCGATGCGCTCGACTTCCCTGCGCACCGCGTCCTCGACGATGCCCGGCAGGTTGGCGTCCAGCCACGATTTCAGCATGGGACGCAGCATTTCAGCGACCATCCCCTCTACCGTCGAGCCGCTGACGAAGTTCAGGTCGCCCGTCGGGGCCGGTGCGGGCGCTGCGGGCTTCTTCAGGGCGTGCAGGCCCGCAAATGCCGAGGCAGCGCTGGCGGCGGCGCTTTCGCCGACCAGGGCGTCATAGTTCGGCGCAGCCTCATAGGCGTCGGCCGGCTCTTCCGGCACGATGACGTCCAGATCGCCGATGGTCTCGACGGCCGGTGCCTCATACGGATCGGTCAGTTCCAGAACGTCGTCATCGGCGTCAGCCGCCATCGGCTCCGGGGCCGGAAACGGCGCCGGCTCCGGCGCGACCAGAACCTCAGGCTCTGGTTCCGGCTCGACCGCGGCGGGCGCGGAGGTCTCGGCCGGCTGGTCGTCCTCGGAAATGATCCGGCGAATCGACGCCAGGATCTCTTCCATCGTCGGTTCCTGGGATTGGTCGGTCATGCCTGCCTCGAGCGGTCTATACAGGGACGCGCCGGACGACGCGCGAAACGGGTCGCGGTAGAGACAGCCGGAATAGGAACGCCCGCCTCGCCGCAAGGACCTGTCGTGGCATCAACGCCCGCTGGAATCAACGGGCGTTTTAAAAGCAAAGGTTAACGCCCGGCCGGCGTCAGGCGCCCGTCAGCCGCCGTTGGGCGCCGTGGCGGTCGGCTGGGACTTCAGCCGGGCGTCGATCGGCGCGTCCTCGGCGTCTGCCGCAGGCACGACCGGCGGAGCGGCGATCCGGTCCAGGGCCTCAAGCGCCCCGTCCCACGGCAGGGCGCCGCGCAGGCGGACCGCGTCGGCATTGCCGGCAGCGTCGTAGGTCTCGATCGAGGCCACCAGGTTCTGTCCCTGCAGACGCCCGATGGCGGCCAGCAGCGAGGCCTGGGCCACGTATTCGTTGCGGCGCGCGCTGACGAGGTTCACCTGCGCCGCCCGCAGTTCCAGCTCCTGGTTCAGCACGTCGAGCGTGGTGCGCAGGCCGACCTGGGCTTCCTGACGGACGCCCTCGGCGGCGACCGAGGCGGCCCGTACCGCCTGTTCGCCCGCCGTGACGGTCGAGCGGGACGAGATGACCTGGGCATAGGCGGTCGAGACGTCCTGGAGGACGCCGCGCTTCTGGCCTTCCAGATCGATCTGGGCGGCGTTGGCGGTCTCGAGCGCCTGGGCGACGCGCGAGCGGTTCAGCCCGCCGGTGAACAGCGGCACCGAGATCGAGGCGCCTGCCGAGAAGGCGGTGCGATCGGCAAGGTCGAAGTCCGAGAGGTCACCGTTTCCGCCATAGGAGGCGGTGGCGCGAACCGACGGCAGATATTCCGACCGGGCGGCGGCCACGCGCGCCTCGGCGGCCTGCAGCGAGAACTGCGCCGCCCGGACGGCCGGGTTCTCGACCAGACCGATGTCCAGGGCCGCGTCGAAATCGGTCGGCAGACCCGGCAGGGCGGCCGGCGCCTCAAGATTGGCCGGGGACTGGCCGATGACGGCGGCATAGGCGGCGCGCGACACGGACAGCTGGGCCTGGGCCTGGGCCAGATCGGCCTCGGACTGGGCCAGACGCGCCTGCGACTGGGCCACGTCGGTGCGGGTGATCTCACCGACCTCGAAACGGGCGTTGGACTCGTCCAGCTGGCGGCGCAGGACGGCCAGATTGTCCTGCCGGATGGTCAGGATCTCCATGTCGCGACGGACATCGACATAGGCCTGGATGACCGAGGCCAGCACGGCCTGTTCGACGCCGCGCAGCTGCTCGCGACCGGCCAGTACGCTGGCCTCGGCGGCGCTGATCGAATGGCCGATGCGACCGCCGGTATAGAGGTTCTGCGACAGACCGATGCCGATGCCGGCCGTATCGGTCTCGACCACCCCTGCGGCGGTGTCCGCGCGGGAATAGTCGACATTGGCGGTGAGGCTGATGGAGGGGCGAAGGCCGGCCCGCGCCTGGGGCACGGTCTCGTCCAGCGCCCGCTGATTGGCGCGCTGGGCCAGCAGCGTCGGATTGGTGCGATAGGCCAGGGCGATCGCGTCCTGCAACGACTCGGCCGAAACGGGACCGGCGAAGGCGGCGGTGACGGCGATCAGGGCCACGGAGGCCAGCACCGACGAACGGTTCAACATGTTCAATCCCCGGAAGCCGCCAGCGCGGCGCGCTTCATATTCTCTGGACCGCGTAGAGCGCATTCAGACCACGCTGCGCCAGTTAAGTTTTTTTCACGCAGACGCCACCGACATCCGTCGCAAATCCGGTAACCGGACGTAACCATGGCGTGAAAGCCACGATCCGCCGCCTATTCTGGACGCCCGGACGCCGAATGAACGATTTGACCGGGTCGTTCCTCAATCTAGAGCGCAAAGACCGGCGTCGGCGTCATCTCGGCCAGCACCGGCGGATGGGAATCAAACAGTTCGCGTCGTGACACGCCTTCGCGGCCGCGCACATACAGGACCGCCTTACCCGCCGGGCCACTGCGCTCCACCACGACCAGACGGCCGCCCACCTTCAGCGCCGCGATCCAGAGGTCGGGCCGGGCCGAGACGGCGCCCTCGCTGACGATAATGTCCCAGTCCGCACCCGACGGCTCGGCCAGGGGCGCGATCACCGTGGTCACGCCGGCCTCGGCCAGGGCGTCCCCCGCCACCTCGAACACCCCCGGCTCGGCTTCCTGGGCCGTGACCACCGCGCCCAGAGCCGCCAGAACCGCCGCCGCATACGGCGCCGCGATAGCCAGGGCCGTCTCGCCGGGGCGGGCGTCCACATTCTGAAGGATCTTGGCCACATCGCGGGCCATCATCAGCCGTCGCGACCCGGCGATCTCGACCTCGACCTCGGCATAGGCGGCATAGGCGCGGTCGGCGGCGCAGAAGCGTTCGCGCGGCACGGCCAGAAGGGCGGCCTGCAGTCCCCGGTCGGTGACGTCGTTCACCCGGACCTGGGAGTCCACCATGACCTTGCGCGCGGCGGCGTTATCCATCGGGAGGCTTCCTGCAGTCTGGAGTCGGGCGAATGTGCGAATTGTGCGGTGCTTATAGGTCCGTGCGTTGCGGGGGACAATCCGATCTGATAGCGAACGCCCCTCGCGATGGCGGGGCGGTCGAAAGATCGCCAACGGCCTGATGGCGGAGTGGTGACGCAGAGGACTGCAAATCCTTGCACCCGGGTTCGATTCCCGGTCAGGCCTCCATCGCGAGCAGGCTTCAGAGCTGTTGGGGGCGACCCTGGCCAATAGCGGCCGCATAGGCCCGTGCCGAAGCCAGATCGAGAAATCTCAGGGCGTCCTCGGGCCGCTCCACCCAGACCGGATTCTGCGTGCTGGCCGCGACGAAGGCCCCGCCCTCATCCTGCAGAACCCAGCCCCGGCTGGCCGCGCACAGGTCATCAATCCGGGCGAAGAGCGCCTTTTGCTCCGCGTCACTGAATTCATGCTGATTCTCGATCAGAGCGGACATGATCCTGCCGATCAGCAGCGGGAGGACGAACAGGAGCGTGAAGTGCATCAGCATCGCCGCCACGATCCGTCCGCCGATCGTTGCGGGGTAGAAGTCGCCGTAACCCGTTGTTGTCGCCGTTACGACCGCCCACCAGATCGCATCAGGATAGGGCTTGCCCTCGAACCAGGCGAAGGCGCCGGCGGCCAGGGCGACAATCACCACATAGATGATGAACAGTTCGAGGATCGTATTGGTGGCGCGGAGCACTGCGGTCTTCACGATGCGGATCCCATTTATGGACTCGGATTCTGTCGCCGATTTCTACTCCACCCGGTCCCCCGGCCATAGCGGGGCGGTGAACCGCGCGGCCAGATAGTCCATCAGGGCCGCCACCCGGGCCGGACGCGGCCCGCCTCCCCCCGGCGCCACGAGGTGAAGGGATATCTTCGGCAGGGACCAGTCGGGCAGCAGCACCTCCAGTCGCCCCTCGGCGACGTCCTGCCAATGAATGAAGTCGGGCTGTTCGGCGATGCCCAGCCCGGCCCGGACGGCGTGGGTCAGGGCGTCGGCGTTGTTGGCCCTCAACGGGCCGTTCAGCCGCACCACCGCCTCCTCCCCCGTCGTGGCATGGGTGAATCGCCAGCTGTTGGGGGTCGCCAGATAGGCGTAGCCGAGACAGGCGTGGCGAACGAGATCGTCGGGATGCTGCGGCCGCCCGCGCTGCTCCAGATAGGCCGGCGCCGCGACCAGACAGCGGCGCACGGTTCTCAGCCTCCGCGCCGTCAGGGAGGAATCCGGCAGGGCCGCGATCCTGAGCGCGCAGTCGAAACCGCCGCCGACCAGATCGATCACTTCATCCGACAGATGCAGGTCGATGGACACGTCCGGATGTCGGGCCAGAAACTCCGGCAGGGCCGGCGCCACATGGGCCATGCCGAACGACATCGGCGCCGCCAGACGCACCAGACCGCGCGGCGTCAGCGACTGGTCCATCGCCTCGCACTCGGCCATCTCGGCCTCGGCGGTCATTTGCGCTGCGCGGGCGGCAAGCGCCCGCCCCGTCTCGGTCAGGGCGAATCGCCGCGAGGTCCGGTGCAGCAGGGTCGTACCCAGCCGGACCTCCAGCCGGCTGACCGCCTTGGACACCGTCGACTTGGACAGGCCCAGCGCCTCGGCCGCGCCTGAAAAAGACTGGGTCTCGGCCACCTTCGCAAAGATGGCGAGGGCTTCCAGATCAGGCAGTTTGGACATCGGGATGCGACCTGTTGAACGAAACGATGTGTTTCATTCGTTTCTATTTCTGATCCAGCGGCGATGTCTATCTTGACCTCAAGCCAGAGGGGTCGCCCATTGGGGGCGCGCTCCACACCCTTCGGAGACCGGCCATGATCGAAGTCAGACCTTTCAACAGCCTCGGCGGCGCCAACCACGGCTGGCTGAACGCCAAACACCATTTCTCCTTCGCCAACTACTATGACCCGGCGCGGATGAGCTGGGGCAATCTGCGCGTCTGGAACGACGACGAGATCGCCGCCGGTTCGGGCTTCCCGCCCCACCCCCACTCGGACATGGAAATCATCACCTATGTCCGCGAAGGCGCCATCACCCATGAGGACAGCCTGGGCAACAAGGGCCGCACGGTGGCCGGGGACGTCCAGGTCATGAGCGCCGGGACCGGCATCCGCCACGCTGAATACAATGCCGAGCCGGACCTGACCCGGATCTTCCAGATCTGGATCGAGCCGACCCGGCGCGGCGAAAAGCCCGCCTGGGGCTCCAAGCCCTTCCCCAGAGGCGACCGCGCCGGCCAGTTCGTCGTTCTCGCCTCGGGCTTTGACCAGGACACCAGCGAAGCCGGAGGCGGCGCCCTGCCCATCCGCACCGACGCCCGCGTCGTGGCCGCCACGCTCAAGGCCGGGGAAACCGCCGAATACGCCCTGGGCGCCGATCGCCGCGGCTATCTGGTCCCCGCCACCGGCGAGGTGGAGGTCAACGGCGTCCGCCTCAACGCCCGTGACGGCGCCGCGATCCGCGACGTCGACGTCCTGAAGGTCACCGCGGTCAACGACGCCGAACTGGTGCTGGTTGACGCAGCCTGACACAGACGGCCCGGGATCACTCCCGGGCCGTTTTCGCCTCTAGGGTCGACGCGCCGCGCTGGCCTCGCGAACCGCCTCGAACTCATTGCCGGGCGTCCATTTCGGCCAGTCGGTCCCGTTGGCGAGGTCGCGCCCGACCTTGTAAAGCAGCTGGACATCGGCCGCCGCCCCGGACAGGTCCCATTCGGAGGTCCAGTCGTCGGTGGGCTGGTGATAGCGGTCCCGCACATAGGCCCGGCTGGCCTCCGAGGCCCCGGTGAAGCCCGCCGCCGCGAACAGGGCCGGCACCCCCATCTTCGCCAGGGGGAAATGGTCGGACCGATAGAAGGCCCCGACCTGGGGGGCCGGGTCTGCGATCAACCGCCGACCCTCCACGGCGGCATCGGCCGCCAGCCGCGCCTGAAGATCGGTCTTGCCATAGCCGATGACCACGATCTCCTCCGACGGGGGGCCGGCCAGCAGGGAATCCATATTCAGATTGCCGACGGTCGTCTCCAGCGGAACCAGGGGATGGGCGGCGTAGTAATAGGCCCCCAGAAGCCCCGCCTCCTCCGCCGCCCAGGACACGAACAGCACCGACCGTTCGGTGCGCGGCGCCGCGGCGAACAGCCGGGCCAGTTCGATCACCGCCGCCACGCCCGAGGCGTTGTCGACCGCCCCGTTATAGATGTCGTCGCCGGCCGCATTGGCGACCGCGCGGCCATAGGCGTCCCAGTGGGCGCCGTACATCACCGTCTCGTCCGGTCGCGTCGTCCCCGTCAGGCGGGCGGCGACGTTGCGCGTCGTCAGCCGCTCATATTTCTGGCCCAGATCGAAGGACATCGTCACCCCGTCCAGCGCCACCGGACGGAAGTCGGCGCGCTGGGCGGCGGCCTTCAAAGTCGCGAAATCCAGACCTGCCCCCTGCATCAATCGGACGGCCTGTTCCTGCTGGATCCAGCCCTGGACCTGGACGCGTTCCTTGACAGGATCGGCGCGGACGATGTCGAGGCCGGGGGCGGTGGAGGAGTTCTGCAGCGTCGTCCACGGATAGCCGGCGCCCGCCGTCTCGTGGATGACCATGACGCCGGCCGCTCCACGCCGCGCCGCCTCCTCGAACTTGTAGACCCAGCGGCCATACCAGGTCATTCCCTGGCCGTCGAACCGGCCGGCCACGGGGCTGTCTGCAGGAACCTCGAAGTCGGGGTCGTTGACCAGAACCAGCATGATCTTGCCGGTCAGATCGACCCCCTTGAAGTCGTCCCAGCCCTGCTCGGGCGCCGTGACGCCATAGCCGACGAAGACCACCGGCGCATCGGTCACCGTGACCCGGTTCTGCGGCCGATGGCTGTTGGCGATGATGTCGCTGGCGCGCCGCAGCGTCAGGGTATCTTCGCCGACCCGCGCGGTGATCGTCGCCGGCCCGTCCTGGACGAAGCGGTTGATCGGCACCGTCTGGAACCAGCCCCCGTTCTCGCCGGCGGGCTCCAGCCCCAGGCTGCGGAACTGGTCGGCGATATACTGGACCGCCTTCTCCTCGCCCGGCGTGGTGGGGCCCCGGCCTTCCATGGCGTCGTCGGCGAGCGCCGCGATATGGGCGTTCAGCCGGGCCGGTTCGACCCGCGCGGCCTGGCCCTCCGGCCCCGAACCGGTCGCACAGCCGCCAAGCGCCGACAGGGCAGCGGCAAGGGCGCACAGGCCGGCGGCGTGACGGACGACGGACGATAACGACATGGCAGGTTCAACGCGGCTACGGACGGGAAGACTTGACCCTGCCCCTTCCGCGCCCTGCTTGTCGAGTGTCCGGGATTTCGGCCGAGGTCAGACCGGAGCGGTCATCCAGCCGATTGTCGCCGCCAGACTGACCGCCGCCGCCACCACCCCGAAGGCGATCAGCGGCCGCGAACGGCGATAGAAGAATTCCAGTATCATGATCGTCTCCCCCAAAACGTCTGGGACCAAGAGGACACAGCCGAAAATGGGGCGCAAGTCGATTTGACGTTAGTCGACTGAAATGTTGAGTTTTTTCGCGCGTATGGAGCGTCTCTGTTGCGGACTTCCCCAAGCGGGCGAACCGTCGCCTCAGCTCCGGGTCAGCTGGTGCAGGGCGATAGCGGACGTCGCGGCGACGTTCAGGGAATCGAATCCGTTCGACATCGGAATACCCACCGCCCGACATCGGTCGATCACGACGGGCGGGAGGCCCGGACCTTCCGATCCGAGCAACAGCGCCCGTCGTCCCCCGGGCCGAAGGGCCGACAGGGGTTCAGTCGCCGCCGGGGTCAGGGCGATGATCTCGAATCCGGCCGCCGCCAGCGCCTCGACCATGGCCCCCAGCGACAGGGGCGCGCCCGACGGCATCCGCAGCACGGCGCCCACCGACACCCGGATGGCCTTGCGGTAGAAGGGATCGGCGCAATGGTCGTCCAGCAGGACGGCGGCCGCCCCGAACGCGGCGGCGTTGCGAAACAGGCCGCCGATATTGTCGTGATTGCCGATGCCGGCCGCCGCGACCACGACCGCGTCTTCGCCCAGCCCGCGCAGGATATCAGCCGTCGAGTCCAGCTCCGGCTTTTCGCCCAGCCCCAGCAGGCCGCGATGCAGGTGAAACCCGGCGATCCGGTCCAGCACCGTCTGGCTGGCCGCATAGACCGGCGTCCCTGTCGGCGCAGCGGCGATGATCTCCCCCATCGCCCCCAGCCTGTGGTCCGCCAGCAGCATCGACCGGACCCGACACCGCGAAACGGGCGACACCAGTTGGCGCAGCACCACCTCCCCCTCGGCGATGAACAGGCCCTCACGGCCCGTCAGGTCGCGTTCGCGCACATCGCGATAGGCGGCGACGGCCGGATCATCGGGGTCGGTTACGGGGATCACGTTCATGGTCACATTTCCCGTTGCACGATGCGCGCGGCCGCTGCTATAGGCCCGCCTCCCGAGCAGCTGTTCCGCGGTAGCTCAGTGGTAGAGCAGCCGACTGTTAATCGGCTGGTCGTAGGTTCGAATCCTACCCGCGGAGCCAGCTCGTTTCCCGTCTGCATCATCGGCGCATGGCGCTGCGGCCGGACTGGCCAAAAAAAACCCGGCGCGGACGCCGGGATGTAGTCGGTGATGGTGGGTGTCCTCGAAAGAACCCTCCCTGATTGTGCCGATTGGGTTAACGGGGCGTAAACCTCAGCTCGCCGGAAACCAGCTGCTCTGCCAGGCTCCGCGTGTCAGACGCCATGTCGCCCGCCATCCTTCGCCGGCAGTCGCCAGGGTCGCCGCATCCCGATCCCCGTCCCGGGCGCCGTCACGAGCCTCGACCGCAGCCGGCGCGTCCCCCGGTCCCGGATAGGCGTAGCGGCGCTCGCCGACCACGACCGCCAGAGGTCCGGCTCCATCGGGTGCGAGGCTCACCGACCAGCGGCCCTCCGCATTGCTGACGATCGGCGCCAGGGCCTGATCCCCGACCCGGATGGCTATCGTTGAACCGGGCGCCGCCCGACCCGATGCCAGCAGGGCGCGGCCGTCGCTGTCGATGGAATCGAGCGGCCCGCCCGGATCGAGACGGCGCGTTGGAGCTCCCCCGGCCAGAAGCGCGACCGGTCCGGCGGGATCGCGCGCCACCAGCATTTCATAAGGCGCAGGCGCGGTCGCCTCGCCCCGTCGGGATTCGACGGCGAAAAGGGCATCGACCGAAGGCCGGTCAACCGTCAGTACAAACCGCCCCCGCTCGTCTGATACGGTCGCATAGGCGGGACCATCCCGTCCGCGCAGGACAACCCGGCCCTGGGGGGCCGTCAGGCCGGACACCCTCAATCCCTGCGCGGTCCGCACGGCCTCCTGGATCACCGGCGTCGCGGACCAGTCGCTCTCTGTCCGGCTTTCCGGCGCTTTACTGGGGGCGGGGGCCGAGCAGGCGGCCGCAAGCGGCAAGACGGCCGGCAACATCACATGGGCGAGGAACGATCGTTTCATCCTGCACGTCCGGGCGATAGGCTACAGTTGCGGGCGTCGAGCTGAACCGTCCAGCTCGCCCGGATTTCATCGCCGTTTGAATCCGGACCCTTTTCGGCTGCAGGTCGATCCGACCTGAAGCAAAAAATAGTCTAGACATCCGTTAGCGCGGCCGGCGCCGCCCTGTCTCCCCTTGTGACCCGAGTCTCCATGTCCCTGCCCGATATCTCCATCGCCCCTTTTGAAGGCCAGTCGGTCTGCCTGTTCTGCGGCGCCTCCGAAACCGCCCATCCTGACTATGTCCAGGCCGCCCATGCTTTCGGCGAGGCCACGGCCGACATCGGCTGGCGGCTGGTCTATGGCGGCGGCGGGGTCGGGTTGATGGGCGCGGCCGCGCGGTCGGCCCATGCCGCCGGGGGGCGGGTTCTGGGCATCATGCCGGGCTTCCTGCGCAGTCGGGAGCGGCTGTTCGACGAGGTCGAGACCCTGGTCGTCACCTCCATGCACGAGCGCAAACAGCTGATGTACGACCAGTCCGACGCCTTTGTCGTGGCCCCCGGCGGCGTCGGCACCCTGGAGGAGGTCGTCGAACTTTTGTCGTGGAAGCGGCTGGACCTTCACGCCAAGCCGGTGGTCTTCCTCAACATCAACGGCTTCTGGGAAACCTTCTTCGCCCTGATGCGTCACAGCGTCGAGGAGGGAATGACGCCGCCCTCGTTCCTCACGGCCTGGACCGTCGCCGACACGGTCGAGGACGCCATCGCCCAGCTGGGCGCCGGCGGGGCTTCGGCTTCCATCCAACATGATCAGCGATAAGTGATCACCGCTAATACACCTTGACGGTTTTCTATAAGGACTGACAAAAGGGGGCCACGGGGCGCAGACGCCGCTCCGGTTTTATGCGGAGCTCCCCAATGCGCACCCTGCTGATCGTCGCCGCCCTGCTGGCTGCGGCCCCTGTCGCGGCCCAGCCCGCCGCTACGCCCGCCGCCACGCGTGCTGTCCTCGCCGACGCCGCCAAGGCCCCGGTCGGACGCACCACCATCATCGACGGCGCCGCCTGGCGTTGCGAGGGGTCGTCCTGCACCGCCACCGGCGGAACCAGCCAGCCCGCGGCGCGCGCCTGCCGCCGCGTCGTCGCCCGTTTCGGCGCCGTGACCGAGTTTTCATGGAAGGGTCAGGCGCTGGACGCAGCCGCCCTCGCCGCCTGCAACGCCTGAAACGTCAAAGGTCGGACCGCAAGGTCTGGCCTTGAATGAGGAAGCTCGCACCGCCTTGCGGCGGCGCGGGTTTCTGCGCCTCAGTCGTCGCGGTGGACGCGCTCGCGGCGTTCGTGCCGCTCCTGGGCCTCGACCGAGAGGGTCGCCGTGGGTCTGGCCTCAAGCCGTCCCAGGCCGATCGGCTCGCCGGTGTCCTCGCAATAGCCGTAGGAGCCGTCCTCGATCCGGCGCAGGGCGTCCTCGATCTTGGAGATCAGCTTGCGCTGGCGATCGCGGGTCCGAAGCTCCAGCGCCCGGTCCGACTCCGAAGAGGCGCGATCGACCAGATCAGGATGGTTTTCGGTCTCGGCCTTCAGATTGACGACCGTGCCTCTGGACTCCCGCAGGATTTCATCCCGCCAGACCATCAGCTTGTGTTTGAAATAGGCCAGCTGCCGCTCATTCATGAACGGCTCGTCGTCGGACGGCCGATAGCCGGCTGGCTCGCCGATGGTATTGGACGCCAATGCGTTCATCGCACTCACGCTCGTGTTCAACACACCCCCCTGCGGGCAGCCTGCCTATAGGCGCAAGCGGAGAGTCGGGGCAACGCGGTTCGCGCGTCCGTGATGATCAAAGTTGGTTGCGGCGCCCGGGTCGTGACATTTCGTCCTCACCCCCCGCGCACGAGCCATGAATTCCTCAATGGATTCGCCGGGTTTATGTTGCGCTGCGGCGAACCTCGGCCTTGGCGAGCTCGACTTTCGCGCGCAGGTCGATCTGGTCCAGCAGACTTTTCAGACCGACGTCATCCTCATCCGGCCGGGCCTCGCCGATATCCCGCCCCAGTCGGGCCAGCGCCGTTTCGCCCGCCTCGCCCGCCAGCATGGCCAGCTTGAGTTCATCCAGCCGGTCCAGAAGACCACGCCCGCGGCGGATGGAACGACGACGACGTTCAGAGACGTCCTCAACGCCCTGTAGCGCCATCAGGGCCGACACCCCCGCCAGTCCGCTGGCGGAGCCCGCGGACATGGCCGGCGCGGCGGACGCCGTCGGCGCGCTTCCGCCCAGGCTGAAGCCGCCGCTGGCGCGGCTCGAACGGGGGGCCGGCGGCGCACCCGGACCGGTGGGGCCGCTGACCTTCATGACAGGAAACTCCGGCGCATGGGGGACCATCACCGCCGTATCGTCACTGTTTGGTTAACAGCCGGGCAGGATTTGCCGCCCGGAAGGCGCCGCAATGCATGTCCCATGCTGTAATCGTTGAATTTTCAGACCGGCACGAGACTGGCATCGGACGGACGGTCATTCGCCTTCGGACCCCCGACGATGCAAAAGTTGCTTGCCGCCCTGACCGCTCCACTCGCCGCCGCCCTGGCCGCCTTCGGTCTGATGGCGGCCGGCGGCGAGGCCGCAGCTGAGTCCCGCATCAAGGACATCGCCTCGATCGAAGGCGTCCGCGCCAACCAGCTGGTCGGTTATGGTCTGGTCGTCGGTCTGGCCGGCACCGGCGACAGCCTGCGCAACTGCCCCTTCACGCGCCAGTCGCTGGAAGGCATGACCGAGCGGCTGGGCGTCAATATTCGCGGCGCCAACGCCAACTCTAAGAATATGGCGGCCATCATGGTCACGGCCGAACTGCCGCCCTTCGCCACCCCGGGCTCGCGCATCGACGTCTCCGTCTCCTCGATGTGCGACGCCAAGAGCCTGCTGGGCGGCACACTTCTGGTCACCAGCCTGCAAGGCGCCGACGGTCAGGTCTATGCGGTGGCCCAGGGCTCTATCCAGACCGGCGCGGTTTCCGCCGGCGGGGCCTCGGGCAGTTCGGTGTCGCGCGGCGTTCCCACCGCCGGGCGGATCGCCTCGGGGGCCTCGGTCGAGCGCGAGACGGGCTTCCAGCTGGCCAATATGAACGAGGTGCGGCTGACGCTGCGCAATCCTGACTTCACCACCGCCCAGCGGGTCGCCGCCGCCATCAACCAGACCTATCCCGGCACGGCCCTCGCCGAGAACGGCACCGTGGTCGCCCTCCGGGCGCCGGCGCAGATGGGCATGGCCGGCTTCATCAGCCGCGTCGAAAACCTGCCGGTCGCCGTGGACGTGCCGGCCAAGGTCATCATCGATGAGGTCAATGGCGTCATCGTCATGGGCGATGCGGTCCGCATCTCCACCGTCGCCATCGCCCAGGGCAATCTGACCATTTCGGTTCAGGAAACGCCCCAGGTCAGCCAGCCCTCCCCCTTCGGCCAGGGCCAGACCGCTGTCGTTCCCGAGTCGACCGTCAGTGTCGAGGAGGAGCTGGGTCGCGAGATGCGTATCGTCAACGGCTCGACGTCGCTGTCCACCCTGGTCAACGGGCTCAACGCCCTTGGCGTCTCGCCTCGCGACATGATCTCCATTCTGCAGGCCGTAAAGGCCGCCGGCGCCCTGCAGGCCGAAATCGAGGTGATGTGACCATGACCGTTCAATCCAGCTCTGCGATGGTCGCCGCCCCGGTCGCCGGATCTGCGCCGGACCCCGCTGCGGCCCGCATCCGCAAGACCGCGGTGGACTTCGAGGTCTCCTTCATGACCCAGATGCTCAAACCGATGTTCGAGGGGCTTTCGACCGAGGCGCCATTTGGCGGCGGCGATGCCGAGGCGACCTGGCGCGGCTTTCTGGTGGACGCCATGGCGCGACAGGTCGTCCGCGCCGGCGGGGTTGGCGTCACCGATGTCGTCATGTCGGAAATGCTGAAGATGCAGGAGGGCGGCCGGTGACGACGCCAGCCGATGCCACCACCCATGTCCGGCGCCTGATCGGGTTGACGGAGGCCCTGACCGGCCGCCTCGAGACCGAAACCCGGGCCTTCGCCGAGCGACGGCCGCAGGACATCCTGCCTGACCTCGCCCGCACCCAGGACATGGCCAACCTCTACCGGCGGGAATCGGCCCAGCTGAAGGCCACGCCGGGGCTCGCCGCCGCCGCCCCCGCCAGCGAACGCGCCCTCCTGATCCGCGCGACCGAAAGGTTCGAGGCCGTCCTCGCCCGACATGCCGCCGCCGTCCAGGCCGCCCGGGTGATCTCCGAAGGCCTGGTCCAGGCCATCGCCTCCGAAGTCGCCGCCGCCCGCGCCTCGGGGACTGGCTACGGCGCATCCGGACGCGCCGTCCGTTCGGACGGTACGGCCATCACCCTGAACCGCAGCGCCTGACGGCGTCGACGGGTTAACTATTCCGGTAGGCTCGACTTTAAGACCTCCGGCCGTATCCGGACCTAATGTCCATGCGCAACCGGCTGCTCGGCCTTGCCTTCGCGTCCTCCGATCTTCTGATCGAGCTCTCCCTGGACGGGCGGGTGACGCTGGCGCTTGGCTCCGGGCCCTCGCCTGCGACTCCCGCCGAGTCTCTGGCGGGCCGGACCCTTTATGACCTGGTGGCGCCAGCGGATATCGCTGTCCTGACCCAGGCGATCGCGGGTCTGCGCCCCGGCGCCCGCATCGGCCCGATACCGGTACGCCTTCAGGCCGGCGGCGGCGCCACCCGGGCCGTCGCCTTCAGCGCCTTCAGCCTGCCCGAACTCGCCCCGTCGGTGTCGTGTTCCATCTCATGGCTCGGCGATGTCGACGGTCTGATCCGTTCGTCCGAAACGCCGATCCTCGACCCTGAAGCCTTCCTGGCCCAGGCGCGATCGCTGATGATGAACCGGGTCGCGCCCGCCGGTCTGGCGGTCGACTTCATTGATGTCGCCGGTCTGGCCGGCCAGACGGCGGCGGCCGCCCGCGCTGCGGTCCGGGTGGAGGCTGTGCTGCAGTCCGCCTCCATCAACGGCGAAGGCGCCTCACGTCTGGCGCCCGAGCGCTACGCCGTGCTGCGCGATCCCTCTGACGGTCGCGATCTGGTCGGAGAGGTGACGCGCCTGGGAGAAGAAGAGGGCCTGGCGCTCGCTGTCTCGTCCAGCCTGTCCGACCTGGCGGACGTCCCGCCGCTGAACGCCCTGCGCGCGCTGCGTCTCGCGGCAGAGGACTGTCTGCGCGACGGCGGCCTCGGCCAGACCGGCGCGGCCTTCAACGACGCCCTCGCCCGCACGGTGCAGGAGGCCGAGACCTTCCGCGCCATGGTCCGGGATCGCGCCTTCGAGGTGCACTACCAGCCGATCGTGGCGCTGAAGACCGGCGCCGTTCACCATTTCGAGGCCCTGTCGCGGTTCCGCTCCGCAGACGGACCCGCCGGGGCCATTCGCATGGCCGAAGAGATGGCCCTGATCGAGAGCTTCGATCTGGTGGTGCTTGACAAGGTCGTGCGCCGCCTGCACCAGCCCGGCTCCGGCCTGCTCAGGATCGCGGTCAATGTCTCGGGCGCTTCCCTGGCCGACGACTCCTACGTCAGCAGTCTCCTGCGCATGACTGCGCCTGCGCCCGAGGTTCGCCGTCGCCTGATCATCGAGGTTACGGAGTCGGCGGCCCTGGCCGACATCAACGCCGCCAATCGCCGCCTGTCCGCGCTCCGCGAGGCGGGAATCAAGCTGTGCATCGACGACTTCGGTTCAGGCGCCGCCTCGTTCGACTATGTGCGCAAGCTGCAGGTCGACACGGTCAAGATTGATGGGTCCCTCATCCAGGGACTCGAAGAGGATTCCCGCGCCCGCACCCTGATCGCGCATCTGGTGGAGTTGTGCGGGTCGCTCAACCTGACCACCGTCGCCGAAATGGTCGAGACCCAGGGGGCCGCCGATATCCTGCGCGACCTCGGCGTCGACTTCGCCCAGGGCTGGCTGTTCGGCAAGGCCGAGGCCGAACCACGCACGATCCTCACGCCCGCCGCCCCCGGCGCAGCCCGGCGTCGCGGCGCGGTGGAGGCCTGGGGCTAGACTTCCGGCCGATAACAGGTCGCTGCGCTCCAGAACCGCCCTGAGCGCCGTCAGCCTGCCTTCAGGCGTTCGGGCGGCGCGGCTGTTCAGCCGACCGGACGCGAACCCTTACCGGCTTCGACCGCGCGCCCATGATCTGCGCGAGCACGATGATCGGCAGGGAAAGGGCGATCCCGATTTCCAGTGCACTGATCATGATCGAGAGTCTCCGGCGGATGATCCGCTGATGGAAACATGGGCGGGGCCGATGCGACCCGCAAGGACTTTCGGACCCTCGACCGATCACTGCCGCGTGACGGATCGTCGCCGCATCGCCGCACGCCGACGATATCCTCGACCCACAGGCGTCGCGGGTCTAGACGCCCCGCATGGACCGATCTCCCGACATCGCTGCCGCCCGTCGTGAGGCTGCGAGCCAGCAGATCCGCGACGCCACCGGCATCGACGAGGTCCTGATCGACCGGCTGGTCGAGGACTTCTATGCCCGGGTTCAGGGCGATGCCCTGATCGGTCCGGTCTTTGCCGCACGCATCGCCGACTGGGGGCCGCATCTGGCGCAGATGAAACTGTTCTGGTCCTCGGTCGCCCTTTCCACCGGCGTCTATCAGGGTCGGCCGATGCCGAAACACCTGCCCCTGCCCATCGACGCCCGTCATTTCGACCGCTGGCTGGAGCTGTTCCGGGAGACGGCGCGCGATCTCTGTCCGCGCCCCGCCTCCGACCATTTCATCGAACGCGCCGAACGCATCGCCGGGAGTCTGGAACTGGGGGTCGCCAACGCCAACGCCGTCCTGCTGGCCCCCGGCGAACGCTTCGTCCGGGGCGTCGAGGTCTGGCGGCCGGACGACCTCCCCGGCGGGTGAAATTCATCGGCCGCGATCCGCACGGCGTCGCCCTGCCGCAGCCGCCGGCGGTCCGTCTGGCCGATGCCGTCTACCGCGCCTCGACCGTCAGGGTCATGGTCGTCGAACGCACCTCGCCCTGGGCCATCGGCGGGTGACCCGCCCTTTCGTCTTCCGGCGCATTGAAGACGTCCGGCCGGTGGCTCACGGGTTCGAAACAGACGAAGTCGGCGCCCGGGGCATAGACCTGGGCCCAGGTCGCGTTCGGCGTGGCGCGGATCACGACCTCATGGTCGTGCTGGATCAGCCGGGCGGGTCCGCAGCCGCTGTAGCAGTGGTCCACGAACGGGGCCTCGACCACCCGGGGGGCGCCGGACCAGTCGAACACGGCGCGCGGCGGTGACAGGCGGACCGGCAGGTCGTCCGGCCCCGTCTCCCACACGCCGTCCGCCTCGAAACTCAGCCGGGTTTCCGGCCCCGCCGGGAAATAGGGGTGCACCCCCAGACCCCAGGGCATGGGCCGCTCCGACAGGTTTTCGACGCTGACGGTCAGCACGGCGTCGGCTCCATCGAACGCCAGCGTCTGGTAGGCCCGATAGGTCCAGGGCCAGGCCCCGGCCTCATGGCGGTAGATCAGGGTCGCGGCGGCCGGGCCTTCGACCGCCTCCCACTCCGCCCGCCAGCCGTCGCCATGCAGGGCGTGCGGCGCGAAGGCGGGCAGAACGGGCAGCGACACCGTCTCTCCGGCGAAGTCGAACCGTCCGTGGCCGATGCGGTTGGCGTAGGGAACGAGGGGAAAACACCCCGTCTCCAGCACCGCCGTGGCGCCGTCGGGCGTCGGCCTCAGGATCGGCCGGCCACGCCATTCCAGCCGGGTGATCGCGGCTCCCAGATCGGGCCGGATGGCCCAGCGCCAGTCGCCGGCCTCGCCCCCAAGCGCATGACCTGGCAGGCTCACAGCCGGATCCGGCTGGACGGCAGACCCGGCGTATCGACGCGGAAGCGGAACAGTCCGCCGGCCGTCGGATGGGCGGCCCGGGTCGCTGCGTCCAGCCCCATCCAGGCCGTTGTCGCATAGACGGTTCTCAGGTCCTCGCCCCCGAAGGCGACCTTGGTCACCGTCGGCACGGGGAAGGCCAGAAGCTCCTGCTCGGTCCCGTCCGGGTCGAAACGCCCGACGCCGCCGCCATGGAACAGGCCGACCCACAGGGTGCCGGCCGAATCGACGGCGGGCCCGTCCGGATAGCCCTTCCGCGGAACCGCCAGGGCCCGGCGATTCGACAACTGTCCACCCGCATGGTCATAGGCAAAGATCGTCCGGTCGGCGGTGTCGTGATGATACAGGGTCCGCCCGTCCGGGCTCAGGGCCGGGCCATTGGTGATGCCGTGGTCGTCGTCGTGGCGTTCCAGATGGCCCGCTGTCCAGCGATACAGGGCCCCGGCCCGCGCCGCCTCCGCATCGTCCATCGAGCCAAACCACAGGCCGCCGTCAGGATCGACGAAGCCGTCGTTCAGCCGGTTGCCGGGCCGGTCGGTCTCGACCGGCTGGATCAGCTCGAACCGGCCGTCGGCCGGGTCGAAGCGGTGCAGACCGCCCCGAACCCCGCAGATCAGCGACCCGTCCTCGGCCGGCAGGGCGAAGCCGGTCTGGTCGGGCGTGGACCAGCTGTCGTTCGCCCCGGTCGCCGGATCATGCCGGTGCAGCCGCCGGCCCTTGATATCGACGAACCAGACGCAGCCCCGGACGGCGTCCCACACCGGACCCTCGCCCAGTTCGGCGCGCACGTCCCAGACCAGTTCAGGCGCAATGTCTCCCGGTATCGTCATGGTCAGCCCTGCATGTCTTCCAGTTCACGGCCGCGGGTTTCCTTGACCCATGCCTGGACGAGGAAGAAGGAGATGAGGGCGCTGGCGGCATAGAAGCCGTAGGTGACCGGCAGGCCGAGGCCCACGGCCATGGACGG
This sequence comes from Brevundimonas sp. FV1ye29L, assembly GCF_058681095.1. NCBI lineage: Bacteria > Pseudomonadati > Pseudomonadota > Alphaproteobacteria > Caulobacterales > Caulobacteraceae > Brevundimonas > Brevundimonas sp. FV1ye29L. The sequence goes on from NZ_CM178730.1 coordinate 2,574,792, forward strand.
GAAGCTGACGGAGATGGCGAAGTTGGCGATCCACTGGGCGAAGCCGGCGACGGCGAGGGCCGAACCCCGGATCTGGTTGGGGAACATCTCGCCCAGCATGACCCACATGACGGGGCCCCAGCTGAAGTTGAAGAAGACCACATAGGCATTGGCGGCGATCAGGGCGATCAGGCCGACATTGCCGGGCAGATGCGGCGCGCCGTCCACCAGGGTCGATTGCGAGAAACACCAGGCCATGGTCGCCAGGGTCACCGCCATGCCCGCCGAGCCGATCAGCAGCAGCGGCTTGCGGCCGATCCGGTCGATGACCGAGATGGCGGCCAGACAGGCCGCGATCGACAGCACGCCGGACAGGATGTTGATCTGCAGGGCGTCGTTCTCGGAGAAGCCGACCGACTGCCACAGCACCGCGCCGTAGTAGAAGACGATGTTGATGCCGACCAGTTGCTGGAACACCGCCAGGATCAGGCCGGCCCAGACGATCGGGCGCACCTTGCGGGTGGTCTGGTCCAGCAGGTCCGACAGCCTGGGCTTGTGCTCCGCATTCAGCGAGGCGCGGATCTCCTCGACCTTGCGTCGCGCGGCGCCCGCGCCGAACAATTTGGTCAGCACGGCCTCGGCCTGGGCGTCGCGGCCCTTGACCACCAGATAGCGCGGGCTCTCCGGGATCAGCAGCAGGGCGAACAGATAGATGGCGGCCGGGATGACCTGCAGCCAGAACATCCAGCGCCAGGCGGGGAAGCCCATCCAGAAGTCGGCGGTCGATCCGCCCGCCGTCGCCGCCAGGGCGTAGTTGGCGACGAAGGCGCCGGTCAGGCCGGTGATGATCATGATCTGCTGGATGCTGGACAGCCGCCCCCGGATCGAGGCCGGGGTGACCTCCGAGATATAGGCCGGGGCCAGGACGCTGGCGGCGCCGACGCCCAGTCCGCCGATGAAGCGGGCGAGGATGAAGTGGGCCGAGGTATCGGCGGCGCCGGCCCAGATGGCGCTGACGATGAACATCGCGGCCGCGACCAGCATGACGCCCTTGCGCCCGATCATGTCCGACAGCCGCCCGGCCCCGAAGGCCCCGAAGGCGCAGCCCAGCAGGATGGCGCCGACATTGAAGCCCGTGCCGAGGGCCGACAGGTTGAAGGCGCTTTCCAGCCCGTCCTGGGTGCCGTTGATGACCCCGGAATCATAGCCGAACATGAAGCCGCCGATCGTCGCCACAGCCACGATCAGGACGATGAACCCCATGTTGACGCGATCGGCGCCTGCGATATCGGGGCCTGAGCCCCCCGTCGGTCCTGCCATCTCGATCTCCTCCCTGGCGGGCTCTCTGGCCCGTATGAATTGTTCGACGAAGGTCTGGCCTAACGCCAGCCTGCGTCCACGAAAAACTCGTGACCTGTAATCAAACGTGCATCGTCCGAGGCGAGGAACAGGGCCAGGGCCGCGACGTCCCTCGGCTCCAGCCGGCCCTTCAGGCACTGGGCCGCGACGATTTCGGCCTCGCCCTCGGGCGTGTACCATTTCATCTGGCGCGGGGTCCTGACGTTGCCCGGCACGATGCAGCTGACCCGCACGCCGTCCACGCCCAGTTCGCGCGCCAGGGCCCGCGTCATGCCCTCGATCCCCGCCTTGGCCGTCTCATAGAGCGACAGATCCGGCAGACCCAGGTGCCAGGAGATCGAGCCCAGGTTCAGGATCACCCCCTGCCCTCGCGCCTTCATCCCCGGCGCCACGGCCCGGGCGGCGAAATACAGGTGCCGCAGGTTCACATTGATCCGGTCGTCCCAGTAGGCGGGCGTGACCTCGGCCAGGGTGTGGCGGTCGTCATTGGCGGCGTTGTTGACCAGCACCTCCACGGCGCCGAAGTCGCGCTCGACGGCCGCCAGACCGTCGGTCAGCGCCGCCAGATCCATCAGGTCGCACCGGCGATAGACCGGCGCGGGGTCCAGCTCCGCCAGCCCGGCCTGCAACGCCAGCGAGTCCGCGTCGGCCACGTCGAAAAAGACCACCCTGGCGCCCTGCCGGGCAAAGGCCTCGGTCATGCCGGCGCCGATGCCGGACCCGCCGCCGGTGACGACGACGACCTTGCCCTTCAGCGACGGATAGATGGCCCCGCTCATACGACGTCTCCCAGCAGGCCGCGTCCGGCGAGATTGCGCATCAGGGCCGAAATCCCCGTCGTCCAGGGCGGGGCGCGGTCGCAGGTGGTGACCCGGTTCTCGAGCACGCCAAGGCGGGACGACGACACCTTCACCCGGTCGCCGACCTTGTGGGTGAAGCCGCCGCCGGGCGTATCCCGATCCTGGACCGGGGCGAACATGGTGCCGAGATAGAGGGCGAAACCGTCGGGATACTGGTGGTTCTCACCCGCCGCCTGTTTCGCCAGATCGAGCGGATCCCGGCTGATCAGGCTCATGGAGCTGGCGCCGGACATGACGAACCCGTCCTCGCCCCGCACCTCCAGCTCCACCGTCGCCCCGCGCACATCGTCCAGGGTGAAGCCGTCGTCGAACAGCCGGATGAACGGCCCCACGGCCGCCGCGGCGTTGTTGTCCTTGGCCTTGCCCAGCAACAGGGCCGAGCGGCCCTCGATGTCCCTCAGATTGACGTCATTGCCGAGCGCAGCGCCGACGGCCCGACCCGAGGGATCGCAGACCAGCACCATTTCCGGCTCCGGATTGTTCCAGGCCGAATCGCTCCTGACGCCGACCTCCGCGCCCCAGCCGACGGACGACAGCACCGGGGCCTTGGTGAAGATCTCCGCATCCGGGCCGATCGCCACCTCCAGATACTGCGACCACAGACCGTCGGCGATCAGGGCCTGTTTCAGGGTCGCCGCCTGTTCCGATCCGGGCTGCACGGCCCTCAGGTCGCCGCCGATCCGGTCGGACAGACGCGCCCGGATGTCGGTCGCCGCCGAGGCCACCCCCCGCGCCCGCTCCTCGATCACCCGCTCCAGCGCCGACACCGCAAACGTCACCCCCGAGGCCTTCACGCACTGCAGATCCAGCGGCGACAGCAGGGTCGTCCCGCCGTCAGCCCAGACGGCGCCAACCGTCAGATCCTCAATGGCCCCCAGATCCTCGCCTGTGGCCGAGAGCACCCCCTGCCGCGCCAGGGCCTCCGATGTCGTCGGCGCGAATCGCGAGATATCGAGCATCCGCCCGTTCTTCAGCAACACGGGGGTCGGCCCCCCGTTTGTGAGGATTCGACCCAGAAGCGCAGCCGTACGCCAATCACCCGGCAGAAAGTCGGTCGCCCGCACCATACAGAATTCCTTGTTCCCTCTGCCTCGGTCTCGTGCGCCGCACGGCTCCGGTCTCGATTTGTTAGCGCTAACACTGTCGTTCCGAAAATGCACTGTCAAGTCGGCCGTGACGGAAAGGGGGCACGAGGCGGGGGCCAGCCGAAGCGACGCCGCTCCCGCCGGACCGGGCAGCACAAGCCTCGTAGGCCAGCACCCCATCGGGCGCCGGAGCCCGCCGGCCGCCCGGCGCGACGACCGCCCCGCCGCCGTCAGCCGTCAGCCGTCAGCCGTCAGGGCAAGTCCCGCTCGCGACGGCGCGCCGATGCAGGGGGAGAATCGACCCGCGTCCCGACAGTCTGCAGCGCGGCGTTTCCCGCATCCGACCTTCCGCCCGGCGCCCGTTGATGACCCGCGATCCCGTCACGGCGGATACCCCGGCGGGCCAGATCGCTGATGGTCCTGGCGCCATTGACCGATCGACAGACCGCGGCCTGCGTCCAGTACGACGGTTCGGGCCCGGCCCCGGCTCGACGCGCCGGACGGCTCACAGCCTCTGCCGCCCCGGGGTCCGGATCGGGATGATCGCCGCGCCCTGTGAAACCAATTGAGCTTTCGACCCTTCCCGTTTTCAGGCGTCAATGCCGACAGGATCATCATGCCGCAGTATTTTTTCCACACGCGCAACGGCGCCTTCGTCCAGGATGAGCGGGGAGAGGCCTTCGCGGACGACCGCGCCGCCTGCGATGAGGCGCTCTGTGTACTCGGCGAGATCCTGCGCTATGGCAGTATGGATTTCTGGGAAACCCGGAGTTTCAGCATCGTGGTGACCGATGAGGCCCGCCGCCCGGTTGTCACCCTGACCACGACGGCGACAGCGGGTGCGCCCGAAGAGTCGGCCTGACTCAGGACTGCGCTCTCAGCCTCTCCAGCTGAGCCGCATCGAACTCTGCGACACACAGGCCGTCGCTGAAAACCTCAACGCTGATGACGGTCCGCCACTCCGCGATCACCTGGCCGACCGCATCGGGGACGCCATCCGCCGACTCGCAGGACAGTGCGCGCAGTTGCGGCACTCCACCGGAACGGGTGAGGACCAGACAGTGGTAGACGGACAAATGGCACCCCCGCAAAAGACGGGGCCCGTCTAGCCGCCCGGCTCCGCTTCGGCCTTAACATATGTGAAGCTCCCGATCCGCGACTCGGGTGTAGGCAACAAGCTGAGCCTTTCGGGCGTTGGCCGGGACAGGCGCATCTGTGGAGATCGAGATCGTGAAGTTGGCTGCATGAACGCTGTCGTCGAAAAACTCCGGCGTCGCGACCTGCTGAGCGATGCGGAGGTCGCGGCTCTGGATTCCGTTCTCGACCCGCCCCGCCGCGTGGCGGCCGGGGCCGACATAGTCACCGAGAACGCGCATCTGTCGTACAGCACCCTGATCCTGACCGGTTTCTCCGGCCGCTATTCGACACTCGCGGACGGCGGGCGACAGATCACCGAGATCAATGTCGCCGGAGACTTCGTTGACCTGCACAGCCTGCTGATGAAACAGATGGATCACGGCATTGTCGCCCTGACGGACTGCACCTTTGCCAATGCCCCGCACGCCCGGCTGATAGAGATCACCGAACGCTATCCCCACCTGACCCGATTGCTGTGGCTCGACACCATCATCGACGCCGCCATCCATCGCCAGTGGCTGATCGCCATGGGCCGACGTTCGGGGCTCGGTCATCTGGCCCACCTGGTGTGCGAGATGTATCTGCGGCTTCAGGTCATCGGCCACACCGAAGACCAGAGCTTCGAGCTGCCGCTGACCCAGGCCGTGATCGGCGACGCCCTGGGGCTGTCGACCGTCCACGTCAACCGCCTTATCGCCGAACTCCGCGCCGAGGGCCTGGTGTCCTGGAGCCAGTTCCAGATCGAGATACTGGATTGGGACCGGCTTGCGGCCATCGCCGAGTTTGATCCGGCTTACCTGAGGTTGCATCGGGAAGCTGTTTAGGCCAGTAGCCGTTCCAGCTTCACGGGAGTTCACGATTGGCCCATCCTTGGGAGCCGTTCGTTTATTCAGGCCCCGCCAGGGCCTATGGGTCCGTCTATGAGAATCTGCGTCCTCGACGATGACGAGACCCAGCTGACGGCGATCGCGACGATCGTTGAGCAGGCGGGCCATCGTGTGACGACCTTTTCGCGCAGCGTGGCGCTCATGTCGGCGTTGCGCCGCGAGACCTTTGACCTTCTGGTCCTGGACTGGAACTTGCCGGATCGCAGCGGGCTGGACGTGATCGGCTGGGTTCGCATGAACACCGCCCCGCCGCCGCCCATGCTGCTCGTCACCAGCCGCACCGCCGACGCTGACATCGTCGAGGGACTGACCGCTGGCGCTGATGACTTCCTCGCCAAACCGGTCTCGCCCGCCGTGTTGACCGCCCGGATCGAGGCCCTTCTGCGCCGCGCCTATCCGCCCGTGCCCAGGGGAACTGCCGAGACCTTCGCGGGCTACGCCTTCGACCCCTTTTCACTGAAGGTCGGGTTCGACGGACGGTCCGCGGACCTGACGAACAAGGAATTCGAACTCGCCCAAATCTTGTTCCGGAACCTGCACAGGGCGCTGGCCCGCAGCTATCTGATCGAGGCCGTCTGGGGCGGAGACCCTAGCGTCAACAGCCGGTCGCTGGACGTGCACGTCTCGCGCATACGCGCCAAGCTGGAGCTTCGTCCCGAGCGCGGCTTCCGTCTGGTCCCGGTTTACAGCTATGGCTACCGGCTGGAGACCATGCTGCCGTGATCGCAGGGACGATGATGAGACCCACAGCCCGTCGGGCCCTGGCCGTCCTGTTCGCCATGTTCGCCCTGCTCGGGGCGCAGCAGGCGTTCAGCCAGACGCGAGACCGGGGCGCAACAGTATCCGCAAGCCCTGCGGACCCGTCGATGACGGCCTATGTCGTCCGACCCGGCGACACCCTGATCAACATCGGCCGGCGGTACTTCACCAATCCCGGGAATTGGCGGCAGATTCAGACGATCAACGGCATCTCGGAGGCCCGCCGTCTGGCGGTCGGCGGAGTCCTGCGTATTCCGACGGCTTTTTTCCGGACATCGCCGGCAGAGGCGCGCGTCGTCGGATTTCGCGGGCGGGTGACGATCCTCCATGAGGGCGCCAGCGCTGTTCCGCGCGTCGACCAGACCCTGTCCGAGGGCGATGTCATCGAAACCGGCCCCAACGCCTTTCTGCGGCTGGGTCTGTCAGACGGCGGCAATATCAGCGTCCCGTCCAACACGCGCCTGAGGATCGACCGGCTTCGCATCGACCTTTTGACCGGAGCGCTGGACCAGTCCTTTTCTGTGCTTCAGGGCCGGATCGAGAGCCGCGTCGCCTCGGTTCGCAATGGAGGCGGCTATACCGTGCGCACCCCGGTGTCGGTATCGGCAGTGCGCGGAACGGTGTTCAACACGAGCTTCGACCCCGACGGCTCGCGCGCCACATCCGGGGTGCTGGAGGGCGCCGTACAGGTCGCGGCGGGGGGCGAGACCGGGGAACCGATCCCCGAAACAGTGGCGTCCGGATACGGCGGCGTCATCGACCCGGCCGGTTTGCGCGTGCTGCCCCTGCCGGCTCGGCCCTATCTGGTCGAGCCTGACAGGCCGCAGAGCGGGTCTGGCGTCAGCTTCAACATCAACCCCGTACCGGGCGCTGTCGCCTATCGCGCCCTGCTCGCGACCGATACCGGCCTGGTGGATGTGTTTGCAGAGGCCGTCAGCGCGCCGGGCGAAAGCCGCGTGGTCTTCCCCGACCTGCCGGATGGCTTCCACGTCGTGGCGGTCAGCGCCGTCTCGGCGGACGGGCTGGAGGGGCCGCGGTCCATCTACGACTTCCTGCGGGCGCGCAATGTACCGCGCGATCTCGTCGCCGCGCCGTCGACCGGCCCGACGGGCGCACGCAGCTATCTGTTCCGCTGGGGGTCCGATGGCGACGCCACGCCCCGCTACCGGTTCGAACTGCGCCTTGCCGACCGCGGCGGATCTGTCGACGCTCCCGCCCTGTTCGATCGCGAGGGGCTGAAGGAGCCGCAGATCGAAATCCCGGACCTCAAGCCCGGCGTCTATACGTGGCGCGTAAGGGTGTCGCGCACGGTCCAGGGCCAGCTGGTCTATTCCTGGTCTGCGCCGCAGACGCTCACCGTCAGACGCTGACCGGTGCCGCCGCCCGGCGCACGCCCCGGTCCAGGTTCGCCTGCCCGACACCCGGCCGGGCCCTTCTTGCCCGGCCTCCGTTTACCGGGCGAGGTTCCCGCCGGACCAAGAGGTTGGCTGGAGTGGTTTGGCGTCCTGATCGCCTGCGCCCTGGTCGCCACGATCCTGATCCAGACCGGCGCCCTGGCGCGCGCCGACAACATCATCCACGACGCCTTCATGAGCCTGGGGCGGCACACGCCTGACGACCGGATTGTCGTGGTCGCCATCGACAACCGCAGCCTTGAGGCCGTCGGCCGGTGGCCCTGGCCGCGAAAGGTTCACGCGCAATTTCTTGATCGCCTGAGCGATCAGACGCCGGCAGCCGTGGGGCTCGACGTCCTGTTCATCGAACCCTCAGGCCCCGACGACGCCTTGCTCGCGGCCGCATTGCGGCGCTCCGGCCGGACCTGCCTGCCCATGGCGGTCGATCCCTCCGGCGCCAATGGCTCAGAAGGGGGCGTGCTTGAGCCGCTTCCCGGCCTGTCGCGCGCGGCCGCCGGTGTCGGTCAGGTCAATATCGCGGCCGATCAGGACGGCATCGTGCGCCGCCTCCCCCTGTCCATTCACGCGATGGGTCGCGACCGGGATCATCTGGTCGTCTGCATGCTCCGCAACGCCGGGCTGGACGCGTCGGCGAACATCGGCTCCGTCACGCCTGCGGCAGGAGAATCGGCGGGCCTGACCACGGTCGGCATCGGTTTCCCCGGCGACCAGGGCGCCTTCCGCACCATCTCCTACATCGATGTGCTCAAGGGCGAGGTTCCGCGCGGCCTGCTGGAGGGTCGGCTGGTCCTGGTCGGGATGACCGCCGACGGCCAGGGGGATCGCTTCGCCGTCGCGGCCCCGCGCGACCAGTTGATGCCGGGCGTCGAGATCCAGGCCGCCCTCGCCGACACCCTGCTGTCCGGCGGGGCGCTCCGCACCCTGCCGCCCTGGGGCGTCCAGCTCGCGGCCGTCGCATGTCTGGTCATCCTGATGCTGACCTTCCTGACGCTGTCGCCAAGGTGGGGACTGGTTGTGGCCGTCCTGTTGATGGTTGTCGTCCTCCTGCTGTCGGCCGGCCTGTTCGCGATGCGGGTCTGGTTTCCGCCGCTCGGGGTGATCGCAGGCCTGGCCATCGCCTGCCCGTTGTGGAGTTGGCGACGACTGGCGGCGGCCTCGGCCTGGCTCGATTCCGAACTTCGCCAATTTGTCGACGAGGCGCCCGCTTCCGATGCCGGCCGACGCGTGTCGGACGATGTGGTCTCGCGTCAGGTCGCCTTGATGCGCGCGGCCCTGTCCCGGCTGCGCGGCATGAACCGCTTCATCTCCGACACCCTGGAAAGCCTGCCCGACGCCACCATGGTCGCCGACGCGAATGGCCTCGTCCTCTACGCCAACCAGCGGGCCCGCGCCCTGTTCACCGCCCCGGACCTGATCGGTGCAGACCTCGGGACCCGGCTTGTGGCCCTGCATCCCGACCTTGCCGCCATCGGGACAGAAGGCGTGGAGGTCGCGCTGGACGATGGCCGGTCGCTGCGTCTGGACACGGCGCCCCTGGCCGATGACCAGGGCGCCCGACGCATCGTGCGTCTGGCAGACGTCACCACGCTTCGCGCCGCCGAGCGCCAGCGCGAGGAGGCGCTGCAGCTGCTGGGGCATGATATGCGCGCGCCGCAGACCGCCATCCTGACCCTGATCGAGGGCGACCATGATCGCGCCGATCCCCGCGTCGCCGGCCGTATTGCGGACTACGCCCGGATGACGCTGCGTCTGGCCGACGGCTATGTCCAGCTGGCCCGCGCCGAGGCCGGTCCGCTGGACCGCGAACGCCTGGACCTTCGCGATCTGGTCATCGACGCCATCGACATCCTGTGGCCCGCCTCCAGCGCCAGACAGGTGCGCATCGTCCTTGCGGACGGGCCTGAGTCCGAGATCGACGGGGACAGGAGCCTGCTGACCCGCGCGGTGATGAATCTGCTCGACAACGCCGTCAAACACAGTCCCTCCGGGTCCGAAATCCGGGTCCTGATCGAGGCTTCAGCCGATCTCGCCCGCGTGTCCATCACCGACGCGGGCCCGGGTCTGGACGCGACCCGGTTCGAGCGGTTTCTCAAGCCGTTCCAGCATGGGGCGGGCCGGGCGGCCGGCGCCGGTCTGGGTCTGGCCTTCGTCGCTCGCGTCATCGCGCGACATGGCGGAACCTTCACTCTTGATCCGCCGGATCCGGAAGCGTCTTGCGGCGCCACCCTCATCGTGTCGCTGCCTCGCGCCTGACGACGCGCCACACGCGCCACGTGTGGCGGGACCGGAGTCCGACTGACGCCTGCGCGGCGTTACAGTTGTTTGCAATGAGACCGCTGACATCGGCGGCCCGCTCAAGGCATAAGGCGGCCTCAGGCGACAAACGGGCCGGGCCACCCTGGACCTAACGCAACGTCTTGAAATTTCGGCTGTTCCAGCGCGGCGCCTCAAGAAGCGCGCCTGCAGGGAACATCCGTACAGGGTTCCTTGCGGCCATGGCGGCAGGGGACAAAGTGGCCCGGCTGGCCCCCACATACCGGCCGGGCCACACCGGCTCCCACCCGGGTCGAGGCGGGATCTCAACCTCCGGTCCTCGGGACGGCGCCTCCGAGATCGGCCGATGCGGATCAATACCGAGGATGTCTTCGGCCCGGTCGCCTCAACCATCCGGGTCAAGGTCTATGAGAAGGTCCTGTGCGTCGCCAACGACACCGAACTCGGTCTGGCCGCCATGACCATGGTCAACCTGCCCACCGCCGGCGTGGCGTATGACGCGCCCTTCGGAGAAACGGAGGCGCCCGCCATGGCGCGCGGAAAAAGACCTCTACCCCTGTCGAATTCGACACCCGGACCAGGACGTCCTTTGGCTGGAGCGGACGGCAGGCCGTCTCCGAGGGACGGTCGACAGCCGGCGCTGGCTAGAGTCGGGCGAAGGGCTGGAACAGCGGGCCCAGCCAGCCGTCCAGCCTGATCTGGCCATCCAGGGCCACGACGCAGAGACAGGGCTTGTCCGATACAACCCGGGGCTGGTGCAGCACGTCGGGGTCCGCCTCCTCGAAATCGCCTACGTCGAAGCGGGCCTCCTCGGTGGCGTAGGCGCCCTCCAGAACGCAGGTCAGCTCAACGCCGCCATGCGTGTGTTTGGGCGTCTTCATGCCGGAGTTGATTTTCAGCAGGATCACCCGCGTGTCGCCGTCCCGGGGCGCCAGGACGTCGCGCGTCCGCATCCCGGGGCCCACCCAGCGCCAGGGACCAAGCGGGTAGCGGCGCAGCGGCCCCGGCAGCTCGGGCATGTCGTTCAGGGCCGGCGCGGACGCCACCTCCCCGCCATCCACCTCGACCCGGGCCAGGGCGCGAGCCAGGGCCTGTTCCGCCATGGGCGCGGGCTCCAGCGTATCCAGAAGTTCGCCGCCCACGGCCTGAAGGTCGCGCACCCATCCGGCGTTCGCGGGCCGCAGCGCCAGATGCGCCGAGACCACCACCGCCTCGGGCGGGCTCAGCGTACCGGCCGCATAGGCCAGCAGGCGCTCATGGGAGGGGTCGTGACGCGTCTTCAACTCAGTTCTCCATCGCCCGAAGGATCGAGCTCGCGGCGCAGCTTCATCAGCGCCATACGAATGCGGGACTTCACCGTGCCCAGTGGCAGTCCCAGGCGACTGGCCACCTCGGAATGGGCGACATCTTCAAAGAAGGCCAGTTTCACAGCCTCGATCTGACCGGCGTCCAGACAGGCCAGCGCCGCGCGAACGCGATCGGCGTCCTGCCCCATCGCCAGAAGCTGGTCGGGCTGGTCCGGCTCGGTCGGGGCCAGATCGACTTCCTGCAGCCGGGGCGCACGCGCGTCTTTCCGCAACACATCCAGCCGCCGGTTGCGGGCGATGGTGAAGATCCAGGCGGCGGCGCCGGCCTTTTGCGAATCGAACAGATCGGCCTTGCGCCACACGGTCAGCAAGGCGTCCTGGGCGAATTCCTCGGCGGCTCCGGGCGTCGCGCCCGCCTTCATCAGATAGGCTTTCAGCCGGGGCGCGAAATGCGAAAACAGCTGCGCGAACGCCTCCCGGTCGCGTCGCAGGGCCACGGCCTCGATCAGGCGGTCGTAATTGGTGTCAGACGCAGTCACGCGGACCTGTCTCGCCCGCAAGGGCGCGTCGGCAAGGGGCGCAAAGGATGTGACCGCTTCATGCATCGACCCATATACGGTTTCTCGCCCGGATCGGATCATTCGTCATCCGGCGCGTTTATTCCGGCGTAGAGCCTGACAGGACCGTTGCCGGTCTCATTGACCGATGGAGCCCTGATGACACTCGCCGCCGCCCCGGACCGCCGCCAGAAGATCGCCGTGATCGGCTCGGGCGTGTCTGCCCTGTCCTGCGCCTGGTTGCTGGCCTCTCGTCACGAGGTCACGGTCTATGAGAAGGCGGACCGGCTGGGCGGTCATTCCAATACAGTCACCGCCCGCACCCCCACCGGGGACGTCGCGGTCGACACAGGCTTCATCGTCTTCAACGATGTGACCTATCCCAATCTGGTCGCCCTGTTCGATCACCTGAAGATCGAAAGCCGGGCCACCGACATGTCTTTCGCCGTGTCGATGGGGCGTGGCGATTTCGAATATGCGGCGCCGGCCCTGTTCGCCCAGTGGCGCAACATCGTGCGTCCGCGCTTCTGGTCGATGCTGGGCGAGACCCTGCGCTTCTACCGCAATGCGCCGCGTGACCTGGCCGGACTGGATGATCCGCATCTGACTCTGGGCGGCTATCTGAAGCGCGAAGGCTATAGCGACTCCTTCCGCGACGATCACCTGCTGCCCATGGCGGCCGCCATCTGGTCCTCGCCGGCCTCGACCCTGCTGGACTATCCGGCCTCGGCCTTCATCCGCTTCTGCGACAACCACGGCCTGTTGCGGCTGACCAACCGGCCGGTCTGGCGCACCGTCGTCGGCGGCAGCCGGGTCTATGTCGAGGCCCTGGCCCTGCGGATCGCCGACCGCGCCCGTCTGGGACGAGAGGTTGTCTCGGTCCGGCGCACCGGTGACGGCGTCGTCGTCACGGATCGGTCGGGCGCGGCGGAGCGGTTCGACCAGGTGGTGATCGGCGCCCATGGCGATCAGGCCCTGTCCATGCTGGACCAGCCGACGGCCGACGAGCGTCGCGTCCTGGGCGCCTTCCGCTACAGCCGCAACATGACGGTGCTGCACACCGACGCGACCCTGATGCCGAAGCGGCGCGGAGCCTGGTCCAGCTGGAACTATATCGGTTCCGACGACGGTCTTTGCGTCACCTACTGGATGAACAAGCTGCAGGGCCTGCCGGGGACCGACCTGTTCGTCACCCTGAACCCGCCGCGGCCGCCGGCGGCCGAGACCCTGCTGCACAGCGAGACCTACGAACACCCGATCTTCAACGCCGCCGCCCTGACCGCCCAGTCCGAACTGTGGAGCCTGCAGGGCAAGGGCGGAGTCTGGTTCTGCGGCGCGCATTTCGGGGCCGGTTTCCACGAGGACGGACTGCAGGCAGGGCTTGCCGTGGCCGAGCAACTGGGCGGTGTCCGCCGTCCGTGGAGCGTGGCGAATGAGAGCGGCCGTATACCGCTGGGCGTTTCGACCCCCGCCCTGCTCGAGCCTGCGCCATGACCGAAGCCTCGGCCCTCTATCGCGGCGGGGTGACCCACACGCGCAAACGGCCCAGGATTCACCGTCTGGACTATCGCGTCTTCTGGCTGTTGCTCGATCTAAATGAGATCGATGATCTGGATCGGCGCCTTCGCGTCTTCTCGCGCAACGGGTTCAACCTGCTCAGCTTTCATGATCGGGATCATGGCGACGGCCAGACGCAGCTGCGCACCCGCATCGCCCGGCTCCTGGCGCAGGCGGAGGTGGACATCGGTCAGGGAGCCATCCGCCTGTTGACCATGCCGCGGGTGCTGGGCTTCGTCTTCAACCCGATCAGCACCTACTACTGCTTCGGGCCGGATCAGCGACTGGCCGCCATGGTCTATGAGGTGACCTCAACCTTCGGAATTCGCCATTCCTACGTCCTCCCGGTCGGGCCCGAGGACGCCGCGCGCGGCCTGATACGGCAGGGGGCGAGGAAGGCGCTGTACGTCTCCCCCTTCATGGACATGGACATGGACTATGCGTTCCGGGGCCATGCGCCGGGCGACCGGATCGACCTGACCGTCATCGGCTCGGACGCCGAAGGGGTGCTGATCACGGCCGGACTTTCGGGCGACCGCCAGCCCCTGACCGACCGGGCGCTCATCTCGGCGGCGGTGGCCATCCCCCTGATGACATTGAAGGTGGTGGCCGCCATCCACTGGGAGGCGTTGAAGCTGTTCCTCAAGGGGGTGCGGCTGACCCGCCAGCCGGCCCCGCCGGTCCTGGACGCCAGCATCCGGCGCCGCTGAGGACCTTCCGGCCGGACGCGCCGGAGCTGACGAGGGTCGTCAGTTCCGGCAGGCTCTGCGGGGTGGTCCGCCGCCGTCTCAATGCGGCGAGACGGCCGTCTCGTTTCCAGCGTGGGTCGATCGGGTGCGATAGCAGGCCACCGCAAACACCGTCAGGGCCACATAGCCCAGCAGGGGCACGATGAAGGCCGGCGAGACACTGCCCGCCGCGTCCGCCACCCGGCCCGCGATCCAGGGCAGGAAGGCGCCGCCGATGATGCCGAACACCAGCAGGCCCGAGGTCGCCGAGGTCGGCGCCGTGGACCGCTCCAGCGTCAGGGTGAAGATGGTCGGGAACATGATCGAGTTGAACAGGCCGATCGACAGGGCCGCCCAGGCCGCCGTCGGTCCGTGGATCTGGGTCACCAGCAGGCACATCAGGGCCGCCGCCGCCGTGCATCCGATCAACAGGGCCGAGGCCGGGATGAAGCGCATCAGGAAACTGCCCAGGAACCGGCCGACCATGGCGCCGCCCCAATAGAAGGCGACCATCTTGCCCGCCGCCTCGATGGAGATGTTCAGCCCGTCCGGGCTCTCCAGGAACAGGGTCATCATGCCGCCGATCGACACCTCGGACCCGACATAGAAGAAGATGGCCAGGGCGCCGAAGATGGCCCAGGGCGAGGACAGGGCCTTCAGCGGAGAGACGGCCTTGCCGACCGTCTTCGGCGCCGAGGCGTTGATGGTCTTGCGGGCGCTGAAGATGAAGGCGGCGACCAGGGCGAAGAAGGCGCCCATGCCCAGGAAGGCGAAATCAATGCTGCGCAGCGAGTCCTGACGCGTCGCCGCCGTGACCACCGCCCCGGCCGCGAAGACGCCGCCGGTCAGCAGCACGTGCGAACCCAGCCATGGCCCGACCGTCGTACCCAGGGAGTTGAAGGCTTGCGACAGGTTCAGCCGGCTGGATGAGCCCTTGCGGCTGCCGAGCTCGGCGACCAGCGGGTTGGCGGCGACCTGCAGCAGGGTGACGCCCGAGGCGATGACGAACAAGGCGATCAGCACGCCCGGATACCAGTCGGCGGCTGTGGCCGCCGGAACGATCAGACACCCCGCGACCATCACGGCCAGGGCGCCGATGATCGAACGGCTGTAGCCCAGTCTGGCCAGGATGGAGGCGGCCGGCAGCGACACCACCCCATAGGCAATGAACCAGGCCGAGGCGGTCAGGAAGGCCTCCGCCGTGGTCAGGTCGAACACCCGCTTCGCCGCAGCGATCAGCGGGTCGATCAGGGAGGTGGCGAACCCCCAGGCGAAGAACAGGGTGGTGACATAGGCGAAGGCGGCGCGTGCGCCTCCCGGCTTGCCGCTCGCGGCGGTGGTCGTCTCTGTCGTCATGTCCTGTTCTCCCGCAATACCGATCTCGTTTCTGGTTCTGAAGGCGCGGATCGGTCATCGCTTGTGACCGTCCCGCAGGACGGGATCAATCCGTTTTGTCGGCCTCGCGCCCGGCGCCACACAATGTTACCTCCCACAACGCGCCCTGCCCGCCAGTCCGGATCCCTGCCTGAGCGCTCAGGCGGCCGGCAACCGGCGGATTCCGACGACAGGTCGCGTCATGCATGCTGACAGCCGCTGTCATGCCGGAGCCCTGCCGATGCCGAGACCCTTCGCCGCCGCCATCGCCGCCCTGATTCTGGGTCTCACGGCCGCTCCACCCGCGCTCGCCCGCCCCCCTGAAGCGCGGCCCCCTGAAGCGCGCCCTGCCGCGCCGTCGGTCACCGCCTCGTCTCCGGGGACTCCGTCCCTCGCCCCCACGCCCGTCACCTCGCCGCGCGAAGCCTTCGGCCAGGAGGTCGGCGACGACTATCGCCTGATCGACTACACGGCTTTTGAGGCCTGGCTGAAAACGGTCGCGGCCCAGTCGAACCGCATGAAGCTGATGGAGATCGGCCAGTCGACCGAGGGGCGGACCATGTATGTCGCCGCCGTCTCCTCCCCTGCCAATATCGCCCGGCTTGACCGTTATCGGGAGATCGCCGGCAAGCTGGCCAGGGCGGAAGGGCTCGATGAGGCCGAAGCGCGGGCCATGGCCGCCGAGGGCAGGGCCGTGGTCTGGATCGACGGCGGCCTGCACGCCACCGAGGTCGTCCCGCCCCAGGCCCTGATCGCCGCCATCCACGAGTATCTGACCGCCACGGATCCCGAGGCCCTGCGCATCCTGGACGATGTCGTCATCCTGTTCGCCCCCCTGAACCCGGACGGCTGGGAGCTGGTCTCTGACTGGTACATGCGGAACGACGATCCGCTGAAACGTGAATTCAGCACGATCCCGCGCCTGTACCAGGCCTACGTCGGCCACGACAACAACCGCGACTACTATCTGTCGGCCATGCGCGAGACGACCAACGTCAACCGCATGTTCTTCCGCGAGTGGTTCCCGCAGATCATCTACAACCATCACCAGACGGCGCCGGCCGGGACGGTGGTGTTCATGCCGCCGTTCCGCGATCCCTTCAACTACAACTACGACCCCCTGGTCATGGGCACATTGTCCGAGGTCGGCTCGGCCATGCACAGCCGGCTGATCGCCGAGGGCAAGCCCGGCTCCACCATGCGTTCGGGCGCCAGCTACTCCACCTGGAACAACGGGATGGAGCGGTCGATCACCTATTTCCACAATGCGGTCGGCCTGCTGACCGAGATCACCGGCCATCCGACCCCGAGCCGCATCGCCCTGATCCCGGACCAGCAGCTGCCGCGGAACGACCTGCCGTCGCCCGTCGCGCCGCAGGAATGGCGGTTCCGCCAGTCGATCGACTATTCGCTGTCGATCAATCGCGCCGTGCTGGACTACGCCTCGCGCAACCGGGACAGGCTGCTGTTCAACATCTGGAAGATGGGGTCGAACGCCATCGCCCGCGGAAACACCGACACCTGGCGCGTCACCCCCACCCGGGTGGAGGCGCTGGAGGCTGCGGGCGAGGCTCAGAACCAGACGCCCGGGGGTCGGAACCCGGAGGGTCGCCGCGGACTGGACCCGGTCCTGTATGAGCAGGTTTTGCGCGATCCGGCGCTACGTGACCCGCGCGGCTATATCCTCCCCGCCGATCAGGCCGACCTGCCCAATGCCGTCGCCTTTCTCAACAGCCTGATCAAGACCGGAGTGGCTGTGGAGCGCGCCACCGCCGCCTTCACCATCGGCGGCAAGACCTATCCGGCCGGATCCTTCGTGGTGAAGACCGCCCAGGCCTATCGCCCGCATGTGCTGGACATGTTCGAGCCCCAGGACCACCCCCACGACCTGCAATATCCGGGCGGGCCGCCCGCCCTGCCCTATGACGCCACCGGCTATACCCTGGCCCTGCAGATGGGGGTGCAGTTCGACCGCATCCTCGACGGCTTTGACGGCCCGTTCGAGCGCGTGCCCGACCTCCTGACCCCGCCGCCCGGGCGGATCACCGGCTCCGGCGGGGCGGGCTGGCTGGTCGACCACCAGCCGGTCAATGGCTTCATCCTGACCAACCGCCTGCTCAAGGCCGGCCAGCCGGTCTTCTGGCAAAAGGCGGAGACGCGCGTCGGCGACGCCCGGCTGGCCCCCGGGGCCCTGTGGATCCCGGCCTCGGCGGAAAGCCGCGCCCTGGTCGAGACGGCCGTGCGCGACCTGGGTCTCAACGCCCGCGCCGCAGGCCGCGCCCCCGGCGGCGAACGGATGGCGCTGAAGCCGGTCCGCATCGGGCTGGTGGATCGCTACGGCGGCTCCATGGCCTCGGGCTGGACCCGCTGGCTGCTGGAGCAGTTCGAATATCCGTTCGAGGTCGTCTATCCGCAGCGGCTGGACGCCGGAGACCTGACCCGGGACTTCGACGTCCTGTTGTTCGCCTCCGACACCATCCCCCAGACTCTCGCCGCCTCGGCGCAGCGCGGACAGCCGGCGCCCGAAGCCATTCCGGCGGAGTTCCACCCCTGGCTGGGCTATATCACCACCGAAAAGACCCTGCCCCAGATCGAGGCCTTCGCCCGGGCCGGCGGGAGCGTCGTGACCATCGGCTCGGCGCACCGGCTGGCGGCGGCCCTCGGGGCCCCGGTCGTTGACGTGCTGACCGCGGGCGAAGGCGCGACGCGACGGCCCCTGCCCTCGACCGAGTTCTTCATCCCGGGCGCCCTGCTGAAGACCGAGGTCGATCCGGCGCAGCCCCTGGCCTTCGGCGTCACCCCGGCCCTGGATGTTTTCTTCAACCGCAACGCCGGCTTCGGCGCTGTCGAGGGATCGCCATCGATCGCCCGCTATCCGCAAACCGTCAGCGTCTCCAGCGGCTGGGCCATCGGTCCGCAGAAACTGGCGGGGTCGGAGGCCGTTCTGGACCTGCCTCTGGGTCAGGGCCGGCTGATCGTCCTGGGCCCCGACGTCGTCAACCGCGCCCAGGCCCGCGCCTCGGTGAAACTTCTGTTCAACGCCCTGTTCTACGGTCCGGCGGCGGCGCCTTGAGACGGCACGTCGGGCGCAGACGCGCATTGCTCCATCCCGGCTTCCGTCGCACCATGACGCCATGATCACGCCTGTTCGCCTGAACCGCAGCCAGCTTTCCGTGCCGGCGACCTCCCTGCGCTTCATCGAGAAGGCGGCGGCGGGGGCGGCGGATGTCGTGTTTCTCGATCTGGAAGACTCGGTCGCTCCCGACGACAAGGCGGCGGCCCGGGCCAATGCCGCCCGCGCCGTCGGCGAATTCGACTGGGGCGACAAGACCCTGTCGATCCGGGTCAACGCCTGGGACACGATCTGGACCTACCGCGACGTGATCGAGGTGCTGGACGGAGCGTCGGACCGGCTGGACCTGCTGATGCTGCCCAAGGTCCACAGCCCCGCCGACGTCCAGGCGCTGGACCGCCTGGTCGGCCAGGTCGAGGCCGATCTCGGGCGGACGAAACCGGTCGGGCTGGAGTTGATCATCGAGAGCGCACAGGGGCTGATGAATGTGGAGGCCATCGCCGCCGCCAGTCCGCGCCTCGAGGCCCTGCACTACGGGCCGGGCGACTACGCGGCCTCGACTGGCGCCCGGACCACGGCCATCGGCGAGGGGATGGCGGCCTATCCCGGCGATCCATGGCACTATCCGCTGTCGCGCCTGCTTGTCGCCGGTCGGGCCCATGGACTGAGGGTGCTCGACGGCCCCTGGTCGGCCCATGCCGATCTGGAAGGACTGAGGGCGGCGGCCGGACGAACGGCGGCGCTCGGCTTCGACGGCAAATGGGCCATCCATCCGGGCCAGATCGAGACCATTAACGCCGCCTACAGCCCGCCCGAGGCCGAGGTCGAGCAGGCCCGCCGAATCCTCGCCGCCATGAAACAGGCCGCCGCTGCAGGCCGGGGCGCGGTGACACTGGACGGCCGGATGATCGACGTCGCCTCCATCCGCCAGGCCGAGGCCCTGGTGCAGAAGGCCGAACGCACGACCTGAGTCATGCGGCTTGACGAGCCGCAATGTTATCTCATAACACAGACGAACCTCCCCAAGGAACTCGTCCATGTCCGCCCTGCGTCCCGTCCTCCTCACTGCCGCCGCCGTCTCCGCCCTCGCCGGCGCCGCCCATGCCCAGACCCAGAGGCAGGCTCCCGCCTCGCCGCCGGTGGATCGGGTCGAGGACGTCGTCGTCACCGCCGCCCCCTACGCCATCAGTCAGCGGGCCACGACGATCGCCACCGATGTTCTGGACGAGGAATATCTGGCCACCGCCCCCGCCGCCTCGCTCGGCGATCTGGTCGCGGGCCGGCCCGGCATGCGCTCGACCGACTTCGCGCCCGGCGCCAGCCGCCCGGTGATCCGGGGCCTCAGCGGCCCGCGCGTCCAGGTCCTGACCAACGGCATCGGTCTGATCGACGCGTCTTCCGTTTCGCCGGACCACGCCGTGGCTACCGACCCGGCCGAGGCCAACCGGATCGAGATCATCCGCGGCCCCGCCACCCTGATCTACGGCGGCTCGGCCATCGGCGGGGTGGTCAATGTGCTGGACGACCGCATCCCGACCGAACAGCCCGAGGGCGGTATCGACGGCGTCTTTTCGACCCAGGCGTCCAGCGTCGACGACGGTCGCGGAGGCTTCGGCCGGGTGACCGTCGGCGCCGGCGCCTTCGCCTTCACCCTGGATGGCGTACGCCGGACGACGGACGACTATGATATTCCCGCCCCCGCCGTTTCGCGCCGTCAGGCCGAGGCCGAAGGCATTGCGCGCGGCGATGAGGACAAACAGCCCAACAGCGCCACCGACCTGACCGCCTGGGGCGTCGGCGGGGCCTACATCGGCGACCGGGGCTTCCTCGGCCTTTCGTACAAGACCACCGACAGCGAATACGGCACGGTGGCCGAGCCGACGGTCTTCATTGAGCTGAACCAGGATCGCTACGACCTGCGGGGTGAATACCGCTTCGACCAGGGACCGCTTCAGGCCGTGCGCGGCTCGGTCGGCCACGCCACATATACCCACACCGAGTTCGAGGACGTCGGCGAGCCCGGCACGGTCTTCAACTCCGACGGAACCGAGGCGCGTCTGGATCTGGTCCAGCGGACGCGCGACGGCTGGAACGGCGCCTGGGGGGTTCAGGGTCTGGAGCGCACCTTCGAGGCCATTGGCGAGGAGGCCTTCGTGCCCACCTCGGACATCTCGGAACTCGGCCTCTATACCGTCCAGCGTCTGGACCGCGCCGGATGGGGCGTTGAGGGCGGTCTGCGTTTCGACCGTCGTGAACTGTCGGCCACCCCGATCGGCGGCGCCCGCGAGGTGACCCGCACCTTCGACAACTGGTCCGCCTCGGTGGCCGGCTTCATCAGGCCCGCACCTGGCCTCTTCCTCGGCCTCAGCCTGGCCCGCAACGAGCGCGCGCCCAGCGAGGTCGAACTGTTCGCCGACGGGGTCCATATCGCGACGGCTGTCTATGAGACAGGCGACGTCACCCTCGACAAGGAGAAGGTCACGACGCTTGAAGGCACCGTCCACTATGACCGCGGCGCCTTCACGGGCGACCTGCACGTCTACCACTCATGGTACGACGGCTTCATCGACGAGCGGGCCACCGGCGAGGACTTCTATTTCGAGGAAGAGGACGAACTCTTCCCAATCTTCCAGTTCGTCCAGACCGACGCCACCTTCAAGGGGTTCGAGGTGGAAGGCGCCTATGCCCTGTGGGAGAGCGGCGACCGCAAACTGTCGCTCGAAGGCTCGGCCGACTATGTGCGCGCCGATACCGATCTGGGTTCCGCCGCCCGCATCCCGCCGTGGTCGGTCACAGGCGGGCTGAGCTGGACCACGGCGCGCTATGACGTCTCCGGCGAGGTGCGTCATGTGGCCGAACAGGACCGCGTGGCGGACGGCGAACTGCCGACCGACGACTATACGATGGTCAACCTGAAGGCGGCCTGGCGGCCGTTGGCGGATCGCAACGTCACGGTCTTCGCCGAGGCTCGCAACCTCACCGACGAGGAGGCGCGCGAGCATGTGTCCTTCCTCAAGGACATCTCCCCCCTGCCCGGCCGCAACCTGCGCCTCGGCGTCGCCTATCGCTTCTAGGGCGGGTCCCGCCGGGGCCAGACGAGCCCGGGACGCACGGCGGAGACTGTTCCGCCGTGCGTCTGCCTACGTCTCGTCTTGGCTCGCCAGCAGGGCCTTCAGCTCGGGTTTGACGATCTTTCCGGCGGCGTTGCGGGGCAGCAGGCCGGGCGAAATGCGGATCTCGGCCGGAACCTTGAAGGCCGCCAGCCGCCCGGCGACGAATCTCCGCAACGCCTCGGGTTCGACCGCCTGACCCGGCATCACGGAGACAAAGGCGACAGCGTCCTCCCCAAGCAGGGGATGGGGTCGCGACACCAGCGCCGCCTCCATGACCGCCGGATGGGCATAGAGAACATCCTCGACCTCCTGACAGTAGATGTTCTCGCCGCCGCGGATGATCACATCCTTCTTTCGGTCGACGATGAAGACGAAGCCCTCCTCGTCGATACGGGCGATATCGCCGGTGCGCACCCAGCCGTCGACGAAGGTCTCCGCCGTGTCCTGCGGCCGGTTCCAGTAACCCTTCACGACATTGGGCCCGTAGGCCATCAGTTCGCCGACCTCGCCCACGGGCAAGGCGTTTCCGGCCTCGTCCACCACCTTGACCTCGCTGACCGGCAAGGCCGGGCCGCAGCTGAGCGGGCGATGCAGATAGTCCTCCGCCATGTGATGGGTATGGGCGGCGCTGGTCTCGGTCATGCCCCAGCCCGATCCGGGGGCGGCCCTCATGTCAGCGGCGATCTTGTGAACCAGGGCCTCGGGCGCCGCCGCGCCGCCATAG
The DNA here is from genome assembly GCF_058681095.1 of Brevundimonas sp. FV1ye29L. Taxonomy (NCBI): domain Bacteria; kingdom Pseudomonadati; phylum Pseudomonadota; class Alphaproteobacteria; order Caulobacterales; family Caulobacteraceae; genus Brevundimonas; species Brevundimonas sp. FV1ye29L. The sequence goes on from NZ_CM178730.1 coordinate 2,596,980, forward strand.
GCGACGACCTCGAGCGAGGAAAGGTCGTATTGAGATCGTTCCGGGCAGGTCAGGATGGCGATCGCCACGGAGGGCACGCCGCCGATGGTCTGGATGCCCTCTCGCTCGATCAGGGCGCAGGCCTCCACCGGATCGAAGCGCCTTTGGCACACCAGTCTCTGGCCCAGGGCGACCGCCGTCAGCAGCCCGGCGTTGCAGCCGGTCGTGTGGAAAAACGGAATGGAGACCAGACTCACCCTCTGGGGGGCCGAAGGGTCGGGCTGGGGCGGGGCCTCGCCCCGTCGGATCATGGAGCGCACCACGCTGAACTGGGCCGCCATCAGGCTGCAGGCGGCGTTGCGATGTGTGCCCAGCGCGCCCTTGGGCACGCCGCTGGTCCCGGAAGTGTAGAACAGCACCGCCGGATCCTCAGGGTCGATATCCACGGGCGGCAGGACGCCCTCCGGCAGGAACGGCCAGTCGGCGGGCCGGCCGATGACGCTTTCCAGGGTGCGGACGCGAGGATGGGCGGGCGTGGTCTCCGATCGACAGACATAGATGCGCGCCACATCGGGCGCCCCGCCCAGCAGGGGCTCGATCCGCGCCAGCCGCTCGGGGTCCATGATGGCGACGGTCGCCCCGGAATCGGTCAGGCCGTAGAGAAGCTCGGGGCCGCTCCACCAGGCGTTCAGGGCCACCACCACCGCCCCTGTCAGCACTCCGGCGAAGAAGACCACCGGCCATTCCGGCAGGTTGCGCATGGCCAGGGCCACCCGGTCGCCCGGCTGCACCCCCGCCGCCTGCAACTCGGCCGCCAGGGCCAGGCTGGCGCGCCTGAAGTCGTCGAAGCTGACCCGCTCGTCCTCATGAACGATGAAGGTCTTTGGACCGTGCGCCGCAGCCGCCAGAAAGGTGTGCCGCATGGTCGGCGGGGCGTTCTTCCACCATTTGACGGGACGGCCGTCGATTTCGATCGTCTCGATCTCAAACGGCGAGCCAGGCGCAGTGAGCGCGGCGTGGGCGTGGGCGAGACTGAGAGCCGGCCATGGGGCGGCTGTCGTCGCCGGAGGCGCGGGTGTGGTCATGTGGTTTCCTCGACCTCGGCCCGCTTTCAGCGCGAGCTTCGTGGCTTCCGGGCGAGTGAACGCGCTTCAGCGGCCTCTTGTCCAGACTGACGCCGGGTCAACCCGACGGGTAATTCGTCGCACACGGGGGCGGCTCACCCGCGAATGCAGTTTGCCCGCACGACATGCGCCCTTATGACGGGCTCGTGACCCGCGCCTCTCCAGACATCCCGCCGCTCTCTGTCCCGGATGCCCGGTCCCCGGTCTGGGTCTGCGCGCCCGGCGTGAGGCGGGTGCCTTTCCTTGACCAGTTCCTGCCGGACTATGCCTTCCAGTCCGCGCCCGGAGCCTCGACGACGGCCGTGCTCGGCTGGGGCATGAAGCCGACCGCTGCCGCCGGACGCCGCTGGGCAGCCACCCGGGGCGTGCCCTATGTGGCGCTGGAGGATGGCTTCCTGCGCTCGATCGGGATCGGCGAGGCGGGCGCGACGAGCCTCAGCCTGGTCGTCGACGATCTGGGCGTCTACTATGACGCCACCCGGCCCAGCCGCCTTGAACAGCTGATCGCGACGGCGCCGGACTGGTGCGATGCGGCGATGAAGGCCCGGGCGCGCGGGTTGATCGACCGGATCGTCGGGAGCGGCGTGTCCAAGACCAATATGGGCGGTCCGCTCGATCCGGGCCTGCTGAAGCCCGGCCGGCGGGTTTTGATCGTGGACCAGACCCGGGGCGACGCCTCGATCGGCTATGGCCTGGCCTCCACCGCCTCGTTCGCCGAAATGATCCGCACGGCCCGGGCCGAGGAGCCGGACGCCCAGCTGATCGTCAAACGCCACCCGGCCGTGGCGGCGGGCCGCAAACAGGGCTGTATCGCCGAGGAAGACCTGACGGGCGTGACCCTGATCGACGCCGATGTGCGGCCGGCCGACCTGCTGGCCGCAGTGGACGCCGTCTGGTGCGTGACCTCGGCCCTCGGATTCGAGGCCCTGTTGCGCGGCCTGCCGGTCCGCTGTTTCGGCGCCCCCTTCTATTCCGGGTGGGGCCTGACGACCGATGCGGTCGACACCGGCCGGCGCGGTCAGCCGAGGGATATCCTGACCATCGCCGCCGCCGCCCTGATCGCCTACAGCCGCTATGTCGATCCGGTTACGGGCCGACGCTGCGAGGCGGAACAGGCGCTGGAGCGGCTGATCGCCCTGCGCGACCGGGCCGTGCGCCTGTCCGGCCTGTGGTCCGCCGTCGGCTTCGCCCCCGCCAAACGCCCGCCGGTTCGCCGCCTGCTGAACTCGCCGCACGGCCGGGTGCGCTATCACTGGTTCGCCTCGGGCGCCGCCCGCCAGGCCGAGGCGGGACAGGGGCGGCTGATCTGGTGGGCGGGCAAGGAGAGCGAGCCGATCCGCCGCGCCGCCGCCGCCACGACCGCGCCCACCGTTCGGATGGAGGACGGCTTCATCCGCTCGCGCGGTCTGGGGTCGGACTTCTTCGGGGCCCTGTCCGTCGCCCTGGACGATCTCGGCGTCTACTACGACGCCACGCGTCCCAGCCGGCTGGAGGCCCTGATCGAGGCCGGGACGGTTGACGACCGCGCCCTGACCCGCGCCGCCGCCCTGCGTAAGCGGATCGTCGAGACCGGCCTGTCGAAATATAATCTGAAGGGCGCCGCCCCGGCCGGATGGCCGAAGGAGCGCGTGAAACTGCTGGTCGTCGGTCAGGTCGAGAACGACCGGTCGATCCAGTTCGGCTGCACCGACTTCCGCACCAATTCCGGACTGGTCGAGGCGGCGCGGCGCGACTTCCCCGAGGCCTTCCTGATCTATCGCAACCACCCCGATGTCACGGCGGGCAACCGGCCGGGGCTGCTGGATGCGCAGGCGATGGACGCCGTCGACGCCGTGGCTGACGATCTGGACATCATCGACTGTCTGAACGCCTGCGACCAGCTGGCCACCCTGACCTCGCTGTCGGGGTTCGAGGCCCTGATGCGCGGGAAGGCGGTCACGACCTATGGCCGGCCCTTCTATGCGGGCTGGGGTCTGACCGACGACCGGACCGGACCGTTCGAGCGGCGCACGCGCGAGGCCGCACTCGATGAACTGATCCATGCCGCCCTGATCGCCTATCCGGTCTATGTCACGCCGGACGGCTGGCCCTGCGAGGCGGAAGACCTGGTCGAGATCCTGATTGCGGCGCGCGACACGCCCCTGCCCGCCCCGCCGCGCGGCCGCATCCGGCGCTGGTGGCGCGGGCTGAAGGCCAGTCTCGACCGGACGCCGCCACCGGCCTATTAGACAATCCCTCAATCAGCGAGGCGCCCGTCGCCGAGCGTCAGGGACCGCCAAGTGATAAGCTCTGTCATTGCCGCCACCGGCCTGTTCACGCCCGAACACTCGATTTCCAACGAAGAGCTGGTGACGGCCTACAACAGCTGGGCCGATCAGTGGAACCTCGACCACGCCGCCCAGATTGCTGAAGGCGATCTGGCGCCCCTGACCCATTCCTCGGTCGAGTTCATCGAAAAGGCCTCCGGCATCAAGAGCCGGTTCGTGCTGGACAAGGCCGGGGTGATCGATCCGCAGCGGATGGCGCCCAATATCCCCGAACGGTCCAATGACGAACTGTCGGTCATGGCCCAGATGGCCGTCGCCGCCGCCCGTCAGGCCCTCGCCGCCTGGGGCAAGGACGTGTCGGAGATCGGCGCGGTGCTCTGCGCCGCCTCCAACATGCCCCGTCCCTATCCGGCCCTGGCTATCGAGGTGCAGGAGGCGCTCGGCATCGAGGGCTTCGCCTTCGACATGAACGTGGCCTGTTCCTCGGCCACCTTCGGCATCAAGACGGCATCGGACTTCATCGCCTCTGGCTCGGTCAAGGCGGTGCTGATGGTCAATCCGGAGGTCTGTTCGGCCCATCTGAACTTCACCGACCGCGACAGCCATTTCATCTTCGGCGACGTCTGCACCGCGGTCATCGTCGAGGCGGCGGACCAGGCCGGGCCCGGCGGCTGGGACGTACTGGGCACACGGCTCCAGACCCGCTTCTCCAACAATATCCGCAATAATTTCGGCTTCCTGAACAATGCGGCGCCAGAGGGCATCGGCAAGCCGGACAAGCTGTTCATCCAGCAGGGCCGCAAGGTGTTCAAGGATGTGGTGCCCATGGTGTCCGACATGATCATCGACCACGCCGGCGAACTGGGTCTGGACCCCCAGGCCCTGAAACGGCTGTGGCTGCACCAGGCCAATATCAACATGAACCAGTTCATCGGCCGCAAGGTGCTGGGTCGCGAGCCTGAGCCGTCAGAGAACGTCATCATTCTGGATGAGTACGCCAATACCTCGTCGGCCGGGTCGATCATCGCCTTCCACCAGCACAACGACGGGTTCGAGGCCGGCGAGACCGGGCTGATCTGCTCGTTCGGCGCCGGCTATTCGGCCGGCACCGTCTTCGTCAGAAAGCGCGCCTGACGACCTGCCTGGCCCGGTGAACGCAGATTTATACCGCAATGCACCCGGCATCGCTTGCGCCCGGGACGCGAGTTTGCTTTTTATTCACCTTCAGCACAGCGCGAAACGCAGAGAGGCGTCGCAATGGCGAACACCCAGACCGAGACGCCGGGCCAGAATGCCCTGAACTTCCTCGACTCCCTGGCGCGCGACGTGGCGCTGGTGCTCAAACGACTCGGCGGCTCGGCGCACCAGAACGTGGTGATCGACTGTGTGGCGGCCATGAAGCGCAGTCGGGGCGAACCGGTCTCGCAGGATCTGCGTCAGGCTGTGGTCGAGGCCTTCGAGAGCTATAGCCAATGGTTCACCCGCCCGTTTGGAGAGGGCTCCATGCGCTGGGCCCTGATCGCCGAGCCGGCCTGACGCTCAGAAGGATCGATGACGAACGAAAAGGGCGCTTCTCCCAACCGGAGAAGCGCCCTTTCGCTGTCAGCTTAGGACCGCAATCAGAAGCGGCGCACGAAGCTCAGCGCATAGGTGTCGGCCTCGCCGCCGTCGTCACGAAAGTCGCGACGCGTCCAGTCGGCTCGAATGCCGTTCTGACCGTCGAGCCGGTATTCGGCGCCGGCCCCGTAGTTGACGCTGTCCAGATGCTCGCTGGCGCTGAAACCGAGGGCCGAGGCCTTGATCTCGGTCACGCCGTAACCGACGCGGGCGAACAGGTCGAGCTTCGACTGGACCGGCACGCTCGCCACCGCATAGGCGGCCGCGTCATAGCGGTGTTCGAACTTCGTCGAGACGTCGCCGACATTATAGCGATCCGAGGTCACGCCGATGGAGGTTTCACCCTCGACGCCCAGGTAGGGCGTCAGTTTGGCGCCGACCCGACCGGTGATGGCGCCGAGACGACCGGCATCCGCATCCAGATAGGTGTAGCCGACTGATCCATAGACCTGCGGGTTGGTGACTGTCTGGGCCATGACCGGCACAGCGAAGGCAGAGAGAACGACGGTCGAGAGAATGATGTTACGCATAGTTTCTTGTACTCCTGGTTGTCGATGACTTGTGGTCACCAGCCCCATCCAGCGAGTTGTTAAATAGGCGTCTTATCCGGCCGTTCCATGGCGCGCTCATTGCAGCGACGAAACTGTAGATTTACTGGCACACACGCCGTTCCATGAGCAACAATAGCGCCGGTCGCCCATCAGCCGGGCACCGCGACCCCGTGGAGGGCGCCCAGCCGCACGATGACGCCGTTGCGGGCGTCCGACTCCATCGGCCGGCCGGCCGGTCGCCGGGCAGCGAGTTGACCGTGTCTGGCGACGGCGGCTCGGCCCGCTGGACCACCCGGTCAGACAGATCATCGTCGAGGTCCGCGCCCACTGCCCCGGGGCCGACGACGGCGATGGACCCGGCTCTGGCGTCGGTCATGGGCGGCGCCTGTGAAGCCCGCCCCTGGTGACACCGGGAGACAGCGGCAAGCGGCGCGCAATGTGCTCTTCCGGCGCGTCGCGCGCCTACCGATCCTTTTCGCGCGCGGCTCCACCCCGGCTGACCAGCGCCGCCTGGGCCGCCGCCAGCCTTGCGATCGGGACGCGATAGGGGGAGCAGCTCACGTAGCTGAGGCCGACCTCTTCGCAGAAGGCGATCGAGGCGGGGTCGCCGCCGTGTTCGCCGCAGATGCCCATCTTGATGTCCGGACGGACCGCCCCGCCGCGCTCGGCGGCGATGCGGATCAGGTCGCCGACGCCTTCCTGGTCCAGACGGACGAAGGGATCGGTCTCGAAGATGCCCTTGTCCATATAGGCCTGCAGGAAGCGGCCGGAATCGTCGCGGCTGATGCCGAAGGTGGTCTGGGTCAGGTCGTTGGTGCCGAAGGAGAAGAACTCGGCGTGTTCGGCCAGGTCCCCGGCGCGCAGGGCCGCGCGCGGCAGTTCGATCATGGTGCCGACCAGGTATTCGACGCTGTCCCCGCCCTTTTCGAACACGGCCTTCGCCGTCCGATCGGTCAGTTCGCGCAGATATTTCATCTCCAGGCCCATGGCGACCAGGGGGTGCATGATCTCGGGGATGGGGGCTTCGGCGGCGGTTTTCTTGACCTCCAGCGCCGCCTCAAGGATGGCCCGGACCTGCATTTCGTAGATTTCGGGATAGGCGACGCCGAGGCGGCAGCCGCGGTGGCCCAGCATCGGGTTGGTCTCGTGCAGTTCCTTGGCCCGGCGCTTCAGCTTGGCCGCGTCGATGCCCGAGGTCGCGGCCAGGGCGTCGATGTCCTCGTCCGTATGCGGGATGAACTCGTGCAGCGGCGGGTCGAGCAGCCGCACCGTGACCGGCAGGCCGGCCATGATGGTGAACAGCTCGACGAAGTCCGACTTCTGGAACGGCTCGATCTTGGCGAGCGCCAGGCGGCGGCCCTTCTCGTCGTCGGCCAGGATCATCTCGCGCACGGCGGCGATCCGGGCCTCGTCGAAGAACATATGCTCGGTACGGCACAGGCCGATGCCCTCGGCGCCGAAGCCGCGCGCTGTTCGGGCGTCCAGCGGCGTCTCGGCATTGGCGCGGACCTTCAGCCGCCGCACGGCGTCGGCCCAGGCCATCAGGGTCTGGAAGTCGCCGGTCAGCTCGGGCTCGATCATGGCTACCGCGCCGTCCAGCACCTCGCCCTTGGACCCGTCGATGGTGATGATCTCGCCGGCCCTGAAGGTGCGGCCGCGGGCGGTGAACGTCCGGGCCTTTTCGTCGATATGGATCTCTCCGGCGCCGGAGACGCAGGGGCGGCCCATGCCGCGCGCCACCACGGCGGCGTGGCTGGTCATGCCGCCGCGCGCCGTGACGATGCCGCGCGCCGCATGCATGCCGTGGATGTCCTCCGGCGAAGTTTCCTCGCGCACCAGGATGACGGCGTCGCCCAGCTGGTTCAGCCGCTCGGCCTCATCGGCGTCGAAACAGATCTTGCCCGTCGCCGCGCCCGGAGAGGCCGGCAGGCCGGCCGCCACCACCGTGCGCGGGGCGTTCGGGTCCAGCGTCGGGTGCAGCAGCTGGTCGAGCGCGGCGGGCTCGACGCGACTGATCGCCTCTTCCTGTGAGATGACCCCTTCAGAGGCCAGGTCCACGGCGATCTTGAGCGCCGACTTGGCGGTGCGCTTGCCGTTGCGGGTCTGGAGCATCCAGAGCCGGCCCTGTTCGACCGTGAACTCGATATCCTGCATGTCGCGGTAGTGGCTCTCCAGCTTGCCGACGACGTCGACGAACTCGGCGAAGACCACTGGCATGGCCTCCTCCATGGAGGGGGCGGTCTCGCCCATCTCCTCGCGGCCAGCCTTCGTCAGCGACTGGGGCGTGCGAATGCCGGCGACGACGTCCTCGCCCTGGGCGTTGATCAGGAACTCGCCATAGAGTTTGGCCTCCCCGGTCGAGGGGTTGCGGGTGAAGGCGACGCCGGTGGCCGAGGTCTCGCCCATGTTGCCGAACACCATCGACTGGATGTTGACGGCCGTGCCCCAGCTTTCGGGGATGTCGTGCATGCGGCGATAGAATTTGGCCCGGTCGTTCATCCAGCTGGCGAAGACGGCCGAGACGGCGCCCCACAGCTGGGCCTGGGGATCCTGCGGGAAGGGTTCCCCCAGCTCTCGCTCCACCACGGTCTTGTAGTCGGCGACGACCTTTTCCCAGTCGGCGGCGGTCAGGTCGGTGTCGATGCTGACGCCCAGACGATCCTTGTGGTCGTCCAGAACCTCCTCGAACTGGTCGTGGCCGAGCCCCAGCACCACGTTGGAATACATGGTGATGAAGCGGCGATAGGAATCGAAGGCGAAGCGACGGTCGCCGGACAGGGCCGCCAGCCCATCGACCGTCTGATCGTTCAGCCCGAGGTTCAGGACCGTATCCATCATCCCCGGCATGGAGGCCCGGGCGCCCGAACGCACCGAGACCAGCAGGGGATTTCGGGCATCGCCGAAAGTCTTTCCGACAACCGACTCGACGGCCTTCAGCCCGTCAGCGACCTGCTCGATCAGACCGGCCGGCCAGGTCTGGCCGTTGGAGTAGTAGTGGACGCAGGCCTCGGTGGTGATGGTTAGGCCAGGCGGTACCGGCAGACCGAGGGACGACATCTCCGCCAGGTTGGCGCCCTTGCCGCCCAGCAGGTTCTTCATCGACGCGTCGCCGTCGGCAGACCCGCCGCCGAAACCGTACACCCACTTGCTCATCCGTAACCCCTGAGTTGGCCGTCGCTGTCCGGCGGGTTAGGCCCGCTCGTTTGACCTGACTAACGTGCCGCGACCGCGAAGGCGAGAGGCCCTGTAACAGGATGTGAAGAAAGCAGGTTGAAGAGGCGCGGCTTTCGCGGAACAGCCTGGCGGGGCGGATTGCATGATCGGGCTCTGGCGCCGCCGTGCAAAATCGGGATGATCGCGCCATGGCCAAACGCCGCGCTTCGCCCCGATCCGACACCCTGGAGGCCGCCCTCGCGCGGGTTTTCGACCATCGCGCCAACCAGGCCAGCTGGTTCGCCCTCACCGGGGGCGAGCCCCTGTTCGCAGCGGGGGACGAGGCCGACAGCCTGTATCTGCTGCGGTCCGGCCGGCTGGGGGTGTTTCACCGGGCCGAGGGCCAGCCGCCGCAGTTTCTGGGCGTGATCCGGCCCGGCGAACCGGTGGGCGAAATGGCCCTCATCGCCGGCACGGCCCATTCCGCCGATGTGGTGGCCCTGCGGGATTCCGAGATCCTGGCCCTGCCGCGCGAGGCCTTCTTCGAGGTCGCCCGGACAGAGCCGGATGTGATGATCCACCTGTCACGGCTGATGCTGACCCGGGCGCGCGACCATTCGGCCGGCGCGGCCGGCGAACCGACCGTCTTCGGCTTCGTCGCCGCGCGCGCCCGGCCAATCCGGGCCTTCGTCGAACGGGTCGCCGCCGCCGTCATCGCCATGGGCTACAGCTGCCAGGTCATCGACGAGACGGCGCTGCGTTCGGCCTCGGAATGGTTCTCCCGCGTCGAGGACAGCCACGACTATGTCCTGTATGTCGCGGAGGCCGACCAGCCGGCATGGGCGAGCCTGTGTGCGCGTCAGGTGGACCGGCTGTTCATCGTCGGGGACGCCCTGAACGCGCCGCCGTCCGTGATCCCGTCGCGCAGCCTGGAGGGCGTGGGTCATCAATTCACCGACCTGATCCTGTTGCGTGACAGCCGGATGGCCCGCCCGGCCAACACCGGCGTCTGGCTGGACGCGGTAGAGCCCGGGCGCTGGTTTCATGTCCGCGAGGGGCATGTCGACGACTCGGGCCGCATCGCCAGGATCATCACCGGAACGGCCGTAGGGCTGGTTCTGTCGGGGGGCGGCGCCCGCGCCTATGCCCATATTGGCGTGGTCCGGGCGCTGAACGAGATGAAGACCCCGCTGGATTTTCTGGGCGGCGCCTCCATGGGGGCCGTGATCGCGGCCGGGCCTGCTCTCGACTGGTCCGACGCCGAGCTGGACGCCCGTATCCGCACCGCCTTCGTCAAGTCCGACCCCCTGTCCGACATCGCCGTGCCGATCGTGGCCATGACCCGTGCGGGCAAGGTCGCGCGGCTGCTGTACGACGCCTATGGCGAGATCGACATCGCCGACATGCCCCGGCCCTTTTTCGCCGTATCGTCGAACCTGACCACTGGCCGGCTGGAGGTGCATCGACGCGGCCTGTTGCGACGGGCGATGCGGGCCTCCATCGCCATTCCCGGCGTCATGCCGCCGGTCGTCATCAATGGCCAGGTTCTGGTCGACGGGGCGGTCGTCAAGAACTTCCCCACGGATGTGATGCGCCAGCTGAACGCCGGTCCGACCGTCGGTTCGGACATGTCGCAGGTGCGCGGCGTGGACCCGTCGGCGCTGGAGAATCCCCCGTCCTGGTGGCGGTGGATCGCGTCCGGGGCGTGGAAGGCGGGTCCGCCGATCGTGTCCATACTGATGCGGTCGGCGACCATCACCACCGACGCAGAGCTGGAGCGGTCGCGGGCCGAGACCGATGTGCTGATCCTGCCCGACCCGGGTGCGGCCGATATTCGCGACTGGAAGGTCTATGAGCCGACGGTGGCCGCCGGCCATGCCGCCGCCCTGTCGGTCCTGGCGATGCTGGACGGCCCGGTCGAGACCCTGAAGAAGCGCAGGGCGGCAGCCGTGGCGGCTCCGGCAGCGCCGAACGGGAACGATGCCGCGGCGCTGCACCCGCCGGTCCCCGCTGAACCGCAGGATCCGGCGCGACGCGGGCAGCAGGCGCGGACGGGACGTGACAAGGGCGAAAAGGCCTAGGGTCCGGACCCGACAGGTCGAACCGTTTCCGTCATCCCCGCCGCCCTCGTGGCGAGGACGGGTCGACGGGAAACGGCCGGTCCGGGGTGGAGGCTCGGAAAACCCGTCGCTCCAACAGGAGATGGTACCGCCTCTCAGGCTTGAACTGAGGACCTCCGGTTCCACAAACCGGCGCTCTAACCAACTGAGCTAAGGCGGCCCGATCACGGACCCTGACGCGGGCCATGCCCGGCGCGAGGCGGGTTGTTTAGCGGCGTCGCCCGCCCTGATCAAGCGGCAACCTCACACAGGCCGCGAAACCTGAGTACGGAGGCGCACAAACGAAAACGCCCCGGAGCGAACTCCGGGGCGTCTCGATAGTCATGGTGACGTTCCGACCTAGTCGCCCAGGTTGAACGGCACCCGCACGGTGAAGGTCGCATCCGTAGCCGCGCCGTCGATGGTGCGGGGCGAGAGTTGCCCGCGCTGGACGATGCGAATGGCGGCCGAGCCGAAGCCCAGGCCCGAAGGCGTTTCCGACACCACCCGGCAGTTGGCCGGACGGCCGCTGGCCTGGGCGGTGCATTGCACCACGGCCGAGCCGCCGATGCCGCGATCCATGGCGCGCGACGGGAAGTCGTCGGCCGTGGGACGGGGCGGACGCGACCACTGAACATTGGTGATCACGGACGGCCGGGGGGGAGCCGGAGGAGCGGGCGGAGGCGGCGGACCGGGGACGATAACGGGCGGGCCCGTATATTCGACGCGGTCTTCCTTCTTCGTCGGCTCGATCGGCAGGGTGATCGGCGGCGGAGGCGCGTTGGGCACGGCGACCGGCGGACGGACCTGCAGCTTGGGCGGCGGCGGGGTGTCCGGCGGCGGCGGCGGCGGCGGCGGCGGCGGGGGCGGGGGCGGCGGAGCGATGATCTCCACCTCCACGCCCTCGTCCTCAAACGCCATCTGCTTCATTTCGAACTTTGTCTTCTGAACCCAGAAGATCAGAGCGGCGAAAAGTACGCAGACGGTGCCCAGGGCGATCGCCCAGACGCCGGCCGAGACCCCCATGAAGCCCTTCCTGCGAGGGGCGTCATAGCGACTGCGGTGATATTCGACGGGTGTATCTGTCATGTGATTTCCCGTTCCTACGACACTGGCGCTTTGTCTTCGCCGACGAGCGCGACGCTGTAGAAGCCGCTGTCCTGCAGTGAGTTCATGGCCTGCATGAAATCACCGTAGCGGGTTCCCTGGTCGGCGCGGATATAGATCCGCTCCTTGGTGGGATCCCGACGACCGATCTGCTCGTTCAGCACGCTCCCGAGACCGTCATAGGTGGTCTCCTGATCGCCGATGAACACCCGCCCGTCCGTCTGGATGGAGATGAAGATCGGCTTGGGCGGACTTGACGTGGCCTTCGCGACGGAAATCGGCAGTTTCACTTCAACCCCAGGGGTCGCGACCGCAGACGCAACCATGAAGATGATGAGCAGAACCAGCATGATATCAACGAAAGGCGTGACGTTGATCTCTGCGTTCTGTTCGACGTGATACTTGCCGCCGCCCGAGCCTCCGAGTTTGGCGGCCATACGACTTACGCCCCCTTGTCGAGTTGACGCGAGATGGCGTTCAGCAGCTCAGCGGCAAAGCCGTCCGAGCGGGTGCCGTAGGCCGAGATACGGGTGTTGAAGTAGTTGTAGAACACAACGGCCGGGATAGCGGCGAACAGGCCGATACCGGTGGCCAGCAGGGCCTCGGCGATACCGGGAGCCACGGCGGCGAGGTTGGTCGTGTTCGACTGAACGATGCCGATGAAGGAGTTCATGATGCCGTAAACGGTGCCGAACAGGCCCACGAACGGGCCGATGGAGCCGGTCGAGGCCAGGAACTGCTGACCGCCCGACAGGCGCGCGGCCAGACCGGCCTGCACGGCCGCGACGGCGTGCTGGGCGCGGGACAGGGCCGAATCGCGATGATCGCCGGTGACGCTCAGGCCGGCCTGACGCGACAGCTCGACTTCTTCGGTGGCGGCGGCGGCCATGTCGGCCAGCGGGTTGCCTTCCCACTCTTCAGCGGTCGAGACCTTTTGCATGTCGGCGATGGTGCGGGCGCCGCGGAAGCTCTCGAGGAAGTTGTCGGTCTTGCGGTTCAGGCTGCCGAACTCGATCAGTTTGATGATCAGCAGGGTCCAGGAGAAGATCGAGGCCAGCAGCAGGCCGATCATCACGACCTTCACGACCGGGGTCGCGTCCATGAACATGGAGATCGGGGTGATGTCGCCGCTGTGACCGCCGGTCTCGGCTTCAGCCGCCGGAGCGGGCGTTTCGGCGGCGGGGGCGGCCGGGGCGGCGGCGGGAGCCGCAGCGGGGGTCGGTTCCGCGGGCGCCTGCGCAAGCGCGGGTGTGCTCGCCATCAGGACGGCGGCGCCGGCCATGGCAAGAAGGATGTTGGTCTTTTTGCTGTCGAGCATTTGTCGCCGGTTCCTGCTTTTTGGTCTGAACTTGTGGACCCTGAGACAGCACGCCTGCGGCGCCTGTCCCTTCCATGAAATCGTTTCAAACCGGCCTTGCCCCCCAAGGGAGCGCAGCCGGCCGCCTATGTTAACGTCTCGGCAACCTTTGGGGAAGCCGCGACGGGTGCCGGCGCGACATCGGCCAAAACCGCCTGCGCGCCGTTCGTTGACCGCCTTCATTGGAGATGACGGTCAAGCGTCTTTGGCGAAGCGGGATTGGAGCGTCAAGGGCGCATAGTCGTTTTCGCCTCTCAAGCGCAGAGAACTTGCACTGATGGCCGCCCCCACCCGGAAAACGGTGTCATGTGACCGTCACGACGGGGTCGCACGGCAAATATATTGCGCGAACTCTGAGAAGAACGGTCAACCTTGAAATGCTGACCAGACAGCAACTTTTGTCTGTGTTTGGTCTCATCAGGGGCGGCGACTTGCCCGATGCCGGACGCCAGCGCCAAACGATGACGGCGCAGCGCGACTCTCCCGGGGGGAAGCCAGGTCGGCGCCCGCGCGGGCGGGCTCGACGGACAGACCATGAAAGCGGAAAGGGAAATGGTGCCTGGGGGCGGATTCGAACCACCGACACGCGGATTTTCAATCCGCTGCTCTACCAACTGAGCTACCCAGGCCCTTGCGCAATGTCGGGCCCACAGGGGGTTCCCGGCGCGGGAGCGGGGTCTATAGGCGAGGCGAAACGGGGTGTCCAGACCGTTCAGCCGTCTGAAGCCTCTTCTTCGGGCGCGGCCTCGTCCTCGGGCACGGGGATGGCGTAGGCGCCGGTGAACCAGCGCTGCAGGTCGAGGTCGGAACAGCGTCTGGAACAGAACGGACGATATTCCGGTATCGACGGTCGCGTCCGGCAGATCGGGCACTGGGCCATGGTCAGACTTCCTCGAGGATTTCGGCGCCGGGACGGATTCCCGCATCCGGTCGAACGCCGGCGCGTGGCCCCAACCGGGCGATGAGCGACGCCGCCCGCTGGGCCAGGGCCGGACGGCAACGGGCGACCAGGCGCGGAACGGCGGTGTCGCTGAGCATGGCGTGGCGCAGGCGGCGGGTCAGGGCGATGGCCTCGGTCTGCAGGGCGCGATCCGAGCCGGCCCGCCCCAGATGGTCCTCCACGGGCGTGCGCCTCCACGGCAGCGACAACTGCAAAAGGCCGAACCGGCTGACCGGACCGAAGGCCGCATCGGGCTCCCAGCCGAACGCCTCCCGGGCCTGGGCGGTCAAAGCCGCGCCGTCATGCGCCGCGCCGGCCAGATCGACGACCACCAGCCCGCCCCATCGCATCAGCCGGATCAGCCGCGCCGCCTGATTGAGGCCTTCGCGATTCGCGTTCGCCCTGCCCTTCCGCGCGTCTCTGCCGGACAAGGGGGCGAAGTCGATGTCGACAGCGATCAGGGCCCTGGTGCGCTGCACCGCCAGATCGATGCCGAAGGCGGCGAATGCCCCTCCCCCGGCCAGCGCCTCCTCCTCGGCCTCGAAGCCGGCGCCCAGAGCGGCTGCGCCCGTCTGGATCTCGATCGCGGGCGCAATGGCGGCGAGCTCGTCCCGCAGATCCGGGGCCGCCGCCAGCAGACGCGGCGCGCCCTCAGCCGGGCCCAGCCGACGCACCACCGGCCCCTTGGATTCGCGGACCTCGGCCGTGACAACGACCTCCAGCGCCTCGCCGACCGTCAGGACATGGTTCCGCGTGAACGGCAGGAAGGCGTGTGGCGGCCCGCAGCCCAGATCGACGAAGGCGCCCGACAGACCCGTCTCGACGGTAACCACCCGCCCCACCGACCGGGCGCCCAGA
Organism: Brevundimonas sp. FV1ye29L; assembly: GCF_058681095.1. Classification (NCBI taxonomy): domain Bacteria; kingdom Pseudomonadati; phylum Pseudomonadota; class Alphaproteobacteria; order Caulobacterales; family Caulobacteraceae; genus Brevundimonas; species Brevundimonas sp. FV1ye29L. Next base: position 2,612,032 of record NZ_CM178730.1, read on the forward strand.
CGCATTTCGGCCGGATCGCCCTCGCGCTGGACCAGAAGCTGTTCGAAGAGGCCGTTCCTGACCACAATCCCGCGCTGTTCGCCCGGGGTGTCGTCAAGAAAAAGCTCGACCTCGCCCTGCCTTCCCGAGTCGCTCACGTGCGCCAGCCGGCGCCGTTCAACAGGTTGACGGTCTCATACAGGGGCAGGCCCATCACCGCCGGATGGCTGCCGACGATGCGGATGACAAAGGCCCCGGCCGGGCCCTGTATGCCATAGGCTCCGGCCTTGCCGCGCCAGTCCCCGCCGGCGACATAGGCGGCGATCTCGGCGCCCGAAAGGGATTTGAAGGTGACCCGGGTCTCGACCACCCGATGGGTGATCCGGCCCGCGGCCGCCACGGCCACCCCGGTGAAGACCCGGTGGTTTCGACCGGACAGCAGGGTCAGGAATTTCGTCGCCTCTGCCTCGTCAGCCGCCTTCTCCAGCAGGCGACGGCCGACCGCGACGACCGTGTCGGCGGCAAGGACCACGGCCTCGGGCGACCGGGCGGCGACGACTTCGGCCTTGGACCGGGCCAGACGCGCCGCCAGCCGGGGCGGAGTCTCGTCCCGGAGCGGGCTCTCGTCGATATCGGCGGGTTCGATTCGGTCGGGCGTAATCCCGACCAGCGCCAGCAGTTCGATACGGCGCGGACTGGCCGAGGCCAGCACAAGGTCAGGACGGGCCAATCCGGCCGTCCCTTACTTGAAGCGATAGGTGATGCGGCCCTTGGTCAGGTCGTAAGGCGTCATCTCGACCAGAACCTTGTCGCCGGCCAGAACCCGGATGCGGTTCTTGCGCATCTTGCCGGCCGTATGGGCGATGATCTCGTGATCGTTCTCGAGCGTCACACGAAAAGTGGCGTTCGGCAGCAGTTCGCTGACGGTGCCGGGAAACTCGAGCAGTTCTTCCTTAGCCATGCGGCCTCTCACGCCCCGTTTATACGAATCTAGGCCCGCGCCGGGCGGAGCGCGAGCCGAAAGAAGCGGGCTAATGCCTGAAATCAGCCGGGAAGTCGAGGCTGCCTATCCCCGGCGGTACAGGGCGCAAACCAGGGTGAACAGCCGGCGCGCCGTTTCGTGGTCGATGGCGACCTTGCCCTCCAGCCGCGCCTTCAGCGCCTCGGCGCCTTCGTTGTGCAGGCCGCGCCGGCCCATATCGACCGCCTCGATCTGGGTCGCCGATGATCCGCGCAAGGCCTCGTAGTAGCTGTCGCAGATCAGGACATAGTCCTTCAGCACCGTCTTCAGCGGCGTCAAGGACAGGGCATAGGTGCGGCTGAAACCGCTCGCAGAGGTGATGTCGAACACCAGCCGGTTGTCCTGCAGCGACAGTTTGAGGTCATAGGGGCCCGCCCCCTCGCCTCCACTGGCCGGGCCGGCGGGCTCAAAACTGTTCTTCTCGATCAGATCAAAGATGGCGACGCGCCGCTCATGCTCGATCTCGGCCGTGGCCGACGGCAGGGTGGCGGCGTCCAGCTGGATCGATTGCAGCCTGTGTTCGCTCATCGGCCCTCTCCGGGCGGGAAGGCCGCCGGGTCTGTGTCCTCGGGGTGCTGCGGCGCCGTACGGGCCGGCCAGCGGTCCGACAGATCGGCCACCACGGCGTCGAGGCATTCGACCTCGACCCGCAAATCGCCGCCGCCTGCAAACATCAGGGTGACCCGGCCGCCCGGCGCTTCGGTGGGCTCGAAATCCAGCGCCAGAAGCTCAAGGGGGGCGTCCGGCAGCCGCGGGAGGCCGCGACTCCTGACCGCCAGGACGTCGCCGAACTGCATGGCGGCGCGCACGCGCGTGCCGCCGCATTCCCAGCAGAAGCGGCTGAACTCAATGGTCAGTCGGCGCGCCGCCTTTTCCCAGACAATGTCGGCGGGGCGCAGGATGGCGTCCTGCAAGGCCGCCGAGATGATGGCCAGATCCTCGTCATCCTCGGCGAGAAGCCTGAGGGGTTCGATGGCGCGGGAGGTCCTGGGTGCGGGAGAGGCCTCAGTGGTCATCGCCGCCGTCTCCGTCGCCCGGTCCCGTCGAGATCCGCCGGATCTGCGCCCCGCAGGCGCCGAGCTTTTCTTCCAGCCGCTCGAAGCCGCGATCCAGGTGGTAGACGCGGCCGATGGTGGTCTCGCCCTCAGCGACCAGCCCGGCGATCACCAGACTGACCGAGGCGCGCAGATCGGTCGCCATGACCGGTGCGGCCTTGAGGCTCTGAACCCCCTTCACCCGCGCCTCGCCGGCGTGGACCGAGATATCGGCGCCCAGACGCGCCAGCTCGGGCGCATGCATGAAGCGGTTCTCAAAGATGTTCTCGTGAATGATGCTCTCGCCGTCGGCGGTCGTCATCAGGGCCATGAACTGGGCCTGGAGGTCGGTGGCGAAGCCCGGATAGACCTCGGTCGCGACGTTCACGGCCTTCAGCCGCACCGCCGGATCGCGCTTGACCACAACCCCGTCAGCCGTCGGCGTGATCTCGACGCCGGCCTCGATCATCCGGTCGGTCAGGGCCGAGATCAGGCCGGGAGCCGCCTTCGTCAGCCGCACCTCACCGCCCGCCATGGCTGCGGCGCAGGCGTAGGAGCCCATTTCAATCCGGTCGGCGATCACGGGCCAGTCGGTTCCGGTCAGGGAGGTCACGCCAGTGATCGTCAGGACGTCGGTGTCCACCCCCTCGATCCTGGCCCCCATGGCGGTCAGGCAGCGCACCAGATCGCCGATCTCGGGTTCGCGCGCCGCCCGGCGCAGCACGGTCGTGCCCTCGGCCAGCACAGCCGCCATCAAGGTGTGTTCGGTGGCCCCGACGGATACGAACGGAAACTCGATCTCGGCGCCCTTCAGCCCCCTGGGCGCGACGGCGGAGACATAGCCCTCCTCCAGCTCGATCACCGCGCCCAGCCGGGTCAGGGCGTCCAGATGCAGATCGACGGGCCGGGCGCCGATGGTGCAGCCCCCGGGCAGGGACACACGGGCATGGCCGGTGCGCGCCAGGAGCGGTCCCAGCACATTGAACGAGGCCCGCATCTGGCGGACCAGATCATAGGGGGCGAAGGTCGAGGTGATCTCGCGTGCGTCAAACAGAGTCTGCTGACCGTCCGGACCGTCGCTCTCGGTCACGACGACGCCGAACTGGCGCAACAACTGGCCGAGGAATTTCGTGTCGGCCAGGCGCGGCATATTGGTCAGCCGCAGCGGCTGGTCCGTCAGGATCGAGGCGGCCATCAATTTGATCGCCGAATTCTTGGCGCCGCTGACGGAAATGTCGCCGTAGAGGGGGCCGTTGCCCCGAACCGCTATACTGTCCATGTCGATCCTGAAGCGGCGCGCCGTTCATGGCGCGCAGCGAGCCGGCTATCTAGCGCTCGCGAGGGGGTGGGCGAAAGAGGCGCGGGCCGGCTGAACGATGACTTTCAGTTGCCGTTCGTCGCAGCGGGCCGTTTGGTCGCCTTGCGGCGGCGCAGATTGTCACGCAGCGCCGCCGCCAGCCGGGCGGCGCGCGCGGTCTGCTCGGCCGAACGGTGCGATACGGGGGGCGTGGGCGCGGCAGGCGCGGGCGCGGCGTCCTCAGACGCAGGTTCGGCGGGGACGGAATATTCAGGACCTTGGGGCATGTCCCCATCAAGCGCCGGAATTCTTTCCGCGCCAAGCTGCTTTTCGGGCTTCCCCCTCGCCGGACGTTTGGCTATACGGCCGCTTCCTCAGAACAAGCCGCCGTAGCTCAGTGGTAGAGCGCATCCTTGGTAAGGCTGAGGTCGTGGGTTCGATTCCCCCCGGCGGCACCACTCTGAACAAAAGGCCCGGTCGCACGACCGGGCCTTTTTTGTTTTCGGCGGTCAACTTGCGTCAGACCATCATTGTCCGGCGACCGGTCCCGGTCTCCGTGCGTCATCCGCACGCGGAATCCGGGTTTCGCCCTCGCGCCAGGGGCGGAAGGCGGCGCCCGGAACGACAACGCCCTCACCTATGAAAAACGGATCGTAGTGGCCGCGATAGCCGGGCCCGAAACGGGGGTCGTAGCCGCCGTACCCATAGCCATAGCCATAGCCCCACGGACTGTTCTTTGACTGGATGTAGCTGAGATCGACACGCCCGGTCTCGCCGAACGGGATCGAGACCCGGGCGCCGAAGGCTGAATAGTCGCCGGTGCCGATGGCGGCCGAGACCTCGCCATGCATCTTGCGGTCGTCCGTAAAGGCGAAGGGATCGCGCGATCCGGTGTCAAACGGGCGCTCGCCGGCCGCCCGCTCGCCGACCCAGCGGTCGATCTGCTCCGCCGTGCTGAGCCCGTGGGGCGACAGGGCCTGGAGCGAGACCGCCGGCCCGGCTTCGACGACGGGCGCCACAGCGTCCACGGCCACAGACTGGACGCCGCCCGGCGCCGTGGCGATGACGCCTTCCGGATCCCCGGAAGCGGTCAGCAGCGACAGGGCGATCAGGGCGGTTGGGGCGGTCAGCATGGGCGGTGTCCTCCGGCGGCGTCAGCCTGGTCCCAGAATGCGGCGGGGTTCAGGCGACGCCGTCTCCCCGCAGCAACGGATCAGGCAGGGGCTCGCCGTCGGGCACGAAGCTCAGGGCGACAGAGTTGATGCAGTAGCGCAGGCCGGTCGGCGGCGGCCCGTCGGGAAAGACGTGGCCCTGATGGCCGCCGCAGCGGGCGCAGACCGTCTCGATCCGAACCATGCCATAGCTGGTGTCGCGGATCTCGCGCACATGGTCGGGATCGACCGGTTGGGTGAAGCTGGGCCAGCCGGTGCCGCTCTCGAACTTGGTCCCGGCCCTGAACAGGGGCAGGCCGCATTCCCGGCAGCAGAACACCCCCGGCCGCTTCTCGCCCAGCAGGACGCCGCAGAACGGCGCCTCGGTGCCGTGCGACAACAGGACGCGCTTTTCCTCGGCGCTCAGACTGGCCTCCAGCGCAACCCGCTGGCCCTCGCTGGGCGGCGTCAGGTCGAAGCCGGAGCCCGAGCGAAGGCCCGGGGCAGCGGCGGATCCGGTCGTGTCGATGAATTGGGTCATAACCCTGAAATGGGGGCTTTACGCTCCGGTTCCAAGACCCGGCCGCTTCTCCGGCCTGCGCCGGAGAAGCGGGTTGTCAAAGCCTAGAACAGGCCGCCGACCCAGGCGCGCACGGCCGTCTCATCGGCCGGATTGCCGGTGTAGATCAGGCCCTGGGCCGGGACGAAGGCGGTGTTCGAGGGACGCTGGCGCGACGTCCAGGCCTTGTGACCATAGCTGAGGTCCGAATAGTTGGACGGCAGCCGCTGGACGGTGGGCTCGATGAAGATCGAATCGGTCGCCGTCGCCGAACCGGCGATCCGCACATTCGGCAGACGCGTCAGCAGGTCGAGGGTGTCGAGGCAGCCGCCGGCGCAGCCGCTGTCGACCAGAACCACCACAGGCCCGGCGACGGGGTTCGGCGCCCCCGTGTCCGGCACGGCGGGACGACCGGCCAGGGTGAAGACCGGCTGGCCCGACGCCAGGGCGGCGTCAAAGGCGGCGATGATGGCGCGCGTCTCCTCGATCACCGCCATGGACTCCTGCACGAAGCGGGGATCGGCTTCCATCCGGCCGAGGGTGGCGGCGTACCAGGCCCGGTTGTCCGGGGTGGCGCGATAGGTGATCTCGCCCGCAGCGGGCTGGCGGCTGACGGTGAATTCAGGCGTCCAGATGCGGTTGGCCAGGCCATAGCCGCGCGAGGTCGAGCTGTAGGACTGGCCGCGGGCGCCGCGCAGATCCAGGACAAAGCCCTGCGGGCCATGCAGCTGGGCGACCTGGGCCTCGATCTGGGCGTTGAAGGCCTCCCAGCCGGCGTTGTCGGCAAAGGAGTGGACGTGCACCCAGGGGCGGCCGTTGATCATCTCGAGCCCCAGCGGGGTCGAGGAGGGCACATAGACGGTGGCGCGATAGGCCGCTTCCAGATCGGCGATCACGGCCGGCTGGCCGACCATCCGGAATTCACGGGCCCGGCGGTTGTTGACGCTGAAGTTGCAGGCCAGGGGCATGCCGGCCGTAAAGGGATTGTTGCGGTTCCAAAGCAGGAAGGGGGCGCTGCGCACCCGGCCCGCCTCGGACGTCAGGTCGGCTTCCCAGCGGTCCAGCTTCTCCTTGGCCAGATCCTCGGCGGTCTTGCCGCCGCAGTCGACCAGGGCCGCGCCCAGCGGCGGCGTGCCGCGCACGCCGGGCTTGATATAGGTGACAACGTATTTGCCGCCCTGCCAGCCGGTGGTGAAACCGGGCCAGCTGGTGGCGAAGAAGGGGCTGAGGCCCTCGAAGCTCGGGGTCATGGCGATGTTGGAATCGCGGAAGCCGCCGGCGTAGTAGCGCATCAGATAGGCGTGGCTGTCGCCGCTGCCCGCCTGTGAGGCCTTGGTCAGCGAATCTGTCAGGCCGGCGTCAATCCAGGCGCGGAAGGGTGCGCTGGCCGGGCCCGAGATGGCGGCCGCCGGGTGGTTGGCCTGAAGCGCATCGTGCGCCGCCTGGAGATCCTGGCGAGCCAGGGCGCGGAAGTCCTGGGCCGCCACGGCGCCGGCCGACACGGCAAGGGCGAGGGCGGCCGTCGAAACGGTGAGCAGACGATGGATCACAGGCGAACTCCAGATAACCGGTCGCAGTAGGGAGATGTGCGTTAAACCTTTCCGGGCCGGGCTTGCCAAGCCCGAACCGGCCGCCGCCCATCACGATGCGACATCGGCGACCGTAGCCGCCCTGCGTTTCAGATCGGCGACGGCCCCGGTGTAACCGGACCAAATACCCGGATGAAGGCCGATTTGAGGGCCGCATCGGCCTCGTCCATCGTCGCGGGCACGCCGAGATCGACCAGGCTGGTAACGCCATGCTCGGTGATGCCGCAGGGGACAATGCCCTGGAAGTGATCGAGCTCCGGCTCCACATTCAGGCTGACGCCGTGAAACGTGACCCATTTGCGCACCTTGACGCCGATCGCCGCGATCTTGTCCTCGCGTCGCCAGACGGGGGCGAGATCCGGCCCGCCGGTATCGGCCGGTCCCTTGCGTTCGACCCAGACGCCGACCCGGCCTTCACGCACGCCGGCCTCGACGCCGAACCGGTCCAGGGCATCGATCAGCCAGCGCTCCAGCCCCCGGACCAGCCCCCTCACGTCGCGACCGCGCGCGTTCAGGTCCAGCATGACATAGGCCACCCGTTGGCCCGGCCCGTGATAGGTGAATTGCCCGCCCCGTCCGGTGCGATGCACCGGAAACCGGTCCGGGAGCAGCAGGTCCTCGTCCCGGGCCGACACCCCGGCGGTATAGAGAGCCGGATGTTCGAGCAGCCAGACCAGCTCGGCCGCCTCCCCCGCCGCGATCGCCGCGACCCGCGCCTCCATCGCCACAACCGCCGCGTCATAGGGGACCGGAGCCGTCGACACCGCCCACTCGACCGCGCGGTCATCCGGACGGATCAGTCGACCCTCGGTCAAAGAGTTGGCGGGACTTAACGGCTCGGCAAGCATGATCGCTTCAATGTGGGCGCGGAGCCGCGCACGCAAGTCCTTCGCCCGGCCCGGAACGTCCGCCAGAGTATGCTGTGAGCCAGATCAACGCCGTCAACGTCGAGATTTCCGTCGTGCTGGGCCGCTCGGTCCTGCCGATGGCGCAGCTGTTGAAGATGGGCCGCGGCGCGGTCATCCCGCTGGACGCCTCTGAACACGACGAGGTCTGGATCCTGGCCAACAACCACCCGGTGGCCCGCGGCCAGATCGAAATCCGCGAGGACCGTATCGCCATCACCGTGACGCGGCCGGCGGACCTCTATGATTTCATGGCGGGCGCCGCCTGAGGCAGTGGCGAGTGGCGAGTGGCGAGAGTGTCTGCCGCCCCTCCTCATAACAACGCGTCCTGAAGACTGGGCGGGGCCATTTTGCTCGCCACTGGCCACTCGCCACTAACCATTCTCTTCCCCCTTCCCTTTCGGGACATCCTCCGCTATCAGCCCCGCTCCGATGCGAGCGGTCGTGGCGGAATTGGTAGACGCGCAGCGTTGAGGTCGCTGTGGGGCAACCCGTGGAAGTTCGAGTCTTCTCGACCGCACCATCTGTGACGAATCAGGGATACTAATCGGCGCTACCGGCTGATCATCATCGAGAGAGGGGGAGGCCCGCGTGAGCGACAGAACCGCCACTCTCGAACCTGACGTCAAGGACCTCGAAATCGAGGTGGAGGACCATGAGGCCCTCGATGAGGACTATGTCCTCACCGCCGCCTTCGTCGAAAAGGTGGTGGACGCCGCCGACGACGGCGACGGCATGCGGCTGCGGTCGCTCCTGGAAGACCTCCACCCGGCCGACGTCGCCGACCTGATGGGCTTTCTGACGGCCGAGCACCGCGCTGTCGTGGTGCTGTGGCTGCCGCCGGAACTGCTGGCCGCCACCCTGCCCGAACTCGACGACGGCATCCGCGAGGAGGTTCTGGAGCGTGTGCCTGCCGGCATCCTGGCCGAGGCGCTGCAGGAGCTGGACTCAGACGACGCCGCCGCCGTGGTCGAGGAGATGGAGGACGACCAGCGCGAGAAGGTGCTGTCGGCCATGCCGGCCCCCGACCGGGCCGCCATCGAGACCTCCCTGGCCTATGACGAGGAATCCGCAGGCCGCCTGATGCAGCGCGAGGTGATGGCCGCGCCCCAGTTCTGGACCGTCGGCGACACCATCGACCACGTCCGGGCCCAGGGCGAGGACCTGCCCGAACTGTTCTTCGACATCTATGTGGTCGATCCGGTCAACCGGCCCGTCGGCGGGGTCGCGGTCAGCCAGTTGCTGCGCGCCTCACGCTCGACCCGCCTGACCGAACTGATGGAGCCGGTGAACGAGATCACCGTCGATCAGGATCAGGAAGAGGTGGCCTACATCTTCGAGAAATACCACCTGATCTCGGCGCCCGTCGTCGATGCGGGCGGACGGCTGGTCGGCCAGATCACGGTCGATGACATCGTCAACATCATCCAGGAGGAGAACCGCGAGGACATCCTGCGTCTGGCCGGCGTGTCTGACGAGGATCGCGGTTCGGGCGTGCTGGACATTGTGCGCGGTCGCGTGCCCTGGCTGGCGATCAATCTGGCGACAGCCGCCCTGGGCGCCAGCGTCATCGGTCTGTTTGAAGGCACGATCCAGCAGATCGTGGCCCTGGCCGTCCTGATGCCCATCGTCTCGGCCATTGGCGGCAACGCCGGCACCCAGGCCCTGACCGTGACCGTGCGGGCTCTGGCCACGCGTGAGCTGAACAGCTCCAACGCGCCCCGCACCTTCTGGCGCGAGATGGCGGTCGGGCTGGCCAACGGCCTGATCCTGGCCCCGCTGATCGGACTGGCGGCGGGCGTGTGGTTCCGGGATGAGGACTGGAGGATCGGTGTGGTGATCGCCTCGGCCATGGTGCTGAACCTGCTGGTGGCAGCGTCGATCGGCGTCCTGACGCCCCTGACCCTGTCGAAGATGAAGTTCGACCCGGCCGTGTCGTCGGCAGTATTTGTAACCGCCACCACCGACTTTTTCGGATTCCTGATCTTCCTCGGTCTCGCGACCCTGGTTCTGTTGTAAGGCGGGATGCGGCTGGCTCGCCGTTTGCTTGAACCCGTTTCGGGCGAAGGAGCCTGTGCCGTATTGGGTCAATGTCCGTGTCCGAACCCGTCATGCAGCGAATGAAGATTTCTCGCGAAGGCGTCCTGCTGATCAAGAGCTTCGAGGGCTTTCGCCCGCGCGCCATCCAGCGCGAGGACGGCCGCTGGGTGGTCGGCTATGGGCACACCGCCTCGGCGCGTGAGGGCGCGAGCGTCAGCGAGGCCGACGCCGAACTGCTGCTGCAATACGACCTGATCCCGGTCCAGACCGCCCTGACCGAGGGGCTGGGACGTCCGGTGAACCAGCATCAGTATGATGCCCTGGCCAGTTTCGCCTTCTCGGTGGGCGTCGACGCCTTCCGATCCTCTGACGTCCTGTCGCGGGTCAATGCCGGCGCCGAGGCCGATGCAGCCGACGCCATGGTCGCCTGGCCTGAACCGCCGGTGCGGGATGCCGGCCTGCGCCGCCGCGCCGCCGAGCGCGCGCTGTTTGTCGCTGCGCCGGGGACGGCCGTCACCCTGTCCGACCTGCTTGCCGCCCCCCTGCCCGTCCCGGCGCCGGCGGCCCATGAGCCGGAAGTGGCCGGGATCGCCTCCACGCCTGACGAAGCGCCGGCCCCGACGGCCGACTGCGCCATGCCCGAATCCGGCCCGGACCTGTCGGCATCGCCGGCTCCGGAACTCGACAGCGTCATCACTGCGGCGGTCGACGCGCCGGTCGACGCTGTGGACGAGCCCGTCGCGCCGACAGACATCACCCCCGGACCTGAGGTCGGGACGACGGAAACCCAAGCATCCGACGTCGCGGAGACAGGAACCGAAGACTCTGGAGCAGTGGCGCCCGTCCCTGACGCCGCCGGCACGGCGACCCCTGCGGACGCCGGAATAACAGACGCCGACACATTGGCGACCGCGGCGGCGGGCGAGACCGTCGCCGACCCGATCGCAGAGACTCCCCACAGCGTCGATGACGCGCCCGCTGCGGATGAGGCGACGGTCGCCGATCCGGCTCCCCCGGTAGAAATCCCTGTCTTCGCTCCCGGTGCGCCGATCGCCACGGCCGAGGGTGCGGCGGTGGTCGAAGACGCGGCGCTGGCCGAAACCTCGGCTTCGCCCGACGCCCTGACCCTGACGACGTCGATGGCCGCAACCCTGCCGGCCGAGCCCGGCGCGGTCGACGCGGTCGAGGCCGACGCCCCGGAAGCCAACGCACAGCATGAGACGACCTCGAACGCCGGGACCGACGTCGTCCAGGTCGTCAGCTTCGCCCCTCCCGCCCTCGAGGCCGAGGCGGCGCCGGTCGATGAGCGGGCGACGACCTATGGCGGCCCCCGGACCGGGCCCGTGCCGCTCGAACTGCCCGAGACGCCGGTCGCGGCCGACCCCTTTACCGGTGCGACGGCGCCCTCACCGGGGCAGATCGTCTGGCCGGCCCTTGGCGACGAGGCGGCCGCGAGCGGCCAGCTGTTGATGTCGGGCGTCGCCGCAGAGGGCGTCGGCCTGTCGACTCCGCGACTGGTCTGGCCCCGGGATGAGGCGACGGCTGATCCGGACGCGCCCGCCCTGTTCGAGGACGACGGCAGCCTGAACCTGTCCAACGGGCCGGGCGTCTGGCCCGACCCGTTCGACGCCAAGCCCGAAGGCTTCAGCTGGCGTCGGGTCTGGGCCTATCTGGTCATGGGCGGCTTCGGCCTGGTGTCCCTGGCGATGTCCATGGCGGCGCTTCGCAAGGCTTCGCTGGCGACGACCGATGTCCAGGGCATCGTGGCCATCGCCGCTGTGCTGGCCGTGATCGGGGCCGCCTGCGTCGGGGTGTCGGCCTACAACATCTACCAGCGTCTCAGCGACGACCGCTGAAGGCGGTTCCTGGTCGCGGCCCCTCGCGGGCCGGGCGGGGTTCATGCTAACCCCGCAGCATGAGCATTCCCTTTGCCCCCCAATCGATGGAATTCGGCCTCGGTGATACGGCCGACGCCATCCGTGAAACCACTGCCCGCTGGGCCGCCGACCGGCTGGCGCCCCGCGCCGCCGGGATCGACCAGACCAACGAATTCGCTCGCGATCTCTGGCCAGAGATGGGCGAGCTGGGCCTGCACGGCATCACCGTCGAGGAAGAGCACGGCGGCCTGGGTCTCGGCTATCTGGAACACGTCGTGGCCATGGAGGAGGTGTCGCGGGCCTCGGCCTCGATCGGCCTCAGCTACGGGGCCCATTCCAACCTGTGCGTGAACCAGATCCGTCGCTGGGGCACCGGGGAACAGAAGCGCAAATACCTGCCCGGACTGATTTCAGGCCAGCACGTCGGCTCACTGGCCATGTCGGAGGCCGGTTCGGGCTCGGACGTCATGTCGATGCGCACCCAGGCCGTGAAGACGGGCGACCGCTACATCCTGAACGGGACCAAGTTCTGGATCACCAACGCCCCGCACGCAGACACCCTGGTGGTCTATGCCCGCACCGGCGAGGGCAACGGGGGGGTCACCGCCTTCCTGATCGAGAAGGGCATGAAGGGCTTCAGCGTCTCGAAAAAGCTGGACAAGATGGGCATGCGCGGTTCGGACACCGCCGAACTGGTGTTCGAGGATTGCGAAGTTTCCGAGGACCAGATCATGGGCGGCGAAGGCCGGGGCGCGGCCGTGTTGATGAGTGGTCTGGACTATGAACGGGCCGTGCTGGCCGCCGGGCCTCTGGGCATCATGCAGGCGGCGCTGGACGTGGTCCTGCCCTATGTGCGCGAGCGCAAACAGTTCGGCCGGGCCATCGGCTCTTTCCAGCTGATGCAGGCCAAGGTCGCGGACATGTACGTCGCCCTGAACAGCGCCCGCGCCTATGTCTATGCCGTGGCCCGGGCCTGTGACCAGGGCAAGACCACCCGCTACGACGCCGCCGGCGCCATCCTGCTGGCCAGCGAGAATGCGGTGAAGGTCAGCCTCGAGGCCGTCCAGGCCCTGGGCGGCGCCGGCTACACGAAGGAATGGCCCGTTGAACGGCTGGTCCGCGACGCCAAGCTGTACGATATCGGCGCGGGGACGAACGAGATCCGCCGCTTCCTGATCGGGCGGGAACTGTTGGGAAGCTGAGCCCTTCCCTCTGGGGAAGGAGACGCCCCATGCCCGCCAAATCCGCCGCACAACAGAAGGCCGCCGGAGCCGCGCTCAGCGCCAGACGGGGCGACACGCCGAAGTCGAAACTGAAGGGCGCCTCCAGGTCAATGGCCGAAACCATGACCGAAAAGCAACTCGAGGCCTTCGCCAGCACCGGCCGCAAGGGAAAACCCGGGCACGTCGGGGACTGACGCTGGCGCCTTCCATCACCCTTCCCTAAATGGCGACGGGGGCCGCCCGGGTCGCCCGGATCGTCCATCTCCCCATGCCGCCTTCCCCCGCGCCTTCCGCCCGCAACCAGACCTTCTCCGAGGTGCTGGAATCGCTTGGCCAGGGCGACGATCCCAAGCTGACGCTGGACGAGGTTGTCGACGCCTTTGGCGACCGGGGTCTGGGGGCCCTGATTCTGGTCCTGACCCTGATGGCCCTGCTGCCCTGGCCTCCGGGCGGCAAGGCGGTCTTCGCCCTGCCGATCATCCTGCTGGCTGTTGAACTGGCGCTCCAGCACAATGAGGTCTGGCTGCCGCGCTGGGCGCTGAAGGCTTCCCTGTCCCGCGTCGCCTATCGCCGCGCGGTGGCCCGGATTTCGCGACCGATCCGCTATGTCGAAAACCTCACCCGCCCGCGCCTGCCGGTCCTGACCGGGGCGGTGGGCGAGATCCTGATGGGGACGGCCTGCGTCGTCCTTGCGATCATCATGGCCCTGCCCGTTCCGTTCGGCGACATGCTCCCGGGTCTGGCGATGCTGTTTTTCGCCCTCGGGGTCATGCAGAAGGACGGGATCGCCGTGCTGATCGGCGGCTTCTGGTCGCTGGTTACCGCCGGCTATCTGTTCCTGATCTGGCGGACGGTGGTCGAGATCATACAGCACGTCGCCGGCTGGATCACACAGCTGTTCGGCTGATATTCAACCCCGCTTCGGCGGCCACGGGATCAGGGGGCTGGTGCGGGCCAGATAGTCGGCATAGCCCGGCCGCGAGGTTTTCAGTCGCCCTTCGTACAAACCGCCGCCGCTGACCTTGAGGAACATCGACAGCAGCAGCAGGGGCCCGACGATGGAGGCCAGACCCCAGACGCCCGTCTCCGCGGCGATCAGCCACAGGCCGAACCAGACGCACAGGTCGCCGAAATAGTTCGGGTGGCGGGTGTAGCGCCACAGGCCCCGGTCCATGACCGCCCCCTTGTTAGCGGGATCGGCCTTGAACCGGGCCATCTGCCAGTCGCCCAGACTCTCGAACAGGACGCCGAAGGCCGCCAGCGCCGCGCCGGCCCAGCCGACGACGCCGAGGGCGGTGGGCGCCGCCGCCTGACCCAGTTGCACCGGCAGGCTGACGACGAACAGGATCAGGGCCTGAACGAGAAACACCATGAAGGCCGCCTGCGGCCAGGACTGCCCCTTGGCCTGCGCCGCCTCCAGCATGTCGACATAGCGACGGTCGGCGCCGTGCTGACGCCAGCGCCACAGCAGGTAGAGGCCCAGCCTCAGCCCCCAGACCACGACCAGCCCGGCGATCAGCAGCCGGCGCGGGGTCGCCTCGCCCATCTGGACGAAGGTCGCCGCCCCCACCCCCGCCAACCCCAGGCCCCAGCACCCGTCGATAAAGCTGACGTCGCGGATCGCTAGCGACAGCCCCCACAGCGTGGCGAACACCGCCAGACAGAGGGCGAGATTGACCGCGAGGATCGGGACGAAATCGGGCATGGAGGAATCCGACGAGAGAGAACCCAATACGTCGCCCGGCCCGTTTCGGTTCAGTTGGCTCCGCCCCCTTTCCCTCACGACCATTTGGCGCTTGAACAGGGGCCATGATGGTTCGCCCCCGCCTTTTCGTTCTGCCGCTGATCCTGATCCTGTCCGGTTGCTCGGCCGCCGGTCAGGTGCGCGACGGTTTCGCCGACGCCGCGACCCAGCCCCTGGTCGATCTGAACGTGCGGCGCGACCAGATCCCGACGGTCCTGTTGCAGGCCCGGGCCAATCCCTATGACCGGCGCAATCTGAACCGCTGCTCGACCATCGGCGCCGAGGTCCGTCGGCTGGACGAGGCCCTGGGCCCCGACCGGGACGAACCGGCCCGGCCCGACGGCTCGACCCTGAACGAACGGATGCAGGACGAGATCGCCGAACAGGCCCTGCGCGCCATCCGCGACGCCGCCACCGACTTCATTCCCTACCGCAGCTGGGTCCGCGCCCTGACCGGCGCCCAGGCCCGGTCGAAACAGGTGCAGGACGCGGTCGAGGCCGGACGGTTGCGGCGGGCCTTCCTGAAGGGGCTGGGCATGAAACAGGACTGCGCCCCGCCGGCGTCCCCGGCCTGGTACCGGCCGACGGGTCGGTCGCAGCGGTAGACCTGTCAGTCAGCGTTTCGCGCCACGAACCTTGTCGCTGCGATCGCCTCTGATCTGGATCGTGCCGTCTTTTGCGAAAGCCTCGAAGGTCGGCTTGTCGATGTTTCGGAACTCGCCGGTGCGGTCCCAGTCCCAGTCGAAGGAGATGCGCTCGCCCTTGTGCGCGAACTTGCCGGACCAATGGGCGAAGAACGAATATTTGTCGCCGCCGATGATGATGACGTGGCGGTGCAGGGCGGTCTCATTGCCCTCCGGCCGGGGCGGTTCCTCAAGGTAGGTGTTGTAGGCGTGGAAGCCGGACTTCTCGATACGCATGTCAGTTCGACGTGTGCCGCGCATGGAAGTCCCTGCGCCAGGCCTCGAACCGGCCCTCGGCGATCGCCGCCCGCATCGCCCCCGTCACCGCCTGGAAGAAGGCGATGTTGTGCCAGCTGAGCAGGATCTTGCCGAGGATCTCATCGGCGCGGATCAGGTGGTGCAGATAGGCCTTCGAATACATCGATGACGGCCCGTCGATGGTCGGGTCCAGCGGGTCCTGATCCTCCGCGAAGCGGGCGTTCTTGAGATTGAGCGGCCCTTCCCAGGTCCAGGCCTGACCATGACGGCCGGCTCGCGTCGGCAGGACGCAGTCGAACATGTCCACGCCGCGCCACACCGCCTCGACCAGATCGACCGGCTTGCCGACGCCCATCAGGTATCGCGGGCGGTCGGCGGGCAGCATGTCGGGCGCATAGTCCAGCACCTCGCACATGGCCTGATGCCCCTCGCCCACGGCCAGACCGCCGATGGCGTAGCCGTCGAAGCCGATCTCCTGAAGCTGTTCCGACGACTGGCGGCGCAGATGTTCGAAGGTCGACCCCTGCTGGATGCCGAACAGGGCCTGATGTTCGCGCTCTCCGAACGCCGCCTTTGACCGCGCGCCCCAGCGGATCGACAGCTGCATGGCCGCCTCGGCCGCCGGCTCCTCGGCCGGGTACGCGACACACTGGTCCAGCTGCATGGAGATGTCGGCGCCGATACGGTCGGCCTGGATCTCGATCGAACGTTCCGGCGACAGAACGTGTTTGGAGCCGTCGATATGGCTGGAGAAGGTCACCGCCTCCTCCTTCACCTTCGAGATTCCGGCCAGGGACATGACCTGGAAGCCGCCCGAGTCGGTCAGGATGGGTTTGTCCCAGCCCATGAATTTGTGGAGGCCGCCCAGACGCTCCATCCGCTCGGGCCCGGGGCGCAGCATCAGGTGATAGGTATTGCCCAGCAGGATGTCGGCGCCCGTGGCCTTGACCTGATCCACAGTCATGGCCTTGACCGTCGCGGCGGTGCCGACCGGCATGAAGGCTGGCGTGCGGATGTCGCCGCGCGGCGTCTTCAGCACCCCGGTGCGGGCGCGGCCTTCGGTGGCGGTGATGTCGAACGGAAAGGGCAAGGCGTGTCTCTGGACCGGGAGGCGGGCGGTATAGAGGCGGACGGCCTGGAGCGCAAAGCCCGCCCGCGCCGCCCAGGCCCGCGCCGGCCCGGGCCAGACCTCGGCCGGTCGGCCGGCGATGAGGCTGACGCCGACTCCATGGCCGCCCTTCTGGATCAGATGGACCTCGGCCTTGAGGGCCAGCAGACAGGCCGGGGCTGCCATGACGAAGATGGGCGTACAGCTGCCGGTCTGGTCGAGGATATAGCCGGCGTCTTCCCCATGCGGGGCCCATGGCGCGGTGCTTCCGCTGGGACTATGCGTGTCCCCCATATCGAGAGGGAAGGCCGAATTGGCTCAGGACGATCCGCACCCCACAAGATCGGGAAAGCGCGCGACGATCAACGATGTCGCCCGCGAGGCGCAGGTCTCCAAGAAGACCGTATCGCGCGTGATCAACCAGTCGCCTTTGGTGCGCGAGGACACGCGCGAGCGGGTGAAGTCGGTCATTGACCAGCTCGGCTTCACCCCCGACCCCCAGGCCCGCGGCCTGGCCTTCCGGCGGTCGTTTCTGGTTGGCCTGATCTACGACAACCCGTCGCCCACCTATGTCGTCAACATGCAGCAGGGCGTGCTGGATGCGCTCAGGGGCTCGGGCCTGGAACTGGTCGTCCACCCCTGCGACCGCGATTCCGACGACCTGCTGAGCGAGATTCGCGGCTTCGTCGAGCGCCAGCGGCTGTTCGGCGTGATCATGCCGCCGTCGGTATCGGAGGATCAGCGCGTCATTGACCTGCTGAGCGAGCTCGACTGCCCCTATGTCCGCATCGCCTCGGTGGCGCTGGACGAGCCGCAGGCGATGGTCGTCACCAATGACGGTGTAGGCGCGGCGGAGGCGGCCAACCATCTGGCGGATCTGGGCCATCGCCGGATTGGTCTTGTCCGCGGCCCGGACCTGTTCCGTTCGTCGGCCGTGCGAGGCCAGGGCTTCGTGGACGCCCTGGCCGCGCACGGCATCCCGCTGGATCCGAGCCATGACTTCAAGGGCGCCTATACCTTTGAATCTGGGGTGGAGGCCGGCCACGCCCTGCTCTCGCTCCCATCGCCGCCAACCGCCATCTTCACCCTGAACGACGACATGGCCATCGGCGTCATGCAGGCGGCGCGTGAGCGCGGGCTGGAACTGCCGCGCGACCTCTCCATCGTCGGTTTCGACGACCTGCCCATGGCGGCGCGGGTCTGGCCCAGACTGACCTCGGTGCGGCTTCCGATCCGCGACATGGGCCGGTTGGCCGCCGAGAAACTGCTGGCCCCGATGCACGGCGTGGACCCGGCCACGATGGTCCAGCCGGAAGTCAAACCCTCGCTGGTGGTGAGGGCGTCCGCCGTAAAGCTCGATTCGAGCCGCTGAGGACTCCCCGGACCGACACGTCAGGTGGCCCTGTCGAGAACCTGACCGACCGGACCTCCATCGAGCCGGTGGGCCGGGTGGTGCAGGAGACGCTGGACGCCTCCGGCTGCATCGACATCCTCGTGAACCACGCCGGCCTGATCCGCCGCGCCGGTGCGGTCGACGTCACCGAGGCCGATCGGGACCTGGTGATGAACACCAACCTGAAGACGGTCTTCTTCATGAGCCTGCGTCAGGATCCGGTCCGGTCAGCCGAGATCCTGAATCACATCCCGGCCGGACGCTGGGGCGATCCTTCGGACCTCGGGGGAACTGCCGTCTTCCTGGCCAGCCGGGCCTCGGACTGTGTCCAGGGCGCCATCCTGCCGGTCGACGGCGGCTGGCAGGCGCGCCGATCCCGCGCTAGCCTTCGTCCATGACAAATCAAGCCTCTGGCGTCGCGAGCATAGGCGCCCAAAAGGGCGGCAAGATTCTCTGCTTCGGCGAGATGCTGTTGCGGTTCACGCCCAACGCCCATGAGCTGCTGCTGCAGTCCCCGGCCCTGACCGCGCGTCCGGGCGGGGCCGAGGCCAATGTCGCCGTGGGCCTGGCCCAGTTCGGCGCGCCGGTCGCCATGGCCACGGTCCTGCCCGACAACGCCCTGGGTCGGGCGGCGCGTGACGAGGTGCGGCGCCATGGCGTCGACGCCTCGCCCATCGTCTTCACCCCCGGGCGGATGGGCCTGTACTTCCTGACGCCCGGCGCCGTGCGTCGGCCGTCAGAGGTGCTGTACGACCGGGCCGGCTCGGCCTTCGTCGAGAACGTGCACACGGCCTTCGACTGGGACGCCCTGCTGGACGGGGTCGAATGGCTCCACGCCTCGGGCGTGACCCCCGCCACCGGGCCCAATGGCTCGGCCGCCGCCATCGCCCTGGCCGCCGCCGCCGCACGCAAGGGCGTCAAGGTCAGCTATGACGGCAATTTCCGCGGCAAGCTGTGGGAGCAGTGGGCCGGCGATCCTCCCGGCACGCTCGGCAAGATGCTGGCCAGCGCGACGATCGCCTTCGCCGACGACCGGGATTTCGCCCTGGTGCTGGGTCGCAAGTTCGAAAGTTCTGACCCCGCCGAACGCCGCCGTCTGGCCGCTGCCGCCGCCTTCGAGGCCTTCCCCCGGCTAGAGCGCATCGCCTGCACCCTGCGCGTCAATGACAGCGTATCCGACCAGGCCCTGTCCGCCGTCATGCTGACGCGGAACGAGGACGGCGACGTGATCGAGACGCGGGCCGAGTCTATCCACCTGACGGGCGTCATTGACCGCGTGGGCGGCGGCGACGCCTTCGCCTCGGGTGTTCTCTATGGTCTGTGGAGCGGCTGGGACGACCGGCGCGCGCTGGATTTCGGCCTGGCCGCCGCCGGTCTGAAACACTCGGTGCCCGGCGATTTCAACCTCTTTTCGGCCGCGGAGGTCGAGGCGGCGATGGGCGCCGAAGGCTTCGACATCAAGCGCTGACCACTCGGTCGCACGCCTGCAGGCGACCTGTGGGACACCTCGCCCTGCACCAGCGACGTCCCGTTTGAGGCCGTCTCAACCCGGGCCTTCTCCGCAGCACGGGCGAACTGATCAGGACCGGCGAGGCGTCGACATCCATGTCCTCGTCCATCCACGATGCGAGTCCGGCGTTCGATGCGACCTTCATCGTCGGGGCCGGTTTGCGCCGGACACCGAACCCCGGCCGGTCGTAGAAACGATCGGATGGGCGCCCGAGGCGATCCGGCCTGTGGCCGAGCACGGGTCAGCGCGGGCTGACCATGACGCTGATACCGGCGACGCGCCGCCGCGGGCGTGTCGCTGTCGGCGCGAAACAGCCGGTCGGGGTTCAGGACCAGCGGCTGAACCGCTGCCGAATGAGCCATGACGATCTTCCTGTCTTCCTCATGGAGGCGCAACGACCGCCCTTCCGGTTTGGCGACGCCTCTTGTCCCGCAGCCCGGACAGCGCGGTCTTCGCAAACAGACATCATTATCGCCGGGGACAGGTTCGCTTTGGGACGCCGTGGCAATTTCGATAACCGCGTCCCGCCGCCGCCGCACGGCGCATTGCTTCAAACCTGGACGGAGCCTAGAAGGAGGCAGAAGGAGCGCTTTCACCCAAATGCTCGACAACAAGGTGCTTCCCGCCAGCTGCGTTGAACGTCGTCAGCAAAACGCCTGCGATACCTGCGGGGCGCGCCAGTTCAGCGTGTGCGCCGCCCTCGAAACCCCCGACCTCAACCGTCTCAACGCCCTCGCCGACCGCATGACGCTGAAGCCTGGCGAGCCCCTGGTGCGACAGGGCGAGACGGCCACCCATCTGTTCAACATCACGTCCGGCTCGGTCCGCGTCTATCGGCTGTTGCCTGACGGGCGGCGTCAGATCACCGGCTTCCTGTTTGCCGGAGATTTCCTCGGCCTGGCCGCCGGAGAGACCTACGAATTCTCGGCTGAGGCGGTCGAGGCCTCGACCCTTTGCCGCTTCCGACGCAGCGAATACCGCGCCGTAGTTCGCGAAAGTCCGGCCCTGGAAACCGCCCTGTTCGACCGTGTGACCCACGAACTGGCCGCCGCCGGCGAACAGATGCTGCTGCTGGGCCGCAAGACCGCCCAGGAGCGGATCGCCTCCTTCCTGCTGGACCTGCCCGCCCACGACCCCTGCCGGCCGGGACCCAAGGACCATGTCCGTCTGCCCATGACCCGTGCCGAGATCGCGGACTATCTCGGCCTGACGATCGAGACAGTCAGTCGCGTCCTGACGCGACTGAAGACCACCGGCGTCATCCGGCTGTTGTCGCTGACTGAATTGCGCATCGAATCCCCCGAACGCCTGCGCGCGATCGCTGAGGGCGAAGCCTAGGGGCGGCCCCCCAGCCCGCGCCCTGTCCTTCATCTCGCCCGTACGGCCAGATAGCCGCAGGGCGGATCGATCGCGTCGAATCAGGTGGCGGGCCTGAGGCTTGCAATTCAGGCCCGCTCGGTCGCCTTCACGGCGGGCTCACGCTCCCCCATTCGCCTGACCAGACTGCACAGGGCGGTCGGCGCCGGGCGGTGGCTGATCAGGATCAGCCCCTGACCACGGTCTATCAGGCGCTGGTCAAGTCGGGTCAGCACCTTCGCCTCGGTGGCGGCGTCCAGCCCCTCGGTGGGCTCATCCAGCACCAGCCAGGGTGCGTCTCTCAGGAAGGCGCGGGCCAGACCCAGCCGCCGTCGTTCACCGCCTGACAGCTTCTCGCCATTGACGCCGACGGGCGTGTTCAGCCCGTCGGCCGAAAGCCGGAACCGCCAGGCCAGGGCCGCGTCGTCCAGCGCCGCCCACAAGGTTTCGTCGTCGGCGTCGGGCGCAGCGAGCCGCAGGTTCTCTCGCACGGTGCCGTCCAGCAGCCGGACATCCTGGGCCGCATAGGCGAACAGGCCGCGCGCGGCGCCGGGCGCCAGTTCGACAGCGTCGCACCCTCCGATCCGCCATTCGCCGGCGATCGGGGTCCGGAGGCCCAGCGCCCGCTCGATCAGGCTGGTCTTGCCGCAGCCCGACGGGCCGATGATGCCAAGACGGGCGGGCGGGGCATGGGTCCCGCCAAACAGGGCTGTCGCCAGGGTCGCATCCGCCGGCCGACCGACCCCCGCCGCCGGATCCGGCGCGGCCAGCGCATCCAGCCGCTCGACCGCGCCCCTTGCCGATCCGTTCTCGCGCAGTGCGCCGGCCAGTCCCGCCGCCGCCTCGACGCCCGTGAGCGCCGCCAGGGCCGCCAGGGCCACGAGGGCGGGCGCGGAGGCATGAGCGGCCAACACCGCCGCCCCCACGGCCAGACCCTGGACGGCCGCCTGCCAGGCCGTCATCCAGCCGCCGTAACGCGCAGCCCTGGCCCGGGCGGCGTCGAGGGCGTCGCCCGCCATCGCCGCCTCAGCCACAGCCCAGTCGACCAGGTCATAGGCCCGCAACTCCGGCGCCGCAGACGCCAACGAGGCCAGTCTGGCCTTGAAGTCCCCCGTCGCCTCCTGGGCCTCGCGTCCGGCGGGTTCAGCCCGACGGCCGATCACCACAGCCCCCGCCACCGCCAGTCCCATGGCGGCCAACACCACCAGCCCGGCGAGCGGATGCGCCAGCGTTGCCAGCACCACCGCCGTCGCCGCGCCGACCCCCAGAGCCCAGGGGCTGGACAGGCGGACGAACAGGGTCTGGATGGCGTCCACGTCCTCGACCAGTCGCGCGGACGCCTCGCCCGCCGAAAGGCCCAGGGCGCGTGTCGGCTCGCCGGCGGCAAAGGCGCGGAACAGTTGAGGCCGCAGCGCCGCCAGCGCCCTCAGCGCCGCCTCATGGCCCGACACCCGCTCGACATATCGCGATCCGGTCCGGACGATGGCCAGCAGCCGAATGATGGCGCTGGGCATCATATAGTTGAAGCCCTGGGCCGCCGCCGAGCCCGCGGCCCCGGCCAGGGCCGCGCCGGTGATGAACCAGCCAGAAATGCCGAGCAGACTGACCGCTGCGGCGGACACAAATCCGGCTGCGGCGGCGGCCAGCGCCAGCCGCCCGGCCTGGACGCGCCGCTGCCCTTCCACCATCCGGCCGACGACCGAGGCGGCCCGTCCGGGCGCCCTCACAGCCGCACCACGCGGTCGGCCAGGGCCATGACCGCCGTCGAATGGGTGGCGATCAGGGTCGTCCGGCCGATGGCTGCGGCGCGGATCACCCCCAGCATTTCCTGCTCGGCGTCAGGATCAAGATTGGCTGTCGGCTCATCCAGCAGCAGGACAGAGGCAGGCTTCAGCAGGGCCCGGGCCATACCCAGACGCCGCCGCTCGCCGCCCGACAAGCCGCCGCCCCGCTCGTCCAGAACCCGATCCAGATCGCCGCTCAACCCGGCCGCTCCCGCGGCCTTCAGCACCTGCCGGGTCGAGGCTCCGCGCAGGGCGAGGCCAATGTTGTCGCCGATGGTGCCGGGCACCACCATCGGCGCCTGGCTGGCCCAGGCGATTTGGCCCGCGAAGCCGCCCTCGGCCGGCAGGGGCGCGCCGTCGATCTCCACGGAGCCCTCGCTGAGCGGGGCCAGCCCCAGCAGCAGGTGCAAGAGAGTCGACTTGCCCGATCCGCTCGCGCCCGTGATGGCCACGATCTGTCCGGGACGCACCTCAAGGTCGAGCCGGTTCAGCACCGGCGCCGCCTCGCCCCAGGTGACCGAGGCCTGCCGGAAACGGATCGCCGGCGCGTCGGTCAGCAGGATGCGCTCCGGAACCCGTGACGACGGGAACCCGGCGGAAACGCCCCCGGTGGCCAGCCGGGGCGCCGCCGCCTCGGCCGCCTGACGGTCGTGATAGGCCGCCGCCAGCCGCCGCATCGGGGCATAGACCTCGGGGGCCATGGCCAGCACAAAGAAGGCGCGCGCCAGATCCAGCTGCTCCGGCACGGGAAAGGGCAGCAGTCTCAGAAGATTGAACCCGCAGTAGACGGCGACGAGGGCCACAGACAGGGCCCCGAAGAACTCAAGGACACCCGACGAAAGGAAAGCGATCTTGAGCACCTTGCCGGTGCGTCGCCCCAGCTCGTCCGACGCCCGGGCCACGGTTTGGGCCGTGCGGTCCTCCGCCTGGAAGGCGAGGATGGCCGGCAGGCTCCGGACCCGATCCAGGAACAGGCCTGACAAGCGTTCCAGCGCGGCGAACTGGCGCCGGCTCTCCTCCGCCGCCGCCATTCCCGCCAGCGCCATGCCGATGGCGAAGACGAACAGGGTGAACAACAGGATGCCGGCCGTCACCGGGCTGGCCACAGCGACCACGGCGATGGCGATGACGGGGACGACCATGGCCGCCGTCCGCGCGGTGGCGAAACGGGAATAGTAGCCTTCCAGCGCCTCGACGCCCTCGGCGGCGCCGCTCATCCCGGCAGCGGCGGTGCGGCGGCCTGTGAACAGGTCGACCAGCACGGCGCGACGCACACGCCCCTTGACCTTCAGCGCCGCCGAAATCCCTCCATCGGCCGCGCTCCGGGCCAGCACGCCGCGGACGACCAGAGCCGCCATGGCGAGGGCGATCCAGCCCAGGGCCTGTGGAACCGCGCCCTGCGTCAGGGCGGCGATCGACAGCGCCAGCCCGGCGGCGAAGGCGATTGCGGGACCGATGTCCGCCACGGTCAGCACCGAGGCGCGCAGCTGTTCTCTCCGGGCGACATCGCCCGCCGTTTTCAGCCAGGCCCGCGCCTCGAACGGCCGTTCAAGGGTCAGGAAGGTCATGGGATTTCGCCGATCATGGACCACTCCTAGGCGCGGGTGTGAACGCAGGCCTTGACCCAGATCAATGAGGGGTGACGGCCCGGGGCCTAGACCTCCACCATTGCCGGTTCCCCTGGACCGGCCGTTCCGGAGCCATGCCATGATCGACCTAGCGGTCGTCGACCTGTCCCGCCTTCAGTTCGCACTGACGGCCCTCTATCACTTCCTCTTCGTACCGCTGACGCTCGGCCTGAGCTTCATGCTGGTCATCATGGAGTCGATCTATGTGATGACCCGGCGGCCGATCTGGCGAACCATCACCAGATTCTGGGGAACGCTGTTCGGCATCAACTTCGTGCTCGGCGTCGCCACCGGCATCACCATGGAGTTCGAGTTCGGGATGAACTGGAGCTACTACAGCCACTACGTCGGCGACATTTTCGGCGCCCCCCTGGCCATTGAGGGCCTGATGGCCTTCTTCCTGGAGGCCACCTTCGTCGGCCTGATGTTCTTCGGCTGGGAAAAGCTGAAGCCTCACGCCCACCTGTTCGTGACCTTCATGGTCGCGCTGGGCACCAACCTGTCGGCCGTGTGGATCCTCATCGCCAACGGCTGGATGCAGAACCCGGTCGGGTCCGCCTTCAATCCGGACACGATGCGGATGGAGGTGACGGACTTCATGGCCGTGATCTTCAACCCGGTGGCCCAGGCCAAGTTCGTCCACACCGTCTCGGCCGGCTATGTCATCGCCTCGGTCTTTGTGCTGGGCGTCTCGGCCTTCTATCTGCTCAAGGGCAGGCACAAGGGCTTCGCCAAGCGTTCGATGGCCGTCGCGGCCGCCTTCGGCCTGGCCTCGTCCCTCTCGGTTGTGGTCCTGGGCGATGAGTCGGGCTATGCCCTGACCGACAACCAGAAGATGAAGCTCGCGGCCATCGAGGCCATGTGGCACACCGAGCCCGCGCCCGCCGCCCTGACCCTGATCGGCATGCCCGACATGGCGGCGCAGAAGACCCACGGCGAGATCAAGATGCCATGGGTCATGGGCCTGATCGCCACGCGCAGCCTGACCGGCCAGGTCGAGGGCATCCTGCCCCTGGTGGCCATCTCCGAGACGCGGATCGAATCCGGCAAATACGCCTATGACGCCCTGGAGCGGATCAAGGCCGATCCAACCGACGCCGCCGCTCGCGCCGCCTTCGAGACCCACCGCAACGACCTGGGCTACGGCCTGATGCTGAAGCGCTATGTCGCCGACCCGCGCATGGCCACCCCGGAACAGATCCGCAAGGCCGCCTGGGACACGGTGCCGAATGTCCCCGTGATGTTCTGGACCTTCCGCATCATGGCCGGCATCGGCTTCGCCATGATCGCCCTGTTCGCCACGGCCTTCATCCTGGTGACCCTGCGCAAGCATGAGACGCGCTGGTTCCTGTGGCTGGCGGTTCTCGCCATGCCCCTGCCGTGGCTCGCGGCCGAGGTGGGCTGGGTCGTGGCCGAGGTGGGCCGTCAGCCCTGGGCCGTCGAAGGCGTGCTGCCGACCTTCCTCGGGGCCTCGTCCCTGACCGTGCCCCAGCTGTGGGCCACGATCATCGGCTTCACCCTGCTCTACGGCGCCCTGGCCGTGGTCGAGGTCGGGCTGATCCTGCACACCATCAAGAAGGGCCCCTTCGCGGAACAGGAGGCGTTCGGCGAGCCCGGGCCCGTCTCTTCCAACGCCCCGTCGACGCCCGCTCCCGCGGTCGCCTAAGCCTCCAGATTCCTCAGGACATCCGCTTATGGAACTCCCTCTCGACTTCGCCACCCTCAGGCTGATCTGGTGGGCCCTTCTGGGCGTGCTGCTGATCGGCTTCACCCTGACCGACGGGTTTGATCTCGGCGTCGGGGCCCTGCTCCCCTTCGTCGCCCGCACGGATGAGGAACGCCGCATGGCGATCAACACCGTGGGCGCCACCTGGGAAGGCAACCAGGTCTGGTTCATCCTCGGCGGCGGCGCGATCTTCGCGGCCTGGCCGTTCGTCTATGCCGTCAGCTTCTCGGGCTTCTACCTGGCCATGTTCCTGGTGCTGGCCGCCCTGATCATGCGGCCGGTCTCGTTCAAATACCGCTCCAAGCGGCCCGGAAAGGCCTGGCGGTCGTTCTGGGACTGGGGCCTGTTCGTGGGCGGCTTCGTCCCGGCCCTGGTCTTCGGGGTGGCGGTCGGCAATGTCCTGCTCGGCGCCCCGTTCCGGCTCGATACCGATTTGCGCTCCTTCTATGAGGGCCATCTGCTGGGTCTGTTCACCCCGTTCGCCCTGCTGAGCGGCCTGCTGTCGGTCGCCATGCTGGTGCTTCACGGCGCGGCCTGGTTGTCGGTCAAGGCCGAGCTGGGTCCGGTGGTCGATCGCGCCCGCCGCTTCGGGACCATCGCGGGGATCCTGTCGATCGTCCTGTTCGCAGCCGGGGGCCTGTATGTCGCCTTTGGCGGACTGGGCTTCAGCATCGTCGGCGTGACGGACGGCAACGGCGTCTCCAACCCGCTGCGCACCGCAGTAGAGGCGACGCCGGGCGCCTGGCTGGCCAACTACGGCCGCTATCCCTGGATGGTGATCGCCCCCGCCCTCGGCTTCGTCGGGGCCTGCCTCGCCCTTCTGGGGCTGTGGAAGCGGTCGGCGGCCCTGGCCTTCAGCGGTTCTTCCCTGTCCGCAACCGGCATCATCTCCACGGTCGGATTGTCGATGTTCCCCTTCATCCTGCCCAGCTCGATCGATCCGCAGTCCAGCCTGACGGTCTGGAACGCCTCCTCCAGCCATCTGACCCTGTTCGTCATGCTGGTCGTGACCCTGATCTTCCTGCCGCTGGTCCTGCTGTACACGTCCTGGGTCTACAAGGTGTTGTGGGGCCGGGCCTCGACCGGCCAGTTCAAGACCAACCCCGACCTCTACTGAATCCGCCGCCGCTGTCGGCAACGAAAGGAACTTTCCCATGTGGTATTTTACGTGGATTCTCGGCGTAAGCCTCGCCGTCGGGTTCGGCGTCCTGAACGGTCTCTGGCACGAGTTCCGGCTGTTTGATGAGGGCGATACAGGCCTGTCCCGGCCCGACGCCGATCCCGAGGACTGACGCTCACCGGGCCAGCGCCCAAGGGGGGCCGGGGAAACCTTCCCCGGCCCCTCGCTTTTTCCACACGACGCAGAGACGCCGGATGACCGATCCCCTTTCCGACACGGCTGACGTGGCCGACCTGATCGCCCGGTACGACGCCCACGCGCCCCGCTACACCTCCTATCCGACGGCGGCGCAGTTCACGCCCGAGGTCGGGGCGGGCCAATGGGCCGACTGGCTGGCCCGTGTGCCCCTGAGGCCCGCCGCCTCCCTGTATGTGCACATCCCCTTCTGCAAACGGCTGTGCTGGTACTGCGGCTGCAACACCCGGGCGATGAACCGCGCCGACACGATCAGCGCCTATGTCGACCTGCTGCTGGCCGAGGCGGATCTGGTCCGCGCCGCCGCCGGTCGCCCGATCCCCGTCGCCTCGATCCATTTCGGCGGCGGCACGCCCAATATGCTGTCCCCCGACGACCTGACTCGCCTGTTCGACGGTCTGGCCGCCCGGTTTGATCTCAGCCCCGTGGCGGAGATCGCCATGGAGATGGACCCCGAGGTCCTCACCGACGACTTCATCGCCGCCTGCGGCCGGATCGGCCTGACCCGCGCCAGCCTGGGCGTCCAGGACCTGTCGCCCAGGGTCCAGGCGGCGGTGAACCGGCCGGAGTCCTTCGCCTCGATCGAGCACGCGGTCCAGGCCCTGCGCGCGCAGGGCGTGGTTTCGATCAACCTCGACCTCATGTACGGCCTGCCGCTCCAGGGCGTGGCCGAGATGGTCGGGACGCTTGAGGCGGTGACGACACTGCGGCCCGAGCGTCTGGCCCTGTTCGGCTACGCCCATGTGCCGTGGATGAAGTCCCATCAGAGGCTGATCCACGACGAGGACCTGCCCGGGGCGGAGATCCGGTTCGCCCAGGCCCGCGCCGCCGAGGCCTTTCTGGACTCCCGCGGCTGGACGGCCGTCGGCCTCGACCATTTCGCCCTGCCCCATGACAGCCTCGCCGCCGCCCGGAGGGCAGGCCGCCTGCGCCGGAATTTCCAGGGCTATGTCACCGACGAGGCCCCGACCCTGATCGGCCTGGGCGCCTCGGCCATCAGCCGCACCCCTCTGGGCCATGTCCAGAACACGGCGGTGGAGCGGGACTGGCGCGCCGCCATCGCCTCCGGCCGGCTGGCTGCGGTGCGGGGCGTCGCCCTCAGCGACCGCGACCGTCTGATCGGCGAGGCCATCGAGCGGCTGATGTGCGACCTCGCCCTCGACACCCCGGAACTGATACGCCGTCATGGCCCGGCGGCGGCGGCGCTGGGCGATCTGTCGGCACGGCTCCAGCCCTTCGTCGAGGACGGACTGATCCTGATCGACATGGCGGGCCGCCTGACTGTGACGCCCCGCGGGCGACCCTTTGTGCGCGCCGTTTGCGCCGCCTTCGACCCGCTGGCGCAGGCGCGTGCGGGGCAGGACGAAAAACGCCATGCCCGCGTGGTCTGAGCACGACCGCTGCAGATTTCGCCATAGATTTGAGATGGATCAAAGCTGAACAGGCATGCCGGGCGCATTCCAGTGCCCATGACGCCGCAGACGGCCGCACGTAGCGCGCCACGGCGTCGGGGATGCGAACGATGAAAGCCAAAACTCTCTTCCTGGTCGCCGCCGCGACGGCCGCCCTCGCCAGCCCGGCCCTGGCCCAGACCTCCGCCGAATGGACCGCGCCCAAGGCCGGCGACTGGATCGTCACCGGCCGGGTCAGCAATGTGTCGTCCGGAACGGACGCCGCCGTGACGACGGCCGCCGGAGTGGCGAGCGGCCTGCACGTCGATGTGGGCGACAGCACCATGCCGACCCTCGGCTTCACCTACTTTCTTACCGACCACTGGGCGGTCGAGGGCATCCTCGGCACGACCCGCCACGAAATCCGCGCCCAGGGCGGCGCGACCGACGTCGCGGTTCACGAGACCTGGGTCCTGCCGCCGGTGGTCACCGTCCAGTACCGTCCCCTGACCGGCGGCAAGTTCAGCCCCTATGTCGGCGCCGGCATCAACGCCATGATCTTCTACGGCGGCGACGACCGGAACGGCTTCAAGGTCGATCTGGACAATGGCATCGGCTACGCCGCCCAGGCGGGCGCGGACATCGGCCTGACCGGCCCCTGGAGCCTGAACGTCGACGTCAAGAAGGTGTGGTTCGACACCGACGCCTCGATCAACAACGGCGCCCTGAAGAGCGACGTCGACCTGGACCCCTGGGTCATCTCCATCGGCGTGGGTCGCAAGTTCTGATCCCGCTCCGCTGAAACGACGGGAGAAGACGGTTCAGGGTCGTGTCGAGCCGCCCCTGGGCCTCTCCGGTCGCCAGAGCCGCCACACTCCCACCCCGGCGGCTCGCCACCTTGGGGCGGTCCCGCGAAATCGCGGGGCCGCCCGCTTTGCGTTCGGCGACGGCCGGTCTATGCCCGTCCCGTCCCAGTCCCGGAGCGAGCCCATGGCCGACACCTATGCCAATCTGCTGATCGAGCGCCACGCCGACGGCTATGCGATCGTCACCCTGAACCGGCCCGAGGCCCTGAACGCGCTGAACTCGGCCCTGTTCGCCGACATCGCCGCCTTCCTCGACGCGGTCGAGCACGATGACACGGTGCGCTGCCTGATCCTGACCGGGTCGGGCGACAAGGCCTTCGCCGCCGGCGCCGATATCAAGGAGATGTCGGACCAGTCCTATGCCGACATGTACAAGGGCAACTTCTTCGCCCTCGGCCATGACCGGATCACCCGGTTCAGGAAGCCGATCATCGCCGCCGTCAACGGTTTCGCCCTGGGCGGCGGGTGCGAACTGGCCATGCTGTGCGACTTCATCGTGGCGTCGGACAGGGCGAAATTCGGCCAGCCCGAGATCAATCTGGGCGTCGCCCCCGGTATCGGCGGCTCACAGCGCCTGACCCGTCTGGTCGGCAAGTCCAGGGCCATGGACATGGTCCTGACCGCCCGGATGATGGACGCGGCCGAGGCCTTGACCTCGGGCCTCGCCAGCCGCGTCTTCCCGCACGAGACCCTGCTGGACGAGGTCCGCAAGATCGCCGCGAAGATCGCCAGCCAGAGCCCTCTGGCCGTCATGGCCAACAAGGAGATGGTCAACGCCGCCCTGGAGACCACCCTGACCCAGGGGGTCCAGTTCGAACGCCGCCTGTTCCACTCCCTGTTCGCCTTCGAGGATCAGAAGGAAGGGATGGCCGCCTTCGTCGAGAAGCGGAAGCCGGTGTTCACGGGGAAATAGGTCTGTAGCGTTCTACACTGTGGGGGGCGGGGGCAGACGGGGCGTCCGGCTGTCTCCCTCGGAGCCCGCATCCGTCTGGCGGAGGCTTTTATCGACCTTCGGGTTCAGCCCCGACGCGCCAAGCCTGTTCGGCGCTAAAGCCGGCAGCGCGCAGCCTCTGGACCTTTCTCCAGCCCGCCGAGTCGCTGATTGCTTCAGCTGAGCCTGGCTCCAGCACGATTTCGGTCCTCGCAGTGTCTTCTCCCAGGCTCATAGGGCGGGTCACGGGCCGGGAGACCGCGTGCACGACCCCATCGCTTGAGATCAAAATTGCCCGCAGCCGGGGCGTGCGGCCAATCATCAAGAAGTCCTCCGAGGTTCTGGTTCGCAAGCCTTGTGGCGCGATAGCCGGCAGGCCAATGACATGGTTCAGTTCCACCTCTCCCCCTTGGTCGCGCAGCAGGGTGACATGCAGTCGATCGCCGGGCCGGGGCGCGACACCATCATAGACTATGGCGAGATCCAGCACGCGGGTCGGAACCGGGGCCCGGGCCGGTTTGTCGCAAGGCACGGCCTTTGAACCTCTGGCGCCCTCCAGTCGGTAGTCGATGATCACCTGCCCCCCGGCGTCGCAGGCGGCTTTCACCGCCTCGAACGCCTCGCGCGGTGAGGCCACCGGGTCGAGCCGCTGCAAGGCCAGCACCTGCAGATCGGGCGAGTCCGATCCGTCACAGCGCTGAAGGTGGATGGTCAGTTCATCGGCCGGGGTAAGGCTGTAGCCGCAGGCGCCCGGCCATGCGGCTTTGAGCACCGGGTCAATGGCGGCGTTTATCATATCCCAGTGCTGCCCAGCGGCGGTCATGTCGCCGTCCATATTGATGATCAGCGGGTTGGACGCTTCTCTCTGGCCCGCCAAGGCGACGGAGCCCGCGAAGACCAGCCCGCCGGCCAGAGCACCGGCAGCTAGGGTCAGGCGGCGGGTGAGACGACCGGCGGCCGGCGCGGGGTTCAGTACGGCTCTCAAACGTTTCATGGCGGTGGTCCTCCCGGCGCCGGTGAAGGTCAGGGCGGGCAGGCCGCCAGAGGCTTGCGAAGCGGCGCGGCTCCGCAAGGCTTCGATCAGGGAACGGGCATAGGCCCGGCGGGCTTCCGGGGCGGCGCCGGTCAGGGCCAGGGCGTCGCAGGCCTCCTCGCGGGCGGCGGCGCGACGGGCGCGCAACACAGGCATCAGGGGATTGGCGGCCAGCAGGGCCAGCAGAATCTCTTCCAGCCAGAGGGCGTGATGGTCGCCGCGCTTCAGGTGCGCCAGCTCGTGAGCGATCATGGCGCGGGTCGCCGCCGGGTCCGCCGACGGGGCGACCAGCCCAGCGGGCAGGATCAGCCGCGCGCGGCCCAGACCGGCCAGCAGCGCCTCGGGGGCTGCCGTGCTGATCCCGACAAGCGGCGGGAGCATGGCGAGATCGCGGGCGGCGGCCTCGACCAACGCCGTCACGCCCGGTCCCGGCGTTTCCGTTCGAGCGAGAATCCGGACCAGTCGGCGGGCGCGCAGGGCCAGCGCCGCCAACCGTCCGAGGGTCAGCAACAACGCCACAGCCAGCAGGGCCCAGGCGATCCCGGTCGCGTCGAAGGCCAGACCGGCCGACGGCGCCGCAGCCACGAACTCGACCGGCGCCATGGCCAGCTCTGTCGTCGGAGCGGCGGGGGCGGTCGCGATCTCGCGCACCGGGGCGGGCGTCAGCAGCAGCAGGCCGACCGCCAGCGGCGGCAGGGCCGGCAGGATCAGGGCTGCGGCCCAGATCCGGTCCCTTACCCGGGGGTCGGCGGTCAATCGCTCTACCCCCCGTCCCCCCGCCCAGCCGAGGGCCGCCACGACCACGGACAGGCCCATCGACAGGGCCAGAAGCTCGGGGGCGCCCATTAGCGGCTCTCCCGATCGGCGTCGGGCGCCGCCAGCACCGCCTCAAGCTCGGCGATGTCGTCCGCATCCAGAATCTGGCTGCCCGAAAAGGCCGCCGCGGGAAGGGGGCCGTCGATATCCAGCAGGGCGCCCAGCCGCTTCATCAGCCCGCCGATCACCGCTGTCTTGGGCTGGGCCGTGGCATAGACCGCCATCCCGTGCACGTCGCGCCGGGTCAGCAGACCCTTGGCCCGCATCCGCTCCAGCACCGTCCGCGTCGTCGAGGAAGACCAGCCCAGGTCGCCCGCGATCCGGCTCTGAACCTCGCGCGCCGACAGATCGCCGTCGCGCCAGAAGCATTTCAGCAGGTCCAGTTCGGTCTCGCTGGGAGCAGTGGGTTCGGCCATGATGCAGGTCTCACGTTGGACGTCATGCAGACGCTACAATTGTAACTTACCAGCGTCAACCGTCGCGCCCAACTGCCGGTCGTCGACGAGGTTGCGGGCGGCCAAGCCGCCATTCCGCCCCGCCAACGCCCCCTGCATTGCCCCCGTCTGCATCCTCGACTAACGCTGGCAGTGCGACAGGTTCTCCGCCGCAGGCTATCGGCGTCGGGGATGAAAAGGGAACTCGGGTGGAAATGCCCGGACTGCCCCCGCAACTGTAGGCGGCGAGCCCGCGTCATCAGCCACTGGACCCCGGTCCGGGAAGGCGACGCTCCGGTGTTGACCCGTGAGTCAGGAGACCTGCCCGTCGCGGTCGTCCTTCGTCCGGCCGGGGTGCGTCGGAAGGAGCGGGTTCGCCCGACCGACGACGTCCGTCTGTCGCTCGAGGTCCGCCAATGCCGCCGCCGCTGCCTGAATCCGAACCCGCGCCTCCGCCCCGTCGCCGCGCGGTGCTGGCCGGCGCGGCGGCCATCGCCTTCAGCCCTGCAGTCGCCCTCGCCGCTGCCCGGCCGCGCCGCATCGTCTCCCTCAATCCCTGTCTCGACGTGATCCTGATCCGGGTCGCCGACCGGGACCAGATCGCGGCGTTGAGCCGCTATTCGCGCGATCGCTACGGCTCAACCATCGCCGATCAGGCCCGAACCCTGCCGTTCACGCGGGGGACGACCGAGGAGGTGCTGGCCCTGTCGCCTGACCTGGTCCTGGCCGACCGCTGGGGCGGCGACCGGGTCGCATCGGCCCTCGCGCGCGTCGGCATTCGCGCCGAACGCTTCGATGTGCCCGACAGCGTCGCCGCCAGCCTGGCCCAGATCCGTCGGATCGCCGGCCTTGTCGGCCGCCCGGAGCGGGGCGAGGCCCTGGTCCGCTCCATCCAGACGACCCTGGCCCAGACCGCAGCCCGTCCCGGCGACCGCCCCGTGTCCGCCCTCGTCTTCATGCCCGGCGGCTTCGCCTCGGGCCCCGGCACATTGATGGACGAGATGATGCGCCGCGCCGGACTGGTGAACGCCGCCGCCCGCTATGGGCTGAGCGGCTCCATGGCCGTGCCGCTGGAGCGGCTCATCGCCGATCCGCCCGAACTTCTGCTGACCGGCGCCCCCTTCCCCGGCTCGCCCGGCTGGGCCGAGCGGACCATGGAGCATCCGGCTCTCGCCCGGCTGTCGTCCCGCATGCGCCGCGCGGTCTTTCCCGAACGGCTGCTGTTCTGCGGCGGGCCGGTGTTGATGCAGAGCGCCCGCACCCTCGCCGCCGCCCGGCGCAGCGTACTGGAGGCCCGGACATGAGGTCCGCCCTCCTCTATCCGTTACTGGCCGGCGCCCTGATCCTGCTGTTCGGCCTCAGCCTGATAGCCGGACCCGTCTGGGTCCCGTTCAGCGCCTGGACCGCACCCGACCTCGATCCGCGCTGGGCCATCATCTTCGAGCTGCGCCTGCCCCGCGCCTGTCTGGCGGTTCTGGTCGGCGCCGCGCTGGGCCTCTCGGGAGCGGCGCTTCAGGGCTATACGCGCAATCCGCTGGCCGACCCCGGAGTGCTGGGCGTCTCCTCAACGGCGGCGCTGGGGGCCGTGATCGCCCTCTACTATGGCGCCACTGTCATCAGCCCGTGGATGCAGCCGGCCGCCGCCATGGTCGGGGCCCTGCTGGGCGTCGGCGTCCTGCTGGCCCTGTCAGGAAAAGGGTCAAGCCTCGTCGGCTTCATTCTGGCGGGCGCGGTGCTGAACATCATTGCCGGAGCCGGGGTGTCGCTGGCCCTCAGCCTGGCCCCCAATCCCTGGGCGTTGGCCGAGATCGTCAACTGGCTGATGGGATCGCTGGCCGATCGCAGTTTCGAGGAGGTCCGGCTGGCCCTGCCCTTCATCCTGCTTGGCTGCGGCCTGTTGCTGACGACAGGCCCGGCGCTGGACGCCCTGACGCTGGGCGAGGCCGGCGCGCGGTCGCTGGGGGTGTCGATGTCCCGGACGCGCGCGCTTCTGGCCAGCGGCGTCGGTCTGGCGGCCGGGGCGGCGGTGGCGGTGACCGGCGTCATCGGCTTTGTCGGACTGGTCACCCCACACCTGATCCGGCCCTTGGTCGGGGCCCGCCCCGGCGCCCTGCTGATCCCGAGCGCCATCGGCGGGGCGGTGGTGACCCTCGCGGCCGACATTGTCGTCCGGCTGGTCCCGGCGGCGGTCGAGATCCGGTTGGGTGTGGCCATGGCGGCTGTCGGCGCGCCCTTCTTCCTGATCGTCCTGCTGCGCGACCGGAGCCGCCTGTCATGACCGGGCGCAGTTCCGCCGGTCTCTCGGCGTCCGGCCTGGGCGTCACCCTGGACGGCCGCGCGATTCTCGACGGCGTGACCCTGTCGCTGTCGCCCGGGCAGATCACCGTCATCGTCGGCCCCAATGGCGCGGGCAAGTCCACCCTCGTCTCGTCCCTCGCCGGGCTGCTCAAGCCCACGTCCGGCCTTGCGGCCCTGGACGGCCAGCCTTTGGACAGTCTGCGTCCCCGCGAGCGCGCACGGCGCCTGGCCTTCCTGCCGCAGACGCCGGAGATCGCATGGCCGGTGACCGTGCGGACGCTCGTCAGCCTCGGCCGCACCCCGTTTACGGGCGCCATGGGCCTGACCGCCGCCGATGACGCCGCCGTCGACCGCGCCATGGCGACCACGGATGTCGTCGCCTTCGCCGATCGTCTCGTGCCCACCCTGTCCGGCGGCGAACGGGCGCGCGTCCTGATCGCCCGCGCCCTGGCGGGGGAGCCGGAATGGCTGATCGCCGACGAGCCCCTGACCGGTCTCGATCCCGCGCATCAGCTGGACGCGGCCGCCCTGTTCAGGACACTGGCCGACAGGGGAATGGGCGTCATCCTGACCCTTCACGACCTGACCCTGGCCCTGCGCCTTGGCGACCGTGTCCTTGTCCTGTCGCAGGGCGCCATTCTGGCCGACGCGGCGCCGGGTGAGGCCCTGACGCCCGACGTCCTGCGCCGGGCCTTCAGCATCGAGGCGTCCGTCGTGGCGACCCCGGCGGGGCCAATGGTCGACATCCTTGGCCGGACGGGCTGACCGACCCACACCGTCAAACAAGAAAAACGCCGCCTGTCGTGGGGACAGGCGGCGCAGTTTGGGACGGCGCGTCGGGGAGGACGGGACGCGCCGTCGTTCAGGAAGAGATCAGAACTTGTAGCTCACCCCGACCGCATAGGTGCGGCCATAGCGCTGGAAGTCGATCGTCCGGCGCTCGTCGCCATTTTCGAACGTCTTGAACGGCTCGTCGGTCAGGTTGTTGACCTGGGCGACCACCGACAGACCCTCGATCGGGCCGGAGCGGAACTCATAGCCGATCTGGGCGTCGACCACGGTTTCCGCCGCGACGGAACGCAGGGTGCGGCCGTTGCCGAAGCCGGCGACCTCGCCGAGATAGTCAGAGCGATAGCGGCCCGAGACGCGGGCCTGGAAGCCGGCGCGCTCAAAATAGAGGCTGCCGTTGACGACGGTCTCGGACAGGCCCGGCATGGCGGTCGGGGCCTGGGCGGGATCGGGCTGGACCTCGCTCTCGGTCTGGGAGGCGCTGAACTGCATGCCGAAGCCCTCCAGCGCCGGGTGGAAGATCTCGAACGGCGTCGACACCGAGAACTCCAGGCCGCGGATCCAGCCGCCGTCGCCATTGTCGGCGGCGTTCAGGAGGCCCTGACGCAGCACCGGCTCCGGGTTGGTCACAGAGACCACGCCGATCGGATAGCCGGTGAAGTCGAACAGCTGGTTGCGGCTGTAAACATAGCTTTCGAGATGTTTGTAGAAGCCGGCCAGGGAGACGTAGCCGCGACGATTGGCGAAATATTTCTCGATCGAGATGTCGGCCACGTCGGCGACGAAGGGCTTCAGCTCGGGGTTGCCGCCGCCGCCGCCCCAGGGCGAACGGTTGATGTCGGTCGAGGCCGCGAATGACGGATTGTAGTTGTAGTTCCGCGAGGCGCGCATGTCGTCCATGCGCGGGCGGGCCAGGGTCCGGGCCACGGCGAAGCGGGTGAACAGGTCGTCTCCCACTTCCAGAATGAAGTTGGCGCTGGGCAGAAGCTCGACATAGTCCGTGCCGCCCGACACCGCGATGGTTTCCGCGACGCCCGGGCCGGTCTGGCGGGCCGAGAAGCCGTCGGAGCTCTGGTCAGTATAGACATACTGCATGCCGACGTTGCCGGTCAGCGGCAGGCCGAACAGGCTATGGTCGATGTCGGCCTTGATATAGGCGGTCGAGACCTTTTCGGTGACCTCCCAGTTGCCCGCAAGCACATCCGCGTTCGGGTTGCGGACCAGGCTCAGGGCGCCGCTGTTGACCACACCCAGGGCGTCATAGCTGATGACCTGCGAAATCCCGAGATAGCCGAGGTCCGTCGGCGCCAGGAGGTACTGCGACGGGATGGTCAGGTCTCCGCCGCCCGGGACGCCCAGATAGAACTGGTCGTTGACAAAGGTCTTCTGGCGCTCGGTGTAGTTGAAGCCATAGGTGATGGCGCTGAACGGGCTCTGGTGCAGCTCGCGCCGGGCGGTCAGGCGAACCGCCTGGATCTCGTCGGTGATCGACGGGGTGTTCATATAGCCGACCTGACCGCCCGGAATGACGTCGCCGCCCCAGCCCTGCGGGCTGGTGATGCGGATCAGGTTCGGGTCGGCATAGTTCAGCAGGCTGGTGAATTCGGTCACGCCGTCGTCGGTCAGGCGGAAGCCCAGGGTGTCGAGGGCGCCGGCGACGTTGCGGCCGGTGCCGGCGTTGGTCTCCAGGATGATGTCCTGACGCTCGACCTTGGAGTAGTTGAGGTCCAGACCGAAGGTCCAGTCGTCATTGGCCACGAACTCGGCGTTCCAGCCGATCGAGGTGATCTCGCTGTCGCGCTTGTTCAGGTCGTTGCGGACCACGCCCTTGATGTTGTCCCAGGTGCCGGCGACGATCAGGCCGTTCTCGACCGTATAGCCGGGACGCAGCGACGGGCCGGGGCGGCAGACCGCCAGCGAGCCCGGGCAGGCGCCGGATGAACCGCCCCAGGCCAGCGGGAATTCGATGCCGCGCAGGGTCTGGGTGTTCTCGAACTTCGAATAGAAGACGTCCAGAGCGGTGTGGAAGCGGTCGTTCGGCCGCCATTCCAGCACGCCCATATAGCCGTCGCGCTCCAGCTCCGACGACATGACATAGGGCTTCACGCCGCCGGTCAGCAGATTGCCGTCCGAATAGTTCGGATAGCCCCAGGCGTTGAACCGCTCGGACTGGTAGGGCGAGGACATATGGGCATAGCCCAGGGCCACGCCGATCGTGCCGTCCGCGAACTGGTCGATATAGGACAGGGTGTAGCGATCGCCCTGATCCGTCGTGCCCGAGTTAAGGGCGCCGATGTCGTTGATCTCGTGGCGGTAGTTGGCGACGAGGGCGCGACGGCCATAGGTCAGGGGGCGAATGGTGCGCAGGTCAACCGTGCCGGCCAGACCCTGACCGATCAGAGCCGCGTCCGGGGTCTTGTAGACCACCACGCTGGACAGCAGTTCCGACGGATACTGGTCGAACTCGACGCCGCGGTTGTCGCCGGTCGTAACCTGTTCGCGGCCGTTCAGCAGGGCGGTGGTGTAGTCCGGACCCAGACCGCGGATCGACAGTTGTTGCGAACGCCCGTCCAGACGCTGGGTGGCCAGGCCGGGCAGACGGCCCAGCGACTCGGCGATCGAGACGTCCGGCAACTTGCCGATGTCCTCGGCCGAGATGACCTCGACGATGGAGGTGTTGCGGGCCTTGGCGTTGATCGAGGCCTCGATCGACTGACGGATGCCGGTGACGACGATCTCATCGACCTGGGTCGCTTCGGGATCGGTCTGGGCGGCGGGCGCTGTCTGGGCGGCGGCGGTCCCGGCGGTCAGGACGACCCCCAGACCGATGGCGGCGCCGGACAGCAGGCGTGCACGCGTGGTGAAACGGTTGATCATTCTCATCCTCCCTGGAGCCGACCGCGTTTCTGACGTTGCGATCTCTGCTTGCGCAAAAATATGCAAATCCTGATCAATCTTGCAAGTCTGTAATGTAAAATCACCTCCCCGGCCCGCCACAGCGGGATTTGCCGCCCGCCAAAAGCCTCACATTGCGGCGCAACATGGCCGCGAACTCCCGATTCCGGTGGGCGATCTCCCCGGTTGACAGTTGCGACAGGGACTGCAAAATCTTGCAAACACGCCGGGGGAACGATGCAGTCCCCCGCAGGAAACGTCACAGGACATCCCATGGGTCACCCGTCTCGACAGACAGGACAACGACGCCTCAAGGGCGTCGCAGCGCGGTGCGCGGCCGCAGCCTGCGCCGCCCTGCTCGCGCTCGCCGCCGGGCCGGTTGCTGCAGGTCAGGCCGAACCCGACTTCCGCGCCCGCCTGCCCCAGGATGAGGTGATCTATTTCCTGCTGCCTGACCGGTTCGACAACGGCGACATGACGAACGACACCGGCGGTATTCCCGGCGGAAGGCTGGACCACGGCTTCGACCCGACCCACGAGGGCTTCTATCATGGCGGCGACCTGGCCGGGCTGATCCGCCGTCTCGACTATATCCAGGGCCTGGGCGCGACCGCCGTCTGGCTGGCGCCGGTGTTCAAGAACAAGCCGGTCCAGGGCGAGCCGGGACGCGAGTTCTCGGGCGCCCACGGCTACTGGATCACCGATTTCACTGCCGTGGATCCGCATTTCGGCGACGAGGCGACCTTCGCCGCCTTCGTCGAGGCGGCCCATGCGCGCGGCATGAAGGTCTATATGGACATCATCGCCAACCACACGGCCGATGTGATCCGCTATCGGGAGTGCCCGAAGAACGACTGCGCCTACCGCAGCCGGGCCGACTACCCCTATGCGCGACGCGGCGGCCCGGACGCGACGCCGATCAACGAGGGGTTTGACGGGACGAACTTTGATCGCCTGACCGACCCGGCCTATGCCTACAGCCCCTGGGTCCCGGCGGACGAGGCGACGGTCAAGGTCCCGGCCTGGCTGAACGATCCGATCTACTATCACAACCGCGGCGACACGACCTTTGCCGGCGAGAGTTCGCTGGACGGCGATTTCGCCGGGCTGGACGACCTGTTCACCGAGCACCCCCGCGTGGTTCAGGGGATGATCGACATCTATGGCGGCTGGATCGACCGCTATGGCGTCGACGGTTTCCGCATCGACACCGCCCGGCATGTGAACCCCGCCTTCTGGCAGGCCTTTGTCCCCGCCATGCTGGAGCGGGCCAGGGCGAAGGGGATCCCCAACTTCCACATCTTCGGCGAGGTCTATGACCACGACCCGGCCATGCTGGCCCGCTTCACCCGGGTCGATCGCTATCCGGCCGTGCTCGACTTCGCCTTCCAGACCACGGCGACCGACGTCGCCAACGGGGTGAAGGGGACCGACGCCCTGGCGAAGCTGTTCATGGCCGACGCCGTCTATGAGGGCGGCGAGGCCGGGGCGATGCAGCTGCCGACCTTCCTGGGCAACCACGACATGGGCCGGATCGGCGGCTTTATCGCCAGGGCCCATCCGGACGCGTCCGACGAGGAACTTCTGGCCCGCGCGACCCTGGCCCACGCCCTGATGATGTTCTCGCGCGGGGCGCCCACGATCTACTATGGCGACGAACAGGGCTTCGCCGGCATCGGCGGCTATGGCGCGGCCCGCGCCGACCTGTTCGGCGGTCAGGTGGCCGACTACGCCCGCCACCGCGTCATCGGCGGGCGTCGGGCGCCGTTCGATACGACCGCCCCCCTCTATGAGCGGATCGCCGGGATGGCGAAGCTGCGTGAGGCGATCCCCGCCCTGCGCCGGGGCCTGCAGACCGTGCGTTTCGCCGGCGACAAGCCGGGCCTGTTCGCGGTTTCCCGCAAGATCCAGGGCGAGGCCGGCGAGACCCTGATTCTCTACAACTCGTCCACCGCTCCGGTGACGGCCAATGTCGAGGTCGATGCGGCTTCCCTGGGATGGTCCGCCGCCCGCGGCGCCTGCCCGGCCGCCGCCTCGGCGCCCGGCTCCATCCGGGTTACCGTCCCGGCCCTCGACTATATGATCTGCACCTCGGAAGGCCCGCGTTGAACGTCCAGACCCTGACCTCTCCGATTGTCGAGACCCACGACGACGCCGCCATCGAATGGTGGCGCGGCGCGGTCCTGTACCAGGTCTATCCGCGCAGCTTCGCCGACTCCAACGACGACGGCGTCGGCGATCTGGCGGGCATCACGGCCCATCTGGACCATATCGCCTCGCTGGGCGTGGACGGGGTCTGGCTGTCGCCCTTCTTCACCTCGCCGATGAAGGACTTCGGCTACGACGTTTCGGACTATTGCGGCGTCGATCCGATCTTCGGGACCATGGCTGATTTCGACGCCCTGATCGCCCGCGCCCACGCCCTGGGTCTCAAGGTCATCCTCGACCAGGTCTATGCCCACACCTCCGACGAGCATGACTGGTTCCGCGAGAGCCGGTCCAGCCTGACCAATGCCCGGGCCGACTGGTACGTCTGGGCTGACGCCCGGGCCGACGGATCGCCGCCGTCCAACTGGCAGTCCGTGTTCGGCGGCCCGGCCTGGACCTGGGATGCCCGACGCCGCCAGTACTACATGCACAACTTCCTGAAGGAGCAGCCCCAGCTCAACGTCAGGAACCCGGCCGTCCAGGACGCCCTGCTGGACGCCATGAAGTTCTGGCTGGACCGGGGGGTCGACGGCTTCCGCCTCGACGCGCTGAATTTCTCGATGCACGACCCGAGGCTGACGGACAATCCGCCGTTGATCGGCAATGGCAAGCGCACCCGCCCCTTCGACTTCCAGGACAAGATCCACAACCAGTCCCAGCCCGAGATTCCGGCCTTCCTGACCCGGCTGCGCAAGCTGGCCGACCGGGTCGGCGCCGAGACCGGACGGGCGCGTTTCCTGGTGGCCGAGGTCGGGGGCGACCGGGCCAATGAGGAGATGAAGCTGTACACACACGGCCATGACCGGCTGCATTCGGCCTATGGCTTCCTGTATCTGTACGCCGACCGGCTGACGACCGAGCTGGTCGACGGCGGCCCCGCCATGTGGCCGGGCGTGGATGGCGAGGGCTGGCCCAGCTGGACCTTCTCCAACCACGACGCGCCGCGCGCCGTTTCGCGCTGGGCCGAGGGCCGTGACGAAAAGGCCATGGCGGCGATGTGCATGCTGCTGCTGATGTGCCTGCGCGGCAATGTCTTCATCTGGCAGGGCGAGGAGCTGGGCCTGCCCCAGGCGGACGTTCCCTATGACCGGCTGGTCGATCCCGAGGCCATCGCCAACTGGCCCGAGACCCTGGGTCGCGACGGCGCCCGCACCCCGATTCCGTGGCGGCGCGACGCGGTCCAGGCCGGTTTCTCCACCGTCGAGCCCTGGCTGCCCGTCGATCCCCGTCACTTCCCGATGGCTGTGGACGCCCAGGAGGCTGATCCGGGCTCCATGCTGCATCTCACCCGCCTTCTGGTGGCCCTGCGTCGCCGCTATGCGACCCTCCGCACCGGGACCATGGACATGCTGTCCGCGCCGGCCGGCCTGCTGGTCTTCCAGCGCGGCGACGGTGACGATTCGCTGCTGTGCGTCTTCAACCTCGGCCACGACCCGGTGGACTGGACCGCGCCCGAGGGCTGGTCGGTGGTGGAGGCGGTCAATGTGGCGGCCGACACGACGGGGGCCCTTCCCCCGCTGGCGGGGCTGCTGCTGGCGAAGAGCGGGTGAGACGCGCGTCGCCCCATTCACCTCTCCATCGCCGCCGGGCGATGGGGAGGACGGGCGCCGTCAGGCGCCAGGAGGGGGCGACTCCGCCGTCAAGGATCGGATCGCGCGCAGAGCCCCCGGCGCCGCGTCGCCCCCTCCTGACCGCCACGCGGTCTGTCCTCCCCATTCGCCTGCGCGAAGGGAGAGGTGAAATCTCACCCCCCGCAGGTCTCGCGTACGATCAGGTCGGTGGGCACGCGCTCGGACCGGGCGGCGCGGTCGCCGGGGCTGTCCAGCAGCTTGGACACCATCAGCCGGCCGGCCTTCATCGTATCCTGGGCGATGGTCGACAGGGCCGGACGCGAATAGCGGCTGAAGGGCACATTGTCGAAACCGATCACCGATACCTGGCCCGGCACCTCGATCCCCGCATGCAGCAGGGCGCGGACGGCGCCGAGGGCGATCAGGTCA
Source organism: Brevundimonas sp. FV1ye29L (assembly GCF_058681095.1). Lineage (NCBI taxonomy): Bacteria > Pseudomonadati > Pseudomonadota > Alphaproteobacteria > Caulobacterales > Caulobacteraceae > Brevundimonas > Brevundimonas sp. FV1ye29L. The sequence goes on from NZ_CM178730.1 coordinate 2,654,933, forward strand.
GAGGCGGCGACGATGCCGTCAAAATCCAGTCCGCGCCGGATCATGGAATCGACCGAGGCCTCGGCGGACTCGACCTCGAAATGGGCGGGGACGATCAGCTCGGGATCGACGCCCAGCCCGGCCGCCTCCAGGGCCTCGGCATAGCCGCGCTGGCGCTGCATGGCCTCGGGCGGATCGAGGTCGCCCAGATAGACGATCCGCTTGCGGCCCAGCCGCGCCAGATGGGCCGCCGCACGGCGACCGCCGTGGATATTGTCGGACCCGACCGAACAATAGGCCTGGTCGGGCAGTTCGGCGCCCCAGACCACAAACCGGCCGTCGGTCTCGGCCATGCGGTTGAAGGCGGCGTGGAGGCTGGACTGGCCGAGGAAGATCACCCCGTCCGCCCGGCTGGTCGTCATGGCCGCCGACAGGTCGTCCAGATTGGTCGGCGACACATGGCTCATGATCAGGTCGCAGCCGCGCTCGCGCGCCGCCTCGCCCACGCCGGCCAGCAGTTCGAGGAAGAAGGGGTCGCTCAGCCGTCCCTCCCGCCCCTGCGGCCGGGGGGTGACGAGGGCGATCGTGCCCTGGGCGCCGATCGGTCCGGCGGGCATATACCGGCGGAACGGATAGTCGTGCTCGCGCGCCAGCTTCCAGATCGCCTGTTTGGTGCGGTCGTTGACGGCCGGACTGTCGTTCAGCGCCCGCGAGGCGGTCGAGATCGACACGCCCGCCATCCGGGCCAGGTCCTCCAGTCGCGTGGTCTTGCGGCTCACCGTATTTGCGCCCTCCCCGGCGATGCAAAATTTTCTGCAAAACTTTCATGCCGTGCTCCGGTGGAGCTTGGCAAGTCCCTGATGTCTGGAGTCACCCGATGATGCAGCGCCGATCCTTCCTCAGCCTGACCGCAGCCGCCGCGGGGGTCTCGGCCCTCTCCGCCCTGCCGGTCCGGGCCCAGACGACGCCGGCTGTCGCCCGCGCCTCGTCCCCGGGCGGCGTCCTGACGGTGGAAGCCAGCACCGACAACGACGGGCGACCGTTGTATTCGGTGACACGGCAGGGCCGGGCCGTGGTCGAGGCCTCACGGCTGGGCTTCCTCCTGACCGACGCCCCCGCGCTGGAGCGCGGCCTGCGCATCACCGGCGCCGAGCCGGTGACCTTCGACGAAACCTGGGAGCAACCCTGGGGCGAGCGCCGCTTCATCCGCAACCACTATACCGGGCTGCGGGTCAGCTATGCCGAGACCGGCGGCCTGATGCGCCGCATGGACGTGGTCTTCCGGCTGTATGACGACGGCCTTGGCTTCCGCTACGAATTCCCCGAGCAGCCGGGCCTGACCACCGTCCGCGTCGGCGCCGAGCTGACCGAGTTCAACCTCTCCGAAAACGGCGAGGCCCTGTGGTGCCCGGCCTGGGAATGGAACCGCGAGGAATACCTCTACAGCCGCACCCCGATCGACGCCGTCGGCAGCGCCCAGACGCCGATGACGGTCAAGGGCCGCTCGGGCCTGCATGTCTCGATCCATGAGGCGGCCTGTATCGACTATGCCGGCATGAACCTGCGCCGCTCGGAAGGCACGAAGTTCCGCGCCCAGCTGACCCCCGGCCTGACCAATGCGGCCGTGGTGCGTCAGGCGCCGTTCAACACCCCCTGGCGGACGCTGCAGGTGTCGGACACCGGCGCCGGCCTGATCGAGTCCAGCCTGATCCTGAACCTCAACGAACCCAACAGGCTGGGCGACGTCAGCTGGTTCAAGCCGATGAAATATGTCGGCGTCTGGTGGGAGATGCACCTGGAGCTGAAGAGCTGGAATTCCGGCCCCAAACACGGCGCCACCACCGAAAACGCCATCAAACACATCGACTTCGCCGCCGAGCACGGCTTCGGCGGGGTGCTGGTCGAGGGCTGGAACAAGGGCTGGGACGGCCAGTGGTTCGCCAATGGCGCGGATTTCAGCTTCACCGAATCCTATCCTGATTTCGACATCGAGGCGGTCTGCGCCCACGCCCGGTCGAAGGGCGTCCAGCTGATCGGTCACCACGAAACCGGCGGCAACGCCTTCGTCTACGAACAGCAGCTGGAGCCGGCCATGGCCCTGTACGAGCGGCTGGGCGTCCATTCGGTGAAGACCGGCTATGTCGCCGATGCCCAGGGCGCGCGCGTCGCCGGCCCCGACGGACGGATGGTCATGGCCTGGCACGAAAGCCAGGCCATGGCGCAGCACCATATGAAGGTCGTCGAGGTCGCCGCCCGGCACAGGGTCGCCGTCAACGCCCACGAGCCGTTCAAGGACACAGGCCTGCGCCGCACATACCCCAACATCATCAGCCGCGAGGGCCAGCGCGGCATGGAGTATTCGGCCTGGGGCCAGCCCGGCAATCCGCCCGAGCATGAGGCCAACCTGGTCTTCACCCGCCTGCTGGCCGGACCCATGGACTATACCCCCGGCATCTTCGGCATGGAGACGCGCAGCCCCGGCGGGGTCCAGACCACCTGGGCCAAGCAACTGGCCCTCTATGTCGTCATCTATTCCCCGATCCAGATGGCGGCCGACCTGCTGGTCAACTATGAGGCCAACCCGGGTCCGTTCCAGTTCATCAAGGACGTGCCGGTCGACTGGGAGGAGACCCGGGTGCTGGCCGCCGAGATGGGCGACCATGTCGTCATCGCCCGCAAGGCGCGCGGCGGCGGCGTCTGGGCCCTGGGCGCCATCACCGACGAGCATCCGCGCGTCCTGTCCGCACCCCTGGCCTTCCTCGACGCGGGGCGTCGCTACACCGCCGAGATCTATCGCGACGGTCCGGACGCCGACTATCGCGGCAAGCGGGAGTCCATCGTCATCGAGCAGCGCGAGGTCACCTCGGCCGACGTCCTGACCCTGGCCCTCGCCCCCGGCGGCGGCCAGGCGATCCGCTTCGTGCCGGTCGGGCGGCGGCGGTGATGATCTCCCCCCCTACTCCCCCGTCATCCTCGGGCTTGACCCGAGGACCGGATGATCAGCCGCTCATGCGAAGGGGCGACGCACAGCCCGACCGGCGCCCGGTCCTCGGGTCAAGCCCGAGGATGACGGATTGGGGGAGCGTCAAATGACCCTCCTCGCCCACCGCCCGCGCCTTTCGCCGCTGGCGATCTGGAACATGTGCGTCGGCTTCTTCGGCATCCAGATCGGCTTCGGCCTGCAGAACGCCAACACCAGCCGCATCTTCCAGACCCTGGGCGCCGAGGTCGACAGCCTCGCCATCCTCTGGATCGCCGCCCCCCTGACCGGACTGCTGGTTCAGCCGATCGTCGGCCATTTCAGCGACCGGACCTGGACGCCGCTGGGCCGTCGCCGGCCCTATTTCCTCGTCGGCGCCATCCTGACGACCCTGGCCCTGATCGCCATGCCCAACAGCCCGTCGCTGTGGTTCGCCGCCGCCATGTTGTGGATCATGGACGCCTCGATCAACATCACCATGGAGCCGTTCCGCGCCTTCGTCGGCGACAACCTGCCGGAGGAGCAGCGCACCACCGGCTATGCGATGCAGAGCTTCTTCATCGGCGCGGGCGCCGTCTTCGCCTCCTGCCTGCCCTGGGTGCTGTCGAACGTCTTCAACATCGCCTCGACGGCGGCGGACGGCGCCGTGCCCCTGTCGGTCAGGATCGCCTTCTATGTCGGCGCGGCCGGCCTGTTCACCGCCGTGCTGTGGACCGTGCTGACCACCCGGGAATACAGCCCCGAACAGATCGCCGCCTTCGAGCAGGCCCGCTCGTCCACGCCCGTCGACGACGCCCCGGAACCGCCCGCCCGGTCGGTGCGCGGCTGGCTGGGCTCGGGTCTGGTCTGCGCCGCCCTGGGCGTTGTGGGCCTGATCCTGATCGGCCTGTTCGATCTGGAGAAGGAGTTGCTGGTCCTCGCCGGCTTCTTCGTCGGCTTCGGCCTGCTGATGATCGCCGTCGGCATGATGCAGGGCCGGGGCGTCAGCAATGCCGCGACCGAGATCCTCAATGACGTCTTCCGCATGCCCGAGACCATGCGCGGTCTGGCGGTCGTGCAGTTCTTCAGCTGGTTCGCCCTGTTCGCCATGTGGATCTACACCACCGCCGCCGTCACCCGCGTCCACTACGGCGCGGCGGACACGACCTCGGCCGCCTATGCGGCCGGCGCCGACTGGGTCGGGGTGCTGTTCGGCGTCTATAACGGCGTGGCGGCCCTCGCCGCCTTCGCCCTGCCGGTGCTGGCGAAACGCATCGGCCGTCGCGCCACCCACGCCCTGATGCTGCTTCTGGGCGCCGCCGGCCTGTTCGGTATCTTCGCCATCCGGGAGCCGGGCCTGCTCTGGCTGCCCATGATCGGCGTCGGCTTCGCCTGGGCCTCGATCGTCTCCATGCCCTACGCCATCCTCGCGGGGGCGGTGCCGGACCGGAAGATGGGCGTCTATATGGGCGTCTTCAACATCTTCATCGTCGTGCCCCAGCTGCTGGCCGCGACCCTTCTGGGCCTGACGCTGAAGAGCTTTTTCGACGGCCAGGCCATCTGGGCCCTGGTTCTGGGCGCCGCCTCCTTCGTGCTGGCGGCCGTCTTCGCCCTCCGGGTCCGTGAGGCCCCTTCCGCATCCCCCGTCTCAGGAGCGTCCGTATGACCCGAGCCCTCACCCTGTCCTGCGCGGTCGCCGCGTTGATGGCTGCGTCGGCCTGCGCCACGATCGAAGCGGCGCCGACAGCCTCGGCCCCCGTCCTTCAGACCGCCGCCGTCGCCCCGGGCGCGCCGGGCGCCGCCCCCACCTGGGCCAGCGCCGCCAAGACCGGTGCGGGCGCGTCGTACGAGGCCTATGTCGACGGCCGATACGCCGACGGCGGTCCGACCGGGGCGGTGTCCAGGGTCTGGTTCTCGCTCGCCGACGGCGTCCTGACCGAGACCATGTACGGCCTGATCCACGAGGCCCAGATCAAGCAGTTGCGCTTTGCTGTGATGTCCGGAGACGGCCTCAACATCGAGGGAACGGACACGATCAGCCGGACTGAATACCTCCACACGGACGCCCGGGGTCGGCCCCTGTCGCCGGCCTATCGTGTGGTGACCGAGGATGTGGCCCACGAGTTCGAAATCGAAAAGCGCATCTTCACCGACCCGGACAGCAACGCTCTTGTGCTGCGCGTCAAGATCACCGCGGCGGCCCGGGGGCCTGTCACGCCCTACCTCATCCTCGAGCCGCACATGGCCAACACCGGCGGCGGCGACCGGGCAGAGGCGACGACAACCGGCCTGAAGGCCTCAGAGGGCGGCGTTCACCTGACCCTGCGTCCGGACCAGCCGTTCGAGACGGCCAGCGCCGGCTTCCTCGGCGCCTCGGACGGGCTGACCGACCTCAAGGCCAACGGCCGGCTGACACAGGCTTACGCCTCGACCGGAGACGCGCCGGGCGCCGTCGTCCTGACCGGCGGCCTGCCCACCATCGCGGCGGGCCAGAGCCTGACGCGCGACTTCGTCATCGGCTTCGGCGCATCGGCCGCCGAGGCCGCCGCCGCCGCCGACGCCAGTTTCGCCACCGGCCTCGACGAGGTGCTGGCCCGGTTCAACGGCGAGGGCGATCGGATGGGCTGGGAGGACTACATCGCCTCGCTGGACCAGTTGCCGCGTATGGCCGAACAGTCCACCGATGGCGGCAAACTGGCCTATGCCTCGGCCCTGATGCTGAAGGTGCAGGAGGACCGCACCCATGCCGGCGCCCTGATCGCCAGCCTGTCCAACCCGTGGGGCGATACGGTCGACGCGTCGAAACCCTCGACCGGTTACAAGGCCGTCTGGCCGCGCGACTTCTATCAGGTGGCCATGGCCCTGCTGGCGCTGGGCGATGAACAGACCCCCGCCGCCGCCTTCCGCTACCTGCCCCAGGTCCAGGTTCGCGCCGACACCCCGGGCAATACCGGCGCCACCGGCTGGTTCCTGCAGAAGACCCATGTCGACGGCGAGGTCGAATGGGTCGGGGTCCAGCTGGACCAGACCGCCATGCCCATCATGCTGGGCTGGAAACTGTGGAAGGCGGGCGTGGTCTCCGACGCCGAGATGGCCGCCGCATACACCCGCATGATCAAGCCGGCCGCCGACTTCCTCGTCAACGGCGGCAAGGTCGGCATCCTGTGGAACGATGCGACCATCACCCCCCCCTACAGCCAGCAGGAGCGGTGGGAGGAACAGGACGGCCATTCGCCCTCCACCACCGCCGCCGTCATCTCGGGTCTGGTCACCGCCGCCGACATCGCCCGGGCGTCGGGCGACCCGGCCTCCGCCGACCGCTACCTGGCCGCCGCCGACGACTATGCTTCAAAGATCGAGGCGCGGATGTTCACCACCGCCGGGTCGCTGGGCGACGGCCGCTATTTCATGCGCCTGTCCAAGACCGAGAACCCGAACAGCGGCGCCCGCATGGGCGACAACAATGGCCAGCCGGGCCAGGCCCAGGACAAGGTCGTGGACGGCGGCTTCCTGGAACTGGTCCGCTACGGCGTCCGTCCGGCCGATGCCCCGTCGATCCTGGCCACCTTGCCGGAGTATGACGATCAGACCCTGCCGGACCTGTTCCGCGTCCGCTACGACTTCGGACCGGAAGGCGACAAGACGCCCGGCTGGCGGCGCTACGGCGTCGACGGCTATGGCGAGGACCATGTCACCGGAGCCAACTACGGCGTCGGCGGGGTCATGGCGCCGGGTCAGCGCGGCCGGGTCTGGCCCTTCTTCACGGGCGAGCGCGGCCACTATGAAATCGCGGCCGGGACCGACATCCAGACCGTTCGCCGGACCTATGTCCGGGGCATGGAGCGGTTCGCCGCCGACGGTCTGATGTTGCCCGAACAGGTCTGGGACGAGGTCGGAAACCCGACGCCGCGCGGCTACGTCTCCGGCCAGCCGACGGACTCGGCCACCCCCCTGGCCTGGACCCACGCCGAGTATCTGAAGCTGCTGCGCTCGGTCGCCGACCGTCAGGTCTGGGATCGCTATGCGCCGGTGGCCGAACGCTATGGCCGCCCGCGCTGAGTTCGCTCACCCGGAGCGGCCAAAGCGCCACTTCATGACCAGCACCGCCAGCGCCATGACAAAGGCGCAGGCATTGGCGACGATGATCGGCCAGGCCCCGGTCAGGACGCCATAGCCGACCCAGAGGGCGAAGCAGGTCACGGTCAGGGAATAGGTCTTCAGACTGACCGATGAAGCATCCTTCGTCTTCCAGATCTTCAGCAGCTGGGGGGCGAAACTGGTGACCGAACACAGGGCGGCGGCGGTGCCGACGACATTGGCGGCGAGATCGCTCATTTCGCCGCCGGCTTGCGGGCGGAGGTCTTGCCGCCTTCCCTGGCGGGGGTGGCCGCCTTCGGTTGCGCCGCCGCGACGTCGTCGGCGCGGATGGCGGGCTCGCCCCGGATGGCCCGGGCCGGCTTGCCGCTGTGCACCTCGACGCCGCGCTTCTCGACCTCCTCGAGGATCTTGTCGAGTTCCCGTTCCGTCAGATGCTCGATGCCGATGAAACGGGCGTCGGCCTTCTTCACCGCATAGATCAGCTCGTCCAGCTTGGCCTGCATGGCCGCCCCGTCACGGTTCTGGGTGTTCTGGATCAGGAACACCATCAGGAAGGTGATGATGGTTGTGCCGGTGTTGATCACCAGCTGCCAGGTCTCGCTGAACCTGAAGACCGGCCCGGACACGGCCCAGATCAGGACGATGGCCAGACAGGCGATGAAGGTCCACGGCTTTCCCGCGATCTTGGCGGTCAGGGTGGCGAAACGGACGAACAGCTTTTCCATAGTGGCGGAATATCACAACTCGTCGTCGGTTCCGGAAATCCAGCGGATCAAGGGGGGGTGACGGCGCTTCCCCGGCCCATTAGCGTCCGGCGCCATGAAAACCGTAGTCCTTGCTTCCGTGCTTTCCGCCCTGGCCGGCGCCGCCTCAGCCCAGACCGGCGCCGCTGTTGACCCGGCGGTCCTGACGCCCGAGCGGGTCTTCGCCAATCCGTCGCTGAACGGGCCGGTGGCCCAGGGAGTCAGCCTCTCGCCCGACGGCGAGCTGGTCGCCTTCCTCAGGGCCCGGCCTGACGATGTGCAGGTGCTGGATCTCTGGGCGGCGCCGACCGGGGCGGGCGAACCGTTCAAACTGGTCGACGCGCGGGCCCTGGTTCCCGACGCCGGCGAACTGTCGGAGGCCGAGAAGGCGCGGCGCGAGCGGATGCGGATCTCCCAGCGCGGCGTCGTCGAATATTCGTGGGACGAACAGGGCCGCTATATCCTGACCCCGCTGGAGGGCGACATCTATCTGGCCTCGCGACCGGCGGCCGGAGAAACCTCCGGCGCGGTGCGGCGGCTGACCACGACCGAGGCGGACGAGATCGACGCCAAGGTCAGCCCGAAAGGGAACTATGTCTCCTTCGTGCGCGACCAGAACCTGTATGTCATCGACCTGGCCAGCGGCGCCGAGACGGCGGTCACGACCGAAGGCCGGGATCTGATCACCTGGGCCACGGCCGAGTTCATCGCCCAGGAGGAGCTGGACCGCGACACAGGCTACTGGTGGAGCCCGGACGAAAATTACATCGCCCTGCAGCGCACCGATGAATCGACCGTCGACGTCATCCCGCGCCTCGACATCACCGGCGGCGGCGCCCGCACCATCCAGCAGCGCTACCCCCGCGCCGGGCGGCCCAATGCCGTGGTCGAACTGTATGTGCAGGACCGCGTGGCCGGATCGCGGGTCAAGGTCGATCTGGGCGCCGATGCCGACATCTATCTGGGCCGGGTGAACTGGTCCGACGACGGCAAGACGCTGTACGTCCAGCGGCTGAGCCGCGACCAGAGGACGCTGGATCTGCTGTCGGTCGAACCCGCCACGGGCGCCAGTCGCGTGATCGCCAGCCAGACCTCCGACGCCTGGGTCGCCCTGACCAACGACTTCAAGGCGCTGAAGGACGGCGCCTTCATCTGGTCGACCGAGGAGACCGGCTGGCGTCATCTGTATCTGTATGACCGCGAAGGCCGCCGCCTGCGGGCGATCACGCGCGGCGCCTGGCCGGTCAAGGGCCTGAACGGCGTCAATCAGGCGACCGGCGAGGTCTTCTTCACCGCCTCAATGAAGGACGGCGAGGAACAGCCGATCGAACAGCAGATGTTCCGCACCTCCCTGCGCCGCGCCGTGGCGCCCGTGGCCGTGACCCCGGCCGGGGGCTGGTGGGGCGTCTCGATGAACCGGACGGCGACGGCCTATGTCGGCAACTATTCCGACCTGACCACCCCGCCGCAGTCGGGCCTGTACCGGGCCGACGGGACCTTCGTCCGCTGGATTGAGCAGAACGAAATGAAGGACGGCCACCCCTACTGGCCCTATGTCGATCGCCGTCAGGAGCCGACCTTCGGCACGCTGCAAAGCCACGGCGAGACCCTGGTCTGGATGATGACGACGCCTCCGGGCTTCGATCCGTCAAAACGCTATCCGGTGGTCATGCAGGTCTATGGCGGGCCGTCGGGCGGCGGGGTCAAGAAGGGCTGGCAGCCCGCGACCAGCCAGTTGCTGAACGAGGCCGGCTATATCGTCTTCCGCCTCGACAACCGGGGCGAGGGCGACCGGTCCGCCGCCTTCAAACAGGCGCTCTATCTGAAAATGGGCCAGCCCGAGGTCGCCGACCAGCTGCTGGCCGCCGACTACCTGCGCACCCTGCCCTATGTGGACAGCGACCGGATGGCGGTCATGGGCTGGAGCTATGGCGGCTTCATGAGCCTGATGATGGGGACCGAGCCGAAGATGGGTCTGGCCGCCATTCTCGCCGGGGCGCCGCCGACCGAATGGAGCCTGTACGACACCGCCTATACCGAACGCTATATGTCGACGCCCGAGGCCAATGTGGACGGCTATGCCGCGTCGGACGTCATTCCGCGTCTGGGCGATATGACCGGGCGGCTGCTGCTGATGCACGGCATGGCCGATGACAATGTCATTCTGGAAAACTCGACGAGGGTCATCGACGCGCTTCAGGCCCGGTCCATGCCGTTCGAACTGATGCTGTATCCCGGCCAGCGCCACGGCGTGCGCGGCAACGACCGCCAGCTCCAGCAATGGCGGACCTACCTCGACTTCCTCGACCGCACCATCGGCACCCGGTCGCGGTAAAAAAACCCGTCCTCCCCATCGCCTCTTCGCGATGGGGAGGTGGCGCGGCGCATCTTCGCGCTGTGACGGAGGGGGCGACGCGGTAACGGCCATGACGGGACTTCATCGTCCTCGACGCCGTCGCCCCCTCCGTCTCCTCGCTCCGCTCGGATCCACCTCCCCATTCGCTGCGCGAACGGGGAGGACGAGGCCGCATCGTGCTCTTGCCGGGCAATGATGAAAGGCGGCAAGGTGCTTTTCTTGCCTTCGGCGCGGAACGACTCAACCGATGAGACCCCCCTACATCGCCGCCTCGGCGGCCCTGCTTCTTTCCGCCTGCGCCACGCCGTCAGCCATGCCGGTGGATCGCAGTATGCCGCGTGCTCCGGTCATCATACCGAACATCCCGCCAGTCCCGCAGGTCGCCAACTGCGCACCCGCATCGATGCACCTCCAGAGATGCATCAGCGGCCCCATCGCCGAACTCAATTCGGTGATCCGGTTGGCGGACGAAGGCACTTATTCTTCGTGGCGACAGGCCCACCCTCGCGGGATGGAAATCCTCCTTAAGGACAATATCGAGACCAGGGACATGCCGACCACGGCCGGGTCGCTGGCCCTCGCCGCCAATGCTCCCGGTCGCGACGCCCCGTTGGTCACCCGCCTGCGCGAAGCCGGCTTCCTGATCCTCGGCAAGACCAATCTGTCGGAGTGGGCCAATATCCGCTCGTCCAACTCAATCAGCGGCTGGAGCGCGGTCGGGGGGCTGACGCCCAACCCCTATGATCCGAACCGCACGGCCTGCGGATCCTCGGCCGGCAGTGCGGTGGCGGTGGCGGTCGGTCTGGCCCCGGTCGCCATCGGCACCGAGACCAATGGCTCCATCACCTGCCCGGCCTCGGCCAATGGCGTCGTCGGGTTCAAGCCGACCGTGGGTCTGGTCAGCCGCACCCATATCGTGCCGATCAGCCATTCCCAGGACACCGCCGGCCCCATGACTACGACGGTCGAGGACGCCGCCATCGTCCTGACCGCCATGGCCGGCTCCGACCCCGCCGATCCCGCGACGGTTGAGGCCGATGCGCGCAAGGTCGACTATCGTGCGGCGCTGGATGCAGGTTCGCTGAACGGCGCCCGCCTCGGCGTCATGCGGTTCGCGCGCGGCTATTCGCCCGAGACCCTGGCCGTGTTCGAGGAGAACCTGACCAAGCTGCGCGAGGCCGGCGCCGTCCTGGTCGACATCACCGAGGGGCCGGATCTTCGCACCATCGGGGCGGAATCGTTCAAGGTGCTGATGTATGAGCTCAAGGCCGACCTGAACGCCTATCTGGCCTCCACCAACCCCGAGCAGGTGAAGACCCGCACCCTGGCCGAGGTCATCGCCTTCAACGCCGCCACCCCCGCCGAGATGGAGCTGTTCGGTCAGGAACTGTTCGAGATGGCCGAGGCCAGGGGCGATCTGACCACGCCGGAATATGTCGAGGCCCGCGCGACCTCCTTCCGCCTCGCCGGCCCCGAGGGCATCGACCGGCTGATGGCGGAAAATACCGTCATCGCCCTGATCGCCCCGACCACCTCGCGCGCCTGGACCAACGACCGCGACGACGACGACCGGGCCCAGGGCTCGACCTCGACCATCGCCGCCGTCGCCGGCTATCCCCACCTGACCGTGCCGATGGGTTTTGACCGCGGCATGCCGGTCGGGATCAGCTTCATCGGCGGCAAATGGGATGACGCCCGCATCCTGTCGCTCGGCTACGCCTTCGAGCAGAAGACCCACGCGCGGCGACCGCCGCCGATGGCTGTGGCCGCGCAATAGCGGCGCCGCGAGGGGCTCAGCCCTTTCGCAATCGGGCGGCGGTCCTTATTAGGCGGGGCGATGACCGACGCCTCCCCCTCCCCGTCGCCCGCAAAGCCCTCTCCCTTCCATTCGCTGGAGGTGCTGTGGGTCAAACACTGGACCGATCAGCTGTTCAGCTTCCGGATCGCCCGGCCCGAGGATTTCCGCTTCCGCTCGGGCGAGTTCGTGATGATCGGCCTGCCGGATCCCGACGGCGGCAAGCCGGTGCTGCGCGCCTATTCCATCGCCAGCCCATGCTGGGACGAGGAACTGGAGTTCTTCTCCATCAAGGTCCCCGACGGCCCCCTGACCTCGCGTCTGCAGAAGATCCAGCCCGGCGACCATGTGCTGATGGGCAGGAAGCCGACCGGCACCCTGGTGCTGGACGCCCTGACCGGCGGCGAGCGGCTGTGGCTGATCGGCACCGGGACGGGTCTGGCGCCCTGGCTGTCGGTGGCGCGCGATCCGGACACCTATGCCCGGTTCAGACAGGTGATCGTCTGCCACACGGTGCGCAACGTCGCCGACCTGGCCTATCGCGACTTCTTCACCTCGGGCATCCATGACGACCCGTTGATCGGCGAGGAGGCCGTCTCGCAACTGGTCTACTATCCCACAGTCACGCGCGAACCCGTCGGGACAGCCGGTCCTGTCTGGCCCGGCCGGATTACGGACCGTATCCGTTCGGGGGCGCTGTTCTCCGACCTGGGTCTGGTCGCGCCCGGAGAGGATGGCGGCTTCTCGCCCGCCAAGGACCGCGTCATGCTGTGCGGCTCCATGGCCATGATCAAGGAGGCCGGCGAGTTGCTGGAGACCTTTGGCCTCAGGGAGGGTTCAAACGCCGAACCCGGCGACTATGTGCTGGAGCGCGCCTTTGTCGGATAGTCTGTCCCCTTTCATGATTCTGGTCGACCCGCGCACGGCCCCCGAGGCCTGCGTCTCCATGGTCGAGGTGCGTCAGGGCGTCGATGCGCTGGACCGGGCCCTGGTGACCCTGCTGGCCGAACGCCAGCGCTATATGGACGCCGCCGCCCGCATCAAGCCGGGCCGCGACGCTGTCCATGATCAGGCCCGGATCGACGACGTGGTCGCCAAGGTGCTGGTCTCTGCGGAGACGGCGGGCCTTTCGGCCGACATCGCCGAGCCGGTCTGGCGCACTCTCATCGACCGCTGCATCGCCCATGAGTTCGGGGCGTTCGACCGGACGCGTGGCTAACCCTTCAGCCCCCTGAGCATCAGTTCGTGCCGCCAGGCCGCGACGTCGGACAGGGCCACGTCGAGGGCGGTGCGTACATGGTCCAGCGCCGCCGGGGCGAGGGCCTGCGCAGAAGCCTCGGCCGACTGGCACACACCGGCCAGATCGTGCGCCCCGATCCCCGCCGCTGCGCCCCGGATGGTATGGACGGCGTCGCGCCAGCCCTCGGTCCGGGCATCCAGCAGGGTCGACCACATCGCCGCCTGCTGGACGAACAGGCCCAGCACCTCCTCGGCGATGGCGTCGTCGCCGCCGGTCATCCGGTCCAGCACGGCGAAGTCGACCGCGCCAGACAGGTCGCGCCGCGACATCAGTCGGCCGCCCCGGCGGGATCCCGGCCGGCCTTGCCCAGAACCGCGTGTTTCGATGACCAGGCGAAATAGATCACCAGACCGACGACGTTCCAGATCAGGAAGCCCCACTGGGTGACCGGCTTCAGGCTGAGGAAGAAGACGATGCAGCCGATGACGCAGATCCCGGCGACCACCGGCCAGAGCGGAGCCCTGAACTTGCGCTCGCGGCCCGGCTCGCGCAGCCGCAGCACCACCAGACAGACCCCCACGGCGCAGAAGGCGGCCAGGGTGCCGGCATTGGCCAGGGACGCCAGCTCGTCCAGCGGCAGAAGCCCCGCCAGGATCGCCACCACCACGGCGGTGAACATCGTCACCAGAGCCGGCACGCCGCGTTTCGAGATCTTCGCCAGACCGACCGGCAGCAATCCGTCGCGCGCCATGCCGAGGAAGATGCGGCTCTGGCCGAACAGGAAGGCCAGCAGGACGGTCGGCAGGGCGACCACGGCCGAGACCGCGATCCACTGGGCGGCCGTGCCCTGACCCATCTGGCGCAGGATATGGGCCAGGGGCTCGGGGCTGGCGGCGAACTGGCCGACCGGAAGCGCCCCGATCGCCGCCGCCGCCACCACCATATACAGGGCGGTGCAGATCAGCATGGAGCCGACGATGCCGATGGCCAGATCCCGCTCGGGCTTCTTCGTCTCCTCCGCCGCCGTCGAGATGGCGTCAAAGCCGTAGAAGGCGAAGAAGATGATGGCCGCCGCCGCCATCACCCCGGTCTGGACGAAGGGGGCGCCGAAGCCGTTGGGCATGAAGGGGGTGAAGTTCTCGGCCTTGAACGCCGGCAGGGCGATGGCCACAAAGACGATCAGGGCCAGCACCTTGATGACCACCAGCACGGCGTTCAGGGTGGCGCTCTCCTTCGTGCCCAGCAGCAGCAGGCCCGTCACCACGCCGATGATGAAGACGGCCGGCAGGTTGATGATCCCGCCGGCATGCGGCCCCGCCGTCAGGGCCTGGGGCAGGGCCAGGCTCATCCCGCCGATGTCGAGCCCGTTCAGGAAGCCGACCGCATAGCCGGACCAGCCCACGGCCACGGCCGAGACCACCAGGGAATATTCGAGGATCAGGCTCCAGCCCACGACCCAGGCGATCAGCTCGCCCAGCACGGCGTAGGAATAGGTATAGGCGCTGCCCGCCGCCGGCATCATGGTCGAAAGCTCGGCATAGGCCAGGGCGGCGCAGGCGCAGACCAGACCCGCCAGGCCGAAGCTGACCAGCACCGCCGGCCCCGCCAGCCCCGCCCCGACCCCGATCAGGGTCAGGATGCCGGTGCCGACGATGGCCCCGACGCCGAGGGCCAGCAGGTGCGGCCAGCTCAGCGTGGCCTTCAGCCGGTCGCCGCTGTCGCGCCCCGCCTGCAGACTGCGGGTCATCGCATCGATCGACTTGCGCCGTTGCCAGAACGCCATGAACGCCACCCCTCGGAAAACCGGAACCGTCTTGCGGAACCCCTCTGATTCCAGGCGCGACCATAGCGCGCGGCATGGATCATTTGAAAGGACAGGCTTGCATCGCACGTCGCGAGCCGATATGTCCGCCCTCCTTCGTTGATCCTGCAAGGGGACAGACGAACGCGGCGCGGCCCTTTCCGGGTCACCGCCGGACGATATGGTACGGGTGATTAGCTCAGTTGGTAGAGCAGCTGACTCTTAATCAGCGGGTCGTAGGTTCGAACCCTACATCACCCACCATCGTCCTTTCCGGCATCATGGCATTGTCCTGAAGCGGCGGTCCGCCGGGCGTTGGCCCTGCCCGCCCCGCAGGGTGCGCTACTCGACGAGGCGGGAGCCGCCCGCGCGGGGGCCGACCCCGTTTGGCACGGGAACGCTGGAGCCGGAATAGTTGGCGTTGATGATCAGCGACGGCGTGCCCTGGAGCTTCATCGACCTGGCCACGACCACAGTCCAGGCGCTGTCGCGGGCGACCTCCGCGCGCCCCTCGACCACCAGGGTGGCGTCGGGGATGTAGATCACCCCCAGCAGGCGATCGACATTGTCGCTGGAGATAACGAAATCGCTGGTGTTTCCGCGCAGGGCCGCCAGCACCATTCCGGCATAGACCCCGGTCCTGCGGCCGTCGAGATCGACGGTCGACTGGTCCCTGAACTCGAATTTCGACTTTTTGTCGAACACGAGCGCAACGTCCTCGCCGCGAAGCCGGGCGTTGTCCTTGAGGATCAGGCTGCCCTTCAGGAACCAGTGCTCGCCTGGCTCCAGGACCAGCACCGCATCCCCGCCAAGGCGAAAGTGCCCGCAGTGGACGCCGGGATAGAGGCGCTGCGTCCCGGTCAGGACGTCGGGCGCGGCCACATCCACGAGGGGACAGTTGTTGTCGGGGTCCACCATCGGCAGTTCCCGGAAGGGGTCCTCGATCATGGCGGCCCCGGTGCCCGCCACCGGGCTGATATTGCCTTCCGCCGATGTCGCCGCCTGGACCTGCGAGGCGGTAATACTGCCGCCTCGCACCCTGATGTCCCGGTTGGAATGAACCAGGCATTTGGACGCCAGGATCCGGCCGGTGTCGTTCACCTCCAGGACATTGGCGCCTGTCTGACCGCTGGTCAGGACGCACAGGGGCGTCATGCCGACTGACACGGCGCGCGCCTCCGCCTGGTAGTTCCAGCCGCCGGGCGGCAGCAGGTTGCCGAAAAAGGATGGCGAATGCCCGTTCAGGACGACCTGGATGACCCGCTGCCCGCTGCGTTCCACCACCGAAATATCCCGGGACACTGTCGGCGCCCGGCTCCATTCCGTCAGATGCCCGCCGACGAAGGCGTAGGCGCGCTCGACGGCGACCTCGTCGGCGACGGCCAGGCCCAGTTCATTCGCGCCGGCCAGGGCCGCGGCGTCGGCGATGTCCTGCAGTTTCGTCCGGCTGGTCTGGACGCCGTACAGGTCAATCGCCCCGACCGCGAGCAGAACCACGGCGGGCGCCGCGAGGGCGAATGTCAGGGCGATATTGCCTCGATCATTGCGCCTGAAGACATCCAGTGCGCGCCGGGCGGCAGCCGGCCAGCACGCCGGTCTCATCATGCGGCGAGCGCGCCGAAGCGGCTCCGCAGCGCCGCCTCGGCCCGGGCGGCCCTGAGGGTGAACCGCAGCTGGTAGGTCAGGAGACGCCAGTTCAGGGGTTTGGTCACGAAGGCGGTCGCCCCCGCCCGAAAGGCGCGGTCGATGGCCTCGACGTCCTCCCGGCCGGTCTCGACCACAACGGGCAGGTGAGCCGTGAGCGGGTCGGCCCTCAGGTGCGCCAGCAGCTCGAACCCGTCCATCCGAGGCATTTCGAGATCCACCAGCAGCAGATCGTACCGGGTGTGCGACAGCGCCTCCAGCGCCTCGACACCGTCAGCCGCCACAGCGACGTCTACCGCCGCAGACGCCAGGTTCACCTTGGCGAATTCCCGCAGGATCGGATCATCATCGACAAACAGGAGGCGGGCGTCTTCGTCGAGAACGTAGAAGAAACCACTCATCACACCGCCCCCAGGTTGGGCCTCGCAGACTGTCCGACCAACGTACAGCTTAAGGGTCGGGTCATTAACATCGCGTATAACGCGAAAAACGTGGTGATCAGGGAGCCTGGACTTGGCGGGCGGACGACTCAAGACGACCGGCGGAATTGCGCGGAAAATGGTCGGGCTC
This sequence comes from Brevundimonas sp. FV1ye29L, assembly GCF_058681095.1. NCBI lineage: Bacteria > Pseudomonadati > Pseudomonadota > Alphaproteobacteria > Caulobacterales > Caulobacteraceae > Brevundimonas > Brevundimonas sp. FV1ye29L. The sequence goes on from NZ_CM178730.1 coordinate 2,672,118, forward strand.
GTCCTGGCGTCCCTGCTGGCGTCCTTTGTCGTGACGGCTGCAGCGTCAACCTGGATCGACCTGAACAGGCAGGCAGCGCTGGAGACCAGCCGCCTGACGCAAACCGCCCGGGTGATCGGATCCCTGGCCTCCGAAGCGGTAGTCACGGGCGACCGCGCCGAGAGCTTTACCGCGATCCGCTCCGTCAGCCAGATGCCGGGCATCAGCTATGCCCGGCTGGAATCGAACGCGGTCGGTCTTCTGGCCGAAACGGGGTCTGGATCCCGCCTGATCTCGGACGCCACCGTCGGGGACACCGGCGACCGGCTCTCGATCTGGTCAGTCCTCAGCACCGGGTCGATCCAGGTCTCGGCGCCGGTTATGAGTGCAGGCGAGCCCGTCGGCTCGATCACCCTGTTCAGCCGTACGCCCGAACTGCGCGGGCGCGTGCTGTCGACCATCTGGACCACTCTGGCGGGCGCCGTCTTCGCCGTCGCCGCCGGACTGATCGTCGCCATGCGCATGGCGCAGAAGATCAGCGCGCCGATCGTGGCCCTGGCCGGTCTGGTGCGGCGTGTCCATGACACGCGGGACTTCTCGACCGTCGTGGACATTCGCAGCGATGGCGAGGTCGCCGATCTCGTCGCCGGCATCGACACCATGTTGAGCGGCATCCGGGAGCGCGATGCGCGTATCGCCGCCCAGGTGGAGGGTCTGGAAAACGAGGTCGCCGCGCGAACCGGAGAACTGGTCATCGCCCGTGACGTCGCCGAACAGGCCAATGCGGCCAAGTCCGACTTCCTGGCCGTCATGAGCCACGAGATCCGGACGCCGCTGAATGGCATTCTGGCGCTCAGCGACATGCTGGCCAGCTCGGACCTGCCGCAGCGCCAGCAACGCTATGCGGACGTCATCTCCAAATCCGGAAAATCCCTGCTCGGCATCATCAACGACATCCTCGATTTCTCGAAGGTCGAGGCCGGCAAGATGGAACTGGAAGCCGTCGAGGTGGATCTGGCCGAGGTCGCCGAGGACGTCGCCGGGCTGTTCTACGAAAGGGCCGCCGGCAAGGGTCTGGACCTCGCGGTCTTCGCCGACCCCCGCCTGCCGGTCGTCCTGGCGGATCCGACGCGGCTGCGACAGGTGATCGGCAATCTGGTCAACAACGCCATCAAATTCACCGGGACCGGCGGCGTCTTCATCGCCATCGACCGGGATCCGCAGGACGCCGGACAGATCCGGGTGGCGGTCCATGATACCGGGCCGGGCATACCCGGAGACAAGCTACCGACCCTGTTCGACGCCTTCACCCAGGCGGACCAGAGCACGACGCGCCGATATGGCGGAACCGGGTTGGGCCTGGCGATCTGCGACCGTCTGGTCCGTTCCATGGGCGGGGTCTGGGCCCTGTCCAGCACCGTCGGGGAAGGCTCCACCTTCGCCTTTTCGGCGCCGCTGGCGGCGGCCTCGCAGGCCGGGCCGACGCCCGCTATCCGGCCGGGCGGGTCTCTGGCCGTCCGCAACCTGTCCGGTCAGACGCGGCAGGCTGTTGTGGCCTATCTGGACGCATGGGGCGTCACCCCAACAGACTCGCCGGACGGCCCCGCCATCACCGGCGCCCGGGCGTCCGGTCCGGACGCCCGGGTCGTCATCTGCGACAGCGAGGATGAGGCGGAGGCCATCGTCCTCGCCGATCCCGGGGCCTGCGTCATGGTCAAGCCCGTCCGGCTCGCCGACCTGCGGACGGTCGTGGCCCAGATGCAGGACGAGGTTCGTCCGCACCTCGAGGCCCAGGCCGTTCGTGTCGCCGCCAACACGACCTTCCCGGGTGTGCGCGTTCTGGTGGTGGACGATTCGGACGTCAATCGCGAGGTGGCCGCCGAAGCCCTTGCCAGACTGGGGGTCGAGACCTTCACCGCCAATGACGGGCAGGAGGCCGTGGAGCGGCTTCGCGCCCAGGACTTTGACCTGGTGTTGATGGACGGGTCCATGCCGGTTCTGGACGGCTTCGAGGCCACGCGCGCCATCCGGGCCGAAGAGAGTCAGACCGGCCGCCCGCGGGCGGTGATCATCGCCCTGACGGCCAATGTCATCGGCTCGGGCGCCGAGGCGTGGAGGGCCTCGGGCATGGACGGGGTGATCCACAAGCCGTTCACCCTTGAGGATCTGGTTCGGGAACTGACGCGCTTCTGCGGCGATCACGCGGTTCAGGGCGCCGCGACGGCCGCCCCGGCCGCCCCGGCTGCCGGCGCACGGGACGACGATCCGTCTGATCTGTTCGACGACGCCATTCGCGGCGAACTGCTGGCCATGGGCCGCAACGGCAGCGCCGATTTCGTCGAACGCGTCCATGCCCTGTACGCGACCAATGCGCCCCGGCGGTTGGCCGAGGTGATCGGGAGCGCAGCCGCCGGAGACGCCGACGCCCTGGCCCGTGCGGCCCATGCTCTCAAGTCCATGAGCCTCAGCCTCGGCGCTTCCGGGGTGGCGCGCGAGGCGTCCCGGATCGAAACCGCAGCCCGGTCGGGTGAGCCCGCCGCCGCCATCGAGGTGGAGGCGCTGCGATCTGTCGTTGGCCGGACCCTGACGGCCATGAGCCAGCCCCCGGCAGCGGCGGCGGCGGCCCCCCTGACCGCAGAGCAGGAACTGACCGTCGCCCTTGAGCGCGGCGATCTCCATCTCGTCTACCAGCCCCTCGTCGAACGACGGGGACAACCGGCCGGAAAGGCGGAAGCCCTGGTCCGCTGGATGCACCCTCAACAGGGCCGACTGAATCCCGCCGAGTTCATTCCGCGTCTCGAGGCCGAGGGCGGCATCATGAGGTTGACCGACTTCGTCCTGGCCCGGGCGATGGAGGACCTGCGGGACCGCCCTGACCTTCAGGTCTCGGTCAATGCCTCGGCGACCGAGTTCCAGATGCCGGGATTCGCAGCGCGCGTCGCCGCGGCCAGCCAGGCGGCCGACTTCCCGCCGCACCGTCTGGAGATCGAGGTGACCGAGACCGCGATGCTGGATATCGAATCCGCCCGTCGAACCATCGCCGAACTGCGGGACCGCGGATTTGGCGTGGCCCTGGACGACTTCGGCGCCGGCTACACCAGTCTGCACGCCCTCAGGGAGCTCCCGTTCACGACGCTGAAGGTGGACACCAGCTTCGTGGAGCGCTGCACCGCCGACACCGCCTCTGCCGCCATCATCCATGCGGTGATCGGCGTGGGCCGCGCCCTCGGGATGAAGGTCGTGTGCGAGGGCGTGGAAACCGCCCGACAGGCCGAGTTCCTGCGCATCGCCGGCGCACACTATCTGCAGGGCTACTATTTCCATCGCCCCATGGCGGCGGACGCCCTGCCTGACAACCTCGAGCACGCGGCATGAGCGACGCGAACCCCGGGAACACGACGGTTCTGATCGCAGACGATGATCCGACCCTGCGCGCCATCGCGTCCGAACTTCTGGCCGCCTCAGGGTACCGTATCCTTCAGGCCGAGGACGGCGACGAGGCCCTGCGCATCCTCGAGGCTGAGCCGGTCGACCTGCTGGTTCTCGACATGCTCATGCCCAACAAGGACGGCATCGAAACCATCATAGAACTGCGCCGGCGACGGTCCGCCGTCCGCATCCTGGCGATCTCGAGCGGGGGCAGTATGGACGTCAACAGCCTGCTCAACCCTGCCCTCACGTTCGGGGCGGATCGCGTCATGTCAAAGCCCCTGCGCATCTCGACCTTCGCCCCGACCATCGCCGACATGCTGGCGACCCCGCTTTCCGCCACAAGCCCGTTCGGCAACGGACCCGAACGGACATAAGGCTGTCGACGGAAGGCAAGGCCTGGCCTGGCGGTTTTGACTCGTCGCGGCGGCGGGGCGGAGACATAGTGGCGACCATTCTGGCGTTCGGACCTTGGCGATGATTCCTGTGGCGTTTCGGCCGCTTCTACCGGCCCTTTGCGCCCTGGGCCTCGGCGCAGCGCCCGCCCTGTCCCAGACGACCCCGTCCCGGACGCCCCTGTCCCGGACGGCGCCGTCGCCTCGCCCGGCCAGCAGCGCCTTCACCCTGACCACGGGCACCGAACGCGCGATCGAGCAGACCCGGGTCAGGTTTGATCGGGCCGATCTGTCGATCACCGTCCTGCCGGATCAGAAGCGGATCGAAGGCGTGGCCGTGCTGGATTTCACGGCGACGGGCGACCTCCGCCGGCTGCCGCTGGAGCTGGACACGGTCTTCGACGTCGCGTCCGTGGCAATCGACGGCATGGACGTCCATGCCGACAACGGCTGGAGACATGCCGACGGCAGGCTGTGGATCGACCTCGGCCGCCAGGTCCTGCCGGGACAGGCCGTCAGTATCCGCATCGTCTGGGCGGGCTCGCCGCACGAGGCGAAGAACGCCCCCTGGGACGGCGGTTTCGTCTGGTCCGCCACCCCCGACGGCAAGCCCTGGATCGCCACGGCGGTCCAGGGCGAGGGTTGCGACCTGTTCTGGCCCTGTATCGACCATCCCCAGGGAGAGCCGGGACGCGTCGACCTGCACATCACCGTCCCGTCCGGCCTGTCAGCACCGTCCAACGGCCGCTTCCTCGGCAAGGCGGACAACGACCCCGGACCGGACGGCGTGGCGACGAACACCTGGAACTGGACCGCGCGCGATCCCGACACCTATGCCGTCGCCCTGAACATCGGCCCCTATGTGGAGTTGGGCGGCGACTACCAGAGCCGGTTCGGCAACACCGTGCCGATGCGGTTCTGGCATCTGCCGACCGCCCCCGCCGGCCGGCCCGAGGCCCTGTTCGCCGAGTTTCCCCGCATGCTGGAATTCTATGAGGCGACCGTCGGCCCCTTCCCCTTCGCCGATGAGAAGATGGGGGTGGTCGAGACGCCGCATCTGGGCATGGAGCACCAGACCATCAACGCCTACGGCAATGGCTACAAGCTGGACGGGCGCGGCTATGACTGGCTTCTGCACCACGAACTGGCCCACGAGTGGTTCGGCAACCAGATGACCAACGCCACATGGGACGACATGTGGCTGCATGAGGGTCTGGGCACCTATATGCAGCCCCTCTACGCCCGCTGGCTGAACGGCGACCGCTATATGGAGGCGGAGCTGGCGGAGATGAGGAAGAGCCTGACCAACCGGTTCCCCCTGGTATCCGGCCGGGCCCAGGACTCGGGATCGGTCTACAGCGACGCCACCGGCCCGGCCCTGGACCTCTATTACAAGGGCGCCCTGGTCGCCCATTCGCTGCGTCTGCTGATCGGGGACGAGGCCTTCTTCCGCAGCCTGACGCGACTGGTCTATGACCGGCCCGATCCGCAGCCGGGCAATTTCCGGCCGCTGTACCGGACGACGCCCGACCTCATCCGCATCGTCAATGAGGAGGCGGGGCGGGATCTGGACTGGTTCTTCGCCGCCTATGTCTATCAGGCCGCCCTGCCCCGGCTGGTGCTGACGCGCGAGGGCGACCGGGCGACCCTGGCCTGGGCCGACGTCCCCGGCGACTTCCCCATGCCGGTCGAGGTCGAGGTGGACGGGCGTTCTCTGATCCTCGACCTGACATCCGGCCAGGCCAGCTTCCCCGCTCCGGAACGCGCCCATATCCTGCTGGACCCGGACAACAAGGTCCTGCGCCAGCTCGACTTCATGGACGCCTTCAAGGCGCGCGAGCGCGGCGGCGGCTGACCCGGTTCAGGCCGGGCGGACGGTGACCGACTGACTGACCAGCTCACACGTCCCCTGGGTCGTCAGGAAGGCGATGTCGGCCGCATCCCGCCCGCAGGCGATCCGCACCAGCCCCTCGATCGGCGCCAGACCGGTCGGATCGACCAGCCACCAGCCGCTGTCCAGATAGACTTCAAAGATCGCATGGAAGTCAGGCGGGTCCAGCAGGTGGGCATAGGCGCTGACCGCCCGCGCCGGGATGCCCGATGCCCGGCACAGGGTGATGCCCAGATGGGTGAAGTCGCGACACACCCCGGCCCGGTCGATGAAGGTGCGCGCCGCCGTCGTCTCGGTGTCCGAGACGCCGTGTTCATAGTCGACGTTCTCGCGGATCCAGTTCAGGATCGCCAGAACCCGCTCGCCGCCAGAGGTGTCGTCAAAGGTGCGCTGCACGAACCGGCCGAACTGGTCCGAGGGGCAGTAGCGGCTGGGCCGGGTGTAGGTCAGGACCTCGGCCGGCAGGTCGTTCCAGTCGTGCTGTGACACGCCGGAGGGCAGGCCTTGCAACACCCCGTTGTCGACTGTCGCCTCATAGATCAGCGAGACCACCCCCTCCAGATGGCCGCGCAGGGTGCGGGCGCCGAAGTCGGCGTCGACGTCTTCCTGGAACTCGACCAAGGGGCTGGTGGTGAGCCGTTCGTCCAGAATATCCTGGCCGGGCCAGTGAGCCACCTTGATCTGGTAGATGGCGTCCGTCGGGGGATCGAACCGGTACACGAGTTCTGAACGGACGCTGAGTTTCATGAGTCGCCAATGCCGCGAGCGAAGGCCCGGGTCAACGGTCCCGGGGGTCGCAGGTTCCCTTTTCGCAACTGCGAGATTTGACAGGTGCGGCGCCATGCCCTGATAGTTCTGTCTCCTTCATCGTTTTCGGGGATAGTCTCATGCTGATCGCCCTTATGTTCGCGGCCCATATGACCCAGGCAGTCCTGCCGGGCACACACAATGCGCCGCCGCCGCCGGTGCAGACCTCGGCCAGCGCTGGAACCAATCTGCGCACGCCCATGACGCCGGAAGAAGAGGCGGCGCCGGAACGCGTCTGCCGCATGGAGCCGGTCACCGGCTCTCGCTTCCCCATCCGGGTCTGCCGCAGCGCCCGGAGCACGGCCGCCAACCAGGCCGAGAGCCGCGACATGCTGCGCCGCATGCAGGGCCTGCCGGAACTGCCGAACAACCTGTCGGGCCCCAAGACCGCGCCCGCCTATTGAAGCCGCCGGTTGAGTTCCGGGGCCGTAAGGCGGCGAACGCCCTACGGCTCCAGCTCGATGTCCCAGTACAGATAGTCCAGCCAGCTCTGGTGCAGATAGTGGGGCGGGAAGCGCCGGCCCGCGTCCTGCAACTGCCAGGCGCTGGGGCGATGCGGCAGGCGGCGGACGGGCATCTGGGCCTGGCCCGGGGTCCGGCCGCCCTTTCTCAGATTGCACGGAGAACAGGCGGCGACGATGTTCTCCCAGGTCGTGCGCCCGCCCTGTGAGCGCGGCAGGACGTGGTCAAAGGTCAGTTCGGCCGTGTCGCCGCAATACTGGCAGGTGAAGCCGTCGCGCAGGAAGACATTGAACCGGGTAAAGGCCGGCTTGCGGTCCTGATCGACATAGGTCTTCAGCGATATCACGCTGGGCAGCACCATCTCCATCGACGGGCTGCGGACCACCTTGTCATAGACGGACACGACGTCCACGCGGTCCTGATAGACCGCCTTGACCGCCTCCTCCCACGGCCAGAGCGACAGCGGATAGTAGGACAGGGGCCGGAAATCGGCATTCAGCACCAGGGCCGGAAAGCCGCTGGGCGGACGGGACAGAACCTGCATCAGGCCCTCCCGATCCATCGGAAAAGACATTGGGCGACCGGACTGAAGACGTGGCTCCTTCCCTGACTGTGTCCACAGCCTAGACCCGATTCGACCGACCCGCCATGACGGAAAGGGGAAGATTTGATGACGGGGGCGGGGCTGGAGCCGAAGGATGGAATGTCCGGCATGGGGGTCGTAAGCGGAAACCAGGCCGCCAACCGAAACCGGTCATTCAACCTGCGGCTGGAAAGCGGACATCGCGAACAATCGGCCCCTTGCCGTGTCCAAGCATCCACTTTTGCTCGCGACAGGAGGCAAGCGCCACTTGAAAGTGGTGGAGCGCCCGCCACAATGGCGCGAAGCGAGGGGGTAAGGCAGTGCGTGTTTCGGTACTCGTTCTGGGGTCTATGCTTGTAGCAAGTTCTGCATACGCGCAGTCCGCTCAAGTCCTTCGGGGCGCCGCTCCCGCATGGGCAACCCCCTCAACGCCAATTTCAACACCAGAGCACGTCAGCGGACCACTGTTCGTCCGTCGCCAGGATGTAGAAATCCACCTTGGCGAGCAAGGGCAAGCGCAGTACTACGGATATCGTATCAAAATACTACAGTCGAGCGCTCTTCAACTCGGAAATATATCTATTGCCTGGAACCCAGGTTCAGATGCGCCAATCGTTCATGAAATTAACCTGTTCCGCGACGATCAAGTCATCGATGTTCTGAAAGACTCATCCTTCGAGATACTACGCCGCGAAGACCAGTTGGAAATGGCAAAGCTCGATGGAAGGTTGACTGCAGTCCTTCGCATCCCCGACCTGCGGGTGGGCGACGAATTGGAGGTGAATCTCACCACTTTCGCGAACGACCCCACGCTAGGGCACAATGAAGCAGGCGTCCTGGTTCTCATGCCGAATCCGTCGCCCGGCAGGTACCGCCTGGGACTAAGCTGGGATGAGGGCCACAAGCCCAACCTAAAAATGACCGACGACATGACGGCGGCGATGGCGACGGGCCAGCGCGCAATCAATTTTCGCTTCGACAATCCGGCTGGCCTTTCGCCGCCGAAGGACGCACCGGCGCGCTACCAATGGCAGCGCGCTCTGGAATATACGGACTTCGCCGACTGGGCGGCTGTTTCGCGGCATTTCGCGCCCCTCTACGCGAGAGCCGCAACGCTTGACGCCAATTCCGCGATCAAGCGTGAGGCCAGCCGTATCGCTACCGCGCAAACGAATCCTCTCGATCGCGCGAGTGCCGCACTGAAGTTGGTTCAGCAGGACGTGCGATACATCTATGTAGGTCTCGACGGCCGAAATCTGACACCGGCCCCGGCCGATGAGACCTGGCAGCGCCGCTATGGCGATTGCAAGGGAAAGACCACGTTGCTGCTGGCGCTGCTTCACGAGCTGGGAATTGATGCGGAGGCTGTGCTTGTGAATTCAAGCGGCGCCGATGATGGCCTCGATCAGCGTCTGCCGGTCCCGCAATACTTCGATCATGTGCTTGTGCGCGCATACATAGAGGGCGCCGTCTATTGGCTGGACGGCACGCTCCCGCCAGTGGCCCTGCCGGGCGCACGACCAGTATTCCCGGTAAACTGGTTCCTGCCGCTCACTGAGCAAGGCAGTGAACTCCAGAAGCTTACATGGCAACCTGCGACCACGCCCGACGAGATAAACTTGTATGAGATCGACGCGCGCGCTGGCTTTGACGCGCCGGCGCGGATCGTTTCGACTGAAATCGTTCGCGGCATCAAAGGCTTGCAGAAGCAGGTGCAATTCTCTGCGGTATCGACCGGGCAGTTGTTGGATGTTTTCCGTCAGAGCGCCATCGGCGATGCCTGGGAGACGATCGACGATGTTCAGTGGCGCTATGATCAGGCAGCGGGCGCCAGCATCCTCACGATCAGCGGCACCAGAACGATTGACTGGGACGATCACGACGGCGGGGCGAAGTCGCTGTCGCTTCCAGGCGGCGGATTCAGCCCACCCGAGCGACGGGTGAGGGCGGCGGATCAGGACCAGACTGCGCCCTTCTACACCGAGCCGGAATACAACTGCCACGTGACTACTGTTCGACTGCCAAGCTCAACCCAGGCGAAGCAGTGGTCATCGACAGACAGCTTTGACACGCGTCTGTTTGGGCGGAACTACTACCGCGCGTGGGAACTGCGCGATGGATCTATACGCATGGTCCGTGGATCGCGCATCGAACAGCCAGAGATTGATGCGAGCACCGCGCGGCGCGATAACGAACGGATTGCTGAGTTCGACAACAGCATGGGCTGGATCTCCTTCAATCCCTCAGGACGAAGGGCGTCCGTTGGCAGCGGCGAGACTGTGCCGGCCACCTATGATTTCGACTGGACGGCCAGCGAAGTGCCGTGCGTTTCTCCAGCGAACAACAACTAGCAGCGATGCGAAGGGCCAGGCGCGAGGCGACCACGTCGCTCGATACCTCAGCGCTTCGCTCGTAGTTGCGGTGAAAAGAGGCAAACCTTCCCTGCCTCCCCTCGGGGTCCGGGTGGGCAGAGAGGCCGTTACGCCGACCCGGCCTTCACATACGCCCGCCATCCCCCCTCATCGCCCTCGCCGCTCCGGGAACCCCGGCAGGCTCCAGCCACGGGCGAGGGCGCCGGCCCGGAGGCCGAAGCCCAGCAGGGCGGCGACGACCGCCGCCGGCCAGATGGCGACGTCGGGCAGGCGCAGGACGACATAGGCGGTGGCGGCCAGGATGGCGGCGGAAATGGTGATCTCCCGCCTCAGCAGGATCGACGGCTGACCGGCCAGCAGATCGCGGATGATGCCGCCGAAACAGGCGGTCAGGGCCCCCATGACGATACAGATCAGGGGCGCGGCGCCGACGGCCTCGGCCTTGGCCGCCCCCATGACGCCATAGGCGCCGAGGCCCAGGGCATCGAGCCACAGCAGGGCGCGGAACCGCCAGTCCCTCTGGCCGATCAGCCAGATGGCCAGGGCCGCCGCCAGACAGACGGCGATATAGCGCCAGTCATTGACCCAGAAGACCGGCAGGCCCAGCAGCAGGTCGCGCAGGGTGCCGCCGCCCACGCCGGTGATGGCGGCGAAGAAGGCGAAGGTGACCAGATCGTGCTTCTCGCGCGCGGCGGCCAGGGCGCCGGTGGCGGCGAACACCGCCACCCCGGCGAAGTCCAGCGCGCCCAGCACCGCCGCCGGATCGGTCAGAACCCGCGCCGTCTCAACATCCACCAGCTGGGTCATGGTTCGCCCCCGTCATGCGCGGCTCCAGCAGAATCTCGCCGCGCTTCACGCCCCCATACCATCCCCAAAGAAGATGCGCCGCCACACTGCGGTGCGGCGCCCAGATTTCGGCGCGGGCGGCGGCGACCCGGGCGGACGGCCGCGTTTCGGCGCCATCCGCCCAGCGGATCGCCTCCTGCAGGGCGATGTCGCCGCCGGGGAAGATGTCGGTTCGGCCCTCGCAGAACATCAGAAACGTCTCGGCGGTCCACAGGCCGACCCCCTTGATGGCGGTCAGGGCGGCGATGGCCTGGGCATCGGACAACCGCTCCAGATGGGCGAAGTCGATCCGGCCGTCGCTCTGGGCCCGGGCGATCTCATGGGCGTATCGGGCTTTCTGGATCGACAGGCCGAATGTGCGCAGGGTCTCGATGTCACGGGCCAGCACCGCCTGCGGGGTGAGGTCGCCCCCCAGTCCGGCGACCGTGCGCTGCCAGATCGCCGCCGCCGATGCCACCGACACCTGCTGTTCCACGATCATGCGCAACAGGCCTTCATAGCCCCCGGCGCGCGCCCTCCACGCGAACGGCGGCGTCGCGGCGTCAGCGGCCGCCAGGGCCGGATCGATCCGGACCAGTTCGCGCCGGGCGGCGGCGATGTCATCGGCAGAGGGCGGCGCGGGCATGGCGATCTCGGTTCCCGGGGCCATTGTCGTCGACCGTCACGACGTCCCCGGGATCGCCTGACAGCCGGTTTCGTCCTATGAAACCGTTCATGTTGACCCTGAATGATCTGCTGGCTCCGATCACCCCTGATCGCTTCTTCGCCGACTTCCATGACCGGAAACCGCTGCATATTCCGGCGGGCGACGACGACCGCCGCCGGGCGCTGCTGGACTGGGCCGGGTTCAACGGCCTGCTCAACCAGACCTCGATCTGGACCGCCGCCAGTCTGAAACTGGTGCAGAACGCCGTCGCCGTGCCGGCCGAGGACTATTGCCGGGTCGTGAACACCCAGTCGGGCCCCGCCCTGCGCCCCGATCCGGCCCGGGTCGCCCTCCACCTCGCCACCGGGGCCAGCGCCGTGGTCGGCGACGTCCAGCACCTGACTCCCGAGCTCAGCCATCTGAGCGCCGATCTGGGCCGCACCTTCGCCGCCGCCGTCGGGGCCAATGTCTATTGCTCGTTTGCGGGCGTTCAGGCTTTCGGCGCCCATTTCGACCTGCATCACGTCTTCGCCGTCCAGACCGAAGGCGAAAAGATCTGGCGGCTCTATTCCAACCGGGCGGACAGCCCCGTCGATCCGATGCCCGACACCGACGACACCCGCCGCTGGCTGGAGCGCAGCCGTGGACCGCTGTCGGCCGAGGTGCATATGCGGCCGGGCGACGTCCTGTATCTGCCGCGCGGCTGGTACCATGACGCCCTCGCCCGCGACGGCGCCTCCCTGCACGTCACCTTTTCGATAACCCCGCTCTATGGGCGGATCATTTTCGGACTGCTGGAACAGGCCGCCATGCAGGATCCGGCCTTCCGGGCCTATCTGCCCCCGGCCAGCCTGGACGACGGCCGGGCGCTGCAGACCCATCTGGCCAACCTGGGGCAGCATCTGGCGCGGCTGGCCGCCCATCCGGCCTTTCGGGACGAGGTGGCCATGAGCCAGACCCGGCTGAACCCCTCGACCCCCGTCTTCGCCCTGCCTCAGCGCACCAGCCTGACAGCCTTCAGACGGACAGGGTTGCAGGGACCAAGGGAACAGGGCCCGGTCGCCCATGCCATGGGCTGGGCCTTTTCGCGGGCGGATTTCACACTGGAGGAGTTGATCGCCCGTTTCGACTTCGTGGCCGAAGCCGACATTCGCGCGGCTGTGGACAGAGCGACGGCCGCAGGCGCCCTCGTCCGCGTCTGACGGCGAGGGGCGGGATAGATAAAAAACGGGCGCGGTCTGAAAGATCCGCGCCCGTTTCCGTCCTACATCGACTCAGAGAACCTTGAGGTCCACCGCCGAGGTCTTGCCGCGCTGGGTTTCCAGCTCGTATTCGACCTTGGTGTTTTCATCGAGACCGGCGAGGCCGGCTTTCTGGACCGCGGTGATGTGGACGAAAACGTCCGCGCCGCCGCCGTCGGGCTGAACGAAACCATAGCCCTTGGTGGGGTTGAACCACTTGACCGTACCGGTCGCCATATCTGCGTCTCCGTAAACGCGCTTTGCCAGGCAGGCGCCCCGTCGGGGTCGCCCGTCAGCCCATCTGGACGCAGCTCGTTCAGGCGAAGGAGCGACACATGGGTTTGGACCCCACGCAAAATCCGGACTGCGCCCGCTTTGTCACCCGGCAGGGCCAAACGGTCAACCGGAATCGATTCGCCCGGAACGCGACTGGTCAGGCCTGGACGGCGTTTGCGGGCTTCATTCTCCGGGCGCCCGGGACCGAGCGGGCCCCATGGCGCACAGCCGGTAGGGCGCTCCGTCCAGATGCAGGTGATCGGCGTGGGCGGCGTTGTAGTCGGGCGTCAGGACCGTCGAGAACAGCCGGCAGGCGCCGTCGCGCAACACCCTCAGGAAGGCCGCGCCGGTCGCCCCTGTCGGTCCTGCCCCGTCCCAATCCCCGGCGACAGTGACCCGCCGCCCGTCGGCCAGGGCGACGCCGGCCACATCCAGCGCATTGGCCCGGGCGTGCTCGGACGGCCGCTCCGCCGCATCTGTCGATCCATAGATGCGGCGGCAGGCATAGCTGCCCATATTGTCGACCCGGGCGACCTCCGAGCCGAACATTCTCGCGGCCGAGGGGCGCAGCACCTGGCGGTCCCAGATGACGTAGCGGACCGCCAGCGGGCACTGCATGACCAGCCCCCCGGGCGACAGCGGCGTCACATCCCCGCCCGTCAACCGGACGCCCCCCCGCACCACGCAGAAGCCGCCGTCGTCGCGGTCTTCGGCCCGCTCCACCTCGACGCCCGCCGCCCTCAAGGTCGCCATACAGGCCTCCGTCGCCCCGGCCACAGCCTCGGGCGCATCATCGCGGCCGACCTCGAAGTCGGCCACCTTGGCCGCAGTCGCGCTGCCGACCGGACGGTTGAGGTCCAGCGGCTTCCAGAACAGGTCCTGGGGCGGGGCAAAGGCGTTCAGCAGGGCAAAGCCGGCGCACAGCGCCAGCCCCAGCTCCCACAACAGGTTCCAGAAGTCCGCGAAATCCCGCTTCATATCGCCTCAGGCTGGCCCCATTGGACCGCTACGGCAACGCCTGAGATCCAATCTGGTGGCGAGGACGCCGGTGGGACGTCCTATTCCCCCGCGGTCATCAACCGCTCGGCCAGCGGCGCCGTCACAGTCCGCCCGGCCATACCGCCGTTCGAGGCCACGATGGCCGCCCTCCCCTCCGCCGGCCTCGCCAGGGCGATGACGTGCCACAGGGTGTTGGAGCCCTCGTGGGCGATGATCCCGTTCGGCGCCGCGATCCAGCCCAGGGCATAGCCATCGCCGGGCAGGGCCGTCGTCAGCCGCTTCAGACTGTCGGCCGACAGCCAGGCCGCCGGTCCCGCCCCCATCATGGCCTGCAGAAACCGGACATAGTCGGCGATCGTCATATGGACCCGCCCTGCCGGCCCCAGCAGGGGCGGATTGTCTGACCAGGGCTCGGCCGGATCGACCGGGGTCTGTGTCTGGCCGGAGACCCGATGCCCCCAGGCGTTTGCCCCGCCCTCCCTATTGGCCAGCGGCGCCCCGAAGCCGGCCGAGGTCTGCGCCAGAGGCGTAAACACCTCGGCTTCGATGACCGCCTCCCAGCTCTGGCCCGTGATCCGCTCGATGGCCGCCCCGACCAGCACATAGTTGAGATTGCCATAGGCGAACCGGCCGACCGTCCCCGCCGGCGGCCGCGTCAAAACCGTCGCCAGCGCCGCCCGTTGCGTCCCGACCGGCCGGGGATCGGCATGCGCCGCTATCGGCATCGGCAGGCCGTCGGCGTCCGCCAGCCCGGCCTTGTGCCGCAACAGATCCTCGACCGTCAGCGAGGCAAAGGCCGCATCCGCCTGCGCATCCGGGAAGGCCTCGCTGAGGGGCATGTCCCACCGCGCCCGGCCCTGTTCGACCAGTCGCGCCCAGACCGCCGCCGTCATGGCCTTGGTGTTCGAGCCCAGATGCCAGCGATCCTGCGGCCCGACCGCATCGCCGCCGCCCGCCCGCCGCACCCCGCGCACCCCGGACCATTCGATCCCGGACCGCGTCACGACCGCCGCCGCCAGAGCCGGCGGCGCGCCCACGGCCGTCGTCGCTGCATCCAGCCAGGCGTCGCGCGGATCGTCGCCCCCGGCCCGGGCCAGCCCCGGCAGCAGGACGCCCGCCCCGGCGGCGGCGATCAGGCTTCGACGGTTCATTGGGGTCACAGCTGCATCCTCCCGGCTCTCGTCCTTCCAGCCCCGTCCGCACGCCCGTTCACCCAGGAAGTCGGTCATCCGCCTTGCCGCCGGCGTCCGCCCGTGCTGCTGTCCATCCATGGGCAAGAAAGACGACTACGAGCGCAACCTCGAAAAACTTCAGATCGAAATCGTCAACACCCAGGCCTGGGCGATCGAGCACGGCCTGAAGGTCCTGATCATCTTCGAGGGTCGCGACAGCGCGGGCAAGGACGGCGCCATCAAGCGCATCACCGAATTCATGTCGCCGCGCCAGACACGGGTCGTCGCCCTGCCCAAACCGACCGAGCGCGAGACCACACAGTGGTATTTCCAGCGCTACGTCGCCCATCTGCCCGCAGCGGGCGAGACGGTGATCTTCAACAGGTCCTGGTACAACCGCGCCGGGGTCGAGCCCGTCATGGGCTTCTGCACCCCCGAACAGCATGAGCAGTTCCTCAAGGACGCGCCCCGGTTCGAGTGCATGCTGGTCGAATCCGGCATCATCCTGATCAAATTCTGGCTCGACTTCTCCAAGGCCGAACAGGCGCGGCGTCTGGCCGAACGGATCGAGGACCCGCTGAAGCATTTCAAGGTCTCGGCCCTCGATGCCGAGGCCCAGACCCGCTGGGACGCCTATTCCGCCGCCCGCGACCGCATGCTGGACGAAACCGACAGCGGCGCCGCCCCCTGGACTGTCGTCGCCACCGACGACAAGAAGACCGCCCGGCTGAACATCATCCGCCACATCCTCCACACCCTCAAACGCCCCGGCCAGATCGCCGACAAGCCGGACAAGGCGGTGCTGTTCCCGGCGTCGAAATCGAAAGGACGGCTGGCGCCCTGATCAGGCCCGGTCCGGATTCGGACAGCCGCTCAGTCGGCCGCGCCGGCGTCCGGACGTCGGGCCAGCCAGGCGTCGATCTGACCCGTTCCGGCGGCCCGGCGGGTGTCGGCCGGCGGCGGCAGCGGCGCCAAACGCGGCGTCGTGATCCGTACAGGCGCTGGGGCCGGCGCCGTTCCCCGGCGCGTCTCGAGGGCATCCAGCGACCGGCGGGTCTGCAGGCCCTGATCACGGGCCAGATCGCGATGGCCGTCGGCTACGCTGCGCAGACGATCCATCTCCAGCCGGTGCGCATCCGCCGTCGACAGGTCGCGGCTCGAACCGGGCGCCCTTGCCGGATCGGCCGGCCGCCACGGTGACACCGCCAGCGGCGGGACCTGTATCGTCTGCGCCTGCACGGCGCCGCCCGCCATCAGGACGGGGAGGATCAACAGAAAGACGGATGAACGGATCATGGGCGCCAACATGGGCGTCGCAGGGAGGATCGCCAAGCAGCGCCGCCCTCTCGCCGGTCGAGGTCCGGCGCCGGAGCCGCTCCGGCGCGCATTGACGGCGGCATCAGGGCATGGCCCAGACGCTGGAGCGTTTGACGGCGAAGTCTTCCAGCTCGCGCGTCGTCTCGACCTGGTATTCGGCGAGAAAATCGAGGCCCTCGCGCGGAAAATAGGTGCGGTGCGGATCGCCGATCAGGACCCGGGTCCCGGCGGCGCGGGCGGCGGCCAGCCAGGCCAGGACGCGTTCGGTCATCGGCTTCTCATAGCAGACGTCGCCGGCGCAGATGACGTCGACCCGCGGCGGCGGGGCGTCCAGCAGGTCGGCCTCGGTGAAGTCCAGCGCGACGCCGTTGGCCTGTGCGTTCACGGCCGCCGCCGCGCCGCAGAAGCGGTCGATGTCGGCGCACAACACATGGGCCGCCCCCGCCTTCATCGCCGCGATCCCGACCAGGCCGGAGCCTGAGGCGAAGTCCAGCACCCGTTTGCCCGCGACCTCGTGCGGATTGTCGAGCAGCCAGCGGGCCAGCGCCTGTCCCCCCGCCCAGGCGAAGGCCCAGAAGGGCGGCGGCAGGCCCAGCTCGCCCAGCTCCTCCTCCGTCATCTTCCAGATCGGCGTGATCTCGTCGGCCAGCCACAGCGAGATCTCCGGCGCGTGCGGCACGGCCTGGAACCGGGTGTTGGCGAGGATGAAGGCGCGGGGGTCGGGAATGGGCATCCGGCCAAGGGTAGCTGTGTTTCATGCAAGGAGACAGGACCCCGGAAGCGTCAGGCGATCCTGACAAAAAGTCAGGTTGACATGACACGAAACTGATGTCAGGTTCTCATGACATTCAGTCAGGAGAAGTTGTCATGCTCAAGAGTTGGGGAAACGGGACGCCGGCCCATCGCCGCTATGTGATCCGCACCTGGGCCTTCATGATTCCGTATATGGCCATCTGCCTGTCGATGTTCACCGGGGCGTTCGAGCCGATCCTGAACAGTCCGGCCGGCTGGGTGCTGGCCGCCGCCGTCTCGGCGCCGGTGGTCGGCCAGATCTGGGCGACCCTGAGCCTGATGCGCGAGAGCGATGAGTTCGTCCGCGCCCTGACGGCCAAACAGTTCATCCTCGCGGCCGGTCTGGCCATGGCGGCGGCGGTGTTCTGGGGCTTCGGCGAGACCTTCGCGGGGGCGCCGCACATCCCGTCCTGGCTGATCTATCCGCTGTTCTGGGCCTTCTATGGCGTGACGGCGCCGTTCATCAGGGCGACCAACGCATGAAGAACCGGCTGAAACTGCTGCGCGCCGAGCGCGGCTGGACCCAGGAACAGCTGGGTCAGGCCCTGGGGGTGTCGCGTCAGGCGGTCAATGCGCTGGAGACCGAGAAGCACGACCCCTCTCTGGACCTCGCCTACCGCATCGCCGTGCTGTTCGCGCGGCCGGTGGAAGACATCTTCGAAAACCCGCACGGCTGAGGCCGGCGACACCCCACAGAAAACGGAGACACCCATGTTTATCGTCCGTCACCGCGGGCGCGCGACCCTGCGCGTCCTGATCCTGGCCTCCACGCTCGGCGTGGTCCTCGGCGCCGGCGCCCTGGCCGGGCAGGCGCTGGCCGCCACGACCGCGACCGAGGCCACGGCATCCCGCCTGATCCGCAACGACCGGCTGTCGGTCGAGGTCGTCGGCGCCGGCCCCGACGTCATCCTGATCCCCGGCTTCGGCTGTTCCCGGGAGGTCTGGCGCGCCACGGCCGACCGGCTGAAGGCCACGCACCGGGTGCATCTGGTCCAGTACGCCGGTTTTGCGGGCGAACCCTGGGTCCACGGCGACGGACCGTTCGTCGATCCGGCGGTCGAGGCCCTGGCCGCCTATATCCGCACCGCGGGGCTGGAGCGTCCCGCCGTCATCGGCCACTCCATGGGTGGGCTGTCGGCCCTGCTGCTGGCCCAGCGCCATCCGGAGGCGGTCGGTCGGGTGATGGCGGTGGACAATCTGCCCTTCTTCTCCGCCCTGTTCGGGCCACAGGTGACGGTGGACAGCGCCCGCCCCTTTGCCGATCAGGCCGCCGCCTCCATGCGCACCCCCGACGCGGCCGCCTTCCGCGCCGGCCAGACCCAGGGCGCCGCCGGACTGGCGCGGGATCCGGCCACGCGGACGGCCATGGTCGAATGGACCGTCGCCTCGGATCGTCAGGCCCTCGCCGCCGCCATCCGCGATGTCATGACCACCGACGCCCGGCCGGGTCTGGCGGCCATGACCGTCCCGGTCACGGCCCTCTATGCCGCCGACGCCGATGGCGGACCTCCGGCCGCGATGGCCGATGCGATGTGGGCGCGGGAATACGCCGCGCGGCCCGGCGTGAAGCTGGTCCGCGTCGACGGCAGCCGCCACTTCATCATGGCCGACCAGCCGGAGGTGTTCGCGGGGTTGGTGGACGAGTTCCTGAAGTAGGGATCAGACCGGGTCGGGGCGCTTGACCGGCGCCCCGGCGAACTCGTCGGCATAGGCGGGCGACAGGAAGGCGCGGATCGCCGACTGGGGCAGGTCGATCTGATAACTGCCCTCGGCATAGGGGCCGGCGACATAGGGGCCGATCATGACCGTCAGCCCGCCCGCCTTGCCGGGGGTGGTCGAGCGAGCGAGGCCCACGACGGTCTCGGACAGGGGCGGGCATTTCCAGTCGGCGCCGTTCAGGGTCAGCAGCACCGCCTGGGGGTCGCGCCTGCGCTTCTCGACATTCAGGGCGGCGCACAGCATCCGGTCCAGCGCGCCCCGGTCGGCGCCGGGCTTCAGGATGGCGTTCAGGTCGATACGCCGCTTCAGCGCCTTGTCCCACAGGACGGCCATGTAGGACGGATTGCCGTGGGCGCCGCCGGTGAACTCATAGGCATGGCCCAGAAGGCCGAACAGCTTGCCGGTCTCGACCGCGCCCTCGTATTCGACGACCTTTTCATAGGGGGGCATGCCGCCGTCGCCGCCGAACTCGGTGCGGTCGGCCTGGGCGCCCTCGACGAAGGTCTTCAGCTGTGCGACCGATCCGTCATACAGGCCCTTGTGCAGCTCCGGCTGGCCCTTGACCGCCTCGGGCAGGGTCAGTTTGACGCTGGCGAAGGCGTTCTTCGACTCATAGTCGAGCGGCGAGGCGGCGGTGGCTCCGGCCGTGGGCGCCGCCGGGATGGCCACGGGCGCAGCCGCCTCCTCCTCCGCCTTGCGGTTGCAGGCCGTCAGGGTCGCGGTCGCGGCGGCGATCAGGATCAGGGTCCTCAACCGGGAGGACTTGAGCGCGGGGGAGGTCATACGGTCTCCGTCAGAAAGGGATCGACCCGAGGGCGATGGCGGCCAGAAGGATCAGGCCCGCCTCCCGGTTCGATTTGAACAGTGTCAGGGCAAGCGCGGCGTCATCAAGGCGAAGCTTCGAAACCTGCCAGATCAGATGGGCGGCATAGGCGGCGAGGCCGAGCCAGGACAGGGGACCGAGCCCGGCCACCATCCCGGCCAGACAGGCCATCAGGACGGCCAGACCATAGAAGGCGGCGACACCCCGCCGGGCCGAGCCGGCCATCCGGCGCGCCGACGACTTGACCCCGACCATGGCGTCATCCTCGATGTCCTGCAGCGCATAGATGGTGTCGTAGCCGAGGGTCCAGAACACGCCGCCCAGGTAGAGGAGGAGGGCGGAAAGCGTCAGGGTTTCGACACCGTCAGAAAGGGGTGTGATCCCTAGTGCCAAAAGCCCGGCGGCCTCTTGCGCAGCCAGCCAACCGGCCGCCGCCGCAAACCCCATCAGCGCGCCCCAGTTGAAGGTCAGGCCCAGCCAGGCCTGGGGCCACCAGGTGATCCGCTTCATGAAGGGATAGGCCGCGACGAGGGCCAGCGACCCGACGCCGAGCAGGATGGCGGTCGTCCCCAGCGTCAGCAGGATCAGCAAACTGACCAGCGAACAGCCGATGATGAAGGCCCAGGCCTGTTTCACCGAGATGCGGCCCGACGGGATCGGCCGGCCGGCGGTGCGCGAGACCCTGGCGTCGATGTCGCGGTCGACGATGTCGTTGAAGGCGCA
Organism: Brevundimonas sp. FV1ye29L; assembly: GCF_058681095.1. Lineage (NCBI taxonomy): Bacteria > Pseudomonadati > Pseudomonadota > Alphaproteobacteria > Caulobacterales > Caulobacteraceae > Brevundimonas > Brevundimonas sp. FV1ye29L. The sequence continues at coordinate 2,692,590 of NZ_CM178730.1, forward strand.
GCCCGCCGCCCGCATCAGACAGGCGCCCAGCGCAAAGGCGACGAACAGCCACAGGTGATGGAGGCCCGGCGTCGTCCGGTGTGTCGCCAGCGCCAGCGCGATCCCCTGCCATCCCGGCAGCAACAGCAGCCAGATGCCGATCGGCCGGTCGAACCGCCCCAGCTTGAGCCAGGGTTTCAGGGCCTCCGGCGCATGGGCGTCGACCCAGTTCTGGCGTGTGGCGTCGGGAAGCGGGCTGGAGGACATGGCGGCTGTATAGACGGCGGCGCGCAGTTCCGGGAGGGGCCGAACGCCCTTCCGCCGTCCGGGATGAAAGCGACGTCGGGGCCGCTTCCCCTTGCGCCCTTCCCTCTCTAGTTTGCCCCCGAAGTTTCAGGAGACGGCTCATATGCGGTGGCAGGGCGGCGAGGAAGGCGGCGGCGGGGTCGAGGACCGGCGCGGCATGGGCGGCGGCGGGGCGATCACAGGCGGCGGCATTGGCGTCGCCATCCTGGGCCTGATCGGATATCTGGTCTTCGGCATCGACCCGTCGACCACCACCCAGCTCGCCAGCCAGTTCGGCGGCGCCGGCCAGTCCGAACAGCAACAGGGCGTCGAGGGTACGCCACAGGACGAGGCCGGCCGCTTCGTCGACGTCGTCGGCGGCAATATCAACGCGGTCTGGACCTCGAAGCTGCGCGGCTATGAGCGCCCGGACGTCGTCATCTATACCGAGGGCACCAGCACCGGCTGCGGCTATGGCCAGGCGGCGATGGGCCCCTTCTACTGCCCCGCCGACCGGACCGTCTTCCTCGATCTCGGCTTCTGGCAGGAGCTGGAAAACCTGGGCGGATCCAGCGCCGACTTCGCCAAGGCCTATGTCATCGCCCACGAGTTCGGCCACCATATCCAGACCCTGACCGGCGCCTCTCAACAGGTGCAGCAGGCGCAGCAGCGCGCCCGCAGCGAGGGCGAGGCCAATCAGTATTCGGTGGCTCTGGAGCTTCAGGCCGACTGCTACGCCGGGGTCTGGGCCGCCAACGCCTCGGCCGCCTCGGGCGGTCAGGTGGCGCTGGAGCCCGGCGATCTGGAGGCCGGCCTGCAATCGGCCAACGCCATCGGCGACGACACCCTGCAACGCCGCTCCGGCCGCCGCGTCTCGCCCGAGGGCTTCACCCACGGCACCTCGGCCCAGCGGATGGAATGGCTGCAGCGCGGCTACCAGTCCGGCGATCCGGCCGTCTGCGACACGTTTTCGGCGCTCTGATCACGGCCTGAACGCTTGTTGCATCGCACGCGCGCGGGCATGGTCCCGGGCGTGACCGACGCCGCCGTCCAGACCCTGACTGACCGCCCCGCCGCCCGCGCCCTCGCCGACGCGCGCCGGATCGTGGTCAAGATCGGCTCGTCCCTCGTGGTCGACGCCAGGACCCGTGCGCCCTCGGCGGAATGGCTGGAGGCCCTGGCCGCCGACATCGCCGCCCTGCGCGCCGGCGGGCGTCAGGTGGTCGTCGTCTCATCCGGCGCCGTGGCCCTGGGGCGCGGCCGGCTGAATCTTGCGAAGAACGCCCGGCTCGACGAGAAACAGGCCGCCGCCGCCGTCGGCCAGTCCCTGTTGATGCGCGGATGGGAGACCGCCTTCGAACCGCACGGCCTGACCGCCGCCCAGGTCCTGCTGACCCGCGACGACACCGAGCGCCGCCGCCGCTGGCTGAACGCCCGCGCGACACTGGAGGCCCTGCTGAACCTCGGCGCTGTGCCGATCGTCAACGAGAACGACACAGTCGCCACCGAGGAGTTGCGTTACGGCGACAACGACCGGCTGGCGGCCCGCACGGCCCAGCTGATCCGCGCCGACCTGCTGATCCTGCTCTCTGACGTCGACGGCCTCTACACCGCTGACCCTCGCCGCGATCCGTCAGCCGAACATCTGCCACTGATCGAGGCCCTGACCTCCGAGGTCATGGCGCTCGGCGGCGGCGCCAACGCCGAGGCCGATGTCGGCACCGGCGGCATGGCCACCAAGCTGATGGCCGCCCGCATCGCCCGTTCGGCCGGCTGCGCCACATTGATCGTCTCGGGCCTGGCCCCGCACCCTCTGGCGGCGGTGCAGGACGGCGCCCGCGCCACCCTGTTAACCGCCCCGGGCACGCCTCTGGCGGCCTACAAGCAGTGGATCGCCGGCAGTCTGGAGCCGGCCGGCCGTCTGGTGATCGACGACGGCGCCGCCGCCGCCCTGATCAAGGGCCGCAGCCTGCTGCCCTCCGGCGTCGCCTGCATCGAGGGCCGGTTCGACAAGGGCGACAGCGTCCGTATCGAGCGGCTGGACGGCGCCGCCCTCGGCGTCGGTCTCGCCGCCTATGCCGCCGACGAGATGGCCCGCATCCAGGGCCGCCATTCCTCCGAGATCGAGGCCCTGGTCGGTTACAAGGGCGCGGGCGTCGCCGTCCACCGCGACGATCTGGTGCTGGAGACCCCCTGATGGCCGACACGCCTGAGCCCGTCGCGGATATCCCCGCCCTGATGGCCGACATGGGCCGCAGGGCCCGCGCCGCCGCCGCGCCGCTCGCCGCCACCACGGCCGACCAGCGCTCTGCGGCCCTGACCGCCATCGCCGCAGCCCTGCGCGCCGACGCCGACGCCATCCTCGCCGCGAACACCCGCGACATCGACCGCGCCCGCACGAACGGCGTCACCGAGGCCCTGATCGACCGGCTGGCCCTGACCCCCGGCCGGGTCGAGACCATGGCCGCCGCCGTCGACGAGGTCGCCGCCTTCCCCGACCCCCTCGGCGTCGAGACCGCGCGCTGGACCCGGCCCAACGGTCTGGACTTCGCCCGGGTCCGCACCCCTCTGGGCGTGCTGGCCATCATCTATGAGAGCCGGCCCAATGTCACCGCCGACGCCGCCGCCCTGTGCCTGAGGTCGGGCAATGTCGCCATCCTGCGCTGCGGCTCGGACTGTCTGGACAGTTCGCGGGCCATCCACGCCGCCGTGGCGCGCGGCCTGACCGAGGCCGGCCTGCCCGCCGATGCGGTCCAGCTGGTTCCCACCCCCGACCGCGCCGCCGTCGGCGCCCTGCTGACCGGGCTGGACGGCGCCATCGACCTGCTGATCCCGCGCGGCGGCAAGAGCCTCGTGGCCCGGGTCCAGGCCGAGGCCCGTGTGCCGGTGCTCAGCCATCTGGAGGGGATCAACCACACCTATCTGCACGCCGCCGCCGACCTCGACATGGCCCGCGACATCGTCGTCAACGCCAAGCTGCGCCGCGTCTCCGTCTGCGGCGCGACCGAGACCCTGCTGGTCGATGCGGCGGCCGCCGGTCGCCTGCTGCCGCCTGTGGCCGAGGCCCTGATCGCGGGTGGATGCGAACTCCGCGGCGATGACCGGGCCCGGGCCCTGGTCCCCGCCATGACCCCGGCGACCGAAGCCGACTGGGCCACAGAATACCTCGCCCCCATCCTGTCGGTCCGGATCGTCGACGGGCTGGACGCCGCCGTCGCCCACATCCGCCGCCATGGTTCGGGTCACACCGAGGCCATCGTCACGGGTGACGCCCAGGTCGCCGCCGACTTCCTCAACGCCGTCGACAGCGCCATCGTCATCTGGAACGCCTCGACCCAGTTCGCCGACGGCGGCGAGTTCGGCTTTGGCGGCGAGATCGGCATCTCCACCGCCCGCCTCCACGCCCGCGGCCCTGTCGGCGCCGAACAGCTGACCAGCTACAAATACGTCGTGCGCGGCGCGGGTCAGACGCGAGCCTGAGCCTATCCGCCCGGCGCGGTTGCGCCGGCCATCGTCGGCACGGCCGCTTCGGGTATCGGATCGCGGCGGTAGTCCAGCCCGATCCTCTGGTCCAGTTCGCTCAGCATGCCGTCGCCGCCGTGGGTCTCACAGCGCTTGTGCACATAATAGGCCCGACCCTCGCGCACGAAGATCCAGGTCTTGCCGACACCCCGCGCACGATCCGCTTCAGAACCTGAGACATAGCGCTGCACATAGTGGCGAACGGCTGAACTGCCCTTGACCTCTGGCGCCCCGACCAGCTCCAGCCCCCGCCGCCCGTCGCGCAGGGCGCGCATCTCCAGCCCGCCCAGCCGCTCGGCCAGGGCGTTGGCCTCGTCCTGGGTCAGGGCGCGCTCCACCCGACGGAAGGTGAAGTCGCATGTCCCGGCGGCCTCGGCCTCGGGCGCCGCGCTCTCGGCATAGGTAAAGCGGATGATGTCGTCGGCGGAGACCGACAGGGCCGTCAGCACATAGTCCGGGCTCTCGGCGGTCGAGGCCACGCCCCGGTCGATCGACAGGCCATTGACCCCGCGCCGCGTGATGCCGGCATCGGCCGGCCAGACCACCGAGGGCGCCACGACCGGCTCCTGGGCTGTAGCAACGGTTCCGGCTCCCGCAAGCGCCAGCACCGTCATGACGGCCGCCATGACCGCCCGTCCCCGACCTGAAACCCGCACCCTGATCGCCCCTCGACTCGCCTGTACCGGACGCCAGAGAGCTGCACGTTTACCGCGCGCACAAGCGCCTGCACGCCTCAGGCGTGAACCCGGCGCCCGGGCTCTCCTCATGGGGCGCCATTTAACCTCGACTGTTCATGAACTGCCGGACGCGGGCGGGCGCAACCGACCCTGAAAGCCGACCCGGACCCCGATCCGGCCCGCACAGGGTTCGTTCACGAGATATTCTGATCTGCCCGATAGCGTCCCTGCGGTTGGAACAAGGCGACCCATGGCAGCAGTATCAGCAGTGTTGACGACAGATCCGGCCCGGGACCAGCCCGCACGGCCGATCGCGGATCTCGGCCTCGCGCCTGCAAGACAGGCCATCGAAGGGCGATTCCTTGAGGCCGGCGATGTCCTGGCCGCAGCCGTGCAGAAAGGCGAACTCTAGCTATTCCTCGAGGAGTTTCAGGGGGTCACCTCAAAGCAGATGGCCGAAATAGTGGCGTGAGATGAAGGCTACGTGGAGAAGATCATCCGGCGATATGTCGAAAAAGCGATACACCAAGGCATCATTGGCACACAGAATCTGACCGAAACGCGAACCTGGTTTCGCAAAACCGATTGCAAAACTGCACCGCCAAATCGGCAAGGTGCTGGAGCGGGCGGCGGGAATCGAACCCGCACGAAAAGCTTGGGAAGCTTTCAGGCTACCACTACATCACGCCCGCGGAAGCGAGGCGCAACCTAGCGAATACGGCGGCCGGCTCAAGCCCAATCCGGCGAGCCGGCGTTCCTTGACCTGTATCAAGGCGGCGGCGGACCGACGCGGGCATCTCCGGGGCCTGTTCCAGGAGAAAGTCATGCCCGCCGAAGCCGTCCCCTTCATCCTCGCCATCCTCGCCTTCTTCGGCGTGTTCATCGTCGCCGTCGGCGGGGCCCAGTTCTGGACCGCCACGCCGCCGCGCAAGGGGCCGTCGCGGGACTGAGGCGATCAGTAGGCGAAGTCGCGGTACATCCGGCTCACGTCGCCCTGCCATTCGCCGTGATAGAGGTCCAGCAGCCGTTCGGCGGGCGTCACCCCGCTGTCGGCGATGTCCTCCAGCTCCGACAGATAGCCGCGCTCGTCGACCATGCCGCCGCTGAACATGGCGCGGTTCTTGAGGCCCTCGCGGGCGATGGCGACCATGTCGACGGCGATGTCGCGCACGGACCGGCCGGCCACCTCGGCCTTCAGCCCCAGCCGCGTCACGTCGCGACGCAGCCGCTCGTGGTCCGGGATGTCCCAGTCCTTGCACAGGTCCCAGGCGGCCGCCAGCGACGGGGCGTCATAGAAGATGCCGGTCCACAGGGCCGGCAGGGCGCAGATGCGGCTCCACGGCCCGCCGTCCGAGCCGCGCATCTCCAGATACTGTTTCAGACGCACCTCGGGGAACAGGGTGGTCAGATGATCCGCCCAGTCCTTCTGCGTCGGCCGCTCGCCAGGCAGGGCCGGCAGCCTGCCGTCCATGAAGTCGCGGAACGACTGGCCCGAGGCGTCGATATATTTGCCGTCGCGCTTGGCGAAATACATGGGCGTATCGAGCGCATAGTTGGCATAGGCCTCAAAGCCGAACCCGTCCCTGAACACGAAGTCCAGCATCCCGGTGCGGTCCGGATCGGTGTCGGTCCAGACATTGGCCCGCGCCGACAGGAAGCCGTTGGGCCGACCCTCCGTAAACGGCGAACAGGCGAACAGGGCCGTGCCGATCGGCTGGAGCGCCAGGCTGGTGCGGAACTTGGCCACCATGTCGGCCTCGGACGAGAAGTCCAGATTGGCCTGGATGGTGCAGGTCCGCAGCATCATGTCCAGGCCCAGATTGCCCTTCTTCGGCATATAGGCGCGCATGATGTCATAGCGCCCCTTGGGCATGACCGGCACGTCCTCGCGCGTCCACAGCGGGTCGAACCCGGCGCCGAGGAAGCCGAGGTTCATCTGGTCCGCGACCTGTTTGACCTCCATCAGATGCTGGCCGGTCTCGGCGCAGATGTCGTGGATGGTGCGCAGCGGCGCGCCCGACAGCTCGAATTGACCGCCCGGCTCCAGCGACACCGAGGCCACGAAGCCCTCGTCGTTCCGGCGCTCCAGCCCGATCAGGAAGCCGCCCTCCTCGACGGGCGACCAGCCGAACCGCTGCAGGCCCGTCAGCATGGCGTGAATGCCGTTCGGCCCCTCATAGCCGGGGCGGCGCAGCGTCGAGCGGTCGAAGCCGAATTTCTCGTGCTCGGCGCCCACGCGCCACTCGCTCCTGGGCTTGGCGCCCTTCGACATCGCCTCGACCAGCTGGTCGAACGACAGCGGTTCCTGATCGGCCATTCGCAACCCCTCTTGTGGCGGCTAGATGGGCGGGAATGCGACGCTACTCAAGGGGGCCGGCGCGCTTTGCCGGAGAGATCGAAAGGGATAGTCTGGCGACATGGGACGCGAGACCACCACACGGGTTCGGTATGGCGATCGCGAAGGCGAGGCGAAGGTCCGGCTCGAGTCCGACGCCCTGATCATCAGCAAGCCCGTTCCGGCCCGGATCGCCCGCCCCGACCTGCGTGATCCGGCGGTCGAGGGCGACGCCCTGGGCATGACGGCGCCCGAGGGCCGGCTCACCCTCCACCTCGGCGCCGATCAGGCCGCGCGCTGGCTGAAAGCGATCCAGACCCCGCCGCCGTCCCTGGCCGACAAGCTGGGGGTGAAGCCGGGCCTGCCCGTCTGGCGGTGCGGAACGCTCGACGCGCCCGAGCTGGCCGAGGCCTTGACCACGGCGGCCGCTTCCGGCGTTGAGGCCGCTGCGCTCGGCCTGGTCCGCGCCGGATCGGCCGACGACCTGCTCGCCGCCCTCGCCGCCGCCGGACAGACCCCGCCTCCGCTCTGGATCATTCACGGCAAGGGACCAGGCGCCTTCGGGGACGCGGCGGTGCGCAGCATCATGCGCGAACGCGGCTGGATCGATTCAAAGGCCTGCGCCGTCTCGCCCGACCTGTCCGCCACCCGGTACGGGCGACGGTAGACCGGGCGGTCAGCGCGCCCAGTCGCCCACGGCCGCCTGCCACAGGCTCATGGCCGTGATCGCCGCCGTATCAGCCCTCAGGATGCGCGGACCAAGGGACACCGCCGTGGCATAGGGCAGACTGCGCAGCCGTTCGCCCTCCTCCGGCGAGAACCCGCCCTCGGGGCCGATCAATATGGCCCAGGGGCCCGCTGAACATCCTCCCCCACCGGGGGAGGTGGCGCGGCGCTCTTGCGCCGTGACGGAGGGGGCCCACCCCACACTCCGTGTCTGGGGTGAGCCCCCTCCACCCTCCTTCGGAGGGTCCCCCTCCCCCGATGGGGGAGGAATATGAAAAGCCGCCGCCGCCAGCGCCCCGATCGCCGGCGCCCCTCCGGTCTCGTCGCAGAACATCAGCCGGCGGCCGTCCTCCCAGCCGTCCAGCACCGTCTCCAGCTTCACCGGATCGTCGACTACGGGGACGTCGAGCCGGCCGGTCTGTTCGGCCGCCTCCTCGGCGATGGCGTCCAGACGGTCCAGTCGGATCCGGTCGGTGTTGGTCCGCCGGGTCACCACCAGCCGCACCCGTCGCGCGCCCAGTTCGGCGGCCTTCTCGACGATGGTCTCGACCCGGGCCTTCTTCACCACGGCCACGATCAGCTCCAGATCGGGGCCGAAGGTCTGGGGCCGGGTCTGGTCCCTGGCCTTCAGGATCACGCCCTTCTTCAGCACCTCCAGCACCGTCGCGCGCCATTCGCCGTCGCGGCCGTTGAAGACCAGCAGCTCATCTCCGACCCCCAGCCGCATCACCTGGGTCAGGTAGCGGGACTGGTCCAGGGTCGGGGCGACGGCGGCCCCGGGCGACAGGTCAGAGGTCACATACAGACGGATCATGGGCTCTTTTCGCCTCAGCCGATCATCAGGTCCAGCGGGCGCGAGGCGAACATCGTCCCGGCGCCGAGGTCGATCACCACCCGGCGCTCCCGAAAGGCCGCCATCCCGACCAGGGCTGCGGGAAATCCCGGCATCGGCAGGCCCGGATAGACCGGCGTCAGGGCGGGGCCGTGATCGATGTCGCCGATCGTCACGCTGGACGCCTCCACGATACGCGAGCTCATCGTCCCGCCCAGCACCAGGCTGGAGCCTCGGGTCTCGGGGCGACCGTCCAGCAACCCGGCCTGACGGGCGGCGCCCTCGCTCAGGGCGAGCGGGGCCGACGACCCTGTGTCCACCACGGCCTCCAGGCCATAGCCCTCGACCACCACCGGTGTTTTCAGACTGCCGCCGGACTTTCGCGCCTCGACCGCCCGAACACCCTCCGGCGGCGGCGTCGCCCCCGGCAGCAGGCGCAGGCGCCGGCCCCTGCGGCGTGACGGCGTCAGGTCCATGTCCAGCACCGCCTCGCCCAGCACGTCCTGGCCAAGGATCAGCGGCGTCGAGAGCCCGCTCTCCAGCGCCAGTTCGCCCAGATCCAGGATCGCCGCCTGCAACCGCTCGATCCGGGCGCCGCCGATCCGGACCGACAGGGTGGCGCCACGCCCCAGCTGCGGCCTGCCGCCGACGCCATAGGCCAGCAGCGGCATGTTGAAGGCGTCAGTCACGCCCAGGGTCTCGAACAGCCGCCGGTCGATGACGGAATACTGGGCCCCGGTATCGATCAGGGCCCGCACCGGTCGCCCGTTGACCGTCGCCACGGCCGTCGGCGTGTCGGCGCGCGGCTCGGCCCAGTCCAGCCAGTCGTCGCCCGCGACGACGACATCCGGCCTGCGCCAGACCACCCGGTCGCGCAGCAGCAGGCCCCCGCCCACAGCGGCGCCGATCAGTCCAAGCCGGAGCAACAGCGTCCTGCGGTTCATGAAGCCAGGGTCCTCATGCAACTGACATGGCCGCTTCGCACGCCCGGCGCCAGAGGGCGATCGCCGGCCCTGGCGTCGCGGGCATGAAAGTGCCGGCCGGGGCGCCGGAGTCCCTGGCGCCCGCACAGTTTCTCCGGAAATCGAGCCTTTATGGGTGACGCCTGCGGCGGGTCTGGCTAGGAACTTCACTGCCATGACCTCCTCCGCCGCTTCCGACCGTCCTGCCCCCGCCGCTCCGGCCGCTCCGGCCGCCGACCGCTACGTCTCCACCCGCGGCGACGTCAGGCCGACGACATTCACCGACGCCCTGCTGCGCGGCATGGCGCCCGACAGCGGCCTCTATATGCCCGCGGCCTGGCCGGCCCTGCCCGCCGACGTCGCCCGGCCGGGCCGGACCTATGGCGAGATCGCGACCGACGTCCTGACCCCCTATCTGGGCGATGCCCTGCCCGAGGGCGCCCTGCAGCGGTCCCTGGCGAAACTGGTCGCTGGCTTCGACGACCCGGCCGTGACGCCGCTCGTTCAGCTCACGGATGATCTGTGGATGCTCGAACTTTGGCATGGGCCCACGGCGGCCTTCAAGGATCTGGCCATGCAGCTGGCCGCCGCCCTGTCGGAAGAGGCCCTGGCCGTCTCGGGCGAGCGCCTGACCCTGGTCACAGCGACCAGCGGCGACACCGGCGCCGCCGCCGTCAACGCCTTCGCGAACAAGGCGGGGGTCCGGCTGATCGTCCTGCACCCGCTGGACCGGGTCTCGCCGGTGCAGCGCCGGCAGATGACCACGGTCGAGGCCGACAATGTCCTGAACCTCGCGGTCGAGGGCGATTTCGACGATTGCCAGCGACTGGTGAAGGGTCTGCTGGCCGAGGAAAGCCTGCGCGACGGCGCCCGGTTCAGCTCGGTCAATTCGATCAACTGGGCCCGGCTGGCGGGCCAGATCCCCTACTATGTCTCCGCCGCCATGCAGTTGCGCGCGGCGGGCGAGACCCGGCCGCCGCATTTCGTCGTGCCCACGGGCAATTTCGGCGACGCCTTCGCCGGGATCGCGGCGCAGAAGACCGGCCTGCCGGTCGCGGGCTTCACCGCCGCCGTCAACCGCAACGACGCCCTGGCCCGCGCCATCAACGACGGCCTCTACGAACGCCGCCCTGCGCAGGAAACCGCCAGCGTCTCCATGGACGTCCAGGCGCCGTCGAACTTCGAACGTCTGATCTTTGAGGCCTCCGGCCGCGACGCCGCAGCCACCCGCGCCCTGTTCGAGACCTTCTCCGCCGAGGGCCGGGTCGAACTGCCCGCCGACATCCTGTCCGCCGTCCGGTTGCAGGTCGCCGCGGTCTCGGTCGACGAGGAGACCACCCGCGCCGAAATCGCCCATGCCTATCAGGCGTACGGCCGCGTCGTCTGCCCGCACACGGCTGTGGCCCTGTCCGCGGCCCGCCGGCTGGAGGGTCAAAATGCAGGGAATGGGGGCGCCCCCGTCATCGCCCTGTCCACCGCCCATGCGGCCAAGTTCGGCGGCGACGTCTCGTCTGTGCTGGGTTTTGACCCCGAACCCTGCCCGGTCATCCGCGACCTCGGCGACCGCCCCGAGCGTCTGACCCTGGTCGAGGGAACTCCCGGCGCGGTCCTCGCGGCGGTGAAGGGGTTCATGGCGGGCTAAACGCAGTCCTCCCCCATTGGGGGAGGGGGACCGCGAAGCGGTGGAGGGGGCCGGCCCCGGACACCCTGTTTGCGGTAAGCCCCCTCCGTCACGGCGCAAGGAGCGCCGCGCCACCTCCCCCATTGGGGGAGGAACAGGCTATACCCCTTCCGCCACCCGCCAGTAGTCCATCCGTCGATAGAAGGCCGCCGGGTCCTTGGGCGTGACCAGATTGGCCGGGTCGTGGAAGATGCGGTCGTGCAGCCGGGTCAGGGTGAACCTCAGACAGGCCGCCTCGCCCAGCATCGGCAGAGCCTCAGCCTCCTCCGCCGTCAGGGGCCGCACCGTCTCATAGCCGCGCTGGAAGGCCTCAACCGCCCCCGGGATCTCCCGCCCCTCGCTGTCGAACCCCCAGGCGGTCAGGGCGATCGCCAGATCATAGGCGAACGGACCGTCGCAGCCGAAATAGAAGTCGATCACGCCCGACAGCCGCCCGTCGTGGAACAGCACATTGTCTGGAAAATAGTCGGCATGGATCGCGCCCCTGGGCAGATCGTCCGCAAACGGATCGCCGATCCGGTCCAGCGCCGACCGGCAACCGGCGACCAGTCCCCGGTCCTCGACCGTGACGGCCCCGGACGCCGACCGCTGCAGCAGGGCCCGCCACAGGACCGGTCCGACCGGATTGACCCGGGCGCCGGCGAAATCTGCGGCCTTCAGGTGAAACTGCGCCAGCGCCGACCCCGCCTGGGCCAGTTCACCGGAAGACGGCGCCCGCAGCCAGGCCCCCGTCAGCCATTCCACGATGGCGGCGGGCCGGCCATTCAGTTCCCCGATCCAGTCGCCCGCCCGGTTCCGCAGCGGCCGCGCCGACGGAAAGCCCGCCGCACCCAGATGGTCGGTCAGGCCCAGACAGAAGGGCAGGCTGGCCGCATCCGTCCGCCCCTCGAACAGGGTCAGGACATAGCGACCCGCGCCCCTGTCGGGATGACAGGTCTCCAGCCGGTAGTTGGTGTTCTCCACCCCCTCGGCGATGGCGTGCAGCGACGTCACCTCGCCGAGGTCATAGCCCCCGACGAAATCCCGCGCCTGTTGTTCCGATACCGGCGTGAAGACCGCCATTCGCCCGTTCCCGTGCCGCCCCTCCCCTAGTGGTAGCCCAGGTCGGCGTGGCGTGCGCGGATGATGTCGGCGACATCAGCCAGCACGCTCTCGGTGGTTGGCCAGCGCCCGGCGCCACGGCCCTTGCAGGACCAGACCCGGCCGTCCTCGCCATAGACCTTCAGGGCATTGCGTTCCCCGCACAGGGCGCTGAACAGCGGATCGCCCAGGTCGCGATCCAGCACCACCGAGGCCTTCAGCGCCCCGTTCTCGCGATGGCAGGCGCCGATCTGGCGCACCGGCCGGTCCGAGTGGAAGTCAGAGGCCAGCACGTCGCAGGGCAGTTCATCGTCGGCCGGGGTCTCGCCAAAGGCCTCGAAGGCCAGCAGCTTCACCTTGGCGGCCGAGTCGCGTCCCTCCAGATCCGACGACGGATCCTCCTCGGCGAAACCCGCCACCCGGGCGTCGGCCAGGGCGTCGGCGAAATCGGCGCCCTGGTCCAGACGGTCCAGCATGAAGTTGACCGTGCCGTTCAGCACGGCCTCGAACCCGGCGACCGGACCGGCCTTGCGGGCCGCGCGAAGGGTCTCGATCATCGGCGCGCCGCCGCCCACCGCCGCCGAATAGGCGAGGCGCGCGCCATGCTTTTCAGCCAGGGCTGCCAGCCCGGCCGGGTCGCGGCTGATGGCCTGTTTGTTGGCGCTGGCCACATCGATGCCCCGTTCCAGAGCCGCGCGGATCAGGTCATGGCCGGCCCCGCCTTCGGACAGGGCCTCGACCAGCAGGTCGGGCTTCAGGTCCAGCAGGGCGTCGCGGTCAGCGGTGAACAGCTCGGCAGGGGCGTCCACGTCCCGCACCTTTTTCGGATCGCGAACCAGCACCCCGACCACCTCATAGCGGGTGTCGGGCAGCAGTCGCGCCAGCAGGCCGCCGCCGACGACGCCGCAGCCGGCCACGGCCACCCGCACCGGGGCGTCGGGGATCGACCGTCCGGGAGGCGCCGAATGATGGCCCACCACGGTGCAGTCGGCGCGGCCGAGCGCGGCCACCTCGATCTCCACACCGCGCCGCTCGCCCAGATCGATGGCGTCATGCTGGACCAGGGCACCGCCGTGACGGCGCGCATCCTCCCACGACGCCTGACGGTAGCGCAGCGGCCGACCCGAGTTCGCCGCCGGGTCGCGGTCGTAGAGGCCGTCGACATCCTTCACCAGCCGCACCCGTTTCAAACCCAGTTCCGCCGCCACAAAGACCGCCGTCAGGTCCGACCCGCCGCGGCCCAGCAGGGCCACCTTGCCGTCCTGCCTCACCGCCCCGAAGCCCGGCACCACCACCACCTGGTGATCGGCCAGGGCCTGACGCAGGGCGTCGCCGTTCAGGCCGCAGGGCCGGGCGTGCTCCAGCGGGCCTTCGGCCGCCACGCCCAGTTCGCGCACCGACAGGGATTTGGCGTCCAGCCCGATCCGGTCACAGGCGATGGCCGTCAGGGCCGCCGCCCGTTCCTCGCCCAGAACCACATAGTCGGGCAGCAGGTCGTTGGAGTGATCCAGCCCCAGTTCGCGCGCCTCGGCCAGCAGCTGGTCGGTCTGGCCGGCGAGGGCCGAGACCACCGCCACCACCTTCCGGCCGGCGCGGACATGGCCATAGACCTCCGACGCCACGGCCGGCGCCTGGGCGGCGGTGCGCAGGATGGAGGAGCCGAACTTCAGCACCACCACCTCGGCAGCAGGAGCAGGTGCGGCGACGGACGCCGGTTTGAGCGGTTCGACGAGGGCGAGGGCGACGCTGGACTGGGGCATGGGAGGTCTCTGGGTTCTGGAAGCGGCGTGTGGGGGAAGGTGGGGAGAGAGGATTTGAGGCAAGAAAAAACCCGCCCGGTGGGTCCGGGCGGGTCTGGGTTGGGGCTTGTCGGGTTCGACGCGCGCTAACCTGTTCCCGCCCGAGTAGGGCCGGTCATGGTGGTGGTGCCGCCGGTGGTGGTGAGCGCAGGCGAAGACGACCGCGCCATCCAGGCGGCGGTGGTAATCGAAACGGCGATGCGGCCGAGGCGCGACAAGGGCGTGATCCTGCGAAAAACTTGGCCTGAAACTGACGACCTCGACCTCGGCCGTCAACCCCGTCGCGCAAGTTTTTTGCGCATTATGGCATTTCGGCGAGTATAGGGCCGCGCACAGCCTCAATCCCCGTCGCGTTCGACGCCAGATTTTTCCGCTTGACGTCGGCTGACGATTCCACCATCCCTAAAAGCACTCATCAAGACCGGCTGAGGGATAGGCCCTTTGACGCCGGGGCAACCATCGGGTTCCGCCCGAACGGTGCCAACTCCTGCGAGGACCCTTTTCAAGGGTTCGCGAGAGATGAGTGGAGCGTCGGTCTACGGCGGCGTCTCCACGGTCTGTCATCGCATGAGCCTTGCTGGGCGGGATATGCGGACGACCCTCATGGCTTTCGACACCGAAACCACCCTGGCCCCCTCCTGTCGCGACACGTCGTCTGACGTCGATACGACACGTGACATCCGGACGCTGCGCCACAGCCTCAGCGCTGACACCGCCGCCGATCTGGTCGTCCCCATCCCCGACGACTTCCGGCTGCAGTCCGGTGACCGTCTCGGCCAGGGGGCGATCACCGCCCGCCTGCACGGCCGCGCCGGCGCGCCTCTGGTCGTGGTGGCCGGCGGCATCTCCTCCGGCCGGTTCGTGCACCGCACCGAAACCAACGGCCTGGGCTGGTGGTCGGGCGCCGTCTCCGTCGGCGGGCCGGTCGACCTGCGCCGTTTTCAGGTGCTCGCCTTCGACTATGCCCCGGAGGCCGAGCCCGGCGCCCCCGCCGTCACCATCACGACGCAGGATCAGGCCCGTCTGCTGGCCCTCGTGCTGAAGTATCTGGAGACGCCGTCGGTCGCGGCCTTCATCGGCTGTTCCTACGGCGGCATGATCGGCCTGGCCTTCGCCGAGCTCTATCCGCAGCGCCTGGGCAAGCTGATCGTGGTGTCCGCCGCCCACCGCACCCATCCGCTGGCCACCGCCTGGCGCGGCATCCAGCGCCGCATCCTCAGGCTCGCCACCGAGGCCGGCCGCCCCGAAGACGGCGTCGCCCTGGCCCGCGAACTGGCCATGACCACCTATCGCACCCCCGAGGAATTCGGCGAACGGTTCGACGATTCCGTCGCCGACGCCGCCGGCGGCCTCTATCCGGTCTGCGACTATCTGACGGCGCGCGGCGACGCCTATCGCACCCACACCACCCCTGCCCGCTGGCTGTCCCTGTCGGACTCCATCGATCGCCACCGGGTCTCGCCCGAGGCCATCACCGTTCCCGTGACCCTGATCGGCTTCACCTCGGACCGGCTGGTGCCGATCGACGACATCCGCGAACTGGCCGCCCGCCTGCCCACCCTGTTCCGCCTGGTCGAGGCCCCCTCCCTGTACGGCCACGACGCCTTTCTCAAGGAGGACGCCTTCGTCGGCGACATCCTCCGCTCTGCCCTCAAGGATATCGAACAATGACCCGCCCGCACGACGCCAGAGTCCACGACGTCCGCACCCTGTGCGCCCGTTCCGGCGTCGATCAGGACACGGCCCACGGCGCGGTGATGCCGCCCCTGTATCTGTCGTCCAACTATTCCTTCGCCGGCTTCGAGCAGAAGCGGAAATACGACTACAGCCGCTCGGGCAATCCGACCCGCGACGTCCTGGCCGAGACCCTCGCCCAGCTGGAAGGCGGCGCCGGCTGCGTCGTCACCGCCACCGGCATGGCCGCCGTCGACCTGCCGCTCAGCCTGCTGTCGCCCGGCGACCTGCTGATCGCCCCGCATGACTGCTACGGCGGCACCCACCGCCTGCTGTCGGCCCGCGCCCGCAAGGGTCATTTCGAGGTCGCCTTCGTCGACCAGGGCGATCCCGCCGCGCTGGAGGCCGCCCTGGCCCTGAACCCGAAACTGGTGCTGGTCGAGACCCCGTCCAACCCCCTGCTGCGCATTGTCGATGTCGCCGACATCTGCGCCCGCGCCCACCGCGTCGGGGCCAAGGTCGTCGCCGACAACACCTTCCTGTCGCCCGCCCTGCAAAGGCCGATCGAACTGGGCGCCGACTTCGTCGTCCATTCGACGACCAAATACATCAATGGCCATTCCGACGTGGTCGGCGGGGCGGTCATCTCGGCCGAGGCGGCGGATCACACGGAACTGGCCTGGTGGGCCAACTGCATGGGGGTCACGGGCTCGCCGTTCGACGCCTGGCTGACCCTGCGCGGCCTGCGGACCCTGTTCGCGCGGATTGAACACCAGCAGGCCACCGCCGGGGCCGTCGCCGAACTTCTGGCCGCCCACCCGGCGGTCAGGGCGGTCCACTATCCCGGCCTCGCCTCCCACCCCGGCCACGCCCTGGCCGCCCGCCAGCAGAAGGGGCCGGGCGCCATGCTCAGCTTCGAGCTGAACGGCGGGACCGACGCCGTCCGCGCCCTGATCGAGGAACTGGAGGTCTTTACCCTGGCCGAGTCGCTCGGCGGCGTCGAAAGCCTGATCGCCCACCCGGCCACCATGACCCACGCGGCCATGACGCCCGAGGCCCGGGTCACCGCAGGCATCACCGAGGGCCTGCTGCGCCTCTCGGTCGGGCTGGAGCATCAGGACGACGTCCTCGCCGACCTGACCCGCGCCCTCGACGCCCTGGTCGCTTCCCCTCTCGAGGCCGAGGCCGCCTGATCCCGCCGGGTACAAGCCAGCGACCCAAACGAACCGGGCCCGCCTTCACGACGTGAGGGCGGGCCCGTCTTTTGATGCATCCCGGCTCTTCAAACCGCTTGCGACGACGCCCCCCGACGTCATCCCCGATTGTCGCAAGACCGCAGGGTCCGCCAGGCGGTCCCGGCCGGATCGCTCCGTCCGCACCCCTGACAGCGAACCGTCGGATGTCATCAGGGTTAATGTGAACCGCGCTTTCCCACCGGTGTCGATAGCGTCTGTCGCGAAATGGGGCGCGTATGGGACACAGCCCGCCCGGACTGCGGCGAAACAGCCACAGGCGGCGCGGCGAGGGGCAGAGACGCCTATCCGAACGGCACGACCTTGTTGGCCCCGTCATGGCCGATGTCGGCGGCGCCCAGATAGGGAATGCCGGACCGCGCGCACCAGTAGCGGACGATCTCCTCGGGCGTCAGGCCGAAGTCCGGGTCGTTCGGCGTGACGTCCGACACCCGGCCCAGCCGGATGCCGGCCACCTTGCGGATCGAGGCCTGTCCGGTCAGGTGGAACATCATCCGGTCGACCCGGTACAGGGCCTCGGACACCTCCTCCAGCATCAGCACATGGCCGGTCAGGTCCGGCTCCAGCGCCGTGCCGACCAGCTGGTCGATGATGGTCAGGTTGAAGGCCACGGCCGGTTTGCCGTCGACAGCCAGCGACGGCTCGATCCAGTCGGTCCGGCCCGTGGTCAGCCAGGCCAGAGCCCCCTCGGCCGTCTCGTCATGCCGCACCGAATCCGAGGCCATCGGTCCGTGCGCCAGACCCTTGAACCCGGCCCGGTACATTCCGGCCAGCAGACTGCCGGCGTCGGAATAGCCCATATAGCGCTTCTTCCTCGCCACATCGTTCAGGCGCGGGATCACCGCCTCGGCGATCCGGCATGAGCCATAGCCGCCCCGCGCGAACCAGACCGCGTCGATCCGCGGATCGTTGGCGAACTCCACGAAGGCGTCCGCCCGCGCCCGGTCGTCGCCGGCGAAATGCCCGTGCTTCAGGAAACAGGCGGGATGAAAGACCACCGCCACCTCGCGGTCCGGATAGCGTGCGGCCATCCAGTCATGGATCGCATCGGCCCGGGCCCGGGCGAAGCGCGAACTGGCGCAGACCACGCCGATCTTGAAGCTGTTGGCGATCACTCGCGCACTCTCGTTGCAGTTTTTGCGTCCGCCTACTGGCGGATCACCCCGTTCCGCTGTTGTAAGACGGCATGACAGACGACGCCTCCTATTTCTTCTGCGGCATCGGCGGGTCGGGGATGCTGCCCCTGGCCCTGATCGTGCAGTCGCGCGGCCATACGATTCAGGGGTCGGACCGGTCGCGCGATCAGGGCCGGACGCCGGAGAAATTCGCCTGGCTGGCCGATCACGGCGTCGCCCTCTTCCCCCAGGACGGCTCGGGCGTGACCTCGCCGGACCAGATCGTCGTCGCCTCGGGAGCCATTGAAGACACGGTTCCCGACATCGCGGCGGCCCGGCGGGTCGGCGCGACCATCGTCACCCGCCCCGAACTGCTCAGCCGCCTGTTCAACGCCGCACCGACCTCGATCGGCGTGGCCGGCACCTCGGGCAAGTCGACCATCACCGGCATGATCGCCTGGATCCTGCATCAGGCCGGCCGCAACCCCACCGTCATGAACGGCGCCGTGATGAAGAATTTCGCCGACGCCGCCCATCCCTACGCCAGCGCCCTGATCGGCGGCGCCGATGTCTTCGTCGCCGAGGTGGACGAATCCGACGGCTCCATCGCCCGCTACGACCCGACGGTCGCCGTGGTCTCCAACATCTCGCTGGACCACAAGTCGATGGAGGAGTTGCGGGACCTGTTCGGCGGCTTCACCGGCCGGGCGGGCAAGGCCGTGCTCAACCTCGACAACACCGAGACCCAGGCCCTGGCCCAGATCATGGAGGCCGACGGCCGCGCCGCCGACGTCACCACCTTCTCGCTCGGCGAGGCGCGGGCCCATATCTCGGCCCACGACCTCGCGCCCCTTCCGACCGGCATGCGCTTCACCCTGACGGCGCGCGACCAGGCCGACCGGACCGTCACCCTGAACGTCCCCGGCGCCCACAATGTCGCCAACGCCCTCGCCGCCCTGGGCGCGGTTCAGGCGCTCGGGGTCTCGCTGGATGACGCCGTCGCCGCGCTGGAGACCTTCGCCGGCATCCGTCGCCGTATGGAGGTGGTCGGGACGGCCGGCGGGGTGACGGTCATCGACGACTTCGCCCATAACCCGGACAAGATCGCCGCGACGCTCAAGACCCTGCACGCCTTCGACGGCCGGCTGCTGATCCTGTTCCAGCCGCATGGCTTTGGCCCCCTCAAGCTGATGCGGAACGAGTTCATCGAGGGCTTCGCCGGCCTGATGCGCGACGACGACGTCCTGCTGTTGCCCGAGCCCGTCTACTATGGCGGCACCACCGACCGCAGCGTCGGCTCGGAAGACATCGCCTCGGGCGTCCGGGCCCTCGAACGCAACGCCGAGGCCCTGGCCGACCGTGCCGCCTGCGGTGATCGACTGATCGAACTGGCCCGCCCCGGCGACCGGATCGTCGTCATGGGCGCCCGCGACGACACCCTGTCCGACTTCGCCGCCGATCTGGTGAAACGGCTGGGGTAGGATCGCCCCCCATCCGTGCAGGCTGTTGTCCAGGCGTCTTGCTGACAATGAGTTTGATTTTCGCCGTCCTCCTCGCCCTCGTGGCGAGGATCCAGACTCACGGTGGAGCCGATTCGGCATCGGCTCTGATCTGGGCCGACATCCGGGCCAATGACAGAAGCCGGAGTCTCTGGATCCTCGCCACGAGGGCGAGGATGACGGAAATCGTGTGGGCACGAACGCGGGCCGAGGTATTTTTTTACCTCACGCTGCGCGACAGAGAGGAAAACCCGCGACGGATCGGAGGCCGGTCACCGTTCCTGTAGCAGCAGGATCGCGCGTCGATCATTGTTTCTATTGCAACTCGTTCGCATCTTGTGGCACAGCCCCCCTGTGACTGACGCCCCCGCCCCTCCGGTTCCCGAGACCACGCCCGCCCGCCCGGCGAAAACCCCCGGCGTCAACCGGGCGCGCGCCTTCTGGCTGAAGCAGCTTCACTCCTGGCACTGGATCTCGGCCGGGGTCTCCCTGGCCTCGATGATCCTGTTCGCCGTCACCGGCATCACCCTGAACCACGCCGCCCAGATCAAGGCCGATCCGGTGGTGACCGAACAGACGGCGACCCTGCCCGCCCCTCTGGTTGACCGCCTGACGACGATGCCGGACGAGACCACAGCCCCCGTGCCCGACGCGGTCGCCCGCTGGGCCTCGACCGAGCTGAAGGCCCCCATCGGCGGTCGCGCCACCGAAACCACCCCGGACGAGGTCTATGTCGCCCTGCCGCGCCCGGGCGGCGACGGCTGGCTGACCATCGACCGCGCCTCGGGCGATGTGGTCATGGAGGTCACGAGCCAGGGCTGGGTCGCGTACATCAACGACCTGCACAAGGGCCGCAACACCGGCGTCGTCTGGTACTGGTTCATCGACGTCTTCGCCGTGGCCTGCGTCGTCTTCGCCCTGACCGGACTGACCCTGTTGTGGCTGCACGGCCGCAGCCGCCCCTCGACCTGGCCCCTGGTCGGCCTCGGTCTTCTGATCCCTGTCGTCATCGCCCTTCTGTTCATTCACTGACCGAGTAGAGCCCCATGCGCGTCCCCCCTCCCGCCGCCTTCGTCCTGACCGCCTCCGTCCTGATCGCCGCCGGCGCCCCGTCGGCGGCCGCCGCTGCGGACCTGAACGTCACGGTCGATCTGCCGCGCATCAACTCGGGGTCCTATCACCGTCCCTATGTCGCCGTCTGGATCGAGACCCCGGACCAGACCGCCGTCCGCACCCTGGCCGTCTGGTATCAGCAGACGCGCAACAACGAGGGCGACGGCAAGGACTGGCTCAAGGACATCCGCACCTGGTGGCGCAAGGGCGGCCGGGCCATGGCCCTGCCGGCCGACGGCGTCTCCGGCGCCACCCGCTCGCCCGGGACCCAGACGATCCGCGTCCCCGCCGCCCGCATGAACGGCGTCCAGCCCGGCCAGTACAACCTGGTTGTCGAGGCCGCGCGCGAACTGGGCGGCCGCGAGGTCGTTCGCGTCCCCTTCCGCTGGGGCGCCGCCAACACCGGCCGCGCTGCCGGCTCCACTGAACTGGGCGCCGTCACCGTCGCCGTCACCCGCTAGACAAGGACTGTCGATCATGAAGCTCACGCTCGCTCGCGCCGCCTCGGCCCTGACCCTTCTCGCCGCCCTCGCCGCCCCCCTGTCCGCCCAGGCCCACCGCCAGTGGATCCTGCCCTCCTCGACCGTCCTGTCAGGCAATGACGCCTGGGTCGGGGTCGACGGCGGCATCTCCAACGGCGTCTTCATTGCCGACCATGCCGCCATGCGTCTGGACAATGTTCGCGTCACCGCCCCGGACGGCGAGACCACCGTCGAGACGGCCAATCCGCTGGTCGCCAAATACCGCTCGACCTTCGATGTCCACCTGACCCGGCCCGGCACCTACAGGATCGCCAACAACAGTGTGGGCGTCATGGCGGCATGGACCCTGAACGGCGAGCCCGGTCGCTGGCGCGGTCCCGCCTCGGGCCTCGCCGCCGCCGTCCCGACCGGGGCGACCGACGTGGTCAGCGCCCCGATGGCCAGCCGGATCGAGACCTTCGTCACCCTCGGCGACGCCACGACCGAGGTGTTCAGGACCTCGGGCGAAGGCATCGAGTTCGTGCCCGTCACCCACCCCAATGATCTCGTCGAGGGCGAGGCCGCGACCTTCCAGTTCCTGCGCAACGGCCAGCCCTATGCCAACGCCGACGTCACCATCGCGCGCGGCGGCGTCCGCTATCGCAACGCCCCCGAGGAGATGACGGTCCGGACGGACGCCGACGGCAGGTTCACCGTCACCTGGCCCCAGGCCGGCATGTACTGGGTCAACACCAGCTGGCGGGAGGGTCCGGCCGGTGCTCCCGGCGGCGGCCGTGGCGGCCCCCCGGTGGCCAGCGCCTCCTACGTCGCCGTGCTGGAGGTCCTGCCCTGACCCGCAAGGGCTCAAAGGGCGCCCCGCCGCCGCTCGTCATGGGGGCCGATCCCGCATCGGCGCCCATGACCGTCGACGCCGTGGCGGCGCGGGCCGGCAATCGGGTCCTCGTCCCGCCGACCGGGATCCCGCCCTCCCCTCCGCCCGGCGACATCATCTGGTCCCTGGGCGGCGAAACCATGGGCACCACATGGTCGGCCCGGGTCATCGCCCCCCGCGGCGCGAGCGAGTCCGCCAGCGCCGCCGCCATCCAGGCCGAACTGGATGACGTCGTCGCCCTGTTCAGCCCGTGGATTCCCGACAGCGAGATCAGCCGCTTCAACACCGCCCCGCCAGGTCCGTTCGCCCTCTCGCCCCCCTTCTGGGCCCTTTTGCAGGCGTCGATGGATCTGTCGGACGACACCGACGGCGCCGTCGATCCGACCCTGGGCGCCCTCGTCGACCTGTGGGGTTTCGGCCCCCCCGGACCGCGCGGCGCCGACCAGCCCCTGCCCGACGATGAAGAGATCGAGGCCGCCCGGCTCATCTCCGGCTGGCGTCGCCTGCGGCTCGACGCGTCGGGAAGGGTCGCCATCCAGCCCGGCGGGATGAAGCTCGATTTTTCCGCCATCGCCAAGGGCTATGCGGTGGACCGCATCTCCGAACGACTCACGGCCCTGGGCGCGACCTCTCACCTGGTCGAGGTCGGCGGCGAGCTGCGGGGCGAAGGCGTCAAGCCCGACGGCCAGCCCTGGTGGGTCGAGCTGGAACAGCCGCCGACGGGCGAGACCCGTCGCACCGTTGTCGCCGCCTATGGTCTCGCCGTCGCCACCTCCGGCGACTATCGCCGCTATTTCGGCCACAACGACCGCCTGTACTCCCACAGCCTCAATGCCCGCACGGGGGCGCCGATCCGCAACGGCCTGGCCTCGGTCACCGTGCTCCACCCGTCCGCCATGCAGGCGGATTCCCTCGCCACGGCCCTGACCGTCATGGGACTGGAAGACGGACTGGCCTTCGCCCGCGAGACGGGTCTGGCCGCCCGCTTCCTGGCCCATGACCGGGGCGGCCTGACCGAGGCGCTCAGCCCTGCCTTCAGCGCCATGATGGACGACGGCTGAGGTGTCCTTCGGGATGACCGATGATGTCGTGCGGCTCGGCCTCGCCGCCGTCGCGACCGGCCTGTGGCTGGCCTCGGTGCTGGCGGTCGTCCTCGGCGTGCGCCGGGCGCGCCGGATGGAGCTTGCCCGTTCCGCCGCCCTTGGCGGCGCGGGCGAGGATGCGACCCTGATCGCCTTCGCCAGCCAGACCGGCCTGGCCGAGGAACTGGCCTGGATGACCGCCCGGGCCCTGTCGGACGCGGGTCGGCCCGTCCGCGTCATCTCCTTCGCCGATCTGGACCTCGCCGGGCTGAAGGCCTGCCGCCACGCCCTGTTTGTCGTCTCGACCACCGGCGAGGGCGACGCCCCCGACAGCGCCGCCCGTATGGTCCGCACCACCCTGGGCCAAAAGGCGGATCTGGACGGCCTGTCCTTTGGCCTGCTGTCCCTCGGCGACCGCAGCTACCGCGACTACTGCGGTTTCGGCCGGGCGATCGAGAGCTGGCTGCGGCGATCCGGAGGCCAGCCGCTGTTCGACACGGTCGAGGTCGACGACGGCGATCCCGCCGCCATCCGCCACTGGCAGCACCAGTTGAACCAGTTGACCGGCGCGACCACCGCCCCCGACTGGTCGCCGCCGTCCTATGACCGCTGGCGGATGGTCGAACGCCGCCACCTCAACCCCGGCAGCCCCGGCGGAGAGGCCTTCCACATCGCCCTCGAACCCCTCGACGGCGCGGCGTCCTGGGTCGCCGGCGACATCGCCGAGGTCGGCGTGCCGACGCCGGACGGCTCGGAGGTCTCACGCGAATACTCGATCGCCTCCCTGCCCTCCGACGGCCGGCTGGAGCTGCTGGTGCGGCTGATGCGCCGTCCCGACGGCACGCCGGGGCTGGGGTCGGGCCGGCTCACGCTGGATCTGTCCGTGGGTGACGAGCTTCCCCTGAGGGTCCGCGCCAACTCGGCCTTCCACGCGCCGACAGCGCCCGCGCCGACAGCGCCCGCGCCGATGATCCTGATCGGCAACGGCACGGGCATCGCCGGCCTGCGCGCCCATCTGAAATCGCGCACGGCGGCGAGCGGCGGCGCCTGGCTGCTGTTCGGCGAGCGCACCGCCGCCCACGACGCCTTTTTTGATGACGAGCTCCAGGCCGCCCTGTCGTCCGGCGTCCTCAACCGCCTCGACCGCGCCTTTTCGCGCGACCCGGACGCCGGGGGCCGCACCGGCCGCTACGTCCAGCACCTGATCGACGACCATGCGGCCGAGGTCGCCGCCTGGGTCGAACGCGGCGCCGCGATCTACGTCTGCGGCAGCCTGGACGGCATGGCCTCCGGCGTCCACGCGGCGCTGGAACAGGCGCTGGGCCCCGACCGCCTGATCGAGCTCACCGAGACGGGCCGGTATCGTCGGGACGTGTATTGAGGTCCGGACCTGATCGGTCAAAGCTCATGCCGTCATCCTCGCCCTTGTGGCGAGGATCCAGACTCCCGGTGCGGGCCGATATCGCAATTCTATTGGAAGCGGATCGGCATCGGGGCTGACTATAGCTGTCGGAGTTTCTGGATCCTCGCCACAAGGGCGAGGATGACGGCAGATATAGAGTGCGTTGTTTGATCCTGTTACACTGAACGACTGGCCGGCTCAGATGGGGCCAGCCCTTGGGAGCTTTTGCCCTCAAAGACCGTGATCAGGGCCTCACACCTCGGCCCAGCGCCGCAGCAGGTTGTGATAGACGCCGGTCAGCTCGATCACGGCCTGGTCCTTCGGGCCCTTCTCCAGCGCGACCCTCTGGATCGCCACATCCATGCGGAACAGCATCTCCCGGTCGCCGTCGTCGCGGATCAGGCTCTGCAGCCACATGAAGCTGGACACCCGGGCGCCGCGCGTCACCGGCGTCACCCGATGCAGGCTCTTGGACGGATACAGCACCATGTCTCCGGCCGGCAGTTTCACCGTCTGCGGCCCGTACATCTCCTCGACGATCAGCTCCCCGCCGTCATAGTCCTCGGGTTCGCTGAGGAAGAGGGTCGCCGAAAGGTCGCTGCGGATACGCAGCGGCCCGCCGCGTTGCTGGCGGATGGCGTTGTCGACGTGAACCCCGAACTCGCCCCCGCCCTCATAGCGGTTGAACAGGGGCGGAAAGATCGTGTGCGGCAGGGCGGCGGCCACGAACATCGGATTGGCGTTCAGCGCCTGCATGATGATCGCCGAGATTTCCCGCGCCTCGACGCTGTCTTCCGGCAACTGGCTGTTCCGCTTGGCCGTGGCCGACTGATGACCCGAGGTCATATTGCCGTCCGCCCAGGGGCCGGGGTCCAGCGTTTCGCGCAGGGCCCGGACCTCGGCCTTGGTGAACACTTCGGGGATATGCAGCAGCACGGAGGCCTCTTGAAAAAAAGGGGGCGGCGCCGGATCCCGACGCCGCCCTGCAGTCTAGACCCGCGGAAACTGGGTCGGGGAGGAAAACTAGAACCGGACGTTCAACGCCAGGGTGGCCGAACGCCCCGGCGCCGGGTCGGCGTGGTGCACGCCATTGGTGCGCAGGATATAGTCCTCGTCGGCCGCGTTCTGGACATTCAGCTGCAGGGTGGCGCGCTCGGTCACGGCATAGGAGGCGAACAGGTCGACCCGCGTATGGGCCGGGGCATAGATGCCGTTCGTCCCGCCGCCGGCGCCGCCCTGGTTGCCGCCGTTGGAGCGCGACACATAATAGACCCCGCCGCCCGCCGTCAGTTTCGGCGTGACCCTGTAGGTTGAGAACAGGCTGATGTTGTGCTTCGGCGTATTGGCCAACTCCAGCCCGACCAGAGGATTGGGCACGACCACCCGGGGAGGCCCGGCGACGACGGTCACGGCGCCCTTCACCAGTTCCGAGTCCTGGAAGGTATAGCCGCCGAACACCTGCCATTGCGGGGTGATGTTGCCGGACACCCCCAGCTCCACCCCCTTGACCTCCACCTCGCCGGCCTGGGCATAGACCCCGTCGTCGACCAGGATCTGCGCATTCTTGCGCGTCAGGCTGAAGGCCGCCGCGCTCAGCTGCAGCTGATCCCGGAACAGGCTGGCCTTGGCGCCGAGCTCATAGCTGGTGGTGTCCTCGGGCTCGAGCAGCGCACCGGCCAGATTGCCCGTGCCCGTTCCGCCGCTGCCGTTCTGGTCGCCGCTGCTGATCGTCGGCGGAGTCGAGGACGTCGCGTACGAGGCATAGACGCTCGTGTTCGGTGTCGGCTTGTAGACCAGCCCGACCTGAGAGTTGACGAAGTCCCACGCACTCTCGGGAACCAGGACCCCGGCTGCGGTCACCCCGTCCACCGCATAGTCGTCCCAGCGCAGGCCGAGGTTCAGCAGCCACTGCTCGTTCAGCTCGATCGAGTCGAAGGCGAAGACGGCCTTCGTCGTGGTCGAGTTCTTGGTCACGGCGCGCTTCAGGATCGTGCCCGTCCAGGGGTCGCTCGGGTTCGGATTGTACAGCGGCGTGCAGTCGAATCCGGTCAGGGGCGCCGGGCAGGCCGTGCCGGTCAGGGTCGTCACCGTATAGGAGGCGTTGCGGTTGATCTCGTGGGTGAACTCGGCGCCCAGGTCGAAGGTGTGCCTGATCCCGCCGGTATTGAACGAGCCGAACAGTTCGGTGACGTTGGCGGCTGTGTCGACCGGGTTCCAGCGCGACTTCAGCCCGCGCTTCATCCACCAGACGCCATTGATCAGCTGCGCTGCCCCGCCGTCGCCGGGGTTGGTCACCACATAGTCGTTCAGCGTCTCCGAATAGCGCGTGACATTGCGGATCGCGAGCGTCGGCGTGAACCGGTGCTCCAGCCTCAGGGTGGCGCTCTTGACCGTATTGGTCAGATAGTCGCGGGCGGTCAGGCCGTAGAAGGTGTCATAGGGCACATTGAGGATGCCTTCCGCATTCTCACGCGGCGCCGTGGCCCCGCCCCGCTTCGTGTACAGCGGGATGCCGTAGTCGGGCATCTGGTTGCTGTCGAGATAGTTGAAGCTCAGGATCGCGCTGGTGTCGGTGTCCAGACCGACGCCCAGTGAGGCGGCCACGCCGAACTTGTCATAGTCCACGGCGTTCCGGCGCGCGACGTCGCCCTCGGCCCCCAGAATATTGATGCGGAAGCCGGCGGTATCGCCGATGCGCCAGTTCTGGTCGATCGTACCGCGCCGATAGGAGTCCGTACCGACGCCCAGCGAGACATTGGTGAAATCGGTCAGCTTGGGCGTCTTGGACGACAGGTTGATCGATCCGCCGCCCGAACCCCGGCCGGAATAGACCGAGTCCGGTCCCTTGATGACCTCGACCTGCTCCAGGTTGAACACCTCGCGCTGCTGGCCGCCGGAATCCCGGATGCCGTCGACGAAGATGTTGTTGCCCGAGGACTGGCCGCGGATGAACGGACGGTCGGCCAGGGGCTGGCCGCCTTCGCCGGCGCCGAAGGTGATGCCCGGCGAGGTGCGCAGCAGATCCTGCAGCGAGGTCGCGCCGATCTGTTCGATGACCTGTTGCGGGATGACCGTGACCGAGCGCGGCGTATCGACCAGCGGCGCCACGAACTCGGGCGAGGTCGGTTCGCGGCGCACGCGCTGCCCATTGACGTCGATGGTGCCGAGGTTGGTGGCGTCCTGATCGGCTCCCGCGGTCGGGGCGGCGTCTGCCGGGGCCTCCGCCATGACCGGAGCCGCGCACATCAGTCCGGCGGCGCTGGAAGCGAACAGGAGGGCGCGGAGGGCGGTGGCGCGGGTGTCGGACATCAGAAGCCTTGGAGAAGAAGTTGCGATGGCCTCGCAATATCAATCCTGACCCGAGATGCAACTGATGATGCGAATAAATCGCAATTATGCCGTCGTTTCGTCCGGAGCGTGAAATCCGTCTGTAACCTGAAGGCGAACGGAGGCTCGACCCGGCCACGATCGACGGTATCCACGCCCCGGATCATGCGACCTGAGCGGTTCAGGAGCCCCGACGAAGGGCAGGACGCGAAGCCGATGCGCGCGTCCTGTGGAACCGGTCGGCCGCCGGCTGGTTCGACAGGATGGCCAATCTCCTGACTGACAAGGATCGACAGTGGCGCAAGCGTCCGAACGGGGCCTCCCCCGTGTTTGACGCCGGCCTCTCTTCGCTTGGCACCGATGACGAGGCGGGAGGATCATCGGCGCCCCCCTCGGATTCCGGGACTGCGGAGGAGGCCGCCCCGATGCCTGCAACGCCCGACAGCGGGTCCCCCGGCGTTCGACTCCCCTATGCCTTCTGGTGGAGCGCCGCAGGGCTGATCGCTGCGGCCGTCATCGTTGCGGCGGTCTTCAGCTTCACCTGACGCGGAAGGGCCGACGTTCGACCGGCCTGACCGCAGGGCCGAACCTTTAGAGAGCCGACCCGGGCGGTTTCGCCCTAGCCCACCACCGAGATCGAGGGCCTGAGGCTCGGGGCCGGGTCAAGCCAGGGCGGGGCGGGCATGGCCCTGTGGGCATTGGCGAGGGCCTCGGACCAGCGGCGTCCCAGATCCTTGAAATAGGGATCATCGGCCTCGATACGGCGCGCATCGCCGTGCAGGGCGTCGCGGTTGATCACCACCATGTCGAAGGGCGGACCCACGGCGATGTTCGAGCGAATCGTTGAATCGAACGAGATCAGCCCCAGCTTCACCGCCTCGGCCATCGGGGTATCGCAGTGCAGGGCGCGGTCCAGGATCGGCTTGCCGTACTTCAACTCGCCGATCTGCATATAGGGCGTGTCCGCCCCGCATTCGATGAAATTTCCCTCGGCATAGATCAGGTACAGGCCCATCCGCCCGCCGCGAATCTGTCCGCCCAGCAGCATGGAGGCGGACAATTTGGGGGCCTCGGCCCGCATCGACGGGGCCAGGTCGTTGCGCACCTGGGCCAGGGCGTGGCCGACGATCTGGGCCGCGCGGAACAGGGTGGGCGCCGTCTCCAGCGTCTCCGGGTGATCCTGCCCCGGCATCCGGACGCCCTCGGCCACCATGGCGAGGGCGGTCTGGGTCACCGACAGATTCCCCGCGGTGGCGATGGAGATGATCCGTTCGCCCGTGATTTCAGTGACATGCAGCTTCTTGTAGGACGAGATATTGTCCACGCCCGCATTGGTGCGCGTGTCGGCGATCATCGCCAGACCGTCATTCACCATCATTCCGACGCAGTAGGTCATCGTACCCGTTCGCGACCCGCAAAGTTACGAACCGCGACGCTAGCAGATTCGCGCGACACGACGACCCCTGACGACATCATCCCCAACCCTGCCTCTGCTGTTGCTGCTGGGTCTGTTGCATCTGGCGCACACGCAGGGCGACCGTCATGGTCTCCCTGCCGCCGCCATAGCTTGTCCCGCGGATAGGCGAGGCGCCCAGGGCGTCCAGTCCCGTCGCCACCCGAACGTAGTGTTCGGTCGGACAGATGCCGTTCGCGGCGTCGAACCCGACCCACCCCAGGCGCTCGACCCAGGCCTCGGCCCAGGCATGGGCGGCCTCCTGATCGTCCTGGCCGTCAGTGCGATGCAGATGGCCCGAGACATAGCGCGCCGGAATGCCAAGGCGCCGGGCGCAGGCGATGAAGATCTGGGCATGGTCCTGACACACGCCGCGCCTCTGGGCGAAGGCGTCGGCGGCGGTGTGATCGGCCGTGGTCGAACCGACCATGAAGGCCACCTCGCCATGAATCAGCCGCATCAGCTGATGCAGCCGGGTCAGGTCGTCGGCAGGCTGGACCTGTGCGGCGAAGGCCCGCAATGCGGCGTCGGCGAAGGTCAGGGGACTGTCCCGCAAATAGACCAGGGGCGACAGCCGTTCGGGCGCCCCGCGAACCACCCCGCCGGTCTCGCTGGTGGCCACCTCCCCCGTCACCCGGATGGTCAGGGCGGTCGTCGGCCGTTCGGTATAGAGATTGTGCACGATGTTGCCGAAGGCGTCCTCGGTCCGCCGCAGACGCGTGTCGACATCGGTCTCCACCCGCCACTCCCGGACCTGCTGCCCCTCGGTCGAACGCGGCGTCAGCCTCAGGCTCTGGACGATGAAGCGCGCCGCGCGGTCATAGGCGTATCGGGTTTCATAATCGATCCGTATACGCATGTTTACACCAGATACTGATCGTTGATGGCGGCAGCCAGGGCGTTGTTCTCCTTGAGGAAGCCCAGAATGTACTCATGCAGGCCGGACTGGAAGATGTCCTCGATCTTGGCCTCGTTGAACTGGGCCAGCCGGGTTGAGGCCAGACGCTGGGCCGGGCCCCGCCGTCCGTAGTCGGTGGCCAGACGCTCCAGATAGCTGACGATCATCCCCTGACACGAGGCCAGTGACCGCGGCATCTGGCGGTTCAGCACCATCAGGTCGGCCACCAGCCAGGGTCGCACGCTCTCGCGATAGACCCAGCGATAGGCGGTCAGGGCCGAGACCTCGCGCAACAGGGTGGTCCACTGGAAATAGTCCAGCTGGCCGCCCACCCGCTCATCGGCGGGCAGCAGCAGGTGGTATTTGACGTCCAGCAGCCGGGCGGTGTTGTCGGCCCGCTCGATGGCCCCGCCCAGTCGCAGGAACCAGTAGGCGTCATTCCTCAACATGGTCCGGGACGAGGCCCCCTCGAAGGCCAGGGACACGCCCTTGACCCATTCCAGGAACCGCACGAAGTCGTCGCGCCGCGTCGGTTCGCCGAACTCGCCCAGGCCGTTCCAGGCGCCGTTGATCGCCTCCCACAGCTCGATGGTCAGGGCGGTGCGCACCGACCGCGCATTGGTCCGGGCGGCGGTGATACAGGCCTTGATCGAGGTCGGGTTCTCCGGCGCGAAGGCCAGAAACTCGCGCACCGAACGCTCGTTCGGCGACCGTCCGGACTCGGCGAACCGTTGGGCCACCCCGGCGGAGGCGATAGCGCTGGCCCAGGCCGTGGTCGCCGCCGCATCCTTGGCCGGCAGGGCCGCCAGTCTCGACGCCGCCTCAAGGATGCGCGCCAGGAAATCGGCCCGCTCCATATAGCGGCCGGTCCAGTACAGACTGTCAGCGGTGCGGCTCAGCATGGGTCGAACTCAGTCATCCAGCACCCATGTATCCTTGGTGCCGCCGCCCTGGCTGGAGTTGACGACCAGCGACCCGGCCTTCAGCGCCACCCGCGTCAGCCCGCCCGGCGCCACCCGCATCCCGGCCGGACTCGACAGGACGAACGGCCTCAGATCGACGTGGCGGGGCGACAGCTTGCCGCCATCCAGCGTCGGCGCCGTCGACAGGGCCAGGGTCGGCTGGGCGATGAAATCGTCGGGATCCGCGATCAGCTTGGCCCGGAAGGCCTCGATCTCGGCTTTCGTCGAGGCCGGTCCGACCAGCATGCCATAGCCGCCTGATCCCCCGACCTCCTTGACCACCAGCTCCGGCAGCTTGTCCAGGACCTCCTTCAGCGCGTCCGGCTCGCGGCAGCGCCAGGTCGGCACATTGCCCAGGATCGGATCGCCGCCCGAGAAGAAGCGGATGATCTCCGGCATATAGGTATAGACCGCCTTGTCGTCGGCCACCCCGGTGCCGACGGCGTTGGACAGGGTCACATTGCCGGCGGTGTAGGCCGCCATGATCCCGGGAATCCCCACCGCCGAATCCGGCCGGAAGGTCAGGGGGTCCAGAAACTCGTCGTCGACGCGGCGATAGATGACGTCGACCCGCTTTGGCCCCTCGGTCGTGCGCATGAAGACGATGTCGTCATCGACGAACAGGTCGCCGCCCTCGACCAGCTCCACCCCCAGTTTGTCGGCCAGGAAGCTGTGCTCGTAATAGGCCGAGTTGAACGGCCCCGGCGTCAGGATCACGACGTTCGGATCCGCCCCCGCCTGCGCCGGGGCAGAGGCGCGCAGCGACGCCAGCAGCATGTCGGTATAGGTCTCGACCGGCCGGATGCGATGCTCGGCGAACAGGTCGGGGAACAGCCGCATCATCATCTCGCGGTTCTCCAGCATGTAGGAGACCCCGGACGGCGTACGACAATTGTCCTCCAGGACGATGAAGCCGTCCTCGCCCGTGCGGACCAGATCGACCCCGGTGATATGCGACCAGATATCCCCGGGCGGCCGGCGGCCCTGCATCTCGGGGCGATAGTTGGGGTTGGTGAAGATCAGGTCGGCCGGGACGATCCCGGCCCGGATGCACTCCTGTGGGCCGTAGATGTCCTTGAGGAAGGCGTTGATCGCCGAGACCCGCTGCTTCAGGCCCCGCTCCAGCTGGTTCCACTCGCCGCCCCCGATGATCCGGGGCACCACGTCGAAAGGGATCAACCGTTCGTTGGACTCCACATCGCCATAGACGGCGAAGGTCACCCCCATGCGGCGGAAGAACAGTTCAGCCTGCCGCGATCGCGATGACAACAGGTCATCCGGAGCGTTCTCCAGCCACCGGGCCAGGGTCCGGTAACTTTCGCGGACCTCTCCGGTCCCGCCCGCGCCTGACATTTCATCGAAGATCAATCGTGCGCCTCAAGCCTGTCGGTAACCCCACAAGCGGCAGATTGGGCTTTGGAATTGCAGTTAGGCAACAGAAATATTGCAATGCGACATCGGAAAACGGTCAACCGCCTCAGGTTCGGGCGACGTCCTTCATCGACACAGAGGCATCCGCCAGCTTCACCGCATCGACCGGCGTCGCCCGGCCGATCAGCTGTTTGCCGGCCATGAATTCCGGCGGGGCGTTGACCGCCTCGACGCTGACGAGCCGCTCGCCCGCCAGATGGAAGACCGCGAACCGACCTTCGCCGGGGTCGCCCCGCACCACCTGTCGGTCAGCCCCCACGGGCAGGCCGGCGATCTGCAGCTTGGCGTCATACTGATCGGACCAGAACCACGGAACCTCGGGCGCCGGGGCCGGGCGGCCGGTGATCGCCGCCGCCGCCTGTTTGGCCTGTTCCAGCGCATTGGGCACGCTTTCCAGCCGCACCCGCACCCCGCCATGCACCGGGACCGGCCGGTGCGTCATGTCCCCGATGGCGTAGATCGAGGGATCGGACGTCCGCGCCGCCTCGTCCACCACCACCCCGTTTTCACACGCCAGGCCCGCCTCGCGCGCCAGCCCGTCACAGGCCAGGGCCCCGACCCCGACCAGAATGGCGTCCGCCTCGATCCGTTCGCTGTCGGCCAGGACCACGGCCCCATCTTCAAAAGCCGCCACCTCCGCCCCGGTGCGGATCACCACGCCCTGCGCCGTGTGCAGATCGGTGAAGAACGTCGACAGGGCCTCCGACGCCACCCGCGCCAGCACCCGCGCCTCGCGCTCGATCACCACCACCTCGGCGCCCAGGGCCCGGGCCGAGGCCGCCGCCTCCAGCCCGACATAGCCGCCTCCGACCACCGCCAGCCGTCGGCCCCAGCCCAGGGCGGCCTTGAGCCGCTCGGCATGAACTGCGGTCCGCAGTTCCAGCAGCTCCGGCCGGTCGGCGCCCGGAATGTTCAGCCGCCGCGCCGTCGATCCGGTCGCCAGAATCAGCACGTCATACGGTTCGACCGTCCCGTCGGCGAAGCTCACCGTCTTCGCCGCCCGGTCGATCGCCGTCGCCGTCACCCCGGTGCGCAGGTCGATCCCCTGTTCCGGATAGAAGGCCTCGGGCCGCAGCAGCAGGGTCTCCAGATCGGTCTCGCCCTTCAGCCAGGCCTTGGACAGGGGCGGCCGCTGATAGGGCGCCGCCGGCTCCTCGCCCACGAGCACGATCTCCCCCTCATGCCCGTACTGGCGCAACAGGGCCGCCGCCGTCCCGCCCGCATGCCCCGCGCCGATGATGAGAACCCTGGTCATGTCGCAGGAAATAGAGTGGCGAGTGGCGAGTGGCGAGTGGTTAGTGGCGAGCTTGTCCTCCCCGTTCGCCGCTTGGCGAATGGGGAGGTGGCGCGGCGCCGCTTGCGCCGTGACGGAGGGGGCGAGGCGACGCCCGCCATTGGCTCGACTTCACCGACCCGGTCTCCCCCTCCGTCTCCTCGCGATGCTCGGAGCCACCTCCCCATCGCTTCGCGACAGGGAGGACGAAACTCGCCAATCACCAATCACCAATCACACCCCTTGACCGTTCCATCGTTACACCATAGTGGAACGCGCCATGACCGACCTCCCGTCGCGAAAATCGATCCACAAGGCCGCCGACGACCGGTTGGCCCTGTATGACGCCCTGCTGTGTCTGGAGACGCGCGAGGAGGCCGACGCCTTTCTGGCCGACCTCTGCACCCCGTCCGAACTGCGCGCCTTCGCCGAGCGCTGGGCCGTGGCGCGGCTTCTGGACCAGCGGCTGCAATCCTATCGTGAGATCGCCATGGAGGCGGGCGCCAGCCCCACCACCGTCGTGCGCGTCGCCCGCTTCCTCAAGGACATGGACAACCAGGGCTACCGCCTCGTCCTCGACCGCCTGAAAAAGAAAGCCTGAGTATGAGCACCGTCCAGGGACGACTGCGTATCGCCGTCCAGAAATCCGGCCGCCTGTCCGACCGCAGCCTCGACCTCGTCCGCGACGCGGGTCTGCGCGTGATCAAGGGCAACAACGACCTGCTTTACCGGGTCGAGAACTATCCGATCGACCTGCTGCGCGTGCGCGACGACGACATCCCGACCTTTGTCGCCGACGGCGTCTGCGACCTCGGCATTGTCGGCGAGAATGTGCTGGAGGAGGCGCGCAACGGCGGCCCGGTCGCCGAGGTGATCATGCCGCTCGGTTTCGGCCGCTGCACCCTGAAGATCGCCGTCCCGCCGACCCTCGCCTATGACGGCCCGGCCTCGCTCGAGGGGCTGCGGGTCGCCACCTCCTATCCGAAGATCCTGCGCCGCTGGCTAGACGACAGGAACATCGCCGCCGACATCGTCACCATGCGCGGCGCCGTCGAGGTCGCGCCCCGGCTCAGGCTGGCCTCCGCCATCTGCGACCTGGTCTCCACCGGGGCGACGCTGGAGGCCAACGGCCTTCAGGCCCGCGAGACGGTGCTGGAAAGCCAGGCCGTGCTGATCCGGTCGCCCGTCGCCCCGGAGCCCGGGCTTGAACACCTGCTGGATTCGATCATCGAGCGGATGTCAGGCGTCGTGTCCTCCCAGGGCGCCAAATACGTCATGCTCAACGCCCCGCGCTCGGCGCTTGAGCAGATCACCGCCATCCTGCCCGGAGCCGGCTCACCGACCGTCATGCCCCTGATGGGCCGCGACGACGCCGTCGCCGTCCACGCGGTCTGTCAGGAAGCCGTGTTCTGGGAGACGCTGGAGAAGCTCAAGGCCGCCGGCGCCTCGGCCATCCTCGTCCTCCCCATCGAGAAGATGATGTGATGAGCATCGACTGGAAACGCATCGACTGGTCCAGCCTGGACGGTCCGGGCCGGTTCGACGCCCTTGCCCGCCCGGCAAGACGCACAGAGCGCGACGTGACCGAGGTCGTCGAAGGCATCTTCGAACAGGTCGCGATTTCGGGC
The DNA here is from genome assembly GCF_058681095.1 of Brevundimonas sp. FV1ye29L. NCBI lineage: Bacteria > Pseudomonadati > Pseudomonadota > Alphaproteobacteria > Caulobacterales > Caulobacteraceae > Brevundimonas > Brevundimonas sp. FV1ye29L. The sequence goes on from NZ_CM178730.1 coordinate 2,727,931, forward strand.
GGCGCGGCCGTGACCCGGTTCAGCGTCGAGATCGACGGCGTCGCCCCCCGCCGTATCGCCATCACGCCCGAGGCCGTCGCCGCGGCGCGAAACGCCCTGCCTCCTGCCGACACCCGATCGCTGCGCATCGCCGCCGAGAATGTCCGCATCTTCCATCAGGCCACCAGGCCCGAAGACACCCCGTTCATCGAGACCATGCCCGGCGTGAAGTCGAAGCTGGTCTGGCGCCCCATTGGCGCGGCGGGCATCTACGTCCCCGGCGGCACCGCCCCCCTGTTCTCCTCCCTGTTGATGCAGGCCCTCCCGGCCCAGGTCGCGGGCGTGCAGCAGCGGATCGTGGTCACCCCGCCGGGTCGCGACGGCGAGGTCCACCCCGCCATGATCCTGGCCGCCGCAGAGGCTGATCTGGACGCCATCTGGCTGATCGGCGGAGCCCAGGCCATCGCCGCCCTGACCTATGGCGTGGTCCTCGACGACGGCGAGATCCCGCCCTGCGACAAGCTGTTTGGACCGGGCAACGCCTATGTCGCCGAGGCCAAGCGCTATGCCGCCGCCCTGCCGAACGGCCCCGCCGTCGACATGCCCGCCGGACCGTCCGAACTGCTGGTCATCGCCGACGGATCGACCGACCCCGACCTCGCCGCCGCCGACCTTCTCAGCCAGGCCGAGCACGATGCGGACGCCCAGGTCATTCTGGTCTCGACCTCGACCGCCGCCATCAACGCCATCCTCGAGGCCGTCGAGGAACAGCTTGAAACCCTGCCCCGCGCCGACATCGCCCGCGCCTCCCTCGCCGAGGCCCGGATCATCAAGGTGCGCGACACCGCCGAGGCCTGCGCCGTCTCCAACCTCTACGGTCCCGAACATCTCGCCCTCCAGACCGAGGACGCCGATGGTCTGGTCGAGACCATCACCGCCGCCGGCGCCGTCTTCGTGGGCCGCTGGGCCGCCGAGACCCTGGGCGACTATGCGGCCGGCCCGAGCCACGTCCTGCCCACCGACGGCGGCGCGCGCACCCTGGGCGGCATCACCACCGCCAGCTTCATGACCTCCATGTCGGTCCAGACTGTCACCGAGGCGGGCGCGTCCCTGCTGGCCCCCGTCGCCGCCCGCCTCGCCCGGCTGGAGGGTCTCGAAGCCCATGCCAGGGCCGCCGATCTGAGGAGCGAGGGATGACCCTCCCCGCCCCCTTTCCTCCGCTGGTCGCCGGCGCCGACGGCCTCGACCGCTACCCGTCCGATCCGAACGCCCTGGCCGCCCGCATGGCCGACATCTATGGCGTCGCGGCCGACCGCGTCCTGCCGGTGCGCGGCCTGACCCACGGGCTGGAGCTTGTCTGGCGTCTGGCCGCCCGCGACGGCCAGACGGTCCAGGCGCCCGACGCCGCCCCCTATACGGACCTCGCGGCCCTCTACGCCCGCCCGGGCAAGACCGGTGAGACGGCCGCCGTCGTCATCCGCGCCCTCGGCTCGCCCGAGGCCGTCGTCGAGATGGCCGCCCGCGTCGCCCCCGCCCTGATGGTCGTGGACGAGGGCCTGATCGAGTTCGCCGACACCGCGTCTGCCTCAACCGTCCTCGACGCCGCCTCCAATCTGGTCGTCCTGCGCAGTCTTTCGCTGGCCTATGGGCTGGCCGGCGCCCGCGTCGGCGCCGTCCTGGCCCAGCCTGACACCCTCGCCCGCCTCCGGACGGCGCTGGAGCCCTGGCCCCTCCCCGAGCCCGTGATCCGGCTGGCGCAACAGGCGCTCGACCCGTCGCGCATGATCGAGACCGCCGAACGCATCGGCGGCGTCAAACGCGAGCGCGCCCGACTCTCCCGCGAGATCGGCCGGCTGATGACGGTCGAGCCCGGCGTCGGACCCATCCTCATGGCCCGTCCGGAAGACCCCGCCGCCGTCCTGATCGAACTCACGAAATACGGCATCGCCGCCGACCTTTCCGGCGATCGCCTCCGTCTGCCGGTGTCGCTGAAACCCGAGGTCAACGACCGGCTGCTGGTCGCCCTCGGTCTCAATCCGCCGCGGGCCCGTCCCGCCCGTACCGGTCAGGCCGTTCGCGACACAAAGGAGACCCGCATCGTCTGCGCCGTCGACCTCGACGCCACCTGCCCGGTCCTCATCCACACCGGCGTCGGCTTCTTCGACCACATGCTGGAGCAGATCGCGGCCCACGGCGGCTTTTCCCTGCGCCTGTCATGCGAGGGCGACCTCCATACCGACCCGCACCACACCATCGAGGACAGCGCCATCGCCCTGGGTCAGGCCCTGAAACAGGCGCTGGGCGAACGGCGCGGCATCGCCCGCTACGGCTTCGTCCTGGCCATGGACGAGGCCGAGGCCCATGTCGCCATCGACCTGTCGGGCCGCCCCTATCCGCTGTTCGAGGGGACCTTCGCGACGCCCTTCATCGGCGACTACCGCACCGACCTGACCGCCCACGTCTTCCGCTCCCTGGCCGAGGCCATGGGCGCCGCCGTCCACATCAAGGTCACCGGCGACGATGACCACCACAAGACCGAGGCCGCCTACAAGGGCTTCGGCCGCGCCCTGCGCCAGGCCATCCGCATCGAGGGCGACGCCGTGCCGAGCACCAAGGGGGTGCTGTGACCTCCGTCACCGTCCTGTCCTACGGCGCCGGCAACACCGCCTCGGTCCAGTTCGCGCTGGAACGCCTCGGCGCCGTCGTTCGCCTGACTGCCGACCCGGCCGAGGTCGCCGACGCCGAACGCCTGATCCTGCCCGGGGTCGGGGCGGCCGGCTACGCCATGAAGCGGCTCAATGACCTCGGCCTGTCCGATCCCGTCCGCGCCTTCCCCCGCCCCCTGCTCGGCGTCTGCCTCGGCCAGCAGCTGCTGTTCGAGACCAGCGAGGAGGGTCAGGCCGAAACCGGCGGCGTCGACCTGCTCGGCTTCATTCCCGGCGCCGTCCGCCCCTTCGACCTGCCCCCGACCCTGCCCGTGCCGCACATGGGCTGGAGCCGGCTCAACGATCTCGCCGACGACCCCCTGCTGGAGGGCGTCGAGCCCGGGGCCTGGGCCTATTTCGTCCACGGCTTCGTCTGCCCGGACGGCCCCGCCACCCTCGCCCGCGCCGACTACGGCGGCCCCGTCCCGGCCGTCGTCCGCAAGGGCAACCGCTGGGGCTGCCAGTTCCACCCCGAACGCTCGGCCGCCGCCGGCGCGCGGATACTGAGGAATTTTCTGGAGATTGAAGCGTGATCCGCGCGTTCACCCTCTCCTCCGTCACCCTCGGGCTTGACCCGAGGGCCGGACGCGCCCGGTCCGGTCCGGAGACGCTCGTCACCAACCCTGCCCTGCACTCCTGTCTTGCGCGCCAACCGTCCGATCCTCGGGTCAAGCCCGAGGATGACGGACTGAGATTTTCGCCATGCTGATCTATCCCGCCATCGACCTGCGCCACGGGGCCTGCGTCCGCCTGATGCACGGGCGGTTCGATCAGGTGACCCACTATGACGACGTCCCCGCCCGCCGCCTCGCCGCCTTCGTCGCCGAGGGGGCAGAGTGGGTTCATGTCGTCGATCTTGACGGGGCCGAGGCCGGGCGCGCGGTCCAGCACGGGCTGATCGGCGAACTGGCCGCCAGCCTGAAGGTCCGGATCCAGTCCGGCGGCGGCGTCCGCAGCCGCGCCGATGTCGAAAGCCTGCTGGACGCCGGGGTCAGCCGCGTCGTCGTCGGCTCTCAGGCCGTGACCGCGCCGGAGACCGTCGCCGGCTGGCTGGCCGACTTCGGTCCTGACCGCCTGACCCTCGCCTTTGATGTGCGCATCGGCGACGACGGCGTCCCCACCCCCTCGCTCAAGGGCTGGACCGAGGCGGCCGGCCTCGACCTCTGGGCCGCCCTGGACCGCTATCCGCCGGAAACCCTGACGCATGTGCTGGTCACCGACGTCGGTCGCGACGGGGCCCTGACCGGTCCCAACCTCGAGTTGCTGGCCGAGGTGCGCCGCCGCCGTCCGGACCTGAAACTCCAGGCCTCCGGCGGCATGTCGAGCCTCGAGGACCTGACCGCCTGCCGCGATCTCGGCTGCGACGGCGCCATCGTCGGCCGCGCCATCTACGAAGGCCGGTTCACGACGACCGAGGCCCTGAATGCGGTCGGGGCGGCCGTGACGGCATGACCGCCCGCCGCATCATTCCCTGCCTCGACGTCAAGGACGGCCGGGTGGTCAAGGGCGTCCGCTTCGAGGGCCATACCGACATGGGCGACGCCTCGGAACTGGCCGCCCGCTATCGCGACCAGGGGGCGGACGAGCTGGTCTTCTACGACATTACCGCCAGCCCCGAGGGCCGCACCCTGGACTACGGCTGGGTGCGCGACATCGCCCGTTTGCTGGACATCCCCTTCTGCGTCGCCGGCGGGATCCGCAGCGTCGACCAGGCCGCCCGCTGTCTCGACAACGGGGCCGACAAGGTCTCGATCAACTCCCCCGCCCTCGAACGTCCCGAACTGATCGCGGATATGGCCGGACGACTGGGCGCCCAGTGCGTGGTCGTCGGCGTCGACAGCCGGCTCGAGGACGGCCAATGGGTGGTCCACAAATACACCGGCGACCCCGACGCCCGCCGCCGCGCCGGCAAACGCACCCTCGACTGGATCGTGGAGGCGCAGGGGCTCGGCGCCGGCGAAATCGTGCTCAACTGCATCGATCAGGACGGCGTCCGGCGCGGCTATGACGTCGAACAGCTCGCCGCCGCCCGCGCCCTGTTGACCATCCCCCTGGTCGCCTCGGGCGGCGCCGGCGCCCCCGAGCATTTCCGCAATGTCTTTGCCTCTGTCGATGCGGGGGGCGCCGACGTCTCCGGCGCCCTGGCCGCCAGCGTCTTCCACACCGGCGCCATCGCCATCCCGGACCTGAAACAGTATCTGGCCGCCCAAGGGCAGGAGATGCGGATATGACCCTGAACCCCTCCACCCTCGACTTCGACAAGGGCGCCGGCCTGATCCCGGTCGTGGTCCAGGACGCTGACACCCTGCAGGTCCTGACCCTCGCCTATATGGACCGCGCCGCTCTCGACGAGACGATCGCCAGCGGCGAGGCCACCTTCTTCTCCCGCTCGCGCGGCGGGCGGTGGCGCAAGGGCGAGACCTCGGGCAACCGCCAGACCGTCGTCTCCCTCACCCCCGACTGCGACGGCGACGCCCTCGTCCTGGCCGTCCGCCCCATGGGGCCCGCCTGCCACCTCGGCACGACCAGCTGTTTCGGGACGGCCGACGCCCCGGGTCTCGGCCGGATCGCAGCCCTTGAGCGCACCATCGCCGCCCGCGCCTCCGAGGACCCCTCGGTCAGCTACACCGCCCGCATGATCGCCGAAGGCCCCAAACGTCTGGCCCAGAAGGTCGGCGAGGAGGGGGTCGAGACCGCCCTGGCCGGCGTCGCCGGTCCGGATGAGGAACTTGCCAGCGAGGCTGCGGATTTGATCTATCACCTGCTGGTTCTGTTACGCTCACGTCACTTGTCGTTTCAGGCGGTTCTGGACGTGTTGGCGGATCGGGCTCGACCCGCCAAAGACACGTCGTAAAAGGGGTCGTCCGGTCCCGCATATTGAGAGAGGAAGCAAGCATGGCGGCCTTGGTGCTGTTCGGCGGCGGCGGCGATCTGGCCATGCGGATGCTGCTGCCCTCCCTCTATTTTCTCGACCATGAGGGCCGCCTGCCCGACGACCTGAAGATCATCGGCGCCGCCCGCTCGGAAGAGAGCCGCGACGAATATGTCGAAAAGGTCCGCGCCGCCTGCGAACCCAAGGCCGCCGCTGACGGCGTCTGGAACGACGCCACATGGGCGCGGATGGAGGCCCGGCTCGACTATCTGGCCGTCGACGCCACCGACCCGGCCAGCCTGAAGCCGCTCAAGGACAAGGTGGGCGACGCGCCCGTCACCTCCTTCCTTGCCGTCTCCCCCTCCCTCTACGCCCGGATCGTCAAGGCCATGAAGGCCGCCGGTCTGGCCGAGGCCAACGCCCGCGTCGTTCTGGAAAAACCGGTCGGCCGCGACCTGACCTCCTTCCTCGAGATTGACGACGCCGTCGCCCACGCCTTCTCCGAGACCCAGGTCTTCCGCATCGACCACTATCTGGGCAAGGAGACGGTCCAGAACCTGATCGCCCTGCGCTTCGGCAACACGGTCTTCGAGCCGCTGTGGAACGCCCAGAACATCGACCACGTCCAGATCACCATCGGCGAGACCGTCGGGGTCGGCGACCGCTGGCCCTACTATGACGAGTACGGCGCCCTGCGCGACATGCTGCAGAACCACATGCTCCAGCTGCTCTGCCTGGTCGCCATGGAGCCGCCCTCGGACCTGGACCCCGAGTCGGTGCGCAACGAAAAGGTCAAGGTGCTCCGGTCGCTCCGCCCCATCACCTTCGATGAGGCCCAGCGCGTCACCGTGCGCGGCCAGTATGTGGGCGGCGAATTCGAGGGCGCGACCGTCAAGGGCTATGACGAGGAACGCGGCGAGGATTCAGACACCGAGACCTTCGTCGCCATCCGCGCCGACATCGACAACTGGCGCTGGGCCGGGGTGCCCTTCTTCATGCGCACCGGCAAGCGCCTGCCGGAGAAGCGCACCGAGATCGTCATCCAGTTCAAGCCCCTGCCCCACTCCATCTTTGACTCCGGCGACCGGGGCGAGGTCGAGGCCAACCGCATGATCATCGAGCTCCAGCCCCAGGAAGACATTTCCCTGACGGTCATGAACAAGAAGGCGGGTCTGGACGCCCGCATGCAGCTCCAGCCGATCAAGATGAGCCTCAGCTGGGGCTTCCGCGACCGCAACGAGACCCCGCCGCGTCGCCGCATCGCCTATGAGCGGCTTCTGCTCGACGCCCTGAACGGCGACTCGACCCTGTTCGTCCGCCGCGACGAGGCCGAACAGGCATGGAAATGGGTCGACGAGGTTTCCGAGGCCTGGACCGACGGCCATGTGAAACCCCAGGAATACGCCCCCGGCGCCTGGGGGCCTCCCGAGGCCGACTACCTGCTGCAACGCACCGGCCGCGCATGGAACACGACCGATGCGTGAGATCGCCTTTTTTGCACCGTCATCCTCGGGCTTGACCCGAGGACCGGAGGTTCCGCGCGCTGGTGCGATGACGCAAGACGCCTTCCTCGCCGCCGCCTCCGATCCTCGGGTCAAGCCCGAGGATGACGGCAGAGGGTATTCAGAATGACCGCCATCGAAACCCTGCCCACCCCCGCCGACTGGGTCGATCATACCGCATACCGGCTGGCCGACGCGTTGAACGAAGGCCTGCAGGATCCGGCGCAGAACGGCTGGGCCGTATTTGCCGGCGCCGGCGGATCGACACCCGAACCCATCTACAAGCGCCTTTCGACCTTGCGGTCCCATTCGGACTGGCAGCACACGTTCGTGACCCTGGTCGACGAGCGCTACGTGCCCGAGACGTCCCCGGAGTCGAATGCGATCCTGCTGAAACGGTCGCTCATCACCAACGAAGCCAGGGGCGCGGTCTTTCTACCCTTGTTCCGCCCCGCCGTGACTGTGGATCGGGCCGCCGCACTTGCGATGCATGAGATCAACCTCGAATTAGAAGGCCGTCGCCTCGACGCCGTCCTTCTCGGCATGGGGGAGGATGGCCATATCTGTTCGATGTTCCCCCAGAGCCCGACCCTCAGGACCCTCCTCACTCCCGCACTCGCCCCGACCGTTCTGGGCGTCCCTCACGGCCGCGACGGCATGGCCCCCAGCCTGGAACGCCTGTCGATCAACCTGCCGTATCTGATCCAGGCCCGCCGCGTGGTCCTGGCCCTCAAGGGCGCCGCCAAACGCGCCGTGTTCGAACGCGAGGCCGGGGGCGATCCCGCGATCCAGCCCATCGCCGCGATGATCGCGGCGAACGTCCCCCTCGAAGTCGTCTGGACGGAGGCCGCCTGATGCCCCAGCTGCACCCCGTCGTCGCCGCCGTCACCGCCCGCATCGTCGAGCGCTCACGCGCCACCCGCGCCGACTATCTGCGCCGCATGGATGCGGCGCGTGACAGCGGCGCCGGCCGCGCCAAGCTCAGCTGCGCCAACTGGGCCCATGCCTTCGCCGGCCAGACCATCGCCGACAAGCTGACCGCCATGGACGGGTCGAAACCGAACCTCGGCATCGTCACCGCCTATAACGACATGCTGTCGGCGCATCAGCCGTTCGAACGCTTCCCTGCCGTGGTGCGCGAGGCGGTGCGTCAGGTCGGCGCCACGGCCCAGGTCGCCGGCGGCACGCCCGCCATGTGCGATGGCGTGACCCAGGGCCGTCCCGGCATGGAGCTGAGCCTGTTCAGCCGCGACGTCATCGCCATGTCGACCGGGGTCGCCCTGACCCACGACGCCTTCGACGCCGCCCTGATGCTGGGCGTCTGCGACAAGATCGTGCCCGGCCTGTTCATGGGCGCCCTGGCCTTCGGCCACCTGCCCGTCGTCTTCGCCCCCGCCGGACCCATGCCCTCGGGCATTCCCAATGCCGAAAAGGCCCGCGTCCGCGCCGAATATGCGCAAGGCAAGGTCGACCGCGACGTCCTTCTGGCCTCGGAAATCGGCTCCTACCACTCGCCCGGCACCTGCACCTTCTACGGCACCGCCAACTCCAACCAGATGATGATGGAGCTGGGCGGGCTTCACCTGCCCTCCACCGCCTTCGTCCACCCCGACACCGGCCTGCGCGACGCCCTGACCGGGGCGGCGGCGAAACGGGCCGTCGAACTGGCCCGCAGCGGCGAAGGCCGGATGGCCGACGTCGTCGACGAAAAGTCGGTGGTCAATATGATCGTCGCCCTGCTCGCTACCGGCGGGTCGACCAACCACGCCATCCATCTGGTCGCCATGGCCCGGGCCGCCGGCGTCCTGATCGACTGGACCGACATGGACGAACTGTCGTCCGTCACCCCGCTTCTGGCCCGCGTCTATCCCAACGGCTCGGCCGATGTGAACGCCTTCCAGGCCGCCGGCGGCGTCGCCTTCGTCGCCCGCGAACTGGCGAATGCCGGCCATATCCATTCCGATGTGGTCACCGTCGCCGGCGTTGGCATCCATCACTATTTCCAGGAACCGTCCCTGATCGACGGCGAACTGGTCTGGCGTGACGGCGTGTCCGAAAGCCTCGACCGCGACATCCTTCGCCCCGCCTCCGATCCCTTTGATCGCGAGGGCGGCCTTCGGCTGGTGCAGGGCAATCTCGGCCGCGCCGTCATCAAGATCTCGGCGGTCAAGCCGCAGCACCGCATCGTCGAAGGTCCCGCCCGCGTGTTCGACGCCCAGGAAGAGGTTCTGGCCGCCTTCAAACGCGGCGAACTGGATGAAGGCGGCGTCATCGTCCTGCGTTTCCAGGGGCCGAAAGCCAATGGCATGCCGGAGTTGCATTCCCTCTCGCCCCTGATGAGCGTGCTTCAGGATCGGGGCGTGCCCATCGCCCTCGTCACCGACGGCCGCATGTCGGGGGCCTCGGGCAAGACGCCTGCGGCCATCCATGTCTCGCCCGAGGCGCTGGCCGGCGGGCCCCTGGCCTTTGTTCAGGACGGCGACCTTGTCCGCCTGGACGCCGAGGCGGGCGTGCTGACGGTCAACGCCGACCTGTCGACGCGCGAGCGCGCATGGCCGGCCTCGGCCCAGAGCTGGGGCTATGGCCGCGAACTGTTCGGCGCCTTCCGCGCGGTCGTATCCTCGGCCGAACAGGGGGCCTCGGTCTGTTTCGTGGCCGAGCCGACCCAGCAACAACCAGAGATCCGCGACGTCGCGGACGCCAATGTCCAGAACCGGGAAATCGACGCATGAGTGACGGCAAGACTCTTCTGGTCGGTGACGTTGGCGGGACCAATGCCCGGTTCGCCATCACGCATATGGTCGACGGCAAACCCGTGCTCGAACACCATGAGAGCTTTCCCGCCGAGACCTATCCGACCTTCCTCGAGGGGGTGAAGGCCTTCGTCGACGGCTGCGAGACCAAGCCCACCGGGGGCGTCATCGCCGTGGCCGGCCCGGTCACGGACGGCGAGATCGACCTGACCAACTCGCCCTGGCGGGTCTCCGAGGCCGAGCTCCAGACCCTGGGCCTGAACCCGGTCAAACTGATCAACGACTTCGAGGCCCTGGCCTGGGGCGCGCCTGTGGTGCCGGAAGACCAACTGGCCTCTCTGGGCGGTCCGGTTGATGGCGATCCCCACTCGACCGTCGCCGTCCTCGGTCCCGGCACCGGATTCGGCGTCGCCGCCCTGGTCCGCGACGCCCATGGCAAGGAAATGGCCATGCCCTCCGAGGGCGGCCACGCCTGTTTCCCGCCCGGCGATCCGATTGAAGACGAAATTCTCCGCATCCTGAGAAAACGCTACACCCGCGTCTCGATCGAACGGCTGATCTGCGGCCCCGGCCTGCTGAACATGCACCGCGCCCTGGCCGAGATCGACGGCCGCGAGACCCATATCCAGGACCCCGCCGAGATCACCGCCACGGCCCTGGCCAATCCCGACAGCCCTTGCGGCGCCACTCTGGCCCGCTTCTGCGCCATCCTCGGCGCCGTCGCCGGCGACATCGCCCTGACCACGGGCGCGCGCGGCGGGGTCTATATCGCGGGCGGCATCGCGCCCCGCATCCTGCCCTTCCTCAAGGCCTCGCCCTTCCGCGAACGGTTCGAGCGAAAGGGCCGGTTCCAGGACTATATGGCCGACATCCCGACCAAGGTGATCCTGCACAAGCACGCCGCCCTTCTGGGCGCCGCGCGGGTCGCCTTCGCCGAGGCCGGATGACGTCAGGCGATCACCGCGACATCACGAGGGCGTGAACCCTTTCAGTCCAGCGGCGTTTCCTCATTTCCAAACTGGAGGAAACACCATGCGTAAACTGATTATCGCCGCCGCCGCGACCTTCGCCTTCGCCGGCCTCGCCGCCTGTGGCGAGAGCGCCGCCGACAAGGCCGCTGAATCGCAAGCCGACGCCATCGAGGCCCAGGGCGAAGCGACCGCCGACGCCCTCGAGGCCCAGGCTGCCGCCACGCCGAACGAGGCTCAGGAAACCGCTCTCAACAACGAGGCGGATCGCGTTGAGGAAGCCGCCGACCGCAAGGCCGATATGGTCGAACAACAGGCCGGCAACGCCGACGGCGGCATGACCACCGCCAATACGCCGAACCGCCAGTAGGGCGGGCCGAGGCCCACGGAAAAGCCCCCGCCGGTCGATCGGCGGGGGCTTTTTTTCGTCTGTACGTCGGACGGATCAGTCGATGCAGATCGCCGGCGTCGCCTTGCCGTTCTCGACCGAGGCGTGACAGCCGAACGGACGGCTGTCGGCCTGGCATTGACCCACGGCTGCCGCGCCCGCCTCGGGGAAGGGCGCGTCCTCGATGCGGCAATCGCCGGCGCAGTCCGAACCCGTGGTGCAGCGCTTGCCGGCGTCGGCGTATTTCACCACGCACTGCATCGTCTGCGCCCGGCCCACCGCCTGCATCGTCCCGCCCCGCGCCGCGCAGTCAGCCGCCGTGGGTGTCCGGACGGCGGCCTCAGCGCCGGTCTCGACCGCCTTCGGCGCACAGCCGGCCAGGACCAACAAGCCCGCTGCGGCCAGGGCGATGTTTCGAAGCGTCATTCCACTGTTCCCTTTGCGAAGCCCGTCCAGACGTCGTCATAGTCGAGTTGCATCGTCGGACTGGATTGCGCCCATTGCGTGGTCCGGATGGGCAACCGCGTCTCGAACATGAAGGCCAGGGTGTCGGTGATCTTCACCGGCTTGAGGTCCGCCGCCACCGCCTTGTCATAGCTGGCCTGATCCGGCCCGTGCCCGCTCATACAGTTGTGCAGACTGGCCCCGCCCGGGGCGAACCCGCCCTCCTTGGCGTCGTATTCGCCGGTCACCAGCCCCATGAACTCGCTCATGACGTTGCGGTGGAACCACGGCGGGCGGAAGGTGTCCTCGGCCACCATCCAGCGCGGCGGGAAGATGACGAAATCGCAGTTGGCCGTCCCCGGCGTATCGCTGGGCGACGTCAGGACGGTGAAGATCGACGGGTCCGGATGGTCGAAACTGACCGTCCCGATCGTGTTGAACCGGGCCGTGTCATAGCGACAGGGCGCCAGATTGCCGTGCCAGGCGACCACATCCAGCGGTGAATGGTCAAAGGTGGTGGTCCACAGCCGCCCGCCGTATTTCTGCACGCACTCGGTCGGCCGGTCCACGTCCTCAAAGGCCGCGACCGGGGTCTCGAAATCGCGCGGATTGGCCAGGCCGTTCGACCCGATCGGGCCCAGATCCGGCAGCCGGAACAGGGCGCCGTAGTTTTCGCAGACATAGCCGCGCACGGGTCCCTCGACCTCGACCCGGAACCGCACCCCGCGCGGAATGACCACGATGTGGCCCGGTCCCGCCTCGATCCGCCCCATCTCGGTGACGAACCGAAGCGCCCCCGACTGCGGCACGATCAACAGCTCGCCGTCGGCGCAGTAGAACACCCGGTCGACCATCGACCGGTTGGCGGCGTACAGATGGATGCCCACGCCGTTCAGCGCCTCCGCATCCCCCGTCCCGCCATAGGTCGTCAGCCCCTCGACCCAGTCGGTCGGCGCCTCCGGCATCGGCAGGGGGTCCCAGCGCATGCGGTTGGGACTGGGCGGCGCCTCGGTGAACGGCCCGGACCGCACCCGCCCCTGCTCAAAGGGCCGATAGGCCGGATGCTGGGCGCTGGGCCTCAAACGATACAGCCACGACCGCCGGTTCTCGCTCCGCGGGGCGGTGAAGGCCGTCCCCGACAGCTGTTCGGCATACAGGCCCATCGGCGTCCGCTGCGGCGAGTTCCGCCCCTCCGGCAGGGCCCCGGCCACGGCCTCGGTGGCGAAATGATTGGCGAAGCCGGTCAGATAGTGCGCGCTGTTCAGCGTCATGCGTGATCTCCCTTGGGCCCGACTTACCCCGTCTCCCGGTGCGGGAGAAGACGCCGCCTCCGCAGTCCTCCCCGTTCGCCCTTCGCGAATGGGGAGGTGGCTCCGAGCCTCCTGGCGAGGAGACGGAGGGGGAGACACGGTGTCAAACCCTCAACGCCATCAGCGACCCGGTCGCCCCCTCCGTCACGGCGCAAGCGGCGCCGCGCCACCTCCCCCTCGCTGCGCGACGGGGAGGACGGGCCGGCTACTTCGCCCGGAACGCCTTGATCGCCTCGACGGTCGACCGCACCTGCGCCTCGATCCCCGCCCAGTCGCCCGCCTTCACGGCCGCATCCGTGACCAGCTTCGACCCCATACCGGCCGCCACAATGCCCGCCCCGAACCATCTGGCGATGGAGGCCTCGTCGGGATCGACCCCGCCGGTCGGCATGATCCTGGTCCAGGGCATGGGGCCCATGACCGCCTTGACGAAGTCCGGCCCGCCGACGCTGGCGCCCGGGAACAGTTTGACGATGTCACAGCCCAGCTCGTGGGCATTGCCGATGTCGGTCACCGAGCCGCAGCCCGGGAAATAGGCGGTCATCCGCCGGTTGCAGACCCGGGCCACGTCGGGGACGAGGCAGGGGCTGACCACGAACCGCGCGCCCCGGTTCAGGAACAGGGCCGCCGTCCCCGCATCCACCACCGAACCGATGCCCAGGATGATGTCCGGGTCGGTGCGCTGCAGTTCCTTCGCCAGATCGCCGAACAGGTCGCAGGCGAAGTCGCCCCGGTTGGTGAACTCCACCACCGGCGCCCCGCCGCGCGCACAGGCCCGGATCACATTCAGACAGACCTCCGGGTCCGAATGATAGAAGACCGGAGCCACGCCCTGGCTCTCAAGGGCGTTCAGGACGGTCAGACGATCGTGGCGCATCTCAACTCCGCTCATCCCCGCGAGAGCGGGGACCCAGTTCTGTTGGCAGGACCGGCCGGGCCGGTCGTCCGCACTGCTTATCCCAGCGACCGTTGAATGCCAAAGCACCGGGTCCCCGCTTTCGCGGGGATGGGCGGAACTTATTGTTTCACCATCTCCGCAATCCGCTGCACCAGCCCGCTGTCCGCATCCCCCAGCGGGTCCAGCACGGTGAAATGGTTCAGCCCGTCCAGCGCCTCGAACCGCGTCGTCGCCCCCTTCGCCGCCCAGAGCGCCGCCATGTCGCGCGACTGCCGCAGGAATTCCCCTGTCTCCGCCCCGCCGACGACGCAGTCCAGCGCCGTCCCGCCCGGCGCCCCGCCGTTGGGCGGGGGCCAGTGGATCGGCGACAGGGCGCGGGCGGTCATGGGGTCGAGCCCCAGCGCCGCATTCAGACTGGTCCCGATCAGGGGCTCCAGATCGAACACGCCGGAGATCGCCAGCGCCCCTGACGCCCGGCCCTCGGACAACAGACAGGCCGCCAGATGCCCGCCCGCCGAATGGCCGAACACGAACGGCCGGGCGCCGGTCCTCGCCCGCATCAGGTCCGCCACCGCCCGCATCTGGCGCACGATCCGGCTCAGGCTGACGTCAGGACACAGATCATAGGAGGGGATGGCCACGCTGATCCCATGCGCCAGCAGGGCCGGGGCGACCCAGCTGAACCCCGACCGGTCCAGCGCCTGCCAGTAGCCGCCATGGATGAAGACCGCGACCGGTGCGCCCCCGCCCGCCTCCCACAAATCCATCACCTCGCGCGGGCGGGCGCCATAGGCCAGTTCCACGGGCGCCCGCACCGCCCGGAACGCCTCCGCCTCCGCCTTCCACCGCGCCATAACGGCCGGGTGATCGGGCACGGCGGCGCGGTTGTTGTACTGGGCTTCAGGGTCGAGGGGCGAGGGATCAGGGTCGAGAGGGCTGGCGGTCATCGGATTTCCTTGCGCATCAACTCGCCATACCGTGTCGGCCGCGTGTAGAGGTCTGATCGACAGGCTCTCGGACCTGATCTCTCGCCCCTCGTCCCTGGTATGACCGCCATGATGACCGCCATCTTCGTCTTCATCAAATGCGAGCTCGGTTTCGCCAATGAGGTCGCCGCCGACATCGTCGACAATGTCGAACATGTCTCGGAGGTCTATTCGACCTCGGGCCAGCACGATCTTCTGGCCAAGTTCCAGCTGCCGCGCGACATGGACATCGGCACCTTCGTGACCAAACAGGTCCAGACCCGCGCCCACGTCCGCGACACCTTCACCGTCATCACCTTCTCCCCGTTCCTGCCGAGCAAGTGACATCTCCTCCCCGTTCGCCGCCTGGCGAATGGGGAGGTGGCGCGGCGCTTCTTCAGCGCCGTGACGGAGGGGGCGAGGGGATGTCTGACGGAGCGGCTGTTGCTCGCCGGCTCTGCGAGACCGTGTCGCCCCCTCCGTCTCCTCGCAAGAGCTCGGATCCACCTCCCCCCGCCTCCGGCGCGGGGAGGAAAAAACCGTTCGAAGCTGACGCCGCGTCACGGTGGCGTCTTCAGACTGAACGCTGCTAACCTGTCTTCCTGAGACGCTGGCACAGGCGTCAGGGAGCGAACCATGTCCGATCTGGAAACCTTCCGCGCGGAAACCCGCGCCTGGCTGGAAGAGAACTGCCCGGCTGAATGCCGCGGCCCTCTCGACAATGAGGAGGACCGCGTCTGGGGCGGCCGCAATCCGACCTTCAAGACCCCGGCCCACAAGCTCTGGATGGAGCGGATGGGGGCGAAGGGCTGGACGGCGCCCGAATGGCCAACCGAATACGGCGGCGGCGGGCTGAGCCGCGAGGAGGCCAAGGTCCTGGCCACCGAACTGCGCCGTATCGACGCCCAGATGGCCCTGTCCAGCTTCGGCATCTGGATGCTGGGCCCGGCCCTGCTGCAGTTCGGCACAGAGGAACAGAAGAAGCGGTTCCTGCCCGAGATCGTGCGCGGCGAGATCCGCTGGTGCCAGGGCTATTCCGAGCCGGGCGCCGGCTCCGATCTGGCCAACGTCCAGACCCGCGCGGTCGATCAGGGCGACCACTGGATCGTCAACGGCCAGAAGATCTGGACCTCCTATGCCGACAAGGCCGACTGGATCTTCTGTCTGGTGCGGACCGATCCGGAAGCGCCCAAACATCTGGGCATTTCGTTCGTCCTGTTCGACATGGCCACGCCGGGCGTGACAACGAAGCCGATCACCCTGATCAGCGGCAAGAGCCCCTTCTGCGAGACCTTCTTTGACGACGTGCGGGTGGAGAAGTCGAACCTCGTCGGGACGTTGAACCGCGGCTGGGACGTGGCCAAGGCCCTGCTGGCGCACGAACGGACCATGATCGGCGGCATGGGCGGCATCGGCGGCGGCCGGCCGCTGGGGCAGGTTGCGGGCGACAGCGTCGGCGTGGACGCCAACGGCCGTCTGGACGATCCGATGCTGCGCGCGCGCATTGCCGAGCTGGACATCGACCTGATGGCCTTCGCCCTGTCGATGGAGCGGGTCGGCGACCAGCACAAGGCGCGTCAGGCCCATCCGGCCATGGCCTCGATGCTGAAATACTATGGCTCGGAGCTGAACAAGCGCCGCCACGAACTGTCGATGGCGGCGGGCGGCTCGGACGCCCTGGAATGGGAAAGCGACCGCTCGCACAAGGGCACGCCCGCCCGCGACTGGCTGCGCACCAAGGCCAATTCGATCGAGGGCGGCACCAGCGAGGTCCAGCTCAACATCATCGCCAAACACATCCTGCAACTGCCGGGGGCGTAGGCGTCAAACGCATTCTCCGTCACCCTCGGGCCTGACCCGAGGGCCGGATGCGGGAGCGCAAGTACAGTGAAGTGAGGCGAGGTCGTGGGACGTCTTCGGACGCACAGCGGCGGACGGTCCGATCCTCGGGTCAAGCCCGAGGATGACGAAGCAAAAGAAAAACGATGGGACGAAAGAAGCCATGCCCCTGATCCTGACCGAAGAACAGACCATGCTGAAGGAGGCCGCCGACGGCTTCCTCGGCGAACACGCCCCCATCGCCCACCTGCGCAAACTGCGCGACAGCCGCGACCCCGACGGCGTCTCCCGCGACCTGTGGCGGGCCTTCGGAGAGATGGGCTTCGCCGGCGTCATCATCCCCGAGGAACACGGCGGATCCGGCCTCGGCGCCGTCGAGGCCGGGGTGATGGCCGAGGCCCTGGGCCGCACCCTGACCCCCTCCCCCTTCATGGGCTCGGGCCTCCTGTCGGCGAAAATCCTCACCGAGGCGGGTTCAGAGGCCCAGAAGTCCGGGTGGCTGCCCCGGGTCGCAGCGGGCGAGGCCATCCTGTCCCTCGCCGTGGACGAGGGCGCCAAACATCGCCCCGACATCCTCGCCACCACCGCCGAACGCTCCGGCAACGGCTTCCGGCTCAACGGCCGCAAGGGGTTCGTGCTGGACGGCCATGTCGCCGACGCCCTGATCGTCGCCGCGACGACGGACGAGGGCCTGACCCTCTTCCTCGTCGATCCGAAGACCGCCGGGGTCGAGATCGAGCGCACCGTCATGGTCGACGCCCATAACGCCGCCCGCGTGGTCCTGACCGATGTCGAGGTCGACGCCGACGCCGTGATCGGCCCGGTCGGAGGCGGCCAGCCCGCCCTCGACGCCGCCCTCAACCTCGGCCGCGCCTGCACCGCCGCCATGCTGACCGGCGCCGGCGACCAGGCCTTCCAGCTCACCCTCGACTACCTGCGCACCCGCAAACAGTTCGGGAAACTGATCGGCGAGTTCCAGTCGCTCCAGCACCGGGCCGCCCACCTCTACACCGAGATCGAACTGGCCCGCGCCGCCGTCATCGGCGCCCTGCAGCGGCTGGAGGCGGGCAAGGACCCGAAAGGCCTCGCCGTCTCGGTCGCCAAGGCCAAGGCGGGCAAGGTCGCCGAACTGGCGGTGCAGGAGGCGGTCCAGATGCACGGCGGCGTCGGCATGACCGATGAATACGACGTCGGCCTGTTCATGAAGCGCGTCCGCGTCCTCAACGAACTCCTCGGCGACGCCGCCTTCCATCAGGAAAAACTCGCCCGGGCGCAGGGGTACTAGGGGTCAGGACTCAACAGGTCGAACGGTTTTCGTCATCCTCGCCCCCCCTCGCGCCGCCGCCCGCCTTGAGGGCTGGCGTCACCGATGAAATCCCGCCATGTCGATGGCGCCGGCGCGAAGCGCATCGTCGGCGGAACGGATGTCGACCATGCGGCTCCTGCTCGTTGAAGACACGCGGCGACCGGAAGGTCTTTTCCGGCGGGGGCTCGGCCGCGACGGCGCCTCGCGACAGACGGCCGTTGGCGGGGGCATCCTGACCCGCCCAGGCGCCTCCGAACGGATCCTCCCCTTTCCGCCTTCATCCAGAGTGCCGTCATGAGCCGCCTTGAACGCCATCCCGAACGCCATCTGGTCGCGCGCATCGGGTGGCTTCGCGCCGCCGTGCTGGGCGCCAATGACGGCCTCGTCTCGACCGCCAGCCTGATCGTCGGCGTGGCCGCCGCCCAGACCGGCAAGACCGGCATTCTGGTCGCCGGGGTCGCGGGCCTGGTCGCCGGGGCCATGTCCATGGCGGCTGGCGAATATGTCTCCGTCAGCTCCCAGTCCGACACCGAACAGGCGGACCTGGCGCGCGAAAGGGCCGAACTGGCGGCGGACCCGGAGGCCGAGACCCGCGAACTGGCGGCCATCTATCACAGCCGGGGCGTCGACCTGTCGACGTCCATGGACGTCGCCCGCCAGCTGATGGTCCACGACGCCCTCGGAGCCCATGCGCGCGACGAGCTGGGCATTTCGGAACACACGACCGCCCGCCCGATCCAGGCGGCCCTGACCTCGGCGGCCACCTTTGCGGTCGGGGCGGTGTTGCCGCTCGCGGTCGTTGTGGTCGCGCCGACCTCCCTGCTCGTCGCCCTGGTGTCCGGTTCCGCCCTGGCGGGTCTGGCCGTGCTGGGCGGTCTCGGCGCGCGGGCCGGGGGCGCGGGCGTCGGCAAGGCCGTCATCCGCGTCACCTTCTGGGGCGCCCTGGCGATGGCCGCGACCGCCGGGATAGGACACGTCTTCGGTACGGTGGTCTGAGGCCCCGCCCCTACCGTTTCGCCCGCACCCGCATCGCCCCTCCGGCCCCGACCTGGACGTCGAAGGCGCCCGTGGCGCGGATCAGGTCGGACAGTTTGGCGTGGCCATAGCTGCGCTGGTCAAAGTCGGGATAGGCGTTGCGCAACCGGTTGCCGATGCCGCCGACCGGCACCCAGCCGTCGCCGTCCTCATCCATGTCGCCGATGGCGGTGCGGATCAGGGGGCCGGCCTCGGACGGTTTGCGGCGGCCCGCGACCGGTTCGGCCGGAACGCCGGGCGCTGCCCCGGCCGCCGTGGCCGCGACCGGCGCGGTCAGGTTCTCGGTATAGATGAAGCGGGTGCAGGCCTGACGGAAGCTCTCGGGCGTCTTTCGCTCGCCGAAGCCATAGACATCGACCCCCTCCTCGCGGATGCGCGAGGCCAGTCGGGTGAAATCGCTGTCCGACGACACCAGACAGAAGCCGTCGAACCGCCCCGAATGCAGCAGGTCCATCGCATCGATGACCAGGGCGATGTCGCCCGAGTTCTTGCCCTTGGTGTGCTGGAAATTCTGCTGCCACTGGATCGCCCAGCGGGCCAGCACATCGGTCCAGCCCTTCAGCGCCGGACTGGCCGCGTCGCCATAGATGCGCCGCGCGCTGGCCTCGCCCAGGGTGGCGATTTCGGTGAACAGCACCTCGGCGATGCGCGACGAGGCGTTCTCGGCGTCGATCAGCACGGCCAGCCGCAGCGGGGCGTCGGGGCGGTTCGGGGCGTCCGGGCGAGCCATGTCGATAATCCCTAGACGAACCGCAGGCCGACGCCGTCGGCGCCGCCCGACGGCGCCACCGACACGTCCAGCGTCTCGTCGCCGAAGCTGACCCCGGTCACCGCCCGCTGCACCATGGCGCGGATCTCGTCTGAGGGTCGGCTGGTCCTGAAGTCGAGGAACCAGCCCTGCTGGCCCGTCTCCTCCCAGCGAGCGCGCGCCAGCCAAGCCGCCGTCACGCCGCTTCCGCCCACGGGGCCGAACGCCTGCACCAGTCTCTGGACCAGCAGTTCCGGGCTCCGCTCGGGCGGGCTCAGGGCCACCTTGCCGCTGGAGGGGCCGACGGGCCGGGTTCCGCCCGAAGCCGCCCCCCCCGCCGCCGCCGCCGCATGGGCCTCGCCCGCCGCGATCAGGGCGGCCACGTCCTCGACCTGGAACAACAGGGCGCGCGGGGCGCCGGGGTTCAACATCACCGGCCGGTCGCGCCACAGCTTCAGCAGAGCCAGGGCGTTCATGCCGATCACCGGCAGGTCGCCCTCCCACAGGGCCGTCAGCCGCGCCGGATCGGTAAAGGCCGCCGCCGCTGTCCGTCCGTCGTCCAGCTGGATGCCGCGCAGCTCCAGCTGTTCGTCGGGCCTCAGGGTCCGCATGCCGTCGCCGCCCGCCGCGACCCGCCTGGCCGTCTCCCCCTCGGGCGAGATATACAGATCGACCCGCGGCAACAGGGCCTCGAACGCCCGCCAGTGGACAGGATCGGCCATCGCCGCCTCGATCACCTGTTCCAGCCCCGTCAGGGCGGGATCGGCGGTCTGCTCCATCGGAGCGGTCAGATAGGTCGGTCGGGGCGTCGCGTCGGTCATGTCCGATCCATCGCGGAGCGCGCGGCCAAGGTCAAATCAAAGTCACGACCGGCGGCCGCCTCATCCGAAGCGGCCGCCGCATCTTCAGCTCAGGACCACGATGGCCACGCGCCGGTTCTGGGCCCGGCCCTCGCGGGTGTCGTTCGGCGCCACCGGCGCGTCCGCGCCATAGGAGATCGTCGACATCCGGTTCAGGGCGATGCCGCCGCGGCTCAGATAGCGGCGCACCGCCTCGGCCCGCTGCTCGCCCAGCTGTTCATTGTGCCCGGGCGATCCGGTGGCGTCGGTATGACCCTGGATCTCCAGATAGACATTGCGGTTCTCCGCCTTCAGCCTCTGGGCCAGCTCGGCCAGACGCTGCTCGGCCTCGGGCGACAGGCTGCGCTCATCGACCGGGAATTTCACCGAATCGTCCGACAGCACGACCTGATACAGGAACTTGCCCTCCGCCAGCTTGTGCGCATCGGTGGCGCGCTGCAGGGCCTCGCCGGCCGTGCCCTCGACGCGGGCCACGCGCTGGTCGGTCGCATCCACGCGGGCGTCGACGACGGCGACGTTCTCCCTGACGAATTTGTGGCTGGCGCAGCCCGAGGCCGCAAAGCCGAGGGCGAGCACCGAACCGGCCATCACGGCCGTCCTGAGTCTGGCCGTACGCAGTGTAAAGCGGGTCATCAATATCTCCATGTCGGCGGGGCGCGACCCCCGTCCATTGCGCGAATTATCAGTCAGACCGTCAGGAAAGGCGCCGTGATGACCGGTATCGGGCCGGATCATGTCAGCTTCACCATAAGCAAACCTCTCATCACGACTGACCTCACCCTGCCCCTTTGCTGACATCGGGGCGTGATGTTCCAGCCGAATGCACGGATCCACCTTCCGTTCCGGCGATCAAAGATCGACGAACACCCGACAGCAACGCCGTCTCTGGCTCGGCCTGCCGCTCAGCCTCACGGCCCACCTGGCCGCGCTGGCCGTCCTGACCCTTCCGGTCCGCGCGCCGCCGCCCCGGACCGCTGCGCCCCCGCCGGTTCGGGTCGATCTGATCGCCTTCGCCCCCCGTCTTCCCGCCCCCGCGCCTGAGCCGGCGCCTGACCCCGCGCCGCAGGCCGGGCCCGCCGCCGCCGCTGCAGCCCCGACCCCTACGCCTCGCCCCCCGGCCTCTCCGGTCCGCGCCCGGCCCCCCGTCCCCGCCCCGCCCGAGGTCCCCGCGATCCGCGCCAGCCCCGCCCTGACGCCCGGTCCCGCGGCCCTCCCGGCCGGCCCCGCCGCCGTCACGGTCGGCGCCGCAGAGCTGGCCGGCGCCGCCATCGCCGGCGCGGGGGCGGGATCGGGAGCGGGAGCGGGCTCAGGACCCGGCGCGGGCTCAGGCCCGGGCTCCGGCGGCGACTGCGACATGATCGCCCGGCTCCAGCAGGCCCTGCGCGACGACCCCGACATCCACGCCGGACTGATCCGCGCCCGCCGCGACCTGCCCCCCGGCCGCCCCCCCCTGTTGTGGAACGGCGCCTGGCTGCGCGCGACGGGAGAGGCCGGAGAGGGTCTGGCCGGGGTGCGTCAGGCCATCGCCGTCGAGGTCGCCTTCGCCCCGCCCGCCTGCCGCCGCCAGCCCATGCGCGGCCTGGTCCTGCTCACCCTCGCCGACGGCCCCGCCGCCCCCGCCGTCGCCCTGGGGACGGGTCAGTGGCGCTGGTCCGACCTGACCGGGGCGGGGCGGCGGTGATCACAAACGGATGTCGTCCCAATTCACCGGCGGCAGGGTCGCGATTTCGGCCTTCACGGCCCGCAGCGAAGCCTGAACCCGGGGGCTGAACTCCGGCCTGCTCGCCTTCGCCTCCGCCTGCTGTCGATTGGCCCGCATCGTCTCGGCCAGACCGTCGATCTGCATCATCCGGGCGGCCTGTTTGACCTTCCAGACCTCGGTCTCGGTCGATCCCGTCAGCCGCCGCCACAGCTCGACCTTGGCCGGATGAGGGTCGATCTCCGCCTCCTCCCCCTCCAGACTCAGGCTCAGGGCCTCATGCGGCGCCATCACCGTCCGGGCATAGTCGGCCCAGCTCACCCGATCCCCCTGCAGTTCCGGGATCCGCCCCAGAGAGGCCGCCAGCGCCCCCAGCGCCCGCGCCTCCTCCAGCCGCCCCTGATCCAGCGCCCGCGCCACCCCGCGCAGGGCCCGCCGGCTCAGCGTCGGCGCATCCGCCGCCGCCTCGACGCCCTCCTCGGGCGGGGTCAGGGGCGGCAGGGACGCCCGCGCGGCCGCCATCTCCGCCTCCCACGCCTCGGCCGCCGCCCGCGCCCGGGCGTCGCCGCAGTCCCGTTTGGTGGCCTTGTGGTCGGTGATCCGCTTCCTCAGCGCATGCTCCGACACCCGCCATTTGGCGGCCAGCAGGGTCGAGGTCGCCCCCTGTTGGTACTCCTCCAGAATGGTCATCCAGGTCTCGGTCGACAGCCGGTAATGCCCCGGCGCCTTCGCCCGTGTTTTCAGTCCGCTCGGTCCCATGCGGGGATTATCGCCGAGGGCCGGACCAGGGCGGGCAGAGGATTTTTTCCATCGGTGGGAAATGCAGGCGGTGCTTGACCAGAGCGGGCGTCACACCCCCGCTGCTAGGCTCCATTGGTGCGCCATCGCCCTCGCGATTCCGGGAAAGAACCGCGACCGCTCCTTCCAGCGATCCGGCGACGGCGGCATGTGGTGAACTCTCGGGTCGCGCCCCTCGACTACATCTGTGGGAACCAACGGCGGTAAGTTCTTCAGCCACAGACAGGTGCGTTTGGTTTCCCCATGACCGAACTGCCAAGGCTGGATGCTCTGGGCGAAGTCCTCGAAATTCGCGATCCGGGCCTTGGCGTGTTTGTGCATGACCGGGTTCTCGATCGCGATGCGATCGATCGGCGCGTTCCAGAAGTCGGAGAACAGGGCGGCCCCCTCGTCCAACTCCGCCCACATCTGTTCCTTGGTCTTTCCGGGCGGCGGTACGCTGAGCCAGCGCACCCCAGAGTTGCATAGCCGGGTGCAGGGCGGATGGGCGACCATCAACAGGTCCCACCCGTCATTCAGCAGATCGCGCGCATCACCGATGATATGGCGATTAGAGCCGTCCTCGCTCGGCAGCAGGTCGCACGACCATGCGTCGTGTCCTCGTTCGAGGAATGCGTTGCGGACCGTGCCGCTGTACTCACAGGCGATCAGGACTCTCATGACCGCTAGCTATATCCAAATGGGAAATACCAGGATAGGTTGAAAACGGCTGATAGGGGGGCACATGAAGCGAGACTGGGTAGAAAACCTGCTAATCGCCGGGATGGTCATATGCCTGATCGGTCAAATCGCCGGGTTGGTCTGGACGATAAAACAGAACCTTCCGCTTTGACCGTTTTACGGGCTAGCTTCGCCTCCTAGTCCCGTGGGGATTCAATGGCGATGGCGTAAGAACTCATCGTGATGAAGTCTCCGAACCATCGTGACCCAAGGCGAAAGCGGAACCGACAAGTGAAGGGCGTCTTCGATCTAAAACCGGGCTCTGGCTACAACGACACTCCGGCTGAGCGATATCATTTCCCCTCTACTCGACCGTATATGGAAGTTGCGCTCGCGGTTGAGGGCGATTGGATTCTCTATCGAGAGACGCAGCGCAACGGCGGCAGAAGAGCATATATCGGAGCAGCACGGGTCGTATCTGTTCTGCCCGACGAGGAACAACCCGGACACGCCTACGCCAACGTGACCGAATTCATCCAGTTCGACCCGCCCGTTTCTTTTTCAGGCGCTCCCGAGGGGCGGTATTGGGAAGCTGGTTTCCGCAACATACCCAATCCTAGTCTCGTAGGGCAGTACGCTCAGGGCAAATCCCTAAGGCTGATTTCGGATCAGGATTTTGGCTCCATTGTAGCTGCCGGCATCGGCGGCACCCTGATGCCAGAAAGCCTGCGGCGCTATTGGCCCACCGGAACGGGCGCTGACGAAATGCCGGCCGTCGGCGACCTCTCCTTGGACGAGGCCGGATTTGTTCGTCGTATCGAAACCTCGATCATCAACAAGAAGGTGAGAGACGCCAACTTCAGGCGGGTGGTGTGTCGGGCTTACGACGACACATGCGCCATCACCGGCCTGCGAATTATCAATGGCGGTGGGCGGTCGGAAGTTCAGGCAGCACACGTTTGGCCCGTCGAACATGGCGGCCCTGATACCATTCAAAATGGCTTGGCTCTCTCCGGCACGGTTCATTGGCTGTTCGACCGCCACCTGATTTCGTTGACGGACGACTACCAATTACTGGTCGCCCACAATCGAGTGCCAGAGCCTCTTCGCGGGCTTTTTCAGCATCAAATGGAGCGGATTCGACTTCCAAAAAACAAGCGTGACTGGCCGAATCCCAAGTACCTTGTCCGGCATCGGGAACGCTACGTTAGCTGAGCCCCTCACCCCGCCGCACGAACCCCCGCCGCCGCCCCGGCCGCGTCCTCCGGCCAGACCACCTCGGCCAGACCGTTCAGCACCGGGCGGGCGAACAGATACCCCTGCATCAGGGTGACGCCCAGATCGTGCAGGACGCGGTATTCCGCCGCCGTCTCCACCCCCTCGCACACCGGCTGGACGCCCAGATCGGTCAGCAGGTTCAGGGTGTGGCGCACGACGGCGCGTTTGACCGGGTCGGCGTCGATGCCGCGCACCAGATCCATGTCCAGCTTGACGATGTCGGGCTGGAATTTGGTCAGCAGGCCCAGACCGGCATAGCCGGCGCCGAAGTCGTCGATGGCGGTGCGGAAGCCCATGGCCCGATAGGCGCGCAGGATGTTCAGCAGGTGGGCGGTGTCGATCGTCTCGTTCTCGGTGAACTCGAAGATGACGGCCTCGGTCGGCAGGCCGGTGCGCATCGCCGCCTCCAGCGTGACGCGGATACAGGCCCGGGGCTCATAGACGGCATTGGGCAGGAAGTTGATCGACAGCCCGGCCCCGTCGGCCGTCAGGTCCAGCACCGCCGCCTGTTCGATGGCGGTGGAGCGGCACAGCTGGTCGAAGGCGTAGCGGTTGGCGTCCGAGACGGCCGCCAGCACCTGTGCGGCGCTCCCGCCGTCGGCCCCGCGCACCAGGGCCTCATGCGCAAAGACCGTGCGCCGGTCGACGTCGACGATCGGCTGGAACGCCATGGTGATCGGGATGTCGAATCCCGCGCCGTCACGACAGGCCGTACAGGACATGGAACGCTCGCTTGCAATACTGATCCCAGTGTTGCTTGAAGGGGTTAAAAATTCTGTGGGGTGTGCGGAGGGGTGTGGGAGGGGGCGGAGGAGTGGTCCGCCGGGCGCCCGATGGCGGAGAGGTCGGGGTATGTTATGTTCCCGTTATGACCCACACCGCCCCCCTGTCATCGCCTTCGCGCACCGTCCGCGATCCGCAGACAGGGCGCGTGGTCGAGGTGCGCGGCCTCGGCGCATTGAAGGGCCGGCTGACGCTGAAGCGCGACATCGATCTGACCCGTCCGATCTTCGAACAGGTCGCCGGGGAAAAGCCGCCGGCGGCGCCTCGGCCCAGGCCCTGACATCCCCACGTGGGGGCTCTGCTGGATACCCACGCCCTGTTCTGGCTGGTGACCGACAGCCTGCCTTTGACCGTGACGGCATTTCGCCACCGCCCGGGTGCTTCGTGTGCCGCTGATCACCCGTGACGCCGCCATCCAGCAGATCGCCCGGAATCTTGACCGCTACCTCGACGTCATCGCCTGTTGAACGCCCTCAATCCTCATCCATCTTCAGGGCCGCGATGAAGGCCTCCTGCGGGATCTCGACCTTGCCGAACTGGCGCATCCGCTTCTTGCCGGCCTTCTGCTTCTCCAGCAGCTTCTTCTTCCGCGTCGCGTCGCCGCCGTAGCATTTGCTGGTCACGTCCTTGCGCAGGGCGCGGACGGTTTCGCGGGCGATGATCTTGCCGCCGATGGCCGCCTGGATCGGGATGACGAACATATGGGGCGGGATCAGCTCCTTCATCTTCTCGACCATGCCCCGGCCGCGCGTCTCGGCGCGGGCGCGGTGCACCAGCATCGACAGGGCGTCGACCGGCTCGGCGTTGACGAGGATGCTCATCTTGACCAGGTCGCCGACCTTGTAGTCGGTGATCTCGTAGTCGAAGCTGGCGTAGCCCTTCGAGATCGATTTCAGCCGGTCATAGAAGTCGAAGACGACCTCGTTCAGCGGCAGCTCATAGACCACCAGGGCGCGGCTGCCGACATAGGACAGTTCGACCTGTGAGCCGCGGCGGTCCTGACACAGCTTGATGACGCTGCCCAGATAGTCGTCGGGGGTCAGGATGGTGGCCTTGATCCACGGCTCGGCGATGGATTCGATCTGCATCACATCGGGCAGGTCGGCCGGGTTGTGCAGGTCGATCTCGGTCCCGTCGCGCAGCTGGATCTTGTAGACCACCGACGGGGCGGTGGCGATCAGGTCGAGGTTGAACTCGCGGGACAGCCGCTCCTGGATGATCTCCAGATGCAGCAGACCCAGGAAGCCGCAGCGGAAGCCGAAGCCCAGGGCGGCGCTGGATTCCATCTCATAGGTAAAGGAGGCGTCGTTCAGCCGCAGCTTGCCGATGGCGGCGCGCAGGTCCTCGAAATCGGCGGCGTCGACCGGGAACAGGCCGCAGAAGACCACCGACTGGACCTCCTTGAACCCCTTCAGCGGTTCGGCCGTGGGTTTCTTTTCGTCGGTGATGGTGTCGCCGACGGCGGCCTGGGCCACCTCCTTGATCTGGGCGGTGATGAAGCCGACCTCGCCCGGGCCCAGCTGGTCGACCGGGGTGTTCTTGGGCAGGAAGACGCCGACGCGGTCGACCAGATGGGTCGTGCCGTGCTGCATCATCTTGATGCGCTGCCCGGCCTTCAGCACGCCGTCGAAGACGCGCACCAGCAGCACGACGCCCAGATAGGGGTCGTACCAGGCGTCGACCAGCATGGCTTTCAGCGGGGCGTCCGGGTCGCCCTTCGGCGCCGGCAGGCGGGTGACGATGGCCTCCAGCACGTCCTCTATGCCGAGGCCGGACTTGGCGCTGCACAGGACGGCGTCACTGGCGTCGATGCCGATGACGTCCTCGATCTGTTGCCTGACCCGCTCGGGCTCGGCCGCCGGCAGGTCGATCTTGTTCAGGACCGGGACAATTTCGTGATTGTTGTCGATCGCCTGATAGACGTTGGCCAGCGTCTGCGCCTCCACGCCCTGCGACGCGTCCACGACCAGCAGGCTGCCCTCGCACGCCGCCAGCGACCGGCTGACCTCATAGGCGAAGTCCACGTGCCCGGGCGTGTCCATAAGGTTGAGCACATAGTCCAGCCCGTCAGCCGCCTTGTAATGAAGCCGGACCGTCTGGGCCTTGATCGTGATCCCCCGCTCCTTCTCGATCTCCATATTGTCGAGCACCTGCGCACTCATCTCGCGCGCCGTCAGCCCGCCGGTGAATTGTATCAACCGGTCAGAGAGGGTGGATTTTCCGTGGTCGATATGGGCGACCACGGAGAAGTTGCGGATTCGGTCAATGGGGGGCGTCGTCATCAGGCCGGGCGGTTAGCACGGAGGGGCGGCGAACGCCAATGAAGCGCCGCCCTCCGGACCCGGCGGCGGATTACATTGCGTTAATGGCGAACCGGGGCATTTGAGAACGACGCGCGAACGCTGTATTGAGCGGCAACCTCCCGGTGCTCGACGCGCCTCGACCCCGCCCCTCGACGACGGGCTCAGCGACAGGACTGTTCCAAGTGGCGACAAAGACCCTGATACGGGCCAAACCGGTGCGGGCCGATCTCGTGCGCGCGGGCCTGATGAAGGCCGGACTGCTCGCGACGGCGGCGCTGGTTCTGGCGGCCTGCGGCGGCGGCGAAAAGGCGGTCGAGGCGGAGAAGGCCGAAGCGCGCGCCGGCGCGGCCGGCCAGACCGTCACCGTGTCCGTCGCCGCCCTGACCAGCCAGCCCCGGATTGTCACTGCCTCCGGCACCGTCTCGGCCTGGGAAGAGGTGCCCGTGGGCGCCGAGACCGGGGGACTGACGGCCACCGCTGTTCTGGTGGACGAGGGCTCTTACGTGCGCCAGGGCCAGCCTCTGGTGCAGTTGAACGACGCCCTGCTGCGCGCCCAGCTTCAGCAACAGCAGGCGGCCTTGCAATCGGCCGAAGCCAGCGCCGCGCGCGACGCCGCCGCCCTGGAGCGGGCGCAGGAGCTGAAGGAAAAGGGCTTCCTGTCCCAGGCGTCGCTGGACAACGCCCTGGCCAACCAGAGGGCGACGACTGCGGGCGTGGCCGCCTCTCGCGCCGCCCTGTCCGAGACCCGGACGCGACTGGCGCAGGCGACCCTGCGCGCCCCGGTGTCCGGCCTGATCATCAGCCGCAGCGTGACCCGGGGCCAGATCGTCGGCGCGGGAACCGAAATGTTCCGCATGGTCCGCGACGGCCGCCTGGAGCTGGATGCCCAGGTGCCTGAGACGGAACTGTCCCTCGTCCGCGCCGGACAGACAGCGACTGTGTCCTCGGATCAGGTGGGCGAAGCCACCGGCCGCGTGCGGATCGTCACCCCCGAGGTCAATGCCACAAGCCGTCTCGGCGTCGCCCGCATCGCCCTGAACGGCGGCGGCGGCTTCCGCCCCGGCATGTTCGCCCGGGCGCAGATCGACGTGGGGGCCCAGCCCGCCATTACCGTTCCGACGGGCTCGGTGCTGTATCGCGAGAACCGTTCGGGCGTCTTCGTCCTGACCGCCGACAATCATGTCCGATTCCAGCCGGTGACCGTGCTGTCGCGCAGCCAGGGTCGGACCTCGGTCGAAGGCCTTCAGGCGGGGACGCGGGTGGTGGTGGACGGCGCCGGCTTCCTCGGTGACGGCGATCGGGTGACGGTCTCCGGCGCCGCGCCCGCTGCGGCGACCCCGGCTGCTCCGGCCCCCGCTGCTCCGGCCGCGCGCTAGAGCCCGGTCATGAAAAACATCTCCTCTTGGTCGATCAAGAATCCGATCCCGATCATCCTGCTGTTCACCCTGCTGACCATCGGCGGGGTGCTCAGCTTCCTGAGCATGCGGATCAACAATAATCCTGACATCGACTTCCCGCTGGTGGCGGTCACGGCCGTGCGGCCGGGCGCGGCGCCCAGCGAAATGGAGGTCCAGGTCACACGCCTGATCGAGGACTCGCTGGCGGGCCTGTCGGGCGTGCGCCACATCAACTCCCAGATCACCGACGGGGTCTCCTCGACCACGATCGAGTTCGAACTGGGCACGGACACCGAACGCGCCACCAACGACGTGCGCAACGCCATGAGCGGGCTGCGCGCTGACCTGCCGCAGGACATGCAGGAACCCTCGGTCCAGCGCATCGACATCACCGGCGACGCCCTGATCACCTGGGTCATCAGCTCCGAGACCATGACGCCGGAGGAGATCAGTTGGTTCGTCGACAATGACGTCAGCCGCACCCTGCTGGCCATCAAGGGCGTTGGCCAGGTCAATCGCGGCGGCGGCGTGGATCGCGAGATCGCCGTCGAGCTGGATCCGGACCGGCTGGCTTCCTACGGCCTGACGGCTGCCGCCGTCAGCCAGTCCCTGACCAGCGTCAACTCCGACCAGCCCGGCGGGCGGGTGACCATTTCCGGCTCCGAGCGGTCGATCCGCACCCTGGGGGCCGCCACCTCGATCGAGGCCCTGCGTGAGACCCTGGTGCCCCTGCCCGGCGGACGCTCCGTGCGGCTGGGCGATCTGGGCCGGGTCGAGGACCACTGGTCCGAACCGCGCCGTCTGGCCCGCTACAACGGGCAGGAGGCCATCACCTTCAACTTCCTGCGCTCGCGTACGGCGTCGGAGGTCAAGATCGCCGAACGGGTGCGCGAGGCCGTCGCCAAGATCGATGAGGACCACCCCGAGCTGGCGATCCGTCAGGTCACCGCCAGCGTCGAACAGATCGAGGAGAGCTATATCGCTTCGCTGGAGGCACTGCTGCTGGGGGCTGTGCTGGCCGTGGTCGTGGTCTTCATCTTCCTGCGCGACTGGCGCGCCACCTTCATCACCGCCACGGCCATCCCGATGTCGCTGATCCCGACCTTCCTGGTCCTGGAGCCGCTGGGCCAGTCGCTGAACGGCATCAGCCTGCTGGCCCTGTCGCTGACCATCGGCATTCTGGTCGATGACGCCATCGTCGAGATCGAGAACATCGTCCGCCACATGCGGAACGGGAAGTCGCCCTACAGCGCCTCGATGGAGGCGGCCGACGAGATCGGCCTGGCCGTCGTCGCCACGACTGCAACCATCATCGCCGTCTTCGCCCCCGTGGGCGTCATGCCGGGGATCATCGGCCAGTTCTTCAAGGCCTTCGCCCTGGCGGCCTGTATCTCTGTCGCCTTCTCTCTGGTGGTGGCGCGAACGCTGACCCCGCTGATGGCCGCCTATCTGCTCAAACACCATGAGCATGAGGACAAGGACCCGTTCTGGATGTCCGGCTATCTGAAGGGGCTGGGCTGGAGTCTACGGAACCGCTGGAAGGTGTTTCTCATGGGCACAATCCTGTTCCTTGGCTGCGGATTCCTCGCCACCAAGGTGCCGTTCGAGTTCCTGGCCAGCGGCGACGTGGGCCGGGCCGGCTTCTCGGTCGAACTGCCGCCGGGGGCCACGCTGGCCCAGACCGACGCCGTGGTCCAGCGCATCACCCGCGACCTGCGCGCCCGTCCGGAAGTGACCTCGGTCTATGCCTCCATTGGAGGGCAGGAGGTCAACCAGGCCAATGTCTATGCCGATCTGACCGACAAGGGCGATCGTGACCTTAGCCAGCAGCAGTTCGCCCGTGTCATGGTCGACAGCTGGAAGCCCATTCCCGGCGCCCGGATCGGCGCGGGCGTCGCCCAGCAGGGCGGCGGTCCGAGCGACGGCACCAGCTATCGCTTCGCCATTCTCAGCGACAACGGCGCAACCCTGACCGCTGCGGCCCGCAAGGTCGAGGCCGAGATGCGCACCGTTCCGGGTCTGGCCAATGTGGTCAATACCGCCGCCATCGCCCGTCCCGAAATCCTCGTGACCCCGCGCCCGGACCAGGCCGCCCTGATGGGCGTCTCGACCAGCGCCATCTCCCAGGCCGTGCGCGTCGCCACCATCGGCGACGTCGACCAGAACCTGCCCAAATACAATCTGGGCGACCGTCAGGTGCCGATCCGGCTGCGCCTGACCCGCGACGCCCGCGAGGATCTGTCCGTGCTCGAGAACCTGCGGGTGCCAACCGACATGGGGACCGCCGTGCCCCTGAGCGCGGTGGCCGACATCCGTTTCGGCGCAGGCCCGTCACAGGTGCTGCGTCAGGATCGATCCCGCGTGGCCACCATCTCGGCCGAACTGGACGGCATTCGCAGCGGCGAGGCCGCCACTGCGGTCAGCAAGCTGCCGACGGTCCAGAATCTGCCCGCCGGCGTGCGGCAGGTTCCCGCCGGCGACGAGGAATTCATCCAGGAAATGATCACCGGGTTCGCCGTCGCCTTCGGCACCGGCGTGATGCTGATGTATGCGGTTCTGGTTTTGCTGTTCAAAAGCTTCGCCTATCCGATCACCATCATGGCCTCACTGCCGCTGGCGATTGGCGGCGCCTTCGTGGCCCTGATGATCGGCGGCTCCAGCTTCTCGATCTCGTCCCTGATCGGGGTGTTGATGCTGATGGGGATCGCCGCGAAGAACTCCATCCTGCTGGTGGACTACATCATCATCGCCGAACAGGAGGGCCAGTCCAGGCTCGAGGCCATCATGGACGCGGCGCACAAACGGGCCCGGCCGATCCTGATGACCACCTTCGCCATGGGCGCGGGCATGCTGCCGGTGGCCGTGGGCTGGGGCGCCGATGTCGAGTTCCGTCAGCCGATGGCCATTGCGGTGGTGGGGGGTCTGATCTCCTCCACCTTCCTGTCGCTGCTGTTCATCCCGCCGATCTTCACCATAATTGACGACATCTCGGGCTGGGGACGTCGCCGACTGGGCAAGCGGTTTGCCGGCCAGCGCGCTCACCCCGGGGCGCCGCGAAGCGAAGTCAGCTGATCGGCAGGCTCTCGGACCGGGCTCAGGCTTCGCTCCAGCATCGTTCCGGAGCCTGAGCCACGCATTGGCGCCTCCTCACTTCCGGGTGGGCCTGACCCCCGGCGGTGAGAGCGCCTTCCTGCCCGCCCCCAGGGCGCCCTGTCATCTTGTAGCGGGGGCATCGCCACAACATCCGGGAGATCGGCGCGCCTGCCGCGCCCGATCGGCCGCCTCACGGTACGCATTTCGGTGCCGGGTGGGGCTGGGGTCGAGGGACATCGATCCGCCATGCGCCATCAAAGAAAAAGCCGGCCGGGGTCGCCCCCGGCCGGCTTCCAGTTCACCCTCTTGTCGGGGTGATCAGTATTTGACCTTGAAGGTCGCGCCGAACGTGCGCGGCTGCCCCAGGAAGGCGTCGTAGGTCTGGGTGTCCAGGGCCTGGTTGTAGAAGGTCCCGGCATAGGCGCCCGTGGTCTGGACGGTCGACTGGAAGGCCGAGCCCTGCAGCGGGCCGTTATAGGCGACCTGGATGTATTCCTTGTCGGTCAGGTTCTGGCCCCAGATGTCCAGAGTGTAGCGACCATCTTCGGTGCCGAAGGAAATCCGGCCGTTCACCAGGGTCAGGGCGTCCTGCATCTTGGCGGGCAGGAGGTCCGATCCGGTGTTGTACTCGGTCGAGTATTTTGCCGAAAGGCTCATGCCCAGACGCAGGCCATTGCCGATCGAGCGATCAAAGTTGACCGATCCCGTGCTGGACCATTCCGGTGCAAAGGCCGGCACGCCGCCCGGGATCAGCGACAGCTGCGGGAAGTTGCCGGGGACCGCAAGATCTGCGGCGACGAACTGGCCGTATTCAGCGTCGGTATAGGTGACACCGGCCGACAGGCTGAGGCCGTCGATCGGGGTGAACCACAGGAAGTCGGCGTCGAAGCCGCGCGTGGTCAGTTCCGGGATCGATTCTACCGTGAAGGCGGTGCCGAGGAAGCTGTTAAGCTGGAAGTCGGTCACCGTCTGGTCGAAGTAGGTGGCGTTCAGAAGAACGGTCCGGTCGAACAGGGTGGTCTTCAGGCCCAGCTCATAGCTGTCGACCAGTTCCGAGGGGAACAGGGTCGAGGCCGTCGGGGTGATGCCGACCTGCACACGGTCGAGGTTGTAGCCGAAGGACTTGTAGCCGCGGGCATAGGAGGCATAGGCCATTACCGACGGGTTGAAGCGATAGGCGGCCTTGATCGTGCCGCTCAGCTCTCCGTTCTTCTCTTCTTCGGAGATGGTGCGGTTGTTATAGGCGCGGTTCGACCAGGGCAGGCACAGGTTGCCGATGATGGCGTTGCCCGAGGCCCCGAGCACGCCGCCGATGACCGCTGCATTGCCCTGGGCGGCGGTGCAGGTATTGCCTCCGCCGTTCGGGTTGGTCTGCACGCCATCCAGCGACTTGTTGTCGTGGGTGTAACGCAGACCGAGGGTCAGATCGAGCTTGTCCGTCAAGCTGTAGGTGTTGTTCGTAAACACCGCGAAGGAGTCCGACCGCTGTTCGTAGACATCCTCCATCGACTGGCCGACCACGAAGCCGGCGCCTCCGCCGGACACGGCGCCGCCGGTGCCCAGGCACTGCTGCAGGCCGAGTGCGGTCTGCGCGGTGCGGGTGAAGCAGCCGATGATACCGGGGCTGACCGGGAAGGCCGGCACAGCGCTATTGAGGCTGGCGCTGATCAGAAGGGACAGGAACGGCGTGTAGTCTGCGCCCAGATACATGCTGTCGGTGCGGTTGATGTCCTCACGGGTGGCGAAGACCCCGACCAGCCAGTCCAGCCGGTCCGTGGCGCCGGCCAGACGGAATTCCTGGGTCAGGTTCTCGACCTTGTAGCCGAAGTCGCCGTCATTAACCCGGTACAGCAGGTCTGCGCCGGTGAAGTCGACATCGGCGCCGTTGACCGTTTCCCAGCTACGCGCGGAGGTGACCGAGGTCAGGGCCGCGCCGCCGAACAGGGTCGGCATGTCGAAGGTCGCCTCGACCGAGACGCCCATGTCCTCGATGTCCTGCTCCGTACCGCGGTTGGCGTAGGCCGTCCGCGAGAAGGGCAGCGGCCCGAAGGCCGCGCTCGCCGGCGGGCGCTGGCCCGTGCCGGTCGAGAGGGCGTCCACGAAAGAATAGGTCGGCCCGGTGCGGATCTGGGTCCCGACGCAGCAGTATTCGCCCCGCTTCGAATAGTCGCCGATGATCCGGACGGACGTGTTGTCGTTCGGCAGCCAGAGCAGCTGGCCGCGGATGGTCGAGAAGTCCTGGTTCTGGTCGTCCGTTGCGGTGCGCGGGCCGTCGCCGACGTCGATGTCGTTGAAGCCTTCACGCACACGGCGGGCGGCGTAGAGCCGCATGGCCAGGGTATCTGTGATCGGGCCGGTGACGGAGCCTGCAGCGCCCAGGGCGCCATAGTTGCCCCAGGTCAGTTCGGCATTGTAGCCGGGCGTGAAGGACGGAGCCTCGGTGATGATGTTGACGACGCCGGCCGAGGTGTTCTTGCCGAACAGCGTGCCCTGCGGTCCCTTCAGGACCTCGATACGCTGCAGTTCGCCCAGATCGCCGAAGCCGACGCCGTTACGCGAGCGATAGACGCCGTCGATGACGATGCCGACCGAGCTTTCCAGACCGGGGTTGTCGCCGACGGTGCCGATGCCGCGAATGCGGACGGTGGTCGAGGCCTCGGTCGTGGTGGAGGTCACGGTCATGCCGGGCGTCAGGATCTGCAGATCCTTGATGTCCTTGACCCCGGCGTTGTCGAGGGCCTCCTGGTTCAGCGACGTGACCACGATCGGCACGTCCTGCAGGCTCTGTTCGCGCTTCTGGGCGGTGACGATGATGTCATCGACGGTGGTCGGCGCATCCTGGCTCTGGGCCGAGGCGGTTCCGGCGAAGCCGAAGGCCACGGCGCCGACGACGGCGGCGGACGCGGTGGTGCGGAGAATTTGGGTAAGACGCATGAATGGCTCCCGGCTCATGGCGCGACCGTCTTGCGGGCGCGGCGTTCCTGTTTCCCTTTCCGCGTTCTCTTGCTGGAACGTCGGACCTAGAAGACAATTGGCTAGTCCAACCCGGCCATTGCAGCAAGGAGAGGCCGCATCACGGCCGCGTTTCCTCCGTCCCACGGCCCCCGGTGTGACGCAAAAGCGACAGAAATCGATGACCTAAGGTCAATATTCGATCAGTCTTGGCCTGAAGTCGGGGGGTTGACGGCCAAATCCTTGCGCGTGTGCCGGGACGCCGCGAGAACCGCCGCCCCGACGAGGGCCGACAGGATCGAGCCGCCGATGACCCCCAGCTTGACCTGAATCTGCTCGGGCGAATCGACCGCACCGGGGAAGGCGAGGACCCCGACAAACAGACTCATGGTGAAGCCGACCCCACACAGCAGGCTGACGCCATAGACCTGGGGCCAGGTGGCGTCGGTGGGCCGGGCGCCGACCTTCAGGGCCGCCGCCAGCCGCGCGGCGCCGTAGACGCCAAGTTGTTTGCCGATGAACAGGCCGAGGGCGATCGCAACGACCAGGGGCGCAAACATCTGGTCGAGCGAGATGCCCGCAAAGGACACGCCCGCCTTGGCAAAGGCGAAAAGCGGCAGGACCAGGAAGGCGTTCCACGGATGCAGGTCGTGCATGGCCTCCTTCAACGGGCTCTGGCGATCCTCGGCCCGGGCCCGGATCGGCACGATCATGGCGAAGGCCACGGCGGTCAGGGAGGTCGACAGCCCCGACAGGACGGTCAGATACCAGATGACGGCGAAGCCCAGCACCCAGAACGGGGCCCCGATCTTGACGGTCCGGGCGGCGAAGAAGCCGGCGACGAGGAGGCCGCCGGCCCACAGCAGCGGCGTCCACCGCGCGCCCTCGCTGAACAAGAGGGCGATCAGGGCGATGGCGCCAAGGTCGTCGACGATCGCCAGGGTCAGCAGAAACACGCGCAGGGACGACGGCAGACCCTTGCCGACGAAACCGAAGATCGCCAGGGCGAAGGCGATGTCGGTCGCCAGCGGGATCGGCCAGCCCTGATGCGGCGCGCCGATCGTTCCCGACAGGGCCATATAGACGGCGGCCGGACCGATCATGCCGCCCAGGGCGGCGATCACCGGCATGGCCAGCTTCTTCGGATCAGCCAGTTCGCCCCTGAGGATCTCGTATTTGATCTCCAGCCCCACGACGAGGAAGAAGATCGCCATCAACCCTTCCTTGATCCAGTCGGAGATCGACTCCTCCAGCCGGATCGGCCCGATCTGCAGCGCATGGACGCTCTTCAGCCAGGTGAAATAGTCATAGGACCAGGGCGAGTTGGCCACGACGAGGGCGGCGACCGCCGCAAGCGCAAGAGCCGAGCCGGATGCGGTCTCGGTCTTGAGAAAATCCAGGGTAAATTTGCGCGCCACGGCGGCCTCCCAAATCAGGAATGAAGCTGTCGTGACGCCAGGTTATCGACGGGCGTCGGACCGGATTCCCCCGCTCCCGGATATCGGGACCAGGCGCCGGCCTGGCCGGGCGAAGCGCCGCGACCTGATGTCTGTCGATACAATACCCTCGAACGGTGAAGGTTCAACCGCTTGCGCCCGCAAGACCGAGCCCTCACCTGCAGTCCATGCCGATTTCAGACCTGTACCGCCCCGATCCCCGCTTCTTCGACCTGGGGCCGGAGTTCGGTGACGCCGTGCAGCCCGCGCCGTTCCAGAGCCTGACGCTGCGGTTCCGCAATGACCCGGCGGCGGCGACGGTGGGACTCTCCGGTCTGAGCGAGGCCGAATGGGTGACCCATTTCGGACGGTTCACCCCCCTGCCCGGCCAGCCCGGGCCGATCGCCATGCGCTATCACGGCCATCAGTTCCGCCATTACAATCCCGATCTCGGCGACGGACGTGGCTTCCTGGCGGCCCAGATGCGGGACGACCAGGGCCGGCTGATGGATCTTGGGACCAAGGGCTCGGGAACCACGCCATGGTCGCGCGGCGGAGACGGCCGATTGACGCTGAAAGGCGGCGTCCGCGAGGTGCTGGCCGCCACCCTGCTGGAGGCGCAGGGCGTCCCCACCAGCCGCGCCCTTTCGCTGATCGAGACCGACGAACGACTGGAGCGCAACGACGAACCGTCGCCGACGCGCGCGGCCGTACTGGTGCGACTGTCGCACAGCCATATCCGACTGGGCACGTTCCAGCGCGCCGCCTTCCACGGCCGGGCGGACCAGATCGAGATCCTGATCGACCATGTCCGCACCCTCTACCATCCCCGGGTCGCGGCCGGGGATGCGCCGGGGCTGCTGGCGGCGGTGGTCGAGGCCAATGCGCGCATGACGGCGGCCTGGATCGCCGCCGGCTTCGTGCACGGGGTGCTGAATACCGACAATCTGAATGTGACGGGCGAGAGCTTCGACTATGGGCCCTGGCGGTTCCTGCCCGCCTATGACCCCGGTTTCACCGCCGCCTATTTCGACCAGACCGGCCTCTATGCCTTCGCGCGCCAGCCGGAGGCGGTGTTCTGGAACCTGACCCAGTTCGCGGGCTGTCTGAAACTGGTTGCAGGACAGCCGGACCAGGTTCAGGCCCTGACGGACGCGCTGAACGGCTTCGGCCCGGCCTATATCCGCGAACTGCGGGCGGCCTTCCTGAGGCGGCTGGGTGTGAAATCGGTGGGCGAAGCCGCCGACCAGCGGCTGCTGGACTGCACCCTCGCCTTGCTGCGGGAGGGCGGCGAGACCCTGCGCTGGGAGCCGTTGTTCCACGACTGGTTCGCCGGCTTCGCCTCCTCGGCCCGGGCGCTGAAGGGGCCCCGCGCCGGGGTCTATCAGGGCAAGGTCTTTGACGATTTCCGCTTCGCCCTGTTCGAGCATGAGCCAGACCGGCCCGAACGGCTGGAGCATCCCGTCTTCGCCGCCGAACCGGAGGAGATGCTGATCGACGAGGTTGAAGCGCTCTGGATCGCCATCGACCGGGACGACGACTGGGGTCCGTTCCGTGCCAAGCTGGCGCGCCTTCAGGCGGCGCAGATCGCTCGCGCAGCCTGAGGCATCCGGCCGGGCGCGGATAACGTATCTGTAAGCCAGCGGCCACGCTTTCGCCCGTGAAGCCGGACAGGTTCGTGTCGTCAAAAGCACAGGCTGACCGCCTAAGTCATCAACTGATGTCTTCAATTGATGACTTTTGGAGAAAGCTGCGCCATAAGACTTGAACGCGGCAGCGACCGATCCGATATCGACACTGTTGCAGATACCCTCCCGATCGCCCCGTTTTCCGGACTGAGCCCTCATGGCCACGACCTTCAAACACACCCACACGCCAGCGCAGATCCGACTGTGCTCGACCTATCGCAATCTCGGCCTGTGGACCCTGCAAGGCTGGATCGCGATGTTCTTCGTTGCGGCCGGATACGCCAAGCTGACCGAGCCGATGCAAAATCTGGTCGCCTTGATGTCCTGGCCGGCCCTTGTCAGTCCCGATCTGGTGCGCGGCGTCGGCATCGTGGAGATGGCCCTGGCCCTGGGGATGCTGGCGCCGCTCGTCTCATGGGGGATCGGCCGCCCCATCCTCAGGGTGGCGGCGCTCGGCCTGCTGTTGCTGGAGTCCGTCATGCTGGTCGTCCACCTGATCGGTCAGGATCCTGGCCTGGTCGCCGTCAATCTGGTGTTGATGGCCCTGACCGTTCCCGTCCTGATCGGCCGTCGCCCCGCCTCGACCGGACGGTCCCGGACAGAAACCGCCCTTATGGGGTAGGATCAGCAGTCCTGCCGCCCGAAGCCCGGCATCGGTCGGAGCAGAATTTCACCTGATCCCAGTCGCGCGCCCATTTGCGGCGCCAGGCGAACGGTCTGCCGCAGGAGACGCAGGTCTTCTGCGGCAGTTCGCGTTTGGACCGACCGCTCTGGGCCTGATCCGCCGCATTGACGTGTTTGCGCACCATCGATGCAAACCTTCCCTTTACGTCCGCGTCAAGTTCGGGCTATGGACTCATCCATGGCGACCGCAGACGACCATCGCACCTATTCCATCCGGCAACTGTGCCGTGAGTTCGGCGCCACGGCGCGGGCCCTGCGATTCTACGAGGACAAGGGGCTTCTGACCCCTGACCGCAAGGGCCAGACCCGCGTCTATGGCGCGCGCGACCGGGCCCGGCTGAAACTGATCCTGAGGGGTCGCCGCATCGGCTTCACCCTGCAGGAAATCCAGGACATGCTGGACCTGTATGACCGCAAGGACGGCAACGTCCAGCAGATGGCCATCTCCCTGCGTCGTCACCGCGCCCAGATCGAAGCCCTGAAGCAGCAACGCGACGACCTGGACGGCGCCATCCAGATGGCCGAGGAAGCCTGCGCGGCCATGGAGGAGCGGCTGACCAATATCCGCCCCGACCTGTTGCCGGGGGCCGACGAATACGCCGACCTGCTGAAGGCTCGGCTGAACCACGACGACCATCACGACCACCCGGCGTTCCAGCGCCATCCCTTCAAAGCGAGAGCCTGAGCCTCATGGCCTATAAAGCCCCCGTCCGCGACCTGATGTTCATTCTGAACGAGGTTCTCGAGATCGATCGATATTCGAACCAGAACGGGTTCGAGGAGGTCTCGTCCGACCTCATCGGCCAGATTCTGGAGGAAGGCGCCAAGTTCGCCGAGGAAGTCATCGCCCCGATCAACCATTCGGGCGACAAGGAGGGCTGCCACTGGGCCGAGGGCGGCGTCGTCACCGGACCCAGGGGCTGGAAAGAGGCCTACAAGGCTATGGTCGAGGCCGGCTGGCCCGCCCTTTCGGCCGACCCCGCCTATGGCGGCCAGGGCATGCCCGCCGTTGTCGGCATGGCGTTTGGCCAGTTCACGGCCGGCGCCTCGGCGGCCTTCTCCATGTATCCGGGCCTGACGGCGGGCGCCTACGCCGGCATCCACGCCAATGCGTCTGATGAACTGAAGGCCAAATACCTGCCGAAGATGGCCACCGGCGAGTGGGGCGGGACCATGAACCTGACCGAGCCCCAGTGCGGCACCGACCTCGGCATGGTCCGCACCAAGGCCGTGCCCCAGGGCGACGGCACCTACAAGATTTCCGGCCAGAAGATCTGGATCTCGGCCGGCGAGCACGACTTCACCGACAACATCATCCACACGGTCCTGGCCCGGGTCGAAGGCGCGCCGGCGGGGATCAAGGGCCTGTCTCTGTTCCTCGTGCCGAAGTTCCTCGTCAACGAGGACGGCTCGATCGGCGAGCGCAATGCGCTGATGTGCACCGGCCTCGAGCACAAGATGGGCATCCACGGCAACGCCACCGCCGTCATGCAGTACGACGGCGCGACCGGCTGGCTGATCGGCGAGGAAGGCCGGGGCATGAACAACATGTTCGTGGTCATGAACGACGCCCGCCTCGGCACGGGTCTGCAGGGCCTGGCCATCGGGGCCGCCGCCTATCAGGCCGCCGTCGAATTCGCCAGGGACCGCATCCAGGGCCGCAGCCTGACCGGACCCAAGAACCCGGACGGCCCGGCCGACAGCATCATGGTCCACCCCGACGTCCGTCGCATGCTGCTGGAAGCCAAGGCCTTCGTCGAAGGCGGGCAGGCCTTCATTCTGTGGACCGCACTGCAGGCCGACCTGGAGAAATCCACGGATGAGGCCACTGCGCAAAAGGCCAAGGACTACATGGGCCTGATTACGCCCGTGCTGAAGGCCTACCTGACTGACAAGGGCTTCCATGTCGCCTCGCTGGGCATGCAGGTCCACGGCGGATCCGGCTACACCGAGCATTTCCAGGCCAGCCAGTACCTGCGCGATGCCCGGATCACCATGATCTACGAAGGCACCAACGGGATTCAGGCGCTGGATCTGGTGGGTCGCAAACTGCCATCGAACGGCGGCCGCGCGATCATGAGCTGGTTCGCCGACATCGACGCCTTCGTCTCCGAAAACGGCGGCGAGGGACCGGTCAAACCCTTCGTCGACGGCCTGGCCGACGCCCGGAAGAAGCTGCAGGAAGGCACAATGTGGCTGATGCAGAACGGCATGCAGAACCCGGACAACGCCGGCGCCGCCTCCACCGACTATCTGAACCTGTTCGGCCTGACGGCCATGGCCTATCTCTGGGCCCAGATGGCCAAGGCGGCCCAGGCCAGGGTCGACGAGGGTTCGACCGACCCCTTCTATGCTGCCAAGCTGCAGACCGGGCGCTATTTCGTCGAGCGCATCCTCCCCGACGCCCAGGGGCATCTGGTCAAGCTGAAGACCGGCGCCGACGTTCTGATGGCCATGCCGGCCGAGGCGTTCTGATTTCCACCCTCTCCCGGAGGGAGAGGGCTTGAGCGCACGGGATCGAAGCGATCGTTCCCTGGCGCGAAGGGGTGAGGGGTTGCGGTGTCCAGCCGTCAACACCGTAACCCCTCATCCTCCCACGCCTGCAGGCGCGGGCCCCTCCTTCTCCCTCCGGGAGAAGGGTTCAGTTGGAGCGAAACGCCATGACCAGCCCTCTCGCCGTTCCCCTGCCCGCCTTCATGCAGGATGAGGAAATCGTCCTGTTCAACGACAGCGTCGGCCGCTGGATCGACGATCACGCCCCGCCGGAAAAGATGGCCGAGTGGATCGCCGCCTCCTCGGTGCCGCGGTCGCTGTGGACGGACGCCGGCGAGGCCGGGCTGCTGAACCTGTCCATGCCCGAGGACCACGGCGGTATGGGCGGTGACTATCGGCACGAGGTCGTGCTGATGCAGCAACTGGGCTGGAAGGGCGCGGACCATTTCGGCATCAGCCTGCACAACGCCATCGTCGCCCCCTACATCCACCACTACGGGACCGAGGAGCAGAAGGCGCGCTGGCTGCCCCGTCTGGCCACCGGCGAACTGGTCGGCGCGATCGCCATGACCGAGCCGGGCGCCGGGTCGGACCTGCAGGGCGTCAAGACCACGGCGATCAAACAGGGCGACCACTATGTCCTGAACGGCTCCAAGACCTTCATCACCAATGGCCAGATGGCCAACTTCATCATCGTGGTGGCCAAGACCGATCCGTCGGAAGGCGCCAAGGGCATCAGCCTGATCGGTCTTGAAACCGACGGGGCGGAAGGCTTTGAGCGCGGCCGCAACCTGCACAAGATCGGCATGGAGGCAAACGACACCTCCGAGCTCTTCTTCAACGATGTGAAGGTTCCGCTTGAGAGCGTTATCGGCGGGGCCGAGGGGCGCGGCTTCTATCATCTGATGGAACAGCTGCCGCAGGAGCGTCTGAACATCGCCGTCCAGGGTATTGCGGCGGCCGAACGCGGCTATCGCGAGACGGTCGACTATGTCCGGGGCCGCAAGGCCTTCGGCAAGGCGATCATCGAGTTCCAGAACACCCAGTTCAAGATGGCCGAGATCAAGACGAAGCTGACGGTGGCCCGCGTCTTCGTCGACCACTGCATCGGCCTGCATCTTGAAGGCAAGCTGGACGCCGCCACCGCCTCCATGGCCAAATACTGGGTCACCGACATCCAGGGCGAGACCATCGACGAGATGCTCCAGCTGTTCG
Organism: Brevundimonas sp. FV1ye29L; assembly: GCF_058681095.1. NCBI lineage: Bacteria > Pseudomonadati > Pseudomonadota > Alphaproteobacteria > Caulobacterales > Caulobacteraceae > Brevundimonas > Brevundimonas sp. FV1ye29L. The sequence continues at coordinate 2,770,982 of NZ_CM178730.1, forward strand.
GCGGCTACGGCTATATGACCGAATATCCGATCGCCCAGCTGTACAAGGACGCCCGCGTCCAGCGCATTTATGGCGGCACCAACGAGATCATGAAGCTGCTGATTTCGCGGTCGCTCTGACCAGCAAGAACTTCGACCAAACAAAAAGGGGGCGTCCCGACCGGGACGCCCCCTCGTCATTTCAGGTCTGCCCTTATTGCCGTTCGGCGACTACGCCGCGGCTGGCCAGGATGGCCTGGACGCTGTCCTCACCCGTCAGGTGGGCGGCGCCGACGGCGATGAAGGCGGTGCCTGATCCGGCCAGAAGGCCCTGGATCTGATCGGCCCAGTCGGTGTTCCGGCGCACAAGGAGCGCGTCATAGATGTGCGGCGCCTCGGTCTTCATGGGAGCCACGGCGACGGTGTTCAGACCCTCCACATCGCCCGAAGCCCAGGCCGCCACCATCAGATCAAGCTGGGTCGCCGCCTCGTCGAACTCGTTGAGGGTCGAGCGCAGGAACTCCAGCTGGATGTCCTGGGGCAGGGTCGCCAGGATCAGCACCTGTTTGTCGATGGTCTCCAGACCGTTGATGGCCTTTCCGGCCTCTGTGGCGCGGGCCTTCAGCTTCAGTTCAACGCCGGAGGCCGGGTCGTAGCCGGCCTTGACGAGCGGCGCCATCGCCAGGGTCAGGCCGGCGAACCAGGGGCGCAGGGCGTCGAGCTGGGCAGCCGAGGCGCCGATGGTCCGGGCGGCGCGATCCAGGTCGGCCATCTCCTCGGCGGTCAGAAGGCTGGACAGGGGGGTGGCCGGGGAGACGCCGTACTGCTGGATCAGGGGAATGATCGCCGCCTGGTCATCGGGATTGGAGATTTCGAACCAGATCGTGTCGGCGCTGTCAAAGGCGGCCTCGACAGGGGCCGAGGCCCAGGCGACGTCGGGCTTCAGCACATGGACGGTGCCAAACAGATACAGGGTCGAGTCCGCGTCGCGGATCACCCACAGGGCCGGGCCCTGGCCTTCAGCGCTGGGCGTGGCGGCCGCGGGGGAGGCGGTCTGGGCGACCGCCTCCATCGGAGCGGCGGCGAGGGCGGCGGTCAGGGCGAGGCCAAGGACGGCGCCGACGGCGGTCGAGGTCAGGCGGCGCGCCGGGGCGCTGATACGATCCAGAATGGACATGGGACAGACTCTCATGAGTGGGATGAAGACGGAAACGGATTGGCGGGCGGAGATCGGGTCAGGCCATGCCGCGCCGGGCGGAGGCCACGATTGAGGCGGCCAGATAGACGCCCATCAGGATGCCGATCATGCCCCAGGCGGTAACGCCCTGGACAAGGCCGAGGCGTTCGGCGGCGGCATAGATGAAAAGAGCGGTCTGCAGGGCCCAGAAGGCCAGGGTGCTGGTCTCGGACAGGACCCTGCGCAGCATCTCGTCCGCCGCGCGCCACAGCATCACATTGGCGACGCTCTGGACCGCAAGCAGGCCGACGATGAGGGCGAATATCAGATTCGGCTCAAGCAGCCGGGGCCCGAAGATCGGCAGGATGAACATGACGCCCGCAAGGGCCGTGACGACGATCTGCAGCAGACCGCACCCCCGGGGCACGTCGCGCGGTCGGGTCACCAGAACCACCGCGCTGATCAGGGCCATGGCGATCAGGGCGACGGCCATGACCAGGGCGATTTCATCATCCCAGCGGCCGACGGCGTCACGGCCGACGCCGCCCAGCGCATAGCCCGCCAGTCCGCCGGCCACAGCGAGGCCTGCGATGCCCAGGAGTTTCCGCCACAGGGGTCGGGGGGCTTCGGTCGGGTTTGGAGCAGAAGGCAGGTCCGTCATCTGATCACTCTCCTTCGGTGAATATGGATTCGATGGGCTGGCTGAACACCCGGGCGATCTTGAACGCCAGCGGCAGGGAGGGGTCGTAGCGGCCGGTTTCCAGGGCGTTCACGGTCTGGCGTGAGACTCCAAGGCGGTCGGCCAGTTCGGCCTGGCTCCAGTTGCGCTCGGCGCGCAGGACCTTGAGGCGATTGTTCATCGGGATCTCCTCATCGGCGCGCAAGCCACCACCAGATCCAGACGATCGTGTAGCCGATGATCATCAGGGTCATGATGGCGAAGGCGCCGGTGGCCATATAGGCGGCGGGGTCGGTGCGGCCGTCCAGCCAGGACGACAGTTGCAGTCGTTCCGCTTGCGGCAACGAGGTCAGGATGACGAGAACCCCGCCGACGGACATGCCGGCGGTCCCGCCCCAGAACCAGGCGGCCTTGTGGGCTTCCCGCGCCGCCTCGTCGATGGACCGCATCCATTTGACGCTCAGGACCATGGCCCCGGACATGGCGAGGACGGCGAATGCGCCGAGGGTCCAGAACAGGGCCATATCGGCCGAGGCATCGCTATGGGCGCTCCAGTATCCGGCGATGACGCCCGCGACAAAGCCGAGCGCAATCATGCCGAGGAAGCCGCCGACCAGCAGGATGATGAGGTTTCTCGTTCGTGGCGACATGGGTCGGGTTCCGTCGTTTTAGACAAGCACCTTTTACAACAACCTCGATGGATGTCAAGCGTCGTTGTCATTAGGACAAGGGCGCTTGGCGAACCGTCCTTGCCCGACCAGGCGCAGGGTCTTACCGCAAGGCGATCCCGTCCGGGCGGTCGGGCGCCGCCACCAATTCCGGCCGGCTGAGAATGCGCGGCGCCTGATCCACGGGCGGCAGGTCGGGCAGGTCCTTGCCCTCGTGATCGACCTTCAGGTCCTCGAACCGGCGGGCCGAGACCATGACCTGGCTCTCCAGAGACCCGACGAACTGGTTGTATTTCCCGACCGCCGTATCCAGCGCCCGGCCGACGGCGGCGGCGTGGCCGCCCATGACCGACAGCCGCTTGTACAGCTCCTTGCCGAGGCGGGCGACGTCCTCGGCGTTCTTCGTCTGCTCCTCGGCCCGCCAGCCATAGGCCACGGCCTTGCACAGGGCGAACAGGGTGGTGGGGGTGACGATGACGACACGCGATTCCATCGCCTGGCTCATCAGGTCGGGTTCGTGGTCCAGGGCCGCAGCGAGGAAGGCGTCGCCGGGCACGAACATGGCGACGAAGTCCGGACTGGGCCGGAACTGGTCCTGATAGCCCTTGGAGGCCAGCTGGCGCACGTGGGTCTTCATACTGGCGGCGGTACGCAGCGACATGGCCCGCGCCTGGGCCGCCTCGTCGCCGTCGGCCTCCTCGCCAAAGGCCAGGGACACCTTGGCGTCGATGACGAACATGCCGCCGCCGGGCAGGCGGACGATGAAGTCGGGGCGCGACTGGCGCCCCTCGTCATTCGCGGCCGAGGTCTGCTCCTCGAAGTCGAATCGGCCGGCCATGCCCGCAGCCTCCAGCACATTGCGGCAGGTCTGTTCGCCCCAGCGGCCCCGCCGCCCGGTGTTGCCTTTCAGGGCCTCGGTCAGCCTGCGGGCCTCGTCGCGCGTGGCCGATGAGGCCGTCATCAGCAGGGCCAGTTGCTCCTTCAGCCCGCCGGTCTCCTCGTTGCGGGACTTCTCCAGCGCCGAGACATGCTCCTGAAACGCCTTCAGTGTGTCGGCCACAGGCTTGAGCTGAGCCTCCATCCGGGCCTGGGCCACGCGGTCCTGGGCGCGGAAGGTCTCGGTGGCGCGGGTGACCATCTGGTCGGCCACCACCTGGGCCGACTGGGCGGCCTGGGCCTTGAGGAATTCGCCCATGGTGGCGCGGCTGTCCTCGATCAGCTCGATCCGGTGCTCGGCGGTCGACAGGGCCCCCTTCGTCTTCTGCCAGCCCATGAAGGCCCACAGGAAGCCGCCGCCCAGGGCGAGGACGAGGACGGCGAGGACGATCTCGATCGTGTTCATGCTCCGTTCCTAGACGGAGTCGGGGACGTCCGAAAGCCGCAGGTTAGTCGTGGATGTCGTATCGGGCCTCGGGAAACCAGTCGGGATCAACGATCTGGCTCCATTCATAGGTCTGACGGGCGGCAAGAACCGTGTCTGCCCCCGGCAGCAGCCCGCCAGCCACCAGCGCCTTCACGGCATAGGCGAATGCATCGGCGAGTTCCGGAATCAACCGGTTGTCGATGGTCGCCGTTCGCCGCTTCGCCAGTTCGCGGCGAAACCCCAAGACTTCCTTGCGCCAGTGAGGAACCGTCTGCCCCGGACCGACGAATTCGATCTTGAGCAGATGTTCGATGATATTCTCCACCTGACTTTCACAGGCGCGAAACTCGGACTTGCCCAAATCCTCGATCTCCTCGGCCAGATTGTCATAGTCGAGGGCATTGTCGCCGCCCTTTCGGGCGCGCAACGCGGTCGCCTGAACCTCCGTCCAGGCGAGGTAGTCCCGTTCATAGAGACTGGTCGGCTTTTGCAGATCGTCCGCCATGGCGGCCTTGTATCACGCCGGCCGGCGCGCCCGAAGGGCCTGGACGATGGTGCCGTCGTCGAGCCAGTCGAGGTCGCCGCCGACGGGGACGCCCCGCGCCAGGGAGGTGACCTCCACGCCGGACCCGGACAGGCGCTCGGCCAGATAGTGGGCCGTGGTCTGGCCGTCGACGGTGGCCGGCAGGGCCAGCACCACCTCGCGCACAGCGCCGCGCCGGTCGGGATCGGCTTCGTTGACGCCTGACCGGGCGCGACCGACCAGTTCGGCGACACGCAGGGCCTCGGGTCCTATGCCGTCCAGCGCGGACAGCAGGCCGCCCAGCACATGGTATTTGCCGCGAAAGGCGCCGGACCGTTCCATGGCCCACAGGGCGCCGGCCTCCTCGACCACGCAGATCAGGCCGTTGTCGCGCGACGTATCCGAACAGATCGAACAGGGATCACGGGTGTCGGGCGCGCCGCAGACGGAGCAGGAGACGACCTTCTCCGCCGCCTCGGTCATGGCCGCCGCCAGCGGGACCAGAAGCTGGTCGCGACGCTTCAACAGCTGCAGGGCCGCGCGCCGGGCCGAGCGCGGACCCAGCCCCGGCAGCTTGGCCAGCAGGGCGATCAGCCGCTCGATCTCGGGTCCGGCGGAGGCGGCCAAGAGATCAGAACAGGTTCGGCATGCCGGGCAGGTTCATCCCTGCCAGCGGGCCGGCGGCGTCGCGCATCAGGCCGTTGTTGATCTCGTCCAGCCGGCGTTTGGCGTCGGCGTGGGCGGCGACGATCAGATCGGCCAGGATCTCGCCCTCGCCGGAGACCAGCAGGCTGTCGTCGATCGTCACGGCCGTGATCTCGCCGGGGCCTCTCAGGGCCACGGTCACGAGGCCGCCGCCCGAGGATCCCTCCGCAGAGGATTCAGCCATCTTCGCCTGGGCGTCCTGCAGTCGCTGCTGCATCGCCTGGGCCTGTTGCATCAGTGCGTTGAGGTCTTTCATACCGGGATAGATAGGGGGTCCGGACGCGAAACGAAACCGACCGTTTCGAACTTACCCCTTGCGCCCAGGCTGCGCCCCCCTATTTTGCAACTACAGTTGTTACCAATCAAACGGACCCGCCCCCATGGCCCATGATTCCTCCACCCGCGACGCCGCCCTGGGCGAGACCGCCCTGGCCCAGCTGTTCACCGAGGCGCGCACCCGCAACGCCTGGTCGGATCGGCCGGTCGCGCCGGAACTGCTGCACAAGCTGTATGACCTGACCAAATTCGGGCCGACGGCGGTGAACTCCACCCCCGCCCGCTTCGTCTTCCTGACCTCGCCCGAGGCCCGGGCGCGACTGGCGCCGCATATGTCCGAAGGCAATCGGGACAAGACGCTTCAGGCGCCGGTCAATCTGATCATCGGCTATGACGTCGATTTCCACGACCATCTGGGCAAACTGTTCCCCCACGCCCCGGGCGCCCGCGACTGGTTCGCCGACGAGGCCGGCCGCAAGCAGGCCGCCTTCCGCAACAGCTCGCTTCAGGGCGGCTATCTGATGATCGCGGCCCGCGCCCTGGGTCTGGACGTCGGCCCGATGTCCGGCTTCGACCCGGCCGGGGTGAAGGCCGAGTTCTTTGCCGGCACGGCGGTAGAGCCCAACTTCATCGTCAACCTGGGCTATGGCACGGACGAGAACCTCTTCCCCCGTTCGCCGCGTCTGGACTTCGAGGAAGCGGCGAAAATTCTCTAACTTCCGCTCATCCCCGCGAAAGCGGGGACCCAGTGCTTTTATGAGAAAAGGTCGTCGAAGAGATCACGCCAACCGGGATTCGATTTCTCGATCAGTTCGAGTTTCCAGACCCTGTTCCACTTCTTGATCCGCCGCTCTCGAACGAAGGCGGAGTGCCGCGTTTCGTGCGGCTCGTACCAGACGAGGGTGGCGCACCCGTATTTCGCGGTAAAACCTTTGAAGACCTTTTCGCGATGCTGCCGCGTCCGGGTGATCAATGAGTCGGTCGACCCGGTGTAGAGTGTGCCGTTGCGCTGGCTTGCGACGATATAGGTATAGAATGCCATCGTGTGCCTCACGAAAGCACTGGGTCCCCGCTTTCGCGGGGATGAGCGGATGATTTAGTTAGTCCTCGTCCTCCGCCTCATCCGGAATGGCCGGCATCTCGACGGCTGGGGCGATGACCTTGAAATCCATCCGGGCGCCGGGGAAGGTTTCCATCACGGCCTTGACGAACGGATCGGCCTCGACCTCGGCCCGCTCCTCGACCTTCTTGCGGCGATCGATCTCGATCAGGGTCTCGCCGCCGCCCTGGCCGTTGGCGGCGATCAGCCAGGTCTTGCCGGTCCAGTCCTTGAGCCGAGAGGCCAGCTTGCGGGCCAGGTCGATCGGCGCCTCGGGGCTGCTTTCATAGACGATGGCGCCGGGCTTGAACGAGACCAGCCGGACATAGCGCTGGACCTCCATCTGCAGGCCGATTTCGCGCTTCTGCCCGATCAGGGCGACGACCTGTTCGAAGGTCTGCGGGTCCGGCAGGGCGGGCGCCGCCATCGGACGCGCCGCCATCTGGGCCCCGAACTGCGCCTGGGCGCCGCCTCCCCCGCCGCCGCGTGGCGCGCTTCCGCCGCCGCCTGAGCCGCCCCCGGCGCCGCCGGGCGTCTCGCCATTCTGCAGCGCCTTCAGCGCCTCCTCCGGCCCGGGCAGGTCGGCGGCGTAGGCCAGACGGACGATGGCCATCTCGACCGCATCCGCCGGGCTGGGGGCGCGGCGCACCTCGTCCAGGGCCTTGAGCAGCATCTGCCAGACCCGCGACAGGGTCCCGGCCGAGATCGAGGCGCCCAGCGCCGCCAGGGTCGCGGCCTGATCGGCCGGCAGACGCGTCGCCTGCGGCCCCAGCATCTTGGCCACCGAGGCGGCGTGGCAATGCTCCAGCAGGTCGTTGGTCACCTGCACCGGATCGGCGCCATAGCCGTACAGGGTGCGGAAGGTCTCCAGCGCCTCGGGCGTGCGGCCGCCCATGACCTGTTCGAACAGGGCGATGGTCTGGGTCCGGTCGGCCAGACCCAGCATGTCGCGCACCACCTCGGTCTTGACGGGCTCGCCGCGCTCGCCCTGCACCAGGGCCTGATCCAGCAGCGACAGGCCGTCGCGGACCGAGCCCTCGGCGGCGCGGGCGATCAGGGCCAGGGCGTCGTCCTCGACCTTCATCCCCTCGCGGCCGGCGATGCGGCTGAGGTGTTCGACGAGGATTTCCGGCTCGACGCGGCGCAGGTCGAATCGCTGGCAGCGGGACAGGATGGTCACCGGCACCTTGCGGATCTCGGTGGTGGCGAAGATGAATTTGGCGTGGGGCGGCGGCTCTTCCAGCGTCTTCAGCAGGGCGTTGAAGGCCTGGTTGGACAGCATGTGCACTTCGTCCAGCACATAGACCTTGTAGCGGGCCTCGACGGGCGCATAGCGGACGCTCTCCAGAATATCGCGGATGTCGTTGACGCCGGTGTGGCTGGCGGCGTCCATCTCCATCACGTCCATATGCTGGCCGGCCATGATGGCGGCGTCATGGACGCCGTGGGCGGTCAGTTCCAGCGAGGGCCGGTCGATGACGTCGGTCTGGTTGTTCAGGGCGCGGGCCAGCAGCCGGGCCGTGGTGGTCTTGCCGACCCCCCGCACCCCGGTCAGCATGAAGGCGTGGGCGATGCGGCCGGTGGCGAAGGCGTTGGTCAGGGTGCGAACCATCGCCTCCTGCCCGATCAGGTCCTCGAAGGTGCGCGGCCGGTATTTGCGGGCGAGGACGGTGTAGGCCTCGCCGGAGGTTTCGTCGTGGGCGTCGGAGGGCGCGGCCGGGGCAGGCGCCGTCGGCGGCGCGGCGGCCCGGGCGAGAGCGACCTGGGCCACGGGCTCAGGCGCGACCGGAGGCGCCCCGAACATGTCGTCAGTGTTCTCGTCCCGCTCGGGGAGTTCTTCCTCCCAGGGAGGGCCTTCGAGACTCGGATCGACGTCGCTCATGGGACCGTCTTAGCGCGCGGCGCCGGTATGGTCACGGCATACAAGAACGCCGCCGGCTCCGGGGAACCGACGGCGTCCGGATTTCAGTCCGGATCTGTGGACAATCAGTCGATCAGGTCAGCCGGCACCTTGCCGCCGTTGGCGGCCAGCTTGGCCAGAACCTGTTTGTGCAGCCAGATGTTCATCGAGGCCGAGTCCGACTTGTCACCGGTATAGCCCAGCTCGTCGGCCAGTTCCTTGCGCTCGGCCAGCGAGCTTTCCATCCCGACCAGCTTCATCAGGTCGACGATGGAGGTGCGCCAGTTCAGCTTCTGCGGGTTCTCGTCCGCCAGTTCGTTCAGGACCGCCTCGATGTCGACGGGCTCGGGCGGCTGGGGGGCGGAGGCCACGACGGCCGGGGACGCGGGCGCCGCCGGGGTGGCCGACGGGGCGGGGGCGGGCGCGGCGGGCTTCTTGCGATTGAAGATGCCGCCGAGGATCTTGCCGAAAATGCTCATGGTCTGGCTCCACATTTGATTGGGGAGTGAACTACTGCGCCATCCCGTGGTTGCGCGCCATCGCGGCTTTACGACATTTTACAGACCCCGGCGTCACGGGGCCGACGCGTGGTTGACCCCGGCGCAGGCTGCCGCGCGGGATCATTCTGACGATGCGGGGAAAGGTGGAGACCGCGACCCGAAGGTGAATTCGTTGTGGCTGCTGCCTTCCGGCCCTGACCAGGTTGGCGAGGCCTTCGCCCGCGATCTCCACCCCCTATATCGCTGCTGATGGTGGGAAAATCAAGCCACTGCCTCAAGACGCCGGGCGTGCAAGACGGTATGAGACGGCCATGACCCTGACCCCCGCGCCCCGCTTCTCTGGCAACACCTTCGCCGGCAATCCGCTCGATCGGGCGGGCGATCTCCGGAACGATCCCGACTGGCTGGCCGAACAGGCGGGGCGGCCGGACGCCCTGGCGTTGATCCTGTGGGAGGGCCGCCCGCTGATCGAGGACACCGCCGGGGGCTCGCGTCTGGCCTGGGTCGACATGGGTCATGCGCGGGCGCTGGTCCCGGACAGGGAGCTGTTCCTGGGTCTGTGGAAGGATGCGCCGGTCTTCGCCATCGAGTTCGAGGGCCCGGCCGATCCGGCGGAGACCTCGGTCAAGGGGCTGGGCGCGTTCCATGAGATGCGCGCCGCCGCCGGCCTGCTGCCCGGCAACGACGCGGCCATGGCGGGGTGCGCCAAGAGCCTGTTCGACTGGCGGCGGCGGCACGGCTTCTGCGCCGCCTGCGGCCAGCCGTCGCGCAACAGCTGCGGCGGCTGGAAACGCACCTGCGACGCCTGCGGAACCGATCATTTCCCCAGGGTCGACCCGGTCACCATCATGCTGCCGGTCTTCACCGGAGGCGCCGAGCCCATCTGCCTTCTGGGGCGTCAGGCCGCCTGGCCCGCCGGCCGGATGTCGGCCTTGGCCGGCTTCCTGGAGCCCGGGGAATCGATCGAGGAGGCCTGCGCCCGCGAGGTGCAGGAGGAGGCCGGCCTGACCGTCACCGCCGTTCGCTATCATTCCAGCCAGCCCTGGCCGTTTTCGTCCCAGCTGATGATCGGCCTGATCGCCGAGGTCTCGGACGACCAGGCCGCCCCGGACCAGACCGAGCTGGAATCCGTGGCTTGGCTGACCCGGGCGGAGGCGAAGGCAGTGCTGGAAGGGACCCATCCGGAGATCAAGGCCCCGCCGTCCTCGGCCATCGCCCATACGCTGATACGGGTGTGGGTGGAGGAGAACACATAGATCCTCCCCCATCGGGGGAGGGGGACCGCGAAGCGGTGGAGGGGGCTCACCCCAGACACCGGGTTTGGATCAGACCCCCTCCACCACAGCGCAAGCGCGCTGCGGTCCCCCTCCCCCTGCGCTACGCTTGGGGGAGGAATAGTCGAGCCGCCTCCAGATCCGCCGGATTGTCCACCGACAGCGGCGCTTCATCGATCACAGCCGCCCAGATCGACAGGCCCATTTCCAGCGCTCGGAGCTGCTCCAGCTTTTCGCGTTTCTCCAGCGGCGACGGCGGGGCGGCGCAGAAGCGCATCAGGGCCTCGCGGCGATAGCCGTAAACGCCGATGTGACGCCAGACGGGGGCGTCGCCATACAGGGTCGAGCGGGTGAAATACAGGGCGCGGCCGTGGCGCTCGCCCTCGACCAGGGCCAGGACCGCCTTGACCACATCCGGATTGGTGCGATCGGAAACGTCAGCCTCCGGCGCCACCAGGGTCGCGATGTCGCAGCCCGGTTCGCCGTGCAACAGGGCCGCACAGGCGGTGGCCAACCCCGGATCAGCAAAGGGCATGTCGCCCTGAAGGTTGATGACGGCGTCGTGCTCGCCCTCGGGATCGACCGCCTCGAGCGCCGCCCGGATACGGTCCGACCCCGAAGGCAAGCCGGGGTCGGTCAGCACGGCCCTGCCTCCGGCCGCCTCGACCACCGCCACGATCTCGGGATCCCCGGCCGCCACGACCACAGGCAGGCCGGAGTTCATCGCCCCCTCCCAGGCCTGGACAATCATCGGCTTGCCGCCGATATCGGCCAGGGGCTTGTTCGGCAGACGGGTCGCCGCCATGCGAGCCGGTATCAATATCAAAGGGTTCATGGTCGTACTTTCCCGCCCGGAGCGGCAGATGGTCCTGAAACCACGCCAACCCCCTTGGCGCCGGTTGCGAAGGCCGCGCTACCGTGTCAGAGACGCCCACGCAAGAATTCGTCCGCCCGAGCCTGTCGGCGGACCTTAAATGACGGGATGCGACCACGCGCATGAGCGGCGATCTGAAGTGGAACAAGATTCTGGGCGCGGCTCTGGGGACGGCATTCGTCATCCTGGTCGTCAAGGAAGGATCGGGCTTCGTCTACAAGACGCATGAGCCTGAAAAGATGGGCTATATGATCAATGCCCCGGAAGAGGCCGAGGCGGGCGCCGAGGCCCCTGCCCTGCCCGCCGACTGGGGCACGGTCCTGCCCGCCGCCGATCTGGCCGCCGGTGAGGCCGCGTTCGCACGCTGCAAGGCCTGCCACACCATCAACCAGGGCGGCGCCAATGGAATCGGCCCGAACCTGTTCGGCGTGGTCGGCGGCCCGGTGACGCACAGCGCAGGCTTCGCCTATTCCGACGCCATGATCGCGCACAAGGGCGAGGTCCCGACCTGGGGCTTTGACGCCCTGGACGCCTTCATCACCGCCCCGGCCCGCTATGTGCCCGGCACCAAGATGTCCTTCGCCGGACTTCGGGATGAGGCCACGCGTCACAATCTGATCGCCTATCTGCGCAGCCAGGGCTCGACCGGCTTCGCCATTCCGGCCCCGGATCCGGCTCGCCAGCCCGGCGCCGCCCCGGTCGAGGGCGCCGCCGCCGCCGGCGCCGAAGCCGGCGTCGCCAGTGGTTCGGCCGCTCCAGCCGCAGGCCCCGTGGGCGCCGCCACGACCCAGGCCGGAGAGGTCGCCGCCCCGGCGGCCACGACGCCCGCCCCGCCCGTCGGCTAGAGTAGAGACAAAAAATCAGGGAAGGGCGGTCTTCGGACCGCCCTTTCTGTTTCGGTCAGGGTCTGCGGAACACCGGAGCAGCAAAGCCGCCAGAGGCGTAACGCGCCTCAGCCGCAGCCAGGTCCTCAAGCACGACCGCGCCGTGATGGCCGGTGGCGTGGATGACGGTGTCAGGATCCAGGACCAGGGCCGAGTGGCCGGTGAAGTCCGTCTCGCCCTCAGGCGCCAGCCAGATGACCAGATCGCCGCGTTGCGCCTTGTCGCGCGAGATCGCCTGGCCCAGTTCGGCCTGTCGATCGGAATGACGCGGACAGGCCCGGCCGCAGGCGAACAGGGCGGCCTGCACCAGACCCGAACAGTCGGTCAGCTGTGACGACCGTGCGCCGAGGGCGTGCGGCGCGCCCAGCATCCGTTCGGCCACAGCCACAGGGTCGGTCTCGAATTCTCCGATCGGACGCACGTCGCCGGCGGGAAGGTCGGTCGCCGGACCCGGAATCAGGGCGTTCAGCGGCAGGGCGGCGTCGACCGCGGTGACGGTAAAGCCGGCCACGGGGGCGCCTGGAGACAGGGCGTCGAGATCCAGCCAGCCCACCGATCCGGTCCGCCGGGCCCGACCCCAGGCGCGTCCATCCACGCGTTCCAGCACATCGAAGGCTTCGCCGGACAGCAGTTGATCGACGCGGGCCGACCCGCTTTCGGTCTTCGCCTCGATGTCTGCCACCGCCACGCAGCCGTGCATCGCCACGGTCGGACGGTAGGCCGCCGCCGGCATCAGGCCTTCCAACGCCTGCTCGGCCAGATCGGGCCGGGCGAGAAGCGTCTTGGCGTCAAGGTCCGCGAACAGGGTCAAGAACAGGTCCGTCCGATTGAACGGCCATTGTGGGCGCCAGAGTCGAATCTGGCGTTAACAGCGCGGAACAGAATTCGGCAAAGCGTCGTCCGGATCACTTGTGAAGCGCCTGAGCCTTGCCAAGATCCGTATCGGAGCGGGCGCGCTCCATGTTTGGGGCGGCTGCGAGTGACGATGATTCCCTTGTGTATTCTCCTGGCGGCGGCGGTCCTGACAATGACCCTGTTTCCAGAGACCGGCGTGGCCCGGACGCTCCGCATCTGGTTGATCGGTCGGCCTGCAGCGGGCCTGTCGCGGTTTGGTGCGGGCCGGACGATCGTCCTCGGCCTGCTGGTCCTGATCGCCATCGGGCTGTTCTGGGCCGGCGGGGCCGAGGGGGTGAGGCTGTTCGCCATAGGAGCGCCCGAGGCCTTCGCCTGGATGGCCATGTTCGACGCCGGCGCGGTCGTTGACCTGATCGCCGTCGCCGTCATCGCCCAGGGCGCCACGCGGCTGGCGCCGATGCGGGAACGAGTGCGGCGGACGTTGAACGATCTGTTCGTGGTCACGGTTCGCCCCGCGCGGCGGGCGGGTCGGGCGATCAGATCGGCAGTGCGCCGTCGCCTCACAGGCCGGCGTGAAGACGTCGAGCCGCGAGCGTCGTTCGGCCTTCAGCCCGCCTTCGGATAGCGCCGCGACAGCATCTCGAACGCCGCGCGCAGGCCCTGCGCCTCGCCGCCCTCGGGCCACCCGGGGCGGTTGCGGGGGTTCCACGCGAAGACGTCCAGATGGGCCCAGACCCCCGTCGTCGGGGCGAATTTCTGCAGGAACAGGGCGGCGGTCACCGACCCGGCCTGGGCCCAGGCGGCCGAATCATTGCGCACATCGGCGATCTCGCTGTCGATGGAGGCCCGGTAGCCGGGCCACAAGGGCATCCGCCACAGGGGGTCGGCGACGGCGGCCGAGGCGGCCAGCATGTCGTCCGCCAACGTCTCGTCATCCGTATAGATCGGCGGCAGTTCGGGTCCCAGGGCCATCCGCGCCGCCCCCGTCAGGGTGGCGAAATCCAGCGTCAGGTCCGGTGCATGCTCGGCCGCCCGGGTCAGAACATCGGCCAGGATCAGCCGCCCCTCCGCGTCGGTATTGCCGATCTCCACCGTCAGCCCCTTTCGGGTCGAAAGGATGTCGCCCGGCCGGAAGGCGTCGGCCGAGACGGCGTTCTCCACCGCCGCGACCAGCACCACCAGCCGGATATCGAGCCCGGCCTGCATCACGAGCCGGGCCAGACCCAGCACATGGGCGGCGCCGCCCATGTCCTTCTTCATATTGCGCATCCCGGCGGCAGGCTTGAGATCCAGACCGCCGGTGTCGAACACCACCCCCTTGCCGACCAGGGCGACCAGAGGCCGGTCGGTGCGGTGGAGATTCCAGCCGATCTCGATGACGCGTGGACCCCGGTGCGGGGCGGCGGCGCGACCGACAGCGTGGACGGCGGGATAGTTCTGCTCCAGCAGACCGTCGCCCTCGACCACGTCAAAAGCGGCCCCGTGGGCCTCGGCGATCTCGCGGGCAATGGTCTCGATCTGTGTCGGCCCCATGTCGGCGGCGGGGGTGTCGACCATCTCACGGGTCAGGGCGCAGGCCGCAGCAATACGCAGGACGGCCTCGACATCGACCCCCTCGCCCGCCGCCAGCACCGGCGGTTCGGCCTCGGGGCGGGCCTTGTAACGATCGAACACATAGCCCCCCAGGGCAAAGGCCAGGGCCGCCCGGCCGGCATGATCGGGCGCCGCGCCCTCCAGCCGCCAGACGCCGCCCGGCAGGCGCGCCGCCAGCCCCCGCACCGACATCGGGTCAAAGGCCGCACCCGCGCCGAACAGGGCCTCGACCACCGTCCCGTCCTCGCCCGGAACCAGAAGCAACTGCCCCGCCTTGCCGGTGAAGGCGTTGGCCGCGGCCCATGCGCCGGTTCGGCCCTCCAGCGTCGCGCCGGGGGCGATCAGTCGGATGGGACGAGCAGCCCCGGATGCAGGGATCAGGGCGGGGGTCTGACGGCTCATGAAGCAGCTCCGGCGATATCGTTAACCATGTCTTGACGCAGAGGGCGGAGTCTGGAGCCCGTCGTTTTCGAATGGATCGCCCCATGTCGCGCACCGCCGCCGCCGCCGCAATCCTGATCGCCGCCGTGATCGCCGGGCTGACCACTCCGGCCGTCGCCCAGATGCAGGGCCTGGCTGCAGCGCCGACCGCCAGTCCCGCCCCGGCCACGCCGCGTGTCCCCGCCTCGGCCGCAGAGCGCGCCACCGCCGACCGGATGGATCCCCTGACCCGGTCGGTGTTCTGGGGCCGCGAACAGGAGATCAACCCGGCCGACCCGGTCGCCGGGGTCAAGGTCGCCCAGGCCCTGCGCGAGATGGGCCAGTTCGATCAGGCTGCGGCTACGGCCCAGGGGCTGCTGCTGACGCAGCCCGACAATGTCGAGGCCATGCTGGAGGTCGGTCGCGCCCATATCTCACGCGGTCAGGGCTTCTACAGTATCGCCGCACTGGAACAGGCCCGGACCCTGGCGCCGAACGACTGGCGCCCCCTGTCCTTGCTGGGCGTGGCCTACCAGCAGGTCAAGCGCGAGGCGGACGCCCGCGAGGCCTGGAACGCGGGCCTGCAGCTGTCGCCCGACAATCCCGAGATTCTCACCAATGCGGCCGTAGCCCTGACGGCGGCGGGCGACGCGGCGGGCGGAGAGACCCTGTTGCGTCGCGCCGTCGCCCAGCCCGGCGCGACGACGAAAATGCGGTTGAATCTGGCCCTGACCCTGGGCCTTCAGGGCAAGACCCTTGAGGCCGAGCAGATCATTCGCCGCGATCTTCCGCCCGAACTGGCCGACCGCAACCTGAGCTGGCTGCGGTCCCGGACCGCCCCCGGCGCGCCCGCGATGGCGGGGCGCACCTGGTCGTCGCTACAGGGCGGCTGAGGCCGGAAGCGGCAACGCTCCCGGCTTCAGCCCTCGCCCCTTGATCAGGCCCCGGCGCTGCGGCGGGCGTCGGCCAGCTCGACCCGGGCTCGGAGATGGGCGTCGCTCGACACCGCCATAGCGATGGCGTTGAAACGGTCGATGGCCAGACCCGACGTCTCCAGAACGGCCGCCATCCGGGCCTGCTGATCTGCGGTGGGCGCGGCGCCGGCCGCCGGTGCGACCTCGCGCATCTTCACCATGGCGGCGGAAAACTGCTCGACCTCTGCGTCGGACACGCCTGCGGCGACCGAGCCCGGCGCCGGATCGGGCAGGCCCGCCAGAACGACGCGGGCGCGCATGACCGGATCGGCAGAAACGCGCGTGCTGATGGCGTTGAACTGGGTGATGCCCAGCCCGGAAGCCTCGATGGCGGCGGCCATGCCGGCCTGCTGTTCGGGCGACGGCGTTCCGCCCTGCACGCCTTCGGAAATTTCGCGCACCTTGACCATGGCGTCAGCGAAGGCCTCGAGCTGGGTGTCTGTGACGTCCGATCCGGCAGCGGCCGGCGCCGCTGCGGGCGGCGAGGTCATCGCTTGCTGGCCGGCGGCGAGCGCCGGGACGGTCGACAGGGAGAGGAAGGATGTGGCGATAAGAAGCGTGGGGCGCATGCCGAACTCCAGTCTGAAGTATGAACCGCAACGGCCAGGGACCGTCGTCGGTCAATGACGTTTGAAACACCGCAAAGGTTGCGACGCCGGGCGGAGGAAGGCCGGGAGGTGTCCACCACCGAGGCTGGGGAGGCAAATCACGACTGACCACGACATCGTCATGAGATGTCATGGAACCGGCCGGGCAGCTCGGGAACGGGTGGAGGGGGCGGGGGCTGCGAAGGTTTGCCAATGCCGCCCCTGCTGCCTATCTCGGGTGCATGATTGATGACCTGTACAGCGCGCGGATCCTGTCGCTGGCGGCGAACATGCCGCTGAGCGGACGGCTGGACGTCTCCGCCCCTGTCTCGGGTTGGTTTGGCACGGGCGAGCAGGTTGCCAAATTGTGTGGATCCAGAGCAGTCGTGGACCTCGTCCTCTCGCCCGACGGCCTTACGGTTCGCGACTTCGCCCAGGACATCAGGGCCTGCGCCCTGGGCCAGGCGGCGGCGGCCATTCTGGGCGAATCCGTGCTGGACGCGACCGTTGACGAGGTTCGCGCCGCCCGTGATGCGATGACCGCCATGCTGAAGTTCGGCGGCGAGGGCCCGATCGGCCGGTTCGAGGGCCTGCGCACCCTGAAGGTCGTGGCGGACTATCCGGCCCGTCATGCCTCGACCCTCGTGGCGCTCGAGGCCACGCTCAAGGCCACCACGGAGGCCTTGAAGGCGAGAGCCGATGAGGTCGGCGGGACCACCCCAGGGGCCGACACGGCCTGCTCGCCGGATGCGGACCGGACGCGTCCCGCCGGTTGAGCGGTTGCCCCCCTCGCTGCGCCGGGGGATAAGCGCCGCCATGGTACCCGGCGCCGAAAAACCCACTCCGAGCCTGTACGAACGCGGCGTCCGCGCGGCGCATCGCGGCTACAAGGTGACCCTGTCGCCCTTCTTCGGCCAGTCCTGTCGTTTCCTGCCCACCTGCTCGGACTATGGCCGCGACGCCCTGATCCAGCATGGACCCGTCAGGGGGGGCTGGCTGACGGTGCGCCGGCTCTGTAAATGCCATCCCTTCGGCGGCTCGGGCTATGACCCGGTTCCGCCTGCAAAGACTGACGAAAAAGAACAACAGTCATGATCGATCTGAAATTCCCCGACGGCGCCGTGCGCCAATATCCGGCCGGTTCGACGGCGCGTGACGTCGCGACCTCGATCTCGCCGTCCCTGGCCAAGAAGGCCGTCCTGGCCGAGCTGAACGGCGAGCAGCGCGACATGGGGCGGGTGCTGGAGACGGGCGGCGACTTCCGCCTGATCATGCGCGACGATCCCGCCGCCCTGTACACCATCCGCCACGACACGGCCCACGTCCTGGCCGAGGCGGTCCAGACCCTGTTCCCCGGCACCCAGGTCACGATCGGCCCGGCCATCGAGGACGGCTTCTATTATGACTTCTTCCGCGACGAGCCCTTCTCGACCGACGACTTCGCCGCCATCGAGAAGGAGATGGGCCGGATCGTCGATCGCGACGCCAGGTTCGAGCGCGAGGTCTGGGACCGCGACGAGGCCATCGTCTTCTTCGAGGCGCGGGGCGAGAAGTTCAAGGCCGAGCTGATCAAGGATCTCCCCGAGAACGAGACCATCACCCTGTACAAGCAGGGCGACTGGATCGACCTGTGCCGGGGGCCGCACTTCCCCTCGACGCGCCACGTCGGCAAGGCGTTCAAACTGACCAAACTGGCCGGCGCCTATTGGCGCGGCGACAGCAAGCGCGAACAGCTGCAACGCATCTACGGCACCGCCTGGGCGACCAGGGAGGATCTGGACGCCTATCTGCAGCGGCTGGAAGAGGCCGACAAGCGCGACCACCGCAAGGTCGGCAAGGCGATGGAGCTCTTCCACATGCAGGAAGAGGGCCGGGGCATGGTCTTCTGGCACCCCAAGGGCTGGATCCTGTGGCGGGTGCTGGAGGCCTATATGCGCCGCCGTCTGGACGCCGCCGGCTATGTCGAGGTCAAGACGCCCCAGGTTCTGGACCGCAAATTCTGGGAGCAGAGCGGCCACTGGGACAAGTACCGGCCCAATATGTTCGTCTGCGAGACGGTCGAGGGCGAGGAGCTCAGCCTCAAGCCGATGAACTGCCCCGGCCACGTGCAGATCTTCGACCAGGGCCAGCGCTCCTATCGCGAACTGCCGCTGCGCATGGCCGAGTTCGGCGCCTGTCACCGCTATGAGCCGTCGGGTTCGCTGCACGGTCTGATGAGGGTGCGGGGCTTCACCCAGGACGACGCCCACATCTTCTGCCGCGAGGACCAGATCGTCGAGGAAACGGCCGAGTTCATCAAACTGGCCCGCAGCGTCCACGCCGACCTGGGGATGGAGACCGCCTATATCAGCCTGGGCACCCGGCCCGAGAACCGCGCCGGTTCGGATGAGTTCTGGGACAAGGCTGAGGCCCTGATGGCCGAAGCCGCCCGCGCCGCCGGGACCGAGCCGGTCGTCACCGAGGGCGACGGCGCCTTCTATGCGCCCAAGCTGGATTTCATCGTCAAGGACGCCATCGGCCGCGAATGGACCTGCGGCACGATCCAGCTCGACTATGTCCTGCCCGAGCGTCTGGGTGCGGAATATATCGGCGAGGACGGCCAGAAGCACCGCCCCGTGATGCTGCACCGGGCCATTCTGGGATCGTTCGAGCGGTTCATCGGCATCATGATCGAGAACTACGCCGGGGCCTTCCCGCTGTGGCTGTCGCCGGTCCAGGCCGTGGTGGCGACCATCACCTCGGACGCCGACGGCTATGCGGAGCAGGTGGCGGCGAAGTTCCGCGCGGCGGGCCTGCGCGTCGAGACCGACCTTAGGAACGAGAAGGTCGGCTACAAGGTGCGCGAACACTCGGTCGGCAAGGTGCCGGTCATCGCCGTCGTCGGCCGCAACGAGGCCGAAAAGGGCGAGGTCGCCATCCGCCGACTGGGGTCCCAGGCCCAGACGGTGGTCAGCGTCGAGGAGGCCATCCGCATCCTGACTGACGAGGCGACGCCGCCGGATCTGAAGCGGCTTCAGACCGCCTGACCAAGGGTTGATCAGGCCGCTGCGACGCCAGGCGGCCGAACCGTGCCGATCCGGACACCGTCGCAGATGACATGGGCGGCGATGCCGCTGGCGTGGAGACGGAGCAGCGCTTCGGCCTCTCGCAGCGCATCGGCGTCGGTATCGGCCAGCAGAGGCTGCATGTGCGGCGTGGCGAGGATGTCGCGCTCGATAAAGCAGAACCAGGTTTTCAAAAGAGCGCTCCTCGACAGGGGACGGGCGTAACATGGGTCGCCCTCCGGCAAAGTCCGAACGACGACACAGCCAGCACTGAGGAACAGGCAGCCAAGCGAGACCTTGAGCGTTGCCGCCTCATGCCTCCTTCGCCAGACCCCTGCCCGGAACACCGCCCGGAAAATCGTTTTGTCGCTTCGCTGGATCCTGGCGAGGCGCTGGCGCTTCGTCCATTGCTGCGACGGGTGTCAATTGCGGCTGACCGTATCGTCGTCGATCAGGGCGCGCCGGTCACCGAGGTGCATTTTCCGATCGACGCCCAGTTCGCCAATCTGATCCGGTTTCCAGACGGCAGCGCGATCGAGACCGCCGTGGTGGGCAATGAGGGTCTGACGGGACTGGCGCCCTTCATGGCCGATAGGCCCAGCGCCTGGGAAATCGTCTGCCGCGCCTCGGGCGACGCCTGGGTCGCCAGCGCCGCCGCCCTGCGCACCCTGGCGACCGAGCGGCCGGGTTTAATGGTGCGGCTCCTGGCCCTGACCGACCTGTACCAGGCCCAGGCGGCCCAGACAGCGGCCTGTAACGCCCTTCACCCCATCCCGGACCGGATCGCGCGCTGGATCCTGACGGCGCGCGATCTCTCTCCCCACGACACCCTGATCTTCCGGCAGGAGGAGCTGGCGCGCCTGATCGGCGCCCGGAGATCGACCGTCAGCGAGGCCGCTTCGCAGCTCAAGAGGCGACGGTTCATCGCCTATGGTCGGGGAGTCATCCGGATCATCGACCGGCCGGGCCTCGAGGCCGCGGCCTGCGACTGCTACCGGATGCTGCGCCCCCGGCTGGACACCCTCGTCGGCGCTGTAGGACGCGGATAGTTCGGCCGGCGGTCTGCGTTAGTTCGGCTGGCCGACATAGGAACCTCGGGCGGGCAAGCGGCTTTCTGTGGCCTGCCTCAAAGGAGAAACCCCATGGCCGACAAGACCCTCGACACCCTGTTTCACGACACGCTCAAGGACATCTACTACGCCGAGCGCAAGATCCTGAAGTCCCTGCCCAAGATGGCCCGCGCGGCGCAGTCGCCGGAGCTGAAGGCCGCCTTCGAGACGCACAAGGGCCAGACCGAAGGCCAGATCGAACGCCTGCAGCAGGTGTTCGAAATCATCGGCAAGCCGGCGCGCGGCAAGACCTGTGACGCCATCGAAGGCATTCTCGCCGAAGGCGAGGAGATCATGGAAGAATACAAGGGTTCACCCGCCCTCGATGCGGGCCTGCTGGCTGCCGCCCAGGCGGTCGAACACTATGAGATCACCCGCTATGGGACGCTGAAGCGCTGGGCCCTGGTGCTGGGCCTGAAGGACGCGGCCGCCCTGCTGGACGAGACCCTGCAGGAAGAGTCACAGACCGATGAAGACCTGACCGGCATCGCCGACGCCTCTGTCAACGCCGAGGCGATGAAGACCGCAGCCTGATTTCCGATCCGGGCTGACAAAGGGCGCCGCGACCCCGTCGCGGCGCTTTTTGCTGACCGTTAGATATGGATGGCGTGGCCGAGCGCGCGCAGCGTCGCCTCGTGGAAGGCTTCGCCGAGGGTCGGATGGACGTGGATGACGCCCGCCACATCCTCCAGCACCGCCCCCATCTCCAGCATCTGGGCGAAGCTGTTGGACAGTTCGGCGACGTGCTGGCCGACGGCCTGAACGCCCAGCAGGCGGTGGTCAGACTTCGAGGCCAGCACCCGCACAAAGCCGCCGTCCTCGCCCGCCTCGATGGCAAGGGCCCGGCCGATGGCGGCCAGGGGAAAGACGGCGGTGATCACATCATCGCGGCCCTCGACATCCAGCGGGCCGAGGCCGGCGGAGACGATCTCCGGCTCGGTGAAACAGACGGCGGCGATGGTCACCGGATCGAACACGCGGTTATGGCCTGCGATGATCTCGGCGACGATCTCGCCCTGCGCGCTGCCCTTGTGGGCCAGCATCGGCTCGCCGGTCAGGTCGCCGACAGCCCAGACGTTCTTCATCGAGGTCGCACAGCGATTGTCGGTCTTCACGAACGGCCCGGCCATGGCCACGCCCATGTTCTCCAGACCCCAGCCCCGGGTGCGGGGGCGGCGGCCGACAGTGACCAGCACCTTGTCGGCGTCCAGTTGCAGCGGTTCGCCGTCGCGGGTGGTGACGTTCAGCTTGCCGTCGCCGAAGCCACCGGCCCGGGCGCCGAGGTGCAGCTCGACCCCATGCGCCTCCAGCCACTTCATGACCGGATCGGTCAGGGCCTTGTCGTAGAGGGGCAGGATGCGGTCAGCCATCTCGACGATGGCGACCCGGGCCCCCAGCTTGCGGAAGGCGATGCCCAGCTCCAGCCCGATATAGCCGCCGCCGACCACGACCAGTTTCCCGGGCACCTTGTCCAGCGACAGGGCCTCGGTCGAGGAGATGACGTCGCCGCCGAACGGCAGGAAGGGCAGTTCGACCGGCTCCGATCCCGTGGCCAGGATGACGTGTTCGGCGGTGATGCGGATGTCGCCGTCATCCGTTTTGACGGTGCAGGTCTTGGCGTCCGAGAAGTGGGCCCAGCCCTTGATGACCCTGACCTTCGACTTCTTCAGCAGGGCCGCGACCCCGGCGTTCAGCTTTTTGACGATGCCGTCCTTCCACGCGACGGTCTTGGACAGGTCGATCGCCGGCTCCGACGCCGTGATACCCAGCGTCCCGTCCCCGGCGGCCTTGGCCACCGTCTCGAACTTGCCCGCCGCATGGATGATGGCCTTGGATGGAATACAGCCGACGTTCAGGCAGGTGCCGCCGAGGCCATCGCCGCCGTCCACCAGAACGGTCTCCAGCCCCAGCTGGCCGCAGCGGATGCCGGCGACATAGCCGCCGGTGCCGGCGCCGATGATCAGGACTTTGGTCTTGAGGGTCTGGGTCATTGATCTCGTTTCAGCTCGCGGAAGCGCCGCAGGACGCGAAAGGTGTCGGGGGCGTTATCGACCAAAATTACATATCGCCACGCCTCCGATACATCCTCGGGACGTCCAAGTACTGTCACCCCAAGCCCATTTCGAACAATCGGTAGACCGGCGAACTCGCCATACTCGTCAACCGCCGGGTGCAGATTACCGCTCGGGCAGGATGCAAAATACTCGCGTGGAATTGTGATCCGTGCTGGAGCGCCACGTCCCCAGAATGTTCGCGTTCTACGGATCGTCATCGTGACGTCACCATAGCGACCCTCTGGCTGCCGCAGATCCTCAATCACCCCGCGAAACAGCACTGTCGCGCGGTTCAAACTCTGGTCTTCGTAAAACTGCCGACGCTCGATGTAGTCTGGCGGAGGGGTGCAGGCGATCGCCTCGCTCGCTGCAATCAGAAAAGCCGCAGCGAAAACCATCGTGTAAAACTTCATCCGCAGCCTCCCTCCCTCCGCTCATCCCCGCGAAAGCGGGGACCCAGTTCTTTCAAGGGTTCAGCGTCTCGAAGAGATCACGCCAGCCCGGGTTGGTCTTCTCGATCAGTTCCAGCTTCCACAGCCGGTTCCATTTCTTGATCTGGCGTTCGCGAACGAAGGCGGCGTGCCGCGTATCGTGTCCCTCGAACCAGACCAGCATCAGCACATCGTGTTTGGCGGTAAAGCCGCCGAAGGCCTTTCGCTTGTGCGCCGACGCGCGCGCCAGAAGGTTGTCCGTCGATCCCGTGTAGAGCGTCCCGTTCCGCCGGCTGGCCATGATGTAGGTGTAGAAGGCCATCGTAGGTGCTCGCGGCTCTCACTGGGTCCCCGCTTTCGCGGGGATGAGCGGAAAATCTAGTGCTACCCCATCCACAACGTCGCCGGGTGCTCCAGCAGGCCCTTGATCCGCTGGACGAAGACCGCCGCATCGTGGCCGTCGACGATGCGGTGGTCAAAGCTGGAGGACAGGTTCATCATCTTGCGCACGACCATCTGGCCGTCCCGCACCACGACCCGTTCGGCGATCTTGTTGGGGCCGACGATGGCGACCTCGGGGTGGTTGATGATCGGGGTGTGGACGACGCCGCCCAGGGTCCCCAGAGACGTGATGGTGATGGTCGAGCCGGACAGCTCGTCCCGTTTGGCCGAGCCATCCTTCGCCGCGCCCGAGACGCGGGCGATCTCCAGCGCGGTGTCCCAGGGGTCGCGCGCCTCGGCGTGGCGGACCACCGGCACCATCAGGCCGTTCGGCGTCTGGGCGGCGATGCCCAGATGGACCGCGGCATGGGTCGTCAGCACCCCGGCCTCATCGTCGTAGTGCGAGTTGATCTGCGGCTGATCGCGCAGGGCCACGACGATGGCGCGGGCGATGAAGGGCAGGACGTTCAGCTTCGCCTTGCCGGTCTGTTTGGCCTGGGCGTTCAGGTGGGCGCGAAGCTCCTCCAGCGCCGTGACGTCGATCTCCTCCACATAGGTGATGTGGGGGATGCGCCGGACGCTCTCGGCCATCTTCTCCGCAATCTTGCGGCGCAGGCCGATGATGCGGGTCTCGGTCGTTCCCTCGGCCCGGGCGTAGAGGCCGCCCGTCGCCGGAGCCGGTGAACCCTGGGCCGGAGCCCCGCCGCGCGAAACAAAGGCGTCCAGATCCTCATGGGCGATCCGTCCCGCAGGCCCCGACCCGGGCACGAAGGCCAGATCGATGCCGAGGTCCCGCGCGCGGTTGCGCACGGCGGGAGACGCCAGCGGCCGTTCGCTGGGCGCGCGGCCGGTCAGGGCGGGGACAGGCCTGGACGTCTCGGGGGCGGACTTGCCCCCCTCCCCGGCTGCGCGGGTACTCCCCTCGATGGGGGGAGAATGAGGAACGGCGCTCGCCTTCGATCCTCCCCCATTGGGGGAGGTGGCGCGGCGCTCTGGCGCCGTGACGGAAGGGGCCGAAGCAGGCACGGCGGCGGCCGCCACATTCCCCGCCCCTTCCACCGTGAACGACACCAAGGGCCCGCCGACCGGGATCGGCTGGCCGGGTTCGCCGTGCAGGACCGCGACGACACCCGCGACCGGGCTGGTCAGTTCGACCGTCGCCTTGTCGGTCATGACCTCGGCCAGAAGCTGGTCTTCCTCGACCGCATCCCCGACCGACACACGCCAGCCGACCAGCTCGGCCTCGGCCGTGCCCTCGCCCACGTCGGGCAGTTTGAAGACGTAGCTGGCGGTGGGGGCCTCCAACAGCCCCTCCACCGCCTTGCGGTCCCCCTCCCCACTGGCGTGGGGCGGAGACGCGGCCACATCCGTCTCTTCCCCGCGCGCAGCGGGGGGAGGTGGCTCGGAGCGAAGCGGAGAGACGGAGGGGCTCTGGGCCTCGGCCTCCGCATTTCCCTCCCCCTCGACCTCGAACTCCACCAGCGGTCCGCGGACCGGGACCATCAGCCCGGGTTCGCCGTGCAGGGCGGTGACCACGCCGGAGACCGGGCTGGTCAGTTCGACGGTGGCCTTGTCGGTCATGATGTCGGCGACGATCTGGTCCTCGGCGACCGTATCGCCGACCTTCACATGCCAGCCGACCAGTTCGGCCTCGGCCGTGCCCTCGCCCACGTCGGGCAGTTTGAAGACATAGCGGCCCATCTCAGCGCCCTCCCGTCATGACGGATTTCAGGGCGTCGGCGACCCGTTCCGGTCCCGGGAAATATTCCCACTCGAAGGCGTGGGGATAGGGGGTGTCCCAGCCGGTGACGCGCGCGATCGGGGCCTCCAGATGATAGAAGCAGCGCTCCTGGACCAGGGCCGACAGCTCGGCGCCGTAGCCGGAGGTTTTCGGCGCCTCATGCACGATGACGCAGCGGCCGGTCTTCTTCACACTGGCCTCGATCGTCGCGATGTCGAGCGGGACGAGGGTGCGCAGGTCGATGACCTCGGCGTCCACGCCGGCGTGCTCGGCGCCGGCCAGCGAGACCCAGACCATGGTGCCGTAGCAGAGGATGGTGACGTCCGACCCTTCGCGAACGACCCGGGCCTCGCCCAGGGGGATCGCATATTTGCCGGTCGGGACCTGGGCCTCGGGCTGGGCTTTCCACGGGCTGACCGGCTTCTGGTGCCAGCCGTCGAAGGGGCCGTTGTAGAGCCGCTTCGGCTCGAAGAAGATCACCGGATCGTCGTCCTCGATGGCCGAGATCAACAGGCCCTTGGCGTCATACGGATTGGACGGGATCACGACCTTCAGCCCGGCCACATGGGTGAACAGGCTCTCGGGCGACTGGCTGTGGGTCTGGCCGCCGAAGATGCCGCCGCCATAGGGGGAGCGCACCACGATCGGGGCCGAGAACTGGCCGCCCGAGCGGTAACGCAGCTTGGCCGCCTCCGACACGATCTGGTCGTAGGCCGGATAGATGTAGTCGGCGAACTGGATCTCGACGACCGGACGCAGGCCATAGGCGCCCATGCCGATGGCGGCGGCGACGATGCCGCATTCGCTGATCGGGGCGTCGAAGCTGCGGGTCAGGCCGTGCTTCTGTTGCAGCTTGTCGGTGACGCGGAAGACGCCGCCGAAATAGCCGGCGTCCTCGCCGAACGACAGGACATTGGCGTCCTCGGTCATCTTGACGTCGATGGCCGAGTTCAGGGCCTGGATCATGTTCATCGGGACGGTCGCCGCCGTGTCGGGCGCGGTCGCGTCGGGCGTGTGGTCGACCCGATCGGCCATGTCCGGCTCGATCCCGTCGGTGCGGTCGGATTCGGTGAAGGTCTGTTCGTTCATCAGAAAACGCCCTCCACACTCATCGTCATCCTCGGGCTTGACCCGAGGATCGGAGCCAAGGTCTGGCATTGCGTGAAACGTAAGGACAGGGTGGGTCTGGAACCCTGCTGCACCAGCGGTCGAACGTCCGGCCCTCGGGTCAAGCCCGAGGGTGACGGGATATCAAAGCGAGTGTGCATCAGATTCCCACCTCGCGACGTTGTTCGGTCAGGCGCCAGTCCCCGGTCGCATAGACCTCCTCGAACATCTCCTTCACCGACGGGCGCGACTGGCCCAGGGTTCCGATGGCCTCGGCTTCCTTGCCGGCCTGCCGGACCTGTTCGACCGCGTCCTTCAGGGCCTCCTGATGCCGGTCGTCATCCCATTCGCCGATGACGGTCAGGTGCCGACGCAACCGCTCCAGAGGGTCGCCCAGCGGCCATTTGTCGTGTTCGTCGGCGGGTCGGTACCGGCCGGGGTCGTCAGAAGTCGAGTGCGGCGCGCCGCGATAGGTGAACAGTTCGATCACCGTCGCGCCCTGGTTGGTGCGCGCCCGCTCCTCGGCCCACAGGGTCGCGGCCCAGACGGCGAGGAAGTCGTTGCCGTCGACGCGCAGGGCCGGCAGGCCGTAGCCGATGGCCTTGGAGGCGAAGGTCGTCTCATTGCCCCCGGCGATGCCCTGGAAGGACGAGATGGCCCACTGGTTGTTGACGATGTTGAGGATCACCGGGGCGCGATAGACGCTGGCAAAGGTCAGGGCGTTGTGGAAATCGCCCTCGGCGGTGGCGCCGTCGCCGGTCCAGGCGATGGCGATCTTGTCGTCGCCCTTGTAGGCGCTGGCCATGGCCCAGCCCACGGCCTGGGGCACCTGGGTTCCCAGATTGCCGCTGATGGTGAAGAACCCGTAGTCCTTCGCCGAATACATGATCGGCAGCTGCCGGCCCTTGATGGGGTCGGCTGCGTTCGAATAGATCTGGTTCATCATGTCGACCAGGGGATAGCCGCGCGCGATCAGCAGCCCCTGCTGGCGATAGGTCGGGAAACCCATGTCCTCGCGGCTCAGGATCATCCCCTGGGCGACCGCGATGGCCTCTTCCCCCGTGCACTTCATATAGAAGCTGGTCTTGCCCTGGCGGTGGGCGCGATGCATCCGGTCATCGAAGGCGCGGGTCAGGATCATCGCCTTCAGGCCGCGGCGCAGGGTGTCGGGGTCCAGGCGCGGGTTCCACGCCCCGACCGCATTCCCCTCATCGTCCAGAACCCGGATCAGACGGAAGGCCAGATCCAGCATCTGCACCGGGCGGGCATCCACCGGCGGACGATCGACCGCACCGGCGGCGTCAAGCTTCAGGTGGCTGAAGTCGGGCGCGTCGCCCGGCCGGCCTGCCGGCTCGGGTACGCGCAACGACAGGGCCACGGAATTCCGCGCACGCGTGTTCCTGGTCAACCTAGGCCTCCACCATTGGACCCGTCGGTTCGGCTGTTCCGTCCGACTTTTCTTGTGTAACGCCCTGATAGCAGACCGCCGAAGCCAAGGCTTGTGCAAATCCGCCTTGCATTCTTCGGTTTTCGGCTATTTTATTGCGCAATAACGAATATGGGAGAAACGCATTGGCCGACGAACTTGATCCTATCGACGCCCGCATCCTCGACATACTGCAACAGGACGCCGGACTGTCGGTTGCCGAGGTCGCCGATCGCGTCGGCCTTTCGGCCTCGCCCTGCTGGCGCCGGATCAAGAGACTGGAGGATAGCGGCCTCATCCGCAAGCGGGTGACCCTGCTGGACGCCACCCTGCTGGGGCTGGATTTCGAGGTCTACGCCATCGTCAAGCTCAGCCTGCCGTCGAGCGAGAACCTGAAGATCTTCGAGGCCGCCGTCGACGGCTGGCCCGAGGTCGTCCAGTGCGCCACGATCACCGGCCGCGAGGACTATGTGCTGCGCATCGTCACGTCCGACATGCACGCCTTCGACCAGTTCCTGCGCGAAAAACTGCTGACCCTTGGCATCGTCTCGGACTGCGAGAGCCATATCGTCACGCGCGGCGTGAAGAACGTGACCACCCTGCCCCTTGGCATCATCACCCCGCATATCCGATAGTCCTCACGTGGCGCCCCTGAACGAGAGACCTGCCCGATGATCGAAATGGTGATCGACGCCCGTCGCAAGGATCTGGGCGGGTTTGAGGTGGGGCGGATCCTGCCCTTCCATTCCCGGCGCATGGTCGGGCCGTTTATCTTTCTGGACCAGATGGGGCCGGCCGAGTTCGCGCCGGCCTCGGACGCCATCAATGTGCGGCCGCACCCCCACATCGGCCTGTCGACCCTGACCTATCTGTTCGAGGGTGAGATCATGCACCGCGACAACCTGGGCTATACCCAGGCTATCCGTCCGGGCGAGGTCAACTGGATGACGGCGGGCAAGGGCATCGTCCATTCCGAACGCACCGATCCGCTGAAGAAGTCGCAGGGCGGGCCGATGCACGGCATGCAGGCCTGGATCGCCCTGCCCGACGAGGCCGAGGAGTGCGATCCCGGCTTCTTCCACCACGCCGAGGCTGATCTGCCGGCCTATGAGTCCGGCGGCCTTTTCGCGCGGCTGGTGGCGGGCGAGGCCTATGGGGCGGAATCGACAGTGAAGACGTCCTCGCCGCTCTTCTATGTCCACTGGGAGCTCAAGGAGGGCGTCCGCACGGCGCCGCCTCCGGGCAAGGGCCAGGGCGGCATGAGCGAACGCGCCCTCTATGTCGCCAGGGGAAAGATCGAGGTCGCGGGTCGCGAGTTCCATGAGGGTCAGTTGATCGTGCTGGAGCCCCAGGCCGAGCCGACGCTGAAGGCCCTGACCGGCGCCACCGTCATGGCCCTGGGCGGCGAACCGGTCGGCGAGAGGCTGATCTGGTGGAATTTCGTCGCCTCGACCCAGGACCGGATCGACGGCGCCAAGGCCGACTGGAAGGCCGGCCGCATGCACCTGCCGACCGAGGACGACCTGGAGTTCATCCCCCTGCCCGAAGACACCGGCCCCGCCCGCGCGGAACCCGCGCCGGTTGAGCCGAAACCGACGGACCCGGTCTAGACGGAACTGTCCTCCCCGAGCGCAGCATGGGGAGGTGACGCGGCGCGGCTTCGCGCCGTGACGGAGGGGGCGAGGCGGCGCGGCCGGGTTCGCTGCCGTCTCCGACCCGGTCTCCCCCTCCGTCTGCTCGCCAGTGCTCGCATCCACCTCCCCATTCGCCGGGAGGCGAACGGGGAGGACCAGCCGCCTACCGCGTCGCCAGACTGATCAGCAGCAACACCACCAGCAGGACGCACACCCCCTGCCAGAAGCGGACCGGGTCCTTCTCGATCAGGGACAGGGTCTCGTGGCGGCGGACGGCCACGGCCGAGCCGCCTTCCAGCACATGGATCAGCTCCTCGATGTCGGCGAAACGGTCGGCGGGGTCCAGGGCGATGGTGCGCGACAGGGCCGCCTCCAGCCAGGCCGGCATGTCCGGACGGTGCCGGGTCGCGGGAACCGGGCGGTGGTCGAAGCGCGGCCGGCTGTCGGCGTCCACATCGCCCCAGGGATAGGTTTTGGTGAAGATCCGGTACAGGGTCACGCCCAGGGCGAACTGGTCCGAGGCCGCGTCGCCCGGCGCCCCGTCGAACAGTTCGGGGGCCATATAGCCGGGCGTGCCGGGGGCCTCGGTCTCGGCGAACTCCTCGACGCGCGGCAGGCGGGCGACGCCGAGGTCGATCAGCTTCATGCCCCCCTCCTTTTCGAGGATGACATTGTCCGGCTTGATGTCGCGGTGGGCCACGCCCAGCCGGTGCAGGGCCGCCAGCGCCCGGGCCAGCCGGATCGACAGGGCCACGCCGGACTGGATCTCGAACGGTCCCTCATCGGCCAGCCGGGCATGCAGGGTGCGGCCCTCATACAGGGGCTGGGCGATATAGAGACCGCTCTGGCGGCCCGGCTCCAGCGTCAGCACCTTGCCGACCAGGGGACTGTCCACCCGCCGCCCGATGAAGCTTTCGCGCAAGAAGGCCGATCGCGCGCCCTTTTCGGACAGGATGGCGGGCTTGGGGAATTTCAGCACCAGCGGCGACCCGCCCGCGCCGTCGCGCGCTAGGAACAGCCGGGTATAGCGTCCGTCCGACAACAGCCGCTCCAGCACGAAACCGTCGACATTGTCGCCCACGGACGGGACCGGCAGGATCGGCAGCCGCTCGGCCTCGTCGCCCAGACTGTCCCAGTCGACCGTGCCGACCCGGACGACGTCGACCAGCACGGCCGTGGCGTTGTCGCTGGTGCCCTGGGCGCCGGCCGTCTCGACCACGGCGCGGGCATCGGCGTCCGGTGAGCCGCGACGGTTCAGCAGCCGCGTCAGGGTTGGCTCGTCCACCACCCCGTGCACCCCGTCCGAGGTCAGCAACAGCCGGTCGTGCGGCTCCAGCTGCACCGTGCGCACATCCAGCCGGATGTCCTGTTCGATGCCGACGGCGCGGTACAGCACGTGTTTCAGGCCGGGCCGGTCCAGCACATGGTCCTCGGTCAACCGGGTCAGGACGCCGTCCCGGAAATGCCAGGCCCGGCTGTCGCCGACGTGCAGGACCGTCGCCTCGCGCCCGCGCATGACCACGGCGGTAAAGGTGGTCGCCGCCCCCTCCATGGTCGGGTCGCTCCTGGCCCGCGAGTGCAGCCAGCGGTTATAGGCGCGGAGCGCATTCAGCCCGGCCGCCGCCACCCCCGCCATGGGGTTCTGGTCCAGATAGCCGTCGATGAAGTTGCGGACCGCCAGCTCCGACGCCACCCGCCCCGCCTTGCCGCCCGACACCCCGTCGGCGACCACGGCGATGACGCCATTGACCCTCTGTTCCGCCGCCGGCCCGATATGGACGCCGCCGAAGTCCTGATTGTCCGCGCGCGGCCCCCGCTCGGACGCAAAGCCGGCGGCGATCTCCAGTCTGGCTTCAGCGGTCATGACGTTCCCGGCGCGATCCAAGGATCAGTTGCACCGCAACATAAGCAAAAGGCAATCAGGTGGAGCGCCGAAAGCGGGCCCCATCCGGCTTCATGGCCATGGACGAACCCTGGCTATCAGTAGGTCGTGGACGGGGATGGCCTGCCGTAGTCGACCCTCTGCAGCAGGGATTGGCAACGATACTCGCCGGAGCCGAACGAAGGCACCAGGGCGCCGCCCCGTTGGGCGCAGGCCTGGGAATCGGCGGCAAACCGGGCGGTCTGGGCCGAGGGCAGCGTCCGGGTCGCGCAGGCGGAGAGGATCAGGGCGGCGATCATGACGGCTACGGCACGCATGGCTTTCTCCTTTGACCTTGCGCACCGAAACATGAAAGCTGGCTTTCCGCA
The DNA here is from genome assembly GCF_058681095.1 of Brevundimonas sp. FV1ye29L. Lineage (NCBI taxonomy): Bacteria > Pseudomonadati > Pseudomonadota > Alphaproteobacteria > Caulobacterales > Caulobacteraceae > Brevundimonas > Brevundimonas sp. FV1ye29L. The sequence continues at coordinate 2,802,548 of NZ_CM178730.1, forward strand.
ATCTGACGGGCGTCGCTCAAGCGTGTAGCGCCGCCCATAGCGGGACGCCGTACAGACCTTCAAGGTATCCCGGGAGCGCCGTATGGACCTCGTCCGGCCACTGGGCCTGCCCAATCCGACCATATATGCGCTTTGCCTCGAACCCTGATCGGGTCACAATCCCCGGCGATCCAGCATCCTGCGTCGGGTCGCCTGCCCCCAGGCTGGCGCTGCAATCCTTGCCGTTCTCATGCTCTCAAGGACCCCAGTGATCTGAAGGAGGACATCGTGTTCGTCGCCCGTGTCGCCGCGTTGCTGCTGGCCTTGGCGCTGCCCCGGAACGCAGCGGCGGCAGATCAAACCCTTCAGGCCGCTGACCCGGGCGCCACCCGGGTCGATGATGTCGAGGTCGTCGGCCGGGCCACGCCCGAGGCGGTGCGCGACTTCGTCGGCCGCATCGCCGCGCCTTCGACCGGTCGCAGTCTGGCGCGCTGGCATGGGGATGTCTGTCCCGGCGTCGTCAATCTGCGCGCCGACGTCGCCCAGCCGATCCTTGACCGGATTTCCGACGTCGCGGCCGAACTGGGCCTCCGCACCGGCGCTCCCGGCTGCAAGGCCAATCTGGTCATCCTGTTCACCGACGACGGCGCCGGCATGGCCCGCGAAATGGTGGCGCAGGATCGCTCCCTGTTCCGCATCGGCGTCGGCGGCCTGGACCGCGGCGCGGCGGCCCTGACCGAATTCCAGACGGCGGAACGCCCCGTGCGCTGGTGGCCGCTCAGTGTGCCGATCGACAGCAACACAGGCCGGCGCGCGGTTCGCGTACCCGGCGATCCAACTGGCGGAAAAGTCGACTTCCAGACCGCTGCGGCCTTGGGTTGCGCGCCGGACGATTGTATTGTCCTTGCCGCCCCCGTCATTTCGATCAACGGCGCTTCCCGACTGAACACCCAGATCGAGGAGCATCTCTACAAGACCATCGTCATCGTCGACATCGACGCCATCGGGGCGGTGTCGGCGGGCCAGTTGGGCGACTATCTGGCCATGGTCGGACTGGCCCAGATCGACGCCGAGGCCGACACCGGCGGCTTCGACACCGTCCTGAACCTGTTCGAGGACCCGCAGGTCGTCCCCGGTCTCAGCGACTGGGACCGGTCCTATCTGAAGGCCCTGTACGGCTCGACCTCGATGCGCCGGTCGCCGGGCGCACAGGCGACAGCCGTGGCCAACCTCATGACGCGCGACCGGGTCGCCCAGACCGATACGCCCCCGGAATAGCGGCGGGGCCTGAAGTCCCTTCCGGACCCCGGATCGCCGCATTGGCCGCATCCGACCGTTCCTGCTGGAGCCTGCCCCCGGCGCCGGGCATGGGCGCCGACAGGAGCCCGGCGGTTGCACGGCGCTCAAACCTGTCCCTGCCGGGCGGCCAAGTCGACAGGATTGCTAGTCCGACGGCGTTTCTCTACGGATATTCAGCGAGACAACAGACTCAAGCCGGAAATCGCCGACATGTTTACCAGCTTGAGCATGACGCCAGATCGCCTCGGACGGATCGTCGAGGAGGCGTCCAGTGAAGTCTATGTCTTCTCGGCGGTGGATTTCCTGTTCCGATTTGTAAACCGGGGCGCCCGGGAAAACCTTGGCTATTCCATCGACGAAATACGGGCCCTGACCCCTTGGGACATCAAACCCGAAATCACCCGTGAGGCGTTTCTCGCCCTGATCGCCCCACTCCAGTCCGGGGCGATCGAGCGACTGGATTTCGAGACAGTTCACTGTCGCAAGAACGGGACGCACTACAATGTGACGGTCCGGCTCCAGCTGTTCGAGGAGGCGGGCGACAAGGTCTTCTTTGCCGCCATCCAGGACACGACGGAACGCCACAGGGTCGAGGCCGATCTGCGGGCCGTGTCGAAACGGCTGGATGTGGTGCTGGAAAATACGACGATGGCGGTCTTTCTCATGGATGAGAGGCAGCACTGCGTCTTTATGAACAAGGCGGCCGAGCAGCTGACGGGCTACAGTTTTGCGGAAACGACCGGCCGGCCGCTGCACGATGTGATCCACCATACCTATCCGGACGGCAGGCCCTTTCCGATCTCGGAGTGCGCCATCGACCGCGCCCTGCCGGAAAACGCCAACACCCGGGGCGAGGAGGTGTTCGTGCACAAGAACGGCGCCTTCTATCCCGTCGCCTTCACGGCCAGCCCGGTCCGGGACGATACGGCCCGGGTCGTGGGCACCGTCATCGAGGCCCGGGACATCAGCGAGGACCGACGCAACAAGGAGACGCGCGAGCTGCTGATGCGCGAGGTCGATCACCGGGCGCGCAATGTGCTGGCCATCGTACAGTCGCTCATGCAGCTGACCCGGGCCGACGATCTGCCCGCCTACAAGGCAGCGCTCGCCGGTCGCATCAACGCCCTGGCCCGCGCCCAGACCTCTCTCGCCAACCGCCGCTGGGAAGGCGGCAGTCTGGAAGATGTGGTGCGCGAGGAGCTGGACGCCCTCTGTCCGAAAGACCAGGTCACAGCCGGCGGCCCCGAGATCGCCCTGTCGCCCCAGCAGGTGCAGCCCATCAGCATGCTGCTCCACGAGCTGGCGACCAATGCCAACAAATACGGGGCGTTCAGCCGGGACGAAGGCCATGTCTCGGTGACCTGGACCCTGTCCGACGGCCAGGTGGCGCTCCGGTGGCGCGAAACGGGGGGCCCCCCGGTCAGTGCGCCCGCGCGCGAGGGCTTCGGGTCAAACCTCAAGAACAGTGTGGTGCGTCAGATCGGCGGCCGGATCGTCCGCAACTGGGAGCCCGCCGGCCTGATCGTGGACGTCGTCTTCCCGCTTTGAGGACAAGCCATCGCGTCTGAAAACCCCGTCACACCCCCTTGAGGAAGCCCAGGATCGCCGCATTGACCTCCTCCGGCCGCTCCTGCTGGAGCCAGTGTCCCGCGCCCGGGAGCACGGTCTGGCTGCGCAGGTCGGGGATCCAGTCCTTCAGTCCCGCCTCATGCTGGCCGGCATAGACCCGGACCGGATCGCGCTCCCCGACCAGAAAAGCCGCCGGCACGGCGATCCGCTTGTTCTGGAGATGGGCGGTCAGGCGCCAGTTCAGATCGATGCAGCGATACCAGTCCAGCGGGCCGCGAAAGCCCGAGGCGGTGAAGGCCGCGACATATTCGGCGAAATGGTCCTCGCCCATCCATGGCGGCAGGGTCGCGTCGTCGGGCACGGCGGACAGGAAGGTCTGGCCGGGGGCCAGAAAGCCGGTCGAGCGGCGGTCGTCGGGCGTCGCACCGTCATAGGCGTAGAAGCCGCGCCGCAGCGCCCCGGCGACATCGGCCTCGAAAGCCAGGTGTGCGTCGGGGGTCTGAAACTGGCTGATGTAGAATTCGCCAAGGCCGAGCCGTTCGGACAGGCCGCGCATCAAGGCCGTCGGCGGCCCCTTGGGGCTGCGCGGCTGGAAGGGCACCGACAGGCCCATCACCCCGCGAAACAGGTCCGGCCGGGTCAGGGCGCAGTGCCAGGCCACCGGCGCGCCCCAGTCATGGCCGACGACGCAACAGCGGGTCCGGCCCAGGGCGCGGACGAGGTCGACCATGTCGCCGACCAGATGCAGGATGGAATGGTCGTCGCGCGCCCCGGGCCGGTCCGTGCCGCCGTATCCGCGCATGTCCGGCGCCACGGCGTGATAGCCGGCCTCGCCCAGGGCCTGGACCTGCGCCCGCCAGCTGATGCCCAGTTCGGGAAAGCCGTGGATCAGCAGGACCAGTTCGCCGTCGTCCGGCCCGGCCTCCAGCACCTGCTGGGTCAGGCCGTCAGTGGTGATTTTCCGCGTCCGCATCATCCCCCCTTGGCGCCTTTTGCTCTGGCGCGCATTGGAGACGGATCATGACCCGCCTCGTTTCCCTTCCCGACGGTACGACCGTTCCCGCACTCGGCCAAGGCACGTGGGAGATCGGCGACCAGCCCGCCCGCCGCGACGCCGAACAGGCCGCCCTGTCGCGCGGCATCGATCTGGGCCTGACCCTGATCGACACGGCCGAACTGTACGGTGACGGCCGGTCGGAGCGGCTGGTCGGCGAGGTGATCAAGGGGCGGAGGGACGAGATCTTCCTCGTCTCCAAGGTCCGGCCCGAGAACGCCTCGGACCTGAAGATGATGCTGGCCTGCGAACGGTCGCTGGAACGGCTGGGGACCGACCGGCTGGACCTCTACCTGCTGCACTGGGAAGGCCATGTGCCGATCGAGGAGACGATCGAGGCGTTTCAGGATCTGGTCGACGAAGGCATGATCATCCGCTGGGGCGTGTCCAACCTCGACCTCGACGCCATGCAGAGGCTGGAGGCCGTCGAGGGCGGCGACCAGTGCGCCGCCAACCAGCTGCTCTACAACCTCGCCACGCGCGGCATCGAATACGACCTGATGCCGTGGATGCGGGCGCGGGACATGCCCGTCATGGCCTATTCGCCCCTGGGTCGCGGCGAACTGCTGCAGCATCCGCTGATCGTCGACATCGCCGACCGCCACGACGCCGACCCGGCCCAGATCGCCCTGGCCTTCACCCTGCTGCACGACGGCGTCATCGCCATCCCCAAGGCCTCGTCCGTCGACCATGTCGAGAAGAACGCCGAGGCGCTGGACATCCGTTTCGACGCCGAGGATCTGGAACGGCTCGACGCCGCCTTCCCTGCGCCGGAAACGGCCCAGCCGCTGGAGATGATCTGAAGCTGTCCTCCCCGTTCGCTCTTCGCGAAAGGGGAGGTGGCTCCGAGCCTCTTGCGAGGAGACGGAGGGGGCGACTCCGTCAGCGAACAGGCGGGCCGGTATAGAACATCACCTCGCCCCCTCCGTCACGACGCGAAGCCGCGTCGCGCCACCTCCCCATCGCTGCGCGACGGGGAGGACAAGAAAAAAAAGGCCGGGATCGCTCCCGGCCTTTTCCGTCCGTTTTCTCGCGAAAGGCCTACGCCGCCGCCTTCTGCTGTCCGGCGAAGTTCCCGTAGAAGGTCTCGCCCTTCGCCGCCATGTCGCGCAGCAGTTGCGGGACCTTGAAGCGGTCGCCATAGGTCGCGGCCAGACGGTCGGCGGTCTCGACGAATTTCGACAGGCCGGTCTGGTCGATCAGGGTAATGGGGCCGCCGGTCCAGGGCGCGAAGCCCCAGCCCAGAATGGCGCCCAGATCGGCCTCGCGCGGATCGTCGATGACGCCCTCTTCCCAGCACCGCGCGACTTCGACGGCCTGACGGTACAGCAGGCGGGTCTTCAGCTCGTCGATCTGGGCGAAGGCGCCCGGCTCTTCGGCCCCCTCGATGCGGCGGGTCGTCGGCGCCAATTCGGACAGGCCGGGCCAGATCGTCTTGGGCTTGGAGGCATAGTCATAGAAGCCCATGCCGTTCTTGCGGCCAAAGCGTCCGCCCTCGACCATCTTCGCGACGATGTCGGCGCCCTCGGCGGGCACGTATTTGTCGCCGAGGTCCAGCGCCGTCTGTTTGGCGATCTTGTAGGACAGGTCCAGGGCGACGTCGTCGTGCATCTCCAGCGGGCCGCGCGGCATGCCGGTCATACGACCGACGTTGTCGATCAGGGCCGGGCCATAGCCCTCCTCCAGCATCGCCATGCCTTCCATCAGGAAGGTGGAGAAGCAGCGCGAGGTGTAGAAGCCTCTGGAGTCGTTGACGACGATCGGCGTCTTCTTGATCTTCAGCACATAGTCCAGCGACTTGGCCAGGGCCTCCTGACCGGTCTTCTCGCCCATGATGATCTCGACCAGCATCATCTTGTCGACGGGCGAGAAGAAGTGGATGCCGATGAAGTCTTCCGGACGGACGCTGGCCTCGGCCAGGCCGCTGATCGGCAGGGTCGAGGTGTTGGAGCCGAACACGGCGCCTTCGGCCAGCTGGGCCTCGGCGCGCTTCGTCACATCCGCCTTGATCTCGCGGTTCTCGAACACCGCCTCGATCACCAGATCCGAACCCTTGATCAGGTCATAGTCGGTGGTGGCGGTGACCGAGGCCAGCAGGGCGTCGAACTTCGCCTGATCGATCTGGCCGCGCGACAGCCGCTTCTTCAGCAGTTCCTCGACATGGGCCTTGCCCTTGTCGGCGGCGTCCTGGTCGCGGTCGATCAGGATGGTCTCGATCCCGGCCAGGGCCTGAACATAGGCGATGCCCGCGCCCATCATGCCGGCGCCGATGACGGTGACCTTCTTCGGATCGGACTTCGGCACGCCGGCCGGCCGCACGGCGCCCTTGTCCAGTTCCTGCTTGGACAGGAACAGCGAACGGATCATGGCCTGGGCCTGGGGCGTCATCAGGGTCTTGATGAAATAGCGGGTCTCGATCCGCAGGGCCGCGTCCATCGGCACCTGAACGCCCTCGAACACGGCGCTCATCAGGTTCACCACGGCCGGGTAGTTGCCATAGGACTGTTTGCGCAGCATCGCATTGCCGACGACGAAATTCTGCATCCCCGCCGGATGGAAGGGGCCGCCGCCGGGCAGTTTGAAGCTCTTGTCGTCCCACGGCTGGACGGCCTTGCCGCCATTCCTGATCCAGGCCTTCGCAGCCTCGACCTCGCCGCCGACCGGCACGACCTCATGGACGATCCCGGCGCCCTTCGCATCATTGGGGCGGAAGGACTTGCCCTCGCTCATGGCCATCATGGCCGCCTGGACGCCGATCAGGCGCGTCAGCCGCTGGGTGCCGCCGCCGCCGGGGAACAGGCCGACCTTGATCTCGGGCAGGCCCAGCTGGATCTTCGGGCTGTCGCCGACCACGCGATAGTGACAGGCCAGGGTCAGTTCCAGACCGCCGCCGAGGGCCAGGCCGTTGATCGCGGCCGCCACCGGCTTGCCGCAGGTCTCCAGGGCGCGCAGGGCGCCGTTCATCTTCCAGCCGGCGTCGAACGCCTCCTGCAGCGAACCGCCGGCCAGCATGCCGCCGGCCATGTCGCCGAGGTCCGCGCCGGCGCAGAAGCCGCTCGCCTTGCCCGAGGTGATGACGACGCCCTTGATGGCGTCATCGGCCTTGATGGCCTCCACCAGCTGCGGCATCTCGGCCATGACGCTGGAGGTCAGGGTGTTCATCGAACGGCCCGGCACGTCGAAGGTGACCAGGGCGATGCCGTCGGCGTCGATGTCGATCTTGAAGTTTTCCATGGTCATGATCCTCAGACGCGTTCGATGACAGTGGCGGTGCCCATGCCGCCGCCGATGCACAGGGTGATGAGGGCGGTCGACTTGTTGGACCGCTCCAGCTCGTCCAGGGCGATGCCGGTGATCATGGCGCCGGTGGCGCCCAGGGGGTGGCCCATCGAGATGCCGCCGCCGTTCACGTTCATCTTCGAATGGTCGATGTCCAGCGCCTGCATGTAGCGCAGGACCACTGCCGCGAAGGCCTCGTTCAGCTCGTACAGGTCGATGTCGCCGGGCGTCATGCCCAGCCTGCCCAGCAGTTTGCGGGTCACATATTCCGGGCCGGTCAGCATGATCGACGGCTCAGAGCCGATCGAGGCGCCGCCAAGAATCCTGGCGCGCGGCTTCAGGCCCAGGGCCTTGCCGGCTTCCAGCGAGCCGATCAGCACGCCCGCGGCGCCGTCGACGATGCCGGACGAGTTGCCGGGGGTGTGGACGTGGTTGATCTTCTCGACCTCGGGATAGCGCTGGCCGATCACGGAATCGAAGGCCATCTCGCCCATCATGGCGAAGGACGGGTTCAGCCCGCCCAGCGACTGCATGTCCGAGTTCGGACGAACGGTCTCGTCATGGTCGAGGATGTTCAGGCCCAGCTGGTCCTTGACCGGCACGACCGTGCCCTTGAAGCGGCCTTCGGCCCAGGCGCGGGCGGCGCGTTTGTGGCTCTCGACCGAATAGGCGTCCACGTCGTCGCGGCTGAAGCCGTATTTTGACGCGATCATATCGGCCGACACGCCCTGGGGCACGAAATAGGCCGGGAAGGCGATGGAGGGATCGGTCGGCCAGGCGCCGCCGTCGCTGCCCATCGGCACGCGGCTCATGGCCTCGACGCCGCCGCCGACGGCGAAGTCGGCCTCGCCGGACTTCACCTTGGCGGTGGCCATGTTCACGGCTTCCAGACCCGAGGCGCAGAAGCGGTTGACCTGGACGCCCGCCGTATATTGCGACCAGCCGGCGGCCAGAACGGCGGTGCGGGCGATGTCGGCGCCCAGTTCCCCGACCGGGGTGACGCAGCCGAGGATGACGTCGTCGACCCGGGACGTGTCCAGGTCGTTGCGGTCCCGCAGGGCCTCCAGCACCTGGGCGGCCAGGCTCAGGCCGGTGATCTCGTGCAGGGATCCGTCCTTCTTGCCCTTGCCGCGCGGGGTGCGAACGGCGTCGAAAATATAGGCGTCAGCCATGGGTGCGTTTCCTGTTGGGGTCCCTGCGCTCGGCTCCCCCAAAAAGGAATCGGGAGCCTCGCTGCTTGAGGGACTGGACGGATTCGAGCGTGTCCGCCACAAACCCGACGTTTACGTCAACGTCAAGTAATATCGGCTCGATCAGGCGCAAGCATGTCTCCCCCCCCCCCCGGGCTGGAGAAGGACCAGCTCAGTCCTCGTCGAACGGCGGCGGCAGGCGGCCGGCCTTGAACAGGATCGTCGGGGCCTCATCATAGTCGCCCAGTTCGGTGTCGGCCGAGACGGCGAAGGCCACGACGCCCAGCCTCAGGGGCGCCAGCCGTTCGGCCTTGCGCCGGGCCTCGGCCGCGTCCTTGCAGCCGACCTGCGGCTCGGCCTTCAGCCCCGCGCCGCGTCCCGCGACATAGGCCTGCACGATATAAACGGTTTCGGTCGCCATCCCCCCGTGGGCGCGCGTTCGGCGTCGGGGTCAATGGGCGAAGGCACGGACACCGCCGCCATCAGCGATCGACCCGGTCGGCGGGCAGGAGGTAATACAGCTTGTGGATTGCATCCAGCCGGCCGTCGCACCCGCCGCAGTCCTCGCCGTCCCGGCTGGCGACGATCAGCCAGACGTCGCCCTCGACCGGCTGCGGCGAGTAGCGGCAGGGCGTTCCGCCGAACAGGTCGGGATAGAGGGTGGCGTCAAATCGCTGGACCAGCGGTCGATCCGGCAGATCGCCCTTCAGCGCCTTGAATGGCATCAGCTCGAAGACGCCGCGCTCCAGCCGGGGCTCGCCCGCAGGCGGCGCCGGCGTCGCGTCCCGCGTGACGCGGCTGACCTTGGCCAGGATCACCCGATCCGAAATCTCCAGCATGCGCGACAGGGCGGGTGAGGACGGCTGACACAGGTCGCCCGGCGGCGTTTTGCCGGTCTGCGCCGGCGCAGCGGTCGCCGTCATAGACATCCACACGGCCGCGAGCGCCAGACCCTTCCGAAACATCATCGCAGCGTCTCCCATGCCAGTGGATGCACCTTGTCCCGGCCCAACGCCGCCGCCAGGGGCGGTGAGGCGAACAGGCCGGCGATGGCGGGGTCGCGCACGTTCAGCCCGCCGGTGAAGGCGCCGAAGGCCGGCAGGATGATGCGGCGTCCGTCGGTGACGAAACAGGGTCGCCGCACCCCCCGGCCATAGGCGGCGACCCGGGCGGCGGGGTGCAGGTGGCCGGCCACCTCTCCAGTCTGGTCGCCCGCCTCCGGCTCGTGGACGAGACGCAGGGCGCCGACCGCCATCTCTCCGTTCACCCGGCCGGGCAGGTGAAGCGCATCCGACTCCAGCGCGGCCTTGTCGTGGTTGCCCTCCAGCCAGATCCAGTCGCGGCCGAAGGCCATCCGCTCAAGCCGGTCGCGGTCGTCGGCCGAAAGGCGCGGCACGGCGGCGCGGTCATGGAAACTGTCGCCCAGCAGCACGACCCGCGCCGGGTTCAGTTCGGCGATCTCGTCCTCCAGCCGCATCAGGGTCGCCGCCGTGTCATAGGGCGGCAGCATCTGGCCGCGCACGGCGAAGGCCGAACCCTTCTCCAGATGCAGGTCGGCGACGATCAGCAGGTCGTGGGCGGGGACCAGCATCGCCCCCGAACAGCGCAGCACACAGGCCTCGCCCGCCATGCGCACGGCCAGACCGCCGCAGGGGTTGCGTCGCGGCGACAGGGTCACGCGCCAGCCTTCAATGTCGTTCGATCGTGCACGCGCCGTCATGCCGCCTCGGGCTCATCCTCGTCCAGTACTTCGGCGATCAGGGCCTCGGCCGAGGCGTCCAGGATCATCTCGGCGGCGTCGCCCGGCGCCCTTTCCCGCCCGATCTGGACCATCACCGGCACGGCGAAGGGCGACGGCCGGGTCAGGGCCACGGGCCGGATCCGTCCGGCGATCCGGCCCAGCAGCTGTCCCAGCCGCGCCACGTCCAGCAGCCCCGCCGCCGCATCGGACCGCGCCGTCTTCAGCAACAGGTGATCCGGCTGATGCCGGCGCAGCACGTCGTAGATCAGGTCGGTGGAGAAGACGACCTGACGACTGGTCTTCTCCGCCCCCGGCCGCCGCCGGTCGATCAGGCCCGAAATCAGGGCGCAGTTGCGGAAAGTGCGCTTCATCATGAAGCTCTCCTCCAGCCAGGCTTCCAGATCGTCACCCAGCATGTCGGGCTGGAACAGGGCGTCCCAGTCCAGCCCCTCCATCGATCTGATCGACCAGATGGCCACCGAATAGTCGGTGCAGACAAAGCCCAGCGGCCCGATGCCCAGCCGGTCCAGCCGCCGGGTCAGCAGCATGGCCAGGGTGCCGTGCGCCAGCCCGCCTTCGAACGGATAGGCGATCATGAAGTGGCGATTGCCGCGCGGAAAGGTCTCGACCAGCATCGATTCCGCGTCCGGGATAGCGGACCGACTGTCCTGAAGCTCCAGCCATTCCTGCACATCGGCGGGCAGGACGCGCCAGTGATCGCGGTCCTGGATCAGGTTGCGCACCCGGTCGGCCAGAGAGGTCGACATCGGAAACTTCGACCCGCCCCAGGAGGGGATGCGCGGATCGACGTCGTGCGCCGGTGTCACAAGGGCGTCGGTGCCGTCGATGTCGCGGAAGGCCCAGACCTGACCGGCGAACACGAAGGTGTCGCCGGGCGTCAGCTGTTCGAAATACCATTCCTCGGCCTCGCCGATCTTGCGGCCCCCCACCCAGCCGCCCGAGGCCCCGCCGCGTCGTCGGGCGCTGCGCACATTCAGCGTCCCGGCCGCGACGATGGCGCCGACATTCATCCGGTGCTGCTGGGCGATCCGGGCGTCGCGGACCTTCCAGCGGCCCTCCCGGTCCTTCACGATACGCGCGAACCGGTCATAGGCGCGCAGGGCGTAGCCGCCGGTGGCGACGAAATCGACCACCTCCTCGAATCCTTCCCACGTCAGGTCGCGATAGGGGCTGCAGCCGGTGACCTCTGCATACAGGTCCTCCATCCGGAACGGCTCGGAACAGGCCACGCCCATCACATGCTGGGCCAGGGTGTCCAGCGTCCCCGTATGATGCGGCTCCCAGTCGAAGGCGTTTTCGGCCACGGCTTCGCGCGCCGCCTGACACTCCAGCATCTCGAACCGGCTGGCCGGCACCATCAGGGCGCGACTGGGCTCGTCCAGCCGGTGATTGGCCCGGCCGATGCGTTGCACCAGCCGCGAGGCCCCCTTGGGCGCCGCCAGCTGGATGACCAGATCGACGTCTCCCCAGTCGATGCCGAGATCCAGGGTCGAGGTGCAGACCACGGCCCTCAGGTCGCCCCGCGCCATCGCCGCCTCGACCTTGCGCCTCTGTTCCGCCGCCAGAGAGCCGTGATGCAGGGCGATGGGCAGGTTCTCGTCATTGATCTCCCACAGCCGCTGGAACACGAACTCCGACTGCCAGCGGGTGTTGACGAAGATCAGGGTCATGCCCGCGCCCTTGATGGCCTCATAGACCTCAGGGATGGCGTGCTGACCCGTATGCCCGGCCCAGGGCACATGGCCTTCGGACACCAGCACATCGACGACCGGCGGGGCGCCGGGGTCGCCGCGGACGATCGTCACCTCGCGTCCCCCGCCCGGCCTCAGCCACTCCGCTATCATGGCCGGGTCATCGACGGTGGCCGACAGGGCCACCCGCCGCAGCCCGGGCGAAAGACTCTGCAGTCGCCCGAGACCGAGATTCAGCAGGTCCCCCCGCTTGCCCGACCAGATGGCGTGGACCTCGTCCAGCACCACGCATTTCAGGTCCGCAAACCAGGCCCGCGCCCCGTCCCAGGCGCAGAACAGGGCCAGTTGCTCGGGCGTGGTCAGCAGGATGGCGGGCGGAAACTGCTTCTGCCGCGCCTTCTTGGACACCTTGGTGTCGCCCGTGCGGCTCTCGACATGGATGTTCAGCCCGATCTCCCGGATGGGCGTCATCAGATTGCGTTCGACGTCGGTGGTCAGGGCCTTGAGCGGCGAGATGTAGAGGGTGTGCACCCCGCTGCCGGGCCCGCTCTCCGGCCTCGGCCCGCGCTCGGCCAGATCCATCAGACTGGGCAGAAACCCCGCCAAAGTCTTGCCCCCGCCCGTCGGCGCAACCAGCAGGGCATGCACGCCGGCATTCGCCGCCGCCACCATCTCCATCTGGTGCCGTCGCGCGGCCCAGCCGCGACGGGCGAACCAGTCGGCGAAGAGGGGGGGGAGAACGGTCACTCGGCCGGTTGCACGAACTGGCATTGTCCGCCTTCACCCGACCGACCGCCAGCATCAAGGCAGGCGTCCCTGGCGACGAACTCGCTGGCGCCCAGCCTCCAGACGAAAGCAGCTATGGCGATCAGAAGTCCGAGCGCAGTCAGCGGCGCCATGCGCTTCGCCCCGCGCATCATTCGCTCCATGGCGAAAGCACCTTACAGCCGCTGTATTCGAAATGCCGGACGTTCCGGGTGACGACGGTCAGATCGTGAACCAGCGCGGTCGCGGCGATCAACTCGTCGATGCCGCCGACAGTCCGCAGGGCGCGTCTATGCCTCTCTGCGACCTCGGCCCATCGTCGAGCCGTGTCCAGATTGACCGGCAGGATCCGGGCGTCGTACTGCATCATGATGAAGTCGCGCTGCCGGGACAGCCTGTCTCGACGGGCATCCTGATCGAGCTTCAGGATTCCCTTGTCGATCTCACCGATCACAAGGACGCTGGTGAACACCCTCTGTTGGCGGTCTTCAGGTGCGGCCGCATTGGCGAACCAGGCCAAGAAGCCCGGGTTCGGTTTTGGCTTGGTAATTTCGCTGACAGCCGTGGTGTCGAGCAGAAGGCTCAAAACCCGATATCTCGCGCAGGCTGCGGGTTGCGTGTCAGATCGAGGTCGGAGATGTCGCCCAGACCGCGCAACGCCTCAAGGAAACTGGGCTTGCGCTGGGCCAGCTGACGGTACTGCGCCTCCGTGAGGATGGTCAGCGCAACGTGGCCCTCGACGGACACCGTTTGCGGCCCGTCGGTCTCGACCTTATCGGCGATGGCGCGAAGCCAGTCTTGTTGATCAATGGGTCTGTTCACCAGAGGGCTCCTCATTGACCTTGTAGCGCAATATCGTACCGCGGACCAGATGTTCCCGTTCCGTTTCGCCCCGTCAACCGCTATCTCTCCGGGGTGTCCGACGAATCCGTCATCGCCAACCCGCCTGTAGCCGGCCGAACCCTGACCGGCGCCGAGCCCCGGCCCGACCTGCCCCCCGCCCTCGCCGTCCCCCCCGGCGCAGGGGCGGTGTGCGATGACGCGGGTGCGCGCAAGATCGGGCGCGGCGCCGCCGAGGGGCTGTTCACCGGCGGCCCCGTCATGGTCGCCCACGCCAGCCTGACCGCGCGCCGGCTGGGTCTGACGCCCCCGCCCCGGTCGTCGGACCTGATGGATGTGCTGGAACTGTTCGCCTTCGTCCGGCCCGCCAGCTTCTGCGCCCCCTCCCCCAGCGGTCTGGCCCTCGCCCTGGGCCTGAGCGAGCCGAAGGGGGCGGAGGCCCAGGCGACCGCCCTGCGTCAGGCGGCGGCCATGCTGCTGGGCGAACTGGCCGATCCTACCTTCCCGGGGCGGGAGGACGCCTTCACCCTGAACGAGACCCTGTCGAAGGCCGGTTGGAGCTGGGCGGACAGGGTGGCCGCAGCCCTGCAAGCCTCGCCCCTGCGGGTCCGTCAGTATCGCGGCTCGGGCCTCGACGTCTGGTCCCGCCTGCCGGAATGGGAGGACGAACCGCCGCGCGGCGAGGCCGGATCGGCCCCAGTCGACAGTGAGTCCGCCCGCATCCGGCTGGAGAAGCTGCTCCAGGCCTCCGGGCTGGACGAGGCCCGGCCGACCCAGTCGGACTATGCCGCCGAGGCCGCCTACGCGTTTTCGCCACGCAATGACGAGGGGCGGCCCCGCATGCTTCTGGCCGAGGCGGGCACCGGCACGGGCAAGACCCTGGGTTATCTGGCCCCCGCGTCCGTCTGGGCCGAGCGCAATCAGGGGGCGGCCTGGATCTCGACCTACACCCGCGCCCTGCAACGCCAGATCGACCGCGAGGCCCACGCCCTCTGGCCCGACCCGGCCGAGCGCAAACGCAAGGTCGTGGTCCGCAAGGGACGCGAAAACTACCTCTGCCTGCTGAACCTTCAGGAGATGGTCCAGGCGGCCCAGCTGGGCGCCGGCGACCTGATCGGCCTGGCCCTGGCCAGCCGCTGGGCGATGCACAGTCGCGACGGCGACATGACCGGCGGCGACTGGCCGGGCTGGCTGTCGGGCCTGTTCGCGGTCGGGGCGGGGCAACAGGCCTCGGCCGGCAATCTGGTCGACCGGCGCGGCGAATGCGTCCACGCCGCCTGTCCCCACTACCGCACCTGTTTCGTCGAGAAGACCATCCGCGCCAGCCGTCGCGCCGATCTCGTCGTCGCCAACCACGCCCTGGTCATGACCCAGGCGGCCTTCGACGGGGCCCGGTCGGCGCGCGGGCTGAAACAGGACGGCGAGACGGCGGCGCTGAAACGCATCGTCTTCGACGAGGGCCACCATCTGTTCGACGCCGCCGACAGCGCCTTTTCCGCCTGTCTGTCGGGTCAGGAGGCGGCGGAGCTGCGTCGCTGGATCCGGGGCCCGGAAGGGCGCGGCCGGCGCGGGCGCGGGCTGGAACAGCGGCTGGGCGACCTGTGCGCGGACAATGAGGCGGCGCGACAGGCCCTGACCGACGCCCTGCGCGCCGCCGCCGACCTGCCCGGCGAGGGCGTCTCGGGACGGATCGCCCCGCCGTCGGGCGAGGTCAATCCGGTCGGGCCGATCGAACGCTTCCTGATGGCCGCCCTGGAACAGGTCCGCGCCCGCACCTCGGATGCCGCCGGAAGCGGGGCCGAATTCGGCGCCGAATGTTCGGTCCGGCCCGCCACCGAGCCCCTGCTGGAGGCCGCGCGGGGCGCCGCCCGGGCCCTGGCCGCTCTCGAGGCGCCGCTGCTGGCCCTGTCGCGGCATCTGGAGGATATCCTCGACGAGGAGGCGTCCGAGCTGGACCCGTCCGCCCGCGCCCGCATCGAGGGCGCCCTGCGCGGTCTGGACCGTCGCGCCCGCATGACCCTGCCCGGCTGGCGCTCCATGCTGGCGGCCCTGCAGGAGGGGTCCGACGAACCCGATCCGGACTTCGTCGACTGGCTGTCGGTCGAGACCGCCTTCGGCCGGGTGCATGACGTGGCCCTGCGCCGCCACTGGATCGACCCGACCGTGCCGCTGGAGGCCGCCGTGATCCTGCCGGCGCACGGGGTTCTGGTGACCTCGGCCACCCTCTCGGACATGGGCTCGGGCCCAGGCTCTGGTTCAGGCTCAGGCTCAGGCTCAGGCGAGGCGCGCGATCCGTTCGACCTGGCCCGGATGCGCACCGGCGCCGCCCGGCTGATCGACCCGGCCCGCACCCTGAAGGTCGAAAGCCCGTTCGACTATGCGTCCAACACCCGCGTCATCGTCGTCAACGACCTGACCAAGGACGACCTGCGCCAGACGGCGGCGGCCATGCGCGAGCTGTTCCTGGCGGCCGGCGGCGGGGCTCTGGGCCTGTTCACCGCCATCCGCCGGCTGAAGGGGGTCTATGAGCGGCTCGGGCCGGAACTGGCTCGGGCGGGCGTCCCCCTCTACGCCCAGCATGTCGATCCGCTGGAGGTCGGCGCCCTGGTCGACGTCTTCCGCGCCGAACAGGACAGCTGTCTGCTGGGCACCGATGCCGTGCGCGACGGGGTCGATGTGCCGGGTCGTTCCCTGCGCCTGCTGGTTTTCGACCGCGTGCCCTGGCCCCGCCCCGACCTGCTGCACAAGGCGCGGCGGCTGAAGTTCGGCGGAGAGTCCGCCTCAGGCCGCGCCTATGACGACGCCCTCGCCCGCGCCCGCATGGCGCAGGCGTTTGGCCGCCTGATCCGCCGCGCCGACGACAGGGGCGTCTTCGTCATGCTCGACGCCGCCGCCCCGACCCGCCTGTTCGGCGGCCTGCCCCCCGGCACAGAGGTGCTGCGCATGGGTCTGGTCGAGGCGATCGAGACGACGCGGGGGTTTCTTGAACCGGCGCCGTGACGGCCGGAATGGTCGCCCGCGACATCACTTCCGCCCCCTGCTAAAGCGCGCCCATGACCGACGCTCCTTCCGAACCCGTCCGCCGCAAGAGCCGCGCGGGCCTCTATGCCCCCTTCATCCTGCTGCTGATCGCCCTGACCGTCTGGACCGGTTGGTGGTTCTGGCTGGCAGGGCAGGTGCGGGATCGGTTCGAGGCGCAGGTCGACACCCTCAATCGGGCCGGATGGACCATCCAGCACGCCCGCACCGATGTCGGCGGCTGGCCGTTCCGTGTCCGGGTCTCAACCGGCCAGACCCGGGTCGCCGCCCCGTCCGGCCATGCGCTGTCAGCCCCCGATCTGGTCGCACAGGCCAATGCCTGGGACCCGTCCAAATGGGTGGTTGTGGCCCCCGACGGCCTGACCCTGACCCGCGCGGCCAAGGGAGATGTCGTCGTCGCCGGTGAGATGCGGATGAGCCTCCATGGCCTGACCCAGCGCTGGCCCAATGTCGCCGTGGAGATGATCCGCCCGACCTTTGCGGCCGCCCCCGGCGCGGAGCCCTTCCCCCTGTCGAAGGCCGGCCTGGTGCAGCTCTATATGCGGCCGCATCTGGCGCCCGCCGGGTCGCCCGGCGTGGAGACCAGCGTCGACGTCCTGTTCCGCCTGGTCGACGGCGAGGGGCGGCCGGGCGGGCCGGTCGAGGCCTTCGCCCAGAATGGCAAGCTGACGGCCCAGATCGAGACCGTCATCGAACGCGCCGACCGGATCCGGGGCGCCGACGCCGCCGGAATCTTCGCCGCATGGAGCCGCGACGGCGGCCGGTTCAGCCGGGTGCGCGGCGAGATCACTGCGGGCGAAAGCCGCGCCCGCCTCGCCAGCGAGCTTCTGCTGGCCGACGCGGACGGACGACTGGAGGGCGACCTGGCCCTGGACGCCGTCAAACCCCTGCCGGCCCTGATCGGCCTGTTGCGCTCGGGCGGGGCGACCGGAACCCTGCTGAACTCGCCCATGGGTCAGGCGGCGCTGGCGGGGATGGCGGGCGGCGGGCCGGTCCCGGCCGGCGCGCCCCCGGCGTCCGAGGATGTGCGGCTGGGTCTGGCCTTCCGGGACGGGCGCAGCTGGCTCGGCCCCTTCCCCCTCGCCCCCGCGCCCAAACTGTTCTGATGCCGCCAGACCTGTCTCATGCTGCCAAACCTTTCTCATGCTGACTGAGCCGACCCTGGACGAGGCGAGACAGGCGCTGGACCAGACCCTGGTCCAGGCCCTGAACGCCGCCCTCGCCCAGCGGCTGGCGACGCCCGACCTGCCCTCGCCCGACGCCGACGCCCTGATGCTGCGTGACCTGCTCGGTCTGGCGGCCGACTACCGGCAACGGTCCATCCTGAAGGCGCTGCATGGCCGGATGGGCGCGCTGAACGGCCCCGCACTGGTCGCCTGCGGGCCCGAGGCGGGGGTGCTGGCGGCCAACCGGTTCGGCGTCCTGAGGTCAGTCGAGACGTCTGAAGCAGCCCTGGCCGAGGCCGGTCGCGGCGTGCGCGCCGTCGTCGACATCGCCTCCAGCCGGCCCTGGTGGGGACGGCTTCTGGCCCGGCCGGAGTTGAGGGTGATCGGCGCCCTGCCGGACGACCGAAACGGCCTGCCCCGCGCCCTGATGATCTCGACCGAGACCACAGGCCCGACGGGCGACGACCGCAGCTTCTGGGTCACGGATTCCACCCTGGCCGACGACCGGATCGGCGAGGCGCTGGCGACGGTCGGCCTGGCCGGCCACCGGCTCGCCGTGACGGGCGGCTTGAAGCTGTTCCTGCTGGCGGGCTATGTGCAGGCCGACGATGGGCGGCTGGATCAGGCGCCCGGATCGCTGAAGGGCGTCATCGGCGCCGCGCCCGTATTCTGAACCCCGAGGACATCATGACCAACGCGACCCCGCAGTCCGGCCCCGCCCCCAAGCCCGGCATCCTCGACATCGCCCCCTATGTCGGCGGCAAGTCCTCCATCGCCGGCGTGGCCGAGCCGATGAAGCTGTCGTCCAACGAGAACGCCCTCGGCGCCGGGGAGAAGGCCCGCGCGGCCTATGAGGCGGCGCTGAAGAACATCCACATCTATCCCGACGGCCGGGCCACCAAACTGCGCGCCGCCGTCGCCGACCACCACGGGCTGGAGCCGGAGCGGCTGATCTTCGGCAACGGGTCGGACGAGGTCTTCGCCCTGCTGAACCAGACCTATCTGACCGCCGGCGACAATATCGTCTGCGGCCAGTACGGCTTCCTCGCCTACCGGATCTCGGCCATGGCCTGCGAGGCCTCGGTCAAGCTGGCGCCCGAGCCCGGCTACAAGGCCGAGGTCGACGCCCTTCTGGCCCAGGTCGATGAGCAGACGAGGATCGTCTATGTCTCCAACCCGTCCAACCCGACCGGCAGCTATAACGCGGCTGAGGAGATCCGCCGCCTGCACGCGGCCCTGCCCGCCCATATCGTGCTGGTGATCGACGAGGCCTATGCCGAGTTCGTGGTCGAGGCGGACTGGGAGACGGCCTTCCCCCTGGCCCGGGACGCCGCCAACATCGTCGTCACCCGCACCTTCTCCAAGATCCACGGCCTGGGCGGGCTGCGCATCGGCTTCGGCTACGCCCCGCTGGCGGTGGCCGAGGCGGTCGACCGTATCCGCCTGCCGTTCAATGTTTCGGTCCCCGGGCTGGACGCCGCCACGGCGGCCCTGGGCGACGAGGCGCACCAGAAGGCCTCGCGCGATCTGGTCCAGGCCTGGCGGCCGCGCCTGACCCAGGCCATCCGCGGCTTCGGCTTCGAGGTCCTGCCCTCGGCCGGCAACTTCGTGCTGGTCCTGTTCAAGGGCCCTGAAGAGGCGACGGCCGCCAGCGACTGGCTGAACACCCGGGGAATCATCGTGCGTCCGGTCGGCGGCTATGGCCTGCCGCAGGGGTTGCGCATCACCGTCGGCACGGACGACCAGAACCGCGCCGTCATCGACGCCCTGAGCGAATTCGCGGCGCGCTGAGCAGGTTCAGGACGGGTCGACCCCGGCGGCTTCAACGCGGATCAGGGGAGGCGCGGCGTGATGTTGACCGTCAGCAGGGCGTCGGACGCCGCCTCGATCCGCCGTTCCAGCTCGGGCATGAACTCGGCCCGTTTCAGCCCGGCCTCGATGGGGGGCAGGAACTCATAGACGGCGACCCCGTGATAGCGGCGGAAGCCGTGGGCGGGCCAGACCTGACCCGCATTGGTGGCCACGGGCCAGCAGGGGCAGTCCAGATCGCGATACAGGGCCATGACCCCGGGCTTGTAGTCCGGCGGCGCGCCGGGTTCGGCCCGGGTGCCCTCGGGGAAGATCCAGATCTGGCGGCCGTCGGCGGCGCGGGCCCGCGACTGTTTGACCATGTCCTTCAGGGCCTTCGAATGGGCCGAGCGGTCCACCGAGATCATCTTCGTCTTGATCGCGAACCAGCCGAAGAAGGGCAGGATGGTCAGCTCCTTCTTCATGATGATGCAGGGGTCTTTCAGCGCCACGAACGGGATGATGATGTCCAGCATCCCCTGATGTTTGCAGGCGATCAGGGCGGGGCCGACCGGCCGGTGCTCCAGCCCCCGGAACTCGACCCGGACGCCCGCGATCCAGCGCAGGCCGAACAGCACGAACCGCGCCCAGGCCCGGATGACCTTCATCGCCACCCCGTGCGGCATCAGCAGGGCCGGCGACAGGCCGACTGCATAGAGGGGCATCGACAGATAGAGCCACAGGGTGAACAGCAGGGAGCGAATCTCGATCATGACGGCGCCCCCAGCGCACCCGCCTCGTTGGTGACCACCGGCGCGGCCTCGCGCTCCGGGTGGCGGCCGGTGACCCGGTGCAGGCCCTCCCGCCCGAGAACCGCGAGATATTTCATATATTCCAGGGTCATCCGCCGCGCCGTGACCGCCGCCCGCCACCAGCGCGAATTGTCGAGCGACGGCGTATCGATGGCATAGGGGATCAGGGTCACCCCCGGCGCCACGCTGCGGATCTCCATCAGGGCGCGGGGCATGTGATAGTCGGAAGTCACCACGATCAGGCTGTCATAGCCGCGCTCTTCGGCCCAGGCGGCGATCTCCTGGGCGTTGCCAATGGTGTTCTCGGCCTCGAAGCCGAGATCGACGCAGCAGGTGAACAGGCCCGAGGAGCCCGGCGTCAGGGCCTGGAGCTCGCGCCGCTTGACCTCGCGATTGACGCCCGAAATCAACAGGCGGTCGCCCTTGCCCTGTTCCAGCAGACGCACAGCGGAATTGACCCGCTCGGCGGCCGGACCGGTCAGGGCGACGATGGCGTCGGCGCGCGCGGGTTCGTCGGCCGGGGTCAGTCCGCGCACGCGATCCGCGAACACAAACAGCCCGACCAGCCACATCAGGGCGATGACGCCGAGGAGCGACAGGAACTTCATCCGTCCTTCCTACCGGTCCTCGCGAGTCAGGCCAAGGCGGGACCGTTCGGGGCGGGACTGGGCAGGGCGGGCGGGGCGCAGAACCGTCAGACTGCCGATCCAGGCCGCGCCCAGGGCCACAGCCCCGGCGATCACCGGACAGGCGACCAGCAGCGCCAGATCCGACCAGGAGACCGGAAGGGCCGCCGTCACCCCGCCTTCTCCGCCGAGGAACCGCAGCCCCGCCACCAGAAGCCCGGCCCCGCAGGCCCCGGCCGCGCCTGCCGCCGCCGCCAGCATCCCGTAGCGCCGCTGGAACAGCCACGCCACCGCCGCGTCGGTCGCGCCGGACAGGCTCAGGGTCTCGACCACCAGTCGATGCGCCTGGAATCCGGCGCGGGTCGCATAGACGATGGCCGCACCGGCCGCGAGGGCCACGAGCGCGAAGACCGCCAGCGCCAGGGCCGAGAGGGTCGCCGCCGATCGTTCGACCTCGCCCCGCCACAGCTGATGGTCGTCGACACTGGCGTCCAGCCCGGCCTCGGCCAGGGCCCGGCTCATCAGGACCGCACTGGCGGGCGCCTCCCGGTCCAGCCGCACGGTCACCAGAAAGGGCAGGGGCAGGTCGGGCAGGGCCGCCTCGCCCAGCCAGGGCCGCAACAGCCGCTCGGCCGTCTCACGGTCCATGGCCTCGGCCTCTTCCACCCCCGGCACCCCGGCCAGGGTCTCGGCGGCGCGTCCGGCGGCGACGGATCCCGTCTCCCCGACCCGCGGGCGCACCTGGACGGTCGCCTCGGCCCTCAATCGCCCGGCCCAGCCCTGCGCCGCCCGGTCGGCCGCAGAGGCCCCGACCGCCGCCAGACAGGCGATGAAACACAGGACGGCGATCACCGCCGCCAGCCAGGTCTCGCCGGCGGCGTCGCGGGGCAACAGACCGGGCCGTGTCGGGAAGGGCGACTTCACGCCTCGCCTCCCGCCAGGCGGCCGTGATCCAGCCTGAGGCGGCGCGCCCCCGAACGATCGGCCAGATCCTCGTCATGGCTGGCGATCAGCACCGTCGCCCCCAATTTGTTGAGCGACTGGAACAGCCTCAGCAGCCGGTCGGCCATGGCCCGGTCGACACTGCCGGTCGGTTCGTCGGCGATGATCATTTCGGGGCGGCCCATGACGGCGCGGGCGATGGCCAGCCGCTGTTTCTCGCCGCCCGACAGGGCTGTGGGCCGCGCCTGCATCCGCTCGCCCAGCCCGACCCAGCGCAGCATCTCCTCGACATCCGCCGCATAGTCCCGGGTCCGACCTCCGCCAAGCCGCAGGGTCAGGGCCGCGTTCTCGAACAGGTCCAGATGGTCCAGCAGGCGGAAATCCTGGAACACCACCCCCATCCGGCGGCGCAGGGCCGGGGCCTCGCGTCGCGACAGGGTGGTGACATCGCGGCCGAACACCTGGATCGTTCCCGTCGTGGGGCGTTCGGCCAGGGTCAGCAGCCGCAGGAGCGACGACTTTCCCGCACCTGAGGGCCCGGTAAGGAAGTGGAAAGAGCCACGCGGCAAACTAAGGTTAACGTCCCGCAGCACGTCGGGCGAATCAGCATAGCCGAAACCCACGCCGCTGAGGCGGACGGTCTCGGAGGCGGGTTCGGCGGCAGCGACGCGGCGGGGCGGTGAGGACATCAGGTTTTTAAGAGACCGGGGCGTAAGCGCCGCGACAGGAGGGGGCGGATCAAGCCTCACAGTCAGACCCCATGATACTGACCTGCCCGTCCTGCGCCACCGGCTATTTCGTGCCCGATGAAAGCATCGGCCCAGACGGCCGCAAGGTGCGCTGCAAGTCCTGCAGCCATGTGTGGCGCGCCGAACGCGTCGAAGACCCTCTCGTGCTCAGCGCCCCGGCCGAAGCGGCCCCCGCGCCGGAGCCCGCGCCCGAGGCCCCCATCCCCGAATCGCTGGCCGAGACGCCCGCCCCGGAACTGCCGAAGGCCTTCCGCGCCCGGGCCGAACAGACCCGCCGCCTTCGCCGCGCCGCCGCCCATGGCGCGGTCTGGGCGGGACTGGCCAGCCTGTTCGCCGGCATACTGGCGGCCGGCTGGCTGTTCCGGGTCGAGGTGGTCGAGCTGTGGCCCCGTGCGGCGGCCGCCTATGCGGCGATCGGCTCGCCCGTCAATGCCGTCGGCCTGGAGTTCGAGGCCGTCCGGGCCCGCCCGCTGCGCAATGATCCGGGACAGGTGGTGGTGTCCGGGGCGCTGCGGAACGTCCGCGATCACGAGGTCGTGGCCCCCGCCGTCCGCGTCGCCCTGCTGGACGCCCACGGCGCCGAGGTGGGCCACCGCATCCTTCCCATACGCGCCGCCCCCGTCCTGCCCGGCAAGGTCCAGGGCTTCGCCGTGGTGATGCCGGACCCTGGCGCGCACGGCGTCGGGATCGGCGTCCGGTTCGTCGAGGCGGCCGGGCGGGCGCTCCCCGCCCCCGACCATGGGCCCGACCCTGCTGCGGCTCATGCCCCCGGCCACGCCGAACCGGCCCATCCGGCGCAGGACCACGCCCCGTCCGGCGCCGCGCCCTCCCCGGATCATGCCGGGGCTCCGACCGCATCTCACGCAGCGGACAGCGGCCTGCGTCCGGCCATCGGCGATCTGGGCGTCTCGGCGCCCGCCACCGCGGTCGAGGCCCATCCCGTCGCGGCTCCGGCCCATGCGGCGGCCGCCCCTGCCCCCGCCGCAGCGGCGCATCACTGAAGCCGGGACGCGGAACCGCTCGACAGCGGCCACGGGGAGGCGTTAACGGCTGGGGTCATGGTCGACAGCCCCTCCTCCCCCGCTCCACAGTCGCAACCGGCGCCGACCGTCCTGCTGGATGAGGCCGGGGTGGCGCGCGTCGTCGCCGAACTGGCCGCCCGCATCGCCCCGGTCATTGACGACGAGACGGTGGCCGCCGTCCTGCTGACCGGCGGCCTATGGTTCGCCGCCGACCTGACCCGCGCCCTGTCCCGCATCGGCCGTAACGTCCGCTTCGACGCCCTGTGGCTGACCTCCTACGGCGACGAGAAGACGAGCCGGGGCCGGATCGACGTCTACGCCCCGTTCCAGCGGCCGATCGCCGGTCGCCGGGTGCTGATTCTCGACGATGTCTTCGACACCGGACTGTCGCTGGCCGAGGCGGTGCGGATCACGCGCGAGGCCGGCGCCGCCGAAGTCCTGACCTGCGTATTCGCCCGCAAACCCTGGCCGCTGCCGCGCGCGCCCGAGCCCGATTTCGTCGGCTGGGAGGCGCCCAACCGCTTCCTCGTCGGCTACGGCCTCGACCACGCCGGGACGCTGAGGGGCCTGCCGGACATCTGCGCCCTGGATTGAGGGAAAACTGATGCGAGAAAATGTCGCAAGAGACGAGTCAAGCAGCTCCTATGACGTCTTCCTGCGTCGCAAGGTCGAAATCGCTCGGATTTCGATGCGTGCTGGGGAAGGCCTTTCAGACCACGAAGTCGAGGCCGGGTTCGCGGCGCGTAGAGCCACGATCGCCGCACGGGACTGAGCTTGTCTTGAGACGCCGCCTCCCCCAGGATCAGTCCATGCGCACCTCCCTGATCCTGATCGCCCTCGTCGCCCTGCCCGCCCTGTCGGCCTGCACCGACAGCCGTCGGGCCCAGAACGACGTGAAATGGACCGACCGCCCGGCCGACATCACCTGCTGGACCTACGGGACGCAGAACTTCGCCGGCCGTTCGACCGGCAAGGTCGAATACGATGAGGGGGGGCGCATCTCCTTCGTGGATGCGGCGAACGGCCGGTTCACGACGATCGAGGGCGAATGCCGCGTGGTCTACGCCCCCGCCGCAAAATAGGCCCTACAGCCACTCCGCCAGCGGTTCGCGCGCCAGCATCTCGTCATAGGTCGGGCGCGGGCGGATGACGGCCCGGCGGGCGCCGTCGACCATGACCTCGGGGACCAGGGGCCGGGTGTTGTATTCGCTCGACATCACCGCGCCGTAGGCCCCCGCCCCGGTGAAGACGACCAGATCGCCGGCCTGCAACGGCGGCAGGTCGCGGTCGCGGGCAAAGGTGTCGCCGGTCTCGCAGATGGGGCCGACGATGTCATAGGCCGCAGGGGCGTTGTCGCCCCCGACCGCGCGCGGACGGACGGCGACCACCTCGTGGAAGGCGTCATACATGGCCGGGCGGATCAGGTCGTTCATGGCCGCATCGACCACGAGGAAACGCCGCCCGTCCTCGCGTTCGGTCACCTGAATGACCCGCGCCAGCAGCACCCCGGCGTTGGCGGCCAGCAGCCGGCCCGGCTCGAACGCCGCCTCGACGCCCAGTCCCGCCAGCACGCGCGCGGCCATGGCGACATAGTCCTCGATCGAGGCGGTCGGCGCCCCGCCCGCATAGGGGACGCCCAGTCCGCCGCCGAGGTCCAGCCGCGTCACCTCCAGCCCCCGCCCACGCAGGGTCTCCGTCATCGACCGCAACAGCGTGAAGGCGGCCTCCAGCGGGCTCAGGTCGGTGATCTGGCTGCCGATGTGGCAGGCGAGGCCCACCGGATTTACATGGGGCGAGGCGGCGGCGCGGGCGTAGAGGGCCATCGCCTCATCCGCCGGCACCCCGAACTTGTCGCCCTGTCCGCCCGTGGTGATCTTGGCGTGGCCGCCGGCGCCGATTTTCGGATTGACCCGGATGGCGATGTCCGGGACGGCGCCCGCGGCCCCGGCGACCGCGATCAGCCGGTCCAGCTCGGCCGGGCTCTCGACATTGATCTGGCGCACCCCGACGCCGACGGCATAGGCCAGTTCGGCGTCCGTCTTGCCCACACCGGAGAAGATGATCCTGTCGGCCGGAACGCCGGCCTTCAGCGCCCGGCGGATCTCGCCCTCGGACACCGTATCGGCGCCCGCGCCGAGCTTTGCCAGCGTCGCCAGCACCGACAGGTTGGAGTTGGCCTTGACCGCAAAGGCGATGAGGGCGTGACCGAGCGCGTCCCGGCGCGCCGCCACGGCTCCGGCCAGCAGGTTGTAGTGCCGTGTCAGGGTCGCGGTCGAATAGACATAGGCGGGCGTCCCGACCTGATCCGCCAGATCGGCCAGCGAGACGTCCTCGGCGTGCAGCACGCCGTCCTTGAGATCGAAATGGTGCACGCGGTCAGGTCCGGGGAAGCGGTCTCGCCTCGTTAGACGACCCGGCCCCCTCCGTCACCCTCGCCGATGACCCTACTGCGGATCGCGCCCGGCGGCGGGTGCGCCTAGGGGGTTGACCGGGCCGCCGTCGATCGGCTGCTGGGTCGAGGGACGGTTGATCGTGGCCGGGTCAGCCAGTTTAGGGGCCCAGCGGTCGCGCTGGGCGCGTTCGGTCTCGCGCGCCGGCGGCGCCTCAAGGTCCGCCATCTTGCCGCAGGCGGCCGCCGAGACGGCGATCAGGGCGCAGCAGCCCGCGAGGATCAGCTTCTTCATGTGAGGCGCAACTTCCATTCGGCGATCCGCGCGCGGACCTGTTCCGGCGCGGCCCCTCCGAAGCTCTGGCGGCTGGCGCAGGAAGCTTCGGGGGTCAGCACCTTATAGACGGCTTCGGTGACGCCGGGTTCCAGTGTCTGCAATTCTTCCAGTGACAATTCCGCGAGACCGACACCCCGGGCCTCCGCCATCTTCACCGCCGCCCCCGTGACATGATGCGCCTTGCGGAAGGGCAGGTTCAGCTCGCGCACCAGCCAGTCGGCCAGATCCGTCGCCGTCGAGAAGCCCGCGCCCGCCGCCGCCGCCATCTTTTCCGTGTTGGGGATCAGGGCCGAAACCATGGCCGTCATCGCCGTCAGGGCCAGATCGAGGGCGTCGAACGCCTCGAACACCGGCGGCTTGTCCTCCTGCATGTCCTTGGAATAGGCCAGAGGCAGGCCCTTCATCACGGTCGACAGGGCGACGAAGGCGCCGAGGATCCGCCCTGTCTTGGCCCGCACCAGTTCGGCGGCGTCGGGGTTGCGCTTCTGCGGCATGATCGATGAGCCGGTTGTCAGGTCGTCCGGCAGGGCGGCGAAGCCGAACATCGGCGTCATCCAGACCACGATCTCCTCGCCGAGGCGCGACAGATGCCCCGCCGTGATCGAGGCCGCCGCCAGACTTTCCAGCGCGAAATCACGGTCGGACACGGCGTCCAGCGAATTGGCCATCGGCCGGTCGAAGCCCAGCGCCGCCGCCGTCGCATGACGGTCGATCGGGAAGGGCGACCCCGCAAGCGCCGCCGCGCCCAGCGGGTTCTCGTTCATCCGGGTCCGCGCATCGGCGAAACGGCCCGCGTCCCGCCCGAACATCTCGACATAGGCCATCAGGTGATGGCCGAACGTCACCGGCTGGGCGGTCTGCAGATGGGTGAACCCGGGCATCAGGTCGCCCGCATGCTCTTCGGCCCGCGTCAGAAGCGCCGACTGCAGCGCCCTGAGCTGATGGCCGGTCCGGTCGCAGGCGTCGCGCACCCACAGGCGGAAATCGGTCGCCACCTGGTCGTTGCGGCTGCGGGCCGTATGCAGCCGCCCCGACGGCTCGCCGATCAGTTCCGACAGCCGGGCCTCCACATTCATGTGGATGTCCTCATAGGCGTCGCGGAAGGGGAAGGTCCCGCCGGTGATCTCGCCCTCGATGGCGTCAAGCCCCTTCAGGATCGCCTCGCCGTCGGCGGTGGCGATGATCCCCTGCTGGATCAACATGCGGCAGTGCGCGCGCGATCCCGCCAGATCCTGGGCCCACAGCCTCTGGTCCACGCCGATGGAGACATTGATGGCCTGCATGATGTCGGCCGGCCGCGACGAAAAGCGCCCGCCCCACATGTCTTGACCGGTCGTATTCGGATTGGTCTTGGAGCCGGGGTCAGGCAAAGGATCGGACATGGTCGGCTCTAAACGAATTGTGTTGGCGATGGCGGGCGCGCTTCTGCTCGGCGCAGCGGGCGTCGGCGCGTTGCTATACGTCAACCGGGAGCCGCCTGCCAAAGCTTCCGCTGATAAGGGTGCGAAATCCGGGCTCGCCCGGTTCGCAATCGGCGCCATGGACAAGCTCCGGACGCCCGCCGATGTCGTCGTGGCGCCGGACTATGTCTTCCGCGATGCAACCGGCGCCGGGGTTCGTTTCGACGCGTTCCGGGGCAAGGTGGCCGTGGTCAATCTCTGGGCCCTGTGGTGCGCGCCGTGCCGCGAGGAGATGCCGACCCTCGCCGCCCTCGCCGCCGCCTATGCCGCGAACCCGGACGTCGCGGTCGTGCCTGTCAGCGTCGACCTGCCGGACCAGGTTGCCGACGCCCGCGCCTTCATCTCCAACAATGCCCCCCTGCCCTTCTACAGCGACCCGAAATTCCAGTTGCCGTTCGAGTTCGCCGGCAAGGGCGCCATGCCCCAGACCATCCTGCTGGACCGTCAGGGCCGCGTTCGCGCCCATCTGACCGGCGGCGCCGACTGGTCCAGCCCCGAGGCGAAGGCCCTGATCGACGCCCTGCTGGCGGAGGGGTGATCGGCAAGGTTCGTCCCTCTCCCAGAGGGAGAGGGCTTGAGCGCCCGGGAGCCGAAGGCGATCGGACTTGCGCGAAAGGGTGAGGGGTCATGCCCTCACCGGTTCGCACCTTAACCCCTCACCCTTTCGGCTGGCGCATCGCTACGCTCTGCGAGCCTCAAGCCCTCTCCCGCCGGGAGAGGGAAAGCAGGGCGTCCCGCCCGCCCTCAGTCCGCCGGCACGCGGCGGTCCGTGGCGGGATCGATGGCGCCCGGACGGCCCTCGGCGGCGGCCTCGGCCTGTTCGGCCTCCAGCTTGTCGGCGACCTTGCCGGCGCTGCTCTCGACCGCCTGGGCCGCCTTCATGGCGCCGGCCTCGACCACCTCGCCCGTACGGGCGGCGAGATCGCCTGCGGTTTCACCGGCGCGCGCAGCCGCGTCCTCGGCCGTCTCTCCGGCCCGGTCGGCCTGGACTTCGGCCTTTTCGGTTTCGGCCTCGGTGCAGGCGGCGGCCCCGAGGGTCAGGGCGGCGAAGGCGGCGATCAGGGGAAGGCGAACGGACATGAGTCGGGCTCCGGCGGTTGGCGGGGGTGAATTCTCCCGATCAACGCTCCGGCCACGCTTGGGTTGCCCCCTGCGTCAGCAAGGCCGGCTGGCGTCAGCCCGCCGCCTTCACCCGCCGGCGCCAGGCGTGCAGCAGCGGCTCCGTATAGCCATTGGGCTGATCCACCCCCTTGAACACCAGATCGCGCGCCGCCTGGAAGGCCGCACTGCCAACCGGATCGCCGGCCATCGGCCGATACAGCGGGTCGCCGGCATTCTGGACGTCGACCTTCGCCGCCATCCGCAACAGGGCCGCGTCGACCTGTTCGGGCGTGCAGACCCCGTGCAGCAGCCAGTTGGCGATATGCTGCGAACTGATCCGCAGCGTCGCCCGGTCCTCCATCAGCCCGATGTCGTGGATGTCCGGCACCTTGGAACAGCCGACGCCCTGATCGATCCACCGCACCACATAGCCGAGGATGCCCTGGGCGTTGTTGTCCAGTTCGTCGGTGATGTCCTGGTCCGACCAGTTCACACCCTCAGCCAGCGGCGGGGTCAGCAGATCGGCCAGACCCGGGATCGGCCGCTGTGCGACCTCTTTCTGGACCGCGAACACATCCACCGCATGATAGTGCAGGGCGTGCAGGGTCGCCGCCGTCGGCGACGGGGTCCAGGCTGTGTTGGCGCCCGTCCGGGGATGGCCGATCTTCTGCTCCAGCATCTCGGCCATCCGGTCCGGCGCGGCCCACATCCCCTTGCCGATCTGGGCCCGGCCCGACAGGCCATGCTTCAGCCCGATGCCGACGTTGCGCGCCTCGTAGGCGGAGATCCATTTCGACGACTTGATCTCGGCCTTCCGCACCACCGGCCCGGCCTGCATGGCCGTATGGATCTCGTCGCCCGTGCGGTCCAGGAAGCCGGTGTTGATGAAGACGATCCGGTCCTTCACCGCCTGGATACAGGCCGCCAGATTGGCCGAGGTGCGTCGCTCCTCGTCCATCACCCCGACCTTGACCGTATGACGCGCGACGCCGATCAGGTCCTCGACCGCGTCGAACAGGTCGTTGGTGAAGGCCGCCTCGTCCGGCCCGTGCATCTTGGGTTTGACGATATAGACCGAGCCCGCCCGGCTGTTCCGCTGTGTCCCCAGCCCCCTCAGGTCGTAGAGGGCGATCAGACTGGTCACTATGGCGTCGAGGATGCCCTCCGGCGCCTCGGCCCCGTCGGCGAACATTACCGCCGGATTGGTCATCAGATGGCCGACGTTCCTCACGAACAGCAGCGACCGGCCCTTCAGGGTGATCGTCGAGCCGTCCGGCGCCGTGAAGTCGCGATCGGGGTTCAGCCGCCGGGTCAGGGTCTGGCCGCCCTTGTCGAAGGTCTCGACCAGATCGCCCTTCATCAGCCCCAGCCAGTTGCGATAGGCGAGGACCTTGTCGTCCGCATCCACTGCCGCCACCGAGTCCTCCAGGTCGCAGATCGTCGATAGCGCCGATTCCAGCACCACATCGGAAATCCCTGCCGGATCGGTCTTGCCGATCGGGTGGGCCGGATCGAACACCACCTCGATGTGCAGGCCGTTGTTGCGGAACAGCAGTCCCTTGGGCGAATGGCCGACGAACTGCGACGGGTCCTTCAGGGCCACGTCCGGCCCGACCTCCGTCAGATCGATCCACGATCCGCTCGCCAGGGGGACCGCCTCATCCAGAAACGCCCTGGCCCGCGCCACGACCCGGGCGCCGCGCCCCGCGTCATAGGGGCCGGCCGGCGGCAGGTCGCCCAGCGCATCCGTGCCGTAGAAGGCGTCATAGAGGCTGCCCCACCGCGCATTGGCGGCGTTCAGCAGGAAACGCGCATTCAGGATCGGCACCACCAGCTGCGGCCCGGCCAGCCGCGCCAGTTCGTCGTCGACGTTTTCGGTCGCGATGGTGAAGTCGCCGGGTTCCTCGACCAGATAGCCGATCTCCCTCAGGAACGCCTCGGTCGCCGCCGGGTCGTTGGTCTGCCCGCGTCGCCCATGATTCCAGTCGTCGATCCGCGCCTGCAGCTCGTCGCGCACGGCCAGAAGAGCCCGGTTGCGCGGCGTGAAGCGGTTGAAGACATCCGCGAACCCGGCCCAGAACTCCCCGGCCTCGATGCCCAGGCCCGGAAGCACCTCCGTCTCGATGAAGGCCGACAGGGGCTCGGCGACGGACAGGCCAGCGCGGGTCGAATAGGCGGTCATGTGGAGTCCTCGGGAGGGAGAAGGAGGTCGGACGCCTTCCGCCTGTAACATTACGTGATCGGTGATGGGAAGCCGTGATCTTCCACTGTCGGCGCCCTGCGCTGCGCGTCCGACCCGTGTCGGCCAGCACCGACTCCACCTCAGCCGGATCTTCAACTTAAGCAGTTGCCTTGACTCGGCCGCAGTTTGCGCCCATTTGCGCTGCGTCGCACAATTGCGATCTCCGGCGTCTCCAGCGCGTGTGGGTCTTCCTCCTCGATGAAGATCTGTCTGTAGAAGCCGCCGGCCCCTCAAGTTTCATTCGCTGCCCGGACACGCGGGGCGGCGCCCGATCCACCCCGTTGCGGCTCCCTTCCCGGAGCCAAGTCGGGACTGGCGGTGCGCGGCCTTTTCGGCGTTGAGCCATGGCTGTTGCGCGCTGCCGCATACGCGAAAGAACACCTCCGTGAGCACACTCACCTTCGACTCCATGGGTCTGAACCCCGCCCTGCTGACCGCCCTGAAGGCGGAAGGCTATGTCACCCCGACGCCGATCCAGGCCCAGGCCATCCCCGATGTCATGGCCGGCAAGGACCTGCTGGGCATCGCTCAGACGGGCACCGGCAAGACCGCCGCCTTCGCCCTGCCGATCCTGCACCGCCTGGCCGAGAACCGCATCGCCCCCAAGCCGCGCACCACCCGCGTCCTGGTCCTGTCGCCCACTCGTGAACTGGCCAGCCAGATCGGCGACAGCTTCAAGGCCTATGGCAAACACCTCGGCTTCCGCGTCGCGGTCATCTTCGGCGGCGTGAAATACGGCGCCCAGGAACGCGCCCTGCAACAGGGCCTCGACATCCTCGTCGCCGCCCCGGGCCGCCTGCTGGACCACATGCAGCAGAAGACCCTGGACCTGTCCTCGACCGAGATCTTCGTCCTCGACGAGGCCGACCAGATGCTGGACCTCGGCTTCATCAAGCCGATCCGCCAGATCGTCAGCCGCATCCCCGCCAAGCGCCAGAACCTGTTCTTCTCCGCCACCATGCCGACCGAAATCGGCAAACTGGCCGGCGAACTGCTGAAAGACCCGGTCAAGGTCTCGGTCACGCCCCAGGCGACGACCGTCCAGCGCATCAACCAGTCGATCATCCACATCGAACAGGGCCGCAAGCGCGCCTTGCTGACCGAGATGTTCTCGGACCCGACCTATACGCGCTGCCTGGTGTTCACCAAGACCAAGCACGGCGCCGACAAGGTTGCGGCCTATCTGGAGGCCGGCGGCGTCGAGGCCGGCGCCATCCACGGCAACAAGTCCCAGCCCCAGCGTGAACGTACGCTGGAAGCCTTCAAGAAGGGCAAGCTGCGGGTTCTGGTCGCCACCGACATCGCCGCGCGCGGCATCGATGTGGACGGCGTCTCCCACGTCGTGAACTTTGAACTGCCCTTCGTGCCGGAAGCCTATGTCCACCGCATCGGCCGGACCGCCCGCGCCGGCGCCGACGGCACGGCCATCAGCTTCGTCGCCGGCGACGAGATGAAGCTGCTGCGCGACATCGAGAAGGTCACGCGCCAGAAGATCCCGGCCATCGACCGCCGCAACGACCGCACCCTGGCGGCGCTGGACGCGACCATCATGGCCCTGGGCGTCGGCTCCAAGGCCACGATGCCCGACCGCGAAGGCGGCGACCGCAATGAGGGCGGCCGCGGCCGTCGCAACCCGCGTCGCGACGGCGTGCGGCTGGAAGGGGGCGGTCAACCGCACCGCGTCCGCAAGGCCGGCCCGCGCGAAGAGGCTCGCCCGACCCCGGACCGCGCCTTCGATCCGCTGGCCCGCGAGCGTGCGCGCTCGGTCAACAATGATCCCCGCAACGACGCCCGCCCGGCTCCGGCCAACGCCGGCGCCCCGCGCCCCGACGGCGAGATCAAGCGCCGCCCCCGCCGTCGCCCCTCCAACGGCGGCAAGGGCTATGTCGCCAAAGGCTGAGCGTCACAACGCTGAATGACAGAACGGCCGGCCCCGCCAGGGACCGGCCGTTTTCAGTAGATGCCGCCTCTTGGACCGACATCGATGACCACGACGATCAGACGGTCCTTCCGAGGCGTATAGATGATGCGCACATCACCGACGCGAACGCGAAGGTTGTCGCTGCCCTTCAACGCCTTGACGTTACGGGCCCTGAATGGATCGGCGCGCAGTTCTTCGAGAGCGTCCGAAACCCGCTTTCGCATCTCCGGGTGAAGCGCGGCTAACGCCTTGTCCGCCTTTCGCGAGAACGCCACCGTCCACACTGTCATTCACCCCCATCTGCCAGACGAGGATCTGAACACGGGCTCCAGGTCCGCAACGCGGTATCGCGCACCTATTTGCCGGGCGCCGGAATGTTGTACTTCGCGCGCACTTCCTCGAGGGTAATCAGCGGCTCGGGATCGGGATTGAGCCGGTATTCCTGGATCCGCGCATTATCCACCGCGTCCTCCCATACCTCGAACGTCTCGGCGGACATCAGGATGATCTCGCGGCCTTCGTGCATCAGGGTCGCGAACCCGCCCCCGGCGTCCATCTTTTCGATGGCGGCCTTGAGCACAGAATTATCGGCGGTGATGGGGCTGGCGTCATCCATAGCGGCCTCCTGAAACCGCAATATATCACACGTCCATCATCGAACAAAAAAATGGCCGGCCCCGCCAGGGACCGGCCGTTTTGGCATTCACGCCCTTGAGCGCGATCAGAACGCCCAGCGCACCCCGACCGAGGCGGCCAGGCCGGCGCCCTCGGCCGTTCCGCGCAGCCGGCTGGTCGTGGCCGCGGCCGTGCCGGGATAGAAGGTCCGGTTCGACGAAATGTCGCTGTCCGCAAAGGCGATATAGGTCAGGGCCGTATCGACCGTGACCGACGGCGTCGCCTTGACCGACAGACCGCCCGAGACCAGCCAGCGGTCGGCGTCAGGGATGCGGGCGGTGCGCTCTCCGTCCCGGGTCGGGGTCGGATCATAGCCCAGGCCGCCGCGCACCGTGACGCGTTCGTTGGCGACATAGTCGAAACCGACGGCCCCCGTGGTCACGTCCTTGTAGTCCTGGATGATGGCGTCTCTGCCGGTTCCATAGGCCACGCGGATGGCGTCGAACTCGGACCAGCCGATGCGGTTGACCTGGGCGTTCAGCGTCAGCCGGTCATTGACCGCATACCGGACCGAGGCGGTGGCGAACCATGGCGTATTGAAACTGGCCGTGCCCTTCGTGGCGACATTGCCCGCCGCGATCGGCCCCAACAGGCCCGCAATGGCGATGTCGCCCTCCAGTTCATGTTCGATCGCCGAGCGGTAGCTCAGTCCGAAGTCAAACCTGCCGGCATGGGCCTGGGCGCCGACGTTCCAGCCGAAGTCGATCCCGTCGCCCTCAAGACTGTTCGTGGCGTCCGGCAGCAGGGGCGACAGGTTCGGCAGGGCCGAGGTCAGCTTGGCCTTCACATACTGGGCGTCCAGGCCGACGCCGACGTCCAGCCAGTCGGTCACCTGCATGGCGCCCGTCAGGCCGATATTGGCCGAACGCAGCTCGGACGTCAGGGCGTCGTAGCGGGCGAAGGAGGTCGGCTGGTATTTGGTGGTGAAGTTGTAGGGGGCCGCCACGCTCAGCCCGATGGCGAACCGGTCGCCGACAGGGGTCGAGATGGCGAAGTTCGGCACGATGCCGCTTTCGATCGGGTCGATATTGTGGCCTTGCCCCTGCACCGGGAAGGTCGCCCCGCCCGGGTAGACGATGGACGAGCCGGCGTTGTCGACGGTCGAATCGATCAGCAGGCCATGCGCGCCCACATAGACCTCGCGTCCCGAACGGGCGATGGCGGCGGGGTTCCACCACAACGATCCGACCCCGCGATCGGCGCCTTCACCGGAATAGGCGCGACCGGCTGCACGGGCCGACTGTTCCTGCAGGTAAAAGGAGCCGGCCAAGGCCGGCGTGGCGACGGACGCCAGCAAGACAGCGGCGACG
Source organism: Brevundimonas sp. FV1ye29L (assembly GCF_058681095.1). Taxonomy (NCBI): domain Bacteria; kingdom Pseudomonadati; phylum Pseudomonadota; class Alphaproteobacteria; order Caulobacterales; family Caulobacteraceae; genus Brevundimonas; species Brevundimonas sp. FV1ye29L. The sequence continues at coordinate 2,837,555 of NZ_CM178730.1, forward strand.
GCCAGCCGGCCGCCCTGACGGGAGGGTGTGGAATTGATCATCTCAGGCCTTTCGGGCGCTCTCGATGATCGGGGGCGACCCAGGGTGTTCGGGGAGGGGGAAGTCGGGGAGGACCTTCCGCCGCCAAATGCGTGGAGCAAAGGGAAGTTGCAAGATCCGCGGCAATATTTGTTCGAAACGCGCATACAGAGCGGCATTTTTGGACAAACCAGACCGATTAAGGCGATTTTTAAACACGATCAATGTTCATCGAACGCCTGTGGCCCGCTTGATCCCCCCGGCCGAAACGTTACCGTCGGTCCGCAGCCGCCGGATGCCCCGTGACCGACCCACAGCCCGATCCCGAACCAGACCCCGACCCCGCGACGACGGACGCGTCGGACGCGCGCGGCCGCAAGACTCCGGCGCGTCACAGCGGCCACCGCGACCGGCTGCGCGAACGGGCGGCGAAAGGCGGCATCGACGCCCTGCCCGACTATGAGTTGCTGGAGCTCCTGCTGTTCCGCAGCGTCCCCTACAAGGACACCAAGCCCCTGGCCAAGGCTCTGCTGGCCCGGTTCGGCGGTCTGGAAGGCCTCGGGTCCGCCAGTCATGAGGCCATCGACGCCCAGGTCGCCGAGGGCCTGGGCTATCCGCGCGGCAAGGCGTCACGGGCCACGGCGCTGGACCTTCAGCTGATCTTCGACACGGCCCGTCGCGTGGCGCGCGAGCCTGCCGCCAGACGTCCGGTCATCTCGTCCTGGACGGCCCTGCTGGCCTATGTCCGGGTCGCCCTGCAACATGAACCGCGCGAGCAGTTCCGCGTCCTCTATCTGGATCGCAAGAACCAGCTGATTCTGGACGAGATCCAGAACAGGGGCACCATCGACCATGCCCCCGTCTATCCGCGCGAGGTGGTGCGTCGGGCGCTGGAACTGTCGTCGCCGAACATCATCCTGGTCCACAATCACCCGTCCGGCGATCCAACCCCGTCCCGGGCCGACATCGAGATGACGCGCCAGATCGTGGCCGCCGGCCATCCGCTGAACGTCGAGGTCCATGATCACCTGATCGTGGGGCGGGACGGCGTGGCCAGTCTGAAACAGTCAGGCCTGATGTGACCCCCGCCCGCCGTTGCAGCAATTGAGTTTCGATGACCGACCCCGTCCTGACGACCGAGCGCCTGATCCTCACACCGGTGTCCCGGCCGGATTTTGACGACCTGAAAGTCCTGTGGGCCGACCCGGCCTTCGTGGCGGCCATCACCGGCCGTCCCCTGACGGAGGAAGAGGTCTGGTTCCGTCTGTTGCGCGACGTCGGCCACTGGCGCGTTCTGGGCCGCGGCAACTGGGCGATGCGGCTGAAGGCGACCGGCGCCTATGTGGGCAGTGTGGGCATCCTCGACTACCGGCGCGACCTGACCCCCGCCTTTGATGCGCCCGAACTCGGCTGGGGCGTCGGCGGCGCCTTCCAGGGCCAGGGGCTGGCGCGGGAAGGGGTTGAGGCGGCTCTCGCCTGGGCTGACACCGAACTGAAGGCCGCACGCACCGTCTGCATGATCGCGCCCGACAACCTGCCCTCGATCCGGCTGGCCGGACGGGTCGGCTACATCCCCTATGGCGACGGCGCCTACAAGGACCATACAGTGCGACTGTTCGAGCGTCTGAGACCCTGACAGCCGCCGTAGCCAGCCATTAAGGTTTATGGGCCATCCTGACCGGACAAACCCCGGCCGGACCAATTCTCTCCATGCCCATGTCCGTCGAAACCCTGCGCGGCCACCTCGCCGAGGCCTTCCCCGGCGCCGAGATCGTCATCGATGACCTGGCGGGCGATGGCGACCACTATCGCGCCCGTATCGTCTCCTCGGCCTTCGCCGGCCTGTCGCGTGTCCGCCAGCATCAACTGGTCTATGCGGCGCTGAAGGGGGAGATGGGCGGCGCCCTTCACGCCCTGGCGCTGGAAACCTCGTCCCCTCCCTCCCCTGACGGAGACTGAGCGATGCGTTATCGCCCCTTCGGCGGCGCCGGAGCCGCCGTATCCGACCTGACCCTCAGCCTCGGCCTCGACACGGTTTCGCGCGGCCCGGACGCGGCGGCCGAGCTGATCTATGGCGCGCTTGAGGCCGGGATCAACAGCTATCGACTCGAGAGCGGCGACCCGGTTCTGGCCGAGATCGCGGGACATGCCCTGTCCAGTGTCGACCGCAAACTGCTCAATGTCACCCTGATGCTCGGCCGCCGCGACAGCCGCCGCGACAGCACCCGGGATTTCTCGGCGGAGGGGATGACCCACGCCATCGACCGGGTGTTGCGCGTCTCCCACCTGGGCTGGATCGACATCGCCATCCTTGACGAGCCCGGCGACGACGAACTGTCCCAGTCCTCGCTGAACGCCCTCAAGGCCCTTCGCGCCACCGGTCGGGTCCATTGTCTGGGCGTCGCGGGGGAAGCCCCGGTGATGGACATCTATGTCTCGACCGGCGCCTTCGACGTGCTGTCGACCCCCTACCATGTGGATTCGCCCTGGCAGATCCGCAGCCGTATCCGTCTGGCCCGCGAGCGCGACATGGTCGTCATCGCCCAGGACTATTTCCCCGAGGCGCTCGACACCGCCCGCAAGGCGGCGACGGCCCACGTGCCCAAGAAGGGCCTGTTCGGCCTGTCATTCGGCGGCGGCCCGAAGAAGAGTCCCCTGCACGGCGTGGGCGGTTTCGCCTTCCTGCACCAGACGCCGAACTGGACTGCCGAGGAAATCTGCCTGGCCCACGTGCTGAGCGAGCCGTCGATCACATCGGTGCTCGTGCAGGCCAACAGAAACGACCGCCTCGACGCCCTGGCCGCCGTGCCGGACCGCGACATGCCGCCGGGCCTTGCCGCCCAGATCGAGATGGCGCGCGTCAGCATGGCCGTGAAGGCCGCCTGACGGTGATGATCGCGCCGTCGGATCGGCCTGCCCGACCCCCGTTCTCCGGCTCAGCATTGCGTGAGCGGATACGCCTGCGCCTTGACCCGGGGGTCCGGCATCCCTAGCTGACGCCTGCAACGGAAAGGCCCCCACCGTGACCGACCAAGCCATCCAGACCGCCGCCGACCCCGTCCATGCCTTCATCGGCCAGACTGTGGCCGGACATGACGTCGTCCTGTTCATGAAGGGGACCCCGGACCAGCCGCGCTGCGGCTTCTCCTCCCTGGCCGTGCAGATTCTCGACCAGATCGGCGCCCCGTTCGTCGGCGTCGACGTGCTGCAGGACGAGGCCCTGCGCGAGGGGGTCAAGGCCTTCACCGACTGGCCCACCATTCCCCAGCTCTATGTGAAGGGCGAATTCGTGGGCGGCTCTGACATCGTGCGCGAGATGTTCCAGGCCGGCGAGCTTCACGCCCTGCTCGCCGAAAAGGGCGTCCCCCTCGGCCAGGACTGACCGCCCGTGGCGCGCACGCCCCTGGCGCCGCGTGAGGATCGCGAGATCTTCGTCCTGCCGCTGACGGTCCTGCCTGAACACATCGACGCCAACGGCCACGTCAACAACGTCGTCTACGTCGGCTGGCTGCAGGACGCGGGCACGGCCCACTGGACCGCGCGCTTCGACGAAGCCACGCGCGCGAAATGGTCCTGGGTCGCCGTTCGGCACGAGGTCGACTATTTCCGCCCCCTCGCGCCCGACGCAGCGGACGTGAAGGCCCGGACATGGGTCGGCGATCCCCAGGGCCCGCGCTTCAATCGCTATGTCCGCATCGAGGACGCGGACGGCCGCATCTGCGCCCAGGGCGTTTCGGAATGGGTTCTGGTCGATGCGGCGACGATGCGGCCGCACCGCATTCCCGCCGACATGCTGCCGGCGTTCGAAAGACGCTGACCGGTCTCTGGTTTCAGTCTGCCAGACAGGCCGAACAGGCCTCAACGGTGAAACGCGCATTGCAGGCCGCGGAGACCTGAAGACGCGTCATCGAGGTCAACGCTCCACGATAGGCTGAGCAGGCCTCCGGTCCCATGCGCACGGCCGGCGTCTGTTCGACCACCTTGCCGCCGGCGGTCACGGTCAGGCGAGCGCCATCCGCATCGGCGCGCAGTTCCGCCAGGGCGTCACCCTCCCAGACCTGTAGCGCTGAACCGCCGTCGGGGCCGGCCACGAACAGTGTCTTCTGGCGGCTGTCGCGATCATCCAGTGTGAGAAGGGCGTTTCCGGAAGGGTCCATAGTGACATAGCCGCCCCGCTCATGCCCCGCCGCATCATAGATGACCATGCCGGCCGCCTTCTCCCCGCGGGGAATTCGTCGACCGTTTGTCACAGCGTCCGGGAGGTCGCCGCTGATGCGTACACGCTCGACACCGCCCGGGTCGACCACCACGAGCTCCGAAACCGTCAGCGTCCTGTCGCCGCTCCGTACCGTGAAGCCCGCGACCAAAGCCCCCCCGATCAGGACCAGGGCCAGGAATTGCAGACGTCCCTGTCGGACCAGCGATCGGTTGGTCGTCTCCAGGGCCTGGATACGCTGTTCGGCTTCCGGCGTCATGGCAGTCTCTCCGACGGGGTGGCGAGGGGCGCGTCTTCCTAAGGGAGCCGCACTGGATTGCGGATCGTCACGGCCTTGCCCCGGGTCAGACCCAGTTCCTCATAGGTCCAGCGAAGTTCGACGCCGTCGGGAACCAGGGCCTTGCACCGGTCGGGCTGTTCACGCGTGAAGGTCAGGTCCGCGCCGCCTCCGTCCGCCACCTCCACCGCGAAGTCGGCGACAGTGGTGCAGCCGCTGGACTCGACCTGAACGACCACCGCGCCCGCCTCGAAGCGGATCGCACGCAGGGTCTCGGGCGGTGTGGGCGCCGCTGTCGTGGTCTGGGACCCGACCGTCACGGACACCCCCTCCCCGCCCGTCGAGTCATAGATCACGCAGGCGGACAGCAAGGGCGCAAGCGCGGCAGCCGACAATGCGGCAAAGGCCATCCTGGTCTTCACTGCGGCAGCCACTACTGGCTGTCCGCCGGGGCGGTCTGGATCACGCGGGTGGTCGGCTTTTCGGTCGAGATGACAATACAGCCCGACAGCAGCGGAGCGGCGATGACGACGGCGATGACGAGACGCAGCATGGATATATCCCCTTCTTGATAACGTTTCGCTTGATCGCCCGGGGCCGCGGGAAACACACGTGAATAATCGGAAAGGCGCGTGCCGATACCGGGCTCAGCCGGCGTCGGGCGAGAGCTGATAGGGGTTCTCGATCGTCACACTGGCGCCCGGCTTCAGTCCCAGTTCCTCGAACGACCAGCGCACCTCGATCCCGTCATCGACCGGACGAACGCAGCGGTCCTCGGAGATGCGCCTGAGGCTGACGACAGACGCGCCGCCCCGAACCGAAACGACGGGCAACAGGCTGTCCTTCGTCGTGCAGCCGTTGGAGGTGACCCAGAAGACGGTCAGATCATTGACCACCGCCGCCGCCCGGACGGGCTCCAGCTGGCCCGGCATCGACGCCGTGTCAGGCCCGGCAGCCCGAGGCATGGCCGCCTGCAAGGCCGAGCATCCGGACACAGCGCCCGCCGCCAGACCGATCAGAACTGCACCCGCCCGCTTCATCGACCGTCTCCCACAAGCGAACCACTATCACCTGATTTGCGGCGGAACGCATCCCGTCTGTCCGCGCCGGTTCACTTCGGGATACGGGCGAGGCAGTCCCCGGCCCGGTCGGCGCCGAGACTGGCCATCAGTCTCGGCCGGTTGGCCGCGCTGGAGGTCGACATCACCAGAAACATCGGCTGACCGTCCAGGGTCAGACAATGAAGTTCCTGCCGGAAGGCGCCGCTGGAGTCCTGCGATCCCGCGCCGGTGTCAGAGGCGACCGTCCGGTGCGCCCCGGCCGCGTCCAGCGCCTCCAGCACCGCCTGTCGCAGATCCTCGGGCTCACCGCGAACGGCGGCGACGGTACAGGACCCGCGTTCGTCCTGTTGCAGGGTCACGGCGGTGGATACCGAATGGCGGCCCTGGGCGTCCGGCCGCGGCCGGGTCGCCGCCGTGTGGAAAAACTCCGTCGCCGACCGCCCGGTCGCCACTGCGGGCACACAGCCCGAGGTCATGGCATAGGCCGCCGCCGCCCTGGGCGAGAAATGGATCCCCGGGGAGGGCCGGGTCTTCTCATAGGTCCGCGCCTGGGCCTGAAACTGGGCCTGCATCTGGCTGTCCAGGAGCCCCGACGGCGCAGACGCCGTTTGCGGGAACATCAGCAGGACCAACGCAAGAACCGCTGTAACTGACATTGACCTCACCCTCGCAAACGACAGTTGGACGAGCTTGCCATGCCGTTTGGCCATGAAAAAGGCCCCGGATCGCTCCGGGGCCTTCTGTCATCAGGCGACGGTCGAACCGTCGTCGAACACGCCGCTTAAGACGAGTAGTATTCGACGACCAGGTTCGGCTCCATCTTCACCGGGAACGGCACGTCGGCCAGTTCCGGCACGCGGACGTAGCGGACCGAGAAGCCGCGGTCGCCCAGCTCGATATAGTCAGGGATGTCGCGCTCGCCGGACTGCTGGGCTTCCAGCACCAGAGCCATGTTGCGCGACTTTTCCTTGACCTCGATGACCTGGCCGGGCTTCACGCGGTACGAACCGATGTCGACCTTCTTGCCGTCGACGGTCACGTGGCCGTGGCTGACGAACTGGCGGGCGGCCCAGACGGTCGGGACGAATTTGGCGCGATAGACGATGGCGTCCAGGCGCGATTCCAGCAGGCCGATCAGGTTCTCCGAGCTGTTGCCCTTGCGACGGGTCGCTTCGGCATAGGTCGCGGCGAACTGCTTCTCGGTGATGTTGCCATAGTAGCCCTTGAGCTTCTGCTTGGCCTTCAGCTGCAGGCCGAAGTCGGAAACCTTGGACTTGCGGCGCTGGCCGTGCTGGCCGGGGCCGTAGGACCGCTTGTTGACCGGGCTCTTGGCGCGGCCCCACAGGTTTTCACCCATGGCGCGGTCGATCTTGTATTTGGCGCTGTGGCGCTTGGACATGGTTCACTCATCAATATGATGCGGCCCGGTCCCTTCCCAGATGAAGGAACGATCTCAACGGCGGTCCACGCATCGTCCGTAGTGTGATCGCGCGCTCGACCGGGGCCGAGTGCGTGAAGGGCGCGCTTATGACGGCGCGCCCTTCCGGAGTCAATGCCGGCTGGCGGCTCAGGCCGTCGCGGCGGCGAACAGTTCGTTGGCCTTGTTCCAGTTCACCACGGTCCAGAAGGCCTTCAGGTAGTCCGGACGACGGTTCTGGTATTTAAGGTAATAGGCGTGTTCCCAGACGTCGGCGGCCAGGACGACAGCGCCCTTCTCGGCCGCGTCATCCATCAGCGGATTGTCCTGGTTCGGGGTCGAGGTGACCTTCAGCTTGCCGTCCTGGACGATCAGCCAGGCCCAGCCCGAGCCGAACTGGCCGGCGCCGGCGGCGTTGAAGGCCTCCTTGAAGGCGTCCATCCCGCCCAGGTCCGCGTCGATCGCGGCGGCCAGCCCGGCCGAGGGCTCGCCCGTCTCGCCGACCGGGGCCAGCAGGTCCCAGAACAGGGCGTGGTTCCAGTGTCCGCCGCCGTTGTTGCGGATCGGCTTCGGCAGGGTCGACATCACCGCGAAAATCTCTTCCAGGCTCTTGCCCTGGGCGGCCGGGGTCGCGTCGACGAACTTGTTCAGATTGTCGACATAGGCCTGATGGTGCTTGTCGTGGTGGAAGGTCATCGTCTCCTTGTCGATGGCCGGCTCCAGCGCGTCATAGGCGTAAGGCAGGGGGGCGAGGGTGAAGGCCATGAGAGCGATCCTTGTGCAGTGTTCCGGGTCCAGACCCTCCATTTAGGGGATCGGACGACAAACCCAAACCGTAAGCTTGAGGATTTCGCAGAGACAACGCCTCACGGGCCGGACGGCTCCGCGATGCTCCCGTCAGGCGGGCAGATGCGTCTTCAGACAGTCCCGCACCTGACGCCTCAGCTCGCCGGTGGTGGAGGGAAAGTCCACGCCCTCGGCCGCGAACACCGCCTTTACCGCCGCGTCCAGCCCGCCCGACAGCGCCTCGACCACCCGGCGGCGGCCCTTCTCGTGCAGACAGTAGCCCAGTTCGTGGCACAGGGCGGCGAACATGTTTTCGTAGGGGGCGGTTGAAACGTCGGTCATCGGCTCAGCCCTTAAGCCTTTGGGCGTGGAACGCCACATGGTCGGCGATGAAACTGGCCATGAAGAAATAGGAGTGGTCGTAGCCCGGCTGCATGCGCAGGGTCAGGGTCTGGCCCGCCGCCTTCGCAGTCGCGACCAGCAGCTCCGGCTTCAGCTGGTCGGTCAGGAAGCTGTCGGCGTCGCCCTGATCCACCAGAATGTCGTCGTAACAGCCGACCCCGACGCCATCCTCGATCAGCAGGGCCGCATCGTGATCGGCCCAGCCTGCCCGGTCCTCGCCCAGATAGGCGGTGAACGCCTTCTCCCCCCAGGCACACCGTGTCGGCGAGGCGATCGGCGCGAAGGCCGAGACCGAGCGGAACAGATGCGGATGCCGCAGGGCCAGGGTCAGGGCCCCGTGCCCGCCCATCGAATGGCCGCTTATCGACCGCACCCCGGTGGTCGGAAACTCGGCATCGATCAGGCCGATCAGCTCCTCTACGACCCAGGTCTCCATGCGGAAATGCGGCGCCCACGGCGCCTCGGTCGCATCGACATAGAAGCCCGCTCCCTGACCCAGATCATAGGCCGGGTCGTCGGCCACGCCTTCACCGCGCGGCGAGGTGTCGGGCGCGACGATGATCACCCCGTGCGCCGCCGCCGCCCCATAGGCCCCGGCCTTGGTGGTGAAATTGTCCTCGGTGCAGGTCAGGCCCGACAGCCAGATCAGCACCGGAAACGGTCCCTCTCCCGGCGGCGTGAACACCGACAGGGTCATGGGCGTGCCGGTGGTCGCGCTGTCGTGCTTCAGATAGCGCAGGGTTCCGCCGTGGACGGTGTGGGTCTTGGTGGTTTGCATTGGCGATCAATAGCCTCGACGAGTGACGGTCATCCGGTGGCACAGGATGCTGAAAGGGCCGCCATAAGAGCAGGTGAAGAAAACCAGAAGGCTCTCATGCTGACCCAGCATGAACCTGTTTTCCGTGATGACATCGCCCAAGGGAATCACGCCTCCATTGAGGACATGAATGGACTCACTCATCCTTGGGTCAGGATCGTCCGATTTGTGAACCGGAAATGCGAACACATCCGAAACGATCGCGTCACTGACGAGGCCGATGCTGCCGAACTCCGCGCCAAGAAACCGGAAGCGGGTCTGGCCGCCCCCGACAACGTTGATCACCACCTCGACCTGTTGCTTGTCGATATGGATCGAGACCAGGTTGCCGTCGTGATAGCGAGGGCCCAGCACCATGGCGCTGTCGTCGGTTGTCCATTCGATCTCAAGCTCGGATTGTTCCGACATCTCGATCATTCGGTCGGCATGACCGTCCCTCTGATTCCGCTCATCCCGGCGAAAGCCGGGATCCAGTGCTTTGGGCGCGCCATCGTCATCGGTGCGCCCGACACCCTATCCCGCGCATCCTGCCTCGCGAAAGGACTGGATCCCGGCTTTCGCCGGGATGAGCGGAGAGTTGGGGCTCACCTCACGCGATGCAGGGCGCAGATCTTGTTGCCTGACGGGTCACGCAGATAGGCGAGGTTCAGCGTCCCGAACGGGCCGACGCGCTCGCCGGGCGGGTCCTCGATGGCCGTGCCCCCGGCCGCCACCCCTGCGTCATGAAACGCCTGGACCATCTCCGGCGTCCTCGCCGCGAAACCGATGGTGCCGCCGTTGGCGTGGCAGGCGGGCTCGCCGTCCAGCGGCTGGCCGACCGCGAAGGCGCCGTGCGCCGTCCGCCACCAGTAGCGGCCCCTGGCGTCCGGCCCGTTCCCGGGCTCAATACCCAGGGCGCCCAGCGCCGCGTCATAGAATGTCCGCGACGCCTCGACGTCGTTCGCACCGACGGTGATGTGGGTGAACATGGCTTTCCTCTCCCTGTTTCAGGACAGTTTTTTTAAACAACTATCCCGGAGGCGCAAGCCTCTAGAAGACCACCACCGACCGGATGCTCTCGCCCGCATGCATCAGGTCGAAGGCCTCGTTGATCCGCTCCAGAGGAAGGGTGTGGGTGATCATCGGATCGATCTCGATCTTGCCGTCCATGTACCAGTCGACGATCTTCGGCGTGTCGGTGCGCCCGCGCGCGCCGCCGAAGGCCGAACCGCGCCAGACGCGGCCGGTGACCAGCTGGAACGGCCGGGTGGCGATCTCCTTGCCGGCTTCGGCCACGCCGATGACGATGCTCTCGCCCCAGCCCCGGTGACAGGCTTCCAGCGCCTGACGCATGACCACAGTGTTGCCGGTGCAGTCGAAGGTGTAGTCGGCGCCGCCACCGGTCAGTTCGACCAGATGGGCGACCACGTCCGACACCTCCTTCGGATTGACGAAATGGGTCATGCCGAAGCGACGGCCCCACTCTTCCTTGTCGGCGTTGATGTCCACGCCGACGATCATGTCGGCCCCGACCATCTTCAGCCCCTGGATGACGTTCAGCCCTATGCCGCCCAGACCGAAGACCACGGCGTTGGCGCCCGGTTCGACCTTGGCCGTATTGACCACCGCGCCGACGCCCGTCGTCACGCCGCAGCCGATGTAGCAGGCCTTGTCGAAGGGGGCGTCCTTGCGGATCTTCGCCACCGCGATCTCGGGCAGGACGGTGAAGTTCGAGAAGGTCGAGCAGCCCATATAGTGGGCGATGGCCTGGCCCTTGTAGCTGAAGCGGCTGGTGCCGTCGGGCATCAGCCCCTTGCCCTGGGTGGCGCGGATCGAGGTGCACAGGTTGGTCTTGCGCGACAGGCACGACTTACACTGGCGGCACTCCGGCGTGTACAGCGGGATCACATGATCGCCGACGGCCAGCGAGGTCACGCCCGGCCCCACCTCGACCACCACGCCCGCGCCCTCATGGCCCAGAATGCTCGGGAAGATGCCCTCACTGTCCAGCCCGTCCAGCGTATAGGCGTCGGTGTGACAGATGCCCGTGGCCTTGATCTCGATCAGCACCTCCCCGGCGCGCGGCCCCTCCAGATCGACCTCGACGATCTCCAGCGGACGTTTGGCCTCAAAGGCGACAGCGGCGCGGGTCTTCATGGGGCGGGTCTCCATTCCTGAGTCGATGCCGTTCTAGCGAGCCGTCGCCCGGGCCGAAACCGCCTTGACCCATCCCTTCGCACTTTGGATCGTTCGGCATGCCCCCCGGTCGCCGCCAGCCGCCCACAGCGCCTCGCAAAACGGCGATAGAAACCGTCACAGTCCCGCTTGAATAGAGGCGCATGACCCATCGCAACCTCGTCGTCCTGACCGGCGCCGGCATCTCGGCGGAATCCGGGGTGCCGACCTTCCGCGCCTCCGACGGCCTGTGGTGCGGCCATCGGGTGGAGGAGGTGGCGACGCCCGAGGGCTATGCGGCCAATCCGGCCCTCGTGCAGGACTTCTACAACCAGCGCCGCCGACAGCTGTCCGAGGTCCAGCCCAACGCCGCCCATCTGGCCCTGGCCGAACTGGCCGCGCGGTGGGAGGGCGACTTCCTGCTGGTGACCCAGAACGTCGACGACCTGCACGACCGGGCGCACGAGACGGTCCTGCCCGCGCCGGGGTTCGAGCTGATCCATATGCACGGGGAACTGCTGAAGGCCCGCTGCACCCGCTCCGGCGTGGTCAGCCCCTGGCCCGGCGACATGGCCGCCGACGAACCTTCGCCCGACCACCCCGAGGGCCGGATGCGCCCGCACATCGTCTGGTTCGGCGAGATGCCTCTCGGCATGAACCGGATCGACCGCGCCCTGTCGGCCTGCGACCTGTTCGTCTCCATCGGCACCTCGGGCGCCGTCTATCCCGCCGCCGGCTTCGTCGAACAGGCCCGTCTGGCCGGCGCCCGCACGGTGGAGATCAATCTGGAGCCCACAGCCGGCCGCGCCCTGTTCGACGAGGGCGTCTATGGCCCGGCGACCGAGGCCGTGCCGGGATTCTTCGACCGGCTCTGAGCGCGGAATCATCTCCCGTCAGGTTCGCCGGTGAGCGAAATCGGCTCCTCTGTCCGGGTATTTGAAGACGAGACCCGCGTGACCCAGTTGGAGAACCCGCCAGAAGCCGGGCCCGCAGCCCGGCCAGAGCACCAACCCGCAGGTCTGATGACCCGGATCAAGCGTCTGCGCGATCGCTACCGGTTCGTGCTGATTATTCTCGCCAACCTTATCCCGTTGGGGGGCGTGACCCTTCTTGGCTGGGATGCGGGTCAGATCCTGGTCCTCTACTGGTTCGAGAACATCATCATCGGCATCCTGACCCTGCCGCGCGTCCTGTCGGCACGGGGCGGAGAGCGTGGCGGCGGGTTAAACGGCAACGGCCCCCTCGGCATCGGCTGCTTTTTTGTCGTGCACTACGGCTTTTTCTGTCTCGGCCATGGCATCTTCACCCTGGTGGTCCTCGGCAAGATATCCGCGGCCAGTCCCGAACCGCTCCTCCCCCAGAGCGCCCAGAGCGCGACCGGCTTTCTGTGGGCCGTCATCGCCATCGCCGTCCTGCACACCATCATCTTCGTGCGCGACTGGATCATGGCCGGGGCATGGCGCACCGCCACCCCGACCCGCGAGATGTTCCGACCCTATGGCCGGATCTTCGTGCTGCACATCACGGTGCTGCTCGGAGCCTGGGGCATCAGCGAACTTTCGGCCCCGACCTGGACCATACTGGTGCTCTGCCTGGCCAAGGCTGTGCTGGAACTGGCCATGGAGTGGATCGTCCGGCCGGTCACCGAGCGCGTGGAGGCCGCCGCCGCACGATAGGAGGCGCATGGCGGACATCGATCCGGAGCCTTGCGTCGCCGGCGACCTGCGCGACGGGCGCCTATCCCCTCGGTCCGAACAGGATCACCGCCGCCCCGACCAGACAGACCGCTCCGCTGATCAGGTCCCAGCGGTCTGGCGCGGCCTTCTCGACCAGCGCCATCCAGGCCCAGGAGGCGAAACAGCCGGCGATCTCCGCCAGGCCGCAACGGAAGAGACGAGGACCAACTTCAAAATAGGACCGTCATTCCGGGGCGGCGCAGCCGAACCCGGAACCCAGGGGCGCGTGAGTGTGGTCTTGACGTCATCGCTGCCCTGGCTCGGGCGGATCGAACCACTGCGACCCGAGATCCAGCCACTGTGGATTGTCCTTCTCGATCAGCGCCAGCTTCCAGGCCCGACGCCATTTCTTGATCGACTTTTCGCGCGCGATCGCGGTGGTGATCCGTTCGTGCGGTTCGAACCACACCAACCTTTGGCACCCATTCTCGGCCGCGAACCCTCTTCCGATCCCCGTCCGATGCTCCCACGCCCGCTGGATCAGGTTCGAGGTCATGCCGGTGTAGGTCGTGCCGTTGCGCTGGCTGGCCACAATATAGACGGCGATGATGCTGTCGGGATCGCGCATGGTGCAGAGATCACCATGCGTCGTCGCCATACTCAATCCCCCCACCAATTCCGTCATTCCGGGGCCGCGAAGCGGAACCCGGAACCCAGGAGGGCGAGAGCGATGAGGTCGATGTCTTCGGAGAGCCGGTTTAATCTCCTGGGTTCCGGGTTCCTCGCTGCGCTCGGCCCCGGAATGACGGACTATGTGTCGGGTTTGCGCTCCCGCGCCAATCTTTCCAGCACCCGCCCCCGCCCCTTCGACAGGGCCGTCACCACGCCGCGCAGGGTGGCGACTTCCTGTTCGGACAGGTGCGCCCGACCCAGCATGACGCGCAGGTTCTGGCTCATGGAGCGGAACTTCTCGGGCGGATGGAAGAAGCCGGCCGCATCCAGCTCGCGCTCCAGATGCTCATACAGTCCCAGCAACAGGGCGCCCGAGGCCGGCGGGTCGCCCTCGCGGAAGTTCGGCGGCGGGGCGTCCAGCACCAGCGTCCGCCACTCATAGGCGTTGATCGCCACGGCCTGGGCCAGGTTCAGCGACTGGTGGCGCGGATCGATGGGGATGGTGACAATGCCCTGGCACAGGGCGATGTCGGTCGTCTCCAGCCCGGCCCGCTCCGAGCCGAACAACAGGCCGACGCCCAGGCCCGAGGCCGCGTCGTCGTACAGCGCCCGCGCCGCCTCGCGCGGCGTCCGCACCGGCTGGCGCGTCTCGCGCGGCCGGGCCGTGGCGGCGAAGACGATGTTCAGGTCAGCGACGGCCTCCGCCACGCTGTCGAACACCTGAACCGCGTCCAGCACCCAGTCGGCGCCGGACGCCAGGGGCCAGGCCCGGTCCTGCGGCCAGCCGTCGCGCGGGCTGACCAGACGCAGCTTGTCGAGCCCGAAATTGGCCATCACCCGCGCCACCGCGCCGATGTTCTCGGCCATCTGCGACCGGTCGAGGATGACGATGGGCGGGTTCATTTCAATGCCTCGATCAACGCCCCGATCCGCCCCACGTAGTTCCGCCAGCGGCCCGACGACCGGCCATAGACCGGCTCGCGGATCTGCCAGACGCTGGCCGTCCTGACGGCGCCCCCGGCGGCGTGGAAGTCGAGCACGCCCGGCTCCCAGTCCAGACCGCAATGGTCGAGGATGCGGCGGGCCTGCGCCTCGAAGTCGGCGACCAGATCGTCATAGCGGACGGTCAGGATGTCGGGATACAGCGCCTTCCAGTGGTCCGTCAGCCGGTCGTGCGCCTTCAGCCAGTGGGCGGCCTCCTCCAGATCCAGCGCCCAGGCCATCGACGGGTCCAGATGCAGGAACCAGTTGGACAGGCAGACGTCGCGCGCATCCCGGACCGTGTGGATGATCCGCGCCCCGGGAAACAGCCGCTTGATCAGGCCGACATGCAGGAAGTTGTCGGGTCGTTTGTCGGTGACCAGACCGGTCTCGCCCCGCGCCGTCCGGACGCCGGCGAGATAGGCTGCCCGCCACCCGGCCAAAGTCGCCTCGTCCGCCGTCGCCGCCGCCTCGGGATAGGGGTCGATCCCCGCCGCCAGAATCGGCAGCAGGGCCAGTTCGCCGCCCGAGACGACGCCGCTGTGCGCCGCCAGCATCCGCTCCACCAGGGTCGAGCCCGAGCGGAACATGCCGAGGATGAAGACGGGGGGTTTCATAGTCCCCGCTTCGCCCGTCGTCTTCGTCCCGACTTCGGCCCGGTCAAAGGCCGCGATCGACCGCGCCACGAACCCGTCCTGCGCCTCCCGGTCATACCGGGCGCCGGTTGCGGCCCGACTGGCGCCATTGGCGCCGGCATAGGCGTCGAAGGCGGCCTCATAGGCCCCCGCCTCGTCCAGCGCCCGCCCCAGGGCGAAGCCGAGCTCGGCCCGGTCGTCGGCGGCCATCCCCGTCCCCGTCATCGCCGCCCGCAGCCGGGCGATCAACGGGTCGTCGGCGGTCGTGAACTTCGTCGCATTGGCCAGCCGCGCCAGAGGCAGGGCCGTCTCGCCGGGGCGCGCGATCTTCAGGGCCTGCGCATAGGTCGTCAGCGCCCCCGCCCGGTCCCCGCGATCCTCATACAGATTGCCCAGGTTCAGCAGGGCCGGCAGATAGTCGGGTCTGAGGATCAGGGCAGTTTTTAGTTCCGTCTCCGCCTCGTCCGGCCGCCCCAGATCGTCCGACAGGATGACGGCCCGGTTCAGATGCGCCTCTTCCGGGCCGGACACCCGGCGGCGCAGCGCCTCGGCATAGGACTCCAGCGCCTCCAGCGGCCGCCCGGCCCCGCGCTGCATCAGGGCCAGGTTGAACCAGGTGTCGGGCAGGTCCGGGCGCACCGCCAGCAGGGCGGCATAGGCCTCCGCCGCCTCGGCCGACCGTCCGGCGGCGCGCGCCATCCGGGCCCGCGCCAGCAGAACCTCAGCCTCCACGGCCATCGGCGGGATCAGTCCTCGCCGATCATGGACAGCCAGGGATCGACCGTCCCGGCCTCGACCTCGGCCGTCTTGACGGCGGGCCAGCCGATGGAGGCCTCGGCCGAGGCGCGCCAGGCCAGGATGACCAGATCGCGGACCTCGGCGGCCCCCGCCGACAGCCGGGTGGTGACGAAGGCTGCGCCGCGCGGATCGGGCTGACCGCCGACTTCCCCGAACCCGCCGGCCTTCTCCAGCCGGTAGAAGGGGATGACCTCGCCCAGGGTGGTCTTCAGATAGGCGACCGTGCGGCGCTTCAGGTCGAATTCGCCCAGGGACGGGGCCGCCATCCCGGCCTCGACCGACTGCAGACTGGCCGACCGGCTGGTGAAGGCGCCCTCGAACAGGCCGTGGGTCTGGCGCGAATTGGTGAAGCCTTCCGGGTTCGGATAGTCGCCCCAGCCATTGTAGTGGATCGAGGTGTGGTGCGGCTGGGAGCCGTCGCCGACATAGTGGGACAGGACGCCGATGTCGCGCAGCGTCAGGGCCTCGCGCCGCTTCAGGTCGGCCAGATACCAGGCCTTCCTGCCCGGATCGGTCTCGCGCCCCGCCTGTGCCGTCAGCACACGCACATAGGCCAGGTCGCGCACCAGCTGCTGCCAGCCGTCCATGATCGCATAGGGCAGATAGCCGGCGTCATCGACGTCGATCCCGGCGGTCAGCAGCGCGGCGTCATATTCCGACTTCAGCCGCGGCAGGGCGTCGATCGACATCCCCTTGTCGTTCATGATCCGCCCCTCGTCGTCCATGTCGACGAAATGGGCCGTGTCGCGTTCGCGGTCATGCGGCTGGCCGCCGCCCTTCCACCGATCCGGCTCGCGCGACAGCTCGCCGACCTCGGCGGCCGCAGCGGGGGTACGCAGGAAGGCGGGAAGATCGTCCGGCAAGGCTCGCATGGCCGCCACCCCGATCAGCCGGTGGCCGGTGCTGCCCCAGGCCGCGACCTGTACGGCGGGGGCGGCGAGCGCCAGGGCGGCGACGGCGGCGATGACGGTGCGCTTCATGACGGAATCCGGTGGAAGGAAAATCTGACCCCCGCTTAGCGGATACCGAACGCCGTCTCCACCCGCTGAATCCAGGCGCGCAAGGCCGGCAGGGGCGTCAGGTCAAATCCGCCCTCATGCGCCACGCGCGAATAGGCGACCAGGGCCAGGTCGGCCAGGCTGACCGCCTCGCCCGCCAGCCAGTCCCGGCCGGTCAGTTCAGCCTCCAGCCGGTCCAGCGCCGCCCGGCCGCGCTCAATGACCCGGTCCTCGACCTCTTCGGCCGATTTGCCGGCATAGACGCGCTGGAACCGGGCCACGGCGACATAGGGTTCGTGGCTGTATTGCTCCCAGAACATCCACTCCAGCATCTTTGCGCGGTCGTAGGCGTCGACCGGAATCAGCGCGGTCCCCTCCCCCAGATGCAACAGGATGGCGTTCGACTGCGCCAGCGGCCGGCCATCCTTGAGCAAAACGGTTGGGACCTGCCCGGCGCTGTTTCGATTGAGAAATTCCGGGGTACGGCTGCCGCCGCCCATGATGTCTACATCAACCCAGCGATAATCACGCTTGAGCCATTCCAGCAGCCACTTGACCTTCAAGCAGTTACCCGAACGAATATCTCCGAAGACAGTCAGCATCACAGCCAGTCTAAGTGTTTGATCCACCCTTATATTGATAAACGTATCATTGACGATGCCATGGCGTAAACTCTGGCCATTCATAGCGTCGGGGTTGATCTGTGGACAAGCCGCGACAGTGCTGTCGCCAATGTGTCACGCCACATTGTCGCCATAGCTGCAAACGATGGAGAAGACGCCGGACAGCCTCCCGACCGGCGTCTCCATGAGTCCGCCTGATGCGCGTTGTCGCTGTCGCCCTCGCCGCCTTCTGCGTTTCGACGCTGGGCGCGTTCCCGCTGCCCGCCTCTGGCGAGCCGGTCGCCTACACCGCCGTTGTCGCGGCTGAGGCGTCGAATGGGGAAACTCCGGTGACGGCAGACGGTTCCGACAATGCGGCTTCAGAGGCCGCAGCGCTCAGCGACGAACAGGCCGATCTGATGAGCGGCGATCCCGACTGGCGCGCCTCGGCCCGTCTCTATCACGCCGGCGGCGGCGGAGCGACGGGCAACGACAGCCTCGGTTGTCGTCCGATTCCGATGCGCACGGTCGCGGTCGATCCCCGCGTCATCCCCCGCCGCACCCGGCTGTTCATCCGCGAGACGGTCGGCCTGCGCCTCGCCGACGGCACGACCCACGACGGCTACTGGTACGCCTCCGACACCGGCGGCGCGATCAAGGGCGCCAAGGTCGACCTCTACACCGGTCATGGCCGCAGCTCGATGACCCCGGCCATGCGTCTGAACATGCGCACCCTGACCATCGCCGACGCGGGCCGTTTCGACGGATGCCCCCCGGCCTGGACTGCCCGCCCCGCCGAGGCGCGGATGCAGATGGCCTCGGCCGACAATATCGGCGCGGGGCAGTGATTGGTGAGTAGTGAGTAGTGAGTAGCGAATGATCGTGAGCCTGCGCCGGGCCCCGATGATTTTCGGAGATCCGGGCACCAATCACTAGGCACCGATCGCCAGTCACCACTTCCGCTTGCCGCTGACCGTCTCGAAGAACAGGCGGAAGTCGCCCATCAGGCTCCACAGCGGATATTTGAACGTCGCCGGCCGGTTCTTCTCAAAAAAGAAATGCCCGACCCAGGCGAAGCCATAGCCGACCAGCGGCATGGCCAGCAGCCACCACGCATTCTGCGTGATCAGAAACGCCGCAAAGGCCAGGATCACCAGCCCCGTCCCCACCACATGGATCCGCCGGCACGTCCGGTTGGAATGCTCGTGCACATAGTAGGGATAGAAGGCGGCGAAGCTGGGGTAGCGTTCGCCGGGCGCAAGGTCGTGGGTCATTCCGGAACCGTCGCCTCCACGACCCCGCCGGTCAAGCCGGGCCGTTAACATCGTTCGATGACGCCGGATTCACCGGCCGCGCCTACACTGGCGCCATGTCGATCTCCGCCTACGCCAGCGCCATATCGGGGATCGCCTCGGCGACGTCACGTTTCGAGGCGTCGGCCTTCCGCACCGCCCGCGCGCCGCTGGATGATCTGGCCGGTGAAGTGGTCGAGCGGATGACCGCCGAAACCGGACTGACGGCCAATGTCGCCGTCCTGCGCACGGCCGACGAAATGACCGGAACCCTGCTGGACATGCTGGCCTGATCAGGTCCCGGGCTCCGGTTCCGGACCCAACAGACGCTGCACCCGCGGCCACAGGGTCAGCACGGTCGAGACGAAGCCAACCACCGTCGCCACGCCCTGGAACAGGGCCCAGACGGTCTGGAACGAGGTTCCGAACAGGACCGATGCGACGGGGAAGATCACCTCGCTGACCCGGATCTGGAAGGCGGCATAGACCGTCGAATACTCGATCGACCGGTCCGCGATGAAGGCCGCAGTCACCGAGGCAGAGACCCCGGACCACAACAGGGGCAAGAGCAGCAGCACCGCCAGCAGGGTGACAAGCATCTTCGTCGCCGGCGTCTCGCGCGAGGCCATTGTGGCCACGACACCCGCGCCTGCGGCAAGCCCGCACACCGCCAGCGACACTGGCAGGACCCGGTCGATCACGACGATCAGGTCGTCAAGCATCGTTCCGATCCCGATCGCCGCCCCCGTCAGCAGAAAGACGGTGAGCCAGAGCGCCCCATACTGACCCATCCGGGTCTTCACATGGCCCAGGCCGATCATCACCACCCCCGTTCCGGAAACAACGTTCCGTCAACATGCCGTGTCGCGCCTCGACTGTCGACCGTCCGGCTGCAAGGCGGCTTCAGCCCCGGACGTCGGCCTTCTCCGGCAGGGCGAACCAGGTCTGGAACCGCTTCGCCGCCGACCGGTCGCCGGTGACGGCCAGACTGCCTTCCGTCTCCATCTCCGTCAGCGGCCTCTTGCCATAGACGAACTGCGGCAGGGCCACAGTCGCGCCGGCGAAGACCACGTCGCAGTTCGACAGCGCCGCCGCGTCCGTCACCCGCACACTGGTCAGTTCCCCGGCCGCAATCCGGGTCCGGAACGCCTGTTCGCCGAAGACAAGGCCGACCATCATCGGCGGGCGCCCCGCCGCCGCCCAGGCGTCCGCGTCAAACATCGTCCTGAGCGACATCATCACCGACACGGCGCTGATCGGCAGGGTGGGGTCGTGCTGGGGCGAGCGCGCGGCCCAGCGCCCCAGCACTTCGAACACCGGCTGCGCCTCATACCCCCAGTCGGTCAGCTCATAGACCTGGACAGAGGCGGGCGGCGGCAGCTTCTTCCTGCGCACCACGCCCGAGGCCTCCAGCCCCTCCAGCCTCTGGGTCAGGACATTGGCCGAGATGCCGCACAGGTCGCCCTTCAGATCGCCGAACCGGCGCGGGCCAAACATCAGTTCGCGCACGACCAGCAGGGCCCAGCGCTCGCCCACCAGATCCAGACCATGGGCTGCGCCACAGGCGTCATGATAGCGCTTGCCTGATTTTCTGGTTACTTTTTCTAACTTCATAGTTGACTCATGTAAGTCACGGCGCCACCGTTCGCAATGTCAGCGGCCCACAAAGCTGCCGAACGGCCCCCATCCCTCGCTCAAGCTGCAGGGCTCGTCATTCCCCCGCAGGCGGGAACGCGAGCCGAGCGCAACGCCCGAACGAAGTCAGGAAAACGATGCCTCAGATGATCTTCATCAACCTGCCCGTTACCGATCTTCAGCGATCGGTCGCCTTCTATGAAGCCGTCGGCGGGGTGAAGAACCCGCAGTTCTCGGACGACACCGCCGCCTGCATGGTCCTGTCGGACACCATCTATGTGATGCTGCTGACCCACGCCAAATGGGCCACCTTCGGCGATGTCCCGATCCTTGACGCGCACAAGGGCGCCCAGGTCTTCCTGTGCCTGACGCGCGAGGACAGGCTCGCGGTCGACGACTTCGTCGACAAGGCGGCTGCCGCCGGCGGCAGGCCCGACCCCACCCCGAAGCAGGACCATGGCTTCATGTACGGCCGTAGCTACACCGACCCCGACGGCCACATCTGGGAGAACGTCTGGATGGACCCTTCCGCTGTCGCTGAGGGTCCGGAAGCCCCCGGCGCCGAAGCTTCGAACTGAGAAGGCGTCGCCTGATGGAGCCGATGTTCGAACTCAGCGTCACCCGCCGCATCCCGGCCGCACCGGAGGTGGTGTGGCGCGCCTTTGTCGACCATGCGACCGAGTGGTTCACACCCCGCCCCTGGACGACGTCTTCGGTGGACTATGACCTGCGGCCCGGCGGGCGCGCGGACGTCGTGATGCGATCGCCCGAGGGCGAGACCCACGCCTATCGTGGCGTCGTGCTCGAGGTAGAGACCGGTCGCAAACTGGTCACCACAGGCGCCATGACCGAAGGCTGGATGCCCCAGGCCGGAGAGATGAATTTTGTCCGCATCGACACCTTCGAGGCCGATGGCGACGGCACCCTCTACACCGCCCGCGCCCGTCACTGGGACGAGACGGCCATGCGGACGCACCGCGACATGGGCTTTGAGTCCGGATGGGGCGCAGCGGCCGATCAACTGGCCGAAACCGCCGGACGTCTGGCGAAGGCGGATTGAGCGATGAAAAGTGATTGGTGAATAGTGATTGGTGAGTAGTGAGCATTGATGAATGACCGATAGGACGCCACTGTTTGCCTCGTTAATGTCGGCCCTAACCGAAAAACCCGCCAGAACACTCATATTCAATAATCACTACTAACTACTCACTACTCACTACTCACTAATCACTAATCACTAATCACCACAACCACTGGAGAACGCCCATGACCTACGTTTCCGGCTTCCTCACCCCCGTGAAATCCGCCGACAGGGACCGCTATATCGCGTCCGCCGAAAAGAGCTGGCCCGTGTTCCAGAAGTACGGCGCCCTTGAACAGGTCGAGACCTGGGGCGTCGACGTTCCGCCCGGCAAGGTGACCGGCTTCGACCTGGCCGTGAAGCTGGAAGAGGGCGAAGTCGTCGTCTTCTCCTGGATCAAATGGCCCGACAAGGCGACGGCCGAGGCCTGTTTCGCCACCATGGAGACCGACCAGGCCTGGCAGGAGATGGACATGCCCTTCGACGGCAAACGCATGATGTGGGGCGGCTTCGAGGTGGTGTTCGCCAGCTGAGGCCCGACGCCCGACTTTACACCGTCGCCAATCGGGGTCTTCACTGGTCGCAAGACAGAACCCCGGAGCGAAGCGTGGGCGACAGGGCGGATATGGACCACAGCGACCGGGTGCGCCGCATGCTGGATGACGGCGGCGACGCGGCCCGTTCAGCCGTGGCCGCGTCCTGGCGCCGCTCCCTGACCCTGCATGGTCTGGACCCCGAGGATCGGGGCGAGATCGCCACCCTGACCGACGAACAGCTGCGTCAGGCCCGTCAGGCGATGGAGCCCATGACCCGCGCGGCCCAGCCGGTGCTGGACCGGCTGTTCCTCGCTGTCGGCGATACGGGTTGCTGCGTCCTGCTGTGCAACGCCGAGGGGGTGGCGGTCGAACGGCGCGGCGCCCCGGCCGATGACGAGACCTTTCGCCGCTGGGGCCTGTGGCCGGGCGCCGACTGGTCCGAGGCCGCCGAGGGCACCAACGGCATCGGCACCGCCCTGGCCGAGCACCGCCCCGTCACCATCGACCGGGACCAGCATTTCCACGTCCGCAACACGGCCATGGCCTGCACCAGCCACCCGATCCACGATCCGCACGGCCGGCTGGCGGGCCTGCTGGACGTCTCGTCCTGCCGGGCCGATGCGACCGGCGGAGTGCTGCGCCTGATCGCCGCCGCCGTGGCCGATGCCGCCCGCGCCATCGAGGCCCAGACCTTTCGCCAGCATTTTTCCGAGGCCCGCATCGTCCTGGCGGGCGAGGCGGCCGAGCGGAATACGGCCGCCCTTCTGGCTGTGGACCGGCATGATCTGGTCGTCGGCGCGACCCGGGCGGCGCGGCTCGCCCTGTCGATCACCGACGAACGGATCGCCGGCCAGTTGGCGGCGTCCGAGGTTCTGGCCCCCGGGGCGGTCGAGACCGACCTTATGGAAGCCGAACGCGGCGCCGTCCGCCGGGCCCTCGCGTTAAGCGGCGGCAATGTCTCTGCGGCCGCCCGGGCCCTGGGCGTCAGCCGCGCCACCCTGCATCGCAAGCTGAACCGGCTGGGGCTGTTGGGCCACTGACCTGAGTTGTCCTCCCTGTTCGCGCAGCGAATGGGGAGGTGGCGCGGCGCGCCTTTAGCGCCGTGACGGAGGGGGCGACCCTGCCGTCAGCAGCGAGGGTTGTCGGTGCTCGCTCGGCCAGACCCGGTCGCCCCCTCCGTCAGCTCGCGAAGAGGCTCGCTGCCACCTCCCCATCGGCTTCGCCGACAGGGGAGGACAGACAGGTGTCGCAACCTTGCGACAGGTGTGCGCCGCACCATGCGCCGCTCCACTGGCGCGCCCTGCCCGCCGATACGACCTTCTCCGTCAACGACGACGCCCGACCGGGGCGCGCCAGGAAACAAACGGAGACACTGATGACCAAGCCCGAGTTCATCCGCAGCGTAACGCCGAAGTTCAAGGCCCGGTACGACAACTTCATCGGCGGCGAATGGATCGCCCCCGTCGGCGGTCGCTATTTCGAGAACACCTCCCCGGTGAACGGTCGGGTGCTGTGCGAGGTCGCCCGGTCCGACGCCGCCGATGTGGAGCTGGCGCTGGACGCCGCCCATGCCGCGAAGGCCGCCTGGGGCCGCACCAGCGTCACCGAACGCGCCATCATGCTCAATCGCATCGCCGACCGCATGGAGCAGAACCTGCAGGCCATCGCCGAGGCCGAGACCTGGGAGAACGGCAAGCCGGTCCGCGAGACCCTGGCCGCCGACATCCCTCTGGCCATCGACCATTTCCGCTATTTCGCCGGCTGTATCCGCGCCCAGGAAGGCGGGATTTCACAGCTCGACAACGACACGGTCGCCTATCATTTCCATGAGCCCCTGGGCGTGGTCGGCCAGATCATCCCGTGGAACTTCCCGATCCTGATGGCCGCCTGGAAGATCGCTCCGGCCCTGGCCGCCGGCAACTGCATCGTGATGAAACCGGCCGAACAGACCCCGGCCTCGATCCTTCTGGTCATGGAACTGATCCAGGACCTGATTCCTGCCGGCGTGCTTAACATCGTCTCGGGCACGGGCCTCGAGGTCGGCGAGCCCCTGGCCACCAACCCCCGCATCGCCAAGATCGCCTTCACCGGCTCGACCGCCGTCGGCCAGAAGATCATGGAATACGCCACGCAGAACATCATCCCGGTCACGCTGGAGCTGGGCGGCAAGTCGCCCAATATCTTCTTCAAGGATGTGATGGATCACGACGACGCCTTCCTCGACAAGGCGCTGGAGGGCTTCGCCATGTTCGCCCTCAACCAGGGCGAGGTCTGCACCTGCCCCAGCCGGGCCCTGATCCACGAGGACATCTATGACGCCTTCATCGCGAAGGCGATCGCCCGGGTCGAGGCCATCGTCGCCGGCGACCCGCTGGACCCGGCCACCATGGTCGGCGCCCAGGCCTCCAACGTCCAGCTGAAGAAGATCCTCTCCTACCTCGACATCGGCCGCGCCGAAGGCGCCGAGGTCCTGACCGGCGGCGACCAGCCGGCGCTCGAGGGCGATCTGGCCGGCGGCTATTACGTCAGGCCGACCATCTTCAAGGGCACGAACGACATGCGGGTCTTCCAGGAGGAGATCTTCGGCCCGGTCCTGTCGGTGACCACCTTCAAGACCTTCGAGGAGGCCATCGAGATCGCCAACGACACCGAATACGGCCTCGGCGCCGGCGTCTGGACACGCGACATGAACACCGCCTATCGCGCCGGGCGTGGCATCGAGGCCGGCCGCGTCTGGACCAACTGTTACCACGCCTATCCGGCCCACGCGGCCTTTGGCGGCTACAAGAAGTCCGGCATCGGCCGCGAAAACCACCGGATGATGCTGGACCACTACCAGCAGACGAAGAACCTGCTGGTCAGCTACAGCCCCGACAAACTGGGCTTCTTCTGATCTGCATCAACGACGGGCGGCCTTGCGCCGCCCAGTCTGACCCCACTCTCGACCCTCCCCGAGAGCTGACTGGAGAGGCGGGCCGCCATCGGCCGCCTCTCCCTCTTCTTCCCCCCGTCCCACCCCTGCACGACGCCTCACCGCGTCGATCAAAGGAGCCGTCAATGGCCAGGACCATGAAAGCCGCCGTCGTCCGTGAGTTCGGCAGGCCGCTGGTGATCGAGGACGCCCCCATCCCCACGCCCGGCCCCGGCCAGATCCAGGTCCGGATCGAGGCCACCGGCGTCTGCCACACCGATCTGCACGCCGCCGAGGGCGACTGGCCGGTCAAGCCCAACCCGCCCTTCATCCCCGGCCATGAAGGCGTCGGCTATGTCTCCGGCGTCGGCGCCGGCGTCACCCATGTGAAGGAAGGCGACCGCGTCGGGGTGCCGTGGCTCTATTCCACCTGCGGCCATTGCAAACACTGTCTCGGCGGCTGGGAGACCCTGTGCCACGAGCAGCAGAACACCGGCTATTCCGTCAACGGCAGCTTCGCGGAATATGTCGTGGCCGACCCGAACTTCGTCGGCCACCTGCCCGCCAACATCAGCTTCAACGAGATCGCGCCGGTGCTCTGCGCCGGGGTCACGGTCTACAAGGGGCTGAAGATGACCGACACCAAACCGGGCGACTGGGTGGTGATCTCGGGCATCGGCGGCCTGGGCCATCTGGCGGTCCAGTACGCCCTCGCCATGGGGCTGAATGTGGCCGCCGTCGACATCGACGACGCCAAGCTCGACTTCGCCCGGCGACTGGGTGCGACTGTCACGGTCAACGCCAGGACCAGTCCCGACCCCGCCGCCGAGATCAAGCTTCAGACCGACGGCGGCGCCCAGGGCGTCCTGGTCACGGCCGTGTCGCCCCGCGCCTTTGAACAGGCGCTCGGCATGACCTGCCGGGGCGCGACTGTGGCCCTGAACGGCCTTCCGGCCGGGGATTTCCCGCTATCGATCTTCGACATGGTGCTGAACGGCACCACCGTGCGCGGCTCGATCGTCGGCACCCGGCTGGACCTTCAGGAAGCGCTGGACTTCGCCGCTGACGGCAAGGTGCGGTCCACCGTGGCAGTGGAGCCCATCGAGAACATCAACGACATCTTCAGCCGGATGCACAAGGGCCAGATCGAGGGCCGGATCGTCATGAACATCACCTGACTGGTAACCGGACGCCGGGCAAGCAAGAGGGGCGGCTCCATCGGAGCCGCCCCTTTTCGTCTCAGCTGTCCAGGAAGCTGCGCAGCTTCCGCGACCGGGACGGATGCTTCAGCTTGCGCAGAGCCTTGGCCTCGATCTGGCGGATCCGTTCGCGGGTCACCGAGAACTGCTGGCCGACCTCTTCCAGGGTGTGATCCGTGTTCATGCCGATGCCGAAGCGCATGCGCAGGACCCGCTCCTCCCGCGGCGTCAGCGAGGCCAGCACGCGGGTGGTGGTCTCGCGCAGGTTGGACTGGATGGCCGCGTCGATCGGCAGGATGGCGTTCTTGTCCTCGATGAAGTCGCCCAGGTGGCTGTCTTCCTCGTCGCCGATCGGGGTCTCGAGGCTGATCGGCTCCTTGGCGATCTTCAGGACCTTGCGCACCTTCTCCAGCGGCATGGCCAGCTTTTCGGCCAGTTCCTCCGGGGTCGGCTCGCGGCCGATCTCGTGCAGCATCTGGCGGCTGGTGCGGACGATCTTGTTGATCGTCTCGATCATATGCACCGGGATGCGGATGGTCCGCGCCTGGTCGGCGATCGAGCGGGTGATCGCCTGACGAATCCACCAGGTGGCATAGGTCGAGAATTTGTAGCCGCGGCGGTACTCGAACTTGTCGACCGCCTTCATCAGGCCGATGTTGCCCTCCTGGATCAGGTCCAGGAACTGCAGGCCGCGGTTCGTGTATTTCTTGGCGATGGAGATGACCAGGCGCAGGTTGGCCTCGACCATTTCCTTCTTGGCCTGACGGGCCTCGCGCTCGCCCTTCTGGACGGTCTGGACGATGCGGCGATAGTCGTCGATCGGCAGGCCGGCCTCGGTCGCCACGGCGGCGACGTCGGAGCGGATGCGGGCGATCTGGGTCGCTTCATTGTCGCTGAACTTGGTCCAGCGGACGCCCATTTCCTTGACGGTGTCGGACCAGTTGGGGTCCAGCTCCTTGCCGAAATAGGCCTTCAGGAACTCGGGTCGCGAGATGCCGTAGCTGTCGGCCAGGCGCAGCAGCCGGCCTTCCAGACCGATCAGCCGCTTGTTGATCGCATACAGTTGCTCGACCAGGGCCTCGATACGGTTGTTGTTCAGCTTGACAGTCTTCAGCCGGTCCGAAATGCCGGCTGACAGGGTCTCATAGGCCTTGCGGTCCTTGGCGGCGAGATCCTCGCCCTTCAGCCGGGTCTCGACCAGTTTTTCCTGCAGCTTGCGGAAGGCGTCGAAGTCGCCGGCGATGGCGTCCAGGGTCTCCATCACGCCGTCGCGCAGTTCGGCTTCCAGCGCCGAGATCGACATGCCGCCGCCGTCGTCGAAATCCTCGTCCTCCTCGTCGTCGGTCTCGGCCTTGGGCTCGGCGCCTTCTTCCGGCTCCGGCGGGGGAGGAACAGGCTGGCCGGGGATCGGGGCCTGCGGCTGGTTGTGCGGCAGGGACGACGGATTGATCACGCCATAGGTGGCGTCCAGGTCGATGACCTCGCGCAGCAGGATGCGGTTGTTGGCCAGTTCGTCGCGCCACACCATGATGGCCTCGAACGTCAGGGCGCTTTCGCACAGGCCCGAGATCATGGCGTCGCGCCCGGCCTCGATCCGCTTGGCGATAGCGATCTCGCCCTCGCGGCTCAGCAGTTCGACCGAGCCCATTTCGCGCAGATACATGCGCACCGGGTCGTCGGTGCGATCATAGGTCGGCTTGGCGTTCTCATCCGATATCTGGGTCTCGGCGCGCTCGGCGACCTCGCCGCCGGTGGTCTCGGCGGCGTCCTCCTCGGCCTCGACGACGTTGACGCCCATCTCGGACAGCATCGCCAGGGTGTCCTCGATGGCGTCGGGCGTGACTTCCTCGGACGGCAGGACCTTGTTCAGCTCCTCCATCGTGACATAGCCGCGCGCCTTGGCCTGTTTGATGAAGCGTTTGACGCCCGCATCGGTCAGGTCGAGCAAGGGCCCGTCGGTGGTGGCTTCAGGCGGTTCCTGCGTATCGCTCATGAAAGGTCTCGTCTCCGCTGCGGACGGGGCCGCCGGCCCCTTGGCAAAAATGCAACATCTGTTCCAAAACAGAACGCACGGGACGAAAGTTCGTTACGAACCGCCCCCGCCGCCTGCTGAAACTCTCCAGATCGTCCCGGTCCTGATCGCGCGTCGCAAGACCTCACGCTCTGCCTTCAGTCGTGTGAAGGCAGAGGCGTCGAACGCCTGATCGGCGCCGACTTCGCTGAGGCCGGTATCTGCTCCGGACCCGCAATACGGATCAGGGCGTCAGACGCCTGCGACCACGGACCCGAGCTTCGGCGAGGGGCGCATTTGCGGCCAGGAAAGGCGCGCCGGACTTCGCCGCCGCCTTCTCGACCTCGCGCACTAAAGCATCGTGACCAGAACCGGCCAGATGGCGACGCAGGGCCGCCCTGTCAAGAGAGCAGCGGCTTTCAGTCCGTACGAAGCCAGTTCTCGACGCGCAGACCCGGCACACGCGCGAACTCACGTTCGTTGTCGGTGACCAGCACGCAGTCCAGCGTCAGGGCATGGGCGGCGATGAGGAGGTCGTTGCCGCCGATCACAGCGCCCGTTCGCTCCATGCGCGTCCGGATATCGGCATAGATCCGATCGGCGGGTACATCCCATGGCTGAACGAGCAGCCCATTCAGGACGGTCTCCAGTTGCGCGGCCAGCCGGGCTGAACCCGCTTTGGCGATGCCGAAGCGCAATTCAGCCAGTACGACCAGACTGATGCAAACGTCTTCCGATTCGATCAACGCCAGACGCTGGGCCACCATGCCCGCCGGATCGTACATCAGATCCGACACAGCATTGGTGTCCAGCATGTAGATCAAAGACGAACCGGCCTGGGCGGTAAATCGATCAATGGCTCAAGACGCTCCTCGACCGGCGCCAGCGTCGCCAGCACGTCAAGGAGCCGGCGAACCGAACCCGACTTCGACGCGGGCTCAATGATCAGCCGGCCCCCCTCGCGTCGCATGACCGCCTCATCGCCCGGCAGTTCGAGTTCTGCGGGGATGTCCACGGCCTGGTTCTGGCCGTGCCGGAACAGTTTGACGGGGTGCGATCCATCCATTGGTGCAAACTATCACAGTTCAGGCTCACGAGCCATGATAGGCGCCGTCAGGACACGGGGCCGGCCCATATGGCGCCGGACTTGATCGAGCGCCTGAGTGCATCTCTCTGGGCGATCAGCTGGACCAGCGACAGGGAACCGGTGCCCGCCCCCAGACCGCCTTTC
Source organism: Brevundimonas sp. FV1ye29L (assembly GCF_058681095.1). Lineage (NCBI taxonomy): Bacteria > Pseudomonadati > Pseudomonadota > Alphaproteobacteria > Caulobacterales > Caulobacteraceae > Brevundimonas > Brevundimonas sp. FV1ye29L. Next base: position 2,866,961 of record NZ_CM178730.1, read on the forward strand.
GCCATCTCGACCGCCTCTTCCAGAGCCGAGAGATGGACCAGGGCGGCCAGGGCTCTTTGCCACTGCAACCGGGAATCCGCCAGGCCGATCTGCCCCGTCAGAAACGGCGCTCCGGACTTGGCCGCCGCCCGCTCCACCTCGTGCACCAGCGGATCGAGCCCGGCCAGCGACAGCAGGCGACGCATCGCCGGCCCGTCGATCTGGCCGCCGTCCGCCAGCACGGAGAGATACAGCCGCACCAGTTCGTTCGCCAGCCCGTCCAGGGCCCGATCCCCGAACCCGTGCGAGGAAATCGCTTCCAGATGATCGTCCATCCGTTCGGGATCATCGATGGCGCCGTGGGCCAGGGCGGCGGCGACCGGCTCGATGGCGCGGGTCAGGGCCTGCATGGCCTGGGCCCCCTCGACGGTCTGGCCCAGCTTGGGCAGCGGACCCCATCCTCCGCCCCGGGCCCGCCACCGCCCCCCTGGACCGGTCGCCGGCTGAGGCTGTTGCGGGCTGCGGGAGGGGAACAGGGCGTCGAACCGCTCGAACAGGTCCCGCCTGTACTGCTCGGCCAGGTCCTTGTCCTGAACGGCGGCGGCGGCCTGACGCAGCCGGCCCTTCAGTCCAGCCTTGCGTTCCGGCGTATCCAGCGGCTCGACCTCGACCTCGCGCCGGAACAGCATTTCGGCGAAGGGCCGGGTCTCGCTCAGGGCCTGACGCAGGGCGGGCGCCCCCTTGTCGCGCAGGATGTCGTCGGGGTCCTGCCCGCCCTCCAGCAGGGCGAAACGGAACGACTTGCCCGGTTTCAGCAACGGCAGGGCGCGTTCGATGGCGCGCCAGGCCGCCCTCTGCCCCGCCCCGTCGCCGTCGAAACACAGGACCGGTTCCGATGACACCCGCCACAGCAGGGCCATCTGTTCCTCGGTCAGGGCGGTGCCCATCGGAGCCACAGCCGGGATGCCGGCGCGCTGGCAGGCGATGACGTCCATATAGCCCTCGACCACCACAATGGCGGCGCGGTCACGGCTCTCGGCGCCCAGGATCCGCCTCGCCTCCGGCAGGCCGTAGAGGGTGGCGCCCTTGTGAAACAGCGGACTCTCCGGCCCGTTCAGATATTTGGCCCGGTCGTCGGGGTTCATGGCCCGGCCGCCGAACGAGACGATCCGGCCCCGCGCGTCGAGGATGGGGAACATCAGCCGGTCGCGGAACCGGTCATAGGGCTGACCCCCGCCCTCCGGACTGATCAGCATCCCGGCCTCGACCAGTTCGCCCGGCTTGGCCCCGCGCTGCACCAGCGCCTGTTTCAGCCCCTCGCGGTCGTTTGGCGCATAGCCCAGGCCGAACTTGTCCCACTGGTCCTCGGGCAGGCCGCGGCGTTCGAGGTATTCCCGCGCCGCCTTGCCGACCGAGCGGCGCAGATTGGCGGCGAACCATTTCTGGGCCAGGTCCATCCAGTCGGCCAGGCCCTGACGCTTCTGCTCGCGCTCGGCCGCCTGGGGGTCCTCGGCCGGCAGGGTCATGCCCGCCTCGGCCGCCAGCCGGGTCACCGCCTCGACAAAACTCAGTCGCTCCGTCTCCTGCAGGAAGGAGATGATGTCGCCATGTTTGCCAGACGAAAAGTCGTGGAAGAAGCCCTTGTCGTCATTGACGAAGAAGGACGGCGACTTCTCTTTCGAGAAGGGCGACAGGCCTGCAAACTCGCGTCCCTGACGCTTGAGCTTCACCGTCCGCCCGATCACGTCGGACGGCCGAAGGCGGGCCTTCAATTCTTCAATGAACCGTTCGTCAAAGCGCACCCCCGACCCTTACGGCGTCAGAGGCGGTTTCGCCACCGTCGGCTTGGAGCGGCCTCAGCGACCGGCGTGCGCCGCCCCCCGGAAGACGGCGTTGGCGAAGATCGTCTCCAGCCCCTCCATATAGCCGCGGAACGTCGGGTCCTGGGCGAAGGCGATGACCCAGCCGGAGCCCTGGGGCGCCGCCATGATGGCCGGCTTGAAGGCCAGCTGGCGCCGGTTCTGGTCCCACAGCTGGCCGGACGCCAGCAGCCGGTCGGCGGCCGGGAAGCGGGCGACATTGGTTCCCTGATCGCGGGTCAGGGGCGAATAGATGTCCCCGCCGCGCACCAGCACGTTCAGGGTCGGCGCCACCCCGGCTGACAGCCAGTGTTCGGGATCGACCTCGACCCGGGCCAGAACCCCCGCCACGGAGTCCGGCCCCCGTTCGCCGGCATGGATCAGCTTGTCATAGGCCGCCTCGGTCTCGATCACCTGGCCGTCGATCCGGGCCTTGTCCGAGGCGGACCCGGCTTCGGCGCCCGACGCCGTCTCGCGGCGTGAGGCCAGCAGGCCGCTGGCGGGATCGGTCAGCAGGCGCGTCGCCGAACCGAGACCGATCAGCACCCCGCCGCGCTCGGTCCATTCCTTCAGGTGGGTCACCCCGCCCGCGCCCAGCACGCCGCGATAGTTTCCCCCATTGGGCAGGACGATGACGTCAAAGCCCGACAGGTCGGCCTGACCCAGGTTCGACGTGCGAACCACGGTGACCGGATAGCCCAGCGACCGCTCCAGCACATAGCGGGCGGCGCCGACAGCCGTCGGCTCGGTCGGATCGTCCCAGGCCAGGGCCACGCGCGGCGCCGTCAGGGCCACGGCCTCGGCGGAGCCGAAGCTGGGGCCTTCCGACACCCAGCTGTCGGCGATGCCCACCACCTCGGCGCCCGTGTCCGCCGCCAGCCGTTGCAGGATCAGGGTCAGGTCCGGTCCGTTGCCGGTGCGGGCCACGACCAGGGTTCCCGACGGCCAGCGACGGCCATTGTGGGTGAAGCCGCGATCCATCGACCGCATCGCCACCCCCTGACGCAGGGCTGCCGCCATCAGCGCCGTTCCCGCCCGGCCCGGGGCGACCAGATAGCCATAGGCGGCGTCGGCGTTGGCGACCGGGGTCGCGGTCTTCATATCGGCTGTCGCCGCCGTCACCGACACGGTCGGCGCCGAGGCGCATCGCTCGGCCGGGGTGTTCAGCAACAGCGGCAGGGACCAGGCCGTCACATCATAGATTTCGTCCGGCAGGCCCCGCGCGCGGCGTCGCTCCTGTTCGGCGAGGAAGTCGGCGGGCACGGCCACGTCCTTCGCCAGCAGCACCTCGGCCATCCGCCGCTGCGGCTGGCTCAGGTTCACCACATAGGAGCCGGCCGGATACGACCGGCCGCAGGCGGAAAAGCCCGCCTCTGCGCGCCCCACCTCGATGCCCGAGGCGACCAGCAGACCGGCCAGACGGTCGGCCGCGCCGGGGTCCCAGTCGCTGCGGCCCAGCAGATAGGCGCCGCGTCCCCAGACGCCGTCCGCGTGATACTCATAGAAGGCGTTCAGCAGGCGGTCGTGATGGACCGAGGCGCTCTCGATCGTCGCCAGAGAGGCGATGGTGTGGTTCCGCACCGTGTCGCGATAGGTCAGGATCTCGCCCGACAACCGCCGGGCGGCCAGCCCGCGCGCCGACCCCTGCTCATAGGTCATGGACACTGCGCCCAGATACCCCGGCCAGCCGTCGCCATAGCCCGGATAGAAGGCGTCGAAGACCTGACGGTTGAAATAGGGCTGGCCGGCCTGATCGAAGCGGCGGGCGGTGTTGCGGCCGAAGATTTCGCGGCTCTCCAGCGTCGAGGGCGCGATCCACGGGTTCAGCGGCTGGGCCTCGGGCGGGAAGAAGAAGCTGTCGTCCGTGCCCATTTCGTGGGCGTCGATCACAACCTGGGGCCTCCAGTCGCGGATCAGGGCGGTCTGGCCGCGCGTCTCCGGCTGGGTCTGGATGAACCAGTCGCGATTCAGGTCGAACAGGTCGTGATTGTAGCGTCCGCCGGGCCAGGGCTGGTCCCGCTCGGCCGACAGGGGATCGGGATTGGGAGCCGTGCCGAGACCGGCGTTGAAGCTGTTCAGGAAGCGGTTGCGGCCGTCCGGGTTCTGCGACGGGGTCAGCACCACCACCGTATTGGCCATCCAGGCCTGAACCGCCGGATCGCGCGAGGCCAGCAGATGCCAGGCGGTGGCCAGTGAGGCGTCGGCCGGGCTGATCTCGTCGCCGTGCACCGAATACATCAGCCAGACGATGACCGGCTGGTCGGCGATGAGGGCGGCGGCCTGGGCCCGGCTGGTCCGGCGCGGATCGGCCAGGGCCCGGGCATTGGCCCGCACCTGATCCAGTCGGGCGATATTGGCGGGCGATCCGATGGCGGCCCAGAAGACCGGACGGCCTTCATGGCTGACCGACAGCGGTCCGATCGCCACCCGGTCCGGCGCATGGGCCTTCAGCGCGTCGAGATAGCGGCGCAGGTCGGCCGGGGCGGTGATGCGTTCGCCGATGTCATGGCCGAGCACCGAGGCCACGGTCGGTACGGACGGATCATAGGTCGCGCCGGCGATCAGGGGGGCGTCGGCGGAAGCGGTCTGTCCGACGGCCGCCGCTGGCGCCTGCCGGGTCCAGCCCGGCGCGGCAGCCGCTGTCGTCGCCATACACAGAAGGGCGCCAAACGCCCGGCCGAACTTCCGCATCCCACCCTCCGACATCGTCTTCGGGATCGGGTTTAGCGGCTTGGCGGGAAAAGGAAACGGCGGCGCCGCGCCACGGTGTTCGCCCCGACGTTCCGGCGACCGCTTGACGCATCACACAGTATGCGACATACACTGTACGACACACACTATGTGGCGAGCAGGGTGACCATGCCGAACGAGGGCGAACTTTTCGAATCCATGCGGCTGGAGCTGCGGCGCGGATCGCTGGTCCTGGCCGTGCTCGCCCGGCTGCGCGAGGAGCGGTACGGCTACACCCTGCGTCAGGCCCTGGCCGGCGACGGTCTCGAGATGGAGGAAAGCACCCTCTATCCCCTCCTGCGCCGGCTGGAGAGCCAGGGCCTGCTGACCAGCGAATGGCGCGAGGAGGAGAAACGCAGGAAGCGCTTCTATCGCCTGTCGCCCCTCGGCGAGCGCGTGCTGGCCGCACTGGCCGACGAATGGCGCGGCATCAACGCCTCGCTCGACAAGATTCTCTGACATCCGATTTTTGAGGAGGGACCGATCATGACCGTGACCAACCCAACCCTGGCCGAACGCTATCTGAAGGCCGTCGCCGCCCAGCTGCCCCAGTCTGCCCGCGACGACATCATCGCCGAACTCGCCGACGCCATCGCCGACCGGATGGAGGCCCGCGAGGAAGAGCTGGGTCGTCCCCTGAATGAGGACGAACAGGAGGCGGTGCTGCGCGACATGGGCCATCCCCTTTCCGTGGCCGCCCGCTACGGCTCGGGTCCGCAGCACGTCGTCGGGCCCGAGCTCTATCCCTGGTGGATGTTCGGCCTCAAGGTCGGGCTGGGCGTCATGATCGCCCTGACCCTGCTGGGACTGGCGATCCGCGTCCTGTCCGGCGACACGCTCGCGGGCCCGGCCATCGGCCATGCCTTCTCGGACGCCTTCTCCAACGCCATCAGCCTGATCGGTCTGGCCACGATCGCCGCCTTCATCATCGAGCGGCAAAAGGAAAAGCCCGCCTTCCTGCGCGACTGGCGGGTCAAGGATCTGGGTCTGTTCGAATGGGCCGCGTTCGATCATGAATCCTTCGGCCGCAAGGTCGCCGACGGCGCGGCCTCGACGGCCTCCTCCACGGCCGCCAGGAACTGGAACCAGGGCAGGATGCCGCCTGTGGCCGGCGCCCTGGCCAGCGCCATCGGCTGGTTCGTCTTCCTGCTGTGGTGGACAGGCCTGTTCCGCGTCGTCCCGATCACGATCGGCGATCTCGGCGCGACCATCGACGGGGTCGACTATACCGGCGTCGTCAACCAGATCGTCGCCGCCGCCTACTGGCCGGTCGTCGCCTATGCGGCCGCCCGCATCCTGTTCGGCCTGTTCCGCGCCTGGCGTCCCGAGGCGATCCGGCTGGCGGGCCTCGGCGACCTGGCCCTGGCGGGCGTCCGTATGAGCCTCGCCGTCTGGCTCATGACCAACTCGGCGCTCTCACCGCTGATCCGCCCGGCCGGGCTCGACGACTTCATCCAGCGCGTGCAGCTGATGTTCCACCAGGGCCAGGGCACGCTGGCGACGATCCTGATGCTGGTCGTCACCGTCGCCTTCTTCACCGCAGCCTGGGAGGCCGTCGCCGCGGCAACCCGGCTGATCGCCGGCCGGGCGGCGGTCGCCCGGCCGACCTGAGCCGCCACCTGAATGTCCGAAAACCGCGAGACATGGGCGCCCGCCGCGCCCATGTTGTCGTCATGGACACCCCCGCCGCCCTTCACGACAGTCTGGATCAGGACGCCTGCTATCGCGCCGTCCTGACGCGGGACGCCCGGTTCGACGGCCGTTTTTTCGGCGGAGTAAAGACCACGGGCATCTACTGCCGCCCCATCTGCCCGGCGCGGACGCCCCTGCGTCGGAACATGATCTTCTATCCCACGGCGGCGGCGGCCGAGGAGGCGGGGTTCCGCGCCTGCCTGCGCTGTCGGCCCGAGACCGCACCCGACATGGGCGCCTGGCGGGGCACCTCCAACACCGTCAGCCGGGCGCTCGGCCTGATCGAGGCCGGGGCTCTTGATGACGGCGACGTCGACGCCCTTGCCGGTCGGCTGGGGGTGGGCGAACGTCAGTTGCGCCGCCTGTTCCGCCAGCATCTCGGCGCCGCCCCGGTCAGCGTGGCCCAGACCCGCCGCGTCCTGTTGGCCAAGACCCTGATCCATGACACCGACCTGTCGATGGCCGAGGTCGCCCTGGCCTCCGGCTTCGGCAGCGTGAGACGGTTCAACGAGACCTTCCAGACCCTGTACAAACGCCCGCCCTCGGCCCTGCGCCGCCACACCGGCCGGCCGGCCGCCGATCCGGGTGTTCGCCTGTCCCTGCCCTGGCGCCCGCCTTATGACTGGGCCGCCATGATCGCCGCTCTGGCCGATCGCGGGGATGAGGTCAGCGACGGGCGCTGGATCCGCGCGCTGGACGCAGCGACCGACGGCGCCACTGGCCGGGTCACGGTCTCGCTCGGTCGCGGCGATCGTCTCGATGTCATCGTGGATACGGCCGATCTCCGCATCCTGCCGGGCGTTTTGGCGCGGGTAAGGCGGGTGTTCGATCTGTCGGCGGACCCGGCGGCGATTTCTGCGGACCTGTCCGCCGATCCGGTTCTTGCCCCCCTTCTCTCCGCCCGACCCGGCCTGCGCCTGCCGGGCGACTGGATCGACCATGGCGACGACGTCCCCAGCGACCGCCTGCCGGCCGCCCTTGACGGCCGGTTGACGCCCCGCGCCGATCTCTGGCGGCCGTGGCGCGCCTATGCCGCCCTGCATCTCAAGGCCGCCGGCCTGACGGCCGCCGATCTCACGGACATGACCGATGACCAGAAAGCCGCCTGAAGCCCTGATCCTTGACCGGCTCGACAGCCCGGTCGGCCAGATGCTGATCGTCCTCGATGGGAACGGCGCCGTCCGGGCCCTGGACTTCCACGACTATGAACCCCGCCTGCTGCGTCTGCTGCGGCTCCACTATGGCGTCTTCGACCTGACCCCGGGAGCGGCGCCGCAACCGGTCCGTGATGCCATTTCCGCCTATTTCTCGGGAGATCCGGCGGCCGTCGACAGCCTTGCCGTCACAACCGGCGGCACCGACTTCCAGCGTTCGGTCTGGGCCGCCCTGCGCGCCATTCCCTCGGGCGAGACCCGCACCTATGGCCAGTTGGCCGCCGCCATCGGCCGCCCCACGGCGGTGCGGGCGGTGGGTCTGGCCAATGGCGCCAACCCCGTGGCCGTCATCGTCCCCTGCCATCGCGTCATCGGCGCCAACGGGACCCTGACCGGCTATGCAGGGGGCCTTGAGCGCAAACAATGGCTGCTGGCGCATGAACAGAGGCATGCGCGAAGGTCAGCGGCGGCGGTCTGAAATCCGCGGCGAAGGCTCAGGGCGGCGTCAAGTCGATAAGGCGGGGCTTTCTGACTGCGGCCCTCTCAGGGAAGACTGGCGAACCCTCCGGCGCACAGCCTCAGCTCGCTGGCCTTCCTCACCGCGACCGGCGCCGCGCTGAACCAGTAACCGGCGTCCTCTTCGCGATGGGCGCGTTTGCGCTCCAGTCCGCGCAGACGGCGCAGGGCGGCGTTCTCCAGCAGTCGCGCATGCAGGGCGCGCGGGGTGGCTTCCGTGATGGCGGGCGAGCCCGGCACAGCGACCGCGTCGGGCCCCCGGGGCTCCACCGCCGGTTTGACGATCGAGATAAACATGGATCGGTCTTTCGTTTCGGGACCGCCACGCCGATCGCGCCTCGCTTCCCAACAGACCGCCTCCTTCTGAGCCGGCGTATCGCAACAATCCACAACCTCTGTGGACAGTTCCGTTGTCGGATGAAAATATGCTGAAAATCAGACGCTTATCTTCCGGATTTTGACATAGTGGTTAATGCGGGGTTAACGCAGCCCGGTCGCTGCCGCACGCCCGGCGTCTTGATCCCCGCGTTGCACAGCCCAAGTCCGGAACAGCCCCCCGCCGCAGGAGACGCCGCCATGACCGACTATCGACTCATCGTCCGCACTGTCGGCGGACCCGAGGTGATCGAAACCGAGGCCCTGACCCTGCCGCCGGTGGCCGCAGGCGAGGTCCGGGTCCGCCACCGCGCGGTCGGCCTGAACTTCATCGACATCTATCGCCGGTCCGGCCTCTACCCGACTGACCTGCCCTCGGGCATGGGGACAGAGGCGGCTGGCGTGGTCGAGGCGGTCGGGGCGGACGTCAGCGGCTTCAACCCGGGCGAACGCGTCGGCTATGTCAGCGGCCCGCTCGGCGCCTGCGCCACCGTGCGCGACATCGCGCCGGAACATCTGATCCGTCTGCCCGACGCCATCAGCGACGCGGTCGCGGCCGCCAGCCTGCTGAAGGGGATGACCGCCGCCTTCCTGATCGAGGACTGCGCCCGGGTGCAGCCCGGCCAGACCGTGCTGGTCCATGCGGCGGCGGGCGGGGTCGGGGCCATTCTGGTGCAGTGGCTGCAACGGCTCGGCGCCCGGGTCATCGCCCACGCCGGCACGCCGGAGAAGGCCGCGACGGCAAAGGCCGACGGCGCCGACGTCGCCCTGTCCGTCCCCATGGATCAACTGGCCGCCGCCGTGCGCGAGGCAACGGACGGTCGTGGCGTGGACGTCGTCTTCGACGGGGTCGGCGCCGCCAGCTGGGCGGCGTCTCTCGCCTCGGTGGCGAAGCGCGGCCTGCTGGTCACCTATGGCAACGCCAGCGGCCCCGTGCCCGCCTTCGATCCGCTGGAGCTGATGAAGGCCGGGTCAATCTTCGTCACCCGCCCGACGCTGAACGACTATGCCGCCACGCCGGAGGAACGCCGCGACCTCTCCGGCCGGCTGTTCGCCCGGATCGAGAGCGGCGCCGTGCGGATCCCCATAGGCCAGACCTTCCCGCTGGATCAGGCCGCCGACGCGCACCGTGCCCTGGAAGGCCGCCGCACCACCGGCTCGACGGTGCTGACGATCCCGGGCTGACCGTTCCTACCAGCTGAGCGTCACCCCCGCCCGCAGGGTGCGAGGCGGGGCATAGCCCTCGACCCCGTCGCCGGTGACCGAGACCGGGACCTCGGCGTCGGCCAGGTTGTCGCCGGCCAGATACAGGCTGACGCCGTCCCTCACCCGCCATTCGGCGCGGCCGTCGACCGTGGTCGCCGACTCCAGCACCCGGCTGTTCAGATCATCGTCGAACCGGGCGCTCTCATAGCGGGCCCGCGCCGACAGGGTCAGCCGCTCGCTGGCCCGCCAGTCGGCCCCCGCCGTTGCGCTCCAGCGCGGCGCCTGGGCGGGGCGCAGGCCGGTCAGCTGCGGCGCTGCTGTCCCGCCGTCGACCTCGGCCCGCGTGTACGACACGGCGCCCGTGAACGTCAGCCGGTCCAGCCGATGTTCGGCGTTCAGCTCCACCCCCGTCGCCTCGATGGTCCCGGCGTTCATCCTCTGGCGCAGCACCCCGCCGGCCGGCACAAAGCCCGCGCGTGGAAACGTCCCCGGCCCGGCGCCGATGGTGACATTGACGATGGCGTCCTCGATCCGGTTGGCGAAGACGGTCAGGCCCGCCGTGGTCACCCCGCCCGTCCAGCTCAGCCCGCCCTCCAGCCCCTGCAGCCGTTCCGGCTCCAGCCCGGCATTGGCCTCGGTCAGGTCGTTGCCCACGCGGAACGGCCGGTGCAGCTCGTTCAGGGTCGCGGGCCGGAAGCCGGAATAGGCGGCCGTGCGCACCGCCCATCCGCCGCCCAGATCCCGCCTGAGGCCCAGCCGCGCGCTGGTCACCTCGCCCGACCGGTCCGGCTCGACCTCATCCAGGGTGGGAAGCCCCGTCACCCGATCACTCTCCCGCCGTCGCCCGTCGGTGTTCTCCCATCGATCCAGCCTCAGCCCGCCGGCGACCAGCCACGGCCCGACATTCCAGGCCCCTTCGACATAGGCGCCGACCGTCGAGGTCTCGCCGCCTGCGACCCGACTGCGGGTGAAGGCGCCGGCCATGTAACGGAACCGCTCCCGCGTCTCGCCGCGATTGAAACGGGCGTCGGCGCCCAGCTCCCACTCCAGCCGTCCGCCGCCGAGGTCGATCCCGGAGCGCCTGAGCGCCAGATTGCCGCCCCAGCCGACGGCCGGGGTCTCGAACTGGTCATTGGCCGGGGTGGTCGTCGCCCGGCTCGCCGCCACGGCGACCGAACTGTTGGCCAGATCGCTCTCGCGCCGCCAGACCTGCGCCCGCCAGCCGGTCCGGCCCTCACCGGGGGCCCGCGCCGCTGTCGCCGTCAAGGCATGGCCGCTGGCCGAGGACCGGGCGCCGGCCAGCCCCGAGCCGCGATCCTCGTCATACGCCGAGGCCCGCAGCGATACGGCCACATCCGCCTCCAGGGCGATGTCGGCCCTCAGCGCCGCGCTGGTGGTCAACAGGTCCAGCGGCGTATCGGCCGCCCCCGCCGCCGCGCCGCGCACCGGCGTATAACCGTCCGACTGTTCCCGCAGCAGCGATCCCGTGACGGCGAACCGCCCCTCGCTCAGCCCGGCCGAGGCCGACAGCCGGCGCCCGCCGTCCTCGCCGCCCGACAGGTCCAGCACCCCGCCCTCGCCGGAGCGTTCGCGCAGGGCCACGACCCCGGTCAGGGCGCCCGCGCCATAGGGGCCGCTGCCGGCGCCGCGCACGATGTCGAGGCCGGACAGGCTCTCCGGCGCGACCTGGGACCAGATCACCCAGCCGCCGAACGGATCGTTCAGCGGCGCCCCGTCCAGGGTCACCAGCGCCCGCCCGGCCCCGGACGGCGCGACGGCGCGCAGCGACAGGCCCTGCGTCGTCGGATTGGCCGCCAGGCTGGTGGTGCGCCGGAACAGGGAGACGGCGGGAACCTGGCGCAGCGCCTCGTCCAGCCGTTGCGACCCGTGCAGGGCCTCGTCGTCCAGCCGGATCACCGCAAAGGCGGCGTCGCCCGCCGCCGGCGGCAGGCGCGCGGCGGTGACCACGATCTCGGGCAGGACGGCGTGCGGGGCGGCGTGAGGCGTATCCTGAATCACAGGGTCATGTCCTTGAGGTGTGCAGTGGGCAGGCTCCTAGCAACGCCCGGGCCGGCGAAACAGACCCGCGCCGTTCGGCCGCAGGGCTGGTCATCGGTCGCCAACTGCTGTTTCCTACCGGCATGGAGAGTTTTTCCGGCCCCGATACGACGACGCCTTCCCTCAGCCCGTCGCCGCCCGTCGGGCGGGCGCGCGCGGCGGAGGCGCGCCGGGAGGCCATCCTGACCGCCGCCGCTGCGGCCTTCGTCGAACATGGCTATGGCGCCACCTCGGTCGACGACATCGCTGAACGTCTGGGCGTCTCCAAACCGACCCTCTACTATCACGTCGGCGGCAAGCAGGAGTTGCTGGGCGCCAGTTTCAGCCTGGCGCTCGACGCCTATTCCGACGCGGTGGAGGACGAGGCCGTCAGCGGCGTGACGGGCCGCGAGCGTCTGCATCAAGTCGTTCAAAAATATGTCGAAATCACCACCACCGTGCACGGCCGCTGCCTGCACCGGGTGCCCGATGTCGAGCTCGCGCCCGAGGTCCGCGACCGCCTGCGAGCCGTAAAGCGCAAGGTCGACGCCCGCATTCGCGACCTGTTGCGCGAGGGGGTCCGCGACGGCTCCCTGCGCAGCGCCGACATCCGCATGTCCACCTTCGCCATCTCCGGCGCGATGAACTCCATCGCCCAGTGGTACGCCCCCTCCGGCAAGCTGGGCCCCGAGGACATCGCCGAACGATTATGGGACAGCTTCGCCGAAGGTCTGAGGCCGCGATGACCCGGCCCGCCTTGACCCGATAACCGCATTCCGCCATTCATTTTCTACTCGTCGGTAGGATTTCCATGCAGACCATTCTCGAACAACTGGACCAGCGCCGCGCGGCGGCCCGCCTCGGCGGCGGAGAGGCGCGCATCGCCGCCCAGCACGCCAGGGGCAAGCTGACCGCCCGCGAACGCATCGAGGTCCTGCTGGACGAGGGCTCGTTTGAAGAGACCGACATGTTCGTGGAGCACCGCTCCCACGACTTCGGCATGGAGAAACAGCGCATCCCCGGCGACGGCGTCGTCACCGGCCGGGGCACGATCGGCGGCCGTCTGGTCTATGTCTTCTCCAAGGACTTCACCGTCTTCGGCGGCTCCCTGTCGGGCGCCCATGCGGCCAAGATCGTCAAGCTGCAGAAGATGGCCCTGACCAATGGCGCCCCGATCATCGGCCTGTTCGACGCCGGCGGCGCCCGGATTCAGGAGGGCGTGGAGGCGCTCGGCGGCTACGCCGACATCTTCCTCCAGAACACCCTGGCCTCGGGCGTCATCCCCCAGATCAGCGTCATCATGGGCCCCTGCGCGGGCGGCGACGTCTATTCCCCCGCCATCACCGACTTCATCTTCATGGTGAAGGACACCTCCTACATGTACGTCACCGGCCCCGATGTGGTGAAGACGGTGACCAATGAGGTGGTCAGCCACGAGGACCTGGGCGGCGCCCGGGTCCATGCGGGCAAGTCGGGCGTGGCCGACGGCGCCTTCGAGAACGATCTGGAGGCCCTGTCCGAGGTCCGCCGCCTGATCGGCTTCCTGCCGCTGTCGAACCGCGAGAAGCCGCCTGTCCGCGACTCCTATGACGACCCGGAGCGGGACGAGGCCAGCCTCGACACCCTGATCCCCGCCAATCCGAACCAGCCCTATGACATGAAGGAGCTGATCCTGAAGACGGTCGACGAGGCCGACTTCTTCGAGATCGGCGCGGATTTCGCAAAGAACATCCTCTGCGGCTTCGGCCGTCTGGACGGTCAGCCGGTGGGCGTCGTCGCCAACCAGCCCCAGATTCTGGCCGGGGTTCTGGACATCGACAGCTCAAGGAAGGCCGCGCGGTTCGTCCGCTTCTGCGACGCCTTCGGCATTCCGATCGTCACCCTGGTCGACGTCCCCGGCTTCATGCCCGGCACGAAACAGGAGTACGGCGCCCTGATCAAACACGGGGCCAAGCTGCTGTTCGCCTATGCCGAGGCGACCGTGCCGAAACTGACCCTGATCACGCGCAAGGCCTATGGCGGCGCCTATGACGTGATGTCGTCCAAACACCTGCGCGGCGACGTCAACTACGCCTGGCCCACCGCCGAGATCGCGGTCATGGGCGCCAAGGGGGCGGTGGAGATCATCTTCCGCAAGGAGGCCGGCGACCCCGAGGCCCTCGCGGCGCGCGAGGCCGAATACAAGGCCCGCTTCGCCAACCCCTTCGTCGCCGCCAACCTCGGCTTCATCGACGACGTCATCATGCCCCACGGCACCCGGCGGCGCCTGATCAAGGCGCTCAGAACGCTGAAGAACAAGGTCCAGGACAATCCCTGGAAGAAGCACGACAACATTCCGCTGTAGGGTCACACATGGTCCAGCACGCCACCATACTCAAACTCAAGGGAGCATTCGAAGCTCTCCAGGACGCCAACTATACTTCGTGGCCGCGCCATATCGGCAAAGTGGCGCGGGTGCTCAACAGTGCAGATTTCGTCGCCGTTGCTGATGAGTTGGCGGGCCATGCAGACCTGAAAGAATGGCTGGCTGCCGTGCAAGGCTCCATGGGCGGGATGGTTGGTTCTGCCCAGTTGCAATGGCCGACGGATGTCAAAGTCAGTGCGGGGTTGGCGGTCAGCTTGATCCGACACCTCGCGGAGGAACACGATCGAGTTTTAGAACTTGGCCATCTGCTGTTCGGTAATCGGAAATATGACGACGACGTGCGGGAGGTTGTGAGCGCGATCCTGATACCGTCCTACGCGGACATTCTTGAGGCCTTAGACGATGCGGACCTGATCGAAGAGCCAGTTACAGAGATCGCACCAAGACCCGTCCCGACCAACCGCGTCTTTTTAGTTCATGGCCGCGATAACGTTTCTAAGAATGAAGTAGCGCTCTACCTCGGAAATTTTGGGCTGGACGTTATCATCCTGCACAACCGGCCTAATAAGGGCCGCACTCTCATCACCAAATTCCAAGAGGAGTCGGCTGATGTGACGTTCGCGGTGGTGGTTGTAACTCCAGATGATGTTGGTGGTCTCGCCGCAACTGAAAGCAGACCACGCGCTAGGCAGAACGTGATTTTCGAACTCGGCTTCTTCATCGGAAAGTTGGGTTCAGATCGCGTGTGCGCACTCGTGGCCGACGACGTTGAACGACCTTCCGACTACGACGGTGTCGCGTATGTACCGCTAGATGCCATGGGGGCTTGGAAGACCGAACTGCTGCGTGAGTTGATCGCCGCTGGCGTCCCCGTAGACCTAAATCGATTTGCCTGACGGCTTCCCAAATTGTCGCCACGTTTAACGGCGTTCAAGGACCATCCATGTTCTCCAAAATCCTCATCGCCAACCGGGGCGAGATCGCCGTTCGGATCATCAAGACCGCGCGCCGGATGGGCATCCGGACGGTGCTGGTCCACTCCGACGCCGACACCGGCTCGCTGGCCTGAACATGACGCGCGCTCGCACCTCCCCCTCACCGTCACCCTCGCCCTTGTGGCGAGGGCCCAGACTCCCGGCGCCGCCAGTTTCACCCGGTCTCGGAACCCGGGATCAACATCCGGGCTCACGACCGCTGTCGGTGTGTCTGGATCCTCGCCACAAGGGCGAGGATGACGGGGTGGGTTTGGTTTTGACGCTGATGTCCAGAGTGACTGCGGAAGATGGGCATCAAGACGGTGCTGGTCCACTCCGACGCCGACACCGGCTCGCTGGCCTGAACATGACGCGCGCTCGCACCTCCCCCTCACCGTCACCCTCGCCCTTGTGGCGAGGGCCCAGACTCCCGGCGCCGCCAGTTTCACCCGGTCTCGGAACCCGGGATCAACGTCCGGGCTCACGACGGCTGACGGTGTGTCTGGGTCCTCGCCACAAGGGCGAGGATGACGGGGAGGGTTGGAGCCTGATGAAGCCCACCCAAGCGACGGTCGCGGGGGCCAGCCCTGCCTCACTCCCCCGTCGGATCCCATCCCTTTGGCAGGGGGCGCGGCTTGGGCGGCGCCGGTTCGCTCGGTGCCCAGTCGCGGTACAGGTCGGGATCGGGCGGGACGACCACGCCGCCGGTGACGAGGCTGTTGTAGAGATCAGACCAGTCGGGGTTCATCCGCTCGATCAGGTTGCATTTCCAGTCGCGCGGATAGCGTTTCAGCGACTTCTCGCGCTGGATGGCGCCCGTGATCGTCTCGTGGCCTTCGTACCAGACCAATCGCTTCAATCCATATCGGCTGGTGTGACGGCTCCCGCGCCCTTCCCGATGCTCATGGACGCGCGCGATCAGATGGCTGGTCACGCCGATATAGATCGAGCCGTGCATGCGGTTGGCCATCATGTAGCAGGCGATGATCCCGTCGCGACTGACCATCCCATCCCCCCATCACCGTCACCCTCGCCCTTGTGGCGAGGGTCCAGAAACACAGTCGGCGACGGTGGCTCACAGTCCGCACCGAGTGTCTGGATCCTAGGCACAAGGCCCAGGATGACGACAGAGGAAATCTAACCATGTTCTCTAAAATCCTCATCGCCAACCGGGGCGAGATCGCCGTTCGGATCATCAAGACCGCGCGCCGGATGGGCATCCGGACGGTGCTGGTCCACTCCGACGCCGACACCGGATCGCTGGCCTGGGAGATGGCCGACGAGACGATCCATATCGGCCCCTCGCCCGCCGCCCAGTCCTATCTGATCCAGGACAGGATCGTCGAGGCCGTGCGCCGGTCGGGCGCCGAGGCGGTGCATCCCGGCTTTGGCTTCCTGTCGGAAAATCCGGTCTTCGCGCGACGGCTGGAGGCCGAGGGCATCACCTTCATCGGCCCCAACCCCCACGCCATCGAGGCCATGGGCGACAAGATCACGTCCAAGAAGTTCGCGCACCAAGCCGGCGTCTCGACCGTGCCCGGCTATATGGGGCTGATCGAAAGCCCCGAGCATTCGGTCCAGATCGCCAATGAGATCGGCTATCCGGTCATGATCAAGGCCTCGGCCGGCGGCGGCGGCAAGGGGATCCGCGTCGCCCATTCCGACGACGACATGGCCGAAGGCTTCGCCGCCGTGAAGGCCGAGGCCCTGACCGCCTTCGGCGACGACCGGGTCTTCCTCGAGAAATTCATCGTCAATCCGCGCCACATCGAGATCCAGGTGCTGGGCGACAAACACGGCAACATCGTCAGCCTGTTCGACCGCGAATGCTCGATCCAGCGCCGCAACCAGAAGGTCATCGAGGAGGCGCCGTCGCCCCTGCTGGACGACGCGACGCGCAAGGCCATGAGCGATCAGGCCATCGCCCTGGCCCGGGCCGTGAACTACGACTCGGCCGGCACGGTCGAGTTCGTCGCCGGTCAGGACCGCAGCTTCTACTTCCTGGAGATGAACACCCGGCTGCAGGTCGAACATCCGGTGACCGAGCTGATCACCGGCGTCGATCTGGTCGAACAGATGATCCGTTCGGCCGCCGGCGAGACCCTGCCGTTTAGTCAGGAAAACCTGACAATCAACGGCTGGGCGATCGAGAGCCGCATCTATGCCGAGGACCCCTATCGCGGCTTCCTGCCCTCGATCGGCCGCCTCGTCCGCTACGAACAGCCCGACGAGGGCGAGCAGGAGGGGCCGACCGCCCCCTATGTCGTGCGCAACGACACCGGCGTCCGCGAGGGCGACGAAATCTCCATGTTCTACGACCCCATGATCGCCAAGCTCTGCACCTGGGGCGAGACCCGGATCGCCGCTGTCGAGGGCATGGCCCGGGCGCTGGAAGACACCCACCTCAACGGCCTCGGCCACAACGTCCCCTTCCTCGCCGCCGTCATGGATCAGGAACGGTTCCGCTCGGGGAACCTGTCGACCTCCTACATCAAGGACGAATTCCCCGACGGCTTCCACGGCGTGCCCGCCGGCCCCTTGCAGCGCGACGTTCTGGTCGCCGCCGCCGTGGCCATGCACGAAATCCTGTCCGAACAGTCCGGCGATCCTTCGGACCGCACCGACTGGATCGTGCTGATCGACCGTGAGCCGGTCGGGGTCCGCCTGTCCTATGACGATGACGAGGCCCTGACGTTGGAACTCACCGGCGAGGACCGCACGATGCGTCTGGCCGAGATCGACTGGCGACCCGGTCTGGCCCAGTTCCGCGCCGTGCTCGACGACCAGCCCTTCACCGCCGAGGTCCGCCGCATCGCCGACGGCTTCGACATCCGATCCAGGGCGACCCGCGCCCGCGTCCGCGTCATGACCCCGCGCCTGGCCGAACTGTTCGCCCGCCTGCCCGAGAAACAGGCCGCCGACACCTCGAAACTGGTTCTGTCGCCCATGCCCGGCCTCGTCGTCTCCATCGCCGTGACCCCCGGACAGGAGGTCAAACAGGGCGAGACCGTCGCCATCATCGAGGCCATGAAGATGCAGAACATCCTCAAGGCCGAACGCGACGCCGTGGTGAAGTCGGTGGGGGCCAGGGCCGGTGATCCGGTGGCTGCGGATGACGTGCTGGTGGAGTTCGAGTGATGAACCCCTTTCGTCATTCCGGGCGGAGGGCCGCTTGGCCCGCAGACCCGGAACAAGGCGGCGCGCGAGAGCGCGAACCTGTCGCGGACGCGCCTGTGTCCGCCATCGCCTTCGCTTCGCTGCGGCGCCGCCTTGTTCCGGGTCTCCGCTGCGCTTCGCCCGGAATGACGAAAAAAAAATGACCTTCCCCCTCCCCACCCCGCTCGAATGGCGCGACTCCGCCCAGAAGGCCCTCAAGGATCGGCCGCTGGAATCGCTGATCCATCTGGACGCCGACCATCTGACCGTCCGCCCCCTCTATGGCGATGCGACGGGCGTGGAGCCCATCTTCGCGCCGCGCCCGTCCGACGCCGACGGCCGCGCCTGGGACCTGCGCACCCCGGTCGAGGGCGAGGATGCCGAGGCCGTCAACGCCGCCGTCCTGACCGACCTCGAGGGCGGCGCCGCCTCGGTGCTGATCTCGGGCGGCGTCGCGACCGACGCGGCGCAACTCGCCCGCGCGCTGGACGGCGTGGCGCTGGAACTGGCCGCCGTGGCGCTGGACGCAGGCCTGAACGGCCCCGCCGCCGCCGACGCCCTGGCCGCCGTCGCCAGGGGCGCCCCGCGCGCCAAACTGGCCTTCCACCTCGACCCGATTTCCGCCTTCGCCGGGGCCGGAGGCGGCGATCGTCCGTCGACGGACTATGTGACCGAGGCCGCCGCCTGCGCCGCCCGCCATGCCGACGCCTATCCCGACGCCAGCCTGTTCCTCGCCTCCGGCCGCGTGGTCCACGAGGCGGGTGGATCGGCCGCACAGGAACTGGGCTTCGCCGCCGCCTCGGCCATCGCCCTGATCGACGCCGGCGTCGAGGCCGGCCTGCCCGTCGAACGCGTCCTGTCCGGGGTCGTACTCGGCGTCTCGGTGGATCAGACCTATTTCGACGCCCTGGCCAAGGTCCGCGCCCTGCGCCTGATCTGGAAGACCATCTCCGGCGCATACGGCCACGAGACCCCCGCCGTGATAGAGGCCCGGTCGTCGCGGCGGATGCTGGCGGCCCGCGATCCCTGGCCCAACCTGCTGCGCCTCACCGCCGCCGGGTTCGCCGGAGCGGTGGGCGGGGCCGATGTCGTGGTGCTGGACGGCTTCACCCGCGCCTCGGGCCGGCCCGACGCCTTCGCCCGGCGACAGGCCCGCAACACCCAGATCGTGCTGATGGAAGAGGCCCATCTCGGCCGCGTCGACGATCCCGCCGCCGGCAGCTGGTTCCTCGACAGCCGCACCCATGACCTCGCGACCGCCGGCTGGGCCGAGGCGCAGCGCATCGCGCGGGAGGGCGGCCTGATCGCCTCGCTGGAAGGCGGCGCCGTCCAGTCCCGCGTCGCCGCCGCCCGCGCCGCCTGGCTGCCCGGCTTCACCGACGGCCGCGAGGCGATCATCGGGGTGACGAAATACAT
The DNA here is from genome assembly GCF_058681095.1 of Brevundimonas sp. FV1ye29L. NCBI lineage: Bacteria > Pseudomonadati > Pseudomonadota > Alphaproteobacteria > Caulobacterales > Caulobacteraceae > Brevundimonas > Brevundimonas sp. FV1ye29L. The sequence goes on from NZ_CM178730.1 coordinate 2,886,420, forward strand.
CGACCCGGACGTCCGCCCCGCCCCGGTCGAGGCCGCGCCGCCGGCCCTCGCGCCCACGCCCGCCTTCGCCATCGCCCCCCTGGAGGCGGTCCGCGCCGCTGCAGCCTTCGAGGAGGCCCTGGCATGAGCCGCCCCGACTTCACCAGAATCCCCCTCGACCTGACCCCGACCGGCGCCGGACCCGCCCGCGCCCCCTGGACCACGCCCGAGGGGATCACCGTCGCCCCCGTCTATGGCGCCGCCGACATCGACGACCTCGACCAGATCCACGGCCTGCCCGGCTTCGCGCCCTTCCTGCGCGGCCCCTATCCGACCATGTATGCCGGCAATCCCTGGACTATCCGCCAGTACGCCGGCTTCTCCACCGCCGAGGAATCCAACGCCTTCTACCGCCGCAACCTGGCGGCCGGTCAGAAGGGGCTCTCGATCGCCTTCGATCTCGCCACCCACCGGGGCTACGATTCCGACCACCCGCGGGTGAAGGGCGACGTCGGCATGGCGGGGGTGGCGATCGATTCCATCCTCGACATGCGCACCCTGTTCGACGGCATTCCGCTGGACCAGATGTCGGTGTCGATGACCATGAACGGCGCCGTCCTGCCGATCCTGGCCCTCTATGTCGTGGCGGCCGAGGAGCAGGGCGTTCCCCACGCCAGACTGACCGGGACCATCCAGAACGACATCCTCAAGGAGTTCATGGTCCGCAACACCTATATCTACCCCCCCGCCCCCTCGATGCGGATCATCGCCGACATCTTCGCCTGGACGGCGAAGGAGACGCCGAAGTTCAACTCCATCTCCATCTCCGGCTACCATATGCAGGAGGCCGGGGCCTCGGCGGACATCGAGCTGGCCTATACGCTGGCGGACGGCGTCGAATATCTACGCGCCGGGGTGGCGGCGGGGATGGCGGTCGACGCCTTTGCGCCGCGGCTGAGCTTCTTCTGGGCCATCGGCATGAACTATTTCATGGAGGTGGCCAAGATGCGGGCGGGCCGCCTGCTGTGGGCCGAGGCGGTGCGGCGCGAGGGCGGGACCGATCCGAAATCCCTGTCCCTGCGCGCCCATTGCCAGACCTCCGGCTGGTCGCTGGCGGCCCAGGACGTGTTCAACAATGTGCCCCGCACCATGGTCGAGGCCATGGCGGCGGCGGGCGGCCAGACCCAGTCCCTGCACACCAACGCCCTGGACGAGGCCCTGGCCCTGCCGACCGACTTCTCGGCCCGGATCGCGCGCAACACCCAGATCCTGCTGCAGCAGGAGACCGGCCTGACCCGGGTCATCGACCCCTGGGGCGGCTCCTACTATGTCGAGCGCCTGACCCACGAACTGGCCGAGAAGGCCCGCGCCCATATGGCGGAAATCGAGGGCCTGGGCGGCATGGCCAAGGCCATCGAGGCCGGCATTCCCAAGCTGCGCATCGAGGCCTCGGCCGCCAAAACCCAGGCCCGGATCGATACGGGCCAGCAGACCGTCGTGGGCGTCAACGCCTTCCTGTCCCCCACGCCCGACGACATCCCGATGCTGAAGGTCGACAACGCCGCCGTCCTGTCGGCCCAGATCGACAAGCTGAAACGCCTGCGCGCCGAACGCGACGAGGCCGCTGCGCAGGCCGCCCTGACCGCCCTGACCGAGGGGGCGCGGGGCGCGGCCAACCTGCTGGAGCTGGCCGTCCGCGCCGCCCGGGCCCACGCCACGGTCGGCGAGATCTCCGACGCCCTGGAGGCCGCCTTCGGCCGCCACGTCGCCTCGGTCCAGACCGTCTCGGGCGTCTATGCCCGCGAGGCCGGGGCCGACCCCCGCTTCGCCCGCGCCCGCGACATGGTCGCCGCCTTCGTCGAGAACGACGGCGGCCCGCCGCGCATCCTGATCGCCAAACTGGGCCAGGACGGCCACGACCGGGGCCAGAAGGTCGTCGCCACCGGATACGGCGACCTGGGCTTCGACGTCACCGCCGGCGCCCTGTTCCAGACCCCGGCCGAGGCCGCCCGCGACGCGGTGGCCTCAAACGTCCACGCCGTCGGCGCCTCGTCGCTGGCCGCCGGACACCTGACCCTGGTGCCGGAACTGAAGGCCGAGCTGGAGCGGCTGGGCCGCCCCGACATCATGATCGTGGTCGGCGGCGTCATCCCTCCCTCCGACATCCAGCCCCTGATCGACATGGGCGCCGCCGCCGTCTATCCGCCCGGCTCGGCCATCGCCGACACGGCCGTGGACCTGATCGACCGGCTGAACCAGCGCCTCGGCTACGCCCAGCCCGCCCCCGCAAAGGAACCGGCATGATCGGAAACCTGAACCATGTCGGCGTCGCCACCCCCTCGATCGCCGACAGCATCAAACTGTACCGCGACATCCTCGGCGCGACCCGCATCGGCGAGCCCTTTGACCTGCCCGCCCAGGGGGTCCGGGTCTGTTTCATCGACACCCCCACGGCCCAGATCGAACTGATCGAGCCGTATGACGAGACCAGCCCCATCACCGGCTTCCTCGCCAAAAACCCGAAAGGCGGCCAGCACCACGTCTGTTTCGAGGTCGAGGACATCCACGCCGCCGTCGCCGACATGCGGGCGAAAGGCGTGACCCTCCTCGGCACCGGCGAACCCCGCATCGGGGCGCACGGCACGCCGGTGGTCTTCCTGCACCCCCGGGACATGGGCGGGGTGCTGATCGAGCTGATGGAACGGGTGAAGGGGGCGCACTGAAGCCACACACGTCCTCCCCGTTCGCCGCTTGGCGAATGGGGAGGTGGCTGCGAGCCCTCGCGAGCAGACGGAGGGGGCGACCGGGTCGAGGATCAGGGCCCCTATCAGACACCCCCTCGCCCCCTCCGTCACGGCGCGAAGCCGCGCCGCGCCACCTCCCCATTCGCCAAGGGGCGAACGGGGAGGACAGATCCCTAAGGCCACTCCTCCGCCACACCCTCCGGCAGCCCATGCTGCTCGCGCCACTCCGCCGTGTTCAGCCGCACCAGGGCCCGGGTCATGACCCACACCGACCCCATCCGCCCCTCGGCGTCCCAGATCGCCCCGGCCCAGTCCTGATCCCGGTTTCGCGCCCGGTCGTCCGCCGCCACCTCGGCCCCCAGATGCTGCGCGCGCCAGTGCAGGATGAAAGGCAGGTGCCACAGGTCGAAATCCTCCGGCCGCTTCCCCACCATCCCCGCCGCCAGGGCCGTCGCCAGTTCCTGCGCCCCGGTCAGCCGAGCCTCGAACGCCTCATACTGCCCCGCCGCGAACGCCGACCATCCCTCCGCCGGCTCGACCGGCCCCAGCGCCGGCTCCGGCCGCCGCCACCCCTCGGCCTCCCGCCGCTTCCACAGGGCCGGCACCCCCACGTCATAGCGACGGGCTGCCGACCGCGCCGTCTCCCCGCCCTCCCACGCCTTGCGCACCTCGACCCAGACGGCGTCCGGGCGGATCTTGCGTCGAAAGCGAACGGGTTCCTCGGTCATGGGCGCGGAGGATAGGGCGCCGGAACGTCAGGCGCGGACGTGTCCGTCGCCGCCCCGTCTCCTCCCTGTCGGCGAAGCCGATGGGGTCGGGGACGATCGCACCGCGATCGGACGACGGGCTTGAAGCGCAGCGAAGAGACGGAGGGGTTCTGTCCGCCGCACGCCCTTCCTTTCGTCATTCCGGGCGAACCCCGGCGAAAGCCGGGGGGAGACCCGGAACAGGGCGGCGCCTCCCCCGGTCCGGGCTTCGCCCGGCCGGAGGATGACGATGCGAAGCGGCGGCGATGGGTCAGCAGCCGTGTCCGCGACAGCTTCGCGCTCTCGCATTCGTCACCCTCCGACTTGATCGGGGGGCGCCTTGTTCCGGGTCTTCGGCTCGCTTCGCTCACCTCCGCCCGGAATGACGAAAGGGAGGGCGGATCATTTGTGGTACGATGCATCCATGACAGACATGAAGTTCCGCGACCTGTCGCACTTCTCCACCCTCGACGACGTCCTCGACGAGGACGGCATCCGCGAGGCGGTCACCCTGCGCGCGGTCAAGAGCGTGATCGCCCTCCAGCTCCAGCAGGCGATGAAGGCCCAGGGCCTGACCCGCGCCGCCATGGCCGCCGAGATGGAGACCAGCCGCGCCCAACTGAACCGCGTTCTCGACCCGGAGGCGTCGAACGTGACCCTGGACACCCTGAGCCGCGCGGCGCGGGTGCTTGGGCATTCGTTGAAGGTCGAGTTGGTTTAGGCTGCACGTCCCCCATTTCGTCATCCTCCGGCGAGCGGAGCGAGACCGGGGGACCCAGCGGCGCCGAAGGCGATCTTTTCACGCAGGATGTGGACGCGTCGTGTCCGCGACAGGTTCGCGCTCGCGCGCGCCGCTGGGTCCCCCGGTCTGCGCCGCGAAGGCGCGGCTTGCCGGAGGATGACGAAAGGTCAGGGCGTTCGCAGATACGTCCCCCACCCGTTGAACGCCAGCCAGCCGCGATCCCGCAGCACCTGAAGCTGCTGCCTGATCTTGGGGCGGACGTTGTGGTTGTCGGGGTAGAGGGCCGACAGGCTCGCCTCGTGGGCATAGACGTCGTCGAGGGTGAACTCGGGGCGGCCAATCGCCTCGACCGCGTTCATGACGGCGAGCAGCCAGCCGCGCGCGGTCGCAACCCGGTGATGATCAGGTCAAACAGGGGCGTCATCCCAGCCTTTCGTCATTCCGGGCGAACCCCGGCGAAAGCCGGGGGGAGACCCGGAACAAGGCGGCGCCGCAGCGAAGCGAAGGCGATATGTCAGCTCATCCGATCTCAATGTTGGGCGGCGGTGTCCGCGACAGCTTCGCGCTATCGCATTCGTCACCCTCCGACTTGATCGGGGGGCGCCTTGTTCCGGGTCTGCGGCGCAAGAGCGCCTCCGCCCGGAATGACGAAAGTGGGGATTGCGGCGCTCTCACACCGGGGATTGTTCGCCGCCGCCAGCCGCGCCTTCATCGCCCCGTATGCGCCGTTGACCAGCTTGCGGTCGATCCGCCCCTTGGTGGCCTTGAGTTCGTATTCCTCGGCGCAGACGCCGCAATGGAAGTCGGCCACCGGGGAGTTGGCCGCAAAGGCCGTCAGGGGCGCCGCGCCGCAGCTGGTGCAGAAGCCGTTGGCGGCGATCCAGCTCTCGCTCAGCACCCGGGCGTTCTGGGTCGCGCCCTTGAAGACGGCCGCCTCTTCGGCGAAGCCGAGGGTGCTCCAGGGGGTGTCGTCTTGGGCCATGCGCCCACCGTAGCCGGTGGTTTCGATCCCAACAAACCGCTCATCCCCGCGAACGCGGGGACCCAGTCCTTTGGCTGAATGAACAGTTCCAGGTCAGACCCGCCGTTCGTCCTTCAACACCGGTGTCACGCTGGACAGGACTGGGTCCCCGCGTTCGCGGGGATGAGCGGAAGCTGAGGCCGGTGCTTCAGCCCTTGCCGCGCGAGTAGCTGTCGTCCTCAAACCCTTCCAGATCGAGCGCAACAACCCGACGGGCATCAAACTCGACCACGCCCTGCTCTTTCCATTTGATCGACGGGTCGCCGTCATAGGCCATGTCGACGGCCTCTTCGAGGGAGTCGGCTTCGACTTCAGTGGTGTAGTCGACGTAGGCGTCGACGCGGGAGAGGATGGTGAACTTTGGCATGTCGTTCTCTCTTCTGGCTGGAGAAAGAGCTCCATAACAATGGGATAGAAGCAAGAGGCGGAGGTTGTCCGCCCTCTCCCCTTGCGGGAGAGGGAGGCCGCGCACGGGCGCGTCGGCGGCCGTTCTGGCGCGGGCGGGTGAGGGGGCACACCGGCGGCGGACAGGACGGAGGACTGGGTTCGGGACTGGCCGGTTTCCGGGCCATCACCCCAACCGCGCCGGCAAATCCATGCCGTCGTGCAGCAAATGCACGATCTCCACCCTTGCCTCGTCGAAGCGGAAGGCGATGACGTGTCTCGGCCGGTCGACGCGGTCGGGGGCGGGGATGCGGGCGCGGCTGTGGCGGATGGGATAGAGGCGGATGTCGGCGGGAAGGTCTGATGGCGCGCTGACGCCCGGACGCATGGGATCGGTGACGAGGTCGCGATAGGCGGTTTCGATGAGCAGACGGTATCGCGCGCGCGCCAGAGGGCCGAATTTCCGCCGGCTCTCACGCAGGACGTCGCGGACGTCGCCGCGCGCATCCGACGTGATGACGAGGCGTCTCACGCGCGGGGTTGGGTAAACTCAGCCTCCACCTCGGCCTCGATCTCATCGAAATAGGCCGTGATGTCCGTGATCTCGATCCCCTCGCCGCGATCCAGGCTGTCGATGGCCGTTTGCAGCCGGGCGTTCAGCCTGGCCAGTTTGACGTCGTCGTCCTCTTCGGCCGCGGCGTGGTCACGCAGCAACTGCACGGCGTCCGTAATGACGGCCTGACGGTCACGGTAGGCACCGGTGCGGACCTGGTCGTCGACGAAGGCGTCGAGCGCGGGCGGGAGGGTCAGGGCAGACTGGACCATGGGGGGAGGATAGCACGATCGGGGGTGGGACGGAATGTGAGGCCGGTGGGCACAAGGCGCGTCATCGGTCGTACTCCCCATTCCTGCGGAACAGGGAGGACAGGTTAAGGATCAGAGCCGCCCCTTCCTGAACGCCTCCGCCTTCTCCGCCGCCGCCTCGGCGCGCCATTTCTTCGGGGCGGACTTGTCGACGGTCTCGCCCTCGCCGGTCAGGACCTCGTTGGCGAATTCCAGGTCCATCAGCTTCATGCGTTTGATCTCGTCGCGCAGGCGGGCGGCGGTTTCGAATTCGAGGTTGGAGGCGGCCTCGCGCATCTTCGCCTCCATGTCCTTGAGGGCGGCCTGGAAGTTGGAGCCGGTGAAGGGTTTGGCCTCCTCCTTCACGCCGGGCGAGGTCAGCCGGTCCAGGGCGCGGGACTCATAGGGGCTGTCGAGGATGTCCTTGATCTCGCGCTTGACGCTCTCGGGCGTGATGCCGTGTTCGGTATTGTATTCGACCTGTTTCTCGCGTCGGCGGTCGGTCTCGGCGATGGCGCGCTCCATCGAGCCGGTCATGCGGTCGGCGTAGAGGATGACGCGGCCGTCGACGTTGCGCGCGGCGCGGCCGATGGTCTGGATCAATGAGGTCTCGGAGCGGAGGAAGCCCTCCTTGTCCGCATCGAGGATGGCGACCAGGCCGCACTCGGGGATGTCCAGCCCCTCACGCAGCAGGTTGATGCCGATCAGGCAGTCGAAGGCGCCCAGCCGCAGGTCGCGCAGGATCTCGATTCGCTCCAGGGTGTCGACGTCGGAGTGCATGTAGCGGACCCGGACGCCCTGTTCGTGCATATATTCCGTCAGGTCCTCGGCCATCTTCTTGGTCAATGTGGTGACCAGGGAGCGGTAGCCGGCGGCGGTGGTGGCCTTGACCTCGTCGATGACGTCGTCGACCTGGTTGCGGGTCTGGCCGCTGACCGGGCGGATCTCGACCGGGGGGTCGATCAGGCCGGTGGGGCGGATGACCTGTTCGACGAAGACGCCGCCGGTCTGGTCCATCTCCCACTTGCCGGGGGTGGCCGAGACATGGACCGTCTGGGGCCGCATGGCGTCCCATTCGTCGAACTTCAGCGGGCGGTTGTCGATGCAGGACGGCAGGCGGAAGCCGTATTCGGCCAGGGTCGACTTGCGCGCATAGTCGCCCCGGAACATGCCGTTGATCTGGCCGATGGTGACGTGGCTCTCGTCGACGAACAGCAGGGAGTTGTCGGGGATGTATTCGAAGAAGGTCGGCGGCGGCTCGCCGGGCGCCCGGCCGGTCAGCCAGCGGGAATAGTTCTCGATCCCGGCGCAGGAGCCGGTGGCCTCCATCATCTCCAGATCGAAGCGCACCCGCTGTTCCAGCCGCTGGGCCTCCAGCAGCTTGCCGTTCTCGATCATCCAGTCGAGCGTCTCCTTCAGCTCGGCCTTGATGCCGTGCATGGCCTGGTTGAGGGAGGGGCGCGGGGTCACATAGTGGCTGGCGGCATAGACGGTGACCTCCTCCAGATCGGCGGTCTTCTTGCCGTTCAGGGGGTCGAACTCGGCGATGGATTCGATCTCGTCGCCGAAAAGGCTGACGCGCCAGGCCCGGTCCTCCATGTGGACGGGGAAGATCTCGATCGTGTCGCCGCGTTTGCGGAACATGCCGCGGTCGAAGGCGACGTCGTTGCGCTTGTACTGGAGCGCGATCAGGTCGGCGCGGAGCTTGGACTCATCGATCTGGTCCCCGACCTTCAGGGTGAAGGTCATGGCGGTATAGGTCTCCACCGAGCCGATGCCGTAGATGCAGGAGACGGAGGCCACGACGATGACGTCGTCCCGCTCCAGAATCGCCCGCGTCGCCGAGTGCCGCATGCGGTCGATCTGCTCGTTTATACTTGAGTCCTTCTCAATATATGTGTCGGTTCTTGGAACATATGCTTCAGGTTGATAATAATCGTAATACGATACAAAGTATTCGACAGCGTTATCCGGGAAGAAACTCTTGAACTCGGAATAGAGCTGGGCGGCCAGGGTCTTGTTGTGGGCGAGGATCAGGGCCGGGCGCTGGGTCTGTTCGATGACCTTGGCCATGGTGAAGGTCTTGCCCGAGCCGGTGACGCCCAGCAGGACCTGGTCGCGGTCGCCGGCCTCGGCCTGGGCGACCAGTTCGGCGATGGCCGAGGGCTGGTCGCCGGCGGGGGTGTATTTCGTCTCCAGCCGGAAGACGCCGCCCTTCTTCTTGCCCTCGTGCGCGGGGCGGTGGGGGACCCAGTCGTCGGGCTTGCCGGGGGCCTCGGCCGGGGTCAGGCGCGGGCCGGTGACCGGGGCGAACATCGGCATCTTGCCCGTGTCGTGGATGAAGGCGGCGGCGGCCTCCCTCACGCCCGCGTTCGGGGTGTGGACCGGCTTCTGGATGACAGGGGCGGACCCCTTGGGCGTGGAGGAACGGTTCATGAACGGAACTTAGTGCGGCAGGGGCGTTGTCGCCAGTCAAGGTCCGGGGCCGGCGAACGGATGCTGACATCCCCCGGTCGAGCCGGGGGATGACGAGGGGTCAGCAGACCGGGTCTCGAGGCGGCCGCCACCGACCGGCGCGAATCCGGTTAGGCTCGGGATGATGAAGCGCGCGGTTGTCATCCTCGGCCTGAGCCTGCTGGCCGCCTGCGGGCGGCTGATCCCCGACGCCCCGGGGCCGGGGCAGACCGGGCCGAGGCCCTATCTGCCGGGCCGGACGCCGGGGCCGTCGGGCGACAATCTGATCGACCGTCCGATCGACGACGGCACATTCGGGCGGTTGCAGCGCGCCACCGGCGACCTGCAGACCTGTGTCGCGGTGCTGGGGGCGGCGCGGGTGACCTTCTCGCCGACGCCGGACCGGGTGAACTCGGCGACCTGCGGACTGACGCAGGCGGGGGTGCTGGGGCCGGACTACGGCACAAGAGCGCGGATGGCGCCGAATGCGCCGACGACGACCTGCGCTCTCGCGGCGGCGATCAGCGTCTGGCGGCGGCAGTCCGTGGAGCCGGCGGCGCGGGAGATCCTCGGCGCCGGCGTCGACCAGATCGACCATATGGGCGTCTATGCCTGTCGCCCGGTGAACAGCCAGGCGGGCAACCGGCCCAGCGCCCATTCGCGGGCGGCGGCGCTGGATTTCTCCGGCGTGCGGCTGTCGGACGGGCGGCGGATCACGGTGACGAACAACTGGAACAGGACGACGCCCGAGGGCCGGTTCCTGCACCGCATCCGCGACGACGCCTGCAAGGTGTTCGGCACGACCCTGAGCCCCGACTACAACGCCCTGCACCGCGACCACCTCCACCTCGAGGCGGAGAGCGGTCGCCTGTGCCGATAGGGCGGATCAGCGGCGGACGCGGGCGCGGGCTTCCAGATCGGCGAGACGACGCTCCAGATAGGCGCGGTCGTCGGCGCTGGCGCTGAACCGGGCATAGGCGGCGGCCAGGCGGGTCAGGTCCTCGTGCTGGACCCGCAGCTCGGCCTGGGCCGAGGCGTTCAGCCCGCTGTTGGGGAGGGCCCGGGCGATGGCGTCCAGACGCGCCTCGGGCGTGCGGGTCACGGGGGCGCCGCCGCCATAGCCGACATCGCCGATGCGGGCGTCCAGGGCGTCCAGACGGCTCTCGATGTCCTGACGTTCGCGCGCTGTCAGGCCGCCTTGCTGATACTGGGCCTCGGTGCGGACCAGGGCGGCGTAGTCGGCGCGCAGCCGGGTGGCCTCGGTGCGGCTGAGGCGACGGGCGCGGACGGCCGCGTCGACGCGGGCGTCGAACTCGCGCTGGCCGTCGGCCACAGACCGGTAGCCGCCGACGTCATCGCCATAGCCGCCGTCGTCCAGCGCCCGGGTCAGGGCGTCATAGCGGGCGGTCAGGTCCTGACGCTCCTGGGCGGTGAACCGGCCGTCCTGGCCGTAGCGCGCCTCCAGCTGGACCAGGGCGTCATAGTCGGTGCGGAGGCGGTCGGCCGAATACTGCTGGATCGCACCCGACCGGACCTGCGCAGTCAGACGCATGTTGAAGCTCGACTGCTGGGCCGCGAGGGCGCGCCGGCCCCGGCTCCATTCGGCGTCGACCGAGCCGGTCGTCTGACCGCCGAACAGGTTCTGGAGAATCTGGCCGAAGACTTCCTGACCTGACGGCTGGGTCTGGCCATAGGGCTGGGACGGGGCCTGGCCATAGTAGGGCGTCTGGGCCTGGGCCATGCCGGCAGCGGAAAGGACGAGAGCGCCGGCCGCGAGGGCGGTGAGGGTCTTGGGCGATGTCATGGGGTGTCTCCGGGGGTCCGCCGCGTATGGCCGGACCGGTTCGGTGAAATAACGTCGCGCGGCGGCCAAGGTTGCTTCGCGAACGACCGGGACGGCCCGTCATGTGACGACGTTACGCCCGCCGGGGCGTTGCGGCGATGAAGTCGATGATCTGATCCACAAAGGCGGCGGGCTGTTCCAGATACATCAGATGCCCGCTGTCCGGCATGACGACGCGCCGGGCGTCGGGGATCCCGGTCTCCAGCGCCTCGGCCTGACGCTGCACATCGCCGATGTCGACCTGCCCGACCAGGATCAGGGTCGGAACCGCGATCTGGCCCAGATCCGGGCGCGCGGCCCGGGGCGATCGCTCGCTGAGGCCCGCCGCGACATTGCCCGGATGGGCGCGGAGAAGGGTCGCCACGCGGCGGCGGGCGTCCACCGCGTCCCGCGTCAGGATGTACCGGTCGCGGACGGCCAGATCGACCGCGCCGAGCCGGAACAGGGTCAGCAGTTTCAAACCCCGGACGATGAAGCCGAACGACGGCTCGAATCCGCTCACCCAGGGACCGACCAGAACCAGACGATCCACCGACCCGGGATGGGCGAGCGCATAGTCGACGGCCAGTCCGCTGCCGGCCGAGGAGCCGACCAGGGTGGCGTGCGGCATGTCCACCGCGTCCAGCAGGGCCGCGAGATCCTGAACCGGTTGATACGGCCCGGCGGCAGGCGCGGAGGCGCCGTAGCCGCGCCGGTCGTAGCGCACGACGCGGTAACGCCGGCACAGGTCGGCCCAGACGTCATCGAATGCGGCCGAGTGGAGGATGCCGTCATGCAGCAGGACGACGTTTTCCGGGCCCGAGCCGCAGGTTTCATAGGCCAGTCGGCCGCCCTCGACCTCGAGATAGAGGGGCGCCGTCGGGGCGGGGATTTGGGCGTTTGTCCGGACCGGAAGAAGGGCGGACAGCAGGCATGCGGCGGCAATCGCCCGGAAAGGCGTGGCGAAGGACATGAAAATCTCCGTAGATTGAGGCCGGTCAGCCGGTCCGTCTGAGCGATTGCGGTTCCAGCCGGGGATCGACCTCGGGAACATATTCGATGAGATCGGACGGCTGGCAGTCGAGGTAGGCGCAGATGGCGTCGAGGGTCTCGAGCCGGAGACCCTTCACCTTGCCGGACTTGAGCAGCGACAGGTTGGCGTCGGTGATGCCGATGGCGCGGGCGAGCACATTGGACCGCACCTTGCGCCGGGCCAGCATGACGTCGAGACGAAGGACGATCGGCATCAGACGAACGCCTCCCGATCTTCCTCGATTTCCCGCCCCACCTGCATCACCTGACCGATGACGAAGACGAGCAGGCCGAGGATGAAGGCCTGGACGCTGGAGAGGTGGGCCCAGTTCTTGTCAATCTCATAGCCGGTGGCGTCCAGCAGCAGATGGCAGAGCAAGGGCGACAGGGCATAGGCGCAGAGCCAGACGCCGATGCGGCGAAAGTGAACCGCGATGCTGCGCGAAAACACGCGACCCCGGGCGAAATGGGCGAACAGTGACCGCACCGTCCAGAACAGCATGATGATGGGCGTCGCCCTGAGGATCGCCACGACGACATAGGCCAGACGCTGGTCCAGCGGCAGGGAGCCGAAGGCGACCGAATTGGGCGGGCCGCCGCCGATGTAGCAGTTGTCCGGCCCGATCCGGACCCATTCGCCCTTGTAGATCAACATGGTCGCGATGGCCGTGAGGAGGACGACGACCGCCAGACCGAACAGGCCCGCAAACAGCCAGGACAACCCCCGACTGCCGATTCTCACGCGCCGCTGGGCCGGGCTTTCCGGCGCGGGCGACGGGGATGCGGGCTGAAGCCTGAACTGCACGACCGTGGACATGGGCGCCTCCGACAGCCAAGATCATGCGATAATTTATTTCTGTCAATCGATAATTCATCGACGGGGGACGGCTGGTCCTCCGTCGTCAGTCCGCCAGCCTCTCCCGCCCCTCGCTGATCTCCTTCGCCTCCCATTCCTCGATCTTGCGGGCGGTGTATTCGGGAGATTTGGTGAAGCGGGCGAGGACGCCATAGATCACCGGCACCACGAACAGGGTCAGCAGGGTCGAGAACATGGCCCCGGCGAAGATGACCACGCCGATGGTCTGGCGACTGCCGGCGCCCGCCCCCTGCCACAGGACCAGAGGCAGGGCGCCGAAGGCGGTGGCGATGGAGGTCATGATGATGGGCCGCAGACGCAGGGTGGAGGACTCGATGATGGCCTCGCTGATCGACCGGCCCTGGTCGCGCAGCTGGTTGGCGAATTCCACGATCAGGATGCCGTTCTTGGCCGCCACCCCGATCAGGATGATCAGGCCGATCTGGGAATACAGGTTCAGGCTGGAGCCGGCCATGACCAGGCCGAACAGGCCGCCGGCCGCCGCCAGCGGCACCGTCAGCATGATCACCGCCGGGGTGATCCAGCTTTCGAACTGGGCCGCCAGCACAAGGAAGACCAGCAGCAGGGCGAGGCCGAAGGCGGCGATGACGGCGCCGCCGGCCTCCTGCTGGTCGCGGGCCGCGCCGCCCCAGCGCAGGGCGACGACGCCCTGGGGCTGTTCGGCGGCGACATCGGTCAGGAATTTGACGCCGTCGTCCAGGGTGTATCCGGGATTGAGATCGGCCGAGAGGCTGATCGACCTCTGGCGGTCCAGACGACGGCGGTCGGGGGTGTCGCCCGAGGTCTGGGTCGTGACGACCGAGGACAGGGGCACCAGCTGGCCCGAGCCGGTCGAGACATAGAGGCTTTCCAGATCGTCGACCGTGCGGCGATCCTCACGGTCGGTCTGGAGGATGACGTCATACTCCTGACCGCCCTTGATATAGGTGGTGGCGCGGCGCGAGCCGAACATGGTCTCCAGCGTCCGGCCGATCGACTGGGCCGAGACGCCGAGGCCGGCGGCCTTTTCCGGATCGACATCGACCAGCAGGCGGGGCGAGTTGGGCTCATAGTTCAGGCGCGGGCGCGAGAAGCCGGGATTGTCGAGCGAGGCGGCCAGCACCGGCTGAAGCCAGTTGTAGATGTCGGAATATTCCGCGCCGGTGACGATCAGTTCGACCGAGTTGGAGCCCCCGCCCCCGCCGCGCTGGAAGGCGCCCGGCACCGAGGCATTGACCTGGGCGTCGGTCTGGCTGCGCAGCTTGCCATTGACCTCCTGGGCGATCTCGTCGGCTGTGCGGCTGCGTTTCGACCAGTCGGCCAGGATCAGGTTGGCGTTGCCGGAATTATAACTGCCGCCGCCGAAGCCGGGCGCGGAGACCAGATAGCTGTCGGCCTCGCCGCTGGCCCGGTACTCCTCAAGGATGGGTTCGAGGCCCAGCATGATCTTCTTCGTATAGTCGAAACCCGCGCCTTCGGGGCCGGCGACGCGAATTCCGACCCGGCCGCGATCCTCGCCCGGGACCAGTTCGCTGGGCAGGGACAGGAACATGCCGGCGGCGCCCGCCGCGACGACGACGATCAGGCCGATGACGCCGAACAGGGCCACGCGGCGACCCAGCAGGGCGGACAGGGAGTTGCCGTAGGAGGCTCTCAGCGTCTCCATGGCCCCGTCGACGCGCCGGGCCAGCCAGCCGCCGGTCTGGGCCGGTTTCAGGATCTTCGACGCCATCATCGGCGACAGGGTCAGGGCGAGGAAGGCCGAGAAGGCGACCGCAGCAGCGATGGCGGCCGCCAGTTCGACGAACAGCCGTCCGACATAGCCGGGCAGGAACAGCAGGGGGGCGAACACCGACAGCAGGACGATGGTCGTGGCGACGACGGCGAAGAAGACCTGACGCGCGCCCCGTTCGGCGGCGACCAGGGGCGGTTCGCCATGGTCGAGACGACGCTGGATGTTCTCGACCACCACAATGGCGTCATCCACCACCAGACCGATGGCCAGCACAAGGGCCAGCAGGGTCAGGAGATTCAGGGAGAAGCCGAGCGGCGCCAGGACGATGAAGGTGGCCAGCAGGCAGATGGGCGCCACGACCGAGGGGATCAGGGCGGCCCGCAGACTGCCCAGGAAGACGAAGTTGACGATGGCGACCAGGAGCATGGAGATGCCGATGGTGATCCAGACCTCCTCGATGGCGTGGGAGGTGAAGACCGAGTTGTCGGACCCGACCTCCAGGGTCACGCCGGGCGGCAGGCTGGACTGGACGTCCTCCACCAGTTTCGACACGCCTTCGGAGATGGCCAGGTCGTTGGACTGGGCCTGGCGGGTGACGGCCAGACCGACCTGGTCCAGACCATTGCCCCGGAACAGGCGGCGGTCCTCGGCGGGGGCCTCCTCGACGCGGGCGATGTCGCCGAGCCGGGTGACATAGCCGGTGCGGCCCTGGATGGCGCCGGTCGCGCCGCTGGGCAGGGCGGCGGCGGTGGCGGCGCCGGTGGTCTGGGTCGCCGTGGCCGTGGTCGCCGCGCCGCGCGTGCCGATGGGCAGCTGGCGGAAGTCCTCGGGCCGGGCATAGGTGCGGGCGACCCGGACGGTATAGTTCTTCTGGCCCGACTCCAGCTGGCCGGCGGGCAGTTCGACGTTCTGGGTGGTCAGGGCCGTCTCGACGTCGCTCACCGTCAGGCCGCGCGTCGCCATGGCGGCGGCGTCCAGCCAGATGCGCATGGCGTATTGCTGATCGCCATAGATGTTGACCTGGGCCACGCCGGGGACGGTGGCGAGGCGGTCGACCAGATAGCGGTCGGCGTAGTCGGTCAGCTCCAGCCGGTTCATCGAGGTGGACCGCAGAAACAGGATCATGATCGGCTGGCTGTCTGAATCGGCCTTGGCCACCTCGGGCGGGTCGGCCTGATCCGGGAGGCGACCGACGACGCGATTGACCCGGTCGCGCACGTCGTTGGCGGCGTCGTCGATGTTGCGGTCCAGCGAGAACTCGATGTTGACGCTGGAGCGGCCGTCGCGGCTGGTCGAGGTGATCCGCTCGACGCCCTGGATGCCGGCGATCTGTTGCTCCACCGGCTCGGTGATGCGGCTTTCGATGACCTCGGCCGAGGCGCCGGCATAGCTGGTGTTGACCGAGACCACCGGCGGGTCGACGTCCGGCAGCTCGCGCACCGGCAGGAAGAAGAAGGCGGCGGCGCCGATGACGCACAGCACGATGGCCGCCACCGCCGCGAAGACCGGGCGGCGGACCGCGACGTCGGACAGCATCATTTGGCGGCGGCCTTCCCGGCCGGGGCGCCGCCGCGTCCGCCGCCGGTGGTGACCGGGGCATTGGGCTGGATGCGGTTCAGGCCCGAGGCGACGATACGGTCGCCGGCGGCGACGCCGGACAGGATCTCGACGAAGCCGCCCTCGACGGCGCCGGTCTGGACCTCAACGCGCTGGGCCGTCTCGCCCCGGTCGCCGCGGGCGATCCGGTACACATAGGCCGTCTGGCCCTCGTACTGGACGGCGGCCTCCGGCGCGGCGGTGGAGGTGCGCTGGCCCTGGGCCACGGCGACGCGCAGCATCATGCCGGGCAGGATACGCCCGCCCGGGTTGGGAAACTCGGCCCGGGCGGTGACGGCGCGGGTGGTTTCGTTGATGCGGCTGTCGATCAGGGCGATGCGGCCCGAGAAGCCTTCGTCCTTGTAGGCGTCGGCCGTGGCCGTCAGGGGCAGGCCGGGGCGCAGGACGCCGAGATAGCGCTCGGGCACCGGGAAATCGACGCGGATGGTCGAGGTGTCGTCCAGGGTGGCGATGACGCCGCCGGGGCTGACCAGGGTGCCCGGGGTGACGGTGGTCAGGCCCAGCACGCCGGAGAAGGGGGCGCGGATGACCCGGTCGCCGAGCCGGGCGCGGGCGGCATTGAGCGCCGCACGGGCGGAGGCCAGATCGGTCTCGGCCTGTTCGGCGGTGACGCGCGGGGCGATGCCACGGTCGGCCAGGGTCTTGAAGCGATCATACTGGCGCTGCGCCTGATCGACCCGGGCCTGGGCCTCGATGATGCCGGCGTCCTCCTCGCGCGCCTGCAACTGCACGAGGGGGGCGCCCGCCGCGACGCGCTGGCCGTCGGTGAACATGACGCGGGTGATCAGTTCCGAGGTCGAGGAAGTGATATTGACCGACCTCTGGCCCCGGGCGACGCCAAGGACGCGGATCTGGTCGGAGAAGTCGCGGTTCGCCACCGTGGCCACGGCGACCGCCTGGCCCCGACCGCCGCGCCCGCCGCCCGGACCGCCCTTCGTCTCCGCCCCGTCTCCCGCGAAGGCCAGTTTGAACACGACGGCGACGACCATGAGCGCCAGCAGCACTCCGGCCGCGATCAGGAAGAAGTGGCGCTTGATCACGAACAGACGACTCCGGCAGGGAACTGGACCGCCGCAGGACGTCCGACCCGAAGGGTCGAACCGGAGGCGGCGGGACTTGAACGCCGGACCTCCTACAATCCGTCGCGACGGGGGCCAAGTCTATTGCACCGGGCCCGGTTGCGAATACGCCGGGGGCGTCAGGCGGATGCCTGGACCGGCTGCGTCATCCCGCCGCGCCGCACCTGACGGCGATCAGGCCGGTGGGTTCATCAGGTCGGCGAACCGGTCGAACAGATACAGGCTGTCGGTCGGCCCCGGCGAGGCCTCGGGGTGGTGCTGGACGCTGAACACCGGCCGGTCCTTCAGGGCGATGCCGCAGTTGGTGCCGTCGAACAGCGAGACATGGGTCTCCATCACCGCATCGGGCAGGCTGTCGCGGTCGACGGTGAAGCCGTGGTTCATCGAGACGATCTCGACCTTGCCCGTGGTCAGGTCCTTGACCGGATGGTTGGCGCCGTGGTGGCCCTGATCCATCTTCACCGTCGAGGCGCCGAGCGCCAGGGCCAGCATCTGGTGGCCGAGGCAGATGCCGAAGACCGGCTTGCCGCTGTCGACCAGTTTCCGGATCTCCGGCACGGCGTACTGGCCGGTCGCGGCCGGGTCGCCCGGTCCGTTGGACAGGACGACGCCGTCGGGGTTGCGGGCCAGAACCTCTTCCGCCGTGGTGGTGGCGGGGACGACGGTGATCCGGGCGCCCGTCGAGGCCAGGGCCCGCAGGATGTTGCGCTTCACCCCGTAGTCGATGACGACGACGTTCTTGCGGCCCTCGGTTTTCGGGTGGCCCTCGGGCCAGGCCCACAGCCCCTCGTCCCATTCGAACGACTGGAGGGTCGAGGCGGGTCTGGCGAGATCCAGGCCGACGAGGCCGGTCCAGGCCTTCGCCTCGGCCACCAGGGCCTCGAGGTCGAACCGGCCCTCGGGGTCATGGGCGATGACGGCGTGGGGCGCGCCCCGGTCGCGGATGATCCGGGTCAGGGCCCGGGTGTCGACGCCCGACAGGCCGACGACGCCGCGCCGCTTCATCCAGCCGTCCAGACTGTCCTGACTGCGCCAGTTGGCCGGGTCGGTCGGCAGGTCGCGGAAGATGGCCCCGCGCGCCGAGGTGTCGGACCCGCCGCCCATCTGCTCCACATCCTCGACATTCACCCCGGTGTTGCCGACGTGCGGGAAGGTGAAGGCCAGGATCTGGCTCATGTAGGAGGGGTCGGTCAGGATTTCCTGATAGCCCGTCATGGCGGTGTTGAAGACCACCTCGCCCAGGGCCGAACCATGGGCACCGACGCCGATTCCCTGAAGGATCGTGCCGTCCGCGAGCGCCAGGACGCCGGTGCAACCGGGAAGCAGTTGAGTGGTCATGCCGCGCTCCATAGAGCATGATCGGTTCGGGCGGAACCGCGCAGCGGTTCAGGCCGGAGCGTGAATCAGGCTCTGACTAAAGATGCCGCCGAATCCCGGCGGGCAAACGGCGGCGTGAGTACAGAGACCGTAATGCGGGGTCAACGGCGGACGATCAGGCCGGCACCCGGACCCCGTCCCAGGCGAAGACGCCGCCGCTGTCGGCCGGGGTCAGGGCGTCGAGGACGGCCAGCAGCCGTTCGGCCGAATATGCGGGCGTGAACAGCTTCTCCGGCTTCACCCCCTTCCGGAACGGGGCGCTGAGGCCCGTATCGACCGTGCCGGGGTGCAATCCGGCGACGATCGCCTGCGGATGGCTGCGGGCCAGTTCGACCGACAGGTTTTTCAGGATCATGTTCAGGGCCGCCTTGGACGCCCGGTAGCTGTGCCAGCCGCCCAGCCGGTTGTCGCCGATGGAGCCGACCCGGGCCGACAGGGCGGCGAAGACGGCGGGCCGGTCGCGCGGCAGCAGGGGCAGGAAGTGTCTGGCGATCAGGGCCGGGCCGACGGCGTTGATCCGGTAGTCGCGCAACAGATGATCGGCCGACAGGGCCCGCCAGCTGCGCTCGGGTTCATGGCCGGAATGCAGGACGCCGGTCGCGATAAAGATCAGGGCGGGCGGCGGGCCGTCGGCGACCGCGGCTGCGGCGGCGGCGATCGAGGCCTCGTCCTCGAGATCCAGACCCGTGCCCGATCGCGACAGGGCGTGGACGGCGGCGAACCGGTTCGAGGCGCGCAGGGCGTCGGCGATGGCGGCCCCGACGCCCCCCGAGGCGCCGATGACGACGGCGGAAGATGAGACGGTCATGATCGGGCTTTCCTCTGTGGCGCCCCCTCACTACGTCCGGGGCGGCGATCGGACCACGGATCGCTGCGGCCCGTTGACCCCGCCGGACGCGCAGGCCATGCGACGGCGCGACACGTGCGGAGATCCTCATGCCCATCACCACCGTCGGCCTCGATGCCGATGACACCCTCTGGCACAATGAGACGATCTTTCGCCTGACCCATGCGCGGTTCGTCGACCTGCTGGACGACCACGGCGATCTGGAGACGATCGAGTCCCGGCTGGCCGAGGTCGAGCGGCGCAACCTGCGGCTCTACGGCTACGGCGTGAAGGGGTTCACCCTGTCGATGATCGAGACGGCGATGGAGCTGTGCGACGGCGGGGCCCCGCCCGAGGTGGTGCGCGAGATCCTGGCCGCCGGGCGCGAGATGCTGGCCCATCCGGTCGAGACCCTGCCCGGGGTGGACGAGACCCTGGCGGAGCTGGCCGAACGGTACCGGCTGGTGCTGATCACCAAGGGCGACCTGCTGGATCAGGAGCGCAAACTCGCGGCCTCGGGCCTCGGCGACCTGTTCGCGGCGGTGGAGATCGTGTCCGAGAAGGATCACGGGACCTATGAGCGGGTCTTCGCCCGCCACGGCACCGGCGCGGCCGAGGCGGCGATGGCCGGCAATTCGATGAAGTCCGACGTCCTGCCCGCCCTCGAGGCCGGCGCCTTCGCCGCCCACATCCCCTATCACGTCACCTGGGCCCACGAACTGGCCGAGGCGCCCGAGGGGCATCCCCGCTATGCCTCGCTCAGCCGGATCGGCGAACTGCCGGACTGGATCGCGGCGATGGAGGGATAGTCGACCCTCTCCCGGCGGGAGAGGGACAGCGTCTGACCCAATTTCAGCCTTGCCCCCCTGCCCCCCCTTCTCTAGACGGGCCGCTTAACCGACAACCCGACGGAACGGCCGCGATTCTCCGCGCCGGGCCTTCGCGCGCATAGAGGATCGCTGCGCCCGTGTATGAAGACGTCATCAGCCACGACGAGCGCGACGCCATGGTGCGCGCGGCCCTGGCCGAGCACGGCGACAGCGGGGTGACGCCGCGCCATACGTTGTTCTTCTTTCACGGCGACGGCGACCATGACGACCTGAACGAGGTCGCCCGACGCGCCGGTTTCGTGACCAGCGGCTCGGACGATTCCACTGTTCTGGAGACGACGACGGCGGTGGACGAGGCGTCCTTCGCCCCCGTCTCCGCCATGATGCAATCCTGGGCTGCGGCCTTCCAGCTGGACTATGACGGCTGGGAGTGCGCGGTCGTGACGAACTAGAACAACAAGAGGCCTTCCCATGCCCAGACGTACAGACATCCAGTCGATCCTGATCATCGGCGCCGGCCCCATCGTCATCGGCCAGGCGTGCGAGTTCGACTATTCGGGCGTGCAGGCCTGCAAGGCGCTGAAGGCCGAGGGGTACCGGGTCATTCTGGTCAACTCCAACCCCGCCACCATCATGACCGATCCGGAAGTGGCCGACGCCACCTATATCGAGCCGATCACCCCGGAGTTCGTCGAGCGGATCATCGCGAAAGAGCGGCCCGACGCCCTGCTGCCGACCATGGGCGGCCAGACGGCGCTGAATACGGCCCTGGCCCTGGATGCTTCCGGCGCGCTGGCGAAATACGGCGTCGAGATGATCGGGGCCAGGGCCGACGTGATCGACAAGGCTGAGGACCGGCAGAAATTCCGCGACGCCATGGACAAGCTGGGTCTGGAAAGCCCCCGCTCCAAGGCCGCCCATTCGATGGCCGAGGCTCTGGAGGGTCTGGAGTTCGTCGGCCTGCCCGCCGTCATCCGCCCGTCCTTCACCCTGGCCGGCACCGGCGGCGGCATCGCCTTCAACCGCGAGGAGTTCGAGGAGATCGTCCTGCGCGGCCTCGACCTGTCGCCGACCACCGAGGTGCTGATCGAGGAGAGCGTTCTGGGCTGGAAGGAGTATGAGATGGAGGTGGTCCGCGACAAGGCGGACAACTGCATCATCATCTGCTCGATCGAGAACATCGACCCGATGGGGGTCCACACCGGCGACTCCATCACCGTCGCCCCCGCCCTGACGCTGACCGACAAGGAATATCAGCGGATGCGGACCGGCTCGATCAACGTCCTGCGCGAGATCGGCGTCGAGACGGGCGGATCGAACGTGCAGTGGGCCATCAATCCCGCCGACGGCCGGATGGTGGTGATCGAGATGAACCCGCGCGTGTCGCGGTCCAGCGCCCTCGCCTCCAAGGCCACGGGCTTCCCGATCGCCAAGGTCGCGGCGCGGCTGGCGGTCGGCTATACGCTGGACGAACTGACCAACGACATCACCCGGGTCACCCCGGCCAGCTTCGAGCCGTCGATCGACTATGTCGTCACCAAGATCCCGCGCTTCGCCTTCGAGAAATACCCCGGCTCGGAGCCCCTGCTGGGCACCTCGATGAAGTCGGTGGGCGAGGTCATGGCCATCGGCCGGACCTTCCAGGAGTCGATGCAGAAGGCCCTGCGCGGTCTGGAGACCGGCCTGTCGGGCTTTGACGAGATCGAGATCGAGGGGGCCAATGTCGTTTCGGGCGGGTCGGAAGACGACGCCGCCATCCGCGCCGCCGTGGTGCGGGCCCTGGGCATCCCCACGCCCGACCGCATCCGCGTCATCGCCCAGGCCTTCCGCCACGGCCTGTCGGTGGAAGAGGTCAATGCCGCCTGTTCCTACGAGCCCTGGTTCCTGCGCCAGATCGCCGACATCGTGCGGGAAGAGGGCCATATCCGGGTCAAGGGGCTGCCCACCGAGGCGACGGAGTTCCGCAAGCTGAAGGCCAAGGGCTTTGCCGATGCGCGCCTCGCCCAGCTGACCGGCGCCACCGAAAAGGACGTCCGGGCCGCCCGTCGCGGCCTGAACGTCCGGCCGGTGTTCAAGCGGATCGACACCTGCGCCGCCGAGTTCGCCTCGGCCACCGCCTATATGTATTCGACCTATGAGACCGGGGCCCTGGGCCAGGTCCCCGAGTGCGAGGCCGAGCCGTCGGACCGGAAGAAGGCCATCATCCTGGGCGGGGGTCCCAACCGGATCGGTCAGGGCATCGAGTTCGACTACTGCTGCTGCCACGCGGCCTTCGCCTTCGCCGACATCGGCGTCGAGTCGATCATGGTCAACTGCAACCCCGAGACCGTCTCGACCGACTATGACACCTCCGACCGGCTGTATTTCGAGCCGCTGACGGCCGAGGACGTGCTGGAGCTGATCGAGGTCGAGCGGTCGAACGGAAACCTGATCGGCTGCGTCGTCCAGTTCGGCGGCCAGACCCCGCTGAAACTGGCCCATGCGCTGCAGGAGGACAACATCCCCGTCCTGGGCACCAGCGTCGACTCCATCGACCTGGCCGAGGACCGCGAGCGGTTCCAGCAGATGCTGGAGGCCATCGGTCTGCGCCAGCCGCCCAACGGCCTGGCCCGCAGCGCCGAGGAGGCCGCGCAGAAGGCGGACGAGGTCGGCTATCCCGTCGTCCTGCGTCCCTCCTATGTGCTGGGCGGGCGCGGCATGATGATCGTCCACGACCGCGAGGGGCTGGACCGCTATGTCGGCGAGGCCATGCGGGTGTCGGGCGACGATCCCGTCCTGATCGACCACTATCTGAACCGCGCCACCGAGGTGGACGTGGACGCCCTGTGCGATGACGAGACGGTGTTCGTCGCCGGGGTGCTGGAACATATCGAGGAGGCGGGGGTCCACTCGGGCGACAGCGCCTGCTCCATGCCGCCCTGGTCCCTGTCGGCCGGGACGGTCGCCGAGCTGAAGCGCCAGACCACCGAAATGGCCAAGGCCCTGAAGGTGCGCGGCCTGATGAACGTCCAGTTCGCCATCGAGGAGCCGCACAGCGATACGCCGCGCATCTTCGTGCTGGAGGTCAATCCGCGCGCCAGCCGCACCGTGCCCTTCGTCGCCAAGACCATCGGCCAGCCGGTGGCCTCGATCGCCGCCAAGGTGATGGCGGGCGTGCCGCTGAAGTCCTTCGGCCTGACCGACAAGCCCTATGACCATATCGCGGTCAAGGAAGCCGTCTTCCCCTTCGCCCGCTTCGCCGGGGTCGACACCATCCTGGGCCCCGAGATGCGGTCGACCGGCGAGGTCATGGGCCTGGACTGGAAGCGTGAGGGCGAGGCCGACATGGCCCCCGCCTTCGCCCGCGCCTTCGCCAAGTCCCAGATCGGCGGCGGCACAACCCTGCCCACCTCTGGCTGCGCCTTCGTCTCGGTCAAGGAGGACGACAAACCCTTCGTCGCCGAGGCCGTCCGCATCCTGCTGGCCGAGGGCTTCACCGTCATCGCCACCGGCGGGACGCGCGACTATCTGGCCGGACGGGGCCTTGAGGTCGGACTGGTCAAGAAGGTGCTGGAAGGCCGGCCCAACATCGTCGATGCGATGAAGAACGGCGAGGTCCAGCTGGTCTTCAATACCACCGAGGGCAAACAGTCGTTGCAGGACAGTTTCAGCCTGCGTCGCACCGCCCTGATGATGAAGATCCCCTACTATACCACCGCCGCGGGGGCCGAGGCCGCCGCGCGGGCCATCGTCGCCGTCAAGGCCGGCGATCTGGATGTGCGGGCGATCCAGGAATACGCCTGACGCCAGCGAGGACTCCCGGGGAGGGACGGCGCCCCTCCCGGCGGGGGCGCCGTCCCTCCCGGCGGGGGCGCCCCCTCCCCGCAGCAGAGGGTCATCTCGCCCCATGCGTTTGGCGTCACAAGCCGCTAGAAGGCGCCGATGTTGCGCCTCTCCGAACTCAAACTGCCCCTCGACCACGCGCCCGAGGCCCTGCCCGCCGCGATCGCCGCGCGGCTGGGCGCGCCGGCGCATGATCT
The DNA here is from genome assembly GCF_058681095.1 of Brevundimonas sp. FV1ye29L. NCBI lineage: Bacteria > Pseudomonadati > Pseudomonadota > Alphaproteobacteria > Caulobacterales > Caulobacteraceae > Brevundimonas > Brevundimonas sp. FV1ye29L. The sequence goes on from NZ_CM178730.1 coordinate 2,910,526, forward strand.
GATTTCCTGGTCGATCTGGAAGCGGGCGCATGACGCGCGCAAGAAGTCGGCGATCCTGAAGGTCTATATCGTCGACGTTGAGGTGAAGAACGAGGCGGCCGTGCTGGCCCGGTTCGCCAACGACCCGCATGTGAAGCCCACGCCGGACGTCGCCTATCGCCACGTCGCCGTCGCGCCCCGGGACGGAGGCAAGCATCAGCGGCTGAGACCGGTCGTGATCGGGGCGGGGCCGTGCGGCCTGTTCGTCGGGCTGATCCTGGCCGAGATGGGCTTTCGGCCGATCATCCTCGACCGCGGCAAGGTGGTGCGCGAACGGACCAAGGACACCTGGGAGCTGTGGCGCAAGGGCAGGCTCCATCCGGAGTCCAACGTCCAGTACGGCGAAGGCGGCGCGGGCACCTTCTCCGACGGCAAGCTGTACAGCCAGATCAAGGATCCGCGCTTCCTGGCCCGCAAGGTGCTGACCGAGTTCGTCGCGGCCGGTGCGCCGGAGGAGATCCTGACCGAGGCCCATCCGCACATCGGCACCTTCCGCCTGGTGACCATGGTCGAGGCCATGCGCCGGAAGATCGAGGCCCTGGGCGGCGAGTACCGGTTCGAGCACCGGGTCACCGATATCGAGCTGGAGAAGGGCGCCATCCGGGGCGTGCGCCTGCACACCGGCGAGACGCTGGAAGCCGACCATGTGGTCCTCGCCATCGGCCATTCGTCGCGCGACACCTTCCAGACCCTGTATGAGCGGGGCGTCCATATCGAGGCCAAGCCGTTCTCGATCGGCTTCCGCATCGAACATCCGCAATCCTGGATCGACAAGGCCATGTTCGGCCCCTGCGCCGGACACCCTGATCTGGGCGCGGCGGCCTATACGCTGTCGCACCACTGCTCGAACGGCCGGACCGTCTACAGCTTCTGCATGTGCCCGGGCGGCACGGTGGTGGCGGCCACCAGCGAGCCCGGCCGCGTCGTGACCAACGGCATGAGCCAGTATTCGCGCAACGAGCGGAACGCCAACTCCGGCTTCGTGGTCGGGATCTCGCCCGAGGACTACGGCAGCGACCATCCGCTGGCGGGCATCGAACTGCAACGCGATCTGGAGACCCGCGCCTATGCGGCCGGCGGCGGCGACTATTTCGCGCCCGGCCAGTTGGTCGGCGACTTCCTGGCGGGCCGCGCCTCGACGGCCCTGGGCGAGGTCGTGCCCAGTTACAAGCCGGGGGTGCGGCCGACCGACCTGGCGCCCCTGATGCCCGACTATGTGATCGCCGCCATGCGCGAGGCCCTGCCCGTCTTCGGCCGCAAGATCGCCCGCTATGACGACGCCGAGGCGGTGCTGACCGGCGTCGAGACCCGCAGTTCCTCCCCCATCCGCATGACCCGCGGCGCCGACTTCCAGAGCCAGAACGTGCGCGGCCTGTTCCCGGCCGGCGAAGGCGCGGGCTATGCCGGCGGCATCCTCTCGGCCGCCGTCGACGGCATCAAGGTGGCCGAGGCCGTGGCCCGGTCGATGGTGGGCGAGGCCACGGGTGAGGGATGTGGGGGGCAACCGTGATCGCGAGCGTCACACCGCCTGCTCCCTTCTCCCGGAGAGGGAAGGGCTTGCACGACTTTGGGCCGGTCCGGACACGACTTCAGGCGATGGCCGCTGGACAGGAAGACGATTCCCGGGGGCGTCGCAGCCCCCCGGAGGGTCCTCGACCCGAAACGGGACCCGTGTCATGATCGAGTCTTCGCAGGAGGGCGCTCATGACCGCTCGAACCGTCATTCGCGACTATGTCATCTGGAGCAAGCACCTGCACGGTGACCTGCAGCTTCCAGCCCGTGTCGAGGCTCTGCAGCCCGGGGAGACAATCGAGCTTGCGGTCGACGGGGTTCCCGGAACCTGGGCCAAGATGGCGCGCGGAAAGGACGGACGCTCGACCCCTGGCATTCGTCCTATCGGCTCGGCCCAGGCCTTCTGGCATGACCTGTACGAACACCGTCGGGGCGAGGAGGTCGCGATCATGCCGGTGGACACGCTGTCCGCTGTCATCTCCCCCCCCCTCGGCAAGACCACGCAGGAACGGGAGGCCGCGCTTCAGGGACTGCTTTCCTTCTCGGGGCGCGGCTACCGTTCGGAGGGACCTCCCATGACGCGGGACGAGATGCACGAGCGGTGATCACGCTCGATTCCAACATCCTTGTCTATGTCAGCGATGATCGGTTTCCCGCCAAACAAATGGTCGCCAGAACCGTGATCGAGACATTGTCACGTCGCCGGTCGACGCTGGCTCTCCAGACGGTTGGGGAGACCCAGAACGTCCTCCGGAGGAAGCTGGGGCTCAGGCCCGCCGAGGCCGCGGAGTTCGGCGCCCTCTTGCTTCAGAGCTTCGCCTTCGCGTCTTCGACGCCGGATGATGCGGCCTTTGCCCTCGGTGAAATGGCGTCTGGTCGGCTGGGCTATTGGGATGCCCTGCTGCTGTCGACCGTGGCCCGTGCTGGGTGCACCGCCCTCATAACCGAAGATCTCCAGCAGGGTTCAAAAGTGCTCGGCGTTGAGATCGTCAACCCGTTCGGAACGAATGGATTAAGCGCCCGGGCTACGGAGATGCTCGGTATCTGACAGGGTCGAGATCCATTTGACCTCAATCCCGGAATCACGGGTTGCCAGACCGCCCTCGACCGCTAGGGTCGGGGTCGGGACACGAGGGGGATACTCATGAAACGGATCATTCTGGCGACGGTCGCGGCGGCGGCGATGTGGGGCGGGGCGGTGCAGGCGCAGACCGGCGATACGGCGCTGAAGGCGGCCGTGCAGGCGGACTATGACGCCAATCTGGGGAGCCTGTTCGACTGGTTCCACCGCCATCCGGAGCTGTCGGGGCAGGAGGTGCAGACCTCGGCGCGGATGGCCCGGGAGCTGACGGCCCTGGGCTATGACGTCACCACCGGCGTCGGCGGGACCGGGGTGGTGGCGGTGCTGAGGAACGGCGCCGGGCCGACGGTGATGATCCGGGCCGATATGGACGGACTGCCGCTGCAGGAACGGTCGGGCCTCGCCAACGCCTCCACGGTGCGTCAGACCGACGCCGACGGGACCGAGAAGCCGGTCATGCACGCCTGCGGCCATGATGTGCACATCACCGCCCTGGTCGGCACGGCGCGGCAGATGATGGCGCGCAAGGCCAACTGGTCCGGCACCCTGGTGCTGATCGCCCAGCCGGCCGAGGAGCGGATCTTCGGCGCCCGGATGATGGTCGAGGACGGCCTCTATACCCGCTTTCCCAAGCCGGACTACGCCCTGGCCTTCCACGTCTCGGCAGACATGGCCACGGGCCGGATCGCGGCGCCGCTGGGGATCACGGCCTCCAGTTCCGACAGTGTGGACATCGCCGTGAGGGGCGTCGGCACCCATGGCGCCTATCCGCATCTGGGGGTCGACCCGGTGCTGGTGGCGTCCCAGATCGTGGTCTCGCTGCAGTCCCTGCGCAGCCGCGAGGTCAATCCGCTGGAGGGCGCCGTCGTGACGGTCGGCTCGATCCACGGCGGCATCAAACACAACATCATCTCTGAACAGGTGGACCTGCAGCTGACGGTGCGGTCCGACAGTCCCGAGGTGCGGACCCTGCTGCTGGACGGCATCGACCGCATTGCGAAGAACACCGCCCTTGCGCTCGGCGTGCCGGAAGATCGCCTGCCCGTGGTGACGCGGTCGAAGACCGAGACCACGCCGCCCACCATCAATGACGCCGAAACCGCCCAGCGGGTGCGCGACCTGTTCGCCTCGGCCTTCGGGGTGGAGGTGCTGGAGGATTCGCCGCGCACCGGCATGGGGGCCGAGGACTTCGCCTATTTCGTCACGCCCGAGACCGGGGTGAAGGGGGTCTATTTCAGCGTCGGCGGCACGCCCGAGGCCGAGCTGGAGGGGGCGGCGGGCCACCATTCGCCGCTGTTCAAGATTACGCCCGAGCCGTCGGTCACCCTGGGCGTCGAGGCGAGCGTGATCGCGGCCGAGGGGTTGATGCCGAAAGTGGCGGGCTGATCCACATCCCCATTCTCCGTCATCCTCGGGCTTGACCCGAGGACCGGCGCCGAGGCGTGATGAGAGACGAAGGGAGAGCCCACGGCTCATCATCCCTGCATGAGCGGCGGAAAATCCGGCCCTCGGGTCAAGCCCGAGGGTGACGGATCATTGGGGAGCAGCCTCCGCCTCCCCCTCGCCCACATCGACGATCCGCACCGCCGTCATGTCGGCGGTGACATTGCCGAGGGTGCGGAAGATGTCGGGGATGACCTCGACCGCCAGCAGCAGGGGCAGGACGCCGACGGGAACCCCCATGGCCAGACAGATGGGGCCGACGGAGGCGAAGAAGCTGACCTGACCCGGCAGGCCGACCGAGGCGATGGAGACGGCGATGGCCGTCAGACCGCCGGCGATCAGCACCGGCAGGCCCAGCTCCACCCCGTGCAGCTGGGCGACATAGAGACAGACCGCCAGATTGGCGACCGGGCTGGTCATGCGGAACACCGCCACCGCCAGGGGCAGGACCAGACCGGCCCGGGCCTGCGGCACGCCCAGCGCATCGCGGGCCCGCTCGATCATCACCGGCAGGCTGGCGATGGAGGACTGGGTCGAGACGGCGACGGCCAGGGCCGGGCCCGAGGCGGCGAGGAAGCGGCCGAGGCCGATCCGGCCGAACACCACGGCGATGATCAGGGTCAGCAGGATCAGCCCGATCTGGCTGAGGCAGACGATGGCGATGTAGTGGCCCAGGGCTCCGGCCGCGCTGAACCCGCCGTGCAGGCCGACCCCGAGGGCCAGGGCGAAGACGCCGAACGGGGCGGCCAGCAGGACCCAGTGGACGATGACGATCATCGCCTCGGCCGTGGCCCCGAACAGGGCGACCAGCGGACGGCGGGTCTCGGCCGTCAGCCGCGTCGTGGCGAACCCGAAGGCCAGGGCGAACAGGACCACGGCCAGAACCCCGTCCTCGGCGGCGGCGCGGACGATGTTGTTGGGAACCAGACCGCCGAGGAAGGCCGAGAAGCCGTCGGTGCGGGCGGCCTCGCGGACGGTGGCGACCTGATCGGCCGGCAGGGCGGCCAGCAGGGAGCGTCCGCCCTCCGGATCGATGGGCCAGATCGCCAGCAGGCCGAGGCCGGCGAGGATCGCATAGACGGTGGCGAAGACGATCAGCAGGCCGAACACCATCAGGGCCCGCGCCGCCAGCCGACCGGTCGAGGCCGCATCGGCGATGGCCGCGACCCCGGTGACCAGCAGGGCGAAGATCAGTGGGATGACGGTGATGCGCAGGGCGTTCAGCCAGGCCTGACCCAGCTTCTCCAGCACCGACAGGACCGGGATCCACGGTCCCTCCGGCGCGGCGCCGCCCGCGACGTCCTGACCGCCCGCCGCCAGCCCGCCGACGACCAGGCCCGCGATCAGGGCGAACAGGACCAGGGCGCTGAGCGAGGTCAGGGCCCGGAACAGGGGGTGGGCGGAGCGGGGACGGGAGACGGTCATCCCTCAAGCCTAGCACCACCTGCGGGCGACCTGCGAACCCCTTTCACGCGATCGACGCTGCCGTTTCTGCAAGGGCGTGATAGCGTGGCTGAATGCGCGCATGGACTTCCGCTCTCGCCCTTCTGTTCGTCGCTGCGGCCGCTTCGGCGGCGGCCCGGACCGCGCCGCCGCAGGCCGGGACGACGGGCGCCCCGACAACCCCGACCGCCGCCCCCGGACGCACCTGGGCCAATCCGGTCGATCTGGACTACGCCTATGCGACCCCGCCGCCCGGTTCCGGCGTCAGCTACCGCAACGGCAGCGACCCCGCCGTGGTCCTGCATCGCGATCGCTACTATCTGTTCGCCACCGACAGCCGGGGCTACTGGACCTCGCGCGACCTGAGGGACTGGCGTTTCGTGGCGCCGAGGGGCTGGCCGGACGGCGCGCTTTCAGCCCCGGCGGCGGTGTCGGACGGCGAGACCCTGTATCTGCTGTCGGCCGGACCCGACCCTCGACCCCTGCTGTCAAGCAAGACGCCGGACACCGGGGTCTGGACCGCCGGAAGCCGGACGGTCGCCGCACCCGAGGGCGGCCTGTGGTCGCCGGATCTGTTCATCGACACGGACGACGTCTGGTTCCTGCAACAGGGCTGGTCGGACGTGAAGCCGCTGACGGGCGGACCCGTCGATCCGGCGTCGGGACTGGCCGCCATCACCCCGGCCCGGGCCTTGGCGACGCTGGACCCCTCACTCCATGGCTGGGAGCGGTTCGGTCAGGATCATTCGGGCGGCCTGCCCGACGGGACGCCGGTCCGGCCCTTCATCGACGGCGCCGGGATGATGCGGACGGACGGGCGCTACTATCTGCAGTTCGCCGCGCCGGGGGTGGAATACAACGCCGCCGCCACCGGCCTGGCTGTCGGCGCCTCGGCCTCGGGACCGTTCGAGGTCGCCCCCTGGAGTCCGGTCAGCTACAAGCCCGGCGGCTTCATGCAGGGCGCGGGCCACGGCGCCAGCTTCCAGGACCGCTATGGCAACTGGTGGAACGCCGCGACCTCGGGCATCGGGCTGAACTGGACCTTTGAGCGGCGCATCTCGATGTTCCCGGGCGGCGTCCATGACGACGGCCAGATGTGGTTCTCCAGCCGGTTCGGCGATTTTCCCCAGCGGATGCCGAACGGGCCGGTGACCAGTCCCGACAGCCTGTTTACCGGCTGGATGCCCCTGTCCTATCGGGCCAAGGCCGTCGCCTCCTCGACCCTGGAGGGGTTCGACGCCGACCGGGCGACCGACGAGGACCCCCGCACCTACTGGGTCGCGGCGAACCGGGAGGCCGGCCAGACCCTGACCCTGGACCTGGGCGGGGTGAAGACGGTCCACGCGGTCCAGGTCAACTATGCCGACCATGAGGCGGGGATCGCAGCGGGGACCCCGGCGGACGCCGCCGCCCGGCGGACGCGGTTCGTCCTGCTGTGGTCGGCCGACGGCGAGACCTGGGCGACCTTCGCCAGCCGGGCGACCTCGGACCGCGACAGTCCCCACGCCTATGTCGAGGCCGACCGGCCGGTCGAGGCCCGCTATATCCGCTATCTTCACGGCGAGGCCCCCGGGGCCCACCTGGCGCTCGCCGACCTCCGGGTGTTCGGCAACGGCCCCGGCGAGGCGCCCGCGGCGCCGCAGAATGTGCGGGTGTCGCGCGGCGAGGACCAGAGAAACGCCGTCGTCCGCATCGACCTGCCAGACCCGGACGCGAAGCCCGCCGGCCGCCTGCTCGGCTATAATGTCCGCTGGGGCGTGGCCCCGAACCGGCTGCATCTGACCTATCAGGTCTGGGCCGACGATCTGGCGGCCCGGGGCGGCGAGGTCGAGATCCGGGCGCTGAACGTCGGGGTCGGCTATCATTTCGCGGTCGAGGCCTTCGGCGAGGCCGGGGTGTCGGCCCTGAGCGAGGTCGTCGCGGCGCCGGCCGGGGTCGTGACCGCCCCGCGCACCGGCGACTCCGCCCCCCTTGGCCAGCCCCAGCCGACCGCGCCCGGCCCCCGGCCCGCCAGCGGCGTGCGCGTCACCCCCATCCCGCCGGTCTATATCAGCGGCGCCCCGCCGGTGACCGGCCGCGACCTGCCGCCGGCAGGCACGCCGGGCGCAGACGGGACGGCGGCGGAGGACGCGGCGCCGGTCGCGAGGCCTGACGTCAAGGCGCCGGGCAGTTCGACTCCGGAAAAGCCCCAGCCGGCCTCCCCGGCCGATCCGGCCAAAACGCCGCAGAGCCCGACACCGGGTTGAACCGAACCGGCCGCGGACCATTTCCGTCCCGTAACGGAGACTGAATGATCATGGCCCTGTCGCGTATCGCCACCGTCGTCGGCGGATTGCTTCTGTCCCGCACCGGCCGCCGGTTCGCCGGTCGTCATGCCGGGAAGCTGGCCCTGGCGACCCTGGCCTGGGAGCTGTACCAGCAACATCGCGGACGCGGCGTGCCGACGGCGGCGACGCCCGGAGCCCCGGGCCCGGATGCGACGTCACCGCACCCGCGGCGGCGCTGGAGCGGCCGCCGGACCTGATCCGGCTTGCCCTCCGCAGCGTAAACACGCCTTAGTGGCCGTCGCGCCGCCCGAGGTAGTCCATGATCATCGTCCATCACCTGAACAACTCCCGCTCCCAGCGTGTGCTGTGGCTGCTGGAGGAACTCGGCCTTCCCTATGAGGTCAAACGCTACGAGCGGAACGCCGGCAATATGCTGGCGCCGCCCGAGCTGAAGGCGATCCACCCCCTGGGCAAGTCGCCGGTGATCGAGGATACAGAGAACGGCGCGATCGTCGCCGAGACGGGCGCCATCGTGGAGTATCTGATGGCCGCCCATCCCGACTCGCCGCTGAAGCCGGCGGCGGGCGGCGAAGCCGCGCGGCGCTGGACCTACTGGCTGCACTATGCCGAGGGCTCGGCCATGACGCCCCTGCTGCTGAAGCTGGTGTTCGGCCAGCTGCCCAAACGGGCGCCGGGGTTGATCAAACCCATCGTCAAGGGGGTCTCGGCCAGGGCCCAGTCCAGCTTTATCGATCCCCAGATCGCCGCCCATACCGACTACTGGGAAGCCGAACTGGCGAAATCGGCCTGGTTTGCGGGCGAGGACTTCACCGCTGCGGACATCATGATGAGCTTCCCCATCGAGGCCTGCGCGGCCCGGGCGCCGTTCGGGCCCGACAGGCCGCATGTGAAGAGATTTCTGGAATCGATCCATGCGCGGCCCGCCTATCAGCGGGCGCTGGAGCGCGGCGGACCCTATGCCTATGCCTGAGATCGCCCCGGGCCACGGGCAATGGGCCGGGGGTCAGCAACCGGTGATCAAGGCGCGCGTTATGGCTCCATGCCCTTCAAGACCGCGCCCCTGACCCTTGGACTGATGTCCGCCGTCGCCTTCGTGATCGCCTTCATCTCGGCCGGCGTCTTTCTGCTGTCCGCCGCCTTCGCCCTGATCGGTTCGGCGGTGCTGGGCCTTCTGGTCTATGTCACCGCGCGCAGGGCGATGATGCGTCGCGTGGCGCGGCGGCGAGCCGAGGACCGGCTCACGACCCACTGAGCCCGGGGTCGGTCGGACCCGACCTTGAGTTTTCAGGCAGGACGCCCTAGTCTCTTTGGCCGGTCGTGCGCGCCCAGCGAGCGACGCCTACCCTTCTCCAATCCTCCCCAAGTCCGCCACCGGATTCCCGGGCGAAACAAGAAACTTCTGATACCTATGGAAAAAGTGCCCATGACGGGCGAGGGCTATCGAGTCCTCGACGATCAGTTGAAGCAGTTGAAGTCGGTGGAGCGTCCAAGCGTGATCGCCGCCATCTCCGAGGCCCGCGAACACGGCGACCTGTCGGAGAATGCCGAGTATCACGCCGCCAAGGAACGCCAGGGCTGGATCGAGGGCCAGATCGCCGAGATCGAGGACAAGATCAGCCGCGCCCAGGTGATCGACGTGTCGAAACTGTCGGGCGACGTCGTCAAGTTCGGCGCCACCGTGACGGTCGTCGATGAGGACACCGAGGACGAAGGCACCTACCAGATCGTCGGCGAGCACGAGGCGGATGTGAAGGCGGGCAAGATCTCCATCTCGTCCCCCATCGCCCGCGCCCTGATCTCCAAGGCGGTGGGCGACTCGGTCGAGGTCAACACCCCCGGCGGGGTCAAGGCCTATGAGATCCTCAAGGTCGAGTGGAAATAGGTCGACGCCTTCGCATTCAGGTCGTCTCTGACGGCCGTGCGGGCATGGAAAATCAGGCGCTGGGACTGGCGGAAGCCGTCGCGCGCCTGACCCCTGCCGACATCGCCGTCAAACGGATTCGCTGGCGGCCGATGTTCGATCGCCTGCCCAGCCTGCTCAAAGCCCCGGGGATGCTGGATCCGGGGTCGGACGATCCCTTTCCCGCTGCCGGCGAGGCCTGGCCCGATCTGTGGATCGCCACCGGCCGGGCCAGCCTGCCCCTGTCCCTGGCGGCGCGCCGGCGATCAGCCGGCCGGACCTTCGTGGTCCAGACCCAGGACCCAAGGCTCAGCCCGGACCGGTTCGACATGGTCGTGGCCCCGGCCCATGACGGGCTGTCGGGCGACAAGGTCTTCGAGATCACCGGATCGCCGCACCGGATCACCCCCGAGGCCCTGGCCCGGGGGGCGGAGCCCTTCTCTGCAGCGATCGGGACCCTGCCCCATCCGCGCGTGGCCGTGATGATCGGCGGCCGGTCGACGGCGTTCGACCTGACCCCGGACCATGCCGCCGACCTCGCCGGACGGATCGCCGCCGCCGTCGAGGCGGCGGGCGGCTCCCTGATGTTGACCTTCTCGCGTCGGACGCCCCAGGCGGCGAAGGCGGTGATGACGGCGCGTCTGGACGCCCTGCCGGGGATGATCTGGGACGGGACGGGCGACAACCCCCTGTTCGCCTTCCTGCACCATGCCGACCATGTGCTGGTCACCGAGGACAGCGCCAATATGGCGACCGAGGCGGCCGCAACGGGCCGTCCGGTCCACATCCTGCCGATGGTTGCGCTGAAGCGGGCGGGCAAGTTCGCCCGGTTGCACGCCGATCTGGAGAGCCGGGGCGCGAGCCGCGCCTTCGACGGGACGCTGAACGCCTGGACCTATGCCCCGCTGGACGAGACCGCACGCGCCGGCCGGGCGGTGCTGGAAGCCATGGCGGTGCAGGCCGGCTGGCCGGACGTCGGGCGCGAGGACCGACCAGGGCTTCAGGCGAAGACTGTCAGTTCCGGTGGAGCATAGAGGGCCGGCTGACCGTGGCGACGGCACAGGGCGTAGTCCACGGCGGTCTTGACCGCCCGCTCATCGGACGGCTTGGACAGGACGCCGAGCGTTCCCGCCACGCCGTTGCGCACCATGCCGGGGTTGGCGGTCATGAACACGACGGTGACGCCCTCATTCCGGGCCAGGTCGCGTCCCAGGTCGATGCCCGTGGGACCGTCCGAAAGGTGGATGTCGACCAGGGCGAGATCGACCTCCCCCTCCCGCACCAGGGTGCGCGCGGCGGCGGCGTCGCCCGCCAGACCGATGACCTCGTGACCCAGATCCTCCAGCACGAAGCGGAGTTCCATGGCGACAAGGGCCTCGTCCTCAATAATCAATATGCGAGCGGTCATAGGCGTTACTGTGGCGACGTATCAGATCGCGTCGGGGGCTCGACGATCGGGGTTGAACTCGTTCCGCGCTCCCGGAGCGCGGCTGTCGTGCTGGCCGCCTTGCGACGGGACAGCGCGGTTGCGGGAAGGTCCGCAGTGACTTCCAAACCCGCTTCATGCCAGACTCGTTCCAGTCGGCCGCCCAATTGGCCCTCGACCGAGAGGGTGGCCAGGGAGGAGCCGAAGCCCTGCCGCTCCGGCGGGCCCGCCACGGCCGGCCCGCCTGTCTCGCGCCAGCTGAGAATGAACCGGTCCCCCGCGAGGCAGGTGGCGAGCCGAACCCGGCCGCCCGGGGCGGACAGGGCGCCGTATTTGGCGGCGTTGGTGGCCAGTTCGTGGAACAGCAGGGCGACCGAGGTGGCCGCCTGGTCATCGAACAGGGCGTCGTCGCCCGACAGGATGACGCGATCCTCGCCCTCGACCGTCGCATAGGGCCGGAACAGGGCGGTCAGGAAGGCATGCAGGGTGGTGTCGCCCAGCAGAGGCCGGGACACCTCCGAATGGGGGCGGACGAACTCATGCGCGCGGGCAAGGGCGGCGATCCGGTTGCGCACCGATGCGGCGAAGGGCCGGGCCTCGGGCCGTTCGCGCGCCGACAGGGCGATCAGGGCCGAAATCACGGCGAAGATGTTCTTGATCCGGTGGCTCAGTTCCTGGCTGATGAGGGCCTGTCCCTGTTCGATCCGCTTCAGATCATCGATGTCTGTACAGGTCCCGAACCAGCGAACGATCCGGCCGGCGTCGTTCAGCAGCGGCACGGCGCGGCCCAGGGCCCAGCGATAGACGCCGTCGTGGCGCCGCAGCCGGTATTCGATCTCGTACAGGTCGCCGGTCTCCAGCGAATGACGCCAGACCTCCCGGGCGCGGTCCTGATCCTCGGGATGGAACATCCCGCTCCAGCCCTCGCCGTCCGTGGACCCGGCCGGCACGCCGGTGAATTCGTACCAGCGGGCGTTGTAGTAGTCGTGGAAGCCGTCGGGCCGGGTGGACCAGACCATCTGCGGCATGGAATCGGCGATGACGCGGAACCGGGCGTCGCTCTCGGCCAGGGCGGCGGCCCCGGCATCCCTCTGGTCTGCGGTGCGGCGCAGCTCCAGCTGGCTCATGACCTGTGCCGCCAGCACCGTCAGGGTCCGGGACTGAAGCGGGGTCAGGCCGTCCGGCCGGGGCTGATAGTCGACGACGCACAGGGAGCCGATGGGATAGCCTTCGTCGGTCAACAGCGGCGCGCCCGCATAGAAACGGATATGCGGAGGCCCCGTGACCAGGGCATTGTCGGCGAAGCGCGGATCAAGGGCGGCGTCCGGCACCACCATGACTTCGTGTTCGCGCATGGCGTGGTCGCAGAAGGAGACCCCCCTGGGCGTGACGTCGACATCGAGGCCGACCCGGGCCTTGAACCACTGTGTGTCGCCGTCGACCAGACTGATGAGCGCCGTCGGCGCGTCGCAGAGCCGGGCCGCCAGATCCACCAGGTCGTCGAACCGGGCCTCCGGCGCGGTATGCAGCACGCCATAGGCGCGCAGCGCCTCCAGTCGTTCGGTCTCGGTCCATCGTTCGGGGGCGCTCAAGCATCACCTGTCAGGAGAGGCGTTGATCACCTCGAGTTGGCATCAACGCGCGTCAAGCGGGGCCGTTGCACCCGGGGTCGTCGTCCGGGCGGGGGGATCAGGCGCCGGGCCGGCCGACCTCCTCGACCGGCATCGGGGTGACGCCGGCCGGGGCCGGCGTGGAAACAGGCTCGGCAGGGGCCGAAGGGGCCTCGAAACTGCGCAGGCGTTCATTGATGGCGGCAATGTCCCCGGCCGTGGGTTGACGACGCCCGCCCAGACTCACCACCCCGACAACCCGCGTCTGGCCGTCGATCACCACGGTCTTGAGCTCGCCCGTCGCCACCTCGCCGGGAGCCGCCGCCACCGGCTCGCCGGCCGCCGTGGAGGCGATCGTCAGGCGCGGGCGCGAGAACCGGGCCTCGTCGATGACCGGCTCACGCCCGGCATAGCGTTGGCGGAAGGCGGCGGTTTCGCCATACACGCCTTTCCAGCGGTAGAAGATATGAGCCCCGATCTGGGTGATCTTGGCCAGGGTCGGCGACCACCAGGGATAGACATAGTCGGCGTGATAGTGGGTCGCCGTGCCGACCCGGATCGCGACATGACCGGACAGGGCCCGCTCCGCGACCTTTCTCGCCCGGTCCCAGGCCCAGCCGACCGGGGCCTGGGACATCGAGCCGTCACAGGTGAAGCTGAACTGGCAGCCGGTCACGCGCTCGGCGCCCTGGAACACCACCCCGCAGACGGTGGCCGGATAGTTGGGGTCGCGCACCCGGTTCAGGATCACCTGGGCGACGGCGGCCTGGCCTTCGTCGCTTTCCAGGGCGGCCTCGTAATAGACGCCCTGGGTCAGGCAGCGCACGGCGCGCGCCCGGTCCGCCGGACCGGCGGCCGTCAGGACGAAAGGCAGGGCGGGCCGCAGGGCGCCGGTCGCAGCCGGAATGGCCGCATTCAGTTTCTGCGCCTCCAGACCGTTGGCGCCGAAATCCAGCGAGGGCTTGCCGCCCAGCCTCAGGGTTTCCCACCCCGGGGTCAGCCCCTTCAGCGCCGCCTCCCGGAAGCGCGGATCATGGCGCAGCGCCATCGCACGCTGGGCCGGGTCCATGCCCGCCAGCAGGGCGGCGAGCCCGGCGGGACCAAGGTCGCCGCCGGTGGCCCGGGCGATCGCCTCGGCGGTGAGGTCGCTATCGGGGCGGGGCGTGGAACTGGCCGCCATGGCCACGCCGAGCGCCCCCAGCAGGGCCGGGGACGCCGCCGCGAAACGGCGCGCAGGCCCCGCCGTCCGACGCACCGCCACGCCAGGGGCGGTGCGGATCTCACTCCAGATCGGAGCCTGCCGGAAACGGGTCCAGTCGAAAGCCATCAGGGTCTTTGTCGGCGGCGCCGGTCGGCGTCGGAAGGGCGAGGCCAATATACGCCGTTCTGGGCGGTTTTCAGGCCGAAAGATCGAGGTTCAGCCAAGACCGATCCGCCTCGCGCAGACTGCCCGCCATCCCGGGCGATTGTCGGTCCGGATTGACCCAACCCGGACCGACTTCGTCTCAACGACCGCCGAGCGTCGAACGCAGCATCCAGGCGAACTTCTCGTGCGCGGCCAGACGCTGGGTCAGAAGATCGACAGACACGTCGTCGCCGTCGTCGTCCGCCACCGTCAGGGCGGCCCGGGTGGTGGCGATCAGGGTCTCGTGGTCGCGCATCAGCTCGTTCAGCATGGCCGGGGCGTCCTGTTCCGGATCACCGTCCTTGATCGAGGTCAGGTTGGCGAAGGCCGAACCGCCCTGGGGCGCCAGTTCGCCGAGGGCGCGGATGCGTTCGGCGATCTCGTCGAGGGCTTCCCAGATGTCCCGGTACTGTTGTTCCAGAAGGTTGTGCAGGGCGAAGAACTCGGGGCCGCGCACATTCCAGTGGTAGCCGTGGGTTTTCTGGTAGACGGCATGGCTGTCGGCCAGAACCTTGGCGAGTTCGGCGGCGACGCCGGTGCGTTCGGCCTTGTTGAGGCCGGTCTTGATAGAGACGGTCATGAATAGCTCCATTGGAGGTGTGGCGGTGGCGGCCGGGCGTGGTGCGGGCCGTGAAATCCGTCAGACGGAGATAGGGGTTGCAGCGCCTGCCGCCAAGGTTGGGCGATGAGGATATCCCGGGTCCCTGACGGCTTTGCGGTTGAGGGAACGCTCGTCCGGCCATAGCGTTGCACCGGGTCGCGCCGCTGCTCACAGAAGCCCGGGGTCAAGGGTGCGCGACGTCGGGGGAAGAATGAGCGTCACACGCTGGCTGAGACGAACGGTCGACCAGGGCGTGGCGCGGATGGCGCGGGCGCCCGATCTGCCGTGGTGGGGGGCCGCCCTCGCCGGCATCGGCTGCGCCCTCGTCATGCTGGCGGTTCGCAAGGGGCTGGAAGGCCTCTACGGCGACGTCACCGGCTTCATGATCCTGTTGCCCGCGGTGATGATCGCCGGGCTGACCGGAGGCGTGGTCGCGGGCCTGGTCGCCACGATCGTGTGTCTGGCCGGAGGCTGGGTCATCTTCGGCCTGTCCATGCCGGGCGCCGGATGGCGCGACCAGCTGGGGCAGGTGGCGACGACCAACTTCATTCTCGTCGGCGTCTTCGCCTCGGTCCTGTCGGCTTCCCTGCGCAGCACGGTGCGGCGACTGGACGCCTCGCTCCGGGCGCTGGAGGTCACCTCGGGCGAGGCCCGGGCGTCAGAGGCCGCGCGGCGCGACACCGAATCCCAGCTGCGGGGGATGATCGAACAGGCCGCCGTCGGCATCGCCCGGGTGAACCTGAACGGCGAGGTGGTCAGCGCCAACGCCCGCCTGGCCGAACTGCTCGGGCGGTCGCCCGGCGACATCATCGGCATCCGCACCCGGGACGTGACCCATCCGGAGGACGTGGAGCTGACCCTGGACATGCTCAGATCGGCGGGCGGCCAGCTGGAGAAACGCTATATGCGGCCGGACGGCTCGATGGTCTGGGGTCTGACCAGCCTGGCGCCGCTGACGACGACGGACGGCGCGATCGAGGGCCATATCGCCGTCGTCGTCGACATCACCGACGCCAAATCCATCGAGAGCGCCCTGCGCGAGAGCGAGACCCGGTTCCGGGCCATCGCCGACACGGCGCCGGTGCTGATCTGGGTCACGGGGGCCGACCGGAAACGGGTCTTCGTCAACCAGGCCTATGTCGCCTACTATGGCTCCGCCTATGCCACGGCCCTGGAGGCCCCCTGGCAGGAGGCGCTTCACCCCGACGATTTCGAGCGGATCGTGCGCGAATCCCTGGCCGGAGAAGCCACCGGCGAGCCCTTCTCGCTGGAAGCCCGCTATCGCCGTCACGACGGCGAATACCGCTGGCTCAAGTCCTTCTCCCGTCCCCGGCGCGGCGGCCGGGGCGAGGTGGCCGGCTTTGTCGGCGTGGCCTTCGACATCACCGACGCCCGGCGGGCCGGGGAGGATCTGAAGCGGATCAACGATCTGCTGGAGGAACGCGTCGGCGCGGCCCTGGCGGAGAAGGCTCGGGCCGAGGCCGATCTGATGCACGCCCAGCGGATGGAGGCCGTCGGCCGGCTGACGGGCGGGGTGGCCCACGACTTCAACAATCTGCTGACCGTGGTCATCGGCGCGCTGGACATGATCCTGAGGGCGCCGGAGGACACCGCCCGCCTGAAGAAGCTGGGCGCGGCGGCCCTGGCGGCGGCGCGGCGCGGCGAGGGGCTGACGCATCAGTTGCTGGCCTTCTCCCGGCGGCAGGCGCTGCGGCCGGAGGCGGTCGATCTGAACGACCTGATCCGCAACGGCGCGCCGCTGCTGAAGCGCGCCGTCGGCGACTCCATCGCCTTCGAGACCCGGTTCCGGCGGGGCGGGGCCCGTGTGCGGGTGGATGTGGCCCAGTTCGAGGCGGCCCTGCTCAACCTCCTGGTCAATGCGCGCGACGCCCTGGGCGACCGCAGGCGCGGGCGCGTTCTGGTCCGGACCCACGGCTGCGCGATGGAGGCCGGCGCCGTCCCGGATCTGACGACCGGCCGCTATGTCTGCGTCTCGGTTCAGGACAATGGGGCCGGCATGGATGCGGCGACGGTCGCGCGCGTCTTCGAGCCCTTCTTCACCACCAAGCCGGTCGGCAAGGGCACCGGTCTCGGCCTGTCGCAGGTCTATGGCTTCGCCCGCCAGAGCGGCGGCGGGGTGGAGATCCGTTCCGTCCCGGGCAAGGGGACCGACATCCGCCTGTACCTCCCGCCTCTGGATCCGGCGCGCCCGGACGGGCCCCTGGCGGGTCCGGCGGAGGCTCTGACCGATCGGGCGACGGCGGCCGCGCGGATCGCCGATCTGGAGGGCCGGAGCCTGCTGCTGGTCGAGGATGACGCCCAGGTCTGCGAAATGGCCGTCGCCCTGCTGGACGGGTTCGGCCTGAAGACCTGGACCGCGGCGACCGGCGCCCAGGCCCTGGCGGCCCTCACGGAGCGTCGGTTCGACCTGATGCTGTCGGATGTGGTCATGCCGGGCGGTATGACCGGCATCGAACTGGCCCGGACCTGTGCGGCCCGCTGGCCGGAGATGAAGATCCTGCTGACCTCCGGCTATGCCGGCGAGGACGTTGACGCCGCCCTGGCGGATGCGCCCTGGCGGCTGCTGCCCAAGCCCTATTCCGGCGACCAGCTGCGCGAGGCCCTGGCCCGCGAATTGGCGGCCTCGGGCTGAAACGAAAAAGAGCGCCGGCGGTGTCGCCGGCGCTCCGTCTCACATCTGTCGGGATCCGCGCAGGATCAGCGCGAACGGGCCTTGCGGGCGGCGTAGCGGGCGTCGCGGGCGGCCTTCTGTTCTTCCTTGGTCAGCTGTTTGCGCTCCTTGCGGGCGGCGCGCTTCTCGGCGTCGACCTCTTCCTGGGCGGCGAGCTCGGCGGCCATACGGGCGGCCTCCTTCTCGGCCTTCTCACGACGCAGCTCGGCCTTGGCCAGCTCATGCTGCTGGCGCAGCGCTTCCTTTTCGGCCGCGCGTTTGGCGGCGAGCTTGTCGAATTCGGGATCGGGTGCGGCGGCCTTGGGCTTGAACTTGGCCAACAGCGCCTTCTTGGCCTCCTGCTGGGTGGAGATGCGATCGTTGAAGCCGGTCTGTTTCAGATCTCTCATGCGTAGATGCTGGCGTCCTTGTGGGAGGGTCGAGGTCAGGCGAAGTGCGGGCCGCCGCGCGGCCTGACCGGCAAGGCCGGACGGACGGAGCGGGGGAGTTGGGGTCGGCGTAACGGGCGCCGGGCGCCGCCCTTAACCGAAAATCCGGTCAAAAGGCAAGGCGGCGCGCCTCTGACCCGGCCCCGGGGACGCCAGAAAGCGGCAGAGGACGGGCCGGGGCGGCGCCGAAGACACGAAAGTCCGGCGATCCAGCACCCGGTCGTTCGCCCCGGCCCCGGCCGCCCCGGCGTCGCCGGGGATGGTCGTCCTCAGTCCGGCTTCTGCGCCTGGCCCACGGCAGCGCCGGCGGCGCCCCCGACGGCGGCGCCCACCGGGCCTCCGACGACAGCGCCGGCGACCGCGCCGGTCGCCGCCTTCTGCTGGATAGTTTGGCCGCAAGCGGCGAGAGAAAATCCACCGAGGACGACGGCGGCGAGGACGACGGGGCGAAGTCGGGACGGATTCATCGGACGGCTCCTGGAAAAATGCTGAAATTCAACGCCGTCGGCCCCATCCGGTTCCACGTTAACGGTGAGTTTACGACCTTCTCCGCCACACCCTGATGACTACAAAGACGATCACGGGGCCTTCATTTTAACATCCGCTCATCAATCCAGAGATGATGTTGTGTTATGGAATACAGTATTGATCAACTATCTTTGCCGATTTGATCAATATTTTGCGGCGCATCCTCGATGGACGCTCAACTCACCGTCACAATTGCTGCGCCGCACCTCAATCTTGCGAATCAAACACATTGAGGCCATAAACGGATGGCTAAAGGCGCGACCTCGACACGAGCCGTTCGGCGAGCGTCGATGTCCGCGAGTGTAGCGGCGACCGGATCCTCGGATCCCTGGTCCCGGCGTGCGTGGATTTCCGGGGGCTGCTTTTCGGCCCTGCTGAACAGGACGACGCCTTTGCCAAACGCCTCGCCGATGCGGGTGGTTCCGACCGCTCCTTCCCTTCCCGCCTTCTCCACACCCTCGTTTTCAAAGGCCGGCGATCGCCTTGCGCGCATCCGGCCGGCGACAGCGGCGGCCCTGTTCGGAGCGGTGGCGGGGCTGGTTGTCGGCGGCGCCTATCTGGGCGGTCAGGCGGCGCGGGCGACGACCCTGCGCGCCCAGGCGGAACGGCTGGAAGGCGCGACCTCGGCCGGCTTCACCGAAGAGGCCCTGGCGGCGGCGGCGGGCGGTCTGGACGCCAGCGCCCTGAGCATCGCCCGGCGGCACGACCCCTATACAGTCGCCGGCGGCGCCCAGCGCGACCGGCAGGCCGAGCTTCTGACCGCGCGTCTGGAAACCCTGCGTTCCAACTCAGCCACGCCCGGTCTGCGCCAGATCAATCTTTCGACCTCGGGCCTGTCCGCCGTCGGCGGCGCCGCAGAGCCCTTCCGCATGGCCAGCGCGCTCGACGCCTCGCGCGATCTCGACTGCCTGACCCAGGCCGCCTATTACGAGGCCCGCGGCGAAGGCCGTGAGGGCATGCAGGCCGTCGCCCAGGTGGTCCTGAACCGGGTGCGTCATGGCGCCTTCCCCAACAGCGTCTGCGGCGTGGTCTATCAGGGCGCCGGACGCCGCACGGGCTGCCAGTTCAGCTTCACCTGCAATGGCGCCATGCGCGGCGGCGTCAATCGCGGGGCCTGGAGCCGGGCCCGCGACGTGGCGTCCAGGGCCCTGTCGGGCGCCGTCTTCGCCCCCGTCGGCAATGCCACCCATTTCCACACCACCGGGGTGTCGCCGGGATGGCGTCACGCCCTGATCCGCGTCAACCAGGTCGGCCAGCACCTGTTCTACCGTTTCGGCGGTCGGTCCGGCTCGCGCGGCGCGTTCGTCTACCAGGCCCGTCCCTCGGCGCCGGCGGAGAGCCCGCAGCTGCTTCAGGCCGGCCTGGACCCCTCGGACACCCTGCATCAGGCGGGTCAGGCCGTGGCCTATACGATGGTTCTGGCCCAGGACGGGCTGAACGCCGCCCGCGCCGGCGACACGCCGGCCCGCCCGGCCGAGGCCGCGCCCGCGCCCGCGCCGACGGCCCCGACCGTGAAGGCGGCCGCACCCGCCGCCGCCGCCCCCTCGCCGGCCACGCCCCAGACCTGAGGCCCGGGACGTCAGGGGCCTGACGGCTTCAGACCGCGTCCAGACCGATATCCAGCACCGGCGCCGAATGGGTCAGGGCGCCGACGGAAATGACATTGACGCCCGTCTCCGCAATGGCGCGGACCGTGGCCAGGTCGACCCCGCCCGAGGCCTCCAGAGTGATCCGGCCGGCCGTGCGTCGGACGCCTTCGCGCAGGTGCTCCAGGCTGAAATTGTCCAGCATGATCACGTCCGGCGCCCAGTCTGCGCCGGACGGGGCCTCGTCGATCAGGGCCAGGGCCTGATCCAGCTGGTCCAGCCCGTCGACTTCCAGCTCCACCTTCATCAGATGGCCGGCCATGGCGCGGGCGCGGCGCACGGCGGTCGCCACCCCGCCGCAGACGGCGACATGGTTGTCCTTGATCAGGATGGCGTCATCCAGTCCGAACCGGTGGTTCAGGCCGCCGCCACAGGCCACGGCGTGTTTCTCCAGCGCGCGCAGGCCGGGCGTGGTCTTGCGCGTGTCGGCGATGCGGACGCCCGTGCCCGCGACAGCCTCGACATAGGTCCGCGTCAGTGTGGCGACGCCGGACAGCCGGCCCAGAAGGTTCAACGCCGTGCGCTCGGCCGTCAGCAGGGCCCGGGCGTTTCCCTCGATTTCGGCGATGACGGTCCCGGGCGTCAGGGCCTCGCCGTCGCTCAGCCGGATGTCGATACGGGCGGCCGGGTCCATCGCCCGGACCGCCAGACGGATGCAGGCGACGCCCGCGACCACCCCCGGCTTGCGAGCCCTGAACTGGGCCTTCAGCCGGGCGTCGGCGGGAATACAGGCCTCGGCCGTCACGTCCCCGGCGCGGCCGATATCCTCCAGCAGGGCGGCGCGGATGATCGGCTCGATCATCACGTCCGGCAGCGAACGAACAGGTGTGCGAACGGCGCTCATACGGCCCTCAGATCGTGGCGATGACGGTGGCCAGAACGGCCGCGGTCGTGGCGACCGTCGCGGCCGCCATCGCCATATTGGTTTCGGTGTGGGTCAGCCGCGTGTGAACGGCCTGCGCCGCTGTCCCGGGATAGTCAGAGCGATAGTGGCCGCCCCGGCTCTCGCAGCGGGCCAGGGCTGACTGGCCGATCAGTCGCGCGGCGACCAGAGGCAGGGCGGCGCCGTGGGCCCGTTCCAGCCGGTCGATCAGACCCAGCAGCCGCTTCAGCCCTTCGGCGTCGCGGATCACGCCGCAGTCGGCGCTCATGGCCATACGCAGTTCCAGAAGCGCTTCGGGCGGCAGGTGCGGGGCGGAGGCTCCGCCGTCCCGGGCCCCGCCACGGCCCGGGGATTCCGCGGCGACCGCCCGGCCGGTGCGGCGACCGAAGGCGGCGGCTTCCAGCAGGGAGTTGGAGGCCAGTCGGTTGGCGCCATGCACCCCGGTTGCGGCGCATTCGCCGACAGCGAACAGGCCCTCCAGCGTGGTGCGGCCCTCCGTATCGGCGGTGATCCCGCCCATATGGTAGTGGGCGGCCGGGGCGACCGGGATCGGCGACAGGCGCGGATCCAGGCCGGCGGCCATGCAGGAGGCGAAGACGGCGGGAAACTCCTGCGGGAAATGCGCGCCGATCGCCGTTCGCGCGTCGAGAAAGACGCCCCGCCCCTCGGCCCGGGCCCGATGGACGGCGCGGGCGACGATGTCGCGCGGCGCCAGATCGGCGTCGGCCGCCTCGCCCAGGATGTAGCGGCCCTCCCCGTCGATCAGACGGGCCCCCTCGCCGCGCAGGGCCTCGGTCGCCAGGGGCATGGGGTCCAGACCGACGTCGATCGCCGTGGGGTGAAACTGCACGAATTCGGGATCCAGAATCTCGGCCCCCGCCTGCCAGGCCAGGGCCATCCCCTCGCCCAGCAGGGCTTCGGGGGTCGTGGTCATGCCGTACAGTCCTCCGGCGCCGCCCGTGGCCAGCACCACGGCGGAGGCCATGACCTCGACCTCCTCGGCTTCACCGGATCCGGTGCGCGCGATCCGGGCGCCGATGACGCGGCCGGACCCGTCCTGGATCAGGCCGCGCAGGCGGCCGTCCTCCCGGACCTCGATATGGCCGGAGGCGCGGACGGCGGCGACGAGGGCCGACAGGATGGCGCGTCCGGCGCCGTCGCCGCCCACCCGGGCGACCCGGGCCATGGAGTGGGCGGCCTCGCGGCTGACAGCGAAACCGCCGTCCGCCTCGCGGTCGAACGGCGCCCCGAGCGAGGCCAGCCATTCGACGGTGGCCCGGCCGTCGGCGGTCAGGGCGAGCGCCGCCTCATGGTCGACCAGTCCGGCGCCGGCGGCCTCGGTGTCTTTCAGATGCAGGCCGGGCGTGTCCTCGAACGACAGGGCGGCGGCCACGCCTCCTTGCGCCCAGGCGCTGGAGGCGGATTCCAGCAGCGGCGCCGGGCTGACGACCAGCACCTGCGCAGGCGCGGCGGACAGGGCGGTGGACAGGCCGGCGAGGCCGCCGCCGATGACCAGCGGGCCGTCGTGTTCGATACGGGCGATCGCGTCGCTCACAGCCGCTCGACGCCCAGGACGCGAAGACCGGCCTGCACCGCGCCATAGAGGCCGTCGTTCGACAGGGGCAGCAGGGTCCCGAGGGCCACGGCGACACAGGCGGCGGCCGTGGCCAGATACAGGATCAGGCTGACGACGGCCTCGCGTCCCGTCAGGGGCGTCTCCCCCGACCGGCCATTGCCGCGCTGCAACTGGCCCAGCAGGGACAGGGCGAGGAAGACGGCGAGGATATAGCGGCCTGTGGTCAGACCCCAGACCACCACCGCCGCCCCGATGGCGACCAGGGCGACCTTCTCCAGCATCGGGTGGACCCGGGCCAGCACGGGCCCGAGCGCGTGGGAGCCATCCAGAGGCGGCGCCGGCGCCATGTTCACCAGATTGATCAGGGCGACGAAAAAGGCCCCGATCAGCCACTCATCGTGCCCGGTCGCATACCAGACGGCCACAAGCGGCAGGACGGCGATCAGTCCGAAGGCCGGGCCGGCGAGGGAGACCAGCACCCCGTGCCATTCGCTGGCCGGCGGCCTCTGCCCCTTGGCCAGACCGCCGAGGAAGGGGATGACATAGATGCGCGCCGGGCCCATGCCATAGCGGTTCATCGCCAGCACATGGCCGTATTCGTGCACCAGCAGGCCGAACAGGGCGGCGACGACCACGATGAGGCTGCCGGTGATCCAGAACAGGAAGCCGCCCAGCAACAGGGTCGAGACGATCGCCCAGACCGGGCTCTGGCCCTTGTCGAGCACGCCGGTGCGGGCGGGCTGACCGGTTGGCGACCGTTCGACCCGCACACGGATCGGGCCGAGCCGGCGCTCGGTCACCACGGGGGCGGCGACGACCTCGTCCGGACGGGGATCCCACGGGCCGCGCGGCCTGGCCCCGGGGTTCCGGGGGGTGCTGTCATCGGTCATCAGATCAACTCAACCGCGACATGATGCCGGGCCTTCACAAGGTCGTAGCGCGACGGGACGGCGGGCGGCGGCAGGTCAACCATGCGCTGGACGGCCAGACGCGCGCGCTCGGCCATCGCCTCCGGCACCGTCACCTCGTACTGGAGATGCAGCAGACAGTCGCGGATGTTCTCCAGGGTGATCCGCTTCATGTGCGGGCACATGTTGCACGGACCGATGAAGTCGACCTCGGGCACGTCGCCCTTGATGTTCGAGGCCATCGAACATTCGGTGATCAGCACCACCTGACGCGGCTTGTTGCGCATCACATAGTCGGTCATGGCGGCGGTGGAGCCGGCGAAATCGGCCGCCGACAGCACCTCTTCCGGGCACTCCGGGTGGGCGAGGATCTCCGCGCCCGGATAGGCCAGCCGCATCTCGGCGACATCGGCGGCGGTGAACCGTTCATGCACCTCGCAGCGGCCCTGCCAGGCGATGATTCCGACCGTGGTCTGGGCCGCGACATTGCGGGCCAGGAACTCGTCCGGGATCAGGATGACCCGGTCGACGCCCCATTCCTTCGCCGCCCATTCGACGATCTGGACGGCGTTGGCCGAGGTGCAGCAGATGTCGGTCTCGGCCTTCACATCGGCCGTGGTGTTGACATAGGTCACCACCGGCAGCCCCGGATAGCGTTGCTTGATCAGCCGCACATCCGCCCCCGTGATCGAGGACGCCAGCGAACAGCCGGCGCGCAGGTCGGGGATCAGCACCATCTTGGACGGCGACAGGATCTTGGACGTCTCGGCCATGAAGTGGACCCCGGCCTGGACGATCACCTTCGCGTCCGACCGCGCCGCCTCCTTGGCCAGACCCAGGCTGTCGCCGACATAGTCGCCGACGCCGTGGAAGATCTCGGGCGTCATATAGTTGTGGGCCAGGATGACGGCGTCGCGGTCCTTCTTGAGCCGGTTGATCTCGACGATCAGCTCCGCCTGGGCCGGCCATTCGATCGGGGTGACGTGATCCTTGACCTTCTCCCAGACGGGAGCGGTCTCGCGGGCGGTGCTCTCGGACAACCCGAACATGCCGTCAGCCATCTCTCGAAATCCTCCGGCGGACCTTGCCGCCCGACTTATGCTCAAAGTGAACATATGTGAGGACAATGTAGTCCCCTCCCTGAGCAATGCAAGGGCTTCAGAAAGAGCGGTGCTCGCGTCACACCCGGTCGCGCCAGCCCGGCGATGCGTCATCGAGTGCGAACAGGGCCTCGACCGAAACCTCCAGGGCGCGGGCGAGGGACAGGGCGACCAGCACGGAGGGGGTGAAGACCCCGTTCTCGACCGTATTGACCGTCTTTCGCGACACCCCGGCCCGCTCGGCCAGGTCGGCCTGGGTCAGGCCGGCGGCCAGACGCACCTCGCGCAGCCGGATCGCCAGCCGGGGCTCACCCATTCGGGTCGGCCTTGCGGTCAAGCCAGGCATAACGCCACGCCGCCGTCGCCGAGGCCGCCATCAGGATCAGCGGCATGGCCATCACGCCCCACTCCGGTCTGTAGAGGCCGACAACGAATCCGGCTCCCAGCCCGACGCCGGCCACGCCGAGGGCAAGGCTGAGGGCGCGGCGGCGGAACGACTGCGTCAGTTCGTCCTGCAACAGGCGCTGGAGCTTCCTGTCGCCGCGATTGCCCAGGCCGGCGACCATCATCAGGACAGTCAGGGAGACCATCGGCCCCATCCCCGCGAACGCCCAGTCGGCGAGATCACCCCGTCCCTGCAGGATATCCCACGACACCCGAAGCGAAGTGATGTGCACCAGCAGGCTGACAGCGGGCATGAACTGGACCGACCGCGCATGCTCGCGCTGCACCCGGTCGCGATAGCTGCCGCCGGCCCTCCGCGCCGCCGCATCCGCCTCGACCTTCTGGAATCGCAAGGCCGCCCAGAGGCCGGCGATCATGGCGACGCCTCCGAGCAGCAGGCTCAGGATCGCCACGGGATGCGGCGACGGGCCCTGCTCGCCGAGAAACACGATGGCCAGGATGATCAGACAGGCCCCCAGACCCATGCCCCACAGGGACCAGACCCGCAGCCGCTGCTGTTGCCGGGCCTCGGCGGCGCGCTGCCGCCGGATTGTCTCTGCGTCCATCACGCCCTCCCGCGTCACCTTGAGGTTACATATCACCCATAGGTTACATCGCGTCAAGCGGAGCCTTACGACTGGCCGGTTTGTGCTCGACCCGGCGTCGATTGCGCCCTATGCGACAGCTTCCTTTCTCCCTGACGCGCTTTTTCGAGACATTCGTGCAAGACACCATCCGTCGCATCCTGACCGCCCGCGTCTATGACGTGGCCGAGGAGACGCCGCTGGATGCGATGCAGCGGATGTCGGCGCGGCTGGGCCGGCCGGTGCTGCTGAAGCGCGAGGACCTGCAGCCGGTGTTCAGCTTCAAGATCCGCGGCGCCTATAACAAGATCGCCCAACTGACGGAGGCGGAACTGGCGCGCGGGGTGATCTGCGCCTCCGCCGGCAACCATGCCCAGGGCGTGGCCCTGGCGGCGGCGCGGCGCGGCACGAAGGCGACCATCGTCATGCCCACCACCACCCCGGGCATCAAGGTGGCGGCGGTGCGGGCCCGCGGCGGCCATGTGGTCCTGCACGGCGACGAGTTTGACCAGGCGGCGGCCCATGCCCGGCGGCTGGAGGCCGAGACCGGCGCGGTCTTCATCCACCCGTTCGACGACCCCGACGTCATCGCCGGACAGGGCACCGTCGGTCTGGAGATCCTGCGCCAGCACCCCGACCCGGTCGAGGCCATCTTCGTGCCGATCGGCGGCGGCGGTCTGGCGGCCGGGGTGGCGGCCATCGTCCGCTTCCTGCGGCCCGAGGCGAAGATCATCGGCGTCGAGCCGGTCGACGCCCCGACCATGAAGACCGCCATCGACAGGGGCGAGGTCGTCACCCTGAACGAGGTCGGGCTGTTCGCCGACGGTGTGGCCGTGCGGCGGGCGGGCGACCACACCTTCCGCCTGTGCCGCGACCTGCTGGACGGCATCGTGCTGGTCGACACCGACGCCATCTGCGCGGCGGTCAAGGATGTGTTCGACGATGT
The DNA here is from genome assembly GCF_058681095.1 of Brevundimonas sp. FV1ye29L. Lineage (NCBI taxonomy): Bacteria > Pseudomonadati > Pseudomonadota > Alphaproteobacteria > Caulobacterales > Caulobacteraceae > Brevundimonas > Brevundimonas sp. FV1ye29L. Next base: position 2,937,010 of record NZ_CM178730.1, read on the forward strand.
GCGGGCCGTGGCCGAGCCGTCCGGCGCCCTGGCCCTGGCCGGGTTGAAGGCCTGGGCGGCGGACCATCCCGGCACGGGTTCGCTCATCGCCGTCAACTCGGGCGCCAATGTCAATTTCGACCGGCTGCGCCATGTCGCCGAACGGGCCGAGATCGGCGAGGGGGCCGAGGCCCTGCTGGCCGTGACCCTGGAAGAGGATCGGGAGGACTACAGCCGCTTCCTGACCCTGCTGGACGGCCGGTCGGTGACCGAGTTCAACTATCGCTGGTCCGACGTCGGCAAGGCCCGGTTCTTCGTCGGCGTGGCCCTGAGGCACGGACCGGGCGAGAAGGACGAGCTGATCGCCCGGCTGCGCGAGGCCGGCTATGCCGTCGAGGACATGACGGACAACGAAGCCGCCAGGCTGCATGTCCGCCATATGGTCGGGGGCCGGGCCACCGGGCTGAAGGACGAGCGGGTGCTGCGCTTCGAGTTCCCCGAACGGCCGGGCGCCTTCCTGCGGTTCCTGGCCAGTCTGCAACCGGCCTGGACCCTGACCCTGTTCCACTATCGCAACCACGGCGACGACGTCGGCCGGGTGCTGGCGGGGATCTCCGTCCAGCCTGCGGAGCTTCCGGCCCTGACCGCCGCGCTGGGCCAGCTGGCCTATCCCTATGTCGACGAGACCGACAATCCCGCCATCCGCCTGTTCCTCGACGGGGCGCGGCCCATGACGAAACTTTAATGAACGGGGTCCTTCGCCATCCCTAAGGTGCCGGCCGCATCCCTATGGAGTCCCTGATGTTCGCCCGTCTGATCCGCAGCGCCGCTGTCCCGGCCGTTTCCGCACTGGCCCTGTTGCTGGCCGCCGCCCCCGCAGCCGCCCAGGACTTTGACGCCACACGGCTGTCGGATCACATCAAGGTCCTGTCCGACGACAGTTTCGAAGGCCGTTTCCCCGGCAAGATCGGCGAGGAGAAGACCCTCGCCTATCTGCAGGCCCAGTATGAGGCCATGGGGCTGGAGCCCGGCGGCGAGAACGGCGGCTGGCTCCAGGCTGTCGACCTGCTGCGCATGACCCCCACCCGCCCCTCGACCGGCAGCTGGACCGGCCCCGACGGCGTCGTCCACCCGATCGAGACCGGACTGGCCCTGCGCGCCGGCGCCGCTCCGGCGGGCGTGACCTCGGCCGACATCCAGCTGACCGGCCTGCCCCTGGTCTTTGCCGGCTATGGCATCGTCGCCCCGGAGAGGGACTGGGACGACTATGGCGACACGGACCTGACCGGCAAGGTCGTGCTGATCCTCGGCGGCCAGCCCGAGCGTTTCGGAACCGACCCGAATTTCTACGGCTCCGGCGCCCACAAGACCGCCGAGGCCCTGAAACGCGGCGCCGTCGGCGTCATCACCCTGGCCCTGAACCCCAATGCGCGCGGCATGCGCGGCAACACCCGCCCGCGTATGACCATCGTCGGCTCACCGGACGCACAGTTCAACGGCGTCATGTCGATGGACATCGCCGAGGCCATGGCGACGTCCATCGGCGGCCAGATGGCCGACGCCCTGACCGCCGCCCGGGCCGGGGGGTTCAAGGCCCACGACACGGGCGTCACCCTGGGCGTCGACATCGCCGAGAGCGGAGAGGTCATCCGCTCCCACAACCTTCTGGCCAAAATCACCGGCACGGAGCGGCCGGACGAATATCTGGTCTATTCGGCCCACTGGGATCACGTCGGCACGGCGACCACCCCCAATGCGGCGGGCGACAGCATCTATAACGGCGCCTGGGACAATGCCTCGGGCACCTCGGGCGTGCTGGAGATGGCGCGCGCCTTCGCCGCCGGCGAAAAGCCGGAACGCACCGTCGTCTTCCTGCATGTCACGGCCGAGGAACAGGGGCTGCTCGGCTCCAAATGGTATGCCAACCACCCGGTCTATCCGCTGGCGACGACGGCCGCGAACATCAATATCGACATGCTGCCCTTCACCCCGGCGACGCGCTCGATCGCCATCTTCGGCCCCGGCAAGTCGACCCTGGAGGACGATCTGGCCCGTCTGGCCGCCGCACAGGGCCGTCCCGGCGGCGTGGTCGGCGACGGCGAGCCGGAACAGGGCTTCTACTACCGCTCGGACCATTTCAACTTCGCGGCGGGCGGCGTCCCGGCCCTGATGCCCTGGACCGGCGTCGACTTCGTCGAGGGCGGCGAGGCTGTCGGCCGGCCCTACTACCAGGCCCAGATGGCGACCTACTACCACAACCTCGAGGACGAATGGCGGCCTGACTACGACTTCACCGCCGCCCGCCAGAACCTCGAACTGCTCTACCGGCTGGGCCGCGAGATCGCCGACGGAACCGGCTGGCCGCAGTGGAAACCGACCGCCGAGTTCGGCCGCCTCCGCGCCGCGAGCGAGGCGGCGCGGCAGTAAGGGGCAGTTGCACCCGACAGGTCGCCGCTGATCGCTGGATTTGCGCTGTGCACGCCCTCTCCCGGCGGGAGAGGGACAGGGCATTCCGTGGGGGCGACAAGGAACCGGCCGGTCGGGACATTGCCCCCCGGCGTCCGGACCGGCGTCCGGACCGGCGTCCTGGACTGGCGGCGGCCGGACGCCGCCGCCGCCCGCCCGGTCAGTTGAACAGGAAGTTCATCACGTCGCCGTCCTTGACGACATACTGTTTGCCCTCGGCCCGCAGCTTGCCGGCCTCGCGCGCCTTCGCCTCGCCGCGCAGGGCGACATAGTCCTCGAAGGCGATGGTTTCGGCGCGGATGAAGCCCTTCTCGAAATCGGTGTGGATCACGCCGGCGGCCTGGGGCGCCGTGTCGCCGATATGGATGGTCCAGGCCCGGGCCTCCTTGGGCCCCACGGTGAAATAGGACTGCAGGCCCAGCAGGGCATAGGCCTCGCGGATCAGCCGGTTCAGGCCGGGTTCGGCCAGGCCGAGGCTTTCCAGAAACTCGGCCTGTTCCTCGGGCGACAGCACCGCCAGTTCGGAATCGATCTTGGCCGAGATGACCACCGACTTGGCGTTGTCGGCGGCGGCGCGGGCGGCGACCAGATCGGACAGTTCATTGCCCTTGTCGGCCGATCCCTCGTCGACGTTGGACACATAGAGGGCCGGCAGGGAGGTCAGCAGCTGCAGCATATGCCAGGCCTTCTCGTCCTCCTTCGACACCTCGACCACCCGCGCGGGCTTGCCGGCGCGCAGGGGCACGAGGGCGGCGTTGATCAGCCTCAGGGTCTGGGCGGCGTCCTTGTCCCCGCCCTTGGCCTTCTTCTCGACGTTGACGACCCGCTTCTCGAGGCTTTCGAGGTCAGCCAGCATCAGTTCGGTCTCGATGATCTCGAGGTCCGAGATCGGGTCGATGCGGTTCTCGACATGGGTGATGTCGTCGTCGACGAAACAGCGGGCGACGAAGGCCACGGCGTCGCAGTCGCGGATATTGGCCAGGAACTGGTTGCCCAGCCCCTCCCCCTTCGACGCGCCGCGCACCAGGCCGGCGATGTCGACGAAGGTGATCCGCGACGGAATGATGTCCTTGGACCCCGCGATCTCGGCCAGGGCCTCGAGCCGGGGCTCGGGGACGGCCACGTCGCCGGTGTTCGGCTCGATGGTGCAGAACGGATAGTTGGCCGCCTGGGCCGCCGCCGTCTTGGTCAGGGCGTTGAACAGGGTGGACTTGCCGACGTTGGGCAGGCCGACGATCGCGACTTTCAGGGCCATGGGGCTTTCAGACTTTGAAGTGAGGGCGTGGCTTTAGCGACTCCGGGGCCGTTTGTCAGGCTGGCCCCCGAAATCAGTCCTTCGGCGGCCGCACCGGGGCCTGGACCGTCATCGCGGGGGTGCCCGAGAAGGTAAAGGTCAGGGGTACGGCCGTGCCCTCGGTCAGGGGGCCGGTCAGGCCCATCAGCATCAGATGCTTGCCGCCCGGCGCCAGTTCAACCTTCTGGTCCGCCGCCAGGGGCAGGCCGTCCGGCAGGGCGGTCATCTTCATCATCCCGCCCTCCATCGTCATGTCGTGGACCTGCACCTCGCCGGCCAGGGGGGTGGCGACGCCCGTCAGCCGGTTGGCGGTGGAGGCCTTGATGGTGGCGTAGCAGGCGCCGACCTGGGCGCCGTTGGGCGACGGCCGGCACCAGGGGTCGCTGATGACCACGCTGGCGGTGACGCCGTCGGTGCTCACAGAAGCCTTGGTGGCGTTCTTCGGCCGGTCGCCGCATCCGGCCAGGACCAGCAGGGCGAGAGGGGCGGCGATCCACGGGGAGATTGTCATCATCCCTCCTCAATAGGCCAGTCTGGCCTCTGCGCAAACCGCCGCCTCAGCCTCGGCCTCAGTGCGACATGGCGCCCGGGGTCATGGCGGGCTGGCCGACCCGGGCCCGGACGCCGATCGATCCGGCGTGTTCGAACGTCAGGGTCAGGGACACCGTCTCGCCGGCCTTCAGCGGCTGTTTCAGCTGCATCAGCATGATGTGGTTGCCGCCGGGCTTCAGCGTCACCGCCTCGCCGGCCGGCAGGGCCAGACCGTCCTTCATCTCGGCCATCGACATGACGCCGTTCTCGACCTTCATCTCGTGGATCTGGCCGAGGCCGGCCACGGGGCTGGAGACGCTGACCAGCCGGTCATCGCGACTGGCCGTCAGGGTGATGTAGCAGCCGGTGGCGTCCCGGCCGTTCGGGGTCGGGCGGCACAGGGCGTCGGCGGGCGCCACCACCGCCAGGGCGTCGGGTTCGGACGAGCCGCCGCAGGCCGACAGCAGCATCAGGGCGGAGGGGATCAGCAGGCGTTTCATGGAAGTCTCCTTCAGGGTCGGGACGCGGCGGGACGCCGCAGGCGGTGGAACAGGCGATCAAACATCAGGGCGGCGATCAGGCTCAGCCCCGTCAACGGAAACAGGACGGCCAGCGGCAGGACGATGCCGAGGACGGCGGCCCGCACGCGCGGGCCCGGCGGGGCGGCCGGCGCGCCCAGCCTTCCGGCCGGCCGACGTTTCCACCACATGACCAGCCCGCTGATCGCCAGCGCCCAGACGGCGACACAGCCGCCCAGCATCACATAGCGATTGATCCCGCCGTACTGGGTCCCCTGATGGACGGCGATGCCCCATTCGAAGGCGCGGGCGCCGACGCCGAACTGGCGCCAGCCGATATCGGCCCGCACCGCCCCGGTCACGCCGTCGACATAGACGACCCGCGTATCCTCGACCTGTCGCACCACGCGGGCGGCGGTGAAGGCCAGATCCGGGGTCTTCGGGATCGACACCAGATACGGGCGAACGAGCCCCTGCCGCTCCGCCGTGGCGATCACGGTCGACAGCCGGGCCGGAGGGGCGGGGTGGAGGCCGGCATGACCGGCGGGCATGACCATCCCCTCCATGGTCCAGCCGACCCCGGCGGGGGCGTCAGGGTGCTCCGCATGGGCGAAGGGGCTGGCGGCGGCCGGCGGTTTCGGTCGGCCCAGCCCGTGGTCCTTGACCCAGCTCATATACTGGTCGCCCCAGAAGGCCGACCAGGGCATGCCGGTCAGGGCCAGGAAGGCGATCACCCCGCCGGCATAGAGGCCGGTCACGGCATGCAGGTCGCGCCAGAACGGACGACGCTGCGGATCCCTCGCCCTGACGGATGCCACCCCCACGCCCCGGCCGCGCGGCCACCACATGAAGATCCCCGTGGCGACAAGGATCAGGGCCCAGCCGGCGACGATCTCGACGACATAGTTGGCCCACGGCCCGATCAGGGCCAGACTGTGCAGCCGCTTGACCGTCTCCATCACCCCGCCATAGGCCGTGACCCCCGTCAGCTGGGCGTCGTGCGGATCGACGAAGGCGGTGCGCCGGCTCCCGTCCGGCAGACGGACCGTCAGCCGCACCGCCTCATCCGCCCGGGCGGGGATCAGGACATTGGCGACCTTGCCGCCTGTCCCGGCCTCCGCCGCCGCGACCCAGCGGTCGGGCGAGGCGACCGTCGCCCGCGCCTCGACCCGCGCGATGGCGCGGTACACCGCCCCGTCGATCTCGCCTTCGAACAGATACAGGGCCCCGGTCAGGGCCATCAGCATCAGCACCGGCAGGACCAGCAGCCCGGCATAGAAATGCCAGCGCCACACCGCCCGATAGGCGCCGGACAGGGGTCGGGGGACGGCCGGCGCCGCCCCCTTCCCGGCAGTGTCACTGACCGCCATCAGTAGGCCAGCCGCAGGCCGACGAAGGCCGAGACGCCCTCCCCCGGCCAGAAGACGGCGGTCGAGGCGGTGCGGGCGTCGGTCACGGCGCTGAAGTTGGAGACATAACGCTCGTCGAACAGGTTGCGGGCGTCGACGAACAGGCTGGACCGGTCATCGATCTTCCAGCCGAGACCCAGGTTCACCACCGTATATCCCGGCGCCTTCATCGTGTTGCGATAGTCGACCCAGCTGTCGGACGGGGTCGTCTCCACCGCCGGGGCGATGAACCAGCCGGCGGGATGATCATAGCGCAGCTCGGCCCGGTACAGATGCGGCGGGACCAGCGGCAGGTCGTTGTCGCCATAGACCTTGTCGCCGTCGAAGAAGAAGTCGGACCAGCTCCAGGTCTGGCGCAGTCGCCAGCCGGGCGCGAACCGCCAGTCCAGCCCGGCCTCGATCCCCTGATGCACGGTCGGACCGGCGTTGAAGGTCGCCGCCGGAATGCCGAGCGCCGGATTGACCACAAAGTTCAGCAGTTCATGGTCCAGCTCGGCGCGATAGACGGCGACGTCCCATGACAACTGCGCGGTGCGGCCGCGCAGCCCCGCCTCCCAGGTCCAGGCCTCCTGGGCCTCGACGGGGGCGAAGCCGCCGACCGTGGGGGACAGCGACCCGAAGTTGGGCGGTTCGATCGAGCGCGTCACATTGGCATAGGCCTGGGCCCCCGACGCGCTCTCCCACAACAGGCCGAGGCGCGGCGCGAACCACTCATAGTCCTTGCCGGTGGTCAGGTTGAAGGTCGAGGCGACCCCCGGCAGGGCGAAGCTCTGATAGTCGCGCTCGGCCCGTCCCAGGGCGCCGCCGGCGACGACGGCGATCTGGTCCGTGACGAACAGTCGCCCCTCGGCGAAGACATCGAGCGCCTTCGCATTCTGGCGGGCGCTGGCCGTGCGGGCGCCGCTGGAGCCGCGCACATTGACGAACTGTTGCGCATCCAGATCGCCGACGCGGTACCAGGCCCCGCCGAAGGCATCCGCCCTCAGGCCGAACAGCTGCCCCTCCCAGTCCAGCCGGCCGAAGGCGCCGTAGTTGCGGCTCTGCTGGTCGATGACCTGGAAGATCGGGTGATGCAGGTCCTTCCAGGTGCCATAGACCGCCCCCTCGAACAGCAGGCCGGGCGACAGTCGCCAGCGGGTCGACAGGGTGGTGCGCACCGAGGCGTAGTCGCGTTGCCAGGCGTTGGCGACATTGGCCGCAGCCGGCATGACGGGGGTGTTCAAGGCCTGGGCCAGGGTCAGGGAGCCGGGAATATCCTGATGGACATAGGCGCCCTGGACGATCAGCCGGGCCTCGCGGTCCTCGCCGAAGCTGCGGCCGATATTGGCGGTGATGTACTGCTGTTGGCCCTTGGAGTTCTGGCGCCAGCCCTCGGCCGTGGCGCCGGTGACGCCCAGAAAGCCGTCCCAGTCGCCGCGCACGCCCCCGACCTCGGCATGCAGCCGGCCGGTGCGCCATGAGCCGAAATCGGCGCGCAGGCTGGCGGTCTCACCCGAGGTGCGGCCGTTCGGCGTCACCAGATTGACCGCCCCGCCCAGCAGGGCGCCGCCGAAGCGCAGGGCGTTGCCGCCCTTGTACACCTCGGTGAACCGGGCCAGCAGGGGATCGACCATCTGCACGTCGCCGAAGCCGTCGGCCTCGTTGAAGGGGATGCCGTCCTGCGACACGAACAGGCCGCGCAGATGGTTGGCGTTGCCGATGCCCGAGCCCCGGATAGAGATTCGCACGTCCCCGCCCCATTTCTTCTGGGCATAGACCCCGGGCACGTCGCGCAGGACGTCAGCGATATTCGGCGCATAGCGGCTCTCGAGGCTTTCCGCCGAGACCACGGCCACGGACCCGGGGGTGCGCGACAGGCGGCGGCGGGCCTCGGCCACGGCCGGGGGATCCTCGGGATTGCGGGCGCCGGTGACGATCACCTCGCCCAGATCAACGGCGGGGCCGGATTGGGGGTCCCCTTGAATTTCACGGGCGAGGGCGGGGCTGGCGAGCAGGCAAAGCAGGGCGGCCGGAGCCGCCGACATGAGACGTCGCATGGAGAGAAGGTCCTGAAACAGAAGAAGGCGAGCGCGCGCGATCGATCACGCGGCGCATGGGGTCGCTATCGGGGTCTGTTCAGGCTTCGGGAGGGGCCGTGGACGGCGGCCGGGGCGGGGCCCGCGCCGGCGGCAGGACAGAGTGGGCCTCGGCGATATAGACCGGGGCCGGCCGGGTGATCGCGCCCGTGACCTTTACGAGGATCGGCGGCTGCGGCAGGTCGGCCGGGGCGACCAGCAGACAGGCGGCGCATTTCGGCCCCCCGCCCGCCTGCGGCTTGCCGTCGATGGGATTGCCGTGGGCGTCCAGCGCCAGGGTCTGCGGCCCCTCGGCCGAACAGAGCACCAGCACCTGCCCCGGCCGCGCCGCCGCCTGGGCCGCAAAGGGCGCCAGGGAGCCGAACACGATCGCGAACAACGCCGCCAGCAAAGCCAGCGAACGCGCGATCGACCAGTCCTCGACCTGGCGGCGGTTCATCCGTGAGGACTTAGCGAGGATGCCCGTTCAGGGAAAGCGCAACCTCGCCGCATCGGCATCGCTATGCGGCGGGATTCGGGAGGACGCAGGAGGTTCGCCTTTGGCCCGGGGCGAATATTCGCTCCGCCGGTCCTCATTCCCGGCGACGAACCGGATGCGGGCGGTTCTCAACGACTGAGACACAGGCCGGCGCCCATGGTATAACGATGTTCAGTTATCCAGCGAGGCGGCTATGACGGTGCGTGCCGGGGCAGTTGCGTACATCGACTCCTGTGATGGCAAGTATCAGCTAATGGCGAAGGTGCTCGCCAAAGAGACGCCGGCAAAGGGCCGCAGGCAGAGAGAGACCTGGGGCAAGGCGGCCCTGTTGTGGGGCGACGAAGTCTTCGTTCGGGAAATCAACGGGAGCAAGGCCAGGGTCTCGGCAAAGGGCCACCTCCTGGAGGTGCCCAGGGCCCGCCTGACTGACGAGTCGATCCTGAGCATCTGGCAGATTGACGTGGGGCAAGGCGACGCCAGCCTCATCCGTTTTCCGGATGGAAAATGGGCGGCCATCGATCTTGGGCCGGGCCGCACCGGTTTCATCAATACCAATAGCGGGCGGACAGCCGTCGACTTCATGGCGTGGATGGCTTTCGACGACCATCTGTGGATGTTTGAGGCTAGGGGTGATGAGGACAAGCCGTTCCATTTCGACTGGATCGCCTTCACCCATCCGGATGAGGACCATATCGGCGCGGGCCAGCAGTTCGTTGACAGGCTCGGCGACTACTGGAGCGTCGGGACGGTGTACCACGGCGGCATGGGGCGGTTCGATGGCCAGGCGAGAGCGTGGTCAGCGACAGAACCCGGCCTGTCGCAACTCGGGGAAGTGGCGGGCGTCGAGGAGGGTGAACTCTATCTCGGGACGCTCATTGACGACTTCGCCGATGTCGACAGGTTCGAGCAGCCCGGTCCCGGGCGGGCCTGGGCTCTGAGCGGCAACTGGGGAGCGATCCTCAAGGGTCTGCGGGACCATCAAGGGGGCGCCGTGGGCGAGTTAAGACGCCTGTCCGACAAGTCGAACGGCGGCCCACTGGCTGCGGCCCCGGTGAAGGTCAAGGTGCTCGGGCCGATCGAGGCAGCCATCCCGCCGACCGGTGCGCCCGGCCTGCGCTACCTCGACGAAAACAAGACCTCCGGCTTCTACAATCTCGCTGCGCCTTCACTTACGCGCAATGGCCAGTCGTTGGTGCTGCGTCTCGACTTCGGCGATGTGCGGATTCTGACCACAGGCGATCTAAATTTCCGGTCTCAGGCGCTTCTGCTCCAGAGATGGTCGCCGGGCGAGTTCGCCTGCCACGTCGGCAAGGCGTGCCACCACGGGTCGGACGACATCTCGTGGAAATTTCTCCAGGCCATGTCTCCGATCGCGACGCTGTTCTCAAGCGGCGACCAGGAAACCCACGTCCATCCCCGCGCTCTGGTTCTCGGCATGACAGGCGCCTTTGCGCCGCGTCTGAAGTGGAACCGGCCTCAGGCGGACGGACGCACGAAAACCGTCACCCAGACATTTGCCGGCCACACGGAAGAAGAGCTGTTCGCGCCGCTGCTCTACTCGACGGAACTGTCGCGATCCGTGGCCTTCAACTCGGGCTACAAGACCTACAGGCGGGGCCCCGTAACGGACGGGAAGACGACCCACACGGAAATCGATGACTGCTGGATGGCCAGGAACGCCAAAGGCCCGTTTTCTCGGCCACGAGATCTCCGGATCGTCGAAAAATTGACCTACGGCCTCATCAACGTCCGCACCGACGGCAAAACCGTTGCCATTGCGGTGCTTGAGGAATCCTCAACCCATCCGGCCTTCCACGTCGAGACCTTCAGGCCCTCGGAGCTTGAGCCGATCTAGGGTGATCGCCGGGAGCGACCGCTTCACGCTACACAGACCTGACCGCCAGACGGCGGCCAAAACCCCCTGCCCCTGGCCGGGGCGCGAAAGGTCCGCGTCCGGGACGCCGCCGCCCTTGCCGGCAGGAAACCCTAAGCCCCCCTGGCCTGCTGGCGGGGGCTGAATTTCGGCGCCGGGGCCAGCCTCAGCACCTCGCCCTGATAGCGTTCGTCGTCTCCGCCCACAGCAAACGGCAGGGCGTCGGCGCAGGCGTTCAGCAGGGCCTCCAGCCAGGGCTGTTCGGCCTTGTGGAAGTCGCCCAGCACATGCGGCATCACCAGATGCGCCTCGCCCGGATGGCCGATGCCCATCCGCGCCCGGCGGAAGTCGGCGCCCAGATGGCTGATCAGGGACCGCACCCCGTTCTGGCCGGCCGCCCCGCCGCCGGTCTTCATCCGGAACCGGCCGGGGGCCAGGTCGATCTCGTCATGGAAGACGATGATCTCCGAGGGCTTGATCTTGTAGAAGCGCGCCGCCTCCCCGACCGCCCGGCCGCTCTCGTTCATGAAGGTCTGGGGTTTCATCAGCAGAACCTTGACGGGCCCGCCGCTGGCGTTCGGGCCCGCCGTCTCGACCTCGCCTTCGCTGATGACCGACTGGAACTTGGCCCGCTCCGGCCCGAACCGCCACCGGCGCGCGATCTCGTCGACGGCCATGAAGCCGATGTTGTGGCGGTTTTTCTCATACTTGGCGCCCGGGTTGCCCAGGCCGGCGATGATGATCATGAGGTCAGTCACCAAGCCCGAGCACGAACATCAGGCTGGAATCGAGCATCTGCATATGTTCGGCGCCCAGTTTACCGATCCTGTCGCGGCATCGACGCCGGGGGACCGCAGTTATCTTGTCCGTCATGATAACGGATGGCGAGAGAAGGCCGTTCTCCGACGTCGGGGTCAGAACGGGTCGAAACGGCCCGGCGGTGGACACATCGGTGGTCAAGGGACAGACCAGCAGGCTGTCGACCTCGAAAAGCGCCTCGCCCTGAACCAGCACGGCGGGACGGGGCTTTCCATAGTCTCCAGAGAGGACGACGATCAGCGGATCGCCCCGGTTCATTCCGGAAGCGAACGCCAGAGATCGGCAGCGTTCTCCTCGATCTCGTCGAGAAGCGCGCGCTCTTCCTCGGAGGCGTTGATCCGCGTCAGGGCCGCACCGACCTGGTCGCGCATGCCCGGGGCATCGAGATCGACGACCCAGCGCCGCACCTCCTTGTAACCCCGGGCACGCATGCCATCGGGGTCGGATCCTTCAAGACCGGCGGCGGTTCCGTCCATGCCCCTGACAATAGTCCAGCCGGACGGGTGCAGCAACGAAAAGCCCCGCCCGGCGAACCGGACGGGGCTGTGATCTTCAAACCCGTGAAGGCCGATCAGGCTTACGAGGCTTCGCCTTCGGCGGCTTCGTCGGCGGCTTCCGACTGGGCGGCCGACGAGGTCTTGATCGTGGCGATCACGAAGTCGCGGTCGGTGATGGTGGCCGAGGCGCCCTTGGGCAGGGTGATGTCCGACATGCGGATGGTGTCGCCGATCTGGCGGCCGGTCAGGTCCACGACCAGCTCGTCGGGGATCTGGTCGGCGCGGACCAGGATCTCGACGGCGTGACGGACGACTTCCAGCGAACCGCCGGCGCGGGTGTAGGGCGCCTCGTCGACATTGGCGAAGTGGACGGCGACCTCGATCTTGATCGGGGCCTTTTCGTCGACGCGCATGAGGTCGAAGTGGAGCGGGCGGTCCGACACCGGGTCGAACTGCACGTCCTTGGCGATGACCGGCTGGGTCTCTTCGCCATACTTCAGGGTCACCAGGTGGCCCAGCAGCTTGCCGGTGTAGAGGGACTTGCGGAAGTCCTTCTCGTTCACCGAAATGGCTACGGGGGCCTTGTCGCCGCCGTAAAGGATGCCCGGAACGGCGCCCGAACGGCGGGCAGCGCGCGCGCCGCCCGTGCCGGTGTTTTCGCGGACGTCCACGTTCAGAATGATCTCGGCCATCTGGCTCGCCTCAACAACAAAAACGCCTGCGCCGAAATCGGCTCGCGCAGACGGGGTCGGAACCCACGAATTCAAGAGCGCGGGCTATTACACGCAAGACCGGGCCTGCGCAACCGACTCTCTTGCGATCCGTCGTCCCGCGATCAGTTCCGGGCGACAGGCGTCCCGTTCAGCGCCGCGGTCGTGGAGACCGGACCGGACGCCGGGCCCATGGCGGGGGCGGCGGCGGTGCGCACCGGCGCGGCCGCCACAGCCGAGGTCGCACAGGTGGCCAGATCGCGCACGATATGGCGGCCGATGCAGAAAATGTCCTCATAGCTGGGACGCGAGGCGGCCAGGCACTGGAACAGGTTCAGCTTGGACATGTCGAAACAGAACTGGTTGCCCGGATCATTGACCAGGATGTCGGTGTTGGACCGCTGGTCGTCGCCGGCGGAGCCGAGGGCGGCCAGGGCGGCGATCGACAGGGCCCGGGCCACGACGGGCGTATAGGGCGGCGTGGCCCGGTCGCCCGCCACGCCCAGACCCGATCCCGCATGGGCGGCGGCAAACAGGCGCGAGGCGTCCTCGGCCGACGGCAGCATGGGGCGGTCCGACAGGGTCTTGGCCGTCTGCAGCCGGACCTCGCGGTTGGGAATGGGGGTCGTCGCCCAGCGGCGGCGCGGATCATTGCGCTCCTGGATCGTATAGGCGTCGCCCTCGACCTGATCGGCGATCGCCGTCAGCATGGCCACATCCTGACCCAGGGTCGAGGCGATCAGCCCCGCAGCCGCATCCGCGCCAGGCAGGGCGGCGGCATAGGACGGGTCCGTCATGATGGCGTTGATGACCTGGGCGCGCGTCGCCGGATCGGCCGCATAGCCCCGCAGGCCCGCCACGAACTCGGGCGACTGCAGGGCCAGGATCGAGGCATAGGCGATCAGGCCGCGCGACAGCTGGCCCGACTGATAGGTGGCGCCGCGCTGCATCGCCTGCTGGATCGACTCGGCGTCCGGGAAGCCGCCCCGGATCGAGGAGACATTGCGGATGAAGCCGACATAGACGGCGGCGGCCTCGGCCACGCCCTGGTTCAGGGTCACCGGCGGGGGCGGCGCCGCCACGACCACAGGCGGCGGGGCGGGAGCCGGGGGCTCGGGCGGCGTCTCGCAACCCGCCAGAACGGCGGTGGCGGCGAGCGCGGCGCAGGCCAGGCTGCGTCGAAGGATATAGGTCAGGGGTGTCGTGACTGGCATCAAGGTCGTCCCGGCATGAACGCAAACCGGACGCGGGAAAGGGCGCGCCGTTACAGGAAACCTTATACGTCCCGCGATGGTTTTCCGATGATTAATCGAACAGTTTGGACACCGATTCCTCATTGGCGATGCGACGGATGGCCTCGCCGATCAGCGGCGCCACAGCGACGGTCCGGATCTTGGCGCAGCCGATGACCGCATCCGGCTGTTCGATGGAGTCGGTAATCACCAGTTCTTTCAGCGGGCCGTCGGTGACCCGCTGGACGGCCGGCCCGGACAGGACGCCGTGGCTGATATAGGCCGAGACCTCCGTCGCCCCCGCCTCGATCAGGGCCTTGGCCGCATTCACCAGGGTGCCGCCGGAATCGACGATGTCGTCGAACAGGATGCACTCGCGGCCGGCGACGTCGCCGATGATGTTCATCACCTCGCTCTCGCCCGCCCGGGGGCGGCGCTTGTCGACGATGGCCAGATCGACGTTCAACCGCTCGGCCAGGGACCGGGCGCGCACGACCCCGCCCACGTCGGGCGAGACGATCATCAGATTGCCGCGCTGGTAGTTGTCCTTGATGTCATTGGCCAGGACCGGGGTCGCGACCAGGTTATCGGTCGGAATATCGAAGAAGCCCTGGATCTGGCCGGCATGGAGATCCATGGTCAGCACCCGGTCGGCGCCGGCCCGGGTGATCATATTGGCCACCAGCTTGGCCGAGATCGGCGTCCGCCCCCCGGTCTTCCGGTCCTGACGGGCATAGCCGAAATAGGGCATGACCGCCGTGATCCGCCGGGCCGAGGCCCGCACCAGGGCGTCGATACAGATCAACAGCTCCATCAGATTGTCGTTGGACGGATAGGAGGTCGACTGGATGACGAAGACGTCCTCGCCGCGGACGTTCTCCTCGATGACCACAAAGACCTCATTGTCGGCGAATCGCTTCACCTGGGCCCGGGTCAGTTGCATGTCGAGATGGTCGGCGATCGCCTGGGCGAGACGGCGGTTTGAATTGCCTGCGAGCAGCTTCATCGGCCGGTCATCCTTTCGCCGTCATCGAAACGCCAATGACGGTTGCGCTCTTTACCAGCGCGGGGGCCGGGGACAAGTCGGACCTTGCCGATTTCGCCCCGGTCTCGCCTGCATTGGCGAACCCGGGGCCGCTGGTGTAGAGGTCGCGTCTGAATTTTCGCGGACGTCCACCAGGGCGTTCCCGGGTGCGTTTCCGTCGCCTGTTGATGAGGGTGTCTTCCTTGTTCTCTTCCCCGATGCCGGCCGGCAGGCTCCGCACCACCCTGACGATCGCGATGATGGCGGGCCTGACCCTGTCGATCGCCGCCTGTAGCGGCAGCGGCAGCCGTCCCAGGCTGGCCTATGAGGAGCGGCCGGTCGAGCTGCTCTACAACACCGGCTTCGAACGGCTGCAGAGCCGGCGCTGGAACGATGCGGTCGACTATTTCCAGGAGGTGGAGCGCCAGCACCCCTATTCGGAATGGTCGCGCCGGGCGATCCTGATGCAGGTCTATGCCTATTATCAGTCGGGCGACTATGCGGACTCCATCGCCGCCTCGGACCGCTTCATCCAGCTGTTCCCGGGCAGCCCCTCGGCCGCCTACGCCTTCTACATGCGGGCGGTCTGCAACTTCGAGCAGATCGTCGACGTGGGTCGCGACCAGGCCTATGCCCAATCCGCCCTGGCGGGTCTGCGCGACGTGATCCGTCGCTATCCGAACTCCTCCTATGCGACGGATGCGCGGGTCAAGATCGACATGGTCAACGACCAGCTGGCCGGCAAGGAAATGACCATCGGCCGCTACTATCAGCGCCGCAACCAGCCCCTGGCCGCCATCGGTCGCTACAAGGCGGTGATCGACAATGAGGCCTTCCAGCGCACCTCCCATGCGCCCGAGGCCCTGTACCGGTTGACCGAGGTCTATCTGGGCCTGGGTCTGAAGGACGAGGCCACCCGCAACGCCGCCGTGCTGGGCTTCAACTATCCGGGCAGCGCCTGGTACGCCGAAGCCTATGCCCTGCTCAGCGAGAACGGGGCCCGGCCCGTAACCGAACCGACCGCCAAACGCGAAAGCTGGCTGCGGCGGATCATTCCCGGCTGAGACCGTCCTCCGCGACCGGCGGAACGGGCAGTGAACAAATGCGAAGACGCGGCTACAGTGGCGCCGATGTCGAATCACGCCGACCAACCGCCGGGTGCGCCATGCTGACCGCCCTCTCGATCCGCGACATCGTGCTGGTGGAGGCGCTCGACCTTGAGGTCGAGAACGGCCTGACCGTGCTGACCGGCGAGACCGGGGCGGGCAAGTCGATCATCCTTGATGCGCTCGGCCTGGCCCTCGGCGGCCGCAGCGACGCGGGACTGGTCCGGTCCGGCGCCAGACAGGCCAGCGCCACCGCCGTCTTCACCGCCCCGGACGATGCCGACCTGATCGCCCTGATCGCCGAGCGGGGCTTCGAGGCCCGGCCGGGCGAGGATCTGATCCTGCGTCGCGTCGTCAGCGCCGACGGCCGCAGTCGCGCCTGGATCAATGACGCTCCCGCCGGGGTCGCCGCCCTGCGCGAGATCGGCGCCCGTCTGGTCGAGGTCCATGGCCAGCACGAGACGGTCGGCCTGCTGGACTGGAAGACCCACCGCGCCTCCCTCGACGCCTATGGCGGCCTGTCGCCCCAGCTGGAGGCCGTGGCCCGCGCCGCCGCCGCCCTCAGGGCGGCCGAAGCCCGTCTGGCCGGGCTGAAGGCCGCCGCCGACGAAGCCGCCGCCCGTTCGGACGAGATCGCCCTCAACCTGGCCGACCTCGACGCCCTCGACCCGCGCGAGGACGAGGAGACCGAACTGGCCGGCGAACGCGCCCTGCTCGGGGCGGCGGAAAAGGCGGTGGCCGACCTGGCCGACGCCCGCACCCAGCTGGGCGGCGACAAGCTCAGCCAGAAGCTGTCGGCGGCCCTGCGCGCGGTCGAACACGCCCGCCAGCGCGCCGTTCAGGCCATGGGATCACAGGACGGCGGGTCGCAGGACGGCGTGGCGGCGGACCACCCCGTCCTCGCCCGCCTGACCGCCGCCGCCGAGGCCATCGACCGCACCATCGTCGAGGCCGTGGAGGCCATCGCCGAGGTCGACGCCGCCGCCGCCGCCTTCGATTTCGAACCCGGCCGGCTGGACCGGGCGGAGGAACGGCTGTTCGCCCTGCGCGCCGCCGCCCGGAAACTGAACACCCCTGTCTCCGCCCTTCCCGACCTGCGCCTGCGGCTGCGGGAACAGCTGCGGCTGATCGAGGACGGCGCCGAGGCCCTGACCGCCGCCGAGCGCGAGACCTCGGCCGCGCGTGAGGCCTATGATATCGCCGCCGTCTTCCTGACCTCGGCGCGCGAGGCGGCGGCCGAGCGGCTGACGGCGGCCGTCATGGCCGAACTGGCCCCGCTGAAACTGGACCGCGCCCGCTTCAATGTGGCCTTCGAACCGGTCGCCGACGGCCGGCGCGGCCCGCAGGGGGTCGAGACCGTCCGCTTCCAGATCGCCACCAATGCCGGCGACGACTTCGGCCCGCTGGACGCCATCGCCTCCGGCGGCGAACTGGCCCGCTTCGCCCTGGCCATGAAGGCGGCGCTCGCGGGTCGGGCCGACCAGCGCCAGCCGGTGATGATCTTCGACGAGGTCGACCAGGGCGTCGGCGGCGCCGTGGCCGAGGCCGTGGGCCAGCGCCTGAAACGCCTGTCAGAGGGCGCCCAGGTCCTGGTCGTGACCCACAGCCCCCAGGTCGCCGCCCGCGGCCACGCCCACTGGAAGGTGCGCAAGTCCGATAGCGACGGCCAGACCCGCACCACCGTCGATCCGCTGGATGAGGCCGCCCGCCTCGAGGAGATCGCCCGCATGCTCTCCGGCGCCGTCATCACCGACGAGGCCCGCGCGGCGGCCAGGGCGCTGATCGGGTAGGTCCGCGGCTGGGAGATCCCTGTCCGTCTCCTCCCCGTCGCGCTTGCGATGGGGAGGGGGACCGCGAAGCGGTGGAGGGGTTTTTAGCCGCGAACACGGGCCTCGGCCACCGTGCGTATCGACGCCAGTACGCCCTCCAGATTGACCCGGACATCTTCGGCTGTGACGCGCATCACGGTCACGCCCTGCGTCTCCAGCCATCCGGTTCTTCGCCGGTCATGCGCGATCTGGTCGGGATGATCGTGGCCCGCGCCGTCAATCTCGACGCCCAGCTTCGCTTCGGCGCAATAGAAGTCGAGCACATAGGGCCCGATCGGGTGCTGTCGCCGGAACTTGAGATTGCCGAGGCTGCGCCTGCGCAAATGAACCCACAGGCGGGCTTCCGGCGGCGTCATGGCGCGCCGCAGAACACGCGCTCGCGATACAGAACCCTGCGACATCCAGAGCCCCTCCACCACTTCGTGGTCCCCCTCCCCATGCAAGCGCATGGGGAGGAGACGTCAAGGTCGCCTGCTGTCGGCGGACCTACTTCCCGTCGGCCGTCAGCTTCGCGTCCATGGCCCGGATCACCGCCTCATAGGTGTCGGCGGCGAGGCGGATGGTTTCGCCCTCGACGGCCTCGACCTTGTCCTCGGCCGAATGGATGGTGCGGAAGACGCGGGGCACGAAGCCCTCGGCCAGACCCGTACTTTCGCCGCCATTGAAGGCCAGCCACATCTGGTGGGCGCCGATCTGGTCCTGGAAGCCGAGCGACACCACCGCCGCCCCGGCGGCCGAGAAGGCCCGGTCGTCGCTGGGCGGATAGGCCGGGTAGCCGACGCATTGCAGGGCCCGCGCCGCACAGACCTCCTGCACCGCCCGCGTCACCCAGGCCGACTGGGCGCCGTTGTTCTGGCCGTACATCATCGTGTCGCCATAGGCGGCGACGTCGGAGTTCAGCACCCCGGCCACCCCGGTGATGCCGTGCGCCTCGATCCATTTGCGGGCGCCGACCAGACCCAGCTCCTCCTGATCGAACAGGATCAACCGCACGTCGTGGACCGGCGGGTTCGCCTTCAGGGCCCGGGCCGCCTCGATCACCGCGACCACCGACCCGGCATTGTCGACCACGCCCTGGGCCATCGTTCCGTCGCGCAGTTTCACGGCGTCATAGTGGGCGGTCAGCAGGATCTCGCCGCCCTCGCCCGCGCCGGTTCCCGGGATCAGGACCACGACATTGCGGCCCTCCATCGGTCCGGCGCGACCGCCGCCCGCAAAGGTCTCCACGACCGGGGTGAAGCCGGCGGCCGTCAGCTGTTCGAGCGCGACCCGGGTGCGCTCGACATTGGAGGGCTGCACAAAGGCGGCGACCCGGTCCCTGAGCTCGGCCGGCGCCGCGCCCGACGCGGGGGCCTGGGCCCATACCCCGCCGGCAAGGGCGAACAGGCAGAAGGCTGTGGCGAGGGCGGTCGGGCGAAACAGCATGGTCGGGATCCTGGTTGAACCCCTTGCGTATCAACTCAGCTCTTCAGTCGCCAGCCCGAGCGGAACACCAGCCAGTTGGAGATCCCCAGGGCCACGATCAGCCCCGCGCTCATCAGGCCGCCGATCCACAGATTGCCCTCCGAATGGCCGATGAATCCGTAGCGGAAGCCGTCGATCAGATAGAAGAAGGGATTGTAGTGGCTGAGGGTGGCGAAGGGTTCGGGCAGGTTCTCCACCAGATAGAAGGCCCCCGACAGGAAGGTCATCGGCATGACCACGAAATTCTGCACCGCCGACAGCTGGTCGAACTTCTCGGCCCACAGCCCGGCCAGAACGCCCGCCATCCCCATGACCAGCGAGGCGGCCAGACCAAAGCCGACGATGGCCAGGACATTGTGCAGCCCCAGTCGTGCGAACGGCATGACGCAGATCGCCGTGACCAGACCCACCACCACGCCGCGCGTCGCGGCGCCCAGCGAAAAGCCGACGGTCAGCTCCAGCGGGCTGAGGGGCGGGGTCAGGAAGTCGGTCGAGGTGCCCATGATCTTGGCCTGGATCAGGCTGGATGAAGAGTTGGCGAAGGCGTTGTTCAATATGGCCATGACGATCAGGCCCGGCGCCACGAACTCGGCGAAGGGGGTGCCGTCCAGCGGCGGACGCCCGCCCTTCACCGCCACCACGAAGACCAGCATATAGAGCAGGGTCGTGACCACCGGCGCCGCCACCGTCTGGGCGCCGACCTTCCAGAACCGGCGCACCTCGCGCAGATACAGGGTCTGCAGCCCGACCCAGTTAATCCCGTCATAGCGACGCGGCTGGGGCGGACGGATCGTGGAGGCGGTATCGGTCATGGCCGCGCAAATGCGCCTGACGCCCCGTTCGCGCAAGACGCCAGACCCGCATCAAATTTCAGCGAACGGCGATTCAACATCTGGTTTCTGTGGATCAAGTGATTCGCACATCTTGCGTCTGTTAAGGTCTCGTTTACGATTAGTGGTAGGGACAGGTCGCTGAAGAGCCGCCTCACACCAGATATTGAATCCGATTGCCACTGGAGAGCGACATGACCGCAGGCTGGACCGAGGATCGCGTTGGCGCGCTCAAGAAGCTCTGGCTGGAAGGCCAGTCGGCCAGCCAGATCGCCAAACAGCTGGGCGGCGGCGTCACCCGCAACGCCGTGATCGGCAAGGTGCACCGCCTGGGCCTGTCGGGCCGCGCCACGCCGTCGCAGCCGGCCCGCACCACCACGACCGCCGCCTTCCGTCCGGCCCGCACCCGCACGACGCCGCCGGCCCAGCCGTCCGTCCCGCGTCGGATCGAGGCCGTCCAGCCGCGCCCGACCGCCCCGGTGCCGCCGACCCCGATCCGCGCCGTGACCGAGCTGCCGGGCACCGCCACGGTGATGACCCTGGGCGCCCATATGTGCAAATGGCCGATCGGCGACCCCTCCTCGCGCGAGTTCAGCTTCTGCGGCCGCCGCGCCTCGGAAGGCGTCTATTGCGTCGAACACGCCCGCGTCGCCTACCAGCCCCAGGTCAAGAAGAACGGCTCGACCGAACTGGCCCGCAGCCTGCGGCGCTATATCTGAGTGATTGGTGATGAGTGATCAGGGCGTCGTGGTTGGCGAGCGGCCATCCGCCGATATTGCGCGCGTGGCCAATACGGCCCCGCTGCAATCATTCAATCACTAACCACCCCACGTCCACCCTGTCGGCCGCGCGGCTGACAGGACCGGGGGCGGGGCTGCGGTTATCCGGGTTGACGCAGCCCCATCCACCCTGTCCCGGACCATGCGGATGCCCTGTCAGGCCGCTTCGGCCGTTCCGACAAGGGCGGCTGCGGGAATCCTCCATTCCCGGCTCAGCCGCCGGATCTGCTCCACAGACAGGCTCCGTCGGCCGTTGAGGATTTCCGACGCCCGTGACCGCGATCCCAACAGGGCCGCAAGATCGACCTGACCATAGCCTCGCGCCTCCATCACCAGCCGGATCACCTCCAGCGGCGTGGCGGCCTGGATCGGCCAATGGCGGTCCTCATAGGCCGCGATGACGAGGCCCAGCAGCTCGAACCGATCCGCCTCGGGCGTCCCGGGTGCAGGCTCGGTGTCGAAAAAGGCCTCGTATTCCGCCAGCGCAGCGGCATGTCCGGCCTCGTCATGGATGACCCGTACAGGGGTCTGGCTCATCATCCCATTCCCTCACACCGTCGCCGGATCGATGCGGTCGTAGTCGCCATGGGTTCCCACAAACTTCACCAGCACCTGTTTGAACCGATAGGAGATCCGCACGACCAGTCGATAGTTGTTGCCGCCGATATCGAAGATGACCCGATTGTCACCGACGAAATCGGCCGTGTTGAAATCGTTCCTCACGTCCTGCGGTGAACGCCAGTCCGCCGCGCGCGCCATCTCGTACCAGGCCGACAGAGGCCCCTTCGCCCTCGGATGCCGGGTCCAGAAGGCCACCAGGGTCTTGCGTGCGACGACATTCATCGGACGTCATGCCTATCATGTTCCCAATATGGGAGCAACACCCTCAGTTCAGCACCCGCCCCGCGCCCGGGACGTCGAGGCTGAAGGCGGGGATGGCGACCTCGAAGGTCCGGCCCAGATCATCGACCATCGCATAGACGCCCGCCATCGATCCCGAGGCGGTCGGCAGGGGACAACCGGAGGCATAGGAGTAGCTGCCGCCCGGCTGGATCGTCGGCTGCTCGCCCACCACGCCCGGCCCCGCCACCTGTTCGACATGACCGCGCGCATCGGTGATCAGCCAGCGCCGCGAGATCAGCTGCACCGGCGAGGGCGTCAGGTTGACGATCTCGACCTGATAGGCCCAGACCCAGCGCCCCTCGTCCGGGTCGGACTGGCCGGCCAGATAGCTGGGCCGGACGCGCACCAGAATTCCGTCGGTCTCTGCCTCATAGGGGTCGTCGTCATACATGCCGCCATGGAGCCTGCGCCGCTCGACAGGTCAAGCGCCGGATTGGCCGTGACGCCCGCCGCCCGCCGTGGCATTCAACCCGCATGAGCATAGACACCCAAACGCCGGACGAGACCCAGACGTCGGGCATCCTGCCCTGTCAGGGCATCGAGACCCTGATCGCTACGGGCGCCATCGCCTCGGCCACGCCCTTCGACGCCGACCAGGTCCAGCCCGCCAGCCTCGACCTGAGACTCGGCGCGCGCGGCTGGCGTGTGCGCGCCTCCTTCCTGCCGGGCCAACGGCTGGTCGCGGACCGGATCGCCGATGTGTCGATGCATGCCATCGACCTGTCCGGCGGCTATGTGCTGGAAAAGGGCTGCGTCTATATCGTCGAGCTGCAGGAGCGCCTGTCCCTGCCCGCCGGCCTGATCGCCCGCGCCAATCCCAAGTCCTCGACGGGCCGGGTCGACGTCTTCGTGCGCCTGCTGACCGATCGCGGCCCGGTGTTCGACGATGTGGCCGAGGGCTATGAGGGGCCGCTGTATCTTGAGATCGCGCCCCAGACCTTCTCCATCCTGGTCCGGCCCGGCACCCGGCTGAACCAGCTGCGGCTCAAGGTCGGCGAGCCGCCGCGTCTGGAGACCCGCAGCGTCGGGGTCGACCTGATGGGCGGCGACATCGTCGGCTTCCGGGGCCGCCGCCATGCCGGCGTCGTCGATCTGGACCGCATCGACGGCCACGACCCGCGCGACTTCTGGGAGCCCCTGAGCCTGCGTCGCGGCGAACTGCTGCTGGATCCGGGCGAGTTCTACATCCTCGCCTCGTCCGACACGGTCGAGATCCCGGTCGACCAGGCCGCCGAGATGACCCCGATCGACCCCAGCGTCGGCGAATTCCGCGTCCACTACGCCGGCTTCTTCGATCCCGGTTTCGGCACGGACGAGGCCCATGGCGCGGGGTCGAAGGGCGTGCTGGAAGTCCGCACCCACGACACCCCCTTCCTGCTGGAACACGGCCAGATCGTCGCCCGGCTGGTCTATGAACCCCTGACCGAACGCCCCACCCGCCTCTATGGCGAGGGCGGCAGCCACTACCAGCGGCAGGGACTGAAGCTGTCGAAACACTTCAGGGCATGGGGGTGAGACGGGGGAATGGTGGTCAGTGGTTAGTGAATAGTGATTGCGAGTCCGACAACGGTGGGCCGCCTGCGCCGAACGCGACGGCACCAACCACTAACCACTAACCACTAGCTCAGCCGATCCGCCTTCCTCAAACTCGGGAAGACCTTCGCCCAGATCCCCGTCGCGGCCAGGGCGCCGAAGCCGCCGAACACCGCAGCGCCGATGGGGCCGAGGATGCGAACCATCAGGCCCGAATAGGCCTCGCCCAGTTCGTTCGACGCCCCGATGAACAGCATCGATACCGAGGACACCCGGCCCCTCATGTGATCGGGCGTGGCCAGCTGGATCAGGGTCTGGCGGATGTTGACGCTGATCATGTCCGCCCCCCCGCCGATGAACAGGGCCAGGGCGCTCAGCCAGGCGATTTTGGACAGGCCGAAGGTCAGGGTGCACAGGCCGAACACCGCCACCGCCCCGAACATCCACAGCCCCCCGCGCCGCACGATCGGATAGCGGCTCAGATAGACGGCGACCAGCAGGGCGCCCACCCCGAACGAGGCGCGCAACAGCCCGAATCCCATGGCCCCGACGTGCAGGATGTCGGCGGCGAAAATCGGCGTCAGCAGGGCCACCCCCGCCAGCAGCACCACCACCAGATCCAGCGAGATGGCGCCCAGCACGATCTTGGTCTTCCAGACATAGGCCAGACCCTCCCTGACCGCCTCGACCGGCGGCAGGGGGTTCTCCTGCGGCGCCGGCTTGCCGGGGGTGCGGATCAGGATGAAGGCGGCGGCTGCGGCCAGAAACAGACCCAGGGCCACGGCATAGGCCAGGGGCACATGGAGGCCCACGATCACCCCGCCCAGGGCCGGCCCGGCGATGGCGCCGGTCTGGAAGGCGATGGACTGGGCGGCGATGGCCGGCGGCAGGGCCTTGCGTCCGACCACCATCGGCAGGAAGGCCTGACTGGCCGGCGCCAGGAACGCCCGCGCGGCGCCGAACAGGGCGGCCGTGGCCAGCAGCCCCCACAGGGGCGGCGACCCGTGCAGGGCCATCAACAGGAAGCCCAGGGCGCAGCTGGCCTCGACCAGAATCGAGATCCACACCGTCTTCTTCCTGTCGCGGCGGTCGGCCATGGCCCCGGCCGGCAGGGTGAAGGCCAGCAGCGGCAGGAACTGGCACAGCCCCACCAGCCCCAGATACAGGCTGGCCTCCTCGATCGGATGATCGCGTCGCGCGATCAGATAGACCTGCCACAACAGGGCCGAGGACTGGATCTGGATGGCCAGAACGGCTGCGACCCGGCCGAACCATAGCAGGCGGAAATCACGAAGGCCCCAGGGGCTCTCCGGCTCTCCCTCCGGCGGACGGGGCGGCACGGGCGGGGTCGTCTCGATGGTCTCGGTCACGTGCGCCTGTCAGTCTTCGGATACGGGGTTCCGTCCCGGTGATGGTAACGATCCGCCCCCCGGGGCAGGATCATGTCGATATCGGGATAGTCGGCCCCGTCGCCGCCCGGCGTCCGCGTCCCGACCTCCAGCAGCACCGCCTCGGCCCCCGACCGGTTCTCGATCCTGTGGCCATTGGCGACGCCCGCCCTGAACCCGGCGCAATCGCCGGCGCGCAGCACGGTCTCGGTCAGGGGCGCCCCCGCCAGTCCCTGGTGAGGCAGACCCTCGACCAGAACGACCTCGCCCTCCACGATCCAGACGAACTCATCCTCGGTCTCATGCCAGTGGCGCTGGCTGGACCAGGCCCCGGCGGGCAGGCGCAACAGGTTGACGCCGAACTGGCCCAGCCCCGCCGCATCGCCCAGCTTCCAGCGTCGGCGCGGCTTGCACGGCCCGGCGAACGCCTCGGGGTAGGCGGTCCCGTGGCCAGTGGGTGCGGTCTCGATCTCGATCTTCGGCATGACGGGCCCCTTTTCGCAGATGCGGCAAGTCCGTAAAGCACAGGACCATGAGCGGTCCATCACATCCCGTAAGCGATATCGCGGTCATCGATCCCGTCGAACTGACCCGCGACCTGATCCGCCGTCCGTCGGTCACCCCGGCGGACGCGGGGGCCATGGACACGCTGCAGCGCATCCTGACCGACCTCGGCTTCACCTGCCGCCGCTTGGCCTTCGAGGGGCCCGGCGGCGAGGGCAAGCACGCACGGATCGAGAACCTCTACGCCCGGCGCGGGACCGCCTCGCCCAACCTCTGTTTCGCCGGCCACACCGATGTGGTCCCGACCGGCGCCGCCGCCGGCTGGTCCGCCGATCCTTTCGCCGCCGAGATCCGCGACGGCGTCCTGTACGGCCGGGGCGCCGTGGACATGAAGGGCGGCATCGCCGCCTGGGTCGCCGCCGTCTCGCGCGTGCTGGCCGAAGGCGAGCCGGCGGGATCGCTGTCCCTCCTCATCACCGGCGACGAGGAAGGCCCGGCCCTGCATGGCACCAAACGGGTGGTCGAGACCCTGATGGCCGAGGGCGAGGTCATCGACGCCTGCGTCGTCGGCGAACCCTCGTCACAGATGCATCTCGGCGACATGATCAAGATCGGCCGGCGCGGCTCGCTGAACAGCTGGATCACCGTCCACGGCAGACAGGGCCACGTCGCCTATCCCGACCGCGCCGCCAATCCGGCCCCGGTTCTGGTGCGGCTGCTGGCGGCCCTGGACGCCCACCGGCTGGACGACGGCTACCCTTCTGTCGCTAACGTCCCGCTCGCGGAGCGGGACTGCTTGAGCGTGGCCTTCCAGCCCTCCAACCTCGAGATCACCACCGTCGACATCGGCAACCCGGCGACCAACGTCATTCCCGCCGAGGCCCGGGCGCGGCTGAACATCCGCTTCAACCCCTCCCACACCGGCGACGGACTGATCGCCTGGCTGAACGCCGAGGCGGGCCGGGTCCAGGCGGAAACGGGCCTGCAGATTTCGCTGGAGCATATGTGTTCGGGCGAGGCCTTCCTGACCGAACACGGGGCCTTCGTCACGGCGGTCCAGGACGCGGTCGAGGCCGAAACCGGTCGCCGGCCCGAGGCCTCGACCACCGGCGGCACCTCCGACGCCCGCTTCATCCGCGCCCTGTGCCCGGTGCTGGAGCTGGGCCTCGTCGGCCAGACCATGCACCAGTTCGATGAGCGGGTCCCGACAGCGGAGCTGGAGGCCCTGACCGGCGTCTATGAACGGGTGATCCGTTCGGTCCTGACCTGACCAGGGTCTGGATCCAATAGCCTGAAACTCATTCCGTCATCCTCGCCCTCGTGGCGAGGATGACGGTGGAAATAAGGTTCATATTTTCAGAATTCTATTCCAAACAACGAGCCGTTTCCTATTGGGTACGGGCTCTAGTTCATCAGGCCGGTCGGCTTCGCATCCGCCAGTTCCAGCCGGGCGATGCGGCGATCCATATCGGCCACGACCTCTTCCAGCCGCGCCTTCTCGGAAGCCATGTCCACCGGCGTGCCGTCATCATAGGTGATCTGCGCGCCCTTCGCGATCAGGTCCAGGCGATAGATCGCCGTCACCCGCGCCGCCCGGAACCGTTCGAGTTCGCCCTGGCTCATGATCGCCTCACCGCGCCGCGACGATGACGATCTCGACCCGGTAGTCGGGCGAGGCCAGCCGGGCCTCCGAGGTCGCGCGCGCCGGGGGGTTGGCCGTATCGACCCAGGCGTCCCAGACACTGTTCATCGCCGCGAAGTCGGCGATATCGGCCAGCCAGATGGTGGCCATCAGGATCCTTGATTTGTCCGACCCGGCCCGCGCCAGCAGGGCGTCGATCTCCGCCAGCACCGTCCGCGTCTGGGCCACCACATCATCGCCCGGCTCCCCCACCTGCCCGGCCAGATAGACGGTGTCCCCATGAATGACCGCCTCGCTCATACGGGCGCCGGGGTCGAGGCGGGTGATCATGAGGGGGCTCCTGAGAATGACACCCGCCCTTAGGCCTCCGGGCGCGATCAGGCCAGAGGGTCAGGGCCTTTGCAAGAACCGCAGGGCCGTCATCGCATGGGCCCGGACCCCGACGGGCAGGACGCTCTCGTCGACGTCGAACTGGGGCGAATGGTTGGGGGCGGTGGTCGCCGGGTCGACGCCGGGCTTCGTGCCGCCCAGATGGTAGAAGACCCCCGGGATCTCCTTCTGGAAATAGCTGAAGTCCTCGGCCACCGTGGTCGGCGGGGTGGCCGGATTGACGTTCTCCGCCCCCGCCGCCTCGACCAGCACGGGCGCCAGCCAGGCCGACAGCGGCGGGTCGTTATAGACCAGGGCCGCGTTCTGGAAGATGCCGAACTCCGCCGTCGCCCCGTGGATGGCGGCCACATGGTCCACCGCCGCCCGGGTCCGCTCGACCAGGGCGTTGCGCTGGTCGACGTCAAAGGTCCTCAGCGTGCCGCTCATCACCGCCCTGTCGGGAATGATGTTGTAGCGAACCCCGGCATTGATCGTGGAGACGGTGAAGACCGTCGGCGTGGTGGTCGGATCGACGGTCCGCGCCGTCAGGGTATTGATGGTGTTCACCACCTGGGCCGAGGCGGCGATGACGTCCACCCCGCGCCAGGGCCAGGCCCCGTGGGTCTGGCGGCCGTTCAGGGTGATGTCGATCCGGTCGGACGCCGCCATGAACCCCTGCGGCCGATAGAACAGGGTCCCCGCCCGCCCCGGCACCACATGGATGCCGAAGATGGCCTCGACCCCGTGATCCTTCAGCACGCCCTCGCTGATCATCAGGGCCGCCCCGCCCATCGGCTCTCCGGGGGGCGCCCCCTCCTCCGCCGGCTGGAAGATGAAGACCACCGTGCCGCCGAACCGGGCCTTCATCCCGGTCAGCACCTCGGCGGCGCCCAGCAGCATGGCCATATGGGCGTCATGGCCACAGGCGTGGGCCACGGGGACGCTGGCCCCCTGATAGGTCCCGGTCGCGGTCGAGGCGAACGGCAGGCCCGTCGCCTCCAGCACCGGCAGGGCGTCCATATCGGATCTCAGGGCCACGACGCGGTCGCCGGCCAGGTCGCCCTTCAGGATCGCCACCACCCCCGTCTTGCCGACCCCGGTGCGCACCTCCAGCCCGAGCGCCCTCAGCCGTTCGGCGACATAGGCGGCGGTGTTCGTCTCGGCAAAGCCCAGTTCCGGGTTCTGATGCAGATGACGCCGCCATTCGATCACGCGCGGATTGACCGTCTCGGCCGCCGCCGTCACCGCCGCCGCCAGTCCGTCATCGGCGGGAGCCGTCCGGGCCCCGGCCGTGGCCGCCGTCCCCAGGGTCAGGGCTGCCGCAAGAACAGCGCAAAGTCGGGTGCGGCGCATGGGGGGTCTCCGTCGGGGCGTGTTTCGGGGAAGGCTGGATCATGAAGCTTTGACGACGCGGGGCGCAAGCGTCTTGCATCGACGCACGGCTTCGCCGATCACCGGTCCATGGTCGTCAAGAGCGCAACAACCCACTGGCGGCAGGTGGTTCTGGTCTGCCGCAAATGTTCGAAGAAGCTGGACGGCGGGTTCGGCCCCGACGGCGACCGGTCGCTGAAAAAGGCCCTGCGCAAATATCTGAAGGCCGGCAAGGGCAAGAAGGCCGAACTGGTGGTCAAGGAGACCGACTGTTTCGACGTCTGCCCGAAGAAGGCGGTCGTCGCCGTCAACGCCGCCAATCCCAAGGCCCTGCTGATCGTGCCGGCCGGGGCCGACCTGTTCGAGGTCAAGGCCCGACTGGGCCTGCACGACGACCGGCGACTGAAATCCCCGACGATCACCGACCTGACCTGAGCCCGGGACTGGTCTCGGGCCCATGAAGCGGTAAGACAGGGTCGTGAACCTCCGCTCGCCCGCCTTCTTCATCCTGTGCGCCGTCAGCCTGATCGCCTCGGGCGGCAATATGGCGTTGCAGTCGGTGCTGCCCGCCATCGGGCGCGAATTCCGCCTGTCCGACACCCTGGTCGCGGGCGCCTTCGCCATCTCGGCCCTGCTGTGGACCCTGGCCTCACCCTTCTGGGCCCGTCTGTCGGACGCCGTGGGGCGCAAGCGGGTCATCACGATCGGCCTGTGGGGCTTCATCCTGTCGATGGCCGGCTTCGGCGTCGCCGCCACCTCGGGGCTGGAGCACTGGCTTGGCCCGGTCGCCGCCTTCGTCCTGATGGCGGTGGCGCGCAGCATCTACGGCCTGTTCGGCTCGGCCGCCCCGATCGCCTCCCAGGCCTATGTCGCTGACCGCACCACGGCGGGCGAACGCACCCAGGCCATGTCGCTTCTGGCCTCGGCCCAGGGCCTGGGCACCGTGATCGGCCCGACCCTGGCGCCCGCCTTTGTCCTGCCCCTGGTCGGACTGGCCGGTCCGATGTACGCCTTCGCCCTGATCGGACTGGTCATGCTGGCCGTGGTCTGGCGCAAGCTGCCCAGCGGCGAGGCCGTCCGCACCCCCTCCCCGACCGGCAAGCCCGATCACAACGGCAAGGGTCTGTGGAAGGACCCCAGGGTCCGCGACTTCCTGCTCTACGGCCTGCTGGTCACCGGCGCCCAGGCGATCAACATCTCGGTTCTGGGCTTTCACATCATCGACGAACTGGCCCGGACCGGATCGGGACTGGGCCTCATGGCGGCGCGCGAGGCCCAGCCCTTCATCGGCCTGGCCATGCTGACAGGGGCCATCGCCACCCTGATGGTCCAGTGGGGCCTGATCCCCCTGTTGAAGCTCCAGCCGCGCGAACTGATGCGCTGGGGCGCGGGCCTGGCCCTGCTCGGCAATATCGTCAGCATCTTCTCGCCGGGGTATTTCGGCGTGGTGGTGGGCTATGCCGTCGTCTCGATGGGCGTCGGCTTCGCCCGGCCCGGGTTCACCGCCGGCTCGTCGATCGCCGTGGGCCCCGGGGAACAGGGCGCCGTGGCCGGCCTGATGATGTCGCTGGCCGGGCTCAGCTTCCTGGCGCCGCCCGTGATCGGGGTGGCCCTGTACGAGTTGACCGGATTCGGCCCCTTCGCGGCCAATGTCGTCCTGCTCGGCGCGGCCCTGGTGGTCGCCCTGTGGAGCCCGGCGCTCCGGTCCGCCCGCGTCGGGGACGAAACCGGCGCCTCGACCGAAACCCCGCCGGCCTCCCAGCCCGGTCCGGAAGGCAATCGCTGAGTCGACCGGCGACCCCGGGCAGGGGCGAAATCGCCTGGCCCCGCTTCCGTCCGGCCGCCGGTCGTGCGAAATCGGCCTCATGACCCTCCGTATCGAGAGCCGTATCGGCGTCCAGGCCACCTCCGACCGCATCTGGTCCCTGATCGAGGACCTGTCGGCATGGAACCGGTGGAATCCCATCGAGACGGAGGTTTCCGGAACCATCGCCTTCGGCGGCCAGATCAGCCTGACCGAGCGGATCGAGGGCCTGCCCGAGCGGCTGGTCCGGTCCCGCGTCGCGGAATGGCAGCCTCTGGCCCAGCTGGTGCTGACCGAGAAACGCGGCTGGCAGTTCAACGCCGTCCGCTATTTCGAGATTGATGAACTTGAGCGCGGCAGCTGTATCGTCGCCAATGGGCTGATCCTGTCGGGCCTGCGCGGCGAGAGCTTCCACGACAAGCACAGACGCCGCTACCGCGACGCCTTCATCCGGGTCAGCGAGGCGATCAAACAGACGGCGGAAAACGCCTGAACCGGCGCGTCGGACCCGCGCGTCCGGCCGTCGTCAGCCTCCGCCCGCGCCCTTCATCGTGTCCTGGATATTGATGATCGCGGGCCCGAGGATGACCACGAACAGCACCGGCAGGAAGAACAGGATCATCGGCACGGTCAGTTTGGCCGGCAGGGCCGCCGCCTTCTTCTCGGCCGCCGACATCCGCAGGTCGCGGTTTTCCTTGGCCATGGTGCGCAGGGCCGAGCCCAGCGGCGTGCCGTACTGTTCGGCCTGGACCATTGCGGTCGACACCGACTTGACCCCCGCGTGGTTGGTCCGTTTGGCCAGGCCCTCATAGGCCATGCGGCGTTCGGGCAGATAGGACAGCTCGGCCGAGAGCAGGCTCAGCTCCTCGGCCAGATCGATGGACGACGGGCCGATCTCCTGGCTCACCTTGACGATGGCCTGCTCGATCGACATCCCGGCCTCCACGCAGATCAGCAACAGGTCCAGGGCGTCGGGGAAGGCCTGCATGATCGACTGCTGGCGCTTCGAGATCCGGTTCGAGAGATAGATGTTGGGCGCATAGAAGCCGATCACCGCCGCCACCATGACCCCGGTCACCCGGACCATCACCGGCTGGCCGAAATCGTTGAAGACGAACAGGTAGAAGGCCGCGATCGCGAAGAAGACGAACGGCATGGTGAAGCGGAAGAAGTAGAAGGTCGTCAGGGGCTTGGGCCCGCGGAAGCCGGCCTGGGCCATCTTCTCGGCGACCTTGGGGTCTTCCAGCAGCTTGGTCAGGTTCAGCCGTTCGACGATGTCCTTCTGGAACCCCTCGTCCGTATGACGCAGGCCGCCGCCGGAGGCCAGGGCCTGGCGCGACCGCCGCTTCAGCTCCTCGCGCCTCTGGCCGACGGCCTTCATCCGGCCCTCCAGCCGGGCCCCGCCGCTCATGGGGGCGAGAACCGTGATCAGGGTCGCGAACACCAGCAGGCCGACGATGATGCTGAGCAGGTTCTGGGGCTGGACGAGAAAGTTGATCATGCCGTCGCCCTAGAACTTGAACGCGATCATGCGCTTCATCACGAAGACGCCGCAGGCCATCCAGATGCCGGCCCCCAGCAGCATCACCTGGCCGCGCGGATCGGTGAACAGCAGCAGGATGTAGGCAGGGGTGGTGATGAAGACCAGGCCCATGACGATGATCGGCAGGGAGCCGATGATGCCCGCCGAGGCCATGGCCTCCGACGACAGGGCCTTGATCTTCTCGCCCATCATCCGGCGCGCCCGCAGCACCGTGGTCAGGTTCGACAGGGCCTCGGCCAGGTTGCCGCCGGTCTTCTGCTGGATGGCCAGCACGATGGAGAAGAATTTCAGCTCGCTGGTCGGCATCCGCTCGTACATCCGGTCCAGGGCCTGGGACAGGGTCTGGCCGACGCCAAGGGCCTCGACCAGTCGCCGGAACTCGGGTCCCAGCGGCGCCGGGCTCTCGCGGGCGATGATCTTGAAACACTCGTGGATCGGCAGGCCGGACTTGATGCCGCGGACGATCACATCGACGGCGTTGGCGAATTCGCCGGAGAATTTCTTCATCCGGCGCTTGCCGATGAAACCCACGATCCAGCGCGGCAGGCCGAGGCCGAAGACGGCCGCCAGCCCCAGACACACCAGGATATTGGCGCCGAACAGCAGGGGCAGCAGGAAGGCCAGGAGCGCCAGCACCCCGCTGACGATCCAGAAGGTCTGGATCTTTACGGACAGTCCGGCCTGGGTCAGCTTGGCCGCCATGGTCAGCCGGGCCTTGCGCTCCTTGCGCTCGGCGTCCTTGAGCTGCAGCAGGATCTGTTTGCGCCGTGCTTCCGGCGTGTTGGCCTGGGCCGCTGCGACCTTGCGGGCGGCCTTGGTATTGGGCGCCGCGACCAGGGCGCGGGCGCGTTTGACCCCCTGATCGGCGGGCGCATCGCCGCCGACGAAGACCCAGCCCAGGCCGCCGATGGTGATGAAGGCCAGGACGGCGGCGAGGATCGGCAGCATGTCCCTACTCCGCCGCGTCCAGGGCTTCGGCCAGTTCGCGCTCCAGGCCGTAGTAGCGCGCGCGGTCCCAGAAGCGCGGCCGGGCGATGCCGGTCGACCGGTGACGCCCGACGACCTTGCCGTGCTCATCCTCGCCGGTGATTTCGTAGACGAACAGGTCCTGGGTGACGATGACGTCGCCTTCCAGCCCGACCACCTCGGTGATGTGGGTGATGCGGCGCGAGCCGTCGCGCAGACGCGCCGCCTGGATGATGATGTCGACCGAGCCGGTGATCATCTCGCGGATGGTCCTGGACGGCAGGCCGTAGCCGCCCATGGTGATCATCGACTCCATCCGGCTGATGGCCTCGCGCGGGGAGTTGGCGTGCAGGGTCCCCATCGAGCCGTCGTGGCCCGTGTTCATGGCCTGCAGCAGGTCGAACGCTTCCGGGCCGCGCACCTCGCCGACGATGATCCGTTCGGGACGCATCCGCAGGCAGTTCTTCACCAGGTCGCGCATGGTGATCATGCCCTGGCCCTCAAGGTTCGGCGGCCGCGTCTCCAGTCGCACCACATGCGGCTGCTGCAACTGCAGTTCGGCCGCGTCCTCGCAGGTGATGACCCGTTCGGTCGGGTCGATGAAGGCCGTCATGGTGTTGAGCAGGGTCGTCTTGCCCGAACCCGTACCGCCCGAGATGACGATGTTGCAGCGGCAGGCCCCGATGACGCCCAGGACCCTCGCCCCTTCCGGACTGATGGAGGCGTACTCCACCAGATTGCGCATCGTCAGCTTGTCCTTCTTGAACTTCCGGATCGTCAGGGTCGGGCCGTCGATCGCCAGCGGCGGGGCGATGACGTTGACCCGGCTTCCGTCCGGCAGACGGGCGTCGCAGATCGGGGAGCTCTCGTCCACGCGGCGTCCGACCTGGGACACGATCCGCTGGCAGATGTTCATCAGCTGGGTGTTGTCACGGAACCGGACATTGGTCAGCTGGACCTTGCCGCCGACCTCGATGAACACCCGGCCGGCGCCGTTGACCATGATGTCGGCGATGTCGTCGCGGGCCAGCAGGGGCTCCAGCGGCCCATAGCCCAGAATGTCGTTGACGATGTCCTGGACCAGATGCTCCTGCTCGGCCACCGACATGGAGACGTTCTTGATCGCCACCAGTTCGGCGACGATGTCGCGGATCTCCTCCGACGCCGCCTTCTGGTCCAGCTGGGCCAGTTGCGACAGGTCGATGGTGTTCATCAGGGCGTTGAAGATCGTCGTCTTCGTGGCGTGATAGTAGTCCGACTGCTCCCGCACGATCTCGGCGACGGGCTGGGCGCGCTTCAGCTGTTCCAGCCCGGCGGTGGCGCGCGGGCCGCTTCCGGTGGAAGGCGGGGCGACCGATTGGGGCTCTGCCCGGGGACGCGCCGCAAGGGCGTCCAGCCGGTCAGCCGGACCTTTGGCGCGCGGCGCCGCCCGGGCCGGAGACGGGCCGGAAGAGACGAATTCGGCATCCTCGTCGATGTCGTCCGACATCGAGAAGGCCTGGGTCTGGACGCCCTGCTGCGGCTGCGCGGGGGCGCCCGCCGCAGCGGGGGCGGGTGTGGCGGGCGGGCCGCCCGACGGACCTGTGCGTTTGCCGAACACTCGCGGATCAGCCCTTTCTGAACAGGCCGGCGAACAGGGACTTGCTCTCGCCCTTCGATGCGGAGGCCGTCGCCTTCGACGGTCTGGCCGCCTTGCCCTGGGCCTGGGGCAGTTCCCGCCGCGACACGATCTGGGCCAGGGTCTGGAAGGCCTCGGCCGCCCTGGACTTTGCGGCCGAGTCGATGATCATCTGACCGTTGTTGGCCGCCGCCCCGAACAGCTTCGCATCAAAGGGGATGACCAGGCTGGGGTGGACGCCCAGCGCCGCGCCGAAGTCCTTGGTCGGGATTTCCGGACGCCCGGGCAGGCCGACCTGGTTCAGCACCAGACGCGGCGGGGCGTCGTTCGGCCGCCCCTGACGGACCAGGTCCATCATGTTCTTGGCGTTGCGCAGGGAGGCGAGGTCGGGCGTCGCGACCACCACCACCTCGTCCGCCGAAATCAGGGTGCGGCGCATCCAGCCGGACCACAGGTGGGGCAGATCCAGGATGACGAAGGGGGCGGTGCCCCGGATGCGGCGGGTGACCTCCTCAAAGGCCTCGGGCCCGATGTCCCAGTCGGTGTCGAGCGTGGCCGGCGCCGCGAACAGCGACAGCTTGTCGGTGCAGCGCACCATCATCCGGTCCAGCAGGGTGGCGTCCAGACGATCCGGCTGACCCAGGGCGTCGGCCACGCCGTTCAGCGGATCCTGGTTGAAATCCAGCCCCGCCGTGCCGAACGGCAGGTCGTAGTCGACGATCACCGTATTGGCGCCGATCCGTTCCGAAATGGCGTAGGCGGTGTTGTGAGCCACGGCGCTGGCGCCGCAGCCGCCCCGCGCGCCGACGAAGGCGACGGTGCGGCCGACGAAGGGCTGGCTCGGGTCGGAAAACAGCCCGCCGATGGCGGCGATCAGCTGCAGAGGCTGGATCGGGGCGACCAGATATTCGCTGACGCCGCGCCGCATCAGTTCGCGGAACAGCAGGATGTCGTTTGTGGCCCCGATGACGATGACCTTGGTGCCCGCGTCGCAGACCTCGGCCAGGGCGTCGACATGGTTCAGCAGGGTGGCCGGGTCCGCCAGGCACTCCACCACGATCAACGGCGGGGTGGGCTCGTTCTGATAGGCCTGGACGGCCGCCGGCACCCCGCCGCCCCGGATCTGCGTTGTGGTGCGGCTCAGTCGGCGGTCCTGCCCGGCCCGCTCGGCCGAGGCCAGGGTGTCCTGGCGTTCCGCGAAGACATGGATGGCGATACGCGGAATGGAGACATCCGCCCGGGCGGCCAGGCCCTCGTCGACCGGCGCCGACGCCTGGACGGCCGCGGCATCGGGCGACCAGGCCGGGGCGAAGGCATTGGCGGCGGGCGGCGGGGCGGCATGGGCGGCGCCTCCCGGGGCGATCGGCGACGCCATCATCGGGGCCGGGGCGACCTGCGCCGGCGTCATCGCGGGACCCTGGGGCTGCACCGGGCGCGCGGATGCCGCAGACAGGGCCGCAGACAGGGCCGCCGGCTGACCCGGAAAGGGCGCCAGCCCGGCGCCGAACCCGGCATCAAGGTCGAGGTCGTCGTCAAAGGCGTCGAGGGCGCTGGGGGCGAAGGCGTTGGTCATGACGTCAGTTCACCGCCTGCGAGACCCGGCCCTGGGCGATCAGGATCTCCTGCGGCGCGGCCGTATTCTCACCCTTGCGGTAGTGGTCAAAGACCACGGCGCGGCGGCCGGCGTCGGTCGGGGTGATGGTCCGGGGCTGGACGATGTCGCGCGGATTGGCGATCTGGGCCGCCAGGTTGGCGGTGACGGCGCATCCGAAATTGCTGGAGGTGGCGTTGTTCGCCGTCCGGGACAGGTTGTCCCAGTGGGTCCCGCACTGGGGCACGGCCGCTCTCAGGGTCTCGAACCCGACCAGGACCGGGGCCCGCGGATCCGGCGCGGCATAGGCGACCACCTGGATCTGGCCGGGGGCGCCGAGCGCTTCCAGCGCCGCCTTGGCGTCCCAGGCGAACCGGTTGGACACCGGATCCTCGCCCCCCGGCGCCTCGATCCGGATCAGGGGGGCGCCGGCCGCCACATAGCGCCCGACAAGGGCGCCGAGGGCGGCGTGCTGGGTCGCCGACAGGCCGGTGTCATGCACGTTCAGGGCGATGCGATCCGTGCCGGTCTCGACCTGGAGGGTGAACCGCGATGTGGGGGTCAGGGGCGGCGGACCATAGCCCCCGGCGGGCGCGCCCATACAGGCCGCCAGACCGGCCGAGGCGATCAGGGCCAGCACCAGACCCGCGCGGGCGGTGCGGGGCGACGTCAGGGAGTTCACGACACGCATCCTCTGGCCTCTCAATCAATCACATAGCCGACCGGGCCCTGCCAGCCGGCCCCGGCGACCGCCGTGGGGGACGGGGTGCCGTAGGTCTGGTTCAACTGACCGAACAGGGTCGTCTGGATGTCCGTGGCGATGCGCAGGCCGTCGGCCGGCGTCTGCATCCGGCCCGGCGAGGTCGCGGTCACCAGATAGGGCTCGACGATCACCACCAGCTCCGTCTCGCCGCTCAGATAGTCGCGCGACCGGAACAGCGACCCCAGCACCGGCATGGTCGCCATGCCCGGCAGGGAGTCGATCGCCTGACGGGTGGATTCCTGCAACAGACCCGCGATCATCATCGCCCCGCCCGACGGCAGTTCGACGGTGTTCTCCGAGCGGCGCACCTGAAGGCCCTGCAGCGTCAGGGCCGAGGCCGTGCCGGCGCCCAGGGTGAATCCGCCCTGGCTGGTCAGTTCGGACACCTCGACCTTGATCTGCAGCGAGATCCGGCCGCCGGTCAGCACCACCGGACGGAAGGCCAGGCTGACGCCATAGGGCTTGTATTCGACGCTGATATTGCCATCCCGGTCGCGGCCGGTCGGGACCGGGAACTCGCCGCCGGCCAGGAAGCTGGCGCTCTCGCCATTGACGGAGGTCAGGTTGGGCTCGGCCAGGGTGCGGATCAACCCGACCCGCTCGAACGCCTTGATGGTCGCCTCGCCCTTGTTGAGATTGTCCGATCCGGGACCGGTCCCGGGCTGGGCGGTGTCCCAGTTATCGGCGTCCTCGGGCCCGTTCA
Organism: Brevundimonas sp. FV1ye29L; assembly: GCF_058681095.1. Lineage (NCBI taxonomy): Bacteria > Pseudomonadati > Pseudomonadota > Alphaproteobacteria > Caulobacterales > Caulobacteraceae > Brevundimonas > Brevundimonas sp. FV1ye29L. The sequence continues at coordinate 2,974,621 of NZ_CM178730.1, forward strand.
CCGTCACCGGGCACAGGGCCCCGTCAGGCCAGCCCGTGCCGAGGCAGGGCCGCTCCATCTGGTAGTTCTTCGTCGTATCGATCGAGGCGCCGCCGGTCAGGCCGCCCAGCAAACCGCCATTGACGCCCCAGGTCGCGGCCTGGCCGATCAGATACTGGGTGTCGCCCAGCTGGCCGATCACCGCCGAGGTGTCGAAACCCAGCTGTTTGATGGCGTTGCGCTGCACCTCGATGACGCGAACCTTCAGCGTCACCTGGTCTGACCCGGCGACCGAGATCATGTTCAGCACCTTCTCGGGCGCAGAGACAAAGGCCCCGGCCACGCGGGCGATCCGGTCCGCCTCGGCCGGGCTGGTCGCCAGACCGGTCAGAACGATGCTGTCATTGATGGCCTCGGCCGTGACCTGGGCGCCCGGGGCGACGCGATTGATCGTGTCCTGCAGCGCCGACACCCCGGCGTCCACCCGCACCTTGAGCGACAGGATCGGCCGTCCGGCGGCGTCCAGGAAGACGGCGTCCGTCTGACCGGCCCCCACGCCGATGATCGTGATGCGGCGCGAGTTGTGCAGCATGGCCTCGGCCACGCGCGGATCGGCGATGATGACGTCACGCGCATCGGTCGGCAGGTCGACCGCGAACGAGGCGCCGCGCGCCACATTCACCAGACGGGGCGCTCCGCCCATGGCCACGGCGGACTGCAGGCCGGCGGCCTGGGCGGCGGGCAAGGGCGCGGCCGGGCCCGGCCAGGCGGACGACACCTGGGCGGACACCCCCACGGGGGCGGCGGCGGCGAGGGCGAGCGCGCCGACGGCCGCCGCAGCGCCCAGGCGCTGCATCAGACGGCCGGCGAACGAGGGCTGGGGCGACATCATTGGACCACCACGGTTTCGGGATCGCCGCCGCGATAGATGCGGACAGCGGCGTTCTGGCGCGGCGGAGGCGCCACGCGGCCCGAGGGGCCGTCGGTATCGGCATAGGAGCGCAGCACCAGCGACAGCTCCCCCTCCGACTTGGCGAGGGCGAGGGCTTCGGCGTCAGCGGGCTGAAGCTCCAGCGTGGCTGTAGCCCCGACGACGGACTGTTCGTCGTCTGCCGCCCGGGTCGTCTGGTCGATGGCCAGGACCTTGACGTTGCGCATGACGGTCGAGGAGGCGAATTTGGACTCCTGGGCGGCCCCGGCCAGATTGCCCAGGGTCGTCTGGCGCGTCAGCAGGACATCCACCCGGTCCCCGGGCAGGATGAAGCCGCCGGCGGCGGTCTCCACCGTGACGCGGATGGCCATGGCCCGCATTCCGGGCTCCAGATAGGCGGCCAGATAGCCGCTGGCCCCGGCGCGCACGATCTTGCGCGGGACGATGGGCTCGCCGGCCAGAATGGGTTCGCGCACGACCGAGCCGACATAGTCGGCCTTGGCCCCGCCGGTCGTCAGGTCCGTAGCGGCGCGGGTCACGGCGGCCACGGCGCCCTCCGGCTTGGCCGCAGCCTCGGCCTCGGCGGCGGTCGGGGGTTTGGGAAGCGGGACGGAACCGTCGGTGATGAAGGCCGGATTGACCTCGTCCACCGGCCAGTCCTTCCAGGCCATGTCGCCCTCGGCCAGTCGCTGGCCGGGCTTCAGATCCTTGGCGGCGACCAGCACCCGGGCCATGGGCTCGGCCGGGACGGCGGGACCGGCGGCCGCAACAGCGACCGGCTTTCCGGAAGATCCCATGGCGCGCACCACGAACGCCAGCGCAATGGCGGCGACGGCGGCGACACAGATGACGGCAATACGGGCGGGCTTCATCAACGGTCTCCGACAGGGCCGCAACTGCGCCGGAATCGATCTCCGGTCCCCTGCCGTTAACAAGAATGAAGGCTCGAGGTTAACGCGCCCCTAAGCCGTCATCGCCGTGTTCCTGCAATCCCGTCAGCCCAGGGCCGCCAGACCGGCCGCCACCGGACTGGCCGGAAAGGCCATCAGAACGCCCACAGCGATCGCGACGCCATAGGGAATGTCGCCCTTCGGCTCCAGCAACTGACCGACCCAGCCGCCCGTCGTGGGGACGAGGCCGCGCAGGTGTCCGCGCGCCAGGATCAGGGCCAGGCAGAACAGGCCGCCGGCCACCCCGGTCCACAGGGCGAAGACGCCGGCGCCGGTCAGGCCCAGCCACAGGCTGGAGGCCGCCATCAGCTTGGCGTCGCCTCCGCCGATGATCCGGCCCGCAAACAGGCCCATGCCGATCAGCAGTGCGGCGACCGCGACCGCCAGATGCCCGGCCATCGCGACCGGGGACAGTCCGGCGACCCAGGCGGCGGGAAAGAAGCCGAGAACCAGCAGGCCCGAAATCCAGTTCGGGATGGTCATGGACGTCAGGTCCTTCAGCCCGGCGACGATCACGAGGCAGGGCAGCAGGCTGATCAGGGCGAGATGTATCAGGGTCATATCCCTATCCTGCACGGATCGCGTTAAGGCCGGGTTTCCCGGCCTCCTTACGGGTGACGCAAGCGAAAGGGGCCGGAGCGTTTCCGCTCCGGCCCCCGCCGTTTCAAGACCTCTGGTCCGTCGCGATCAGGCGGCGGTGCCGTTCATGCCGGCGGTGACGGCTTCGAACTTGGCCGAGATGGTGGTGCCCAGGGCGGTGACGGCCGAGATGATGACAACGGCGATCAGGGCGGCGATCAGGCCGTACTCGATCGCGGTCGCGCCGGACTCGTCCTTGACGAACTTGGTGATGAACTTGGTCATGTGCGGTTTCCTTGCTGGATGACGTGAATGGACAACAGAGTTAAGCGAGCCTTCTGGCTGGGGGGACGCCGGTCGCCCGCTTGACCCCCGAACACCTGATCATCATGCACCTTATCCGTTAAGGCTGCGTCGTCAGGTTTGGTTACTTCATTTTTTACTATACTTTGGACGGCGCTTTATTCAGATCGACAGTGCTGCAAAGCAAAGGGGCCGGAGCGTTTCCGCTCCGGCCCCCTGCCGTTTCAGGATTTCTGGTCCGTCGCGATCAGGCGGCGGTGCCGTTCATGCCGGCGGTGACGGCTTCGAACTTGGCCGAGATGGTGGTGCCCAGGGCGGTGACGGCCGAGATGATGACGACGGCGATCAGAGCGGCGATGAGGCCGTACTCGATCGCGGTCGCGCCGGACTCGTCCTGGACGAACTTGGTGATGAACTTGGTCATGGCATTTCCTTTCAGGCGATCGGTTGAAGACGGCGAACTGAAGATCGACCGGCTGGCCCCGTGGTGATGAGGAGACCCTAGCGGGGACCTGTAAATTCAAGGTCTACAGCTATGGTTGCTGCGAAATTTACTTCGTTGAACGCCGCGTTTAGCCCCGCCCCCGGGTTTCAGTCTTTGTTGAGGTTTCTCCCCCAGTATTCGCCGGCGGACGCCCGAGCGTGTCCGCCCGTCGCAGACATCGCGTCGAACAGAGGTGACCGCATGCCCATCCGCAGCCCCGTTCCGGGGACCCTCTCCCGCCCCGTCGCCGTCCTCGCCCTCGCGTCGACCCTGCTGGCGGCCGCCGCCCCGGCGCTCGCCCAGTCCGCCCCGATCAGTCTCGGCGTCGACAGCACCCAGCGGATCGCCCTTCGCGGCGCCGCCGCCTCGGTCATTGTCGCCAACCCCCAGATCGCCGATGTCACCGTCGTCGACGCCAACACCCTGTTCATCACCGGCAAGGGCTATGGCGTGACCGAGATCGCCGCCGTCGACTCCATCGGCCGGACCCTGTTCCAGAACCGGGTCGTCGTCACCGGCGGCCAGAGCGGCTCGGTGCGGCTGTGGCGCGGCGCCCAGGCGACCGAAATGGCCTGTGCGGCCAGTTGTTCGCCCAGTATCCGCACCGTCGCCCCGACCGGCGGCGACGCGGCCGCCACGCCGACGCCGTGACCCGGGCCGCGCGCCTGAAACGCTCGTCTCGCCGCCGCGCGCGGGACGGCTCCTCGGCGGTCGAATTCGCCTTCGTCGGCCTGCCCTTTTTCATCATGCTGTTCGCCATCATGGAGATCGGCCTGGTCTTCGTGACGGATTCGGTGCTCGACAACGCCACGATCGAGACCGGCCGGCTGGTCCGGACGGGCCAGGCCGCCGGCTCCAGCATGACCGGCGCCCAGTTCAAGACCGAGCTTTGCAACCGCATGAGCATCTTCAGCGGCGACTGCGCCGGCCGGGCGACCATCGACGTCCGCGCCCTGCCCCAGTTCCGCAATGCGGCGCCGCCCGACCCCCTGGCCAATGGCGAGACCTTCGACGACAGCGGCCTGACCTATATCTCCGGCCAGCCCGGCGACCTGATGCTGGTGCGGGTCTGGTATACCCACCCGCTGGTCACCCCTTTTCTGGCCCAGGCCCTGTCGCGGCTGGATGATGGCGACGCCATGCTGCTGGCCACAACGGCTTTCCGCAACGAACCCTACGCGCCCACCGTATGAGCCCGCGTGTTTCAGGCCCCGGCCCGGCCGGCCCCGCCCGCCGCCGCGCTCCCGGCCTGGCGGGACGTCTGTTGCGCGACCGGCGCGGTGTGTCGGCCGTCGAGTTCGCCCTCATCGCCCCCCTGATGATCGCCTTCTATTTCGGTCTGGCGGAGTTCTGTCAGGGCTATATGGCCCAGAAGCGGATGGGTCACAGCGCCTCCGCCGTGGCCGATCTGGTGGCCCAGACCGATGTCGTGACCAGCGACGAGCTGGACGACATCCTGGCCATCGGGGCCCTGATCATGAAGCCCTTCCCGGGGGACGCCCTCACCGCCCGCGTTTCCAGCGTCACCCGCGACGCCAACGGCGTGGCCAAGGTCGACTGGAGCCGGGGCGGCGGCATGACCGCCCTCGGCTCCAATGCCACGGTCACGGTACCCACCGACATGATCGCCAACGGGGAAAGCGTCATCATGGCCGAGACGGCCTATGCCTATTCGTCGCCCGTCAAATATCTGATGCCCGGGGTGACGACTTTCACGAGCAAATTCTATTCCCGCCCCCGCAAGGTGGAAAAGGTCGGCTGCAGCAACTGCCCGACCACCTGATTTCGACCGCGGTCGTCGGCCCTTCGGGACCTCCCGACCCGACGCGGCCTGGCGCCCTCCGGCAATATCCCCATCTGGCACGGTCTGCCTTGCGCTCAGGCAGTGAGGCTCAGCGAGCCGAGCGTTAGCGCGGCGCGGAGCGCCCAGGAATAATTGCGCTCAAGCCGTGAGGCTCCGCGAGCCGAACGTAGCGCGGCGCGACAGCGCCCGGGAACAAATGCGCTCAGGCCGTGAAGCTCCGCGAGCCGAGCGTTAGCGCGGCGCGACAGCGCCTAAGCGTGCAACGCCCGGCGCAGGGCGCTGAACTTCACCTCTGTCTCGTCCAGTTCCGCCTCTGGATCGCTGTCGGCGACGATGCCGGCCCCGGCCCGGGCCCGCCAGGTCCAGCCCCCCTCCCCCCGTTCGAAAGCCGCCGTGCGGATCAGCACCGAGGCGGTCAGCGCCCCCTTGTCGTCCAGCAGGAACAGCGAGCCGCACCAGGCGCCGCGCGGCGGCTCCAGACCGGCGATGACCTTCATGGCCTGATGTTTGGGGGCGCCCGTGATCGAGCCGGGCGGAAAGGTCGCCTGCAACAGATCCGCCGCGTCCCCCCCGGGCCGCAACTGTCCCGTCACGGTCGAGACCAGATGGTGCACTGTCGGCAGCCGCTCGACCTCGAACAGCCGCTCGACCGCGACCGAGCCGGGGACGCAGACCCGCGACAGGTCGTTGCGCATCAGGTCGACGATCATCAGGTTTTCGGCCCGGTCCTTGGCGCTGGCCGACAGGGCCTCGGCCTCGGCGGCGTCGGCGACGGGATCAGCCCGGCGCGGCCGCGTCCCCTTGATCGGCCGCGTCTCGACCCGCCCGTCCCCGGGGGTCCAGGTCAGGAACAGTTCCGGAGAGTTGGACACCAGCGCCCGGTCGCCGATCCGCCAGAAGGCCCCGAAGGCCGCCCCGCCCCCGGCCGTCAGCCGCACGAACACGTCGAACGGATCCGCCTCCGGCTTCAGGCGCCCGGTCCAGCCGCGCGCGATATTGGCCTGGAACAGCTCACCGGCGGCGATCCGCGCGACCACCCCGGCCACGGCGGCGCCATAGGCCTCAGGCGCGGCCTCGGGCTGCAGGGTGTCCGAAGGCGCGGCCGGCGTGGGCGGTTCGATCGCCGTCTCCAGCCAGCCGGCCGCCCGCGCACAGGCCGCCCCGGCCGAGACCCCGTCGACGCCCCGGCCCACGGCCTCGACCGTCATCGCCTCGTGGTCGAAGACCAGCATCGCCGGATAGCGGGCCAGGATCAGGTCGGGCCAGAGCGGGGGCCGCTCGCCCGTCGCCGCCCGCGCCCCGGCGTCATAGGCGGCCAGCCCGACGACGCCGCGCGCCAGTCCGTTGGCCTTCAGACTCTCGAACAGGGGGCCGTCCACCCGGTCCAGAACCCGCACGACGTCCGGCTCGACCGCCACGAACGACCGACCCCCCGACAGGCCCGGGTCCGACAACAGGCACAGGGCGCCGTCCCGCATCGCCAGCCCCGCCGCCACGTCCAGCGGCTCGCGCCACGCCAGGGTCCGGCGCGCCTCGACGGGCAAGGCCTCGACGGTCACGCCGACAGCCGTTCGCCGATCCGGTCGCGCATCGCCGCGTCCACGCCCAGCACCGTCTCGAGATAGCCGTCGACGGATCCGGACCGCGCCTCCATGCTGCGGATCGCCGCCGCCATATAGGCGGGCTCGACGCCGAGGAAGGCGACCACCGCGTCATGGGAGGCCTTGCGCCCGGTCGAGCGTTCCAGCTGGATCGCGATCTCGGGCGCCCGGGCCTCCAGCTGAACCGCCGTATTGGTCAGCAGATAGTCCTCCATCAGGTCGTCATGGCCGACGCCCAGCAGATGATGGGTCAGGGCCGCCAGCATGCCCGTCCGGTCCTTGCCCGCCGCACAGTGGATCAGCACCGGCCGCTCGCTGTCGGCGAGGGCCCTGAAATAGGCCCCGAACAGCTCCACATGCGACGGCGCATAGGCCATCTCGCCATAGAGGCCGGTCATGAAGGCCCGCCCGGAGTCCGGCGTCAGGTCGGCCGACTTCAGGAAGGTGATGTGCGGCGCCTCGCCGACCGCATCCAGATCGCTGACCAGCACCCGGCCGTCGAAACCGGCGGGACGTTTCGACGGCTGTTTGGTGCGTTCGATCGGGCGGCGCAGGTCGACCACGGTCCCGATGCCGAGGCCCGCCAGCCGCTCCAGATCGCTGTCGCTGGGTTTGGCGTGATGGCCCGAACGATACAGGGCGCCGGGTCGGACCCGACGCCCTGCGGCGGTGGCGTAATCTCCGAAGTCGCGGAAATTCTCGATCGCGTCGAAGCGGTGCAGGCGAGGGTTCATGCCTCCCCTATAGAGCCCCGCCGGCTCAGGCGGAACCAGTCCCCGACACCAGCCCCTGCATCGCATCCAGATAGGCGATGAAGGCGGTCCGCCCCGTCTCGGTCATCCGCGCCCGCGTCAGGGGCTTGCGGCCCTGGAAGCTCTTGTCGATGGCCACGAAGCCGGCGTCCTCCAGCTTCCTCAGATGCACCGACAGATTGCCGTCCGTGGTCTGGAGCTTCTGTTTCAGCTCGTTGAAGTCGGCCGCATCGGCGCCGGACAGATAGGCCATGACGCCCAGCCGGATCCGTCCGTGAATGACCTCGTCCAGCCGGTTGATGTCGAAATCGTCGGCCATGGTCAGACGATCTCCGCGGGTTCCTCGCGCGTCAGCACGATGCCGGGGATCAGGGCCACGCAGACCAGCAGCACGGCGAACACCAGATAGCCCAGGGGTTGATGCGACACCCCGCCCAGCACCGCCGCCCCGGCATAGGAGGCCAGGGCCACCCCGTTCATCCATTTCCGCCCGCTCATGGCCGCCGCCACCAGCCAGGCCGCGCCATAGGCGGCGAAGACCAGCGAGGGCATGATCCGCATCGCCTCCCACTGGCCGGTGGTCAGGCCCATGGCCACAAGACCCAGCCAGACCGAAAAAATGACGAAGCCGACGCCCGTCCAGGCCACCCCGACCGCCTCATTGCGGATATGGCCGTAGCCGGGTTTGGACTTCATCCGTCCGATCAGCACCGTCAGGGCGACGGCGAACAGGACGCCGGCCCCGATCCAGACCCACAGCTGGGCCCAGGGGCTGACGTTGAGCACGCCGCTCTGGATGGCCCACTGCGCCACACTGGCCGCGCCGAAGATGACGGCGGCGGCGATCAGCACCGGGCCGTTCAGCGGCGGGGCGTGACGGCCTTCCTGGGCCAGGGCGCGGATATAGGCGATGTCGTCGGTGGCGGGCTTGGCGTTCATGGAAACTCTCCCTCTCTGGTAAGCCGTCTCTAACGCATTCACTTTGTCTTGTAAAGTCATTTGTTGGCACGGAGGACGACCGTCCGATCTATGGCTGCTCCATGACCGGATCCATGACCGTCAACTTCCACCGCATCGCCTATGAGGCGCTCGAGGTCTGCAATGCGGTGGGCATGGACCGGATCGACGCGGCCGTGGCGCTGGCCGGGCCCCCGCCCGACGCCCGCGCCCTGGACATCGGCTGCGGCAACGCCTCGGTCGCCCTCCGTCTGGCCGGGCGGTTCGGGCTGAGGGTCGACGCCGTCGAACTGGACCCGGCCATGGCCGAACTGGCCGCTGAACGGATCGCCGCCTCCCCCGCCCGCGACCGCATCCTCCTGCACAACAGGCGGTCCGATGCGGTGCTGGCGGCCCATCCGCCCTTCGAACTGATCGCGGCCCTGGGAACCACCGAGCCGGTCGGCGGCGGCGTCCGCGACCCCCAGGGCATGCTGGCGGGCCTTGCCGGCCATCTGGCGCCCGGCGGCCATCTGTTGTGGGGCGACCTGGTCTGGACCGCCGAACCGCCCGCCCCCCTGCGCCAGATCGTCGAGTTGCAGAATCTGTACACGGATGATGCCGGCTGGCGCGCCGCCGCCGGGGCCGCCGGCCTGACCGTCCTGTCGGCCGAGGTTTCCGCCCCCGAGGTCTGGGACGCCTACGGCCGCACCATGCTGGACGCCGTCGCCGCCTGGACCGCCGCCCGCCCCGACCACCCCGCTGCGCCCGCCCTGACCGCCCGCGCCCGTCAGGTGCAGATGATGTTCGACTTCGGCCGGGGCTTCATGAGCTTCGGGCTTTATCTGCTGGGGAAGTAGGCCCTCCCCCACAACCTCGTCACCCTCGGGCTTGACCCGAGGGTGACGGAGTCCGCTAAAGGCGCCCCCCTCAATCCACCGCCACCACCTCGACCGCCTGCCCCGCCACCACAGCCTCATCCCCCACCCGCTTGCCGATCAGGGCCCTGGCCAGCGGCGACGCATGGCTGACGGAGCCTGCCGCCGGGTCGGCCTCGTCCTCGCCGGTGATGCGCCAGGTCTGGGTGCGGCCGTCCTCGCGTTCGATGGTCACCGAACCGCCGAACCGCACCGTCCCGTCGGCGTCGGTCTCGACCAGATGGGCGGTGGCCCGACGCGAGGACCAGTAGCGCAGATCGCGTGTCGCCCGCGCCATGGCGGTGCGATCGGCCTCGATCGACCCCTGGGCCTGCGCCCCCGCATAAGCCGCGCGAGCGGCGGCCAGCTCGGCCTCGATGGCGGCCAGGCCGGCGGCGGTGACCCAGTTGGGATGTGCGGAAATCGGGCGATCGGGAAGATCGGCGGCCGTGGCCTCCAGATCCTCCTCGCGGGTAAAGGCGACGGACATCGGCCCACCATAGACCACCACGCCCCTCCGCGCGAACCGGCCTGAAATGCTCGCAATTGCCCCGTAAATTCCTATATATTGTCGCACGTGGGCGCAGGTCCCCGGGCCCTTGATTCGTGCAGGCCTGACCCCCGCCCCTCGACCGTCCCCAAGGGGACCCAGAGCCGAAGAATTCATGACCGACGACATTGCCGAGATGCCCGAATACGGCGCTGATTCCATCAAGGTTCTCAAGGGCCTGGACGCCGTCCGAAAACGCCCGGGCATGTATATCGGCGACACCGACGACGGCTCCGGCCTGCACCACATGGTCTATGAGGTGGTCGACAACGCCATCGACGAGGCCCTGGCTGGCCACGCCGACCTGGTCCAGGTCATCCTGAACGCCGACGGCTCGGTCACCGTCACCGACAACGGCCGCGGCATCCCCACCGGCATCCACGAAGGCGAGGGCGTCTCGGCGGCCGAGGTCATCATGACCCAGCTGCACGCCGGCGGTAAGTTCGACCAGAACTCCTACAAGGTCTCCGGCGGCCTGCACGGCGTGGGCGTGTCGGTGGTCAACGCCCTGTCCGACTGGCTGGAGCTGAAAATCTATCGCGACGGCAAGAGCCACCAGATGCGGTTCGAGCGCGGCGATACGGTCAAGGCGCTGGAGATCACCGGCGACGCCCCCGTGCGTGAGGACACCGGCAAGCTGCTGAGCGGCACCGAGGTCACCTTCTATCCGTCGGTCACCACCTTCAGCCACATCGACTTCGACCTGAAGACGCTGGAACACCGGCTGCGGGAACTGGCCTTCCTGAACTCGGGCGTGGTCATCAAACTGGCCGACCATCGCGGCGCCGAGCCGGTCGAGATCCTGCTCCACTATGAGGGCGGGGTAGAGGCCTTCGTGCGTCACCTGGACAAGTCCAAGACGCCGATCCTCAAGGACGTCATCGTCATCCGCGGCAGGAAGGAGGGGATCGAACTCGACCTCGCCCTGTGGTGGAACGACAGCTATCACGAGACGATGTTGTGCTTCACCAACAACATCCCCCAGCGCGACGGCGGCACCCACCTGTCGGCCTTCCGCACCAGCCTGACCCGGGTCATGGGCGCCTATATGGAAAGCTCGGGCGCCCTGAAAAAGGAAAAGGTCGCCCCGTCCGGCGAGGACGCGCGCGAGGGCCTGACCTGCGTGCTGTCGGTCAAGGTGCCGGATCCCAAATTCAGCTCACAGACCAAGGACAAGCTGGTCTCCTCCGAGGTCCGTCCGGCGGTCGAGGGCCTGTGCACCGAGGGCCTGTCCCAGTGGTTCGAGGAACATCCGGTCGAGGCCAAACAGATCGTCGCCAAGATCATCGAGGCCGCCTCCGCCCGTGAGGCCGCGCGCAAGGCCCGCGACCTGACCCGGCGCAAGTCGGCGCTGGATATCTCCTCCCTGCCCGGCAAGCTGGCCGACTGCCAGGAACGCGACCCGGCCAAGTCCGAACTGTTCATCGTCGAGGGCGATTCCGCCGGCGGCTCGGCCAAACAGGCCCGCAACCGCGAGAACCAGGCCGTCCTGCCCCTGCGCGGCAAGATTCTGAACGTCGAGCGCGCCCGCTTCGACCGGATGCTGTCGTCGGAACTGATCGGGACGCTCATTCTGGCGCTGGGCACCGGCATCGGCCGCGACGACTTCAACGCCGACAAGCTGCGCTATCACAAGATCATCCTGATGGCCGACGCCGACGTCGACGGCGCCCACATCCGGACCCTGCTGCTGACCTTCTTCTATCGCCAGATGCCCGAGCTGATCGAGCGCGGCCACGTCTATATCGCCCAGCCGCCTCTCTATAAGGTCTCCAAGGGCAAGCAGAGCCGCTACCTCAAGGACCAGGCCGAGATGGACGCCTACCTCATCGAGGAAGGCTCGTCCGAGGCCGAACTGGATCTGGCCAACGGCGAGCGCCGCACCGGCATGGATCTGCAATCGCTGGTCCGTGAGGCCAAGGCCGTGAAGGGTCTGGTCGATCGCCTGTCCCAGCGCGCCCCGGCCTTCGCTGTCGAACAGTCGGCGCTTGCCGGTCTGTTCGCAGAGGCGGGCGGCGACCCGTCAGCCGCCGCGGCCCGTCTCAACCTCTATGCCGAGGAAGGCGACGGGGACTGGTCGGGCGCTCCGGGCCTCCAGGGCGCCGTGGTGTTCAACCGCACCCGCCGGGCGGTCAATGAGGCCATCGTGCTGGAAGAGGCCCTGATCCGCTCGCTGGACGCGCGCCGTCTGGCTGAACGGATCGCGGTGTTCGACGGCCTGTTCGACACCCCCGCCGTCTATCGCCGCAAGGACAGGTCGACGACCATTCGCGGCCCGCTCGACCTGCTGACCGCCGTCCTCGACGCGGGCAAGAAGGGTCTGGCCATCCAGCGCTACAAGGGTCTGGGCGAGATGAACCCGGAACAGCTGTGGGAGACGACCCTCGACGTCAATGCCCGCACCCTGTTGCAGGTCAAGGTCGACCACGCCGACGACGCCGACGACCTGTTCGCCAAGCTGATGGGCGACGTCGTCGAGCCGCGCCGCGAGTTCATCCAGGAAAACGCCCTCGACGCGGCGGTGGACGTCTAGGCTCCGTACCCAATAGGAAACGGTTCGTCGTTTTGCATAATGGCTTGAAAATATGAACTTTACCTTCACCGTCATCCTCGCACTTGTGGCGAGGATCCAGAAACTCCGACAACTGTCGTTTGCCCCGATGCCGATCCGCTTGCGATAGAATTGCGAAATCGGCCGCACCGGGAGTCTGGATCCTCGCCACAAGGGCGAGGATGACGGAATTAGTTTCAGCCTATTGGGTACGGACCCTAGCGCACCAGGCTTGCCCCAGGCCGCCGTCCGAGGTCACAGCCTGAAACCCCTCGCCACACGGAGGGATCATGGTGAGACAAAAGGGTAGTGTCTCAATTTGAAATCCTGGGGGGCCACTTTGCGTTCGCGAAGATGAAGAGCCCGATCAGGTTTCCAATGGGCACAAGATAGAGGAGCGCCCACCACGGGCTAAATCCGGCCTTTTTCAGAATGCCGCCAATCGGGAACATCGGAACGATGAACCAGACGATGAAGAAAAGCCAATGCCCGAGGCTGAACGCGCCCCTGTCGATCCCCCATTGAAGGATCGACGGTATCAGGCTTCGCGCTTCTTGTAAGGCCACGCTTCGCCGGGGCGAGCTTGCCGGCTTTGGACCGGCTCAAAGAGGCGCGGGGCCGATCACGTCGCGGGACATTGCAGAGGCGTGGGTGGAAGAGCGCGGGCTTAGAGCCGCCGACGGGACGCTAGTTATGATCCGTAAGCGGGTCTGGGCCTGCCTGACGACGTTGCAGCGGGGCGGTGTGATTGCCAGTGAAGGTCAGGCTGTTAGGGACTGGACATTGGGGCCGCCAGTCTCCTGACGGCCCCGGTCTCACTTATTCACGCGGGCGGCGGTACCAGCGGCGGGGGCGGCGCTTGTGGCGGCGCACATGCTCTTCCATCCCCTCGCGGAGGCGGCGGTAATCGCGGACTTGAACGGTGAAGTCGGTCGTGCCCATGGGTATTTCTCCCGGCATGGGTTGCAAAAGGGGACCGACCGTGAGAGAATTTTGGCTCTTCTGAGGGCATTAATTCGTCTCACGGGCGGGTAGATGCACGAGCGGCCCGCGTCCCCGGCAAGGGATGTTGGGCCGTTTTCGTCTGTGCTGGACGCGTCAGCGATGCGCTGGTTGGCCTAAAGGCCGTGCGAGTTGTCGTCCTCCCATGATTGAGCATCCTCTTGCGGATTTTCCGTTGGGGGTTTCGCCAGCAAGTCGATCTCTTCGTCATCATACTCGCTGAGCGTCCAGCCCAGACGACCGTGAGAGGTGAAAAGGGGCGAGTGGAAGAGCATCGCGCTCAGGTTCCCTTTCGGCTCCTTGCCGCCGATTTGCGCCCCTTGCGCGACGATGACCTCATAGATGTAGGAAGTCTTTGTAGGGGAGTATCGACCCTTGATGGCCGCTTCCGCCAGTTTCAGGGCGTGGTCCCGGTCGGGATTGGTAGAACGGTGAATACGCTTCGCTGGGGCGGCAGGGGCAAACCTGGTCGGCGTTGCGGGGGAAACCGGATCAACGCGCGCCTGAAGGACCGTTACCGGTGCTTGAGCGACCGTGGATGACCCACTTTCATATAGCGCGAGTACGCCTTCTAGCCGCTCCTGCTTTTCGCGGAGGGCGGCGATTTCGGCCCGGATTGTGGCGGCAAAATCTGACATGTGAGAATCCTGTAGAGAGACGTATGATGGCGCCTCCCACCCCACAAAGCAAATCTTCTCACACCACATGTTCCCTACATGTTCGCCTGTAGGGGCAAGCTAGGATCACAATGTCGTGGTCAAGCCTTCCGCTGCCAGTAGCCTTTCCACTGACGCGACACCGGAGCCGCCATCGCTGCGGCCACGATCAGGCTGAACTGGCCGCCATTCGACGTACGGCGGTAATCCTTGCGCCACGCCATTTCGGTCGCATAGGCGGCCAGATACTTCCCGGCGATGTGGTGGTGAATGCCGGTCTCGGCGCGGCGCAGGCGGGAGAAGAAGCTTTCCGCCATGTTCGTGCAGGCCCCGGCCAGAGAGTAGGCTTCTGAGTGGTTGATGCGGTGGGTCGCATAGCGGGCGTGCAGGGGGTCCCAATGGGAGGCTTCGTCGGCATGGACGGTTGTGCCGGTTTCGACGTTGGCGGCGACCAGAGCGACGCCCTGGGCTTCGGTGCGGGTGACGAAGGCGCGGGTCTCGCCGTCGCGCTCGCGCATTGCGATGACGACCTGACGCTTGCCCGATTGGTTTTCTGACAGGCGACGGTCGCGGCGGTTCGTCTTCTCATTGGCGGGCTTCACGTAGCCGCCGAAGTACGCACCATCGACCTCGACCACACCGGCCAGCTTTTCGGCTTCGCGCGACAGGGCGATGGCCTCACGGATTTTGTGGACCATGACAAAGGCGGTCTTGTACTGGACGTCCAGATCGCGGCTCAGTTGAAGGGCGCTGTAACCCTTCGCGCCGTTCGTGAAGATGGCGATGGCGGCGAGGATGTCGCGGATCGCCAACTTGCGGCTCGCAAAGATCGTTCCCAACGCTTCGCCGCCGCCTTTCTAGCGATCTCAGAGCGTTATTCTGGTGAAAGAGCGGCGGCGGCTCTAGCAGCGCCGCCCTTTTTGCCGCCCTCGCGGTGGTGAGCCTTGGACGCGTCGGCGTCGTCTTCAATCTCCCCAGTCGCGATCTTCCCGATCATGACGGCGAGGCCGATGGCGTCGGCGGGGCGCTTCTGTCCTTGGGGGCCTTTAGGCATCGGTCTCTCCAAAGATCGGATGGTCTCGTTGAAGGGAGATTTTCATCCGACGCTCTGCAACGTCAATCTGACGCCGCAACTCGTTCGCGGCGGCCGATATTTCAGCGTCGGTGGCGCATTCGCTGCTTAAGTGTCCGTCGCCTTGAACAGCGAAAAACTGGCCGCCTGTCACGCAGGGTTTGAATGTGATCCACTCCATGCAGCCATCATACGCGAACGGTGGTCAGAGCGCGAACACGCCGTTCGGGCCATACATTTCAAACTGAGGCACTAACGATGACGGCCCTGCGTTGCGGTGCGGTCAAGCTTCGTGCTGCACTGCAATAGCGGCCGATTCGCCTGTTGCGCATCCGGCTGGCGGGGACACCGGGACCATGCATCAGGCACAGATCACCCTGCGTCCCGAACGGATCATCGAGCTGTCGGAGCGCCTCAGCCTCGTCGCCGGTCAGAAGATCGGTGAAATCGCCTCGGTCAACCGCACCGCCAAGATGCTGTCGATCAATGCCCTGATCGTTGCCGCCCGGGCGGGCGAGGCGGGCCGGGGGTTTGCCATCGTCGCCGAGGAGTTCAAGAAGATCTCGACAGAGATCGACACCGTCGCGGCGGCCCTGGAAACCGAGGTGAGGGGCGACCTCAATGAACTGGCGGCGGTCGGTGAGGCTATCCTGGCCCAGCTTCGTGGTCACAGACTTATGGACCTGGCGCTCAACGCCATCGATATCATCGATCGCAACCTCTATGAGAGGACCTGTGATGTCCGCTGGTGGGCGACAGACTCCGCCATTGTCGACTGTGTCACAACACCGACTGACGCGGCCTCAAGCTTCGCTTCGCGGCGACTGGGTGTCATTCTGGACGCCTATACCGTCTATCTGGACCTCTGGATCTGCGATGCGTCCGGACGGATCGTCGCCAACGGACGACCTCAGCGCTACCGGTCCGTCGCCGGGGCCTCTGTCGCTGACAAGCCCTGGTTCCAGCAGGCCATGCGAACCGCGTCCGGCGATGCGTTCTCGGTCTGCGATGTGACAACCCTGCCGCTTCTGAACCATGCCCCCGTGGCCACCTTTGCGACGGCCATCAGGGAAAAGGGCCAGACGGACGGAGCCCCCCTCGGGGTGCTCGGCATCCATTTCGACTGGCAGCCTCAGGCGGCCGCTGTCCTGGCCGGTGTCCGGCTGACGGAGGAGGAGCGGCAACGCTCCCGCATCATGATCCTCGATCAGAATCACCGGATCCTGGCGTCGTCCGATGAGGTGGGCGCGCTGGACACCACCTTCCCCCTGAAAACCGGGCAGGGGCCTCTCGGCTCCTATTCCGACGGCGACCAGACGATAGGCTACGCCAGGACGCCCGGCTATGAGACCTATGGCGGCCTGGGCTGGTACGGCTGCCTCGTTCAGAAAAAAATCGAGGCTCTTCAGGACCCGGAGCCGGCGAGGGCCGCAATCCCGACCCCGGCCCCAACCCCGGCCGCGACCCCGGCCCCGGCCCCGCGCGTCAGGGCCGTCGCCTCCTGACCATCGGGGCGCCGGCCACAGCGCCCCTCTGACGCGTCTGCCCTACTTACGGCCGCCGTCCACCCAGGCCATGATGGTGGGCCAGGTCGGGGCGGGGGCCCGTTCGCCGTCACAGACGATCCCGGCCAGGAAGCCGTCGCGGGAACTGTCGCCATAGGCGTCCCAGGGCGAGGGATCTTCATAGCGGTCGCCCGGAGCGCCGTCCGGGCCGTATTCGGTTTCGATCGTCGAGCGCGACTGTTTGTCCGCGCATCGGAACTCCACCACCTCCCGGGCATGGGAATAGTCGCCGGGGGCGCCCTGCAGCGGCGGCTTGGCGATGGTCACGCGGGTGATGTCGCCCTCGACCGTCAGGCTGTTCACATCGGCCATATAGATGCGGACCGTGCTGCGCGAGAACGGGTGCCAGTCCTGGGCGCCGGCCGGCGTCTCAACCGGCGTCTCAACCGGCGTCGCGGGCGCCGGGGCGTCCTGCGCCGTCGCCGCCCCGCCCGACAGGGCGAGGGCCAGGGTCAGGGTCAGGGCGAACAGGCCGCTCGCTCCCGCCGTCAGACGTATATCTCTCATATCGATCCTCCCCAGGAACAGATGACAGGGTTGTAACATTTGCGCGTGCAGGGGCGGCTGACAAGCGGCTTGTCGCCGCCGCGCGCCCGACGGCCACGACAGGCTGAACTTCCGCCATGATCCCCGGTCAGGAATGGACCATGCACCGCCGTCGCCTTCTCGCCGCCGCCCTCGGCCTGCCGATCCTGCCCCCGGTCGCCGCCGCCGCCGTCGCCCCGCCGCCGTCAGGCCCCTTCCGCTCCGACCGGATCGTGGTCGAGGCTCGCGGTCCCGCCCGGCCCGGCCCCGCCCGACCCGGCGCCGGCGACGTCATCCTGATCCCCGGCATCGCCTCGACGGGCGAGATCTGGCGCGGCGCCGCCGGGCGGCTGGACGACCGCCGCCGGGTGCATGTCGTCAGCGTGCGCGGCTTCGGCGCCCTTCCCGCCGGGGCCAATGGCTCGGGCCGGGTGATCGACCCGGTCGCCGCCGAGATCCGCCGCTATATCGCCGAGACCCGCCTGACCCGCCCCGCCCTGATCGGCCATTCGATGGGCGGCCTGATCGCCCTGAAGGCCGCCGCCGACGCCGGCGACCGGATCGGCCGGGTCATGGTGGTGGACGGCGCCCCCTTCTTCCCCGCCCTGATCAGCCCCCGCGCCCGGGTCGCCGATGTCGAGCCCGTCGCCCGGGTCGGCTACCAGGCCCTGATGCTGCTGGGCGACCAGGCCCTGCGCGACGGCGGGGCGGCGCTCGGCCTGCGGCTGGGCGGGGCCGGCGACACCCTGTTCGACGCCATCGGCTGGCAGGGCGGCGACCGCGCCACCCTGGCCCAGTCCCTGTACGAGGTCATGACCCTGGACCTGCGCCCGCGCCTGCCCGCCGTCACCGCCCCGGTCACCGTGGTCTATGGCTGGAGCGCCGACGACGCCTCGCCCCGCGCCCATGTCGACGGCCTGTTCCGCCAGAGCTTCGCCGGCCTGCGCGCCCCCGCCCGGTTCGAACGCATCGAGGGCGCCGAACACATGGTCATGATCGACCGCCCCGCCCCCTTCATGGCCGCCGTGGCGCGGTTTCTGGGGGACTAGACCGCCCGGATCCGGGGCCCGCCGCCGCGCCCCAGCATCAGTTCGCTGATCGCCCAGACCAGGGCGTCCGCCCGGTCGGGACTGCCCCCGCTCCCGTCTTCCGCCCCCAGCCCCATCAACTCCTCCTCCAGCGCCGTCAGCCCGCCCGCATGCGCCACCCGCCCCTGTTCGTACAGGGCCGCCACCGGCTCGGCCCGCGCCGCCTTGCCCAGCACGGCGTGGACCCGTTTCACCGGCGTCTCCAGCCCCGAGGCCCTCAGCACCGCCTCGGCCATGGCCCCGCCCTGGTTGGCCTCGACCACCACCAGCCCCGCCCCGTGCGCCTCCGCCGTGGCCCGCACCCGCGCGGCCCAGCCCTCGGGCGACAGGCCCCGCACCGTCCGGTCGTCGATGACCAGGGCCCGCCGCCCCATCCCGGACCCGCACACCCCCGTTCCACTGGCCCCCGTTCCACTGACCCCCGCCACCACGATCCCGCACGCATCCCTCGGCCGCCCCGACAGGGTCCCGGCCGGCGGATCGACCGCCACGACCACCCGCCCGCAATCCCCGCGCCACTCCCGGCCCAGCCCCCGCGCCCGCTCGATATCCTCCGCCCGGAACAGCGCGCCCTCGGCCTCCAGCACCCGCCCCTCCAGCTCCTGCGCCGCCCGCCGGGTCCCGCCGTACAGGGCCTGCATCGTCGCCAGAAACCCGGGCGCCAGATTCGCCGCATTCGCCCCCGTCGGCGCATGGGTCCTGACCAGCCCCGCCTCCCCCAGCAGATCCCGCAAGACCCGCGTCGGCTTCGGCGTGGAGGTAAGACACAGCCTCGGCGTCCACGCGCACCTCTCCTCCCCATCCGCTTGGGATGGGGAGGTGGCGCGGCGCGCCTTCGCGCCGTGACGGAGGGGTTCTTCCGCGCTCAAGCAGCGAGCGACCGCGTCGCGAGCGTTAGCGCCCCCGGCGAGGCGCAAGCCGAGCCTGAGCATGGCCAGCGTCTCCGCCCCCCGCCCCCACGCGCATAATTCATCCCCCCAGGCCGCATGGAACTGCGGCCCCCGCAGCCGTTCCGGCTCCTCGGCCGAGAACAGCATCCCGATCGCCCCGCCCGGAAACACCACCCGCCGCAACGACGGCTCGAACCGCAGGCCGGAGCGAAACGGCAGGTTCATCACCCCGCTCGGCCCCTCCACCATCACCGACCGCACGTCATGCAGCGTCGCCCCGACCAGGGCGATCCGCCCCCCGGCGCCCAAATCCTCGGCGACCTCCCACACCCACTCCGCCCCCGCCCGCGTCTTGCCCGCCCCGCGCCCGCCCAGAAACAGCCAGGTGGTCCAGTCCCCGCCCCCCGGACAGGTTCTGGGCGCCCTCTGCGCCGGATGCGCCGCCATCCGCCACGCCCCCCGCGCGACGAAGGCGCGCACAAACCTCTCCTCCCCATCGCCGGCTGGCGATGGGGTCGACGAACGAGCGCCGGAGGCGATCGGAGGAGGGGCGCGGCGCCCCTTGGCGCCGTGACGGAGGGGTTCTTGCCGCACGCGCATCGGCCGACATCTTCACCCCTCCTCCCCCGCCTCCAGCCGCTCCAGCACAAAGGCCAGCGCCGCCGCATCCTGCGGCGAGGGCGCCCGCGCCCCGTCCTCCCCGTCCCCCTCGCCCTCCAGCATCCGCGCCAGCTTCAGGAATTCCTGCGCCAGACGCGGGTCGCCCCTCTCCATCGCCGCCACAGCCCCGGCCCGGGCCGCCGGCGCCGCCCGCCCCAGATCGACCGCCTCCGCCAGGTCCCCCTCGCCCGCCTCCCGGATCGCCGCCTGCACCGCGTCCCGCCCCGCCGCAGTCCTGTCCGCCCCCGCCCGCATCGCCGCCCGCGTCTCCTCCGCCAGGCGCGCTTCGTCCTCCACCTCGTCCCAGGCCGCGTCCGCCTTCAGGGCGATGTCCTTTTTGCGCCAGCCGCCGGCCCTGGCCCGCGCGCCGATGGTCCGCACCGCCGGCCCGTATTTGACCGACAGCCATTCCGCCGTCGCCCCGGCCGAGAACTCGATCTCGATCCGTTTCCAGACCCGTTCCCCGGCCACGAAATACCCGGTCCGATGCCGCCTCTGCCCCTCCGGCCCCGGATCCTCGCTCCGGTGAGAGGCGACCACAGAGCGCCTGAGACGCCCGCCCGTCTGTGCTGTGTTTTCCATCCCCCCATTATCAGGGCCCCGCAGGCCAAGGCGGGTTCGCGCCCCTCATTTTCCCGCAAGTCCTTGAAAAGGCGCAGGTCGAGGTGCGGACATTGCGCGAACAGCCGCCCGATCCCCATCATTTTTGCGGTGTTTGCGGTTCAGGGCCGGGGGAGATTGCCGTTGACGTGACCCCCTGAAACTCCTCCAGGAATAGCTAGAGTCCGCCCCTCGAAAGGACGGACAGATGAAGCGATCACGGTTCACGGAAGAGCAGATCATCGGGATCCTGCGTGAGCAGGAGGCGGGCGTTGCGACGGCAGAGGTCTGCCGGCGTCACGGTGTCAGCTCGGCGACCTTCTACAAGTGGAAGGCCAAGTTCGGCGGCATGGACGTGTCGGAGGCCCGGCGTCTGAAGGCGCTGGAGGACGAGAACACCAAGCTGAAGCGGATGCTGGCGGACGCGATGCTCGACAACGTCGCGCTGAAGGACCTGCTTGGAAAAAAGTGGTGACGCCCGCTGCGCATCGAGAAGCGGCGGCGCATCTGCAGTCGTTCTACGAGATGAGCGAGCGGCGGGCGTGCCGGGTGCTGGGCACCGATCGGGCAAGCGTGCGGTATCAGGCCACGCGGCCGGATGACGGCGTCCTGCGGGATCGATTGAAGGCCTTGGCGCAGGAGCGCCGGAGGTTCGGCTATCGACGTCTGCACGTGATGCTTCGACGCGAGGGCCATGCGGTGAACCGCAAGCGGGTCCAGAGGATCTATCGGGAGGAGAGGTTGACGGTGCGCAGGCGCGGCGGCCGAAAGCGGGCCATGGGCACGCGACGTCCGCTGGAAACGCCGTTGGTTGCCAACCAACGCTGGTCGCTAGACTTCGTGTCCGACCAGCTCACCGACGGCAGGCGCTTCCGCATCCTGACGGTGATCGACAACTGCACCCGCGAGTGCCTGGCGCTGGTGGCCGATACCTCGCTGTCGGGCGCACGGGTCGCGCGTGAGCTAGACATCATCATCCAGCAGCGCGGGCGTCCGGAGACCATCGTCAGCGACAACGGCACGGAGTTAACCTCGAACGCCATACTGGCCTGGGCTGACGATGCGGCGGTCGGCTGGCATTACATCGCGCCGGGCAAGCCCCAGCAGAACGGCTTCAACGAGAGCTTCAACGGCCGCCTACGCGACGAGCTGTTGAACGAGACGCTGTTCCGCTCCCTGCCGCATGCCCGGGTCGTGCTGGAAGCCTGGCGGCGCGACTACAACGAAACCCGGCCTCACTCGAAGCTGGGGTGGCTGACGCCGCAGGCCTACGCCGATGCGCTCACCGGACAGATCGGCCGGCCTGCTGCGCGAGTTGAAAGCTGCGCAGACCGGCCTCTTGCCAACCCCACCAACCCCGGCTCAGATCAACCAAGGACTCTCGTTATGGCTGGATGAGAAACGGGGGTCACGTCACTGGAGCTATTTGGGACGCGCTTTCGCTTGCGTCCTCACCGGCGACACCCACCGCGCCTTGCACCTAGCTTATTATGCGGAACTTCGAGCCGGCATGTCCTTGCTGGCGAGTACCGGCATTGGAATTTTCAACACGCGCCATTTCGTCGTTCCGGCGGCAAATAACGTCACAAAACTCAATACCGGCTTTGGCACTCACGTCGCGGCGTGGCTTGCACTCGAACAATGGGCGCAACAGCCGACGTCTGGCGCGCTATTCACGAGCCTAGTTCGGCCGGAAGGACGACCTCTAGAAGATTGGTTCCAACCGCAAGGAGGAGCCGCCACTTTGGCCCCTCAAGCCCGAACTTGGTTCATGCAATGGGGCATGGATCTAGGGTTGGCGTCTAAAGATCGAGATGCGCGCAACGAGTCCAGCTATCGGCCTGACGGCATTCCGGCAACATGGGGTTCGTCTTCAAAGGATTGCCTAGAGTTTGTGAGGGATACTTGGAGCGCCCTTGAGCCAAGTTCCACGTCGAGTTTTGAGCAGATCGACAGGCACATCTTGCGTCTGGCCTTGGAGCGGCATTTTCTTGGTTTGACGGGTAGGGCCGCGTCCGCAGCAGATCCCGCGTTCGTTGCGTTAATAGACTCGTCGGTCGATGCTCAAAGCCTCGCGGACGCTACATCTGCTAGGCTAAAGGGTTTTCTCCTTCGCCAGACTGCGCCAACTGATCCGTTGATTTTTACGTACTCGACAATGCCGCCAGGAACTCCCGCGACGGACACCTTCGCAGTCCTCTCGCGTGCGGTGTTGTTGCTAAGGGTCGCGACCGGATCAGCCCATGACCTTCTCCAAGGCGTCGGGATAGGAACGACCGCCCTTTCCTTCTGGTGGCAAAAACTTGGAGAGTCTCGCGGGCTTTGGGAACCGGGCTCTCCACCTACGACCCTGACTGATTTGTGGGCTGACATCGAGGAATCGCTGAACGACCTTTCTGCGGTCGAGGCAGGTGACCCTGGCGCGTTCGAGTCGGTCAATCGCATGACCTTCGGAACTGAGCTACGCTTGAGCGTACTTTCGAGTCACGAGCGGGTAGGATTGTGGGGGCTATGCCCTTGATGAGCGATATCGACCTTTCCGAAGATGGCTCGACCACGGATAAGCGGCTCGCGCCTTTTTTGAAGTGGGCCGGCGGCAAGCGCTGGTTCGTGAACCGCTGCCTTCACATGGTCCCGCGAGAGTTCGAGAGGTACGTCGAACCCTTCCTTGGCAGCGGCGCGATGTATTTTGCGTTGCGGCCGCAGAGAGCGATCCTCTCGGACCTCAACTCGGATCTGATCGCTTGCTATCAGGCCATTCGCTTGTTTCCTGAGGCAATTGTGGCCCTGCTCGCGGTCCACCAAGAGCAACATTGCGAAGAACATTATTATCGCACGAGGGCCGAAAAGCCAACTGACCCAATAGAACGGGCAGCATGGCTAATCTATTTGAATCGAACCTGCTGGAACGGACTCTACCGCGTAAATCGAAAGAACGAGTTCAATGTCCCCATTGGAACCAAAACCATGGTGACTCTTCCAACCGATGATTTTTCATCAATGAGTCGAATGCTCCGGCCTGCCGAAATTCTGAATCAGGACTTCGAAGCGACCCTAGATGCCGCTGGTTCTGGTGATTTTGTATTCGTAGATCCGCCCTACACAGTGAAACACAATCTCAATGGATTTCTGAAGTATAACGATAAAATATTCACTTGGGCTGATCAGCTACGGCTTCGTGATTCTGTCATCCGCGCGGCCGCACGCGGTGCAATGGTTTTAGTGACCAACGCTAATCATCAATCTATCCGAGAAATCTATGAGGGCGTTGGTACTCAAGAGGTATTTGAACGCGCTAGTGTTCTTTCCGGAAGTGCTGAACATCGGGTGCAAACAGAAGAGCTGATAGTCCGCACATGGGTGAAGGGACCGCCTTCGCCGCCACAGAAAGCCTCGCGCCGGGTCATTTGATAGGCGCTACAATGGCCGATACGAAAACGCGTCGCTGATGTCGTGTCGCTCAAATAGAAAAAAAGGCGGGCCCGTTTCCGGACCCGCCCTCTTCATGTCAGCCAGTGGCTGAGCTCTGGACCCCGGTCTGCGCCGGGGCGTCCGGGCGGCGCGAGCGCCGCCCTTCCGCTTAGAAGTCCATCCCGCCCATGCCGCCCATGCCGCCGCCCATCCCGCCGCCGCCGGCCCCGCCGCCGCCGCCCTTCCTGGGGGCGGCGGCCACGGCCGCTTCGGTCGCAGTCAGGATCGAGGCTGCCGAGGCGGCGTCGGTCAGGGCGGTGCGGACCCGCCCGGGTGGATCCCCCTCACGCCATCCTGACCCCTTCGGCCTCCGCCGCCCGGCGCAGGTCGCGGTCGAAGGTCGCCAGCGGCAGGTTCAGCCTCAGCGCCAGCTCCAGATAGAGGGCGTCATAGAGGGTCAGGCCGTGGCGAACGGCCAGGGGATAGGCGGCGCGCCAGACGGTGTCGAACCCGGTGGCGTCGATGTCGAACGACAGGACCGCGATGGACTGCCGGGCTTCGCGGGCCTGTTCCGGGGTGATGCGACGACGGCGCTCGGATGTCAGCACGACATTGGCGATCTCGGCCGGGAAATGAAATGGCGCCGCCATCGACCCCTGCGATCCCGCGACCAGCAGGCGCTCGCCCTCGGGGTCTTCTTCGTCCGGCAGCGACCAGCAGCCGACCACCGAAGCGTCGACCACAAAGAGGCTCAACGCTGGCCTTCCTGCTTCCAGGCCTTGATCTCGGCCTGGGTGATCGGACCTCCGGTGGCGCGGATGTCCTCGCGCAGCGCGCGGAACCGCTCGACGATGGCATCCACCTCCTCTGGCGTCCGCCCCGGCGGGGTCGCCGGTTCCGGCGGGGCGATGCGCGCGACGATGCGGCCATGGCGGGTGACGATGGTCTCCTCGCCCCGTTCGGCGCGGTCGATCAGTTCGGAGAAGCGGCTTCTGGCGTCGAGGACGCCCAGGGTGGCGGTCATGGCCGGCGAAGTCCTGCGCAGAATTCTGGTCAGACTATATCACGGCCGTCGTATGCGAAAAAGGGCGGAGCCTTGCGGCCCCGCCCTTCCGTTCGTTCAGCCTGTCCCCGGCCCGGACTTGCGACTTGCGCCGCGCCCTGGCCGGGGATGACGGGACGGTATGGATCAGAAGTCCATGCCGCCCATGCCGCCCATGCCGCCGCCCATGTCGGGGGCGCCGCCGCCGTTGCCCTTCTTGGGGGCGTCGGCCACGGCCGCTTCGGTCGTGATCAGGATCGAGGCCACCGAGGCGGCGTCGGTCAGGGCGGTGCGGACCACCTTGGCCGGGTCGATCACGCCCATGGCGACCAGGTCGCCGTACTCTTCCGTCTGGGCGTTGAAGCCGAAGGTGGGCGAGCTGTTTTCCAGCACCTTGCCGACCACGATCGAGCCTTCGACGCCGGCGTTCTCGACGATCTGACGGATCGGGGCCTGGATGGCGCGACGGATGATGGCGATGCCGGCGGTCTGGTCGGCGTTATCGCCTTGCAGGCCTTCCAGCGCCTTGGTCGCCTTCAGCAGGGCGATGCCGCCGCCGGGGACGATGCCTTCTTCAACCGCGGCGCGGGTGGCGTTCAGGGCGTCGTCGACGCGGTCCTTCTTCTCCTTGACCTCGACCTCGGTCGAGCCGCCGACGCGGATGACGGCCACGCCGCCGGCCAGTTTGGCCAGACGTTCCTGCAGCTTTTCCTTGTCATAGTCCGAGGTGGTGTCCTCGATCTGGCGCTTGATCTGGCCGATGCGGGCCTCGATCTCGTCCTTGCCGCCGACGCCGTCCACGATGGTGGTGTCGTCCTTGGTGATGGTGACCTTCTTGGCCTTGCCCAGCATGTCGAGGGTGACGTTCTCGAGCTTGATGCCCAGGTCTTCACTGATGACCTGGCCGCCGGTCAGGACGGCGATGTCTTCCAGCATGGCCTTGCGGCGGTCGCCGAAGCCCGGGGCCTTGACGGCGGCGACGCGCAGGCCGCCCCGCAGCTTGTTGACGACGAGCGTGGCCAGGGCCTCGCCCTCGATGTCCTCGGCGATGATCAGCAGGGGACGACCCGACTGGACCACGGCTTCCAGGATCGGCAGCATGGCCTGCAGCGAGGTCAGCTTCTTCTCGAACAGCAGGATGAGGGGTTCCTCGAGCTGAACCTCCATCTTGTCGGCGTTGGTGATGAAGTAGGGCGACAGATAGCCGCGGTCGAACTGCATGCCCTCGACGACGTCCAGCTCGGTCTCGGCGGTCTTGGCCTCTTCAACCGTGATGACGCCCTCGTTGCCGACCTTGTCCATGGCCTTGGCGATCATCTCGCCGACTTCGGCGTCGCCATTGGCCGAGATGGTGCCGACCTGGGCGATCTCGGAGTTGTTCTCGACCTTCTTGGCCGAGGCCTTGATGTCGGCGAGGACGGCCGTGACGGCCTTGTCGATGCCGCGCTTCAGATCCATCGGGTTCATGCCGGCGGCCACGGCCTTGAGGCCTTCCTGCACGATGGATTGCGCCAGGACGGTGGCGGTGGTGGTGCCGTCGCCCGCCTTGTCATTCGTCTTCGAAGCGACTTCGCGGATCATCTGGGCGCCCATGTTCTCGAAGGCGTCCTCGAGCTCGATTTCCTTCGCCACGGACACGCCGTCCTTGGTCGAGCGCGGGGCGCCGAAGGACTTCTGGATCACGACGTTGCGGCCCTTGGGACCCAGGGTCACCTTGACGGCATTGGCGAGGACGTTGACGCCGCGCAGCATCTTGTCGCGCGCATCGGTGTTGAACTGTACGATCTTGGCAGCCATTGAGGGCAGCTCCTAAATATTGATTTCGTTGAGGAAGGTCGAAACGTGAGGGGGCTTACAGCACGCCCAGAACGTCGGATTCCTTCATGATGATCAGGTCTTCGCCTTCCAGCTTGACCTCGGTGCCCGACCATTTGCCGAACAGGATGCGATCGCCGGCTTTCAGTTCCAGGGCATTGACGACGCCCTTGTCGTCACGGACGCCGGGGCCGACCGCAATCACTTCGCCTTCCTGGGGCTTTTCCTTGGCCGTGTCGGGGATGATGATCCCGCCCTTGGTCTTCGATTCTTCTTCAACGCGCTTGACCAGCACGCGATCGCCGAGGGGACGAAACGCCATCTGTGTATTCTCCGATTGAGACTTCAAAAGTTTCCTCGCTCGCGCCCGGGGTTGGCATTTTGGCAGCCAACGCCTGCGAGTGCTAACGCGCCGTGGAAGTAGGGACCGGGGCGACAGGCGTCAAGCTCGGCCCGTCGATCCGCGCGTGTGAATTTTCGGCGACAACGCTCGGGTGGGCACCCCACTGAAGCTGCATTGACGCAGTGTGCTTTATGTTGCAAAGTTCACTGCAGGCAGCAACCCCGCTGCATCATCGGAGACCGATATGACCCGCCTTTCCCTTTCCGCCGCTCTCGCCGCCCTGTCACTCGCCGCCGCCGCCCCGGCCATGGCGACCGACGTCACCCTGACGTTGGACGGCATTCAGGCGCGTGGCGGCCGCCTGCTGATCGGCCTGCAATCCCGCGACCAGTTTCTGAAGAACGAGGGAGCCTATGGCGAGGTCATCGCCGATCCGGCGGCCGGAACCCGCACTGTGACCTTCCGCAATGTCGCGCCAGGGGAATATTCGGTGTCCGTCCTGCATGACGTCGACAACGACAGCGTCATGAAAATCCAGGGCGGCATGCCCGCCGAAGGCCGGACGATGCTGAAGGCTGAAACCCTTCGCGCCGCCCCCCTGTTCGACCAGGTGAGCTTCGCCGTACCCGCCACGGGCGCCGTCAGCCTCAGGGCGTCAATGCTTTATCCGGCGCAATAGCCGCCGGAGCCGGAGACGGTTCGAGCGCCGCCAGCCGCCAGCTGGCCTCGACCCGGCGCTCGAACAGCGGCCCGGCGCCCCGGACGGTCGTGCGCCAGTCCCGGCCGTCCGCCGACCGCGCGATTAACTGGCCCAGGGCGGTGCGAAGCTCTCCCAGGGCCTCGCCGGGCCGGTCTCGTTGCAACAGGAAGGCGGCATAGACGTCGGCGCCTTTCAGGGCCTCGGGGTGGGCGGGCGCCAGCCGGTCGGCGGTGATCGCCCGGACCCGCCGGTAGTTGGCCTCCGCCTCGTCAGGCCGCCGCAGCGCCGCCAGCGTCAGGGCATAGCCGCTCAGGGTCTCCACCAGGTCGGGACTGTTGCTCCCCTTGCCCTTTTCCAGCAGGTCCAGCCCCCGGGCGAAGGCCGGCTCCGCCTCGGCCAACCGGTTCTGGTCCATCAGGGCGAAGCCGATGTTGGCGTGCAACACCCCCACGAAGGCGTGCTCAGGTCCGACGATCTGCAGGACCAGCGGCAGCGCTCGCCGGAACTGGGTCTCGGACTTTCGCCCGTCGCCCTGGGTATGCAGGTACCAGCCATAGTTGTTCAGGCACTGCGCCAGCAGCACCTTGTCGCCCGCCACCTCGGCGATAGCCACGGAACGCCGGTACAGGGCGTTGGCCTGCCGGCCGCGCCCGGTCCGCCGCAGACTGTTGCCCAGATTGGACAGCACGATCGCGACGCGGGAATGTTTGGGGCCATAGAGCACCTCGTACATGCCCAGCACCTGCCGGTAGGCGGGATCGGCCTCGGCGTGCCGTCCCTGGGCGGTCAGGGCGTTGGCATAGAGGTTGAGGGAATCCGCCGTCTTCTCATTCACCTGACCCAGATGGGCGCGCCGCAGAAGATAGCTTTCGCGGGCCGCCGCTTCGGCCTGTTCGTTCCGCCCCTGGGCGTCGAAGGCTCGGGCCTGGTCGTAGATCAGGCTGGCCATTTCAACCGGATCCGGGTCTGGTCCCGACCGCCGGATCGCCAGCGCCCGGTCGACATCGGCATGGGCGGCCGGATAATCGCCCGCCTCGAAATTCAGCCGCGAGCGGACGCCCAGAGCCCGGGACAGGGCCAGTTGCGGTGTCGCGCCATCCTGTTCGGCCAGGGCGACGGCCGCATCCAGCGTGCGGCGCGCGCCCGGCAGGTCTTCCTCCGCGAACCGTCGTCGCGCTGCCGCGATCAGGGCGTCGGCCGCCGCCGCCGGATCGGCATTTGCGACGGCAATCGACGCGATTTCCGCCTCTACAGACGCGGCAGGCTCCGTCTGGATTGCGGGCGGCGTCGGGAGGGTCGAGAGCGGCATGGCGATGGCGGGCGTCAGGGGCAGGGCCGCCATGGCCAGGCCGGCCAGGACCACCGCCCCCTGCTTCCCCTTGCGCACGCCTGCCGCCATCATGCCGTTTCTCCCGTTCCGACCGTAGGAGCGGGGCGTCGCGGCGGCAAGTGCGACACTCGGCTGCGAACTCGGCCAAGCCCCGCGCGATGAACGGGCGATGAACACGGCCCTCGCAGCCCGTTCAGCCGGGGATAGCTACACCTCTACCCATCGGACCGGCGCATCGCCGTCACCCTGTCGCCAAAGGAGACAGCCATGAAGACATTCTCGAAAACCGCAGCCGCTGCTGCTGTCGTTCCGGCCCTGGCCCTCGGCCTGATGGCCGCCAGCCCCGCCGATGCCCAGAGCCGCTACCGCGACAACGATCGTCGCGACGATACGGCCCAGAACGCCATCCTCGGCGCCGTGGTCGGCGGCCTCGCCGGCGCCCTGCTGGGCAATGGCGACGGCTCCTATGTCGCGGGCGGCGCCCTCGCTGGCGCGGCCCTGGGCGCCTCGGCCTCCAATCGCGGTTCGGGTTGCGAATACTATCGCGGCGGTCGCTGCTATCGCAATCAGGGCCACTGGGAACGCGACCACGGCATCAACAGCCGCCAGTCGAGCTACAGCTACAGCTACGACAACCGCGGCTATGATCCCCGCTACACGTCCGGCCGCTATGAGCGCCGCGACGACCGCCGGGACTACCGGGATGACCGCCGCGACTATCGTCACGAGCGTCGCTGGTAGTCAGCGCACGGACAGGCGGATCAGCGCACTGAACCCTGAGGCGGGCGTCCGGACACGGACGCCCGTCTTTTCTACGCCTGCTGTGAAGCCCTATCCCCCGGCCGCCGGCCAGGACGCCCGCCAGGCCGCCGCGACCTGAAGCCGGAACAGACGCCGGTCGCGGTCCAGTTCGCGGCGCGCATCCCCGCCCAGACCCCTGTCCGGTCGGGCGCCGGTCCGGTCCAGAACGTCGCCGCCGACCCGCCGCAGCAGGGGCAGGGCCTCGCCCGCCCGATCGGTCTCCAACAGCAGCTTGGCCAGATCCCCGGCCTGTCGCGTGATCTCGGGATGGCCCGGCGGACGCCGCGCCTCGCTGAGGGACAGGGCCTCGCGGAACAGGGCCTCCGCCTCGGCGGCCGAGCCGGTGGCCGCAATAGAACGGGCCATGGCGTTCAGGGCCCAGCTCACGGTCGCATGGCTGCGTCCCAGCGTCCTTTCATACCGGGCCAGGGCATCGCGGAAGATCGACACGGCCTCGGCGTCGCGTCCCTGGGATTGGAGTTCCCCCGCCAGATTAGTCCAGGCCGAGGCGCCGTCCGGGTCGTTCTTTCCCCATAGCCGGTCATAGGTTTCGGCCGCCTGCCGCAGCAGCCGCTCGGCCTCTTCGTGCCGGTCCTGCTGGTGCAGATTCCAGCCCAGATTGCTGACATAGGCCGCCGACCGCGCGGGCTCGGGGTTCATGGCCAGGGCTCGGCGGTACAGGAATTCAGCGTCCTCCAGCCGCCCCTGAAGATCGCGCACAATGGCCAGATCATTGAGGGTTCCGGCCAGATCCTGACGCGCCGCGTCGCCCAAGGCTTCGAGCAGGCGCACCGCCTCGGTCTGGGCCAGGGCGGCCCCGGCATAGTCGCCCTGCTGATGGCGCGCCGTGCCGATGATGTTGAAGATGCGTGCTCGTTCCAGGGCGCCTGCGTCGGGCGGCAGGCGGTCCAGCGCCTGCTGGGCCCCGGCTTCGGCCTCAGCGTACCGGCCGGCCATCGACAGGATCTCGCCGCGTCCCAAAAGGCTCAATCGTTCAACCGCCGCGTCGCCGCTGGCCGCCGCCAGTTCCAGCGCCGTATTGGCTGCATGATCCGCCTCGGCGAACCGGCCGGCCCGGGCGCGGGCATAGGCCAGGGCTCCGGCTGCGGCGGCGGCCCCGACACGGTCGCCCGAGGCCTGACGCCGCCTGAGGACCGTCAGGAACAGGGGCGCGGGATCGGCCCGCCCGGCCTGCCGCAGATGGCCGAGCGCCATCATGGCGGTCAGGGTGTCGGGATGGTCGTCACCGTCCCGGTTTCGCCGGATCGTCAGGGCCTCGGCCCGCAACGGGTCCGCACCGGCGCGGTTCTGAAGCTGTTCCCGGGCCGCCGCCAGATTCTCGAGCGCGACCAGCAGGAAATCCGGTTGCACCGGGTTCCGGGCCCGCTGCTGTTTCAGCGCGGCGATGAATTCCCGCTCCGCCCGCGCCCAGTCTCCGGCCTGAAAGGCGGCCACGCCCCGGTTCGTCGCATTCTGCGGCCGCATCGCCGGGGCGGCGGCCTGTAGTGCGCCCGACGCCGCCCCGGCCTGGGCGCCCGTCGCCGACAACAGGGCGGCGACGATCGGGGCGGCGGCGATCAGCACGATGCGTCGACCCGTCGCGTGTCTTCCCCCCCTGTCGAACGTCTGCGCCATGGCGCGAGCCTAGGGCCGGGGGACCGGCCGGGTCACCTGACGGAATCTGAGCCCGTCAACCGGGTCAGCAGTCCTGCCGTCGAGGGGTCCAGCCCGGCCGACGGCGCCCCCGCCGCCACATCCGCGAGGATGGCCCTCGCCAGCACCTTGCCCAGCTCCACGCCCCACTGGTCGAAGCTGTTGATGTCCTGGATCACGCCCTCGACGAAGGTCTTGTGCTCATACAGGGCCAGCAGCGCCCCGACGGTCTGCGGCGTGACCCGGTCCATCACGATGGTGGTCGAGGGCCGGTTGCCGGGGAAGGTCTTGTGCGGCGCCAGCCGCTCCGCCTCGGCCGCATCGGCGCCCGAGGCCAGCAGTTCCGTCCGCGCCTGTTCCGTCGTCTTGCCGACCATCAGGGCCTGTCCCTGGGCCAGGGCATTGGCCCACAGGGGCGATTCCGGCGCCGCCTCATGCGTGGCCTTCACCACCACGAACTCGGCGGGAACCACCTGCGGCCCCTGGTGGATCTGCTGGAAGAAGGCATGCTGGCCATTGGTGCCGGGCTCGCCGAACACCACCGGACAGGTCTGGCGGGTCACGGACGAACCGTCGCGGTGCACCCGCTTGCCGTTCGACTCCATCTCCAGCTGTTGCAGGAAGGCCGGCAGGCGACGCAGGGCATGGGCATAGGGCGCCACAGTCCGCGCCGGCCGACCCAGACCGTCGACGTTCCAGATCTGGGCCAGGGCCATCAGCACCGGGGCGTTCCGCTCCAGCGGCGCCGCGACGAAATGGTCGTCCATCGCCGCCGCCCCGGCCAGCAGGGCCTCGAAGACGTCAGGGCCCAGGGCGATGACGCAGCTGAGGCTGACCGCCGACCACAGCGAATAGCGGCCGCCGACCCAGTCCCGGAAGGCGAAGGTCCGCGCGCATCCAAACGCGACAGCCTTCTCCGGCGCCGCCGTCACCCCGATGAAATGCCTGTCCCGCCCGGCCTCGGGCAGGCCCGCCGCCAGCCAGGCCCTGGCCGCCTCGGCATTGGCGAGGGTCTCCTGTGTGGTGAAGGTCTTGGACACGACGATCACCAGGGTCGTTTCCGGGTCCAGCCCGGTCAGGGCCTCGGCCATGTCGCGCGGGTCGATATTGGCCACGAACCTCAGGTCGATGGCGGGATCCAGCGGCCGCAGCGCATCCCAGACCACGCGCGGCCCCAGATCCGATCCGCCGATGCCGATATGGACGATGGCGGAGAAGGCCTTGCCCGTCGCCCCCGTCTCGGCGCCCGACCGCACCGCCATGGCATAGGCGGCCATATCGGCGCGCACCGCATCGACCTCGGCCGAGACCGGCTCACCCAGGGCCTCAAAAGCCGCGCCCTTGGCCGCCCTCAGCGCCGGATGCAGCACCGCCCGACCCTCGGTCGAATTGATCGCCTCGCCGCCGAACAGCCGGCCCCGCGCCGCCTCCACCCCGGCCGTCCGCGCGAGCTCCAGACAGGCCTCGAACCCGGCGCGGGTCCAGCTCTGTTTCGACAGGTCGAGGAACAGGCCCGCCGCCTCGACGCTCATTCGCGCCAGCCGGTCGGGGTCGGCGGCGAACTGATCGACGATCCGGGCCTCCGCGTCCGTCCCGGCGGCGGCGTCAAAGGCGGTCCAGTCGGCGGTCATCGGCATCTCCGGGGCAGTTGGGAGCGAGGTTCCGGAACAGGCTCCGAAACACGGTCAACGCATCGTTTACGGGTCAGGCCTATGCAGGTTCAATCCGGTATCGGGCCCTGTCGCCCGAAATGATCGAGAATGAGGTCTGTCATGTCCTGCGGCGCCGCACTGGCCATCGCCCTGATGATGAGCAACCCCGCTGTGGCCGAGGCCGCCGCCATCCCGCCCGCCGTAGCCGGAGCGCCGGTGTCGGTGGCGCGGGAGCCCCTCTTCGCGGATATCGTCAGCCAGTCGACTGCGCTCCGGGGTATTGTTGATCTGCAGATCCGTACGGGACTGGCTGAACGGTCCGATTATGCCACCAGTGAACAGTTTGCCCTGCTCCGACGTGGCGCGACGTCCCTCGCCGAACTGGACATGCAGGGACACCTGATCCTCAAGGAACGCGGCACGGACGGCGATCTGAAGTGCATCCTGCGCGGCATCTCCGAGGACATTCCGAAAAAGATCGCCGCCGTCGAGGCCGCCGCCACCCCCGCCCTGCGCGCCACGGCCATGGCCGAGCTGTCCTACCTGCTGAACGACAACGTCGAGGTCATCACCGCTCCGCCGCAACCCGAGGTGTAAGGCGCGGGAGGCCCCCCTTTCCCGTTCCTATCCGGGCGCCCGACGACCGGCGGCGCGGTCCAGCGCCTCGATGACCAGCCCCTCGGTCAGCAGCTGGGGCAGGATGCGGGGCTCAGGCTCGCCCGGGCTGTAGAGCAGATACAGGGGGACGCCCGAGCGGCCGTGACGGGCCAGTTCGGCGGCGATGGCCGGGTCGGGGCGGGTCCAGTCGGCCTTCAGATAGACGGCATCGGCCGCCTTCAACGCCTCGGCCGTGCGCGGGGAGGACAGGGCCGCCCCCTCATTGATCTTGCAGGTCACGCACCAGTCGGCGGTGAAATTGACCAGCACCGGCCGCCCCCCGGCCCGGGCGATCTGCACAGCCTCCGCCGACCAGGGGATTGAGGGAAGGGCGCCTGCGGCCGGCGGCGGCTCGACCGCGACCGGGGCCCGGGCGGCGATAACCCCGGCCCCCAGGGCCAGCCCCGTGACAGCCAGGGCGGCAAGGCCGACGACCGTCGCGCCGCGCCCGGCGGCCCGCGCCGACTGGAAGCGGCCGTAGAACCACAGGCCCAGGGCCAGCATCAGCCCGGCCGCCGCCAGAAGGATCAAAGGGGCGCGGCCGGTCTGGCGCTCGAACACCCAGGCCAGCCAAAGGGCGGCCCCGTACATCGGCAAGGACAGAAGGACCTTCAGCCGGGCCATCCACGGTCCGGGACGGGGCAGTCGCGCCATCAGCCGGGGCGACAGGCTGAGGGCCACATACGGCAGGGCCAGACCCAGACCCAGCATCAGGAAGACCGACAGGGCGGCGGGCCAGGGCATGATCAGGGCCGCCCCGAGCGCCGCCGCCATAAAGGGGGCGGTACAGGGCGCCGCCACCACCACCGCCAGCACCCCGGTGAAGAAGGCGCCGGCGCCTCCGGACAGACGCGACAGGGGGCCGGCGCCAGCCCCCTGCAACCCGGCGCCGACATGGAAGACGCCCGACAGGTTCAGGGCCGAGGCCAGAAGAATCAGCCCGAGGCTGACGACCACGGCCGGGGACTGGAGCTGGAAGCCCCAGCCGACGGCCTGCCCCGCCGCCTTGAGCGCCAGCAGAACCGCCGCCAGCCCGAGGAAGGCGATCAGCACCCCCGCCAGAAAGGCCAGACCGTCCCGCCGGGCCGCGCGCGGATCATGGGCCGTGCGCGCCAGCGACGCCGCCTTCATGGCCAGAATCGGAAAGACGCAGGGCATCAGGTTCAGGATCAGGCCGCCGATCAGGGCGAAAAGGGCCGTCCGCAGCAGACCGACCGCATCAAACGTCCCGGCCGTTCCTGTCGAGTTCTCATCCTCGACCAGGGCCCGGCCGCCGTCCGCCGCCGTCAGGGGCACGCCGTCCAGAGGCGGGCCCGGCGCCGCCGCAATCTCCCAGGCGCCCTGATCGGTGGCCAGAACGCCCGACAGGGGCTCAAGGTCGGCCGGAATCCCGCCCCGCCCGGGGGTCAGGACCAGGCTGATCCCGCCCGGCCCGGCCCGGCCGGTCTGGGGGGCCGCATGGTCGATCCGCCCGCCCTCGAATGGAAACAGAAAGGCGGAGGTCAGGTCCACGTCCGTCAGCGGCCCGCCCCTCGCGGTCAGGACCAGACGACCGTCGCGGGCGGTCAGCCGCGCCTCGATCGCCGCCGGACGGGGCGCGGTCTCGATGATTCCCCTGATGGCGGCGCCGTGACGGGGGGCCAGCGGCGCGGCGCCCGTCCGGATCGGCAGGTCCAGCCTCAGGGTCCGGGTTTCGGGCACGCACATCCGGTCGCTGCACACCAGAAACAGGGCCTGGACCACAAGCGGCAGGCTGCGACCGGGCGGCGCCGAGGCGGGGACCTCGATCGGCACGGGCAGATAGACCTCGCCCGAATATCCGTAGTTCATCAGGCTCATCAGCCGCTGCCACGTCGGCAGGGGCCAGACGATGGCCTCGGCCCGCACGCCCTGCGGCAGGGTCCAGTCGAGGGTGGTGGCGCCGCCGGAATCGCCGGGGTTGCGCCAGTAGGTGTGCCAGCCCGGCGCGATCTTCTGGCGAACGGCGACAATGGCCGTCGACCCGGCCGCGGCCCATTGGGACATCGGGACCAGTTCCGCCTCGATCCGCGTCTCGTCGCCGGGGGACGGCGCCGCCTGTGCCGGGGCGGCGGTGGATCGCGTCTGGGCGGACGCCGGGCCGGGGGTCAGACCGGAGGCCAGCCCGAAGAGGCAGAGCGTGAGGACCAGGAGGCGGTGGGAAAGGCTGGACACCCCCGTCCTATACCGGCCAAAGCCCTCCTGGGCCATTTCAGGCAGGGCGTATTTTGACGCAGCCTATCTCGGCGCGGCCTCGACCACGACCTCGGTCCGGCGGCGCAGGGGTTCGGCGATCCCGCCGGCGCCGGTGGCGCCCTGGTCGCCCTCGGCCTCGACGTCAAACACCGGCGCCGGCCACCCGTTTGCGGCCAGGGCCTCGGCGACGGACTGGGCCCGGCGTTGCGACAGGCTGAGATTGGCCGCCGACCCGCCGCGCGCATCGGCCAGACCCGTCACCTTGACCGAGGTAATGGCGCAGGACTGCAGGGCCGATGCCGTCAGGGCGATCGCCTGCCGCGCCGAGGGCGTCAGACCGGCCTGGCTGTCAGCGAAATAGATGTCGAACCTCTGGGTCGTGCAACTTGACGGCGCGGCGACCAGAGGAGCGTCGTTGCCCGCCATGCCGCCGCACCCGGCCAGCCCCAGCGCTGTCGCGACCAGCGCAACACCGGCCCCCGCCGTCTTCCGAATACCCAGCGTCATGATGATCCAACCCTCCAACCCGATTACCTGACCGCGCCACAAACCAGGGGCGGCCCGCCACCACGACGAGCCGCCCCGGAAGTCACAACGACCGGACGGCCGTCACCGATCAATAGCGACGCTGGCCGTTCTCCCAGTAGCACTCGCTCTGGCGACCATCATAGCAATAGTAGTAGCGGCCGGCGGAGTCGCGATAGCGCTGCTGGTTGTTGCGGTCCTGGTTCGACCCGCGGATCGCGCCCGCAGCGCCGCCCACGACAGCGCCGATGGCGGCGCCCGTGCCGGCGTTTCCGTCGCCGACGTTATTGCCGATGATGGCGCCGGCCACAGCGCCGATGCCGGCGCCGATCGCGCCCTGGCGTACCGCCTGGTTCGGGCCGGTGTTGCCATAGGGGTCTGTGGCGCAGGCCGAAGCGAGGAGGCCGGCGGCGCCGATAGCCAGAATTGCCTTGTTCATTGTGTTGTCCTTCATCCCGGAAAGGTCCGTGCGGCGGACCAGTGAGTTCGCCCCGTTGGCGAGAACGCTGGATTATAGTGCAGGTTCCCGTCCTATGCTCCGGGATAACGACGAAATCGGGATTCGCCGGCGTCGACATGGCGAAAACGACAGGGGTGTTCGATGCGCTTTTTACAACCGGTACGGATGGCGGAAGACACGCAGGGGCCCAGCTGGGCGCGCAGCCGGCGGCGCCGGCGGGCGAACGCCGGCCCCCTGATCGGCTTTCTGGTGACGCTTCTGGCCCTGTTCGGCGCCCTGACGGCGGTCATGGCGGTCAAGGAACGCTCGATCGGCCAGGGCGGGGCGGTCATCGATGGCTGGATCGCCCAGGGCGTCGCCCTGGTCCGCGAAAGCGCCGGCCAGGCGCCGGCGAAGGTCGAACCCGCCGCAGAATCGGCCGGGAACAAGGCCGAGGCGGCGGCCGGGACGACCGGCGCGGCTCTCACGGCCGGGGCCGAAAAGGCCGCTGACGGGCTGAAGGCGCAATAGTCAAGCCTGACCGGGAACGCAGCGGGTTGCGCGGCGTTCGACCCGCATGAGCGAAACGACACTCCTTGACCCTTCGGGACCCGCCTCCCCCGAGGGAGGCGACGGCGCGGCCGAAACCGGTGCGCATACGCTCACCCCTCACGTGGTCATCCATCGCATCGTGGTGCTGGTCAACGCCCTTTCCGGATCCGTGGGGCCGCGGGCGGTCGCTGATCTGGAGCGCATTCTCGCCGACTATCCCTGCGAGTCGGAAATCGTTTCGCTGGAAGGCGGGCGGTTCGACGAACAGATGGACGCGGCCCTCGCCTCGAAGCCCGACGTGCTGTTCGTTCTGGCCGGCGACGGCACAGCCCGGGCGGCGGCGTCGAAGGCCGGGCCCAAGGGGCCGCTGATCGCTCCCCTTCCCGGCGGCACGATGAACATGCTGCCCAAGGCGCTTTACGGGACGGCCGACTGGAAACTGGCCCTGCGCAACGCGCTGGAACACGGCGCGCCGCAGTTCGTGTCTGGCGGCCGGGTCGAGGGCGAGGCCTTCTATTGCGCCGCCATCCTGGGCGCCCCGGCCCTCTGGGCGCCGGCCCGCGAAGCGATCCGCACCGGCAAATTCTCCAAGGCCTGGACCTTTGGCCAGCGCGCCCTGAAGCGCGCCTTCACCGGACGGCTGCGGTATGCGCTGGACGGGGGCAAGGCGTCCAAGACCGAGGCCCTGGTCCTCATCAGCCCGATGATTTCGCGCGCGCTGGACGAGCCCATCGGACTTGAAGCGGCGGCCATGGATCCGCACGACGCCAGCCAGGCGTTCCGGCTGGCGGCCACGGCTCTTTTCAGTGACTGGCGCACCGACGCCTCGGTGACCACCCGACCTGCGCGCAGGATCGATGTCCGGGCACGGTCGAGGATACCCGCCGTGATCGACGGGGAGCCGATGCAGCTGCCGACCGGAACACAGGTCGTCTTCGTGCCCAAGGCCTTCCGCGCCCTTGCGCCCTTGCCGCCCGCAGCCGAAGACTCGGTGTGATGCAATTCAGGAGCCCTCGCGCGTGAGTTCAGGTCGGCTGCTCCAGTTTTCCGACGTGCATTTCGGTGTCGAGCACGGTCCGGCCTGCGCGGCCGCGCTCGATTATGCGCACGCCACCCCGAACGACCTGATCCTGATCACGGGCGATGTGACGCAAAAGGGGCTGCCCGCCGAATTTGCGGCAGCCGGGGCCTGGATCCGCGCCATGCCCGAACCTCGCTTTGTTATCGTCGGCAATCACGACGTGCCCTATTACAGCCTCGGCGCGCGCCTGTTCGCGCCGTGGAAAGCCTTCGAGGCTGCGACCGGTCATCCGGCCCATGACGGCGAATTCGTGCGCGACAATCTGATGGTGCGCGGCGTGACCACGGCGCGCGGCTGGCAGGCGCGGATGAACTGGTCCAAGGGCGTTATCGATCTGGACCAGACGCGCCGCGCGGCGACGGCCCTGAGACAGGCGCCGATCGGGGCCCTGCGCATCCTCGCCTGCCACCATCCGTTGATCGAGATGATCGGCGCTCCGATGACCGGCGATGTGCGGCGGGGCGAGGCGGCGGCGGCGATCTTCGCCGAGGCCGGGGTGGACCTGATCATGACCGGCCACACCCATATTCCGTTCGCCCTGCCGATCGACCTGTCGGATCGCTGTTCCTATGCCGTTGGCTGCGGAACCCTGTCGCATCGCGAGCGCGGAGCCCCCCCAGGTTTCAACCAGCTGGACTGGGACGATCACGAGGTCACGGTGACGGCCATGGCCTGGACCGGGTCGACGTTCGAGCCGTCACGGACCTGGCGGCTGCCCCGCCGCCAGGACACCCTCAACGCCGCCACAGCCCCCGATCCCGCCGCTCCCGGCGCGATGGAAAAAGCCGCCGTCTGACGGACCCGGCGCGGGCCATTCGCCGACGGCAGGTCCCATGGGGCCCGGCGCGAAAAGGCCGCGCCCCTGAAAGAAGCGCGGCCCGGATCCACAATGTCGGACGTGTGGCTAGATACGGGTTCCGCGCCCGCGCAGTCCGCCCATGACGAGGGAAACCACGAACAGGATCAGGGCGATAATGGCCACGAACTTGGCGATTTCCATCGACATTCCGGCGATGTTGCCGAAGCCTAGAACCGCCGCGACCAGGGCGATGACGAAGAAGATGATGGCCCAGCGCAGCATTGGATAACTCCCGAAAAGGTGATGAAATTCCGAAATCTGAATCTGCGCCCGGTGAGGGAACGCCTTGTCTGACAAACGCCGTGTCGTGAGCTCCGTTCCAGCAGGAGGCGGATCGCCGGACGATCAGAACGAAAACGGCCCGGATGACGGGGTCATCCGGGCCGCAGAGGGGTAGAAGGGCGGGACGCCTCAGCGCCGGCGACGGCCGTAGCCCCGACTTTCCATCCGCTTTTCTGTCACCATACTGGCGACGATGGCCGCCAGGGCCGGGTTGCGCACCAGAAAGAACAGCGCGCCCAGTCCCAGGCCGGCGCCGATCACCGGCCGGTCTCGCAGCAGGTGGACGGCGCGGCTCACGAGGCTGGCGGACTCGCCGTCCTCCTCATCGTCCTCATCAACGAGGCCGCCGTCCTTGAGGAAGACCAGAGCGATCACCGCCGCGACAAGGGCGAAAAGAGCGAAGGTTACGCCGGCGGCGCCCAGGGGCGGGAGCACCAGGGCCAAGGCATAAAAGACCGAGGCGCCGAAGGCGACAACCGCCACAAAGGCGGCGCCGGCGGCGGCGAAGCCCGCAACCAGCTTGCGGATCAGGCTCTTGCCGATCATCAGCGGCGACGACCGGCCAGCAGCAGGCCGAGCACCACGCCGACGCCCAGAGCAATGGCCGTGGACTGGACCGGACGCTCCTGCACCCGTTCGGTGATGTAGCGCTGGGCCTCGTCCAGACGCTCGGATGCGTCATCATAGTAGCCACGGCCGCGCTCACGCGCCTGACCGTAATACTCCCGGGCCCGCTCGCGGAGTTCCTCGGATTTTTCGCGCAGGGCGCTTTCGGCCTCAACGGCCTTGGCGCGGACGCGGGCTTCGGCCTCGGCC
This sequence comes from Brevundimonas sp. FV1ye29L, assembly GCF_058681095.1. Taxonomy (NCBI): domain Bacteria; kingdom Pseudomonadati; phylum Pseudomonadota; class Alphaproteobacteria; order Caulobacterales; family Caulobacteraceae; genus Brevundimonas; species Brevundimonas sp. FV1ye29L. The sequence continues at coordinate 3,015,188 of NZ_CM178730.1, forward strand.
GCCTTTTCCTTCAGGCGCGCGGTTTCCTCGCGAGCGCCCACCTTAAGATCTTCCTTCAGGGTCTTGAGGTCGTTCTTGATGTCTTCGCGCGCTTTGGTCGTCGCCATGGTTGCGTACTCCTGAGTGGTCAGCTTGACCGTAAATAGGCCTCTGTGGCTGTCAACGCCACATGGCGCCGCCGGTTCCGCAAAGTCTTCGGCATTGCAACATCGCCGCACCCCGGATTTCAGCGCACACCGGTCGCCAAGTAAGGTTCTGTAAGCTTCCGGGTCAGCCTCCCTTAAGCTTTCCCGTGCAGGATAGTGGCGTGTTCCCGCCGCCCCCTCTTACCGTCTCCGGAAAGCTCGCCATTGCCGTGGTGACCTCGCCCGAGCGCGTCCAGGGATCGGTCCTCGCCGCCCCTTCCGGCGCCCGCGAGGAGTCGCTTCGGGCTCTGCTCCAGACCGCCGCCGATGCGAGTGCGGTCCTGGTGGCGACGCGGCCTGATGGCGATGTCGAACGTCTGCTGGGTCAGGCCTGGCCCTTTCCGAGCCCCTTCGCCGTGACGGTGCGCACCATCCCCCTGTCAGAAGGGGTGGACCGCGTCGAGGCGCGCGCACGCCGCTCGCTGGAACGAATGGGACTGCCGCGCGGCGAAGCCCTGCTGGTATCCAGCGCCGCCGACCTTGCGGGCGCCGAGGGCAGGGCCCTCTGGGACCGGATGCGGGCATTGAAGGACCGGGGGCTGTTCCGCAAGATCGGGTTCTGCGTGACGATGGAGGACGGGCCGCTGCTGCTCGCGCGTCGTTTCCAGCCGGACGTCATCCAGATGCCCTGCAACCTGCTGGACCAGCGACCGGTGACGGAAGGCGTTCTGTCCGACCTGGCCGGACTGGGCGTCCAGATTCACATCGGTTCGCCGTTCGCCGGCGGCCTGTTGTTCATGAGCGGCGACAGCCTGCCGTCGCACCTGTCCGAATACGCCGGAGATCTGTCGCGCACGCGACGTCGCCTGGCCGAGGCGCGGGTGGACCCGATGCAGGCGGCGCTCGCCTTCGCCCTGGGGCTGCCGCCGGCGACGGCCGTGGTCGCCAGCGTCGCCTCGGCCGCCGAACTGCGGGCCATGCTGGCGGCGGCCAACGCCCCCCGGCCCGTTCTGGACTGGGAGGCGCTGGCCCTGCCGCAACCTGCGGCCCTGTCACGGGCGATGCACGGATCAGGCGCATCGGCGCACGACGACGTCTACCGGATCAGTAGCGCAGCCTGATTCCGATATAGCCAGAGCGGCCGGGCTCACCGTAGCCAAGCACCTGCTGATACCGCTCGTCCGCCAGGTTCTCGATCCGGGCGGTCAGGGCCACCTCGTCCGTCAGCCGGAAGGCGCCGTTCAGATTGGCCGTGACAAAGCCCTCGCGCATCCGCGAGGCAGCCGAGTTGCTGTCCGGCTGATCGCCTTCCGCCCGGATCGTCAGGGCCCCCGACAGGCGGTCTCCGCTCCAGCCCAGGGTCGCCGACCCGGAATGCTCCGACACCCGCGCCAGCGGCCGGTCGTTGCTCTCGTCCCGGGCGTCGGTCCAGGCGTAGGCGAGGGTCAGGTCGAAACCGCCACCCAGACGCGCCCGCGCTTCCAGCTCCACCCCGTCCGTGCCGGTCTCGGCGATGTTGACGTAATAGCTGTCGAAGGTCGTCGAGACAGACACATAGGTGATCTGTTCCCCGACATTCAGGCGATAGAGGGTCGCCCGGCCCGTCAGCCGGCCATCGGTCGAGGCCCAGCCGATCGCCGCCTCGACGCTGTCGGCCGTCTCGGGCCGCAGCACCGGAAAGGGGGTCGACGAATAGCAGAAGTCGCACACCGCCTGGCTGATCGACGGCGCCTTGAAACCCGTGCCGTAAGCGCCCGACAGGATGAAGCCGCGCCCCAGCTCATAAGCCGCCGAGATACGTCCGGTCGTCTCGGCCCCGAAATCGTCCGTGTCGTCCCAACGCAGGGCGCCGGACAGGTGCAGACGCTCCGTGGCGTCCCAGTTGGCGACGCCGAACACCGAGGTCGCGCCCAGCGCCTCCGACAGGCCTGACGACAGGCTGCCGGCGGTATCCTCACGCTCGACGCCGAAGGCATAGGCCAGGCGATCGGACAGGGCCGCCCCGTCTGCCTGCCAGCGCCAGACCTGACGATCGGCTTCGAACTGCGACGGATAGTCGGATACGGTCTCCCGGCGGATATCCGAGGCCGAGACACTGATCTGGTGGTTCAGCGACAGGACGTTGAAGCGCGCCCGGGCGAAGCCGGACCACTGGTTGCTTTCGGTCGTGTCGGGGGTGTCGGCCAGGGCCCAGGTCGGGGCCGGGAAGCCGTCGATGTCGGCCTCGCTCCTCGACCAGCGCGCGGCGCCGTCCAGGGTCAGGCCGCCGGTGAAGGCGTAGCGGCCCCTGGCGCCCAGGGTGGTGTTCTGGAAACCGTCGGCCTCGGCAGCCCCATCGGCCTCGTCTGCGGCCGATATCCCGTCCGTGTTGAAACGCGAGACCCAGGCGCCGAAGGCGTAGGTTTCATGGGCGGTCCCGACCGCCAGACGGCCGCGCAGGGTGCTGAAACTGCCCGCCTCGGCCTCGGCCCGCAGGCCGTCGACCTCGCGGGTGGTGAAGGCGATCACCCCGCCGATGGCGTCCGACCCCCACAGCGACGACTGCGGCCCCGACAGGACCTCGATCCGCTCGATATCGCCCAGTTCGAAGCCGGAGAAGTCAAAGGCGCCGTTGATCTCGGCCGGATCGTTGACCGGCACGCCGTCGACCAGGACCAGGGTCTTGCCCGGCGTGGCGCCCCGTATCCGGACCTGGGCGACCCCTCCGAAAGCCCCTGTACGCACCACCGACAGGCCGGGCACATCGGCCAGGATGTCGGCGGCGAAGACGGCGCCGCGCTGTTCGAGGGTCGCCGCGTCGATGACGCGGGCGCCGGGGGTTTCCGCGACGATGGCGGGCAGGCGGGCGGCGGTGACGATGACGTCGTCAACCTCGACCGGGTCCTCAGCCTGTCGGGCGTGGGCCGCAGAGGCGGTGAACACGGCCAGACAGGCCGTGGACGTGCAGAGATAACGCTTCATGGAGCGTGTTCCTTGTCGGTCCGGGCGACAGCGCGCGCCGGGACGTGAAAGCGACCAATCCGCCCTGACGGGGGTCAGGACGGCGCAGAGATCGGGTCGCTTCGACGGAACATCCCTGCGGTCAGCAGGGGGCAGGCCCCACGCCTCTGTCTGGTCCCGGACAGCGGACGAGCGACGGGGGCGGCCAGGTCTCCTGGCTTGCGGTTCGCGAAGGCCGGGACCTTCATCAGCCCGCCGCCCTCGCCTTCCCGCTTTCGCAGTGGCGCCGGGATCGCTCCCGGACCGGACGACGGACCTCGCCGTCTACAGTTGCGGGCACAGCCGCGGCGTCTGACCGCGTTCCCTTAACCGCCTGATCGCCGATTTCGCAGATGCGAAGCGGGACGGCAAGGCCCGGCGGCCGACCGGACGAATCGCTTGAGCCGCCCGGCCCGATCCGTCACCTTGCGCGCTTCATGAACGCCCCCGTCGTCCATCCCCCGGCCCTTGAAGGCGTGACCCCCCTCGCGGGAGGCGTGACCCCCGTCATGGGCCAGTATCTGGCGGCCAAGGCGGCGCAGCCGGATGCCGTCGTCTTCTTCCGCATGGGCGACTTCTACGAACTCTTCTTCAAGGATGCGGAGGTCGCCTCGGCCGCCCTGGGCATCGCCCTGACCAAACGGGGCAAGCACCAGGGCGAGGACATCCCCATGGCCGGGGTGCCGGTCCATGCCCTCGACGGCTATCTGGCGCGGCTGATCCGGCTGGGCCACCGGGTGGCGATCTGCGAACAGATCGAGACTCCCGCCGAGGCGAAGAAACGCGGCTCCAAATCCATCGTGGCGCGCGACATCGTGCGGGTGGTGACGCCCGGCACCCTGACCGAGGACACCCTGCTGGACGCGCGCGGGGCCAACCGGCTGGCGGCGGTGGCGGTCCGGCGCGGGCGGGCGGCGGTGGCGGTGGTCGAGCTGTCGGCCGGAGCGGTGGACAGCGTCGCCTGCGACCTGCGCGACCTCGGCGCGGCCCTGGCGGCGTTCCGGCCGTCGGAGGTGCTGGTCACCGACAAACTCTATTCCGACGCGGAGGTGCGCCCCGCGCTCGACGGCTCGGGCGGACTGGTCCAGGCCCTGGCCTCGGCGGTGGCGGAGCCCGGCGCGGCGCGGACCCGGGTCGAGCGGCTGTACGGCGTGGCCTCGCTGGATGGTTTCGGCGCCTTCGAGGAGGCCGAGGTCTCCGCGCTCGGCCTGATCGCCGCCTATCTGGAAACCACCCAGGCCGGACGCATTCCGGCCCTGTCGCCGCCGCGCCGGTCAGGCGAGAGCGGCTTCCTCGCCATCGACCCGGCGACCCGCGCCAGCCTGGAGATCGACCGCAGCCAGAGGGGCGAGCGCGAGGGCAGTCTGCTGCACGCCCTCGACCGCACCGTCACCTCGGGCGGGGCCCGGGCCCTGGCCGAGCGGGTGTCGCGGCCCCTGCGCGATCCGGCGGCGATCAACGCCGGGCTCGACGCCGTCGAATGGCTGCTGGAACGGCGCGATCTGAGGCGGGATCTGCGGGACGCCCTGCGCACCTCGGCCGATGTGGCCCGGGCCGTGTCGCGGCTGGCCCTGGGCCGGGGCGGGCCGCGCGATCTGGCGGCGATCCGGTCGGGCCTGACCACGGCCGAGGTTATCGGCGGGTTGTTCCTGTCGGCCGGACATCCGGTCGGCGATCCGCTGAACCCGCCGCCGGCGCGGCTGACCGCCTGTCTGGATCGGCTGGAGACGGGCGCCGGGGTGGGACGTCTGCTGGCCGATCTGATCGCCGGTCTGGTCGACGAGCCGCCGCATCTGGCCCGCGACGGCGGTCTTGTCCGCCCCGGCTTCCGCCCCGAACTGGACGAGGCCCTGCGGCTGCGCGACGACAGCCGCCGCGTCGTGGCCGAGCTGGAGGCCCGGGCCGTGGCCGACAGCGGCGTGCCGTTCAAGGTGCGCCACAACGCCGTGCTCGGCTATTTCCTCGAGACTACGGCCAAACACGCCGAGCCTCTGCTGCGGGCCGGGCCGGAAACGCCCTTCATCCATCGTCAGACCCTGGCCAGTCAGGTCCGGTTCACCACCGTCGAACTGTCCGAGCTGGACGCCAAGATCAGCCAGGCGGGCCACCGCGCCCTGGCCATGGAGGGCGAGACCTTCGAGGGCTGGCGCGCCGAGGTCCAGCGGCTGGCCGGCCCGTTGCAGGGTCTGGCCGAGGCCCTGGCCGAACTGGACGCTGCGGCGGCCCTGGCCGAATGGGCCGAACAGGTCGGGGCGGTGCGGCCTGTGGTCGATGACAGCCGCGTCTTCGAGGTGCGCGCCGGGCGCCATCCGGTGGTCGAGGCGGCGGTCAAGGCGGCGGGCGATCCCTTCACCCCCAACGACTGCCGGCTGGACGGCGCGGGTTCGGACTGCGCCCGCCTGTCGATCGTCACCGGACCGAACATGGCGGGTAAGTCCACCTTCCTGCGCCAGAACGCGCTTCTGGTGGTGCTGGCCCAGGCCGGTTGTTTCGTGCCCGCCGCCGCCATGCGGCTGGGCGTCGTCGACCGGCTGTTCAGCCGCGTGGGAGCCGGGGACGATCTGGCGCGCGGCCGCTCCACCTTCATGATGGAGATGGTCGAGACCGCCGCCATCCTGACCCAGGCCACCGACCGCAGCTTTGTGGTGCTGGACGAGATCGGCCGCGGCACGGCCACCTATGACGGCCTGGCCATCGCCTGGGCCGTGGCCGAGGCCCTGCACGAGACCAACCGGGCCCGCACCCTGTTCGCCACCCACTATCACGAGCTGGCGCGGCTGGAGGAGCGGCTGGCCCACGTCTGCAACCTGTCGATGAAGGCGCGGGAGTGGAACGGCGATCTGGTCTTCCTGCATGAGGCGACCCCCGGCGCGGCCGACCGCTCCTATGGCGTGCAGGTGGCGCGTCTGGCCGGGGTGCCCGGCGCTGTGGTGGCCCGCGCCGCCTCGGTGCTGGAGCGGCTGGAGGCCGAAAAGTCCGCTCACGGACGACTCGACGACCTGCCCCTGTTCGCCGTGGCCGACCCGCCCGCCGCGCCGGCCGGACCCTCGCCCCTCGATCGGGCCGTCGCGGACATAGACCCGGATGCGCTCAGCCCGCGCGAGGCGCTGGAAGCCCTCTACCGGCTCAAGGCGCTGAAGGCCTGAGGCCGGTCCCGGGTTTCACCCCGTCGTGAAAGCGGACGGCGGGAACGTCGGCTATGGGTGGGAAGCGGACAAGGCTTCCGGCCGTCACCCGCCGGCAGGCTCGGGCTATGGCGTCGCTATGAGGCTGCCGTCGGACGACGGGGTGATACCTTGCCGCTGTAGAACACGCCAAGCCTGAACACCGCCCACAGTATGCCCGTCACGGCCGTCGCAGCCAGCAGCAGGGCAAGGTCGGGGCTGTAGAGGGCGAGGGTGCCGATCGAGACGCCGAACAGCTGCGGGATGAGCCATACCGAGACCCAGGCCAGGGCGAGGGTCATCAGCAGGGGAAACCACAGGCTGAAGGCGCCGAACACGCCGGACTTGGCGCGCAGGCCGGTTCGGCGAAACCATGCCAGACCGGCACCGGTCACGAACAGAACGGGCAGGAGGGCAAAGGTCAGGAACAGGGACTTTCGACCCCCGCTGCCCCCGCCGTCGTCGGCCTCGCGGCCGAGGGCTCTCGCACTGACGCCGCTGAAGAGTGCCGCGTTTTCGCCGAATCCCATGCCGCTGTTCGCATTGACGAGGATGATGACGCCGCGCTTCTGTGCCGGCGACAGGACCGCCAGGGTCTCGACCCCGGGCGTGAGGCCGGAATGATAGGCACCGCCGTTTTCGGCGTCGATGGACCATCCAAGGCCATAAAAGGGAGACGCGGGGCTGGCCGGGCGCAGCATGACGGCTTTGCCCTCGGCGCTGATGACGTCGTCCTGCCCGTTCATCATGGTCGACAGATAGAGCGCCATGTCCGACGCCGAGGAGACGACGCCTCCGGCCGATGCGTTGGCGCGATTCGTGCGGCTGTCCCGGATCGGGCGTTTGGACCCGAACCAGGGCAGATGTCCGACCGCCAGGGAGTCATGACGCGCCCCGTCGGAGACGAAGCTGTCGTCCATGCCGATCGGTTCCAGAATCCGGGCTTCGACGTAGCGGGCATAATCCTGTCCGCTCACCGCTTCGATGACGGCCCCCAGTATCTGGTAGTTCGCGTTTGAATATTGCCAGCGCGCATCGGGGGCGTGCGCCGGAGTCCATCGGGCGATGCGCGCGACCTGACGCTGGAGCTCATCGCCTGTCGGGGTCCTGTCAAAGTCGATGTCGTTGCCCTGCCGCGTTGAGAAGCCGCTGGTGTGGCTGAGCAATTGCCGGATCGTGATGGCCCTGGACGGGCGGCCCCGAAAGACAGCGAGATATTGTGAGACCGGTGCGTCCAGATCGACGGTCCCGGCCTCGACCAGCTGCATCACCGCCATGGCGGTAAAGCTCTTTGAGACAGAGCCGATCAGGAACGGCGTATCGGGCGTCACAGGCCTGTCGCTGCCGATCAGGATCTCGCCCCGCGCGCCCGATGCAATCTCGCCGTCCTCAACCACGGCCCAGGCGATGCCCGGCGCGCCCGACAGCGGCAGTTCTGTCGCGATGAAAGCGTCTATCGGGTCGGTGGCAATGCGCGCCTGTGCTGCGGTTGCCAGACCGATTGCGAGTAAGGCCCAAATGAACCGCATGCGTCATCCCCCCCCCGGTGCGTATTCTGTCTGTACCACAGCAACACCTGACGGTCCGGGAGGGGGCAGGTCAGGTCCGAGGCTGCTTCCGGATGACCTGCGTTTCAGACCTTCGGTCGCGGCAGGGCGAACCTGAGCATCAATCGAAGCAGGCGGTTGAGGGCGAGCCAGCCGCCAACCACCAGACCGGTGCCGATCGGAACGATCCACCACCCCAGAATCTCGCGCGAGTTTGGCATCGTCTGGAACGACAGTGACCAGCCTCCGGTGTTATGGAACCAGAGCCCGGACGCCGGGACGAACAGCTTGCCCACCGTTGCGATGGCGACGATCGTCAGGGCCAGATAGCCGAAGGCGAACACCAGGCCGAGGGCCGTCATCCCCAGTCCTCCGCCCAGGGTAGAGACCAACCCCACGGCGGTCAGGCCTGGCCTCAGGCCGTGGCTGGCGCGTTCCAGCAGAGCTTCGCTGAGATAGGCCTGTCCCACGACCCGGGCGGAGCCCAGTTTGCGGATGGCGCTGGCCGCGCGTTGCGCATCATCGCCCGCCTCCGCAGCGGCACTGTCGGTCAGATGGGCCCGGATTTCCTGGAGGATTTCCCGGCGTTGGTTCTCGCCCAGCGGCGTCAGGACGCGATCCAGCTGCCCGAGATACGCGTTCAGGTCAGTTGGTGTGGCATCGTTCATCGGGCACTCTCCGTCAGCAGCCGGCGAATGGACTCGTCCTGTTTCACCCATCGGTGCGACATCTCCTTCAGAACCGTCTGGCCGTCGGCGGTCAGGCGATAGTATTTTCGCGGTTGCGCCGTGTCGTCGGTCGACCACCGGTGGGTGATCAGGCCGTCACGGGCCAGCCGGGTCAGGATGGGATAGACTGTGCCCTCGATAATGGCGGATCCCAGGGCGTCCCGCGTGGCGCGCACCAGTTCATAGCCGTAGCGTTCCCCCGCTTGCAGGAGGGTCAGCAGGACCAGTTCCAGCAGACCCTTGCGGACCTGGGACTCCCAGTTGCCAAGATCGAAGGGCATGCGGCGACTACCGGGCAGGTTGGCGGACGGCGTGCTGGCCCGACGCAAAGTCCAGCCCGCCCTCGCCATCGACTGTGGCGGCCACGTCCGGACCGGCGTGGGCGAAGCCATCGATCCAGAGGCCGCCGTCGGCGGTCATCCAGGCCCGCACGCGTGTCGCCGGCATAACGGTCTCCTGTCCCATGGGCTGCAGTCCGTTGATACGGCCCCCGGCGTCGTAAACAATGCCAATGTCCATGGAGCCCCGCTCAAAGTCGATGCGAACCTCCGCGAAGTCGGTGGTGACAGAATAGGCGTGGAGGCTTCGGTAGGCACCGAACTGCCCGACGAATTGGCTCCAGGTCTCATCCAGGACCCCCGCTGGCACGTTGGCGAGCATGTCCGGACTGAAGTACGGGGCGACACCGGCCTGCCCATTCGTCGCCCACGCGGTCATGGCTGCCTCGGCCCGGACGGCTTCTGGCCCCTCGGCCTCGACCAGTTTGGGCAGTTGCAGGGCCGACCACCCTCCGTCGGTTTCCAGCCAGAGCTGTCCCTGTGCATCGGTCCCGAGCGAGAAGGTGCGGCCTTCAGGCAGGCGGTAGGTACCGGCGAGGGGCCGAGTGTCCGTGAGGGCCGCGAGGGCGGGAACCGTCGCCGGCTCCCGGCCCGCGTCCACGGAAGAAACCACCTGGCGCACATAGGCTTCGCTGTCGGAGAGGTTGTCCAGATCGAGGGTGCGGTTGAGCGTCCCGAAGGTCGCGCGATGATCCGAGGGAGTCAGGACCAGATAGCTGACTGAGCCGGGCATGGCCCCGTCGTGGGCGGCCTGGCGCACACCGTCGACCTCCCTGACCAGCCAGCCGAGGGCGAAGGATTCCCCCGGCTTGCGGGTTGCGGCCACCGGGGTCCACATCCGTTCGAGCGTCTCCGGCCTGAGGATGCGGCCGGACATCAGCGCTTCACTCCACTTCAACAGGCCGTCTGGCGTCGCCCGGATGCCCCCGGCGCTGAACATCTGGGTGGGATCGATGACGGGGGCGGGAGTGAAGCTGTCGTCTTGCCGTTCGAAGGCCGTGGCATCGGGGTGTCCCGGCAGGTCGCGGCAGAGGCAAAACTCATCCGACACCCCTGCCGGGGCCAGCACCAGATCGTCCAGCGCGACCGGAAAGGCTTTGCCGGCTACGACCTCGATGATGCGGCCCAGCAGAATGTAGCCTGAGTTCGAATAGCTGTAGCGGGCGCCGGGTTCGAACAGCAGGGGTGCCGCGGAAAACTGGTCGATCAGGGCTCCGGTGCCGGTCGTCAGGGACAGGGCATCGAAGTCGGGCGGCCCGTCGCCCAGCCCCTGATCGTCCTTGAGTAGGCTGGGGACGCCACCGGTGTGGCTGAGAAGCTGGGCGACGGTGACCCGGGCGAAGGGCCGGTCCGCGTACTCCGGAAGGTAGGCCTGGACGGGGGTCGCCAGATCGATACGTCCGGCCTCGACCAGTCGCATGACCGCCGTTGCGGTCAGTACCTTCGTCACCGAAGCCAGCGGGTATGCGACTTGTGTGCCATTGGCGATGTCGCCATCGGCCGAGGCCAAGCCGCGGGCGTTCACCATACGGACAGCTCCGTAGTCGGCCGCGGCCACAACGCCCGAGAAGCGACCGACCCGCGCGTCATCGGCGAGACCGGGGACCGGGTCTGCCGAAGCCTGCCCCGCTGTGGCGGCGATCATCAGACTGGCGGAAACAAGGAGGGGAATGGTTTGGCGGCGAGACATTCGAAGGTCCTCTCTATAGCCCGATACACGGCAATACATAGTAGTGTGTATGGAGGAGCCGCTCGTGATGTCGAGTTAACTCGCGGAAAGGTTCAGTGGGGGCTGTCAGTCGGCCATGGGATGATCCCGGCGAGGATTGTCTCTATCCAGCCCGCATAATCGAGATGTCCGCCTAGGGTCGAATGCCGTCATCGGCTGACGGCCCCGGTCAAGGCGTCGCGGCCCTCGACCGGCTCCCGGTCCCTCAGTTCCGCGCCACCGGCTCGTAGCCGTAGTCGATGACGCACATATAGTAGAACAGGGCGTGGGGGCCGCAGCCGACGCCGGCGCGGACATAGCCGGTGCGGAACAGATTCACCCGGTGGCCCCGGTCGCGGATGTTGTCGTCGACCAGCAGCTGGATGATGACCTCGCGCGCCGTGTCGTAGCCATAGGAGATGTTCTCTCCGCCATAGGGGTCGCCGCCGCGTCGGACGGCGCGCGTGGAGAAGTCCCAGCCGTCCGAGCCGTAGTGGCCGATGAAGCCGGTCGGCCCCTGATCGGCGACGTGATCGAGGGCGGTCAGGTCCAGCAGCCGGTCGGGACGTAACGGCGGCAAGGGCTTCTGGCGGCGCAGGAACTGGATGGCCTCATCCACGGCGGCCACGCCCTCGCGGGTCTGGATATTGATGCGGCCCGGCCGGATGACGATGTCGCCCTGGAACTGGCGGCGATAGTCCTCCAGCACGGCGATATAGCTGTGGGGGTCGGCGCGCATCCGGTTCATCTCGTCCAGAACCTCGCGCGACAGCTGCCCGTCTCCCCCGATGGGCCCCGGGCCGGTCATGACGCGCGGCACCCCGTTGGCGGTGGGCATGGCGGGACGATAGGGGGTCTCGCGCGCGACGGCGCCGCCGGCCAGCGTCAGCGACGCGACGACAGCGATCCAGGCGCAGATTTTGATGCGTCCAGGCTTCACCCGGCCCCACTCCCCCTCAGGTGCCCGGGCAGACTGCCAAATGCCGACGCCCCGCGCCAGTCGGCTCGCCCGCATGGCGAACGCCGTTTCGCCCGGTGTGGCCAGGCGGACCGCAGACCGGAATGCAAAGGTCGTCGAGGGGCCACGCAAGACCGGCGACGGATCGTCGCGATCCGGCTATGGTCCGGGGCCGATGACGTCCGCCCCCCTCTTCGATGCGACAGACACGCCTCGCCTCTCGCCGCTCGACGAGGCGCTGGACGCCCTCGTGGCGGCCCGGGATGTCCGCGCCGGGGTCGCCGGCCTGCTGAAAGCTCATTTCGACGCCACCCGCGAGAAGATCGCCGCGAAACTGGCCGGCGGTCTGGGCGGGGTCGAGGTGGCGCGGCTGTATTCGGCGGCGGCTGACGAGATGCTGATCGCCCTGTGGCGTTTCACCACCACGACCCTGTATCCCTCGCACAATCCGACCGAGGCCGAGAAACTGGCCCTGATCGCCGTCGGCGGCTACGGCCGGGGCGTTCTGGCGCCGTTTTCCGATCTGGACCTGCTGTTTCTGCGGCCGTGGAAGACCACCGCCCGGACCGAGACCGTGGCCGAGTTCGTCCTGTATGTGCTGTGGGATCTGGGACTGAAGGTCGGGTCGTCGGCCCGTTCGGTCGAGGAATGCCTCGCCCTGGCCCGCAGCGACATGATGGTGCGCACGACCCTGCTGGAAGCGCGTCTGCTGGCCGGCGACGCCCCGATGGCCGAGGACTTCCTCTGGCGGTTCCGCGGCATGGTGACCAATGCCGATCCCCGTCCCTTCATCACCGCCAAGCTGGAGGAGCGCGAGGCCCGACACCAGAAGGCCGGCGCCAGCCGCTACCGGGTCGAGCCCAATATCAAGGACGGCAAGGGCGGCCTGCGCGACCTGAACACCCTGTTCTGGATCGCCCGATCGCTGGCGCCGGACAGTCCCCTGGGGGCCCGGGTGCTGGACGACATCCTGACCGCCCGGGAGCGGCGCAGCTTTGAGGTCGCCTTCGACTTCCTGTGGCGCGTCCGGGCGCATCTGCATCTGACGGCCGGCCGGGCCGAGGAAAAGCTGACCTTCGACCTGCAGCCGGAGGTCGCACGGCGGATGGGCTGGCGCGGCCGCGGCGACGAGCCGGCGGTTGAACGGTTCATGCGACGCTATTTCCTCGTCGCCCGCGACGTCGGCGCCCTGACCCGGGCGGTCAGCACGACGCTGGAGGCGCGCCAGCAGAAGAAGCCCCAGGGCCTGTCGCGCCTGTTCCGCCCCAACCGCCGCCGTGACCTGGGCGACGACGCCTTCATCGAGGATGGCGGACGGCTGTCGGTGACCGGACCGGAGGTGTTCGAGGAAGACCCGGTGCGGCTCTTGACCCTGTTCGTCGTCGCAGACCGGCACGATCTGGACCTGCACCCGGACGCGTTTTCGGCAGTGATGCGGTCACTGGGGCTGGTGACCACGAAGTTCCGCCGTGATCCCCGCGCCGCGGCGGCCTTCCTCAATGTCCTGGCCCACGGCCAGAGGCCCTATCGCGTCCTGACCATCATGAACGAGACCGGGCTGCTGGGCCGTTTCCTGCCCGAATGGGGGCGGATCGTCGGCCAGACCCAGTTCAACATGTACCACGCCTATACGGTCGACGAGCACAGTCTGGTCGCCATCGGCATCATCAACGACATCGCCCGCGGCAAGCTGGAGGAGGACCATCCTCTGGCCACCGAGGTGATCCATCTGATCGCCGATCCCGACGCCCTGATGCTGGCCATGCTGCTGCATGACGTGGGCAAGGGGGGCGAGCGCGGCCAGCTGGAGGACGGGGCCATCGCCGCGCGTCGGGCCTGCGAACGGCTGGGCGTCGACCCGCGACGGATCGAACTGGTGGTCTGGCTGGTGCGAAACCATCTGGCCCTGTCGGACTATGCCCAGAAGCGCGACGTCTCCGACCCCGGCACGGTGCGCGACTTCGCCGAATTGGTCGGCGATCCCGAGCGGCTGAGGGCCCTGCTGGTCCTGACCGTGGCCGATATCCGCGCCGTGGGGCCGGGGGTGTGGAACAGCTGGAAGGGTCAGTTGATGCGCAGCCTGTATGCCCGCGTCGAGGGGGTGTTCCGGGGCGAGGACATGCAGGCGGTGGATCCGCTGGCCGACCATGCCGAACTGGTGGCCCGGGCCCAGACCAGCGGCGCGGCGGCGGAGGCCCGGACCATCTCCGGCGAGGGCGAGGCGGTGACGGCCATCGCCCTGGCGGCGCCCGACCGACCGATGCTGTTCGCCGACCTCGCCGCGGCTCTGGCCGTGGCCGGGGCCGACGTCACCGGGGCGCGGGTCGCCACGACCGCCGACGGCATGGCGCTGGACGTCTTCCAGGTCCAGGACGGCGCGGGCCAGCCCTACGGCCGGGCCGAGCCCCGGCGGTTGACCGCCCTGATCGAGGCGCTGGAACGGGCGGCGCGCGGCGACGGCCGGCGGGTCGCGCCCGAGCCCGTCGCCGCCAATGCCCGCCGCGCCGTCTTCGACGTGCGGCCCGTGGTCATGATCGACTCCGCCGCCAGCGCCGACGCCGTGATCATCGAGGTCTCGGGCGCCGACCGGCCGGGGCTGCTGGCCGAACTGGCCCTGACGCTGTCGGATCACGGCCTGTCGATCCGCTCGGCCCATGTCGCGAACTTCGGCGAGCGGGCCGTGGACAGTTTCTACGTCACCGACGACCGCGGCCGCAAAGACCTGTCCGACATCCTGATCGACGAGGTTCACGCCGCGCTTGAGGTCGTGCTGAACCGGACGCCGGCCCCCGCCCCGTCGGGTCGCCGCCTGACCGCCGCCCGCGCCAGCGCCCGCGACGTCTCCGAACTGGGCCGTGCCGCGCGGAAGGCCCGGCCCGCCGGCCGATAAATCCGCTTCGTCGCCCGGGGTTTTGATTCTAGAGCGAGGACCCATGCCGGCGACCGACGCCCTGTCGCCGTCGTCCGGAACGAGATCGACCCGATGAGCTCCCTGTCATGAGTCTGGCGCGCAACACCTTGGTCCAGTCGGGTCTGACGCTGGGAAGCCGTGTTCTGGGGTTTGCGCGCGACCTGGCCCTGTCCGCCAACTTCGGTCAGGGCGCCCTGATGGACGTCTGGGCCACGGCCCTGATGCTGCCCAATCTGTTCCGCCGTCTGTTCGCCGAGGGCGCCTTCGCCCAGGCCTTCGTGCCCATCTATGGCGCCGCCCGGGCCCGCGAGGGGGAAGAGGCCGCCGCCGTTACGGCGTCCGAGGCCGTCAGCTTCATCTTCGCCGTTGTCGCCGCCTTCTGCATCCTGATGCAGGTCGCCATGCCGTGGATCATGCCCTGGCTGCTGTCGGCCTGGCGTCAGGATGCAGAGGTGATGCGCGTCGCCGTGATCGCGACCCAGCTGGCCATGCCCTACCTGGCCTGTATGACCATCGCCTCCCTGTTGTCAGGGGTGCTGAACACCGGCGGCCGGTTCGCCCTGTCGGCGGCGGTCCCGGTGTTCCTGAACCTGTGCACCCTCGCGCCCCTGATCGGCGGGAGGTTCCTGGACGCCGGGCCGGCGACCATCCTGCTGGCGACCAGCGCGGCGGTGACCGTCTCGGGCGTGGTTCAGGCGGGTCTGTTGTGGTGGGGGGTGCAGCGCCTGGGCGTCCGCATCCGGCTGGGCCTGCCGCGCCTCACGCCTGCGGTGAAACACACCCTCGCCCTCGCCATCCCCGGCGCGCTGGCGGGCGGGGCGATGCAGGTCAATTCCGTCGTCTCACAGGTCCTGACCGGGTCGGACGAGGGCGCCCGTTCGGTGCTCTACAATGCCGACAGGCTTTACCAGCTGCCGCTGGGGCTGGTCGGGGTGGCCATCGGTCTGGCCCTGGTGCCGCGGCTGACGCGGGCCTTCGTCGTGGGCGATCATGAGGGCGGGCAGAAGACGCTGGACGACGGCTTCACCCTGGCCATGGCCTTCACCCTGCCGGCCGCCGTGGCCCTGTTCGTCATGCCCTTCTTCATCATCGACGCCACGGTGACGCGCGGCGCCTTCACCTCGGCGGATGCGGCCCGGACCGCCGACGCCCTGAGACAGTTCGCCTGGGGCGTGCCGGCCTTTGTCCTGGCCAAGGTTCTGACCCCGCCCTTCTTCGCCCGTCAGGACACGCGGCGACCGATGATCTTCGCCGTCAGCGCGGTGGTGTTCACCGTCATCGCCGGGGCCGGCCTGTTCTACCTGTTCCGCGCGCGCGGTATCGACGGCGTGCTGGGTCTGGCCATCGCCACCAGCCTCTCGGCCTGGCTGAACGTCGCCCTTCTGGGCGGGACGCTGATGCGCGAACGGACCTGGCGTCCGTCGCCGCGCTTCCTGTCCCGGCTGGCCCGTGTGCTGGCGGCCAGCGGGGTCATGGCGGCGGGGCTGTTCGCCGCCAGCGTCCACTATCCCCCGCTGGCCCGGTGGCTGTTGACCAAGGAGATCGCCGTCCTGGCGGTCTGCGCTCTGGGCGCCGTCGTCTATGGCGTCTGCCTTTTCGCCTTCCGCGCCGTCAGCCCGTCCGAGCTGAAGGCGGCGCTGAAACGCGAACCGGGAGCGGCCCCGTCGTCCACGGGATTGGATTGATGGTTCCGGCGCGCTCAATGCGCATGCCGCGCCTTGCCCTGATGGGCTGACTGGGGCATTGCGCTGGCCATGTCCGAGACCGATACCCCCGTCTATTCCGGCCCGCGCCGCATCCTTTCCGGCATCCAGGCCTCCGGCGCCCTGCATCTGGGCAACTATCTGGGGGCGCTGAAGCGGTTCACCGAACTCCAGGACGGAGGTGCGCCCACCTTCGTCTTCGTCGCCGACATGCACGCCATCACCGTCTGGCAGGACCCGGCCCTGCTGACGGCCCAGACCCGCGAGATCGCCGCCGCCTATCTGGCCTCGGGCCTGGATCCGGCGAAGTCGGTCATCTTCCCGCAGTCGGCCGTACGCGCCCATGCCGAACTGGCCTGGATCTTCAACTGCGTCGCCCGCCTCGGCTGGCTGGACCGGATGACCCAGTTCAAGGAGAAGTCGGGCAAGCACAAGGAGCGCTCGTCCGTCGGCCTCTATACCTATCCGGTGCTCCAGGCGGCCGATATCCTGCTGTACAAGGCCACCGAGGTGCCGGTCGGCGAGGACCAGAAACAGCATCTGGAGTTGACCCGCGACATCGCCGCCAAGTTCAACACCGACTTCGCTGCGCCCGGCTATTTCCCCCTGCCCGAACCCCTGATCCAGGGGCCGGCGACGCGGGTGATGAGCCTGCGCGACGGAACGGCCAAGATGTCCAAGTCCGATCCCTCGGACCAGTCGCGCATCAACCTGACCGACGACGCCGACGCCATCGCCGCCAAGATCCGCAAGTCAAAGACCGACATGGGCGTCATGCCCGCGCCCGGCGAGAACCTCGACGACCGGCCCGAGGTCCGCAACCTGATCGCCATCTATGCGGCCCTGTCCGACAGGACGCGCGACGAGGTCACGGCCGAGTTCGCCGGCCAGGGCTTCGGCGCCTTCAAGCCGGCCCTGGCCGATCTGGCGGTCTCTTCGCTGGCCCCCGTCACCGCCGAGATGCGCCGCCTGATGGACGATCCGGCAGAGATCGACCGGGTGCTGAAGGATGGCGCCGAGCGCGCGGCCGCCGTCGCCGACCCGGTCGTGGACGAGGTGAAGAAGATCGTGGGCTTCTGGCGCAGCTGATCCGCTCGCGGTCTTCGGACCCCGCGTTCGGCCGGCCGTTTCGTCCGCCGTCGCGCCCGGCTAGAATCCCGGCATGAGCCATCCTCTCGACCGCGCCGTCTGGAACGCCCTGACCACACGTCTGTCGGCGTTCGCCACCCCGGACCCGGGCTCTGGCGCCGTTCGCATCGACCCGGAGGTCGGGGTCTTCCTGGCCGCCCGCGATGGCTCTCCGGCCAGCGTCGCCGCCCTCACCGACCTGGCCCGACGCTATCCCGGGGCAGGCCTGATCGAACGCGACGGCGCCCCGGCGGCCGAGGTCCTGCCTGCCGGACTGGCCGTCGACCAGCACATCCCTCTGGTCCAGATGATGGCCACGGACCTCACGCCGGGCGGTCCAGACCTCGCCTTTGAGGTCCTTTCCGAGGCGGACGCCGAGGCCATGCTGACCCTGGCGACCCTGACCCGTCCCGGCCCGTTCCGGTCGGCGACACACCGACTCGGCCCCTTCATCGGGGTGAAGCGGGACGGCCAGCTGATCGCCATGGCCGGCCGCCGCCTTCGGCTGGACGGCTTCACCGAGCTGAGCGGCGTCTGCACCCATCCCGATCACCGGGGTCGCGGCCTGGCGGCGGGACTGTCACGCGCGATCGTCAGCGACATCCTCGCGGCGGGCGAGGCCGCCTTCCTGCACGCCTTTGCCGGACATGACGCCACCATCGCCTTCTATCGCAGCCTGGGCTTCGAGGTGCGGGCGCCGATGCGCTATACGCTGTTGAAGAGCTGAGCGAACAGGGGGCCCCGAACCCCCACCCCGAGAGGATCCGGATCATGAGCGGACACGGCGCGATCATCGAATGGACCCGGGGCGACCAGCCCTTCACCGACCGCAAATACAGTCGGGCCCATGTCTGGACGTTTGACGGGGGCGCCGTCGTGCCGGGATCGTCCTCGCCCCTGAACGTACGCCCGCCCTTGTCAGACCTGTCGGCGGTCGATCCGGAAGAGGCGATGATCGCCAGCCTGTCCAGCTGCCACATGCTGTGGTTCCTGGCCTTCGCCGCCGGCGCCGGTCTGGTGGTCGACCGCTATGTCGACGCCGCGGACGGCGAGATGGGCAGGACCGCCGCCGGCCACAGCTGGCTGGCCCATGTGACCCTGAGGCCCGTCACCACCTTCTCCGGCCGTCAGCCGGATCAGGCTGAGCTGGACCACCTGCATCACCAGGCGCACGAACACTGCGACATGGCCAATTCGGTGAAGACCGAAATCAGCGTCCTGGCTTCACTGGGCTAACCCTTCGGCGTGTTCGGCCCCACGTCGGTCAGAAAGGCCTCGAACCGTCGCAGCGATTCCCCGGTCAGGGCCGGATCATGGCGCATGGGGCCGTTGCCGGTCGGCTCGTCAAAGGCGTGGGTGCCGTCGGCGATCCAGCTCTCGACCTCGACGCCGCAGTTGCGGAGCATGGCGTTGACGACCTCGGCATTCCTGACCGTGGTCAGATGATCCTTGCGCGCGGTCAGGGCCAGAACCCGGGGACAGTGCCGCCACGGCTTCATCCGGTTGAAGGCGAAGGGGCCGATATAGGGATAGGCCAGCCAGGCCGCCTTCACCCCCGACAGATCGACCGAGGCCGGATCCATGACTCCAAAGGCGCCGGGGCGCGGATCGCCGCTCATCATCTCCATGATGGCCCAGCCGCCATGGCTCCAGCCCGCCAGGGCGATCATCGAGGAGTCGACATCGGGCCGGGCTGAAATCCCCTGGATCGCCGCCAGCACGTCGCCGGCCCGTTCATAGCCGCGCAGGGCGAGGCCGGTGCAGACCGTGGTCAGGGTGAAGGCCCGGCTCCAGCCGCGCGGGGCATAGGAATCGATGACGAAGGCCCGCCACCCCGCCGCCCTGGCCGCCTCTGCATAGCGCGGCAGATGCGCTCTCAGCCCGCCGCAGCCGTGCAGGATGATCACCGCCGGACGCGGCCGGTCGTCGTCCGGCCCCGTCACGACCACATGCGGCTCAAGCCAGGTCCAGCGTTCGGCGACGGTCTGCATCCGGCCAGACTAGACCGGTCGCCGCCGGGACGCACGGATGAATGCGAACGGGAAAAGATAATGGCGCCGCTTGGGTGACTCGAACACCTGACCCCCGCACTACGAAATTCTGTCCCTCAATGGCGGGAACTCTGCGACCGCATGGGTTTGGAAGGTCCAATGCCCCCAACAGACTGCGGACCCAACCCCTTCCCGGTCCCGGCTAGAACGGTGATCTGGACGCTTCCACGTAAAGGCGCCCAGATGTGGGAACGCCCTGGAAGCCAGCCTGCGCTATACCGGCAAACAGAGCTCTTCGCCGACTCCACAAACCCTAACCGCCATGCGACCGTCCAGGCATGTGCAACAACTACCGCATCACCAGCCACGAACTGGCGATCCGTCAGCTGGCCGACGCCCTGGCCGGTGATATCGGCAACGGCGGTCCCGACGACGTCTATCCCGACTACTCCGCTCCGATCGTGCGCATGAACGCCGGCGGCGAACGGGAGCTGGCCATGGCGCGCTGGGGCATGCCGATGTCGAAACAGGTGATCTTCCAGGCGGCGACGAAGCGGGCCGACAGGCTGCGGGCCAGGGGCACAGAGTTCGATTTCAACGAGTTGCTGCGCATGGAACCGGACAGCGGCGTCACCAACATTCGCAACACCATGAACGCGGCCGGGAAGCCCAACGCCCACTGGCGACCGTGGCTGGAGGCGCCGAACCGCTGCCTCGTCCCCTTCAATACCTTCAGCGAGCCCGACCAGGACCACACAGGCAGCAAGAAGAAGATCTGGTTCGCCATGGCCGGGGACCAGCCCCTGACCTTCTTCGCCGGCATCTGGACGCCTCACGCCTGCGTCCGGAAGATCAAGACGGGCTGGGAGGCGTTCGACGCCTTCGGCTTCCTGACGACAGAGTCGGCCGAGCCGGTGAAGACCTGGCACGCCAAGGCCATGCCGGTGATCCTGACGACAGGGGAGGAGCGCGACGTCTGGATGCGCGCGCCTTGGGACGAAGCCCGAGCCCTACAGCGGCCGCTTCCGGATGGCGCGCTCACCGTGATCGCCGCCTAGACGCCGGCTGCGCGAGTTGAAAGCTGCGCAATCCGGCCTTCTTGCCAACCCCGCCAACCCCGGCTCCGATCAACCAACGACTCTTGGTATGGCTGGATGCGAAACGGGGGTCGCGCTATCCAGCGTTGGGATAGCTTCCCGATCGCGGGCCGCGACTGCCCCTCAGGCTTACACAGCGTCCAGTCCTGCCGGAAGCTACACCCACGCCGGACCCATGGGACTGCCAATGGAAAAGACCGCTTGGCCCAGAGGCCAGCTATTTCCTTGTCAAAAATCCTCTGGAAAGGTGGTGCCGCTTAGGTGACTCGAACACCTGACCCCCGCATTACGAATGCGATGCTCTACCAGCTGAGCTAAAGCGGCCTTCGGCGCGTGACCGGTCGATCCCGCGCGAGGTCGGCTCTTTATACGGCGGCGGGCGGCTTGCCAAGCGCCGCCTTGAGGGCGGTGAACAGGCCGGCCTCGTCGGGCGTCCGGGCCACATGGACAGAGTCGAACCCGAGCCCCGCCAGGGGTTCGGCGCAGGCCGGCGACAGGGCCAGGGCGGTGCGGCCCGCCGCCTGTCCCCCGGGCAGGCGTGCGGCCAGTTCGCGGGCGGCGCGGGGCGAATGGATCAGGACCATGTCAAACGCGGCGGGCGGCGCGACATCGCTGGCCACGGCCTCATAGACCGGCAGGGGGTGGATCGCCGCCACGCCCTCCAGGCCGCCGGCCAGGTCTCCGGCGGGCTGCAGCGCCCCCGGATGCAACAGGCGCGCGCCTTTCGCTGTCCGGCGGATCAGGGCCGCCAGAGCCGCCACGTCGCCGTCGGCCGAATGGATCGTGGCGAACCCGGCTCCGGAGGCGGCGTGCGCTGTAGCGCGACCCACGGTGAAGACAGACAGGGCGGACAGCGCTGATCCGCCGCGCGAGGGGGAAACCAGGTCCATGAAGGCCTTGACCCCGTTGGCGCTGGTGAAGACCAGACCGTCGAACCCGGCGAGGCGCGGCAGATCAGGCCTGAGCGACCGGAGGACGATCAGGGGAGCGATGACAGGCTGGAGGCCCAGTTCGGCCATGCGGGCGGCGGTGCGCGCGGCGCCGGGCCGGGCGCGGGTGACCCAGACTTTCAGGCCCGGGGTCAGGCCTCGACCTGCTGGTCGCCGGCGGCGGCGTGAACCGCCTGGCCCAGACGTTCGCCGAGGATCCGGGCGGCGGCTTCGGCGTCGCTCGACCCGGCCGCGACCAGGGTTCCCGACCGGCGCCAGCGGGTCGAGCCGTCGGGCGCCAGCATCTCGGTGGTCAGGGTCAGGACGCCGTCGTCGAGACGGGCGTGGGCGCCGACCGCGGTGCGGCATGACCCCTCCAGCGCCACCATGGCCCCGCGTTCGGCGGCCACGGCCAGGGCGGTCATGGGATGGTTGAGGGCCGCCACCCAGTCCGCGCCGGTCTCGCCTTCGCGCGTCTGGAGCGCCAGGGCCCCCTGTCCCGGGGCCGGGAGAAAGTCGTCCAGCGACAGTCGTTCGCGAATGACCTCTGACAGACCCAGCCGGTTGAGCCCCGCCGTCGCCAGCAGGATGGCGTCGAAATCCCCCTCGGCCTGACGTTTCAACCGGGTGTCGACATTGCCGCGCAGCATCTCGATCTTCAGATCGGGCCGCAGGGCCAGGGCCTGGGCCTGGCGCCTGAGACTGGCGGTGCCGAGGCGAGCGCCGTGAGGCAGGTCGGCGAAGGTCGCATGGTGGGTGGAGATGAAGGCGTCCGAGGCATCCTCGCGCTCGGGGATGGCGGCGAGGGTCAGTCCCGGCGGCTGTTCGGCCGGGACGTCCTTCATCGAATGGACCGCCAGGTCGATGCGGCCGTCCAGCAGGGCCTCCTCGATCTCCCTGGTGAACAGGGCCTTGCCGCCGATCTCCAGCAGACGGCGGTCCTGCACCCGGTCGCCCGTGGTGACGATCTCGACCAGTGGCACGGCCTCGAGCGGCAGGTCCATGGCGGCGGCGATCGCGCGCTGCATCATGCCCGACTGGGCCAGCGCCAGTTTCGAGCGGCGGGTGCCGATGCGCAGGACGGGGGAGACGGAGGAGGACATCAGGCGTTGCACAGCCGGTTGGGGGTCGCTACCTCGACCCGATGACGATGGGCGCGGACTATAGCAGCGGGACGGACGCGGCAACTGACGCAGGTCAAACCGTCCCGTCGCGGGCGTCCGGTCTGACCGTGCTGGGTCTGGAGACCAGCTGCGACGAGACCGCCGCCTCTGTGGTGCGGCTGTCGGCGGACGGCGTCGCCACCGTCCTGTCCTCGATCGTCCACAGCCAGATCGACGACCATGCGGCCTTCGGCGGGGTGGTGCCCGAGATCGCAGCCCGCAGCCATGTGGAGATGATCGCCGATGTCGCCGCCCGGGCCATGGCGGAGGCCGGGCTGGACTATGCCGCTCTGGACGGGGTGGCGGCGACCGCCGGTCCGGGTCTGGTGGGCGGCGTGATGGTCGGCCTCAGCTTCGGCAAGGCCGCCGCCCTGGCGCGGGGCCTGCCGTTCGTGGGGGTCAATCATCTGGAGGGTCATGCCGTCTCGGCGCGACTTGGCCGGCCGGTGGCCTATCCCTTCCTGCTGCTGCTGGTCTCGGGCGGCCATTGCCAGTTGCTGGAGGTGCGCGGCATCGGCGACATGAGCCGGCTGGGCACCACCATCGACGATGCGGCGGGCGAGGCCTTCGACAAGATCGCCAAGGCCATGGGGCTGGGCTATCCGGGCGGGCCGGCGCTGGAAAAGCTGGCGATGACGGGCGACGGATCGCGCTTCGACCTGCCGCGCGCCCTGCTGGGCCGCAAGGACTGCGACTTCTCCTTCTCGGGTCTGAAGACCGCCGCCTCCCGTCTGGCCCAGACCTGCAGGACGGATCAGGACCGGGCCGATCTGGCCGATGCGGTGCAGACCGCCATCGCCCGCCAGCTGTCGGAGCGGTCAGCGCGGGCCATGGACCCTTTCAAGACCGACATCGCCCTCAAGCAGCCGGGCGCGGACTCGCTCAAACATGGGCGTGAGGCGTCAGGGCGCCCTCTTTTTGTCGTCGCCGGAGGCGTGGCCGCCAACAGGACCGTGCGCGCCGTGCTGGAAAAGACAGCGGCCGACCACGGGTTCGACTTCCTCGCCCCGCCCATGGCCTGGTGCACCGACAATGCGGCGATGATCGCCCTGGCGGGCGCCGAGCGGCTGGCCCTGGGCCTGACCTCGGACATCGATATGGCGGCGCGGCCGCGATGGCCGCTGGACGAAGCGCGCGCCCTGGCCGATCCTGTCCATGCGAAGGCGGGCCGCAAGGGCGCCAAGGCCTAGCCTCACGCACACCCGCTCGGCGAACGAAACGTTGGGCAATAAAGAGGAACGACGGCATGAATTTCCGCTCCGCAGGGGTGATCGGCGCCGGCGCCTGGGGCACGGCCCTGGCCCAGGTGACCGGCTGGGCCGGTCTGGACACCCTGTTGCAGGCGCGTGAGCCCGAGGTGGTCGAGAGCATCCGCGCCCACCGGATCAATGAGGCCTTCCTGCCGGCGGTGACGTTGGACGATCATGTGAAGGTGACGCCGGACCTGGCCGATCTGGCCGGATGCGACATGGTTCTGGCCGTGCCCCCGGCCCAGCATCTGAGGGGGGTGATGCGGGCCTTCGCCCCCCACTACCGGCCGGGCACGCCCATTGTGCTGTGCGCCAAGGGGATCGAGCGCGGCTCGCTGAAACTGATGACCCAGGTGCTGGCGGAAGAGATCCCCGGCGCCACGGTCGCGGTCCTGTCCGGGCCCAGCTTCGCCTCGGACGTGGCGCGCGGCCTGCCGACGGCGGTGACCCTGGCCTGCGAGGACGCCGATCTGGGCGAAGGCCTGATGCAGGCCCTGTCGGCGCCGGGCTTCCGGCCCTATCTGGCGACCGACCTGATCGGGGCCGAGGCGGGCGGGGCGTTGAAGAACGTCCTGGCCATCGCCTGCGGCATCGTCGAGGGCCGTGAACTGGGCCGCAGCGCCCACGCCGCCCTGATCACGCGGGGCTTTGCCGAAATGACCCGGCTGGCCGTGGCCCTGGGCGGGAAGGCCGAAACCGTGTCGGGTCTGTGCGGTCTGGGCGATCTGGTCCTGACCTGCTCCAGCCCGATGTCGCGCAATATGAGCCTGGGCCTCGCCCTCGGTCAGGGACAGAGCGTCGAACAGGCCCTGGCCGGCAAACGCTCGGTCGCAGAGGGCTATGAGAGCGCCCCCGCCGTGCGCGAACTGGCGCGCCGCCTGAACGTCGAGACCCCCATCTGCGAAGCCGTAGCGGCGGTTCTGGCCGGCGAGACCACGGTCGATCAGGTCATCGAGCGCCTGCTGTCCCGCCCGCTGAAGGTCGAGCGGGACTAGTGTTTCAGGTTTCCGCTCATCCCCGCGAAAGCGGGGACCCAGTGCTTTCGTGGGGCGCTGGGCATGAGATCAACAGCAACGACAGACGGGATTCGATGCGTCGCCCAAAGATCTGGGTCCCCGCTTTCGCGGGGATGAGCGGAATTGTGCATGTCTGACGCCCCTGCCCCCACAGAGCGTAAACGCGTCTGGATCACGCCGCCGAACGTGGCCCTGTGCGCCCATGACGACATCGCCGAGCCGGGGTCGCGCGGTTTTGTGTTGCAGATCGGCGAGGCCTTCTTCCACGGCTTCGTGGTGCGCAAGAACGGCGAGACGGCGGGCTGGGTCGATCGCTGTCCCCACGCAGGCTTTCCCATCGCCATGGAGCTGGACCGCTATCTGACGCCGGACGGATCGCTGATCCTGTGCGGCTGGCACGGCGCGGTGTTCGAACCGATCACCGGCGCCTGCGTCGGCGGGCCGTGTGCGGGGGGGAAACTGACGCCCTGGCCGGTCAAGGTCGAGAACGGGATCGTCCGGACGGCCTGACGCCTACTTCTTCAACCGCTTGGCATTAGCGACAGCCGTGTCGTGGATCGGCTTCATGGCCTCGGCCTGGGCCTTGAGAATCTCGGTGTTCAGGGCCAGGGCCTGGGCTGTCGCGCGGCCCCACCAGCCCAACGCCCATGCGGACTGGGCGGCGGCGAAGGCGGCGGGGGTAGCGGCCGTGGTCATGGCCGAGGCGGCGCGCCCCGCCTGTTGCAGTTCGTCGGCGGCCGAACGGGACAGGCGTTCGCCGATCTCCCCCAGGCTACGGGTCATGGCGGCGGCCGAGGCCGAGGCGGCCTGCATCTTCTCGGCGCTCATCAGCGAGATTTCGGTCAGGTCGGCCTTGCCCGGATCGACGAGGCCGGCGGTCAGGATGTCCATGCGGGCGGCGATGACGTCGCTAGCCGCCTGCATCATGGCCCCGCCGGCGACGGCCGTGTCGGTGGCCGTTCGCGCGTTGCGCGCCACCGTGCGACTGTCGGTCAGGAAGGTGTCGAGCAGGGTCATACCCTGATGATACGGAGAGGCCATGCGACAGCGATGGACCCGGCAGGTCCCTACGGCAAGACCTCGTCCGCGAAATCGGCCACATCGCGCAGCAGGGCCGGCACGGCGGCGTCGATGATCGTCTGGCCCTTCTCCGGGCTGGCCTGGGCCGGGTCGGAGCCGATCCGCCCGTCGGGGAAGCGGGCGCGGTAGTCGAGCGCGTCGCGGATCGGGCCGCTGGGCGCGATCTGCGGGCTGTACGGCGCCGACTTGATATGGTCGGGATAGGCCGCCTGGGTCACGGCGATCTCGGAGGGGGTGGCGTGCATGCCGTGTCCGGTCGGGAACAGGCGGTTGCACAGGCTGTGCACGCCCGGCAGGTCCCACCAGTTCCGCAGCTTCAGCACCATCGGCGGCTGCTCTTCGACAAAGGACCATTCCGCATAGATCTCGCTGAAGGTCGCCTCGATGGTGGCGACATTGCCGCCGTGGCCATTGAGGAAATAGATCCGCTCGAAGCCGTGACGGCTCAGCGACGAGACCCAGTCGGTGATGGCGGCCATGAAGGTCGAGGGGCGCAGGGAAATCGTGCCGGCAAAGGCCAGGTGATGCTGGGCCATGCCGATGTTGAAGGTCGGGGCCACGATCAGGCTGTCGTCGGCCCGCTCCGCCGCATGGGCGATGATCTCGGGGCACAGCCAGTCGGTGCCCAGCAGCCCGGTCGGGCCGTGCTGCTCGTTGGAGCCGATGGGGACGACGATGGTTTTTGTCGTCTTCACACGCGCGTCGATCTCGGGCCAGGACGACAGGTGGATCAGCATGGCGGGCGCTCCTCGATACGACCACGCCGGTCTAGGCCGGTTCGCTCAGGCGGAAAAGGCGCGGATGAAGCGGACGGCGGCGTCGCGCGCCTTGGTCTCGGCCAGGATGGACGGCTGGGCGACGCCCATGAAATGCCTCAGATGGGCATAGCCCAGCACCATGCCGGAGAATATCTCGGCGGCCGCGTCAGGGTCGGCGATCTTCAGTCGCCCGGCCGCGTCCTGCTCTCCCAGCCAGACGGACAGTCGACGCAGGGACTCGCCCGGCCCGCCGTCATAGACGGCTGACGCCATGTCCGGCGCATGAGAGGCCATCAGGGCGACGCCGCGCATCGAGGCGCCCTTGTCCGCGTTCCAGATGCGCTCGATCATGGATCGGGCCAAGGCGGTCAGCACCTCCAGCGGCTCGCCGGCGCCCCGAAGCGGTGCGGTAATGGCGTCCGACCTCTGGCGCGCCAGGGCCCGGGCTATGTCCATCTTGGCCGGAAACCGGTTGTAAAGCGTCTGTTTGGACACCCCGGCGCGCCGTGCGATCTCGGCCATGGAGACGCTGAGGCCGCGCTCGATGAACAGGGCCTGCGCCGCCTCGAGAATGGCTTCGCTCTTGCGGGGATCGATCTGGCCGATGGCTCTGGACATGGCGTCTAGTGAACGTCCATCGGCGGCGCACCGGGCGCAGCCTTCACCGGCTGGGCCAGCAGGGTGACAAAACCGGCGAAGGCGCAGCCGATGGCCAGCATGGCGAAGGCGTCCCCGAACGACAGGGTGGTGGCCTGTCGCAGGAGCATGCCGTGAACCGCCTTCATCGCCGCCGCCTGCGGGTCGATCGAGTCGGCCATCCGCACGGCGATGCCGGCGATCAGATCCTGCATTCCGTTGCTGGTCTGGCTGATCGCCCCGGTCAGCTCCGCCATATGCAGGGCGGTATTGGTCGTCAGGGCGGTATTGAGTATGGCCAGGCCGAAGGCGCCGCCGACATTGCGGCTGAGATTGACCAGACCGGAGGCGTTCTTGATCATATGCGGCGGCAGGGTCGACATGGTCACCTGTTGCGAGGCGATCATGGCGATCATCACCCCCACGCCGCGCAGCGCCTGCACCCCCGCGAACTGCCAGAAGCCCCACTCAGGCGTCACCACATGGGCGTCCCACATGCCCCAGGCGCACAGCATGAAGCCGCCGAACATCAGCAGGCGCGCATCGACCAGCCGCACCAGCCGGCCGGCGAAGGGCGCGGTCAGGAACATCGCGAGGCCCGAGATCACCATGGTCGTTCCGACCTCCGCCGGCGAATAGTCGCGCACCCGGCCGAGGAACAACGGCAGCAGGAAGGTGCCGCCGAACAGGGCCGCACCGACAGTGAAGGTCATCACCACCCCGACCATGAAGTTGCGGTTGGCGAAGGCGCGCAACTCGACGATCGGGTTGCTGTAGCTGAGCGAGCGCCAGACGAAGGCCGGTCCGGTCACCGCCGCCACGGTCGCCAGCAACAGGATCAGATCATCGGCGAACCAGTCATTCTTCGCGCCTTCCTCGAGCACGAACTGCAGACTCATCAGGAAGGTCGCCATCAGGCCCAGGCCCAGCCAGTCGAACCCCTTTGACAGCGACGGATCGCCCTTGTCGAAGTTCGCATAGCGGCCGACCAGAAACAGAACCAGAATGCCCGGCGCGACATTGATGAAGAACAGCCAGCGCCAGCTCAGCCATTCGGTCAGGTGACCGCCCAGGGTCGGGCCGACGGTGGGCGCCAGGGTCACGATCAGCCCCATGACGATGGAGGCGGTGATCCGCTTGTCCGGCGGAAAGGCGGTGAAGGCCACGGCGAAGACGGTGGGGATCATGGCCCCGCCCACAAAGCCCTGAAGCGCGCGGAAAAAGATCATGGTGTCGATGGAGGTCGACAGACCGGTCGCCACGCTCATCAGCAGGAAGCCGGAACAGGACACCAGAAACACCTTCTGCGTGCCCCACAGCCGCGACAGATAGCCCGACAGCGGGATCATCACGACCTCGGGGATCAGATAGGCGGTCTGGATCCAGCTGATTTCGTCGGCCGAGGCGCCGATGCCGGCCTGGATCTGGGGCAGGGAGGCGGCGACGATCTGGATGTCCAGAATCGCCATGAACTGGCCGATGACCATGCCGGCGAAGCCGAGCAACAGGAAGGTCCAGTTGATCGCCGGGGTTTCGCCCGCCGGCGGGGCGCCGGCCGCCGCGCCCGGTGCGACGGCGCCCGGGGCTTCACCCCCTGTCACTGACCCGCGCCCGCCAGCCGGATCTGGCCGGCGGTCTCGGCGAAGCTCGGACCGCCGGGGCTCTTCAGATCGACCTTGACCTCGACCGACAGTCCGGGACGCAGGGCGGGCTCGCCGGCGCGGCGTTCGACGACGATACGAACCGGCACGCGCTGGGTGATCTTGGTGAAGTTGCCGGTGGCGTTCTCGACCGGGATCAGGGCGAATTCCGAACCGGTCGCCGGGGCGAAGCTGTCGATCCGGCCATGCAGGGGCTGGCCCTTGAAGGCGTCGGCCTTGATCTCGACCGTCTGGCCCAGACGCAGCCGGTCCAGCTGGGTCTCCTTGAAGTTGGCGACGACATAGGTCTCGGCCAGGGGCACGATCGACAGCAGCTGGCGGCCCGGCGTCACATACTGGCCGGCCCGAACGCTCCGGGCGCCGACGACCCCGGCGGCCGGGGCGCGGATGACCGTCCGTTCCAGGGCCGTGCGGGCCTCATCCACAGCGGCGCGGGCCTGTTCGACGGCGGCGACGCTCTGGTCCCGGGTCGAGCCCAGCACGGCGGCGGTGCGCTGTTCGGCCGTCAGGGCGGCGCGGGCCTCGGCCACACTGGCCTGGGCGGAGGCGGCGCCGGCCTGTTCGGTCTGGATGCGCTGCTGCGACACCCAGCCCTGTTCGGCCAGCTTGCCGTAGCGATCGACCTGGGCCCGGGCCAGACCCGCCTGGGCCTCGGCCTGGGTCACGGCGGCGGCGCGGGCGGCGACCGTGGCCTGGTCCTGGGCGGCGCGGGCGTCGACATTGCCGACGGCGGCGACGGCGGCGGCGAGGGCGGCCTCGGCCTGGGCCAGCCGGGCCCTCTGGTCGGCGTCATCGAGGCGGACGAGGATCTGGCCAGACTGCACCTGCTGGTTGTCGACCACCAGCACCTCGGACACATATCCGGCCAGTTGCGGGCTGACGAGGGTGGTGTCGGCCTGGACGAAGGCGTTGTCCGTCGCCTCCCACCGCTGCTTGCCCTGCCACCACATCACGCCCCCCACGATCAGGATCAGGGCGACGACGCCGGCGGCGATCAGCGGCAGACGCTTCTTCAAGGCAGACGAGACGGACATGTGCGACCAAATGTAGAGCCCCGGGTTGGGCGGGCTTAAAATGGACATCGCCGTCCAGAAATCAACCGGTTTGTGCGACGCGGGCTACACGTCGTGTTTCGATGTGTAGAACAGGCCGGATGACCTCCCTTCCCTCCTCCATCGATGTCGCCGTCATCGGCGCAGGCGCCGCAGGCGTCGCCGCCGCCCGACGACTGACCCGCGCCGGGGTGGCGTCGGTCGTGCTGGAGGCGCGCGACCGGATCGGCGGCCGGGCCCATTCGGTCTGGACCCAGGGTCATGCGCTGGATCTGGGCTGCGGCTGGCTGCATTCGGCCGATGAGAATGTGCTGGCGACCCTGGGCCGCGAGGCCGGCTTCACCATTGACGAGACCCCGCCGCCCTGGGGTCAGCCCCCGGCCTTTGGCCTCGGGCTGACGCCCGCCGAACAGGCGGAGTTCCGCGACGCCTTCGCCGCTTTCGACGACCGGATCGCGGAATCGGCCGCGAAAGGCGAGGACCGGCCGGCCTCGGACCTGTTCGAGCCGGGTTCGCGCTGGAACGCCCGGATGGACGCCATCTCGGGCGCCCTGAACGGCGCGCGGTTCGCCGAGGTCTCGAGCCTCGACTACGATCGCTACCGTGACACCGGGGTCAACCACCGGGTGGTCGAGGGCTACGGCCGGCTGGTCGAGCGGCTGGGCGCCGACCTGCCTGTCGTCGCCGGTTGCGCGGTCCGCCGGATCGACCGCACGGGTCCCCGCCTGGGGATCGAGACAAGCCGGGGCCGCGTCGAGGCGAAGGCGGTCATCCTGACGGTCCCCACCCCGCTGATCGCGGGTGAGACGATCCGGTTCGATCCGCCCCTGCCCGATCTCGTCGAGGCGGCGGCGGGCGTCCCCCTGGGGCTGGCGTCCAAGGTCCATCTGGCGCTGGACAGGCCGGGAGACTTTCCCGCCGACGGCCAGATCCGCGGCCGGACAGATACGGCCGAGACCGGCGGCTATCACCTGCGTCCGTTCGGCCGGCCGATGATCGAGGCCTGGTTCGGCGGCGATCTGGCACGGGGACTGGAGGCCGAGGGCGAGGCGGCCCTGGTCGATTTCGCCGTCGGCGAACTGGTCGCCCTGCTGGGATCGAACATGCGGCGCCGTCTGGAGCCGCTGGCGGTGTCGATGTGGGGCCGGGAGCCCTGGTCGCGCGGGGCCTGGTCCCACTGTCTGCCCGGCCATGCGGGCGACCGGGCCCGGATGGCGGCGCCGATCGAGAACCGGCTGTTCGTCGCCGGAGAGGCCACCGCCCCCGCCTTCTACGGCACGGCCCACGGCGCCTGGATGGAGGGCGAACGGGCGGCGCTGGAGGCGATGGCGGCCCTCGGCGTCGACCGCTGGGCCTCCGAGCCCCGACCGGAGGAGGCCTGATGGCCCGCCCCGCACGAAAGACGGTGAAGCCCGCCGCCAGACGCCCCGCCGTGATGACGGGCGCCGCCATCCCGACGCTGCGCTGGCCGCCGGACGAGGACCGGGTCGAACAGATTTTCGAACGGCTGGCCCGGGTCATGCCCGAACCGAAGACCGAGTTGAATTTCGCCGATCCCTATACGCTGGTCGTCGCCGTCGCCCTGTCGGCCCAGGCCACCGACGTCTCGGTCAACAAGGCCACGGACCGGCTGTTCGCCGTGGCCGACACCCCGGCGAAGATGCTGGACCTGGGCGAGGCGGGACTGGTCCCCTTCATCGCCTCGATCGGCCTCTACCGGAACAAGGCCAGAAATGTCATCGCCCTGAGCCGGATCGTGCAGGACCAGCACGGCGGGGTCGTGCCCCTGACGCGCGAGGCTCTGCAGGCCCTGCCGGGCGTGGGCCGAAAAACCGCCAGCGTGGTGCTGAACGAACTGGGCATCGAGCCGGCCATCGCCGTGGACACCCATGTGTTCCGCGTCTCGCACCGGCTGGGTCT
This sequence comes from Brevundimonas sp. FV1ye29L, assembly GCF_058681095.1. Lineage (NCBI taxonomy): Bacteria > Pseudomonadati > Pseudomonadota > Alphaproteobacteria > Caulobacterales > Caulobacteraceae > Brevundimonas > Brevundimonas sp. FV1ye29L. The sequence goes on from NZ_CM178730.1 coordinate 3,047,030, forward strand.
GGCCAATGCCGCCACGCCGGACAAGGTGGAGGCGCAACTGCACCGGATCGTGCCCGAGGCGTTTCTGCCCAAGGCCCATCACTGGCTGATCCTGCATGGCCGCTATACCTGCACGGCGCGCAAGCCGAACTGCCCCGGCTGCGTGATCTCCGACCTGTGTCCGTCGCGCGCGGGGCTGATGGCGCCGGCCTGACCCGGCCCCCGACCCCCCGGCCCTGTGGCGAGGGGACGTGCGAGCCAGATTCAGCCCGCGGCCAGCCGCGCCCCCACCGCCTCGGCGAAGCCTGCGCCGGCCCGGGGGTCGTTCTTCAGATAGAAGTCCGGCTCGATCAGTTCGGCCTCCATCAGCAGCCATTCGCCCTCGGCGCCCCGCGCCATGTCGATACGGGCGTAGAGCAACGGCTCGTCCACGGCGGCCAGAACCTGTTCGGCCAGGCCCATGGCCGCCTCGGGCGGGGCGACGGTCCGATAGGTCCCGCCGAACTGGACCTGGATGCGAAAATCGCCGGGAACAGGGGTCTTGTTGACCGCGTGGCTGAACCGGCCGCCGAAGAACAGCAGGCTGGTCTCGCCCCCGGTCTCCATTGACGACAGATAGGGCTGGATCATCGCCGGGCCGATCGGGGGGTCGATCAGCGGCTCGCCGCGCCCCAGACGCAGCGTCTTCCACGCGCCGCCCGACACGGTCGGCTTGACCACCACTGTGTCGGTCTCAAGCGCATCAAAGGCCGCAGCGACCTGATCCGCGGTGACGCCATCGCTCCAGATCGTTCGCGGAATGGCCACGCCGCGTGCGCCCAGCCGGCGCAGATAGGTCTTGTCCGAGTTCCAGCCCAACACCGTCGCCGGATTGGCCAGCGGCAGGCCGGCCTCGGTCCAGGTCCGCGTCGCCTGCATCCACCGGCCGTGATCCCGGTGATAGCCCCAGACGATCAGGGGCAGGATCAGCGGATAGTCCCGCAAGCCCGAGGCGTCCTCGATATGATCGACCCAGGGCGTGGCGACCGCCGTGACCCCGGCGCCGGCCAGGGCCGTCTGCAATCGCTCCAGCACGCCCGGCCACTGGCCGGCATAGGACGGGTCGGCGGGGTCGGGGGTCAGCAGGGCGATCCGGGTCATGACCGACCTTTAGCGAACCCGGCCGCTCCGCGCCAATGATCGCATAAGGACATCCTTATGCACTTGGTGACAGGGCCGCCCACGTCCTTTATGGGGCGGGGATGACCCAGAACGCCTCCTCCGCCAAATACGATGTTTGCGCCGTCGGCAACGCCATCGTCGACGTGCTGTCGCCCTGCGACGACGCCTTCCTGACCGGCCAGTCGCTGACCCCCGGCTCGATGCAGCTGGTGGACGAGGCCCAGAGCGCGGCCCTGTACGACGCCATGGCGGCGGGCGTGGAGGCCTCGGGCGGGTCGGCCGGGAACACGGTGGCGGGCGTCGGCTCGTTCGGCGGTCGCGCCGCCTATATCGGCAAGGTCGCGCCCGATATGCTGGGCGAGGTGTTCAGCCACGACATCCGCGCCGCCGGGGTGCATTTCGACACCGCCCCGCTGGTTGACGGCGCCGGCACCGGCCGTTGCCTGATCAATGTCACCCCCGACGGCCAACGCACCATGTGCACCTTCCTCGGCGCCGCCAACCAGCTGGGCGTCGAGGACATCAACACGACCCTGATCGGCGACAGCGCCATCGTCTATCTGGAAGGCTATCTGTTCGACCCGGCCCCGGCCCGCGCCGCCTTCGAGGCCGCCGCCGCCGCCGCCCATGCCGCCGGCCGCAAGGTCGCCATCACCCTGTCCGACACCTTCGTCGTCGCCCGCTGGCGCGCCGAACTGCTGGGCTTCATCGAGACCTCGGCCGACATCGTCCTGGCCAATGAGGGGGAACTGGCCGCCCTGTTCGAGACGGATGATTTCGACGCCGCCGCCGCGAAACTCGCCGCGATCGTCGAACTGGCCGCCGTGACGCGCGGCGAGCACGGCTCGGTCATCATCCGCGGCGATGAGCGGGTCCCGGTCGCGGTCTATCCCGTCGACAAGGTCGTCGACACCACCGGGGCCGGCGACCAGTACGCCGCCGGCTTCCTGCTGGGCGTGGCGCGCGGCCTGCCGCTGGAGGACGCCGGCAAGCTGGGCTCGCTGGCCGCCAGCGAGGTCATCGCCCACTGGGGACCAAGGCCGATGACGTCGCTGGAAGGGTTGGCGAAAGAGGCGGGGCTGGCGCTGGGCTGAGTGATTGGTGATTGGTGATTAGTGACTGCACCGGCGTGTCGTCAGCAGGCGCGGCGCCTGATCCCGCTTGCCACCCAGTCACTAGTCACTGATCACTACTCACCAAGCCCCCCTCATCCCCGCCGGATCGTGACATACAGCGCCCCGTCCCCGCCATGATGCCGGGCGGCGGACGCGAATCCCGACACCACCCCGCGCAACGCCGGCGACTGCAGCCATTCGTGCACCGAGGCGCGGATCACCCCGGTTCCGCCGCGCCGGCCCTGTCCGGTGATGACCAGGACCGCGCCCCAGCCGCGCGCCTGTGCGCCGACCAGGAAGGCGCGCAACTGGTCCTCCGCCTCGAAACGGCCAAAGCCGTGCAGGTCGATCCGTCCCTCGATGGGATCCCGTTCGCGCGACAGACGGCGCTGACGACGCGGCTCCAGCTCTTCCGGCGGCGAACGGCCGTGCACGCGGTGCGCGGTGTGCGGGGCCGGAGCGGCGGACGGTGACGACCCCCGCGGCTTGCCGGCCAGAGTCCCGGAGGACGGCATCGGAAGCCTCGGCCCGACCACCCGGGTCACGGGCGGGACCGGGGGCGGACCCTCCGCCAGGGGCGGGCCGGCGACCGCGATGCGAGGCGCCTTGCGCGGCCGGGCCGGGGTGACCGACCCGGACACCCGCGCCCAGATACGGCGGTCATCCGGCGTCATCGGGCTCGAGGTCCCGTCAGGGCCGGTCTTCTTCTTCATGTCCGGGCCGCGCCCGGATCAGGCGTCGTCATCGTCGTCCGGGGCGGAGGCCTGCGGTCCCGGGGCGTGGACCAGCAGGTCGCCGGGCTGGCAGTTCAGCTCCCGGCACAGGGCGTCCAGGGTCGAAAACCGGATGGCGCGCGCCTTGCCCGTCTTGAGGATCGACAGATTGGCCAGGGTCACCCCGACCCGGTCCGCCAATTCGGTCAGGGACATGCGCCGCTCAAGCAGCACGCGGTCAAGCTGGATGCGAATGGCCATTATGAGTCTCTTTGCGCGCCAGCGCTTGACGCCCGGCGCTTCGGGGCTTGAGCGCGGTTACCGGGAAACGGACAAGGCGTCATATCGTGAGTTCAGATTCGCGTCTCAGACGGGCGCCCTCGCGGAACACCTCGGCGAGGACGAACACCACCAGGACGGAAAAAACCGGGGTCAGCAGGGCGCCGACGCCCTGACGGTCGAACACCCCGGGGGCCAGCCGGGCGGCGACCACGGCCTGGGCGATCCAGACGCCGGCGGTGACCGTGGCCAGGGTCAGGCCGATCTGGCGCAGGCGGCGCACGTTGTCGGGCTGGAACGGGTCGCCGAGGGTCAGGGTGCGAAAGATCTGGCGCAGCTGGCGCAGGATCAAAAGAAATCCCCCGAACCAGGCGCACAGGACGCCAAGCCCAAACAGCACCAGCGGGCGGGTCAGCGCCTGCTGCACCCCGCCCTCATCATTGGAGACGGTCAGATTCAGCCGGTCGATGGGAATGAACAGGGCGATCAGAAGCAGGATCAGCAGCCCCAGGGTGATCAGGGCGAGCAGCACATAGGCGACATCCAGGGCGATCTTCAGCACACTGGAGACCGAGCCGTGGCCGAGGGCGCGCACGGCGCCGGCAAGGGGCGGCCGCGGCAGTCTCGGGAGTGGCAGGGAAGGCAGCCGCATGGCGAACTCGGGACACTCGGATCAGAAAAACGGGAACCGCAACAGACAGGCTGGAAAAAGAAAAGCCGCGCGAGATCCGGCGAACCCCGTCACGGCTTCATTCTTTGCGGTCTTCATGACATTCGTCAAAGCTCCGATATCGTATTCCGCCTCCCCCGGCCAAAGATCCGCCTTGGGGGGACCGGCCTGCGGGGAGTGATGGCGTCAGTATCGGAGGGGTCCTAGAAGGCCTGGACCAGGATGGCGACCATGGCGGTCGGCAGGGCGGCCAGCAGGGCGGCGTTGATCAGCACAGCGCCGATTTTGTCCATGAAGAGCGAGGCGTTCATCGTGTTCATCGTAGTTCTCCTGAGTACGGGACGTTTATGCCCGTTTATGTGATTGCCGCCGGTTAAGGATTGCCGGTTTCCCTTGATCCTTGGAACGGTGCGGCCCCCGTTCGTGAGAACAGAGATAAGACGTGCGATGAAAGAAATCACGTTACTTATCGTTTAACGATATTAAAGTTTGGCAATGGATTGTTACCGCCCCGTGATCAGGACCGGAAAATGAAGCTTATCAAGGGGATGCGTCTGGTTCTGGCCACGCACAACGCCGGCAAGGCGCCCGAAATCGCCGCCCTGCTGGACGGAAATTACGAAATCGTCACGGCGGGGCAGCTGAATTTGCCAGAACCGGCCGAAACCGAGTCCAGTTTTGTCGGCAACGCCATGCTGAAAGCCCGCCACGCGGCCGAACTGTCGGGCGAGGTCGCCCTGGCCGATGACTCGGGCCTGTCGATCATGGCGCTGGACGGGGCGCCGGGTATTTTTTCCGCCCGCTGGGCCGGTCCGGGCAAGGATTTCGCCGTCGCCATCCGCAAGGTGGAGGAACGGCTGGAGGAGACCGGTTCGCCGGACCGCCGGGCCTGGTTCACCTCGGCCCTCGCCGTGGCCTGGCCCGACGGACCCTGCGTCGTGGTGGAAGGGCGGGTGGACGGGACCCTGGTCTTTCCCCCGCGCGGCGACAGCGGCTTCGGCTATGACCCCATCTTCATGCCCGGGGGCGCCGACCTGACCTATGGCGAGATGGACCGGGCCGCGAAGGAGGCCGACAGCCACCGCACCCGCGCCTTCGCCCGGCTGAAGGCGGCCCTGATTGACTGAGACGCCATCCACCGGCCCCGGATCGGATGTCGCCCTCTATGTGCACTGGCCCTATTGCGCCCGCATCTGTCCCTATTGCGATTTCAACGTCGTCAGGGACCGGGGCCGGGATCAGGAACAGGCCGGCCTCGTCTCGGCCATTCTGGCCGATCTGGAGGCCCAGGCGGTGCAGACGGGCCCCCGGCGGCTGGCCTCGATCTTCTTCGGCGGGGGCACGCCGTCGCTGATGGCGCCCGGGGCCGTGGCGGCGGTGATCGACCGGGCGCAGACGCTCTTCAGGCCGCGCGGCCCCATTGAGGTGACGCTGGAGGCCAATCCGACGGACGCCGAGGCCGGCCGGTTCGCCGCCCTGGCCGAGGCCGGGATCAACCGGCTGTCGCTGGGCGTCCAGTCACTGGACGACGCGGCCCTGGCCTTCCTCGGCCGCAACCATTCGGCGGCGGAGGCCCGGCGGGCCATCGCCCTGGCCCTGGCCGCCTTCGATCGCCTGTCGATCGACCTGATCTACGCCCGGCCCGGCCAGACGGTCGCCGACTGGGCCCGGGAGCTGGAGACGGCCGTCGATCTGGGGTTCGAACACGTCTCGCCCTATCAGCTGACCATCGAGCCGACGACCGCCTTCGGGCGGGCCTTCGCGCGCGGGACCCTGGTTCCGCCCGACGAGGATCTGGCCGCCGACCTCTATGAGGCGACGCAGGTGGTGCTGGGGCGGGCCGGGTTCGAGGCCTATGAGGTGTCCAACCATGCGCGCGGCGCCCCGGCGCGGTCGGCGCACAACCTGCATGTCTGGCGCGGCGGCGACTATCTCGGCCTCGGCCCCGGGGCCCATGGCCGGCTGACGCTGGACGGGGTCCGGACCGCGACGGTCGCCCACCGCGCCATCGGCGCCTATGTCGAGGGCGTGGCGGATGGAACGCCCTGGAGCGAGGCGGAACGACAAACCCCGGTCGAGGCCGCCGAGGAGCGGATCCTGCTGGGCCTGCGCACCGTCGAGGGCGCCCGGATCCGGGATCTGGAGACGCTGGGACGGACCGCGCGGACCCCGTCCCTGATCGAGGACGGGTTCCTTACCGTCACCGGCGGCCGGATCGCCGCCACGCCCGCCGGCCGCCCCGTTCTGGATGCGGTGTTGAAGGCCCTTCTGACCTGAGAGGCCAGGGGCCGCCGGTCGCTTAGCGCGACGGCGCGGCGTCCGGCGTCCAGCCCCAGGCGTCCATCATCACGTCAAACAGATGGGTGTTGGGGAAATAGCCGCGCACCCCTTCCGCCCCCGCCCCGATGGCCAGGACGGGCACCTCCTCGGCGGTGTGGGTGTCGTTGACCAGCACGTTCTTGAGGCGGACCATCCCCTCCTCGCCGCCGGCGCTCTTCCACGCCTCATAGCCCTCGAGCAGCGGCTCGCCCCGACGACCGCCATCGACCTGCAGGCCGAAGGAGTGGTCGGCGGTGAACAGCAGAAGCGTGTCGCTGAGATCCACCCGGCCCTGCACCTCGGCGACCAGCCGGTCGAAGGCCACGACATTCTGCAGGCCCTTCTGCGGGTCGTCCGTATGGGCGTCCCATTCGACGACGAGGAAATAGCCGGCCGGGGCGCGCTGCAGGATGTCCAGCGCCCTCAGGGTCGCCGCGCGGACGTCCACGGCGTCAGAAACGACGACCGGCCGCAGGTTCGTCGCCGGCGCATCGGCCAGGGCGGCGTAGATCGGTCGATCGTGCGCGTCGCTCAGGGCCTCGAAGCCGGTCCCCCGGGCGGCCAGCAGTTCCCCGACCCTCTGGCGGCCGGCCCCGATCAGGACGTCGACGCCATCGCCGAACCGGGGGGCGAAGGCCTGGGGAAAGATCTCGCCCCATTTGCCGCGATCGTTGGCGTGCGCATAGTTGGCCGCCGGCGTGGCGTCGGTGACCGCCATATTGGTGATGACGCCCGTCTGCAGACCGCGTTCCTCGGCATATTCGAGCAGGGTCCGGGTCAGGGCGCCGTCGGTCTGGCCCCGCACGACATCCGGGCCCTGGCTGATGACGCCGTTGCGGGTCTTCACGCCCGTGACGATGGCGGACATGCCATTGGCCGAATCGGAGACGAAGTCGTCCACCGGCGAGGTTTCGCTCAATCCCAGATGCGGCCAGCGCTGCACGTGCAGCCCCAGAGGCTCGCCATAGGCCATCAGACTGGCGGCCGACAGCACCGACACCCCGCCGGCATCCGCGAGAAACAGGATGACGTTTCGCGCCCTCGCGGGGGCGACGGCTGTCGTTTCGGCGCTCGGCGCAACGCCCTGCCGCGCCGGTTCGACCGCCGAGGCGCAGGCGGCGGACATCGTCAGGGCGGCGGACATCGCCAGGGCGATCAGACGAGCCAGGGTTTTCATCTCGGTTCGCACCTTGCTTCGGGAAAGGCGCCGGGCGCCGGGCAGTCCGGCGCTCGCGCTGCTGAATCCCATCGTGATGCCCGATCGGCTCGGCTTCGTGTCGCCTGTGCGACGGCTTGACGACAATCCCGCACAGATCCGTTCGCCGGTCGCCGCTTGGAAAGCGCGCGTCCGGCTGGCAGGGTCCGCCGCGATGACCGAACCCTCTCCCTTTCCCCCGCACGCCCCTCCTCCCCGCCCGGTGTCGGCAGGGCTCTATCTGGTGGCGACGCCGATCGGGAACCTCAGGGACATGACGCTGCGGGCGCTGGACGTGCTGGCGGCGGCCGATCTGGTGCTGGCGGAGGACACCCGCGTCTCGGCCAAATTGCTGACCGCCTATGGGCTGAAGGCGAGGATGGAGCGGTGCGACGATCACGCCTCGGCCCGCGCCGCCGAAATCGCCATCGAGCGCATTCGCGAGGGTCAGGTGGTGGCCCTGATCTCTGACGCCGGGACGCCGCTGGTGTCGGACCCCGGCTTCGTGGTCGCCCGGGCGGTGATCGAGGCGGGACTGGCTGTGCATCCGATTCCCGGGGCGTCCAGCCTGCTGGCCGCCCTGTGCATCGCCGGCCTGCCCGCAGACCGGGTGCTGTTCGCCGGCTTCCTGCCGCCGAAGTCCGCCGCCCGCAAAACCACCCTGACCGAACTGAAGTCGGCCCGGCAGACTTTGGTCTTCTTCGAAAGCGGTCCCCGGCTGGCCGCGTCCCTGGCCGACATGGCCGAGGTGCTGGGCGACCGGCCCGCCGCCGTGGCCCGCGAACTGACCAAACTGCATGAGGAATGCGTGCGCGGGTCCCTGTCGATACTGGCCGCCGATCCCCGGCTGGACGGACCGAAGGGCGAGATCGTGGTGGTCATCGGCCCCGGAGAGGCCGAGGTCGCCAGCGCCGAGGACGCCGACGCCGCCCTGGCCGAGGCCCTGACGCGGCTGCCCCCCGGGGAGGCGGCCTCCGAGGTGTCCCGCGCCCTCGACCTGCCGAGGAAGACCCTCTATCGCCGCGCCCTGGAAATGCAGGGCCGGGGATGAAGTCCCTCCGCCCGCCGCCCTCGCCCCGACCGCCCAAGGCGATGTGGCGCCGGACGGCCGGCGGAGCGTCGCGCGGGGCGGGACGCCGGGCGGAATGGATCGCGGCGGCCTGGTTGATGCTGCAAGGCTGGCAGATCCTCGGCTTCCGGCTGAAATCCCGCGCCGGTGAGATCGACATTCTGGCGCGGAGGGGGCGGGTTCTGGCGGTCGTGGAGGTCAAGCGGCGCGCCACGATCGAGGCCGCCATGGCCGCCATCGGCGCCGACCAGCACGCCCGGTTGCTGGCGGCGGGGCGGGCTGTCCTGCGCGGACGCCCCGGTCTGGCGGGCCATGAGTTGCGGATCGATATGGTGGCGCTGGCTCCCGGACGATTTCCGCGTCATCTTCGCGCCGTACAACCACCCGGAGCGGGCCGCACGTGACGCGCGAGGAGGCGGAAGAGGCCCTGTCGGAGGCCGGTCGCACCGACGACAGCGCCTTCCCCCTGCTGGAGGCGGCGATCGCCTGCGCCCTGCACGACTATCCGTTCCGCGACGCCGGCCCGGTGCGGATTCTGGCGTCCCGCGCCGGCGCCCGTCTGGCCGAACGGATCAACTCCGAATCGCACGACGACGCCCTGACCGAGACCATGGGCGCCGATTTCGGCCTGAACGGCGACCTGCTGGACGTCGATGATGCGACCAATACCGACATCATCGCTGTGGCGTCGCGCCGCCGCGGCCTGTCGGCGGCCCTGGCCGTCTTCTATCTGGACGCGGCGCGTCGGGCCGGGGTGAAGGCCGACGGCGTGGATTTTCCCAACCACTTCCTGCTGCGGGTCGAGACCCCGGCCGGGCCGGTGGCGCTGGATCCCTTCAGCCAGGGCCGGATCGTCCTGCCGTCCGAGCTCAGCCGGCGGGCCCTGCTGGCGGGTCTGACGCCGCATGTGGCCCACCGGCTGGACCTGCTGATGGCCCCGGTCACTGACCGCCAGGCCCTGATCCGTCTGCAGAACCTGCTGTTCAATCGCGCCATTCGCAATGGCGACTTCCAGACCGCGGAACGCTCGGCCCTCAGGCGGGCCCTGCTCGACCCCCTCGACCACCGACCATGGCTGGATGTGGCCTCGGCCCGCGAGAAACAGGGGCGGCTGGCGGGCGCGATCGAGGCCCTGGCGAAATCCCGCGTCGTCAGCGGCGAGACCTCGGAAATCCCCCCGCCGGCCATGGAACGGCTGAGGATGCGGCTGAACTGAGGGATCAGGGACTAGGGATCAGGTGTGCTGCCGTCTCGCTGCCGGAAGGGGCAAGGCCTGCCTCCCTGATCCCTGGTCCCTAATCCCTTGCGCCGCCGCCGCCGGCCGCCCATTACCCAAGCACTCCAAACGCCAGGAACGCCCCATGCTCAAGGTCGCCATCCAGATGGACCCCGTCGAGGCGGTCAATATCGACAGTGACACCACCTGGCTCATGATGACCACGGCCCAGGACCGGGGCCACGCGCTGTGGATCTATGATTTCCGCACCCTGGCGCTGGAGGACGGCCGTCTGTACTGCCGCGCCCGACCGGCGACCCTGAAACAGGTCAGGGGCGACCATGTCGATCTGGGCGACGAGGTGAAGCTGGACCTGGGCGCCGACGTCGATGTGATCCTGATGCGTCAGGACCCGCCGTTCGACATGGCCTATGTCACGGCCACCTATCTGCTGGAGACGGTTCACCCCCGGACCCTGGTGGTCAATGACCCGGCCGAGGTGCGGTCGGCGCCCGAGAAACTGCTGGTCACGCAGTTCCCGGCCCTGACCCCGCCGACCCTGATCAGTTCCGACCCGGTGGCCCTGGTCGACTTCCATCAGCGGCACGGCGATGTCGTGCTGAAACCCCTGCACGGGGCGGCCGGGTCGGGCGTGGTGCGGCTGAAGGCCGGCGACCCCAATCTGGAGGCCCTGATCGAGATCCACGCCATGGGGTCGCGCGATCCTTTGGTGATCCAGAAATTCATCCCGGCGGTGTCAAAGGGCGACAAGCGCATCATCCTGGTCGACGGCGAGCCGGTCGGGGCCATCAACCGCATCCCGGCCAGGGATCAGGTGCGCTCCAACCTGCGCGTCGGCGGTACGGCGGCGCCGGTCGAGCTGACGCCGCGCGATCTGGAAATTTGCGCCGCGATCGGCCCGACGCTGAAAGACCGCGGCCTGATCTTCGTCGGCATCGACGTGATCGGCGACTGGATGACCGAGATCAACGTCACCTCCCCCACCGGCGCCCAGCAGCTCAAGGCCTTCACCGGCGTCGACGCCACGGCGGCCATGTGGGACGTGATTGAAGCGAAGCGGGCCCGGGGCTCGGCAGCCTAGAGATTCTCTTCGAGCGCTCGCCGCTTCTCTTCCGGGGTTTCATCCGGTGCGCCATCGGCGTCCGCGTCTGTGAACCGGTCGACCCGCACGCCGGGACGGAAGGCCATGACGAACAGGATGCAGACGGCGACGAAGACGCCCGCCCCGACCAGGATGTGTTGAAGACTCTCCATCTGGAACCAACGCATCCCGCCGGGCGCGGTTTCCCGCCGTCCGTCCGGGACGACAAACCGTCTTGCAATCCCTGACGGTTCATGGTTTGTTCTCATCGTCGGAGAACGAAGATATGCTGGCCAGCATCGCGACGGTGGCGTTCGAGGGGGTCGAGGCGCGGCGGGTGGACGTGCAGGTCCAGCAGCTCTCCAGCGAACACGGCCATTTCAACATCGTCGGCCTGCCGGACAAGGCGGTGGCCGAGAGCCGCGAACGGGTGCGCGGCGCCTTCGCCGGCATCGGCCTGGCCCTGCCGGCCAAACGGATCATCGCCAATCTGGCGCCCGCCGACCTGCCCAAGGAGGGCAGTCATTTCGACCTGCCGATCGCCCTGGCCCTGCTGGCTTCCATGGGGGTGATCGCGCCAGACGCTCTCGAGGGCTGGGCGGCCCTGGGCGAACTGGGGCTGGACGGACGGATCGCGGCCGTGGGCGGCACATTGCCCGCAGCGGTCGCCCTGTCGGCCATGGGGCTGGGGTTGATCTGTCCCGAGGCCAACGGGCCGGAGGCCGCCTGGGCGGGGGACGTGCGGTTGCTGGCGCCGCGATCCCTGATCGCCGTGATCAACCATTTCAAGGGGCAGCAGGTGCTTCGACCGCCGGCCCCCGGTCCGGTGGCCGTCGGCGCGGCCGGCCCGGATCTGCGCGAGGTCAAGGGGCAGGAGAGCGCCAAACGGGCGCTGGAGGTGGCGGCGGCTGGCGGCCACAACCTGTTGTTCGTCGGCCCGCCGGGATCCGGAAAGTCGATGATGGCCGCCCGCCTGCCCGGCCTCCTGCCGCCGTTGACGCCGCAGGAGTTGCTGGAGACCTCCATGGTCTGGTCGGTGGCGGGGCTGATCGAACGCGGCGCCCTGACCCGCGACCGGCCGTTCCGCGCCCCCCACCATTCGGCCTCCATGGCCGCCCTGACCGGCGGCGGGCACAGGGCCAAACCCGGCGAGGCCTCACTCGCCCACAATGGCGTCCTGTTTCTGGATGAACTGCCCGAATATTCGGCCCAGGCCCTGGACAGCCTGCGTCAGCCGCTGGAAACCGGCGAGATCGTCGTCGCCCGCGCCAACCACCATGTGAAATATCCGGCCCGGTTCCAGCTGGTCGCGGCCATGAACCCCTGCCGCTGCGGCGTGGGCGGGCCGGGCAAGGGCGCCTGCGGCAAGGCCCCCCGATGCCAGCGGGACTATCAGAACCGCATCTCGGGCCCGATGTTCGACCGTATCGACCTGACCGTCGAGACCCCGCCGGTCACCGCCGCCGACATGGCCCTGCCCTCCCCCGCCGAGGGCACGGCCGAGGCCGCCGCCCGGGTGGCCATGGCGCGCGAAATCCAGATCGAACGGGTGCGGGAGGCGGGCCTCGCCCCCTTCGAGGGGTTGAATGCCCGCGCCTCGGGCGAGACGCTTGACCGGTTCGCCGCCCCCGACGCCCCGGGCAAGGCCCTGCTGATGCGGGCGGGCGAGGCCGGGGGACTGACCGCGCGCGGCTGGACCCGCACCCTGCGGCTGGCCCGCACCATCGCCGATCTGGAGGGGGCGACCGGGGTCCTGCGTCGTCACATCGCCGAGGCCCTCATCTATCGCCGCACCACAGCCGAGGCCGGCGGCGATTTCGACCGCCAGACGTCCGGGCGCGGCGCGGCCTCCATGCCGACCTCCGCCTGGTGAAATCCGACCTGTACGGACGGCCGCAGCCGTCACGTCTTGAGTCCCCGTTAACCGTTTTCCTTCAACCCTGTCGCGACAGGGAGACCAGACGCCATGAGCAGGCGAAAGAGCGGCGAGACGGGCCAGACCGGCGTGAAGGACGGAACATCCGCCGGTACGCCGACAGACGGCGCCGAACAGTTCCTGCGGCTGATGAGCCATGAGATGCGCACCCCCCTGAACGGGGTGATCGGCATGCTGGGCCTTCTGGCCCGCACCGATCTGAACGGCGCCCAGAGGGCCTATGCCGAGGCGGCGCGGGACTCGGCCGAACATCTGCTGGGTCTGGTCAATGACCTGCTGGACTATGCGCGGCTGGAGGCCGGCCGGCTGGAGTTCGATCCGGCGCCGCTGAATGTCGAGGCCCTGACGCGGGGCGTGGCCGAACTGCTCAGCCCCCGGGCCCATGACAAGGGGCTGGAGATCGTCTGGTCCGTGGCCCACGACGTGCCGGAGATCATGGCCGACGATGGCCGCCTGCGGCAGGTGCTGTTCAACCTGGCCGGCAATGCCGTGAAATTCACCGAAACCGGGGGAGTGTCGATCTCGGTCGAGAGGGCCGACCTGATCGAGAGCCGTGACGAGGCCCGGCCGCGTCTGGCCTTCATCGTCGAGGACACCGGGCCAGGCGTCCCCGCCGAGGCGCGCGAACGGATCTTTGAGGAATTCGGCCATGTCGACGCTTCGGACGCCACCCGTTTCGGCGGGGCGGGTCTGGGGCTGGCTGTCGTACGGCGCCTGGCCGAGGCCATGGGCGGCACGGTGACGGTTGAGGACCGGGTCGTGGAGGCGGCGACCTTCGGGCGGCGCGCGCGCAGGCCGGGCCCGCCCGGATCGCGTTTCCGCTTCGAGGCGGCGTTCGACGCCGCGCCCGATCAGATGCCCCGGGACTATCCGCTGGAAGGACTGGAGGTCGCCATCCGGTCGCCCGACCTGTTCGTCATCCAGGCGGCGGTGGCCCAGATCGCCGGCAGCGGCGGCGGCGTCTATGATCCCGCCCCGGTGACCCTGGTCGACCACGCCTGCGCGGTGGCGGGTTTCCTCGCCCAGCCGCCCGAAGCGGGACGCGGGATCATCCTGCTGAAACCGACGGAACGGGATCTGGTCGGCCGGTACCGGGCCGCCGGCTTCCATGGCTATCTGATCAAGCCCCTGCGACGCGCCTCCGTGGTCGAACGGGTCCTGGCCGCGGCTGGACGGTTCAGCGACGCGGGCGCGGCGCCCGCCATCCCCGCCGACGACGATCGTCTGGCCCCCGCCCTGTTCGCCGGGACGCGGGTGCTGCTGGTCGAGGACAATCCGGTCGGCGCCCTCCTGGCCCGAACCCTGCTGCGCCGCGAAGGCTGTGTCGTGGAGACGGCCGCCACCGGCCAGGAGGCCCTCCAGGCCCTGAAACGGGCCCGGTTCGACCTGGTCTTCATGGACATGCGGATGCCCGGCATGGACGGACCGTCGGCCACCCGCGCCATCCGCGCCGGGGGCGACGAGACGCCCATCGTCGCCCTGACCGCCAATGCCTTCGCCGAGGATCGCCGGACCTGTCTGCAGGCGGGTATGAACGACCATCTGGTCAAACCTCTTGAACCCGACGCCCTGCGCGCCGCCCTGACCCGCTGGACGAACCGCTCGAGCCGCGCCAAGGTCGCCTGACAGGAGGACGCCGGGGGGCGTCCCGGAGACATATCGACGCCATGACCAGCCCGACCCCGCCCGACGGTCCCGTCGAGACCGCCGCCGCCATGCCCCGCAAGGCCCCGACGACGACCGAAGTCCTGAAGGCGCTGGGCCGCGGACGGGTCCTGATCACCCTGGTGATCGGCTTCGGCTCGGGTCTGCCATTCCTGCTGACAGGCGCGACCCTGAGCCTGTGGCTGCGTGAGGGCGGGACCGAACTGGCCGCGATCGGCTTCATCTCATGGGTCGGACTGGCCTATTCGCTGAAGTTCCTCTGGGCGCCGGTCGTCGACCGGTTCGACGTGCCGCTGCTCGGGCGTCTGGGAAGACGCCGGGGCTGGATGCTGCTGTCCCAGGCCGTCGTCGGACTGTCCCTGATCGCCATGGCGGTCGTCGGCCCCGAGGGCGGATTGACGGCCCTGGGCGTCGCGGCCCTGGTCACCGCCTTCGCCTCGGCCACCCAGGACATCGTCGTGGACGCCTGGCGGATCGAGAGCGCCGACGGCGACGAGGATCAGGCCCTGCTGACCTCCGCCTTCCAGCTCGGCTACCGCTCCGCCATTCTTGCGGGCAATGCCCTGATCCTGTTTTTCGCCGCCTGGCTGGGCTGGGGCGGGGCCTATGCCGTCTGGGGCGCGGCCATGAGCCTCGTCATCATCGCCACCCTGTTCGCGAAAGAGCCGGTCGATCGTCGGACCCTGGCCGAGGTCACGGGTCAGGTCTCGCTGCTGAGCCCGCGCGGCCTGTTTGACGCCGTTGTGGGGCCGTTCCTGACCTTCCTGAAGACCCATGGCGGCGCCGCGATCCTGATGCTGGCGGCGATCAGCCTGTACCGGCTTCCGGACTTCGTCATGGGGCCTATGGTCGGGCCTTTCTATACCGACCTCGGGCTCGACAAACCGACCATCGGGGCGATGCGGCTGAGCGTCGGCCTGATCGCGGCCTTCGCCGGCATCGCCGCCGGCGGCCTGTTCGCGGTGCGCTTCGGCTTTGGAAAGACCCTGCTGATGGGCGCGCTGATCGGGCCCCTGTCCAATCTCGGCTACACCTTCATGGCGGTGGTCGGCCTGTCGACGCCGGTGTTCGGCGGCGTTCTGTTTGTCGAGAACTTCTCGGAAGGCTTCGCGGGCGCGGCCCTGGTCGCCTATATGGCCAGCCTCACCAGTATCGGATACACGGCCACCCAGTACGCCCTGCTGAGCTCGTTCTACGCCCTGCTGGGCAAGTTCCTGAAAGGCTTCTCCGGCGTGGCCGTGGAGCAGCTGGAACAGGGCCGGCCGCTGATGGAGGCCTATGGGCTGTTCTTCGCCGGCACGGCCGCGGTCGGCCTCCCGGCCGTGCTGCTATGCTGGCTGCTGCTGCGCCGACACAGAACCGCCCCGCCGGTTCGGCCCGCCTGACCGCACGCCGCCTGCCGCCAGGCCGGCGGCCTGACCGCAGCCGATCAGCCCTCGCCCACCCCGTCATAGGCGGCGAAGGTGGCGGCGGTGATGATCTCTGACACCGAGGCGCCGAGGCTGACGATCTGGACCGGCTTCTCCAGTCCGACCAGCAGGGGGCCGATGACGGTGGCGCCGCCCAGCGACTGGACCAGGCGGGTCGAGATGGCCGCCGAATGGATGGCCGGCATGACCAGGACGTTGGCGTGGCCGGTCAGGCGCATGAAGGGATAGGCGTCGCGCTGTTCCGGCTCCAGCGCCAGTTCGGGGGGCATTTCGCCTTCATATTCAAAGTCAACGCCGCGCTGGTCCAGAATGCGGATGGCCTCGCGCACCTTCTCGCCCCGCTCGCCCGGAGGGTTGCCGAAGGTCGAATAGGACAGGAAGGCCACGCGCGGGGTGCGCCCCAGCTTGCGCACGGTGGCGGCGGCCTGGATGGCGATCTCGGCCAGTTCCTCGGCGTCCGGCAGTTCGTGGATCGAGGTGTCGGCGACGAACAGGGTACGGCCCTTCGACAGCAGGATCGACAGGCCGATCATCCGCTCCTTGACGTCGAGGACGCGGCGGATCTCCTTGAGCACCATGTTGAAATTGCGGGTCACCCCGGTCACCACCGCGTCCGCATCGCCGCGCGCCACCATGGTGGCGGCGAAATAGTTGCGGTCCTGATTGATCATCCGCTGGACGTCGCGCTTCAGATAGCCCCGGCGCTGCAGCTTTTCATACAGCCAGTCGGTGTATTCGACATTCTTGTCCGAGACCCGGGCGTTGACGATCTCGATGCCCAGCTCGTCGAAATTCAGCCCCGCCTCGGTGGCGTTCTGGCGGATCAGCTCCTCGCGGCCCAGCAGGATCGGCGTGCCGAGGTCGTCCTGTTTGAAGGCCCAGGCGGCGCGGATGACGGCGGTCTCCTCGCCTTCGGCGAAGACCACCCGCTTGTCAGGGGCGGCCCGCACCGCCGACGATATTTTCTGCATCAGGGCGGCGGTCGGGTCGATCCGGCCGCGCAGGGAGCTGCGATAGGCCTCCATGTCGGGAATGGGCTTTCTGGCCACGCCCGAGTCCATCGCCGCCTGGGCGACGAAGGGCGGGATGAACCAGATCAGCCGGGGATCGAACGGCGTGGGAATGATGTAGTCCGGCCCGAACTTCAGCTTGCGGCCCGAATAGGCGGCGGCCACCTCATCGGGCACATCCTCGCGGGCCAGGGCCGCCAGGGCCTGGGCGCACGCGACCTTCATCTCGTGGTTCACCCGGCGGGCGCGGACGTCCAGCGCGCCCCGGAACAGATAGGGGAAGGCCAGGACGTTGTTGACCTGGTTCACATAGTCCGACCGGCCGGTGGCGATGATGGCGTCGGACCGGACCGACAGCACGTCTTCCGGCGTGATCTCCGGGTCCGGATTGGCCATGGCGAAGATGATCGGATTGGGGGCCATCGAGGCCACCATCTCCTTGGTGATCGCCCCCTTGGCCGACAGGCCCAGCACGACGTCGGCCCCGACCATGGCCTCGGCCAGGGTGCGCAAGGGGGTGTCGGTGGCGTGGGCGGCCTTCCACTGGTCCATGCCCTCGGGCCGGCCCTGATAGACCACGCCGTCGCGGTCGCAGATGACGGTGTTCTCGGCCCTGACGCCTGCGGCTTTCATCAGGGCGATGGACGACAGCCCCGCCGCCCCGGCGCCGGCCAGCACCACCTTGATGTCCTCCAGCCGCTTGCCCGTGACGTGGCAGGCATTGATCAGGCCGGCGGTGGAGATGATGGCCGTGCCGTGCTGGTCGTCATGGAAGACGGGGATGTCCAGAAGGTCCTGAAGCTCGCTTTCGATGACGAAACATTCCGGGGACTTGATGTCCTCCAGATTGATCCCGCCCCAGGTGTCGCCGATGTTCTTGACGACGGTGATGAACTCGTCCGGATCGGTGGTCTTGACCTCGACGTCGAAGCTGTCGACGTCGGCGAACCGTTTGAACAGGACGGACTTGCCCTCCATCACCGGTTTGGAGGCCATGTGGCCGAGGTTGCCGAGGCCGAGGATGGCGGTGCCGTTCGAGATCACCGCGACCAGATTGCCCTTGGCCGTATAGTCATAGGCCTTGTCCGCATCGGCCGCGATGGCCAGGACCGGGATCGCCACGCCGGGCGAATAGGCCAGCGACAGGTCGCGCTGGGTGGCCATGGGCTTGGTCGGCGCCATCGAGATCTTGCCGGGCGTAGGAATGCGGTGAAAATCCAGCGCGTCCTGATCGGAAAAGGTCTGTTTGTCGGTCAGGTCGGGCATCGGGGATCCACGGGGTGCGTCACAGGCGCGGGTGACCATCTCCTAGAGCCCGCCTTCCGCCGCGACAACCATGCGACGGTCGGGCGCGGCCTATGACACCGGTAACATCGCCCTGCCGCATGGCGCGCGGTCCATTGCGGCGCTAGACCCGCTTCATGAGCCAGGTGCACACCCACGACGTCATCATCGCCGGCGGAGGACTGGCGGGCGCCAGTTTCGCCCTCGCTGCGGCCCAGGGACAGCTGAAGGTCGCCATGATCGACCCCCAGCCCTTCGCGGCCCAGCTGGCCCCGACCTATGACGGACGGTCCACGGCCATCGCCTGGTCGACCTTCCGCATGCTGGATACGCTGGGCCTGGGCGAGAGCCTGAGACCCCACGCCTGTCGTATGGACCATATTCTGGTGACCGACGGACGGCGACCGGGCGCGGCGTCGAAATCCGCGTCCCCCGCATACCTGCGATTTGACGCCGACGAGATCGGCGACGGCAACGGCGGCGAACCCCTCGGCTATATGGTCGAGAACCGCCGCATTCGCGTGGCCCTGGCCGAGGCGGTCGGCCGGTCCGATATCGAGGTTCTGGCCCCCGCCCGGGTCGCGTCCGTCGCGGCGGACGCGGGCGCGGCGCAGGTCAGTCTGGACGACGGGGCGATCCTGTCCGCCCCCCTGGTCGTCGGCGCCGAGGGCCGGGGATCGGTCGTGCGTCGGGCGGCCGGCATCGGCGCCATCGGCTGGAAATACGACCAGTCCGGCGTGGTCGCCACGGTCCGCCTCGGCCGCGACCACGGCAATGTCGCCCACGAATATTTCCTGCCCGGCGGACCGTTCGCCATCCTGCCCCTGACCGACCAGCGCGCCAGCCTGGTCTGGACCGAGCCGACGAAACGGGCCGAGGCGCTTCGCGATGCGTCGGACCCAGCCTTCCGGTCGCACCTGATGCGGCGGTTCGGCGACTTCCTCGACGGCGCTGCGCCCGAGGGGCCGCGCTTCGTCTACCCCCTGTCGCTGGAACTGGCCGAGCGGCTGACGGCGCCGCGCATCGCCCTGATCGGCGACGCCGCCCATGGCGTACACCCGGTCGCCGGTCAGGGGCTGAACATGGGGCTGAAGGACGCCGCCGCCCTGGCCGAGGTCCTGATCGAGGCCATGCGGCTGGGCGAGGACATCGGCTCGGAGATCGTGCTGGACCGCTATGTCCGCTGGCGCCGTTTCGACAATACGGTGCTGGCCGCCGGCTTCGACGCCTTCGTGCGGCTGTTTTCCAATGACATCGCCCCGATCCGTCTGGCCCGCGATCTGGGCATGGCGGCGGTCAACCGCATCCCGGCCCTGCGTCAGACCTTCATGCGCGAGGCCGGCGGCGCGACGGGCGACCTGCCGCGACTGCTGCGGGGCGAGGCGGTTTGAGGCGGCCGGGCGTCGCTGCTCGATCATAACCAACCCGCGCTTGCTCCTTGTCCGTCATTCCGGGGCTGAGCGGAGCGAAGAACCCGGAACCCAGGACCGCTTCACCGCCACAGAACCCGGCGTCTGGCCCACGCCCTCCTGGGTTCCGGGTTCCGCTCCGCGGCCCCGGAATGACGGTGAACAGGACTTGAGGCTGTCAGGCGAAGGTGGAGATGTCAGTCCAGCTGTCGCGCCTCTTCCGCCAGCATGATCGGCACGCCCTCACGGATCGGATAGGCCAGCTTCGCCCCCTTCGAGACCAGTTCATTGGCCTCGCGGTCCCAGGTCAGCGGTCCGCGCGTGACGGGACAGACCAGCACCTCCAAAAGGCGCGGATCGACGGTGTTGGGGGTGTGGAAGGCGTCGGACATGGCGGTTCAGGGATTAGGGACTAGGGACTAGGGACTAGGGATTAGGGACTAGGGATTGGGGACTAGGGATTGGGGACTAGGGATTGGGGACTAGGGATTGGGGACTAGGGATTGGGGACTAGGGATTGGGGACTAGGGATTGGGGACTAGGGATTGGGGACTAGGGATTGGGGACTAGGGATTGGGGACTAGGGATTGGGGACTAGGGATTGGGGACTAGGGATTGGGGACTAGGGATTGGGGACTAGGGATTGGGGACTAGGGATTGGGGACTAGGGATTGGGGACTAGGGATTGGGGACTAGGGATTGGGGACTAGGGATTGGGGACTAGGGATTGGGGACTAGGGATTGGGGACTAGGGATTGGGGACTAGGGATTGGGGACTAGGGATTGGGGACTAGGGATTGGGGACTAGGGATTGGGGACGGGGAGATCAGTAAGGGCGGGACGAACTGCAATGACCACTCCGGCCTTCACCATGCCCCTAATCCCTAATCCCTAATCCCTAATCCCTAATCCCTTCGATCACTGCATCGAAACGGGCGTGTCTCCGTCGCCGGGCTCGGCGGCGTCGATGCGCAGCAGGGCTTTCAGGCTCTCGGCGCGGTCGACGATGCTGTGGGCCTCGAGCAGGGCCTGTTTCTCGGCGGGCTCGAACGGCAGGGCCATCGACAGGCTGTTGACCAGGGCCTCGCGCGGGGCGGCGCCCGCCGTCTCCCAGTCGATCTCCAGCTGGCGACGCTCCAGATAAAGTCTCAGCGCCTCAAGGAAGCCGACCCGGTCGAACGGGCCGTCGTCGGGCGCCGACAGGTCCGCCTCGAAATCGGCGAAGGCGGCGCGGATCTGGCGATACGGGGTCGGGCTGGACAGTTCCGCCGCGACCCTGAACCGCGCAACGCCGGTCAGGGTGACCAGATAGCGCCCGTCCGAGGTCTCCGCGAAACTGGTGATCCGCCCCGCGCAGCCGACGCCGGTCAGGGCCGGCTGATGCGCCGGTCCTCCCGCCGGCTGGATCAGGCCGATGATCCGGTCGCCGGCCATGGCGTCGTCGACCATATTGAGGTAGCGCGGCTCGAAGATATTGAGCGGCAGCTGGCCGCGCGGCAGCAGGATCGCCCCGCCCAGCGGGAAGATCGGAATGACCTGCGGCAGGTCGGACGCCCGGACATAGCCCTGTGCCATCGGGGGATCAGGCGAACAGGAGGGAGGACAGGCGGCGGCGGCCGTCGCGGGCGATTTCGGACCCGACCCCGGCGGCGTCAAACACCACCAGCAGCTGCTTTCGGGCGGCCTGTTCGTTCCACTCGCGATCGGCCGCGACGATGTGCAACAGGCTGTCGACGGCGGCCTTCAGCTCACCGGCCGAGGCCTGGGCCAGCGACAGATCGTAGCGCGCCTGATGGTCGTCGGGCGCGGCGGCCACGGCGGCCTGAAGCGCAGCCAGTTCGCCGGTGGGGGCGTTTTCAGCGAGAGCCAGACGGGCGCGCACAGCCTGGATCGCCGGGTCGCTGGCGTCGGCGGGCGCCATGGCCAGGGTCTGGCGCGCCTGCTCCTCATCGCCTTCGGCCAGATAGACGCCGGCCATGCCGGCGATCGCCTTCAGATTCTCGGGCTCGATCGACAGGACGTGGGCATAGGCCTGGGCCGCGCCGCCCAGATCGCCCAGAGACAGGGATTCCTCGCCCAGCGACAGCAGTTGCTCGACATCGCTGTTGACGCCCTCTCCGCCGGTCAGTTTCTCGATGAAGGCCTTGATCTGGCTTTCCGGCACCGCGCCCTGAAAACCATCCACTGGCTGGCCGTCGACGAAGGCATAGACTGTCGGGATCGACTGGACCCTCAGCTGGCCGGCGTAGGCGGGGTTCTTGTCGACGTCGATCTTGACCAGTTTCACCGCGCCGCCGGCGGCCCGCACGGCCTTTTCCAGGGCCGGGGTCAGCTGGCGACAGGGACCGCACCATGTCGCCCAGAAGTCGACGATAACCGGACCGATGCGCGAGGCCTCGATCACATCGGTCATGAATCCGGCATCCGATCCCTCAACGATCACGTTTTCGTGATGGCGCGGTTCGGGTGTGGCTTTCGGGTCGGCGAAGGTCATTGAACGTCCTGAACGGGAAGGGTTCGGGTTTATATCGAGGCGGCTCAGATGGTCTCGATGGGGTGGAAACTCAAGGAATTCGCCCGCGTCGTCGTGTCACTCTCCCGCAACGCGAAAAATATCGTTGGTTTTCCTCTCCCCGGGTGCAAGCCAAACCGCCACCGTTCATGCTTGAGTAAGGTTTCGATGACTGGGGAGACCATCAACATGAAATCAGTTCTGATCCTGGCGCTGGGCGCCACACTGGCCGCCGCGGGTTCCGCCGCAGCGGCAGAAAGCGGGGCCGGTTCCTCGGCTCCTGTCAACATCCTGGCCAGCGGCCCGGCACAGGCGACCGCCGTCTCGCTCGAGACGTCCCGCTGGTCCGGTCGGGGTCCGGGCGGCCGTGACTGCGAATGCGACGTCCCGACCGTGAACGTGCCCTTCTACACCGTGCGTCCGCCGGCTCCGCCGATCCGGGTTCGTGCGCCGGGCATGCGCATCTCGTCGGCTCCGGTGTTCGCGCCGTCGCCCGCCATCTACATCCAGGGCCCGCCGATCTATGTCGACGCCCCGCCGGTGCAGGTCGCGCCCGCCCAGGTCTATCTGGAAGCGCCCGACGTCCACGTCCGTCCGTCCGACGTCTCCGTCGCGCCGCCGGAAATCCACTTCACCCCGGCTGGCCCGGATCATCCGGACGAGCATTGCTGCGATGTCGCGTCGCCGCCCTCGGCCACGATGAACCTCGCGCCGCCCGCCGGCCGCCCGCTGCCGGCCCCCGCGCCGGTCGCCTCCTACCCGGCTTCGACGTCGGCCTATCCGGCCCCGTCCTATCCGGCGCCGACGGTCGTCGCACCGGCCGGTTCGGGCTACTCGCAGGAGCCCGGCGAGCGCGGCTGATCCAGCCGACCGTCAGGTCACTGAACGCCATCAAGGCGGCCGTCCTCGCGACGGCCGCCTTTTTGCGTCCCGGGGCGACGGCGGGATGGCATGAACCCCGCCCGGGCCGGTCAGATCAGGACGGTCAGATCAGGGCGATGGAGTCGGCGATGGCCCGGGCGGCCGCGCCCGGATCGGCCGCCGCCGTGATCGGACGACCGACCACCAGATGGGTCGCCCCGTCGCGCAGGGCCTGTTCCGGGGTCGCGGCCCGGCTCTGGTCGTCCAGCGCCGCGCCGACCGGACGCACCCCGGGGGTGACGATCAGGAAGTCGGTCCGGCCGGCGGCGTCGGCGATCGCGCGGACGCGCTGCGCCTCCTGAGGGCTGGCCACCACCCCGTCGATCCCAGCGTCCAGCGCCTGACGCACCCGGTGCTCCACCAGTTCGGCCGGCGACAGGCTGTGATCGTCAGCCGCGACGTCCCCGGCCGACAGACTGGTCAGGACGGTGACGCCCAGCACCTTCAGGCCCGAACCCTCGACCCCGCGCCGGGCGGCCGCCATCACCTGCGGACGGGCATGGACGGTCAGCAGGTCGCAACCGGCCCCGGCCAGGGCCGCCGCCGCCTTCTCCACCGTCGCCCCGATGTCGTGCAGTTTCCAGTCGAGGAAGACGCTTAGATTTTCGGCTTTCAGCGCTCGCGCCAGCCCCATGCCGTCCGTGGCGAACAGCTGCAGCCCGATCTTGTAGAAGCCGACGGCGTCCCGGGTCCGGTCGACCAGTCGCCGCGCCTCGTCCACCGTGGGCGTGTCCAGGGCGCAGATCAGGCGCGGATCGGGCGCCCGGTTCGGCCATTGGGCGGGGACGGCGACGGGATCAGAGGGTTCAGGGGTCATCGACGGTGACGGCTCAAGCGGCTATGGCGAACGCGCGCGCCCGGAGGCGCGTCGGCCGACAGGCCTGTGGGATCAATTGCGGCTGAGGGGCAGGCATGGACGCGCTCGATCTGGGGGTCAACCTGTTCGTGACCCTGTTCGCCTTGCTGGATCCGATCGGCAATGTGCCGATCTTCGCGGCGGCGACCGCCGGCGCCAGCCTGCGCCAGCGCATCTCCGTCTCGGCCATGATCTGCCTGTTCGCGGCGGTCTTTCTCGGCTTCTTCTTCTTCACCGGCCTGGGGCTGTTGCAGTTTTTCGGCATTTCGCTGGCGGCCTTCCGCATCGCGGGGGGCATCCTGTTGCTGCTGCTCGGCCTCGACATGGCCCGCGAGGATTTTCTGGCCAGCTTCGCTGACAAGGATGCCGCCCTGGATCTGAAGGATGTGCGCGGCTATGCGCGCCGCCGGTTCCAGAGGCTGGTGGTCCCCTTCGCCATCCCCCTGATGATCGGCCCCGGCGCCATCTCGGCCATCATCATCCAGGCGGGCGAGGCCGAGAAGATCGGGGCGGCGGGGACGGTCGCGTCTCTGGTCGCCATCGCGGCGGCCTGTGTGGTCTCCTTCGTCACCTTCGCCCTGACCGGCCCGATCAGCCGGATACTGGGCGAGGTCGGCCTGTCGATCATCGTGCGGGTGCTGGGCCTGATCCTGTGCGCCCTCGCCATCCAGTTCATCCTGATGGGCCTGTCCGAAGCCCTGCCCGGCATGTTCGCCGGCTCGGTGACGACGCCCTATCCGGCGGGCGGGCAGTGAGGAAGCAGGGGATGGGGATTAGGGATTAGGGAACCCGTGCGCGGGCCATCGGGCGGATGACGACAAGAGTTCGAGTCCCTTAAATCTGGTTCCAGACCCTAATCCCTAATCCCTGATCCCTAGTCCCTAAATCCGCTTCAACCGCCTCGCATGGCCGCCGATGACCTTGAGAGCCAGACCGTCCGGCAGCAGTTTCGGAATGGCGGCCAGAACATTGTTGCGCCAGCCCGGCACGACGCGCGGGCGGTTGGCCTCGACCGCCGCATAACCGACCCGGGCCACATGATCCGCCGTCTGCCACATCCATGCGGGGTAGGCGCCCGAAACCTCGGCGCGCGAGCCGTTGACGTCGTGGAACTCGGAGTAGGTGTAGCCGGGGCACAGGGCGGTGACGTGGACGCCCGTCCCCTGCATCTCCAGCCACAGACCGGCCGAGGCCTTGATCAGAAAACTCTTGATCGGCCCGTACAGGGTGTCCCCCCCGGTCGCCGGCATCAGTCCGGCCAGAGAGGCCACGTTCAGGATCCGGCCGAAGCCGCGCCCCACCATCCCGGGCGCCAGCAGGCGGGCCAGTTCGACGGGCGCCAGCAGCATGACCCGCAGCATGGCCGCCTGATCGGCCGGATCTGTGTCGACGAAACCGGTCGTGCGGGAAAAACCCGCATTGTTGACCAGGGCGTCGACCGTCAGGCCGCGTCGGTTGATGTCGTCGACAAGAGCGCCCGGTGCAGCCGGATCGGCGAGGTCCGCAGGAACGACCCAGGCCTCCACGCCATGGGCTGCGGTCAGTTCCGCCGCCAGCGCGGTCAGGGCCGGCTCGCGCCGCGCCGTCAGGATCAGGGTCCAGCCGTTGCGGGCGTATTCCCGGGCAAGGGCGGCGCCGATCCCGGCTGAAGCCCCCGTGATCAGGGCGGTGCGCCGACCCTCGCTCATGATCGTCAGGCCGCGACCGGACAGGCGGCATGGGGCGCGAAGGCCGCCAGGGACGGCGGGTTTTCCGCCAGCAGATCGGCGATGGTGATCTTCGACAGGGCGGCGCCGGCGGCCTCGTCGGCGGCGGTCAGGGCGCGGGCGACCTGCCGCGGGATGTGTTCGCTGATCGGACAGCCCTTGGCGCCCTGGGGCGGCGATCCCAGATGGGCGCAACCGTTCACGGCCCGCAGCACCTGATCCAGCGTCACCGCCTCCGGCGCGCGCAGCAGCCATGACCCGCCGGAGGCGCCGGGACGGGTGGCGATCAATCCCGCCTTGGCCAGCAGGGCGGTGACCCGACGCACCACCACCGGATTTGTGGGGATCGAGGCCGCCAGAATGGCGCTGGGTATGGCGTGCGCAGCCTCGGTCGCGCCCCTGTGGGCCATATAGGCCAGGGCATGGGCGGCGACGGGAAAGCGTTGGCTGTCGGACATGGGTTCACCAGGGGCGGGCGCCGAAAGTAGGCCTTCCCGGGCGGATTCACAAATCGCCCCCCGCCTGACCTGTGGCCGGACGAACACCGTGAAACGGATTGCAGCGGCCCGCGATTGAACCCGGATCGGAAAGCGCCTATTGGCGCTCCGCTTTGATGGGCGCGCGCTCGGCCTCGCCCGGAGGATGTTCATGACCGGGGATAATCCCCGAGGCGACGGCGCTCCCCCCGCTCCGCCTCCCTCGACCAACGACGACGCCCGACCGCCGGCTCCCGTACACGGGACCGCGCACAAGGCCGGATTCTGGGCCCTGACCATCGGCGCCATCGGCGTCGTGTTCGGCGATATCGGCACCAGCCCCCTGTACGCCCTGCGTGAGGCGATCGACCATGCGCGCGGCGGGGTCGGCGGCGACCTGGCCGTTATCGGCGTGGTCTCGCTGGCCTTCTGGGCCCTGATGATCGTGGTGACGTTCAAATACGTCTTCTTCCTGATGCGTGCGGACAACAAGGGCGAGGGCGGCACCCTGGCCCTGATGGCCCTGGCCCAGCACGCCATCGGCCGGCGCAGCGCCTGGATCTTCGTTCTGGGCGTCTGCGGGGCGGCCCTCTTCTATGGCGACGGGATCATCACCCCGGCCATCTCGGTCCTGTCCGCCGTCGAGGGCGTCAAGGACGCGCCCGGCATCAACGGGGCGCTGGACCCGTTCATCGTGCCGATCTGCGCCGCCATCCTGATCGGCCTGTTCATGGTCCAGTCCAAGGGCACCGAGGGTCTGGCGAAATTCTTCGGGCCTATCACGGCCCTGTGGTTCCTGAGCCTCGGGGCCCTGGGCCTGTTCCACATCTTCGACGACATCTCGATCCTGCGGGCCCTGTCGCCCCACTATGGCGTGATGCTGCTGGTCAATGACGGCTTCCTGGGCTTCATCATCCTGGGCAGCGTCTTCCTGGCGGTGACCGGAGCCGAGGCCCTGTATGCCGACATGGGCCATTTCGGAAAGGCGCCGATCCGGATGGGCTGGCTGGCCTTCGTCCTGCCCTGCCTGACCCTGAACTATCTGGGTCAGGGCGCCCTGATCCTCGACAACCCCGCCGCGTCCGAAAACCCGTTCTGGAACATGGTGCCCCAGATCGCCTACTGGCCCATGTTGCTGCTGGCCACCCTGGCGACCATCATCGCCTCCCAGGCGGTGATCACCGGCGCCTTCTCGGTCACCCAGCAGGCCGTCCAGCTTGGCCTCCTGCCGCGCATCGACATCCGCTTCACCTCCGAGACCCAGGCCGGACAGATCTTCGTGCCGGCGGTGAACAGCCTGCTGCTGATCGGCGTGCTGGTGCTGCTGTTCGTGTTCCAGAGCTCGCACAATCTGACGGCCGCCTATGGCGTCGCGGTGACGGGGACCATGCTGGTCAACACCCTGATGGCCTATTCGGTCATCACCAAGAAGTGGAAATGGCCGATGTGGGCCGTGCTGGGAACCCTCATCCCGTTCGGCTTCATCGACAGCGTCTTCCTGACCTCCAACCTGCTCAAGATTCCGGACGGGGCCTGGATGCCTCTGGTGCTGGGCGCAGGCCTGGTGCTGATCATGTGGACCTGGACGCGGGGCAGCCAGATCCTGGCGGTCAAGGCCAAGAAGGACAGCCTGCCCCTGACCGACCTGATCGAGATGCTGCGGGCCCGCCCGCCGCACCGCGCGCCGGGAACAGCCATCTTCCTGACCTCGGATCCGGATGTGGCGCCGGTCGCCCTGATGCACAATCTCAAGCACAACAAGGTGCTGCACGAGAAGAACGTCATCCTGACCGTGCGCACCACAGACCGGCCGCGTGTGCCGGACAGCGAGCGCATCCTGATCGAGCCGATCAACGACGACTTCAAGAAGATCACGCTCAGCTATGGCTTCATGGAAAGCCCGGTCGTGCCGCGCGCCCTCAGCCTGTGCCGCAAACAGGGGGTGAAGTTCGACATCATGTCGACCAGCTTCTTCCTCGGCCGCCGCTCGGTCGTGCCCTCGGCCAGCCAGGGCATGCCCCTGTGGCAGGACAAGCTGTATATCTTCCTGATGCGCAATGCGGCCAACCCGACCGACTTCTTCCACATCCCGCCGGGACGCGTGGTCGAGCTGGGCGCGCAGGTTTCAGTATGACGGTTTCGGTTTGAGCGGGGGAACGCCGAAAGGCCGGGACTCCGGCGCGCGCGGCCGCCGTCTGGCCGACAAGGCGCGCGGCCCCCGACGCGAGCCCAAACCCCGTGAGGTCCATCCCGCCGACGACAGCCCCGACATCGGCGTCGAGGCGCGTGTGGCGGCCGGCGTCCTGCTGAACGCGGCCCTGACCCGACGCGGCGGTCTGGACGAGGCCCTGGCCCTGCCGGCCGTCGCCGCCCTGCCCGGCCCCGACCGCGCCTTCGCCCGCGCCGTGGCCATGGCGGCCCTGCGGCGGCTCGGCGAGATCGACCAGATCCTCGACCAGAGGCTCAAGAAATCCCCGCCCGAGGTGGTGCGCACCCTGATGCGGATCTCCCTGGCCCAGACCCTGGTGCTGGAGACGCCCGCCTTCGCCGCCGTCTCGACCGCCGTGAAACTGGCCGAGCGCGATCCCAAGGCCCGTCCCTACAAGGCCCTGGTCAATGCGGTGCTGCGCGGCGTCGAACGCGAAGGCCCGGGCCTGACCACCGCCGAGGCCAATCTGCCCGACTGGATCGCCGCCCGCTGGAAACAAACGTGGGGCGAGGCCGCCCTGACCGGGCTGGCCCTGGCCGCGCGCGAGGAACCGGCGACCGATCTCAGTCTCAAGCCGGGCGTCGATCCCGCCGCCGTGGCCGCCGCCGTCGAGGGCGAAGTCCTGACAGGCGGCACGGTCCGCACCGGCCGTCGCGGCGACATCGCCGGCTGGCCCGGTTTCGATGACGGCGACTGGTGGGTCCAGGACGCCGCCGCCGCCGTCCCCGTCCGCCTGCTGGCCCCGAAGACCGGAGAGACGGTGCTGGACCTGTGCGCTGCGCCCGGGGGCAAGACGCTGCAGATCGCCGCGACCGGCGCCTCGGTCACCGCTCTGGACCGGTCGGAACCGCGCCTGCGCCGCCTGCGCCAGAATCTGGACCGCACGACGCTCGAAGCGGAAATCGTGGTCACGCCCGGCGAGGAGTGGGAGGACACGCGCACCTTCGACGCCGTCCTGCTGGACGCCCCCTGCACCGCCACCGGCACCTTCCGCCGCAATCCCGAGGCCCTGCGCGCGGTCAAACCCGCCGACGTCGCCAACCTGGCCGATGTCCAGCACCGGCTGCTGGACGCGGGCGCGGCCCGGGTGAAGCCCGGCGGCCGGATGGTCTATTGCGTCTGTTCGCTGGAACGCGAGGAGGGCGAGGCCCAGGTCAACGCCTTCCTGCGCCGCAACCCGGCCTTCGCCACCACCCCCGCCGACCCGACCGCCCTCGGCGCCCCGCCCGAGGCCCTGACCCCCGAAGGCTGGCTGCGCATCCTGCCCTCCATGTGGGCCGAACACGGCGGCCTCGACGGCTTCTTCATCGCCCGGCTGGAGCGGATCGAGGGCTAAGGTTTGCGCGGCGTGGGTCGTCGCGCCTTGGGCAGACTTTCAGCGGCCTGCCTCAGTTCGGCGTACTCGCGGTCCACACGTTTTTTTTCGTCGGCGCGGCGATTGTCGTCGAACACCTTGTAGTGACGCTTCGCCTCGCGATCCGCATGGTCCTTTGAGACTTCGCCGCCGTGCTGAAGCGGAATGCGTCCGAGGCTTCGCAGCTGGCGATCCAGAAGCTCGGTCGCCTGGGCCATGGTCGTAAGCCGGCCCACTTCCAGCTGGTCCTCGAAAATTGAGAGCAGGATATCCGTCAGGCGATTCAACTCGCGAACTTCCGGCTCCCGAAGATAGTTCTTGGCGACCGTCACATCCGCCGAACGCACTCGTTCGCCCGACCATGCCTGAAGTCCGAGATTGTCTTGCGCAGGATCGACCCGCGAAACGATGACCTGCGCCGGCGTCAGACTGGTCACGGCATGACAAAGCTTGGCCTGAGTGTTGCGGTAGAATTCACGCCAAGCCTCCGATTTCGGATCGTAGTCCTGACACAGGGCGCAGATGCTGCGGATTTCCGCATAGACATTAGCTTCCGCGCTGCGAATATCGCGAACGATCTCACGAAGTTCGCGAATGCGGTCCTGATCCCCACCCGCCTTCAGCCGCTCGACATCAACGACAAAGCCACGAGAAGCGAATCGAACAAGCACCGCCGTGGCCCATCGGCGGAACAGCGTCGCTTGAGCCGAACTGACCCGGTATCCGACCGAGATCACCATATCGAGGCTGTATGCCGTCACCGAGCGGTTGGCCGCGCCTCTGAATTGCAAAAAATGCAACTCAGGAACTTCGCCAAGTTCACCTTCCTCGAGGATGTTGCTGATGTGGCGAGAGATCACGGAAACGTCGCGGCCGAAGAGCGCACCGATCTGGGGTTGGGTCATCCACAGGGCTTCGCCGTCGAAGCGAAGCTCCACGCGCGCCCCCTTGGCAGTGCCGTAAATCAGGAAGCGGTCCCCCGTGCCCTCGTCTTCAAAGACATGCACCGGCTCGCCGCCTGAGAGATCATCCATCGACATCGACGACTCCATTCAGGAACATTAGTAGAACACGACACGGTGCGGGTTCCAAGCCGCCTTGCTCCCGCCGCCGACCCGCCTTATCCACCGGCCATGGCCGCGCCCCTGATCTGTCCGTCGATCCTCGCCAGCGATTTCGCCCGTCTGGGCGAGGAGGTCGCTGCGCTTGAGGCGGCGGGCGCCGACTGGATCCATGTCGATGTGATGGACGGCCATTTCGTGCCCAACATCACCCTGGGTCCCGATGTGATGAAGGCCCTGCGGCCGCACACGTCCCTGCCCTTCGACGTCCATCTGATGGTGGCGCCGGTCGATCCCTGGCTGGAGGCCTATCGCGCCGCCGGGGCCGACATATTGAGCGTCCATCCCGAAAGCGGGCCGCACCTGCACCGGACCCTGGGCCGTATTCGCGAACTGGGGGCGAAGGCCGGGGTGGTGTTCAACCCCGGCACGCCCCTGACGATCCTGGAAGAGGTCGTCGATCTGGTCGATCTGGTCCTGATCATGTCGGTCAATCCGGGGTTCGGCGGGCAAAAGTTCATCGACAGCGCCCTGAACAAGATCGGCCGCGCCCGCGCCATTCTGGACGCCGCCGGCTCGCCCGCGCATCTGCAGGTCGACGGCGGGGTGGTCGCCGCCAATGCCGGGGCCTGCGTCGCCGCCGGCGCCGACGCCCTGGTCGCCGGATCGTTCGTGTTCCGCGACGGGCCCGACCGCTATGCGGCCAATATCGCCGCCCTGAAGGGCGCCGCCCCCGGACCGACGGTTTGAGCCCGCTCGGCCCGTTCGCCCGGCGCGCCGCCGAGGCCGACGCCGCCGGCGTCGGGCCGGGAGCCATCCCCGGCCTGCGTGGGGCGCCGGTGCGGACGCCGGTCCGTTCGGGCGGTCCGATGACCGGTCCCTCCCTGTGGCCCGCCATCGCCGGCCGTCTGCTGACGCGGCAGATGTGGATCGAGCTGTACGGCATTCCCGGCTATGCCCTGACGCTGAAGGGCGGCAAGGTCACCGCCCTGGCCTGCGGTCCGCGCGACCTGCGGCCCGCCGACGCCAACCAGGGCAAGGCGATCCTGGGCGGCCGCTTCAGCCTGGCGGGGGTCAGTCTGGAGATCGAGCCGGACGAGATCCCGTGGGATCGGCCCAGCCCCAGCCGCGCCTTCGCCGTTGATCTTCACGCCTTCGCCTGGCTGCCCGGCCTGATGACGCAGGGCGAGCGCGGCGCGCGCGAGGCCCTGCGTCTGAGCCTGGCCTGGCCCGATCATTTCGCCCGCTGGTCGCCCTTCGCCTGGGCCCCTGAAATCCTCTCGCGACGGGTGTTCAACATCGCCTGCGCCGCCCGCCGCATGGGCGCCGTCGCCACCGAGGCCGAGCGGCTGAAACTGACCGATCTGCTGGGTCGACAGGCGCGCCAGCTGCTGCGTCCGCCGGGCGGTCTGGCCGGCAAGGCCGAGCGTCTGGCCGCCGCCGCCCTGGCCGGATGCGTCCTGGCCGGAGCCCCGGGCGCCGCCCTGCGTCGTCGCGCCCTGGGCGCCCTGCCCGGCGTGCTGAAGACGACCGTCGGCCCCGACGGCGGCCATGCCTCACGCAGCGCCGAGGCGGGCATGTGTCTGCTGCTCGACCTGCTGACGCTGGACGATGCCCTGGGCCAGTTGTCCGAGCCGCCGCCCGAGGCCCTGACCTCCGCCATCGCCCGGCTGACCGCCGCGATGCGTCTGCTGACCCTGCCGGACGGGCGGCTGATCAGCTTCCAGGGCGGAGGGCCGTCGCATGTCGAGCGGGTCGCCGCCGCCCGCGCCCATGACGACAGTGCGGGTCAGGACGGGCCGCCCGTGGCGGGCGAGGTCGGCGGTTACCGCCGCCTGCACGGCGCCCTTCTGACGGTGGTGGTCGATACGGCGCCCGCCGGTCATGGCGCCTGGTCCGAGACGGCCTGCGCCCAGCCGATGGCCATCGAGATCGCCTGCGGCAAGGACCGGCTGATCACCGGATCGGGCTGGACGCCGCGCACGGCCGACCGGGCCGGGCTCAGGCTGACGCCCGGCCATTCGACCCTGACCCTGGGCGAACAGTCGCTGGGCGAACCCCTGGGCGGATGGAAGGGCGAGCTTCTGGGGTCGCGGCTGGTCGGCCGCCCGGTTCATATCGGCGCCGAACACCGCCAGGCCGAGGGCGCCGTCTGGCTGGAGGTCGAGCATGACGGCTGGGCCGTGCCCTTCGGCCTGATGCACCAGCGCCGCCTCTATCTGGACCAGAGGCTGGATGAACTGCGGGCCGAGGAGCGGCTGCATCCCTCGCCCGGCCATGAGGAGATCGTCCGCGCCATCGCCGCCCCCTATGCCGTCCGCTTCCATCTGGAGCCGGGGGTCCAGGCCTCCCTCGCCCGCGACAAGCGATCCATCCTGCTGCGCGGCCATTCCGGGCGCGGCTGGTGGTTCCGGACCGACGGACCGGACGTCGCCGTCGAGCCCAGCGTCCACATCGACGACGGCCTGACCCGCCGCTCGCTCCAGATCGTCGTCCGCGGCTCGGCCCGGACGGATGCCGAAACAAAGATCCGCTGGAAGCTGAGCCCCGCCGGGGCGGCGGGCGATCCGGAAGGCTGACGTTCACCCCCTGTCGCCGAAGGGCGATGGGGAGGTGAACGCGGCAGCGCCTCATGCTAGACGCCCGCCCATCCTTCCCCGCCCCGGATTCGCCCCCCAAGGACTCGCCATGCCCGCCGCCCCAGACTTTCCGCCTGCTCCCGACACGGTGAAGCCCGTCCGCGCCCTGATCTCCCTGTCGGACAAGGCCGGCTTGGAGGACGCGGCCCGCGCCATGCACGAGGCGGGCGTGGAGCTGGTCTCCACCGGCGGCACCCGCGCCGCCATCGCCGGCTTCGGCCTGCCGGTGAAGGACGTGGCCGACCTGACCGGCTTCCCCGAGATGATGGACGGCCGGGTCAAGACCCTGCACCCCGTGGTCCACGGCGGCCTGCTGGGCGTGCGCGATGCGGCCGACCACAGGGCGGCCATGGACGAGCACGGCATCGGCCCGATCGATATCGTCTGGATCGACCTCTATCCGTTTGAGTCGACCGTGGCCTCGGGCGCCGGTTTCGACGCGGTGATCGAGAACATCGACATCGGCGGCCCGGCCATGATCCGCTCGGGCTCCAAGAACCATGGCTATGTCGCCGTCGCCGTCGACGGCGAGTCGATCGGCCTGATCGTCGAGGCCCTGAAGGCCTCGGGCTCGACCTCCCTGGCCCTGCGCAAACAGCTGGCCGCCCGCGCCTTCGCCCGCACCGCCGCCTATGACGCCGCCGTGTCGGGCTGGTTCGCCGGCCGGCTGGAGGACGCCGCCCCGGCCCGCAGGTCGATCGCGGGCACACTGGCCCAGACCCTGCGCTACGGCGAGAACCCGCACCAGACGGGGGCCTTCTATCGCACCGGAGAAGCCCGTCCCGGCGTCGCCCATGCGACCCAGATCCAGGGCAAGGAGCTGGGCTACAACAACATCGCCGACGCCGACGCCGCCTATGAGCTGGTCGCCGAGTTCGAGGCGCCGGCCTGCGTCATCGTCAAACACGCCAACCCCTGTGGCGTGGCCGTCGGCGCGACCCTGTCGGAAGCCTATGCCCGTGCGCTGGAATGCGACGCCGTCTCGGCCTTCGGCGGCGTGATCGCCGTCAACCGCCCGCTGAACGGCGCCGACGCCCGCGCCATCACCGAGATCTTCACCGAGGTGGTCATCGCCCCCGGCGCGGACGACGAGGCCCGGGAGGTCTTTGCTTCGAAGAAGAACCTGCGCCTGCTGATCACCGACGGCCTGCCCGATCCGCACGGACCGGGCGAGGTGTTCCGCTCGGTCGCCGGCGGCTTCCTGGTCCAGAGCCGCGACCGGTCGCAGATCAAGCCTTCGGATCTGAAGATTGTGACGAAGCGCCAGCCGACCCCGACCGAGATCCAGGACATGCTGTTCGCCTTCACCGTGGCCAAACACGTCAAGTCCAACGCCATCGTCTATGCGAAGGACGGCCAGACCGCCGGCATCGGCGCCGGCCAGATGAACCGCCGCGACAGCGCCCGCATCGCCGCCATCCGGGCGCGCGAGGCCGGAGAGGCCAAGGGTCTGGCCCATTCCCTCGCCGAGGGCTCCGCCTGCGCCTCGGAAGCCTTCTTCCCCTTCGCCGACGGCCTGCTGGAAGCGGTCGCTGCCGGCGCCACCGCGGTGATCCAGCCCGGCGGCTCGATGCGCGACGCCGAGGTCATCGCCGCCGCCGACGAACAGGGCATCGCCATGGCCTTCACCGGGGTGCGCGTCTTCCGCCACTGATCGAGGTTCACAGCGCCGGACCGTCAACGCCCGCCTGATCCGCTCAGGCGGGCGTTTTCGCGCCGCAGTTCCCGCGACAGGCGCCCGGCCTGCCCTCGCTCCCGGAGATGACGTGGAACCGACGTGACGCTTGCACATATAAGGATATCTTTATACGTTTGACCTAATCACACTGGCGCAACCGGAGCCCGTCTTGTCCCGCACCTCGTTCTACTTCACCTCTGAAAGCGTTTCCGAAGGCCACCCCGACAAGGTCGCGGATCGCATCTCGGACACCGTGGTCGATCTGTTCCTGTCCAGGGATCCCTATGCCCGCGTGGCCTGCGAGACCCTGACCACGACCAATCTGGTGGTGCTGGCCGGCGAGATTCGCGGCCAGGGAATCATGGGCAAGGATGGAGAATGGGCGCCTGGCATCGAGGCCGAGATCGAGGCCGCCGTCCGCGCCGCCGTTCGCGACATCGGCTATGAGCAGGACGAGTTCCACTGGAACACCTTCGAGTTCATCAACCGCCTGCACGGCCAGTCCGCCGATATCGCCGTGGGCGTGGACGCCGACGACAACAAGGATGAGGGCGCGGGCGATCAGGGCATCATGTTCGGCTATGCCTCGAACGAGACGCCGGAACTGATGCCGGCAACCCTGGCCTACAGCCACGGTATTCTGAAAAAGCTGGCGGAACTGCGCCACGCGGGCGGCAGCCTGCTGGAGCCGGACGCCAAATCCCAGGTGACCCTGCACTATGAGGACGGCAAGCCGGTCCGCGCAACCTCGATCGTCGTCTCGACCCAGCACGCCGTCGGCAAGACCCAGGCCGAGGTGGCCGAGGTCGTGAGACCCGTGGTCGAGAGCGTCCTGCCGACGGGCTTCATCACCGACGAGACCGTCTGGCATATCAATCCGACCGGCATCTTCGAGATCGGCGGACCGGACGGCGACACGGGCCTGACCGGGCGCAAGATCATCGTGGATACCTACGGCGGGGCCGCCCCGCACGGCGGCGGGGCCTTCTCGGGCAAGGACCCGACCAAGGTCGACCGGTCGGCCGCCTATGCCTGCCGCTACCTGGCCAAGAACGTCGTGGCGGCGGGTCTCGCCGACCGCTGCACCATCCAGATCTCCTATGCCATCGGCGTGGCCGAGCCCCAGTCGATCCACGTCGACCTGCACGGCACCGGCAAGATCGCGGAATCGGTTCTGGAAGAGAAGATCCTCGGCCTGATCGGCGGCGCCACGCCCCGCGCGATCCGCGAGCATCTGGGTCTCAACAAGCCGATCTACGCCCGCACCGCCGCCTATGGCCATTTCGGCCGCGAGCCTGACGCCGAGGGCGGCTTCTCGTGGGAGAAGACCGATCTGGTCGATCAGTTGAAGGCTCTGGTCTGAAGGTTCGAGGGGGCGAGGCTCGAGGTTCCAGGGTAGGGGTCCGAAGCCTGGATCAATCGGTCCTTGTCTCGAACCTCGACCCTGAAACCTCGCCCCTCACATCATGACATCCGATCCCGACCCCAAAACTGCCGCCCACCGCCCCCTGCGCACCTTCGGCCGCATCAAGTCGCGGCCGATCAAGCCGCTACAGGCGGCCCTGTTCGACAGCCTTCTGCCGTCCATCGCCGTACCCGATCCGGCGACAGGGCCGATCGACCCGCTGGCCCTGATGCCCGGCGCGACCTCGGCCTGGCTGGAGATCGGCTTCGGCGGCGGCGAACATCTGGCGGCCCAGGCGGCGCGACATCCGGACACGGTCATCCTCGGCTGCGAGCCCTTCCTGAACGGCGTCGCCTCCCTGTTGCGGCATGTCGACGAGGGCGGGCTGAAGAACGTCCGCATCCACGCCGACGACGCCCGCGCGGTCGTCGAGGCCCTGAGGCCCGCCTCGCTGGACCGGGTCATGATCCTGTTCCCCGATCCCTGGCACAAGGCGCGGCACAACAAGCGCCGGCTGGTTCAGGATGAGTTTGTTGCGGCCCTGGTCCGGGTGCTGAAGCCGGGCGGCCGGCTGCGCTTCGTCACCGACTGGGAGAATTACGCCGATTGGGCGCTGGAGACGTTCAACGCCAACCCGTCCCTCGACTGGACCGGCCCGTCCGACCGGCATGCGGCCCCGGACGACCACGTCGTCACCCGCTACGAGGAAAAGAAGCTGGGCGATATCGCCCCGATTTTCCTCGATTTCGTCAGGGTTTGATTTCGAGGGCGGGCCAGAGGGCGGGCCAGAGCCTGAACAGGACCCGGCGCAACACCAGCACCAGCGCCGACTTGACCGCCGCCCCGATCAGGAAGGGCGTGAACCCCGCCGCCAGCGCCGCCTCCGGCCCCATGGACCGCGCCAGCCAGGCCGCGCCGAGACCCAGCAGGACCAGATGGGCGGCCAACAGGACGGCCAGTCCGGCAACCGGCCGATCCAGCAGGCCTCGACCCGCCGCCAGCCCGGTCAGGCCCGCCGCGACGGGAAAAGCGAACAGATACCCGGCTGTCGGACCCGCGAAACGCGACAGACCGCCCGCACCGTCCGACAGCACCGGAAGGCCCGCGGCGGCGGCCGCCAGATAGACCATAACCGCCGCAACGCCGCCGCGTGCGCCCAGCACGGCGCCCGCCAGCAGGACCGCCGCGCTCTGCATCGTCATCGGCACGGGCAGCATGGGGACGCTGGCCCGGGCCGCCAGGGCCATCACGGCGGCGAAGGCCAGGATGAGTCCGACGGTCAGGGCCGGATGTCGACGCGAAATCATGCCTCTGCTGACCACGGCGCCGCTTCCGCGACAAGCCTGCGGCGCCCATCTGCAAGGCGTGGCGTCACCTCGCCCGTCTTCAACAAGGACCACCCCATGAGCTTCGGCCTCTACGACGCCTCCGCCCCCGTCCTCGTACGCGCCCTGACCGGCCTGTCGGCCCTGATGGACAAGGCCCTCGCCCAGGGCTTCGACGAGGCGACCCTGATGCAGGCGCGTCTGGCGCCCGACATGCGGCCCTTCCCCGCCCAGATCCAGCTGGCCTCGGACTCGGCCAAGGGGGCCGTCGCCCGGCTGACCGGGACCGAGAATCCGTCGATGGCCGACACCGAAGCCAGCTTCGCCGAGCTGAAGGCCCGTCTCGACGCCACGATCGCCTTTATCAACTCCGTCGACCGGTCCGCCTATGAGGGCGGGGAAGACCGCGACGTCGTTCTGAAATTCCCCGGCGGCGAACAGCATTTCAAGGGCGGCGCCTATCTGACCGGCTTCGCCCTGCCCAACGTCTTCTTCCACGTCGCCATGGCCTACGCCCTGCTCCGCGCAGCCGGGGTCGAGATCGGCAAACGCGACTACCTCGGCGCGGCCTGACGGGTTTCCGGCGGCGGCGGACCGTGGCAGGATAATATCCTGCTACGGGAGCCCCGCCATGGCCGCGACGACGACTGCTTCTACGGCGAAGACGACGAAGAGGGCTGACAAGCGATCGTGAACCGCCTATATGGCGTCCCACATCGTTAGACCGGCGTCCAACGGCGTCGTTCCAAGCGGCGGCCCGGGATGGCCAGCCGCTTTTTTGTTGCCCGCTTTTGTTGCCGAGACAGAGACCCGAACCCGTTGCGCGCCAAGACCGCCCCTGACCGCCAGCTGCTGGAGCTGATCGACCCTATTGCGGAGTCGCTCGGCCTGGACATCGTGCGCGTGCGCCTGATGGGCGGCTCGCTGCGTCAACGGCTGCAGATCATGGCCGAACGCCCGGCCGACAACGACATCTCGGTCGAGGAATGCGCCCGTCTGTCGCGCGCCGTGTCGGAGGTGTTCGACGCCGCCGACCCGATCGCCGGCGAATATCTGCTGGAGGTGTCGTCGCCCGGCGTCGACCGCCCCCTGACCCGGCTCAAGGACTTCGACCTGTTCGAGGGGCTGGAGGCCCGGCTCGAGACGGACCGGATGATCGAGGGCCGCAAGCGATTCAAGGGCCTCGTCGCCGGGACCGAGGGCGACAACGTCTGTATGGACCTGGACGGCGAGGACGAGACCGCCCTGATCCCCTTCGACTGGCTGGTCGACGCCAAACTGGTCATGACCGACGCCCTGCTGAAGCGCGGCGCCGAAATCCGCGCCCGTCGCGGCGAACCTGAAGACGACGAGCTTCCGGACCATTCTCCCGAGGATGGCGCGCCCGGAAACAACACCAACACCAAGACCCAATCTGAGGACAAAGCCTGATGGCCGTCACCGGTATTTCCGCCAACCGTCTCGAACTGCTCCAGATCGCCAATGCGGTGGCCCAGGAGAAGAATATCGATCGCGAGATCGTCATCGAGGCGCTGGAAGAAGCCATCCAGAAGGGCGCCAAGTCGCGTTACGGCGCCCATCACGACATCCGGGCGAAGATCGATCCGAAGACCGGCGAACTGGCCCTGACCCGTCACGTCACCATCGTCGAGGACGACTGGATGCCGGAGGACGAGCTGGAAGAGTTCAACGACTCGGCCATGGTCCGCCTGACCGACGCCTCGAAGCGCGATCCCGAGGCCGTCGTCGGCAAGGAGTATGTCGAGGACCTGCCGCCGTTCGAATTCGGCCGCGTCCAGACCCAGATGGCCCGTCAGGTCATCACCGGAAAGGTGCGCGAGGCCGAGCGGGCCAACCAGTTCGAGGAGTTCAAGGATCGCGTCGGCGAGATCGTCAACGGCACGGTCAAGCGCGTCGAATACGGCAACACCATCGTCGATCTGGGCCGGGGCGAGGGGATCATGCGCCGCGACCAGTCGATCCCGCGCGAGGTGTTCAACATCGGCGACCGCATCCGCACCTACATCTATGACGTCCGGGCCGAGACCAAGGGCCCGCAGATCATGCTCAGCCGCGCCCACCCGGGCTTCATGGCCAAGCTGTTCGCCCAGGAAGTGCCTGAGGTCTACGACGGCGTGATCGAGATCCGCGCCGCGGCCCGTGACAGCGGCTCGCGCGCCAAGATGGCGGTGCTTTCGAACGACAGCTCCATCGATCCCGTCGGCGCCTGCGTCGGCATGCGCGGCTCGCGCGTTCAGGCGGTCGTCGCCGAACTGCAGGGCGAGAAGATCGACATCATCCAGTGGAACCCGGACGAGCCGACCTTCATCGTCAACGCCCTGGCCCCGGCCGAGGTCTCCAAGGTCGTGCTCGACGAAGAAGCCGGCCGCGTGGAAGTGGTCGTGCCCGACGAACAGCTGTCCCTGGCCATCGGCCGTCGCGGCCAGAACGTGCGCCTGGCCTCCCAGCTGACCGGCTGGCAGATCGACATCATCACCGAGAGCCAGGACTCCGAACGCCGCCAGAAGGAATTCAGCGAGCGCACCCTCCTGTTCCAGGAAGCCCTGGACGTCGACGAGGTCATCGCCCAGCTGCTGGTCACCGAGGGCTTCGCCACCGTCGAGGATCTGGCCTTCGTCGAATCCTATGAAGTCGCCGAGATCGAGGGCTTCGACGAGGACACGGCCGAGGAGCTTCAGGCCCGCGCCCGTGAATTCCTCGACAAACAGGCCGCCGTCCTGGACGCGAAACGCACCGAACTGGGCGTCGAGGATGCGGTTATGGCCGTGCCCGGCGTGACCCTGGCCATCGCCGTCGCCCTGGGTGAAGGCGGGATCAAGACCGTCGAGGATCTGGCCGATCTGGCCACGGATGAAATCCGCGGCGGCCACGAGGTCGTGAACGGCGAACGGGTCAAGCTGGCCGGGGTGCTGGAAAGCTTCAACCTGAGCCAGGAGGACGCCGAAATGCTGATCCTTCAGGCCCGTGTCGCCGCCGGATGGATCGACGCCTCCGAACTGCCCCAGCCCGAGCCGGAGTATGAGGAAGAGGTCGAGTACGCCGAGGGCGAATACGACCCCGACGCCGTCTTCGGCGAGGCCC
Organism: Brevundimonas sp. FV1ye29L; assembly: GCF_058681095.1. Classification (NCBI taxonomy): domain Bacteria; kingdom Pseudomonadati; phylum Pseudomonadota; class Alphaproteobacteria; order Caulobacterales; family Caulobacteraceae; genus Brevundimonas; species Brevundimonas sp. FV1ye29L. The sequence continues at coordinate 3,087,826 of NZ_CM178730.1, forward strand.
CCGCTGTCGCTGACGCCGGACCGGAAGCCGGGGCCGACGCCTCGGCCGACGACCTCGACCAGCCCCAAGACGCGTGATGGGAGCCCCGACCGTCCATGTCTCTCCGCGATGCGAACGCAGCAGATAGGGAACGCCGCGACCTGGTCACCGGCCAGGTCATGGATGAATCTCGTCTGATCCGTTTCGTCGCGGGGCCGGACGGCTCGGTCGCCCCGGACCTGGGCCGGAAACTGCCCGGGCGCGGCCTGTGGGTCGCCGCCGACCGCGTCTCGGTCGCGGCGGCGGTGAAGAAGAACCTGTTCGCCCGGTCCGCCCGCGCGCCGCTCAAGCCTGCGGCGGACCTGCCCGACCTGGTCGAGCGGCTTCTGGTGCGGCGCGTCCTGGACCAGCTGGGTCTTGCCCGACGCGAAGGCGTGCTTGTCTCGGGCTTCGAAAAGGCGGCCGCCGCGATCCGCTCAGGATCCGCCGCCTGGGTGATCGAGGCGCACGACGGCTCGGCTGACGGGCGCGGAAAAATCCTCAACCTGGCCCGTCACCAGACTGCCCGCGTGTGCGGCGCATTCGGCGTGGATGATTTGAGTTTGGCCCTCGGGCTGGAAAATGTGATACATGCCGTCCTTCTCGCAGGCGGGCGGGCCGATCGCTGGACCTCAGAGATGGACCGGCTGGCGGGCTTTCGACCGCTGCGGCCGGTGGACTGGGACCGGGTCCGCGCCTCGCAAGAGGCGACGGGCGGGGTCGAGGCCGGGTCAGACAACGACCCGGGAGACGAGCCTTGACGGGCTGAATGACGGGCGGGGTCTGGTTCCTGTACGGGATCGGACTGCGCACGGCTTTTTGTGTTTGCGTGACGATTTGAGATTTCGGCGGACTTCCCCGCCCACGAGTAAAGCGACCGGATGAGCGACGAGAACGACAAGACCAACGAAGGCCAGGGCAACGCCGGGGGAACGCCGTCGACGACGGGACCGCGTGCGCCGCTCAGCCTGAAGCCCCGCGCCGTGGGATCGGTCCCGACCGGCACCGTGCGCCAGAGCTTCAGCCATGGCCGCACCAAGACGGTGGTGGTCGAGACCAAGCGTCGCCCCGGCGCGACGCCGGGCGGACCGCAGCGTCCGCAGGGCTTTGACGTCGCCCGACCGCGTTCTGACGCCCCGGCCCCGGCCCCCGCGCCGCGTCCCGCCGCGCCTGCCGCCGGTATGAACCGCCCCCAACCCGCCGGCGGAAGCCTGTCCGGCGAGGAACAGGAGGCCCGTCGCCGCGCCATCGAGATGGCGACCCGCCAGCAGGCCGAGCGCGCCGCCGCCGCCGCCGCTGAACAGGCCCGCCGCGACGCCGCTGCGCGTGAACAGGCCGCCGCCGCTGAACAGGCCGCCGCCGCCGCCCAGGCCGAGGCCGCCGCTGCGCGCGCCGCCGCCGAGGCCGCCCGTACCGAGGCCGCCAAACTGACCGCTGCGGCGCCGATGCCGCCCGGAAAGCCCGCCGCCCGCGCGCCCCTGGCCCCCAGGCCCGTCGCTCCGGCCCCGGTCGCCGCCGCGCCGCAACCCGCGCCGCAACCGACGCCGGCGCCTGCGCCTGTCGCCCCGGCGCCCGCTCGCCCGGCCCCGCCGGCGCGTCCGGTCGTCAACTTCGGCCAGCGCGTGCCCAAGCCGACCAATCCGGCCCGCGCCCCGATTGATCGCCCGGCCTTCGGCGGTCGCTCGGCCCGTGAAGAGGCCATGGGCGGAGGGGAGAAATCCTATTCCGATCGTCCGACCACCGCGCCGCGCCCCTCGGCGCCCGCCCGGCCGGCCGAACCCGTTCGCTACTCTGCCCTGAATCCGCGTCCCGCCCCGGGCGCGGCCCGTCCGGGCGCCGCGCGCACCGGCCCCGGCGGCCGTCCGGCGCCGAACGCCCCTCCGGCCACGCCTGACGTCCTGCGGCCCAGCCGCGCGCCGGGCGCCGCCTTCGGTCGTCCCGCCAAGCCAGAGGACGATCGCGACAAGCGCTTCTCCGACGCCGGCAAGGCCGTCAGCCGCACGCGCGGCGAGCCCAAGCGCCGCGAAGGCCGCCTGACCATCCAGTCCGTGGCCGGGGACGGCGACACCGCCGAGCGGATGCGCTCGCTGGCCTCGGTCCGCCGCGCCCGTGAACGCGAGAAGGAAAAACGCAAGGGCGGCTCCACCGATGCGCCGAACCGTCCGCGCGAGGTCGTCATCCCTGACGTCATCACCGTGCAGGAGCTGTCCAACCGGATGGCCGTCCGCGGCGTCGACATCATCAAATTCCTGATGAAACAGGGCCTGATGATGAAGATCAACGACGTCATCGACACCGACACCGCCGAACTGGTGGCCGACGAATTCGGCATGACCGTGCGCCGCGTCTCGGAGTCCGACGTCGAGACGGGCTTCCTGTCCGACGCCGTCGATGAGGACGCGACCACGCCCCGCGCCCCGGTCGTGGCCATCATGGGCCACGTCGACCACGGCAAGACCTCCCTGCTGGACGCCCTGCGCACCACCGATGTGGCGGCAGGCGAGGCCGGCGGCATCACCCAGCATATCGGCGCCTATCAGGTGCGGCTGGAAGACGGGAACAAGGTCACCTTCCTCGACACCCCGGGTCACGCGGCCTTCAGCGCCATGCGCGCCCGCGGCGCCAATGTCACCGACATCGTGGTTCTGGTCGTGGCCGCCGACGACGGCGTCATGCCCCAGACGATCGAGGCCATCCAGCACGCCCGTGCGGCCGGCGCCCCGATCATTGTGGCGGTCAACAAGATCGACAAGCCGGATGCGAACTCGCTGAAGGTGGTCAATGAACTGCTGCAGTACGAAGTCATCGCCGAGTCTCTCGGCGGCGAGACCCAGATCATCGAGGTCTCGGCCAAGGCCCGCACCAACCTGAACGGACTGCTGGACGCCATCCTGCTCCAGGCCGAGGTCATGGACCTCAAGGCCGACCCCGAGCGCGAGGCCGAAGGCGTGGTCATCGAGGCCAAGCTGGACAAGGGCCGCGGCCCGGTCGCCACCGTGCTGGTCAAGCGCGGCACCCTGAAGCGCGGCGACATCGTCGTGGCCGGCTCGTCCTGGGGCAAGGTTCGCGCCCTGCTGGACGAACGCAACGCCCAGCTGACCGAGGCCGGTCCGTCGGTTCCGGTCGAGATCCTCGGCCTCGACGAAACCCCCTCGCCCGGCGACGTCTTCGCCACGGTGGAGAACGAGGCCCGGGCCCGCGAACTGACCGAGTTCCGCGCGCGTCAGAAGCGCGAGAAGGCCACCGGCGGCATCAACCAGGTCTCCCTGGTCGACATGATGTCCAGGCTGGGCTCCAGAAAGGTCTCGGAACTGCCGGTCCTCATCAAGTCCGACGTCCAGGGCTCGGGCGAGGCCATCGCCTCCTCGCTGGAGCAGATGGGCAATGACGAGGTGCGCGCGCGCATCGTCATGTCCGGCGCCGGCGGCATCACCGAAAGCGATGTCACCCTGGCCAAGTCGGCCGGAGCGCCGATCCTCGGCTTCAACGTCCGCGCCTCCAAACAGGCGCGCGACCTGGCCGAGCGCGAAGGGGTCGAGATCCGCTACTACGCGATCATCTACGACCTGCTGGACGATATCAAAGGCGTGCTCTCGGGCATGCTGGCGCCGCTCCAGCGCGAAACCTTCCTCGGCAACGCCCAGGTGCTTCAGGCCTTCGACATCTCCAAGATCGGCCGGATCGCCGGTTGCCGGGTCACCGAGGGCGTGGTGCGCAAGGGCGCCAAGGTCCGCATCATCCGCAACGATGTGGTGGTGCTGGAACTGGGCACGCTCAACACGCTCAAACGCTTCAAGGACGAGGTCAACGAGGTCCCGTCGGGTCAGGAATGCGGCATGCAGTTCCAAGGCTTCCAGGACATCCAGGTCGGCGACTACATCGAGTGCTTCACCGTCGAAGAGGTCAAGCGCACGCTTTAGGCGAGGGGCGCTTCGCGCCCGCGCTGACGCCCGGCTCGCGGAGCCTCGCCGCCTGAGCGCGGCGGGGCTCCGCTTCAATTTGGAACGACTCCAGGCCGCGTCGGGTCGGGAGGTCCCGCAGGGCCGACGACTGCGGCCAGAGGGAACGCCACCCTTCCGCCGCATAGGCGCAGGATGAAGGTTCATGTTTCGCCGTCCGATCCTCATCCTCGCCCTGCTCGCCCTCGCTACCCCGGCGGCGGCCGACACCCGCTATCTGGCCTATGACGCCACCGACCGGATCACCACGGCCCTGACGCGCGGCCTGACGCTGGAGGTCGAACGCGGACTGTTCGGGGCCGTGTCGGTCAGGCGGATCATCTCCACCACCTCGCGCGGCTCGGCGCGGATCGAGCGCGGCGGTCCGGATCAGGCGCGCCGGGTTCTGCCCGAAGGGGCGGGGGAGACCGCCATCTACACCCTTCCGGTCGATGGCGACGGTCGTCCGCTGGCGCGGGCCCTCTGCCCCGGGGCGGACCAGACCTTCCTCGTGCTCGGCCGGGTGCGGGCCGTGCGCCCCCTGACCATCCATGCGGTGGGTCGCTGGCCTGATGGCCGGTTTCGCCACTGCGTCCAGCTGTCCTATACCTATCGCGGCGAGTGGGCCCTGCCGTCGCGCACCGATCGCACGGGCGGCGACTCTCCGGTCCCCACCCGTCCCTGAACAGCGCCGTCCCTGATCCTGCCGAGCCGAGCAACCGATGCGCCTTTCCCTGATCGCCGGACTGGTCGGACTGGTGCTGGGGCTGGCGACCTGGGTCAGGCCCGGCGTTCCGGCGTCACAGGGCGTCACCGGCCCGGACGTGGCCCTCCATGTCCTCGACAACGGCTTCCACACCGACTTCGTCATGCCGAGGTCGGCCCTCGCCGCCCGCCCAGGGCCGCTGAAGGACGCTGTTGACGGGCTCGCCCCCGGCGACTGGGTGCTGGTCGGCTGGGGCGATGCGAAATTCTATGTCGACCAGAGGCCGATCGCCGATCGCCTGCCCGACGGCGCCCGCGCCTTCTTCGGCCCCGGCAACCCCTCGGTCCTGATGCTGCGGCCCGAGACGCAGCCGCCCGAGGTCGCCTTCGCCCCCGAGGGCCGGCGTCGCCTTCACCTGTCGGCGGCCGCCTTTGACGGGGTGCGTCGGCGGATCGAGACCTCGCTGGACGTCTCGGGCGGCGCCCCGCGCCTCGCCGCCAGCCGTCCGGGCGACCCGGCCCGCTTCTTCGCCTCGGTCGAGCCCTTCTCGATCCTGCACCTGTGCAACCACTGGGCGGCCGAGGTGCTGAACGCCGGCGGCCTGTCCATCCGGCCGGTTTGGGCGATCCTGTCCGGCGAGGTCGGCGCCACGGTGGATCGTTCCGGCGGGGACCGCGCCAAACTGGACATCGGCGTCCGCGACGACTAGACCGCCCCCCTTTCCGTTTTGGCCTCGGGCCGGGTCCGAACCCCGGGGAGCGTCAGGGACCCCCTCATGAGCAAGCCCAAGTCGAAATCCTCCGCCGGCCTCGTCAGCCAGCGCCAGTTGCGCGCGTCGGAGATGATCCGCCACGCCCTCGTCGAGGTGATGCGCGAGAACGAGATCCGCGACGAGGCCCTGATCGGGGTCTCGGTGACGGTGACCGAGGTGCGGCTGTCGCCCGACCTGAAGCACGCCACCTGTTTCGTCGAACCCCTCGGCGCCGGGGTCCAGACCTCCGACACCGCCGGCCATATCGACGAGATCGTCAAGGCCCTCAACGCCCACGCCAAATTCCTGCGCGGCGCCCTGGGCCGGCATATCGACATGCGTTTCACCCCCGACCTGCGCTTCCGCCACGACGAGAGCTTCGAGGCGGCCGAACGGCTGAACCGCCTGCTGGACGACCCGCGCGTCCGGGCGGATGTCGTGGCGCCGCCGGTCGAGGACGACGAGGCGTAATGGCTCGGCCTCAAGCAGCGCGACGCGCCACAGGCCCGGCGTAATGGCCCGCCGCAAGAAGGGCGATCCCGTCAACGGCTGGGTCTGTCTCGACAAGCCGTTCGAGATGGGCTCGACCGACGCCGTGTCGAAGATCCGCCGTCTGTTCAACGCCCAGAAGGCCGGCCATGCGGGCACGCTGGACCCCCTGGCCTCGGGCATCCTGCCGATCGCCCTGGGCGAGGCGACCAAGACCGTCCCCTTCATGATGGAGGCGGAGAAGGTCTATCGCTTCACTGTCCACTGGGGAATCTCGACCGACAGCGTCGACCGCGAGGGCGAGATCATCGCCCGGTCCGACGTCCGCCCCTCGCTCGAGGCGATTCAGGCCGCCCTGCCCGGCTTTGTCGGCGAGATCGACCAGACCCCGCCCCGCTTCAGCGCCATCAAGGTCGACGGCCAGCGCGCCTATGACCTGGCCCGCGAGGGGGTGGAGTTCGAACTCGACAGCCGCCGCGTGACGATCCACGAGGCCGCTGTCACCGACATGCCCGACGCCGACCATACGGAAATCACCATCCGCACCGGCAAGGGGGTCTATGTCCGGTCCCTGGCCCGCGATCTGGCGGCCCTGCTGGGCGCCGAGGGGCATGTCTCGGCCCTGCGGCGCGAGAGGGTGGGGCCGTTTTCCATCGATAACGCCGTCACACTGGATTTCCTGACCGATCTGGTGCATAGGGACGCCGCCTCGGAAGGCTTGCTTCCCGTCGCGACCGCTCTGGACGACATCCCGGAACTGGCCGTGACGGAACAGGACGCCTTCTCGCTTCGTCAGGGACGACCGATCGTTCTGCTCCCCCGACAGGTCGAAACGCTCAAGAGCCGCCTTCGCGACGGCTCCAGAACCGTTTCAGCCTTCCAGGGACAGACCCTCGTCGCTCTCGGTCAGTTGCGGGCCGGTCGCTTCGAACCCGACCGTGTTTTCAATCTTTCCTGAGGCCCCTGAAACGGCCGAGGGAAGCGCAAACCGCGCTCACCGCGAGGCCTCGAAGGCCGGACGCCGGCGCAACAAGGAGTACTTCGATGTCGGTTACTGCTGAACGCAAGACTGAAATCATCGCCGAGAACGCCCGCTCCGCCGGCGACACCGGCTCGGCCGAGGTCCAGGTCGCGATCCTGTCGGAACGCATCGCCAACCTCACCGAACACTTCAAGACCCACAAGAAGGACAACCACTCGCGCCGCGGCCTGCTCAAGATGGTCTCGCAGCGTCGTCGCCTTCTGGATCACCTGACCAAGACCGACAACGCCCGCTATGTGGCGCTGATCGCCAAACTCGGCCTGCGCCGCTAGGGCCGGGACAAGACGCGGAAGATTTTCGAGGCGCGGGCCCTGTCCGCGCCTCTTTCCGCATACAGAGACCGTCCAGGCCAAGTGGACACCGGTTGGCCGCCCGGGATGGTCTCAAAGGATAAAGACCAGCCGCGCGTCGCGGTACGAACCGACGCAAGGACCTGATCGTTCGAGGCCTCTGGCCGGGAGCGTGAATCAGGTCCCCTGTACTGACGCGAGGGCTGATACCGGTCCTCATGACTTCCCGGACCGATCGCCATGGGGCGGCGGTCCATGGACCGAAGGACTGAACGCCCGACGCTCCACCCACTGATGGGACTCCGCGCGGAATACGCCGCCCGGAACACGAAAGACGAAACATGTTCGATATCAAACGCAAGACGATCGACTGGGCCGGCCGGCCGCTGACGCTGGAAACGGGCCGCATCGCCCGTCAGGCCGACGGCGCCGTTCTGGCCACCTATGGCGAGACCGTCGTCCTCGCCACCGTCGTTTACGGCCGCGCGCCCAAGCCGGGCCTGGATTTCTTCCCGCTGACCGTCAACTACCAGGAAAAGACCTTCGCCGCCGGCAAGATTCCGGGCGGCTATTTCAAGCGTGAAGGCCGTCCGACCGAGAAGGAGACGCTCGTCTCCCGCCTGATCGACCGTCCGATCCGCCCCCTGTTCGTCAAGGGCTTCAAGAACGAGACCCAGGTCGTCATCACCGTGCTGCAGCACGACATGGAGAACGACCCCGACATCGTCGGCATGGTCGCCACCTCGGCCGCCCTGACCATCTCGGGCGTGCCATTCATGGGCCCGATCGGCGCCGCCCGCGTCGGCTATATCGATGGCGAGTTCGTCCTGAACCCGACCCTCGACCAACTGCCGGACAGCCAGCTCGACCTCGTCGTCGCCGGCACCCAGGACGCCCTGATGATGGTCGAATCCGAAGCCAAGGAGCTGTCGGAAGAGGTCATGCTGAACGCCCTGATGTTCGCCCATCGCGGCATGCAGCCGGTGATCGACGCCATCATCGAACTGGCCGAACACGCCGCCAGGGAGCCCTTCGACTTCCAGGCCGAGGACCATTCCGACGTCGTCACCTCGATCCAGTCGCTGGTCGGCGAGGACATCAAGGCCGCCTACACCCACGTCGGCAAGCATGCCCGTCATGAGGCCGTTGGCGCCGCCAAGAAGAAGGCCGCCGCCGCCCTGGTGAAGACCGACGAGAACCCCGACGGCGTCGACAGCGCCAAGTTCGGCACGGCCTTCAAGGAATGCGAGGCCCACGTCCTGCGTCGCGACATCATCGACAACGGCCACCGCGTCGACGGCCGCGCCCTGGACAAGGTCCGCGACATCGTCTCGGAAGTCGGCCTGTTCCCGCGCACCCACGGCTCGGCCCTGTTCACCCGCGGTGAGACCCAGGCCATCGTCGTCGCCACCCTCGGCACCGGCGAGGACGAACAGTACGTCGACGCCCTGTCGGGCACCTACAAGGAGAAGTTCCTTCTCCACTACAACTTCCCTCCCTATTCGGTCGGTGAAACCGGCCGGATGGGCGGCGCAGGCCGTCGGGAAATCGGTCACGGCAAGCTGGCCTGGCGGGCGATCCGTCCCATGCTGCCGTCGTCGGAAGACTTCCCCTACACCATCCGTCTGGTGTCGGAGATCACCGAGTCCAACGGTTCGTCCTCGATGGCCACGGTCTGTGGTTCGTCCCTGGCGCTGATGGACGCGGGCGTGCCCCTGGTTCGTCCGGTCTCGGGCATCGCCATGGGCCTGATCCTCGAGCCGTCGGGCGAGTTCGCCATCCTGTCCGACATCCTGGGCGATGAAGATCACCTGGGCGACATGGACTTCAAGGTGGCCGGCACGCGCGAGGGCATCACGTCCTTGCAGATGGACATCAAGGTCGCGGGCATCACCGAAGAGATCATGCGCAAGGCGATCGCCCAGGCCTCGGCCGGCCGTCTGCACATCCTCGACGAGATGGACAAGGCCATCGACGGCGCCCGCACCGAGCTCGGTGAGTTCGCGCCCAAGATCGAATCCATCAAGGTCCCGGTCGACAAGATCCGCGAAGTCATCGGCACCGGCGGCAAGGTGATCCGCGAGATCGTCGAAAAGACCGGCGCCAAGGTCAACATCGAGGACGACGGCACCGTCAAGATCGCCGCCTCGGACCAGGAAAAGATCGACGCCGCCAAGGCCTGGATCCTGTCCATCGTGTCCGAGCCTGAGGTCGGCACCATCTACACCGGCAAGGTCGTCAAGGTCGTCGACTTCGGCGCCTTCGTGAACTTCTTCGGCGCCAAGGACGGTCTCGTGCACGTGTCGCAGATGGCCCTGGAACGCGTCGCCAACCCGGCCGACGTCGTCTCCGAAGGTCAGGAAGTCCGCGTCAAATTCCTCGGCATGGACGATCGCGGCAAGACCAAGCTGTCGATGAAGGTCGTCGATCAGGCCACGGGTGAAGACCTGACGGACAAGATCAACGCCGAACGCGCCGAACGCGGCGAAGCCCCCCTGTCCGACGACACCGGCGGCCGTCCCAAGCGTGAAGGCGGCGGCGACCGTGACCGCGGCGGCGACCGCGGCCGCAGCCGCCCCCGTCGCGACTAGGTTTCAGCCCCCTTGCTGAAATGAACGAGGCCCCGCTGGAAACAGCGGGGCCTTTGTCTTTTGCGTCTCGATCAGGCGCTGGCGTCGCCCCCTCCGTCTCCTCGCTCCGCCCGGATCCACCTCCCCATGCTTCGCACAGGGAGGACGAAACGACGCCTGTCCTCCCCGTTCGCCCTTTGCGAATGGGGAGGTGGCGCGGCGCGATCTTCCGCGCCGTGACGGAGGGGGCGACCGCAGCCGCACCCGTTGCGACGGGTTTCGGGCTGTTGCTGAATGAACGAGGCCCCGCTGGCGACAGCGGGGCCTTTTTCGTGTGAGTGTTCATCTTGGGCGTGGGCGGCTTCGGCTATCCGCTCGTCGCCCGGGCTTTTGCGTTCCGGTTACCGAAGCGTATCTATTGCTGATGCGTGCACACATCCTCAGCGAGATTCGACGGCTTGCCGACCTAAACGATGGCCAGCCGCCCGGCAAAAAAACCTTCCTGCGCGAAACCGGCATCGCCGAACATCAATGGAGCGGTCGCATTTGGGCACGATGGAGTGATGCTCTCATCGAGGCCGGCCTTGAGCCAAACAGAATACAGCATCGGTTCGATAGCAATGAGATGTTGGGTAAAATTGCCCAAGCCTGTCGGCACTACCGCCGTTTTCCCACTGTTGCAGAACTCAATCTATACAGACGCAGCAATGCTGGATTTCCCAGCACGAAAGCAATCACCAGCCATTTCGGAACCAGAGACGGCCTCATCGCCGCGTTGGCCAAACATGTCGAGGGGGATGAGAATGGCGGAGACATCGCAGCGCTGTTGCCCAAAGTCGGTCCCGTTGCCACTCCAAGCCATTCTCGAAGCAATGAGGGCTTCGTCTACCTCATCAAATCCGGCGAGTTCTACAAGATCGGCCGAAGCGAAGATCTCGAACGACGCGTGAGGCAGATTGCGGTGGCGCTGCCCGACAAGGCGACCCTTGTCCATTCGATTCGCACAGATGATCCCGTCGGCATTGAGGCCTACTGGCATCGTCGTTTCGCGGAAAAGCGCGCAAATGGAGAATGGTTCAAACTGTCGTCGCTCGAAGTTCAGGCGTTCAAGAAGCGGAAGTTCCAGTAGTCCGTAGTGCCTTTTTACTCCAATAGCATGGCGAACAATCCTCCCCCGTTGGGGGAGGTGGCGCGGCGCGCTTGCGCCGTGACGGAGGGGGCCTGATCCAGACACGGTGCATGGGGCTGGCCCCCTCCACCGCTTCGCGGTCCCCCTCCCCCGACGGGGGAGGATCGGTCACTGGCTATCCACCCGGTTTCTGAGATGGCAGGCCATTGCCACCCCTTGATGTCCAACGCCTTTCCCTAATCTGCCCATCCTGAACCCACGCCCCCGGCAATACCGTCCATAATGCCCGTGGCCGCCGCACGGGAGGGAGGCACAGGCCGCCATGGCGCAATCGACCCGACCTCTCTCCCGCCCCTGCACCTGCGCGCCGGAAGGGGCGCTCCGCAGGCGGACGGTCCGACCGCATGGGACGGTCCGACCGCATGGGACGGGTGGGACGGATGGGACGGTGTTTTCGGCGTCCGGGTCGATCGCCCTGCCTTTCGTCATCCCCCGGCCTGCGCCGCTGCGCGGCTGGCCGCAGGATGACGAAAGAAGAAGATCGTCTTCCCTCTTCCCGCCCCCTGCCCCACAAGTCCCCGCATGACCGACCCCTCCCCTGCCCCCGCCATCCACATCATCGGCGCCGGCCCCGCCGGGTTGATGGCGGCCGAGCGGCTGGCGGCGGCGGGCCATCGGGTCGTGGTCCATGAGCGGATGCCCTCGGCAGCGCGCAAACTGCTGATGGCCGGGCGGGGCGGGTTGAACCTGACCCATTCGGAGGGGCCTGAGGCCTTCCTCGGCCGCTATGGCGACCGGACGCCTGCCCTCGCCCCCTGGCTGGAGGCCTTCAGCCCCGCCGACCTGACCGCCTGGGTCGAGGGACTGGGGCAGACGACCTTCACCGGCTCCTCGGGCCGGGTGTTTCCCAAGGCGATGAAGGCCTCGCCCCTCGTTCGGGCCTGGCTGGCGCGGCTGGCGGAACTGGGCGTCGAGATCCGCACCCGTTCGATCTGGACCGGCTGGCGCGACGGAGCGCTGGTGTTCGACATGCCCGACGGCGAACGGCGGGAAACCCCCGCCGCCACCGTCCTGGCCCTGGGCGGCGCCAGCTGGCCCCGGCTGGGGTCGCAGGGCGAATGGACCGGATGGCTTCAGGCGACCGGCGTTGCCGTCGCCCCCTTCCAGCCCGCCAATGCCGGTTTCAATCTCGACTGGTCGCCGGTGCTGGTCGAGCGGTTCGCCGGCCAGCCGCTGAAACCCGTCGCCCTCAGCTTCGGCGACACCACCGTGCGGGGCGAGTTGATGCTGACCCGCTATGGCGTCGAGGGCGGGGCCGTCTATGCCCTGTCCCGACCCCTGCGCGAGGCCATCGCCGCCGAGGGGTCCGCCGTCCTGACGCTGGACCTGCGGCCCGACCTGTCGCTGGAGGCCCTGACCGAACGGCTGGCGAAACCGCGCGGCAAGGACAGCGCGACCAACTGGCTGCGCAAGGCCGCCGGCCTGTCGCCCGCCGCCATCGGGGTGTTGCGCGACATCCCCGGCGACCTGCCGACCGGCGCCGACAAACTGGCCCGCCGCATCAAGGCCGTGCGCCTGACCCTGACCGGGATGCAGGGGCTGGACCGCGCCATCTCCTCGGCGGGGGGCGTGCGGTTCGAGGCCGTCGACGAACGGCTGATGCTGACCGCCCGGCCCGGCGTCTTCGTCGCCGGCGAGATGCTGGACTGGGAGGCGCCAACGGGCGGCTATCTGTTGCAGGCGACCCTGGCCTCGGGCGTCGCGGCGGCCGACGGCGTGCGGGACTGGCTGGCGCGCGCGGCCTCGGATAGGACGGGCGTATGACCGAGATTCATGGACCCTGCCCCGACCGCTTCGCCGCCGTGAAGGACGCCTTCGCGGCCAATTTCACCGATGCGCCCGAGGGGCTGAACGAACAGGCCGCCCGGTTCTCCGTCGTCATCGGCGGCGAGACCGTCATCGACCTGATCGGCGGACAGGCCGATCCGCGGGCCGGAACCCCCTATGACGCCCGCACCCTGACCCCCGTCTTCTCGACGGGCAAGGCGGTGATGGCCCTGCTGATCGCCAGCTGCGTCGAGCGCGGCCTGCTGGACTACGACCAGCGCGTTTCGGACCTCTGGCCCGCCTATGGCGCCGCCGGCAAGTCGGACATCACGGTCGCGCAGATGATGTCGCATCAGGACGGCCTGCCCGGCTTTTCCGAGGGGGTCGAACCCTCCATCTGGTTCGATCGTCAGGGCGTGCTGGACCGGCTGGCGGCCCAGGCCCCGATGTGGCCGCCGGGCGCGGCCAGCGGCTATCACCCGATCACCATCGGCTATCTGGCCGGCGAACTGTTCCGCCTCGCCGACGGCCGGACATTGGGCACAGCGCTGAAGGAGGACTTCCGCGACCGCTTCGGCCTCGACCTGTGGGTCGGCCTGCCCGAGAGCGAGCACGACCGGGTCGCGGTGCTGAAGAAGCCCTCGGCCGCCCCCGACCTCGGCGTCATCGACGACATCAAACGCTCCGCCTTCCTCGACCGGGGCTCGGCGCCGGGCGGACGCGGGTCAAAGGACTGGCGCGAGGCGGAAATTCCCTCGGCCAACCTGCACGGCACGGCCCTGGATCTGGCGCGGATCATGGGGGTCTTCGCCAATGACGGGGTGCTGGACGGTCAGGCCGTCCTGTCGCCGGACGTGGTGGATCAGGCGACGGTCGAACGCATCCGGGGCCAGGACCGGGTCCTGCCCTTCGACATCAGCTGGGCGGCGGGGCTGATGCGCAACGCCGGACTGGGGATTTTCGGCCCCAATCCGGACGCCGTCGGCCACTGCGGCTGGGGCGGCAGCTGCGCCTTCGCCGACGCCGGGGCGCGGGTCTCCGCCGCCTATGTCATGACCCGCCAGTCGTCCCACCTGATCGGCGACCCCCGGGCGCAACGGCTGATCGACGCCCTGTATCCGGCGCTGTGAGTCAGGCCGGCTCGCTCTCTCTGATCGCCTCGCGGATCACCCGCGACCGCCGCCAGGCGCCCAGGGCGAAGACCCCGGCCCCGGCCCAGATGAAGGCGAAGCTGACGCCCCTCAGCACGGTGAAGGTCTCGCCGGCCCAGACGCCCACGCCGAACTGCAGCGTCGGCGCCAGAAACTGGATGAAACCGATGGTCGACAGCGGCAGCCGCCGCGCCGCCGAGGAGAACAGCACCAGCGGCAGAACCGTCGCCAGACCGCTGGACAGGGCCCAGATCAGCCCGGTCGTCGAGGCGAAACCCACCCCGCCCTGCCCGTGCGTCTCCAGCCAGACCAGCAGCGCCAGACCGAACGGCAGCAGCACCAGACATTCCACGAACAGCCCCGTCGCCGCCTCCGCCGCCACCCGCTTCCGGATCACCCCATAGGCGCAGAAGCTGAACGCCAGGATCAACGACAGCACCGGCAAATGACCCAGGGCCACCGTCTGCACCGCCACCCCCACCGCCGCCAGGGCGATGGCCGCTCCGCCCCACCGGTCCATCCGCTCGCGGAACAGCACGGCGCCCACGGCGATATTGAAGAGGGGGTTGATATAGTAGCCGAGGCTGGCCTCCAGCGTCGCCTGATGGGTCGTCGCCCAGACATAGACGCCCCAGTTGACGGCGATCAGCAGGGCCGACAGGGCCAGCCAGCCCAGCGTCCGGATGTTCCCCAGCACCTTCCGCGCCGCGCCCCGCTGGCCCAGCAACAGCACCAGGGCGCCGGCCGCGAACACCGACCAAACCGCCCGGTGCGCCAGTATCTCCGGCGCGCCGAAGCCGGCATGGGCCATGGCCATGAACAGCAGGGGCATCAGCCCCCACAGGGAATAGCAGGCCACAGCCGTCAGGACGGCGCGGCCGTCGGGGGCGTCGGGGGAGGACATCATATTCATCCTTCCTTCTCCCATTGGGAGAAGGTGGCTCGCGGAGCGAGACGGATGAGGGTCGGGTCTCAAAGTGTGAGCACCGAACCCTCACCCTTTCGCACCAGAACGACGGCTGACGCCGCCGTGCGCTCAAGCCCTCTCCCACCGGGAGAGGGGACCTTAGACCGTGATCGTGCGATAACCAGTGGAGGACTTGATCGTGCCGGTCTCGTCCAGCAGCTGGGCGATCTGGACCGCGTTCAGGGCGGCGCCCTTGCGCAGGTTGTCCGACACCACCCAGAAGACCAGCCCGTTCTCGACCGTGTGATCCTTGCGGATCCGCGAGACATAGACGGCGTGTTCGCCCGCCGCGTCGACGGGGGTGATGTAGCCGTCGTGCTCGTGCTTATCGACCACCAGAACGCCCGGCGCTTCACGCAGGATGGCGCGCGCCTCGTCGGGGCTGATGGGGCGGTCGAACTCCACCGTCACGGCCTCGGAGTGGCCGACGAAGACCGGCACACGGACGCAGGTGACCGTCAGCTTGATCTCGGGGTCCATCATCTTGTGGACCTCGTTCCACATCTTGGCCTCTTCATCGGTGTAGCCGTCCTCGTTGAACGACCCGATGTAGGGGATGACGTTGAAGGCGATCTGTTTGGGGAATTTCTTCGGACGGGCGTCGCCCAGACCATAGATGGCCTTGGTCTGGTTCCACAGCTCATCCATCCCCTCCTTGCCCGCGCCGGAGACCGACTGGTAGGTCGCGACCACGACACGCTTGATCTTCGCCGCGTCATGCAGGGGCTTCAGCGCCACGACCAGCTGGGCGGTGGAGCAGTTCGGGTTGGCGATGATGTTCTTCTTGTGGGCGTCCTTGACCGCGTCCGGGTTCACCTCGGGCACGATCAGCGGCACGTCGGGGTCCTTGCGGAAGGCCGAGGAGTTGTCGATCACGATCGGGCCCAGCTTGCCGATCTTTTCCGACCAGGCGCGCGACACGTCGCCGCCGGCCGACATCAGCACGATGTCGACGGTCGAGAAGTCGAAGCTCTCGATGTCTTCGCATTTGATGGTCTTGTCGCCCCAGGCGACATCCATCCCCTTGGATTTTCGCGAGGCGATCGCATGCATTTTATCGACGGGGAAGTTCAGTTCCTCGAGGATGGTCAGCATTTCCCGGCCGACATTGCCGGTGGCGCCTACGATGGCGACGCGATAGCCCATGATCATATTCCTTTTGGCCGCCGTCTTCGGCGGGGTGCAGGGGATTTAGCCCTTCGCAGCCGCGAAGCAACGGTTTTCACGCATAGTCCGACTCACGTTCGCGCCACACCGGCATTGGCCGTGCTTATGGCGCTCCGCCCGCTTCCCCCTTTCGCGGTCGGGAGCTAATCCCTCCCCATGACCTCCCGCATCCGTTCCGCCTATGACATCCGCGTCGACGAAGGCGTACTCAATCCCGATCCGGCCCAGGCGCCGTTGATCGCGGCGCTGGAGCGGCTGGAGGAGGATCTGGCGAGGAAGGGCTTCTTCGGCGCCCAGCCGGAGGTCAGGGGTCTCTACATCTGGGGCCCTCCGGGACGGGGCAAGTCCATGCTGATGGACCTGTTCGTGGCCACGACGCCGGAACCGCGCAAGGAACGCGCCCATTTCCACGCCTTCATGGCCCGGGTTCATGATCTGATCCGACAGTGGCGCGAGGGGGATCGCAGGACGCGCAAGGCCGTGTTCGGGTCGCACAAGGGCGACGATCCGATCGAGCCCGTGGCCGAGCTGATCGCCTCCGAGGCGCGGCTGCTGTGTTTCGACGAGCTGCAGGTCACGGACATTGCCGACGCCATGATCCTGGGCCGGCTGTTCGAGGCCCTGTTCGAACGCAAGGTGGTGCTGGCGGTCACCTCCAACCGGGCGCCGGATGACCTCTACAAAAACGGTCTGAACCGACAGCTGTTCGTCCCCTTTATCGAGGACCTCAAACAGCGCTGCGTGGTCGTGGAGATCGACGGGGCGCGCGACTGGAGGCTGGACCGGTTGAAGGGGTCCCCCGTCTGGTTCACCGACACGGCGGCCGAGCGCTCGGCCTTCGAGGCGCTATGGACCGACCTGCGCGGCGGCATGCATGAGGCCCCGACCCATCTGGAGGTGCTGGGCCGGGATGTGGCGGTGCAGCGGACCGCCGGAGGACTGGCCCGCGCGACTTTCGACGACCTCTGCGCCCGGCCGCTGGGGCCGCAGGACTATCTCGCCCTGGCCGGCCGGTTCCACACCCTGTTCATCGAGGGGGTGAAGACCCTTGGCCCCGAGCGGCGCCAGGAGGCGCGCCGGTTCGTGACCCTGATCGACGCCCTGTATGAGGCGAAGACCCGGCTGGTGGTGCTGGCCGGGGCGTCGCCCGACGCCCTGTACGCCACCGGTGACGGGGCCTTCGAATTCGGGCGGACCGTGTCGCGGCTTCAGGAAATGTCGAGCGCCTCCTGGCTCGAGACTGCGCCCGCCGCCTGAGCCCGTCTCGACTTCGCCGCATTCGCCGATAGTGTCAGCTCCATGAAACACATTGCCGCGACCGCCGCCCTTGCTCTGCTCACCACCGCCGGATCCGCCCTGGCCCAGACGGCGCCCGCCGCCCCGGCGGCGGCGGCCGCGCAGCCCGTTCCTGTCGCCGGCCACAGCGCCACAGCGATCGGCGCCTGGCTCGGGACCCGGGGGGCCACGACCCAGCCGGTCCAGATGGATGGCGACCGGCGCTACATTCGGGTGACCACCGACGGCCTGCCGTGGATTCTGTTCCTCCAGTCCTGCGACGGCGATGTCTGTTCTGACCTTCAGTTTTCGGCGGGGCTCGCCCATGCCCAGGTCACGGCGGAAAAGGTCAACGCCTGGAACCGCGACCGTCGCTTCGTAAAGGCCGTGTTCGAAGCCCCCGCAGCCGGTGCGCCCGCCTCGGCCGTGGCCCAGTTCGACGTCCTGGTGCCGGCCGGCGGGCCGGAGGAACTGACCGACCAGCTGGCCATCTGGCGCAGCCTGCTGCCGGAGTTCGTGCGGGTCATGACGACCGACCGAACCACGGCTCCGGTCGCGACGCCCGGCGGCTGAGGAGCGGAAGCTTCCCATAGAAAAAGGCCGCAGCGGACGCTGCGGCCTCTTGTCGTTTCAGCAAGCGGGGCTCAGGCCAGCGAGGAATCGATGTCCTTGCAGGCCTGCAGCAGGCCCTGGACCGAGGCGACCGACTTCTCGAACATCGCCTTCTCCTCGTCATTGGTCGTGAACTCGACGATCTTCTCGACGCCGCCGGCGCCGATCAGGGCCGGCACGCCGACATAGAGGTCCGACAGGCCGTATTCGCCCGACAGCCAGACGGCGCAGGGCAGGACGCGCTTCTGGTCCAGCAGATAGCTCTTCGCCATGGCGATGGCGCTTTCGGCCGGGGCGTAGAAGGCCGAGCCGGTCTTCAGCAGGGCCACGATCTCGCCGCCGCCCTTGCGGGTGCGCGTGACGATGCCGTCAAGGTCAGCCTGCGACAGGAAGCCGGCCGCGACCGCGTCGGGCAGGGGCAGGCCGCCGACGGTCGAATGGCGCACCATCGGCACCATGTCGTCGCCGTGGCCGCCGAGGGTCCAGGCGTGGATGTCCTGCACCGAGACGCCGGTTTTTTCCGACAGGAAATAGGCGAAGCGTGCCGAGTCGAGCACGCCGGCCATGCCGACAACCTTCTCGTGCGGGAGACCCGAGAATTTCTGCAGGGCCCAGACCATGGCGTCGAGCGGGTTGGTGATGCAGATGACGAAGGCGTTGGGGGCGTGGGCCTTGATGCCCTCGCCGACGGCCTTCATGACCTTCAGGTTGATGGAGACCAGGTCGTCGCGGCTCATGCCGTCCTTGCGGGGCACGCCGGCGGTGACGATGCAGACGTCGGCGCCTGCGATGGCGGCGTAGTCGTTGGCGCCCTTCAGCGAGACCGAGGAGCCGAACACGGCGGTGGCTTCAGCGATGTCGAGCGCCTTGCCCTGGGGCGTGCCCTCGGCGATGTCGAACAGGATCACGTCGCCCAGGGCTTCGCGCGCGGCCACATGGGCCAGGGTGCCGCCTATCATACCGGCGCCGATGAGGGCGATTTTTGCGCGAGCCATGAAGAAGTCTCCTTGATTTGGCCCGACGCGCCTTCGCGCGACATCAGGCCCGTTTGCAGGTGCGAGAAGAAATCGTTGCGCGGCGGTCTAGCCCTGCTTGTCGACCGGGGCAAGCGCGCGGCTTTACGGCCTTGGTCGGGGCTGCAAAGGTGGGCTCCAACCGGAGGCTTCGCATGCGTATCCTGACCGCCGCTCTCGTCCTGTCATCCCTTGCCGCGACGGTCGCGCCGCCCGTTGCGGCCCAGACCCCGCCGGCGTCCATCGGCCAGCAGTATGTGCCTGCGCCCTGGTGGATGCGCGATCCGGTCATCGCCTCGATCGGTCAGGTCCGGGTCGAGATCGCCGCCAACCGCGCCGGGTTCAACGCCACATTCCAGTCCATCGACCGCTCGGCCGCCGAGGCCTCGCGAAAGGCCGCCGATCAGGTGCGGGCCCTGAGCCAGGCCCTGGCCGCCTACGGAACCGACAAGGTTCGGGTCGAGACGACCCTGACCACCCGGCCGCTGTACGAACAGTATCGCGACGAGGCCGGGAACCTGCGGGACAATGTCCGTCCCGACAAGATCCAGCGCTATCAGACCGAGGCCACGGTGCGGCTGACCATCCGTGACGTTGCGGTGCTGGAGCGGGCCTATGCCACTGTGGTGGCGACCCAGCCGACCACGATAAGCCCGGTGTATTTCAGCCTGGAGGCCGAGAACAGTTGGAAGGCCAATCTCGCGGCCGAGGCGATGAAGGATGCGCGACGTCGCGCCGAGGCGGCGGCGAACCATGCCGGGGCGACGCTGGGCAGGGTGCGGGTGATCGACCCCACCGGCCGCGCCTGCGAGACGGATGTGCTGGCCGGCTGGCCGTCGTACCAGTCGCCTGGTGGGCAGGAGACCTCGGTCGACGAGATGGTGGTGACCGGATCGCGTGTCGTAAGAACCGGGATGATGGCGTCGGCCGTGCCCGCCCCGCCCCCGCCGCCGCCCGCGCCCGGAGAGCCGCCGTCAGAGGCCCAGATCGAGGCCGCGCGCCTGGCGCTCCAGCCGCCGCTACAGGTGCTGACCGACAGCGCCTGCGTGGTCTATGGCCTGGACTGAACGGGCGCGGACGCCGGGGCGACCGGTTGCGCACTGGCCCCGCCCACGCCCCGGAACGGATACAGCAGCTGGCCGGCATAGTCGTCGGGCACCGGGTCGCTGACGCCATAACGCTCCGGATGGCCTGACCTGGGCAGGCGGAATGTGCCGAAGAGGTGGTCCAGCAGCGACAGCTGGGCGGCGAAATTCCGGTCATAGGCCTCGCGCTGGTCGGCATGGTGCCAGTGATGGAAGCGCGGCGAGCCGATCAGATGTTTCAACGGCCCGAAGTCGAACCCGACGTTGGCGTGCAGCAGGATGGCGTGCACCCGGTAGATCAGGCCGTAGGCGATCAACGGCTCTGGCGAGAAGCCCAGGGCGATCACCACGGCCAGGGCCGGGCCCGCGAACAGCAACTGCTCCAGCGGATGGACGCGATAGGTCACGGCCCAGTCCAGTTCGGTGCTGGAATGATGGACGGCGTGCAGCCGCCACAGCACGGGAACCGCATGGGCCGCCCGATGCGCGCCATAGATGCCCAGTTCGGCGATCAGCAGGATCTCGAGATACTCGACCCAGTCCGGCTGGGCGCGAATCGCCTCGGCCCAGGCGGACGGAACCAGATGGGCGCCCATCACGCTGGCGGCCACGGCGATACCGATCAGGGCCAGGCGGATCACCGGCCCGTTGATCACCAGATGCATCAGGTCGGCGAGCCAGCCGTCACGCAGCAGCCTCTGGCCCTCTGCATGGGGCGCCAGCCGTTCCAGCGCGATGAAGGCCGCGCCCAGTCCCAGCAGCCAGTAAAGATCGGTCAAGGTCATGACCCCCTTCATGCCGCATCAGGCTTGATGTCCGCTTAAGACGCGACGGCGGGCGTCGGGTTCGCCATGATGGCCCGATGACCGACGCCTTTGATACCGATCCGCGCCTGCTGGCCAACAGCGTCCCTGTCGCCTCGCTGGGGCTGTGCGACGTGCGGCTGATGGATGAGGCCCGCTTTCCATGGCTGGTCCTGATCCCGCGCCGGGCGGGCGCAAGCGAACTGGACGACCTCGACGCCGGACAGCGGACGCAACTGATGCAGGAGATGGTTCTGGCGGGCGAGGCCGTGCGCCGCCTCGGCCGGGCGCTGGACCGGCCGGTCGACAAGCTGAACACCGCCGCCCTCGGCAATGTCACGGCCCAGTTGCATGTTCATGTGGTCGGACGGCGTCGCGACGACCCGCTGTGGCCCGATCCGGTCTGGGGTCGGCCGGGGGCCGCACCCCTGCCCCCGGAGACGCTGACGCAACTGGCCGGCGTCGCCGCCCGGGCGCTCGCCTGACTACCAGACCCTGGGAATCAACCGGTACCGAACGTCGGCGGCGAAGGCCTGATAGGCCGGGTCCTGACCCAGAACCCGCTCCTCGGCATGAATCCGGGCGACGATGAAGCCGAACCAGACTGTCAGAAGGGCGGCGTTCCACAGCGACGGGTTGACCATCAGCACCCCGGCGTTGGCCACCAGATAGCCGAGATACATCGGGTGGCGGACGGCAGCATAGAGGCCGCTGCGCTTGACGCCCCGGTTGGCGGCGACGACGCCGAAGCTGCGGCGCAGCGACAATTTGGCGCCCATGCCGATGGCGAGACCGACGACCAGCATGATCGCCCCGCCGGGCAGGCCGCCGCCGGTCGGCTGGACCAGCATCGGCAGGGCGGTGCCCAGCACGCCGGTCGCCCAGTCGATGGGGCGCAGGGTGATGGCCTCGGTCGAACGCCGGAACAGGACGAAGGCGGCGATCAGCCCCTCGGACACCAGAAACAGGATGTTGGCCGGCGAGTCCTGGATCCCCTGGGCGAAGCGCCAGACGAGCAGGCTGTAGAGGGCCAGGATGATGACGCGCTCGGCGCCGTCCAGCAGACGGGCGAGGCTTGGGCGCGAGGCGGCGGGCGATACGACGGTCATGCCCCGACCCTTAACGCACCGGGATTGACGACGGCTTAAGCGCGGCGGCCGCCCCGCCCGCGGATCCAAGGTCCGGATCGGACTTCAGCGGGGGATCAAGAGGACGGCCCGCGGCTTCCCGTCCCCGGTCAGGACCCCGCGCCAGCCGTCGGGTCCGATCCGGAGATTCAGCTGGGCGCCCCGGTCCAGCCGGATCCGGACGGCGTCGCCCTCCCTTGAGGCCGATAGAACTGCGCCCGAACGGGCCGCGCCATGGGCCCCGTTCCGGGTCCATGCGCCCTCGATCGGTTCTCCCGGGCCTGGATCGACCAGGGCGAGTTCCAGCATGGTCCGGCCATTGGCCCCAGCCACACGCCACAGGCCGTCCAGCGCGCCCATCAGGGCCTGGGCCGCATGACGCCGCTCCTCAACCGCCCGCTGATAGTCCATGACGGCGTCCGCTCTCCCGCCCGATCTGTGCGGCCGGGCGTCGGCGTCCCCCTCGGCCCGCTGTCGACCAAAGTCGGATGGCGGCTCATAGGGCGGGACGGCGGGCCGCCGAAAAATCTGCGGGGCCTCCGCGATGACGCCTGTCGCCCCGGACGGCAGCGCCTGAGGCTCCGCATTTCCGAGGATCGCCAGCGCGAACAACATCATGACGTCACCCTGCCGCGCAGGACGGAGGTCTGGCTAGTGCCGGAGCGCCACACTCGAAACAGTGATCGGGGCGGCGGGTGAGACACTTTTACGCCGCGGTGCAGCGAGCCTTGCGTTGACACCGCAGGCGCCCGGTCACTAAAGCCAAGCCCAGAGATCCGGACACCTGATTTATCAGGGTTTTTGAGAACCATTCGCATGACTCAGCCCCAGGACGCCACTCCAGCCGGAGGAAGCGCTCACACCGGCCGCTATGTCGCTCAACCCAACGGCCGCACCCCGCCCCTGTCGCCGCACATGCAGATCTGGCGCTGGCACATCACCATGCTGGCCTCGATCACCTTCCGCGCGACGATCATCGCCGGCAGCGTCGGCCTGATCTTCGTCGTCGGCTGGCTGGCGACCCTGGCCTTTGGCCCCGAGGCCTACGGCCGGTTCGCGGCGGTGGCGGCCTCGCCCTTGGGACTGCTGATCGGCTTCGGCCTGACCGTGGTGCTGCTGTCCTTCATCCTGAACGGCGGTCGTCACATGCTGAACGATCTCGTCATCGGCCTGGACGTCAAGACCGCCAACCTTATGTCCCAGGTCGCCGTCTGGGGGCCGGTCGTTGTCGCGATCCTGATCTGGATCGCCCTGTTCGCCACCGGGAGGGTCTCGCTGTGAGCAATCGGGCCAAGTTCCGCAATAACGTCAAGATTTCCGAGCGTCACGGCGCGAAGGAATGGGCTGCTGAAAAGGCTGCCCTGCTGGTCCTTCTGCCTCTGTGCCTGTGGGTCGCCTCGACCGTCTTCACCCTGACAGGCGCGGGTCATCCGGATGTCATGGCCTGGTTCGCCAGCCCCCTGAACGCCGCCCTCGCGGCCCTGACGATCCTGGTCTTCTGCGGATACGCCAGCCTCGCCTGGAAGGTCATCCTCGAGGACTATATCCACAAGATCGGAACGCGGACGGCGCTGGTCTGGCTGTTGAACCTGGTCTTCTTCGCGCTGGCCGCCGCCAGCGTCTTCCTTATCGTGCGGCTGGCGCTGGGTTCCGCGCCGCTGCCGGCCGGAGTCTGATCCGCATGTCCGCCTATGAGTTCGTCGATCACGCCTATGACGTCGTTGTCGTCGGGGCCGGGGGCTCCGGCCTTCGCGCCGCCCTCGGCGCCGCCCAGCAGGGGCTGAAGGTCGCCTGCGTCACCAAGGTCTTCCCGACCCGCTCCCACACCGTGGCGGCGCAAGGCGGTATCTCGGCCTCGCTGGGCAATATGGGCGAGGACAGCTGGCAGTGGCATATGTACGACACCGTCAAGGGGTCCGACTGGCTGGGCGACCAGGACGCCATCGAATACCTGGTCCGCAACGCGCCCAAGGCCGTCTATGAGCTGGAGCACTGGGGCGTGCCCTTCTCCCGCACCGAGGAAGGCAAGATCTACCAGCGCGCCTTCGGCGGCATGACCCGCAACTTCGGCGAGGGCCCTGTGCAGCGCACCTGCGCCGCCGCCGACCGCACCGGCCACGCCATCCTGCACACCCTGTACGGCCAGTCGGTCCGCCGCGAGGTCAAGTTCTTCGTCGAGTATTTCGGCCTCGACCTGATCATGCAGGACGGGGTCTGCACCGGGGTGACGGCGCTGCAACTCGACAACGGTCAACTGCACCGCTTCCGGGCCAAGATGGTCATCCTGGCCACCGGCGGATACGGCCGCGCCTATTTCTCGGCGACCTCGGCCCACACCTGCACCGGCGACGGCAACGCCATGGTGCTGCGCGCCGGCCTGCCGCTGCAGGACATGGAGTTCGTCCAGTTCCACCCGACCGGCATCTACGGCGCCGGCTGCCTGATCACCGAGGGCGCGCGCGGCGAGGGCGGTTACCTGACCAACTCGGAAGGCGAGCGCTTCATGGAGCGCTATGCCCCGACCGTGAAGGACCTGGCCCCGCGCGACATGGTCAGCCGTTCCATGACCATCGAAATCCGCGAAGGCCGCGGCGTCGGTCCCAAGAAGGACCACATCTTCCTGCATCTGGATCATCTGGATCCGAAGATCCTGCACCAGCGCCTGCCCGGCATTTCCGAAAGCGCCAAGATCTTCGCCGGCGTCGACGTCACCAAGGCGCCGATCCCCGTCATCCCGACCGTCCACTACAATATGGGCGGCATCCCCACCAACTATCATGGCGAGGTCCTGACCCTGCGCGACGGCAATGCCGACAGCGTGGTGCCCGGCCTGATGGCCGTGGGCGAGGCGGCCTGCGTCTCGGTGCACGGGGCCAACCGTCTGGGCTCCAACTCCCTGACCGATCTGGTGGTGTTCGGCCGCGCCGCCGGCCTGCGGGTCGGCGAGGTGGTGGACAAGGCCTCGGCCGTGCCCGACGCTCCCGCCGCGACCACTGACGGCCATCTGGCCCGGCTGGACCGGTTCCGCCACGCCAACGGCTCGACCCCGACCTCGCACCTGCGGCTGGCCATGCAACAGGCCATGCAGGCCGACGCCGCCGTGTTCCGTACGGGCGAGACCCTGCAGCAGGGCACCGACAAGCTGCGCGCCATCGACGCCCAGGGGTCCGACATCAAGACCACGGATCGCGGCCTGATCTGGAACACCGATCTGGTCGAGACGATGGAATACGACAATCTGATCGCACAGGCCGTCGTCACCATCGAGAGCGCCCTGAACCGCACGGAATCGCGCGGCGCCCACGCCCGCGAGGACTATCCCGACAGGGATGACGCCAACTGGATGAAGCACACCCTGTCGTGGAAACGCCCGGGCGAGGCGGTCCAGATCGACTACCGTCCGGTGCACAACTACACGATGTCCGACGACGTGGCCTACATCGAGCCCAAGGCGCGAGTTTACTGATATGGTCCAGCTCACCCTCCCCCGCGGCTCGAAGCCCACGACCGGCAAGGTCCACAAGGCTCCGGCCGGCGCAAGGAACGTCAAGACCTATAAGGTCTATCGCTACGACCCCGAGGTCGACGCCGATCCGCGCTGGGACGTCTATGAGGTCTCGGCCGACGATCACGGCCCGATGCTGCTGGACGCCCTGATCCACATCAAGAACGAGATCGACCCGACCCTGGCCTTCCGCCGGTCGTGCCGCGAGGGCATCTGCGGCTCCTGCTCGATGAACATTGACGGTCGCAACACCTTGGCCTGCACCAAGGGCTGGGACGAGTGCTCGTCCTCGACCATCGCCATCGCCCCCCTGCCCCACCAGCCGGTGGTCAAGGATCTGGTGACGGACCTGACCCTGTTCTACGCCCAGTACGACTCCATCCAGCCCTATCTCCAGTCCGATGATCCGGATCCGGAGACCGAGCGCCTGCAGACGCCGGAAGACCGGCTGAAGCTGGACGGTTTGTACGAGTGCATCCTCTGCGCCTGTTGCTCGACCTCCTGCCCGAGCTACTGGTGGAACCAGACCGAGTACCTGGGTCCGGCGGCCCTGCTGCAGTCCTACCGCTGGATCGCCGACAGCCGCGACGATGCGACGGACAAGCGGCTCGACGATCTCGAGGATCCCTTCAAGCTTTATCGCTGCCACACCATCATGAACTGCGCCCAGGTCTGCCCCAAGGGGCTGAACCCGGCCGCAGCCATCGCCAAGACCAAGGCCCTTATGGTGTCGCCGAGCCGGAAGAAGGCTGCGGCCTGAATCCCGCGGGTTCGTCCCGTCCATGAGCGACGTCCTGCTGTTTTCCTACGGAACCCTGCAGGACCCGTCGGTCCAGACCGCGACGTTCGGCCGTTTGCTGGAAGGTCGCGCCGACAGGTTGGCGGGGTTCGCCCTGTCCTGGTTCGAGATCGCGGGCCCGGAGGGCGTCGCGACGAGTGGCGAGACCCGCTATCCGGTCCTGAATCCCGGCGACGACGTGATCCCGGGCGTGGTGTTCCGCATCACTGAAGACGAGTTGCATGCAGCAGACCTCTACGAAGGCGAGGACTATCGCCGCATCCTGACGATCACCGAATTCGGGGTCGAGGCCTGGGTCTATGTCGCGGCCTGACCACGGCCTCACACCACGCTTTGACCGACATGCCGCGTTTGCTAAGAGGCCTTGATGGCGAAGATCACCTACATCGAACACGACGGCCGAGAGCATCCGGTCGAGGTCAAGGCTGGCCTGTCCGTCATGGAAGGCGCGATCCGCAACAATGTGCCGGGCATCGACGCCGACTGCGGCGGCGCCTGCGCCTGCGCCACCTGCCACGTCTATGTCGACGAGGCCTTTGCCGCAGAAACGGGGCGTCCCTCGGCCATGGAGGAGTCGATGCTCGACTTCGCCGAGAATGTGCAGCCGAACAGCCGCCTGTCCTGCCAGATCCGGGTCTCGGACGCCCTGGACGGGTTGATCGTGCGCCTGCCGGAAAGCCAGCACTGAGCGCCCGGACCGCACCCCTCGACCGGTTTCGGGCGTTGGTTTGTCGATGAGCCTGTTCGACCGGACATCCCGATCCGACGAGCGCCGGGCCGAACCTCGGCGTCTGGTGGATTCGCGCGGCCTGATTCTCTCGGACGGTCAGGAGACGCGCTGTCTGATCGTGGACGAGTCCGAAAACGGCCTGCGCATCCGGCTGGACCGGGCGATGGGTCTGGCGCCCGTGATCGTGGTCGTGGACCTGACGGCGGGAACGGCCTGCGAGGCCCGGGTGGCCTGGGTCAAGGGGCAGGACCTGGGCCTGAAATGCGAGCTCCGGGCTACGCTTCTGACGGGTCTGGTGCCCGGGCGGCTGACCGCCGCTCGCGACGCCTGGATGCGTCACCGCACGGCCTGACCCCGGGTCGCGCCGGATTCCCGGGCGCCGTGCGTTGGACGGCTATCGCTGATCCGCACAAAGGCAGGCTTCCATGGCTCGACCCGACAGCACGCTCGCGGCCTCAATCGCCCTGACCCGCTTCGGCCTGGGCGCCCGACCCGGCGAGATCACCACTGTGGCGCGGGATCCCCGAGCCTGGCTGGACGACCAGATCAGGACCTCAGGCGCGCCGCAGCCCGCCGGGGTCTTTCCGGATTCAGGCCAGCGCATCCGGCAATTCGTCGAATACAGGGACGCCGCCGCGACTGCGCGTCAGCTGCGTGGCGAAACCCCGACGTCCGGCCCGCCGATGCCGGATATGGCGCCGGCCATGGCGGCGAACGGCGTCGCCGCCAATCCCGCAGCCGAGGCGGCGTTCGACGCCCGACGGCTGGAACGCCGCAATCTGGCGCAGGATACGGCCCAGGAATTTCTGGCCCGTGCGCGGCTGGGCGCCTCAACGCCGGACGGATTCGCGGAGCGATGGGCCCTGTTCTGGATCAACGCCCTGACCGTGTCGGCGGTGAAGTTCACCAGCGCGGTCTTCATCGGCCAGTATGAACGCGAGGCGATCCGACCGTATGTGTTCGGTCCTTTCGCCGACCTGCTCGTCTCGGCCGAACAACACCCCGCCATGCTGCTGTATCTCGATCAGGCCCAGTCCATCGGGCCCAACAGCCCCGCCGGCCAACGCCGGTCCGCCGGGCTGAACGAGAACCTGGCCCGCGAGATCCTTGAGCTCCACACCGTGGGCGCCGACGGCGGCTATACCCAGACCGACGTCACAGAATTCGCCCGCGCCCTGACCGGCTGGTCGCTGGCGGGGCAGGCCGGCGGGAGGGACGGCCGGAACCGGCGACCGAACGCGCGACGCACAGCGCAGGTGGCGGAACAGGCCGGCGACAGGGGCTTTGCTTTCCGTCCGATCGTGCATGAGCCCGGAGAGCGGACCGTCATGGGCCGCCGCTATGCCCAAGGCGGAGCATCGCAGGGCGAAACGATCCTGCGCGACCTTGCGACGAGGCCGCAGACCGCGAAACGTCTCGCGCGTCGCATCGCCGTTCATTTCGTCGCCGACGACCCGCCGCCCGCCCTCGTCGCGGCGCTGGAAGCGGCCTGGCTCGGCTCGAACGGCCGTCTGGACGTCGTCGCCCGCGCCCTGATCGCGGCGCCGGAGGCCTGGTCGCCCGCTCCGGCCAAGGTAAAGACGCCGTATGAGTTCATCGTCTCCACCCACCGCGCGCTTGGCACACAGCCGCAACGGCCGCAGGGCCTGCAACAGCCGCTGATCGCGATGGGCCAGCCCGCCTTTTCGCCTCCCTCGCCTGAGGGATGGCCCGACACGGCGGCGGACTGGGCCGGGCCGGACGCCCTGGTCAAACGGCTGGAGTGGGCCTCGGTCGTCGCGGATGCCGCCCGGGGCCAGAGAGAGCCCGCCGTGATCGCCGAGGCGGCGCTCGGCCTGCGCCTGTCCGACCGCACCCGCACCGCCGTGGCCCGCGCCGAGAGCCGGCCTGAAGCCCTGACCCTGTTTCTCATGTCGCCGGAGTTCCAGCGCCGATGACCCATACTGCTTTCAACACCGAGCTTTCCCTCGCCCTCGCCCTCGACCGCCGCCGCCTGCTGGCCGGTCTCGGTCTCGGCGGTCTCAGCCTCACCTTTGCCGGACAGGCGGGGGCCCAGACCTCGGGCGGGCGGCCCAAACTGGTCGTGGTCATCGCCCGCGGCGCCATGGACGGCCTGTCCGTCACCGCGCCATGGGCTGATGCCGATTACCAGCGGCTGCGCGGCCCGCTGGCGATGAAGCCGCCTGGCGGGGCGGATGGCGGGCTCGGGCTGGAGCAGGGATTCGCCCTGCATCCTGCCCTCGCCGACCTGCATGGTCTTTATGGCAAGGGTCAGCTGCGCTTTGCGCCGGCCGTGGCCATACCGACCCGCATCCGATCGCATTTCGACGCCCAGGACATGCTGGAAAGCGGCGGCGAACGGCTGCACCAGTCCGACAGCGGCTGGCTGAACCGGGCGCTCGGCGCGACCAACGGACGCGGCCTGTCGATCGGCGCACAGACGCCGCTGATCCTGCGGGGGCCGGCGGAGACCTCGAGCTGGGCGCCCGGCGGCCGGATTGGCGGCGATGACCGCCTCGCCTCCCTGTTGCAGGACCTCTATGCCGAGGACCGGTTGCTGGCGACCAACCTGGCGCGCGGTCTGGAGACCGAGGCCCAGGCGCGAAGCATGGCGGGCGGAACAGACGGCGCGCCGCGCCGCGGTGACGCCGCCGGCCTCGGTTCGGCCGTGGCGCGCTTGATGACGGGTGAAACCGGCGCCGACGTCGTCGCCCTGTCGCTGGACGGCTGGGACACCCATGCGAGGCAGTCACCCCAGCTTCAGGCGCGACTGACCCAGCTGGACCAGCTGGTGATCGGCCTGCGTCAGGGGCTGGGCGGCGAGTGGGGTCGGACCGTGGTGGTCGTCGCCACCGAGTTCGGGCGGACGGCGCGCATCAACGGCACCCTCGGCACCGACCACGGCACAGCCTCGACCCTGATGCTGGCCGGCGGGGCGGTCAAGCGCGGCGGGCCGATCGGCGACTGGCCGGGACTTTCTGACGCCGCCCTGTTCGAGAACCGCGACCTCGCTCCGACGCTGGACGTGAGGGCCGTCTTCAAGGGCGTGCTGCGCGACCATCTGGGGGTGGAACGTGCCGCGCTGGACCGCCAGGTCTTCCCCGACAGCGGCGCGGAGGCGCCGGCGGTTACCGGGCTGGTGTGACGGTCAGTCGATGGCGGGCATTGTGCCCGCATTGATGGCGATCCGGCCGATCAGTCCCTTGACGATCAGATCCAGCGGCTGGCCCTCGCGATAGTCGGCGGCGGCGACGAAGTTGACCCGGTCCTCCGAGATCAGGCTGTAGATCTTCTTCTGATCCTTGTCGGAGTTCCTCGGATCATAGACGGCGATCGAATAGCCGCCCTTGGTATGCATCATCTTCATGGTCGGGACGTCGGTGTCGCCGTCGCCGATGAAGATCATCCGCTCGAACGGCACGGCGCGGTCGTCGTCGGGGACGAACTTGTTGATCCGCTCGTGGTCCCAGTGGTTCAGGACGCCCTTGTTGATGCGAAACAGATACTGGGTCTTGGTGGTGTAGTTGACCCCCACCGCCGGCCAGATCGCCACCCCGTGTTCGTCATAGGCGAACTTGGACGCGAAGACGTGGTGGAAGGCATCGCGGATCGGACAGCCGTCGATCATCTCCTCAAGGCCCGCGGAGATGATGTAGTGCTCGATCTCCAGTCCGTATTTCGCGCCAATGGCGTCGATCCGCTCGAACCAGCCCTTTCCGGTCAGGTCGGACCTCAGTCCGTCAAAAAGCTTCACGTCCTGGCCGTGCCCGGCCAGCAGCTGTTTGGTGATCGTCTGTCCGTTCTGGCGCGATCGCAGCAGCATAAGCTGCATATACATAAGGATATTGTCGCCATCGGCCGACTTGGTCAGCCGGTCCGCCTCGCCCCAGAAGTCGCCGATGTCCATCCCGACCGAGGGAATGAAGGTGACCTCCTGCATATTCCCACGCGCCAAGGTCCCGTCGAAGTCGTAGATCAGGGCGGTCTTGAGAAGCTTCGTCATGCCCGTTCCTTTATTCTCCCGCCGATCCGCGCGCCAGCGCATGCGTAGATGACCAATCCTTAAGTAGCCACCGAACCTGCCTCTGCCATAGCTGGGCGATCCTACGGAGCCGCCCATGACCTCGAAGTCCCCCTCCGCCCGGAGCCTGATTGTCGCTGGCGTCCTCACCGCGACCGTGCTCGGCGGCGCGACGATCCAGGCGTCGGCCCAGACGTCCTCCGCTGCGCCGGCCTCTGGCGGCTGGGTCGTGGATGCCCCCGCACCGGCGACATCGGCGCGGCGACGGCCTTCCTCGCTCACGGCGCCGATGTTGACGAGGGCCGCGCTCGCGACGGCACGCCCCTGATCGCGGCCGCCCGCAACGGCGACCTGACCATGGCGCGCTTCCTGATCGGCCAGGGCGCAGAGATCGACCGTCCTATGAGGGGCGACGGCAATCCTCTGATCGCCGCCGCCGCCAACGGCTGTATCGAGATGGCGGACGATCTCATCGGTCTCGGCGCCGACGTGAACGCGATCGTCCCCGATGATGAGACGCCCCTGATCAACGCCTCGCGCGAGGGCCATCTGGCCGTGGTGCAGCGGCTCGTCGCCGCCGGCGCTGACGTCAATCTGGCTGTGCCGGTCACGCTGACGTCCGGCGTCACTGAAATTCGCTCCCCGCTCAGCCAGGCGCGCCGCAATCGTCACGCCGAGGTCGCCGCCTGGCTGATCGGCCACGGCGCGCGCGCCTAGCGGGTCATCCCAACGCCCGCTCCGACGCTGTCGCCAGCGGCAGGTGCAGGATGAAGGCGGCGCCCTTGCCGGGCTCGCTCTCGACCTCGGCCCAGCCGCCGTGCAACTCGACCAGGGCCTTGACCAGGGCCAGACCGACGCCGGGGCCGCCGCGCTCGCGCCTGACGAAGCGGTCGAACACATGGGCCTGGAGATGGTAGGGAATGCCCCGTCCGGTGTCCTCGACGCGGAGCCGCACCTCCGTCGCTGCATATTCGGCGGACAGCCGGACCTGACCGCCCTCGGACACCGCCCGGGCGGCGTTGTCGAGCAGATGATCCAGCGCCTGGCTGATCCGGCGGGCGTCGGCACGGATCGCCGCCGGCCCAAGGCCGTGTTCGACGATCAGCGACGCCCCCCTGCCCTCGATCCGCGCCCGCACGGTTTCGGCGGCCGCGTCCAGAAGCTGAGAAATGCGGACCTCGGCGACCGACAGCTCCATCTCACCGGCGTCGATCTGGGCCATGTCCAGCACGTCGTCGATGGACCGGGCCAGCTGGCTGGCGGCGGTGCGGATCGCGCCGGCGTGCTGGCGGCTGCGCTCGGGCAGGTCGCCCATCGTCTCCAGCAGCTCCGAATAGCCGACGATGGTGGTCAGGGGCGTACGCAGTTCGTAGCTGACCGAGCCGACGAATTCCCGCTTCAGGGCCTGACTTTCTTCCAGCGCCGCCGCCTTGGCCGCCAGGGCCTGTTCCAGCTCACGGCGGGCGGTGACGTCAGAGAAGGCGACCAGGGTGGCCCCGTCAGGCAGGGGCCGGGTCTGCCAGGCCGCGACGCGACCATCGGCGGTGCGGCCCTCCCCCGAGATCGGCACCCGGCTTTCCGGATCGGGATCGGCGACCCGCGCCTTCAGCCCCAGCCACAGGGCGGGGTCCGGCATGGTCCGCCGCGCTAGGGCGGCGACAGAGTCGAAATCGCCGGCCTCGACCAGTTGATCCGACGACAGGCCCCAGAAGGTCTCAAAGGCGTCGTTGTGCAGCCGCAGTCGCCCGTCCGACCCGAACACGGCGACCGCATCGTTCAGCTTGTCGAGCGTCGCCGTCTGGACCTGAATCTGGGCATTGTACCGGCTGCGCAGCTGGAGCTCGTCGGTAATGTCCGAGAACAGCAGCAGAATGCCGCCCAGGGGATGGGGCTGGCGCACGACGCGCAGGGTCCGGCCGTCCGGCAGCGACCAGCTGTCATCCGGCGCGGCCTCGGCGGCGCCATAGAAGTCGAGCTCATTGGCCTTCCACCCGGCATAGTCGACGACCTCGGGCAGCTGGCGCTTCTGACGCAGACGATCCAACAGTTCGGCGTGGGTCGGCCGTTCGTCCAGCCAGGCCGGGTCGATGTTGAACAACTGCTGGAAGGCGGTGTTGTGGAAGGCCAGCCGTTTCGACGGACCGAAGATGGCCACCGCGTCGGCAAGGTGGTTCAGGGTCTCGTCATGCGCCTCGACGTGACGGCGCAGGGTGTCGCGCGTTTCTTCTGCGTCGGTCATGTCCACGGCGAAGGCGAGCACCACCCCGGCCGCAGCCAGAGGCTCGGCGACGATCCGCCAGGCGCGGCGGCGATCTCCGCCCGTGGTCCAGCGGAACCCTTCCTGACGTACGCCCAGACGTCGCGCCTCGTTCAGGATGGAGTCCGCGCCACGGTCGAAGCTCAGGGTCCGGCTTCTGGCCTCGTCCAGATCCGGTCCGCCCACCTCCGCCAGCCAGGCGCGATTGGCCCAGACCAGCGCTCCGGCCCGATCCACCACCCAGGTCGGTGCTGGCGAGGCGTCGGTCAAAAGACCCAGACCGACATCGACGTCAGGTCCCCGGTCAGTCCCCGGCGCCAGTCTCAGCCAGGCGGCCCCGGGCGCCGGCCGGCCCTCCACGACCCAGACTCCCGAAGGCGTCTCCAGTTTCTCGTCGAACGGGGCGCCGGTCTCGATCAGGGACGCGAGCGCTTCCGGGAAAGCCGCACGCACGGCGCCGACCAGAGCCCCGGCGTCATCGTCATTCTCGCCGGGCGCCAGGGCGGCTCTCGCCGCCGCCATGGCGGAGGGCGCGCCCAGGACGGAGGTCTGGTCTGGCGTCAGTCCGATGCGGAGATCGTCGAAGGCCGCAAGGGCGCCGTTCTGTTCGGACAGGGCCGAGGCCTGGCCGGCGGCGCGCCGCTCCATCGTCGCCTCGTGCGCGGCGACGCGGCGATGCAATCGCCAGGCCCAGGCGCTCACAGACAGGGCCAGTCCCGCCGCGCCCGCTGCTGCTACAAAGGCGATTTCGGCTTCCGCCATTCCTTCACCTGCCGATTCGTCGATTCACCATAGCGGAGATGTGGCGACTGGCGAGGGGCGACGGACCAGAACGGGCCGCATCGTCGCAGTCGCAGCCTCGCCGCCTTGTGGCGGGGAGGCCCGATACCCACACTCGCCTCTCACCACTCGCCCCGCTCGTCACGAGGTCCAATGCCCGCCCCTTCAGACTGGACCGATCGCGCCGCCCCGTCGCTCGACGATTTCGCCGCCCTGGCCGAGGCGGCCTTTCAGGCCCTGCCCGAGGTCTTCCGTCGGGCGGCCGGCGAGGTGGTGTTCCGCATTGACGACTTCCCGGACGAGGAGACCCTGACCCATTTCGGCATGGACGATCCGTTCGAACTGACCGGCCTGTATCAGGGCGTCGACATCGGCCGCCGCGACGGGCTCGGCCCCGCCGCCGAGCCGTCGCGGATCTTCCTCTATCGCCGGCCGATCCTCGATGAATGGTGCGAGCGCGGCGACGTGGGTCTGGACGAACTGATCGCCCACGTCCTCATCCACGAGATCGGTCACCATTTCGGCCTCGACGACGACCAGATCCACGCTATCGAGGATGACGGGGACTGATCACCGGTTCTGGTTACCGGAACGGCGGCTCGTCGAAGGCGCGCAGCTTGCGGGAGTGCAGTTTCGCGCCTTCGCTGCGCAGCAGGTCCACCGCCTTGATGCCGATCTGCAGGTGTTCGGAGATCGAGCCCTCATAGAAGCGGTTGGCCTGACCCGGCAGTTTGATCTCGCCATGCAGCGGCTTGTCCGACACGCACAACAGGGTGCCGTAAGGCACGCGGAAGCGATAGCCCTGGGCGGCGATAGTGGCGCTTTCCATATCGATGGCGACGGCGCGGCTCTGGTTGAAGCGCAGCGCCGATTTCGAGTAGCGCAATTCCCAGTTGCGGTCGTCGGTGGTCACCACCGTGCCGGTGCGCAGGCGGCGTTTGACCTCCTCGCCCGGGGCGCCGGAAACGATCTTGGCGGCGTCAAAGAGGGCGCGCTGGACCTCGGCGATCGAGGGGATGGGGATGTCCGGCGGCAGAACCGCGTCCAGCACATGGTCATCGCGCAGATAGGCGTGGGCCAGGACATAGTCGCCGATGGTCTGGGTGGGACGCAGGCCGCCGCAGTGACCGATCATCATCCAGGCGTGGGGTCGGGTGACGGCCAGGTGGTCGCAGATGGTCTTGGCGTTGGACGGCCCGACCCCGATGTTGACCAGGGTAATTCCCGTGTGGCCCGGCGCTGTCAGGTGATAGGCCGGCATCTGGTGCTTTTTCCAGGCGGCGTCCATGACGGCGGCCTCGGGATCAGCGGTCTCAGGCGTGATCACCACCCCTCCGGCGCAGGACAGGGTCTGGTAGGGCGTCAAGGGATCACGCACCTGTTCGACCGCCCAGCGCACGAACTCGTCGACGTAGCGGTTGTAGTTGGTGAACAACACATAGGACTGGACGTCCTCTACCGGGGTTCCCGTGTAATGCCGCAGCCGGGCAAGCGAGAAGTCCGTGCGGAGGCCGTCGAACTGGGACAGGGGGAAATCCTGATCCAGATCGAACAGGCCGTCGGAGATTTCATCGCCGATATGGGCCAGATCCGTCGTCGGGAACCAGCGGGCGATGGCGGCGGTCATCGACCGGTCCAGCACCACATCAGAACCGTCCAGCACATAGGGGAAGGGAATTTCCTGCTCCGATGGCCCGACCTCGAAGGTCGCCCCATAATCCTGTTCCAGCAGGCCGAGCTGTTCGAGCAGATAGGGGCGGAACAGGTCCGGCCGGGTGATGGTCGTGGAATAGATGCCCTGTCGCGACAGCCGGGCGTAGGCGCGGGCCTCGAGATTGGCGGGGCGGTCGCCGAACCAGCTGACCTTGAGCTGGGGATAGGCGAACATCCCCCGGGCACGCGCCTCGACGTCGACGCGTTCGCCGGTGTCGATGAAGGTTCGCACTGCGCTGCGCAGACTGGCGACCGATTGGGTGTAGAGGGTTTCGAGGCGGTCCAGGGCCGCCGATGCGTTCATCTGTTCTGTCATGGCCTCCTCTAGCGGAAGATCATGACCTTGGCGAGACGGCGACGCTTGCGAGGGTCAGCGCGCGCCGCCGAGCATGTTGAGGTCCTGTAGCGTCAGTTTTTCGTCGACGATGCCGAACTCCAGCAGGGCCACACCGGCCTCCCCGCAGCACTGGGCGTCGGACGCGTTCCACAGGGGAGTGATCGCCCGCATGCCGTCGTGGAAACTCCAGTTCGGCCGGTGTCGCACCTCCCGGCCCTGCAGCAGGGCGCCGGCGCGGGACTGCCAGTCCGTATCGACCTGACGCCAGGCCCCGTTGCGGAACAGCATCATCCGCAGCATGTCGCCCGAGCCGGTCCCGCGCGAGACGCCGGGCAGGATCAGAAGCCATTGTCCGTCGCCCTCGAATGTGAGGAGCGGCGCGTCATAGGCCGCGCCTTCGGACGTCCAGACCAGCGGCGTCAGCGGGCCGGCTCCCCCCCGCCGTTCCAGCACCACCACCCCGCCGCCGACGCCATCCTCCTCGGTGAAGCCGTCCTGGGTCTGCCAGTAGAGGGTGAAGTCGTCGCCACCGCGCAGGAAGCCGCCGCCCTCGACGCCGCAGCCCTTCAGCTCGATTTCCAGACAGTCCTTTTCCAGATCGGCGGGCTGGACCCGAAGCGCGCGCGCCCGACGGTCATGGACGATGCGGCGCTGGAGACGCTCCAGATACCAGCGGTCGTCATTGTCGGAGCGACTGGCCTGCCAGTCGCGCTGATCGCTCGCGACATCCAGCGGCAGGGGGCTGAGGCGGGCGGCCTCCGCCTGGGCGGCGGGGATGGTCGTCGGGACCGGCCGATCCGTGCCCGTGGCCTGGCTGCACGCCGGTCCGGCGGCGAGGGTCGCCACGATCATCGCCGCAATCGTCATACGCATGGCATCACCCCCAAGACAGAGGCCGACCATGTTCCTTGAAGATGCCGCGCGCCACTGACTGTCCCTGACGAAGTCCTCATCCCAACTGACGGTGCAGGAAGCCCGACACATCGTTCAGCACGGGGGCCTTCTTGCGGAACAGCGGCGAGAAGGTCGCGATCAGGTCGGCATGATCCAGCCCCGGATAGATTTTCAGCTCTGAACGGCCGCCGGCCGCGCGCGTCTGCCGGTCCAGAATGATGGAGTCCTCGGCATGGACCACGGTGTCGGCCGAACCGTGACCCAGCCAAAGCGGCGGGGCGTCGGGGCGCACGAAGGTCACCGGCTGCGTCAGGGTCGGGTCCGGGACGCGACCGAAGGCGTTGATCGAGGCCGCGACATTGAGCGGCAGGAACTCGTAGGGGCCGGCCAGGCCCGCCGCCGCCCGGATCAGGTCAGGCCGTCCGGCCGCCTGCATATAGCGGCGGTCCAGTGCGATCATCAGGGCCAGATGGGCGCCCGCCGAATGCCCCGAGACGGCCAACCGCGTGGGGTCGCCGCCATACTGGGCCGCGAGCCCGGCCGCCCCGGCCGTCGCCTGTGCAGCGTCTTCGACAAAGGCCGGGAAGACCACCTGTGGCACCAGCCGATAGTCGGGCAGAAAGACCACGAACCCACGCGAGGCCAGGGCCTGGGCCGCCCATCCATAGTCGCTTCTGGAGCCCGAATCCCAACCGCCGCCATAGAAGAAGACCACCACCGGCAGCCCGCCCGACGCGACATCGGCGCTGTCGAGCGGCGGGCCGTAGATATCCATCCTCTGTCGCGGATCGTCCCCATAGGCGATGTCGCGCGCCAGCCGGGTCGCACCCCGGTCGCGCGGCCCCAGCCGGTTGAGCAGGCCGAGCGGGGTGCAGCCCGCCAGCATAGCCCCGACCATCGGCGCCAGTATGCCTCTCCGTGTCATGCCATGTCCTGAAGTCATAGGGATAGGTTCCCCGCCGATACGCGTTTTGCAAGGGGACGGATGGGGCTGGTGACCTGGTTCAGCGGACGCCGGCGATCAGGGCGCCGCAGTCGGCATCGTCCGCCAGCCCCGGATCGACAAAGGCGAACAGGGCCGCGACCGGCGCAACCAGGGCCGACAGCACGCCGGTCAGCCCGACCTGGGCCGCCGTCTGTCCGATGTCGACGCCCACCCGGGGCGCCGTCAACGGGCCGCTGACCGTGATCGGCGTCCATAGCCGCAACAGACGCGGCTTCTTGGACTCGCCGTCGATCCGCAGGTCGAGGGTTTCGGCGCCAAGGTCGATGGTCCCCTTTCCTGTCGCCAGCACGACATCGGTATCGATCACCAGGGTCCGGGCTGTGGCTGTTCCGCCGGCCACGGTAAAATCGGCCACGCCGCAGCGGATGGAACTGGTCGATGTGTCCCCGCTGAGCAGCTTCAGCAGGCCTGCCGAGGCGTTGACGCCCAGCAACTCAGCGAACGCCGCACGCATCCGCCCTTGCGGCAGGACAAGGCTGAGCGTGCCCTTCGATCCGGCGGCGAAATCGTGGATCGAGGCGCCGGCCCCTTCCAGTCTGGCCCGTCCCAGCACCCGGCCGGTCAGGGGCGATGTTCCATCCCGCGCTGGAATGAGGGACTCCAGAGGGTATCCGCCCAACCGGAAATCGACCGTGCTGTAGGGGACGTGGCGCGCCGCGTTGATGCGCGCCGCGCCATTCAGCTCGCCGCGATTGAAGACAAAGGCCACAGGGTCGAGGTTGAGCACCCCCGCCTTCAGGTCCGCGCCCAGGGTGACCCGGCGCACATCCAGGGCGTTGGCCCTCACACTGGCGGCCCTGTAGGTCAGCGTTCCGTCCATGGTCCGAAGACGGGCCGTCTGCAGCGGAGCGTCCGGCAACAGCTTGCCGGGAACGCCTGAACCGACCGCAGTGGTATTGCCGCCCGACGCCGCCGTTTGCGTCCGGACCCCGGCGACGGCCATCAGGTCGTCGAGATCCAGACGTTGCGAGGTCAGGTCGGCCTCGACACGCAGCCTCTCGCGCGCCTCGATCCGCACATCGCCCGACAGGTCCGAGGCCCCGACCCGACCCTTGAAATCCGTGAAGGTCCAGACTGACCGGTCTCTTTTCAGGGCCCCTGACAGCCGATACGGGGGCGTGGTCGGCAGGGCGACCCCGGTCAGAAGATACAGATCGGCCAGGCTGCGTCCCTCAAGCGTCATGGTCGCTGCGAACTGTCCAAGGTCGAATGGACGGGTGATGGCGCCGTCAGCGCTCAGTCGCGATCCCGCGCCCGTCAGGACGGCGTTGAAACGATAGGGCCGGTTGCGGCGGACGGCGACGAAGCGCCCGCCCTCAACCCGAAGGGTCAGCGGCGACCCGTTCAGACGTCCCTGACCGTCGAGCACGAATCCGGCGTCGCCGCCCGCCCGGGCGCTTTCACGCGCCGAGATCTCAGCGTCCAGGGTCAGGTCGCGTCTCTGATCTTCATAGACGAGATGGCCGCTGTCGATGACCAGTTGCTGGATGACCGGCAGCTTCATCCCGCCGCTGGACGAGGCTCTGTCGGGGTTCAGGGCCCAGCTCTGACGGCCCTCGCGGTCGGTGATCAGGGTGGCCCGGGGTCGGGTAAAGGCCAGCAGCGGCACCTCGATCTGGCCGGCCAGCAGCGTCCGCAGCCGGAACGACGCATGGAGGATGTCGACATCTGCGGTTTTGCGCCCACGCGACCAGCGAGGTCCGCCGATGCTGAGTTTCCTCACAGTGACGGACGGTGTCCAGCTGAGTATCTGCACGTCCAGATCGCCGCCCAGAACGATCTCACGGTCGTAGGCCGCCGAGGCCCAGCGCCCGATCGGGCCGCGGAAAATGTTCCAGTCGAGGAACAGCAGGGCGCTGAAGACAGCGGCGACAATGAGCATGACCAGCCCTCCCGCCCCCGCCTCGACCGGGCCAGGATGACGAAAGGCGAGGAAGACAGGGTCACGCGTGGTGATATGGACGAACAGCCGTCCGGCCAGATCACGCGTATGCCGACGCATGCGGCGCCAGACCGAAGATTTCGAGGCGGCGGCGGTCAGGGGCTTGCTCCTGTGAGCCCTATCAACGCCCGAGGCTGGAAAGAGTTGGCCCCAGCCTGCCCACCCCCCGGGCAGACCATGGGAACCGTCCCTTTATGATCCGTTTGCTGTGTGATTTTCACATTTTCGTATTGTGACAGTCGCAGAAGGTTTACATTCTCGAGTTCTGGCGCATTATTCCTCCGAACCCTGAGTGAATTCGGGAGATTTTTGGAGGTTTCGCCTATGTCGCTTTCATCCTCGTTGCGTGTGACGGCCGCCGTCGCCATCGCCCTGGCCGCCCTGGCCAGCCCCGCGCTTTCCCAGCAACGCGCCGCCCCGGCCGCGCAATTTGACGCCCGGGTCTACCGCGCCATGTCGGTCGAGGCTCCGCCCCCGGGCGCCCTGCGCATCGTCATGCCTTGCGAGACGGGCGCTGTCGCGCGCCGCACGTTTGAGCGTCGTTTCGGCCAGGCTCCGGTCTTCGTCACAGCCGACGAGGCGCTTCAGGCCCGGGATCGCGGAGAGACCTGGTCGGCCCCGCGCTGCATGACCGATCGCGAACACGCCCGGCTGAGCGAGATGCTGCGCTAAAGTCTGCACCCCGGAAAACAGGAAAGCCCCGGTCAGGCGAACTGACCGGGGCTTTTTTGCTGTCGCGCGAGACCCCCGCCTACTTCGGGGCGTCGAGGTATTTGTCGAGCCAGCCGAACACCTCGTTGTGCCACTGGACGCTGTTGGCCGGCTTCAGCACCCAGTGGTTCTCGTTCGGGAAGAACACCAGCCGGCTGTCGATGCCGCGCCTTTGCAGGGCGGTGAAGGTCGACAGGCCCTGGGCGGTCGGGATGCGGAAGTCGCGGTCGCCCTGGACCACCAGCATGGGCGTCTTCCAGTTCTGGACATGGTTGGCCGGGTTGAAGGCCTGATAGCCCTCCGGCCTGTCCCACGGCGTGCCGCCGTATTCCCACTCGGTGAACCACAGTTCCTCGGTCGAATAGCCCATGCCGAAGGTGTCGAAGACCCCATCGTGGTTGACCATGCATTTGAACGCATCGGGCCAGTTGCCGGCGATCCAGTTGATCATATAGCCGCCATAGGAGGCGCCCAGCGCACAGGCGTTGGATCCGTCGAGGAAGGCGTACTTCTCCTGCGCCGCCGCCCAGCCCTTCTGCAGGTCTTCCAGCGGACGATCGCCCCAGTGCTGCGAGATCGAGTCGGTAAAGGCCTGGCCATAGCCGGTGGAGCCATGGAAATCGACCATCACCACGGCATAGCCGGCGCCCGCATAGGTCTCGGGGTTCCAGCGATAGGACCAGCTGTTGCCGAATGACCCCTGGGGCCCGCCATGGATCAGGAAGGCGACGGGATATCTCTTCCCCTCCTCATAGCCGACCGGCTTGATGACATAGGCATGGACCTCCTCGCCGTTCCAGCCGGCAAAGCTGAACTGTTCGGCCTCGCCGAAGGCCTTGTCGGCCAGTTGCGGGTTCACATTGGTCAGACGGCGCGGCATCTCGCGGCCGCGCCAGGTCTTGAACCACAGGTCGGACGGCGCGGTCAGGCTGTCTGCGGCGAAGACGAAGCCCGAGGGGGTCTGGCTAAAGGCCGAGACATGTCCGGGACCGGTCAGGGGCACGACGCCGCCCGAGGTGACATCGATCTGGAACAGACGGGTCTGACCCACATCGCCCGCGGTCGTGTAGAGGCTGCGACCGTCCGCCGACCATTGCAGGCCATCGGCCGACCGATCCCAGTTGGCCGCGATCTGGCGCGTCTGGCCGGTGGACGTGTCGCGCAGGAAAATCGCGAACCTGTCCGCCTCGAACCCGGGCCGGGCCATGGCGCGCCACGCCATCGTCCTGCCGTCCGGCGAGAAGACCGCACCCGTGTCCCAGGCCTCATTGTCCTCGGTCAGGTTGGTCAGCTTGCCCGGCTCAGCCACAGAGACCTGATAGAGGTCGAAATTGGTGCTCCACGGCTCGCTGCGGCCCGCCTGCCGCGCGGCAAAGACGACGCCGGCGTTGTCGGGGGTGAAGGTGAACTCGCTCTCGTCGCCGAAGGGTTTGGAGGGCGTATCGCCGTCGAACCCCTTGGTGACCCAGACCGGCTCACCACCAGCCACCGGAACGACGAACAGGTGGTTCTGGGTTCCGTCCGCCCAGGTGTCCCAGTGGCGCACGAACATCCGGTCGTAGATCTGGGCCGTGGTCTTCTGCTCGCCCCGCGCCTTCGTCCGCTCGACGGTACAGGCGATGTCGGCGCAATCCGGATAGACGGACAGGGAGACGACCAGCTTCGAGGCGTCGGGGCTGAGCCTGTAGGCGTTCACGTCCAGGGCAAGGCGGGTCACCTGCACCGGCGCGCTCAGGTCGGGGCCGACCGACCAGACCTGGCTCGTCCCCGACTTGCCGGACAGATAATAGAGCCGTCCGTCCGTCCCCCAGCGCGCGGTGTTTGCGCCGTCGTCGGAGATGGCCAGCCGTTGCGGCGCGGCGTCGCCGTCCAGATCGCGCACAAACAGGGCCGACGTGCGCGCGTTGGCGGCAACGTCGGTCGTCGTCACCGAATAGACAACCCGCTTGCCGTCCGGCGACACCTGGGGATCGCCGAGCCGGTTGGCCGAGATCATGTCCGTATAGGTGAAGGCGTTCGGCGTCGCCGGGGCGTGGGTCCCGGCCCATGGCGCATTGGCCGTCGGCCCGGCGGGGAACGCGGCGGCCGGGGTCGGGCTTTGAGCCAGGGCGGGCAGGCCCACGACCATCGCCATCAGGGCGCAGCCGGCAAGCAGGGAGCGGTGACGCATCTCAAC
Organism: Brevundimonas sp. FV1ye29L; assembly: GCF_058681095.1. Classification (NCBI taxonomy): domain Bacteria; kingdom Pseudomonadati; phylum Pseudomonadota; class Alphaproteobacteria; order Caulobacterales; family Caulobacteraceae; genus Brevundimonas; species Brevundimonas sp. FV1ye29L. The sequence continues at coordinate 3,130,657 of NZ_CM178730.1, forward strand.
AGTCCTCGTGAATTTCTACGCCATGGGCCTAGCACCCGTTGCCGGTGGACGAAAGTTGCACCGGGAGGCGTGATTAGCTATCTTTCTTAGCTAAGGAGTCGATCATGACCGTCGTCACGGTGCATCAGGCCAAGACCCAGCTTTCGAAGCTGATCGCCGCCGCCGAGCGCGGCGAGGAGGTGGTCATTGCCCGCGGCGACAAGCCGGCGGTGCGCCTCGTGCCGTACGTCGCCGCGCCAAAGCCTGAACGAACGCCGGGTCGTTTGAAGGGAGTGGTGGCCATGGATCCCCGCTTTTTCGAGCCCCTGCCGGAAGATGAGCTGCGGCGATGGGAAGGCCGCAGCGATTGAGACTGCTGCTCGACACCCATGCCCTGATCTGGTGGAGCGCGGGTGGACCGGGCCTTAGCCGGCCGGCCGAAGACGCCATCCGCAACCGCGAGAACCAGGTTTTTGCGAGCGCTGTCTCCGCCTATGAAATCGCCCTCAAGCACGGGACGGGCCGCCTGCCCCTGGCGGCTCCGCTGGCGGAGGACTTCGATGAACAGATGCGGCTCGAGGGCTTTGCTGTCCTGCCCATCACCGCGAGTGAAGCCTCGGAGGCTGGCCGCATGGACCTTCGCCACCGCGACCCCTTCGACCGTCTGCTCATCGCCCAGGGGCGGCTCAACGATCTCGTGCTGGTCTCCAACGAGGCGGTGTTCGACGCCTTCGGCGTCTCCCGCCTCTGGTAACTTGCTCCTCGCCGCCGATCCGGCGACAAGCGAACGGTATGACTTCCGCGCCCGCAACCCTGTCGACACTACCGCCCGGTCCGCACATCTGCGATGTGCTGATCGCCGAGCGCGCACCCCGGCTGACACGGTCGTTCGTCTGGCCGGTGGTGCGTCCCGCCCTCTATGGACTTCTGAACTACGGCGCGGCGCGGCGCATGGCGGATGCGGTGCGCGACCTGTCGGGCCGGGGCGCCTTCGACCATCTGTCGAACCTGCTGAAGCTCCGCGTCGCCGTTGACCATGCCGGGCGAATTCCGGAGCGCGGAAGATGTGTCGTCATCTGCAATCACCCGACCGGAATCGCCGACGGAGTCGCCATGTATGATGCAATCAATGCTCGACGAAGCGACGCCGTCTTCTTCGCCAATGCCGATGCGTTGCGGGTCTCGGCCCGGCTGGACGAGATCATCATCCCGGTCGAATGGGTGGCGGAAAAACGGACCCGCGAGAAGACCCGGCGGACCCTGGACGCCGCCCGCGCCGCCTTCGAGGCTGAACGCTGTCTGGTCATGTTTCCGGCCGGGCGCCTGGCTCGGGTCGAGCAGGGCCGGCTGAGCGATCCGGAATGGGCCACGACGGCCGCCTCCATGGCGCGCAAATTCGGCGCACCTGTCATCCCGATCCATATGAGCGGTCCGACCTCGACCCTGTTCCACCTGTTCGACCGGGTGTCGCGCGAGCTGAGAGACATCACCCTGTTCCACGAACTGCTCAACAAGGGCGGCAAGGCGTTCCACCTGATCGTGGGGCGGCCGATCCCGCCCGGTGCGCTGGACCCGGACGCCGCGACAGCGACCGCCGCCCTCAAGATCTTCGTCGAACGCACCCTTCCCGCTGATCCGGACGCCGCCTTTCAGGGAGCCGGCATCGCATGACGGACCCGGTCATCTCCCTGGCTGACGCCGAGGCCACGACCGCCCTTGGCGCCCGTATCGCCCCCCGGCTGGAGGCCGGCGAGGCGGTGCTGCTGTACGGCCCGCTGGGCATGGGCAAGTCAACGCTGGCGCGGGGCCTGATCCGCGCCCTGACCTCGCCCGACGAGGATGTGCCGTCGCCCACCTTCACCCTGGTCCAGTTCTATGAGGGCGATCCGCCCGTCGCCCATTTCGACCTCTATCGCCTGACCCGGCCCGAGGAGGCGTTCGAGATCGGTCTGGACGAGGCGCTGGACGAAGGCGTCGTCCTGATCGAATGGCCGGAGCGGCTGGGCGACGATCCCGCCCGCTGGCTGGGGCCGGACCGGCTGACCATTACGCTCGCCGAAGACGGCGCCGCGCGGCTTGCGACCGTTTCCGGCGCAGGGACGTGGGAGGCGAAGCTCGGAACCCTGAATGACTGACCGCGAAACCGAACGCCTCGACTTTCTCGCCGCCGCTGGCCTCGCCGACGCGGTGCGCCATCCCCTGCCCGGCGACGCCTCGACGCGCCGGTATGAGCGGCTGACGCCGCCGTCCGGCCCGAGCCTGATGCTGATGGATCAGGCCGCCTCGGCCGAGAGCCCGCCAGCCGATCCGTCCTGGACGCCGGAGCAAAGGCTGGCCAGCGGCTGGAACGCCACGGCGCGGCTCTCGGCCGGCCGGATCGAGGCCTTCGCCGCCGTCGCCGCCCATCTGCGATCGGTCGGCCTGTCCGCCCCCGCCCTGCCGGCCCTCGATGCGCCAAAAGGGCTCGCGGTGCTGGAGGACTTCGGCGACGACCTGTTCGCCCGCGTGATCGAGGCGGGTCAGGATGAGACGCCGCTGTATCTGGCCGCCGTCGAGGCCCTGGCCGAACTTCACGCGGCGCCGGCGCCGGACGTGTTGTCCGGACCGGCCGGCGACTGGCCGTTGTTGACCTATGACGAGACGGCTTTGCAGGGCGGGGCCGACCTGTTCGTCGAATGGATGCCCAAACTCGACGATCGTCTGACCTTTGACGATGACGCCGTCGCCGGATGGGGCGAGGTCTGGGCGCCGGTCGTGGAGGCGGGCGCGGCGGGCGCCTCGGTCATGGCCCACCGCGACTATCACGCCGAGAACCTGATCTGGCTTCCGGAGCGCGAGGGTCCCGCCCGCGTCGGCCTGATCGACTTCCAGGATGCGGTGCGCGCCCATCCGTCCTGGGATCTGCATTCCCTGTTGCAGGACGCCCGCCGCGACGTCTCGCCTGAACTGGAGGCCCTGGCCCTGCGTCGCTATTTCGCCCTGCGGCCGGAACACGACCGCGCCGGCTTCATGCGTCAGTATGCGGCGCTGGCGACCCTCAACGAGGCGCGCATCCTGGGTATCTTCGCCCGGTTGATCGCCCGGGACGGCAAGCCGCGCTACCGACAGTTCATGCCGCGCGTCTGGGCCCATCTGAACCGCAATCTCTCCACCCCCGGGCTTGAAGGCGTGGCGGACTGGTTCGACCGCCATGTGCCCATGGAGGCGCGGAGATGACCGCCACAACCACCGCCCCCGGAACGGCCATGGTCCTCGCCGCCGGGCTGGGCACGCGGATGCGGCCCCTGACCGACGACCGGCCCAAGGCCCTGGTCGAAGTCGGCGGGCAGGCCCTGATCGACCATGTGCTGGACCGGCTGGCGGACGCGGGCGTCCGGACCGCAGTGGTCAATGTCCACTGGTTCGCCGACCGGCTGGAGGGGCATCTGGCGGCGCGCGCGCGCGGGCCGGAGATCGTTGTTTCTGACGAACGCGCCGCGCTTCTCGAGACCGGCGGCGGGCTGAAGAAGGCCCGCCCCCTGCTCGGCGACGAACCCGTCTTCGTGGCCAATATCGACAGCGTCTGGATCGACCGGGGCGACGCCTTGAATGATCTGATCCGTCTGTGGGACCCCGGGCGGATGGACGCCGCCCTGCTGCTGGCCCGGCGCGAAGGGTCGATCGGATTCGAGGGCGACGGGGATTTCTTCCTCGCCGGGGATGGACGGCTGGCCTTCCGGGGCGAGGCCGCCAGCGCCCCCTATGCCTATATGGGCGTCCATATCACCCGGCCGGACTATGCCGACGGCGGGCCGGACGGACCCTTCTCGCTCAGCGGCCTGTGGCGGAGATCAGCGGCGGCGGGGCGGCTGTTCGGCTGCGTCATGGACGGCGACTGGATGCACGTCGGCGATCCGCAGGCCCGCGACGAGGCCGATGCCCGGCTGGCGGGAGCAGGGTGACCGGGGCCTTTGATCCCTTCTCCGGCTCCGGCCCGCGCTGGTTCTCCATCGCGGCGCACCGGCCGTTTCTCGACGACCTGGCCGCAGGCGTTTTGGCCTGGCTGGGCGAGGCGCCGCCCGAGACCCTGTCCGACGCCGTCATCCTCCTGCCCAACCGCCGCGCCGCCCGCGCCTTCGCCGGGGCTTTGGCGAAGCACGCCGGGGACCGGCCGGTTCTGTTGCCCCAGGTCCGGCCTCTGGGCGATCTGGAAGAGGACGAGCCGCCCTTCTCGCCCGGCGCCCTCGGCCTCGACCTGCCGCCGGCCATCCCCGCCCTGACGCGGCGGTTCGAGCTGGCGCGGATGATCGTGGAGACCTTTGACTCCGGTCTGCGACCGCTGCGCGCTCTGGAGCTGGCCGACGCCCTGGGCGGATTCCTCGACAGCTGCGCCCTGGAGGAGATCAGCGACTTCGACCGGATCGGCGATCTGGTGGAGGCCGACCTGTCCGAACACTGGCAGGAAAGCGTCCGTTTCCTGCGCCTCGCCGTCGAGGAGTGGCCCCGACGGCTGGGGGAAATGGGGCTTGTGGATCCCGCATGGCGTCGCGCCCGCCTGCTTCGCCTGCTGGCCGACCAGTGGGGCGAGCGGCCGCCGACCGGCCCGGTGATCGCCGCCGGCTCGACCGGCACGGCCCCGGCCGCCGCCGATGTGCTGAAGGCCGTCGCCCATGCGCCCCAGGGCTGCGTCGTCCTGCCCGGGCTCGATCTCGATCTGGACCTCACCGCCTGGACGATGGTGGCGGAGGACGAACAACACCCGCAGAGCGCCCTGTGGCGGCTGCTGGACCGGCACGACACGCCGCGCGAGACCGTGCGCCCCTGGTTCCGGCCGGCGCTCGATCCGTATACGGAACATCTCGGCATCGCGCGCCAGAGACTGCTCAACGAGGCCCTGCGTCCGGCCGACGCCACCGCCGACTGGCGCGACCGCATCCGCATTCTGCGGGCCGAGGCGGCGCCCTCGACCGGGGTCGACCCCGTTGCGGCGGGGCTGCAGGGTCTGTCCGTCGCCGCCCTGCGCACCGAGGAGGACGCCGCCGCCTCCATCGCCCTGATGATGCGCGAGACGCTGGAAACGCCGGACCGGACCTGCGCCCTCGTCACCCCGGACCTCGATCTCGGCCGTCGCGTCGCGGCGCGGCTGGAGCGCTGGGGCATCACCGCCGACAGCTCGTCCGGCGCCCCCCTGTCGAGGATGCCGGTGGGGGTGCTGATCGACCTCTGCGCCCGGTTCGTCGCCGATCCCCTGAAACCCCAGACCCTGCTGGGACTGCTGAAAGATCCGCTGGTCCTACTGGCCGAAAACACGACGCGCGCGGGCGAAACCCTCGAACGCTACGCCTTGCGCGGGCCGCGCCGCCGCCTGTGGAGCGATCTCTACAAACGTCTGCTGGCCGCCGCCGAACCCCGCGAGGGTCAGGACGCCCCCTCCCCGGCCCGGCTGGAACGGCTGGCGGGGGCGCGCCTCCTTCTCGAGCGGCTGGAGGCCCTGTCGGACGCGGCCCGCGCCGCGTTCGACACCGACCAGACCGCGCCTCTTGACGCCGCCGTCACCGACCTCGTCCGGCTGGCCGAGGCCCTGTGCGGGCCAGATCTCTGGGCCGGACCGGACGGCGAGGCGGCGGCGACCCTGCTGACCGGCCTGATCGAGGCCGGGCCGTCGCTGGGCCGCGTCAGCCGCAGCGATCTGACCGAACTGGTCCAGGGCCTTCTGAAGGACGAGACGGTTCGCACCGGGGGGGCCAACCAGCCCCGCCTGCGCATTCTCGGCGCCATTGAGGCCCGGCTGGTGCGGGCCGACCGGATGATCCTGGCCGGGCTGGAGGAAGGCGTCTGGCCGCAGGCGGCTCCCACCGATCCCTTCCTGTCACGCCCGATGCGCAAGGCTCTGGGCCTGCCGCCGCCCGAACGTCGACCGGGCCAGTCGGCCCAGGATTTCGTCCAGGCCGCCTGCGCTGAAGAGGCGATCCTGGTCCATGTCGAGCGACGCGGCGGCCAGCCCGCCGTTCGCTCACGCTGGCTGTGGCGGCTGGACATGCTGGTGCGGGGGGCCGACGCCCCGGACACGCCTGTCGCCCTGTCCCGCCCCGCCGGTCTCGTCGAGACCGCCCGGGCGCTGGACGCCCCCCCGCCCGGCCCGGCCCTCTACGCCCGCCGCCCGGCGCCCACGCCGCCGGTTCATCGTCGCCCGCGCGCGATGCCGGTGACCGGCGTTGAGCGCTGGGTGCGCGACCCCTACGCCGTCTACGCCCAGCGCATCCTGGGGCTGAAAAAGCTCGACCGTCCGGGCGCCGACGCCGAGGCCATGGCGCGCGGCAATGCGATTCATACCGCCATCGAACGAGTGGTGATGACCTGGCCCGACGCTCTGCCCGACGGCTGCGAGGATGAGATCGAGCATTTCATCCGCGAGGCGATGGAGGATCAGGGCTTCGAGGACCACGCCATGGCCCGCGAGGCGCCGCTGGCCCGAAACTGCGCCCGCTGGCTGGCGGCGTGGGAGCGCGAGCGTCGGGCCCGGGGCGCGACCCTGTTGATCGAACAGTCCGGCCAGACGACCTTCGCCGCCCCCTTCGGCCTGTTCACCCTGACGGCGCGGGCCGACCGGATCGAACTCGACGCCGACGGCGCCGCCGTCATCGACTTCAAGACCGGCCAGACCCCCAGCGTCAAACAGGTGGCCCAGGGCTATTCGCCCCAGTTGACCCTGACGGCCGCCATCCTGGCCGCCGGAGGCTTCGCCGGCGTCCCGCCGACCGAGGCGACGGAGCTGCTGTATGTGAAGGTCACGGGCCGCAAGGTCCCGGGCGCCGTGGTCGAGGCGTCGAAACTGTCGAAGGCCCAGCCTCTGAACGCCGCCGCCCTGTCGGCCGAACAGTTCGAGAGTTTCCGGCAGTGGGTGGCCCATTTCGATGACGAGGCGACGCCCTACGCCTCATGGCTGGCGCCGCAGTTCATGGGGACGTTCGGCGGCAACTACGACCATCTGGCGCGGGTCTGGGAATGGCATGTCGTCGGCGGCGAGGACGAGGCGCCCGAATGAGACTGTCCCTTGTCGATCAGGCCCGCGCCCATCAGGTGACGGCGGCCGATCCCGACCTGTCGGTTTTCGTCACCGCCAACGCGGGCTCGGGCAAGACCACCACCCTGGTCGACCGGGTGGCGCGGCTGCTGCTGCGAAAGGTCCGGCCGGGCGAGATTCTGTGCGTCACCTATACCAAGGCCGCCGCCGCCGAGATGCAGGCGCGGCTGTTCGAGAAGCTGGGCGTCTGGGCCGTGGCCGACGATTCCCGATTGCGTCGTGAGCTGGCCGCCCTCGATGGTCGCGACCCGGGACGCCTGACGCCTGCCGACCTGTCCGAGGCCCGCCGCCTGTTCGCCCAGGCGCTGGAGACGCCGGGGGGTCTGAAGATCCAGACCATCCACGCCTTCTGCGAGAAGCTGCTGAAACGGTTTCCGCTGGAGGCCGGGGTGTCGCCCGGCTTCCGCGTGCTGGAGAACGAGGCGGCCCTGGCCCTGTCGCACGAGGCGCGCGAGGACCTGGCCCGGGAGGCGTTGAAGGACGCGGACGGCCCCATCGGCCGGGCCTATGCCCATTTCGCCGTCGAGCTGGACTGGGGCGCCTTCCACGACCTGCTCGGCAAGATCGAGGCCGAGCGCGGCAAGCTGGGCGACTATATCGACCGGGTCGCTGCCGGGACCGCGCCGGGTCCGCACGCCCTGACCGGCGCCGATCCGGACCGGACGCCCGACGACATCGAGAGCGACTTCCTCGACTGGATCGACGGCGCCGAATGGGAGGGTGTCGCTGAGGCCATGGCCACCGGCTCGGCCAATGACCAGAAAATCGCCGAGGCCATGGACGCGGTCACGCCCGGCGCATGGACCGTCGCGACCATGGCCCCCGTCTTCCTGACCCATGCGGGCGAGCCGCGAAAGAGTCTCGGCACCAAATCCGCCCCGCCGCACGCCGTGGCCTTCCTGACGGACCTGCAGCTGAAATATCTGGCGGTCCGCGACGCCCTGCGCGCCGCCCGCGTGGCCGGCGACACGATCAAGGCCCTGATCCTCGCCCGCACCCACGCCGCCCTCTACGAAGCAGCCAAGCACCGGCTGGGCGCGCTCGACTTCTCCGACCTGGTGGTGAAGACGGTCGAACTGCTGACGAAACGGGCCAGCGCCGCCTGGGTGTTGTTCAAGCTGGACGGCGGCATCGAACACGTCCTGATCGACGAGGCCCAGGATACGGCCCCGGAACAGTGGGAAATCTTCAAGGCCCTGACGGAGGAGTTCTTCGTCGGCTCGGGGGCCGAACGCCGCATGCTCGTCCGGGCCGACACCCCGGACCGCAGCGTCTTCGTCGTCGGCGACCAGAAACAGTCGATCTACTCCTTCCAGGGCGCCCGCCCCGAGCGGTTGCTGAAGGAGGCCCAGGCCTATGCCGTCGCCGTCACCGACGCCCTCGGCCCCGAGGCCTTCCGGCAGGTTCCGCTGGAGACCTCTTTCCGCTCGACGGAAGAGGTTCTGACCTTCGTCGACGCCGCCTTCGAGGGGGCCGACCGGACCCGCGCCCTGGTCGGCGACCTCGGCGACATCACCGTCCATTCCCCCGCCCGCGCCGGCCAGCACGGCTGTGTCGACCTGTGGCCCCTGTTCGAGGACCCTTCGGCCGAAGACCGCCCCGCCTGGAATGCGCCGGTGGACAAGGAAGGCGTCCGCAGCGGGCGGAAACGTCTGGCCTCGGCCCTGGCGCGCGAGATCAGGCGTCAGGTCGAGACCGGCGTGGCCGTGCATGATCGCGGCCCGGACGGCCCGTGCCTGAGGGCCGCGCGCTATGGCGACTTCCTCGTTCTCGTGCGTCGCCGGGACGCGACCTTCGAGGAGATTATCCGGGCCCTGAAGACGGAGGGCGTGCCGGTGGCGGGCGCGGACCGTCTGAAGCTGTCCAGCCATATCGTCTTCGACGACCTGATCGCCGTCGCCCGCTTCGCCCTCTACCCCGAGGATGACCTGAGCCTCGCCGAGGTGCTGCGCAGTCCGCTGTGCGATGTCACCGATTTCGGCGATCCGCACAGCCTGTATCCGCTCGCCGACGCCGCTGAACGCAAGGGCAGGTCGCTGTGGAGCGAACTCACCCGGCGGGCGGACGAACAGCCGGAATGGCGGCGGGCCCGCGACCGGCTTCAGGCGGTGCTCGACAGCCGGACGCGCGATCCGTTCGCCTTCTTCTCCGGCGTGCTGAACCGGGTGGACGATACAGGCCTGTCGGGCCGGGCCCGTATCCTGATCCGGCTGGGCCGCGAGGCCGAGGAGGCGGTCGACGAGACCCTGGCCCAGGTGCTGTCGGCCGAGGGGCGCGGCGGCGTCGATCTGGAGACCTGTCTGTCGCTGCTTGAGGCGGCCGACGTCGAGGTCAAGCGCGAGATGGAGGGGGCGAGGAACGAGGTCCGCGTCATGACCGTCCATGGCGCCAAGGGGCTGGAGGCGCCCGTCGTCATCCTGCCTGACACCACCTCCCGGGCGAAACCGCAGGGCCCGACCCTGATGCCCGTGGCGCTGGGCGAGGAGGCGGAGGACGGCGAGGGCTGGCTGATGTGCCCGGGCGCTAAGGGCGACGACTGCCTTGCCTCCGCCGCCGCGCGTCAGGCCCGGATCGACCGCACCGACGCCGAAGGCCTGCGCCTGCTCTATGTCGCCCTGACCCGGGCGCGCGACCGGCTGGTGGTCATGGGTCGGGCCCTGAAGCGGCCGGAAAGCGGTTTCGAGGAAGGCAGCTGGTGGAGCGTCATCGCGGAGACCGTCGGGCGGCTGGCTGAGCGCAACCCCGGCGCCGTGCGCGACATCGGGGACGGCGTCCTGCGCTTCGGCGTCGATCCAGGCATGGAGGCGCGCGTCGCCCCGGCCGCGATCGACATCGCCGACATCCCCGCCTGGGCCCGGACCGCGCCCCCGCCCGACGCCTCGGCCCGGTTCGCCTCGCCGTCCAGGATGGACGAGACCCTGAGGATTGCGGCTCCGTCGCCTCTCGCCACCACCGGGGGCCTCGGCCGGTTCCGGCGCGGCGACCTGATCCACCGGCTGCTGGAGCGGCTGCCGGAGATCCATCCGGCCGAACGCCCCGATGCGGCGCTTCGCCTGCTGGCGCGCGAGCGGGATCTGGAAGACGGCCAGCGCGCCGAGATGATCGAGGCCGCCTTCCGCGTGCTGGAGGACGACCGGTTCGCCGCTGTCTTCGGCCCCGGCTCCCGCGCCGAGGTCGCCCTAACCGGCGGCGCGGGGGCCTTGCGTCCCGGCGTCGTCATCAACGGCCGTATCGACCGGCTGGTGGTGACGCCCCAGCGGGTGCTCGTCGTCGACTACAAGACCAACCGCCCCGCCCCCGACCGCATCGAGGACGCCGACCCCGGCTACATCGCCCAGATGGCGGCCTATGTGGCGGTGCTGGCGAGGCTGTATCCGGACCGGCCCGTCGAGGCGGCGCTGGTCTGGACCGACGGGCCCAGGCTGATGCCGGTGCCGCAGGGATTGATGGATGAGGCGTTGGCGGGGTTGGGGTGAGGCGGTTGAACCGGACCCGAATACCTCGCTGGATAGCGATCCCTGTCGCGCTTGTTGTCGCGACATTCCTCGTAACCCTCCTCAATCGACCGGGTCTGGAGCGGCTCGAACAGGCCCGTCGGGAACTATCACTCGCTGGATACCCTGACGCCAAGGTCGGCAAAGCCCAGAGAACGAGCAACATGGTCCGCTGCCATGTCAGCCAGGTTCGGAAGAATCGGGGGTATGCCTATGATTGGGAATCATCCACGCAATCCGGTGTCTTCTGCCTGCCGACAGATGGACGGCGGACCCAGATTCTTCTCAACTGAGGTCTGCAACAGTCGAAAGCGAACGTCGACCGGCCTCGCACAGTCGGCCTTCCTGCCGAACTGCTCCAAACCCCGCCGTTGATTTCCCCGGGAATCGCCCCACATCTCGACCGACATGACGCCGGGCGCGCCGACGCCGCCCTCAGGAGAGATTTCAAATGGCCACCGTGAAGATCACCGACGAAAGCTTCGACGCCGATGTCCTGAAGTCGGGCAAGCCTGTGCTGGTCGATTTCTGGGCCGAATGGTGCGGGCCGTGCAAACAGATCGGCCCGGCGCTGGAGCAGTTGTCGGATGAACTGGCCGGTCAGGTGACCATTGCCAAGCTGAACATCGATGACAGCCCCATGACCCCGTCGAAACTGGGCGTGAAGGGCATCCCGACCATGATGCTGTTCCGCGACGGCCAGCTGGCCTCGCTGAAGGTCGGCGCCATGCCCAAGGGCAAGATCGCCGAATGGCTGGCCGAGGCCGGCATCACGGCCGCCGCCTAGAGCGAAATCGGTTGACTTGGACGCAGTCCAAGTCGGCTCAGATTTCGCTCAGCCGTTAGACGCGTCTCAGTCCGGCCAGGTGTCGGCGCTCGCGCCGAGCACCTCGCCGGCGAGATACAGCGAGCCGCAGATCACCACCCGGCCCGCGCCGAAGGCCAGGGCGCGGCCCAGCGCCTCGGCCACCGAGCCTGCGGCCAGCGCCCCAAGCCCGCGTCCGCGCGCCACCGCCGCCAGCGCTTCGGGTTCGGCCGCTGCGCCCTCGAAGCCGACGGTGAAGACCTGGGCGCCGCTGTCCTTCAGCGCCTCGAAGAAGCCCCCCGCGTCCTTGTTGGCCAGCATGCCGACGATCAGGGCCAGGGGTCGCGGCGCCGCGCGCTGGCGGTCCGACAGGGTCAGGGCCAGGGCCCGTCCGGCGTGGGGATTGTGTCCCCCGTCCAGCCAGAGCTCCGCCTCCCCCGCCCGGGCTGTCGCGCCATAGGGGCCGGTCGTCAGCCGCTGCATCCGCGCCGGCCAGCGCGCCGTCGTCAGACCCCGGGCAATGGCCGCTTCCGGCAGGTCCAGCTCCAGCGCCGCCGCGACGGCCAGACCGGCATTGTCGATCTGGTGCGGCCCGAACAGGGCGGGCGCCGGCAGGTCGAGAAACCGCTCCAGATCCTGAAACACCATGCCGCCGCGCTCGGCCCAGGCGTCGAAATCCGTTCCCATGACCGTCAGGGGCGCCGTCGCCCGCGCCGCCGACGCCGCGATGGCGGCCATGGCGGCCTCGGATTGCCGGGCGACGATGCCGCGCGCTCCGGCCTTGAGGATGCCCGCCTTCTCGCCGGCGATGGTCGCCAGATCCGTGCCCAGAAACTCGGCATGGTCCAGATCGACCGGGGTGATGACGCTGAGCAGGGGCCGGTCGATGACATTGGTGGCGTCCAGAGTTCCGCCCAGGCCGACCTCAATGATGGCCAGATCGGCGGGCGTTTCCGCCATGGCGACGAAGGCGGCGGCCGTGGTGCTCTCGAACACCGTCGCCTCGACGCCCCGCACCGCCTCGATCCGGTCGAGGACGACGTTCAGCGCCTCATCGGAAATCAATTCTCCCGCCAGCCGGATCCGCTCGTTGAACCGCACCAGATGGGGCGAGGCATAGGCGTGGACCCGCAGGCCCGCCGCCTCGGCCATGGCCCGGATGAAGGCGGCGGTCGATCCCTTGCCATTGGTGCCGGCGACATGGACCACCGGCGGCAGTCGGTGCTGTGGCTCGCCCAGAACGGCGCACAGCGTCCGCATCCGGTCCAGCGACAGGTCGATCTTCTGCGGATGGCGGGCGCGCAGGCGCTCGGAAATCGGGTCCATGCTCACCCTACCCGAACGCGGACCGGCATGCGGTTCAGGCCGCGTTTCGCCGGCCGCCCATCAGCATGCCCAGAAGCTGACCGAGGACGGTCGGCAGATCGGCGCGACTGACGACCCGGTCCACCATCCCCTTGGCCTGAAGATATTCGGCGCGCTGGAAGCCCTCGGGCAGTTTCTCGCGGATGGTGCTCTCGATCACCCGGGCGCCGGCGAAGCCGATCAGGGCCCCCGGCTCGGCCAGATGGATGTCGCCGAGCATGGCGTAGCTGGCGGTTACGCCTCCTGTCGTCGGGTCGGTCAGGACCACGACATAGGGCAGTTGCGCCGCCTTGAGCTCCTGCACGGCCAGGGTCGAGCGGGCCATCTGCATCAGGCTGAGCGCGCCCTCCTGCATCCGGGCGCCGCCGGCGGCCGTGAAACAGACCAGGGGCACGCCGCGCTTCACGGCCTCACGGCCGGCGCAGATGAAGGCCTCGCCCGCCGCCGTGCCCAGCGACCCGCCCATGAAGCTGAAGTCCTGGACGATCACCACGGCAGGGACGCCATGGATGTCGCCGCAGCCGATGGCCATCGTGTCCTTGCGGCCCGCCGCCTTGCGCGCGGCGCTGAGCCGCTCCTTGTAGGGCTTGCCGTCGGAGAATTTCAGCGGGTCCTCGGGCACGTCGGGCGTGTCGATCGGAATGTAGCGCCCCTTGTCGAAGGTCGCCTTCAGCCGCTGTTCGGCATTGATCCGCATATGCCGGCCGGTCGGGGTCACCCACAGGGCGGCCTCCAGATCGGGGCGGTACAGCATCTCACCCGAATCCGGATCCTTGACCCACAGATTGTCGGGCGTATCGCTGCGGCGGCTGACGATCTTGCGCACGCCGGGGGCGATACGGCTGAGCCAGCCGACGCGTTTTTCGCCGGCGTTCCTGTCAGAGGTGTTCTTGTCGGGGGTGTTCTTGTCAGGCATGGCCGTTCCCTAGACCTTTTCGACCTGTCGCGCACCTCGAACGGCATCGCCCAGGGCCCTCACCTTGTCGAGCACCCCGGCCACGGGATCGGTTCCACCGGCCAGGGCGACGGCGACTTCGTCGACAAACACCGACCCGGCCACCACGGCATCGGCCACGCGGGCGATCTCGGCGGCGCGTTCGGGCGTCTTGACCCCGAAGCCCACAGCGACCGGCAGGCCGGAGGCGGCGCGCACCCGCTCCACGGCGGGCGCCACCGAAAGGGCCTGGGCTTCCTTGACCCCCGTCACCCCGGCGACGGAGACGTAGTAGACAAAGCCCGATGTGCGTTGGGCCACGATCTTCAGCCGCGCATCGTCCGAGGTCGGCGTAGCCAGCCGGATCAGCGACACATGCGCCGCGTCCAGGGCGTCGGTCAGGGGGTCCGCCTCTTCCGGCGGACAGTCGACGATGATGACCCCGTCAACCCCGGCGTCCGCCGCATCACGGGCGAAGGCCTCATAGCCATGGGTCTCGATCGGATTGAGATAGCCCATCAGGATCAGCGGCGTATCCGCGTCGCCCTCGCGGAAGGCGCGGGCCAGGTCCAGCGTCCCCTTCAGCGTCAGCCCCGCCTTGAGGCCGCGCAGGGCCGCCCGCTGGATTGGCGGCCCCTCGGCCATGGGGTCCGAGAAAGGAAAACCCAGCTCGATGATGTCGGCGCCGGCGGCAGGCAGGCCGCGCAGGATCTCCAGCGCCTGTTCGCGCGTGGGGTCGCCGGCCATGACATAGGCCACGAACCCGGCCCGGCCCTCGGCCTTGAGCGCGGCGAAACGGCGATCGATACGGGAGGTGGTCATCGGGGCAGGCTCGTAGAGGCGGGAAGGACGGCGATCATTGCGCAGGCGGCGCCGGATCGGGCGCGACCGGGTCGACAGGCGGCCGGGCCGCGCAGACATTGCCGGGCACGACGCCGAAGGCGAGATACCCCGGTGTCGTCGGCGTCACGGCCGCAGCGGTGTCGTAGAAGGCCTGCATCTGAAGCCCGTCACAGCTGCCGTCCGGCTGGCGACGGATCAGAACCAGCCGGTTTTCGTCGCCCGCCGCGACCAGCCAGCCCTTCGCCTTGATGTCGTTGATATAGGTCTCGGCCAAGGCGCCGACCCCGGTCAGCAGGGTCGAGACGCAGAAGGCCCGACCCTGAAGGCTGTAGAGCCCGCCGCAATCCGGCGCGACCGTCGCCCCTTCCAGCACCGTCACATCCGCCGGCGGCGTGGTGATCGGCGGCAGGACGGGCGTGGGGACAGGCGAAGGGGTCGTCTGGGCCAGGACCGGACCGGCGGCCAACATCCCGGCAGCGACGATCATCACGATCTTCATCTTCAAAGCTCCACGCCCAGATGCCTGGCCACGGCGAAGATGTCCTTGTCGCCCCGGCCGCACATGTTCAGCACGACATCGCCGCCCTTGCCGACCTCGGCGGCGATCTCCCCGACGCGGGCCAGGGCGTGGCTGGGCTCAAGGGCGGGAATGATCCCTTCCAGTTTCGAGCACAGCTGGAAGGCCTCAAGGGCCTCCCGGTCGGTCGCCGCGCGATATTCAGCCCGGCCGATGTCGTTCAGCCAGGCGTGCTCGGGGCCGATGCCCGGATAGTCGAGCCCGGCCGAGATCGAGTGGCCCTCCAGGATCTGCCCGTCATCGTCCTGAAGCAGATAGGTGCGGTTGCCATGCAGGACCCCCGGGCGTCCGCCCTGGATCGAGGCCGCATGGTCCGGCCCGTCCAGCCCGCGTCCGGCCGCCTCGACCCCGATCAACCGCACACCGGCGTCATCGATGAAGGGATGGAACAGGCCGATGGCGTTGGAGCCTCCGCCGATGGCGGCGACACAGGCGTCCGGCAGCTTGCCCTTCTTCGCCAGCATCTGGGCCCGGGTTTCCTTGCCGATCACGCTCTGGAAGTCACGCACCATGGCCGGATAGGGATGCGGCCCTGCCGCCGTGCCGATCAGATAGTAGGTGTCCTCGACATTGGTCACCCAGTCGCGCATCGCCTCGTTCATGGCATCCTTCAGCGTGCCGCGACCGGACGTCACCGGCACCACCTCGGCGCCCAGCAGCTTCATGCGGAAGACGTTGGGCGACTGACGCTCCACGTCGGTGGCGCCCATATAGACGACGCACTGCAGGCCGAAGCGGGCGCAGACGGTGGCCGTCGCTACCCCGTGCTGGCCGGCGCCGGTCTCGGCGATGATCCGCTTCTTGCCCATCCGCATGGCCAGCAGGATCTGGCCCATGCAGTTGTTCACCTTGTGGGCGCCGGTGTGGTTCAGTTCGTCGCGCTTGAACCAGATATTCGCATGGCCGAAATGCTCGGTCAGCCGCTCGGCCAGATACAGCGGACTGGGCCGGCCGACATAGTCGGTCAGAAAGCCGTCCAGTTCCGCCTGATAGGACGGATCGGCCTTGGCCGCCTCATAGGCCTGGTTCAATTCCAGCACCAGCGGCATCAGGGTTTCGGCGACGAACCGGCCGCCATAGGGACCGAACCGGCCGGCCTCGTCGGGCTGGGCGTAGGCGTTGGGGAGGATGGCGTTCACGGGCAGGGCTTTCACGCGGAGTTCGGCTAGGGCGCAGTCAACAGACGTCAGGCGTCCGAATTACGTCCGGCGCACGGCCTCGATGAAGACCGCGATCCGGTCGGCGTCCTTAACACCCGGCGCGCTTTCGACGCCAGAGGAGACGTCGACCCCCGGCGCATCGGTCGCGCGCACCGCATCGGCGACATTGTCGGGATGAAGCCCGCCCGCCAGAAACCAGGGCTTGGAGAACGTCCGCCCGGCCAGAAGCGACCAGTCAAAGGCCCGCCCGTGCCCGCCCGTCACCTCCGCGCCTTTGGGGGGGCGGGCATCCAGCAACAGATGGTCGGCGGCGGCCTCAATCTCGTCCAGCCCCGTCAGATCATCGGCGGAGCCTACGCCCAGCGCCCGAATCACCGGCAGGCCGTGGTCCTGTTTCAGGGTCCGTATGTCCTCGATCGTCTCGCGGCCGTGCAGCTGGATCATATCGGGCCGGATGTCGCGAACCAGCGGGTCCATCGCCTGGCGCGCCGCATCGGCGAACAACAACACCGTCCTCGCCCGTCCCCGCGCCTGATCGACCAGCCGCCCGGCCGCCGCCGGCTCGACGAAGCGCGAACTGCCCGGGACCATGACGAAGCCGACCAGGTCGGCCCCGGCGGTCAGGGCCGCCTCAAGGGCGTCAGGCGTGGACAGGCCGCAGATCTTGACGAGGGTCACAGGCTTGCGACCTCTACGCCGGCAGTCCTGGCGGCTCGCCCGAGCTCCTGGTCCAGTGTCGCGAGACGATAGCCGTGACGAAGAACGATGGCCAGGTGCAGGGCGTCAGGAGTCCGCAACCGGACGCCGTCGCGGATCAGGGTGCGAGACCGGATAATGTCGAGCTCATCAAGACGACAGCCGGTCTGCCGGGCCAGCCAGTCATCGAATACCTCTTCGGCTTCCGCCCTCGCCCCGGCGTCGAGCGAGCCTGACTGAAACCGCAAACCGAGGGCGGAACTGAACTCGGCCTCGGCCCAGCTACTGATAACAAAATCCCGGCGCCCGCCGAGAAAGACCGCGACCCGGTCGGAATGGTCGTCTTCCACAAAGGCCGAGACCAGAATGCTGGTGTCCAGATAGACGCCCACCTAGTCCTCGTCGCGCATCTGGCGCACGAGGTCCACGGCGTTCATCGGCGCCGTTGGTTTTACGCGGACGCTGCGGAGCCACTCCGCGTCGATCTGACCAGACCCCGGCCGGGTCTCGGCGATGGGCTCAAGCCTTGCGATCGGCTTTCCGCGCCGGGTGATGGTCACAGCCTCACCCGCCAGCATCCGGTCGAGGAGCTTGGGCAGATTGTTTCGGGCTTCTGCGACGGAGTAGTGAGACACCTCGAAAAGATAGCCATCTGTATGACCATTGTCCATCTGACACGCCCCAGCCTATGCTTGGAAGAGAGCGCAATTTTCCTCGCCCCTGCACAGTGGGGCGTTTTCAAGCGAAGATCAGGTCGATCTCTTCCGGGGTCATCAGCCGCCACTGGCCGGGCGCCAGGTCGTCGGGCAGAGACAGAGCCCCCATCCGTTCGCGGTGCAGGGCCTCAACGTGGTTGCCGACAGCGGCGAACATCCGGCGGACCATATGATAGCGGCCTTCGGTCACCGTCAGTCGCGCCTCGGTCGGCGACAGCACCTCCAGCACGGCGGGCGAAAGCGGCTTGGCCTCCCCCTCCAGCACCAGCCCGCCCGCTGCGAACACCGCCCCCTCTGACCCGTCCAGCGGCCGCGCCAGGGCGGCGCGATAGACCTTGGCGACGTGGCGTTTGGGGCTGATGATCCGGTGCAGCAGGTCGCCATCGTCGGTCAGCAGCAACAGGCCCGTCGTCTGTTTGTCCAGCCGCCCCACAGTCGAGATGGCCGGGTCGCGTCGCTTCCAGCGGTCGGGCAGCAGGTCATAGACCAGGGCTCCATCCTCCTTGCGCGAACAGGTCATGCCCAGCGGCTTGTTCAGCAGCATGACCATCCCCGCGACAGGGTCCAGCGGCTCGCCGTCGATCTCCATGCGTGACGACAGGTCGGGCGTCACCGGGATGCGTTTCGACACATCCGTCAGATCGACGCCGTCCAGCACAATCCCCCCGACCTTGCCCAGCCGCGCGATCTCGGACCGCGAGCCATAGCCCATGGAACCCAGCAATTTATCGACGCGGGCGGTCGGGGTCTTCATTTGACGGCTTCGAACAGCTTGTACGGACCGCCCTCCCCCATCGGCGCGACGCGTTTGAAGGCGGCGTTCAGCTCGGCCTCATAGGGCAGGTGCCGGTTGGCCACGAGCCACAGGGTTCCGCCCTTTTTCAGCAGGCCGGCCGCCTTGCGCACAAAGGCCTGACCCAGCCGCCGGTCCTCGGCGCCGCCGTCGTGGAACGGCGGGTTCATGACCACGAAGTCCAGATCGGCCGTATCCTCAAGCGTCCGGGCGTCGGCCCATTCGAAACCGGCGCGCGGGTCCTCGACATTGCGTTTCGCCGCCTCGACCGCGCGCCGGTCCAGATCGACCAGCCTGAGCGCGGATACGGCCGCCGAGCGCAGCACCACGGTCGCCAGCGCTCCGTAGCCGCAGCCCAGATCGGCGCCCACGCCCTTCAGCGGCGGCAGGGCCTCGGCCAGCAGGGCAGAGCCGCCGTCGATCCGGTCCCAGGCGAAAACACCGGGTTGCGACCAGGCCTCCAGCCCCGGCACGACCCGCGCCGCCCCCGCCTCGATCGCCTCGTCAATGCCCGTCATCGTCTCCGGCCTGATCACGACACAGCGGCGGTGATGCGCCTTGGCGTCCTCGGCGATCTCCACGCCAAACGCCAGCAGCTCCTTCTTCAGCCGCGATCCGCCCTTGTCCTTCAGCGCCATGGTCGTCAGCCGCCCGCCGGGCTTCAGCGCCCGCAGGGTCAGGGCCAGGGTATAGCGCCGCTCCAGCACACCGGGCGGGGCATAGATCATGGCCGCCTCCACCGAGTTGGGGTCGAGGCTTTCCAGTGCGGTCGAACCGGGGATCAGGGGCGAGGTCTGGGTTGCGCCGCCCCCGGCGCCCGTCGAGGGAGGATCGAACACCAGCGGGGGCCGGCCATAAAGAACAGTCGTCATCACGGCCCTATAGCCGCTTGCGCCCGCCTCGCCTATCTATCGGCCATGACCGTTTCCGTAGCCACGCCCCCCATCCTCGATCAGGCCGGCGCCGACGCCGATGACGCCCTGTCGATCCTGAGGGACGCCCTGACCGGCGCCGATGACGGCGAACTGTTCCTCGAACGGGCCGAGAGCGAGAGTCTGGTGTTCGACGACGGGCGACTGAAGTCCGCCGCCTATGACGCCACCGAGGGATTCGGCCTGCGGGTCGTGGCCGGGGAGACGGCCGGCTATGCCCATGCCAACGAAATCTCCATCGCCGCCATTCGCCGCGCGGCCGAGACGGCGTCTCTGGCCAAGCACGGCCATACGGCCGTGATCGCCGCGGCGCCGCGCGCCACCAACCAGCAGCTCTATGGCGAGATCGATCCCCTCGCCTCCCCGACTTTCTCGGACAAGATCGATCTGCTGGCCGAGATCGACGCCTTCGCCCGCGCCCGCGACCCGCGCGTGGTCCAGGTCTCGGCCGCCATCATCGGCGAACGCCGCACGGTCGAGATCCTGCGCGCCGACGGCCGGACCCTGCGTGACGTGCGACCGCTGGTGCGGGTCAATGTCTCGGTCACGGTCGAGCGGGACGGCAAACGCGAGAGCGCCTCGGCCGGCGCCGGCGGACGGGCGGGCTTCGAGACCTGGATCGCGCCCGATCACTGGCAGGGCCAGATCGACGAGGCCCTGCGTCAGGCCCTGATCAACCTCGACGCCATCGACTGTCCTGCGGGCGAGATGGATGTGGTGCTCGGAGCCGGCTGGCCGGGCGTCCTGCTGCACGAGGCCATTGGTCACGGCTTCGAGGGCGACTTCCACCGCAAGGGATCCTCGGTCTTCACCGGCATGATGGGCAAGCGGGTCGCCGCCCCCGGCGTGACGATCGTGGACGACGGCTCCATCGCCGGTCGTCGCGGCTCCCTGTCGATCGATGACGAGGGCACGCCCACCTCCCGCACCGTCCTGATCGAGGACGGAATCATGGTCGGGCTGATGCACGACCGGTTGTCGGCGCGCCAGATGGGCCAGGCCGCGACCGGCAACGGCCGACGCCAGTCCTTCGCCCATATGCCCATGCCGCGCATGACCAACACCTTCATGGAGGGCGGCAGGGATTCGCGGGCCGACATGATCGCCTCGACGAAACGCGGGCTCTATGCGGCGAACTTCGGGGGCGGTCAGGTCGACATCACCAACGGCAAATTCGTCTTCCAGTGCACCGAGGCCTATCTGATCGAGGACGGCAAGATCACCGCCCCCGTGCGCGGCGCGACCCTGATCGGCGACGGCGCCACGGCCCTGCTGAACGTCTCGATGGTCGGCGACGACTTCGCCTTCGATCCGGGCGTCGGGGTCTGTGGCAAGGGCGGTCAGGGGGTGCCGGTCGGCATCGGCCAGCCCTCGCTCAAGATCGGCGGCCTGACCGTCGGCGGTACAGCAGTCTGAATCCGGACGCCGGAGGATGGCCGGAACCGATATCAGGACACAGGGTTCCGGAATCCGGGGGCGTGGGGCGAAAGCGGGAGAGCAGGATGCGGGATGAACTGATCGAGGCGTGGCGCAAGCGACCGCGCCTGATCGTCGGCGCCGCGATCGGCGCGGTCGCCCTGGTGACGCTGGGGGCCTTTTCTCTCGGCGGGGGAGCGGCGAACCCGCCCGCCGGTTCCGGGCCGGCGCTTGATATCGCGGTGGTCGCCCCGGTGGAGCCGGACATCCAGCCGGGATCGCGCATGGAGGTCGGCGCCCTGGTCGACGGGTTCGACAGTGCGGCGCTCCAGTCAGCGGCCGATGCGGCCGCTGTGGCGGACACCGGGGACTATTACGCCGAGCAACCCGCCTATGCCGGCGACGAGTATGAACAGCCTGCGCACCCGGCGCCTGTGGCTCCGCGCGACCGCCCCGACGCGGACGACTGGGGCACGGTCGACGGCCGCGGCGACCGGCTCGGCCTCGGGTTCGACGGTCCCCGCCCCGAAAGCGGCGCCGAGCGGGAGGCGCGTCGGGGCGCGGTCAAACCCCGCCCCGATCGCTCGCGGCCCACGGGCGACGCCGGTTCGACCTTCTACTGAACCGGCTTCCAGACCGGTCCCGCCACATCCAGACCGCCGGCCTGCAACTGGTCCAGCACGCCTCCGGGTTCAGCGAGAATGCGCAGCGGCGCGACCGCCAGGGTGACGCCGGGCTGTGACAGGGCCGTTCGCGTCGCCTCCGCCCACTGGCTGCGCAGCTGGGGCGCTATATCCGGGTCGCCGGAGGGCCAGCACAGGTCGGTAGCCCGATCCAGTGGATTGGCGAGCACCGCCGGCACCTTCAGCGATCGCCACGCGTCGAGCCGGGCCGACGCCCCCTCCGGCCCGGCCTCGGCCGCCTCCACCGCCGCCGCGATACAGGGAAGATAGGTCGAGGGCGGGGCGCTGATCAGGTTCTCGATCAGGTCATCGCCGCGCACCGACCCGACCGGTCCTCCCTCAACTTTGGCCGCCCGCGCGGCGCGACGGACGGCGTCATTGGCCCCGCGTCCTCGTCGGTCGAGCCCGGCCTTTTCCAGCAGGTCGAATCCCAGGCCGACAAGGCTCTGCGTCCGCCAGTCGTCGCTGCGTTCCCCGGCCATGACCGTCTCCAGCCGGGCCTGCAACCCGACCGGCAGGACATCGGCGGTGGTCTGGCCCTGCGGCAGGCGGGCGATGGTGCGCATGCGCCAGAGCAGGCGCAGGATGTCGCTGAACGAGGCCTGGGCCTGAATAGGATAGAGAATGCGCTGCGACCGCGCCGTGGCGGCTTCCAGGGCCTCGGGCCGCCAGCCATAGTCGCGCGGCACGCCGCTGATCGCTCCGACGAGGATGACGGTCGAACCGCCCTGTTCCACCGTCCACATCGGCGCCCCGGCGCGGCGGGCGGTCACGATGACCTCCTCGACCGTATCGACCGGCGCGTCCTGCACCGGCGCCTCAACGGCCCGCACGACCGTCGCCGGCAGGACAGCGGCGACCACCAGCATGGCCAGGCGGATCGCGGTCACGGGATGGCGTGTCATGGTCGAATGATGCCCTGTATATTACGGAAAATACACGTGAATTTCTTGTAATCCTGTCGTCGATTTAATCCACCTGTCCCGCTTGTAACTGGTTTGACATGCGGCGGGAGGCGACACCGTCATCACCAACGAGGGGAGCTCCCGGGCGATGACCAAGACCATACTTCTGGCCACCACGGCCTTGCTGTTTGCCGGGAGCCAGGCAGCCGCCCAGACGCCGACCGCGCCGACATCGGCGCCGGCCGCGACGGGCGATGCCGGACAGCAGGGCGTTCTGGCCTTCCAGCTCGACTTCTTCACCACCTACCGACCGGCGACGGCCCTCGACATGGTCAACCGCCTGCCCGGCTTCTCTATCGAGGACGGTTCGGGCGCTCGCGGCTTCGAGGGGGCGGTCGGCAATATCCTGATCAACGGGGCCCGGCCGGCGTCCAAGAACGATACCGGGTCGAACGTCCTGTCGCGCACCACGGCCAGTCAGGTCGAGCGTATCGAACTGGTGCGCGGCGGCGCGCCCGGCATCGACATGCAGGGCTATGCGGTCGTCGCCAACGTCATCCTGAAATCGACATCCAGCCGCCAGTCCATCCTGCAATGGGACGGCGTCTTTTTCGACGGCGGCCGCGACATCCAGGGCGCCAGCTACCGGTTCACCGCGCGGGAGGGCGACAGAAGCTGGGGCGTCACCCTGTCCGACGGCATGGGCATGAGCGACTCCAACGGGACAGGGCCCAACATCCGCCGCGACGCCGCCGGGAACGTCACCCGGGAGGAGCGGTTCGCGAACGACGGATGGGGCGGAGGCCAGGCCGGCCGCGTCAACTACGCCGGCCCCCTGTTCGGCGGAAAGATCGACGCCACCGCCCGTCTGGGCAGCAACGACTACCAGAACTGGCAAACCCTGGAATCACCCACAGCCCTGCGCCGCAGCGACTATGCCGAGGACGGCCTCTATGGCGAGGCCGGCCTGACCTGGACCCGTCCGCTGAACCCGCGCTGGACGCTCGAGACGCGGTTGATGCATGAATTCGGCACGTTCGACAGCGTCTCCCTGTCCAACGCCCGCATCAATGGCGTGACCGACCCGGAACAGAAGTTCGAGTCCGGCGGCGACAACTCTGAAACGATCATTCGCGCCCTGGTGCGCAACGAGCGCTCGCCGGCCCTGACGTTCGAGTTCGGGGCGGAGATGGCCTACAACATGCTGGACGTGACCCAGGCCTACAGCGTCGGCGGTGCGGCCATTCCCCTGCCCAGCGCCTCGGTCAAGGTCGAGGAAACGCGCGGCGAGGCCTTCACCAAGGCCACATGGCGGGCCCGCCCCAATCTGATGGTGGAGGGGGGGCTGCGGCTGGAGGCCTCGACCATCAGCCAGTCGGGCGACGCCGATCTGGAAAAGAGCTTCTTCTTCGCCAAGCCGCGCCTGCTGGCGACCTGGACGCCGATGCCCGCCAACCAGCTGCGCTTCCGCTTCGAGCGAGAATTGGGCCAGCTGGATTTCGGCGACTTCGCCGCCTCGGCCGAGCTCAGCGAAGAGAATGTGTTCGGCGGCAATGTCGATCTGGAGCCCGAACAGCGCTGGATCTCGGAACTGACCTACGAGCGCCGCTTCCTCGGCGACGGCATCCTGTCGGTGGGCTACCGGCACGACGAGATCATCGACGTCATCGACCGCCTGCCCCTGCCGGGCGGCCTGTCGGCGACGGGCAATATCGGCGACGGGACCCTGGATCAACTTTCGGTCAACCTGGTCCTGCCGATGGACAAGGTGGGCTTCAGGGGCGGCAAATTCACCTTCCGCAACGACTGGAATGTGGCCCGGGTCACCGATCCGACCACGCTGGAGGAGCGCCGCATCTCGGGCGTTCGCGCCAGCCAGGCCAATGTCGGCGTGTCGCAGGACATCTCCAGCCTGAAGCTGAACTGGAGCATCGCCTGGCTGCCGCGTCTGGGCCAGGGCAACTACGATCCGGACCAGACCTTCATCTGGCGCGGCTCGGACTATTTCGAACTGGCCGCCGAATACAAGCCGACCCCGACCCTGTCGATCCGGGCGCAGCTGAACCTGTGGGACGACTTCACCACCCGCCGGACCGTCTACGCCAACCGCACCACCCGCCCGGTGGCCTATGTCGAGGACCGCTACATCGACCCGCGCACCTTCTTCCAGATCCGGCTGCGCAAGACCTTCTGAGCCCGCAGCTGGTTCCTGCCGGGCGAAGAAAAAGGGGCGGGGCCTGAACGGCTCCGCCCCTTCGTCATATCCGCCCGGTTGCGATCAGACCAGGGCGTCGGGTCTGGCGATATTGCCGTCCTCACGCCCGCCGTCTGTCAGCGTCGGACCGGGGTGGTTGTCCGGCTCGTTCACGCCGTTCGACCATTTGGCGATGAAGAAGCTCAGCACGATGAATCCGATGCCGATGCCCACGCCCCACAGACCAATGAGGTTGAAGGTCTGCAGCGAGGTCTGGAGCGCGGCCTCGGGGTTGGTGACCTGACCGCCCACGGTCTCGGTCCCGGCCAGTTTGGCGATCTCGCCGCCCAGGAAGTGGGCGATGGCCGAGGCCATGAACCACACCGCCATCATGAAGCTGACGATCGAGGCGACCGAAAGCTTGGTGATCTCTGACAGCCCCACCGGCGACAGGAACAGCTCGCCCGTCGTGTGCAGCATGTAGAGCAGGCCCAGCAGCACCAGGGGG
The DNA here is from genome assembly GCF_058681095.1 of Brevundimonas sp. FV1ye29L. Classification (NCBI taxonomy): domain Bacteria; kingdom Pseudomonadati; phylum Pseudomonadota; class Alphaproteobacteria; order Caulobacterales; family Caulobacteraceae; genus Brevundimonas; species Brevundimonas sp. FV1ye29L. The sequence continues at coordinate 3,155,720 of NZ_CM178730.1, forward strand.
GTGCGGAAGGTGTCGTCCACCATGCCCGAGTTGGCGCCCCAGACCACAACCAGGAAGCCCAGACCAACCTGCATGATGCCCAGTCCGAACTTGATGACCGGGTTGGGGTCCATCTTGCGCGAGGCGAGGAAGGCCCACATCGCCGCAAACACCGGGGCGAAGATCAGGATGAAGCCGGCATTGAACGACTGGGTCTGGGAGGCGGTGATCGAGGTGTCGATCCAGCCCCAGCCCGCCGTCGACAGACCCGCCGCCTGAAGCTGCGCCGGGGTCCCGTAAGGGATGCCGAGGAAGGAGCCTGCCGCATTGGTCAATGAGAGGTCCACATTGCGGTCGGCGAACAGGTTCAGCGAAGAACCGGCCTGTTCAAACAGGGTGAAGAACACCGCAGAGCCGAAGATCAGCACCGTGGCCAGCATCATCCGCTCGCGGGCGACCTTGTCGCCCTTGAGCTTGAAGATGATGAACCAGGCGATGAACCCGAGGGCGGCGATGGTCGACAGCAGCAGCCCCTGACCCACAAGCGTGTGGTTGGGCACGATGAAGAACAGGGCGCCCACCCCCACGAAACCGAGCAGATAGATCAGGGTCTCGCGATTCAGCGGCCCGGCGATCGGTTTCCGGATCAGTTCGGGATAGGGGCTCTCGCCCTTGCCCTGCAGCAAGGGTTTGCCCAGCCAGAAGACGAGCAGACCCAGGGCCATGCCTATGCCGGCGAGGCCGAAGCCCCAGTTCCAGCCGAAATTCTGGCCCAGATAGCCGCACAGCACGGCCGCCCAGAAGGCCCCGAGGTTGATGCCGTAATAGTAGAGGGTGAAGCCGGAATCCCGCCTTGGATCGCCCTGGGGGTAGAGCTGGCCGACCAGGGTCGAGATGTTCGGCTTGAGGAAGCCCACGCCCATGATGATCAGCGACAGGGACAGGTAGAAGGCATTGACGCCCGTCTGGTCGCGCTCGGCCGTCAGCTCATAGCTGCCGGTCGGCAGAACGGTCGGCAGGGCGCCGCCGGGCGCCAGACCTTCGATGGTCAGGCCCGTTTCGCCCGAGGTATAGGCATAGGGTTGGCCATCGACCATCAGGCGCGTCTCGCGCGCATCGCCCCGCCCCTCGATCTGGATCGAATATTCCTGATCGGCATAGGTCAGGGTCTGCCGCGCCGGCATCCCCTCATAGGCCATCAGCCCGTGGCCCATGACCAGCAGGACGGCCCCGAACATGATCGCCTTGCGCGTGCCGATGTAGCGGTCCGCGACGATGCCGCCGATCAGCGGCAACAGATAGACCAGCGAACCATAGGTGCCGTACTGGCCCGAGGCGAAGCCGTCATCGAACAGGAAATGCTGCGTCAGGTAAAAGATCAGCAGGCCGCGCATGCCATAGAAGGAAAACCGCTCCCACATTTCGGCGAAGAAGCAGATCAGCAGGCCCTTCGGATGGGTCTTGAGAATCTGCAGAAGCACCGGAATGCCGGTGGCGAGGGTGATGATCACCCCCAGAAGAATGACGATATTCATGCTTACCCTTTGATGCTGGCCGCCCGTGTCTCGCGAGCCGGCCGGTGCAGGCGTAAGATCCCCCTCGAGACCTTCCGCGCCCCCTGTTGCGAGGGGTGATAGGACCACCGGCGGTCGTGGTTTACAAGCCGTAACGGAAAGAGAGGCGGTCGCGCGATGTCCGGGGACGGTCGAATTACCCCGCCTGCGGCAATTGGTCCGGTCCCTGCATCGGCGGGAGCCACAAGCCCCCCCTGTCTCTCCACGGGACTCCGATGTCCGTCCGCCCCTTCACCCCCGCCGACCGCGACGCCGTCAACCGGTTGCACCGCGAGGTCTGGTGGCCCGAGCGCTCCGAGGCCGGCTGGGCCTGGCTGGACGCCAATCCGGCGCGACAGGAGATCGGCGCGCCGTCAGGCTGGGTGGCCCAGGATGCGGCCGGCCGCCCGATCGCCTTCGTCGGCAATCTGGTTCAGCGCTTCTGGCACGGAGACCGCCAGTTGCACGGCGCGACCGGCTTCTCGATCATCGTGCCGCACGGGGCGCGGGGCCGTAGCCGAAACCTGATCCGGTCGGTGATGCAGCAGCCTGACGTCTTCGCCGCCTATACGTTCAATGCCAATCCGCTGGCGGCGCGTCTGTATCCACGGCAAGGCCTGGCGGCCTGGCCTCCGCGGACCCACGGGCTGAAGCTGTCGTGGATCATTGACCCGCTGGAATGTCTGCAGGGCCGGCTGCTGCGCGAGGTCGTCCATCGCGCGCCCCGTCTGGCCGATCCCTATCGCGAGCATTTCATGAACCGGCGGTTGCGACGCCGCAGACCGACCACCGATGTCGGCGATTCGGGATCGCAATCGCGCGCGTCATCGGCATCGGCGTTCTCCGCGCCAATGTCATCAGCATCGGTCACGCCTTTGACCGACCTGTCGGACGGTTCGGCCTATGCGGCCTTCTGGCAGGCGCTGCGGGCCGAAGGTCGCCTGATCGCCGACCGCAGCCCCGCGATACTACGCTGGCGGCTGGCCGATCCCGACCGCACCGACCCTCCCGTCCTTCTGGCCTTCCATCGCGACGGCGTCGTCATGGGCTATGCCATGGCCATTCTGGCCAAGGGCAATCCCATCGAGCCGGCCAGCCTTGAAATTATCGACCTGATCGCACGCGAGGATGAGCCCCACGCCATCCCCGCCCTGATGGAGGCCCTCGCACGGCGCGCCCGCCGCCTGGGCGCCGCCAAGCTGAGGCTCCAGGTCATGGGCGAGGACCTGGTGCGCCGTCTCGGACCATGGGCGGAGAGGGCCCGACACGAGGGCGGCTGGGGTCATTGCCATGCCGCCTTCCGACCCGACGCCCCCTCCAGCCTGACCTGGCAGCCGACGCCCTTCGACGGCGACTACGGCGTCTGCCAGCGCCCCACGCCCTTCGCCAGGCCGGTCGGCGCCGCGGCGTCCGCGAACAGGACCGGGAGACCGGACCCGGGGGCGTCGACCGTCTGCTGAGCCGTCAGGCGATCAGGACCGCGCTTTCAGCGCGTCGCGGATTTCAGCCAGCAGGGCCTCGGTCGCGGTCGGGGCCGGCGGCGCGGCCGGGGTCTCGGCCTCCTTGCGGCGCAGGCTGTTGATCGCCTTGACGACAAGGAAGATGACAAACGCCACAATCACAAACTGGACCAGGACGTTCAGGAAGGCGCCGTACTGGATCGCCACCTTCTCGACGGCTTCCGTCGCCGGGTTCTCCGGCTTGAGCACCCACTCCAGCTTCGAAAAGTCGATACCGCCCGTGATCAGGCCGATCGGAGGCATGACGACCTGATCGACCAGGCTGGTGACGATCTTGCCGAAAGCGGCGCCGACAATGACGCCGACGGCCAGATCGATGACATTGCCCTTGACCGCAAAGTCGCGGAATTCCGAAAACACGCTCATGCAGAAACCCCATGGACTGCGATCCGGGGCGCGGCAGGGCGCCGATTCCCGTTCAACGGGCATATGAATCAAGTCAGGCGCCGACCTCAACCCCAATTCCGGCCCCGTTTCCGGGCCTGAAACCGATGTGGCCGTAGCGCAGACCTGACGTCAGGCGTCGCCGGAGGCGTTCAGCCGCTCGCGCAGCTCCTTGCCGCTCTTGAAGAACGGGACGGACTTGGCGGGGACATCCACCGCCTCTCCGGTGCGCGGGTTTCGACCCGCCCGGGCCGGGCGGGACCGCACGGAAAAGGCGCCGAAACCGCGCAACTCGACCCGGCCGCCCTCACCGAGCGCCCCGGTCATGCGCCCAAGCACGATATTGACCACACGCTCGACCTCCATATGGGTGAGGTGGGTGTTTTCGGCAGCGAGCTTTTCGATCAGTTCAGACTTGATCATGCAGAGCCCCGGTTATGGGCGCCATCCGTCGGAAATTCCGATAGCGGGCCCTGACCCTGACCACCCTAACGCTCTCGCGTCGCGCGAAAAAGCCCTCAAAGCCAAATCCGGCGCCGTGGGCAGAGGATTCCAGCCGGAAACGAGGCTGTGCGGAGGGTTTTCGGGATCAACAGCCCCGACGCAGACCGGCCCGCGCTGGTCCGTCCGTCGGCCGGCTGCGCGTCGGACGGCAAAAAGGCGGCCGGATCGCTCCGGCCGCCCCCTTGTCTGTGCGGCGCCAACCTCGCTTCAAACCGCGAGGCCTGGCATGTTCCCCCGGGCTGATCAGGGATCGGACCCGGGGGGGGGAGTCGAGCGCCAGGCTCTACTCCTTGCCCGCCTTTTCACGCAGGGCCGCGCCGAGGATGTCGCCCAGCGAGGCGCCCGAGTCCGAAGACCCGAACTGCTCGATGGCTTCCTTCTCGTCGGCCATTTCCAGCGCCTTGATCGAGACCGAGATGCGGCGCGTGGCCTTGTCCACCGAGGTGATCTGGGCGTCGACGCGGTCGCCGACGGCATAACGCTCGGGGCGCTGCTCGTTGCGGTCGCGGCTCAGGTCAGACTTGCGCACAAAGCTGGTGACCGGAGCGTCGTCCTCGCCGAACTTGACCTCGATGCCGCCCGTCTCGATCGAGGTGACGGTCACGGTGACGGTCTGGCCCTTCTTGTAGGTGTCGCCCTCGCCGATCGGATCGCCGCCCAGCTGTTTGATGCCCAGCGACACGCGTTCCTTCTCGACGTCGACGTCCAGAACCTTGGCCTTGACCATCTCGCCCTTGCGGTAGCGCTGGATGGCTTCTTCACCGGACACGTTCCAGTCCAGATCGGACAGGTGCACCATGCCGTCGATGTCGTTGTCCAGGCCGATGAACAGGCCGAACTCGGTGGCGTTCTTGACCTCGCCCTCGACGGTCGAACCGATCGGGTTGTTGGCGACGAAGGCATCCCACGGATTGTCCTGGGCCTGCTTCAGGCCCAGCGAGATGCGGCGCTTGGACGAGTCGACGTCCAGCACGACCACGTCGACTTCCTGGGAGGTCGAGACGATCTTGCCGGGGTGAACGTTCTTCTTGGTCCAGGACATTTCCGAGACGTGCACCAGACCCTCGACGCCGGCTTCCAGCTCCACGAAGGCGCCGTAGTCGGTGATGTTGGTGATGCGGCCCGTGTATTTGGCGCCGACCGGATATTTGGCTTCCACGCCGTCCCAGGGGTCCGACTGCAGCTGCTTCATGCCCAGCGAGATACGCTGGGTGTCCGGGTTGATCTTGACGATCTGGACCTTGACGGTGTCGCCGACGGCGAGAACCTGCGACGGGTGCGAGACGCGCTTCCACGACATGTCGGTGACGTGCAGCAGGCCGTCGATGCCGCCCAGATCCACGAACGCGCCGTAGTCAGTGATGTTCTTCACGACGCCGTCGCGGACTTCACCCTCTTGCAGCTGGCCGACCAGTTCGGTGCGCTGTTCGGCGCGGGCTTCTTCCAGGATGGCGCGACGCGAGACGACGATATTGCCGCGCGGGCGGTCCATCTTGAGAATGGCGAACGGCTGTTCCTTGCCCATCAGCGGACCGACGTCGCGCACCGGGCGGATGTCGACCTGCGAGCCGGGCAGGAAGGCCGAGGCGCCGCCCAGGTCGACGGTGAAGCCGCCCTTGACGCGACCGACAATGGCGCCGTTGACCGGCACGCCTTCGGCGAAGACGACTTCCAGACGGGTCCAGGCTTCCTCGCGGCGCGCCTTGTCGCGGCTGATGACGGCCTCGCCCAGGGCGTTTTCGATCCGCTCCAGATAGACCTCGACGTCGTCGCCCACCTTGGGAATGACGGCGCCTTCGCCGATGCCGAACTCACGGGCGGCGATACGGCCTTCGGTCTTCAGACCGACGTCGATGATGATGATGTCCTTCTCGACGCCGACAACGCGGCCGTGGACGACCTGGCCTTCGCCGAGGTCGCGGCCGCCAAGGGTTTCGTCGAGCAGGGACGCGAAATCGTCGCGGGTAGGGGTAAGGGTGTCGGTCATTAAATCCGATAGGGCTGTGGCGCGTGACCGGAGGGTCCTCGCGCGAGGTGAAGGTTCAGAAGTCAGGAAGTCGTTCATCGGACACGGAGCTCAGGGAGCCCGGACGCCCGCGGAAGCCGAGGATGGGAGCGTTGGATTTGTCCGCCGGGTCTAGAGACCGTTCCGGACACGCGCCGCCTCGACGATACGGCGGGCCGCATCGAAGGCCGCCTCTATAGACAGGTCGGTCGTATCCAGCAAGACCGCGTCGTCCGCCTGCACCATCGGCGCGGCCCCCCGCCCGGCGTCCCGTTCGTCGCGGCGCATGATGTCGGCCAGCATCTCGTCATAGGCGATGGCGTCGCCGCGCGCAGCCAGCTGTTTCCAGCGGCGGGCGGCGCGGGTCGGGGCGGTGGCGGTGATATAGAGTTTGGCCAAGGCGTCCGGCGCAATCACCGTGCCGATGTCGCGCCCGTCCAGCACTGCCCCGCCAGGCTGGCGGGCGAAGGTCTGCTGCAGTTCCAGCAAGGCCGCGCGGACGCCCGGATAGCCGGCGACCCGGCTGGCCGCCTCGCCCGCCTCGCCCGTCGTCAGCCGCAGATCCTCGGACAGACCCGCCACGTCCAGGGCGCGGGCCGCCGTCTCGGCCGCAGCCTCGTCGTCCAGCGACCCGCCCGCCGCCAGAACTCCGACGCCCACAGCCCGGTACAGCAGGCCGGTATCCAGATGCGGCAGGCCATAGGTCTGCGCCAGCCGCGCGGCGATCGTCCCCTTGCCCGAGGCGGCCGGGCCGTCGACGGCGATAACGAGGGACGGGGTCATGCGCCGGATATCTCCGCGCCCAGTCCCAGCATCATCTCCCCGAAGCCCGGGAAGCTGGTGGCGATCATCTCGGGGTCCAGCACCGAGACCGGCAGCTGCGCGGCCAGTCCCAGAACCAGATGACTCATGGCGATGCGGTGGTCATGGGCGGTGGCGACGGTCGCCCCGCCGGGGACGGGCCCTCCGGCGACGATGAAGCCCTCGGCCTCCTCCTCGACCGCCACGCCGCAGGCCCGCAGCCCGTTGACCATCAGACTGATGCGGTCGCTCTCCTTGACCCGCATCTCGCCAACGCCACGCATGACGGTGACGCCTCCCGCAAAGGCGGCGACAGCGGCGAGGATCGGATATTCGTCGATCATCGAGGCGGCTCGATGCTCCGGCACGACAATACCCCTGAGCACCGAGTATCGGGCTGTAACGTCGCCGATGCGTTCGCCGCCGCTCTCGCGCTCATTGGCGATGGTCAGGTCAGCGCCCATCTCGATCCAGGTGTCGAACAGGCCGGTGCGCAGCGGGTTCAGCATCACCCCCTCGACCGTCACCTCTGACCCCGGGACGATCAGCCCGGCCGCCAGCGGAAAGGCTGCAGAGGACGGATCGCCCGGCACCGAAACGGTGGTTCCGGTCAGGGCCTGGCCGCCGCTCAGGGTGATGCGCCAGCCCTCGCCGACCGGCTCCACCCCGACCAGCGCGCCAAACGCCCGCAGCATCCGCTCGGTATGGTCGCGGCTCCTCTCCGGCTCGGTGACGACGGTATCACCTTCGGCGTTCAGCCCGGCCAGCAGGATGGCGGACTTGATCTGGGCCGAGGCCACGGTCTGCAGATAGTCGACGCCCGTCAGCTCCCCGCCTTGAACGGTCACCGGCACCCGGTCCTCGTCGGCGAGCCAGTCGAAGCGCGCCCCCATCTCCGTCAGCGGCCCCGTGACACGCTTCATCGGCCGCTTCCGCAGTGAGGCGTCGCCGTCGAAGGTCGCCGTAACCGGATAGCCGGCGGCGGCGCCCATCAGCAGCCGCACCCCCGTCCCGGCATTGCCGCAGTCGATCACAGACCCGGGCGTCTTCAACCCGCCCTGCCCCGTTACGCGCCACCGACCGTCGCCGAGCCTTTCGACTGTCGCGCCGAACGCCTCGACCGCCCGGGCCGTGGCCAGGATGTCGTCGCCCTCCAGCAGGCCCTCGATCTCGGTGACGCCCTTGGCCATGGCGCCGAGGATCAGGGACCGGTGCGACATCGACTTGTCGCCGGGCGCCCGCACCGTTCCGGTCAGGGGGCGACTGGCCGGACGCGCCGTCAGTTGGGGGGCGGAAGACATCCGCTGCGGCTCCATTCGACTGTGCGGGAACAGACAGCGCGGGGGCGCCGTGAAAGACGGCTTTTGACAGCGAGCCCCCACAGTGGCAAGGGACGCGACCGAAATCCCCCCACCGTTCAAAGGCTCTCCCCACGTGGCTGATCCCCAACTTGGCGCCAAGCAGGTCTGCCCGAACTGCCAGGCCAAATTCTATGACCTGACGCGGCGCCCCGCCCACTGCCCGAAATGCGATACCGAATTCGACCCCGAAGAGGCCATCAAGCTGCGCAGCCGTCGCGGCCGTCCCGGCGGCTATCCCGCTGACGACGCAGAGGATCAGGTCGAGGAGAAGAAGGTCGAGACCGACGACGAAGAGGAAGACGAGGTCGTCACGCCCGAGATCGATCAGGAGGGCCACGAACCCATCCTGACGCCCGACGACGAGGACGACACAGTGGCCGATCCGTCCGAAGAGGCCGGCATGGGCACGACCGACGGCGACGACGACGTCCTGGCCGATGACGACGACGATGATTCCGTGCCCTTCATCGAGGATGAGGAAGACGGCGGCTTCGACGAGGATCTGGTCAAGGGCGGCAAGGACGACGACTGAGTGTGTTTCGGCGCTCCCTTGATCCGCATGGCTTTTTACGCGAATCGAGGGGGCGTCGCGATGGGCCGCCGGGAGACTTTCCAGGGCCCTGAAAATAAATCCGGAACCGGGCTTGATCCTGAAAATGCCCTGACATAGGTTCCGCCGCCTCGCCGGGGGTCACCAAAACCCCGGAGATACCGACCAGGGACAGACGTTCCGGGTTCGGGGCTTTAGCTCAGCTGGTAGAGCGCTTGCATGGCATGCAAGAGGTCAGCGGTTCGACTCCGCTAAGCTCCACCAATTTTTCAAGGGGTTAGCAGTTCCGCTGCTAACCCCTTTTGCTTTCCGGCGGGCACACCCGGGCGGCCGGGGCCTCGACCGGCTTCGCCACCGCCATCCTGATGACCAGCGGCGTCGCCTTGGCCGGGCGCCAGCCCCTTCCTGATGCGCTGTCGTTCGGCTTGCCGGGGTTCAGGTCCAGCCGCCGTCCACAACGTACTGCTGGTTTGTGATCGCCGAGGCCTCGACCGAGCTGAGGAAGACCGCGACACGGGCGATGTCGTCGGGCACGAGCCTGCGCTTCAGACACTGGCGCTCATAGATTTCGCATTCGGATTCAGGCGTCACCCATTTCTCCAGCTGTCGCTCCGTCATGATCCAGCCGGGCGCCAGGGCGTTAACCCGCACACCGTGCGACCCGAAGTCCCGGGCCAGGGATCGCGTCAGCCCCAGGACGGCCGATTTCGACGCCGTATAGGCCGCCATCCCGCCCTGGCCGACGATCCATGAGGTCGAGCCAAGGTTAAGGATCGAACCGCCGCCATTGGCGATCATGTCGGGCAGGACGGCCTGGGCGGCGAAGAACTGGTGCTTGAGATTGACCGCGATGCGATCATCCCAGTAGGCCTCGGTGACCGTCAGGGTCTCGTGCCGCTCATCATGGGCCGCGTTGTTGATCAGGACCTCGATCGGTCCGAAGCGATCGCGCACGGCGTCCACCGCCGCTTTCAGGGCCGGGATGTCGGTCAGGTCGCCATGAAAGAAGGCCGCCTCGCCCTGCCCGCTGTCGGCCAGATCGGCTTCCAGAGCACGCCCCCTGATCTGGTCGATATCGATGAAGGCCACGCGAGCGCGCTGACCCGCGAACGCCCGGACGATGGCCTCCCCGATTCCCGCAGCTCCGCCGGTGACAAGGACGGTCCGATCCGCCAGATCCGGATACAATGCGCCCATGGCCAACGTCCCTTTCGTGCTGTCGCCGGCTTCAGGCGGCGGGCTGGAGCCAGCCGTTCAGTTCAATCCACCGCATGAAGACGTCGAACCAGCCCAGGCTCGTCTTGCCGGGATTGCCCAGACCAAAGCCATGGCCGCCGTTCTGGTAGAGATGGAATTCAACCGGACGTCCGGCGCGCTGCCAGGCCTCGACCACCCCGAAGCCGCGATGGGCGAAAAGCGGATCATCGGCCGCCAGGACCACGAACATCGGCGGGGCGTCCGTCGGCACATCCACGGCGTCCATGGCGCCGTAGATCGGCGCGATGAAGGCGGGACGGGTCTGCGGCGCCGCCAGCGTCGTCGCCATGGTGGTCATCGCGCCGGCGGAAAAACCGACCATGCCGATCCGGTCCGGATCGACCCCCCATTCGGTGGCGCGCGATCGGATCAGGGCGAAGGCAGCCGTAGCGTCCTCGACAGGATCGGCGAACTCGCCGCCGGGGCGGCCAGGGGCGGTCGCCGCAACCGGGCGCGGTGGGCGCGCCCCTGCCGCGCCAAACATGGCGTTGACGCCGCGCTCGAACTCGCCGAGGTCGGCCGGTGTCGGGCGCGTCCGGTATTTGAGCACGAAGGCGGCGACGCCCCGGTCGGCCAGGGCCTGGGCGACCTCCCATCCCTCATTGCTCATCGACAGGAAGCGGAAGCCGCCGCCGGGAGCGACGATCACGGCGGCGCCATTGCCCGTGCCTGCAGCGGGCAGGACCGGGGTCAGGGTGGCGACGGCCACATTGCGCACGAAGGTGTCGCCCCATTGGTGAAACCAGGTCTCGGGGGCGGTCGATCCCTCGACGCCCCCGGTGCCGAGCGGAATGGCCGTCGGCTCCGAAGGCGCCTCCGCCGGGGTGATCGGGGCTTGCTGCGCCGAGACGGGGGCGGCGGCCGTCATGGCGGCCAGGATGATCGAGACGAGGGTGAGCGGGCGAAACATGTCTGAGGCCTCAGGCAATCATCAGGCCGACGGCGCTTGCGTCGGCAGGGCGTGGGTCGGTCGGGAACCCCACAGGGCGTAGAAGAGGATGTAGAGCTCGCAAACCATGGTGAGCAGGAAGGACAGCTGCAGCCCGTAGGCGTCTGCAAGCCAGCCCTGAACGACCACCAGGGCGCCGCCCGCGATAGCCATGATCAGCAGGCCCGACCCTTCCTCGGTCAGCGGGCCCAGTCCCTTGATCCCGAGAGTGAAGATCGTCGGGAACATGATCGAGTGGAACAGGCCCACCGAGATCAGGGCCCACATCGCGACGGGGCCGGTGGCGAAGGTGGCGACCGTCATCACCGCAAAGGCGCCGACGGCGAAGACGGCCAGCACCTTGTCCGCCGGGAAACGATGCGTCAGCCAGCTTCCGAAGAACCGGCCGACCATCATCCCGCCCCACAGGATGGCGAGGTAGCGCGAGGCCTGCTCGTGGCTGATGGCGGCGATGTCGGGCTGGGACACGAAGTTGATGAACAGGTTCGCCACGCCGATCTCGGCGATCAGATAGATGAAGATGGCGGGCACGCCCCAGACCAGGTTGCGGTGCCGCCACAGGGACAGACCCTTGCGCTCGGCCGCACTGGCGCGACGGCCGGAACTGTGGATCGTCGGCAGGGGAAACCTTGCGATGACGACGGCGAGCGCCACCAGAACCACCGCCACGATGATGTAGGGCAGGATGACCGACTGGGCATCGGCGTAGCGTTCGGCGGCGGTGAGGGCCACGTCCGCCTGTGCGGTTCCCCCGGTCGACCGCCCCAGGATCAGATAGCCGGCGAACAGGGGGGCGACCGTCGTGCCCAGCGAGTTGAACGCCTGCACCAGGTTAAGGCGCGAGGAGCCGGTTTCCGGCGTGCCGATCACAGCCACATAGGGGTTGGCCGCGACCTGCAGCAGGGTGATGCCGCTGGCGATGACGAACAGCGCCGTCAGAACCAGGGCGTAGGAGGCCATCCTCGCCGCCGGGACCATCATCAGGGCGCCGACGGCCATGACCACCAGACCGATCACGATCGCCTTCTTGTATCCCACCCGCTCGATCAACCGGGCCGAGGGGAGCGAGGCCAGGAAGTAGGCGATGAACCAGACGGACTCGATCAGGGTGGTGCGGGTGTAGTCGAGGTCGAACACGCTGCGGAGATGGGGCAGCAGGGTGTTGTTGATGACCGTGATGAAACCCCACATGAAGAACAGGGTCGCCAGCAGCGAGAGCACAGCCCGTGCGCCCGGCCCCGCAGTCGCCGGTGGAGACGGCACTGAGCCGTCCGAAGCCGTTCCCGCCATGATCTGTTCCCCCGCGACCCTGGTCTGCCGGGTGAAACACGGTCGCTTGTTTCACCTCATTTGTCCGACTATTGTGCGGGTCTGGCCGGGGCGTCAAGCGCGGCGAACAAGGCGGGGGGATGGTCGATGCGGCGAGCGGGATTGGTCATGGCGGCATGGCTCGGAATGGCCGCAGCGAACGGCGCATCCGCGGCCGAGGCGCGACGCGAGGCGGCCGGCGCCCTGAAGGACGGGACCGCCGTCGAGGCCATCGTCCTGAGCAACGAGCGCGGCGTTTCGGCCCGGATCCTGACCTATGGCGCGACCCTGCAGTCCATGAGCGGACCCGATCGGGACGGCCGGATCGCCGACGTCGTCCTGGGCTATGACAATGTGGCCGACTACGAAGATCACCCCAATTTTTTCGGCGTGACGGTCGGGCGTTACGCGAACCGCATCGCGGGGGGCCGCTTCAGCCTGGACGGGCGCAGCTATTCCCTGCCGCTCAACGACACCCTGAACTCACTCCACGGCGGCGGCCAGGGCTTCGACAAGGTCGTATGGCGGGTCACCTCCGTCGAAAACGGCCCGGAGGCGCGCGTGGTCCTGTCCCACGTCAGCCCTGACGGAGACGCGGGCTATCCCGGCCGGCTGACGACGACCGTGACCTACAGCCTGGACGAGGCCGGGGCGCTGACCATCGCCTTCGCCGCCACGACCTCGGCGCCGACCATCGTCAACATGACCAACCACGCCATTTTCAACCTGGCGGGCGAAGGCGCCGCCGGCGGGATCGAACGGCACCGGCTGACGATCCCGGCGGCGAGCTACACCCCCGTGGACGCCGGCCTGATCCCCACGGGAGAACTGCGGGCGGTCGAGGGCACGGTGTTCGACTTCCGCAGCCCGCGCGTGATCGGCGACGGTCTTCGCGACGCCCGAGACGAACAGATCCGACTCGGCCGGGGCTACGACCACAACTTTGCCCTGGACAAGGGGCTCACGGACCAGCCGCAGTTCGCCGCCCGCCTGGAAGACCCCGACAGCGGCCGGGTCCTTGACGTCCTGACCACAGAGCCCGGCGTCCAGGTCTATTCAGGCAACTTCCTGGACGGGACTTTGGTCGGCAAGGGCGGGCATCTCTACCGGATGGGCGACGGACTTGCGCTGGAGCCGCAGAAATTCCCGAATGCGCCGAATACGCCGTCCTTCATCTCGGCCCGCGTCGATCCGGACCGGCCGTACCGGCATGTGATGGTGTATCGCCTCGGCGCGGCCGACTGAGCGGCGGCGATGCGTCTTCTCCAGCACCTGGACAGCGACGGCCGGCGGCGGGTCATCGTCGCCGAGGGCGCCGGGGCCAGGTTTGTCGGCGCCGTCGAAACGGTCCGCGACCTGGCCTGGCGCGCCATCACGACGGGAACCGGCCTCGCCGACGTGGTTGGTCGCCTCGGCGTCGAGGAGACGGTCGACCTCGGCGAGGCGCTGGACGCCGGCCGCCTAGTCGCGCCCATCGATCACCATGACCCCGCCCACCTGACCCTGACCGGAACGGGCCTGACCCATCTGGGCTCGGCCATGGGGCGCGACCAGATGCATCGCGCGGCGTCCGCGGGGGAAAAGCCGACCGACTCGATGCGGATGTTTCTGGAAGGCCTCGAGGGCGGGAAACCGGCTCACGGCGCCGTCGGACAGCAACCCGAATGGTTCTACAAGGGAGACGGCGCAAACCTTGTGGGGCCGGAACAGCCCCTGACCATGCCCGCCTTCGCCCTGGACGGCGGCGAGGAGCCAGAGCTGGCGGGCGTCTATCTGATCGGACCGGACGGCGCGCCGTGCAGGCTGGGTTTTTGCCTCGCCAACGAGTTCAGCGACCATGTGACCGAGCGGCACAACTATCTGTGGCTCGCCCATTCCAAGCTGCGGCCCGCCGCCCTGGGACCGGAGCTGCTGGTCGGGGAGGCTCCGAGGGATCTGCGCGGGACCAGCCGCATCCGGCGCGACGGCGACGTGCTCTGGGAACGGCCCTTCCTGTCCGGCGAGGACAACATGTCCCACAGCCTGGCCAATCTCGAACACCACCATTTCAAATACGGTCAGTTCCGTCGGCCCGGCGACATTCATGTGCATTTCTTCGGCGCCGCCACCCTGTCGTTCAGCGACGGCGTCGCCACCCGCGTGGGCGACATTTTCGAGATCGAGGCGGCGCCGTTCTCCCTGCCTCTCAGAAATCCCCTGCACCGGGGCGAAGAGGCAGCGTCGCCGGTTCGAACACTCTGAACGCCTTGCCTCGCGGCGTCTCAAGTCCTGCGCGGCGCCCGGATCGATACACGAGGTGATCCGCAAACGCCGCCGCCGGGCTTGATTCCATGCGGCGTGCGTTTCACGGTTATGTCTGACTTTTCGCGCACCCATCTGGATGACGCCGATGACCCGATTCCGATTTCTCGCCGTCGTCGCCTCGGCGGGGCTGACCCTCCTGTCGGCCGCGCCCGTCATGGGCCAGATCGTCGAGGGAATTCCGCCCAATGCGCTGAACGCGGGCTACATCATGGAGGCCGAGCGCGAGAGCCTTCGCAACATGCAGCGGATGAACGCCGCGGCGCGCGCCGAACGCGAGACAGCGGCGCAAAGCCTCGCCAACGCCCAGGCGGCCGTCACCGGCGCGGGGGCAGACTGCAAGGTTTCGGAGGCCCGCCTGCTCGGCAAGACGGCGGACGACGCGAGGATCTACGAGGCCGCCTGCCAGACCGGGCCCGGCTATCTTCTGATCGCCTCCACCCCGCCCCAGGCCGTCGACTGTCTTGTCGCCGCCCGCTCCGCAGCGCAGGACGTCGCCAGGCCGGCCACCGAGACCACCTTCGTCTGCAAGATGCCCGCGAACCAGAATGGCGCGGATGTCCTGGCGGCCTACGCCCGTGAAGCGGGCATCCGCTGTCCGGTCGATTTCGCCGGACCGGTGGGCGCATCCAACGGACAGACGGTCTATGAGATCGGCTGCGCCGGCCAGGACGGCTATCGGCTCAAGCGAACCGAAGGCGGCTGGGAAAAGACCGAATGCTGGATCATCGTCAGCGCCGGGTCGCGATGCGCCAGCACGACGCCGGACGAACAGTTCGCCACCATGAAGGCGCGGCTTGCGGGCACGGCGGCGGCGGACTGTAACGTCGACGGAGGCCGCTTCATGGGCGCCAACGCCAACGGCGCCTTCTACGAAGCCCGGTGCGCCGGGGCGGACGGTTACATCTTCCACGTCAAGGACGAGGTCACCGACCGGGTCATACCCTGCGCCATCGCCGCGCCGATCGGCGGCGGTTGCACCCTGACGCCTGTCAGGGGCGCGACGACCGCGCCGGCGGCGTCGCCCCGGTCAAACTGACGGCGCGTTCGACGTCCGGAACACGCCTTCCCAGGGTCACCGCGCGCCCCGGGTCAGAGTTCTGACGCGCGCCAGATTGGCGCCGGCGGTGATGTACAACGTCCGGCCGTCGCCCCCGAACTTGCAGTTGGCGGTCGCTCCCCCCGTGTCGATGCGACCCAGGGAACGGCCTTCGGGCGTCAGCACATGAACGCCGCCCGGACCGGTCACGAACAGATGGCCTGCGGCGTCGATGGCCAGACCGTCGGGCAGGCCGGGATGGGCGTCGCCGACCATGGGCGTGAAGTCCTTCAGCACCCGGCCCCTGGACAGGGCGCCGGCCGGGCTCAGATCATAGGCCATCACCACCGCACGCTCGGGATCGGAAACGGGCACATAGAGGGTGCGCTCATCCGGCGACAGGGCGACCCCGTTCGGAAACGTCAGGCCGGACTCCAGCAGGGTGACTGCGCCGTCCGGATCGAGCCGGTACACGCCGTTGTGAGGCTGTTCCTTCAGCGGCGAGGCGTTCATCCCCTCAAGGCCATAGGGCGGATCAGTGAAGAAGAGCGCACCGTTCCTCGACCGGACCAGATCATTGGGCGAGTTGAAGCGTTTGCCGTCGTAGTGCGTGGCCAGCAGGGTCTTGCGCCGGGTGGCCAGATCGACCTGGGCGATCGCCCGGTTGCCGTGGTCAGCCATCAGGATCGACCCCGCCGGCCCGGCGATCAGCCCGTTCGAACCGGGCTCGCGGAAGCCGGATGCATCGGTCCCGTCGAACCCTGACGGCTCCATGAAGACCGAGAGCCCGTCCGCCGGCGACCAGCGGTGGATCCTGTTCCGGGGCACGTCGCTGAACAGCAGAAAGCCGCCGTCGGCGATCCACACCGGCCCCTCCGACCAGGTGAAGCCGTCCGCCAGTTTCTCGATCACGGCGCCCGGCGCGATCAGACGGTCGAGCGCCGGGTCGTCGCGCACAATCCGTCCCAAGGTTGGATAGGCGCCTTCCGCCTCCGGCATGGCGACGCTCCGGCAGGCGGTGGCGGACAGGGCCGCAGCCCCGGCGATGACAAGGCGGCGGGACAGGCTCAAGGCACAGGCTCCTCGGCGGAGGGGGTGGAGATGGCGGCGGCCGGAACATCGGTCACACGGTTCGAGGTGATGGTGAAGGCGGTTCGGGCCCGGATGTCGGCGGACGAGGCGCCCACCATGACCTGGATCTCCCCGGCCTGGACATGCCATTTCCCGGCGTCCCAGAAAGCGACCTGGTCAGGAGTCAGGGTAAACCGCACACGCTTGGCCTGACCGGCGCCCAGGGCCACCCGGCGAAAGCCCCGCAACTCCTGCACAGGGCGTGAGACGGCGGCGACCGGGTCACGGACATACAGTTGCACCACCTCGTCGGCGGGGACGGCCGAGGTGTTGCGAACGGTCACACGGACCTCGACCTGCCCCTCGGGGCCGACCTTAGTCCGGCTCAGTTGCAGGTCGCTGTAGTCGAAGCGAGCGTAACTCAGCCCATGGCCGAACGCGAACAGGGGCGTGACGGGCTGGTCGCGATAGCGAGCGGTGTCGCGCGTCAGTTCCTCCGAGGCGGGACGCCCGGTCGGAAGGTGGGCATAGGTCAACGGGGCGGCGCCGTCCGCGCGGGGGAAGCTGATCGGAAGACGCCCTCCGGGCGACATCCGGCCGGTCAGGATGTCGGCGATGGCCGGTCCGCTTTCGACGCCGAGGAACCAGGTCTCGAGGATCGCCGGGGCGCGTTCCGCGATTTGCGGGATCGCCAGCGGCCGGCCGTTCATCAGGATCACCACCACCGGCTTGCCGGTATCAAGGACAGCGGCGGCCAGGGCGTCCTGGGCGGGGCTGAGGCCGATATCGGTATAGCTGCGGGCCTCGCCCGACCGGTCGAAATGCTCCCCGACGACCAGAAGCACCATATCCGCCGCCCTGGCGACCTCGACGGCCCGGGCCAGGGCCTCGGCGTCCGAGACCTCCAGCACGCCTTGCGCCCCCTCGCCCGCGGCCGTGACGGCAATGGCCCGGGCCGTCTCAGGACGATAGCCCTGCGCATAGGTGATCACCGCATCCGGCAGGGCGTCCCGCAGGGCCGGAAGCAGCGGCCGGACATCCTCGACCCTGCCCTGGGCGCGCCAGCTGCCGAGGGAGGAGTTGGCGTCCTCAGCCAGGGCGCCGATGACGGCGATCCGGCGCGACGACGCTGCGATCGGAAGCAGATCGCCCTCGTTCTTCAGCAGGACGATCGAGCGGCGCGCGGCCTCGCGGGAGAGGGCGCGGTGGTCGGGCGTCAGCATGGCGGCGGCCTCGCGCGCCGGATCGGCGCGGCCGTAGGGACTGTCGAACAGGCCGAGCCGCTCCTTGGCGGTCAGCACGGCTACGACGGCCTGGTCCAGCATCGGCAGGAGCGCGGGGTCCGCCTCGACAGCCCCCTTCAGCTCGGCCGAGTAGAGGTTGCCCGCCATGTCCATGTCGACCCCGCCGCGCAGGGCCAGGGCGCCGGCCTCCCGGGCCGTGCCGGCGACGCCGTGATTGAGCAGTTCGGGAATGGCGTTCCAGTCGCTGACGATCAGGCCGTCATAGCCCCAGTCGCCGCGAAGCAGACCCCGCACCAGAGCTGGATGCGCCGTCAGCGGCACGCCGCCGATATCATTGAACGCGGTCATCATCGACCCGGCGCCCGCTCTCGCCGCCGCATGAAACGGCGGCAGATAGACCTCGTTCAGGGTGCGTTCGGAAATGTCGGCGCTGTCGTAGTCCCGTCCGCCCTCGGCCGCGCCGTAGCCGACGAAATGTTTGGCGGTGGCCAGGATCGAGGCGGAATCGGTCAGAGATGCGCCCTGATAGCCTCGCACCTGGGCCGAAGCCAGAACGGAGCCGAGGTAGGGATCCTCCCCCGCCCCCTCGACGACCCGACCCCAGCGCGCATCACGGGCGATGTCCACCATGGGAGAAAACGTCCAGTTCAGACCCGCGGCCGTCGCCTCGACCGCCGCCACGCGCGCGGTCTGCTCGACCAGTCCCGGGTCCCAGCTCGCCGCCAGGGCGAGGGGCACAGGAAACAGCGTCCTGTATCCATGCACCACATCCATGCCGAACAGCAGCGGTATGCCAAGGCGGGACTCCTCGACCGCCACCCTCTGCAGGTCACGGATCTGGGCGGCGCCGGCCACATGCAGGAAGGAGCCGATCTCGCCGCGCCGCACCCGGTCCAGGGCCGCCGCATCAAGGCGCGAGTTCAGCGCGCGCTGGCGCCCGCCCGGCACCTGGTTCAGCTGGCCGATCTTCTCGTCCAGCGTCATGCGATCCAGCAGATCGCGAACCCTCGCCGACGGCTGGTCCGACGATTGCGCGGTCGCAGAGCCTGCGAGGACAGCGCAGGCGCAGGCCAGTGCAAAGATGATCCGTCCCGGCATGCCCCGCCCTTCAGACAACGTTGTCAATCCTACCAAAACAGCCCTAGACCAAAGGTTCGACGACGCAAAGCCGGGAACGGGCCGGTGCGACGATGGAACGGTTCAGGGGGCATGACATGACCGAAGTCCGAGAGCGCGACCGGGTGGGCGCATCGACGCTGCGCCGGATCACCGGCCGGCTGATGCCGCTGTTCTGCCTGATGTACCTGATCGCCTATATCGATCGTCAGAACGTCTCCTACGCCAAGCTGCAGATGGCGGAGGCGCTGGGCATGAGCGAGGCGGTCTATGGCCTGGGCGCGGCCCTGTTCTTCATCGGCTATTTCCTGTTCGAGGCGCCCGCCAACCTCGTGCTGGCCAGGGTGGGCGCGCGCGTCTGGTTCACACGGATCATGGCCACCTGGGGGGTGATCACCGTGGCGCTGGGCTTCACCAACAGCCCGGCCATGTTCTACCTCCTGCGCTTTCTGCTCGGCGCCGCCGAAGCGGGCTTCTTTCCTGGCGTCCTCTATGTCCTGACCCTCTGGTATCCCCAGTCCCACCGGGGACGGATGATCGGCGCCTTCATGATCGCCAGCGCGGCGGCCAATGCCGTGGGCGCGCTGATCGGCGGCGCCCTGCTGGACCTCGACGGACTGGGCGGGCTGGCGGGGTGGCAATGGGTCTTCATCGCCACCGGCCTGCCGGCAGTGCTGCTGGCCCCCTATGTGCTGTGGCGCCTGCCCAACGGGCCGGAGACCGCGCCATGGCTGGAGCCGGCGCAGAAGGCCTGGATCTCCGACGAGTTGCGGACCGAGGCCGAGGCCTCGCCCGCGACGGATCACGCCTCGCCCTGGCGCGCCATGCTGGACCGGCGGGTCCTGCTGCTGGCTGTGATGTACGTCGGCTTTCCCCTGGCCGCCTATGGGCTCAGCTACTGGCTGCCGACGGTGGTAAAGGGGTTCGGCGTCTCCAACACCGTCAACGGCATGCTGAACGTCATTCCCTGGATCCTGGTCGGGATCGCCCTGTGGATCCTGCCGCGTCATGCCGCGCGGGTCGGCAACAGCGCCTGGCACATCGCCGGGCCGGCGCTTGTCGGCGCCGCCTGTCTGGTGCTCAGCGTCGTCGTGCCTGGAGCGGTGGCCAAGTTCGCCCTGCTCTGCATCGCCGCCCCGGCGATCTTCGCCGCCCAGCCCGTCTTCTGGAGCCTGCCGCCGACCTTCCTGCGCGGCGCGGGCGCGGCGGCCGGCATCGCGGCGATCAATTCCATCGGCAACCTGGGCGGCTTCGTGGCGCAGACCGTCGTGCCGGCGATCAAACAGGCGACCGGCAGCGACCTCCTGCCGATGCTGTTTCCTGCGGCCTGCCTGACCGTCGCGGCGGGGCTGGTCTTTGTCGTCCTGCCCCGACTGTCCCGCGCGCCCGTCCGGGACGTCAGAGCGTGATCGTCCGGCCTTCGCGCGCCGATGCATAGATGGCCTCGATGATCCGCATGTCGCGCAGGCCTTCTTCGCCGGAAACGATCGGCTCCGCATTCGTCATCACGCACTGCGAGAGATGGTCGAGCATGCCCGAGAACTGGTTGGTCGCCAGCGCCGGGGCCGGATGGTCGACGGTCTCGCCGCCCTTGCGAAGGCGAAGGCGATTGCCGGCGTAGGCCGTCGCGGGCTCGGCGTCGAGCCAGCCGTCCTTGCCCACCACCCGGTAACGGTTGTGGTTTGATCCATACGAAGAGACGCAGTCAGCCACGACGCCCGACGGAAATTTCAGCATGAAGTTGATCGTATCCTCGACCTCCCTGAACCGGATGTCGGTGCGATCGGTGGATTCCATCGCGGACACCGCAACCGGTTCCTCGCCGGTGAGATAGCGGGCGGCCTGAAGGCTGTAGATGCCGATGTCCATCAGCGATCCGCCGCCCGCCAAGGCCCGGTTCAGACGCCACTGGGAGGGGTCGCCGATGTTGAAGCCGGTCTCGGCCGCCACGATGTGCAACCGGCCCAGCTCGCCCGACCGGGCGATGCGCATGGCCTCCCGGTTGTTGGGTTCGAAGTGGCTGCGATAGCCGATCATCAGCTTGCGGTCGGCGGCGCGACACGCGGCGATCATGGCCTCGGCCTGGGCGGCCGTATTGGCCATGGGCTTCTCGCACATGACGTGCTTGCCCGCAGCCGCCGCGCGCAGGGTGTACTCATGGTGCATCCCGTTGGGCAGGATCACATAGACGATGTCGACGTCCGGATTGTCGCGGATCGTGTCGAAGGTGTCGTAGGTGTAGAGGCTGCGCTCGGGCACGCCGTACCGGGCCGCATAGCGACGCGCCTTGTCCATCGACCCGCTGACCAGGGCGGTCACCCGCGAATGCCGACATTCGGCGAAACGGGGCAGGATGACGTCGGCGTACATCCCTAGACCCATGATCGCATAGCCCAGTTTTCGCCCGGTCGCTTGCGACGCCAGGGCCGGCGTCGTCCCAAACCCCGAAGCGAGGGCGCCGAACTTCAGCAGATCGCGGCGACTGGATGTCAGGGTCATCGTCTTATCTCCATGGGGGCGTCGGCGCTTGCCGCGCAGGGGCGGGGCTCAGGCGCGATAGGGCCGTTCGTGGTACTCAAAATGATGAAAGTCGGCATGGGCGCCGGCGCCGGATGTGTCCTGGCAGGCCATGCCCACGAAGGCGCCCGTGAAATTGGCTGTTCCCGGTTGGGCGGCCTCGTCCGACAGGATGCTGGCGTCGAATATCCCGGGCAGCCACGACCAGTCGGCGCCCTCCAGCCGCCAGCCGAAGCGCAGCCGCTCCTCATCGACATCGACCCGAAGCTCGATCCTGCCCTCGCCGATCGGGACCGGTTGGGTGAAGGCGTCGGCCTGGGTCTGGTCGGGCAGGCAGGACATGACCTGGAGCACGCGCCCCAGGGTCTCATCATGGGTGACGTGCAGATAGTGGAACTTGGCGGCGCCGTAGTAGCAGACAAGGCCTGCAGCCTGCTGGTAGTGGGCCGGGGCGAAGGTCATGGAGGCGGCGGCGGTGTAGCAGAAGGCCTGCTGCCGGCGGGCCACCAGCGACTGGCGGAAGGCGCTGCCGATGCTCTCGCGCCCGAAGAGACGCAACGCCCCCGGATGCGCCGTCAGGGAGAACAGCTCTTCCGGCCAGGGCGATCGCAGCCACTGGAACGCCAGGGGCAATCCGGCCCGGTCGAAGCGACACGTTTCGGAGACATACCCGGGCTCCGGCGCCCCGACGCCCCCGTCCTCCACCGTCAGACAGGGCAGGGCGTCTCCGGCCTCGGTTCTCAGCCAGCCGTCCTCGCCCCAGACCATGGGCTGGATGGCCGTCTCGCGGCCCAGCACGCACCGCCCGCGATTCCTCAGGGGCCGGCCGCATAGATAGACGGCCCAGGTCCGACCGTGCGGGTCCTCGACCAGATCGGCATGGCCGGCGCGCTGCAGCGGACTGTCGGGCCGGTCCCGCGCCGTCAGGAGCGGTCCGTCCGGGTGAACGTCATAGGGACCGTCGAGGGTGCGCGAGCGGGCCAGAGTCGCGGCATGGCCCCACCCCGTCCCCCCCTCTGCTGTCAGGAGGTAGTACCAGCCGTCGCGGCGATAGAGATGCGGCGCCTCGGTCAGGCCGAGCCCGGTTCCCTTGAAGATCAGCCGGCGTTCGCCGACCAGCCGCTTCACCCGGGGGTCGTATTCCTGGAGCAGGATCCCGCCGAAACGGTTCGCGCCCGGTCGGTGATCCCACAGCATATTGACCAGATATTTGCGCCCGTCCTCGTCGTGGAAGAGCGAAGGATCGAAGCCGCTCGAGTTCAGATGAACCGGGTCGGACCAGTCGGCGTCGATGGCCGGGCTGGTGACGAGATAGTTGTGAAAATCCCGCAGCGACGCGCCGGATGCCCCGCCCACGGAGGTGCGGCCATAGCGCTTCACATCCGTGTAGACGAGATGGAACAGTCCGTCGGCATGGGTCAGGCAGGGGGCCCAGACCCCGCACGAATCCGGCGCCCCGATCATGTTGAGCTGGGACGGGCGACGCAGGGGGCGAGCGACCAGACGCCAGTTCGCCAGATCGGTCGAGTGGTGGATCTGCACCCCGGGGAACCACTCGAAAGTCGAGGTCGCGATATAGTAGTCGGCGCCGACCCGGACGATCGACGGGTCAGGATTGAAGCCCCGCAGGATCGGATTGCGGATCATGGCCGGGCGTCCGCGAGGGCCGGGCTCGAGCTTGCCGGATCCCCCGGCGTCGACCGGCCCGGATCCCGCACCAGGGTCCACAGAACGGCGGCGCCGATCAGGTCGAGGACCGCCAGGGCGATGAAGAAGGGCGTGTATCCCACCGTCATGACCAGTCCGCCGATCAGCAGGGAGAACAGCAGGACGCCGAGATTGCCCATGGTTCCCGCCATGCCGGTGACGGTGGCGACCTCATTGCGACGGAACAGGTCGGACGACATGGTGATCACGGTCACCGACAGGGTCTGATGCGCGAATCCGCCCAGGCACAGCAGCAGGATGGCGAGGTAGGGGCTGTCGACCATGCCGACGAAGGCCACGCCGATCATCAGCAGGGCGCCCAGGGTGAAGGCCCACCGTCGTGCGTCGATCAGGCGAACGCCGCGCTTCTGGAGGAACAGGACCACGGTCGGCCCGAACAGACAGCCGAGGTCGGCCGCGACGAAGGGCAGCCAGGCGAACAGGGCGATCTGTTTGAGATCAAACCCTCGCACCGTCGTCAGGTACAGCGGCACCCAGAACGCCAGCGTGCCCCAGGTCGGGTCCGCCAGAAAGCGCGGCAGGGCGATGCCCCAGAAATTGCGCTGGCGCAGCAGGCGGAAAATCGAGGGGCGGCGGCCGTCGCTGAGGGTGTGCTGTTCGCGCCCGCCCGCAATCTCGGCGCGTTCGTCATCGGACAGGCGGGGATGATGCTCGGGCGCGCGATAGAAGCCGAGCCACAGCACCACCCAGACCAGGCCCAGAACGCCCGTGATAACGAAGGCGGCCTGCCAGTTGTAGGTCAGGATGGCCCAGGCCACGAGCGGCGGCGCCAGCATCGACCCGACCGATGCGCCCATGTTGAAGACTCCGCCGGCCAGACCCCGTTCGCGCGCCGGAAACCACTCGGAGACCGCCTTCATCCCGGCGGGATTGGCCGAACCCTCGGCGAGGCCCAGCAGGCCCCGGAGCCCCGCGAGCATGGTCCAGCCGTTGGCCAGTCCATGCGCGATGGTGATCAGGGACCAGGCCGTGGCGAAGAGGGCGAAGCCCGTCCTGAGACCCAGGGTGTCCAGCACGAAGCCGCACACGGGCTGCATCATGATGCCGAGCTGGAAGGCGCTGGTGATGTAGGAATACTGCTGGGTCGTGATGCCCAGTTCAGTGTTCAGGGTCGGGGCCGCGACACCGAGGGTGCTGCGCGAGAGATAGTTGATGATCGCGCCGAGCATCACCAGGCCGATGATCCACCAGCGCAGTTTCAGTCGGAAACGGGACGGACGTGTTCCCGGGGAGTGCGGCGGCATCGGAATCTCCAGGGCGGGCGCGTGGCACACGCGCCGCAACGGGCTTTGAACTCAGGCCTGGGCGGCGGGGCCCCTCACTGGACCCGGACCACCGCCAGCGATCGGGGCGGCAGCTCGAACGAGACCTGGCCATTGGCCATGCGCCCGGAATAGGCGACCGGTTCAACGTCGTGGGGGCGTTCGAAACTGTTGTGGCTGTCGACCGCCGGCGCCGTCAGCAGCCGGCCGCTGGCGGTCTGATACTCGCCCGGAAGCCGCAGGGTGAGGCTCAGCGGTCTTGCGGCGTCGACATTGACCAGCGACAGCCACAGGGCGCCGTCCTTGTCCCGCGCCGCCACCGCGTCAGCGCGGGGCAGTTCGATGTCGCCATATCGATAGACGCCTTCGTCCAGGGTCAGGGGAACGAAGGTCGCATCCTGGAACGGCACGTACAGTTCGTAGACGTGGTAGGTCGGCGTCAGCACCATCTTCGCGCCGTCGGTCAGGATCATGGCCTGCAGGACATTGGCCATCTGGGCGATATTGGTGCCGCGTACCCGGTCGGCGTGACGCATGAAGATGTTCAGGTTCAGGGCCGCGATCACGGCGTCGCGCATCGTGTTCTGCTGCTGCAGGAAGCTGGGGTTGCTGCCCGGCATGGGATCGGCCCACACCCCCCATTCATCGACGAACAGGGCCAGTGTCTTCTCGGGATCGTAGCGGTCCATGATGGCGGTCTGGGCGGTGATCCAGCCCTCCATCTTCAGGGTCGCCCGGATCCCCTTGGCGTATTCGTCCTCGCCGAAGCCGACGCTGGGGCCCTTGGCCTCCCAGCTGTTGGGGATGGTGTAGCCGTGCAGGGACACGCCCTCGATGTTCCAGCTCCAGACCTTGTCCTTCCAGGCCTGCATCACGGCTTCGGTATAGTCCTCATTGCCGCTGTCCCAGCCCACGGCGATGCGCTGCATGGCGTTCTCGCCCGTCTGCGCCCGATCCAGATTGCGGGAATAGATGGCGAACTGCTTCATCTTCTCGACGTAGTGCTCGGGCGACATGGCGCCGCCGCAGCCCCAGTTCTCGTTGCCGAGGCCGAGATATTTGATCCGGTAGGGCTCGGGGTGGCCGTTGGCCGCGCGTTCCTGGGCCAGGGCGGTGGGCTGATCAGCGGTCAGGTATTCCAGCCAGTCGGCCGCTTCCTGGACTGTGCCCGAGCCGACATTGACCGACAGGAAGACCTCGGCCCCGACCTGGTCGGCGAAGTCCATGAACTCGTGCGTGCCGAAACTGTTGGGCTCGATCACATTGCCCCAGCTGGCGTTCAGCCGATGGCGACGCTCCGACGCCGGACCGACGCCGTCGCGCCAGTGGTATTCGTCGGCGAAGCACCCGCCGGGCCAGCGCACATTGGGAACCTTGATGGCTCTCAGCGCCTGCACGACATCCGTGCGGATGCCCCGGACGTTCGGAATGGGCGAGTCCTCGCCGACCCAGACCCCGCCATAGATTCCAGTGCCCAGATGCTCGGCGAACTGGCCGAAGATGTTCCGGTTGATCGTCGCGCCGGGCCGCGTCAGATCGACCTCGCCCGTCACGGGCGGCGCCGCGGTCTGGTTGTTGGCGGTCTGGGCGCCGGCCTGTGAGGCGACCGCCGCCATCAGGAGGCTCGCCGCAGCGACGCGGACGCGCCGCCCCATTGTCATCCTGGTCTTCATCTGTCTGGCCTTTCAAATTCGCTGGACATGGGACGGGGTCACTCCGGCAGGGTGGCCGAACCCGTGATGGCGAAGGCGGCGCTTTGTCCCGGCACGCCCGGCCGGCCGGGCTGTCCGCCGCCCATCCACACCTCGGTCTGGCCCGGCAGCACGCGGCGGACGCCGGAGGCGTCCACCGTCGACAGGCTGCGGTTGTCGATCATGAAGGAGACGCGGCGCCGCTCGCCCGGCGCCAGGTGGATGCGCTGAAAGCCCGCGAGCGTTCGCAAGGGGGCGCCCTCCACATCGGGCCGGCTCAGGTAGAGCTGCACCACCTCGTCGCCGGCCCGGGCCCCCGTGTTCGCCACCACGACGCTGGCCTCCACCGCGTCCGTCGCGCGCGCGCGGCGCACCGACACCTCCGCCCCGGAATAGGCAAACCGGGTGTAGGACAGGCCGTGTCCGAAGGGATAGAGCACCGGGCGGTCGAAATACCGGTAGGTCCGGCCCTGCATCGCATAGTCGGTGAAGGCGGGCAGGTCGTCCGCAGACCGGTAGAAGGTGACCGGCAGGCGCCCCGCCGGATTGACATCGCCGGCGATGATCCGCGCCACGGCATCGCCGCCCTGCCCGCCCGGATACCAGGCTTCCAGGATGGCCGGGACATGCTGGTCCGCCCAGTTCACGCTCAGGGCGCTGCCGTTGACCAGCACCAGGACGACCGGCGTTCCCGTCGCCTGGACCTTTTCCAGCAGGGTCTGTTGCGGGGCGGGCAGATCCAGGCTCGTGCGATCGCCGCCGGCGAAACCGGGGACCTCGATCAGCATCTCCTCGCCCTCGAGCTGGGACGTCAGGCCGGCGACGAACAGGACGACGTCGGCATTGCGGGCGGCCCTGACCGCCGCAGCGCCGCCGGGGTCCGACGGGAGGCTCCACAGCAATCGCTCGCGCCCTTCGGCGGCCCGCTGAAAGGCCTCGACGCGGATGCGATAGGTCTGGCCGCGCGTCAGCCGGATCGTCCCTGTGGCGATCGACGGGCGCCAGTCCACGGCCCAGGCGTCCACCACCGTGGTGTCGTCAACAAGGATGCGGTAGCCGCCGTTCGCGTCGTAGCGAAACACATAGTCTCCGTCTTCGGGCGCCGTGAGATAGCCGGACAGACGCACGGCCCCGGCCTGCATTTCGCCGGACCACAGATACTCAGGGGCGGCGATCCGGGACGTCTGCGTCGGGGCGCCGGCATAGGTGCGGTCCGCGAAACGCTCGAGCATCACGCCGCCGGCGCTGCAGTCCGGATCGACGCAGATCGCCGATCCCGGCACAGGCTCAAGCGCGCGGGCGATCAGACCCGAGCCCTCGGCATAGGTGATCTCTGCCGTCGGAAACCGGCGGCGGACGCCCTCCAGGATGGTGACCGGCCGGGAGGGTTCGCCATTGTAGTTGCCGACCAGGGCGGCGAGACTGTCGGCGTTCGGCCCGATCACGGCGATCCGGCGCGTGGCTGGATCAAGCGGAAGCAGGCCGTCGTTCTTGAGCAGGACGATCGCCTTCTCGGCGCTCTCCTGGGCCAGCGCCCTGCCGGCCGCGGTGTCGTAGTCGGCCGAAGTGATCGCGGGGAAGACCCGGGCCGGGTCGTCGAACTGACCCAGTCTCATCCGCGCCGTGAACAGCCGAACCAGGGAGCGATCCAGCACCGCTTCCGAAAGCGCGCCGGACCGCACGGCGCGGACGATATGCTCGCTCTCGACCGGCCCGCCGCAGACGAGATCCATACCCGCGTCGAACGCCGCCGCCACCCCCGCTTCTGGCGTCGCGGCGTAGCCGTGATGGTCTGCCCGATAGATGTCGGCGACGGCCTCGCAGTCGGACACCACATAGCCGTCGAAACCCCAGGATTTCCGCAGACGATCCGTCAGCAGGAACTGGCTGGCGCAGGCGGGGACGCCGTCGACGGCGTTGTAGGCGCACATCACCGAGCCTGCCCCGCCCTCGGTCACGGCCGCCCGGAACGCCGGCAGATAGGTATCCTCGAGGTCATGCGCCCCGGGGCGGATGTCGTCCCGGTGACGGCTGGCTTCCGGCCCCGAATGGACCGCGAAATGTTTGGGCGTCGCAACGGTGAGGTCGTAGCGGGGGTCGTCGCCCTCAAGGCCCTGAACGAAGGCGACGCCCAGTCGCGACGTCAGATAGGGGTCCTCGCCATAGGTTTCCTGACCGCGGCCCCAGCGCGGGTCCCGGAAGATGTTGATATTGGGCGACCAGACCGTCAGCCCCGCGAACCAGTCCGAGCCCCCGAAACGGTGCCGCTCGGCCAGATGCTTGGCCCGGAATTCCACGCCGATCAGATCAGCGACGCGCCCGACATGGGGGGTATCGAAGGTGGCGGCCAGGCCGATCGCCTGGGGGAAGACCGTGGCGTATCCCGCCGCCGCCACGCCGTGGAGCCCCTCGTTCCACCAGTTGTATTCCCGGATCTGGAGACGGGGGATGGCCGGGGCGTCGTTGACGAGCTGCGACGCCTTCTCCTCAAGCGTCATCCGCGCCACCAGGTCCGCAGCGCGATCCGCGGCGGGTTTCGAGGCGTCCTGATACGACGGCAGGGTCGCGCCCGGCAGCTGGGCGCTTGCGTCCGTCGCCATGCCGATGCCCAGGCCGACGACGAGCGCGATCCCTGAAAACAAGCCACAGATCCGTCGCGGCAGGCCAGCCATCCTGTCGGTTTTCCCCAGATTTCCCTTCGGCATATACGATCAATTGTCCGACTATTGCACGTCAATTCGCGCGCCGTTTCACCCGCGGAATTGGCAGGCGGGGCGGCCGATTGACCACGGAATCCGCGCCCTCGGCCGCCCGGCGAACCGGGGTCCCGGCGTCGGTCAAACGCCGGGACGATCCGTGGTGCGGGTCTGACCGCCGATCAGGGCTGCGTCGCGGGTGTCGCCCCTGCCACTGCGGTCGGGCAGACGGTGTCGTTCTCGTTCGACGCCAGGCGGATCTCGGCGATCGAGAGGCTGGCGGCGCCCGAGGCGCGCAGGGCGAAGGGCGTCGAGACAGTCCCGACCTGGGCGCCGGCCGCGCGGAAGCACGACAGCCCCACCTTTATGGTCCGCCATTCGCCCAGCGGAGCCGTTCCCAGAATGGAACCCAGATCGACGCCGCCTTCGCCAAGGGCCAGGGTGACAGGCCCCGAGGGGCGGGCGTCCACGCGGTACCGGAACGACAGCGCCATATCCCCGTTGGTCTGGCGGTTGAGATCAACTGCCGGCCCTTGAACCGACACGGCGCCCTGCCCCGAACCCTCAAACGCGAACTGGCGCGCGCTTTCCTGGGCCAGGTCGTCCACGGCGCGGACGGTCACATGCCGCCTCGGGCTTTCGCCCGTTCCGACGGAGGAGACCTGCGTGTTTCCCCCCGTGTCCGTCAGGACGAAGGACCAGGGCGCGACCAGTTTGCCGTCGACGAAATAGCGATCCACGCTGGATGCGCTGGCCGACACGCCGGAGATTTCCGACAACTGCGGGACCGACTGCCCCGCAGCGTAGGTCAGACCATAGCCGTAGGCGAACTGGGGATCGTAGACCGGATCGCCCGTATTGAGGGGTTCGCCGGACGCCCGCTTCGGCCAGGAGAAGGACAAGGTCCCGGTGAAGTCGTGCCGGGGGCGCCCCCGGGCGTCGCCGATCAGGACATCCGCCACGCCGCCGCCCTCGGAGCCGGGCAACCAGGCGGCGACGAAGGCGTCCGATTGATTGATCTCGGGGTTGGTCCACAGCGGCCGGCCGGACAGGAAGACCGAGACGGTCGGCACGCCCGCCGCCTTGAGCCGCCTCAGGGTCTCGAGCGGACCCTCGGGGTGGAAATCGAGGTCGGCGACGTCGCCCTGGAACTCGGCGTAGGGCGTCTCGCCGAAGACCACGATGGCCACGTCGGGCTTTTCGGTGAAGGCGCCGTCGACGCTGAGCCGGGCGGAGCCTCCCGCAGCGGTCACGGCCTCGTTGATGCCGTCCCAGATCGACTGTCCGTTCGGGAAATCGGCCCTGGTGTTGCCCGTGCCCTGCCAGCTCAGGGTCCAGCCGCCGGCCGCCTGACCGATATCGTCGGCCGAGCCGGCGACGAGCACCCGGGCGCCGGCCCGGATGGGCAGGACCGATCCCTCATTCTTGAGCAGGACCAGGGATTGACGGACGGCTTGCCGCGCCAGGGCCCGATGCCCGGGCGATCCGAGCAGTTCGAGCCGCCCCTCCACGGGACGGTCTTCCCGGAAGACCCCCGCCTTGACCTTGGCCCTCAGGATCCGGGTCACGGCCTCGTCAATCCGCTGGATCGAAATTTCGCCCGATCGCGCCTGGGCCAGGGTGTTCGCATAGAGGGGCTTCCAGCTGTCCGGCGCCATCAGCATGTCGATGCCCGAATTCACGGCGAGCGCGCAGCTCTCGTTCGAACAGCCCGGCAGCTGGCCATGCGCATTCCAGTCCGACACCACGAAGCCGTCGAAGCCGAGCGGCCCGTGCAGCACATCGCGCAACAGGGTCGGATTGCCGGAGTGTTTGACCCCGTTCCAGCTCGAGAAACTGGCCATGACGGACAGGACGCCCGCATCAATGGCCGCCGGATAGCCGCCGAGATGGATATCGATCAAGCCCTGTTCGGGCCCCTGGTAGTCGCCCTGGTCCTTGCCCTCCAGCGTCCCCCCGTCGGCGAGGAAGTGTTTGGCGGAACCTGCGATATGGCCCGGTGCGATCGGATGGTCCGCCGACAGCTCGCCCTGCAGCCCCAGGGTCATGGGACCGGCGTAGGCGCGCTGGATCTCGGGCGTCTCCCCATAGCCTTCATAGGTCCGGCCCCAGCGGTCGTCGCGGGGAACCGCCAGCGTCGGGCCGAACGTCCAGTCGGCGCCGGTAACGGCGACTTCAAGCGCGGTCACCTCGCCGATACGCCGGATCAGTTCGGGATCTCTCGCGGCGCCCAGGCCGATGTTGTGCGGAAACACCGTGGCGCCGACGACATTGTTATGGCCGTGGACGGCGTCGATCCCGTAGATCAGCGGAATTCGCGCCCCGGGCCGGGCAGCCGCGGCCTCGCGGAAGGCCCTGGCCAGATCGACCCAGGCCTGGGCGTTCGCCCTGTCATCGCCGCCCGGTGCGGAGTTTCCGCCCGCGAGAATCGAGCCCAGGGGATAGGCGGCCAGGTCCGCCGGCGTGATCGAGGCGATATCGGCCTGGATCATCTGTCCGACCTTTTCCTCGATCGTCATACGCCCCAGCAGGTCGGCGACAAACGCCTCGGTCTGCGCATCGCTCATCGCATCGGGAGAGGCGGCTTTCGGCCAGAGCGCAGGGTGGGCCGTCGAGGCGGCCGGCACAGTTGGCCCGGCCGGCGTCCCGGCGAACGCGGCGCCCGTGGCGCAGAGCGCCGAGCCCAGCATCAGGAATGTGGTGAAAGCCCGCATGACGTCGTCCCTTTTCTCGGGCGCCTTGGCCGGATCTCGCCCGACACGACGCCGCTTGTTAAACCGCCCGACGACTGAAGCGCCGGACCAATCGCGTTAGCGCTATCACCAAAAAATGCTCACTGCATCAAAATTGACAGCGTTGTCAGATCACGCCGCCTCGCCGGCGGATGTCTCGGTCTTCGTTACATCGGGACCGGCAGTGAGGACGGTGTGGATAGTCTCGACGAGCACAGCGATCTGCAGCGGCTTGGCGACGCACCCGTCCATGCCCGCAGCCCGGTAGGACTCGGTCTGGTGGCTCATCACATTGGCCGTCAAGCCGATGATGGGTGTGCGGGGCCTGTCCGCACCGGCCTCCAGTTCGCGGATCATGCGGGTCGCGGCGGGGCCGTCCATCACCGGCATCTGGACATCCATGAGGATAACGTCCCAGGCCTGCCCCTCCCAGGCCTCGACCGCCGCCCGACCGTCGGCCACGACCGTCAGATCAACACCTAGCTGATTCAGAAGGGTTTTCAGAACGAGTTGGTTGACCGCATTGTCCTCGGCCGCGAGCACCTTCAAAGCCGCCTCTGGCCGCGGGAGCTCGACCGAAGCCGCCCTCGGGTCCAGGCGCTTCTGCTCACGGCCCCGCGCGAGGGGCAGGACGATAGTGAACACGCTGCCCTGTCCCGGCCTCGTCTCGACCCTGACCTCTCCCCCCATCAGGGCCACCAGGTCCCCGCAGATAGACAAACCCAGTCCGGTGCCGCCAAAGCGCCGGGTGGTGGAGGCGTCGGCCTGGGTGAACTTCTCGAACAGGCAGGTCACGTCGTCCTTGGTCATCCCGATGCCGGTGTCCGAAATGGTCAGGCACAGGAGATCGCCTTCCGTATCGGCCTCGACCCGCACCTCGCCCGCCTCGGTGAATTTGAGCGCGTTTGAGATCAGGTTGTAGACGATCTGCCGGACACGCGTGGGATCGCCGCGCCACATTCCCCGGGCCTGCGGCGCGGTGAACAGGGCGAACGAAAGGCCCTTGCTGTTCGCCAGCGCCGTGAAGGCCGAATGGGCCCCGCGAAGCAATGCATCCAGATCGAACTCGATCTCCTCAAGGACCAGCTTTCCGGACTCGATCTTGGCCAGGTCCAGAATATCGTTGAGGATCGCCAGCAGCGCCTCTCCTGACTGGCGCACGACGTCAAGACGGTGTCGCTGGGCGTCCGACAGAGTATCCAGTTCCATCGCCTGGGCCATGCCGAGCACGCCGTTCAGGGGAGTGCGGATCTCATGGCTCATCATCGCCAGGAATGAGGATTTGGCGTTGCTGGCCGCATCGGCCTCGATCTTCGCGGCGCGAAGCCGATCGGCGATGACTTCCAGTTCCCGGGCCCGTCGCGCGGCAATCGAAACATCGTGCGCCGTCACCACCCACCCCCCGGCAATCCGGGTTGCGACCGGATGCAGCACTCGCCCCCCCGTCGTGCGCCATTCCCCGATGGCGGACTCTCCGGCCGCCATCGCTTTCTCGAAGGCCGCCAGGGCCGCAGGCGCCCAGCACCCCCGGTCCTGAAGGCGACGCAGGATCTTCGAGAGCGGAAGGCCGGGTTGGCGCAAGGCCGAAGGCAGGCCCAGTCCTGTCCAGAAGCGATCGTTCATCCCGACCAGACAGAGCGACTCGTCGACGATCATCAGACCCACATCGGCGCCGATCAGCGCGGCTTGGGCGAGGTCGGCGTCCAGGAGGTTCGAGGTCCTGGACGCGACCGTCGAAAGCCGGGCAGGCTCTCGCGCGCGGCCGGCAGACAAGCCAAGCAGTTCCGCCGCGCCAATCAGCGCACAGGCCGGATTGATCAAGGCCCAGGTCGAGAGGCCCGCGGCGACCGGGCTTAACCTGCCCTTGGCGTCGAAGCGGGATCTGAACGCGCTGGATTCGAACATCGCCTGGGCTTCCAGGACAAACCGACCGGTCAGAAACACACCCTGGGTCACGCCCAGCGAGAGCGCCGCCTGACCGGCGAAGTCCCCCAGAATCCCCAGGAACTGATGCACCGACCGCGCACAGGCGGCGTCGGATCCCGTCCGGGCATGCAGAAGAACCTCCAGCGGCGTGAGCGGCTCACAGACCCCGCCCTCAATCTCCACCATCGACGAGTGCAGCGCGGCCAGTCCCGGCCATGACACCAGACGTTCGTAGGAGACCCGCCCATAGATCGCCGTCAGGCGTCTCAGCAGCTCGATCTCGAACTCATTCGACGGGGCGAACGCCAGGTGGCCGCCTTCGGTGTCAATGACGTGGGACGAGCCGGACGCGTCGATATCGATGGCCGAGACGCCCAGCCCGAAGTCCGGGCTGACAATCGCATATCGGCCCGGCTGCAGACCCTGGACCGGTGAGGGAAAAGAGCCGATCGACAGGGTGTCGCTGCGGTCCAGCCGCGTGACGCTGCGGGCCACTGCGGCGGAATCATTGATCAGGCGCACCCCCTTGAACCCGAGACCGGTCTCGAAATCCCTCCCCGAGAATCGCCATCCCGACTGGGTGATCGTGACCGTGTCGGACGCCACGGGCGCTGCGACGGCCAGACTCAGCCAGTCTGGCCGCGCACGACCGGACGCGGACAGGAAGCTGGCCAGGGCGTCGACCGGCGTTGCGAAATCGCAGACGGAACGCTCATCATAGCCCGAGAAGAGCGGTCGACCGCCCTCGTGCCCATCCAGAAACGCGAACCTGCAGAGTGAAGGGGTGACGTCGCCCACAATTCCAGAAGTCATCCTCTCCCCCCAAGGCCAGTCACGCCTCAAAGAACGCCGGTCTCGGTTAAAAATGTCTGAGTATTCTCTCGTGATGCTCGCAACGCCGATTGACCTGCGCTGCGCCTTGACGGACCGTCGCGCTGCAGTTGGCCGAGGGCTTTGAAGATGATCAAACTTGTGGCTGAGCCTGGGCGAGGTCCGTCGCTTGCGGGAAGGACGGAACGGGGGCGCCGGTCAGGCCCGGCGATGCCGCCCCGCGGCCGATGACGGCCTTGCGAAGATCGCCCCTCTATCTCGCCAGGTACGCCCTGGCCTATGCCGGCGGTGCGGTTCTCTATGTGCCGCTGCTGACCCTTCTGCTTCCGCTCAAGGCCGAGTTGGTGCAACCGGCCGACAAGCTGGCTCTTCTGGGTCTGGCGACCATCGCTGGCGCCGTTGCGGCCAGTATCAGCAACATCGTGGCGGGCCATCTCAGCGACCGCAGCCTGCAACGGGGCGGCAGCCGTCGTCCCTGGATCTGGGCAGGGCTCGCCCTGACCCTCCTGGCCCTAGGCGGCGTCTGGGTGAGCCAGTCTGCGGCCCAGCTGGTCGGAGCGGTGGTCGCCTTCCAGATCGTGCTCAACATTCTGCTGGCCCCGCTGGTCGCTCTCGCCGCAGACGAGGTGCCGGACGCGCAGAAGGGCCTCCTGGGCGGCCTGATCGGCGCGGCCTATCCATTCGGAGCGCTGGCGGCGGTCGCGGTCACGGCGCCGGGGGGCCTGAGCGAGGGCGTACAACTGGCTCTGGTCGGGGGCGTCGGGGGGCTCGCCTTCCTCCCATTCCTGCTGCTGAGGCCTCCCGGCGACCGGCCGGTCGTCGCCCACCCCGGCCAGCCGCTCGGAAGGTTGCGAAACCTGGTCCTGGTCTCGATGTCGCGCCTGCTGGTGCAAACGGCCAGCCTGATTCTGTTCGCCTTCTTCTTCTTCTACTTCCAGAGCATCCAGCATGACGACGCGTCGATGACGTCTCGCGCTCTTGCCGGTCGCATCGCCTGGCTTCCGGGGCTGGCCGCAGTTCTCACCGTCCCGCTTGCCCTCGGCCTCGGCCGGCTGTCAGACCGGACAGGGTCGCGCCGGCCCGTGTTGTTCGGGGCTGCGCTTGTGGCGGTCATCGGGCTTGCCATGATGGCGGCCTTCCCGCAATGGCGCCTCGCCGCAGCCGGATATCTTCTGTTCTCCTGCTCGAGCGGCGTGTTCCTGGCCCTGCAAACCGCCTATGCGATGCAAATCCTCCCGTCGCCTCTCCATCGGGGGCGTGACCTGGGGTTTCTCAACCTGGCCAATACGTTGCCAAGCGTTCTCGGACCCGGGCTGACGCTCGCCATTGTGACGGCCGGCGGCTTCCGCCCCCTGATGCTGGTTCTTGCGGCCATCACTGGCCTCGCGGGCGTCCTGATGGTTCTGGTCCGGCAGCCGGCGAGGGCTGATGCGGCGGTTCAGGCGTCTTCGAGGCAGTAGCTCTCCACAAAGGTCTGATGCGCAGGCAAGGCCGCGACAGCGCGGTCGATCGATCCCTTGAGATCATTCAGGGCCGTCGCGAGCCGGTCGTCCGGGATCAGCTCGGCCATGCGATGATAGGTGCGGGGCGCAACCTCCTGCCCGAACAACACCTGCATCCACGACGCCACCCTGAACAGATCGTCCGGCGCCTGATAGGCCTGTGCGCCTTCCACGAACAACGCGATGCGTTCGACGAGGGTCGATGGGACATCCATCTCGCGCTGTCGTCTCCAGAAGGGCTCGGGCCGGTCGTTGAGGTGGTAGTGCAGGATGATGAAGTCCCGCACCCGCTCCAGCTCGGCGCGCGACTGGGCGTTGAAGCGAGCGACCACGGCCGGGCTGACGCCATCAAACGGGAACTGCTGCATGAGCCGGGTCAGCCCCGTCATGATCAGATGGATGCTGGTGGACTCCAGCGGCTCCACGAAGCCCGCCGCAAGGCTCAGCGCGACGCAATTGCCTTCCCAGGTCCGTACTCGCCGTCCGGTCCGGAAGCGGATCAGGCCTGGTTCGATCAACCGGTCGCCATCGAGGGCGCCGATCAGGCGGGCATGGGCTTCGTCGTCCGAAAGATAGTCGGCCGAATACACCAGACCGTTGCCGACGCGATGCTGAAGCGGGATCCGCCAGCGCCACCCCGCGTCGTGAGCGATGGCGCGGGTATAGGGCAGCGCCGGGCCGGTCGAGGTTGTCTGGACCGCCAGCGCCCGGTTGGTCGGAAGCCAGTCGCCCCAGTCCTCATAGCCCACCCCGAGGGCCTCGCCGATCAGAAGCGCTCTGAAGCCCGTGCAGTCCAGGAAAAGGTCGCCCTCGATTCTCTGCCCGTCGGCGAGCATCAGGGCGGCGATCAGACCGCTCCCGGCATGGCGCTCGACCCGGGCGATACGTCCCTCGATGCGTTTCAGCCCGGCGGCCTCGCTGCGGCTCCGCAGAAAGCGGGCGTAGCGGCCGGCGTCGAGGTGATAGGCGTAGTTCAGCCGGCCGTCCGGCCCGGTCATGAACTTGCCGGCCTCGGCGGCCTGATGTTCGAAACAATATTCGCCCAGCTCGCCCGCCAGGCCGCGACGGCGGGCGTCCAGCCAGAAATGCTGGAAGTCCCCCATCCAGGTGGATTTTCCGACGTCTCCGAAGGAGTGGATGTAGCGGGAGCCCTCCCGGCTCCAGTTCTCGAAGGCGATGCCGAGTTTGAAGGTCGCGCCTGTCGTGCGCATGAACTCAGGCTCGTCCAGCCCCATCAGGGCGTGGAAGGACCGGATCGTCGGAATGGTCGATTCGCCGACCCCGACCGTGCCGATCTCCTCGGATTCGACCAGGGTGACATCGATCAGTTCGCCCAGTTGCCGGGTCAGGACGGCGGCGGCCAGCCATCCGGCCGTCCCGCCGCCCGCGATCACCACACGCCTCTTGCGCTGTTCCACGGCCCGCCTCCTCAGCGATTGAGTTTCTGCAGCACGCGCGCACGCAGTCGTCGCGCCGATCGCTCGTCGAGCGGCGCAAGATCGCCTTGCGCGGCGACCGGCAGATGCCCGACCGCCTTTTCAGGGTCCCCGAACAGATAGAAGTCGAAGACCGACCGCCAGGCCGCCTTCTCCGCCGGGGTCCGGCCGCGCAGGCTCAGGAGGCCATGCAGCAACGTGCTCATGGGCGTATCCATGAAATCAGGCGCGGCGTTCCACCAGTAGTTGATCATGGCGTTGAAATCGTCGAGCGCCTCGACATTGTGCCACCAGAGCGCCGGGTAGAAGAGAACGTCACCGGGCTCGAGCTCGGCCACCTCGCCCGCCTCCGCAGCAAGGGCGAAGCGCGGGAAGCGGTCGAGATCGGGCGCCGACGGATCCACCAGGCTGACGACCTGACCGCCCGGCGTGGGCTCCATGGGACCCGGGTACAGGTTCTCGATCTGGTTCGGCGGAAACAGGGTGAACCGGCGGCGGCCCACGAGGCAGCAGGCCAGATTGTTGGACATGTCGAAATGCGTGGCGGCCGTCGTCCGGTTGCCCATCCATATGCTGACTGTCGGCGGGTTGCCGTCCTTGTCGATCGACGGTGGGAGAGCAAGGCCGTTTTCATCTCCCAGCCCCGGAAGATAGAGGTCCAGGTCGGTTGAGCCGATATACAGCGACGGCGGCTGCGGGGCGCCGGCCAGGCTGAGCGCGAGGTCCAGATAGGCGCTCAGAGACACCCGCTCCGCCTTGAAGTTCAGGGTTTGCAGATCATCCTGATAGAAATATCGGCCGGCGATTTCCGGCGCCCCTGTATAGCCCACGACCGGCCGGCCGGCGTCGAAACCCTTCAGATAGGCCACGGCCTCATGGGCGCCCTTGCGGCCGGCCCGGGCAAGCGGCCAGTCCAGGGCCAGGCCGCGAAGGATCACTGGCCGCTGATCCGTGAGCAGGGCC
The DNA here is from genome assembly GCF_058681095.1 of Brevundimonas sp. FV1ye29L. Taxonomy (NCBI): domain Bacteria; kingdom Pseudomonadati; phylum Pseudomonadota; class Alphaproteobacteria; order Caulobacterales; family Caulobacteraceae; genus Brevundimonas; species Brevundimonas sp. FV1ye29L. The sequence continues at coordinate 3,193,946 of NZ_CM178730.1, forward strand.
TCAATATCGACGGGCGTGCCCGGAGCCGTCTGTACGACCCTGGTCCTGCGGGCTACCGCGCCGGCGCCCGGGCAGGCTGGCGCACTCATCTCGCCCGGCCCCTTGCCGTCTTCAATCCGATCAGATGCTCAATGTTTGCCAGCGAACTCGCGGCGTGGAAGGCCGCCGCCAGCCATCCGGCGCGATGAAGCCCGTCCAGAGCCCCGCCATCGAGACGGCCAAGCCTCTCGTGCGAAATGGCGTGGACGCCCTCGAGATCATAGCGGTCGCCTTCGCCTACCGTAATGTCGATGGCCACGGGCTCGATCAGTCCGGCCGCGTCGAACGCCGCGAACATGGACGCCTCGCGTTCAAGCCCGTCATAGACGATAGAGAGGGCCGCGCGGGCCTGGTCCAGGCCGGGCGCTCCGCCGCCGTGGCGCAGAAAGACCGGATCACCGACCGCGTCCCTGACGCGAGGATGGTCGAGATCGACATTGATCTTCGGCTCCCGCTCCGCCCCGGGCTGCCCCCCTTGAATGCCGATCGAGAACGGCCCCCGGCTGTGTCCCGCCGGGACGTAGCGGGCTCGCCATTCATCACCTTGAAGGAACAGGTTCTCGTCGCGGTCGAGCCCGAGCAGGATGACCGAATAGTAGGCCCCGGCGCCGTCACGGCGAAACAGGATCGGATATTCCCGCTGGAGCGCCTCGAATTCCGCAGGAAAGACCCGCGTCTGGTTCACGGCGTCGCCGAACTCCGCGCCATAGCCGCCCCTGACGCGAAGGTCGGCATGTTCGATGTTGTTCAGAAGCACGATGTTGGTCACGGACGCACCTTGGCTCGACCCAGGCAGGATGGGCGGGGCCAGGCCCCTTGGCAATCGGCCAGGTCGAGTAAAAAAAGGGCCGCCGACAAGCGGCGGCCCAAGTTCGCATGCCCTCTGGTCAGAAGCGCATACGCGCGCCGAGGAGGTAGCGCGGTTTCAGTTCCTGGGCGAACCACAGGTTCGTCTCGTCCCGCCCGTGGGTCTTGACCGTCTCGCTGGTCAGATTGATGCCCTCGAACGAGATGGCGACGTTGTCCGTGACATCATAGCTGATGTTCATATCCAGCGTTCCGAAGGGCTCGGTGAACACCGGGTTGCGGTCGCCGCCGCCCCGGTTGGTCTCGCTCAGATATTCGTCACGCCAGTTGTAGGCCAGACGGGCCGAGACGCCCCGGTTTTCGTAGATCAACGTCACGTTGCCGCTGTTCGACAGGCCCAGCAGGGCGAACTGGTCGATGCTGGGGTCGGCGCCGACATCGATATCCACATCGCCGTTGACGATTGTGTAGGAGCCGGCGATGCCGAAGCCGGTGTCGCCCAGGAAGTACTGACCAGCGAGTTCGATCCCGTTGATGTTGGCTTCCTGCTGGTTGACGGGCTGTGAGACCGACACCTGGAACAGGGGGTCGTTGGCGTCCGCCGATATGTCGACAGCCGCGAGCGTCGAGTCGATGAAGGCCTGGTTCAGCGACCGGTTCGGGCCCGTCCGCTGGGCTTCAAACTGGGCGGTTGCAGCGGAAACGTTCCCGTTGTTCTGGATCAGCAGGGCTGTGTAGGTGAACAGGTTGACGTCCGAGATGTCGGCGCCGAGGCTGGTCAACTGGGTGCGGGCGGTGCCGGAGCGCGAGCCTGCGGCTCCCGACGACGGGTCACGCAGTCCGAACAGGTTACGGGTGAACTGTCCCTGCCCGATGAAGTTGCGGACCTGCTTGTCGAAATAGCCGATCGAAACATAGCTGGACGGAGCGAAATACCACTCTGCCGAGAAGTCGATGTTGTCGGACAGGAGGGGCTGAAGGTTCGGGTTGCCGGAGTTGCCGGTCGCCACACCGCCGATGGCGGTCGGACGGCCGGGCGCGTTGATCGTGCTTGCCGCGAACAGGTTGCCGAAGTCCGGACGGGCCAGCGTACGGCTGAACGACGCCCGCAACTTGACGTCCTCGCGGGGCTCGATCGAGAAGTCGAGGGCGGGCAGCCAATAGTCGTAGCTCCCCTCTCCGCTGATCGGTTGAACCTGTGCGCCCACGATACGTGTGAAGTCGTTGTCGGCGGTCCAGCGGATTTCCGTCGGAACGGCCACGAGCGAGGTCGAGGTGACGTCGGTCGATTCGTAGCGGATGCCAGCCATCATCGAGGCGGGCATGGACCCGATTTCACCGTCCCAGGTCAGCTGCCCGAACAAGGCCCAGGTCTCTTCCTCGACGGTGTTGAAATCCTGGCCGGTAATGGCGTTCGGATTGCCCGGATCGGCCGTGTTGTTGAGCGGATTGCGATCGGCCGCATAGACCGCCGAGAGGGCGTTGTAGATGTCGATCGCATTGCCGCGGAACCCGACCAGCGACGCGCCCGTCGCGCCCGTATTGAACTTGTCGAACTGGCAGGTGATGCAGAACTCTTCCAGAAGGCCGGCCGCGAAGCGGTTGACGTCGCCCGGGTTGGTGATGCCCCAGTCCCCCAGAGTCTGTTGCGTCTGGGTGCGCTGGCTGGTCATTTCGGACTTGATGTAGTTGCCGCCGAAGTCAAAACGGCTGCCCCCATCGAAATCGTAGCTGCCGACGCCGCGGATCTCCTTGATTTCCTGACGTTGCTGCGAAGCGTTGGTTCGGGCGATCTGGGACCCGATGTCGCCGATGTCGAGCCGACCGTTGTTGTTGCCGCGCAGCGCGTCGTTGATCGTGATGGTCTGGACAGGGAAGCCGCTGCTGAAGTCGACCGAGTGAGCCGCGACGACCGGAGCGCCCAGGCTGATCAGGGTCGACGAGGCGCCGTTGGAGGCGTCGGGCAGGCTTTCGGCGGACGAGATGTGACCATCGATATTGACCGAGAAGCGGTCGGTCAGGTCCCATTTGGCGTTCAGGCCGAACGACTCAAGCGTGTCCTTGGTCGCGCGATACTGCTGCTCGAAGCCTGTATCCTTCACCCCGCTGATGTTCTCCTGCAGGAATACGGTCGAGGCGACGGCGGGATTGGAGTCGAACGTCACCTGACGGAAGGGCCGGTTGAACCAGTTGGTCTGGTCCGAGCGCGATTCGGTGACGCTGTTTTCGGCATAGAGGACGTCGGCGGTAAGCGTCAGACTGTCCATCGGACGCCACTGGAACACGGCCTGACCGTTGATCCGCTCACGGGTCGATTCCGAGAAATGGTAGCGGCTGTCGTTCGGAACCGCGATCAGCTGGTTGGCGCTCGGCCGGTTGGTGACTGTGGTCTGGGCGTTGACGAAGCCGTTGGCGGGATCAAGGAAGGCGTCGCGCGTCCGGATATTCCAGGCATTCGAGGTTGCGCTGGCGGCCGCGCTGTCGCGGCTTTGATAGCTGCCGAAGACCTGAACGCCGAACCGCTGGTCCTCGTCGGTCCAGCTCAGGAGGCCCGACGCCTCCGGGGTGATCTCATCGCCCCGGTCCACGCTGGTGTCCGCGACGGCCTTGACGCCGAAACTGCCCTGCAGTCCCGACTCGCGATTGTCCAGCGGCCTGCGCGTGACGACGTTGATGGTGGCGCCGATCCCGCCCGACGGAGCGGCGGCGCGACCGGTCTTGTAGACCTCAAGCCGGCCGACGGCCTCCGACGCGATGTTGGAGAAGTCGAACGACCGGCTGGTGGCCGTGGCAAAGTCGACGTTCTGGTCGCCGCCGACGGCGACAACGTTGGCCGTCGGCATCTGACGGCCATTCAGGGTGACGAGATTGAAGCCGCCGCCGAACCCGCGAACGGTCACCTCGGAACCTTCGCCATTGACCCGGTTGATCGACACGCCGCTGACCCGCTGAAGGGACTCGGCCAGGTTGGTGTCCGGGAATTTGCCGATATCCTCGGCAGAGATGGCGTCCACGACGCCCGAGGCGTTCCGCTTGATGTCCATGGCGCGATCAAGGCTGGCGCGGACGCCGGTGACCACGATTTCGTCTACCGCCGTAGGTTCCTCAGACTGAGGCCCGCTCGACGGGGTCGACTGGGCCATGGCGGCTGCCGGCAAGGCCAGCCCCGTCAACAGCGCAAGAGCCGAAGTGGAACGCGCAAGCGTCTTTATAAACGTCATTTCCCTCATGTTTCCCTCCGCGCCGGCTGAGCCGGCGTCTGTTTTGTGGGCGGCTTCCCGGCCGCTGAGCTGACAATCTGACGACTTGTCTCACGTTGTCAACGCGATTTATGTTAGCGCTATCGGAAATGTGTTTAAATCTGGCCAGACGTCGATACTGGACCCGAAGGTCCCGAGCGGCTAGCGGTGACCTCAGTGGCGATCAAGCCGGGAGGACGGGCCAGGGTGGTGAAGGGCGTGCGGCGGGCGACGATCGTTGATGTTGGTCTGCGTGCCGGCGTATCCATCAAGACCGTCTCGCGGGTCTTCAACGATGCTCCCAATGTCAGCGACGCGGTTCGGCAACGCGTCCGCGAGGCAGCAGAGGCGCTCGACTACCACCCCAATGTCTTCGCCCAGGGGCTTGTCAGGCGGCGCTCGCACCTGATCGGGCTTCTGTACGAAAATCCCTCGCCCAGTTATGTGGTTGAGCTGCAGATGGGCGTGCTGGATCGCCTTCGCTCGGCCCGGTATCGCCTCGTGGTCATCCCGATATCCTCGGTCCAGGAGCGGGCCGCCGAGGTCGTCGGCCTGCTGCGTTCGGCGGCTCTGGACGGCGTGGTCCTGGCCCCGCCGGCATCGGACAATCCCCGCATCCTGGCGGACCTGACTGCGGCCGGCATCCGTTTCGCCCGGATTGCGCCGATGCAGGACATTGAGGCCGGTCCCAGCAACGTCATCGACGATGTCGCCGCCGCCCGTGAGGCGGCCGACCACCTGCTCGGCCTGGGCCACCGCGACATCGCGGTGATCCAGGGCGATCCCACCCACGCCTCCAGCACCGCACGGATGATCGGATACCGTCAGGCCTTCGACGCCGCCGGCGTGGAACTCGCTGCGGACAGGATCGAGCCGGGCCTGTTCACCCGAACCAGCGGCTATGAGGCCGCATCGCGCCTGTTTGACCGGAACGCCGGAATGACCGCGATCCTCGCCCAGAACGACGACATGGCGGTAGGCGCCCTGATGGCGGCGCGGGAACGCGGCCTGTCGGCGCCCGAGGACCTCTCCATCGTCGGCTTCGATGACTCGGAGGTTTCGAGGATCACCTGGCCCCGCCTCACAACAGTCAGACAGCCCGTATTCGAGATGGCCGCGTCCGCCGCCGATATGGTTGTGGCCCAGTTGGAGGGAACCCCCGTGACGCTACGCAAGGATCATCCCTACGCCCTGCTGATCCGGGAATCTTCCGGGCCGCCGCCACGCTGACGCGGCTCGCTCCCGCAGGCCCTCGCGGTTGATTCACAACGAGGTTATGAAGCGTCACTTCAGGGTGGAGACCGGATTGGACCAGAGGACAAAGCGGCGCCGCGTTGGCGGCCAGACCATCACCGACGTGGCTCGCCACGCCGGGGTTTCGCCAATGACGGTGTCGCGCGTCATAAACGGGGAAAAGAACGTCCGTGACGCCACCCGCGAACGCGTCGCCGAGGCGATCCGGGAGCTGGGCTATTCGCCCAATGCCGCCGCGCGGAGCCTGGCCAGCGCGCGGGCCGTCAGCGTCGGCCTGCTGTATTCGAACCCCAGCGCCGCCTATCTGAGCGAGTTTCTCCTGGGCAGCCTGGACCAGTGCAGCCGCAGCGGGTTCCAGCTTGTCGTGCAAAAATGCGATACGGAAGAGGCCGAGATGCGGGCGGTCGATCGTCTCGTCTCGGCGGGCGTCGACGGCGTGATCCTTCCGCCCCCCCTGTGCGACGCACGCCTCATCGTCGAAGGCCTGAGTGCGGCAGGCCTGCCCACTGTCGTCGTGGCCACCGGCGAGCCTCCGACGTCGGCATCCGCCATCCGCATCGACGACTTTCATGCCGCAGAGACCATGACCCGGCACCTTCTGGAGCGCGGACATCGCCGGATCGGCTTCATCCGCGGGCATCCCAACCAGACCGCCAGCGCCCGGCGCTACGACGGCTATGTTTCCGCCCTCAGGGCCGAGGGCATCGAGGTGGATCCGGAATTGGTGATGCAGGGGTTCTTCACCTACCATTCCGGTCGCGACGCTGCGGACCGGCTGCTGTCGCTGCCTGTCGCTCCAACAGCCATCTTCGCCAGCAACGACGACATGGCCGCCGCGACCATCGCTGTGGCGCATCGTCTGGGCCTGGATGTTCCCCGGGACCTCACGGTCTGCGGTTTCGACGATACGGCCCTGGCCACAACCGTATGGCCGGAACTGACGACAATCCGCCAGCCGGTTTCGGAGATGTCGCGAAACGCCGTCCTGCTGCTGGCCGAGGCCATCCGGAGAAAAGCCGCCGGGAAGTCACTCAAGCCCGTGGACGAGATCATGCCGTTCCATCTGATTCTTCGCCAGTCGGACGCCCCTCCGCCGCGCCATGCGCCAGGGTCGAAGTAGGAAACCCGGATCCCGGCCGTCGAGGACTTCTCAGACCTCGCGCAGCGCCTGACCTCTCAGCCAGGGCGGCAGAGGTTGTTCAGATCGGCGGGTATCTCATGCCCTCGGGGTTCTCCCCCATAGGGTGGAAGGCCCACAGGATCGACCGCGAGCGGAGCCTTGACGTCTCCCGCATAGAACGGGTCGGCCTGCGCCTCTTCAAGGGTCACGAATGTCGCGCCCCCGTCCCGGTACTGGGCCAGAAGCCTCGGCAGCATACGGGCGTCGAACGCGCCGAGGTGCATCAGCAGCACATAAGGAACGTCGCGGCCAAGCGCCGCCCTGGACCGCGCCCGGGCCTGCTCCAGGCTGGCGCGGGCGGCCGACAGATAGCTGGCCTCCAGGTGCGCGATGGCCTTCGCATCCCCCTGGTCGGCGCAGCGGGCATAGGGCTCGTTCCAGGCATAGTCGTCGAAGTTGAGCGTCACGCTGGCGACGCGATAGCCGCGTCCGGAGAGGAAGGCGCGCATGTCGGTCCGGGCCTGGACCGTGGAGCCTTCATACAGATACGGATAGCGGAACCATCGCCAGTCGGCGTCGCCCATGAGGGCGGCCAGCAGGGGCTCATTGAGCTGAACCTCGGCCTTGAACGGCGCCAGGTTGCCGTCGTCCAGCCTCTGATGGCTCCAGGTATGATTGCCCAGTGGATGACCCGCCGCCCGCCAGAGCGCCAGCACCCTCCCCGCCTCCGCGTCGGCCACGACCGACCCCGCATTGATAAAGCCATAGCTGGGCGACGCACCCGCCTCGCTGAGCGCGGCGACGATCCGGCCGGCGACCCCGAGCCGGGTCTCCCCCCTCGGCAAGGCGCTGTGGGACGGCAGGTCGTCGAAGGTCAGGGCGATCTGCTGGGCGGCGGCCCCGGACGGCGCGCCCCCGGCGATTGCGGCCGCGAAGGCCGCGACTCGAAGGGTGTTCATCCACGTCATCGGCGCACCACCTCTTTAAGAACGGCGGCGGCCGCGTCGGCCATCACCTGATATCCGGCGACCGACGGATGCAGTTGATCGTTGTCGACGTCGGCCCTGAGACGCGTTGGATCGCCCGGATCGCGCATCACAGCGTCGAAATCGATCACGGCGTCAAAGTTTCCGGGCGTGCGGATCCAGGCGTTGATCGCGTTCCGGTCCGCCTCCGTCTCGGCGGGAGGGTGATAGTATTCCGACCCGCTGAAGGGGGTGATCGTTCCGCCGATGGCGACGATGCCTCGCGCCCTCGCCCGCTCCACCATCTGGGCGTAGGCGGCGATGACCGATCGCACGAGCCCGGCATGCTGTTCAGGCGTGGCCGGATGATCGCGCGCCACCCAGCCCAGATCGTTGACGCCTTCCATGATGATGAAATAGGCGACGCCGGTCTGCCCCAGCACGTCGCGCTCGAACCGCGCCAGGGCGTTGGGACCGAGGCCGTCCAGCAACACCCGATTGCCGCCAAGGCCCTGATTGAGCACCGACAGGTGCGCCGTGTCCGGCGAGGCGCCCAGCCGTTCTGCAAGCCGGTCCGTCCAGCGCGAATTGCTGTTCGGCGGGACCCCGTAGCCGTCGGTGATGGAGTCGCCGATGACGGCGATCGCCGCCCGCTCCGGACCGCCCAGAACGTCTACGCCGGACAGGTTGTACCAGTGGTCGCTGCGCTGCGCCCCGGGCAGATCGGCCGCGCCGGTGACATCGCCCCGCGCGATGTAGGAGGTCGCCCTGGAGCCGGGATGGCTGGTCTGGATCGAGGGCGTGGACAGGAAGTGAAGGCTGACGGCCAGACTGTCCAGGGCCCTCGTCTCGAGGGGCAGGGGATCGGAAAGGAATTCCGCCCCGGCCGGTATCGTCACCCCGGGATGTCCCGAGAAGCTGAGGGGGCGGTCGGTATCCGGATCGATGGCCGGGCCGTCGATCGCAAGGGGCCTGGCCACGCGCGCGGAAGTGATCGCCAGGGGCGCGACGCCGAAGACGTTCGAGATACGCACCCGCACCTGTGAGCCGCCCAGGTTGAGGCGCACGATCTGGCGAAGCGTGGCGTCGTCCAGCGCCCCGGCCGGCAGGGCGTTGTAGGGTTCGGGGACCTGCTGCGACGACGCCCAGCCGCCGACCCACCGCGTCGTCGCGGCCGGTGAGGCGCCCTGGGCTGCGACGAAGGTCGGGCTGACGAGCAGACAGAACAGGGCAATGCCCAGCCGTCGGGGCCAGTTCCTGAGTGCGAAACGCGACGTCAAGGCCATCTTCCTGCTCCGGCTGCATGGGGGTCTTCGTCCAGCGCGCCAGTCGCGGACAGTCCGACCGCCCGCCGCCCCCGGCCCTCCCCCTTGCCGGGATGCGGCATGGCGCGGGCTGGTCGGAGCTCGAGGGCTACGAACAACTGGGCGCACTTGATGGCGAGCCTCGACACGATTTTCCTCCACGACGCCCTGCGCCTGCCCGCCCTTGGTCTCGCGCCGGGGTCGTGCAATGATAGCGCTACCAGAATGCACCGGGATGGTGATGTCAATCGCTATCGTCCCGGCGCGCGAGAACCCGTTCAAGGGTCGATGGAGGAAGACGATATGCGATCCACCCTGGTTTCGGCGGCCCTGTTTGTGGCCTGGATCTTCGGGATCATCGCCCCGACCCCGTCGCGGGCGGAGGACGGCTATGATCTTTGGCTGCGATACAGGCCCGTGCCGGTCGCCCAGGCGGCCGCCGCCCTGCCCCTGACGCGAAGCCTGTCGCCCCAGGGCGACAGCCCCACCCTGGACGCCGCCACCGCCGAACTGTCCCGCGGCCTCCAGGGCCTGCTGGGCCATAGTCCGGATGTGGATCCCGGGATCAGGCCGGGAGGACTCATCTATGGCGTCGCGTCGTCGCCGGCCATCGCCGCCCTGGGCCTGCCGACATCGGACCTCGGGCGCGAAGGCTATATCATCCGGACCCTGGAGATCGGGGGCGAGCCCACCACCGTGATCGCGGCGAACTCCGATGTCGGCGTCCTCTATGGGGCGTTCGCCCTCCTGCGCGAGATCCAGACCGGACGTTCGATCCCGGAGATCGACATCGTTTCGGCGCCCACTGTGGCCCTGCGCGTCCTCAACCACTGGGACAATCTGGACCGCCACGTGGAGCGGGGCTATGCGGGCCAGTCGATCTGGGACTGGCACCGCCTCCCCGACTTCACGCCCGTTCTGTATACGGATTATGCCCGGGCAAACGCATCGGTCGGCATCAATGGAACGGTGCTCAACAACGTCAACGCCAACGCGCTCAGCCTGACCGCGCCCTATATCGAAAAGGCCGCCGCCCTCGCCGCGGTCTTCAGGCCCTATGGCGTCAAGGTCTATCTCTCGGCGCGATTCAGCGCACCGATCGAGATCGGCGGCCTGACCACGGCCGATCCCCTCGATCCGCAGGTCCGGGCCTGGTGGCGCGCCAGGGCCGACGACATCTATGCCGCCATCCCTGATTTCGGCGGCTTTCTGGTGAAGGCGAACTCTGAGGGCCAGCCCGGCCCGCAGGACTACGGCCGCACCCACGCCGAGGGCGCCAACATGCTGGCCGACGCCGTTGCGCCTCACGGCGGGGTCGTGATGTGGCGCGCCTTCGTCTATGCGCACGACAATCCGGAGGACCGGGCCCGACAGGCCTATGCCGATTTCGAACCACTGGACGGTCAGTTCCGCGACAACGTCATCGTCCAGGTCAAGAACGGCCCGATCGACTTCCAGCCCCGCGAGCCCTTCCACCCCCTGTTCGGCGCCATGCCCCGCACGCCGCTGATGATCGAGTTCCAGATCACCAAGGAGTACCTCGGCTTCGCCACCCACCTGGCCTACCTGGGCCCGCTGTATGAGGAGACGCTCCAGTCGGACACCCACCGCCCTGTCCCGGGCGCCACAGTCGCCCGTGTCATCGACGGATCGCTGGACGGACACGCCCTCACCGGCATGGCCGGGGTGGCCAACATCGGCTCTGACCGCAACTGGTCCGGCTCCCACTTCGATCAGGCCAACTGGTACGTCTTCGGCCGCATGGCCTGGAACCCCCGGACGGGCCGCGCCGGACCGATCGCCGAGGAATGGGCGCGCATGACCTTCACCAACGAGCCGCAGGCGGTCGCCCCGATCGTGCAGATGATGATGGGGTCGCGGGAGGCCGTGGTGGACTATATGACGCCGCTCGGCCTGCATCACCTGATGGCGACCGGCCATCACTATGGCCCCGGCCCCTGGGTCGACGACCTCGCCCGCCCGGAGTGGAACCCGGTCTATTACCATCGGGTGGACAGGGGCGGGATCGGGTTCGATCGCACGGCCGGGGGCTCGAATGCGATCGCCCAGTATGCGCCGGCCCTCCGGGCCCTGTATGCTGACCCCGCGACGACGCCAATGGCGGAACTGCTGTGGTTCCATCATCTGGCCTGGGACCATGCGATGCCGTCCGGGCGCACGCTCTGGAGCGAACTGCTGCACCGCTACGACCGGGGCGTAGGGAGCGTCGGGGACATGCGGCGAACCTGGAGCGAGGTCGAACCCTTCATCGACCGGCAACGGTTCGATGAGGTCTCCACCTTCCTCGCGATCCAGCAGAAGGAAGCCCGGTGGTGGCGGGACGCCAGCATCGCCTATTTCCAGGAGGTCTCGGGTCGTCCGTTGCCGCAGGACATCACGCCCCCACTCCAGCCCCTGTCCTGGTACAGGAGCCTCTCATTCCCGTTGGCCCCCGGGAACTGACGATCAACGTGACGTCAGGCCGGGCGCGGACGCGGGGCTGCGGCCTCGAAAGCGGCCGCCATCGCCTGTCGCAACGGCTTCGGATTGAACCCGGAGTCGTAGGGCGTCGGCCGCTTCGCCAGCCCGTCCGAACGGGGCCAGCGGCCCTGTAGCCAGGTGTACCGATCCGACATCCCCCAGGCCATGACCGTGCCGGTCTGCGGATACTCCAGCATCAGGTCGAGGTAGCGGCGCCCGAGGGCGGCGACCTCGCGATCACGGATGGCGGGATCGGCCGGCAGGTTCTTGTCGTGAACGTCGAACTCGGTGATCTCGAGCTGCAGACCCAGGCCCGTCACCTCGTCCAGGAACCGTCGCCATTCGGCCTCCTGAGCGGTGTCGAAACCGACGGAGTTGTCGGTATTGCCCGAACCGATATGGCTCTGTACGCCCAGGGCGTCGATCGGCACGCCCCGCGACTTGAACCCTTCGAGAAGCCTCAGGACGCCGGCGCGATGGTTCTCGTGGCCGGCCTCCCAGCTCATATAGTCGTTGTAGACGAGCCGGGCGTTCGGCGCCGCCTCGCGCGCGGTGTGGAAGGCGATGTCCAGGACCTCCGGACCGATCGCCCGCGACAGGCTGGTTTCGCGCCGCTCGCCCGTATCGGCGTCGACGGCTTCATTGACCACATCCCAGGACACGACCTGAGGGTAGTGTCCGCAGACACGCCGGATATGGGCTTGCAGCAGACGTTCGCCCTCGTCGGCCGGGCGCGGGCCGAAGTCATGGTTGGTCAGCCAGTCGGGGAACCAGTCCGGGTGGTGCCACAGCAGGGTATGGCCGCGCATCTTCAGACCATGGTCGTTCGCCAGCCCCACGATCGCGTCGGCGCGGGAGAAGTCGAAGGTATCGGCGTCGGGCCTCAGGGCGGGCCATTTCATCTCGTTTTCGCACACCAGGGCGGCGGATTCGGCCAGCACCACGGAGCGATATTGCGCGTCCGGCGTCCCGGTCCGGGCGCTCGCCTGACCGGCGCTCAGCGCCGTGCCGAACAGAATGCCCTTGTCGGCGGCGAGACGGCCGAGCGAGGGGGATTGAGGCGCCCGTGCCGCTGCACCCAACAGGGGCGTCGCCAGGAGGGCTCCGGCGCTGGCCATCAGTGTGCGTCGGTCGATCATGGGAAGCTCCGTTCGGGACGTGTTGCCAACCTTATAGGGCCAGGGCTAAATGTCAGACAAATGAAAAACCACATCGCCCCCCTGTTGATCGCCGCGTCCGCCTGTCTTCTGGGCTCCGCCGCCCTGGCCCAGACGGCCCCGGCCCGGTTCGAGAGCTTCACCTACCAGGGCGCTGATCCGGAAACCTCGACGCCCCTGGCCGAGGGCCAGTACCGCAATCCGATCCTGACCGGCTTCTACCCCGACCCCTCGGTCACCCGTGTGGGAAATGACTATTTTCTGGTCACATCGACCTTCTCCTATTTCCCGGGAATTCCGGTCTTCCGGAGCCGGGACCTCGTCAACTGGACCCAGATCGGCAATGCGATCGACCGGCCCGACCAGCTGGATTTCGGTACGCTGGGTCTGTCCCGGGGCGTCTTCGCCCCGACGATCGAGCACCACGCCGGACGATTCTACATCCTGAACACCTGCGTCGATTGCGGCGGCAACTTCCTGATCACGGCGACGGACCCGGCCGGGCCCTGGAGCGACCCCGTCTGGCTGCCCGATCTGGAGGGCGGCATAGACCCCTCGCTGTTCGTCGATGCCGAGGGGCAGGCCTGGATCCTCAACAACGGCCCTCCGCAGGGCGAGCCCGAGTATGAGGGTCATCGGGCCATCTGGATCCAGCGCTACGACGTCGCGCGTCAGGTCACGTTCGGGCCGCGCACCGTTTTGGTGAACGGCGGCGTGGATTTCAGCACCCGGCCGATCTGGATCGAGGGGCCTCACCTGACCTATCGCAACGGCTGGTACTATCTGACCTGCGCCGAGGGCGGCACGGCCGAGGGCCACTCCCAGGTCGTGCTGCGATCCCGCTCGCCCGACGGGCCGTTCGAGGCCTTCGCCGGGAACCCGATCCTGACCCAGCGCGGGCTCGATCCCGCCCGGGCCAACCCCGTGACCTCCGCCGGGCACGCGGATCTGGTGCAGACGCCGGACGGCGACTGGTGGGCCACCTTCCTGGCGGTCAGGCCCTACGGGCCGGACCAGTACAACACCGGCCGCGAGACCTTCCTCCTGCCTGTCGACTGGTCGGGCGACTGGCCGATCATCACCACGCCCGGGCAACTGATCCCCTATCAGGCGGCGCGCCCCGATCTTCCCGCCGGCCCCGCGCCCGCGGCCCCGACGACCGGCCCGTTCCAGATCGTCGATACCTTCGACGGTCCGGCGCTCCCGCCCTACTGGATGATGATGCGCAACCCGCGCGAGACCTGGTACGACCTGACCTCGACGCCCGGCGCCCTCTCGCTGGCGGCCCGTCCCGTCGATCTGGGCGACAGCGCCAACCCCTCGTTCCTTGGTCGGCGCCAGCAGCATCAATTCGCCACGGCCGAAACCACGATGCGGTGGCTCCCGACCCGGGAGGGCGACCGGGCGGGTCTGACGGCGCTGCAGAATGACGACTGGTTCTACTTCCTCGCTGTCGGTCTGGAGGCCGGACGGCCGGTCATCGAACTGCGCCGTCGCGCGGGACCCGAGCAGCCCGCCGAGGGCGTCGTGATCGCCAGCGCGCCGCTGACCGACGCGGGGGACGCAACCCGCCTGCGGATCACCGCCCGCGCCGGACAGTACGATTTCGCCTACGCCCCCGACGCGGGAGACTGGATCACCCTGGCCCGGGACGTGGACGGCACGATACTGAGCACCCGGACAGCGGGCGGCTTCGTCGGCGTGACCCTGGGTGTCCACGCCCGGTCGGCGCACTGAGGACGACGGCGTCCGGCCGGACCAGGCCGCCTCAGTTCACGGGCAGCTTCCTGGAGTCGTAGTTCTGGCCGAAATCCAGAAGGAGCGCGGGCCCCAGTTCGACGGTGTGGTCGGCGGTCGCCAGATGAGCGGCCAGATTGGCGGCGCCGCCGGGAAAGTCCTCTGCGGCCACCCCGGACGCATAGACCATCTTCCATTCGGGCCCGATCTCGCCCGCGCCCTCGGCGATCGCGTCGTACGGCGGCGTCGCCCGCTGGACGCGAACCGGCAGGCGGCTGGCGGTCTGGCCGGCCGGCGGGGTCGCGAGACGCGCCCAGACCGCCAGCAGTATGGTGTCGCCGCGTTTGATCTCTCCCCGGATAGGCATCTGCGCCGATACCGACCAGGGCTGGTCCGACCGGCGGGCCTCAACCGTGATCGCACGTTCGCCCAGGACGCCCGGGGCGCGATGCGGACGGGGCGGGGTCTGCACGCCGCTCACCTGCCACGACTGCACCGGCGGGCTGTTGATGATATATTGGGTGATGTCGTCGTCCTGGCCCGTCGCGGGGGCGGCCGCCAACGCCGTAGCAAGAACCAGACCCGAGAGCGCGCCTCTACCGTACCGCATGCAAACCTCCCCCGAACCGGGTCGTTCGCCGACCCGTGCATTGACTTGATCGTCGCCTTAACTCAGACAATTCTGATCGCAAATGCAAGGTGTCTCCCATGCGGAATGAAAGCCGGTCCTCGAGGAGCGTTCGCCTGGCGGTCGCCGCCGCGGCAGCGGTCATGGCCCAGACCCTGGCGAGCCCGGGCGCGGCGAGCCCCGACACCGCAGTCCCCGCCGCCGAGCCCCTGGCCATCCGTCTGAACCAGGTCGGCTTCGAGCGCACAGGTCCCAAGGCGGCGACGCTGGAAGACCCCGCCACCCGCCCCCTCGACTGGACGATCACCGACGAGGCCGGGGCCGTGGTGCTGCGCGGACAGAGCCGGGTGACAGGCCTCGACCGCACGTCCGGCGACCATGTCCACACGGTGCGGTTCGACGAGGTGCGCACGACGGGCGATTTCACCCTGACGATCGGCGACCATCGTCGGCGTCTGCGAGTGTCTGACCGGCCGTTCGGCGCGGTCAGGCGGGACGCGATGGTGTTCTTCTACGAGAACCGGAGCGGGGCAGCGATCGAGGCCCGGCACGTGGCCCGGCCCGATCTCGCCCGTCCCGCCGGCCATGCGCCGGATCGCGCCACCTGTTTTTCGGGCGAGGACATGCGCGGCAATGTCTGGCCCGGTTGCGACTATACGCTCGACGTCTCGGGCGGCTGGTATGATGCGGGCGACCACGGAAAATATGTCGTCAACGGCGGCATCTCGACCTGGACCCTGTTGAATGCGTTCGAAAGGGCCGGGCATGCCGGGCTGGGCGACCCCTATCCGGACGGCGCCGCCTCTATCCCGGAAGCCGGAAACGGGGTTTCGGATCTGCTGGACGAGGCCCGATGGGAGGTCGAGTTCCTTTTGCGGATGCAGGTCCCGGACGGAAAGCGTCTGCGTGTGCCCGTGGGCCGGTTCACCCGCGAACAGCCCCTGACCTTCACCGAGATCGATGCGGGCGGGATGGTCCATCACAAGGTGCACGACGTACGCTGGACGGGCCTGCCGATGGCTCCGGCCGATGACCCCGAGACCCGGTTTCTCTATGCCCCGAACACCGCCGCCACCCTGAACATGGTCGCGGTCGCCGCCCAGGCCGCGCGGATATGGAAGACGGTCGATCCGGCGTTCGCCGCCCGCGCCCTGGACGCCGCCCGTCGCGGCATGGCCGCCGCCCGGCGACATCCGGACGTCTATGCGGTGGGGTCGTTCCACGGCGGTGGCGACTATGGCGACGGCGACCTGACCGACGAACTCTACTGGGCTATGGCCGAGCTGTATCTCACCACCGGCGAAGAGCCCCTGCTTGAGGCCCTGCGGGCGTCGCCCCTCTATCTGGCGGGACCGGTCGGGGCGATCGCGACGGGCGACATCGGCTGGAACAGCGTCGGCGCGCTGGGGACGATCAGCCTGGCCCTCGCGCCCGGCCCCCTGCCCGCAGCGGAGCGCCAGCGCGCGCGGCAGGCGGTGGTCGCGGCCGGCCGGTCCTATCTCGCCGACGGCGCCGGCCAGGGCTACGGACATCCCTTCGCCGGCCCGGACTACAGCTGGGGCTCCAACGGGGCCCTGATGAACCGCGCGATGGTGCTGGGCCTGGCCCATGACTTCACCGGGGAGACCGCCTTCCGGGACGGCGCCGTCGCCGCCCTTGACTATGTGCTGGGCCGCAATCCGCTGGATCAGTCCTATGTCACCGGCCATGGCGACCGGCCGATGCGAAATCCGCATCACCGCTTCTGGGCGGCGTCAGCCGATCCCGCCTACCCGGCGCCGCCAGCGGGCGTGCTGTCGGGAGGGCCGAACAATACCAATATGAGCGATCCGGTGGCCGAGACCATGAAGGGCCGCTGTATGCCCCAGACCTGCTGGCGCGACGACATCGGCGCCTACACCCAGAACGAGGTGGCCATCAACTGGAACGCCCCGTTCGTCTGGGTGGCCGCCTATCTGTCCCCGAAATGATCCGGCGCGGCTGACCGGCCGGTCAGCCTGTGCAGGGCCGGCGTCGCCATCGGAACGGTCAGAATCGTCGACCTGACGGACGGGCCGTGAAGACCCCGGTCGATCATCCGCCTGACGAAGGCTGGGCCGCAGTGCGCGCTTCCAGCCCCGCCCCCCGGCAGCCTCACGCCGCGCAGTTCCCGCTGATAAATTCGGCGTGTGAAGGCATGTAGTCGGCGGAATTTCTGATCGCCTCCGCCGTCTGTGACAGCCGGCGCCGTGTCTCTTCCACGGAAAGAACGTCGGCGACGGGATCGTGACTGGAAGGGGCGATGTTCTGGCCGATCATGACCGCGAACCAGCTCGTGTCGTTGAACAGTTCCTCGTTCTCGCGGAAAATCCGTCCCCGACTGCGGAAGATCTCGTATTTTTCCATGAGGCTGTCGGGCGGTGACAGGGTCCGCACATAGTCCCAGAAGGCCGAGTCTGTCCTCTGGGTGGCGTTGTAATGCAGGATGATGAAGTCCCGGATCCGCTCGGCCTCATGGGCGACGACGCGATTGTATCGATCGGTCTCGGCCTGTTCGAAATTTCGTGTCGGGAACATCGCCAGCAGGTTTGCGATGCCGCTCTGGATCATATGGATGCTGGTGGATTCCAGCGGTTCGATGAAACCCGAGGCCAGGCCCAGGGCCACGACATTCCTGTTCCATGCCTTCCTGCGGCGCCCCGTCGTGAAGCGGAGGGTGCGCGGCTCGGCCAGGGCCCGGCCGTCCAGCTGGCCGAGAAGATCCGCCTTTGCCTCCTCTTCCTCGATGAAGCGGCTTGAGAAGACGTAGCCATTGCCGGTCCTGTGCTGCAGCGGAATGCGCCACTGCCAACCCGCGCTGCGCGCCGTCGACCGCGTATAGGGGACGGGGTCCTCGACGCGTTCGCAGGGCACGGCGACGGCCCGGTCGCAGGGCAGCCAGTGCGACCAGTCGTCATAACCCGTCTTCAACGCCCCTTCGATCAACAGACCGCGGAAGCCGGAACAGTCGATGAAGAGGTCCGCCTCGACCTTGCGGCCGTCCTCCAGCGAGACGCTTTCGACAAAGCCGTCCTCGCCCCTCAGGGCGACGTCGACGATCCGTCCCTCCAGCCTGACCACGCCCCGGGCTTCGCTGTGTTCGCGCAGATAGCGGGCATAGAGTCCCGCATCGAAGTGGAAGGCGTAGGCGATTCTGGAGAGCGGCGAGCGGCCCGCATCGATGGGACGCATGAATTTCCCGTGCTCGGCCGCCATGGCCTGGAGCGAATAGTGAGAGATCGGGGCGGGATCGCCCAGCTGGTTGAGACGCAGCCAGAAGGCGTGGAACGACACCCCTTCCATATCCACGCCGAAAGGCCCGAACGGATGGAAGTACCGATCGCCGATGCGGCCCCAGTCGCGGAACTGGATGCCGAGCTTGAACGTCCCCTGGGTCCGCCGGATGAAGTCGTCTTCATCGAGCCCCAGCATGGTGTTGAAGGTGCGCAACTGGGGGATCGTCGCCTCGCCGACGCCGACCGTGCCGATATCGTCGGACTCGATCAGCGTGATCCGGGCATAGTCCGGGCCCAGAATTTTCGCCAGGGCGGCGGCGGTCATCCAGCCGGCCGTGCCGCCGCCGACGATGGCGATCCTGCGGATACGGGTGTCGAGGGTCATGTCAGCTTGCTCTCGCCGGCGGAAATTCTGGCCGGAGCCGCGCCAGCATCTCTGTATGGGTCGGCATGGCCTCCGTCGCCTGGCGGATCACCGACTGCATCCGGTCCAGACGGGCGGCGAGTTCCCGGGTCGGCGTCAGTTCCGCGATCGGGTGACGGCGCTGCGGAATGATGTTCTGGCCCAGGAAGACGGCGATCCAGCTGGGATCCTCGAAAGTCTCCTCGTCATACAGGCTGACATGCCCGCGCGCGGTGAACATCCGGATCTTGTGCGCCAGTTCGTCTGGAGGCGCGGCGCTGCGGACCGCGTCCCAGAGCGGCTCGCCTTTGCGGGAATTCGCCCGGTAGTGCAGGATCATGAAGTCGCGCAGCCGGTCCGCCTCGTCGGCCATCAGGCGGTTGTATTCGGAGGCGGCGGCCCCCATCGACGCGTCGGACGGAAACAGGCCGAGCAGCTTGCTCACGCCGCTCTGCACCAGGTGCAGGCCCGACGCCTCCAGCGGCTCGAGGGTCGTGGCCGCAAGGCCGATGGCGAGGCAGTTGCCGATCCATGTCTTGGACCGGCGTCCATTGGAAAATCTGAGCGCCGGTCGGGCGTCTCCCGTTTCGAAGGCGCTGGCCGACACCCGCATCGTCGCCGAGCCGGCCCCGAGAGGCGCCCGCCAGGTCCAGCCGCTGCGCAGGGCCGTAGCCTCGGTGAGCGGCGCCGTCGTCTTTCCGGCCGCGGTGTCGCCGCTGATCCGGTCTGCCGGAAGCCAACGGGAGTAGTCGACCCAGTGCGCGCCAAGACGCGAGATCAACTCCCCCCTCTGGCCGGTTGCATCGATAAAGAGATCCGCCACGAAACGACGTCCGTCATCACAGATGATCGCATCAATTCCGTCGCCCGGCCCGGTCCGCCCGACGTCTGCGAAACGCCCCGTGAGCCGCTCCACACCCGCAGCAAGGGCCACGCCCCGGACGAGCTCGACATAGTCTTCCACGGCGAGATGCAGCCCATAGTCCATGGTGGAGGCGACCGACCGGGGGTCCGCCGATGGCCGGCTGAACCGGCCCGCTCGCGCCGCGACGGCCGCGACAGAGAAGTTCTCCAGGGGCGGCGCCAGCCCTGCGGCCTTCAGCGTCAGCCAGTGATGATGGAAGGCCACCCCGTCCAGCGCGCCGCCGAACTCGCTGAAGGGATGGACATAGGCGTGATCACGCCGCGTCCACGACCGGAACGTCGTGCCCAGCCGGAAGGTGGCCCCCGCCTTCGCAACCAGGGTTTCGTCGGACACGCCCAGGGATGTGTTGAAGCCGTTCAGGGACGGCAGGGTCGCCTCGAACGGACCGAGGACCCCGCTGTCCTCCACCGGGGCATCCTCCTCGAGGATCTGCACCCCGAGCCGGGGGCCGAATGCCCTGGCGAGAGCCGCCGCCGCCATCCAGCCTGCGGAACCGCCGCCCACGATCAGGACCTTGCGCTTCATGCCGTCGTCCGCGCGTCGCAGCATGCATGGATGAAGGCCTCGTGGGTGGGCATGGCCGCCGCCTGGCGCTCCACGGCCGTGCGCAGGGTCTCCAGCGCGCCCGCAAGGGCCGACTCGGGCGTCCTGTCGCTCAGAGGGTCGTAGGTCCGGGGTTCGATGCGTTGACCGAAATAGACCGCGAGCCAGCTCGGCTCCAGGAACAGGCCGTCCCGATATCGCGCCACCACGCCGCGCTCCCTGAAGAGCGCCATTTTCTCGGCCAGACTGTCGGGGACGGCCATGGTGCGGCAGTGATCCCAGAAGGGGGTGTCGTTGCGCTCGGTCGCCTTGTAGTGGAGCACAAGGAAATCCCGGATGCGGTCGTACTCCAGGTCCATGATCCGGTTGAACTCGTCGGCGTCAGCCGGATCCATCTCCCGATCCGGAAACAGGTCGACCAGGTTGGTTATGGCGGCCTGGATCAGATGAATGCTCGTGGATTCCAGCGGCTCCAGGAATCCGCTGGACAGGCCGATGGCCACGCAGTTGCGCATCCACTGACGCTTTCGGCGACCGGTCGTGAACCGGAGCAGCCGCGGCTCGGCCCGCGCCGGTCCCTCCAGACGGCCCATGACGCGCGCCGTCGCCGCCTCGTCCGCGAGGAAGGCGCTGGAGTAGACATATCCGTTGCCCACCCGATGCTGCAGGGGAATCCGCCAGGACCATCCCGCCTCAAGGGCGGTCGCCCGGGTGTAGGGCGTCGAGGCCTCTACGGTGTCGCAAGGGACCGCCACCGCCCGGTCGCAGGGCAGCCACCGCGTCCAGTCTTCGTAGCCCGCGCCGAGCGCACCCTCGATCAACAGTCCGCGGAAGCCCGAACAGTCGATGAACAGATCGCCTTCGATACGCTCGCCGTCGTTCATGACGACGCTGCGCAGGTGGCCGTTCCCGGGATCGAGTTCCACATCCGCCACCCGGCCCTCACGACGCACCACCCCCCGCGCCTCGGCATGCTCCCGCAGACAGGCCGCATAGAGGCCGGCATCGAACTGGAAGGCGTAGGAGAAGGTCGACAGGAGCGAGCGGGGATCCGTGTCCGGACGCAGGAACCGGCCCTGGCGGGCGGCCGCCACCGGCAGGGAATAGTCATGGATATCGGCCGCTGCGCCTGCGCGTCGCAGCCGCAGCCAGTGATGATGGAAGCCGACCCGATCGATCGACCGTCCATAGGCCCCGAACGGATGGATGTAGGAGTCGCCCAGACGCGCCCAGTCCCGGAATTCGATGCCCAGCTTGAAGGTCGCCTGGGTCCGGACCATGAACGCCTCTTCGTCCAGGCCCAATCTCTGGTTGAAACTCCGGATGTGGGGAATCGTCGCCTCGCCGACGCCGACGGTGCCGATCTCTTCGGACTCGATGAGCCGGATATTCAGGTTCGAACGGGCAAGCAGGGTCGAGAGCGCCGCTGCTGTCATCCAGCCCGCAGCGCCGCCCCCCACGATGACCACATTCTGGATGCGTGTCGCAACCATGCCCGTTAGCGCTCCCAATCCTCACCGGATTGATCACGGATGAGAGACGGACTGCAAGCCCAATATGGATTGGTGCGATGCAGCAAAAACAGCAGCTTAAGGCGGGACGCCGCTGATTACTCAGACACTTGAACCCCGGCGGCGCATGCGGTATGTGTTGGACAATGGTAGCGTTACCAAGGCGCTACTGAATAACATCCGGGGGAGAAACATGCTTCAAGACATCGTCACAGTTGCGCCAAGGCGCTTTGGCCGGGCGCGCCTCATGCGCCATGGGGTCTCAATTCTGGCTGTCGCCGCAGTCGTCTATGGCGCGCCGGTTCTGGCCCAGACGACCCAGACCGCGCCGGCCGAGGAAGACCCCGACGCCACAACCGTCGAGGAGGTTGTCGTCACGGGCATCCGCGGAAGCCTGCAGAGCGCCCAGACGATCAAGCGCAATGCCGAGGTCTTCGTCGATTCGATCAGCGCCCAGGACATCGGCGCCCTGCCCGACCGATCCGTCACAGAGGCCCTCCAGCGCGTCCCGGGCGTGTCGATCGACCGCTTCGCCGCCGGCGTGGATCCCGACCACTTCTCCGTAGAGGGCAGCGGCGTGGTCGTGCGCGGCCTGACGTTCGTCCGCTCTGAATTCAATGGTCGTGACGCCTTCACCGCGAACAACGGGCGTGCGCTTGGCTTCTCGGACGTGCCCTCCGAACTGCTGGCCGGCGTCGACGTGTTCAAGAACCAGTCCGCAGACCTCATCGAGGGCGGCATCGCCGGCACGGTGAACCTGCGGACCCGCGTCCCGTTCGACCAGTCGGGCGACCTGCTGTCTGCATCGGCTGAACTCAGCTACGGCGACCTCGCGGAAGAGTACACGCCCACCTATTCCGTGCTGGGAAGCAAGCGTTGGGATACCGAGATGGGCGAATTCGGCCTGCTCGCCAACTTCGTGGACTCGCAGCTGAAGTCCCGGGGGGACGGCCAGCAGATCTCCAACTTCTCGCTACGGTCCGACGTGGCCTCCCGGCCGATCTATTTCCCTCGCGGCGCGTCCTTCCGCACCCAGGACTTCGACCGTCAACGCACCGGCTATGCCGCCGCAGCCCAATGGCGAAGCCCTGACCGGACCATGATCGCCACGGCGCAGTTCCTGCGTTCCGAGGCGACCCAGGCCTGGACCGAGCATGCGGTCGAGATCGCGACAGACAACGTCACGTCCAACGGCGACTCCCGCCCGGTTCTCGGCACGACGTTCGACTTCGGAGACGACGGCGTCTTTACCAATGGAACGATCACCGGGCCCACCGGCTGGCGCGATGACCAGCTGGATGGTCGCGACAACCGCAATCCGGCCTTCGGCCTGCAGAGCAACAATCAGCGCCGGGACGTCTACTCCGAGAACATCACAACGGACTATGGCTTCAACTTCAAGTGGACGCCCAGCGACAGGCTGAAGTTCAACCTGGACATCCAGCGCGTGGAATCCACGGTCCAGAACCTGGACGCTACCCTGTGGGCCTCGACCTACCAGAACGCCTCGATCGAGCTGCGCGGCGATGATGTGCCGATCGTCACCTTCCTGCCGCCTTCGGAAAACGGCGTTGTGGCCCAGTGCCCCTCGACAGCGCCCACCCCGGATTCGGATTGCCCCCGGTATTTTACGGGCGCCAACAACAACTTCAGCGACCCGTTCAACAGCTTTGTCCGAAACAACATGGACCATGCCGAGGACAGCGAGGGCGAACTGACGGCCGTCAAGCTGGACGGCGAGTACACCTTCGACGAGGACAGCTGGCTGGAATCGGTCCGGTTCGGCTACCGTCGCGCCGAACGGGAACAGACCACCCGCTTCTCGGCCTACAACTGGGGCGTGATCAGCGAGCAATGGGGCGGCGGCGGCCCTGTCTGGCTGAGCGATTCGGCTGATGGGGTTCCCGAGACCAACGGCTTGCCCGGTACGGTCGGTACTGTTGTCGGCTCGAGGTTCGAGACCTTCGGCTTCAACAACTTCTTCCGCGGCCAGATCCCTGTGCCGACCGGCGATCAACCCCGGCTCTTCTATAACCAGAACATCGTCCAGAACTACGATGCATATGCCGCATTCGGGCTGTTGGTGGGCGATGAATGGCGCGCTCGTTTCGGCGCTGACGGATGTCCGCAAAACTGGGTGCCTCTGGCCATGCGCTGCGACGTCGTGCCCGGAACGCTCTACCGGCTGAACGAGATCAACCCGGTCAATGAGCAGAACGACGCCTTCTACGCCATGATGCGCTACGCCGGGGAGCTTTCAAACGGCCTGCGGCTCAGCGGCAACTTCGGACTGCGGTACACGAAGACCGATCGCCAGGCCGGCGGGTACCTTGCCTTCCCCAGGGGGACATTCAGCACCGAGGCGCAATGCGCCGACGTCCCGCCGGGTGAAACCGCCACGCCGTTCTGCCGGCTGGTTTCCCCCGCAAACCGCCAGGCGGCGCGCGACTTCGCCAACGGCGCCATTATCGCTGACACCGCCGAGACCTCGTTCGACTATCTGTTGCCCAGCTTCAACCTGAAGGCGGAGATGGATGGCGGCAAGATCTTCCGCTTCGGCTACTCAAAGGCGATCACACCGCCTGACATCGGCCTGACGCGCAACTTCTTCAACGTGAACCTGTCCGCCAACGAACTGGACATCGTTGATGGCCGGCCCACGGGGCGGTTTGCGGTTGGCAATCCTTATCTCAAGCCAATCCAGGCCGACAGTTTCGACGCGGCCTTCGAGTGGTACTATGGCAATCCGGGGTCGTTCACCCTGTCGCTCTTCTACAAGCGTCTGAGCGACGTGATCACCAATGGCACGGTGCGACAGGCCTTCACCAACAATGGCGCCACCTTTGACGCCGTGGTCACCACCCCCGTGAACTCGGAGGAGACCGCCACGATCAAGGGCTTCGAGGTTGCCTGGCAGACCACGCTCGACTCGGTCTTGCCCGAGCGTTTCGCGGGCTTCGGCTTCAACGCCAACTACACCTACATCGACTCGGAAGGCGTTCCGCAAAGCACCCTGTCAAACACCGATCCCGACGTGGCCGCCGGACGTGTCGCCAACATCGACACCAGCCTGCTGCCGCTGCAGAACCTGTCGAAACACACGGCAAACCTCGCGGGCTTCTACGAGCGGGGGCCGATCGCCATCCGTCTCGCCTACGCCTGGCGCTCGGAGTTCCTGATCACGCCCCGCGACGTCATCGTGCCGTTCGCGCCCATCATGAACGAATCCACGGGACAGCTCGACGGCTCGGCCTTCTATTCGGTCAGCGACAACATCAAGATCGGCATCCAGGCGGTCAATCTGACCGACGAAGTCACCCGCACGTCCCAGGTGCTCAACAATGACCTGCTCAGGACCGGCCGGTCCTGGTTCATCAACGACCGGCGCTTCACCTTCATCGTGCGCGCTACCTTCTGATCACTTCCTGAAGCGACCTCAGGCCCCGACGGTTCTGCCGTCGGGGCTTTTTCTTTAGTCTGGCCCGTATGAATCTCACATCGCGTCCCCGCCTTGCCGGGCCTGAGAACATTCCCCGGCGGGGGCGGATCAGTCGCGAGGTTCTGGAACGCGAGATTGTTCCGGCCTACCGACCGGTCGTGTTCAGGGCCCAGGTCGCCGACTGGCCCATGGTCCTCGCCGCCGGCCGGGGTGACGACGACCTCGCGGCCTGGCTGAAGGCCCGCTCAAACGACCAGCTTCTGGAGACCTTCAGCGGACCCCCCCTCATCGGCGGCCGCTTCTTCTACAACGACACGATGACCGGCCTGAATTTCGACCGGGGCCAGGCCTCTCTGGGCAACATCCTGGATCGTCTGCTGGCGTATCGTCATGATCCGCGTCCGCCGTCTCTCTACGCCGGCGCGGCCGTCGCCAATGGCTGCGTCCCCGAGTTCTCCGCGACCCACAGCCTGGACATTCTGGACGCCCGTGCACTGGCCCGCCTTTGGGTCGGCAACGCCGTCACGGTGTCGACCCACTACGACCTCTCGGACAATATCGCCTGCGTTGCCGCCGGCCGCCGGCGCTTCACCCTCTTTCCGCCCGATCAGGCCCGAAACCTGTATGTCGGGCCGCTGGACTTCACCCCGGCCGGCCAGCCCGTGAGCCTGGTATCCCTTAAGGATCCCGATCTGGAACGCTATCCGCGCTTTGCAGAGGCGCTGTCCCATGCGGTCACCGCCGACCTCGAGCCCGGAGATGCGATCTACATCCCCCCGCTCTGGTGGCATCAGGTGGAGGCCCTGTCGCCGGTCAACGTGCTGGTGAACTACTGGTGGAACGCCGCCGGCGCCCCTCCCTCGGCGTTCGAGGCCCTCGTCCACGCGATCATGACCGTTCGCCCTCTGGCTCCAGCCCACCGGGAGGCCTGGCGCGCCCTGTTCGAACACTATGTGTTCCAGGACGATGTCGACCCGGCCGGCCATCTTCCGCCGTCCAGCCGGGGCGTACTGGGCCGCATGACGCCGGCCCTGGCGCGGCGCATCCGCGACTTCCTGATGGCCGGCCTCGGACGAGGCTGACCCTGCCGCCCGCCCCCGGCGCCGGCCGCCTCGCCCCGGCGGCGCGACGGGCGCCCTGTCGGACTTTTATGGAGCTATAGTCTTCACGATGCAGATCTCCGACCCGCCCCCTGGACCCCTTCGCCACATTCTTGTGGTCGGCGGAGGCACGGCCGGCTGGATGGCGGCGGCGGCCCTGTCCCGCCTCGGCGCCAATGGCGTGACCCGGGTTTCGGTCGTCGAATCCGAAGAGATCGGGACGGTCGGGGTCGGGGAGGCGACGATTCCGCCGATCTTCAGCTTCAACAGCCTGCTCGGCATCGACGAGCCGGACTTCATGCGCGCCACCCGGGCCACGTTCAAGCTCGGCATCGAGTTCGTGAATTGGGGCCGGATCGGCGACCGGTACATGCATCCGTTCGGTCCGTTCGGCGTAGACATGGACGGCGTCCAGTTTCACCAGCACTGGCTGCGCCTGCGCGCGGCCGGCGATCCGACGCCCCTCGGCGCCTACAGCCTCAGCATCGCCGCCGCCGGGGCTGACCGTTTCATCAAGCCGGATCGGAACGCGCCCCCCGCCCTGCAGACGCTGAAATACGCCTATCATTTCGACGCCGGTCTCTATGCGGCCTATCTGAGGCGTCTCGCCGAGGCCCGGGGGGTCGTCCGGCACGAGGGGCGGATCGTCGACACCGTGCTGCGCCCCGGCGATGGATTCGTCCAGAGCGTGGTCCTGGCTGACGGGCGTCGGCTGGAGGCGGACCTGTTCATCGACTGCTCGGGCTTCCAGGGCCTGATCATCGAGAAGGCGCTCAAGTCCGGCTATGAGGACTGGTCGCACTGGCTGCCCTGCGACAGGGCCCTGGCGGTTCCGACCGCCCGGCTTGAGGCGCTCTCCCCCTTTACCCGCGCCACCGCCGGTTCGGCCGGCTGGCGCTGGCGCATTCCGCTGCAACATCGCACGGGCAACGGCCACGTCTTCTGCAGCGGCCATATCGCCGACGAACAGGCCCGCTCGGAACTGCTGGCCGGGCTCGACAGTCCCCCTCTGGACGAGCCCCGGATGCTGCGCTTCGTGACCGGGCGACGGAAGTCGCAGTGGGTCAAGAACTGCGTGTCGCTCGGCCTGGCGTCCGGCTTCCTCGAACCCCTGGAGTCGACGAGCATCCACCTGATCCAGAGCGGAATCTCGAAACTGATGACGATGATGCCGGACAGGGGATTCGACCCGATCCTGATCGCCGAATACAACCGTCTGTCGCAACAGCAGTTCGAACAGGTGCGCGACTTCATCATCCTGCACTACAAGGCTACGGCGCGAGACGACACGGGCTTCTGGCGTCAGGTCCGGGACATGCCCGTACCGGACACCCTGGCCCGCAAGATCGACCTGTTCCGGGCGACGGGCAGGCTGTTCCGGTACGAGGACGAGCTTTTCAGCGAAGCCAGCTGGATCGCCGTATTGCTTGGCCAGGGGGTCGTGCCGAAAACCTACGAACCCCTCGCCGACACCATCGATCCGGCGCTGGCTCAGCGCAGGCTCGCCGCCGTGGCGCGGGTGATCCAGGACCTGGCCGCCGGGATGCCACGGCATGAGGACTTCCTCTCCGGCTATTCAGGGGCCGCCTAGGCGGGACGCTTGGTACGGCGTCCTGCGACAGCGCAGCGCCGCCGGCATCGATCTAGCCGGCGAAGCCCACGCGGACCGGGCGCGCAGGGCGCTGGTCCGCGTGGCCGGGCATGCGTCGGGGGGACCCGCATCCTGAGGTCGCCGCCGTGGAAGCCCGCAGTACCGGTCCGGCTTCGGCCCGTCAGCTCCAGCTGTAGGCGGTCTTCTGCTGGGTGAAGAATTCCGCCGCCGCGAAGCCCTGTTCCCGCGCGCCATAGCTGGACTTCTTCGACCCGCCAAACGGCACGTGATAGTCGACGCCTGCGGTGGCCAGGTTGACCATCACCATGCCGGCCCGGGCGCGGCGCTGGAAGTCGCGGGCGTATTTCAGGCTGGTGGTGGCGATGCCCGCCGACAGGCCGAACTCGACCCCGTTGGCGATCGCCAGGGCCTCCTCATAGTCCTTGACCCGGATGGTCGAGGCGACCGGACCGAACACCTCCTCGGTGTTGATCCGCATGGCGGCCGTCGTGTCGGCGATCAGGGTCGGCTGCACATACCAGCCGGGCTGGTCGAGGTTCAGCCGGTTGCCGCCGGTGGCGATCCGGCCGCCGGCGGCGCGGGCGATATCGATATAGCTGTAGGAGGTCTCCATCTGGCTCTCGGACACGGCCGGACCCATCTGGGTGGAGGGATCGAGAGCGTCGCCGACCTTCAGCCCGGCGACCTTCTCGGCCAGGGCTGCGACGAACCGGTCATGGATGCCGTCCTGCACGATCAGGCGGCTGGAAGCCGTGCAGCGCTGTCCGGTGGCGAAGAAGGAGCCGTCCAGGGCGATGGCCACGGCGCGGTCCAGGTCGGCGTCGTCCAGCACGATCAGCGGATTCTTGCCGCCCATCTCCAGCTGGACCCGGGCCTGACGCTCCATGGCCCCCTTGCCGACGCTGGCCCCCACGGTCTGGGAGCCGGTGAAGCTGATGCCGTCGATGTCCGGATGGGCCACGATGGCGCGGCCCACGTCGCCGTCGCCGATGACCATGTTAACCACGCCCCTGGGCAGGCCGGCCTCATGCAGGATGGCGATCAGGGCCTCGGCCGTGGCCGGGGTCGGGCCGGCGGGCTTGATCACCACCGTATTGCCGAAGGCGATGGCCGGGGCCATTTTCCACGCCGGGATGGCGATGGGGAAGTTCCACGGCGTGATCAGGCCGAACACCCCGACCGCCTGGCGATAGGTCTGGATCTCGACGCCCGGACGGGTCGACATCAGGTTCTGGCCGTGGATGCGCAGGGCCTCGCCGGCGAAATATTTCAGAATTCGCGCGGCGCGGGCCGTCTCGCCGATGCCTTCCGCGAGGGTCTTGCCCTCCTCGCGCGACAACAGCCGGCCGACCTGCTCCTTGCGGTCCATCAGGATGTTGGAGGCGCGGTCGAGGATATCGGAGCGCACCTCGGGCGAGGCTTCCGACCAGGCCGGGAAGGCCGCCCGGGCGGCCGCGACTGCGGCGTCGACCTCGGCCGCGCCGCCCTTCGGCGTCAGGGCCACGACCTCACGGGTGTTGGAGGGGTTGCGGCTCTCACCCGGTCGGTCGGCATCGACCTTCTCGCCATTGATCCAATGGCACAGATTCAGAATGTCGGTCATCAAGTTCGCCTTGTGAAGGAACCGGGGCGGCGGAGGAGCGCCGCCCCTTCATTTGTCGGACAGTAGATAGGGTCAGCCCTGCATGTCTTCCAGTTCACGGCCGCGGGTTTCCTTGACCCATGCCTGGACGAGGAAGAAGGAGATAAGGGCGCTGGCGGCATAGAAGCCGTAGGTGACCGGCAGGCCGAGGCCCACGGCCATGGACGGGAAGCTGACGGAGATGGCGAAGTTGGCGATCCACTGGGCGAAGCCGGCGACGGCGAGGGCCGAACCCCGGATCTGGTTGGGGAACATCTCGCCCAGCATGACCCACATGACGGGGCCCCAGCTGAAGTTGAAGAAGACCACATAGGCATTGGCGGCGATCAGGGCGATCAGGCCGACATTGCCGGGCAGATGCGGCGCGCCGTCCACCAGGGTCGATTGCGAGAAACACCAGGCCATGGTCGCCAGGGTCACCGCCATGCCCGCCGAGCCGATCAGCAGCAGCGGCTTGCGGCCGATCCGGTCGATGACCGAGATGGCGGCCAGACAGGCCGCGATCGACAGCACGCCGGACAGGATGTTGATCTGCAGGGCGTCGTTCTCGGAGAAGCCGACCGACTGCCACAGCACCGCGCCGTAGTAGAAGACGATGTTGATGCCGACCAGTTGCTGGAACACCGCCAGGATCAGGCCGGCCCAGACGATCGGGCGCACCTTGCGGGTGGTCTGGTCCAGCAGGTCCGACAGCCTGGGCTTGTGCTCCGCATTCAGCGAGGCGCGGATCTCCTCGACCTTGCGTCGCGCGGCGCCCGCGCCGAACAATTTGGTCAGCACGGCCTCGGCCTGGGCGTCGCGGCCCTTGACCACCAGATAGCGCGGGCTCTCCGGGATCAGCAGCAGGGCGAACAGATAGATGGCGGCCGGGATGACCTGCAGCCAGAACATCCAGCGCCAGGCGGGGAAGCCCATCCAGAAGTCGGCGGTCGATCCGCCCGCCGTCGCCGCCAGGGCGTAGTTGGCGACGAAGGCGCCGGTCAGGCCGGTGATGATCATGATCTGCTGGATGCTGGACAGCCGCCCCCGGATCGAGGCCGGGGTGACCTCCGAGATATAGGCCGGGGCCAGGACGCTGGCGGCGCCGACGCCCAGTCCGCCGATGAAGCGGGCGAGGATGAAGTGGGCCGAGGTATCGGCGGCGCCGGCCCAGATGGCGCTGACGATGAACATCGCGGCCGCGACCAGCATGACGCCCTTGCGCCCGATCATGTCCGACAGCCGCCCGGCCCCGAAGGCCCCGAAGGCGCAGCCCAGCAGGATGGCGCCGACATTGAAGCCCGTGCCGAGGGCCGACAGGTTGAAGGCGCTTTCCAGCCCGTCCTGGGTGCCGTTGATGACCCCGGAATCATAGCCGAACATGAAGCCGCCGATCGTCGCCACAGCCACGATCAGGACGATGAACCCCATGTTGACGCGATCGGCGCCTGCGATATCGGGGCCTGAGCCCCCCGTCGGTCCTGCCATCTCGATCTCCTCCCTGGCGGGCTCTCTGGCCCGTATGAATTGTTCGACGAAGGTCTGGCCTAACGCCAGCCTGCGTCCACGAAAAACTCGTGACCTGTAATCAAACGTGCATCGTCCGAGGCGAGGAACAGGGCCAGGGCCGCGACGTCCCTCGGCTCCAGCCGGCCCTTCAGGCACTGGGCCGCGACGATTTCGGCCTCGCCCTCGGGCGTGTACCATTTCATCTGGCGCGGGGTCCTGACGTTGCCCGGCACGATGCAGCTGACCCGCACGCCGTCCACGCCCAGTTCGCGCGCCAGGGCCCGCGTCATGCCCTCGATCCCCGCCTTGGCCGTCTCATAGAGCGACAGATCCGGCAGACCCAGGTGCCAGGAGATCGAGCCCAGGTTCAGGATCACCCCCTGCCCTCGCGCCTTCATCCCCGGCGCCACGGCCCGGGCGGCGAAATACAGGTGCCGCAGGTTCACATTGATCCGGTCGTCCCAGTAGGCGGGCGTGACCTCGGCCAGGGTGTGGCGGTCGTCATTGGCGGCGTTGTTGACCAGCACCTCCACGGCGCCGAAGTCGCGCTCGACGGCCGCCAGACCGTCGGTCAGCGCCGCCAGATCCATCAGGTCGCACCGGCGATAGACCGGCGCGGGGTCCAGCTCCGCCAGCCCGGCCTGCAACGCCAGCGAGTCCGCGTCGGCCACGTCGAAAAAGACCACCCTGGCGCCCTGCCGGGCAAAGGCCTCGGTCATGCCGGCGCCGATGCCGGACCCGCCGCCGGTGACGACGACGACCTTGCCCTTCAGCGACGGATAGATGGCCCCGCTCATACGACGTCTCCCAGCAGGCCGCGTCCGGCGAGATTGCGCATCAGGGCCGAAATCCCCGTCGTCCAGGGCGGGGCGCGGTCGCAGGTGGTGACCCGGTTCTCGAGCACGCCAAGGCGGGACGACGACACCTTCACCCGGTCGCCGACCTTGTGGGTGAAGCCGCCGCCGGGCGTATCCCGATCCTGGACCGGGGCGAACATGGTGCCGAGATAGAGGGCGAAACCGTCGGGATACTGGTGGTTCTCACCCGCCGCCTGTTTCGCCAGATCGAGCGGATCCCGGCTGATCAGGCTCATGGAGCTGGCGCCGGACATGACGAACCCGTCCTCGCCCCGCACCTCCAGCTCCACCGTCGCCCCGCGCACATCGTCCAGGGTGAAGCCGTCGTCGAACAGCCGGATGAACGGCCCCACGGCCGCCGCGGCGTTGTTGTCCTTGGCCTTGCCCAGCAACAGGGCCGAGCGGCCCTCGATGTCCCTCAGATTGACGTCATTGCCGAGCGCAGCGCCGACGGCCCGACCCGAGGGATCGCAGACCAGCACCATTTCCGGCTCCGGATTGTTCCAGGCCGAATCGCTCCTGACGCCGACCTCCGCGCCCCAGCCGACGGACGACAGCACCGGGGCCTTGGTGAAGATCTCCGCATCCGGGCCGATCGCCACCTCCAGATACTGCGACCACAGACCGTCGGCGATCAGGGCCTGTTTCAGGGTCGCCGCCTGTTCCGATCCGGGCTGCACGGCCCTCAGGTCGCCGCCGATCCGGTCGGACAGACGCGCCCGGATGTCGGTCGCCGCCGAGGCCACCCCCCGCGCCCGCTCCTCGATCACCCGCTCCAGCGCCGACACCGCAAACGTCACCCCCGAGGCCTTCACGCACTGCAGATCCAGCGGCGACAGCAGGGTCTCGCCGGCCGTGGACGTCCCGTCCCACGCGACAGAGAATTCCATGGCGTCCAAGGCGCCCAGATCAAGGCCCGACGCCCCCCGGAGACCGGACATGGCGCAGGCCTCCGCCGTGGTGGGCGCAAACCGGGAGATGTCGAGAACCCGCCCTTCGCGAACCAGCACGGGGGTCGGTCCTTCGCGTCTCTGGATCCGCCCCAGAAGCAGGGCGCTGCGCCAGTCGGCTGGCAGATAGGAGGTGATTTGAGTCATGGAGTCCTGGCCGGCGCAACACGTCCGGTCTTGTTTGTCAGCGCTACCGCTTTGAGATGTCCGGGTGATGGATCAAGGGGCGGACGATCAGGCCGAGACGGTCAAGGTCGCAGTCTTGAGGTCGATCGAGTTCGGGCCGGCGCTGATCGTGAAGGTACCGGGCTCCACCACCCGCTCCATATCGATATTCCAGAACGACAGGTCGCGCGGCGTCAGTTCGAACGACACCGTGGTTCGGGCGCCGGGTTCGAGGGTCACGCGTCTGAAGTGTTTCAGCTCAAGCACCGGGCGGGTGACGGAGGCATGATCGTCCCGGACGTAGAGCTGGACCACCTCGTCCCCGGCGCGCGCGCCGGTATTGGTCACATCGACGTCCACCCGGACCTTTTCGAAACGGCCGATCGTGGAGCGCGCCAGGCGGGGCGCGGACATCTCGAAGGTCGTGTACGACAGGCCGAAACCAAACGGGAACAACGGGGTCGTCTCGTCGAACAGATAGCCGCGACGCGCCGTGGGCTTGTAGTTGTAGAAGATCGGCAATTGCCCGACGGATCGCGCGATCGAAACGGGGAGTTTGCCGCCGGGATTGATCTTCCCGAACAGGGCGTCGGTGACGGCGTGGCCGGTCTCCTGACCCAGATACCAGCCCTCGATCAGGGCGTCGGCGCTCTCGGCCACGAAGTTCACCGACAGCGGCCGCCCGTTCAGCAGCACGACGATCGTCGGCTTGTTCAGGGCGAAGATCTCGCGGGCGAGGTCGTTCTGCTGGCCGATGAGCTCCAGGGAATCGCGATCGCCCAGGTGTTCGTCGGCCCAGGCTTCGCGACTGGTCTGCTCATTGTCGCCCAGGACCATGACGATGACGTCGGCGTTGCGGGCGGTGGCGACGGCTTCGCGGATCAGGCCCGCATTGACCTCGGGATCGACCAGGTCGACCCTGTCCGCACTCCACGAGCGGCTCTCCGTGATCCGGACCGCCTCGGCGTAGTCCACCGCGAACCGGCCGGCGGCATGGGCCTGGATTCCCTCAAGCACGCTGACCACATGGGCCGGCACATCGCTGTACCCGCCGATCGGCGTGTCTCGGGCGTGGGTGCCCAGCACCGCCATGCGCGAGATCTTCGACGCGTCCAGCGGAAGGACCCCGTTGGCGTTCTTGAGCAGGACCATCGCCTTGCCCGCAGCCTCGCGGGCGAGGGCGATCGCGTCCGGCGTGGCCGTCAGCGCATCGGCGCGGCGCGGGTCGACATAGGGCGTTTCGAACAGCCCGGCCTGGAACTTCATGGTCAGGACGCGACGCACCGCGTCGTCGATCGCCGCGATGTCCACCTTCCCCTGATTCACGAGGGCCGGCAGTTTGGCGTAGCCCTCGCCGTCCGGCAGTTCGACGTCCACCCCCGCATCAATGGCCCGGATTGCGGCCTCCTCGATGGTGGAGAACATCCGATGGCGCGTATTGAGCTCCCTCACCGCGAAATAGTCGGACACCACGGCGCCCTCATAGCCCCACTCCTTGCGCAGGACGTCGTGCAGGAGCCAGCGGTTGGCGTGCGAGGGCAGGCCGTCGATCTCGTTGTAGGAGGCCATGACGGCCATGACGGGGAGCTCCGTCACGGCGCGCTCGAACGGCGGGAAGAAATTCTCCCTGAGGGTCCGCTCGGAGATGTTGGCCGGCCCCACATTGGTGCCGTTCTCGGGCTGGCCGTGGCCGGTCATATGTTTGAGCGTGACGAAGACCTTGTCGGGCGCCAGGGGCAGGGTTTCACCCTGGAAGCCCCGGATCGCCGCCACCCCCATTTCGCCCACCAGATGCGGGTCCTCGCCATAGGTCTCCTCGATACGCCCCCACCGCGGGTCGCGCGCCACGTCGACGACCGGCGCGAGGGCGAGCTGGGCGCCCCGGGCGCGCATTTCCCGCGCCGCGACGCTGAACACGCGCGTCAGCAAAGACGGGTCCCAGGTGCTGGCCAGGGCGATGGACTGCGGGAAGCTCGTCGCGCCGCGAGCGACATAGCCGTGCAGGGCTTCCTCGTGCAGGATCAGCGGAATGCCGAGCCGCGTGTTCTCGACGGCCCACTTCTGGGCCGCATTGGCGTACTGGGCCGTCTCACGGCCGGTTCTGTTGACCGCATCCCCGGCCGCGCCGGCGGCGCCGTTCAGGCTGGCGTCGACGCCGCGCTTGTCCTGCGGGCGAGAAATCTGGCCCAGTCCGTGAGGGAAGGCGACGGTGGCCCTGGTCGCGTCGAAATCGCCGACGCTGTTCTGAACAAGCCCCTTGGTTTCCCAGATGCCCACCATCTGGGCGACCTTCTCCTCGAGCGTCATCCGCCGAAGGAGGTCCTCGACCCGTCTTTCCACCGGTTGCCGCGGATCGCGATACAGGGCGTCGGGGCCGGGCC
Source organism: Brevundimonas sp. FV1ye29L (assembly GCF_058681095.1). Lineage (NCBI taxonomy): Bacteria > Pseudomonadati > Pseudomonadota > Alphaproteobacteria > Caulobacterales > Caulobacteraceae > Brevundimonas > Brevundimonas sp. FV1ye29L. The sequence continues at coordinate 3,228,947 of NZ_CM178730.1, forward strand.
GGGCCGACACCTGCGCCCGGGCGGCCACGGGAATCTGCGACATGGCGATCGTCGACACAAAACTGGCGAGCAGTGTGCGGCGGCCAAGCTTTACCTGCGTCAAGCCTTGGTCGGTCATTTCGTTTCTCCCTGGACACCCACCGGTTAGGCCCGATGATGATAGCGCTACCATAACCATACGGCTGATCCTGACGCCCGGTCAATGGTCGCCGGGCGTCAAAAATCCTGTAGAAGTCGGCCGACACCACTGGAGCTTTCCATGTCTTCCCGGACCGCCCACGTCCTGACCCGCCCCCCCTCCAGGCCTGGACGCCTGCACGGAGCCATCGCCAGAGATCTCGGAATCGCAATCGTTTCCGGACAACGCCAGCCTGGTGAAATCCTGGCCAACGAGATCGAGTTCAGCGAGCAACTGAAGGTCTCCCGCAGCGCCTATCGCGAAGCCATACGCATCCTGGCCGCCAAGGGAGTGGTCGAAAGCCGGCCCAGAACGGGCACGCGCGTGCTGCCGATGGAACGCTGGAACCTTCTGGACCCGGACGTTCTGGCCTGGTTCTTCGAGAGCGAGCCGAGCCGCAGCATGGTCGACGGCCTGTTCGAACTTCGCCTGATCATAGAGCCGGCCGCCGCCGCCCTTGCGGCCGAGCGTCGCACGACACAGCAGCTCAGCCAGATGAGACAGGCGCTGAATGACATGGAGCGACTGACACTCAAGACGGAGGCCGGCCAGTCCGCCGACAGGGACTTCCACCAGACCCTGCTGGTCGCGACCGGCAATCCGCCGCTGATCAGCCTGGCCTCGACCATCGGGGCCGGGGTGCGCTGGACCACCCACTACAAACAGCGCAAGCGCAAGCTGCCGCCGGATCCGATGCCGGAGCACTGGCGGGTCTATGATGCGGTCGCTGCTGGGGACGCGGCCGAGGCGAGGGCGGCGATGGAAGCCCTGGTCAATCACGCACTGGCCCAGATTGCGGGGGCGCTAAACAATAAATGACACCGGTGGCAGTGAGTTGCCAAGTTGAGCAGGCCTCGTTAATTGTCTGAGTATACCACCTCAGAGAATACCTATGAAAAAGCCCCTCCGCTCGCGCGCCTGGTTTGACAATCCGGAAAACCCGGACATGACGGCCCTGTATCTGGAGCGGTATCTGAACTACGGGCTGACGCTGGAGGAGCTGCGCTCGGGCAGGCCGATCATCGGCATCGCCCAGACCGGTTCGGACCTCAGCCCCTGCAACCGTCACCATATCGAACTGGCCAGACGGGTGCGCGAGGGCATCCGCGAGGCCGGCGGCATCGCCATGGAATTCCCGGTTCACCCGATCCAGGAGACCGGCAAGCGGCCGACGGCCGGGCTGGACCGCAACCTGGCCTATCTGGGTCTGGTCGAGCTGCTGTACGGCTATCCGCTGGACGGCGTGGTCCTGACCATCGGCTGCGACAAGACCACCCCCGCCTGTCTGATGGCGGCCGCGACGGTGGACATCCCGGCCATCGCCCTGTCGGTCGGGCCCATGCTGAACGGCTGGCTGAAGGGCGAGCGGATCGGCTCGGGCTCCATCATCTGGACCGCGCGCGAGATGATGGCGCGGGGCGAGCTGGACTATGAGGGCTTCATCGACCTGGTCGCCACCTCGGCGCCCTCGGTCGGCTACTGCAACACCATGGGCACGGCCACGACCATGAACTCGCTCGCCGAGGCCCTGGGCATGTCCCTGCCCGGTTCGGCCGCCATTCCCGCCCCCTATCGCGAACGGCCCCAGGCCGCCTATCTGACCGGCAGGCGGATCGTGGACATGGTCCATGAGGACCTGAAGCCCTCCGACATCCTGACCCCCGACGCCTTCCACAACGCCATTGTCGTCAACTCGGCCATCGGCGGCTCGACCAACGCCCCGGTCCACATCACCGCCCTGGCCCGCCATGTCGGCCTCGACCTGCCGTTGCAACAGTGGGAGGACGTCGGCCACGCCGTGCCCCTGCTGGTCAATCTCCAGCCCGCCGGCAAATACCTCGGCGAGGACTATTATCAGGCCGGCGGCGTCCCCGCCGTGGTCAACCAGCTGATGGGCGCGGGTCTGATCCGCGAGGACGCCCTGACCGTCAACGGCCGGACGATCGGTGAAAACTGCGCCGGCAAGGCCATCATCCTTCCCGACGTCATCCGCACCTTCGACGCCCCCCTGATGGCCGACGCCGGCTTCCTGGTGCTCAGCGGCAATCTGTTCGACGGCGCCATCATGAAGACCAGCGTCATCGCCGCCGAGTTCCGCGACCGCTATCTGTCCAACCCCGACGACCCCAATGCCTTCGAGGGTCCGGCCGTCGTCTTCGATGGTCCGGAAGACTATCACCACCGCATCGACCAGCCGGACAACGGCATCACCGAACAGTCGATCCTGTTCATGCGCGGCGCCGGCCCCATCGGCTATCCGGGGGCGGCCGAGGTGGTCAATATGCGCCCGCCCGCCCACCTGCTGGCCCGGGGCGTCACCGCCATGGCCTGTATCGGCGACGGTCGCCAGTCCGGCACCTCGGGCTCGGCCTCCATCCTGAACGCCTCGCCCGAGGCGGCGGCCGGCGGCAACCTGGCCCTGCTGAGGACCGGCGACCGGGTCCGCATCGACCTCAACGCCCGCACCGTCAACGCCGACCTGTCGGAAGCGGAGTTCGCCGAACGCCGCGCCGCCCTCGAGGCCGCCGGCGGCTTCGCCTTCCCCCCGTCACAGACCCCCTGGCAGGAAATGCAGCGCGCCGCCGTCGGCCCCCTCTCCACCGGAGCCGTCCTCGAACCCGCCGTCAAATACCACCGCATCATCGACCGCTTCGGCAATCCGAGAGACAACCACTGACGACGCGCACAGAATGAAGACCGCCCCGGGACGCCGCGCGGCCTTCGATATCCTCCGCCGCCTCGCAAGCCTCAGTTTCGCGGGCGCAGCCGTTCGGACGGGCCGCCGGTGATGCGGCAGTAGTTGTCCAGAGGCTCACGGCCGGTCGTGCGGCCGGAGGGCGTCAGGACCCCGCCCCTCGCCTCGCAATCGGCGGTCAGTCTGGCCCGTTCCTCGGCCTGACCCGGGAAGCGGGCGCCGCCCGAGGCGCAGGCGCCGAGCGTCAATCCGGCGAGAACCAGTCCGGACAGGGCCAGGTGAAGGGGGATCGGCCGTAGGGTTCGCCACATCGTCGCAACTCCTGTTCGATATCCGCCCCCCGGCGGCGGTGATCCTATGTCGAACGACGTCCAGGCGCCAGTCGGAGCCCTGGCCTGAGGGCGCCGCCCGTCCGCCGTCTTCACTCCCTTGCCGATCGGCGCCCGGGCCGGTAAGCCGCCGCCATGTTCGGTCTCGCCAATCCCGAGCGCTTCATGCGCTTCACCGGCCCCCTGGTCCCGTGGGTCTGGGGTCTGGCGGCTGTCCTGCTGGCGGCCGGAACCTGGCTGTCGTTCGCCGCACCCGGCGACTATCAGCAGGGCGACACGGTGCGGATCATGTTCGTTCATGTGCCGGCGGCCTCGCTCGGCCTGATGATCTACGCCGCCCTGGGGGTCTGCAGCTTCCTGTCCCTGGTGTTTCGCCACCCCCTGGCCGATGCCGCCGCCCGCGCCGCCGCCCTTCCCGGCGCCGCCTTTACGGCCCTGGCCCTGGCCACAGGCGCCTTGTGGGGCCGGCCGATGTGGGGAACCTGGTGGGTCTGGGACGCCCGGCTGACCTCGGTGCTGGTGCTGTTCCTGTTCTATCTCGGCTATATGGCGCTTCGCTCCGCCATCGACGATGAGACCCGGGCCGCGCGCGCCGCCGCCGTTCTGGGTCTGGTCGGACTGATCAACCTGCCGATTGTGAAATTCTCCGTCGACTGGTGGAACACCCTGCACCAGCCGGCGTCGCTGCTGCGCGCCGGCGGAACCAGCCTCGACCCGGTCTTTCTCGCCCCGTTGCTGACCATGATGGCGGCCTGGAGCGCCCTGTTTCTGGCCCTGTGGCTGACGGACATCCGCACCGAGATCCTGCGTCGTCGCATCGTCGCCCTGCGCGCGCGCGCCGCCTGGGCGGCGTAAGGGAGAGCGGGATGATCGATCTGGACATGAGCCCCTATGCCGCCTTCGTCTGGCCCGCCTGGGGCCTGACGGTTCTGGTGCTCGGCGGACTGGCGGCGCGCACCCTTCTGGCCGCCCGGCGCCGCCGGCGCGAACTGGCCGCACTCGAGGCCGAACAGAGGGCGACGGACGCATGAAGCGCTGGCTGGCGATCCTGCCGCTGGTCGTTCTGGCGGCGCTGGCGGCGCTGTTCGTGGGCTGGTCGCTCAAGCGCGACCCGACCTACCGGCCTGACGCCCTCGTCGGCCAGGCCATTCCCGAGACGGTCCTGCCGATCCTGCAGAACGGCGCGGCGGGGCCGCAGAATGTCGATCTGAAGACCGCCGGCGTCGGCCGCCCGATGATCGTCAATGTCTTCGCCAGCTGGTGCGCCCCCTGCCGGCTGGAGCATCCGAATCTTCTGGCGCTGAAGGCGCGCGGCGTCGCCGTTGTCGGCATCGCCTACAAGGACGAGCCCGAGGCGACGGCCGCCTTCCTTGAGGAGCTCGGCGACCCCTTCTCCATGGTGCTGGTCGATCATGAGGGCCGGGCGGGACTGGATCTGGGGGTGTCGGGCGTACCCGAGAGTTTCGCTGTCGACGCCATGGGCCGCATCGTCGCCAAACAGTCCGGGCCCCTGCTTGAGGACGCCGATGTCGAACGGCTGGTCGCCGCCCTTCAGACCCCGGCCCGGGCGCCGCCGACGGCCAGGCCGAGAGGCCCCTAGAGGTCGACGGCCCGAACCCCCGGCGTTAACCTTTTTGCGACAGGTTTCGTTAACCCTGTCGGCATGAGCGCCATCCGCCCCGATCTGCCGTCCCTGCCCCGCACCGGCGCGCCTGTCCGCGAGGATGCGGCGCGCCAGGCCCAGTCCGCCTTTTTCCGTGCCGCCCTCGGCGCCGCCGATGGCGCGGTCGCCCCAACCGCCCCCCGGACAGCCGCCATGGCCGGGGCCGCCGCTGCGATGACCGCCTCGCCCGTCGCGACGACGCCGCGGATCACCGCCGCACCCGCCCCACAGGTCCAGACGGCCGATCCGGAACGGCCCCTGCGCCCCGGGAGCCTGCTCGACATCCGCATCTAGGGCAAAGGCGGGCGGGTCGGACCTCGCCCGACCCGCTGGCCCGGAGCCCTGATCTGACGAAAACGGCCCGGATGCAGGCGCATCCGGGCCGGAAACCGGTGGTTCAACCTCAGCCTACTGGCAGGCCAAGCACTCGTCATAGTCGGTGCGGGCGATGTTGAAGAGGTCGGGCTGGTTGGGATCCGGCTCCTCGGCCGTCTTTTCCCCGGCGCCGGCGAAGGCCGCGCGCTGCACCGACTTGGACCGCAGATAGTAGAGCGACTTCACCCCCCGCTCCCAGGCCGACCAGTGCAGCATGTGCAGGTCCCATTTGTTGACGTCGCCGGGGATGAACAGGTTGATCGACTGGGCCTGGCAGATTTCCGGCGAGCGGTCGGCGGCCAGTTCGATGATCCAGCGCTGGTCCAGTTCGAAGGCGGTCTTGTAGATCGACTTCTCGTCCTCGGTCAGGCCGTCCAGATGCTGGATCGAGCCCTCATGCTCCAGAATCGAGTTCCAGGTCTCGTCGGTGTTCAGCCCCTTGGAGGCCAGAAGTTCCTCGAGGAAGGGGTTCTTGACCGCAAACGAGCCCGACAGGGTCTTGTGGGTATAGATGTTGGCCGGGATCGGCTCGATGCCGGCCGAGGTGCCGCCACAGATGATCGAGATCGAGGCGGTCGGGGCAATGGCCAGCTTGTGGCTGAACCGCTCCATCACGCCGCGCTCGGCGGCATCCTCGCAAGGGCCTTTTTCCTCTGCCAGCAGGCGGCTGGCCTTGTCGGCCTCGCGACGCAGATGTTTGAACAGCCGCATGTTCCACGACTTGGCCATGGCGGATTCAAAGGCCACGCCCTGCATCTGCAGGAAGGAGTGGAAGCCCATCAGGCCCAGGCCCACCGAACGCTCGCGTTTGGCCGAATAGACGGCGGCCTTCATCTCCGGCGGGGCGCGCTTGATGAAGTCTTCCAGAACATTGTCGAGGAACCGCATCAGGTCCTCGATGAAACGGGGCTCCTCGCGCCACTCGAGGAATTTCTCCGCATTGACCGACGACAGGCAGCAGACCGCGGTGCGGTCGATGCCCAGATGGTCGCGGCCCGTGTGCAGCATGATTTCCGAGCACAGGTTCGATTGTTTGACCTTCAGGCCCAGGTCGCGCTGGTGCTGCGGCATCTGCCGGTTCACCGTGTCGGAGAAGATCAGATAGGGCTCGCCCGTCTGCATCCGGATGTCGAGAATCTTGGTCCACAGGTCGCGGGCGTTGACGGTCTTCCTGACCTCGCCGGTCTTAGGCGACTTGAGCGCAAAGGTCTCGCCGGCCTTCACCGCCTCCATGAACTCGTCGGTGATGTTGATGCCGTGGTGCAGGTTCAGCGACTTGCGGTTGAAGTCGCCCGAGGTCTTGCGGATCTCGAGGAACTCCTCGATCTCGGGGTGGTAGACGTCCAGATAGACGGCGGCCGAGCCGCGGCGCAGCGACCCCTGCGAAATGGCCAGGGTCAGGGAGTCCATCACCCGGATGAAGGGGATGATGCCCGAGGTCTGGCCCGCGCCCTTGACCTTCTCGCCGATGGAGCGGACCCCGCCCCAGTAGGTGCCGATGCCGCCGCCGTTCGAGGCGAGGGAGACGTTCTCGTTCCAGACCGACTGGATGCCGTCCAGGGAATCACCGACGGCGTTGAGGAAGCAGGAGATCGGCAGGCCGCGCGCCGCCCCGCCGTTCGACAGCACGGGGGTGGAGGGCATGAACCACAATTGCGACATATAGTCGTAGACGCGCTGGGCATGGTCGTGGTCGTCGGCATAGGCCGTGGCGACGCGGGCGAACATGTCCTGATAGGACTCGCCGGCCAGCAGATAACGATCCTCGAGCGTCTTCTTTCCGAAGTCGGTCAGCAGGTCGTCGCGCGACCGGTCAAGCTCCAGCGACCGCACCACCGACAGCTGCGGACGCGCCGCCGCCTCGCCTCGACCCTCCTCGGAAAGCGAAGGAAATTCCGTGGTTTTGAACGCCTCGAGGCCAGCCATATCGTCTTCGTCCTGAACATAAGCGCAAAGGGAAACACTGTGATCGACCACAGCATCTAGTGGTCGAAGCACCCCCTTGGTCCAGATATAGGGTCAGATGGTTGATGAGGCGTCAACGGGCTTGACGATCACTTTCCAACCGAATCGCAAGGAAGACAGGGGATGGCCCTGTGGGCGAATCCCGTGACGAGGCCGCGAACGCCGCGTGACACGACGGCGAAAGGGCCTCGGGCGGCGACGGGCCGGCGATCACGATGGCGTGAATCCGGGAAGGCCGGAACGGGGCGTCAGCTTGGCCGTTAGGAGCCCCATGTCCCGTTTCAGCCCGCCCCTCTCCCACCCCCGCCTGACGCGCCTGATCCAGGCTGCGCGCACCGAGGTCGTCGCCCTCGGCGCCCTGCTCGTGCTCGGCCTCGGCGTGCTGACCTTCGTGGAGGTCGCCGACGATGTGACGGAGGCTGACGGCCAGGCCCTGGACTGGCGGATTCTGACGCTGTTGCGACCCTGGCCGGCCGACCCGGGCCGACCCTGGGGGCCATGGTGGCTGCAGGAGGCGGCAGGGGACCTGACGGCCCTGGGCGGGATCTCTGTCCTGGGCCTGTTCGCAATCATTGCGGTGACCTTCCTGATTTTGCAGCGCAAGCGGCTGTCCGCCGTCCTGCTGGTCGTCGGCCTCGCCGGGGGCGTGGCCCTCAGCGAGGGGCTGAAGGCGGTCTTCGGGCGCGAGCGACCGCCCGCCATCTATCAGGCGGTGGAGACGATCAACGCCAGCTTCCCCTCGGGTCACGCCCTGCTGTCGGCGGTCTTCTATCTGACGCTCGGCGTCATGCTGACGCGCGCCTTTCCCCAAAGACGGCTCAAGGCCTATGCCCTGGGCGTCGGCGTCCTGCTCACCGTCACGGTCGGCGTGACCCGGATCTATCTGGGCGCCCACTGGGCCTCGGACGTCTTCGCCGGATGGAGCGTGGGCGCCGCCTGGGCCATGGCCCTGTGGCTCATCTCCTGGGCCGTGGCGCGGCGCCAGCGCGCCCACGCGGGCGGTCCGCACGACGAGCCCTCCCCGGCCGAGACCTGAATCGCGAAAGATGCGAGACGTTCGCACTTGTCGGCATGTTGCGCTGCACACTAAGACTGGCGACGTCATCGGGGAGTAGCCGTCCGCACCTCAAGCGGAGCCCGCGTCAACACACTTCCTCTCCCGGAGAGGATGGCGCGGGAAGCCTTCCAGTGGCCCTCTCGTATCGCGTTCGCGATACCGTTCAGGGCGCCGGAAGGATGGCAAGACCGCTGGTATTCGCAGGGACCTTTCGCGGGGTTTCGGCTGCGAACGCCACAGGTCCATCCGCCGAGGCCCCGCGAAGACAACCTATGGACGCCTTCCTCATATCGACCGGTCTCGTCGCCATCGCCGAGATCGGGGACAAGACCATGCTGCTGGCCCTCGCCCTGGCGGCGGCATGGCGAAGACCGATGCCTATCATCCTGGGCATTCTGGTCGCCACCCTGGCCAATCACGCGTTCGCCGCCCTGGCGGGGATCCTGGCCGCCCAATACCTGGACGGACCGTGGATGAAGTGGATCATCGGCGTCGCCTTCCTGGGTTTCGCGCTCTGGGCCCTGATTCCGGACACCCTCGATGACGACGCCCCGCAGACGGCGGCGCGGACCTTCGCCGGCATTTTCTGGACCACGGCGGCCGCCTTCTTCCTGGTCGAGATGGGCGACAAGACCCAGATCGCCACAGCGGGCCTGGCGATCCGGTTCCAGAACCTGCCGCTGGTGGTGGCCGGATCGACCTTCGGCATGATGCTGGTCAATGGACCCGCGGTCCTCGTGGGAGAGGCTGCGGCCCAACGCCTGCCGCTCAGATATATCCGGTGGGCGGCGGCGGCGGCCTTTGCGGCGACCGGCCTGTGGGTGCTGGTCGCAGCCTAGGGCGAGATCGGTTCGGGCCCGGGCGCGGCCTCGTCGAAGACTTCCCCCCGGGCGGCGCCGGGCCCCTGGGCGGCGCCGGGCGGGGCATGACGTCCATCCTCCCGTTGCAACCGCGCCGCAAGCCACCAGGACGGGGGCCGGATGTCGTCGAAGTCCGGGCCGGCCCAGCCGGCGGGATCGGTCGCGATGGGGGAACTCTCGGCAGACGGTCGCTCGACAGACGCGGACATGGCCTTGACTCCCGATCGGGGCCAAACACGCCGCCCCGGAATACTGATACGCATCCCGTCAACGATCGCGCGTCGTTCGGGGTTCCGGGGGCGATCAGACAGGGGTTCCGCAGGCGACGAATACGGCGACTGTCCGGCCCGCACCGGGCGCCGGGCGGATTGCGGCGAATTTCTTAACCAGATGCACTGTAGCCTCGGCTGTTGGGCGGTCTTGGGGGGCCGAATGCACGGTCGCTGGCGACTGTTCAGACATGAGGCGGCACGCAAGTCAGGGCCCGGGCCCTGGACGTTCCTGGTCCTGTATGTCGCAGCCCTCGCCCTGGGCACCCTGTCGGCGAAGATCTTCGGCGTCGTGGTCTTCTGGCCCGCCAATGCGGTGCTGATCACCGCGCTTCTGATGCTTCGCCGCCCGCAGGCCTTCGGGGTGCTGCTGGCCGCCGTGGCGCTGAACCTGCTGAACAATCTGGTGCGCGGCGACCAGATGCCCTTCTTCCTGATCAATGTGGCCATGAACGCCGCGGAGGCTGTGCTGGCTTCGGTGATCGCCCGCCGCGTCTGTGGCGCGGCGCTGGACCTCCGGCGTCCCGGACGTCTGTGGCGCTTCGCCCTTCTGGCCGTGGCGCCCTCGGTGCTGGTCGCCGTTTGCGTCTCCGTACCCATCGCGGTTCTGCTGCGTGACTATTCGGTCACCCAGACCCTGTTCCAGGTCCAGCGCTTCTTCATGGTCGAGGCCCTGGGCGCCATGATCGTCACCCCGGCGCTGATCCTGCTGTCGCGCAGAACCCCGCCCGAGGAACGCCGGCCGGATGCGCGACGCGAGTCGGTGGTCCTGATGACCCTGCTGTTCGCGGTCACGACGGCGGTGTTTGTGCAGACGCGGGCCCCGCTGGCCTTCCTCGTCTTTCCGGTCCTGGTTCTGGCGGCGTTCCGGCTGTCGCCGTCGCAGGTGGCGGTGGCGGTCATCGGCATCGGCCTGATAGGGGGCGCCGCAACGGCCGCTGGCCGGGGCCCCCTGCCGCTGGCGCATTTGCCCGACATTCCCGCCATGTTCGGGTCCGCCCCCGGCGTGGCCAATCTGGGTCTCTACTATGTCTTCATGCTGATGGTGGTCCTCACCGCCCTCCCGGTCAGCACCATCACCAGCCAGAGGCGCCGTCTGCATGCGAGACTGCAGGCGCGGACCGCCGCCGCCAACGCCGCCCGCCGCCGCGCGGAACGGTCCGAGGCCGCCCGGTCGCGTTTCCTCGCCCTGATGAGCCACGAGATGCGCACGCCGCTGAACAGTATCGCGGGCTATGCCGAGATCATGGCGCTCCGCACCACCCTCGACGACCGTGACCGGACGGACCTGACCCAGATCCGGGGGGCGGGGGATGCCCTGCTGGCCCTCGTCGAGGATGTTCTGGAGATGTCCAGTGCGGACGACTCGCTCGATCTCGCGCCGTTAAGGCTGGATGACGTCATTGAGTCCGCCGTCGCCCCCCACCGCCTCATGGCCGGAGCCAAGGGGCTGTCGCTGACAATCGAGGTCCGGCCGGACGCCGCCGTCACCCTGACCGGAGACGCCCGCCGGCTCCGTCAGGCCCTGCAGCACCTGGTCGCAAACGCGCTCAAATTCACCGCCCGGGGTGGGGTGACCGTCCGCGCCGACCGCCTGGATGGTCAGGTGCGGATTGCGGTGACGGATACCGGCTGCGGGCTGGACCAGACCCGGGCGGCCGGCCTGTTCGGCGCCTTCGTCCAGGGCGACGATTCCACCACCCGGTGCTATGGCGGAGCGGGCATCGGTCTGGCCGTGGCCCAACGTCAGATGGGCCTCATGGGCGGGGACATCATCGTCGACAGCCGACCGGGCGAGGGCGCGACCTTTACCCTGCGCCTGCCCATGCCCGTCGCCGCCATCCCCGAGGCTGAGGCCGGACCTCAAAGGGCCGAGCCCCCCTGTGGCCCGTCGCCCCGGGTGCTGGTGGTCGACGATCACCCGGCCAACCGCGAGGTCGCCCGACTGATGCTCACCGCCATGGGCTGTCGCGTGGAACAGGCCGAAGACGGCGACGAGGCGGTCGCCCTGGCGCGGGAGGGTCTCTACGATCTGATCCTGATGGACGTGCGCATGCCGCGCGTGGATGGACTGGCGGCGACGCGCGCGATCCGGGCGCTGACAGGCGATGCGGGACTCGTCCCCATACTGGCGCTGACGGCCGACGCCATGCCGGAAGACGCGGCGCGCTGTCTCGCCGCAGGCATGGACGGACACCTGTCCAAGCCGATCTCCTTCTCTGCCCTTTCGGGATCCGTCGGAGCCGTGCTGGCCGGCCGCGGACGGGCCGCCGCCTGAACCGGCAGCGCCAGGCTCATCCCCTGAATCCTCCCCACAATTCCGGGGCATGTCTACCAGATATAGCGTTTCTGGAAAAAGTGATCGCTAAATAGGCCGGTTTCGACTTGGCGCCAGGGCATTGCGGCCGCATGGTGAGTGTCTCTCCACGGGATTCGTCCCCCGCCGTTTTCAGAGCCCCTTTCCGATGAACGCACACGCCATCATCAAGCCCGGAACCGCCGGACTTCTGACCGCCTCCGCCGCCTACAAGCCGTTCCGCTATCCGTGGGCGTTCGACATGTGGAAAAAGCAGCAACAGGTCCACTGGATGCCCGAGGAGGTGCCGCTGGGCGAGGACTGCAAGGACTGGGCGGCCAATCTGAATGACAGCGAGCGCAATCTGCTGACCCAGATTTTCCGCTTCTTCACCCAGGCCGACATCGAGGTCCAGGACAACTATATGGAGCGCTACGGCCGGGTCTTCAAACCGACCGAGGTGAAGATGATGCTGGCCGCCTTCGCCAATATGGAGACGATCCATATCGCCGCCTACGCCCTGCTGCTCGAGACCATCGGCATGCCCGAAAGCGAGTTCGGCGCCTTCATGGAATACGAGGCCATGCGCGACAAGCATGACTTCATGGGCAAGTTCGGCGTGGATACGGACGCCGACATCTGCCGCACCCTGGCCATGTTCGGCGGTTTCTCGGAGGGGCTTCAGCTGTTCGCCTCCTTCGCCATGCTGATGAACTTCCCGCGCCAGAACAAGATGAAGGGCATGGGCCAGATCGTCAGTTGGTCGGTGCGTGACGAAAGCCTGCACTGCGACGGGATCATCAAGCTCTACCACGCCTTCAACAAGGAGACGGGGGCGGTGACCAAGGCGGTCGCCGAGGACATCGTCGAATGCTGCCGCACCGTGGTCGACATGGAGGACAAGTTCATCGACCTGGCCTTCGAGATGGGCTCGGTCGACGGCATGACCCCCGAGGACATCAAGAAATACATCCGTTTCATCGCCGACTGGCGCCTGCGCCAGCTGGACCTGCCGGAGCTGTACGGCGGCTCGCGCGAGAACCCCCTGCCCTGGCTGCAGTCGCTGCTCAGCGGCGTCGAACACGCCAACTTCTTCGAGGCCCGCGCCACCGAATATTCCAAGGCGGCGACGCAGGGCTCCTGGCACGGCGCCGACGGCGTCTGGTCCGAGTTTGACAAGATGATGGCCCGCCGTGACATGAGCATGGTCGCGGGCTGAGCCCGATCCCGGGAAAAGGACTGCGCCGTGACGGATGATCTGTTCGCCTCCGTCACGGCCGCCGGCGCTTCCCCATCGCCCTCCGGACAGGGCCCCGTCCAGGTCGCCCTGATCGGCTACGGCTTTGCGGGCAAGACCTTCCACGCCCCCCTGATCCGCGCCGCGCCGGGGATGGAGCTGGCCCTCGTCGCCACCCGTCAGCCTGACGTCGTCCGCGCCGACCTTCCCGGCGTCCGCACCGCCGCCAGCCTGACCGAGGTCCTGGCCGATCCCGGCATCGAACTGGTCGTCATCGCCACCCCCGACCCCGTCCACGCCGAACAGGCGACGGCGGCGTTGAATGCGGGAAAGGCGGTGGTCGTCGACAAGCCCTTCGCCCTGGGCCACGCCGAGGCGGCGGCGGTGGTCGCCCTGGCCGGCGAGCGGGGCCTGTTCCTGTCGGTCTTCCACAACCGGCGCTGGGACGCCGACTTCCTGGCCCTGAAACGCGAGATCCAGCGCGGACGGCTGGGCCGGGTGGTCACGGTCGAGAGCCGTTTCGACCGCCACCGCCCTGTGGTCCGCGACCGCTGGCGCGAGGCCCCCGGCGCCGGCTGCTGGCTGGACCTCGGTCCGCATCTGATCGACCAGATGCTGGTCCTGTTCGGCCTGCCCGTCGGCATCAGCTGTTCCCTCGCCATCCAGCGCGACGGCGGCCGCAGCCCGGACTGGGCCCATGCGGTGCTGCGCTATGACGACGGGCTCAGGGTCGTGCTGAACGCCGCCATGGTCATGGCCGCGCCCGAGGTCCGTTTCGCCGTCCACGGAACCTCGGCCAGCTGGCTGAAGGCCGGACTGGACGTACAGGAGGATCAGCTCAAGTCCGGCATGGCCCCCGGCGCCCCCGGCTGGGGCGTGGACCCCCGCCCCGCAACCTGGGTCGACGGCGACACGGCCGCCCGCTCGGCCGCCCCAGGTCCGCCCGGCGACTATCCCGCCTACTACGCCGGGGTGGCCCGGGCCCTGCGCGGAGAAGGCGACAACCCGGTCCCTCCGGACCAGGCGCTGCGCGTCATGCAGGTGCTGGACGCCGGGGCGGAAAGCGCCCGCACCGGCAGGGAAGTGCTGTTCCCGGCGTCGTCCAGCCGCCCGGCCTGAACCGCAATCGAGCGCCGGGAACCCGATCCGCACGACGCGCATTCGAAACAGGTCTGAAAAATGTCATTTGGCGATCCGCCGGTTTCGAGTCACGGTGGGTTCCGTTAACGGACTGTGAGGGGGACCGTTGAACCGATCGGCTGATCTCTTCTGCGCCGGCCTGGCGTTGTCGGGCCTGTTTCTTTCGGGAACAGGCTCTGCAGCGATGGCTCAGTCGACGTCGGCTCAGCTCAACGCCGAATGGGCGCGGGCAGAAGAAGTGAACGCCCTGCGCGCCGCCCGCCGCCCGCCCGCCCGGGTCGCCCCCCTCCCCGAACCGGCGCCCGTCGCCTTTACATTCCCGGCGTCTGTCCCCCCCTTGGCCTCCGCAGAGGCCGCGACCTCTTCACCGCTGTTCGCCGCCACAACCCCCTATGCCGTCGTTGCGGACGAACGCGCCGCCTTCGGCCCCGCCGTCGGGTTCCGCGATACCGATCGTCCCGCGGACCGCTTTGCCGACCGCCGCCTCAGCAGTGTCGCCGCCGTTGACCGGCGCGATATCTGGCGTGAAACCGGCGCCTATGCCGACCGGCTGCGCCTGACGACACGCGGGGGCCTGCGACGGGCCGACGGAGCGCCGCTTCCGCCGACGGCGCGGGATTCCGCCGCCTTCGATGTCGACAGCTATGACGTCAGCTTTACGCGCGGCTGGCAGGCGGCGCGGGCCTATACGGCCTCGGGGCTTGAGGTCGCCCTGATCCCTCACGCCGGCATCGGGGTGGGCGACAGCGGCGGATCGGCGGAGGCCGGCGCCACCCTCAGGATCGGACCGGATTCCCTCGCCCCGAACGGCGCCGAACGATTTGGCGAGCGGGCGCGCTGGTACATCTATGCGGCCGGGGCCGGGCGCGCCGTCGGCTATAATTTCGCCCGCACGCGCGACGGCGACTACGCCCGCTCGGGCATGAGCCATGACGCCGGATCGTTCCTCGGCGACGCCTCGGTCGGGGTGGCCTACCGGCGCGGCGATATGCAGGGCTCGTTCGGCGTGGTCTATCGTGAGATCAAGGCCGACGGCCTGCGCGGCGGAGAGGGCTTCGACCGCGATGTCACCGAGGGTCTTGTCGCCTTCCAGCTGTCGATCAAGCCGGAAAGATAGCGGCCGAACAGGGACCCGGGACCAGACGGCGACATCGCCCGGTCCATCGGCGCGGACCCAGGCCCTCCCGTCCTGCCTGCGCCCCGCCCTACAGCCATCCCTTGCGTCTGAACCACGCCAGCGGCAGCAGGCCTGACACCAGCATGGCGATCAGGGCCGCCGGATAGCCCCACGCCAGCGGCAGCTCCGGCATATGCTGGAAATTCATGCCGTAGATCGAGGCGATCAGGGTCGGGGGCAGGATGGCGGCCGAGGCCACCGACACGATCTTGATGATCGACGACTGCTCGATATTGATCAGTCCCAGCGCCGCCGAGAGCTGGAAATTGATTGTCGCCGCCACGGCCTGGTTGTGGGCGATCAGGCTGGAGGCGTCGCCCGAAAGCGACTTCAGGTGGTCTCGCGCATCCGGCACGGCCTCGATCCGCTCATCCGGCGCCACATAGGCGAAGATGCGGGCCAGGCCCGACAGGCTCTGTTCGATCCGGGCGTTGGCCATATGGGCCCGACCCAGTCTGGCGATCAGCCTCTCGAAGCCGACCGTGCGGCCGGTGGCGAAGATATGCAGGGCCACGGCCTCGGCCTTGCCGGCATTGAAGGACAGGATGTCCGACGCCCTGTCGATCACCGCCTCCATCAGATGCAGGAACAGGGCCGGTCCCGAGACGCCCATCCCGGGCTCCCGCGCGATCCGCTCGAGCAGGAGGGTGAAGGGTTTCGGATCGAAATAGCGGATCGTGACCAGGGGCCCGGCGGTCAGGACAAAGGTCACCGGATCGAGGGTCGGCAGGTCCGTGTCGCCATTGTGCAGGATGTCGGCGGTGACATAGGTGGCCCCGCCTTCGCGATACAGGCGGCTGGAGGCCTCCAGTTCGGCCATCTCCTGACGGGTGGGAATCGACAGGCCCAGGACCCGTTCGACCGCGCGATCCTCCTCGGGCGTCGGGGCGACAAGGTCGATCCATAGCACGTCCGGCGTCAGGACCAGGGCCGCCGGATCTCCGGCCAGAACCTCGAAGGTCATGGCGCCGTCGCGAAACAGATGGATCACAGGATCACAGGATCACAGGCGCGCGATCACAGGTGCGGGGACCGAGCGACGATCAGCGACCGCCGCCCTGGACGGCGTCGACCGAGGCCATCTGCCGGCTGGCGGCCGCCGCGTCGCGGGCGTCCTTGTAGATGAATCCATAGGTCGGATAGACGGTCGTGCCCAGGTCGTTGATCGGGTTGTACCAGACCTTGACCTGACTCCAGTCGTTCCGGGCCGAGACGTCCACGACGGTGACGTTCTCCTCGACCTTGCCGCGGCTGCCGCCCCAGTTGGCGTGGGTGATCTGGATGGCGCGGTCGGTGATGATGTCGGACACGACGGCCACATGGCCGCGCGACATGCGGCCCTCGGGGCGGAAGACCAGAACCGAGCCGGTCTCCGGCGCCCGGCCGGTGCGGAACCGCGCCGTCGCCTGGTTCCACCAGGTCCAGGCATCGCCGAAAATCTGGATGCCCGAGAACATCCGGGCGAACGTCACACATTGCCAGTAGGGAGCGTCGGCCTGGGCAGGGGCTGAACCCAATGCGAAAAACCCGAGGGACGCGGCAACCACGGCGGCCGTGAAACGTTTTTTCATGCTGAACTGTTTCTGACTGTTACGCCCGTGACAGGCATAGCCCATACGTCCGCCCGGTTGAAGCACCGTTTTCAGGATGCCGATGGTGCGCTGCGAAGGGCGTTTTTGCGCTGCGGCGAACGCTCCGCAAGCCGGCGCAGGGCCCGCCGGGCGGGGAATTCCACCAGATGATAGGAGACGGCCGCGACCACCGGCAGGCCGGCCAGAATCGCCAGCCACACGAAAAGTTGAAGTTGCTTGTCGGGGGCGTTGGTCGCCCGGGCGGCCAGATTCACCGCCAGCAGCTGCCAGGGCACCAGCACCATATAGACCGAATAGCTGATCTCCCCGAGATAGACGGCGGGCTTAGAGGCCAGCACCCCGGCCCGGGAATTGGGCAGGGAGGCAAGCCCGAGAATCAGCAGGCCGGACAGGGCGACCAGCACGCCGTCCCACAGGCCGAGCGCCGCTGTGCCGATCAGCAACACCGCCGCTGCGGCCGAAACCAGACCCGGGAAGGGCATCGGCGCGCGGCGATAGACCAGATAGAGGGCGCAGCCATAGGCGAAACAGGGCACGATCCGCAGCGCCCCCCAGGCGATGGTCGCCTCGGTCAGATGAAAGCCCGCCAGACGGGGGAAGGCCAGATACAGGGCCGCGATCAGGACGATCGCCCCGACAATGGCGGCCAGCGGCCGGGCCCTCAGTCTCCAGGCGACGAAGGCGAAGGCCGGGAACAGCAGATAGGCGAACCATTCGGCCGAGATCGACCACGACCGGTGATTCCACGCGGCCTCGGGGGCCAGGCCCCAGGCATGGGTCATGGTCAGGTTGGCCGGAAGCGACGACCAGCCGAGGATGCCGTCGTCGACCGCCACCCCCGCCGCACCGGCCCCGAGGGCCAGAACGCCGATGCCGATCAGGGTCGCCAGATGCAGCGGATAGACCCGCGCGATCCGGGCCCACAGGAAGCCCTTGTAGCTGAAACGCCTTTCGCCTGGCCCCGCACCGGTCTGGGCCAGGTAGACGTGGCACAGGATGAAGCCGGACAGGACGAAGAACAGTTCGACCCCAAGATAGCCCTTGGCGACGACATCCGGCCTGAAGCCGACAGCCAGATGATCCCACAGGGCGTAGACCGCCACCCACATGGCGGCGAGGAAACGCAGGGAGGTCAGGGCTCTCAGATCGGTCGGCGCCCCGTTCGCATCCGTGAGGTGCGGCGCGGGGACGACGGAGGCCGGGACAGGCGCCGGGGCCAGGTTCGGTGTCTGGGTCATGGCGCGACCCTAACCCGCCCACGCTTTGGGAACCGTTAAAGCCCGGAAATTGAGCCCCGGGTCAGGGCGGCGGGGCCGCGTTCAGAAAGGCGGTCGTGGCGGCGCAGCCATTGAAAGACTGCTCGCCCAGTTCGACGCGCGCCGTCAGCGGATACGTCCGGTCGCTCATTCCATCCGAACATTCCGTGGCGATCAGGGTCAGGACCAGCAGGGCGCCCGTCGACGTTTCGGTGTGATAGACGGCCGTGGTGCCCTGGACCGCCGGGCCCGGATTGACAGCGGTCAGCACCGGCTGGTCGACCCCGCTCCAGCTGAGGGTCTGCGGCGTGATGTCCAGCCCCCAGAACGGCTCCGTGCCCAGGGCCCGCAGCGGCTGGTTCAGGTCGATCCCGCCCAGAACGACGCCCGCCGGGGCGTCGGCCGGCGGCTCCGTGGCCTCCGTGGTTCCCTGCGAACAGGCGCCGAGGCCCAGCAGGGCGGTCACAGCGAGGCGGGTGACGATCGAACGCATGACGGCTCCTGAACCCTGAAACACCGCACCGGACGCGGGAGCCAAAGCAATGACCCCGATGGGGCGACGGGGCAAGACGGGGTTGGCGGCGCCGGGCGTTCCACAGGGCGCCATCCGCCTCTAGTCTGGATACATGGCGATTCGCGCGAACATCCGGACCGACGACCGGGCGGCCACAGCCCCCGCCGTCTTCGAGTTTTTCGCCGGCGGCGGCCTCGCCGGAACCGGTCTGGCCCGGGCCGGGTTTCGCACCGTCTTCGCCAATGACATCGACGCCGCCAAGGCCCGCTGCTTTCGCGCCAATCACCCGGATGTCGCCCTGCATCACGGCGACGTCTGGGACCTCACCCCGGCTGACCTGCCGGGCGCCCCCTCCCTGTGCTGGGCCTCCTCCCCCTGTCAGGATGTCAGTCTGGCGGGCGCCCGGGGCGGGCTCCAGGCCCGGCGCTCGGGCGCCTTCTGGGGCTTCTGGCGGCTGATGGAGGCTTTGGCGGCCGAGGGGCGCGGGCCGCCGATCATGGTCATCGAGAATGTCACCGGCCTGCTCAGTTCGGCGGGCGGAGCGGACTTCGCCGCAGTCTGCACGGTTCTGGCCGGCGCGGGCTACCGGGTCGGGGCGCTGGAGATCGACGCCGGCCTGTGGCTGCCCCAGTCGCGGCCGCGCCTGTTCATCATCGCCATGAAGGGACTGGAGGCGCCCATCCTGCCCTCGCCGGCTGGCCCCTTCCATTCGCCGCGCCTCGTCGCCGCCCATGCGGCCCTGCCCGAGGCGACACGGGCCGCCTGGGTCTGGTGGTCGCTGACGCCGCCGCCGCGCCGCAACCTCGACCTCGCCTCGATCCTCAGCCCGGATGCAGAGGTCGACTGGCTGGATCAGGGCCGGACCGACGCCCTGCTGGCCCTGACCGCCCCCCTCCACCGCGCGCGGCTGGAGGCGGCCCTGGCCTCGGGCGAACGCCGCGTGGCGGCCGCCTTCCGCCGCGTACGGGTCGAGAACGGCCGCAAGGTCCAGAGGCTGGAAGTCCGGCTCGACGGGCTGGCGGGATGCCTGCGCACCCCCTCGGGCGGATCGTCGCGACAATATGTGCTGGTGATGCAGGAAGGCCGGCTGCGCGCCCGCCGCCTGACCGGACGCGAGTCCGCCCGCCTGATGGGGCTGGACGACGGCTGGTGTTTGCCCGCCAGTGAAAACGCCGCGCTCAAACTGATGGGCGACGCCGTCGCCGTTCCCGTGGTGCAGGCCTTGGGCGAACAGTTGCTGGGGCCCGCCCTCAAGGCGCGCCCCGGGATCGCCGCCTAGTCCCTGTGATCCAGATCGCGGCTGACGCGGTCCTGAAGCCCGGGGTCCAGAGAGTTGTCGACCCGGTCGTCCCACCCCTCACGATGGGAGCGGAACGCCAGGGCCATCAGACCCCAGGCCAGCCCGACCGTGCCCGCCATGCCCAGCCCGAGGGCGATCCAGCCATGCACTGACATCGTCCCGCCGCCGATGGCCACCCACAACCAGCTCATGGCCGCCGTCGACAGGGCGGCGATCAGCAGGGCGAGGCCCAGCGACAGGACAAAACGGAGGATCGGGCTCGCCATGAAGCCCTCGAAGGCGCCGCCGGACCTATTTCTGGACCCACTGGCCCGAGGCGTTGCGGTACCACTGACCCGTCGGGATGCGGGCCAGAAGCTGACTCTCGAACATCCGGGCGCCGGCGACATCAGCCGTCGTACCGGCCTGGGCGGCGCTGGCGGCATAGGCCCGGCGGCGGGCGTCATTGGTGGTGGTGACGGCCGTCTGCAGGCCGGCGTCCGACGACGGGGTGCGGAAGCCGAGATAGCCGTCCGCCTGTTCGCCGACGACGCCCGCCGCCTTGGCGGCGTCGATCTGGGCCTTCTGGGCGGCGGTCTGGGCCAGACCAGGGGTCGCGGCGGCGGCGATGGCCACGGCGGCGGGGACGGCGATCAGGAGATTGCGAAGCGACATGGGATCCGATCCTTCAGGTTCAGGCGAGGCAGTTCAGGTTCAGAACAGGTTGGGGTTTTCGCGCAGCAGGTCCTGCAGCTCGCGATCCAGTTTCACCCGGATATCGGCGTCCAGCTTGGCGTAGATCTGGATCGGAGCGACCTCCAGCTTGATGGTCGGCGTACAGGCCCCGAGCGGCAGGGCGGCCATGGCGCCGACAGCGGCCAGGCCCAGCATCAGGCCGCGACGCCCGGAAACGCAGGGTTCGGCGACGGGCTGGTCCGTAAAGGGCTGAACGGTCATGGGCGGTCTCCGGTTGGCGTCACGCGATATCCCTAGACCCCGACGCTTAGGGACGCGACCGTGAACGACGGCTGAACGCCGAATCCGCCGGCCTTCAAGGAGACGCCCGTCACGGAGTCGCCCGTCACCGGGCCGGTTCCACTGCGGGCCCAGCCGTCCCGTCGTCCTCCGGGGGTCGCCGCGCCGCCAGAATGTCGCTGACCAGCTGGTTCAGGTTCAGACTGGTGTCCAGGGTCAGGTCGATGCCCGTGTCCGACGGCAGGGGCAGTTTGCGCTCGAGGAATTTGCGGCTGATCAGCTCCGCGACCGACAGGCGCAGTTCCTGTCGTTCCGGCGGATCGTGTCGGCCCTTGATGTGGAACAGGACCCCGACCCGGCCGGCGTCCAGACTGTTGACGTCGGCGGTCAGGGTCTGGAACGCCAGGTTCTCCATCGCCTGATAGGCGAGGTCCTCGACCGTCCCCTGCGGGATGTCCGCACCCCCGCCCGCTGCGGCCAGGCCGGTCAGGGCCTGGCGCGCGATCGACAGCCGGCCCGGCTGGACGGCGGTCAGGTTGCCGGCCTCGACCTGCACCCCCTCCACCGGATCCCAGCGGAACGGCAGCCGGCCCGAAACCACGGCGTCCAGACTGACCCGGTCGGCGAATCCTGCGCCGGCGATCAGCTCGCCCAGCTGCACCCGGTCGAGAGCGATGACGCCGTTGAACGGCTGTTTGCCGTCCAGCGGCACGCTGAGCGGCTCCAGCCTCAGCAGTCCGCCCGCCGCCTGGATCTCGCCGCCCTCGACCTTCAGCGCCGCCTCTCCGAGGCTGAAGGTCAGGCCCAGGGCCGTCAGCGGCGTGACCGTCTCCAGCCGGTCGACCGTCAGGGTCTGTCCATCGGCCGTCGTCAGGGGCGCCAGGCTGGTGAAGTCGATCTGGCCCTTCAGTCCCTCGACCGGCCCGGCCGGGCTGGTGAAATCCAGACCGGGAATGACCAGTCGCCCGCTGGACGAGCCCAGGGGTACGGCCGGGTCCCAGTCGAAACGGCCGGAGAACCGAACCTGGCCGCGGACCGGCGACGTCATGGCCTCGCCGCCCATGGGCGTCAGGTCACGCGGCTGCAGGCCCGGTTCATTGAAGACGAGATCCCCCGTATCGAAGGCCACCCCGCCCGTCCGCGAAGGGCCGTCATGGGTCAAGCCCACCCTGGCGATGGCCTGCCGCCCTGCGAAGACGTCAAAGGCGCCGGTCCAGGCGTCATCGGACAGGCTGGCCCGGCCCGCGCCCGTCAGGGGATGAAAGCGCCGCACGGTCGCGGTATCGATCACCCGGGCCGACGCGATCTGCGTCTCCACCCCGATCCCCCGGGGGGCGCCTGTCACGGCCAGCGTCCCCGCCACGTCCTCGAACCGGGCCCCAAGGAAGGGGGCATTGGCCGCGACCCCGGCAAGGGCGCCGTCCGCCCGCCAGCCGCCCTGGCGCAGTTCGACCAGCGCCCGCTCCGCCGGACAGAGGCGGCCCGTCAGCGTGTCGACATCGTTCTCGCCCAGCTCCAGTCGCTCGACGGCGAACACAGCGCACCCGTCGGCGCCGTAGCGGATCACGCCCCCATCGGAGACCAGCAGCCCCGAGGTTTGCAGCGTAACGCCGCGCGCCACGTCGAAATCCAGCGCCGCCCTCGCGGCCAGCCGGGCCTCGAACCCGCCGGACGTCAGCCTCCAGTCGGGAATGTCGACCGTTGCGCCCGGCAGACCCGGCGCGTCGCCAGGCGGGCGAGAGGAGACCAGCGACAGGGCCCCGCCGCCCAACGCGCCCGGAGGCGACGTATAGAGGGCCCGCGCCGCCGGCCGGATCGTCACGACGCCTCCGTTGCGGGGCATGATCCGCGCGGCCTGCGTCAGCACCGCCTCGGTTCCGGTCGATCCCGTCAGCAGCCGCAACTCCGGCAGGTCGACGGCGAAGTCGCCCAGCGCCCGCTTCATGGCCGCCAGCTCCGGCGCGTCATCGGCGGCGGCCGACCCCAGCAGGCTCCACGACCCGCCCTGAGACGTCAGCGCGGTGCGGGCGCGCACCAGCAGGACGCCATCCGTCCGGGTCACGTCCAGATCGGTGCGGCCCGCCACGGTCTTCAGATCCAGCTCGCCGAAGCCCCCCCGGCTCGCCGTCAGCTCCACCGGCCCGGCGACCTCCCAGTCGCCGCCGCGCCCGCCGGCCTCCAGCCGCCCGGTCCCGAGCGTCAGACCCTCGACCGCCAGGTCTCCGGCGCGGACCGAGGCGACCCCGAGGCTGGCGGGGCCGGTCAGACTCCACCTCAGGCCGTCGTCGTCCCGGGAGATCACCGCCCGGGTCGCCGCCGGAGCCAGCCGCAGCCCCCTCGCCTGCAGGCCCGGCGTTGAAACCTGTGCGGCGCCCAGGCCGATGCGGCTGTCGCCCTCCAGGGCGAAGGCCTCGATCCAGCCGCGCGTCTGGCCATTGAAGCCCAGATCCACAAGCGCCTCGCGCAGGACCATTCCGCCCGATGACAGACGGCGCCCGGCCAGACGCATATCGACCACCGCCCGACCGTCGCCGCGCCGCGCCTTGAGATCCGGATAGGGCAGATCGCCGGTCGCCTTCAGCACCAGTCCCTCGCCGCCGGACGCAATCTCGCCGGACCCGAGGCTCGCCGTATCCGCCGAGGCGTCCAGGGTGATCGCCACCCGGTCGCCGGTCGTCGTCATGTTCAGGCGTACGGCCAGACCCGTAGCGGAAACCGCCTCGCTCCGGAGCCCGGAGGCCGGCAGTTCGGCGTTCAGCCGCATCAGCTTCCCGTCGTCGATCCGCGCATCGGCCCGCAGCTGGATCGCCCCGTAGTCTGTGGCGAGGTTCAGCCGGCCGCTTTCAACCAGGACGACCGGTCCGCGACTGTCCGGGCGCGGCGGACCCCCGGTGAACTCCTTGACCAGAGGATCAAGGGATCCGAACGACAGCTCGCCCTCGATATATTGCGCCCGCATCACCGGCCGCACCAGCCGGACCCGGCCGGGACGCACGCCCCATCCGGTCTTCGACCAGGGCATGGCCAGGGCATAGTCGACCTCGACCCGCTCGACGATCACATCGGGGTTCTGCGGGTCGCCGATGCGGATACGGCCGACGAAGCCGTCGATCTCCAGCTGTTCGACGGCGACGTCGGCGACGATGCCGCGCTGGTCGAGCCAGCCGACCAGAACCGCCCGCGCCGCCGCCCGCCGGTTCAGATACAGGGCCGTGACGGCGATCGTCACCACCACCACGACCACCATCACGCCAACAGCCAGCCGGTCGCGACGACGGACGCGGCGGCGCGGAGCACGCGGCGCGTCTGCGCGCGGTTTATCCGGGGTCCCCGCATCAGGCGCCGCCGTGTCGGGGCCGGTGTTTTCAGGTTCTGGGCGGCTGGAGGTCACGTGGGTGCGGCGCACTTTCTCGGCTCGGAAGGAGGCGACAATAGAGGAAATCGTGACGTTCGTGTGGGCGATGCCGTTTTCCCGTTGCACCGCCGGTCCGGCGCCGCTGCGCGATTTCGCAGGCCCCCGGCAGTCGGACATTGTTAACCCTTTGTAACGGGTGTCTTCCCAATATGTGTCCTGCGCGCTATAGCCCCTCCTTCGCACTCTGGGAGGACCGCCCGGGCGCGAGCCTGCTAACGAAGGTTGGCGCCGGGTCGGCGTCGTCATACCCCGAGGACACATGGCTCAGTTCGATCCACGCCGGCAGCCGACACGGTTCGCGCCTCACCTTCTGACAGCCGCCGCTGCACTGTCCGTCGCCGTACTGGCCGGGCGGGTATATCAACCCGCTGTCGCTGCAGAAGTTCCCGAACTGACCGCCGAACAACAGGCTTCGCTGGAAGCCCGCGCCTTCGCCACCGCCGGCGCCCCGGTAGGGCTGGAATCGCCCGAGGCCGTGGCCGTCCAGATCCGTCGCGGCGAGACCCTTGAACAGGCCATCCTGCGCACCGGCGTCTCGGCCGAGGACGCCCAGGCCGTCGTCGCCACCCTCGCCGGCGCCAATCTCGGCGACCTGCGCGCCGGACTGAAATTCGAAACCGCCATCTCGCGTCCGCGCGGCGGCCTGGGCGACGCCAAGCTGATCGGCCTGACGATGCGCACCGGGCCGGCCAGCCAGGTCACCGTGTCGCGCAGCTTCGACGGCGCCCTCAAGCTCCGCGCCCTCGACGAGAAGGTCACCCACGAGACGGTCGTGGCGCGCGGCAAGGTCGGCGCCTCCCTGGCCGGTTCAGCCGGCGAGTTCGGCGCCACCGCCGCCATCATCCGCCGCGCGGCCCAGGCCCTGTCCGGCAAGCTGGACATCCGCCGCGACGTGCGCGGCTCGGACGACTACACCCTGGTCTTCGACCGCTCGATCACCGAGAACGGCCGCACGGTCGGCACCGGCGACCTGCAATATGTCGAGATCCGCGGCCAGAGCTTCTATCGCTTCAAGCCCGCCGGCGCCCGCGACTATGCCTTCTTCGACGCCTCGGGCAAGAATATGCGCACCACCGCCATGCGCGCGCCCCTGACCAGCTTCCGCCGCATCTCCTCGGCCTTCGGTGTGCGGGTCCACCCGCTGTCCGGCTTCCGCAAGATGCACCAGGGCATGGACTATGCCGCCACCACCGGTACGCCGATCGTGGCCCCCGCCGACGGCGTCGTGGTCGAGGCCCGTCGCTGGGGCGGCTATGGCAACTGGCTGCGCATCCGCCATTCGAACGGGCTCGAGACCGGCTACGGCCACCTGTCGCGCTATGGCTCCGGCATCCGCGCCGGCCAGAGGGTCAGCCAGGGCCAGGTCGTCGCCTTCGTCGGCTCGACCGGCGCCTCCACCGGTCCGCACCTGCACTATGAGATCTGGCGCAACGGCCAGCGGATCAATCCGGCCGGCATCCGCACCTCCGAGGGCACCGTCCTGGCCGGCGCCGACCTGACCGCCTTCCGCGCCGAGAAGTCGCGCATCGACCGCATCATCGCCGCCGGCGGTGAAAAGCGTCAGGTCGCGGCCCCGGTGACGGCCACCCGCGTCGCCTCGGCCGAGGGCCTCCGCCCCGCCCGGGGCTGATGTCCGGTAGCGGGCGCGACGGTCTCAGGCCCGCGCCCGCATCGCCTCCACGACATGGACCAGCCGGCTCAGGTCTGCGGCGCCAGACAGCCGGTGGTCGCCGCCCTCCACCAGATCAAGCCGGACATCGGCCCCGTGCAGCCGCTCGATCAGCTCCATCTGATGGCGCCAGGGCACCACGTCGTCGGCCCGGCCCTGCAGGATATGCACAGGCGTGGTGATCGGGATGGCCCCGTCCAGCAGCAGCCAGTCCCGCGCCTCCTCGAACATGCGCCGGGTCAGGACGTAGGAGCCCAGGCCCGCCTCAACGACCACCGTCTCGCCCTCGCGCAGGATCGCCTGCCGCTCATGATCGGCCAGCCCCGGCCACATCAGCCGTTCGGTGAAGTCCTGGGCCGGATTGATCAGGACCGTGCCGGCGATCCGGTCCGGACGGGCCAGGGCCAGCAGCAGGGCGATCCAGCCGCCCATGGAGGAGCCGACCGGTATCACCGGCCCCTCCAGCGCATCGACCAGCCCGATCGCATCCTCGCGCCACCGGCCGATCGTCGCCTGCCGCCAGTCGCCCGAAGACCGGCCGTGGGCGAAATGGTCGTAGCGGACGTAGGACCAGCCGCGGTCGCGTGCGGCCGCCTCCAGCGCCAGGGCCTTGGTCCCCTCCATGTCCGAACGGAAGCCGCCGACCCAGATGACGGTCGGGCCGGCGCCCTCGATGCGTTTGAGGGCGAGCGTCTCGCCGTCGGGGCGGCTCAGATGTTCGATGTTGATCATGGCGCCTTTTCGCACGCCCCTCCCCGGTCCGTCATCCTCGGGCTTGACCTGACTTCGTCATCCCCGGGCTTGACCCGACTTCGTCATCCTCGGGCTTGACCCGAGGATCGGACGTGCCGCACATCGGGCGATGAAGTCGGCCCTGCCGACAGCCATCCGTGTCCCGCATCTTTCGCGCGGCGCCCTCGATCCTCGGGTCAAGCCCGAGGATGACGGAATGAGGTCACCCGTTGTCCGCACCGAAAGTCCTGTTCGTCAGCTCCAACCGCATCGGCGACTGCGTCATCTCCTCCGGCGTGATCCGCGAGATCGGCCGCCAGCTGCCGGGCGCGGCGATCACCGTCGCCTGCGGCCGTCCGCCCGCCCCCTTCTTCCGCTCCGCCCCCGGCGTCGAGCGGGTCATCGCGCTCGACAAGAAGAAGATGGCCGGCCACTGGCTGGACCTGTGGAGACAGGTCGCCGGAACCCGCTGGGACCTGGTCGTCGACATCCGCGGCTCGGCCCTCGCCTATCTGATCCCGGCGAAGCGGCGGGTGATCTACAATCGCTCGTGGGAGACGGGCCTGCGCAAGGTCGAGATGGTCTCGCGGCTGATGGGATCGGAAACGCCGCTCGATCCCGAAATCTGGCTCGACGACCGGGCCCGCGCCGAGGCCGCCGCCGTCATCGAACCGCAGCTGGCGTCCGGTCCCGGACCGGGCCGCATCCTCGCCCTCGCCCCCATCGCCCATCAGCCCGGCAAGAGCTGGCCGGCCGACCGCTGGGGCGAACTGGTGGCGCGCCTGATGGCCGATCCCCGTTTCGAGGGCTGGCGCTTCATGCCCGTGGGCGGACCCGGCGACCGGCCGCCTGCAACGCCTGCGCTGGAAAGGGCCGGAAATCCGGAACAGGGCGGCCGCGCCATCGACTTCGTCGGCAAGGGCGACATCCTCGCCTCGGCCGCCGCTATCGACCGCGCCGACCTGTTCGTCGGCAACGATTCCGGCCTGATGCACGTCGCCGCCGCCCTGGGCCGGCCGACGCTCGGCCTGTTCGGTCCGACCGAATGGTGGCTGTACGGACCCTGGGGCCCTCGCACCCGCACCGTCGCCTCCAACGAGACGCGCGGCCAGTTCGCCCCCATCGAGGCCCTGACCGTGGACCATGTGTTCGAGGCCGTCCTGGCCCTGCACGACGCCTGCATCGGGCCGCAGACTGGTTGATCCGGGGCCGCCTCATTGCGGCTTACCTTGTACAAGACCGGTCTGACAGGCATATAGGGCTGTCGAAAACGCGGCCGCCGGTCGCGCGATCGGCCATGCGACGTTCGTTGCCGCCCGATCTAGACACCCGAGCTTCTCTCCGTCCACATAAGGAACCGACGCCCATTCGCCGTCCGATGAACCAGCCGCCCGTCAAGGACGGGCCGCCCATGAACCACGATATCCGCGCGCCGCGCGTTCTGCTGATTGATCAGAACGGCGAGAAACAGGGCGTCATGCCGACGTCCGCTGCGCTGGAGGCCGCCGAGGAGGCAGGCCTGGACCTGGTTCAGATCGTGTCCACCTCCGAACCCCCGGTGGCCAAGATCCTCGACTACGGCAAGTTCCGTTTCCAGGAGCAGAAGAAGAAGGCCGAGCAGCGCAAGCGCCAGAAGGTCGTCGAGCTCAAGGAAATCAAGCTGCGGCCCAACATCGACGTCCACGACTACGATGTGAAGGCCAAGGCCATGCACCGGTTCTTCGACGAGGGCGACAAGGTCAAGGTGACCCTGCGCTTCCGCGGCCGCGAGATGGCCCACCCCGAACTGGGCATGAAACTGCTCAACAAGGTCCAGGCCGATTTCGAGGAAATCGCCAAGGTCGAATACGCCCCGCGTATGGAAGGCCGTCAGATGATCATGATCCTGGCCCCGAAATAGGCTTTCGCCCGCCCGTTCTTCAAAACGCCCCGGTCTCCGCCGGGGCGTTTTTTGTTGCGCGGGGGGTTGCCGCAATGGCCTTGACCTGGCTGGCGGCTTCGGCTCCGCTGGCCATCAACGTCCTGCCTGCCGGAACCTGAAATGTCGCTCCGCCCTGCGTTGGCCCTCCTTGCGGCCGTGGTCATGATCGGATGCCCATCATCATCTGTTGCAGCCCGGCCCGCCCAGGAGCCGGGCCCCGCCACAGCCCCGCCCCCGATCGAGGTCTACGGCGCCCTGCCCACGACGGAGCTCGTCCAGTTGTCGCCCTCAGGTCGGCGGCTCGCCCTCGTTACGGTCGTCGGCGAGCAACGCCTTCTGGTTCTGGTCGATCTGGAACAGAACAGGGCCCTTGGCACCAGCGACATCGCCCGGGCCAAGGTGCGGGACCTGAGCTGGATCGGCGAGGATCTGGTGCTCATCAAGACCACTGCGACCGAGACCCTGCCGGGGATCGGTATCTTTCGACGCGAACTGGCCATGGGGCAGGTCTTCGATCCCGCCCGCCAAAGGGTCACTGCCCTGCTCCACGCCGACCCGGACCTTTTTCCGGCCCTGCTCGGCCCCACGGACGTGCTCAACACGGCCGCCGGGCCCAACGTGCTTGTGCGCGCGCATTCGTTCCGCAGCGCCCGGGGCCGAAGCCTCTATCGCGTGGACCCCAGGACCGGTCGGGTGCGCGAGGCTGAATATATGAGCCGCGAGGTGGACGACTATGTCCTGGATCCCTCCGGCCAATCTGTGGCGCGCAGCGAGTACGACGGACTGACCAGGAACTGGAGCCTGCACCTGCGCAAGGATGGCGGGTTCCGCGAAGTCTGGCGCACCAACGCACCGCTGGACCCGCCCTATCTGGTCGGGCTGGGCGTGAACGGCGACAGTGTGATCGTGTCCGCCGACCGCCCGGACCTCAGTCGCGAGGGCGTGGAAGACGCCGCCTTCTTCGACGTTCATCTGCAGACCGGCGTCTGGCGGCCTGTGCGGTTCGACTTCAACCCGGACAGCCTGCTGTTTCACCCCGTCACACGGCGTCTGATCGGCGCGAGCCGACAGGAAGACACGGGCAGACGCTACGCCTTCGCTGACGGGGACGCGGATCGACTGTGGGCCAGCGTCGAGGCGATCTTTCCCGAAGGTTCTCCTGCGCTGATCAGCTGGAGCGACGATTTCGGCTCTGCCGTGATCTTTACAAGCGGAGCCGGCGATGCGGGTTCCTACCACATTGTCAATCTTGCGAAGGCCGAGGTCACTACGGTCGGCGAGGCCTACACGGACGTGCCGGCGGCCCAGGTCGCCCCGGTCGCCGTCCAGACCTACAAGGCGAGGGACGGGCTGGAGATTCACGCCTATCTCACCACGCCGCCCGGTCGCGTGGATCGGAACCTGCCCCTGGTCGTCCTCGCACATGGGGGACCGGCGTCCCGTGACGTCAACGGCTTTGACTGGTGGGCCCAGGCCCTGGCGTCGCGCGGCTACGCCGTTCTGCAAGCGAACTTCCGCGGATCCACCGGATACGGCAAGGCCTTCATGGAAGCCGGCTACGGCGAATGGGGCGGCAGGATGCAGACCGACCTGTCCGACGGCGTACAGCATCTGGTTGAACAGGGCGTCGTCGATCCCCGTCGCGTCTGCATTGTCGGCGCAAGCTACGGCGGCTATGCGGCGCTGGCCGGGCCGACGCTGGACCCCGGCGTCTATCGTTGCGCCGTTTCGGTGGCGGGGGTGTCGGACCTCCGCAGGATGATCAACTACGCCGCCGTGCGTGGCGAGCGCAGGGACAATGAGGCGGTCCGCTACTGGAACCGGTTCATGGGCGGCGACGGGCCGGGCGACCGGGCGCTGGACGCCCGCTCTCCGGCCCGGCTGGCGGACAGGGCCGACGCTCCGATCCTGCTGATCCATGGCCGGGACGACACTGTTGTTCCGATCGACCAGAGCCGCGACATGGCCGACGCCCTCAAGACGGCCGGAAAGCCCTATGAGCTCGTGGAATTGACAGGCGAGGATCACTGGCTCTCACGCGCCGAAACCCGGCAGCGGATGCTTCTTGAAACCATACGCTTCCTCGAAACTCACAATCCGCCGAACTGAGCCGTGTCGCAGCGTCAGGCGTGGAGCCTTGCGTGGAGTCCGTCGTCGCCCATACCGGGCCCAGGCCCCGAATGTTCCCGGTCCCGGGTTTGAAACGGCTTGACCGATTTGCGGCGCTGAGGTCCGTTGCTCATGGAAAAATCAGGGTCGGGGGCCACGACACATGAGACTGCATCTGATCCGGGGGATTGGCCTGGGCTGCGCCCTCGTCGCGAGCCTTTCGCTGGCCGCCCCCCTTCGCGCCCAGACTCCGCCCGCAGACCTGTCCGTCTATGGCGGCATGCCGGCCTATGACCAGGTCGCCGTGTCGCCCAGTGGCGACCGTCTGGCCTATATCGCCATTGTCGGCGAGGACCGCAGCCTGATCATCAACGATCTGGCGGATATGAGCCTGATCGGCGGGGTGCGGGCCGGCGACGTCAAGGTGCGCGACCTCGACTGGATCGGCGAGGACCATGTGATGATCACGACCTCGGCGACCCAGGCCTCAAACCTGACCGGTCTGCGTCGCACCGAACTGTCCGAAGGTCAGGTCTATTCGATTCCCACACGCCGGGTGGCGCGGGCCCTCGCCCCGGTCGAAGGCGTCTTTCCCCGTCTGGCAGGGGCGCCGATCATCCGCAATATCGGGGGCGGCATGCTGATCGCCCCCGCCTCGGGAATGAAGGGGCTCGGCCTCTACGAGATCAACCTGGCCACGGGCGGCGCCCTGCGCACCGTCGAGGAACAGCAGCGCGCCGGCGGCTATGTCTTCGACGGCGAGGCCCGGCCGGTCGCCCGGGTGACCTATGAGGGCCGGACGGGCCTGTGGGAGCTTCAGGCCGCAAGGGGCGACTTCTGGCGCACCGTCTGGTCCGTAAGCGCGCCGATCGACACCCCCAGCCTGTCCGCTCTGGGGACGACGGGCCGCGAGGTTGTGGTTATGGGCGGCGAAGGGTCCGAGCCGGACCAGTATCGGCTGCTGAATCTCGACACCGGCGCCTGGTCGGATCTGCCGTTCGAGGGCAAACCGGACGGTCTGGTCATCCACCCGAAAACGAAGCTGCTGATCGGCGCCTCGACCGAGGGCGAGGATGGCCGATCCTACCAGTTTCTGGATCCTGCGGCCGAACGCGCATGGCGCTCGGCCGCGGCGGCTTTCCGGGACCGGCGGGTGCAGTTCGTGTCCTGGTCGGAAGACATGCGCCAGATCGTGGCCGTCACCGAGGGCGCCGGCGACCCGGGCACCTATCAGCTGATCGACCTCGACCGCCGCCTCGCCGAGATCGTCGGCTCCCGCTACCCGCTGACGCCCGAACAGGTCGGGGAGGTCCGCCCGATCAGCTATGCCGCCGCCGACGGCATGCGCATCCCCGGCTATCTGACCCTGCCGCCGGGCGTCACCGATCCCAGGGACCTGCCGCTGGTGGTCCTGCCCCACGGCGGACCGGCGGCGCGCGACACCCTGGGCTTTGACTGGTGGGCCCAGGGTCTGGCCTCGCGCGGCTATGCGGTGCTCCAGCCCAATTTCCGCGGCTCCGACGGTCTGGGCCAGGCCCATCTGGAGGCCGGCTATGGCCAGTGGGGCCGCAAGATGCAGACCGACCTCTCGGACGGGGTGCGCTGGCTGGCCTCGGAGGGGATTGTCGACCCGAAACGGGTCTGTATCGTCGGCGCCAGCTACGGCGGCTATGCGGCCATGGCCGGTCCCACCCTGGATCCCGGCGTTTACCGCTGCGCCGTCGCCGTGGCCGGCGTCTCGGATCTCAGGGCCATGGTCCAGTGGTCCTCGAGCCGGGCAGGCGCACGCGACGCCCCTGTGGTGCGCTACTGGAACCGCTTCATGGGCGCAGACCGGCTGGGCGACCGCGACCTGGACCAGATTTCTCCCGCCAAACTCGCGCAACAGGCCGACGCCCCCATCCTGATGCTGCACGGCCGCGACGATACGGTGGTGCCCTTCGTCCAGTCGAAAATCTTCGCCGACGCCCTCAAGGCGGCGGGCAAGCCCTATGAACTGGTCGAGCTCTCGGGCGAGGACCACTGGCTGTCTCGCACTGAAACCCGCCAGAGAATGCTGAACGAGACCGTCCGCTTTCTGGAGGCGCACAACCCGCCACGCTGAACCGGACAGACGACCAAACCCCCGCCGGGCTTGTGTTTCGGCCTCGCTTCCCGTAGAAGCCGCCCCTTCGCGTAACGAACCGCCAGGCGAACAGGCATGCCTGGGCGGTTCCAGAACCCAGCGCTTCCTCCCCCTTCGGGCTCCAGCAGCCCGCAGGACGGCAGCCGAAAAGGAATGGAAAATGCCGAAACTGAAGACGAAGTCGGGCGCCAAGAAGCGCTTCAAATTCACCGCAACGGGCAAGGTCAAGGCCGGGGTTGCGGGCAAGCGTCACCGCTTGATCAGCCACAACTCCAAATACATCCGCCAGAACCGCGGCACCTCGGTCATGGCCGACGCCGACGCCAAGAAGATCAAGTCCTACATGCCCTACGCGTAAGCGTAGTCCGGCAAGCAGCACAGACATCCTCACCGCATCGAATTTGAACAGAGGCCCTCAAGCAGCGAGCGACCGCGTCGCGCGCGTTAGGGCCCTTCCGAAGGAAGAAACATAATGGCTCGCGTCAAAAGGGGCGTTGTCTCCCACGCCCGTCACAAGAAGGTTCTGGAACAGGCCAAGGGCTTTTCCGGCCGTCGCAAGAACACCATCCGCACGGCCAAGGCCGCCGTGGACCGCGCCGGGCAATACGCCTATCGCGACCGCCGCACCAAGAAGCGCAACTTCCGCGCCCTGTGGATCCAGCGCATCAACGCCGCCGCTCGTCTGGAAGGCTTCACCTACAGCCAGTTCATCAACGGCCTGAACAAGGCCGGCATCGAACTGGACCGCAAGGTCCTGGCCGCCATCGCCATGGATGGCGTCGGCTTCAAGGACATCGCCGCCAAGGTCCGGGACGCCCTGAAAGCCGCCTGAGGCGTCTGTCAGACCCTTCAAGAAACACGCCCGCTCCGGTTTGTCCGGGGCGGGCGTTTTCGCTTTGGCGAAGAACAGCTAGGCTGGAACCATGATCCGCACCCTCCTGCTCGCCCTCGGCCTTGCCCTCACGTCGGTCTCGCCCGCCCTGGCGCAGGGGCGGACAGTGACCGTCACCTTTGACGACCTGCCCTACCAGGCGCCGGAGAGCGACCTGTGCGATCCCGCCGCGGCGATGAGGCTGACCCGGGACTTCGTCGCCATGCTGCGTCCCCTGGACACCCGCGGCGTCGCCTTCATCAATGAGGCGAAGGTCTGCGAAACCCGGCGCGCCGAATTGCTGCCCTCCCTGCTGCGGGTCTGGCTCGATTCCGGGTTGGAATTGGGCAACCACGCCTTCAGTCATCCCAGTCTGACCGCCAGTTCTGTGACGGACTGGCTGGCCGATATCGATCAGGGCGCCGAGGTCACCCGTCCGCTTCTGGCTTCACGCGGCCAGACCCTGAAGTGGTTCCGCCACCCCTACCTCCACACCGGCGAGACCCTGGAAAAGAAGGACCGGGCGGCAGAGGGACTGGCCGCGCGAGGCTATATTGTCGCCCCGATCACCCTGACCAATGACGACTGGATGTTCGGCGCTCTCTATCGCCGCGCCGAAAGCGCGGGCGACGCGGCGCAGCAGACCCGCATCGGCGAGGCCTATGTAGCCTATATGGCCGAGGTTCTGGACCATGCCGAACCTTACAGCGCCGAACTGGCCGACGGGCGGGAACCCGCCCAGATCCTGCTGCTTCACGCCAATACGCTGAACCGAGACTGGTATCCACGGATCCACGCCCTGTTTCTGTCCCGCGGCTATCGCTTCATTCCGCTGGAGGAGACCCTGCGCGATCCGGTCTATGCCCTGCCGGACCGCTGGATCGGCGCCAACGGGGTGTCGTGGCTGCACCGCTGGACCGCCACCGCCGGCCGCCCGATACGCTGGGAGCCAGAGCCGCCCGCATGGGTCACAGACGCCTATGCGGCGCAATAGCCCCTTGATGCGGCCCAGGATCAGGAAGCCCGGCCTGCGTTCCCCCCGTGACGAACGCCGCCGCGCCCGCTAGACGACTGCCTCCATGACCGATCTTGCCCAACTTGAACTCGACCTGATCAACGCCATCGGCTCGGCCGCCACCGTGGCGGAGCTGGAGGCCGTGCGCGTCTCGGCCCTCGGCAAGACCGGGGTCGTCTCCGGCCTGCTCAAGGGCATGGGATCCATGAGCCCGGACGAGCGCCGCGAACAGGGGCCGATGATCAACGGCCTGCGCGACCGGGTCGCGGCGGCCATCACCGCCCGCAAGGCCGAACTCGAGGCCGCCGAACTGGACGCGCGCCTGTTGTCCGAGACGCTCGACCTCAGCCTGCCGGCCCGGCCGCGCCGCAAGGGCGGGGTCCATCCGACCATGCAGGTGATGGACGAGATGATCGCCCTGTTCGCCGAGATGGGCTTTGCCGTGGCCGAGGGCCCGGACATCGAGGACGATTTCCACAATTTCACCGCCCTGAACTTCCCGCCCAGACACCCGGCGCGGGAGATGCACGACACCTTCTTCCTGAAGCCCGATCCGGTGACCGGCGAGCGCAAGGTGCTGCGCACCCACACCAGCCCGGTGCAGGTCCGCACCATGATGTCGCAACAGCCGCCGATCCGGATCATCGCCCCGGGCCGAACCTTCCGGAAGGACTCGGACGCCACCCACACCCCGATGTTCCATCAGGTCGAGGGGCTGGTGATCGACCGCGACATCCACATGGGCCATCTGAAGACGACGCTTCAGACCTTCATCGCCCGCTTCTTCGAGCTCGACGCGGTCCAGGCCCGCTTCCGCCCGCACCACTTCCCCTTCACCGAACCCTCGGCCGAGATGGACATCCGCTGCGACCGTTCGGGCGGTCAGCTGAAGTTCAACACCGGTGACGACTGGCTGGAGATTCTCGGCTGCGGGATGGTCCATCCCAATGTGTTGCGGAACTGCGGCATCGACCCGGACGAGTATCAGGGCTTCGCCTTCGGCCTGGGTGTCGATCGCCTGGCCATGCTGAAATACGGCGTGCCCGACCTGCGTCCCATGTTCGACGCCGATGTGCGCTGGCTGGCCCACTATGGATTCTCCGGCTTCGCCGCCCCCAACCCGGCCTCGGGCCTGAGCTGAGATCATCCCATGACCGACATCATGTCCGAAACCTTCGGCCGCGAACTGGCTGCGCGCACCACCTTCGAGAAGGAGGCGATCTGGCTTCCCCTGCTGGCCGTGCACAGTCTGAACGCCGGCGAGGGGGTGATCCGCGGCAAGACCTTCACCGACTGCGTGATCGAGGGTCCCGCCCTGATGGCCTCCCTGGACGGCGTCAGTTTCGAGGGCTGCAACCTGGGGCTGGCGAAGGATCCGAAGTCCCTGTTCTACAAGGCCCAGGGCCCGATGCTGGTCGGCGTCGTGGCCGTCGCCCAGACCCGGTTCGTGCGCTGCCGCTTCGTCCAGATCGGCTTCACGGGACAGGAGGCTGCGATTGACGCCATGGCGGCCGACCTGATCGCCGCCCGGGACGCGGAGGCCTGATGTCGCGCCGCCCGATCAACCGGCCCCTGCGCGTCGCCCAGGACATGGAGGCCCGCGTCTTCGAGGATCTGGATATCAGCCTGTTCGACCTCTATGCGGCCGGGGCGAACAAGGGCGTCGGTCTGATCCGCGACCGCGTGTTTCGCGGCTGCCGCCTGCAGGGGCCGGCCATCCTGCTGGTGTCGAGCGGCGTCAGCTTCGACGATGTCAACTTCGGCGACAGCGGCGGCGATATTCGCAACCTGATCCTGCGCCCTGTCGGCGACCGCGCCCTGGGCACCGTTCCCGTGCGCGACTGCGTGTTCGAGGGCTGTGAGTTCTTCAACGTCGGCTTCACCGGCCAGGCCGACTTCCTCGACGAGCTGATGA
This sequence comes from Brevundimonas sp. FV1ye29L, assembly GCF_058681095.1. Classification (NCBI taxonomy): domain Bacteria; kingdom Pseudomonadati; phylum Pseudomonadota; class Alphaproteobacteria; order Caulobacterales; family Caulobacteraceae; genus Brevundimonas; species Brevundimonas sp. FV1ye29L. The sequence continues at coordinate 3,265,576 of NZ_CM178730.1, forward strand.
CGCTCGACATCGGAAAGGCCTGAACCATGGCCGGGACCTTCGATCTGGCCGCCCTCGGCGCCGGCCCCGTCTATGAAAAGGCCGATATCTGGCTGCCCCAGCTGGTGGCCGAGGCCATCCGCCGCGGCGAACAGGTGATCGAGGGCAGGACCTTCATCGACTGCCGTATCGAGGGGCCGGCCGTGCTCTGCCCGGTCGGAGGGGTCAGTTTCGAGGCCTGCGACATGGGCGCCAGCGACGGGGACATCCGCAACCTCATGCTCGCCCCTCTGGGGCCGACGAAGATCACCGGCGCCATCGCCTTCCGCAACTGCGTCTTCCGGCGCTGCTTTTTCTTCGCCGTCGGCTTCACCGGTTCGCCGGACTTCCTCAAGGATATGCGCGACGGCGTCCAGGGACCCTCCGTATGAAGTTCACCCTGTCCTGGCTGAAGAACCACCTGCAGACCGAGGCCGACGTCACGGCCGTCGCCGGGGCCATGACCATGGCCGGGCTGGAGGTCGAGGAGATCCACGACCCCGCCGCCGCCCTCGCCCCCTTCAGCGTCGCCCGCATTGTCGAGGCGGTCCAGCACCCCAATGCCGACCGTCTGCGCGTCTGCCAGGTCGAGACGGTCGACGGCATGAAGGAGATCGTCTGCGGCGCCCCCAACGCCCGCGCCGGTCTGGTCACCGTCTATGCCCCCATCGGCGCCTGGGTGCCCGGCCTGGGGGTCACCCTGGTCGAGAAGCCGGTGCGCGGCGTGGTCTCCAACGGCATGCTGTGCTCGGCCGCCGAGCTGGAACAGCCCGAGGGTCGTTACGGCCCCGACGACGGCATCATGGACCTGCCGGCCGATCTGCCGGTCGGAACCCCGGCGGCGGCCCTGTTCGGCGCCGACCCGGTGATCGATTTCGAGGTCACGCCCAATCGGCCCGACTGGCTGGGCGTGTCCGGCATCGCCCGCGATCTGGCGGCGGCGGGCCTCGGCGAGTTCCTCGACTACAGGATCGCGGCCGTGCGCGGCGGCTTCCCCTGCCCGATCACCGTGCGGCTGGAGGCGCCCGACCAGTGCCCGGTCTTCGCCGGACGACTGATCCGCGGGGTGAAGAACGGCCCCTCGCCCGACTGGCTGCAACGCCAGCTGACCGCCATCGGCCTGCGCTCGATCAACCGGCTGGTCGATGTCACCAACCTGATCGCCTATGACCGCGCCCGGCCATTGCATGTCTATGACGCGGCGAAACTGGTGGGCGACGAGATCGTGGTCCGCAGCGGTCAGTCCTCCTCGGAGACCGGCGAGGTCGAGCATCTGATTGCCCTGGACGGCAAGACCTATCCGGCCGACCTGTCCGTCTGCATCATCGCCGACGCCGGGGGCGAACGCCCCATCGGCCTCGGCGGCGTGATGGGCGGGGAGTCCACCGGCTGCTCGGACGAGACTGTCGACGTCTTCGTCGAGAGCGCCTGGTTCGACCCCATCGTCACGGCCCAGACCGGCCGGTCGCTGAACATCGCCTCCGACGCCCAGTACCGGTTCGCCCGCACCGTCGATCCCGCCTCGGTCGTGCCGGGGCTGGAGCTGGCCACGCGACTGATCCTCGACCTGTGCGGCGGCGAGCCGTCCGACATCGTCGTGGCGGGTCAGGCCCCGGCCGATCCCGCCCCCTTCGCCTTCGACCCCGCCCATGTGAAGCGGCTGTCGGGCATGGATCTGACGCAGGACCGGATCGCAGAGATCCTGACCGCCCTCGGTTTCGACATCGCCGGACGCGGAAACGACCGCTGGACAGTCACCCCGCCGTCCTGGCGTCGCGACGTCGAGGGGCCGGCCGATCTGGTCGAGGAAGTCGCGCGCATCCAGGGCTTCGACGCCCTGCCGGATGCGCCCCTGCCGGATCAGGGCGCCCCCTCGCGCGGCGTGCTGAGCCCGCGTCAGACCCAGGTCCGCATCGCCCGTCGGGCCCTGGCGGCCATGGGATACGCCGAGGCCGTCACCTGGTCCTTCACCAGCCGCGCCACAGCCGCCCTGTTCGGCGGCGGGGATGAACGGCTGCATCTGGAGAACCCCATCGCGTCCGAGCTGGACTGTATGCGGCCCTCCGCCCTGCCCAACCTGATCCAGGCGGCGGCGCGCAACGCCGCGCGCGGCCATGCCGACGCCGCCCTGTTCGAGATCGGCCCGATCTATCTGGGCGACGGACCGAAGGACCAGCGCACCGTCATCGCCGGTCTGATCGCGCCCCACGCCCCCCGCCACTGGTCGCCGGCAGGCGAGGACCCGCTGTTCGGCCTCAAGGGCGACCTGATGGCCCTCCTGGCCGAGATCGGGGCGCCGATGAGCGGCCTTCAACTGGTTCAGGGCCAGAACCGGGACTGGTGGCATCCCGGCCGCTCGGCCCGGCTGCAGATGGGCCCCAGGGTCGTGGTCGCCGAGTTCGGCGCCCTGCATCCCCGCGCCCTCAAGGCCCTGGACGCCGACGGTCCGATCCTCGCTTTCGAGATCGTGCTCGACGCCCTGCCGGAACCGAAGGCGAAAGCCAAGACGCGCGGAAACGCCGACCTGCCGACCCTGATGCCGCTCAGCCGCGACTTCGCCTTCGTGGTCGAGGACGCCCGCCCAGCCGGCGATCTGGTCCGGGCGGCCATCGGCGCCGACAAGGCGATGATCGCCGATGTCCGCGTCTTCGACGTCTATCGCGGTCCCGGCGTGGACGAGGGCTTCAAGTCCGTCGCCCTGGAGGTCGTCCTGCAACCGCGCGAGACCACCCTGACCGAGGCGGAGATCGAGGCCCTGTCCGCCCGGATCGTCGCCGCTGTCGAGAAGACGGGCGCGAAACTGCGGGGTTAGGGTCGCCTCTGCGGCGTGGGGCGGTAATCCCCCGTTAACCTTGCCGCCCCAAGGCTGACTCAATGCCCGGCGAGGCTGGTTCAGGCCCGCGTCGACGGGCAAACTGCTCACGCCGGGACCTCGCGCCATGACCTCGCCCATGCATCGTCGCCAATTGATCCGCACCGGTTTCGTCGCCGCCGCGTCCACCCTGCCTCTGGGCCTCGGCGCCTGCGCCACCCGTGGCGCGGCCAATGACCCCGCCTATCCGGTGCGCAACGACGCCACCGCCCCGGCCTATACCGCCGACGAACTGGTCGCGGCCGGGTCGCGCGAACTGGGCATCGCCGCCGAGGCCATGGGCGGCGCCATCGAACGCATCTTCCGCGATCAGGGCGACGCCCCCACCGCCTATATCGCGGGCGAGGAGGGCGCCGGCGCCGTCGGCGTCGGCCTGCGCTACGGCCGGGGCGCCCTGCATATGAAGGACGGCCAGCCGGCGCGAGAGGTCTTCTGGCAGGGCATCTCGATCGGCTGGGACGTGGGCGGCAACGCCAGCCGGGTCTTCACCCTCGTCTATGGGCTGTTCACCCCCGACGCCATCTACCGCCGCTATCCGGGGGTCGAGGGCTCGGCCTATCTGATCGCCGGCCTGGGCGTGAACTACCAGCGCGCCGACGGCATCGTCCTGGCCCCGGTCCGCACCGGCGTCGGCCTGCGCCTGGGCGCCAACGTCGGCACCATGGCCTATTCGAGGCAGCGGAATATTATCCCGCTGTAGGTGGAGGCCGCGACCATGGACAGAGGCTTCGCAATTCTCGTGTTGAACGCCTGTTTTCGGGCTTCTCGAGAAATCGGCGAGACAGCGACTGCGGTCCAGACTTTCTCGTCAGCGGAGGTCGGCGATAAACTGAAATCGCAGATGGGAATGGCCATAGGCGAAATCGGTCGCATTACCGAGACCATCTACGACTTACATCCCGATCTGTACGGATACGTGGAAGAGCATATCGAAAAGTACGGTCGCCTTTCCTAGAAATCGGCATCAAATCGTCGACGCCAGCCCCTCCCGATACGTCGGATACCTCGGTCTCCAGCCCAGTTCCGCCTTGGCCCGGGCGTTCGAGACCCGTTTGGAATCCAGATAGAAGCGCCGCATGGCGTCAGAGACCGAGGGGTCGGTCCAGTCGACCTCGGGCGGGGCCGGCAGCCCCATCCGCTGCGCCGCCCATGCCATGACCACATCGGCCGGCGCCGGCTCGTCATCGGCCAGGTTGTAGATCCCGCCCGGTCTCGGCCGCGCCATGGAGGCGAACAGGCCGGCCACGGCGTCCTCGACATGGATGCGATTGAACACCTGTCCCGGCTTACGGACCAGCCGCGCCGTCCCGTCTCTCAGCCGGTCGACGACCGAGCGGCCGGGGCCATAGATCGCCGGCAGGCGGAAGATCTGCACCGTCAGCCCCATGCCGCGCCCGGCGTCCAGCCAGTCGACCTCGGCCTTGACCCGTCTGGCCCCCTCCAGCGAGGCCGCGTGCAGGGCGTCGTCCTCGAAGGTCCAGCCGCCGGCCCGGTCGCCATAGACGGCGGTCGACGAGACATAGCCGATCCAGTCGGGCCAGGCCTCGCCCAGCACCGGACCCAGCGACGACAGCCGCCCCAGACCCGGACAGCCGGCCGGCTCCGGCGGGGCGGTGACCAGAATGGCCGTGGCGCGCTTCACCGCGTCCGTCAGGCCCTGTGCATCCGCCGGATCGACGGCCTCGATCCCGTCCGCCGCAAGTGCTGCACGCCGGCCGGGATCGCGCGAGGTCGCCATGGCGCCGTCGCCGCGCCGGATCGCCTCCAGCGCCGCCGCCCGCCCCAGATAGCCGCCGCCGAAGACCAGCAGCATCAGCCGTGAACCATCCGCACCGGCGCAGGGGTCTTGCGGGTTTCGGCGATCGCCTCGGCCCGGTCGGCGTTCCAGGCCGAGACGCAGGGAATGCGGGCCAGGTCCGCCCGGTCGGCGTATGTCCGCGCCACCGCCGCGACATCGTCCATCAGGCCATCGGCCAGGGTGATGGGGTCAAGGCCCATGGCCCTGAACTGGTCATTGGCCACCACCAGCTCGTTCTCGTCGGCCTCCTGACGCGGATTGGCGACGTGGCGGACCTCCGCCCCTGTCAGCCTCGACACCAGGGCGGCCAGGTCGCGCACCCGCCGGCTCTCGGTCATCTGGTTCAGGATCCGGACCCGGTCGCCCCGGGCCGGCGGATGGGTCAGGGCCAGTTCGACGCAACGCACCGTGTCCTGGATATGGATGAAGGCCCGGGTCTGTCCGCCGCCGCCGTGCACCGTCAGCGGATAGCCCACCGCCGCCTGCATCAGGAAACGGTTCAGCACCGTGCCATAGTCGCCGTCATAGTCGAACCGGTTGATCAGCCGCTCGTCCATCCGGGTCTGTTCGGTCTGGGCGCCCCAGACGATGCCCTGGTGCAGGTCGGTGATCCGCAGCCGGTCGTTCTTCGCATAGAACTGGAACAGCAGGGCGTCCTGGGTCTTGGTCATATGATAGATCGAGCCGGGGTTCGGCGGGAACAGGATCTCCTGCTCGGTCGGTCCGAAATCGGTTTCCACCGTGACCTTCAGATAGCCCTCGGGGATGCGCAGGCCGGCGGTCGTATAGCCATAGACCCCCATGGTCCCCAGATGGGCCAGATGCACGTCCCGCCCGCTCTCGACGATGGCGGCCAGCACATGGTGGGTGGCGTTGATGTTGTTGTCGACGGTGTACAGTTTGTGCCGCGCCGACTTCATCGAATAGGGGGCGGCCCTCTGTTCGGCGAAATGGACGATGCTGTCGGGCGCCTCGTCGCGGATCAGCTGAACCAGCCGGTCGAATTCCTTGCCGAGCGTCAGGTTGACGAAGCCGATGCTGCGGCCCGTCAACTCGCGCCAGGCCGCGATCCGCTCGCCCATCGGCCGGATCGGCGTCAGCGACTGGACCTCCAGCTCATTGTCGATGTTCCGCCGGCTGAGGTTGTCGACGATCACGACGTCCCAGCCGCGCGCCGACAGATGCAGGGCCGTGGGCCAGCCGCAGAATCCGTCGCCGCCCAGAACAAATACCTTCATCACGCCGCCTTCTTCGCGTTTCCTCACCCGCCCTGCCTAGACCATGCGCGGGGCGGGGCAAAGCGTCGGCGGGTGACGGGACGACCGGCCGCCCCTATATCAGCCGCATGACCGAGACTACGGACACCGTCGCCAGCGCCCCTGTTTTCAACGCGGAAGCGCTCCACGCCGCCCCTGACCGGCCGCTGAGCCCCGCCGCCCGCCGGGCCCTGGAGGAGGCCGCCGCCCGCCGCGCTGCCGAACCCGCCCCGGAGAGCCCCACCGAACACGGCGGCCCGACCGGCCCCGAGCCCACCCGCTATGGCGACTGGGAAAAGAAGGGCCTGGCGGTCGATTTCTGAGCGGCGGTTCCGCCGACCGTCGTTACAGCGCCCCATTTCTGCGGCACTGGTCTTTTCGCCGCTTCCCCTGTAAGAGGCGCGCGCTCCCCGAATGACGCCTCTTCTCCAGCGGCCCCGCACCTGTCCGGCCGCCCTTTCGCATTGAACGATCCCAGAACCGATATGAACCTTCGCAACGTCGCCATCATCGCCCACGTCGACCACGGCAAGACCACCCTGGTGGACCAGCTCCTGGCCCAGTCCGGCGTCTTCCGAGCCAATGAGGCGACGACCGAGCGCGCCATGGACTCCAACGACCAGGAAAAAGAGCGCGGCATCACCATCCTGGCCAAATGCACCTCGGTGCTCTGGAACGGCGAGGCCGGCGAAACCCGCATCAACATCATCGACACCCCCGGCCACGCCGACTTCGGCGGCGAGGTCGAGCGGATTCTCGGCATGGTGGACGGCTGCGTCATCCTGGTCGACGCCGAAGAGGGCGTCATGCCCCAGACCAAGTTCGTCCTGACCAAGGCCCTGAAAATGGGCCTTCGCCCGATCCTCTGCATCAACAAGGTCGATCGCGCCCACGCCGATCCCGACCGGGTTCACAACGAGGCCTTCGACCTGTTCGCCGCCATCGGCGCGACCGACGAACAGCTGGACTTCCCCCACATCTACGCCTCGGGCCGCGCCGGCTGGGCGACGATGGACCTGAACCAGCCCAACGACACCCTGGCCCCCCTGTTCGACCTGATCGTCCGCCATGTGCCGCCGCCCAAGGTGCAGGAGAACAAGGACAAGCCGTTCCAGATCCTGAACGTGCTGATCGAGTCCGACCCCTTCCTCGGTCGCCTGCTGACCGGCCGGATCGAGAGCGGCAAGGCCGTCCCCGGCATGGCCATCCACGCCCTGGACCGCGACGGCAAGGAAATCGAGCGCGGCCGGATCACCAAGGTCCTCGCCTTCCGCGGCCTGAAGCGTCAGGCCCTGGACGAGGGCTCGGAAGCGGGCGACATCGTCGCCATCGCCGGCATGTCCAAGGCCACCGTGGCCGACACCCTGTGCGCCATGGAGGTCACCGAGGCCCTGCCCGCCCAGCCGATCGATCCCCCGACCATCTCCATGACGGTCTCGGTCAACGACAGCCCCCTGGCCGGTCGCGAAGGCGACAAGGTCCAGTCGCGCGTGATCCGCGACCGCCTGCTGAAGGAGGCCGAGGCCAATGTCGCCATCCGCGTCACCACGACCGAAGGCGGCGACGCCTATGAGGTCGCCGGCCGCGGCGAACTGCAGCTGGGCGTACTGATCGAGAACATGCGCCGCGAAGGCTTCGAGGTCTCGATCTCGCGTCCGCGCGTGGTCTATCAGACCGGCGAGAACGGCGAGAAGCTGGAGCCGATCGAGGACGTCATGATCGACGTCGACGACGACTACACCGGCATCGTCATCGAGAAGCTGTCGGCCCGCAAGGCCGAGCTGAAGGACATGGGGCCGTCGGGCGCCGGCAAGACCCGCATCAGCCTGCTGTGCCCGTCCCGCTCCCTGATCGGCTATCAGGGCGAGTTCCTGACCGACACGCGCGGTTCGGGCGTGCTGAACCGGGTGTTCAGCCACTACGAACCCTTCAAGGGCGCGATCGAGGGCCGTCTGAAGGGGGTCCTGATCTCCAACTCGGACGGCGAGACGGCGGCCTTCGCCCTGTGGAACCTCGAGGATCGCGGCGTCATGTTCGTCGGCGCCGGCGAGAAGACCTATGAGGGCATGATCATCGGCGAGAACGCCCGCTGGGACGACCTCGACGTCAACCCGATCAAGGGCAAGCAGCTGACCAACGTCCGCGCCTCGGGCAAGGACGAGGCCGTGCGCCTGACCCCGCCGCGCCAGATGTCGCTGGAACAGGCCATCGCCTATATCGGCGAGGACGAACTGGTCGAGGTCACGCCCAAGTCGATCCGCCTGCGCAAACAGATCCTGAACCCGTCGTTCCGCAAGAAACGCGTCCGTCCGGACTGATCGCCGCCACAGATATGAGAAAGGGCCCGGTGAGCGATCACCGGGCCCTTTTTGAATTGACCTTTGCCTTGGGTGCGGGCCGGCGGCCGGACGCGCGGGCTTTCGGCTACGGCGTTTCGGTGATGCGCAGCGAAGCCGTGACCGAACGCGAGCCGAAGGTGCCGACCCAGACGTCATAGGTGCCGCTCTGCGGGCGGCGGTAGACCACCTGGGCGTCGCCGTCGCCATAGCTGTCGTCGTCACAGGACCATTCCCCGTCCGGTCCATTGATGATCAGGGTCGTGTCCTCGCTGGCGACCGTGCGGAACACCAGCGGCAGCGAGCCGGCCGTATAGGTGACACGGAAATCCGGAGCGTCGGAGATCTTGCCGACGCAGGCCGCCGGCAGGGGGGTGTCGTCATAGGCGTCGATCGAACCGCCCGCGACCACCCTGACCATATAGGGATCCGGCCGGAAGCCGGCCGACAGACGGACGGACCCGAAATTGGGCGTGGCGCTGGCCGACTGGGCGGCCGCCGACTGCGGCCCCACACCCGACAGCATCAGGGCGGCGGTCGCCACGGCGACCATGTAGACAGCGGATTTCATGAGCATTCCCCCGCGCCACGGCATCATGCCGGGCGGCAGAGGATTGATGCGACCGCCCCGGATCGCCGTCAAGCCCCCTGGATAGGGCCGGTATGCGAACGCGGGTTTGTCAGGGCCGGGCGAAAAGTTCAGGCCGCTCCAGCCTCAGCCGCGACACCAGAAGGACCGTCTTCATGTCCAGCAATCCGCCGGCGTCCGACAGGGCCGCCAGTTCGGCCAATGCCATCTCGACCACCTCGATCTCCTCATGCTCGGCGGCCAGCCCCCCGCCGTCGCCCACCCGGTCGGCCGCCGGACAGGGCGCCAGAAACAGGGTGACCGTCTCGGTCGATATGCCCGGACAGCTGTAGACCCGGCCGACGGGCTGCAAGGCGCCGGCCCGGACCCCGATCTCCTCCCACACCTCGCGCCGGGCCGCCGCCTCCGCCGTCTCTCCGGCATCGATCATCCCCGCCGGCGCCTCCAGCAGGCGGGGCTCGGCCTCGCCGGCGCGCATCGGTCCGGCCCGCAGCTGGCGCACCAGAAGGGCCGTCCGGCGGTCCGGATCATAGACGAGCACCGAGACGGCCCGGCCGTGATCCTCGACCTCGCGCGTGATCGCCGCCCCGCCGTCGGTCTCGAGCGTGACGGCCTCCAGCCGCAGCCAGCCCCGGTACAGTTCGCGCGTGTCGATCAGCCTGGCCAGGGTCGTCTCCATCCCGGTCCGCTCGACCGGCTCGCGGCCTCGGGATAGACCATCGGGATCGCCGAAGGAATGGGATGCCGATGCCGCACCGATCCGGACCTGCCATGGCCGGGCCCTCCCCTGCCGGGCCCCTTGCGGCCGTCGTGGCGGCGGTGATCTCGGTCCATGTCGGCGCGGCCGTGGCCAAGGGGCTGTTTCCGCTGGTGGGGGCCGAGGGGGTGGTGGCGGTTCGCGTCGGCCTGTCCGCCCTCGGTCTCGGCCTCGCCTTCCGGGTCTGGACGATCCGGCCCGATCGCCCGACCGCCCTCGCCCTCACCGCCTACGGCGTCATCCTCGGGGTGATGAACCTGATGATCTACCAGGCCTTCGCCCGCATCCCGATCGGCGTGGCCGTCTCCATCGAGGTGACCGGACCCCTGGTCGTGGCCGCCCTGGCCTCGCGCCGTCCGATGGACTTCCTCTGGATCGGCCTCGCCGGGCTGGGCCTGGCCCTTCTGCCCTGGAACGGGCAGACAGGCGGCCTGTCCCTGACCGGGGTTCTGTTCGCCTTCGCCGCCGCCGCCTGCTGGGCGCTCTACATCGTCTTCGGCTCGCGGGTCGCGCATCTGGGGGCCGGACGCAGCGTCGCCGCCGGCATGGTCGTGGCCGCCCTGATCACCGTCCCGGTCGGCGTCAGCCACGCCGGGCCGGCCCTCATCAGCCCCTATGTGCTGGCCGTCGGGGCGGGGGTGGCCCTGCTGTCCAGCATGATCCCCTATGTGCTGGACATGTACGCCATGGGCCGGCTGCCCAGACGCGTGTTCGGCGTCCTGCTCAGCGCCTCTCCCGCCATCGCCGCCCTGTCCGGGCTGGCGCTGCTGGGCGAAACCCTCGCCCCCGCCCAATGGACCGGCATCGCCGCCATCATGCTGGCCTGCGCCGGCGCCGCCTGGAGCCGCCATCGCATACGAACGCCCGCAGCGCCCGGCCCCGGCGCGGCCGGTCCATCATCGATGTGAAAACGCCTGGTGGAGCCGAGGGGAGTCGAACCCCTGACCTCGTCATTGCGAACGACGCGCTCTACCAACTGAGCTACGGCCCCGTTTCCGGGTTCCGCACGGGGTGCGGATGCAGGCGAGCGCGGGACATAGGCGGGCGGGCCGGGGCCTGTCAACGGGGCCTGTCAAAGGCAAGCCCCGGACGCAGACCCGGGGACGCCGCAGCCCGATCGCTTTTCGAAGCCTGCGCAATTCGACCTGAGGCCAAAATGGTCTAGAAGCCGGTTGCATCAACCGGAGCCTGCCCGTGGACCTCGCCGTCGCCGCCATCAACTTCCTCTTCTTTATCGCCGACGCCATCCTGGGTCTGCTGATCCTGGCCATCATCGTCAGCGCGGTGCTGAGCTGGCTGTTCGCCTTTGATGTGATCAACCCCCGCAACCGGTTCGTCGGTCAGCTGGCCAGCGCCCTGGACCAGATCACCGGCCCGATCCTGGCCCCGCTGCGCCGCGTCATTCCGCCGCTGGGGGGGCTGGATGTGACGCCGATCATCGCCTGGATCCTGATCACCGGCATCCGCTCCTACCTGTTGCCGGCGGCCAAGGTGGCGGCGCTCGGCCTCGTCTATCCGATGTGAGCCGGCCCGGCGCCGGTCCTGAAAGCCACAGTTTGATCCCGGAACGGAATCCAGCCTTGCGCCCGCGCCACAGCTTTCTAAGGTGCGGCGCTCTGGAAACGAGGCCTGACGGCATACCGACCGCATGACCACGATCGCGACAGTCGCCATCATCGGCGCAGGCCAGATGGGCGTGGGCATCGCCCATGCCGTGGCTCTCGGCGGCTATCAGGTGCGCCTGTACGACATCGCGCCGGACCGGCTGCCGGTCGCCCTCGGCGAGATCGCCGCCAATCTGGCGCGTCAGATCGGCAAGGACGTGGTCAGCCGGGCAGAGGCCGACGCGGCCCTGTCGCGCATCACCGCCGTCCAGACCCTGGCCGAGGCCGGGTCGGCCGATCTGGTCATCGAGGTGGCGGTCGAGGACGAGGGGATCAAGAAGGCCCTCTATGCCGCCCTGACGCCGCATCTGGCGGCCCATAGCCTGGTCGCCTCCAACACCTCCTCCATCTCCATCACCCGGCTGGCCGCGGCGACCGACCGCCCCGACCGGTTCATCGGCCTGCATTTCATGAAGCCGGCGCCCGTCATGGGGCTGGTGGAGATCGTGCGCGGCATCGCCACCTCGGCGGCCACCTATGAGGCCGCCGTCGCCTTTGCGGAAAGCCTGGGCAAGACCACCACCAATGCCGAGGATTTTCCCGCCTTCATCGTCAACCGCATTCTGGTGCCGATGATGAACGAGGCCATCTTCACCCTGTATGAAGGCGTGGGGGACGTGGTCTCGATCGACAAGGCCCTGCGACTGGGCGCCAACCATCCGATGGGGCCGCTGGAGCTGGCCGATTTCATGGGACTGGACGTGGTCCTCGCCATCATGAACGTTCTGTACGACGGTCTGGCCGACAGCAAATACCGGCCCTGCCCCCTGCTGGTGAAATATGTCGAGGCCGGCTGGCTGGGCCGCAAGTCGGGACGCGGCTTCTATGACTATTCCGGCCCCGTGCCGACGCCGACGCGGTGACCCGGTGAAACTTCCCCGCTTCGACCGCCCCGAGGACATTCCCGGCCAGGTCCGGATCCAGTGGCGCCGGGAGCCGGCGGCCCGGGCCCTGGCCGCCCTGGCGGCGGTGTGCTGGCCGCCTCTGATCCTGACCCTGCTGGTCTGGCGTCCCGCCAACTGGACGCCCGGGGTGGATATCGACTGGCGGCTGGTCGTCCTGTTCATCGGTATGATCGCCGCCCCGACCGGGCTCTGGGCCCTTGGGCGGTCTCGCGACATCTCCGGCCGGCCGGCGACCCGGCTGGGCGTGGTGTGGCGCTTCATGCTGTGGGGCGGCCTGCTTGCGGCGGGGCTTCAGGTCCTGATCGCCCTGGTCGTGGTCATCATCGGCTGGTTCGAGGCCGGGGGCCTGATGCAGGGGCTGGGCGCCACCGAGACGACGCTGCTGATCTATGGCGTCGGCGGCCTGCCGGTCGCCATTCTGGTCGGCGTCAGCTACGCCCTATGGGCGGGCCTGTGCGTGGCCTTCATCGCCTTCCAGAAGGCGCCGGAGCCGGTCAACGACCGGCTTGGCATGATGGAGCGTCGCCGCGACGGGATCGGCTGAGCGGAGTTCGCGCCGCGCCGCCGCCCGGCGGCGACGACGCCTTTTTCAGCCCCGGTTGATTTCGGCTGAACCGAAAATGGTCTAAGGCGCGGCATGACCGACGCCGCCGCCCCCGAACAGCCCGCAGATATCCGCCCCGAGGCCCGCAGCCCGAGGGGGTTCATGGACCGCCGCGGACGCGACCTGATCGCCGCACGCCGTATCGTGTCGACCGTGTCCGCCGTCTATGAGCGCTGGGGCTTCGAGCCGCTGGAGACCGGCGCCTTTGAATACGCCGACGCCCTGGGCAAATTCCTGCCCGACGCCGACCGTCCGAACGAGGGGGTTTTCGCGCTTCAGGACGACGACGACCAGTGGATGGCCCTGCGCTATGACCTGACCGCGCCGCTGGCCCGGTACGCGGCCCAGAACTGGGAGACCCTGCCCAAACCCTTCCGCCGCTACGCCCATGGCCCGGTCTTCCGCAACGAGAAGCCTGGCCCCGGCCGCTTCCGCGAATTCATCCAGTGCGACGCCGACACGGTGGGCTCCGACCGGCCGGAGGCCGACGCCGAGATCATCGCCATGGCGCTGGAGGCCCTGTCCGCCCTCGGCCTCGGCGAGGGCCGCACGGTGATGAAGATCGCCAGCCGCAAACTGGTCAACGGCGTGCTGGAGGCGGCGGGGGTCGCCAGCGGCGGCCAGACCCTGACCGTCCTGCGCGCCATCGACAAACTGGACCGGCTGGGTCCGGACGGGGTCGCCCTGCTGCTGGGCGAGGGGCGGCTGGACGAATCCGGCGACTTCACCCGCGGCGCGGGCCTGACGACCTCGGGCATCGACGCTGTCCTCGCCTATCTGGCCATCCAGAGCACGGGCGCGCGCGGCGATGTGCTGAACGCCCTGGACGCCGTCGTCGGCGGCGCCGCCTCGGGGGCCGCCGGCCTGTCGGACCTGGCCCGGATCGATGCGGCCCTGACCTCGATGGGGGTGGGCGACGCCGCCCGCATCGACCCGGCCGTGGTGCGCGGTCTGGAATACTATACCGGGGCCGTCTTCGAGGCCGAGCTGTTGCTCGACACCGTCGATGACAAGGGCCGCCCGGTCCGGTTCGGTTCGATCGGCGGCGGCGGCCGCTATGACGATCTGGTGGCCCGGTTCACCGGCCAGCCGGTTCCCGCAACCGGCGTCTCGTTCGGCGTCTCGCGCATGGCCTCGGCCCTGTCGGCCGCCGGTCGCGCCCTGGCCGCCGACGCGCGCGGCCCGGTGGTGGTCATCGCCTTCTCGGACGAGGATATGGGCGAGTATTTCCGCGCCGCCGCCGAGCTGAAGGCCGCCGGGGTTCCGGCCGAGGTTTATCTGGGCCGGGCGGGCATGAAGGCCCAGATGAAATACGCCGACCGCCGGGGCGCGCCCGCCGCCGTCATGCTGGGCGGAGACGAGATCGCCGCCGGCCAGGTGACCATCAAGGACCTCGACGCCGGTCGTCAGGCGGCCTCCGGACTGGCGGACAATGACGCCTGGAAGGCGGCCCGTCCCGGTCAGCAGACGATCGCCCGGAACGAGCTGGTCGCGGCCGTAAAGCGCATTATCGAAGCTCCTTCGATAATCTGACGGCTATTTTTCTGACTTATCGACGATCAGTCAGAAAACCATCTCAATTCGCTGGACTTCGCCTTGACGCAAACCCGTTCCAGGGCGCATCTGAACTCACTCGAACGGCGCGGCGCTCAGGCGCAGCCGCCCGACGGAGGCGTTTCGGGGAGGAAACGTCCGCTCCACAGAGAGCGTGAAAGCCCGCTGCGATGTATCCCCCGCAGCGGGCTTTTTCACGTCCGGAGCTCTGTGTCCGACGCCCGGGCGGCGCACGACTCTCCCGCGAACGGCAACGCCCGGGAGGACCTGCCGCCCCAGGCGACGAGCGACCGCGTCGCGAGCGGTGGCGCCACACAAGAACCCCGCTCAAGCAGCGAGCGACCGCGTCGCGAGCGGTAGCGCCAAAAAAAGGGGCCGGCGTCTCCGCCGGCCCCTTTCTTGGTCATACGCGAACCGGACCTACCAGATCCGGACGCGTTCGGCCGGCGTCAGATAGTAGCGACTGCCCGGCTGGACATCGAACGACTCATACCAGGCGTCGACATTGCGCAGCGGGCCGATCACCCGGAACATGGCCGGCGAGTGCGGGTCGGTGGCGACCTGCTGTTTGGCGGCCTCGTCGCGCATCTTCGACTGCCAGACCTGGGACCAGCCGTAGAAGAAGCGCTGGTCGCCGGTGGTGCCGTCCAGCACCGGCGCCGGCTGGCCGTTCAGCGACAGGTGATAGGCTTCCAGCCCCACCGCCACCCCGGCGGCGTCGCCGATGTTCTCGCCCATGGTCAGTCCGCCCTGAACCTTGAAGCCCGGCAGGGGCTCATAGGCGTCGTACTGGGCCCCGAGACGTTGGGTCAGGCCCTCGAAGGCGGCCTTGTCCTCGGCGGTCCACCAGTTGCGCAGCACCCCGTCGCCGTCGGACTTGGAGCCCTGGTCATCGAAGCCGTGACCGATCTCGTGGCCGATGACGCCGCCGATGCCGCCATAGTTGACGGCCGGGTCGGCATCCGGATCGAAGAAGGGCGGCTGCAGGATCGCCGCCGGGAAGACGATCTCGTTATTGGCCGAGTTGTAGTAGGCGTTCACCGTCTGGGGCGTCATCCCCCATTCGTCCTTGTCCACCGGCTGGTCCAGGCGCTGGAGCTGATAGTTCCAGCGGAACTGCCCCATGCGCTCGCCATTGCCGAACAGGTCGTCGGCCCGGATCTCCAGCGCCGAATAGTCGCGCCATTTCTCGGGATAGCCGATCTTGACGGTGAATTTGCGCAGCTTCTCCTGGGCGGCGGCCCGCGTCTCGGCGCCCATCCAGCTCAGGTTCTCGATCCGGTGCGACAGGGCCGTGCGCAGGTTGGCGACCAGGGTCTCCATCTTGGCCTTGGACTCGGCCGGGAAATATTCGGCGACGTACAGGCGTCCTGTCGCCTCACCCAGGGCCCCTTCGGCAAAGGAGATGGCGCGCTTCTCGCGGCCGCGCTGGGCCGGCTGGCCCGACAGGTCGCGCGACCGGAACTCCCACTGGGCGTCCGAGAACCGCTGCGACAGGCTGGCGGCGGCGTCGTCCGTGGTGTGGAAGGCCTGCCAGGCCTGCAACAGGGCGATCGGCGTTTCGGCATAGACGGCCGCGATCTTCGGCATGGCGGTGTCCTGACGGACGACCAGCCGGGGCACGCCGCCCAGGTCCGCAGCGTCGAAATAGGTCTGCCAGGCGAAGCCCGGCGCATCCGTCGCCAGCCTGGCGATGGTGTAGTCGTTGTAGGTGCGGTCTCGGTTGCGGTTCTCGATCGGGGTCCAGTGGGCCTCGGCGATCCGGGTCTCCATCGCCACGATGGCGGCGGCGTTGCCCTCCGGGTCGTCCCAGCCGATCATCCCCAGCATACGGGCGATATAGGCCTGATACTTCTCCTTCTTGTCCGCATAGCGGGCGTCCAGATAGTAGTCCCGGTTGGGCAGGCCGATGCCGCCCTGACCGGCGGACACGACGTATCGCGTCGGCGCCTTCTGATCGATGGTGATGCCCGTGCCGAAGAAGGAGGCCCCGGCCCGACCCTGGGTCTGGCCCATATAGGCGGCCATCTTCTCATGGCTGTCGGCGGCGCGGATGGCGGCCAGATAGGGTTGCAGCGGACGGGCGTCCAGTTCGTCGACCCGGGCCTGATCCATATAGGACCGGTAGGCGTCGGCGACCTTCTGCTCGTCTGAACCGGCGACCAGGTCGGTGCGGGCGGCCAGTCCCGTGACCAGGGCCTTCATGCGGTTGTCCGACAGCTCGCGCAGCAGGGCGAACGAGCCGTAGGAGGTGCGGTCCGAGGGGATGACAATGGCGTCCAGAGCTGTGCCGTTGGCGTACTGGTTGAAGTCATCGCCAGGATTCACCGCCGTGTTACGACCGGCCAGGTTGAAACCCCAGGTCCCGTATTTCGGCGTCTCCACGCCCTGATAGCCGCCCGCGCCGCCGGGCGACGTGGTCTGGAACAGCTCAACGGTCGTGCAGGCCTCGTCGACACAGGCGTGGTCGTCGCCGTTCACGCCGAACAGGTCCAGCCCGTTGTCCGGGCCCCCGGGGCTAAGGGCGAGCGCCGCAGCAGGCATGAGCAGGGCGCCGAGGGCGACGCCGATAAGCAGCTTTTTCATAGGGGATCCATCGTCTGGGCGGTCCGCGCATCCGTACCCGGACCATATCGGGAGGAACCCTACCCCCGACACAGGTCGTGTCGCCTAAATAAATTGTCATGTTCGTTCGATCGCCCTCGTCAGCAGGGCCTTCCATGGGCGAGAATGCGGGCGAGACGGGGATATCGAATGGCGGGCGGACACGGCGGCGAATACAAGGATCTGGTGGTCTTCCTCGCCGCGGCCGGCGTCGTGGTCCCCCTGCTCAGCCGCTTCCGCATCAGCCCTGTGCTGGGCTTCCTCGCCGCCGGGGTTCTGCTTGGGCCGGACGGACTGAACCGGCTGGCGGCGGTCGCCCCCTGGCTGAGCTGGTTCACCATCGGCGACCGCGCCCAGATCGCCCAGATCTCCGAACTGGGCGTCGCCTTCCTGTTGTTCATGATCGGGCTGGAGCTGTCGTGGGAACGACTGAAGTCCATGCGCCGCCTGGTGTTCGGCTTCGGCCTGTCCCAGGTCGTGGTCTGCACCGTCGTGCTGGCGGCCCTGTTCATGGTCATGGGCCAGTCGCTGGCGGGGGCCGCCGTTCTGGGCATGGGACTGGCCCTGTCCTCGACGGCCGTGGTCATGCCGGTGATGGCGGAACAGGGCCGGCTGCGCGGCGCCGTCGGCCGCTCGACCTTTTCCGTGCTTCTGGCCCAGGATCTCGCCGTCGCCCCGATCCTGATCACCGTCACCGTCCTGGCCGGGGCGGCGAATCCCGGCGGTCTGCTGGAACCTCACGTTCTGGGGCGGGCCCTGTTCACCCTCGCCCCGGCCGCCATCGGCCTGGCCCTGATCGTGCTGCTGGGCCGTCGCGTCCTGCGCCCCCTGTTCCGCTCGGTGGCGAAAAGCCGCAAGCGCAGCGGCGCCGGTCAGGAGCTGTTTGTCGCCCTGTGTCTGCTTCTGGTGGTCGGCGCCGGCCTCGCGGCCCAGGCGGCCGGCCTGTCCATGAGCATCGGGGCCCTGATCGCCGGCCTGCTGATCGCCGAGACCGAGTTCCGCCGCGAGGTCGAACTGAACATCGAACCCTTCAAGGGTCTTCTTCTGGGCGTCTTCTTCGTCGGGGTCGGCATCGGGCTGGATCTTGACGCGATCGCCGCCCACCCGTTCCAGGTCATCGGCACGGCCCTGGCCATCACCGGCATCAAGGCCGCCGTCATCTTCATCCTGGCGCGGCTGTGGGGCCTCAGCGCCCGCACCGCCATCGAGACGGCCCTCGTCCTGGGCCCGGCGGGGGAGTTCGCCTTCGTCGTCCTGACCACCGGCATGGTCGAGGGCGTCGCGGCCCCCGGCTTCACCCAGGGCATATTGCTCTCGGCCACCCTGTCCATGTTCATGGTGCCCCTGATGGCCTGGCTGGGCCGCCGCCTGTCGAAGCCGTCCGCCGGGGGGGCGGCCCCCACGGCGGAGCTGCCCGCCCCGGTCGCACACGAGGACGCGGTCATCATCGTCGGATTCGGCCGGGTCGGCCGTCTGGTCGGCGAACTGCTCACCGAGCATGGGGTGGCCTTCATCGGACTGGACACCGACGCTGCTGCGGTGGCCGCCGCCCGGCGCGAGGGCGTCGACATCTATTACGGCGACGCCGGACGGGTGGAGATGCTGCGACTGTGCGGCCTCGAACAGGCCCGCGCCCTGGTGGTCACCATGGACGCCCCGTCCAAGGTGGACGAGGTCGTCATCGCCGCCCGCAGTCTGCGGGACGACATGCCGGTCATCGCCCGGGCCCGCGACGACCGGCACGCCGCCCGGCTCTACGCCCTCGGCGCCACCGACGCCGTGCCCGAGACCACCGAGGCCAGCCTGCAGCTGGCCGAGAATGTGCTGGTGGATCTGGGCGTGCCCATGGGTCTGGTCCTGGCCTCGATCCATGAGAAGCGCGATGTCTTCCGCGCCGTCTTCCAGGCGGCCGTACCGGAAGAGCGGCGTCACCGCCCGACCCGCGCCCTGCGCGGATCGGACCGGACGCCCGTGCCGCTCGGCGAGACCTGACGGCCGCCTCGGCGATGGCGCCCGTTCCGGCCCGGGAGCCCGTTTCGCCGGCCGGATGGCCGGCCCGAAGCCGTGCGCCGTGGCCGGATTAATCTTTGCGACCCATTTTCGTCATTCTTGCGTGATGAACAGCCGCCCTTCGGCGAACGCAGGATGCGCGCCGGACCCGGTTCTGCCCGATACCCTGCTTTTTGTTTGTTGAGTGATCCCGTCCATGTCCCAGACCGCAGCCACCCTTGAACAGCCGCGCATGAACCGTCGTCAGGCCGCCAAGGTGCGGACACGCCAGAAGGTTCTGGACGCCGCGCGCGACCTGTTCGCCGAGCGCGGCTATGAACCCGCCACCATCCGCGACATCGCCCGGGGCGCCGGCATGTCCACCGGCGCCGTCTTCGCCAACTTCCAGGACAAGGCCGAACTGTTCGAGACGGTGCTGACCGAGGACATGGGCCGTCTGGCCGAGACCCTGAAGGCCGGCGCCGGACAGGGATCGGTGCGTGAGCGCCTCGTCGCCGCCCTCGCGGCCGGCTATCATGACACCCTGGATCACCTGCCCCTGTTCCAGGCCATTGTCGCCCGCTCATGGTTCCAGCCCAGGGACGCCGAACAACGCGCCCGGGTCTCGACCCGCAAGCTGACCGCCGTGATCTCGGACATCCTGCGGGACGGCGTCGGCCGGAGCGAACTGTCCCAGGACGCCGACGTGACCCTGCTGACCGATCTGGTCTGGGAAGCCTATCTCTCCAACTACCGCCGCGCCGCCTATGACGGCTGGGCCGTGGAACAGCTGTCCGACCACGCCGGCCGCCAGGTCGACGTCATCCTGGCCGGCGCCGTTACCCGCAGCTAGGACAGGGCCATCGACGACCGGACGCGCCCGCTGGCCCGATGGTCAGCGGGCGCGTCTGTGTCTGGCGTAGGGCAGGGCGAACAGCCACAGGCCCGTGACCAGCATCGGGACCAGCGGCACGAGGGCCAGCAGGCCGAGCCAGACGGCCTGGACCTGCATCGCCATGGCGGCGATGTTCGCCAGGACCGTGAGGGTGAAGACGATCGACAGCCAGCGATGGGCGGATCGGACCAGGGCGTTCATGGGGGTCTCCAGAGACGGATCAGTCGAGCGCCGGGCTGTCGAGCAGGGCGGAGAGCTTGTCGAGGAAGGTCGGCCAGCCGAGCCGGGCGCCCCCGGCCGCCTGTTTCTGGTCGGGGCGGAAGCCGGCCTGTTCCACGGTCAGCCGGGTTCCGCCGGGCGTCGGCGTCAGGGTGAAGGTGACCACGCTCTTCAGCGCCAGGGCGGGATCGTCGTGGACGAAGTCCCAGCGATAGGCGAGGCGGCGTTCAGGCTCCACGGTCAGGACCTCGCAGTCCAGCGTCCCGCCCCATTCGCCGGTCAGATGGAATTTTCGCCCCGTCTCGGGGACGAAATCCGTCTTCATCAGCCATTCCTGGATCAGGTGGGGGTGGGTCAGGGCGCGCCACAGCTTCGGCGGCGGGTGGGGCAGGTCGCGCTCGACGACGACGGACAGGGTTTCGGCGGCGGTCATTGGTCCATCCTGTTCAGCAGAGTCTCGAGCCCGTCGAGGCGGGCTTCCCAGAAGCCGGTCATCTGGCGCGACCAGGCGTTGAGAGGGGCCAGGGCCTCGACCCTGGCGCTGTAGTGGGTCACCCGCCCATCGGGCCGGTCGGTCACCAGACCGGCCTCCCGGAGCTGGCGCAGATGTTTCGACACCGCCGGCTGGGAGACGCCGGAACAGGCCGTCAGGGCCGTGACCGTCTGCTCTCCGTCGCGACAGAGCCGCTCGAACAGGGCCCGGCGCGTCGGGTCGGACAGGGAGCGGAACACCAGGTCGGGAGCCGGAGGCATGGGCAAACAATAACCATCTGATTATGATTTATCTCATAACCAATTGGATATGAATTAGTCAACCGTCGGGTGGAACATTGTTCTGGACCGCTGGCGGAGGGGCCCACAGGGCTCAGGGCCGGGGCAGGACCTCAGCTCTTCCATCTCAGGGTCGCCGGCCTGACCGGATTGGCGAACGGCCGCCCCCCGGCGCGGCTGTTGATCCATTCCCGCTTCACCTGCTGGTACCATTTGGCCTGGGTGTCGGCGTCGTCGATCCAGATCAGGGCCGGATCGTAGCGCAGCCCTTCATTCTGCAGGTTCACCATTCCGCCGTCCTGTTTCAGGAAGGCCCTGACCCCCTGTCTCAGGAACGGCCGGGCGATGCCGAACACCCAGTGGTCGGACCAGAAGATCTGGGTGATCCGGGTCGAGGTCTCCGTCACGGGGGTCAGACAGGTCAGGGCCAGAACCTGTTTCTCCCCCACCAGAATATGCTCCCAGCGATAGCCGGGCAGGCGGAAGGTGATCTCGGTCGCCGGCGCCCCGCCCAGGATCCTGTAGGCGCGGCTGTTCGACGACGGCGCATGCCGCACCATGGCCCAGCCGAAATCGCGCGGTTCAAACGCCTTGGCCTTTTCATGCATCGACCGCTCGGACCGCCACCACCACTGCTGGTGCACATAGGGGCCGTGGGCCGGGTCCATCAGCCCGACGACGGCGTGGTCGATATGGCTGTCGAACACCATGGACTCGACCAGCCGCGCCCCGCCCCCGACCACGCCCGGAAACACCGGCGGCTCATGATCGGGCTCGGCGTCCGAGCGCGGGTCGGCCCGCATCCAGACGAACACCATCCCCTGGCTCTCGGCGACCGGATAGGGACGCACCCGGATGCGGCCCGGGTCGATCGCCTGATCCTCGACCAGCGAGGGGATGGCCGCGCAGACCCCGTCGGGCCGGAACCGCCAGCCGTGGTAGCAGCATTCGACCGTCTGGCCCTCGCCGGGCTTGTCGACCAGTTTTCCGGCGGACAGGGGCGCGGCGCGGTGCGGACAGATGTCGCGCAGGGCGAAGACCTGGCCCGCCCCCCCCTGGCCGCCCCGGGTTCGGCCGATCAGGACCGGCTCGCCCATCAGTTCGAACCGCTCCAGCGATCCCGGCGCGATATCGCGCGCCAGGGCGACGAAATACCAGGCGTCGCGCACGAACCCCTTGCCGAACGGGGTCGGTCCCGCCCTGGCCGGAGCGGGAGAGGACTGGACGGCGGCGTCTTCGGCTGGCTTCATGGACCCTGTCTATCAAGAGACTTGGCCGCTGTCGCGAGGCCGGATCAGACTATCGACAGAGCGCTTTACAATTCAAAGTCGGTGCGTGTAGAAGCGCCGTATATCCAAGGGAGTTATCCATGACCCGTCTCGCCGCCCTCGCCTGTCCGGCCGCCGCCCTCGCCCTCCTGGCCGCCCCCGCCGTCGCCATGGCCCAGGACGGCCATGCCGGCC
Organism: Brevundimonas sp. FV1ye29L; assembly: GCF_058681095.1. NCBI lineage: Bacteria > Pseudomonadati > Pseudomonadota > Alphaproteobacteria > Caulobacterales > Caulobacteraceae > Brevundimonas > Brevundimonas sp. FV1ye29L. The sequence continues at coordinate 3,287,870 of NZ_CM178730.1, forward strand.
ACGCCCATCCGGCCCCGTCCGCCGCCGCCCCTGCCGACCACGGCCACCACCACGCCGACTTCGCCTCCGACCGGCTGCATGTGCGCGTGGACGGGCCGGAGGGCGCGCCCGACCTGATCCTGATCCCCGGCCTGTCGTCCTCGCCCGAGGTCTGGGACTCGACCGTCGCCCACCTGAACGGCCGCTACCGGATCCACCGCATTCACGTCCAGGGCTTCGCCGGGGCGCCGGCCAGGGCCAATGCGGCCGGGCCGGTCGCCGCGCCGGTCGCCGACGAAATCGCCCGCTACATCTCCGAAAAGGGTCTGAACAAACCCGCCGTCATCGGCCACTCCATGGGCGGGACCATGGGGATGATGCTGGCCGCCCGGCATCCTGACCGGGTCGGCAGGCTGATGGTCGTGGACATGATCCCCTTCATGGGCGCGATGTTCGGGGCCCCCGGGGTCACGGCCGAACAGGTGGCGCCCATCGCCGACCAGATCCATACCGGCATGATGGCCGGCCCCGTCGAGGCCTATCAGGCCCAGGCCGCCGCCGCCGTCACCGGCATGATCAACACCGAAAGCCTGCGCGCCGGACCGCTGGAGGATGCGCGCACCAGCGACCGCACGGTCTCCGCCTCGGCCTATCGCGAACTGATCGTCACCGACCTGCGTCCCGAACTGCCCGGGATCACGGCCCCGGTCGAGGTGGTCTATGTCAAGTTCAACGACGCCCGGATGACGCCGGAGATCACCGACATGATCTATCGCGCCTCCTTCGCCGCCCTGCCCGGCGCGACCCTGAAGCGGATCGACGACAGCGCCCACTTCATCATGCTGGACCAGCCGGCCGCCTTCTTCGCCGAGGTCGACGCGTTTCTGGCGAAATAGACGGTGAGCGACCCGGTCGAGACGGCCGCTGCGGACATCGTCGATCTCTATGATCGCAGGGCTACTGACTGGGTCGCCGATCGCGGCGCGGTCCTGACGGCGGCCGACCGCCTCTGGATCGGCCGGTTCACGGCCGATCTGGAGCCCGGCGACAGGGTGCTCGACGTCGGCTGCGGCTCCGGCCGGCCTATGGCGGTCACCCTGCTGGACCGGGGCTTCCGGGTCACCGGCGTGGACTCGTCGGCGCGGCTGGTCGCCCATGCCGCCGCCGACCTGCCTGCCGGCCGTTTCGTGCAGGCCGACATGCGCACGCTGGATCTGAACCAGACGTTCGCCGGCGTTCTGGCCTGGCACAGCCTGTTCCATCTGACGCCGGACGATCAACGCGCGGCGCTGTCCCGCCTTCTGGGCCACGCCGCGCCCCGCTCGGTGGTCATCTTCTCGTCGGGCCACCGGCTGGGCCACGCCATGGGCGCCTGGCACGGCGAGCCGCTCTATCACGGCAGTCTGGACGCGGCGGAGTATGACGCGATCCTCGCCGGCGCCGGCTTCAGCGTCGAGCAGGGCGTCTGGGCCGACGATGGGTCGGTGTGGCTGGCTCACCGGGATGGATGAGCGTTAACCCCAACGCCATCGTTTCGGCGGAAAGTCCCCTCACGCTTGCGTGAAGTCTTCATCGCCCGTTCACCATGAAGGGCGTTTCGATGTCGACGATCGCCCGCTAAACCAGCCGGGCAGACGATGAGGACGGCGATGGCGGCTCCGGGCTACGGCAATTCGAACGGACGGCCCGGCGGCGGCGGAAACGCGGGCGGCGGCAAGGCCCCGCGCACGCCCCTGCAGCGGCTCCTGTACTGGAGCGCGGTCCTGGCCGTCTGGGGTCTGATCTTCGTCGTGGTCTTCTTCGCCGTCTTCGCGCGCGGCCTGCCCGACACCTCCAGCCTCTACAATGTCGATCGCCAGCCCTCGATCACCTATCTGGACCGCAACGGCGCCCTGATCGCCACCCGGGGCACCCAGATGGCGCCGCCCGCCGATCTGGACGCCCTGCCCGACTATGTTCCGGCCGCCTTCATCGCCATCGAGGACCGCCGCTTCTGGTGGCACCCGGGCTTTGATCCCATCGGCATGAGCCGGGCCATGGTCACCAATGTCCGCGCCGGGCGGGTGGTCCAGGGCGGCTCGACCCTGACCCAGCAGCTGGCCAAGAACCTGTTCCTGACCCCCGACCAGAACCTGCGCCGCAAGGCCCAGGAGCTGATCCTGGCCGTCTGGCTGGAGCTGAAGTTCACCAAGAAGGAGATCCTGGCCCTCTATCTGAACCGGGTCTATTTCGGCGCCGGCGCCTATGGGATCGAGGCGGCCTCGCAACGCTATTTCGACAAGTCGGCGAATAACCTGACCGTCGGAGAGGCGGCGCTTCTGGCCGGCCTCCTCAAGGCGCCGTCCCGCTATTCGCCGGTGTCCGAGAGCCAGCGCGCCGCCGGCCGCGCCACCGTCGTGCTGGACCAGATGGTCGAGACCGGCGTCATCACCCCCGAACAGCGCGCCCAGGCGGTCACCGAGCCCGTCCGGGTCTCCCGCACCCTGGCCAGCCAGCACGCCCAGTATTTCATCGACTGGCTCGACAAACAGATCCGCGGACTGGTCGGGGAACCGACCGAGGACATGATCGTCGAGACGACCCTGGACCTTACCCTCCAGACCGCCGCCGAACGTTCGGTCAACCGCATCCTGACCCGCGACCGGTCAAAGGGCGTCGAACAGGCGGCCCTGGTCGCCCTGGACGGCGACGGCCGGGTCCGGGCCATGATCGGCGGCGCCTCCTATGCCGACAGCCAGTTCAACCGCGCCGTCGACGCCCGGCGTCAGGCGGGCTCGGCCTGGAAACCCTTCGTCTATCTGGCCGCCGTCGAGGCCGGCTATACGCCCGAGACCCCGGTCGTCGACCAGCCCGTCCAGATCGGCAACTGGTCGCCGCGCAACTATTCCGGGACCTTCGCAGGGCCCATGACCCTGGCCACGGCGGTGGCCCAGTCGACCAATACCGTCGCCGCCTCGGTCGCGGACCAGATCGGGCGCGACAATGTCTCGCGCGTCGCCCGCCGCCTCGGCATTTCCAGCCGCATCGGGCTGGAGCCGGCCATGGCCCTCGGCGCCGTCGAGGTTTCGCCGATCGACATGGCCACCGCCTATGACGCCTTCGCCAACGGGGGCCGCAGGGTCGAGGCGGCCGGGATCGAGCGCATCCGCACGCCCCAGGGCCGTATCATCTATCAGCGCTCCGCCCGCGATTCCGTCTCGGGTCAGGCCATCAACAACCCCCCGCTCTACTATATGAACCAGATGCTGCGCGGCGTGGTGACCTCGGGCAGCGGCCGGGGCGCGGCCATCGCCGGGCGGGACCTGGCCGGCAAGACGGGCACGACCTCGGACTACAAGGACGCCTGGTTCGTCGGCTACACCGGCGGTTTCGTCACCGCCGTCTGGGTCGGCAAGGACGACAACACCGCCATGCGCGGCGTCACCGGAAGCAGCGCGCCGGCCGCCATCTGGAAGGGCTTTATGGAAGCCGCGCTTCCGCGCCTCGCCGTCCAGCCCATCCCCAACGGTCCGCCCATGCCGGAAGGCTGGGTTCCGCCCCAGCCGATGACCGATCCCGTCGGCGACCTGCTGGGCAATCTGGAAGACCCCTACGGCGGGAGCCCGGCGGCGCCGGTCGATCCCGATCAGGGCCGGCCCTATGTCCAGCCGAATGGCCAGCCGACGCGCCCGGACACGCCTCGCACCACCACCCCGCCGGCCCGGGTGCGTCCGGTCGATCCCCCGGACCAGCGCCCGGAACCGGCCCTGCCGCCGGAGAAGAAGCCCGACGCCCTGTTCTTCTGATCGTCCATGGCGGTCCGGGCCGGCAACGGCCCGATCCGCCGGCGCGCTCGGGCCCTAGAGGCGCCGCGTCCGGCGTCGGGTCAACCGGTCGGCGACCGCCTCGGCGTGTTTCAGGGTAAAGCCCAGGGCGGCGGGCGATCCCCGTCTCGGCCCCACGCTGTCGGCCACCAGGGCGCCCCGCCGGCCGATCGGCTGCTCCGGCCCGGTGGTGGTGTCCATCGCCGTCTGGTGTTCGATCTCGGCATTGAGTTCGGCGCCCATCAGAATGATCTGCACCGAAATCCACATCCACAGCAGAAAGCCCATGAAGGCCGCCAGCGGGCCGTAGCTGTCGGTGCGGACGAAATTGGTCAGGTACCAGCTGAACAGGAAGGAGACCGACACGCTCAGGGTCGCCGCCATCACGGCCCCGGGCGTCAGCCAGCGCCAGCGGGCCTTCGACCGGCACGGGCCGAAGCGATAGATCAGCGTCAGGGCCGCCACATAGCCGACGAACAGCACCGGCCACCTCAGCCAGTCTACCATCTGGTATTCCTCGGTCAGACGCAGCACCCCCAGCACCACCGGCACGCCGACCACCAGCAGGGCCGAGATGAGCACCGCCGCCAGACCCGACAGGGTGAAGGCCAGACAGATCAGATTGTAGCGGACGAGGTTGCGCTTCTCGACCTCGTGATAGGCGACGTTCAGCCCGTAGAAGAGGGTCTTGATGCCGTTGTTGGCCACCCACAGCGACAGGGCCAGGGTCCAGATCAGGGTGAAGGTCATCTCCCCGGTCGAATTCTCGGCCAGACGCTGCATCTGTTCGCCGATGAACTCGGCCACATTGGCGGGCAGGAAGGCATAGAGACTCTGCAGGCGTGACCAGGCGTCGCCCGGATCGGCGAACAGACCGTAGATCGTCACAAAGACCGCCATGGTCGGGAACATCGACAGCACCAGGAAGAAGGTCACCCCCCCGGCGAAGAAGCCGACCCGATCGCCGAAATAGGCCGCGGCCGTGCGCCACAGGATGTCGGCCCAGCCCTTGTGCGGGATGTGTTCGGGCCTCCGGGCCAGTCGTCCCCGGCCCGGCTCGCGCGCCTCATAGTCCTCGGGCGTCGGGTCGCGGGCCGGCAGGGGGGGCGGCCTGTCGCGCCGCAATTCCAGCCCGACCTTGTGCCCCTGACTGTAGATCAGGTGCGCTGCGGTCGCGCCGGCCGCCAGCCCGCCCAGGGCGGCGCCGACGAAACTCCAGACCGAACGCCCGCCGCGTCCGCGCGCGCGTGGCCCCCTGAGCGGCAGGCGAGCGAAGGGGCGACGGAGGTCAGGCAGGGGCATCGCCCGGAAACGGTCGCGCTTCGCCTCCGTTCCCGGGATTCCGCCGGCTTGTGGGCGGCCGTCCGGTGGGGCAGCTATAGGCGATGGCGTCCCCATCCCCCAAACCCGCTGATATCGCGCCTCATGTCGCGGGTCTCTGGCGCCATCCGGTGAAAGGCTTCACGCCCGAACCGCTGGAGACGGTGGTGCTTCAGCCCGGCGGCTGGTTTCCCGGCGACCGGATGTGGGCCGTCGAGAACGGCCCGACCGGCTATGACCCCGAGGCGCCCGAACACCTGCCCAAGACCCGGTTCGCCGTCCTGATGCGTCAGGCCGAGGTGGCGAAGGTGCGCACGCGCTGGGATGAGGCGACCAACAGAATGTTCGTGTCGGCTGCCGACGACCCCGGCTTCACCGTCCGGATGGACGACGCGGCCGACCGCGTCCGTTTCGCCGACTGGCTGGGCGTCCGCCTGGGCGATGAGGCGAAAGGTCCGCTGAAGCTGATCGATGCCGGGCCGCGCCACCGCTTCATGGATTCGATGCGCGGCAAGGTCTCCGTTCTGAACCTGGCCAGTGTGCGGGATCTGGAACAGAGGCTGGGCCGCCCCGTCGATCCCCTGCGTTTCCGCGCCAATCTCTGGGTCGAGGGCTGGGCGCCGTGGGTCGAGAATGAATGGGGCGGCGGCGCTGACGGCGGCGTGGCCTTCACGATTGGCCCGGAAAACGGGGACGCCGTCACCCTGCGCGGCGACAAGCCGATCACCCGCTGCGCCGCGACCGAGGTCGATCCGGCGACGGGCCAGCGCGACCTGCCGGTGGTGAAGGCCCTGTTCGACCTCTACGGCCACGTCCTGACGGGCCTCTACTGTTCGATCGAGACGGGCGGTCGCATCTCGCGCGGCGATTTGATAACCAGCGGCGCATGACCGCCCCCGACGCTACCGCCCCCGCCGCCCCGACCCTGCTGACCGCCTGGAAATCCGCCCAGGCCCGGCTGAAGACCGGCCGGATCGACAGCCCCTCCATCGACGCCCGCCTGCTGGTCGAGGCGGCCACCGGCGCCACCCGCGTCGACATCCTGACCGACCCCTATCGCCTGGTGACCCCCGACCAGCAGGCGCAGCTGGACGGCTGGGTCGAGCGCCGCCTGCGCCGTGAGCCCGTCTCGCGCATCCTCGGCCGCAAGGGCTTCTGGAAGATCATGCTGAACGTCACCCCCGACGTGCTCAGCCCGCGTCCCGACACCGAGACCCTGATCGACATCGCCGTCCTGGCCCATGCCCGGAACGAGGCCTTCACCGTCGCCGACCTGGGCACCGGCTCGGGCGCCATCCTGCTGGCCATCCTGTCCGAGCGTCCGGCCGCCACCGGGGTCGGCACCGACATCTCGACCGAGGCCCTGGCCGTGGCGCGCGAGAACGCCGCCAACCTGGATCTCGACGGCCGCGCCGCCTTCCTGCGCACCGAATGGGCGACGGGCTTCGGCGACGACAGTTTCGATCTGGTGGTGTCCAACCCCCCCTATATCCCGACCGACGACATCGCCGGCCTCGACCCCGAGGTGCGCGAGCACGACCCGATCCTGGCGCTGGACGGCGGCCCCGACGGGCTTCAGGCCTATCGTGACCTGGCCCCCGAGATCGCCCGGGTGTTGAAGCCCGGCGGCGTCTTCGCCGTCGAGATCGGCTGGGACCAGGGCCCCCAGGTCAAGGCCCTGTTCGAGGCCGAGGGCTTTGCCGACGTCAAGATCGTCAGGGATCTCGCCGACCGCGACCGGGTCGTCACCAACGGCCCGGACCCCCGCGTCAATCCGATCCCGAAGGATTGATCCGGCCGGCTCTTCGCCGGGCGCGCGAATTGACCTTGGAAACCGGCTTAAGCCGCGCTAAGGCAGGTCTGTCTCCCATCCAAACCCATTCGATTCAGGCTCGTCTGCCCGAACCCCGGTGTCTGGAACAGTGACGGTCGGCGCTCCACTCCTGCGCCGGCGGACCACAGGCGGCGCAAGGTTCCGACACATCGCCCCGGGGATAGGCCCCGAACGACCGGAATGACGAACTGGGCCCGGCCCGTCCTCACGCGACGGCGGCCCTCACCAGCACGGTAAGCTCATATGCGAGATTTCAAGGGCATGAAGCGTCAGCGCGGACGCAACCGGAAACCCGGTGGCAATGGCGCGAACGCCAACAGCGCCAATCCCAACCGGTCATGGGATTCGCAGGGTCCCGAGAACATCAAGGTCCGGGGCAATGCCCAGACCGTCTATGAGCGCTATCTCCAGCTGGGCCGCGATGCGGGCGCCTCGGGCGACCGGGTTCTGGCCGAGAACTATCTCCAGCACGCCGAACACTATTTCCGCGTCCTGCGCGCCCTCCAGCCGGCCCGGCCGGTGTCCGAGATCGCCGCCCGCGAACTGTCCAACCAGGGCTTTGACATCGATTTCGAGGACGAGTCCGGCGCCCAGGCCGCCGCCTTCCTCGCCGCCCAGCAGGCGGCCGACCGCGCCCAGAACGGCGGCGGGCAGAACGGCGGACACCAGAACGGCGAACCCCGCGAGCCCCGCGACGGCGAAGGCCGAGACCATGCCCGCAGCGAGGGCGGTCAGCGCGAATGGCGCGACCGGGACCAGAATCGCGACCGGGACCAGAACCGGGACCGCGACCAGACCCGCGACAGCCAGCCCCGTGAGCCCCGCGAGGCCCGGGACAACCCGCCGCGCGAGGACCGCGAGCCCCGCGCCGAGGGCGACGACGGTCAGGGCGGCCGTCGCGAGACCCGGCGCGAACGCTGGGAGCGCCGCCGCGAGGAACGCAATCGCCGCTTTGAAGCCGAGGGCGGGGTGGGCGAGGCGCCCTCCAACGACGCATCGGACGAGCCCGCGGACGACGTCGCGGCCCCGGCGGTCGAGGACGCCGCCCCGGATCAGCCGACGTCAGCCCCGGCCCGCGCCGAACGGCCGCGCCGCACCCGCATGCCCCGCGAGACCGACGGCGACGACGCGCCCTCGGCCCTGCCCGGCTTCCTGACCCGCGCCCCGGTGACGCCCGCCGCCGCCGCTCCCGCCGATATCCAGACCGACGCGCCGGTCCATGACGCCGGTGAGGCCCCGGAGGCCGCGCCCGCCCCCAAACGCCGCGCGCCCCGCCGCAAGGCCGAAACCGCGCCTTCCGAAGACTGACGCGACGACGCGACGCAGCGGACGGTTTCACCCCGGGCCCGTTTCGCCCTAGAAACGCAGTCGAAGCTCAGGCGGCGATCTGTCCGGACGCCGTCGCCTCAGGGGTTGATCATGCGTCTTGTCCGACTGACCGCCATCGCCGGCCTGCTGCTGGCCTCCGCCTGCGCTTCGGCCCCGCCGCCGGCTCCTCCCCCGCCGCCCGGCGGCGCGGTGGCCCGGCTCGACTGGCGGGGCATCATCACCTCGGTGGACCGTGACCGCTATCAACGCCGCGACGCCGCCTGGTCCCTGGCCCTGGAACAGGCGCGACGCCAGCCCGGTTCGGGCGATCTCGCCGGCCTTGGCGACCTGATCAAACAGCGGGCCGCACAGGACGCCGTCGCCCCGCCGCCCGGCGACTATCGCTGCCGGACCGTCAAACTGGGCTCGCAAGGCGGCGAGGACGGTCTCGGCTATGTCGTCTACGGCTGGTTCGCCTGCCGCATCGAGGCCACGCCGCGCGGCCTGAAATTCTCCAAGGTCACGGGCTCCCAGCGCCCCTCCGGCCTGCTGTTCCCCGAGGACGACCGGCATATGCTGATGCTGGGCTCCATGGCCCTGGCCGCCGAGCCCCCGGCCAACTCCTATGGCCGGCGCCCCGACCGCGACCTCGTCGCCATTCTGGAGCGGATCGGCGATCGCCGCTGGCGGCTGGTCATGCCCTGGCCCCAGAACGAGTCCAACCTCGACCTGATCGAGCTGGTTCCTGCCTAGGCCCTCGTCCTCGATCGCGGTCATCGGCGCGGGTCCGGCCGGTCTGGCCATCGCCCTGATGCTGGCGCGTCAGGGGCGTCGGCCCGTCGTCTTCGAGCGGTTCGACCAGCCGCGACCGGTCGGCGCCGGCTTCATGCTCCAGCCCACCGGTCTGGATGTGCTGGACGGTCTGGGTTTGACGACCGAGGTCGAGACCCTGGGCCAACCCATCGATCGGCTGTTCGGTCGCGAGGCCCGGCGCGGGCGGATCGTGCTGGACGTCCGCTACGGCGCCCTGAACCCGGCCCGTCCGGCCCGGGGCGTCCTCCGCGCCTCGATCTTCCAGATCCTGTACCGCGCCTGCCTCGCCGAAGGCGTCGACTTCGCGCCCGACACCGAGGTCACGGCCGCCGCCGACGGCCGGCTGACAGGACGGGAGGGCCGCAGCCCCGGAACCTTCGACCTCGTCATCGACGCCTCGGGCGCCCGGTCCGCGATCGCCCGGACCCTGCCCGCCACGGGCTTCTTCGGCACGCGCCGCGATCTGGAATGGGGCGCCCTGTGGGGCACGGTCCCGTGGCCGGGCGGCGACTTCGACGCCGGCGCCCTCGAACAGGTCTATCGCGGCGCCAGTCGCATGATCGGCGTCCTGCCGTCCGGCCGCTTTCCCGACGATCCGCAGCCCCGCGCCACCTTCTTCTGGAGCCTGAAGGCCGCCGACCATCCCGCCTGGCGCGCTGCGGGCATGGAGGCGTGGAAGGCCGAGGTCTTGTCGCTCTGGCCCCGCGTCGCCCCGGTTCTGGACGCCATCGCCGACCCCGAGGCCCTGACCCTCGCCCGCTACGGGCACCACACGCTGGACTATCCCGTCGCGCCCCGCCTCGCCGTCATCGGCGACGCCGCCCATTCGACCAGCCCCCAGCTGGGTCAGGGGGTCAACATGGCCTTGCTCGACGCCCGGGCCCTGGCCATGGCCCTGGAGTCGACCGACGACCTCCATACGGCGCTGGACGCCTATGCCCGCGCCCGCCGCTGGCACCTGCGCCTGTATCAGGCGCTCAGCCTCGGCTTCACCCCCTTCTATCAGGCCGACGGCCGCATCCGGCCGTGGATCCGCGACCACCTGCTGGGCAAGCTGGCCCGCCTGCCCCTCGCCGACCGCCTGCTGGCCGGGACGGTGTCGGGGCTATTGCTCGATCCGCGCGGTAGAGGGTCCAGCTAGGGCAGCGGAGCCTCGCCGAACATCGCCCAGGTCTTGGGGTACATCGCCGCCAGAACCTCGTTGTCTTCGGAAAAGGGCTCGCCCAGAGGGTCTCGTCCTGTCGTTTCCTGACCCGGAGGCGCCGGCATATCCAACGGTGAGGAGCCGCTTTTTACGGCCCAGACCTCAGCGGCGACATCGTAGAATTGCTCGAATTCCATAACCCCGTCCTGACCCATCGAGACCTGCCGGGCGATATCGGCGAGATCGTCAGGCCGGGCTAGAACGCTTTCGAAGACGGCGCGCCCCTTCGACAGGAGCCAGCGCCGGAAGTATTCGAATCCATCATCGGACGCGCCGCCGTGCGCGATGTAAACGACCGCCCACAGGTCCCAGCGATAGGCCTGGGCAAGCAGACCATCGAACTCCGCCTGAAAGGCGACGATCTCCTCCGCCGGGAGCCGTAGAAGTTCGTCCTTTAGAGCAGCTAACTGCGCATCCGGATCGGACTGGGAGGCAGTCGTCCTGTCGATCAGCTCCCAGAACCGGTCTGCGCTCATGCGCGCGATATCTTGCGATGTGTGAGGCAAGGGCGGGCCGCCGTCGGGCTTGATCGGGGCGTGGCCGCCTATCAGGGCTGCCGCAAGCACGATTGCCGGAACACTCATGATCAAACCCTCGTCAATCTCAGGTCCTGATAGTCGTAGCTGAAGTCGATGTCCGGGCTGACCCCCTTCATCGTGGCGGTGGCCGCGCCGTCGGCCTTCAGGTCGAAGGTGATGAACAGGTCTTCCTCCCGCCTGTCCGGAAAGCGCGTCCGCATCGTCTCCCCGTCATAGGGCTCCAGCGGCCCCTTCAGCGCCGGGGTGCGGCTGAAGGCCAGCCAGAGGCTGGTCTTCGCGCTCCGCCCCCGGCCGGTCGTCCGCGTCTCGATGGTGATGTCGCCATACCAGGGATCGCGCCAGGTCCCGGCATAGGCCTCCAGCGGACGGGCGGGCGGCGCGCCCTCAGCCTGTTTCGCATCGATCCCGGCGGCGGCGGCCAGCGACCGCGCGGTCCCCTCGCCCTCCAGTCGCTTCGAATCCGCGATCCAGTCGAACCCCGTCTTGCCCATGACGATGTCGACCAGACCGGACCTCAGGGCCCGCAGCAGGAAGCTCTCCTCGGCGTTGGAGAAGATGGCGATCCCGGCCTTGCGTCCCGGGATCAGCAGGGTGGCGGAGATCCCGCCCGGCGACCCGCCGCCGTGGCTGATCAACCGCTCGCCGCGATAGTCCTGGACCTGAAAACCCATCGCATAGGTCGAGGCGATGGCCCGGCCGGGCAGGGCGGCCGTCGGCCCTTCGGACGAGGAGACGATGACATTGGGCCGCCACATCTCGCGCGCCGTCGCCTCCGAAAACAGCCGCGTCCCGTCGGGCAGGGCGCCCATGGCCAGCCGCAGCTTCATCCATTTCGCCCAGTCGGCGGGCGAGGCGCAGAAGCCCCCGGCCGCCGCCGCCGAATCCCAGTCCCAGATGCCGGCGATGGTGTCCGACAACAGGGTCATCGGCCCCTGATAGCGCAGGGGCGGCCCGACCCGGCCGTGGGGCAGGGCCGACTTCGCCGGGTCGGCCCGTGTCATCAGGGGGACCGTCTCCGTCATCCCCACCCGCTCGAGGATGCGGGTCTGGACGAAATCCTCCCACGCCATGCCCGAGACCCGGGCGATGATCTCGCCCGCCACCACGAACATCAGGTTGCAGTAGTGATAGCCGGCCCGGAACCCGTCCTCGATCGGCACATGGGGGACCGCCGCCATGATCTCCGCCCGCGTCCGGTCGGAGTTGGGCCAGAACAGCAGGTCGCCGGCGCCCAGACCGAACCCCGCCCGGTGGCTCAGGGTGTCGCGCACCGTGATCCGTTCGCCGATGACCGGGTCCGACAGGGTGAAGCCGGGGATATAGGTCCGCACCGGCGCGTCCCACTTCACCTTCCCCTCGTCGACCAGAATGGCCAGGGCGGCGGCGGTGACGTTCTTGGTGTTGGAGGCGATGGCGAACAGGCTGTGTTCATCGACCCGCGCCGCCTCCCCCTGTTTCCTCACCCCATAGCCGCGCACCAGCACGTCGCGCCCGTCGCGCACCACGGCGATTCCCAGCGCCGGCTGGTCGGGCCAGGCGGCCATCGCCTTCGTCACATAGGCGTGGACCGCTTCGGCCAGGGCAGCGTCATGGGCCGCGTCGTCGCGGGCGAGGTCGGCGGGGGCGGGGGACGCCTGACCGAAGGCCCGCATCGGCAGGGCGACGGCGCCGGACGAGGCGATCAGGGCGGCGCGGCGCGACAGGCGAAGGGACATGGGGGCTCCGGACGGACAGGGCGTTCAAGGAAGGCTATCGCGCGGTCCGCCTCCGGTCACCCCCTCGCGCTCACACCCCCGCGCTCACCCCCGCGTGGCCCAGCCCATCCACAGGGCGACCGCGACCATGCCCAGGGCCATCGCCCGGCCGGCCCACACGCCTTCGATCCGTTTCAGCACCAGCGCCCCCGCACTCGCCCCGCCCAGCACGATCAGGGCATGCACCGCGACGCTGACCGCCACATGCAGCCCGCCCAGCGTCAGGGCCTGGACCAGGGGCGTGGCATGGTCCGGCCGGATGAAGGTCGGCAACAGGGCGACATAGAAGACCGCCGCCTTGGGGTTCAGCAGATTGCCGGTCAGTCCTCGCAGGAACAGTCCCCGCAGCGTCTCGGGATCACGGGCCTCGACCTGCGTCCTGCGCCCGGCCCCCGACCAGGCCTCCCACCCCAGCCAGATCAGGAACAGGACGCCGGACCAGCGCACGACCTGATACAGCCAGGGAAAGACCAGCAGGACCGAGGTCAGACCAAACGCCGACGCGGCCATCCAGACGGTCAACCCCAGCGTCACCCCGGCCACGGCGGCGAGACCGGCGATCCGTCCCTGTCCGATGGCCACAATGGCCAGCCAGCCCATGTTCGGCCCCGGCGTCAGCTCGATCAGCGACACCGCCGCCAGAAAGGGCGGGATCACCGCAGGATCGACGGGCCAGAGGGCGTGAAGCATGGGACGGAAAGGACAACTGCAGGGGTCGGAGCGCGGGATCGACGCCGCCCCCTTCACAGACACCTGTGGCCGCGTCGCGTCAAACGCCCGGCTGGCGCCGTGACGATCCACCGACATGAAGAAGAAGTAACTTCGCCTTGCCGGGACGGACTGGTAGTCAAGCGTCCTTGACGGGCCCTCCCTTATCGCCCGCGTTTTTCAGGATCACCGGGGCAATGACCTCCTCCAAGCTCGCACTCCTTCTCGGCGTCGCCATGACGGCTTCGGCCGGCGCCGTCATGGCCCAGACGCCGTCGCCCGCACCGACCCCGGCGCCCGGGGCCTCGACGCCCACGCCGCCGGCACGGACCCCGACCCCGGCCCAGACGTCGGCCCAGACTCAGGCCCTGACCCCGGCCCAGACCCCGGCCCAGACGCCCCCGGACGCCCCGGCGCCCGCCCCTGCGGAAGACAAGCCCGCCAGCGTCGGCGACGTCGTCGTCACCGGTCAGGCCAGCGCCATCCGCACCTCGATCGATTCGATCAGCTACAGCCTGAAGGATGATCTTCAGGCCACGACCGGCAGCCTCGCCGACGCCCTGCGCAATGTGCCGTCGGTGGATGTGGACCCCCAGGGCAATGTTTCGCTGCGCGGCGACGGCAATGTCACCATCCTGATCGACGGCCGTCCGTCGGGCATCCTGACCGGCGAGGGCCGGGCCCAGGCCCTGCTGCAACTTCCGGCCGACCGGTATGCGCGTATCGAGGTCATGACCAATCCATCCGCCGCCTACAGTCCCGAGGGTTCGGGCGGGGTGATCAACCTGATCAGCAAGCCAGCGACCGTGGTCGCAGACGCCCTGACGACCGGCTCCCTGCGCGCCAATGTCGGCGACAACGGCCGGTGGAACCTGGGCGGCAGCGGGTCCTGGCAGAAGGACAAGCTGACCCTGTCGGGCGATCTCAGCTACCGGTCGGACCCGACCGAGATCTCGCTCCGCAGCCTGCGTGAACAGCTCGACCCCGCCAGCGGCGCCGTGGTCTCCACCACCCGCCTCGAGTCGCCGATCACCTCGGAACAGAACGGCGCCTTTGGCCGGTTCACGGCGGAATACCGCCTCACCCCGAAAACCCAGTTGACGGGCGAACTGCGCGGCGTGCTGTTCGACGGGACGGGAAGCGGGGACAGTCTGTACGAGACCCGCAATGCCGCCGGGACGGTGACCAGCGGCTATCGGCGGGACGGAGACTCGGAATTCGACTTCCAGAACTGGGGCGCCACGGCCCGGGTCGTGCACCGGTTCGATGACGCCGGCCACGAATGGTCCAACGAGCTGCGCTATGACCGCAACGGCAACGACACCTCAGGGCTTTCGACCAACAGCTTCATAACCCCGGCGGCGGCGACCTTCCTTGAACGGACCGAACAGGACTCCGACCAGGTCACGCTCGGCTTCACCAGCGCCTACACGCGACCGATGTCCGATAACGCGAAGCTGCGCCTCGGCTATGAGGTCAATGACCTTCGGCCGGAACAGGACGTCGTGTTCCGCCGCGGCCCCTCCGAAGGCGCCCTGGCCGTCGTGCCCGGCTTCAGCAACCGGTTCGAGGCGCGTCAGACGGTCCACGCCCTCTATGCCACCTTCGAACGCCCCCTGACGGCGAAACTGTCGGCCCAGGCCGGGCTGCGACTTGAACAGGCCGACATCGAGATCAAGGACCTGACCGGCGGGACCTCCGCGTCTCAGGACTATTTCCGCGCCTATCCGACGGGCCATGTCAGCTACACCCTGTCCGAGACCCAGACCCTGCGCGCCAGCTATTCGCGTCGCATCCAGCGCCCCCAGCCGGCCCAGCTCAATCCCTTCGTGTCCTATGGCGATCCGCTGAACCTGCGTTCGGGCAATCCGGATCTGGAGCCGCAGGAGACGGACGCCTTCGAGGCCATGTGGCAGATGCGCAAGGGCCAGAGCTTCTATCAGGCGACGGCCTATCTGCGGGACACGGACAAGGCCTTCACCCCGGTGGCGACCGACATCGGCGGCGGCGTCCTGCTGACCCGGCCCGAGAACCTGGGGTCGCGTCGGGATGTGGGTCTCGAGGCCACCGCCACCGGCCCGCTGCACCCGACCCTGCGCTACAGCGCCAGCGTCAATGTCCTCCGCCAGCAGATCGACGCGGCCGGCATTCCCGGCGGCGGCGACCGCGAGGCCACCCTGGCCAGCGGCCGCATCAGCCTCAACTGGCAGCCGACGCCGAAGGATTTCGTCCAGCTGACCGGCTTCTGGCAGGGCGAGAGCCTGCTGGCCCAGGGCACGCGGGAGGCCGGCGGCATGGTCAACCTCGGCTACCGCCGCAAATTGACCGACAGCGTCTCGTTCAACTTCACCGGCCGCGACCTGTTCAACTCGTTCAACAACACCACGATCTACGACACCCCGTTGTTCCGCGAACGGTCGGAACAGGATATCCGCCTGCGCGCCTTCTATGTCGGACTCAGCTGGAGCTTCGGCTCCAGCCCGCGCAAGCCGCCGGAACAGTTCGACTTCTCGACCGGCCCGGCCGGGGGCTGATCCCGAATCCCGCGGCGCTGAAACGCCCGTCGCCCTCCCGGCGGCGGGCGTTTTCATGTCCGCCACTTGTGTGACGCATCAGCCACACACACATCCCCTGCAACGGGGCGTCGCGTGGCTTGCTACAGAGGACGCGAAGCCCCGATTCCGCCTTCCAAAGGGGACCCCGCATGAACCTCGACCTCTATTCCGACCGCGCCAAACAGGCCGTCCAGTCGGCCCAGACCCTGGCGCTGGCCCGCCGCCACCAGCATTTCGCGCCCGAACACCTGCTCAAGGTGCTGCTGGAAGAGCGTGACGGCCTCGCCCGCAACCTGATCACCACCGCCGGCGGCGACGCCGGCAAGGCCGCCGAGGGGGCCGAGACCGCCCTGAAGAAGCGCGCCCAGGTCGAGGGCGGCTCGGGCCAGCTCTATCTGGACGGGGCCACGGCCCGCGTCTTCGCCGCCGCCGAGGAGGCCGCAAAGAAGAGCGGCGACGCCTTCGTCACCACCGAACGCCTGCTGTCGGCCCTCGCCCGTGAAGGCGGGGTCGCCGCCGAGATCCTGAAATCCGCCGGGGCGACCGCCGACAAGCTCGATGCCGCCGTCGCCGATGTGCGGAAGGGCAAGACCGCCGACAGCGCCGGCGCCGAGGACAGCTACGACGCCCTGAAACGCTATGCCCGCGACCTGACCCAGGCCGCCCGGGACCAGAAGATCGACCCGGTCATCGGCCGCGACGAGGAGATCCGCCGCACCATCCAGGTCCTGGCCCGCCGCACCAAGAACAACCCCGTCCTGATCGGCGAACCCGGCGTCGGCAAGACCGCCATCGTCGAGGGCCTGGCCCTGCGCATCGTCAACGGCGACGTGCCCGAGAGCCTGAAGGACAAGACGGTCATGGCCCTCGACATGGGCAGTTTGATCGCCGGGGCCAAATACCGCGGCGAGTTCGAGGAGCGGCTGAAATCTGTCCTGGGCGAGGTCACCGCCGCCGAGGGCCAGATCATCCTGTTCATCGACGAGATGCACACCCTGGTCGGGGCCGGCAAGGGCGACGGGGCCATGGATGCCTCCAACCTGCTCAAACCCGCCCTCGCGCGCGGCGAGCTCCACTGCGTGGGCGCCACGACGCTGGATGAATACCGCAAATACATCGAGAAGGACCCGGCCCTCGCCCGCCGCTTCCAGTCGGTCTTCATCGACGAGCCGACGGTCGAGGACACCGTCTCCATCCTGCGCGGCCTCAAGGAGAAGTACGAGGTCCACCACGGGGTCCGCATCTCTGACTCGGCCATCGTCGCCGCCGCCACCCTGTCCAACCGCTACATCACCGACCGCTTCCTGCCCGACAAGGCCATCGACCTGATCGACGAGGCCGGCAGCCGCGTGCGCATGGCCGTCGATTCCAAGCCCGAGGCCCTCGACGAGATCGACCGCCGCCTGGTCCAGCTAAAGATCGAGCGCGAGGCCCTGAAGAAGGAGACCGACAAGGCCTCCGTCGCCCGGCTGGAACGGCTGGAAGACGAGATCTCCGACCTCGAGATCGAATCCGCCGACCTGACCACGCGCTGGAAGGCCGAGAAGGACAAGGTCGGTCAGGGCGCCCAGCTGCGCGAGACCCTCGACCGCCTGCGCGCCGAACTGGCCGCCGCCCAACGGAACGGCGACCTCGGCCGCGCCTCCGAGATCGCCTATGG
This sequence comes from Brevundimonas sp. FV1ye29L, assembly GCF_058681095.1. Classification (NCBI taxonomy): domain Bacteria; kingdom Pseudomonadati; phylum Pseudomonadota; class Alphaproteobacteria; order Caulobacterales; family Caulobacteraceae; genus Brevundimonas; species Brevundimonas sp. FV1ye29L. The sequence goes on from NZ_CM178730.1 coordinate 3,305,347, forward strand.
CCAGATCCCTCAGATCGAAAAGCAACTGGCCGAGGCCGAGGCGGCGGAAACCTCCAAAGGCGGCCCCCTGACGCCCGAGGTCGTCGACGCCGAACAGATCGCCGCCGTCGTCTCCCGCTGGACCGGGGTCCCGGTCGACAAGATGCTGGAGGGCGAACGCGACAAGCTGTTGCGGATGGAAGACGCCCTGTCCGCCCGCGTCGTCGGTCAGGACGAGGCGCTGGAGGCCGTCGCCGATGCGGTGCGCCGCGCCCGCGCCGGCCTGAACGACCCCAACCGGCCGCTCGGCTCCTTCCTGTTCCTCGGCCCCACGGGCGTCGGCAAGACCGAACTGACCAAGGCCCTGGCCGCCTTCCTGTTCGACGACGAGGCCGCCATCACCCGGATGGATATGTCGGAATATATGGAGAAGCACAGCGTCTCCCGCCTGATCGGCGCCCCTCCCGGCTATGTCGGCTATGACGAGGGCGGGGCCCTGACCGAGGCGGTGCGTCGCCGCCCCTATCAGGTCGTCCTGTTCGACGAGGTGGAAAAGGCCCACCCCGACGTCTTCAACGTCCTGCTTCAGGTGCTGGACGACGGCCGTTTGACGGACGGGCAAGGGAGGGTCGTGGACTTCAAGAACACCCTGATCATCATGACCTCGAACCTGGGCAGCCAGTATCTGGCCGACCAGCCCGAGGGCGAGGATGTCGAGGCTGTCCGCCCCATGGTCATGGACACGGTCCGCAGCCATTTCCGGCCCGAGTTCCTGAACCGCATCGACGAGATCATCCTGTTCCACCGCCTCGGCCGCGAACAGATGGGCGGCATCGTCCGCATCCAGCTGGCGCGTCTCGAAAAACTGATGGCCGACCGCCGCCTGACCCTCTCCCTCGACGACGCCGCCGCCGCCTGGCTGGCCGACCGCGGCTACGACCCGGCCTATGGCGCCCGTCCGCTGAAACGCGTCATCCAGAAGGAACTGGTCGACCCCATGGCCAAGAAGCTGCTGGCCGGCGAGATCGAGGACGGGTCGGTGGTTGCGGTGTCAGCGGGGGCGGACGGGCTGGAGATCGGGAAGGCGCGGGTGCATTAGGGGCGATCAGGCGGCGGCCGTCTTCCTCGGCCGTCCGCCGCTCAGGCCGTTCCGGCGCGACGCCTCGGCCCGGGCCTCGCGCCGCGTCCATTCCAGCGGCCCTATGAAGCCTTCCAGCAGGCCAGCCACGGAGAAGTCGGCGTCCAGCCGGGGGAAATGCAGGGTGCTGCCCGCCCCCTCGACCGCGACCCCGGCGAAGTCATCGTCCGACGCCCCCGCCAGACCGTGGGCCCGGTGCGGGTCGAACGAGAAGTCGAGGCCGGTGTCCAGCACCACCTTCACCCGCATCGTGCGCCGATCGAACCGCGCCGAGACCGCGCGCGGGGTTGCAGGCTTGCGCCGTGCCCTGGCGAAGGCCGCGTCGTCCGGAACGTTGAACTCAGCCATGAATATCTCTCCACAGGTCGCAACAGGCGTTCAGGTCTTGCGCGATTTCGCGGCCCAGATCGACGAGATGCGCCCGCGTCCACGGCCCTTCATAGTCCCACAGCTCCACCGGTCCCCCGGGGCAGTTCAGCCTGAACCGCGCCTCGCACCCCTTGCCGAAGGCGTGGACATGCGGCGGCGGATGATCGTTCGAGTTGACCACCACCCGATATCGCCGCCGACTGTGAAAGACCGTCGCCATCAGGTGGGGAATAGCAGAAACCTGAACCCGGTTCCAGGTTTTCAGGCCGAAGCCGCTGAAACGCGTCATCCAGAAGGAACGGGTCGACCCCATGGCGAAGACGCGGCTGGCCGGCGAGCTGGAGGACGGCTCGGTGATCGCCGTGTCAGCGGGGGATGGCGGGCTGGAGATCGGGAAGGCGCGGGTGCATTGAGGTGCCGTACCATTGCCTAGGTAGACAACCACTGGTGTGGCAGCATGCCCAACCTTTGCGATTCGTTCCGGATATCAGGTGACCGATGCCCTTCAGCATCTTCGAAATTTCAGAACGCCAGTACCGCGTGTTGTCCGCTTGGGGCGAAGGGCATTATTTCGAGCTAAAGTCAGCCGAATCTTTCGCGCCCGTTGCAAAGACCCTGAGTGCTTTCGCTAACGCGGATGGTGGTCGTCTCGTTGTAGGCGTTGCGGACCCCAAGGACACCAGCGGTCGTATGGCGGGTTACGCGAACCAAGAAGCAGCGAACGGGCATGTGACTGAAATCACAAAGATGTTCGCGTCAGCACCGGACTCCATCCAGATTGAGTTTCTAAAAGCACCGGGCATCTCGGGATATCTTTTAGATATAGACGTCGAGAAATCCTCGAGTGTCATCTCTACCCCAGACAGCGAAATATATATTCGTAGAAATGCCCAGAATATCCGATTGAAAGGTGCGCAAGCCATTCAAGAACTCGCGTGGAAAAAGGGCCAAGAGTCATACGAGAATGTTCTCACTGAAGAGAACGACAACTTCGTAGAAGAATCGGATATATTTGAATTTTATAAGAAAGCCATGGTTCCCACGACCGCAGCTATTCCTTATTTGAAAAAGGAAAAACTGGCCCGTGACGGGAAGGCCACGATTGCAGGCGTGATGTTATTCGATGACCTGCCTCAGTCCACGGTGACTCAGGGCGCCGTAAAGATTTATCGCTACCGTTCAATCAAGGACGCAGGCGAACGAGAAGAGCTGGTAGCTGATCCTCGCACAATTGAAGGGCCAGTTCACACCCTTGTATACGCGGCAGTTGCTGCAACAGTCGAGATTATCGAGGGCATTGAGGTCCTGGGTACCAAGGGCTTTGAAAAAATCAAGTATCCGCGAGAAGCTCTCCACGAAGTCATATGCAACGGAATTATACACCGAGACTATAGCATACACGACTATGTCCACATTCGCGTCTTTGACAATCGTGTGGAAGTAGAAAGCCCCGGACGCCTCGCCGGCCATGTGACCGTTGGAAATATCCTGACGCAGCGCTTCGCGCGAAACAAACGAGTTGTCCGCGTGCTGAATAAATTTCCTGATCCGCCAAACAAAGATGTTGGGGAAGGGCTTAATACTGCTTTCAGCTCGATGCGGAGCATGAACCTCGGCGAACCTACGATCGAAGAGCTAGAAAATAGCGTTCGAGTAACTTTGGCGCACGAACCATTGGCGTCGAAAGAGAAGATAATCGAGCAATATTTGAAGCGAAACGGAACCGTTACAAACACCAAAGGCCGAGAAATCTGTTTTGAGCAATCAGAATCGAAGATGCGAAAGATGTATCAACGCATGATCATCGCCGGAGTGCTTGAAAAAGTTCCTGGAACGATCGGACGCGGCACGCAATACAGACTGGTAAAAGGCGAGGTTGAGGAGCGGTAAAGGACCGACTGGAGGCCCCCGCATCTCCACGGGGGCCTCCGGTCTCCTCGCCGCCGGGCGTCCCCGGCCTTACGGGTTGATGACGACCTTGATGCAGCCGTCGTTCTTTTCCTGGAACATCTTGTAGGCGTCCGGCCCGTCTTCCAGTCCGATCTTGTGGGTGATCAGGAAGCTCGGGTCGATCTCGCCCTCGGCGATCCTGTGCATCAGGGGTTCGAGGTATTTCTGCACATGGGTCTGGCCGGTCTTCAGCGTCAGGCCCTTGGCGACGAAGGCGCCCATCATGGTGGGGACGCCGCCGACGAAGACGCCGGGCAGGCTGATCGTCCCGCCGGGGCGACAGGCCAGGATGGCCTCGTTCAGGGCATAGGGCCGCTCCATCTTGCCGGCGACGGTCTCCTGCACCTTTTCAATCAGGCTGCCCGAGCCGTGGCTTTCCAGGCCGACGGCCTCGATCACCGCGTCCGGACCGACGCCATGGGTCATGTCCTTGATCCGCTCCTGCAGGTCCCCGTCGGCGAAGTCGATCGTCTCGGCCCCGGCGTCGCGGGCCATCTGCAGGCGTTCCGGCACCTGGTCGATGGCGATGACGCGGCCGGCGCCCATCATGAAGGCGCTGCGGATGGCGAACTGGCCGACCGGGCCGCAGCCGAACACCAGAACCGTCTGGCCGGGCTGGATGTTGGCGTTCTCGGCCGCCATCCAGCCGGTCGGGAAGATGTCGGACAGGAACAGGACCTGGTCGTCGGTCAGGCCGTCCGGCACCACAATCGGGCCGACATCGGCATAGGGGACCCGCAGATATTCGGCCTGGCCGCCGGCGAAACCGCCGTACATCTCGCTGTAGCCATACAGGCCGGCGGTCGGATAGCCGATCACCTTGGCCTGTTCGGCGCCGTTCGGATTGGACCGTTCACAAAGGGAATACAGTCCCCGGCGGCAGTAGTCGCAGTCGCCGCACGAGATGGTGAAGGGCACCACGACCCGGTCGCCGACCTTGAGCTTTTGGTTGTCCTTGCCGACGGCGACGACCTCGCCCATCGTCTCGTGGCCCATGACGTCGCCGGACGTCATGCCCGGCACAAAGCCGCCGTACAGGTGCAGGTCCGAGCCGCAGATGGCGCAGGAGGTGACGCGGATGATGGCGTCGCGACCGTCCTGAATCTCCGGATCGTCCACCGTCTCGCAGCGGATGTCGCCCTTGCCGTGCCAGCACAATGCCTTCATGTCGCTCTCCTTTGGTTGAAGGGAAAAAGCTCCGGGGCGGCGACCGTTCCATTGCCGGATGGCGCACACAGGGGCTGAAGCCAGCAGACCCCCGCTGAAAAACCTGTTCCCTTTCAAGCGTCACCGTGAAATCGCCGGCCCTGAGCCCGCATCAGGTCCGGGTCGTGCCATACTCCGCGATCACGGCCTTGCCGGTGGACCCGGGACGGCCGCCCCGGGGCGTCGAAGCGATCGACGGGAACGGCTGGAACGAAGGGAACGGTGTTTTTTCCGTGCCGGTCGCCCCTCCCCGTCCCCGGTTCCGGATTTATGTTTTCGCAGTGCAGCATCGTGTATGATCGTCGTTCGCACCCCGATCCGTGCGCCAGACCCGGACCCATCCACGGATGACCATGCTCTACGCCCTGCACGAACTGGCCTATTCCTCGGCCCAGCCCTGGCGGCTGGGGGCCCGGATGGCGCGCCAGTTCTGGACCTCGCCCCTGAACCCGGCCGCCGACACCGCCATCGGCCGCACCGCCTATGCCTCGGCGGAACTGTTCGAGAGCGTGACGCGCCGCTATGGCAAGCCCGACTGGGGGCTGGACGTCGTCACCGTCGACGACCGGCCGGTGCGCATCACCCGCCAGGTCGTCTGGTCATCGCCGTGGGTGCAGCTGATCCGCTTCGCCCGCAATGTCGGCGACCTGAAACGGATCGGAAAGCCCGTCGCGGCGCCCTCGGTGCTGATCGTGGCGCCCCTGTCGGGCCACTATGCGACCCTGTTGCGCGGCACAGTCGAGGCCTTCATCCAGGACCACGACGTCTATGTCACCGACTGGACCAATGCCCGGCAGGTGCCGGTGCTGGAGGGCCGGTTCGACTTCTACGACTATATCGACCACGTCCGGACCATGCTGGCCCAGATCGGGCCCCGCGCCCATGTCGTCGCCGTCTGCCAGCCCGGGCCGCCGGTGCTCGCCGCCGCCGCCGTGATGGCCGCAGAGGACGATCCCAACCGTCCGGCCTCCATGACCTTCATGGGCTCGCCGATCGACGCCCGGCTGTCGCCCACGGTGACCAACGAACTGGCCGAGGAAAAGCCCTTCGCCTGGTTCAAATCGAACATGATCCACACCGTGCCCCTGCCCTATCCGGGCTTTGGCCGGCGGGTCTATCCGGGCTTCGTCCAGCTCTACAGCTTCATGTCGATGAACGAGGCGCGCCACCGCGACGCCCACCACGAGTATTTCCAGCACCTGGTCAACGGTGACGGCGACGAGGTGGAGAAGCACGAACAGTTCTATGACGAATATCTGTCGGTGCTGGACCTGACCGAGGAATTCTATCTCCAGACCATCGATCTGGTGTTCCAGAAACACGCCCTGGCGAAGGGGGAGCTGGTCCATCGCGGCAAGCCCGTCGACCTGTCGGCCATTACCGACATCGCCCTGTGCACCGTCGAGGGCGAGAACGACGACATCTCCGGCGTCGGCCAGACCCAGGCGGCCCACGACCTGTGTCCCAATATTCCCGACGACCGGCGTTTGTTGTATGTGCAACCGCATGTCGGCCACTACGGGGTTTTCAACGGCCGCCGCTTCCGCGAGGAAATCTATCCCCGCGTCACCGATTTCATCGCGAAGAATGAGACATCCAGTCTACCGGCACGGCGAACGACTACCGCTTGAGGCCCTGTCGCCGGGCGCCGGGGGCGCCCTTCGCCTGACGGTCAATCCGCGCGCCCGGCGCATCTCGATCCGCATCGACGCCCGGGCCGGGGAGGCCGTGGTGGTGGCCCCGCGCGAGCGGCTGCTGCCCGACGCCGTGGCCTTCGCCCGGTCGCGCGCCGCCTGGATCGCCGAACGCCTCGCGGCCCGGCCCGAGGGCGCGCCGCTGGAGCCCGGCGGGATCATCCCCGTGCACGGCCTCCCGACGCGTCTGGAGGCCACGGGCACGACGGGCGCCGCCCGCCTGACCGACGATGCGGACGGCCCGGTCATCCGCTCGGGCGGCGAGGGCGAGGCCTTTTCCCGCCGGGTCGAGAACCTTTTGAAGCGGCTGGCGCGTCAGGCCCTGACGGAGCGGACCGAGGTCCACCTCTCGGCCCTGAAACAGACGGCGGTGCGGGTCTCGATCGTCGACACCCGCTCGCGCTGGGGCTCCTGCAGTCCGCACAACCGCTCGATCCGCTATTCCTGGCGGGTCATCCTGGCCCCGCCCGCCGTGCTCGACTATCTGGCCGCGCACGAGGTGGCCCATCTGGTCCATGCCGACCACAGCCCGGCCTACTGGAGCGTGGTCCACCGGCTGGTCGGCGACCACCGCCCGTTCCGCGCCTGGCTGCGGGCGAACGGACAGGCCCTGCATGCCGTGGGGCGGTGAGCCGCCGCCCCGTCGGTCAGCCCTTGGCCCAGACCCCGAACGGATCGCTCCACGGCAGGCCCAGCGCCTCGGCCACGGCCGG